>NZ_BMPO01000004.1 GCF_014647635.1 Pseudomonas matsuisoli
ACATCGTGCATGCCGCTCACAGCACGGGCGTGCAGAAGCTGCTGTTCCTTGGCTCTTCCTGCATCTATCCCAAGCATGCCGACCAGCCCATGCGTGAAGATTCGCTGCTGACAGGCGTACTGGAAGAGACCAACGAGCCCTACGCGATTGCCAAGATCGCCGGCATCAAACTGTGCGAAAGCTACAATCGCCAGTACGGTCGGGACTACCGCAGTGTCATGCCGACCAACCTGTACGGCCCGCATGACAACTACCATCCGGAAAACAGCCACGTCATCCCCGCCTTGCTGCGCCGCTTTCACGAAGCGACCCTGCGCGGCGACGATGAAGTCGTGATCTGGGGTAGCGGCAAGCCCATGCGTGAGTTCCTGCACGTCGATGACATGGCGGCTGCCAGCATTCATGTCATGAACCTGGACGAACCGACGTATCAGGCGAACACGCAACCTATGCTTTCCCACATCAATGTGGGGACCGGCGTCGATTGCACCATTCGCGAGCTGGCCGAAACGATCGCAAAAGTGACCGAATTTCCCGGGAAACTGGCATTCGACTCGACCAAACCCGACGGCACACCGCGCAAGCTGATGGATGTTTCGCGCTTGAAAGCACTGGGCTGGCAAGCGTCCATCGGCCTGGAAGATGGCCTGCGCGATGCGTATCGCTGGTTCGTTGATCACCAAGGCGAAATCAGAGGTTAAACGTGTTTCTCGAGAATGATGTCTTCCGTACCGTCGTTGCCAGCACACCGTTGGTGTCCATGGATCTGATCGTTCGTCGGCCGAGTGGGGAACTACTGCTCGGCCAGCGACTCAATCGCCCTGCTCAAGGATGCTGGTTCGTTCCCGGAGGACGCATCTTGAAGAACGAGGGCCTGGATGCGGCATTTGCCAGGCTCACGCTCACCGAACTCGGAACCGGGTTCGCGCGCTCAGATGCAAGACTGTTAGGCATCTACGAACATTTTTACCAAGACAGCGTATTTGGTGACGATGAAGCGTCGCCGAATACACATTACGTGGTGATGGGGTACCAACTCGATCTTCCGGAAGACTTTCCGCTAAACCCACCGACCATTCAACACGGTGAGTACGAGTGGTGGTCAGTTGAGAATGTTCGCGCCGACAGCCGTGTGCACAGAAACACGCAAGCGTATCTGGACGCATTGAGCTGAAGCGCTCGACACCTCGGCCCCTTAATTCCCGGGCTCCGGAACACGCCCGGGCCGCACGATCACCCAAGGAGCGATAGACGTGCTCAGGCAACTTTTCGCATACCGCAACCTGCTTTTCCTTCTCATGCTGCTCTCGTCGGGATGTATCTTCCTGACGGACGATAAGAAGGCTGGTTTGCCCTATATCCGCGAGCTTTACCTCATGGGTATCCTGGGCTCTACGGCGCTTCTGTTCGCCTGCTGGAAACGTATCTACTCGTCCAAAACAGCATTGTGGATTCTGTTCATGGGCGTTGTATTGCCTGTGAGTTCGGCGGTACTGGCCAAATTGAACTGGGGCCAGCCGATCATCTACGGTCTGCTCGAAGAGCGCCGTAGTTTTTCCTATTTGGTTTTCTTCCCGACGCTGTTCTTGCTCTTCAAGACGAATCCGTCCATGGAGCAAGTGGAGCGGTTCGTACTCTATGTGGCGCTTATCTGCGCGACCATAGGATTTATGTACTACCTGAAGATCATCCCTGAGAACGCAGCGGTGAGCTTCCAGGTTGACGCTAAAGAAGTAGGCGAGAACGCAGTGCTTCTTCGGCCAGACCGATACCGCATTGGCGGCGCGTTCGTGAGCCTTTCAGCCTTCATGCTCATGTATCAGATGAAAGAACGTGTTTCGCTGAACAAGCTGCTGCTGTTGCTGTTCTTTGCCGCCTACCTTTGGCTCGTCATACAGACCCGCCAAACAATGGTGGTGTGGGCGCTGGCGGCCGTGTGGATCTTCCGTAACCGCATCGACTCTCTGCTCAAGCTGGGCCTCTTAGCGGGCATGATTCTGGTGCTGTCCTACATTGTCATGCCGGACTTCTACGTCGCCCAGTTCGAAAAATTCCAGGCCCTGCTCGAAGAGGCCACGGGCGGTCCAGGCGTGCGGGACGTCACCATCTCTATCTCGATGCGTGCCGTCGCCGAAAACATGTACATCGGACTTGGAGCGCTGTCGTTGCAATGGAACGGCGGATTCTCGTCCGTCTACAACCCACACTTCTATCTCTCCGATGTGGGCATCGTGGGCGTGTACTACCGCTTCGGATTCCTGACCCCGTTCATTGCGCTCATCTTCTACGCGGGTTACCTGCGCATCATGAAGCGCTGCAAGGACAAAGGACCATTGTTGCTGGCCTTCCAGCTGAGCTTCTGGTTCGGGATGTTCAACATGGTGCTGTCGAATGCACTGACCTACGGTGGCGACACCCTAGGATTTGCAACCGCCCTATTCCTTTACTACTCCAAAGTCTCCGCAGCGGAGCGTTCGATCAACCGTAGCCGAGAGTGGGTGAACTATGGCGCTGTTCAGTATCGTCACAATTAACTGGAACAATCTGGCCGGTCTGGAGAAGACCTATCGGAGCGTCGCATCGCAGACGTGCAAGGATTACCGCTGGATCGTCGTCGATGGCGCGTCCACCGACGGCGGGGTCGAGTGGCTCAATGCGCTCAACGATCCCCATGCCGAGATCACGTCGGAAAAAGATAAGGGCATCTATGACGCCATGAACAAAGGGTTGGAACGATCGACCCTTACCGATGGCTACACGCTGTTCATGAATAGCGGTGATACTTTTGCCGACGAACACGTGCTGGAGAAGGTCGCAAACGCGATTAAAAGTGCGCCAAAGCGGCCTCGCTTCGTATGGGGCGATTACTACACCCAGCGTGAAGACAGCCCTACACGCGCCCACACCGCCAAAGATGCCGACAAACTCTGGGTAGGCATGCTCTCTAGCCACCAGGCGATGTACTTCGAGAACCAGCGCCTGCGTCAGCAGCAGACACGTTTTCGCGAAAAATATCGTCTGTCCGCGGATTACTGCATGCTCATCGAATTCGTAAAGGACATTCCTCGCGACGAGCTACTGAAATTGTCGTTCCCGCTATGTGTATTCGATATGACCGGCATATCCGAAACCCAACGTTTCGCTGCACTCAAGGAAGACATGCAGATACGCAGACTGTTTCTCAAGCTTTCATCTCCCCATAGCTTCCTTCTGTACCTGCTGCATTACGCGCATACCCATACGAAGATGCTACGGGCAAATTTTGGTAGATAGAGGTCTGCATGCGAACTGAAAACGAAACGGATTTCTCGCCATTGGATTTCCAATCGGAGCCCCTGCCTGCCAATGTGAAAGCATTCGGTATGGAGATCTTCAATGGCTCGAAGCAAGAGCTCATCCGTCACGTGATTGCGGCCAGTGAGAAACCGTTTAGCTACATCGTGACGCCCAACGTGAGTCATATCGTCCAGCTGGAACACAATGAGCAGCTTCGCCATGCCTATGCAGCCGCCAGCCTGCGGACCTGCGACAGCCGGATACTCAAGGCTGCGCTCAAACTGATGCACATTCACGTTCAGGAAGTCATTCCCGGCAGCGACCTGACCGAGGAACTGATGAGCGTCGCCGAGCGACTGAAGTGGCGGGTCACGATCATTGGTAGCGAGGCCGAGTGCATCGCCATCATGAAACAGCGCTACCCAAATGTGACCTTCGCACACCATAACCCGCCCATGGGTTTTATCGACCGCCCCGAAGAAGTAGCAGCCTGCCTCGACTTCGTTGCCGACCATGCAGCCCATCTCGTCGTACTGTCCGTAGGCTGCCCCCGTCAGGAAATGCTCGCGCGCATGCTGTTCGACCAAGGCCGTGCGTCTGGTGTCGGGCTCTGCGTGGGCGCTTCAGTCAACTTCCTTTCGGGCCGCGTCAAACGCGCGCCGAAATGGATGCAACGTATGTCATTAGAATGGCTGCACCGGATGTGCATGGAGCCGAAGCGCTTGGTCAAACGCTATGCAGTCGATGCCGTTCGCATGATCCCGATCCTAGTACGCCAAATCCACGGTAGCCGGTCTCGCTGATACGACCCGGCAGCGAGCCCCTCGCTAACATGTGGTAACCATTGCTCACGGATTTTCCTTCCGTTCCTCAGAGTCCGATTTACGCTGAATGCTGGCAACGATCATTCGTCAAATCAACGTGAGAGGGACGGCTTCAATGAATTACAGGAGCGTGGGAGATCTGGCGAGGCTTGCTAGCCAATACGCTAGTAAGGTTCCGCAAGATATTGAAGTGGTAGTGGGTATCCCTCGAAGCGGGATGCTTGCAGCGAGCGTGATAGCCCTGAAGTCCAACCTTCCGTTGACCGATCTATATTCCTTCATGAGGAATGATGATTTAAAGCGGGGAAGCACTCGGAGTTACAAACTCAGCCACCTAGTGCGCCCGCAGGAAGCGCGCAAAATTCTGCTTGTCGATGATAGCGTTGCATCTGGTAAATCGCTGCAAGCTGCCGTAGAGCAACTAAAAGCAGTTTATAGCGGCGAGATCGTCACACTCGCCGCCTTTGTATTGAACGAAAGCAAAAGTTTGGTAGATATCTATTTGGATATCGTTCCCCAACCTCGCTTGTTCGAATGGAACATCATGCATCACTCGTGTCTCGAACATGCATGCTTCGATATTGATGGTGTTCTTTGCGTCGATCCAACAATGCAAGAAAACGACGACGGGCCGAAATACATCGAGTTCATGCAACGCACGCTGCCTATGGTCATACCGTCGGTAAGAATTAAGCATCTCGTCACGAGCCGCCTGGAAAAATATCGCGCGGAAACCGAAGAGTGGCTTAGCCGACATGGCGTCCAGTACGAGCATCTACACATGCTGGACCTGCCTTCGGCTGCAGAGCGGCGGCGCTTGAACATGCATGGCAAATTCAAAGCCAGCGTCTACCAAAGTGACCCACAAACCGTTTTGTTCGTGGAGAGCGAGCCGCACCAAGCGCTGGAGATCATGCGTATATCGAACAAGCCGGTGTACTGCACGGGCAACAACGAGATGTATGTCCCGGGAATGAATCTTTCGACCCTCCAGGTCAAGGTTGAGAAAAAGGCGTCTAGTTTTCGTAGAAAACTTCGCAGCTTTATAAGAAGAAATCTGGATCGTTTGCACCCCCGGCCAACGATTTAACGAACGCCTGCTCAAGGACGAGCATTTCGAATGCCTTTAATCGCAAGACATTAATTCCTTCCCCAAACGGCCCTTTGTCTTCGGACGAACGGTTCGCCCTTTCACGCTTTTTTTTTAACATACCTGAATGGCGATGGTCATAGGCAAGCCAACAGCGGGTGCAACTGCGCATCCCTTGTTTTCATCAACAAATATCCATTAGCGACAAGCGAGACGCTAATGCGATTGAGTGCACAGAAGTCGCAAAAGGTTTTGTTTGAGCGTCCGGGATTGTGACCAGGCTTTCGAAATGTGGGTAGATGGATCTATCAGCAACGATCTGTCGGCCCTACCATCCTGACCGCCTGATTCCAGAGCAGGTTGCGAGCGATTTTCGCGCACTTCAAGGACGGTCTTATGAACAGCAGAAATGATTGGGTCGACTACGCGAAGGCCATCGGCATCGTACTTGTCGTTTATGGGCACGTCATTCGAGGACTCATAACCGCTAACATTCTGGAAAAGACCCCTTTCCAGGCCCTTGTGGACAGCATCATCTATAGCTTCCACATGCCGCTATTTTTCTTTCTATCTGGCTTATTCTTCATCCAAACCATGAACCGACGCGGCGCCGGAGGCACGTGGCTGAGCAAGGTCGATACGGTGTTCTATCCGTTCGTACTCTGGTCGATGCTGCAAGGCTCGATAGAGGTGTTCCTGAGCCATTACACCAATGGGGACCTCGCCATGGGGCAGGTCTTCAAATTGCTCTGGCAACCCCGCGCGCAATTCTGGTTTCTTTACGCGCTATTCCTCATCTTCACCGTCGCAGTGCTCATGTACCGCTCGCGGGCGATGTACTTGCCAATACTTGGGCTATGGGCCGCGGTCTATTGCATCCAACCGTACTTGCCGAACTTCGGTGTAGGCGACTTCCTGATTCAGAACTTCGTGTTCTTTGCCCTGGGTGTCTGCTTCTCGGCCTACCCGCAGCCGTTCCACCGCAAACCAGCCGTCTGGTCGTTTGGTTTGTTCGTGCTGTTCGTTGCGAGCCAATATGTTTTCCATATCACGCTCGGACGTAACTACATCGACCGGGACGTGTTCTCGCTGGTCGTGGCCGTCATTGGCATTGGACTGGTCGTTACGCTATCGATGGCCGCTGCCACGTATCCGGTTCGCTGGGTTCTGAGCATCGGCATGATGTCAATGCACATCTACCTGATGCATATCCTGGCAGGCAGCGGCGTTCGCGTGATCATGAGCAAATTCATGGGTATCCAAGACCCAACCGCTCATATCGTCGCAGGCACGCTAGCGGGCATCGTGCTGCCTATCGTGGCCGCACGCATCCTGTTGACGATGAACATGCGATTTCTATTCGAGATCCCCACGCGCTTTTCGGCGCTTAGGCGCTTGAGCTCACATCAACCCCGTTCAGCCGCGACTTGATTCAATTGGCCTACGCGCAGACAGCATTCTGCGCGTAGGCCCTTTCATGCGTGGCGCACCTCCCGCAGGTCTCTTGCGGCAAAGCGCGCCACCGTCGTAAAAAAACCGGCATCAGGTTGCCCCTGAATGCCGTTTTTTTATGTCCGCCGCTCCTTACGCTAGGACTCGAGGCATTCGGGTAATGGCCAAACCCTCGGTGCTGGCTTTGATCTCTGCAGAGCGCCGTTTTCCGACGGGCGCACGATGATGATTGGCTACTACGGCCAGCGCGCAGACCACGACAAACGTTGCCGCATTGGCGGGAATCTGCAGATTGAAGTCCGTGAACGAGTGAATCATCAGCGCCAGAATCGCCATTGCCGACCCGAAACCGACGCCACTGCGGTACAGGGATTGCTGCCGTCGCATCGCCGCAAGGGCATACCACAGCGACAGGCAGACGAACCCCAGCAACGGCAGCGTCCCAATGATTCCGTATTCGATCAGGAACTGCAGGAAGTCGTTATGCGCGTGGTCGAAGTGCAGCGGTAGATTGCCGCCATACACCGGGAACGCAGCCTCGAACGAACCCGCTCCCTTTCCCACCAAAGGCTTTTCCTGCGCAAGCAGCACCGCTTGGGTGAAGACATCGCCCCGCAGTTCGTTCGCTTTTTCGACCAGGCGTCCATCGACGATAACATCGTGCAGGCGCGTCTCTACGATCCGGTTCTTCAGTTTCTCCAGACCAAAAAACTGGCTGACTACCAGCGTATCGATCAGTAGCACGCTTGCCAGAATAAGCCCGTTACGCCGACGGTTTTGCTTATCGATCATCACGAACACCGCGCCCACGATCATCAAGCTCGTGAAGAACGCTGCATTTCCCATACGGGAATGGGTCATGACCAGCGCGACGACCATACCGACCAGCGCCAGCCGCAGGCGTCCCTTCGGGCCCATCATGGTCTCCAATAGGTAGGTCCAGCGAAACTCGCGAGAATCCCGAAGCGCAAGGAGCAACCCGATTCCACAGGCGATGGTCAGTTCGAGATAGCCCGCCAAGTGGTTACGGTTCACATAGGTCCCCGTGGCATGGCCAAGGTGGAACGTCTTTTCGGTGAACAACAGGTATTCGATGCCTGAAAGCGTCATGAACGACCCATAGAACGCTTGAAACGCCCCGCTACATACGAGCGTCCCAAGGAGCATGTTCAAACGTCTGCGTGTCTTGACCAGCCCCACGATCAGTAGATAGAGGAAGCCGTAGGCTGTCCCGAGCACAAGGTATTGAAAGCTCGCACCGCTATCGACGCTGATTCCGAGCACCAATTGCGCAATGACCCACACCTGCGTTAGCCCAAGCAATAACAACGGCCATTTAGCGTGACGAAGATTGCGACTCAATCGACGCTTTTGCAGCAGCTGAAGCACTAGCCAACTTGCGGCCAGCAAGCTTGTCATTAGCGCAAAAAGGGCCACGGCCCAATCGCGGTTGCTGCCCACCGGAAGAGGCAGCCAGACGAGCAGCAGTAATAGAAAGAAAAACAGCGAACGATCGAGCGTTTGGAGAAAGCGTTTCATTTCCGCATCCTTGCAACAATATGGCCTTGAGCCACGATTCCGTTCTTCAGACCTGACACGAGTCGAAACGATCGAAATCACCTGCTTTTTTTACGCCTGATTCCTCTGGAGCCTAAGCAAGCCGCTCCCGCTCGCTTGCTCGCCGCGCTCGCCGCGCTCGGTGAATGACGTCGGCATCGCACGGCGGACCTACCGGATGCACGGATTGGAGCTACGCTGGTCATAGCAAGGTCGAGGGGGATACGGCGATAGGCTGACCAACGCCTTGCGCTCGGTCAATACGTTCTCCCGTTTCAAAAACACTCAAGGAGACTGTCATGCGCTATGCACAACCCGGTACAGACGGTGCGCTGCTCGATCTTCAAGCTCGCTATGCCAATTATATCGGCGGTGACTTCATCGCCCCTGCCAAAGGCCAATACTTCACCAACACTTCTCCGGTGAACGGTTCGGTCATCGGAGAGTTTCCCCGCTCTACCGCGGAAGATATCGATCGCGCGCTCGATGCCGCCCACTCGGCTGCCGAGGCATGGGGCAAGACATCGGTCCAGGCGCGCTCGCTGACACTGCTGAAGATCGCGGATCGCCTGGAAGCCAACCTCGAGAAATTCGCGGTCGCCGAAACTTGGGACAATGGCAAACCTATCCGCGAGACACTCGCCGCTGACGTGCCGTTAGCCGTGGACCACTTCCGCTACTTCGCGGGCTGCATTCGCGCCCAGGAAGGCACCAGTGCAGAAATCGACGAGAACACCGCCGCGTATCATTTCCACGAGCCGCTAGGCGTCGTCGGCCAAATCATTCCCTGGAACTTCCCATTGCTGATGGCGGCGTGGAAGCTCGCCCCCGCGCTCGCCGCTGGCAATTGCGTCGTGCTCAAGCCTGCTGAACAGACGCCGCTCTCGATCACGCTGTTCTGTGAAGTCGTCGGCGATCTGTTGCCGCCGGGCGTACTGAATGTCGTCCAGGGGTATGGACGTGAAGCGGGCGAAGCACTAGCGACGAGTAAACGTATCGCGAAGATCGCCTTCACGGGCTCCACTCCGGTGGGCTCGCACATCCTCAGTTGTGCGGCAACTAACATCATTCCCTCCACGGTCGAGCTTGGCGGCAAAAGCCCGAACGTCTTCTTCGAAGACATCATGCAGGCCGAGCCCGAGTTCATCGAAAAAGCCGCAGAAGGTGTCGTGCTCGGCTTTCTCAATCAGGGCGAGGTTTGCACCTGCCCATCCCGTGCGCTGGTGCAGGAATCCATCTACGCGCCCTTCATGGAAGCGGTGATGAAAAAGGTCAAGCAGATCAAACGTGGGGACCCACTGGACACTGAAACCACGGTCGGCGCGCAAGCCTCGCAGCAGCAATTCGAGAAGATCATGTCCTACCTCGACATCGCCCAGCAGGAAGGCGCGGAAGTGCTGACCGGAGGCGGCGTCGAGAAACTAGAGGGCAACCTGGCCAGCGGGTACTACATCCAGCCGACGATCCTCAAGGGCACGAACAAGATGCGCGTGTTCCAAGAAGAAATCTTCGGGCCGGTCATTGGCGTGACTACCTTCAAGGACGAAGCCGAAGCGCTCGCTATCGCCAATGACACGGAGTTCGGTCTCGGCGCTGGCGTGTGGACCCGTGACATCAACCGCGCGTACCGCATGGGGCGCGGCATCAAGGCCGGCCGCGTGTGGACCAACTGTTACCACCTGTACCCCGCCCACGCCGCATTCGGGGGCTACAAGAAATCCGGTATTGGGCGAGAAACCCACAAAATGATGCTCGACCACTACCAGCAGACGAAGAACCTGCTGATCAGCTACGACACCCATCCACTCGGTTTCTTCTAGAGGTGATTAGAGTGCCCGGGAAGCGTGCAAGACGCTTCCCGGGCGAGCCGTCAGTGCTTCAAGCCTGCCAGGATTTCGAAACTGTGCGCACGCTTGGCCTCGTCGTAGATGTCCCCGGCAAAGATCAGTTCGTCAGCCTGGGTCTGCTCCAACAGGATGTCGAGCCGAGCGCGGACCTTTTCCGGCCCGCCAATCACCGCCATTCCAAGGAAGCTACCCACCGCGTCCTGTTCATGCGGCAACCATAGGCCTTTCATGCTGGGCACGGGGGGCTGCATGACCAGGCTTTGCCCACGCATCAGATTCAACACGCGCTGGAATGAGGTAGTCGCCAGAAACTCGGCTTCTTCATCGGTATCCGCGGCAACCAAGGGCACGCCAATCATTACGTAGGGCTCGGCCAGCACCTCGGACGGGCGGAAATTCTCGCGATACAGCCGAATAGCCTCGTGTACGTAACGCGGCGCGAAGTGCGAAGCGAACGCGTAGGGCAGGCCTTTGGCGGCGGCAAGTTGAGCACTGAACAGACTCGAGCCCAGTAACCAGATCGGTACATTGCTGTTCACGCCCGGCATGGCAATCACCCGTTGGCCCGGCTGGCGTGGGCCAAGCAGGCGTTCGAGTTCTTCGACATCCGCCGGAAAGTCATCGGCGCTGCCCAGCCGATCTCGCCGCAGGGCGTGGGCAGTGGCTTGATCCGCACCCGGCGCGCGACCCAGACCCAACTCAATCCGACCTGGATAAAGCGCGGCCAGGGTGCCGAACTGTTCGGCGATGACGAGCGGCGCATGGTTCGGCAGCATGATCCCGCCCGAACCCAAGGTAATGCGCGTGGTACCGGCCGCTAGATAACCAAGGACCACACTCGTCGCGGCGCTGGCGATACCATCCATGTTGTGATGCTCGGCCACCCAGAACCGCTGGAAGCCTAATCGTTCGGCTTGCTGCGCAAGTGAGAGCGAACGATTCAGCGCGTGCACGGGCGACGCTTCATCCACGCGGATGGGGGCAAGGTCGAGAATGGAAAAAGGTGTTTGCTGTAGACGAGACATGGGAAACCTCTCTTGGCCCGACCCCATCCGAAGAGGCGGCGAGCGACACGAAAACCTGAGCGTAATACTCAGGTATGGTCATCGCAGGTCGAATACAAGGCCACCACCGATCGATCGGCATTGGTCTTCAGACGTAAACCCGCTCACCCATCATTGGCACGTGCCGCCAAACGCCGTTCGTAGAAGCCCAACAAGGGCTGGGTGCTCAAGCCGTGGACGCAAATGCTCAACGCCACCGTCGATAGCACGATATTGGCGATATCGTCGTGCCAAGCCATCGGCAGGTCGTGATTCAGCGCAAAGCACAGGTAGTACAGGCTGCCAATCCCGCGAATGCCAAACCACCCCATCAAGCCTTTTTGCAGCGGGGTGGCAATGCACCGCGGAATGACCAGCGCTACGGCCACGGGACGAATGACGCAGAACAGCGCGGCGGCCAACGGCAAGGCCCGCCAGTCCCAATGGGTCGTGACCAATATGCCGAGGATGGTGACCAACAATACCTCGACGGCACGTTCCAACAGGTTCCCGAGGCTCAGCATGTCGCTCATCATCACGCCGGCGGCGATATTCGGCCCGCTGAGACGCTGTCCGCCGATGTCCAGCTCGTGCGGCATATCATCTGCAAGACGCGGCAGGGCCTGACGGGTCAGCTCTTCGGCAGGCAACTCCAGGCTGGACGATCGCACCTCGGCATGCCGCAGACCAACGCCGGCCGCAAACGTCGCCAGGAAACCCCAACCGCCGATGAGTTCGGCACATACGTAAGACAGCGCGATAAGGGCCAATGCCAGGAAATCATTGGCTGAAATGCCGGTGTCTTCATACCGCGCCCGCAGGCGGATCGCGAGCCAGCCGACCAATTTCCCCAGCAAGAACCCGCATCCAAGCCCGGCGATGACGGCCCACAGCAGGTCCACGCTGAACCAGTGAATCCAGTTCGCTCGATCCATGTCGCCGTGAAGGATGAGAAACAGCCCCAACATCACGAACGGGAACGCCACCCCGTCGTTGAAACCCGCCTCGCCGGACAGCGCAAAGCGCATTCGGTCATCGTCGCGCGCATCGTTCACCTGAACCAAGCTGGCGAGTACCGGGTCGGTGGGCGCAAGAATGGCGCCGATCAATAGCGCGATGCCCCAGTCAAAGCCCAAGACGTAGTGGCCGATCAACGCGACGCCGCCGATGCACAGCAACATGACCGGGCCTGCCATCAAATAGGCGCCGACCCAGGCCGGGTGTCGTAGCGGCAGCCGAAGCTTCAGGCCGCCCACGAAGAGCGATGCGAGTACAGCCACTTCCGTCAGATGCTCCAGCCAGTCGGAGACCTCACTGAAGCTTTTGTTCGACACGGCAAAGCCCATCGAACCGATGGCGATGCCGAAAGCCAGATAGAGAATCGAGGTTGTGACGGGAAGCCAGCGCAGGAACGCCGATGCCAATGCGAGCACTAGCAGGAGTATGCCCAGCACGCCCATCCATTGGATAAATGTCATTGCAGCACTGCCATTCGAGCGTTCGGCATTGAACGCCAAATGTTAGAAAATATTTTCCGCTGTGAGGTTCATTCCCAAGCCAAGTCAGGCCGGGGGAGAAGAAGCAGACCGGAGGCGAAGGCGTTAACCAAAGGGGCCGCAGTTCAATACATCGCCTTCGACCAACACATTGCGATCGCTGTCATAGAGCCACGACTGCGGTCGCATCGCCACTTCGCGTGCCTCGACACGGTAGCGCTTGCCTGCCGCGAAGTCGTCGTACCGAAATTGGATGAAGCAGGTCCATTGGCTCGGCTCACGCAGCCCGCTGACGCCCCCGACCTGAAGTTCGAAACGGTAACGCACCTCCAGCGCGTGCGCCCCCGGTGAAACCTGGAAATAGCGCCCATCCGGCCAACGCTTCCCGTCTAGGCGCTCAGCCATGAGCAGATCGCCCGCCGACCAGGAATAGAACTCGATCCAGGCGGCATCTGGATTGTGCTTCGGCAAAGGACCGGCGCATCCCGCCACCAGCAGCGTCAACAAAACAAGGAAAGGTCGCATGCAGGGATTCCTACGCAATCTTCGATCGAGCCTGTTCCGGGTGAACGGAGCCGGCAGGCAGATTATCCAGATGACACCTAATAGGCGTGCCGGATTCCATATGCGCCGCGAACACTTCCTTAGCGCTAACGCACCGCCAGATCAGGATCGCCACAGCCACGCTCCTGTCCCTGCGCGATGACTCGGTTACGCCCATCGTAGAGGCGCGCCCAAGGGCGAAAGCCATATTGGCCGGTAACCAGACGGTAGCGCTCTCCGGCGTCGAAGTGATCGTACTGCACCGTTATTCGGCAATCGCGTGGCAGTGGCTCGGCACCGTTACCGATGTTGCTCGCACTGACTTCGAAGGCATAGCGGACGCCCAGCTCATGGCGACCTGGCGTGACCTGGAAATAGCGATCGTCATCGAGCGCACGTTGGTCGACATCGATCGCGGCCAGGTTGTCATTCGTCAACTCCACCCAAGCCTGGCTCGGATCATGGGCCGGCATCATCAGACCGCACCCGGACACACCGAACAGTAAGCAAAGGGGGAGAAAAACACGCATGCGGAGACTCCTGATGTTGTTTTTGAGGGCTGGAGCGCTCGCCGGAGATCGGCTAGGGTCTGTCGGCCCTCGCTTCGAGGAATGGCTGCCCGCGGGGATAGCAAATGCCACCGGCTTTAGAGCACGACATGCCACGATCAAACGCTGGGCTACTCGACCACGGATACCGCCTGTGGGTTCCCCTGCTCATCTGCTTATGCCTGGCAGGGTGCTCCACAGCGGGCTACTACAGCCAATTGGCGCATGGGCATCTGGCCCTGATGGCCAAGCGCGAGCCCATCTCACAGGTGATGTCCGCGCCTGAGACGTCACCTGCACTGCGGGCAAAGCTGGCGCTGTCGCAACAAGCGCGTACCTTCGCCAGCGATACCCTGGCCTTGCCGGACAACAGCAGTTATCGCGTCTACACGGACCTCGGCCGACCGTACGTGGTGTGGAATCTGTTCGCGACCGAGGAATTTTCCTTGGAGCCTGTGACGCACTGCTTTCCTATCGCAGGCTGCGTGGCTTACCGGGGCTTTTACGACCCCAATCGTGCGCGCGGCGCGGCGGCACTGCTCAAACTTGACGGCAAGGATACGTACATCGCCGGTATCGAGGCGTACTCCACCCTCGGCTGGTTCGATGATCCGTTACTGAGCAGCATGCTCCACTGGAGCGACGACCGACTCAGCGCGCTGATCTTCCACGAACTCGCGCATCAACGTCTCTACGTGCCGAACGACACCGCGTTCAATGAATCCTTTGCCACCTTCGTCGAGCGCGAAGGCCTGCGCCAATGGCGTGTGTTTCGCGGTCTGCCAGCCGAGCCCGACACGATGGTCGATCAACGTGAGCGCTTCACCAGGCTGGTCTTGGATTTACGCACGCATCTCCAGCGTTTGTACGAGGAGCCGTTAGAGGCGCCAACCTTGCGTGATCGCAAACGGGCCGCGTTCGACCGTTTTCGCCGCGAGTACCGTGCCCTACGCGATCGGGAATGGCCGAACGACCATCGCTATGACCGGTGGGTGGAAGGGCCACTGAACAACGCCAGCCTGTTGCCCTTTGGTTTGTACGACCAATGGGTACCCGCCTTCGCCGCGCTCTTCGAGCGCGCGGGCCGTGACTGGCACCGGTTCTACGAAGCCGTCGCCGAACTGGGCAAACAGCCCGCGGTGGATCGCCAAAGCACCCTCGAACAGCTCACTGAAAGCCAGTAAATAGTGGTCCAGTAAGCAATATTTTCTGATCCGGCGAACCCGGCGCCTGCTTTACTCTCGAAGGTCTGTCACAGGAAACGTGAGCAACCCGCATGCCTCGCCCTTCACGTCGGTCGCCGCCATGGATATTGGCCACCCTCGTCCTTCTATTTGGCCTTGCCTTTACCGCAGGTGGCGCCTGGCTCGCCTGGCTCGGAGGCAGTTGGTATTACGTTATCGCGGGCATCGCCTTGCTCGCCACGGCTGTTGCGCTGTACCAGCGGCGGCGCATTGCACTCGCGCTATATGGCGGATTCTGGCTGGGGACGCTGGCCTGGTCCGTGTGGGAAGTTGGCCTGGACACCTGGCCGCTGGAAGCACGCTTGCTGTTGCCGACGTTTCTCGGCCTCTACCTGTTCATGCCGCATGTCATCGCCCGCCTCGGTCCGCGTCGGAAGGTATCACCCGTGGGCTACGTACTCTGCCCGCTTGCCGCCGTGCTAGTCGTGCTTGGCCTGATGTTCGTGCGCTGGCAGCCGTTTCCACAATCGCTGCCCACCCCTCGCCTGAATGTGGACATGAGCACCCTGGGCGATCCCGCTGACTGGCCCCGGCATGACCGTAATGAACGTGGCGAACGTTGGTCGCCGCTGACCCAGGTCGATCAGAACAATGTGACCCTACTGCAAGAGGCATGGCGCTTCCGCAGCGTCGACCTTCCGCGTCCGGGCGAGAATGCAGATCAGCGCGGTTTCAGTTTTGACTCGACACCCATCAAGGTCGGCAACAGCCTGTACTTCTGTACCCCGCACCGCCAGGTCATTTCGGTGGATGCCGTCACCGGCCAGGAACGCTGGCGTTTCGATCCAGGCCCGGAAAGCTGGGGAGATAGCCCACTCAGTTGCCGCGGCGTGGCGTATTACGAAACCGAACGCCCCCGTACCAGCTGTCCCCAGCGCATTTTTTCAACCACGGGCGACGGGCGCCTTGTCGCGCTGGATGCGGGTACTGGGCAACCTTGCCAGGGCTTCGGCGAACGCGGATTCGTAGCACTCAACGACTTCTCGCGCGAACACGCCCGGGATCTAACCTTCCAGTCCTCGGTACCGTTCGTAGCGGGAGATCGCGTTGTGATCGGCGGCTGGGGCTACGCAGGCCGTGCCGCCAATGCTCGCTCAGGCGCCGTTCGAGCGTTCGATGCCCTTACCGGGCGCGTCCAATGGGCATGGGATGTCAGCCGGTCCAGCCCGTCTCCGGCGCCAGCGGAACAGCCGTCGCCTACCGGCTCGCCACCCGCGACGGGCCTCTATACCGCCGATCTTGCGCGGGGCCTGCTCTATCTCCCGATCGGAAACGCGGTGCCCGCCTTTTACGGCGGCAAGCGCGCGCCTGCCGAAGAGCGTTACGCCAGTTCGCTGGTCGCATTGGATATCGCGTCCGGCGAGCCGCGTTGGCATTTCCAGACGCTACGGCATGACCTGTGGAGCCTGGGCGTCGCGGTCGGTCCAACGTTGATCGACGTGCCCGCCGGCGACGGCAAGACCACGCCGGCGCTTCTGCAAACGACCAAGCGTGGCGAGCTGTTCCTGCTCAACCGAGAGAACGGTGAGCCCTTATCCCAGGTCGTGGAGCGACCCGCGCCGCCTGCGGGCCTGCCTGAAGATCCGACCGCGGCGACCCAGCCGTACTCGCCCGATTTGCCGAGCCTCGCGCCGCCAGTGACGGTAGAAGAAGATGCTTGGGGCGTGACGCCGTTCGATCAGCTGCTGTGCCGTATCGACTATCGACGCATGCGCTACGTCGGTATGTTCACGCCGCCGCAACCGGGTCGCAAGACGCTGTACAGCCCGGGGACAGAAGGTGTTTTCGGCTGGCAAGGCGGCGCCTACGATCCCGAACGCGGCTTGTTCTACAGCACGCTACGGTACATGCCGTACACCGTCGAATTGCTTAAGCGCGAGGAGGCAGAGGCCGCAGGTATCCTGCCGGTATGGGACGGTACTGGAGAGATGCCCAAGCCACGTTCCCGTCATGCTCACCTGCAATACGGGACGCCCTACGTGGCGTGGGTCAAACCCTGGCTCGGCCTGTTTGGAGCCCCCTGCAAGGCACCGCCGTGGGGCCAGCTCCTATCACTGGACCTCACGGAAAACCGCATCGCTTGGCGCCATAACATCGGCTCGGCCCGTGAGTACGACGTTTTTGGCTATCCGATCAGCTTGCCGCTGCGGTTCGATCCGTTCGATGTCGGCGGCACCTTGCTGACCCGTGCAGGCCTCCTATTCGTGGGTTCCCGGGACGACAATGCGCTACGCGCCTTCGCCGCCGGTAGCGGCCGGCAACTATGGAAAACGCGGCTACCCGCTGGCGCGCGTGCAGCACCGATGACCTACATCGGTAACGACGGCCGCCAATACATCGTCGTGGCCGGTTCCGGCTTGGGCGAGGGCGGCGGCGACTATCTGATTGCCTATGCCCTGCCCTGAAGAGATCAGGCAGAGGCCAGGTGACTCAGGTATGAACGGCGGGTGATCGTAGGGTGGATTAGCCATGCAATGGCTTAATCCACCGGTCACTGCAAAGCTGTATCCGTCCCATAGTCCTGCGGTAAACGGTGGAAGCCCTGCGGGATTCCACCCTACGCACCGCTGCTACGCAGATGCTTCGCTCGCCAACGCCTCGGCCCGCTCGAAGGCCTGACGCAATTCGGCCAGCGTGCGGAAGTGGTACGTCGGGTTCTCAGCGAGCAGCTCGGTCTCGCTGCCGAAGCCGTAGCCGACCGCAGCCACATCCAACCCATTGCGCAACCCGCCGATTACATCGTGCTTGCGGTCGCCGATCATCAGCGTTTCCGCCGGATTCAAGCCCTGCTCGGTAAGCAGATGTGCGATCAGCTCGACTTTGTCGGTCCGGGTACCGTCGAGCTCACTGCCGTAGATCAGGGTGAAGTGGTGATCGAACGCAAAGTGCCGCGCAATTTCCTTGGCGAACACCGTTGGCTTGGAAGTCGCCACGAACAACGTCCGCCCCTGCTCCCGCAGCAGATCGAGCAGGTCGATAATGCCTTCGAACAGCAGGTTCTCGTAGAGCCCGGTCACCTTGAAGCGCTCCCGATAATGCTCCACGGCCTGCCAGGCCGTCTGCTCGTCGAACCCGTAGAACTGCATGAAGGCTTGCTTCAACGGCGGACCGATGAAGGGCTCAAGCTTGGTCAAATCCGGTTCATCGATATCCAGCTGCGCCAGCGCATATTGAATAGAACGGGTAATGCCCTCGCGCGGGTCGGTCAGGGTGCCGTCCAGATCGAAAAGGATGTTCTGGTAATGCATAGGGGGGAATCCGGGCGGGAAAGGCGCCATTCTTCCAGAGATGGCGCCGGAGGGCGATGCTGCCTCGCGCCAGAGGACCTGGCAGATGTGTATGTCTGGAGACCGCACGCGGCTAAAGCGGATGGCCGCGCTCACCGTCCTCAGTGATAGCGCCGTTCGCGACCCCTACGCTCGATCAAAGCGCCTCAGCGATCGCCTTGCCAAGGCTCTCGGTATTGCCCTGGCCGCCTAGATCGCGCGTCAGCGGCGCGTTTTCTGGTCCCTTTGCCAACACAGCTTCAATGGCCGCCAACACGGCATCGCCCGCATCCTTGTGTCCTAAGTGCTCCAGCATCATCGCGCCACACCAGATCTGCCCGATGGGATTGGCGATGCCTTTCCCGGCGATGTCCGGTGCCGAGCCATGCACGGGCTCGAACAGGCTGGGAAAGGTGCGCTCCGGGTTGATATTGGCCGACGGCGCGACACCGATCGTGCCAGTACAGGCCGGGCCCAGGTCGGAGAGGATGTCGCCGAACAGGTTGCTCGCCACCACGACATCGAACCAATCCGGATGCAGAACGAAGTTCGCCGTCAGAATATCGATGTGGTACTTGTCGACCTTCACGTCCGGGTAGGCCTTGCCCATCTCGGCGACCCGACCGTCCCAGTACGGCATGGTGATGGCGATTCCGTTGGATTTGGTGGCCGAGGTCAGGTGCTTCTTCGGTCGGCTCTGCGCCAGGTCATAGGCGAACTTGAGAATGCGATCGACACCCACGCGGGTCATCACCGTTTCCTGGATCACCACTTCACGCTCGGTGCCAGGGAACATGGTGCCGCCGACGCTGGAATACTCGCCCTCGGTGTTTTCGCGTACGACCCAGAAGTCGATGTCGCCGGGTTCGCGTCCAGCCAAGGGGGCCTTGACGCCCGGAAGCAGGCGGCAAGGCCGCAGGTTCACGTACTGATCGAACTCTCGGCGGAACTGCAGCAGCGACTCCCACAGGGAGATATGGTCGGGCACCACGTCCGGCCAGCCGACGGCGCCGAAGTAGATGGCGTCATACTGCTTCAAGGTGGCGAACCAATCGTCCGGCATCATCTTGCCGTGTTTGACGTAATAGCCGGCGCTGGCGAAATCGAACCAGTCCCATTGCAGTTCGATGCCGAATTTCTTCGCGGCCACATCCATTACCCGGATGCCTTCGGGCATCACTTCCTTGCCAATGCCGTCTCCGGGGATGACAGCGATCTTGTAACGCGACGTAGCCATGGGTGGCTCCCTTTCTTGTTGGAGGATGCGGATCAGTGTATTCACTCATCTCACATGCACAATTCGCCTCTGAGGAAATCCATTCTTGAAACAAGGTAAAGAATCCATCACTTCGACGGATGATCTCGCCTTTTTCCAACGCGTTGCCAGCGGCGGCAGCCTGACGGCGGTAGCGCGTGAATTGGGCCTATCACTGGCGGCGGTCAGTAAACGCCTTACGGTTCTGGAGCAGCGCCTGGGCGTGCAACTCGTGCGGCGCACTACGCGGCGCCTGGACCTGACACCGGAAGGCCAGCTCTACCTGGAAGGCGCGCGCCCCATCCTCCGCCAGCTCGAAGAGCTGGAGAGCGCCGTTGCCCAGCGCCAACCCATTCTGCGCGGACGATTGCAGATCAACGCCTCCTTCGGCTTCGGCCGGCGCCATATCGCCCCCCTGCTCTCGGCGTTCGCCGCCGCGCATCCGCATCTGGAGCTTTCGCTGCAATTGTCCGCGCAACCAGTAAGCCTGCAGGATGCGAGCGTCGACATTGACCTGCGCTTTGGCGAGCCGCCGGACTCTCGGCTGGTCGCACACCGTCTGCTGGATAACCCTCGCGTACTCTGCGCCTCGCCGGCGTATCTCGAGCGCGCCGGAACACCGACGGATGTGGCGCAGCTCGCCCAGCACAACTGCATAGTCCTGCGTCAGTACGAAAGCGATTACGCCGTATGGCGCTTCAGCCAGGACGGTAAAGAGTTCAGTCAGAAGGTTTCAGGCACGCTATCGAGCAATGATGGTGAAGTCGCAATGCGGCTGGCGCTGGACGGCCATGGGTTGATTCTGCGATCGCGCTGGGACGTACAGAAGCATGTGCAGTCCGGTGAACTCATCGCCCTCCTGACCGACTACGAGGCACCGAGGGCCGATCTTTATGCTGTCTACCAACACCGCCGCCATGTACCACCACGTTTCTTGGCGTTCATTCGCCATCTTGCCGCCGGTCTGTCGGAGCGACTGGGATAACGATGTAAGTGCTGTCGCCGTCCCTCTGTAGGGACAGTGAAACCCGCGACTTTCAAGGCATAACCACGCGGGCTTCACCCGCCCTGTGACGTCGTCAACATACTTGGGCCTAACGTACCTAGCGCAATCGTTCCGCGGACGTCGGCGACTAAAGCGGATCGCCGCCCGGTCGCCCCTACAGGGCAGCGGCTTTCTGTAGGGGCGACTTCAGTCGCGTGCGCTTGTTGCTGCATGAAGGTCGATAACCCACCAAACATTACTGCTGGCGAATCCGCCAAAACGGTAGGTTATGTTTCATCGCCAACACAAAACGGAACATCCAGCGAGAGTGCCGCGCGGATACTGGGGCCATCCGAACACACCGTAAGCCAAGGAGCTTCCGTCCCATGTCCTTTCGCCCGTTCAAAGCCATGTCGTTCGACGTCGTCGGCACGCTCATCGATTTCGAAGCCGGTATCCTCAACCACGTGCGTGCGGTCAGCGGCGAGGCTGGCAAGGCGCATAGCGACGATGACATCCTCAAGGCCTACCGTTACGCCCGCGCCAAGGAAGGTTCGATCTGGTTCCCGGATGACCTGGAGCGCTGCTATCACCTAATGGCCGCCGAGCTGGGCTTGCCGGACAGCGAAGAGAACGCCAAGGGTCTCGCGCAATCGGTAAAGGATTGGCCGGCATTTCCCGACTCCATCGAAGCCCTCAAGCGCCTGCGCAAGCACTACAAACTGGTGGCGATGACCAACGGCCAGCGTTGGGCGCTAGACTACATGGCGAGGACGCTGGATAACCCGTTCGACTACGAATTCACCATCGACGACTCGCGCTACGAGAAGCCGGACCCGCAGTACTTCGCGTTCGTGCGTGGCGCCCTATCGACCCACGGCATTCTCTTCGAAGACATCATCCATACCGCGCAGAGCCAGTACCACGACATTGGCGTCGCCATGCGTCTGGGCTACACCACCTGCTGGATCGAGCGTCGCTTCGACAAGAAGGGCACGGGTGGCACTCTCGAATCCGATCGCACCGAGCCGACTTACCACTACACCTCGCTCGCGCAACTGGCGGACGCGGTCGAGGCCGAACTCGGCAACTGATCGCCCATAAGCTACTGCCGCCTCGTGCGACCACACCGCAGGGTCGCCGGGGCGGAGCCGATTTCATTTTCGCAGATGCCCCGATGACCCCTGACTCTCTCTGGAACGCGACCGCGATACCTACGCCGACCCTCCCTCCGTTGCAAGGCGATCAGCACTGCGATGTGGCCATCGTCGGGGGCGGCTTTACCGGCATGGCGGCCGCGCACCGATTGGTAAAGGCCGGTCAGGAGCCGATCGTGCTAGAGGCCAACAGCATCGCCTGGGGCGCCAGTGGCCGTAACGGTGGCGTGGTATCCCCCAAGTTTCGCGTCAGCTTCGCGGGGATGATGGCCAAGCACGGTCGCGAGGCGGCCCTGCACATGTACAAGCTGGGTTATACGGCGATCGACGCGCTGGCAGAAAACATCGATACCCTCGGACTGCACGAAGCCCAGCTAACGCTCGGGGGGCATATCGCAGCCGCTCACACCGAGCATGCGCTACAGGGTCTGCAAAGCACGGCGGACTGGATTCGCCGAGAAACCGGCGGCACCTCATCCGTGGTCATCTCACGTGACCAGGTCCGCGAACTGACCGGCTCAGCGCTTTACTACGGTGGTCTCCTGACACCGAAGGCCGGTGGCATCCATCCGCTCAACTACGCCCGCGGGCTTGCGCGCACATTGATGGAGCGCAACGTCAAACTGTACGTGAACAGCCCCGTGCTGACGGTGCAGCCCGAGCAAGGCCGTTTCCGCCTACGTACGCACACCGGTAGCGTGCTGGCCAAGCGAGTGATCTACGCCACCAACGGCCATTCCGACCAAACACACCTCACCGATTCCCTGCACCGTCGGCTCATTCCCTTTCGTAGCGCGATCATCGCGACCGAACCGCTGGCGCCGGACGTACTTGCCCGGATCATGCCCGGCGGCCAGGTCTGCGGCGATACCAAGCGCATGCTGCGCTGGTTCCGCGTGGTCGGTGATCGACTGATCTTCGGCGGCCGCGGCGCCTTCGGCAAAGCCGATTCCGAATCCGCATTCCGCGACCTGCAGCGCAGCATGGGCACGGTGTTCCCCCTGCTCGCCGAGACTCGAATCGACTATCGCTGGTCCGGCCTGGTCGCCATGACCCTCGACTACCTGCCCCACGCCGGCCAATTGAGCGATGGGCAGCTCTATGCCATCGGCTATAACGGCGGCGGCGTTGCCCTGTCGACCTACCTCGGCCAGCAAGTCGCGGCGATGAGCCTCGGCGAGAAAGCGGATGTCGGGCTGATGGTGGCCCAAGGATTCAACCCCATTCCGCTGCATGCGTTCCGGGCACCCGGCGTACGCGTCGCCGCGGGCTGGCAACAGTTCCTCGATGTGATCGGCCGCTGACCAGCACTCGGCGGCCCTTCCATCGCTCATTCTTTGGACACTTCTCGACGATGCTCCCAATTCTGCATTTTTCCCGCCCCGCTTCCGACCGCCAGTTGCCTGCCACGCTGCCGTTTTCGCTGCGGCACGACCCGTTGCCCGCCGGCCGCCAGTTTCATTTGCATGACCTGCAACGCGGATACGCCGTCGGCACGGCCCGCAGCGTCACCGCCAACCACCGAATCGAGGCGTTTCCCTGGGTCGAACTTAGCCTCGTCGAAGCCGGCACCCTGCACGTCGAAGGCGACGATTTTGCCTTGAGCGCGGGTCCCGGAGAGGTCCTGATCGTGCCTCGCGGATCGAACGTACGTTGGCGTCACGACGGCGAGCTGCGCCGCATCTTCATGGTCTTCAACGGCCAGGCGGCAGAACGGCCGATGCCCGCGCAGCCCGTGAAGATAGACCCTGCCGCGACGCTGGAGCCCTGCAATCCCCCGGCAGCTTCCGTATTGCTGACCGACACGCCAACCGCCCATAGCAACACCCAGTTCAAAAGCGGCGGTTGCCTGCGTATCGGCCTCTGGGAGTGCACGCCGTATGCGCGCAAACAGGTAGAGCCGGATTACACCGAACTGATGGTGTTCTACGAGGGTGCGGTCGGTTTCGACACACCAACCGGTGGGCGCTTCGATGTCGCGGCGGGCGAGGCAATCCTGATTCCCGCCGGCGCCACCAATGCCTGGCGCAACGACGTGACCGTCAAGAAGCTGTTCTGCATTCTTTCTTGAGCGCGCCCTAGCCGCTCAGCGGCGCCCCTCTCGCACTCATTCGCGCCGACGACGGCATTTCTCGTCGTGGGTGCCATCCCAGCCTCCTCGACAGTATTCGCGCTTCAGGTTGGAACCGTTTCGCTCCTTCGCGCAACTCACTGCACGTCCCATTTGTGGGCTGTCTTTATCAGGCGTTGAAGGCTTGCCGCCTCCTACCCTTCAGCTCAATGGCCAGCATTCTTCCTTCGGAAAAGGGCATCCAATGTCATTGCATCACGACGTCGTTATCAGCGGTGCGGGTATTGCAGGCCTGGCTGGCCTGCGAGAGATGCTCAGGCAAGGCATCAACGCTGTAGCCCTGGAACAACGGACTTGCGCGGCAGACGCCGGCTTGGCGATTAACCTGCCAGGCAATGCCATCGCTTCGCTGCACGCACTGGGTCTTGCGGAGGCGCTGGAAGCGCGTGGCCGACCGGTTCGGCGTCGCGAGTACCGCACCGACCAGGGCCGCCTGCTGTTCGCGGTGGATGAAGCAGCGTTCTGGGGCGAAACACTGACGCCGCGATGCCTGCGCCGTGGCGATCTCATGATGATGCTGGCCGCGGGTGTGCCTGAAGAACGTATCCGACGTGGCATTCGGGTCACTGGAGTCCAGACGCAAGACGCTGAAGTACAGGTCACGACGTCGTTACCGGACAGCCTCTCGACCCGCTTGCTCGTCGGCGCAGATGGCGTGAACTCGACGGTCCGACAACACTGCTTCGACCATGAAGTACCGACCGCAGCACGCTTGTCCTCAGCGAGTTGGCGGTTCATGGTGTCGAATCCCGGCGTGGACTGCTGGACGGTCTGGGCCGGCGCCAAGGCGATGGTGCATCTTCTCCCGGTAGACAATGATCAGGTCTACGGATGGGCAGCGGCGCTCGGCAGCGATCGAGACACTCGAGACGCGACAATCCTGGGCGAACTTAAGCGACGCTTTCCCGCTCCAGTGGTTTCGGCCGTGAACCAGGCGCTCGCGCAGCCGCAGACACTCCACTATTCACCCTTGGAAGAAGTGCGGCTCTCACGCTGGGGCCGGCCCGGCGTTCTGTTGATAGGTGATGCCGCGCACGCGACTGCGCCGGTCTGGGCTCAAGGCGCGGCGCTTGCCTTGGAAGACGTCATCGTATTGAGCAGGCTGCTAGGATCGCGTGAGAACTGGACCGATGTCCCCGCCGAATATGAGCAGCGGCGACGCGCGCGGGTCGATCACGTACAAACGATGACCGACCGGATGTCCCGCGCAGCCCGATTGCCGACCGCGGTGCGAAACCTCCTGATGCCTTTCCTTGGCCCGCGCAGTTATGGCGCGACGTACGAACCCCTGAAGCGCAGCGTTGACGCTTAGGTTCGTACAGAACCTAATACCCGCGTTGCCGATCCACCGCATTGAGCAAGGGACTTCCGGCCTCGGCGCGGCGAATGTTCTCGGCCACCGCTGCCGCCCCGCCTTCGATCTGCACGGTACTGGCGATGTGGGGCGTCACGACGATGCGCGGATGCGTCCAGAACGGATGATCTACTGCAGGCGGCTCCTCTTCGAAGACATCCACAATCGCCCCGCGCAGTTGACCGCTGGCTAGCGCGGTCAACATATCGGCCTCGATCAGGTGCCCTCCGCGGCCCGTATTGATCAGCCCTGCGCCATGCGGCAGCGCGGCAAACAACCGCGCATCGAGCAGGCCGCGCGTCTCCGGCGTCAGCGGCAGCAGGTTGATCAGAATGTCGCACTGCCCCAGGAATGCCTCGAGCCCTTCGCTACCGGCGTAAGTCGTCACGCCCTCGATTTCCCGCGGCGAGCGATTCCAGCCAAAGCGCTCGAAACCGAACGGGCGCAACGCCTCGATGACCGCAAGCCCCAGCTGACCAAGTCCCATGACACCGACACGCCGCCGGCCGGCGGAAACAATAGGTTGCGGCGCCCAACGCGCTACGCGCTGGTCTTCACGGTAGGCCAGCATGTCACGATGCAAATTCATCACCGCCCACACCACGTATTCGTTCATGCTCGCGGAGATCGACGTATCGACCATCCGGACCAAGCTGGCTTGCGGCGGCAACCGCGAAAGATCGAACTGGTCTACGCCAGCCCCTACCGAAAACAGGATGCGCAGGTTAGGAAAGTCGGCCAGATCCGCCGGGGATTCCCAGGCGATGATGTACTCGATCTCACGCGCGTCACCGATGTCGGGCCACTGACGAAATTCGAGGCTAGGATGCTCGACCGCGAGGCAGCGTTGCCATGCACTCGCGCGTTCTGGGGATGCCTTGTAAAGCAGTGCCATGGGACGTCCAATCGGTTGCAGATCATGGGTCGCTCCATGATGGTCGGTCACCGAAGAATATTCTGTTCGTTGCCGGGCCCAGAAAAGCATGAAGCACTGCCAGACGAGGCCGAAAAGAGCATCTCCAGCGAGACCGGCTATGGTCAGATGGACGAATCGTGAATCGTGGCGAGCCCTACGCCGCACCACAACCGTTCGATCGGCGCTCGATGCCGCAGGAGGAACCATGCAAGGCTTCAATGAAGGCTTCGAGTCCGTCACCGTGGACAAGGTCTGCAAGCACTACGGCAGTCTCAAGGCGCTGGACAACGTCGACCTGAAGGTCGAGGCCGGAGAATTCATGTCGCTGCTTGGCCCGTCCGGCTCGGGCAAGACCACACTGCTCAGCATCCTCGGCGGCTTCAACCGCGTGAGCTCCGGCAAGATCCTTTTCGGCGAGCGAGACGTGACCCTGATGCCGCCGCACAAGCGCGACATCGGCGTGGTGTTCCAGAACTACGCCCTGTTCCCGCACATGACGGTACTGGAGAACGTTGCGTTCCCGCTCAAGGCCCGCGGCGAAAAGGCGGCCAGCGCTCGCGAACGTTCGCTGCGCGCGTTGGCGACGGTGGAACTGAAGGGCTATGAAGATCGCGACATATCCGCGCTTTCTGGCGGACAACGCCAGCGTGTCGCGCTGGCCCGGGCGATCGTCTTCGAGCCCAAGTTGATCCTCATGGACGAACCCCTGTCGGCGCTGGACAAGCAATTGCGCGACATCATGCAGATCGAACTGCGCGCCCTGCACAAGCGTCTCGGCGCCACCATGGTTTACGTCACTCACGACCAGCGTGAAGCATTGACCATGAGCGACCGCATTGCGGTGATGAAGGGTGGCAAGCTCGTCCAAGTAGATACGCCACGTCGGCTGCACGACTACCCCAACGACGACTTCGTCGCGAGCTTCATCGGTGAAAGCACCCTCGTCCCACTCAAGCGCGGCTCCAGCGATGCCCTGATGCTTGGTACCACCGCCTTACGAACGAACCGCCCGGTGCCGGTTGGCAGCGATCTCTTCCTGGCGGTCCAGGCGGAAAAGCTGCTGCTCGACACCGATGCTGCCGGCGCCGAGTGGAACCGCTTGAATGGCAAGGTCTCCGACATCGTCTTCCAAGGCGAAAGCCTGAAGATCTTCGTTGAGCTGGAAGGGGGTCAGCAGATCAGCTTCCGCCAATCCAGCCATCATGAAGGCAACCTGCGCCTGCCTCAGGTCGGTGCGCCCCTATCGCTGCGCCTGCATCCGGAAGACACCATCGTGGTGCCCAAGGCAGCTTGACTTCTTGGTTTATGAAGAGCCAGCCGCTGCTTGTCATCCAAATCTGACTGAATAGCTCTTCAACTGTGGGAGCGGGCCATGCCCGCGATTAGCGGCTGTCTGGTTCAACATCGCGGGCATGGCCCGCTCCCACAACTTCAGAAGCCACCCGCGCGGCGTTTCGCCTACGCGTAACGCCACGAAATACCCGCAGCGAAATATGCTGCGGCACCTCCGCAAAACAACCGATCTCAACTTACTGAACGGCAACTTCAGCGTTAGCCACCCTGCCGGCTGCGTACGCTCTCCCTAACGCCCCTGCCGTCCTGGCACCTGATGGAGACCGAAATGACTTCTGCTGGCAACCACAACGACACCCTCCTGGCCTTTCGTGAACAACATGTGCCGCGCGGCATCCTGACGGCCCACCCGGTGGTGGCCGCTCGCGCGCAGGGCACGGAATTGTGGGATGTCGACGGCAAGCGCTATCTGGATTTCGTCGGTGGGATCGGCGTACTCAACACCGGCCATAACCATCCAAAGGTGGTCGAGGCGGTACGTCGCCAAGTAGGCGAAATCTCCCACGCCAGCTTTCAGGTCGTCGCCTACAACAGCTATCTGCAGGTCTGCGCACGGCTGAACAAACTGATCGGTGGCGATGAGCACTACAAGAGCGTGCTCTTCACCTCCGGCGCCGAAGCCGTCGAAAACGCCATCAAGATCGCCCGCAGCTACACGAACCGCCCGGGTGTGATCTCGTTCCGCGGTGGCTTCCATGGCCGCACCCTGCTGGGCGTCACGCTCACCGGGTTCGGCACCCCGTACAAACAAAATTTCGGCCCCTTCCCTTCGGACATCTTCCACGCGCCCTACCCCAATGCGTTCCGTGGCGTGACGACCGAAAAGGCCCTGCAGGGGCTGGAAGAAGTCTTCGCCACCGACATCGCACCTGATCGCGTCGCCGCCATCATCATCGAGCCGGTCCAGGGCGACGGCGGCTTTCTCCCGGCACCGGTGGAATTCATGCAAGCGCTGCGCGCGCTCTGCACACGCCATGGCATCGTGCTTATCTGCGACGAAATCCAGGTGGGTTTCGGGCGTACCGGCACACTGTTCGGCTTCCAGCATTCCGGCATCCAGCCGGACCTCGTCACGACCGCCAAGAGCCTGGCGGGCGGTCTACCGCTGTCCGGCGTCGTCGGGCGGGCGGAGATCATGGATGCACCCACACCTGGCGGTCTCGGTGGCACCTACGGCGGTAACGCCGTCGCCTGTGCTGCGGCCCTCGCGGTGTTGGACCTGTTCGAGGAAGAAGACCTGCTCGGCCAGGGCGAACGCCTGGCGACGCAGCTTCGCAGCGGCCTTCTCGATCTGCAGAAAAGCCACCCCCGGATTGGCGAAGTCCGCGGCCTCGGTTTCATGCTGGCGATCGAGATCGTCGCCGACGACGAGGCAAAAACGCCCGATGCGACGCTCGCACAGAAGATCATCGATGAAGCCCGCGCAGCCGGCCTGCTGGTCATCAAGTGCGGCGTCCACCGAAACGTCATCCGCTTCCTCGCACCCCTGACCACCACCGACGCGCAATTGGCCGAAGCCTTGCAGGCGTTGAAGACCGCCTTGGTGAAGGCCGGCGCGTGACACCCGACTGGGGCGGACGGTAACGCTTGTGCAAGCGCCGCCCCATTCATCGGCCCAAAACGATGCAGGAAACGGTGGTGCGCCTCGCACCCCCAGCGCTGGCACGGGCCGTTATCGGCATGGAACACGACGCGCAGATCTCGCTCGGGCACACCGTTCGGACGGATCTACAACAGAGCGTGAAGGCACGAGGAAGACTTCGATGAGGATCACGCAGTACAAGGCGCTTGGCTTCTCCTGCTACGGCACGCTGATGGATCGCGAAGGGGGAGTACTGGAAGGTCTGCGCCCCTTGTTGGCGCACACGCAACCGAAATGGCTGATGGCCGCCTATGTGCGGACCCTCGGTGAGCTGCGGACGCAGGCGCCTTCCTCCGGCCAAAAAGCGCTGCATGCGCAAACCTACCTGCGTCTGGCGCAGGACTTGCAGCAACCCGAAGACTGGGATGCCGGGCTCGCTTTTGGTAACAACGCAGGACGTTGGCCGATCTTCGAAGACGCCCCAGGCGCCCTGATGTACCTGAGCAAGTTCTACCGCCTGGTATTGCTTCCACCGGCGGACATGGACGACGCCACCGTGCTGACCGAACGCCTGCCCGTGACCTTCGACGCCATCGTCGACCACCGGGCAGAAGATCCTCACAGTGCGCTGGACAAGGCTTTGAAAACGCTGGACCTGGATCGCTCCGATTTACTGCCCGTGCGCAGCCCGGCAACGGACGATCCCTGGCAAGGCGTGGTGGACTTCCCGGTCTGCACGTTGCGACGTCGTCACGGCTTGCCGTGGCAGAAAGCGGCGCAGGCCATCGATGTAAAACGGTGCGAATACGCAAGCCTCGCCGATCTGGTTCATGCACACCAGATCGCGTTACGGGCGTAACGCACCAACCTCTGACGAGATATTTTTGGGTGTGAGGGATTTTCGATGGACGCAGGCATGAAGCTGGACCGGATCGACATCAACATTCTGGTGCAACTACAGAAAGACGGTCGCATGACCAACGTCGCCCTCGCCGAGGCGGTCGGCCTGTCACCCAGCCCCTGCCTGCAACGCGTCAAACGACTGGAGTCGGCCGGCTTCATCAGCGGTTACGAAGCGCATGTCGACCTTTCCAAGCTGGCGAACACCGTCACCGTATTCACCGAAATCACTCTGTCCGACCATAAGCGTGGCGACTTCGTGAAGTTCGAGTCGTACATCCGCAACGTCGACGAGGTGCTGGAATGCCACCTCATCAGCGGTGGCTACGACTATCTGGTGCGTTTCATCACCAGCAGCATCCAGCACTACCAGGAGCTGATGGAAGCGATCCTCGACAAGAACATCGGCATCGAGAAGTACTTCAGCTACATCGTCATCAAGTCGCCAGTGATCAAGAACGCCATGCCGCTGCGGAGTTTGATCAAGGCGGGATGAGGCCGATGGGGTTAAATGTTTCCGCACATTGTAGGGGCGACTTTAGTCGCCAAGGCGGCTAAAGCGGATCGCCGCCCGGCCGCCCCTACAGGTAGCGTTGGCCGCCTGACCTACCCTACGCGTACATTTCATCGTACAGATCAATCCAACCCACCGATATGCCACGCCTTGATCTCAAGGAATTCGTCCAGACCGTACTTCGAGCCCTCACGGCCAATACCGGATTGCTTGATGCCGCCAAAGGGCGCGACGTCCATCGAGATCACGCCGGTGTTGAGCCCGACCATGCCGAACTCCAGCGCCTCGCCCACACGCCATGAACGGCGCATGTCTTGCGTGAAGTAGTAAGCCCCCAGACCGAACGGCGTGGCGTTGGCCAGCTCGATGGCTTCCTCTTCCGTAGAGAAGCGGAACAACGGTGCGACCGGGCCAAAGGTCTCTTCGCCCGCCAGGCGCATGTCAGGCGTAGCGTCCGTGAGAATGGTCGGCTGGGTGTAGAGGTCGTCGCCGGATGGTGCACCACCTAGCAACACCTTAGCGCCTTTCTCCAAGGCATCACCGATATGCGCGGCGACCTTATCGACCGCAGCCCGGTTGATCAGCGGCCCAAGCGTGACGCCTTCTTCCAGGCCATTGCCGACCTTGAGCGTGGCGACTTCCGCAGCCAGCCGCTCAGCGAAGCGATCGTAGATGCCGTCCTGCACGAGAATGCGGTTGGCGCACACACAGGTCTGCCCGGCATTGCGGAATTTGCTCTGCATCACGCCCGCGATGGCGAGGTCCAGATCAGCGTCATCAAACACGATGAAGGGTGCGTTTCCGCCCAGCTCCAGGCTCAGGCGCTTGATGTTGTCGGCGCACTGGCTCATCAGCAATTTGCCGACATTGGTGGAACCGGTGAAGGTGAGTTTACGCACCAAGGGGTTACCGGTGAGCTGGCTGCCGATGCCCGCAGGCAGGCCGGTGACGACTTGGATCGTGCCTTTTGGAAAGCCCGCGCGCTCAGCCAATACTGCCAGCGCCAAGGCCGAGAACGGCGTCATTTCGGAAGGTTTGACGACCACCGTGCAGCCTGCTGCCAGCGCAGGCGCGCATTTGCGAGTGATCATCGCCGCCGGGAAGTTCCATGGCGTGATGGCGGCGGCGACGCCAACTGGCTGCTTCAAGGTGATGATGCGGCGATCCGCTGTCGGCGCGGGAATGGTGTCGCCGTAGATGCGCCGGGCTTCCTCCGCAAACCACTTGATGAAGGTCGCCGCGTAGGCAATCTCGCCACGGGACTCAGCCAGCGGCTTGCCCTGCTCGGCGGTCATGATCTGGGCCAGGTCGTCCTGGTTCTCCAACATCAGCTGGTGCCACTTTTCCAGAAGCTTGGCGCGTTCCGCCGGCGTGACCTTGCGCCAGCTCTTCCAGGCCTGGTCGGCGGATTCGATGGCGCGGCGTGTTTCTTCAGCCTCCAGCGCCGGAATGCGACCGACTTCGCTGCCGTCGGCAGGATTGATCACGGGCAGCGTGGCGCCGTTGTCGGCAGCGATCCATTCACCACCGACATAAGCACGGTCGACCAGCAGGGACGGGTCTTTCAATCGGGTTCTGAGCATGGTGGATTCTTCGTGGGGGTCGATGGAAAAAGTCTAAAAAAATGCCGCGAAGGCGAGGTGCCGAATCGCGGCTGAAGATGGAAAGAGATGCCGTATTTCAGGATGTGACGGCAGGGTGTGCGGTCCGTTTTTGTAGGAGCCAGCCGGGCTGCGATCAGCTTGCTGGCGATCCGATCTAACCGACGATGTACCGTTGCCTGATTGAACGCGATCGCCAGCACGCTGGCTCCTACAAAGAGCGTGTTCTGGCGTAGATCACGCCTGCTTATTCCCTCCGCGCCCGGCGATCATCACCATGAGCAACGTAATCGCCACGAGCATCGTGCTGATGGCGGCGATGGTCGGGTCGATCTCGTCACGCAGTGCGGTGAACATCCGCTTGGTGATGGTTTCGTTGCTACCGCCTGAGATGAACAGCGCCACGACGGTTTCATCCAGCGAGGTGATGAAGGCGAACAAGGCCGCTGACACCACGCTCGGCTTGATCTGCGGCAGGGTTACCGCCATGAACGCTCGGAAGCGGTTCATGCCCAGGCTGCGGGCGACCATTTCCTGGGTCATGTCGAAGTTACGCAAGCCCGCCAGCACCGCGATGATGACGTAGGGCAACGCCAGCATGATGTGGGCGAAGACCAGCCCAAGCAGCGTGCTGATCATGCCAACCCGCGCATAGACGAAGAACACGCCCGCCGCGATGAGGATGATCGGCACCATCATCGGCAACAGCAGCACCAACTGCAGGGTGCGCATGATTTTCAGCGTCGAATTGTTGATCGCATAGGCCGCTGCGATGCCGATGGGTAGGCTGATTACGGTAGTGGCGACCGCCACGATGAAGCTCACCTTGGTTGCCGACATCCATTCGATGCTGCTGAAGAACGCCTCGTACCAACGCAGTGAATAGGCCTTCGGCGGGAATTGCAGGAACCGCGCCTCGGAGAAGGACATCGGGATGACGATCAGCACCGGGATCACCAGGTACGCGAGGATCAGCGCGACCAATGCGGCGAACAGGATGCGCGACGGCTTGAGGCTTCGCAGGACGTTCATCAGCGCACCCCCAGCACACGTTCGATGGGTATCACTTTGTTCACCGCCCAGAAGATCAGGAACACCACCGCCAGCAGCACCAGGCCAACCGCACTCGCCGCGCCCCAGGCGTGGTAGAGCTCGACGTTACGTTGCACCAGCATGGACACCAGCACGGTGCGCCCGCCGCCCAGCAGCTCCGGCGTGATGAAGAAGCCGAGGCAGATGACGAAGACGAGAATCGAACCTGCCATCACGCCCGGTGCCGCCATCGGCAGGAACACGCGGCGGAAGGTGTAGAACGGTTTCGCCCCTAGGCTATCCGACGCCAGCAGGAGGTCGTTGGGAATCTTCTTCATCACCGAATACAGCGGCAGAACCATGAACGGCAGCATCACGTGCAGCGTGCCGATCACGGTGCCGGTGGCGTTATGCACCAACTCCAGCGGCCGGCTGATGATGCCGAGGTCGATCAAGGTCTGATTCACCACGCCGCGCCGTTGCAGCAGCACCAGCCAGGCGTAGGAACGCACCAGCACGCTGGTCCAGAACGGCAGGATCACACAGAGCAGGATCAGGCTCGATATGAGGCCGCTGGTGCGCGCGGCCGCGTAGGCGATAGGAAAGCCAAGCAGAATGGACAGGACCGTGACGATCAGGCTGATCTGCAAGGTCGTGCCGAAGGTATCCCAGTAGATGGCTTCGGTGAAAATTCGCGTGTAGTTGGCGAGGGAGAATCCGTCCTCACCTTGGATCGACTGTAGCCCAAGCCAGAACATGGGCAGCAGCAGGAGTACGGCGACCATCAGGAGCGCGGGTGTCAGCAGGAGCACCATGGTCAGGTGCTCCTTACGCTCTTCACGCTGGACATCGGGGCTGGTGAACAGCCCCTTGTCCTGCATCTGCGGTTGGCGCCCAGGCATGGCCTGGACCGTTGACGATTCGGACATGCTGGAGCCCCCCAATTACCTGGCTTGAACGAACGACAGCCAGCGCTCTTCCGCTTTCACGCCTTCTTCAGAGGCCCACCACTTGGCCGACAGCACGGCCTGCTTGGCCATGTTCTCCGGCGAGGACGGCAGGACCGCCGCGCGTTCTTCTGGAATGGTGCCTTCCTTGAAGGCCTCAGGATTGAGCGGGCCGTAGTCGATGATCATCGGCAAGGCCGCCTGCAGCTTGGCGCTGATGGCTTCGTTGACGAACTTCATGGCCGCGTCCTTGTGCTTGGTGCCCTTGAGCACGCACAGGGAGTTGGTTTCCAGAATGCCGTCGTTATAGGTGAAGGCGACCGGCGCACCAGCGGCTTGAACGGCGGACACACGACCGTTCCAGATCTGCACCATGTCCACTTCACCGTCGCTGATCAGCTGCGCGGACTGGCCACCCGAGGTCCACCAGGTGGTGATCTCCGGCTTGATCTCTTCGAGCTTCTTGAAGGCGCGGTCGACGTCGAGTGGGTACAGCTTGTCTGCCGGTACGCCGTCTGCCCGCAGGGCGATTTCCAGCGTTGGGCGCGGCAGGTTGCGCAGCGAGCGGGCGCCTGGGAAGTCCTTGGTGTTCCAGAAATCGGCCCAGGTCTTCGGCGCGCTTTCTTCGTCGAAGGCATCCGTGCGGTAGGCCAATACCGTCGAGTAGCTGATGTAGCCCGCCATGTAGTCGTCTTTCAATTCGGCGGGCAATTTGGCGAGGTTCGGGATCAGCGCGGGATCGAGCTTCTCGAACAGGCCCTCGGCCTGACCGCGTACGCAGTCGCCCGTGGGCAGGTCCACTACGTCCCAGCTGACCTGGCCGCTTTCGACCTGCGTCTTGATGATCGGATAGGCCTTGGGCGAGCTGTCTTGTTTCAGCGTCAGCCCAAGGTTCTTGGCAGCGGGCTCAAGAATGGCCTTGGCCTGGGCCTCCTGATAGGCGCCCCCTTGGGACACGAAGGTGATCTCTTCAGCGACGCTGGCGCCACTCAGGGCCATCAGGCCAACGGCGAACAGCGGGAATACTCGCTTGCTTACGTGGGTCATGGTCAATCTCCAGATGAAGGCAGTGCTGAAGAATGGCGGGACGTTTTTCGCTGACGCCTGAATCCGCGCGATTCGGGCGCGTCCTCGCCTCTGACCAATTTAATGATTCCGCCAAATATGAACGCGCTGAAATGACCGATGCGGGAACGCATTATTCCGTTTTGCCGGGGGGCGGCGGCATGAATTGCTTGGGGGTGAGTGGAACAGCTCTACCTGTAGGAGCCAGCTTGCTGGCGATGCTTTTGAAAGGCCGATCGCCAGCAAGCTGGCTCCTACAAGTACGGTGATTCGACGATCTTACGCGGCGCGGTGAAGGCGGCTTTTGTAGGGGCGGGCCGGGCTGCGATCAGCTTGCCCGCGAGTGCAATTCCAGGCGCGAAACCGGTGTTGGTCATGCCGCTACATTCGCGAGCAAGCTCGCTCCTATAGGTGAGAGGTGGCCCAGAGCGATCTCAAGCCTTACGCAGATCTAGTAAGAATGTGTTCAAGATCTTTCCCTCAGCCAACGCACTTTATTAGAAACGTATGAATGCATATCCCCACCGTGGGAGCGGGCCATGCCCGCGAAGCGAGCTCAAGTCACCACCGTTTTACCTGCATCACTCCTTCGCGGGCATGGCCCGCTCCCACAGGGGCGGTGCGTAACGGCTCGCAAGATCGTGAACAGGCTCTAGGAGCCCTCAAACACCACCATCCGTAAGCCGGTACCAGCCGATCACCGCCGAGATATACAACCGACGCAAACCGTACAGCGGGAAGGTATGAATCCCGCTGGGCACCACTGGCAAGGCATCGCGATCACCCGTCACCAGATAACGTGCCATCGCCTGCCCCATACGCGTCTGCAAACCAACGCCACGCCCCTGGCAGCCAATGTCGATCAACACACCCGGCGCCGGCTCGTGCAGGTGCGGCAGATAATCGCGTGTAACCGCCACGTGGCCGCACCAGCGGTATTCGAAAGGTATACCCGCCGTCTGCGGAAACAGCTTGGCGACGGCAGCTTCCAGGTGTGACCAGTGATCCACCCGCGTCGGATCGGGCTCTTGGAACGTGCCGCGGCCCCCCATCAGCAACCGGCCCGTATGGTCGATGCGGTAGTACAGCAGCAGATTGCGCGCATCGGATGAAACGTGTCCTTCGGGCAGGATGCTGCTACGCACCGACTCCGGCAATGGCGCCGTGGCGACCTGGAAGGAGTTGGCGTTGATGATGCTCTTACGCAGGTCCGGCCAGAGGTCGTCGCTGTAGCCGTTGGTGCAGATCACCACGCGCTCGGCGTCCACCTGCCCGGCAGCTCCGACGGCGGCACGCCACCCTTGCCCCACACGTTCCAGACCGGTAACCCGCGAGCGGGTAAACAGACGAACACCTGCACCTATAGCGGCGCGAGCCAATTCGCGGGCGTAGCTCAGGGGCTGTACACCGCCCGCACGCGGGTCCACCCAGCTGCCATAGTATTTGCTCGTGCCTAGCAAGCGCGCCGTTTCATCGCGATCCAGCAATCGCGTTGCGACACCTTGCGCGGCCCAGTCTTTAGCGCGGCGCTCGGCCAGTTTCAGGGCGTCCGTGGTATGCGCACCCTGAATCCAGCCCTTGCGGACATGCGGAACGTCCAGCCCGTGCCGGTCGATAAGATCGAACACCGCGTCAGCCGTACTGCCGGCGAAATCCACCAGTTCCTGGCCGCGCTTTTCTCCGAACTGCTTGAGTAACTCGCTGGGGTCGAACTTGAGGCCCGGGATCACTTGCCCGCCGTTGCGACCGGAGCCGCCAAAGCCGACTTCTTCGGCCTCCAATACGACGACGTTGACGCCCTGCTCCGCCAGATGCAGTGCGGTGCTCAGCCCGCAATATCCGGCGCCGATGATCACGACGTCGGCCTTGAGACGTTCATTCAACGAGGTGCTAGGCGGTGGCGCGACGGCCGTGGCCGCCCAAAGAGAAGGCTGTAGCGGGAAATAGTTAGGCGACATGATCAGCACTCACATCGGATGCAGCACGCGCCGCAGGAAATCCTGAGTTCGTGCTTGCTGAGGGTTGTTGAGGAGTTCTTTCGCAGGGCCCTGTTCGACGATGACACCGCCGTCGATGAACAGCACACGGTCGGCGACCTCGCGGGCGAACTGCATTTCGTGGGTCACGACGACCATGGTCAGGCCGGTTTCGGCGAGGCGGCGCATCACGTCCAGCACGTCACCCACCAACTCCGGATCGAGCGCTGACGTGGGTTCGTCGAACAGGATCGCCTTGGGCCGCATCGCCAAGGCACGGGCAATGGCCACACGCTGTTGCTGCCCACCGGACAGCTGGCTCGGTTTAGCGTCCGCCTTGCTTTCCAGCCCGACGCTGGCAAGCAACTCGCGCGCATGCGCAACGGCCTGTTCGCGAGGTTCGCCCCTCACGAAGACCGGGCCTTCGATGATGTTCTCGAGCACGGTGCGGTGCGGGAACAGATTGAAGCGCTGGAACACCATGGCGACTTCCGTGCGGATCGCCTTGATCTGCTTCGAGTGACGGTCGACATGCTGGCCGTCGATCTCGATGCGCCCTCCCTGGTAGTCCTCCAGGCCGTTGATGCAACGCAGGATGGTCGACTTGCCCGAGCCCGACGGGCCGACGATGCAGACCACCTCACCGCGCTCGACGCGGGCATCGACGCCCTTGATGACCTCGAGGTTGCCGTAGGCCTTCTTGAGTCCCTTGATCTCGATCATTTCTGCCCCCGTTTTTCGAAGTGGCGCACCAGCAGGATCAACGGTACGCACATGACCAGGTAGAGCAGCGCGACCAGGGTGAATACCGTGGCGTTCTGGAAGGTGGAGGTGGCGATCAGCTTGCCCTGCAAGGCGAGCTCGGCCACGGTGATGGTGGACGCCTGGGAGGAGTCCTTGAGCATCATGATCATGGTGTTGCCATAGGGCGGCAGGACGATGCGAAACGCCTGCGGCAGGATGACCCGCCGCATCATCAGCCACCAGCTCATGCCCATGGATTCGGCGGCTTCTATCTGGCCGCGATCGATGGCCTCGATGCCGGCGCGGAAGTTCTCGGCCTGATACGCGGAGTAGGCGATGCCCAGGCCGATGATGCCGGCCTGCAACGCACTCAACGAGAGACCCAGGTCGGGCATCACGAAATAGATATAGAACAGCAGCACGATGATCGGAATGCCGCGCAGCAGGTTGATCACGGAAGCACTGATCCACATCAGGATCGGGATGCCGGACACCCGCATGGTCGCCCAGACGAGGCCGAGCAACGTGGACAGGATCAGCGAGCCGACGGTGACCTGAATCGTCAGCCAGGCCCCCTGCAGCAGGATCGGCAAATACTCCACGGAGCGTTGCAGGAATTCGGACATGGAAAGCTTCCTGGTTCGGCATGATGGCGGAGCGAATCGCCGTCACGCGTGCATAAATAACGAACAGGCCGAAGCCGTAGGGTGGAATCCCCGCACGAGGCTTCCACCGTGGTTATCGCGAATATCGCGGTGAGCTGTGACGCCCGAATCCGCGAGATGCGTCTTTGGTATTACGTCGGCGTGGCAGGGCTGCGTTGAAAGGTGGGTTACGCCGCGCGAACCCACCCTACGACGCCTGACCCAAGACGGTTAAAGCCCCCATTTCTTGACGATCGCGTCAATCGTCCCGTCGCCCTTCAGCTTCTCGATTGCGGCGTTCACCTTGGCCAGGAGCTCAGGATTGTCCTTGTTGGTGGCAATGCCGATATCGCTCACCATGGTCGGCTTGAAGCTGTCCACCATGCGCAGGTTGGGGAAATTCTTCTGGGAGATGGCGTAAGCAGCGATCGGGTAATCGAGCATGCCCACATCGATACGGCCGGCGTTGGCGTCACGCATCAGGTCCGCGGTGGTGTCGTACAGTTTGACCTCGCTGAACAGGCCGCTGGACTGTAGCGGCGCGACAAAGGCGGTGCCCACCTGGACGCCGATGCGCTTGCCCTTGAGGTCTTCCAGCTTGGTGTATGCGGTGGTGTCCTCTGTTGGCGCAACCACACCTTCGCCGTAGCTGTAGACAGGGGCAGAGTAGTCGACCACCTTCTTGCGCTCTTCGGTGATGAACATGGCGGCGGAGATCAGGTCGACGCGCTTGGACTTCAGCGAGCCGATCAACGCGGAGAACTGCATGGGTTCGATCTGAACTTCGAATCCGGCCTCCTTGCCGACCGCCTTGACGATGTCGACCATCACCCCTTCGATGCTATTGGTCTTGGTGTCGAGGAACGTGAACGGGCTGCCGGTCGGCGTTGAAGCGACCTTGAGCGTTTCGGCGCTCGCTGCGCCAGCAGCCAAGGTCACGGCGGAGAACAGTGCGGCAATGATGTGGCGTTTCATGGTGCGGTTCCCTCGATGCAGTTGATGGTTATGCCTTGCGAGCGATCCCCCAGATCACGGTGGTGAACGTGTCTCCGGGGTTACGCCAACGGCGCGGGGTGGCGCCGTCGTAACAGAAACTGTCACCTGTACCCAGGCGTAACAGTTGTTCCTCGATGACCAACTCCAGCTGACCGTCGACGATGTAGCCGATCTGATCGCTGCGCTGCGTGGTGAAAAGCCCATCACCCGTGGAGCCGCCAGGCTCTATCACGACGCGATAAAGTTCGACGGCCCCTCCCGCACTCGGCGGTGACAGGTTTTCCTTGTGAATGCGCTTGCTCTGCACGTCGATGCGGTGATGCTGCCCCGCACGCACCACGGCGCCATGGGCCTCGCTGTCCTGGTGCTGCGTGTTGCGGATCAAGGCCTCCATAGGCAATTCGAGCGTCTGCGACAAGGCACTCAAGGTGCGCAACGACAGCGAGCGCAGGCCGCGCTCGGCCTGACTGAGCAAGCTAACGGAGATACCCGAACCATGAGCGACCGCTTTCAACGATTTGCCGAGCTGTTTGCGCCGATGACGCAACTGTTCGCCCAGCCAGATATCGATGAACGTGTTGATACGCTGCGGCGCCGAATCACTCGGTTCGCCTTCGGGGGCAGGGTCGCGGTGGCCAAGATTTGAGTCGGTCATCTGTGAAACTTTCACAACTGTGTAAATTTCACAGAGCAAATCACAGGCCAACCTCGGCTATTGACCTGTTTCATGGGCACCGAACGGATTCGACGGCACCGGCGTGTATCGGGATGCACAGTGCTGAAGCGCAATAGGCGGAAAACGAGCGACCAGGGTGCACGCCGTTAGGCGACGTCGCGGGAGCGGGCGATGCCGGTATTTACAAGGACAGGACGCCCACTCGAGTACTCGCCAGACACACGTACTCACCAGCTGTGGATACGCATGCCAAGCGCTATTGAACCGGGATCGGCGCGACATCGCCCGCGAACGGGCTCGTAGCTAAACCCGGAAAGTACCCGCCAGCGAATTGAGCTCGGACGCGAGTCGTGAAAGCTCGTGACTCGAGGCGCTAGTCTGGTGGGCACCCGTGGCGGACTGCACGGACAGGTCGCGGATATTGACCAGGTTGCGGTCTACCTCGCGGGCGACTTGGGCCTGTTCTTCGGCGGCACTGGCGATCACGAGATTGCGCTCGTACATCTCGTTGATCGACGAGGTGATTTCATTCAGGGCGTGCCCAGCGTTCTCGGCCAGTTCGCGGGTCGACTGGGCTCGCGCACTGCTCGTCTGCATCGCCGTCAGCGCCTGACTGGCACCGTCGCGCATGCCGGAGACCATTTGTTCGATCTCGAGCGTCGACTGTTGGGTGCGGTGCGCCAGGGCGCGAACCTCATCGGCCACCACGGCGAAACCACGACCGGACTCACCCGCCCGAGCGGCTTCGATCGCCGCGTTGAGGGCCAGCAAATTGGTTTGTTCGGCGATGGCGCGAATGACGTCCAGCACTTTACCGACATCTTGCGACTGGTCCGCGAGGCGGCTGACGAGCGAGGCAGTGGACTGCACTTCCTGCGACAGCCCGCTGATGGCGCCGATGGTCTCGTTCACGCGGTTCTGACCGGTCAGCGCCGAAGTGCTCGAGTGCTTCGACGCTTCCGACGTCGACACGGCATTGCGTGCGACTTCTTCCACGGCCGCGCTCATTTCGTTCACCGCCGTGGCAGCCTGCTCGATCTCATCGTTCTGCTGCTGCAAACCACGGCCTGCTTCTTCGGTGACGGCATTCAACTCTTCCGCTGCGGCGGCCAGTTGAGTGGCCGATCCGGATATCTGCGCCAGCGTCCGGCGCAGGTTGTCCTGCATTTGTTGCAGCGCGAGCTGCAACGCACTCACTTCATCATTGCCATCGGTTTCGATGCGTCGCGTGAGGTCGCCTTCGGCCACGCTGCGAGCGGCGTCTACGGCGGCACGCAGCGGCTGAACGATACTCCGAGTCAGCAGCCAAGCCATCAGGACCGTAACGAGTGCGGCGAGCGCGATCACGACACTGACAATCAGGCGCGAGCTGGCGTAATGCTCGGCGGACCGTTGGCCCTCCTGCTCGACCCCCTTGAGATAGAGATCACCGAGCTCGCCCAGCTGTTTACCAGTGCCATCCACTACCGGCTTCATATCGACGAGAACGAGTTTGTTGAGCGCCTCGCGGTCGCCGCTGCGCGAAAAGCGGAAGGAATCAAGCATGCCTTGCTGATACACCGCGAAGTCCTTCATGAACGCATCGAAGATGCGCTGCTCGTCCGGTGAATCGATGTAAGGCTCGAGTTCTTTTATACCGTCGAGAAGGGCTTTGTTGCGCGTCTGGTACTGGCTCTCATAGGTGCCAATGCTCGATGGGTCCGGGTCCATCGCCATACGCAGCGAGATGGTGCGCATCCGCAGCATGTTTTCGCGAATGCCACTGACGATACGAGCGCTGGGCACCCAATCCGTTTCGACGATGATGCCGCGTTCGCGAATGCTGGACATCTTCTGTAGAGAGAACAGCCCCACGAATGCGACGAGCAGGGCGATGATTCCGAAACCGAGTGCAGCGCGGGGAGCGATATTCCAATTGCGCAACATGATGAGGGCCTTGATGTGTGAGCGTCCGGCTCATCCATCGAACGGACGCAGCGTTATTGTTCGCTCCGTTATCGGCCCCGTATTGATTCACTTGAGTGCGACATTCATCCGCTACACCTTCCGGCTCATGACGTAGCAATCCACCAGGCCTTGTGTCGCGTGTCGGTAGGCCTCTGGCAATGTGCCGACGATCTGGAAGCCCAGCTTTTTCCAGAGCGCAACCGCGATCTCGTTCGTGGAGACCACCGAGTTGAACTGCATCGAACGAAAGCCCAGTTCCCGCGCCGTCTCCAGGGAGTGCTCGCACAGGGCGCGCGCAACGCCCTTGCCGCGCGCGGCGGCTGCCGTCATGTAGCCACAATTGCAAACATGGTCTCCAGGCCCGGCAGCATTGGCTTTGATGTAGTAGGTCCCCAGGATCTGTCCGTTCTCTTCGGCCACGAAGGTCGCACGCCGTAACTCGACCCAAAGTTTCCACGCCGCGGCGCGATCCATGTCAGGGTCAAGCGCATAGGTTTCCCGTGCCTGCACCACGTCGCGAACGATGGGCCAGACCTGATCGAAATCGGCCTCGGCGATCGGGCGAATGTTCATACAGCCTCCTGTTCGAATGAGAATTCGGGCACGCTAACGCAGAGTGAAGTGCCCCTACGTCCGGCCTTGACTATCGCGACGAGTCTACCTGGGAGATTTCAGGCCTGCCGCGGATAAATCCGCGAAGCGAACGTTCTCAGACTAGGTATCAATGCCCCGGACATCCCATGCGTATCCTCCGCTACCTGCCGCTGCTGTGCCTATCGTTCCTGCCGACCTTCGGGACCACTGCCGCACCGGCTGATCCTTCCTCACTGTCTCCTTCCGACGCCCAACGGGCGATCGATGTGCTTCAGGACCGCGAGCGTCGGCAAGACGTGATGGTGGCACTCAAGGCGTTGGCAGACCCAAACGCCCCAGCCAAGGCGGTCGAATCAGCCGAAGCAGCGCCACCAGCGGAAGCCGCACCGGTAGAGGCGGCGCCCGAAGAGCCCGCGGCTATCGTCCCCCTAGAAGAAGGCGGCCTGATCGCGCGAACCATCCAGCAGATTGGTGACTGGGGCGACGGACTGGGCCGCCAGATGAAACAGCTGCAACGCGCAGCACGGGACCTGCCGGACTGGTGGCGCGCCAGCTTCGATAACGACGAAGGCCGGGAACGGCTTACGCTGGTACTCATGGGCCTGGCGTTGGTATTCGCGGTGGGGCTGGCCGTCGAATGGAGCTTGCGTTGGCTGTTGTCCTTTCCCAAGCGCAGGCTCATTCGCCACGCCGAAGAAGCCGATATCATCGCGCGCCAGGCGCCACTGGAAGCGACCCCGCCCGAACCCGCTTCGCCGCAAGCCGGCGGCACACGCCCGCCCGTCGATAACGTGGCATTGGTACAGGTCCAGCGCGACGGCAAGGAGGAGCTGGAGGCCATTCCGATTGCCCCTCAGCAGGCTGCTGGGCCTGCGCCAGAACCGGTCCCCGAAACCGTTCCGCCGGAGCCTCACTACGAGCATGAAACCCGCCGGCGGGTCAGCGCCATCCATCGGCTGCCCTATGCCACGGCCGCTCTGCTGCTCGACCTATTACCGCTGGCCCTATTCTTCGCCGCCGCTGCCATGACCTTGCGCAGTTACGCAGACGGCAATGCCGTAGTCGCGCCTGTGCTGGAAAACTTCGTCAACGCCTACGTCACGACCCGCGTGACCATGGCGATCGTGCGTTTGCTGGTTTCTCCACGTGGCCACAGCTTGCAGATGATTCCCGTCAGCCAACGGGTCGGCGAAATCCTCGAACGCTGGACCCGGCGGTTCGTGGCCACCGCTACCTTCGGCATGGCGCTGGCCGAGGCGGTGGAAATCCTGGGAGAAGGTTCGGAGAACCGGATCCTGGTGCTCAAATGCATTTCGCTGCTGGTCCATGTCTTCGCCGTGATCTTGATTTTCCAGTTGCGCAAGCCCGTCGCGGACATGATCCGCGCGAAAGAAGACGCACGCGGCGCCTGGGCGGGGGCACGCAACTGGCTGTCGAAAATCTGGGTGGTCTTTGCCTCGGCTGCCGTCTTAGGCGCCTGGCTGGTGTGGGCGATGGGGGTTGAAGACGGCTTCCCCAAACTGCTCAATTTCCTGGCGATCTCCGGGGCTATCCTCGTTGCTGGGCACCTGGCCTCGGTCGTGGTACACGGTGCGCTCGGGCGCCTATTTCACAGCGAGCCGGGCGCCGAAGAACCAACGGCGAGCCTGTCGCTGCATCACTACTACCCCGTGGCGCGAGGCGTGACCACGCTGGCGATCGCTGTCGGCACCGCCGTGGCGCTGTTCCAGGCCTGGGGCTTCAACGCCATCGGCTGGTTCGCACAGGGCACCATCGGCCGCAGCCTAATGTCGGCGGCGACGACCATTCTTATCGCGGCGACGAGTGCCGTGCTCGTCTGGCAATGGGCGAATCTGGTGGTCAACCGCCGGCTGCGCCGTTGGACCCAGCAAGGCGATCTGCTCCGTGCCGCCCGCCTGCGCACGCTGCTGCCGATGCTGCGTACCGGGTTGTTCATCATCATCGCGCTCACTGTGATCCTCACGGCGTTGAGCCAGATCGGCATCAACACTGCGCCGTTGCTCGCCAGCGCCAGCATCATCGGCGTGGCGCTGGGCTTTGGTTCGCAGAAGCTGGTCCAGGACTTCATCACCGGGATATTCCTACTGATGGAGAACGCCATGCAGGTCGGCGACTGGGTGACTGTCGCGGGCGTTTCCGGGACGGTGGAATACCTGTCCATTCGTACCGTGCGCCTGCGGGCGGGCGATGGTTCGCTACACATCGTGCCGTTCAGTTCGGTCTCGACGGTGAACAACACCAACCGAGGCATTGGCAATGCCGCTATCCGCATCAGCGTCGGCTATGAAACGGATGTGGAACGCGTCATCGCAGAATTGAAGGCCATCGGGACGGGCCTGCGCGAAGACCCGGCCTTCAAGGACCTGATCCTCAACGACATCGAAGTCTGGGGTGTGGATTCGGTAGACGGCTCGATGGTGACACTCGCAGGGCAGATGCGTTGCGTCGATAAAGGCCGCTGGGGTGTGCAGCGGGAGATCAACCGCCGCATCCTTGAACGCTTCCGCGAACTGGGCATCGAAATCGCCAACCCACGCGCGAGCCTCCTGGTGCCGACCGAAGCGATCGCGTCGCATCGGGAGAGCCCGGCGTAGCAAACCGGTGTCGTAGGGCGGGTGCAACCCGCGTAACCCGGCTCCCGGGTGTCACCCGGTCTACGCAATGCCAGATCCTCGCTGGGGCTTCCGCCGGTACCGCGTGCGTTCGCGATTCGGTACCGAGGTGAACGGTGGATGAGTTACTTCACCCCATGATCCTGGTCATACCCTTCGGCCAAGTGCCGATCTTTCAACTTCACGTAGTTCCCGGCGGTGTAGCTGAAAAAGCTGCGTTCCTTGTCCGTCAGCGGCCGCGCCTGCTTGACGGGACTGCCAACGTACAGAAAGCCGCTCTCGAGCACCTTGCCCGGCGGCACCAGCGCGCCTGCGCCGATGATTACCTCGTCCTCGACCACGGCGCCGTCCATGATGATCGACCCCATTCCCACGAGGATGCGATTGCCAATCGTGCAGCCATGCAGCATCACCTTATGGCCGACCGTCACTTCGTCGCCGATGGTCAGCGGGAACCCGTCCGGGTTGAACGGTCCGGCATGGGTGATATGCAGCACACTGCCGTCCTGAATACTGGTACGTGCGCCAATGCGGACCTTGTGCATGTCCCCACGCACCACGGTCAGCGGCCAGATGGAGCTGTCTTCGCCAACCTCGACGTCGCCTATGACCACGGCCGTGCTGTCGACGAACGCGCGCGGGCCCAGCCTGGGCGCGTGTTGTTCGAATGTTCGAATCGCCACGATAGAAACCTCGTCTGCTGCGGAATGTCCTGATACTAACTAACATGACACGCATTCGGGTTGTGAAATGCCGCCGCCGGCCCCATAACCTGCTTATCGAATTCGAGCCTTAAGGTGCCTTGCCGTGACCGCAGAAAATCCCCTCCTGCAACCGTTCGACCTGCCACCCTACTCCCGCATCAAGCCCGAGCATGTCGAGCCGGCCGTGGACACCATCCTGGCCGACAATCGTGCAGCGCTCGCGAAACTGTTGGCTGAGCAGGGCAAGAATCCAAGCTGGGATCGGTTCGTCCTGGCCCTGGACGAAATGGGCGAGCGCTTGGGCCGCGCCTGGAGCCCGGTCAGCCACTTGAACGCCGTCTGCAACAGCCCGGAACTGCGCAAAGCGTACGAGGCGTGCCTGCCAAAGCTGTCCGAATACTTCACCGAGCTGGGCCAAAACCGGGACCTGTTCAACGCCTACGATGCACTGGCAAAGGGGCCTGAAGCCGCGGGCTACGATGTCGCGCAGAAAACCATTCTCGAGCACACCCTGCGCGACTTCAGGCTATCCGGCATCGACCTTCCGGCCGACAAGCAGAAGCGCTACGGAGAAATCCAGATGCGCCTGTCCGAGCTGACCAGCACCTTTTCCAACCAGTTGCTGGATGCGACGCAGTCCTGGGTCAAGCACATCGACGACGAATCCCTGCTGGCAGGCATCACCGACTCGGCAAAAGCGCAGATGAAGCAGGCGGCCGAAGCCAAGAACCAGGACGGCTGGCTGATCACCCTGGAGTTCCCCAGCTATTACGCCGTGATGACCTACGCGGACAACCGCGCACTGCGCGAAGAGGTTTACGCCGCGTACTGCACCCGTGCCTCCGATCAGGGGCCCAATGCCGGCCAGAATGACAACGGCCCGCTGATGAACGAAATCCTCGACCTGCGCCAAGAACTTGCGCGGCTGTTGGGCTTCGCGCACTACAGCGAACTGTCGCTGGCGAGCAAGATGGCCGAGTCCACCGATCAAGTGCTGAGTTTCCTACGTGACCTCGCCGTGCGCAGCAAGCCCTATGCGCAACAGGACTTGGATGAGTTGAAAGCCTTCGCCGCCGAGCACGGCTGCAACGATCTGCAAAGCTGGGACGTGGGCTACTACAGCGAGAAGCTACAGGAGCAGCGCTACAGCATCTCCCAGGAAATCCTCCGCCCGTATTTCCCGATCGACAAGGTGCTGTCTGGGCTGTTCGCCATCGTGCAGAAACTCTATGGCATCGAAATTCGCGAACTGTCCGACTTCGACGGCTGGCATCCCGACGTGCGCCTGTTCGAAATTACCGAGAACGGCACTCACGTGGGCCGTTTCTTCTTCGACCTTTACGCGCGCAGCAACAAGCGCGGCGGCGCCTGGATGGATGGCGCGCGCGACAAGCGCCGCACCGCCGAAGGTAACCTGGTCAGCCCGGTCGCGAACCTGGTATGCAACTTCACCCCGGCTGAGAAAGGCAAGCCCGCGCTGCTGACCCATGACGAGGTCACCACCCTCTTCCACGAGTTCGGCCATGGCCTGCATCACCTGCTGACCCGCGTCGAGCATTCCGGTGCCTCGGGGATCAACGGTGTGGCTTGGGATGCGGTCGAGCTGCCGAGCCAGTTCATGGAGAACTGGTGCTGGGAGCCAGAAGGCCTGGCGCTGATATCCGGCCACTACCAGACCGGCGAACCACTGCCGCAAGACCTGCTGGACAAGATGCTTGCCGCGAAAAACTTCCACTCCGGCCTGATGATGGTTCGCCAGTTGGAATTCTCGCTGTTCGACTTCGAACTGCACGCGAGCCACGGCGATGGTCGTAGCGTGCTAGACGTGCTCGGCGCCATTCGCGACGAGGTATCGGTCATGCGGCCACCGGCGTACAACCGCTTCCCCAACAGCTTCGCGCATATCTTCGCGGGCGGTTACGCGGCGGGCTACTACAGCTACAAATGGGCTGAAGTGCTATCCGCCGACGCCTTCTCGAAGTTCGAGGAAGACGGCGTGCTCAACCCGGAAACAGGCCGCGCGTTCCGCGAAGCGATCCTCGCCCGCGGCGGCTCGCAGGAACCAATGGTGTTGTTCGTCGACTTCCGTGGCCGTGAACCCAAGATCGACGCCCTGCTCCGCCATCTTGGGCTGAGCCAGGAGGCCGCATGAGCGACGTGCCCAACGTCACCAAGAAACGCTTCATCGCCGGGGCCGTGTGCCCGGCGTGCAGCGCACAGGACACCATCAAAATGTGGAGCGTCGATGACGTTCCACACCGCGAATGCGTAGCGTGCGGCTACTCCGACACCCTCGACGCCCGTGGTAACTCCGTCCCCAACGAATTGCCGACACGGGTGAACACCACGGCGTTGAAGCCAAAGAAACCGGCCGACCCGCAGGTGAAGGCGGTGCAGTTCTTTCCGAATCCGAAGTTGAAGAAGCCCGACGGTAAAAGCTAAAGACCATCACATTTGTGCCGAACTCATTCGCTGTAGGGGCGACTTTAGTCGCGAAGCCCATCAACGATGGGCCATGTGGTGTTCGCCCGCTGCGTGAATCAGTGTAACGATCATCAATCGAAGACGACGAACGTGGATGGCCCAAATCGCGGCCAAACAATGATCGGCTATGGCCCATTTTCAATGGGCTTCGCGATTAAAGTCGCCCCTACCAACCGCGGTGATCGCGGCTGCAGAAAAGTTGCAGCACTCACTCCAACCGCAAACTCGCCTGCACCTGCTTAACCTCATCAGCCACGATCTCGACCTGATCCGCGGGCATGGCGAACGTCAGTGAATAAACCGCCGTTTCGCTTCGAGCCATGAGCAGCGACTGCTGCAAGGCAGGCCGCCCTGCTTGGCTTGCTGTACAGGTCACTTCGCGCGCCGCCAGGTTGCCCATGCGTGCATCCTTGGGCGGCTCGCAGCGGGTCTGTAATCCCGACTGCGCAAACCCCAACTGGACACCCTGGCGCATCTGACTCAAAACCCGGTCGAGCACTACCTCTTGCTGTGTGGGCAGTGGCAAGCGCGTCAACTCCGCAACGACGGCTTGTTCACCGTCCGGCTTGAGTTTGGATGCACGCTGGCGCTCGCCTTTCACGCCGGGCTCGAAGGGAGAGTCCGGCGCGGGCATTTCGTCGACGCGCCAATCCTTCGGCCATGAGACCTCGGCCGATTCGGCACAGGCGGTCAGCGAGAAGCACGAGGAAAGCACCAGGAGGAGTGTCGCGTTACGAAACATGAAAAGGCCGTCGAAGCGATGGGAACGGCCAGCCTGCCTGATCGCTGGGAGGTGGACAAGTACAGGGCACCGACAAGCCGCATCGTTGGCGAACAGCAGTCCACTCGCCGCCTCCGCGATCGCTTCGCGCGCGTGGCGCGCTCCCACAGACACCCACACGTGCATCAACCCGAGGGAGCGGGCAATGCCCGCGAAGTACCACACTCCACCACCAAGCTCGAAAAACACCACCGCCCAACAGCTCTCCCGTGCTCACCGGATCGCTGCCGGAATACCGCACTAGAGGGGCACGCTTCCACAGAAACCGACATGTGCATCAACCCGTGGGAGCGGGCCATGCCCGCTAGGTAACACGCCCCTTCAAAGCCGAAAAACATCACCGCCGAAACAACTCACCCGGCGTCTCGCCAAATTGCTGCCGGAACGCGGCGATGAACGCGGAGGTGGAATCGTAGCCACAGGCGAGCGCCACATCGGTTACGCGGTCGCCGCGCTCCAGGGGGACGAGGGCGCTGAACAGGCGCAAACGCTGGCGCCAGGCACGAAACGTCAAGCCGGTCTGGGCTAGAAATTGACGGCTCAAGGTCTTCTCCGAGCACCCCAACTCGAGGCTCCAGTCATGCAGTGTGCGCGAAGCGTCCAGGTGCGCCTGCATCGTCCGGCAGATCACATCGAGCGACGGCTGCGTCGGCCACGGCAGCGTGAACGCCAGCTCCCGCGCCTCCCGCAATTGATCGAGCAGGACGTCCACCAGACGCCCCGCGGGGCCACCCATTTCGTACTCGGTCGGCAACGCGCTGAAGCTGCGGATGAGCTCGTGGGTCAAGGGACTGATCTCGAGCACACGGCAGCGCGAAGGTGCCCATCCGGTCACGGAAACATCGAGGTACAGGCTGCGGATCTCGGCTTTGGAGGAGCTGAACACCTCGTGCTCCATCTGCTCCGGCAACCAGATCGCGCGTTTCGGTAGCGCGACGAATCGCCCTTCATTGGTACGCACTTCGAGCACGCCCTGAATGGCATAGGTAAGCTGCACCCACGCATGGCTGTGGCGCCGCGTGCCGGAAGGTTGTGCCAAGGACTCCGCCCGGGCATAAACCGCACGCGGCAACGTCGTGAAGGTGGGGAGCTGACGCTGGTACAGCGGTTGTCCGTTTGAAGACATCGAAGTGGATTTTGTCGTTAGCAGGAGATCGAGCTTGAGCGTAGATTGCACGCCTTCGCGATGCAATCACCGGACGCTCCCATGGCTCGACCCCGCTTTCTCCCCGACAACTTCACCCTGACGCTGCTCGCCGTCGTTGCGGTTGCCACCGTGCTGCCCTGCAGCGGCCAGGTCGCCGTGGCATTCAGCTGGATTACCAACCTCGCCATCGCGCTGCTCTTCTTCATGCACGGCGCGAAGCTCTCACGCGAAGCGATCCTCGCCGGGGCGGGTCATTGGCGGCTGCACTTAGTGGTATTCGCCTGCACCTTCGTCCTGTTCCCGCTGATAGGCGTCGCGCTCAAGCCAGTACTCGCCCCTGCGGTCGGGATGGAGCTGTACCTGGGCATCCTCTATCTCTGCGCGTTACCGTCCACTGTGCAGTCTTCCATCGCCTTCGTTTCACTGGCTCGCGGCAATATTGCCGCCGCCATTTGTAGCGCGGCCGCCTCGAGCCTGTTCGGTATCTTCCTGACGCCAATCATCGTCGCGCTCATCATGGGCGTGCAGGGGGATGGCGGCTCGACCCTCGATGCGATCGGCAAGATCACGTTGCAACTGCTGGTGCCCTTCATCGCCGGTCAGATCGCTCGTCGCTGGATCGGTGCCTGGGTTACGCGCAACAAGAACTGGCTCAAGTACGTCGATCAGGGCTCGATCCTACTGGTGGTCTACACCGCCTTCAGCGAAGCGGTCATCGAAGGGATATGGAGTAAGGTCCCGCTGACCGCCCTACTTACGTTGATCGTCGTCTGCGTCGTGCTGCTCTTGGTGGTGTTGGGCATCACGTGGCTTTTGGGCAAGAAACTGGGCTTCAACCTCGAAGACCGCATCACTATCCTCTTCTGCGGCTCCAAGAAGAGCCTTGCCACCGGCGTCCCCATGGCACAGGTGCTGTTCGCTGGCAGCTCCCTGGGCATGCTGATCCTGCCGCTGATGCTGTTCCATCAAATCCAGTTGATGGTCTGCGTCGTCCTGGCGCAACGCTATGCACGACGTGCGGATGCATCTTCGTTAAGCGAACCTGCGTAGAAAATGGCGTCTCGATAGCTTTGCCTAAAAAGCCCCTGCAAACGGAACCGCATGGGCTTTTCACGTGCATGATCTATTAACTGTTGGCACCTTTCGAAGCCGGTCCGAACGACAGTTGAGCTGTCCGAATAGGCGGGGGCGCGCTCTGAGTCGATCCAAATTTGTTAGAACGACCGCATTCGCGGGTGAATCAACAAATAACCAAGGCATTTTTCTACAGACCTAGGAATCACCGCACATCGGCTCCTCTTCCTCTCTATTGCCCATAACCTCACGCTCAAATACTGTATATCCATACACTTTTTTGAGCACTTCCTATGTCTCGCCCCCATGTCCCTATCCGCGGTCGCGGCACCGCCATTAACCCGCATAACCGCTTCGCGCCGACGCGCTCGGAAGCTGAGGACGATGGATGGTTCCAGGATGAAACGCCACCGACTCACGCCACGGAAGTACGCAGGGAAACCGCGAAGACCATCATTACGCGCAACCAATCTCCCGACGTCGGCTTCGACCGGTCGGTGAATCCCTACCGTGGGTGCGAGCATGGCTGTATCTACTGTTTTGCCCGTCCGAGCCATGCCTATTGGGACCTGTCGCCCGGCATCGATTTCGAGACGAAGCTGATCGCCAAGACCAACCTCGCCGAACGACTCGAAGCAGAATTGAGCAAGCCTAACTACGTTCCGCAGCCGATCGCGCTTGGCATCAACACGGACGGTTACCAGCCTATCGAACGAGAATACGAGCTCACGCGGCAGGCACTGGAAATCATGCTGCGCTACCGACATCCGGTGAGCATCATCACCAAGGGCTCGCTGATCATTCGTGATCTGGACCTGCTGGAGCAGCTGGCTGCACAGAACCTGGTGAGCGTGGCGTTCAGCCTCACCACGCTGGACGACGAACTCAAGCGCATCATGGAGCCACGCACCGCCGCCCCCGGCGCGCGACTTCGGGCAATGAAGACGCTGCACGATCACGGCGTGCCGGTAAACGTGATGACCGCGCCGATCATCCCGATGATCAACGACATGGAATTGGAAGCAATGCTAGAAGCGGCCCGTGATGCGGGGGCGAGTAGTGCCGGCTATGTGTTGCTTCGCCTGCCACTGGAGATTGCCGACCTGTTCGAGGATTGGCTGAGGACACATTTCCCTGACCGAGCAAACCATGTCATGAGCCTGATTCGTCAGTCGCGTGGAGGGAAGAATTACGACAGCCGCTTCGGCAGCCGCATGCGAGGTGAAGGTCAGTTCGCCGATCTGTTGTCGCAGCGCTTCCGCCTCGCTCGGCGACGCCTCGGCCTCGACAAGCGCGAATGGGCTGGCCTGGACTGCTCGCGCTTCGCGCCGCCGGGTTCGCAGATGGGGTTGTTTTGACGCACGGGGCAGCGCGGCACCTGTGATCGTTGGTACGTTCTATCCGCTAAAGTTCAAGCACACCGTTGGGCGGGTAGGGCCGCCGGTTTTCGGTAGTTACGCGGGTTGCACCCGCCCTAAAAAGCTCAACTGCGCAGGCTATGGGACCGCTGAAATCGGGGGCTATTGAAGGCTGCGCGTGATTTCATCTACAGAGACGTAACCTCAATCGCGCACCGTAGGGCGGGTGGAATCCGCGGCTTTTGCGCAACGATCAGTCAGTTTCTAACCGTCCTACGGTTGGCGCTTAGCAGCCATTGGTCAGGCGTCGTGAATATCTGAACCGCCTTATAGACGCGATGGAATGCGATGCTTCGTAGCGTCTTGATACATAAGATGTTTCTTTCGATTCGCCGCACGCATTGGTTATGCTCGTGCGCGGCGCGTAGCGCCTAGTCTCACTGCATACCCTGCGAAATCCACGAGTCTCCGCGCAGCCAGGAAGGCAGCATCGTCCCGGCTACTCATTCGGTGTCCGCCTCACGTATGCCCCGCCCCCGATCGGGCTCCTCGCACGATCGAAACCAAAGAGGATATTTGAATGGAACACAACGTCCCCTTGATCTCGACCCTGGCGGTTGGCTTCGGCTTGGCCCTCATTCTCGGCTTCGTCGCTGAAAAGATCCGGCTTCCCGCGCTGATTGGCTACTTGTGCGCCGGCATCGTCATCGGTCCGGCGACACCGGGCTTCGTGGCTGACGTGAAGCTCGCATCCGAGCTGATGGAAATCGGCGTGATGCTGCTGATGTTCGGGGTCGGTCTGCACTTCTCGCTCGGCGACCTGATGTCAGTGAAGAAGATCGCCGTACCCGGTGCCGTCGTGCAGATGGGGCTCGCTACGGTACTGGGCATGGGCATCGCCTATTCATGGGGATGGAGTCCGGGCGCTTCGTTGGTGTTTGGCCTGTCGCTGTCCTGCGCGAGCACCGTGGTGCTGCTCAAGGCGCTCGAAGCGCGCGGCATCCTGGATTCCATGAACGGCCGCATCGCGGTGGGTTGGCTGGTCGTCGAAGACCTGGCGACCGTCATGATGCTGGTACTGCTGCCGCCACTGTCCGGCGTGCTCGGCGGCCCGGTCGATCCGGCCAGTGCGCAACACCCCCTCTGGTACACAATCGGCATGACGCTGCTACAGGTCGCAGGCTTTCTCGCCTTGATGCTGATCGTGGGGCGCCGGGTGCTGCCGTGGCTGCTCATGCACGTGGCCAAGGTCGGCTCCCGGGAGCTGTTCACCTTGTCGGTCATCGCCGCTGCGATCGGGATCGCCTACGGTGCTGCGATGTTGTTCCACGTGTCGTTCGCGCTGGGCGCGTTCTTCGCCGGCATGGTGATGCGCGAATCGGATCTCAGCCACCGCGCAGCAGAAGAATCACTGCCGCTGCGTGACGCATTCGCCGTGCTGTTCTTCGTTTCGGTCGGCATGCTGTTCGACCCGATGGTGTTGATCGAAGAGCCGATTCACGTGCTCGCTGTGGTCGCCATTATCGTGGTTGGCAAATCGATCGCTGCTGCCGCCCTAGTCGTCGCCTTCCGCTACCCCTTGAACACTGCCCTGACCGTTGCGGCCAGCCTTGCGCAGATCGGCGAGTTCTCGTTCATCCTGGCCGGCCTGGGTGTCAGCCTGGGGCTGCTGCCGCAGGAAGGTTTGAGCCTGGTGCTGGCCGGCGCATTGATTTCCATCGCGCTGAACCCCGTGGTGTTCGGCTTGATCAAGCCCATCAAGACGCTTGTACTGAGCAAGTCCGCGTTGGCCCGCAAGCTCGAGCATCGTGAAGATCCGCTGTCCGTCCTCCCGCAAAGTACCGAGCGCAAGTACCTCGCAGGCCAGGTCGTTCTGGTCGGCTATGGCCGCGTAGGGCGACGTATCGCGCGAGCGCTGGACGAGCGGAACATCCCGTTCGTGGTGGTCGAGCAGAATCGTGAGCGTGTGGAGCAGATTCGTAACCAGGGCATGGTGGCGGTCAGCGGCGATTCGGCGGAGCCCGCCACGCTGATCCAGGCGCACATCATGAAAGCGGCCATGCTCGTTATCGCAACGCCCGATCCATTGAACGTGCAACGCATGACGGAGACCGCACGGACATTGAATCCGGAAATTGAAGTGGTTATACGCACCCACAGCGCAGATGCCGTGGAGATCTTCCGACGCGACAACCTGGGGCAAGTATTCTTCGACGAAGAAGAGCTAGCACGCGGTATGAAGGGCTACATCCTGTCCAAGTTCGCACCGCAGGAAGAGCCTGCCAAGGCGCATGCGTAGGTGTGTTCCAAAGGGTCTTCGCGGCTGTTACGAGGCAAATCGTAGGGTGGAAAACGGCAAAGCCTTTTCCTCCTAGCGGGCCTGAATCGCATGGCGCATTTTGGGTGGATGATCGCTTCGCGCGTCATCCACCCTACCTACTGCCGTGGGACGTTGCTCGGGGAAATCCAACGCACTTGCAGGAAGACGCCAAGGCTTTTTGTAGGAGCCCATTTATGGGCGATCGCGGCCGTGCCAATCGCCACCGCCTTACCTATCACGCTCGATCGCCCATGAATGGGCTCCTACAGGGTTCTGTACATTCGTAAAAAGGTGCGGACTCGGGATGGCGTTACGCCTATGTCGATAGGGGCAGTGTGGGATTAAAGCGTCAGTCAGCCCAAAAAAAACATCATTGATCGAGTTGGAATGTCGGATTGAGGCAGGCCGCCTTACCCGTTGCAGGACCGTCAATTCTGGTCCCATGCCGCCACCGTTGCAGTGACGGAAAAAAGGGGTCGAGGTGCAAAGCAACCCCGACCCCAAGCCCCTTAACCTAGCAATTCAGAACCCAGTTGGAACGCAACCCAAAGCGCGAGTACCGTCGCGGCGCCCAGCGCCAGGTTCTCGAACCAGTTGTTGCGGTACTCACCGAGCAGTTTCTTCTGGTTCGACATGATCAGCAGACCCAGCGAGATCACCGGCAGGCCGACGATGTTCAAGGCGTTCACTGCGATGGTCAGGGTCACAAAATCCGGCATGCCGGGCAGCGACCAGATCAGCGGGGTGATCAGTACGAACAAGAGGAACCACTTGTGCATCGGGTCCTTGTGGAACGTCTTACCGTACTTCTCGCGACGCCCTGGACGGATGTGTTGCAGTGCATCGGTGATCAGCATCGGGAAGGCAGTAGTCTTGCCGGCGACACTGGCGAACAGTGTCGCGAACGCACCGACGAAGAACAGGTACCAACCTGTAGGGCCGAAGAACATCTGCAACGCCGCGCCGAGGTCATCGAGCGTGTCTACCTGAAGCCCGTTCGGACGCAGAATCTCCGCACCCACAACCCAGATCGCCAGGTTGATGATGATGCCCACGCAAACGGCGAAGAGCAGGTCGTTACGCTGAATGCGCTTGTGCTCCGGGCCCGTCCAGCCCTTTTCTTTCATCACGTACGGCAGCACGAAGTTGGCGATCGAGCCCGCCACCGCACCGATCACGGATACCGCCACGATCAGCGCGCCGTGCACGCCTTGGTCCGGCGGAATGCTGAAGCCGATAGTGCCGGCAGCAATGCCGCCCCAATCCGGTCCTGACATGATCGCCAGTGCCAGGAAGGCCAACGTCATCAGGCACAGCAAGCCTTTCATGACGCCTTCGATCACGCTGTAGATGCTACGGCCCACGAGCAACCAGACCGCGATGGCAACAGCCATCGAACACACCAGCGGCGCATTCCAACCAATCAACGTCGCCAGCGCTTCACCTGCGCCTTTGAGCATGTAGGCGTTGGTGAGGTGGCCCATCAGCAATGCATAGCCGAACAGGAACCAGGCGAAACCGGGATGTAGTTGCGCGTAGCCGCCGAGAATACTTAGCCCTTGGTTATTACAGAGCTGAAACCGCGCCATGATGTTGACGATGAGAAAACGTAGCAGCAACGAGACGGCGAGCACCCACATCATGGCGTAGCCGTAGTTGGCCCCCGCCACGGACGACGTGATCAGATCTCCCGCGCCAAGCCAGGACAACACGGCGATGATGCCGGGACCTAGCATCTTTATCGCTTTTGCCAGGACAGAAGAGGAGCCTTCGGACACCTCTTTGCCGGCGACATTGGTACGAGCCATGAGCAGGCCTCCATATTGTTTTTGTAGGAATGACACCTGAAGCTGGACATAAGACATCACACAACAACAAGGATTGCAATGCTGGCACTGATAACGCTACCAACATCCGATCACAGGTCATACGACATAGCATCCGGGCATCGACGAACCTGTCATGGACGCCCCTTTCCGATGCTTCCAACAGGTTCGTAGCGGAACTCGAGCCGGATTGATCTTCAAGCCAAGATGTCATACAACTGGTCAGAATTCGTGATCTTTTGGTGTCTAGCTGAACCCAGCGCGCCGTACGCGCCCTAAGATCGCGCTATAACAACACCGCAATCCATTGCAGGAGACGTCCATGAGCCAAGCTTCCCAACGCCCGCAGTTGCTGATGATGGGTCAGCTGTTACCCGCGCTCGTCGAGCGTATTGAGCAGACGTACGATGTACATCGCTTTTGGGAGGTCCAGGACAAAACGGCTTGGCTAAAAGCGAACGCCGACAAGATCGATGGCATCGCCACGAGTGGCGTCTTTGGCGCGAAAAAAGAGCTGATCGACGCGTTGCCCAAGCTAAAAGCGATCATCAGCTTCGGTGTTGGCTACGACTCCATCGATATCGGCGCCGCACGCGACCGGGGTGTGATCGTCACCAACACACCCGGCGTACTGGACAACTGCGTTGCCGATACGGCGTTCTCGATCCTTCTGGCGCTCGGTCGTCGCGTGTGCGAAGCCGACCGCTTCGTTCGCGCCGGCCAATGGCCGCAAGGGCGCTTCCCGCTGTCGGGCAGCATTGGCGGCAAGGTGTGCGGCATCGTTGGTCTCGGAAATATTGGCCGCGCGATTGCCAAGCGCGCCGAAGCCTTCGGTATGACCATCGCCTACCACAACCGTAGTCGCCGCAACGACGTGGATTACACCTATCACGAAACCTTGGAAGGCTTGCTCGAGGCCTCTGATTACGCCGTGCTGGTCGTACCAGGCGGAGGCAGCACAGACCATCTGATCGGGGCAGAACAGCTCAAGGCCCTTGGCCCGAAAGGCTACCTCGTGAATATCGCACGGGGTTCCGTAGTGGATCAGGACGCGCTGATCGGCGCACTCAAGGACGGCACGATCGCCGGCGCGGCATTGGACGTGTTCGCTGACGAACCGAACGTTCCGGCTGACCTGATGGGGATGGATAACGTGGTGCTGACACCGCACATCGGCAGCGGTACTCACGAAACCCGCCAAGCGATGGCCGACCTGTTCTACGACAATCTCGAAGGCGTCTTCCGCCGCGGCGAAGCCGTCACGCAAGTACGCTGACCTGCCCAAGCCGTCTCGCGCCACTTCCCTTGTGGGAGCGGCGCGAGCCCGCACTGGGCTAGCGAAACAACATCCAGACCGCCATCGCGACCATCATCAGGTTCTCGGTTAACGAAATGAAGCCGAGCGGCACATTCCCACTGCCGCCAACGCAGGCGCACCTCAACTCGCGCTTATCGATGTAGACGGCCTTGAACACCGACATGGCACCAACGCTGCCGATGAACAGTGCCACGGGAACCGCAACCCATAGCAGCGCCCCGGCGATCATGAGGATGCCCGCCAATGCTTCACCGAATGGATACGCGTACGCATAGGGGACATAGCGCTGGGCGAGTAGGTCGTAGCCAAGAAACATCGTCGAAAAGCGTTCGACATCCTGAAGCTTGAGGATCGCCAGCACGCACATGCTGAAAGCAATGAACCACTCCAGCGTACGCAACGTCAGCAGCGCACCCAGGCTGGCCCAGCTGGCCGCCAGGGCCATGAGCGCAGCCACTGCAAACACCGCCATCACGGGCGTATAGCTTTTCTCGTCCGGTTTCGCGGCGGGCTGGCCGAAGTATTCGCGGAGCGCGTCGTACCCACCGATTCGCTGGCCCCCGATGAATACCTGCGGCGTGCTATCGACCCCATGCTCGGCCTTGAACGCATCGGTCTGTGCCCGCGTTTCCAGCCAGTGGTCCTCTATGGCATAGCCCTTTCGTCGGAGCAGATCTTTCGCTTTCAGTCCGAACGGGCACAGGTGGCCGGGCATGACCATCCGGTAGAGGACGGCCTCGCGGCCACGGTTCATCGAAGGCATGGCATCTCCTATGGCACCGAAGTATCACCTAGGTGCCGACCGTCGAGACGCTGCGAAAATTCCATAGGGGTGTCGCCGGTCGCATCGTGCGGAACAACATGGCTGTGCCGGGCTCTGCCGAAGAGAGGGTTCTGAAACACCCGTCTGCTGGAGGTGAACCATGGCTTCCCCCTCGACCCGCCGTGTGCCGCACTTCAGGCGTCCGAACGAAGACGCTCTGCCCGACGTATCTGACCTATTGGCACGGTACGCCGAGCCGTTGCCGGATATGGACAGCGACACGTTTGGCGCGCTGTTCGACCGCTACGCCGATGCCAGGGTCGTGCTCATTGGGGAGTCAACGCACGGTACCGCAGAGTTCTACCGTGCACGTGCTGCTATCACTCGCCGGCTCATCGAGCAACATGGCTTTTCCATCGTTACGGTTGAGGCCGATTGGCCGGATGCGGCACGCATCGACCGATACGTCCGCGGTCTGGGACCGTCCAGCCTGGAAGAACATGCGTTCGCGCGCTTCCCGACTTGGATGTGGCGCAATACCGAGGTCGAATCCTTCACCCGTTGGCTAGAGGGGTTCAATGCGACGTTGCCGAGCGAGGCAAGGGTCGAATTCCGTGGGCTCGACATCTACAGCCTACGCAGCTCGCTGCAGGAGGTTCTGCGCTACCTCGACGAAACCGACGCCGAGCATGCCAGGGAGGCGCGAGATCGCTACGCCTGTCTCTCGCCATGGTTGGAAGATCCGGCACGCTATGGCCACTTCGTCGAGCGTGGCGCGGAACATTCCTGCGAAGCCAAAGTGGTGGAACAGCTGTACGCATTACTGGAAAAACGCCTGGAAAACTGTATCGCCGATGAGGAGTCCCTCTTTCAAGCGACTCAGAATGCGCGTGTCGTGTGGGCGGCTGAGCAATACTACCGCGCCATGTTCCGCGGCTCGGGCACCTCTTGGAATCTACGAGACCGGCACATGTTCGACACCCTGCAACGGCTGTTGGAAAACCGTGGACCGGGTGCAAAAGCCGTGGTGTGGGCACACAACGCGCATGTGGGCAATTCGGGCGCGACGGCAATGGGCTGGCGTGGTGAGTTCAACCTTGGCGAACTGTGCCGCACCGCCTTCGGGCGGCAGGCCGTACTGCTGGGCATGAGCACGGACCGCGGCGAGGTTGTCGCGGCCGATAAATGGGATGGCGACACGCGCGTGATGCAGGTATTGCCGTCGCGAGAAGACAGTTGGGAGCGGCAATTTCTCAAGGCCGGGATTCCCGCCTCATTGACTAGCTGGCGCGATCATACGGACCAAGCGCTGCACGAGGCGCTCGCCGAGCCGCGATTGGAACGCGCTATCGGCGTCATCTACCGTCCGGGTACCGAGCGCTACAGCCACTATTTCGAAGCCGTGCTCAACGAGCAGTTCGACGCGCTGCTCTGGTTCGAACAAACGTATGCGTTAACGCCGCTACCGACGCCGTCGAGCGACAGCCGAGAACGCGACACCTTCCCGTTCGGGGTCTAGGCATGCCTCGCTATCGGGATCGACGCAGTGCAGGCAAGCTGTTGTTGGACGCGCTCCGACCTTCGTTACAAGAAACGCCCGTCGTGCTCGCCCTGCCCCGTGGAGGCGTCCCTGTCGCATTCGAGATCGCCATGGCACTGAACGCGCCACTGGATCTATTGCTCGTGCGCAAGATCGGCGTACCGGGCCGGGAAGAATTCGCCGTTGGCGCGATCGCCGAAGGTGACCCTTCCTACGCTGTGGCCGACCCGCGAACGCTGAGCTTCTTCCAGCTTTCGACCGAGTGGTTCGAACACGCCAAAGCCCTCCAACTGGAGGAGATCAAACGGCGGCGCTTAGCCTATGGCGGTGCCCGGCAGTGGATTTCATTGACAGGCAAAACGGTCGTAATCGTCGATGATGGCGTCGCGACCGGCAGCACCGCCCGCGTAGCACTCGAAGCAGCCGCAGCGGCCCGGCCATCGCGGCTGTTGTTCGCAACGCCGGTCGGTGCGTCGTCAGCACTGGCCAAGCTACGCCCGCAGGTGGACGACTGTATCTGCCCCTACATTCCCCAACCGTTTGAAGCGGTGGGTCAGCATTACGACGATTTCGAACAGACGACGGACGCTGAAGTAGTCGCGCTGCTCGAACAAGCGCGATCACGCCAGTGAGCGTCAGCGCCCTTCAGCCATGGCGATCGCCTTCGCCCGCGCGGATTCCAATCCCGCGGCAACGGCTTCGTTGAACCCTGCACCCACCATCGCCTCCAGCCCTGCCGCGGTGACGCCGGCATAACCTCGCAAGGCCCCAACGATCTCGTCCGCACAATCCCCGGCCAACATCTGGCCGGCATCCACCACGGTACTGTGCGCGGCACGCCGGGCAATGTCAGGCGGCAACCCGGCAGCGCATGCGTGCGCCTCTAGCGCCTGCACCAACAGCGCGGCGTAGGCGGGCCCTGTACCACTCAAGCCAGAGAGATAGGTCAGCGCGTCTTCGGACGGCAGCGCCTGGGCCTCGCCGCATGTCTCGAACATCTGCTGGACGAACATGCGATCACATTCGGTCGCGCCTGGGGCCGCGAACCAGGGCGTATAGGACCGGCGTAAGGACATGGCCGCATTCGGCATTGCCCGGATAACGCGCGGCGTATCCAGCCGGTCGCAAAGTTGCGGCAAGGGCGCTCCTGCAATAAGCGACACGACGAGTTTGTTGGCGCAGTGAATATCGAGCGCTTCGAGCTGTTCAGGGCGAACCGACAGCACGACACAGTCCGCCGCCTCGACCAACCGCTGGTTGTCGGTCAACACACGGACCTCGGGCCAGCGATCCGCGAACGGATTCGCTCCGGAGGTATTGGCGATTATCAGATCCGACGGTGCCACGAGCCCTTGCTCGAGTACGCCCTCGCCCAGCGCCTTGCCCAGCCAACCGGACCCACCAATGATGCCTACCGTCTTCATATTGCCCTCGCAACGATGAACCTCGAGGACATCCTACGGGAGGATGCACCCGAGGCCGAATAGCGCCAGCACCGTGATAACAGCGAATGCGAGCCTCGTCTTCTCACACTGAATCCATTCAGCGAACACGAAAGGAACGCCGTTCATCGGCTGAAAAAGTAAGAACGCTCCTCGACGCAACTTTCGCGAAAAGTTCCCGTCTAGTGCCAGGCTGCGTGTGTCGTGCTCAGAGTACGGCCCCCCTCGATGGACCTAGAGCCGGGCTGTCGCAGTGCTGAGTTTCAATGGAATGAATCTTGGAGAGCGACCATGCTTTTCAACTCGGCAATCTTCATCGCCGGCTTTCTGCCGGTGGTTCTACTCGGTTTCTACCTCTTCGCCGGAACGGGACGTCAACGGCTCGCCGTGATCTGGCTGACCTGCGCCTCGCTCGTTTTCTATGGCTGGTGGAACCCGCTGAACCTGCCGCTGCTTCTGGGCAGCATCGCCTTCAATTTCCTGCTCGGCGGATACCTGCGGGGGCATCGCTCAACGCTCGCATTGGCGCTGGGCATCACCGCGAATATCGCGCTGCTGGGTTATTACAAATACACCAGCTTCCTGTTCGGCACGCTCGACGATCTGTTTTCAACGGGCTGGTCGATCGATGAAATCATCCTGCCGCTGGCCATCTCGTTCTTCACTTTCCAGCAGATCGCGTACCTGGTGGACGCGCATGACGGTGAAGTGGAAGAGCATAACTTTCTCAACTACTGCCTGTTCATCACCTTCTTCCCGCATCTCATCGCTGGGCCGATCACCCACCACAGCGAAATGCTTCGCCAGTTCAGTGCGAAGGACACGTTCAACTTCCGTCTGGACCAGTTCGCCCTCGGCCTGACGGTTTTTCTCCTGGGGCTGTTCAAGAAAGTGGTGATCGCCGACCCCATGGGGCAGAAAGCCGCCCCCGTATTCGCTGCGGCAGCCGACGGTACGGCGCCCGCTTTTTTCGATGCCTGGACGGGCGCGCTGAGCTACACCTTGCAGATCTACTTCGACTTTTCCGGCTACAGCGAGATGGCGATCGGTTTGGGCCTGCTGTTCGGCGTCCGCCTGCCGGTCAACTTCGACAGCCCCTTCAAAGCGCGCAACCTCATCGACTACTGGTCGCGCTGGCACATGACGCTGACGCGCTTCCTCACCGCCTACATCTACAACCCCATCGTGATGCGCGTCACCCGTGCACGTCTTGCCGCCGGCAAGCCGCTACCCAAGCGCGGCAAGATGTCCGCCGGGACGTTCTTCGCATTGGTGGCCTACCCGACCGTGTTGACCATGTTCATCTCTGGCGTGTGGCACGGTGCCGGCTGGCAATTCGTGGTGTTCGGCCTGCTGCACGGCTTCTATCTCGTCGTCGCCCACGGCTGGCGCGCGTGGAAAGTGAAACGTGGATGGAAGCTCGACAGCGATCGCCTTATCCATCACGTACCCGCCGTGGGGCTGACATTTCTCTGCGTCGTCGTGGCGATGGTGTTCTTCCGTGCCGAAAGCGTCAGCGCTGCGCTGGCGATCCTGCAGGGCATGGTCGGGCTCAGTGAGCTCAGTGCGCGCCCTGAGAAATGGACCGTCCTGACCATCGCGCTGCTGCTCGCCTTCTGCTGGTTCCTGCCCAATATCCAGCAGTGGATGCGCGGCATGGAGACTGCGCTGGACGCCAAACCGCGCGAGAACGTGCTGCTGCGCTGGGTGCCCCAGGCGGCCTTCGCGGCCTCGCCCATGGTCGGTGTCACGATCGGTGCGCTGGGCTTTTTCGCATTGGCCATCGCATTTTCGGTGGCGCCCAGTGAATTTCTCTACTTCCAGTTCTAGCTGTCGATTCAACGCTTCACGTATGCGTATCGCCCCGCCGTCGTGGCCGAACCCAACGCTGCCGCGACGTGCGAAGACCCACTTTTGAACGATCCGCCGGAGACGATACCGAGCCGGTCGCACACTCACAGGGAGGTGACGATGAATCAATTGCTCTGGCTACCGCCGCACGACGACATAGGCGCCGCGTTATCCGCGGCCAAGCGCGAAACCGACCCGACAACGCGGCTGACACAAGCGATCCGCCTGGCCGGCTATCGTCGGGATTTCACGCAAACCGCCCGTATCGACCGACTGGCCAACGACGCACTTTCCGATGATCCCAACCCGCCAGGCCTGACACCGTTACGCGTGGCGTTGCTGTCGTCCCATACCCTCGACCAACTGTTGCCGGCGATCCGTGTCGCGGGTCTGCAGCGACGGCTCGCGCTGTCCATGTACCTGGCGCCCTACGGCATGTACCGCCAGGCGCTGCTGATGGACGATCCGGCGCTGAACGCATTCGCGCCGCAGGTCGTCGTGCTGGCGCTCGATGCCCGCGATGCCCCCTTGCAGCTACCGTTGCAAGCGAGTCAGGCGGAGGTGGATGTCGCCATCGCCACACGTATCGAAGAGCTGCGACTGCTATGGCGCCGAGCCCGCGAGCGCTACGCCGCGCAGGTTATTCAGCAAACCTTGGTACCGGTCGATCCTCTGCTGTTCGGGGCGTTCGAAGCGCAGGTTCCGGCCTCGCCCTATGCACTGATCGACCGTCTGAATGCGGCCATTCGGGAAGCGGCACGCGTCGACGGTGTGCTGCTAATGGACCTCGCCTGGCAAGCCGCGCAAGGCCTGTACGGCTCGGGTCTTGCCGACCCCACCCGCTGGCACCAGGCAAAGCAGTTGGTAGGGCCGGAACTGTCCCCGCTGTATGGCGATCAGCTGGCCCGTATCCTCGCGGCCAGCGTCGGCTTGTCGCGCAAATGCCTGGTCCTCGACCTGGACAACACGCTCTGGGGCGGCGTCATTGGGGATGACGGCGTGGAAGGCATCACCCTCGGCCAGGGCAGTCCTACCGGCGAGGCGTTCCTGGCCTTTCAACGCTACGCCGCCTTGCTCGCCGCACGCGGCATCATCCTGGCTGTATGCAGCAAGAACAATCTGGACGTGGCCGAAGCCGCCTTCAACCACCCGGAGATGGCGCTAAGGCGCGCGGATATCGCAGCCTTCGTTGCCAATTGGGACGACAAGGCTGGAAACCTGCGCCGGATTGCAGAGATGCTGGATATCGGTCTGGATAGCCTGGTGTTCGTCGACGACAACCCTGCCGAGCGCGACATCGTGCGCCGCGAGTTGCCGCAGGTCGCCGTTCCGGAATTGCCCGACGATGTGGCCGACTATCCCGCGCGCATTGCGGCTGCGGGCTACTTCGAAGCCGTCGCGTTCACCGCCGATGACACAGGCCGCACGCGCAGCTACGCGCAGAATGCTGAACGCAAGGCGGCGCTGGACCAGGCGACGGACATGGAGGGTTATCTGCAGGGTTTGCAGATGACCTTAACGGCGGCTCCCATCGGCGCGGCGGAATTGCCGCGAGCCGCGCAACTGATCAACAAGACCAACCAATTCAACCTGACGACCCAACGCTACGGCGAAGCGGAAGTGCAACGCATCGCGGACGACGCACGCGGCGTCGCGCTGGCTCTGCGGCTGACCGACAAGTTTGGCGACAACGGATTGATCGGCGTACTGCTCGCCCGCCCGAATCCTGCCGTTGCCGCTGATGCGCTGTTCATCGACAGCTGGCTCATGAGCTGCCGAGTCCTTGGCCGTGGCGTCGAGGATGCCTCGCTTCAGGTCTTGATCGATGCCGCCATCGCTGCTGGCTACACGACATTGATCGGCGAGTACCGCCCCACCGGTCGCAACGGGATGGTTGCCGAGCACTATCCGCGTCTCGGCTTCAGCCTCTATTCCGCGCCCCAAGGCGCAGTGCCCGGAGCCACCTTCTGGCGCTACGACTTGGCCGCAAGCCGCCCCACCACTCATCACATCGAGGTAATCAGGACATGACCGAAGCAGACGTGTATGCCGCCCTCACCCCGGTTTTCCACGACGTGTTCGATGACGACAGCATAGTGCTCAGCCCTGAAACCACCGCGGATCAGATCGAAGGCTGGGACAGCCAGACCCACGTCATCCTGATCGTCGCGGCCGAGCAACGCTTCGGCATCAAATTCCGTACGGCCGAGTTGGAGTCTCTGAAAAACGTCGGCCACTTCGCCAGCCTGATCCAACAAAAGGTGCACTGACATGAGCGGTCACGTCGAGCATACGCAGGCCTCGCCTGCACCACGAAAGGTTGGACGCGGTTATCTGCTGAGCCTGTTCGTTGGGCTCGGCGGGGCTTTCGGCCTGTTCATGGGCCTGCTGGCCTACCTCGATCATTCGGAAAACCTGCCACCGCCGGCCTTTACCAACAGCCTTTGCGTGGACGAAAAGCTGAAGTACCTGCGCGAGCGCGAAGGGACTGACCCAAACCTGTTGGTCATCGGCTCATCGGTGGCCTGGCGCCACGTGGACAACACCATCGTGCGCAACCAATCGTCTGCCATCGAACCGTTGAACGGTGCGTTTTGTGGGTTGCGCGCGAACCAATCTACCTACGTCGCGGACTGGCTGATCGACCGCGAGCCCTCAGTGCGCACCGTGGTCATGGTCGTCGACCCGCAAGACTTCAGCGGCTGCGCCGTCGCACGTACGGACGTGTTCAGCCGGGAAGACGCAGACCAGTACGTCTATGAGCAAGCATCGTCTTGGCCCTATTACCTGCGTTATTTCGAACCCCGCTCCCTGCTGCGCAACGCGATGAGCGTAAAGACTCAACGGGGCACCACCGAGCATTGGGACCCACTCGTCTTCAACGCCTACGGGGATGGCCCACTGAATCCAGACGGCGACCGCGGTTTGCACTATGCCGCCGCAGAGCCTTTGGATGAACGCTGCTTCGCCGCGCTCTCCAGCTTCGCCCGGACCCTGCATCTGGAAGGCCGTAGCCTGCTGCTGGTATCCACGCCGCTCAATCCGGAATGGAAAACCCGTTACGACCCGAACGGCGCATTGCTCGAGACGTTCGACCAGCGTCTTCTGGCCGCACTGCATGGCACGCCGGCACGCTACTGGAACGCCGACCGCTACTGGAAAGCCCCAGCGGATGCCTTCGTGGACGCGATCCATATGCGTTGGCCCGCGGCCCAGCAGTTCTCGGTGGCATTGGCACAGAACATCGCCACCGTGACCGACCCCACACCGGAAGGGGCCAAGCGGAAGGTTGCTGACGCCGCGCTGGTGCAGTAGATCAGTAGCTATTTTGAGCACACCTACGCTGCATGCTCCTGGCGTTTGTCATAGGATTCCAAGGATTCCGAACTGTCTACGCCAGGAGCCTCATGTGCGCAAAATAATCCAGATACAGCCGCTCCCTGCCTCGCCCAATGGCGCGAGCCTGATAGGCGTCTGCGCGCTCTGCGATGACGGCAGGATATGGCTACACGACACCGGAGAAGAGAGCGCCTGGCGCTGCCTTCCTGAGATTCCTGGACCTACTTCGGCGGCCTCGGCATCGGAAAAACCACCTCAGGCCGGCAAACGTTGGCTGCCTGAAGATGACGAGCAGTTGGCAACTCTCTGGTGCCAGCAACGCTTCGATGTCGAACGCATTGCCAAGCAAATGCAGCGCTCGGATGGAGCGATCGTCTCGCGCCTCGTCCGCTTGGACTTCTATGGGGATCGAGACGAGGTCCGCGAAGAAAACCAGCGCCGCCGTCGAACCGCGACAGCCGTTACACACTCCCCTACGGAAACCCACGCAGATCCCCTGCAAGTGCATGAGACATCATAGGCAGCCATCGGCGCTTAGCTGACGACTGTCATCAACATCGCCACGCTATACAGACCCAATCCGAACACGGCATGGTTCGCGATGCTCTTCACGACATTCAGCGAAGGATTCGGCGTGTTGCGCCCCGCAATGCCTGCCCCCATCGCCGGCTGGACGATGAGCAACGGCGCCACGACAGTGACGATCCCTACCGCCAACGCCGGCAGTAACGTCGGCGACTCAATCCATTCGGTGCCCATGAGCACAGCGAGCAAACCCGCGAACGCGATGCCCGTAACGTAATGCGTCGCCCAGCCCAATGCGTGCTCACCCCAAACCGGTGCCGCCCGCGCAATGCTTGGGTGAACCACAACGCCACGGCACAGATGCCCTACCCAGCGACCTAGAAATGCGAAGTTCATGACCGCAACACCGCGTCCTCTCAAGAACATCAGCCACACGTCCATGAACGCGGTGGCCCCTACGCCAACGCTAAGAACCCACACACACTCATACGGCAAATGCGTCATCACAGCCTCATTCGGTTGACTGGAAACATGAACGCAAGCGAGGCTAAAGGCTCAAGTCGACTTGAGGCCAATAGGTAGCCATGGATATTGCGGATGTCGCCAACCGCTCGGGGTTTCCGGCTTCGGCGCTGCGCTTCTACGAAGAGAAAGGATTGATTCGTTCATTGGGGCGTAAAGGCGAACGCCGGCAATTCCCCGCCGAGGTGCTGAATCAACTGGCGCTGATTTCACTTGGGCAATCGGTAGGCTTCAGCCTAGACGAAATTCGCCGAATGCTCGGAACCGACGGCGAGCCCGAGATCGATCGGCAAGCGCTTCTCGCCAAAGCTGACGAGCTCGATGCCACCATTCGGCAACTACGCGCCGTTAGCAAAGGGCTGCGCCATGCCGCGGCCTGCCCAGAGCCGCGCCACACCGACTGCCCGACCTTCCAGAAGCTGCTTGCCGAGGCGATGCCCAAAGGGGGCCAAAAGAAGAAGGGCGTGCAGCCTTTTGGCAAAACAGCCGGAGATTGATCGGCCCTTCCGAGAGGCTGTATCTATTGGTTTGATGAACAGTCTTGGTAAAAACGCCAAGAGTTCTAAGCAAGACAAAGCACGAAACGTCCCCCAGACTGCACTTCCCCCCGAACGCAATAACAGTAAATTCATGAACGCAGATCGCGCATTGGCAAAAGGCATCGGCTACGGCGTCGGTGCGGGTGCTTGCTGGGGCATCGTCTTTCTTGGCCCCGCCCTTACACCAGGGCTGTCGGGTGCAGGCTTCGCCGTGCTGCGTTTCGTGTGCTACGGACTGATTGCTGTCGTACTGCTGGCGCCCCGCTGGCGACGGGTCGTCCCGCGCCTCACCAAAGCGGACTGGTTCTCGCTGTTCTGGCTGAGCCTGATCGGCAATCTTTTCTACTACTCTCTCGTCGGCACCGGCGTGCAGAACGCGGGCATTGCGACGACCTCGATGATCGTCGGGCTCATCCCGGTGCTCGTTGCCCTCGCCGGCCGCAAGGACTCCAACGCCGTACCGCTCGTCCGCATTGCGCCAGCATTGGGTTGCGCCACGTTCGGCGTTGCCCTGATCAGCCTCAATGCCCTGCTTTCTGGTGAAAAATCCGATACCACTCATGCAGGTCTTGGCTTGCTCTGCGCATTCGGCGCCCTGTTGAGCTGGAGCTGGTTCGCCGTTGCCAATGCCCGCCGCTTGGCCGTCGCGGATGTGTCTTCCCACGACTGGTCATTGCTGATGGGCCTCATGACCGGCGCGCAGGCGTTGCTGTTCGCGGTGCCCGTGTTAGCGAACGATCCAAATACGCATACGTTTGCCGACTGGCTGCACTTCCTTGCCGTCGCGGCTGGCGTCGCCTTGATCGCCTCGATCATTGGCGGTGCCCTCTGGAACCAGGCCAGCCGCTTACTCCCCCTCGCCCTCAGCGGTCAGGTCATCGTCGTGGAAGTGATTGCCGCGCTGTCGTTCGGTTTTCTCTGGGAACAGCGCTTTCCAAGCCTCGTGGAAATCTTCGCCGTCGCGCTACTGGTAATCGGAGTCGTCTGGTGCCTGCTGAGTCATCAGGAAAAGCGCCCAACCCTGTAGGGTGGATAACGCGCGAAGCGCTTATCCACCGCGTGTTTTCCGCGTAACCAACATCAGGCAAACGGTGGAAAAGGCTGCGCCATTTTCCACCCTACCCGACCTATCTTCGAGCGCCGTCACCGCCGCTCGAACACGAACCCCTTTTCCCTCAGGAGCGAGGCAAGATTGTTGTTGCCCACTAGGTGAAAAACGCCAGTGGCAACAAAGACGTTCCCTGGGTGCCCGGCGACGTATTCGTCGATCTTGTCGGCCATTCGCGCATTGCGCTGTTGAACGCCATCGCCGAGAAGCTTCAGCTCCTCGCCCAACGCCCTCAAGCCTTTGCGGTCCTGATTCGTCCACTTCTCGACGATGCGCTCACCGGTATCCGCAGCCGAACCCTTTTCAATGGCGCTCAATGCCTCGTCGATATTCGACTCGTCCCCCACCAGCCCATCCATGTAGGACGACTGCTCTTCGGGCGTTTCCAATTCGTGCACCGGCTTTTTCAACGAACCTGCCATTCCTCGAATGACGATATCGGTCCCGTAATCCGGGAACAGGCCTTTCGCCTTGAACGTTTCGACCGTCAACAGACTAACGACAAGGCTCGCGCTGTTGTCGGTGACTTCGGGTGGCAGACAATGTTGCTTCGCCAATGCGACTGCGCGCTCTTTCTGCGAAGGGGTGAGACGAGCGCCTTGGGATGCGGCCTGCTTGTAGGCCGCCTGGTTCTCCGCCTTGAACGGGTCCATTTCGAAGAACACCGCATCGGCCGCCGAAATAGCCCCCAGTGCCGCAGGCCCTGGAAGGGAATTCTTCGGCTTATTGATATGGATGGTCCCGTACAACCAGACAGTCGAGCCATCTCGATGCCCCTCGAGCAATACGCCCTTGTTATTCGGCTTGCGGTACAGCGCCTCGATTGAAGCTTTGTCCAGTACCGGCACAGGGTACGGGCAGGCGTTCGCAATGCCCGTGCTGACCAGCAGGAACAGGGCGCAAAGTGCACGCTTCATTGGTGGCATCCTTGTATCGGAAGGTGGTAAAGCCGGCGATTCTCCCAACCGCGAAACAGGAAGGTCAACGCCCCGTTCCGCATCACAAAATTAGAGACCTAGCACCCTGCTTCGTAGGGCGGGCGTAACTCGCATATATAGGCAAAAAAAGCCGCGGGCTTAGCCTGGCTTACGGCATCCGCGCACGCCGGATTAAAAACGGAGGCTCAGACACTACGGCATCTCCAAGCCATCCCAGTCAATTGATATAACATAACAACTTGTCTAATCTGCGTGGCTACTGTGAGGGCTTATTCGCGCCTCTCTCGGCAACGCGCAAAGCCCATTTGCGCAGGACGCGCAACATGAGCAAGACGCTTTATTGCCGCTATTTCGCCTTCTCCGCGTTAACCTCCCTTTCAATGGACGCCTGGTCCGAGGCTCCGCCAACAACGCTCCCTGATATTCAGGTGGAAGGGCGGCACCTCTCGGGTGACGGCGGAAGCTACAAAGCGGAAGCGATCACAGTCGGCACCAAGGCCGCTCTCGCACCGATCGACGTTCCGCAGTCGGTCAGCGTCATCACCCAGACGCGCATGAATGACCAGAATCTGCTGACGATCGGCGACGTACTCAACGAAGTTACGGGCGTTTCTATCGCGCCCTGGGACTCGATTACGCAGCAGTACTATTCCCGAGGTTACAGCCTAGATATGGCTTACGACGGCGTGCCGGTCTATGGCGGCACCTCCGGCATCCAGGAATACGACATGTCCATCTATGAGCGTGTGGAAGTGCTGCGTGGGCCGGCCGCATTGTTCATGGGCTCCGGCAGCGGTGGCGGCCTGGTCAACATGGTGCGCAAACGAGGCCTGTACGAGCCGAGCGCTTCGCTGACCACATCCATCGGCTCGTGGAATAACCATCGCGTCATGGTCGATGCCGGTGCGCCACTAGATGCCGAAGGTCGGCTGCGCAGTCGGGTGGTTGCCAGTTGGCAGGAGCAGGATTACTTCTGGGACGTAAGCCACAAGGACAAGTGGCTGACCTACGCCACCTTGGATTACCAGCTTACGCCCAGAACCGTGGTGTCGCTGACAGGTAGCCACCAGGAAGACCACATGGAGTCGCCGAACATGGGCCTGCCGGCTTATACCGATGGCCGCTTTCTCGATGTGTCTCGCTCGACTCACGTTTACCCTGAATGGGCACGCTTCGCTTATGAAACCACCGAGGTAGCGCTTGACCTGGAGCACGTCTTCGACAATGGCTGGCAGCTCAAAGGCAAACTGTTAGACCGCACCCAGGACAAGTTTTGGAAGGACGCCTTCCCCGCTCCGGGGGCCGGTGCAGGCGTTGATCCGGACACCGGAGTGATCGCCCGCTACAACCGGCGAAAGAACGATTCGGATTTCGAGCGTAGAGCCTTTGACCTGTACCTCAGCGGCCCCTTTTCCACACTGGGTCGCAATCACCACGCCACCATCGGTTACAACCGGGATCGGTTGTTTACCCGTTCGCGCAGTGTGAACGCTGCCCCCTTTTTTGATGTGCCTGTGAACAACCCGGACATCGTTTCCGAACCGGACTTCGTCTACACCAACGGTACAGAAAACGAGACCACCCAGAACGGCATCTACGGCCAGTTGCGCCTGTCGTTGGCAGGCCCGCTGACGCTCGTGCTCGGCGGGCGGAGCAGTAATTTTGAATACCGAAGCCGTAACGTAGCTCCTTCCGCCGTAACCGGTTGGACATCATCCCGCAAGGAAACCGGTGAGTTCACCCCATACGGCGCGGTGATTTACGCCTTCACCGACAATCTCAACGGCTATGTCAGCTACTCGGATATCTTCATCCCGCAGGCGCAGCAGACGGCTGATGGCGCCAGCCTGGAGCCGAGGGTGGGTGCGCAATGGGAAACGGGACTGAAAGCGTCGTTCCTCGATGGTGCAGTCGGGGCATCCATCGCTTTGTTCCGCACCAACGATACAAACCGGGCGATGAGTGATCTCAACAACCCGGGATTCTTCATTTCAGCCGGCGAGGTGGAGGTGGAAGGCTGGGAAATGGAAATCACAGGACAGCCAAGCGAGAACCTCAACCTGTCCGTCGGCTATAGCTACCTCACGAGCGAATATGTCGAGGATCAATTCTCGCCAGGTCAGAAGTTCTCCTTGTACGAGCCGCGTCATTCGCTGAAGACCTACGCCAAATACCGTTTGCTCGATGGTGAGTTCAAAGGGCTGTTCGTCGGCGGTGGGGTACACGTTAGCAGTGGCACAGATGGCAGCAGCGATACACCGCTGCGTAGCCAAGGCGGTTACGCGCTCGCCAGCGCTCAGATCGGGTACGAAGTGAACGACAAGACCTCAGTCGCGCTGATGGGCAATAACCTGTTCGACCGCCACTACTATGCTCGGGTCGGCAACCTCAACACCTACAACACCTACGGCGAGCCACGTAGCTTTACCCTTGTCCTAAGAAGCGGCTTCTGATCTTGAACGAGGTAGGGTGGATAACTCGCGAAGCGATTATCCACCAAAGGTTTCAGCCCTATTCACGTTCACGTCCGCTTGGTGAAAAAGGCTCCGCCGTTTTCCACCCTACGTTCATACCCGGTCCCGTTCCTGAAAGGATTGTGCAGACTTCATAGGCCTCGGCGCATGGGAAGCAATAACCCCACGCACCTGTCGTATCCTACCCACCCCTGCCGATTACAGGTCCCCATGACCACCCTCGAACTCATCGCCTCCGCCCTCGGCGTGCTCGCTGTCTGGCTAACTGTCCGCCAAAACCCGCTTTGCTGGCCCATCGGCCTAGTGATGGTGTTGCTCTATGCCTGGTTTTTTGCCGAGGCGCGCCTGTATTCACAGGTCTTGCTCAACGGAATCTTCGCCGTCACGCAGGTGTATGGCTGGTGGAAATGGACGCATGGAAGCGGCGCCGGCGGTTCGCGCCCGGTGGTGAGTGCAACCGCCGAAGAAGTGGGCGGCGGGCTGGCTGCAGCGGTATTAGTGAGCATTGCGCTGGCGGTAGCGATGGGCTTTACGGAAGCCGCCTATCCCTGGCCGGATGCGACGCTCACCGCGTTCAGCCTGCTCGCTCAATTGTGGATGGCGCTCAAACGCTGGCAGTGCTGGCTGCTATGGATCGTGGTGGATACGTTGTACGTGGCGTTCTTTCTCTTCCAGAGCTATTGGCTCACCGCTGGGCTTTACGCGCTGTTCACCGCCTTGGCCGTCATGGGCTTACGCGAATGGCGCCAGTCGAAGGCTGCAACCGCATGAAGGTACTGGTACTCACCGGAGCCGAGTCGACCGGCAAGAGTTGGCTGGCCGCGCGGTTGCAGCAACGTTTTGGCGGAATTGCCGTTGGCGAGTACGTGCGCCACTTCATCGACAGAGAACAGCGCGACACCTCCTTGGACGACATTCCCGCCATCGCCCGTGGTCAGCTGGCATGGGAGGACGCCGCGCGCCGGGCAGCACCACCGTTACTGATCCTCGACACACATCTGCTGAGCAACATCATCTGGAGTCAGACGCTGTTCGGCAGCTGCCCGACATGGCTGGAGGATGAACTGCTCGCACGGCGCTATGACCAACATTTGTTGCTTTCGCCCGAAGGTGCGGAGTGGCATGCCGACGGCCAACGCTGCCAGCCGGATATCGCGCAACGCCAAGCATTTCATAACGCCTGCCGAAGCTGGCTCGAACGCCATCGGCAGCCGTTCGTTGAGATTGCCGGCGATTGGGCTAATCGCGAAGAGCAGGCCAACACGCAGGTGAGAGCGCTACTGGCGTCGTGAACAACGCCCGCACTGGATGCAGGCTTTACCGGATTACCATGCGGTAAACGGAAGAAGCCCTTCTGGATTCCATCCTGCAACGCGCGAAAGCGCGCCTACTCAGGATCAAAAAGCTGCGCTAGGAGGATTTATCCTCTTTCTGAACGCTCTCATTGAATGGCATCGATTACCTCGTGCTGAGCGAGCGCCGTGTCATCGACGCACTGGCGCCGGATACGCAAACGAAATCGTCCAATCGATAAGGGGAAGCGCATGGATGATCGTGGCTTTGTCTGGGCACATTTCAAGCTCAACGCCGAGCAGCGCCTACGCGGTTTCAACTTCTTCGTGGTGTTGGCGATCTTTGCCGATGGTGGGGTGCTGGCGGCACTGGAGCGTGGATTTTCCCCAGGACTTCTGATCTTGCTGGGCGCATTTACCGTGTTGCTGGCCTTGGTGTTCTGGCTTGTCGATGCACGCAGCCGACAGCTGTTGCAGCTGACCATCAAGGCGCTCCGCGAGATCGAGGCAGAATTTCCCGCAAGCTACCAGTTGTTCGCCAACGACGCGAAAGGACAGCACCCGATCATCAGCTACACCTTCGCCATTCGCGCCTTGTTGCTGGCGCAAATGGGGTTCGGGCTGGGGGTGGTGATCTATGGGCTTTACCATTGGTGACAACGCAGACTTGCCGCCCGCCCCCTGGGGCGCCGTTCCCGCCGGCACCGGCTAACGTGTGCACAAGACGTGTCTTCTTTATCACGTAACAGGATCGTCAGAGATGGCCACCGCATTCGAAAAGTCCGGTACCTGCCTTTGCCGCGCCGTACGTTTTTCCGTCCAGCTGGAGCATCGCCGGGTCACGGCCTGTCATTGCAGCATGTGCCGCCACTGGGGTAGCGGCCCGGCCATGACGGTCGACACCGCCCATCCGATTCGCTTCGAAGACGAAACGCACCTGAGCGTATACGACTCGTCGGAATGGGCTGAACGGGGATTCTGCGCGCTCTGCGGTACGCACCTCTTCTACCGGCTCAAGGCCGGCGGGTTTCATTCGATCTCAGTGGATGTGCTGCAAGGCGCGGAAGACTGGGCGTTTGCGGAGCAGTTCTTCATCGATGAACGCCCTGCCTACTATTGCTTCGCCAATCGAACGGAAGAGCTGACCGGACGCGAGGTGTTCGCGCGATTCGGCGGGGAATGAGCGGAAGGTGAACCGGCCGGCCCACCTCTGTACGGCTCACCGCTCGCGTATCAATCCAGATCCGCCGCGCTGTGGCGCTCGTGCGCCTGCTCGTCGTCGCTGCCCCACGTGCGATTGACCTTGCGACCGCGAATCACAGCGGGGCGCGCAGCGATGGCGTTGGCCCAGCGCTGGACATGGGTGTATTCCTTCACCGACAAGAACTCAGCCGCGTCGTAAAGATCACCGAGTGCCAGCACGCCGTACCACGGCCAAATCGCCATGTCGGCAATGGTGTATTCGTCCCCGGCCACGTAGCGATGCGTTGCGAGTTGGCGGTCGAGCACGTCGAGCTGGCGCTTGGCTTCCATGGCATAACGGTTGATCGGGTACTCAAGTTTTTCCGGTGCATAGGCGTAGAAATGCCCGAACCCGCCGCCCACGAACGGGGCCGAGCCCATCTGCCAGAACAGCCAATTCAGGGTTTCGGTCCGCGCAGGACCACTGGCGGGCAGGAACGCGCCAAACTTCTCGGCGAGGTGAACGAGAATGGAGCCCGACTCGAATACACGCACCGGCTCCGGCCCGCTCCGGTCGACGAGCGCCGGAATCTTCGAGTTAGGGTTGGCACCAACGAAGCCGCTGGAGAACTGATCGCCCTCGCCGATCCGAATGAGCCAAGCGTCGTATTCCGCGCCGGCATGTCCCAGCGCGAGAAGCTCCTCGAGCATGATCCCGACCTTCACCCCGTTTGGCGTCGCCAATGAATAGAGCTGCAGCGGATGCTTGCCGACGGGCAATTCCTTTTCATGCGTGGGGCCGGCGATTGGGCGATTAATGCTGGAAAACGTGCCACCGGACGATGCTTCCGGCTCCCAGACGCGGGGCGGCACGTAGGTTTTCGAATCACTCATGGCGGCTTCCTGTTTGGTAGGGTGAATAGCTCTAGACCACGATTATCAGGCAATGACTTGCCGCGGCGACCGCGGCATCTCCCGAGCGAACGACCGTATCGTTTTTCCTATCCGCAGAAGGGCGTGTGAACGTTGTTCGAACGCAACGGCTTTTCCCGACCAGGGATGGCTGTCCGACGGGTCAATCCACCTCCACTGATGTTCACTTACGAACATCACCACACCGATAACGATCGCTTTATTCCCGCCGAAAGGCAGTGCTCCGCACTGTAATGAAAATGTAATATTCGTTTCCGCACACAATAATAAATCGGAGCAACTCCCCTATGTTTGCGTTTTTCCGTCCTGCTGCGCATCAGGCGCCATTGCCAGAAGAAAAGGTCGACAGTACCTATCGCCGTCTACGCTGGCAGATCTTCGCCGGCATCTTCATCGGCTACGCAGGGTATTACCTGCTGCGTAAGAACTTCTCTCTCGCCATGCCCTATCTGATCGAGGAAGAGGGCTATACCCGAGGTCAATTGGGGCTCGCGATGTCCGCTATCGCGATCGCCTACGGTCTGTCGAAATTCCTCATGGGGCTTGTCTCCGACCGCTCGAACCCCCGCTACTTCTTGCCTTTCGGCTTGCTGGTGTCGGCCGGGATCATGTTCATTTTCGGTTTCGCACCTTGGGCAACGTCCAGTGTCGCCATGATGTTCATTCTGCTGTTCATCAATGGTTGGGCGCAGGGCATGGGCTGGCCGCCTAGTGGCCGGACGATGGTGCACTGGTGGTCGCAGAAGGAGCGCGGCGGTGTGGTGTCGGTATGGAACGTGGCGCACAACGTCGGCGGCGGTCTGATCGGGCCACTGTTCATATTGGGCATGGGCTGGACCAACGACTGGCACTCCGCATTCTACGTACCGGCTGCCGTGGCCTTGCTGGTCGCGGTATTCGCCTTTGCAACCATGCGCGACACGCCGCAGTCGGTCGGTCTTCCGCCCATCGAGCACTATAAGAAAGACTACCCGGAAGGGTACGACGAGACTCACGAGCAGGAATTCAGTACCAAGGACATCTTCGTCAAATACGTGCTGCGCAATAAGTGGCTGTGGTACATCGCGCTGGCGAACGTCTTTGTCTATCTGCTGCGCTATGGCGTCTTGGATTGGGCACCGACCTACCTCAAGGAGGCCAAGCACTTCGACGTGGACAAAACGTCTTGGGCGTACTTCCTGTACGAATGGGCCGGGATTCCTGGCACGCTGCTGTGCGGTTGGATGTCGGACAAGATTTTCAAAGGCAACCGCGGCCTGACTGGCATGGTGTTCATGGCGCTGGTGACGGTTGCGACACTCGTGTACTGGCTTAATCCGGAAGGCAATCCGACGGTCGATATGATTGCGTTGGTGTCGATCGGCTTCCTGATCTACGGCCCGGTCATGCTGATTGGCTTGCAAGCGCTGGAGTTAGCGCCGAAGAAAGCAGCGGGTACCGCGGCAGGTTTCACCGGGTTGTTCGGTTACCTTGGAGGCTCGGTCGCCGCCAGTGCGGCAATGGGTTACACCGTGGACCACTTCGGCTGGGATGGGGGCTTCGTGTTGCTGGTGGGTGCATGCATCTTGGCGATGGCCTTCCTCGCGCCAACGTTGCGGCACAAGCAAGTGGCGAGTACCTCACGCGCGTCTGAAGCGTAGAACAGCAAGCATCCAATCCGTTTGAAACGGTTTTGGGTTTTGCGGCGTTATCCAGTGAGGGCGACAAAAGCGGACGCCCGCCCCATCGCCCTACAGGTTAAAGCGCGATTGAATGCCCATCATCGCGCTACCTGATTCGAATGGCCCGTGTTCTACGGGCCTATTCGTTAGAGGTCGCGATAGCTTCCCGCCGGAAAAGCGCCTATCCCGCCGCTCGGCGCTCCTCGAGGATTTCCTTCACCTTGGTGCCAAGATCGTCGACGGAAAAGGGTTTCTGCAGCAGGTGCATGTCCTGTCCGAGGAACGTTTGCACGTCCATCGCACGTTCGGCGTAGCCCGTAACGAGCAGCACACCGATACCCGGACGCTGCTGGCGAAGTTGCTCGACGAGTTCGCGCCCGCCAAGCCCTGGCAGGCCGACATCCGAGATCACGAGGTCAAAGCCTGAGTCTTCCTCGAACAAGGCCAGGGCAGAGCCCGCATCCGCCGCGTCGCGCGTTCGATAGCCTAGGTCTTGCAGCACGTCGAGTACGAGCATGCGCACGCCCGGTTCGTCTTCCACCACCAGGATGCGCTCGCCCAAGCCATCAGGTGCGCGGGCTTGTGCCGGGTCCTCGGCATTCATGTTGCCGTCGTAGCGCGGCAAATACACGTCCACGCGCGTACCCTCGCCCACTACGCTGACGATGTCGACGTAGCCGCCGCTCTGTTTAACGAAACCGTACACCATCGACAGCCCAAGCCCCGTACCTTTGCCCTGTGGCTTGGTGGTGAAGAAAGGTTCGAACACCTTGTCCAGCAGCGGCTCAGGAATGCCACTTCCGGTGTCGGAAATACTGATCCTGACGAAATCCCCCTGCAGGCGTTCGCCAGTCATGCTCAAGCGCGGCGATGGCGCGTTGCGCGTGGTGATGGTTAGCTGACCGCCCTTCTCCATCGCGTCCCGCGCGTTGATGCACAGGTTGAGCACCGCACTTTCCAACTGATTGATGTCGGTACAGGTCAGCCAGATATCGGTGCCGAGCGCGGGCACCAGCTGGATGTTTTCCGTCACGGTGCGCTGCAGCAAATATTCCAGCTCGGTAACCAGTCGATTGACTTCGACCGGTTGCAGATCCAGCGACTGGCGACGACCGAAACTGAGCAAGCGCTGAGTGAGCGCCGCGGCGCGCTGCGCGGAGGCGGCGGCAGTACCGATATAGCGCTGGGCGCGCGTGTCGTCGGCACATGTACGGCGCTGAAGCATCTCCAACGCACCAAGAATGCCCGTGAGCAGGTTATTGAAGTCATGGGCGATGCCGCCCGTGAGCTGCCCGATGGCTTCCATTTTCTGGCTTTGACGCAGTGCATCCTTGGCTTGCTCAAGCTCCACGGCGCGCTCGCGCTCGGCCGTCACATCACGCGCGACGCAATAGAGCAAACCGCCTTCCGGCACCGCCGTCCACGATAACGTCCGGTAGTTGCCCGCACGGGTGCGGAAGCGGTTCTCGAAGTTGAAGGTGGGGACGCCCGCAGCAAGGTGGCTAACCTCGCTCCGCGTCTTGGCGACGTCGTCCGGATGCTCGAGCCATTCGGATGTCTTGCCGACCAAATCAGTAGCCGACCAGCCGAGCTGTCGGGTCCAGGCCGGATTCACGCTGATCCAGATGCCGTTTTCGTCCGCGATACCGATCAGATCATGGCTGTACGCCCACATCTGGTCGCGCTCCCGCGTCCGTTCGCGTACGCGTAATTCCAATACCTCGTTGGCTTGGCGCAGGGCATGCGCCGCCTCGCGCCGCAGCCGCGAAAGGCGCAGCACACCCTCCACCCGAGCGATGAGCTCGCGTGCGCTGAATGGCTTCACCAGATAATCGTCCGCACCTGCGGCGATGCCTTCGATGGACGCTTCCTCGCCGGCACGTGCGGATAGAAGAATGATCGGAATATCGCCCGCTGCCGGATCGTCCCGTAGCGCGCGGATCACGCCGAAGCCATCGAGCACCGGCATCATGATGTCCGACAGGACCAGGTCCGGCCGATCCTGTAACGCGTTATCCACAGCGGCGCGGCCATCCGCGACCGCCTGGACCTGATAGCCAGCCTCGACCAATAAGCGCTGCACGTAGGCGCGCATGTCAGCGTTGTCGTCGGCCAAAAGAATACGCTCGCCATGGCCGTGGGCCGCTGCCGGCGCATCATCGATACCCATGCTGCTCGCCGGCACCTCCGCGTCCGGTAACCAGCGCAAGGCTTCGGCAACGAAGGTATCGGCGCGGGTCGCGGTCGAGGCGAGCGTTTTTTCCGTTACCCCGCTTTGCGTCGGCAGATGCGCGTTCCCAAACGGCAAGCGCGCTTCGAAGACCGTGCCGACGCCAATCTGGCTGCGGACGCTGACGTCGCCGCCGTGCAATTGGGTGAGGTCCTTGACCAGCGCCAAACCGATACCGGTCCCTTCATGGGTGCGGCCGATCTGTCCTTCGATGCGGTGGAAACGGTCGAAGACCTTGCCCAGTTCGCTCTGTGGAATACCGACCCCGGTGTCGATAACACTCAGCACGGCGTATGCATCCTGCCGCACGAGGCGCACCTCGACGCTACCGCTCAAGGTGTACTTGAACGCATTGGAAACCAGGTTGAGCACGATCTTTTCCCACATTTCCTGATCGACCCAGACCGGATCGCCCAAGGGCTCGCATTGGATACGGAAGTCCAACCCGGCACGGGTCATGGCGGAGCGGAAGCTGCTGGCGAGTTCGGCGGTGTAGGCAGCCAGGTCAATCGGTAAAAAGCTGGCGCGCACCCGCCCCGCTTCGATCCGGGAGAAGTCCAGTAGCGTGTTCACCAGCCGCAACAAACGCTGCCCATTGCGCTGGATGAGCTCCAGCTCACCGCGCGATGCCGTCACGTTGCCGTCATGACCTTCCGCACGGGAAAGCAGGTCTTCCAGTGGGCCGAGCATGAGTGTCAGCGGTGTACGAAATTCGTGGCTCGCGTTGGAGAAGAATACGGTCTTGGCGCGGTCCAGTTCGGCCAGCTGTTCGGAACGCCGGCGCTCCTCCTCATAGCGCTCGACATTGGCGATTGCGGTGCTCAAGTGCGCGGCGGCCCGTTGGAACAGGGTGATGTAATCGGCATCGATACGGCGTCGCGGGCTGATGCCGAGAACGAGAAAACCGTGCGGCGCGTCCGGGCGCCCACTGAGAATGGGCACTACCAATGCCTCCACCGGCTTTTCCGGCCAAGGCGTTCCTGGCAGGCGTGTCGCGTGATCCGGCGTTAGGTCATGCACCGCGTAGGGCACCTCAAGTGCACGGTCGAACGACCAGGGCGTTGGATTCGCGTTAGGGTCGATGACAGCCGGGGCCAGGTCGGCGCTGTCCGAGATGCCATGCAGCGCGACGCGTTGAAGAAATCCAGTGGCCGGGTCGCGCAGATAAGCCAGGGAAAACGGCGATTCCTCGGGCACGTTGGATAACGCCCCAATCGCCTGGCTGCAGGCACTCTCGCGGGTCAGCGACGCGGACATGCACTCCGAGATCTTGCGCAGCAGACGCTCGCGACGCTCTGCGAGCACGCGATAGGTGGTTTCGGTCACGGCGGTGAAAATACCCTCGACCTGCCCGTCCTCGCCACGCACGGGGCTGTAGCTGTAATAGAAGTAGCACTCCTCCACGTAGCCAAAGCGGTTCAAAGGCAGTAGCTGGTCCTCGGACCAGGTCGCCTCGCCCTTGGCCATCACTTGGTCGAACATCGGGCCGATGATGTCCCAGATCTCCGCCCACACCTCCGGCCCCGGCCGTCCCAATGCCCACGGATGCTTGCGCCCTGGCACGGCGCTCCAGGCGTCGTTGTAGATCAGCGCACGGGTTTCGCCCCAGTAGAGCACCATCGGGAAACGCGACCCCAGACAGATGCTGATCGCCGAGCGCAGCGCTTGGGACCAGGTCTCGATTGGCCCGAACGGCGTCTGCGACCAGTCCTTTTCCCGCATCAATGCGGCCATCTCACCAGGGAAATCGAGGAATGTAAGACTGAGTGCGGAACTGGACTTCAAGGTGTCCCCTATGCGTCGGACGCGTGCAGGTGGCGAAGGAAAATCGGCGCGGACTATAGTGCGCGGCCAATCAATCGTCTCGCTCTTTTAGACGGCCGAACGCAGTAAGAGTTGAATGGCGGTCGCCAGCGATCGGGAAAAACGGATAGACGTTTGCCCCAGCCTCGAATAGGCCGGTCGCAACGCGCGGCGGGAACGTCCCCTTGTTCCAACCAAAGAGCGCTTAACGCCGCCCCGGCCAGTGGTTTCGGCGTTCGATGTATTGCGCGAAAAGGAATATGACGGTCGTGAGTATCAGATAAACGATCGCGGCGAATAGATACGCCCTGAAGAAATCGAAGTTACCTGCCGCCAACTCTTGCATACGCGCGAAGAACTCTGGGTATTGGACGAGAAAGGCAATAGAACTGTCTTTCAAGTTATAGATCACTTGGTTGGTCAAGGCCGGCGTCGAGGACTTCAACAGTTGCGGAAGAATGATGTACGCATAGACTTGGAGGCTTTTGAAGCCTTGAGCAACGGCCGCTTCTAGCTGACTCTTGTCCAAACCGTTGTAGGCGGTTAGCAGGTATCCGGCGTTATAGGCGCCGACATTCAAGGTAAAACCCAGCACCAATACTTCGAACGGGCTCAATCGCAGCCCCAGTGCAGGCAGCCCGTAATACAGAATGTAGATGATGCAAACGAGAGGCGTGCCGATAAAAAACGATTTATAGCCCTCGACCAAGCGCCTTACTGTCGCGTTGGCGTTCAATCCCAAAAAGAAGATCACGATGCCTAATAAAAAGCCCGTTATCGATATGACGACAGTCAGTTTTATCGTTGCCCAGAGACCGAGATAAATTAACGAGGACTGCTCGAAAAGGTCGCCATAGAACGCCGGCATGCCTTCATTCATAGCGCTTTTTGCCAAAGAACCAGTTCATCTCAGGAATCGCGGACGCCTTTGCTAAGTCGGCAACCGAACCTTGCGCGATGATCTTTCCTTGAAACATGAAAACGACGTTCTGGCTGATCTGATCCGCGAAAGCGATGTCATGGGTCACGCAAACAGTCGTGATGTTGCGTGCTTCCAATTTCTTGATCAGCAGGCTCACTTCCTGACTCATCAGCGGGTCGAGCGCCGAAGTGGGCTCGTCCAGAATGACGATTTCGGGTTGCATGACCAACGCTCTGGCCAGCGCGACCCGTTGTTTTTGCCCACCGGAGAGTTGCGCCGGAAATTTGTGCTCGTGGGCCGATAGATCGAAGTACGCCAATTCCCGGCGTGCCAGCTCGTTGGCCTGCTCGCGGCCATAGCCTTGTAGTTTCCGCAATGCGAGGGTGATGTTGTCCAGTGCGCTCAGGTGGCTATAGAGCGCGAAGTGTTGAAACACGAATCCAATCTTTCGGCGATAGAGGCGAATGTCGATTTCTTTACTCAACACACTTTCGCCGTGAAACAGGATTTGGCCCTGGTCGGGCCTCTCCAGAAGATTGAGGCAACGGATCAAGGTCGTCTTCCCACAGCCCGACGGCCCCATGATGACGAGCGTACCGCCGGTCTCGATGGTCAGATCGACGCCGTTCAAGACCACGTGATCGTCGAACCGCTTTACCAAGCCGATCGCTTGCAGAATCGCCATTCCGATATTCCCGCTATCACTGACTTCTGTGCGGCGAGCCGATTCTGCCGATGATCAGTACGAAGACTTTGTAGATACAAAAATAGAGCAGCCCCACGATGAGATAGATATTCACGCCCAGCAGGGTGGAAGCGGTAAGTGCCTTCGCCTGCCCAAAAATCTCGGGAATACCCACCGTGTAGGCAAACGGTGTGCTTTTGATGATCGCGGTAAGTTCGTTCGTCATGCCTGGTACGGAAAACCGCAACATCTGCGGAAATTCGATAGACGTGATGATCTGTAACGGCGTGAAGCCCATGGCACGGGCAGCCGCTATTTCATTCTCATCGACGGAATCCAGCGCACCGCGAAAGACTTCCGAGAGATAAGCCGCACCAATGACGCCTAGGCTCAAGTTCATCGCCAGCAAAGGTGACGGGCTAATACCCACGCTAGGCAGTCCGAAATAGATCAGAAACAGCAGGACCAGTACCGGGATCGAACGTACGACGAAGACGAACAGGCTCAGGACGCGACCAACGTTGCGATGGGTCAGCCGTCGCAACGCGGTAATACCCAAGCCCAGGGTAAAGGCGGTCATGAAACAGGAACCCGCGACATAGAGGGTGTATTCCACGCCTCTTAGCAGCAATCCAATTAGGGTTAAGAGTTCATCCTCGACCATGAATCATGACTTCAACCATTTGTTCATGATGGCTGCCAGTTTGTCCGGCCCGAGTTCTTTTAGATAAGCGTCGAAATCATCGCGAAGCGGTGAGCCTTTCTGAAACGCAAACCCCAGATGATCGACGCCCTTGAAGGCGTAGCTGATCGTGATAGGTAACTTCTGTTTGAACTTGTAGTTGAGATATACCGGCTCTTCGATGAATGCCAGATCGAGATTGCCATTTCTCAAATCAGCAACGACTTCGTTGTATGACGGATACAGCTTCGCGTCCGCGACGCGGTACAACCCCTTGGGTTCGAGATCGCTTTTGATCAAATCGGAATAGGCCATCCCGCGGGGATATCCAATGCTGTATTGCTTTAATTGCGTCAGGTTATCGAGCGTCAGACTCTTCGACTCCAGGCTCACCAGATTGAAGGAGTTCTCGTAGTACGGCATCGAGAAGTCCATGACGGCTTCGCGTTTTGCAGTGATCGAGATACCCGAAAACGCGACATCGGCTTGCCGGCTCGCCACCGCGCCTAGCATTCCATCCCATTCGTATTCTTTGATCTCCAACTTGCATCCGCGGGATCTGCAATAGTCGTTGAAGATCTCGAGGTCGACGCCTTGCAACTGCCCGCTCTTGTCTTTGAAGAGCATGGGCGGTGAATTAGGCGAAACCGCGATGCGGATTGTCTTCCCTTGCTGCGCCCCGTCCGCGTTGGCACCCATGGCTACGGCGCTAAGCACCACTGCCATCAGCATCTTCATCAGCTTGCTCATACCTAATCGACCCTCATCGATACAGTCCTACAAAGGCGGCACGCACTGCGGGTATGCCTTCATGCGCTAGGCCGGCCCGTGCGGTCTTCCGCTGACGAGGTGCGATCCAGGCCTGATGATCGTGCCGATGCTGTCGGTGTGAGTGGAATGAAGATTCGCGCCGGTTCCATTGCGGGCGGATAAAACGAACGGGCGGATGAACGACGTTGATGGAAAAGGCTTCGCCGTTTTCCACCCTACGTTTTCAGGTTTGGCTTCCCGAGACTCGTAGGGTCTCGACCGCAACGACTCCCGTAACGCGCGGGCGCAAAAAAAACCGCTGCCTGTTAGGGCAGCGGCTTTTCTGTGTGGCGATGCTTGCCTAGCGGCGGGCGCTGCGTACGCCTTCAGCCAATTGACTGCACAAGCTGAGCACGCCATCGATGGCATCGGCGCGCTCCTGCGTCTTGGCGATCTGATCGACCAGTGCCGAGCCAACGACGACGCCGTCGGCCAGACGCGCGACATTGGCCGCGTGTTCCGGCGTGCGAATGCCAAAGCCGATGCAAACGGGCAAGTCGGTATGGCGACGCAGTCGAGAAACGGCCTGCTCGACGTGTTCGAGCGTCGCGGCACCGGCACCGGTCACGCCAGCGACGGAGACGTAGTAGACGAAGCCCGAGCTGCCGTTAAGAACGGTCGGCAAACGTTTGTCGTCCGTGGTGGGTGTGGTCAGGCGAATGAAGTCGATACCGGCCGCCTGGGCGGGGTCGCAGAGGTCGGCGTTGTGCTCGGGTGGCAGGTCCACAATGATCAGACCGTCCACGCCCGCGGCTTTTGCGTCTTCGATGAAACGCGGTACGCCGTACTTGTGAATCGGGTTGAAGTAGCCCATGAGCACCAGCGGCGTGGCGGTGTCGTCGTCACGGAAGGCGCGGACCATACGCAAGGTGGCGGCGAGGTCCTGCTTGTTCGCCAACGCACGAATGTTGCCGAGCTGAATGGAAGGGCCGTCCGCCATGGGGTCGGTGAACGGCATGCCCAGCTCGATGACGTCGGCGCCCGCCTTCGGCAGGCCCTTGAGGATTGCGAGGGACGCGTCGTAATCAGGGTCGCCCGCGGTGACGAAGGTCACCAGGGCCGCGCGGTTCTGTTCCTTGAGTTCGGCGAAACGGGTTTGCAGACGGCTCATGCCTGGCTCTCCTTCTCTACGGCATCACCCAGGTGGTGCATAACGGTTTGCATGTCCTTGTCGCCGCGTCCGGACAGGTTGACGACCATCAGGTGATCCTTTGGCAGCGCAGGTGCGCGTTTGAAAACCTCGGCCAGCGCGTGGGAGGACTCCAGCGCGGGAATGATGCCTTCCAGGCGGCAGCACTGGTGGAACGCGGCGAGCGCCTCGTCATCGGTGATCGACGTGTACTCGACGCGGCCGATGTCGTAGAGCCAGGAATGCTCAGGGCCAATGCCGGGGTAATCGAGACCTGCGGAGATCGAGTGGGCGTCGATGATCTGGCCGTCGTCGTCCTGGAGCAGGTACGTGCGGTTGCCGTGCAGTACGCCAGGAACGCCACCATTGAGACTGGCCGCGTGCTTGCCGGTTTCCACGCCGTGGCCGGCCGCTTCGACGCCGATGATCTTGACGCCCGCATCATCGAGGAACGGGTGGAACAGGCCCATGGCGTTGGAGCCACCGCCGATGCAGGCAACGAGCGAGTCGGGCAGACGGCCTTCCTGTTCCTGCAGCTGGTCGCGGGTTTCCTTGCCGATCACGGCCTGGAAGTCGCGCACCATCGCGGGGTACGGGTGCGGACCGGCAACGGTGCCGATGATGTAGAAGGTGCTGTCGACGTTGGTTACCCAGTCGCGCAGGGCCTCGTTCATCGCATCCTTCAGCGTGCCGGTGCCGGCGGTGACGGGGACGACTTCTGCACCCAGCAACTTCATCCGGAAGACGTTGGCCTGCTGGCGGTCGATGTCGGTGGTACCCATGTAGATCACGCACTTCATGCCAAAGCGCGCGGCAACGGTGGCCGTGGCCACGCCGTGCATGCCAGCGCCGGTCTCGGCAATGATGCGCTGCTTACCCATGCGCTTGGCCAGCAGGATCTGGCCGATGCAGTTGTTGATCTTGTGCGCGCCGGTGTGATTGAGCTCTTCGCGCTTGAGGTAGATTTTCGCACCGCCGCAGTGCTCGGTCAGGCGCTCGGCGAAGTACAGCGGGCTCGGACGGCCGACGTAATCACGCTGGAAATAGGCCAGCTCCTTGGCGAACTCGGGGTCCCCCTTCGCCTTTTCGTACTCGGCGGCAAGGTCGTGGATCAGCGGCATCAACGTCTCGGCCACATACTGGCCACCGAAGCTGCCGAACAGGCCCTTGGCATCAGGGCCGCTGCGGAATGAAGTCATGGATGTGCTCCTTTGGAGAAAGGGTTGGCGGCGAATGGGTGCTCTACTAAACGCTAATGGCCTACAAGCTGGTCGCAGCCCGGCTGATCGCCAGCAAGCTGGCTCCTACACAAGCAACGAATTACCTGCAGGCTTCGTGGGAGCCCAACGGGCTGAGCGCAGCTGCGGGCGACCCAGAGCGATCAAACAACGCCATGTAGGAGCCAGCTTGCTGGCGATCGTTGCGCTCAAGCCAACCTACATGGCTGGCCCTTGCCACCGCATTCGCGAGCAAGCTCGCTCCCACCTGATTAGCCTTTATCCTACGCCTGTCAGCCCTGATGAAAAGCGATAAGATCGCGTCAACCTGTCAGGAAATCTCACAGATATGTCTCGCGAACTGCCCTCACTCAACGCCCTACATGCTTTCGAAGCGGCCGCCCGCCTACAAAGTGTAAGCGCAGCGGCAGCTGAGCTTCACGTCACCCACGGCGCGGTCAGCCGGCAGATTCGACTCCTGGAAGAAACGCTCGGCACCGCCTTGTTCGTCAAGGACGGGCGCGGCGTCAAACTCACGGATCCCGGCGCCCGACTACGAGATGCAACGGGCGATGCCTTCGAACGGCTGCGCACCGCTTGTCAGGAGGTGAAGCAACGCAGCGTCGACGCGCCCTTTGTGCTGGGTTGCCCCGGCAGCCTGCTGGCGCGCTGGCTCATTCCGCGGTTGGATCGATTGCAGCGCGAACTGCCGGACCTGCGCCTGCAAATCTCCACCAGCCAGGGTGAGCTTGATCCACGCAGTCCGGAAGTGGACGCCACTCTTCTGTTCGCGGAAGCACCTTGGCCGGCAGACATGCACGTATTCGAATTGGCCCACGAACGTATAGGCCCGGTGCTCAGCGCAAGGCACCCGCGCTTCGAAGCGTTGCTGAAGACCTCGGCCGCAGGTCTACTCGATGAGGCATTACTGCACACGACCTCGAGGGCGCAGGCCTGGCCGCAATGGATACAGGCCAAGGGGCTCGACGCTGAAGCGCTCAAGCTCGGCCAGGGCTTCGAGCATTTGTACTACCTGCTCGAAGCCGCTGCAGCCGGACTTGGCGTGGCCATCGCACCCCAACCCCTCGTGGCCGACGACCTCCGCGCAGGACGGCTGGCCGCGCCTTGGGGATTCGCGGATACCAATGGACACCTCGCATTGTGGGTATCCCAACGCCGACAGGATGGACGCGCCGAACGCTTGGCGCAGTGGTTGAAGGATGAGCTCGGCGAGACGGCATGATGCCCCTTCTCAAATGGCTAGCAGCTACACACCGCCGAACCTGTAAGGTGGCCGCGCTAGGGCCGTAGGGCGGGTACAACCCGCGCGCTGTCCAAGCCCGGCGATCCGTCACGTCACCGAACGGCGCTATGAACAGCCATTACCGTAGGGGCGGCTTTAGCCGCGAATCCCGTGTCGTCGCCACGCGACTGGCATCCGGGTTAGCACCCGGGCTACGAAGCGCATTTTAGACCGCGGTATCACGCGGCTAAAGCGGAACGCCACCCGGCCGCCCCTACAGGACCTTCCGAACTCAAGCAGGCTTCGCCAGATAATCGATAAACAGACGAAACAGTTCAGCGTTGTTGGCAATCCCGAGGCGCTGATAGATGTTGTGCTTGTGCACCTTCACCGTGCCCTCGGAAATGTTCAATAACGATGCAATCGAACCACTGCTGTGTCCTTGCAAAATCAGCTTGGCGATATAGCGCTGCGTCTCGGTCAGCTGTCCTTGAAGGATGTCGACGAATGCGTCTTCCAACCGGACATCGACGGGCGCCGCCCCGCTAAGGACCTCACGGTAGCGAAGCCGTACGTGCAGGTCGAAGACGGACGCAAACAGCGGCTCCAGGTCCGCCAACACCTGCATCTCCCATTGCGTGAATGGACCGCTGTCAAGGTTGCGCATGAACGAATAGACGATCGCGACCTGTGAACGAATCGGAATGATGAATCCAACTTCTTCGACCAGCGCGCCGTGCTCCGACGATACGCAGGGATGGATATCGCGGGAGATCGAAAACCCCGACGAGAAAAAGCTGTCCGGCGCCAGTTCGCTCATTCGCCACAGCCCTGCGGGGTGATCGTTCACGCAGGCCACATAGAATGGATCGAGCAGATAGCCGCCACGAACATAGGCATCCAGCGTTTTAACGGGTACGGAGCCGTTGTAACCGTTATGTACCAGGATCGCGTTGTGATTGAAGCGAAAGAGATAGCCGCAGCTCATATCGAACGCGAGCCGCTGCCCCAACGCGGCATCGATGCGCGCGCCCAGCTCATCGGAGCCAATGGCGGCAATGATCGCGGACAGCGTTTTCGAATCTTCTGCCTTCATCGTTCGTAACGCGGATTTAGCGTGAAATGAGCCACTGAGGCGCGGCCTGGCGGCAATGTAAGGTGGACACGTTAGCGCTCGCTTTCAGAAAACGCGAGCGATGGCACCAACGCGCGTCGCTCCGGCGCGTCAGAAGGTTTGCCGGAGCGATGGGCAGCTCGACGATCGAATCAGACCAACTGGGGCGATGTCCGGAAAAGCCCTTCAGCCTCATCCTGGCGTCCCAGCTCGATCGCCTTGGGCACCGCTAGCCAGTAGGCTAACAGCATGCCAAGCAGGCCTCCGCTAAGCTTACCGATGATCAATGGCAGGATGACCGAAGGCTGGAAGTTGGCCGAATAGGCCATGTGATCGCCGAAGGTAAAGGCCGCGCAGACCGCAAACGCAATGACCAGGACTTTGTCTTTCGGTGGCATTTCCGCTACGAGCCGGAACATCGCCAGCACGTTCGCAGAGGCCGCGAGCATGCCCGCGGCACCGACCGGCGACAGCCCCATCAGCGCAGCGACTTTCTCGATGGGTTTGGATAGAAAGCGTTTGATCAGATAGACCATCGGGAACGCACCGCACAGCATGATCCCGACATACCCCGCGATTTCCAGTGCGCGGAATTGATCCTCGGCATCGGCAATGATCGGCGCGAATCCCCAGCCACCGAACACCGTGCTGAAAAATTGAGTGAAGTACTCCACGACCGACGCGACCAGGACCAAGGTCACCGCCGCGTACATCAGCTGGCCGAGCTTGAGGAACAGGTACACCATCAGGTTCGGCAGGTAACGCAGCGCGGCTGCCAGAGCGATACAGAACAGGATTAGCGGCATTAGGTTCTGGATCAACAACGGCAGCGTGAAATTCAACGCCTGAGTCGCCGCACCGCTGGTGGCGATATCGGGGCGCACGCCAAGGCCAAGCGCCTGCATGAGCATGGCGATGACGACGATACTGATCGGGATACTCAACAGGCCCGCCATGATGCCCAGCGCCATGTATTTGTGGTCCAACTTGGCGAGCATCGCCAAGCCAACCGGAATCACGAAGATGACCGTCGAACCGGACTGAAACCCGGTGATCAGACCAAGAATCCAGCCTTCAGGGCTTTGCGCTAGCTCGTGCGCCAGGTGGTAGCTACCCAAATCCGATGCGATGAAGATCGCACCTGCGATGCCAGGATCGGCGCCCATGGCGAGGAAGATCGGTCCGATGAACTGACTGATAAAGCTGGAAATGAACGGGATGGAGGCCATGATTCCCGCGACGGGAATGAAGATCGGGCCAATGCTGTGAAGCCCGGCGGTGAACTCCTTGCCGAGTTCGGATTCGGGATCATAAATGGAGGCGATGGCACCAATGACCGCGCACACCATGATTACGTAAACGACATATGTGCCGATGTTTTCCATTTGCTGCCTCTTCGTGTTGTAAGAGCTCTGGTATTGGCAGAATTGAAAGACGAATCATGTAATTGATTTTATTGAATAAGTTATTTTTATAGCGGGACTTTGGCCGCGTCAGATGGCGGTGTAGGCGTTATCCACGAACAGGTGCGTGCCATTAACGAAACTGGCCTCGTCGCTGGCAAGGAACAGGGCTGCAGCGGCCACTTCTTTGGGATCGCATAACCGCCCTTGCATGGCAGCGATGCTCTCATCCGAAACGTCGACACCAAAGCCGCGCAGCAGCTCCAATTCCCGTTGGCCATGAGCCGTGCCGATGAAGCCCGGGCATACGGCGTTGCTACGAATGTTCTTGTCTCGATACTCCACCGCGATGCCGCGCGCGAACATGTGGCAAGCACCTTTGGTGGTGCAATACAGCACTTCCATTGGGGTACCGACCACGGCGGAAATCGAGGATGTACAGACGATGCTGCCGCCACCGGCCTCGATCATTTTTGGCAGCACGGCTTTGGTCACGAGAAACATGCCCTTGACGTTGATGCTCATCAGGCGGTCCCACTCGCCTTCGCTGGTCTCCAGAAACGGTCCTGCGGAGATCGTACCGGCATGGTTGATCAGCACCGTGATCGCTCCGAAGTGTTCCTCGGTCCGACGCACTGCTCGATCGACCTGCTCGGCGCTGGAGACGTCAGCCGCAACGAAAAGCGCCTCGCCCCCCTCAGCGTTGATGCGTGCAGCCAGCGCTTCGCCCTGGCTGTTAGGCAGATCGAGAATGGCGACCTTCGCTCCCTCTTTCGCGAACAACTCGGACGCGGCGAGACCACATCCTCCCGCGCCACCAGTGATCAAGGCGACTTTGCCAGTCAATCTCCCCACGATCGGTCTCCCAGTTCAATGTAAGCAATGATGTCTTGGCTGAAACTAGGTCGCAGGGGGAAGCCATGTCCATATATCGACCGATATACTCGACTCAAGTTACTGATTTTTAGGATAAAAAATTTACAATTACTTGCCGGCGCTTCATAAAAAACCGTCACTCTAGGGGCGGCGGGGCGGCCTTCCGCTTTGTCCGCCAAGACGACTGAAGCGGGACGCGACACGGTCGCCGCTACAACGGTCTTATGTTGTGGGCGGGTGCAACCCGCGCGTCTTCTGTATCCGCCGACCCGGTGCGCCACCGAGTAGCGTCATCGACAGATTCGCCACACGGGCTTATCTCATGTCCTAGAGGACCGCTTGGCAAACGCGAAGGAACCTGACGCACATACCCGCCTTCATAACCCCATGAGAAGTGCAACGAATCGTGTTGTGACGGCGCGCACTGGCCAGCCGTTCATGGCCATGTTCCCCGGCATGAGGAGGGCGCGATGAGCCCGATACCCGCCCGCGTCTTACGTCCCGCCGCCGCCTGCGTGAGCGCCTTGCTTCGTACGCAGGACCTGACTTCATGAACGTCGCCAACGCTACTCCACCTCGGCCTCTACCGGATAAACCCGTTGCCTTCATGTGGCATTACGTCACCCGGCGGCCCTGGCAGTTCGGCGGCATCTTCTTTTTGATCGCAGCGGCCTCCGGCTGTGGCGTCGCCGTGCAGTACGGCATGAAACTGCTGGTGGATGCGATGGCCACCGACGATCGCGCAGGGGCCAACGTCTGGTATCCCCTGGGCGTGTTCATCGGGCTGATCGTGCTGGAAAACATCTTTTGGCGATTGTCCGGCTGGGCCGGTTGCCGCACGGTTATCGCCAGCTGCGTCGACCTGCGGGTAGACCTGTTCCGCTACCTCACCGGCCACCCGATGCGCTATTTCAGCGAGAACTTCGCCGGCGCGCTGGGCAACCGCATTACCGCCACTAGTAAGGCTGCGGAAGGCATCTACGGCAGCCTGGCCTGGCGCATCATGCCGCCCTGCGTGGATTTCGTGGGTGCGGTGTTGGTGCTGTTCACGGTGCACTGGTACATGGCGGTCGCGTTGATCTTTTTCGTCGCGTTGGTGGCGGGGATCATCGTCGGCTTCGGCATTCGCGGCCGGCACAAGCATCAGCGCTACGCGGCACAGTCGGCACGGGTCGGCGGCGAATTAGTGGATGTGGTTACCAATGTCTGGACCATCAAGGCGTTCTCCGCTCGCGAGCGCGAGGCCCAACGGCTCTCGACCGAAATCGGCATCGAAGCCAAGGCACACCGGCGCAGCTGGATGTACCTGGAGAAGGCTCGTGTCATCCACGATATCTGTCTCGCCCTCATGGCAGGCGGCATGCTCATCTGGTCGGTCGTTCTGTGGCGTGCCGGCAGCGTCACGCCCGGCGACGTAGTACTCGTCAGCACCCTGACCTTCCGCATTCTCAACGGCTCACGCGAACTGGCCCTGGCGCTGGTCGAAGCGGTGCAGCAACTGGGGGCGATCTCGGACACCTTGAAAATCGTGCTGGCGCCTCACGCGCTGGATGATCCGGAGCCGCAGATCACGCTGCAGGAAGGGACTATCGAGTTCAACAAGGTGGCCTTCAACTATCCTGACGGGCGCCGAGTGTTCGAGCAGTTCAACTTGTTCGTCCCCGCCGGGCAGAAGATCGGCATCGTCGGCCCGTCCGGCGCAGGCAAATCAACGCTCATCCAGCTGATCCAACGGCTGGATGATGTGCAGGGTGGCTGCGTAATGATCGATGGGCAGGACATCAGCGATGTCAGCCAGGACAGCCTGCGCAACCTGCTGGCCGTGGTGCCGCAGGAAGCCGCGCTATTCAATCGCACGATCCTCGAAAATATCCGCTACGGACGACCTGACGCCACCGATGAGGAAGTGGTCGCTGCCGCGCGCCACGCGTACTGCGACACGTTCATTCGCGAGTTGCCGAAGGGCTACGAAACGATGGTGGGTGAGCGCGGTGTAATGCTCTCAGGCGGTCAGCGGCAGCGCCTGGGCATCGCCCGCGCCTTCCTGAAGAACGCTCCGATCCTGATTCTCGACGAAGCGACCTCCGCGCTGGATACCCATTCCGAGGCCGAGATCCAGGCCGCCTTGAACGACTTGATGCAAGGTAGAACCGTGCTCGCGGTAGCGCATCGCCTGTCTACGCTGATGGGCTTCGACCGCATCATCGTCATGCAGCACGGCGTCATCGTCGAAGATGACAGCCCAGGCAATCTGCTCACCGCTGGCGGCCTGTTCGCCTCGTTGTGGCAGATTCAGGGAGCCAGCTTCAAGCATGAGCCGCCACGTGCGTGAAACGGCGTCTCGTTGAATCGGAAGCGATTCGCTCGGTGGGCTACGACGCCCACCGACAGCTTCTAGAAGTGGAATTCAACGGTGGGGACGTTTACCACTATTTTGCCGTACCGCGGACGGTATACGACCGCCTAATGGCGGCGGAGTCCATGGGCACGTGGTTCAACCAGACCTTCAAGGACATGGGGTTCGAGTACCGAGAGCTATGAAGCGTGTGGCGATGTAACGCCTACCACTGCACCCCGAAGGTCTTGCACAGCACCTCGATTTCCTGCTCACCCAACGGCGCCGGTCGCGGCGACGTCATTAACCACAACCGTGCCGTTTCCTCTAGCTCTTCGAGGGCGAAGCTCGCGCGGCTGACCGAACTTTCCCAAATGACAGGCCCCAGCCGTTCGAGCATCACGCCGCGCACACGGTTGGCCAGCGCTGCCACTTGCTGCGCAACTTCCGGCGCGCCCGGGCGCTGGTAGGAAATAAGCGGGATGTGCCCAACCTTCATCACTTGATACGGCGTCAACGGCGGCAGGATGTCGGCCTGGCTCCAAACCCCGGCCAGAGTCAAGGCGACGAGGTGCGTGGAATGGGTATGCAGCACGCCGCCGACACCCGGATTGCGATCATAGATCTCGCGATGCAGCAGCAGGGTTTTCGATGGTCGCTCACCGCTGACCCATTCACCGGAGGCATCAACTTTCGCGATATCGGCGGGATCAAGCCGGCCCAGACAGGCATCGGTCGGCGTGATCAGCCAGCCATCGTCGAGGCGGGCGCTGATATTGCCAGCGCTGCCCACGGTATAGCCCCGCGCGTAAAGGCTGGCGCCAACGGTGCAGATTTCCTCGCGCAGCGAGGCTTCGCGGCTCATTGCCAGTCCCCCGCCAAACGGCGCAAGGCTTTGGCGAAGAAGTCACGGCTGCCGAAATTGCCGGACTTGAGCGTAACCGCCAGTGGCTCGTCAGCACCCAGTGCCAGTGTTGCGGGTACACCCGGATCGATCTGCCGGCCGATCTGCAACGCCGTGATACCTAAGGCTTGCACGACCGCGCCAGAGGTTTCGCCGCCAGCAACGACAAAATGCCGGGTACCAGAGCGATACAACCGCTGAGCGATGCTCCCTAATGCTTGCTCCACCAGCTCACCGGCACGGGCGACACCAAGCTCCGCCTGAACGGCCTTGACCTCGTCCGGTGTGCTGGTCGCATAGATCAATACCGGGTCCGCACGATCGGCGAACTGGATAGCTTCCTCGACCACCACCTCGCCGCGGGCCAGTCGCAGCGGCTCGATGCGATAGGCCGGGCGCCCTGCTTCCAGCCACGCCTGCACTTGTCCATTGGTGGCGGAGGAAGCGCTACCGGCCAGCACGACAGCCGTGCCAGGCACGGCATCGAGATGGGCGGGATTGTCGTCGCGTAAAAGCCCCTGCTTGCGGAAATTGGCGGGGAGCCCTTGGGCGACACCCGAGCCGCCGGTAATAAGCGGCAGCTCCGCACACGCGGCGCCTAGCGTTTGCAGGTCTTCGTCGGTCAGTGCGTCGGCGATAGCGACAGCGACACCCTCACGACCGAGCGCTTCGATTTGCTTGCGCACGCCCTCCACACCGCTCGCTACGTCGTCTCGACGCAACAGCCCGACCCGCCGAGCCGTCTGGCTTTGCAGCACCCTCACCAGATTGGCGTCGGTCATCGGTGTTAACGGGTGGTGCTGCATGCCGGACTCGCTGAGCAGCGCGCCGTTGACAAAAAGATGGCCCATGTAGAGCGTGCGGCCCGCTTCCGGGAAGGCGGGGCAAGCAATGGTGAAGGCACTGCCGAGGTCGTCCTGCAATGCGTCGATGACAGGGCCGATGTTGCCCTGGACCGTCGAGTCGAAGGTCGAGCAGTACTTGAAAAAGAACTGTGTGCAGCCCTGCGCCTTGAGCCATTCCAGCGCTTCGCGGGATTGCCGGACCGCTTCTTCCGGCGCAATGGTGCGTGACTTTAATGCAACGACGATGGCTTCCGCAGAGGCAACATCGGCCGCATCACCGTGTGGTACGCCGATGGTCTGCACAGTACGCATACCGTTGCGCACGAGAATATTGGCAAGGTCAGTGGCGCCGGTGAAGTCGTCGGCGATGCATCCCAGCAGCGGGCGTTGGGCAGCGGTCATGGGCACTCCAAGTGCAGATTCTTGGTATTCGATAATTTCACATGAAAGCACATAAGCAGCAGTTGAGCGCATGCTTATCAACGGTAATCCCGCTGAAAATGTGATGAAGGATGGTATACGTGTGAATATGTGTTAATCAAGTTTGACGGCAGTGTGAAATTTTAACTATGGTTGCGCAACGCTACCGAGTCGGCGAACCGTCGATCAGGGCTTCGCAGAACAACAACAGAGGTGTCCATGAATTTCGAATTACTGTTCGCCGACCATCCCGACACACCCGTCCGCTACGCCCTGACTGGTGCCAAAGGAGGTTTTTCCCGCACGTTACTCGCGCAGACCCGACTGATGCCGCGGCTGCTGCCAGCCATCCTCTGCGACTTGGACGTCCCGGGTCTGAAGGCGCTGTGTCTGGAACTGGGGTATCCCGAAAATCAGCTGGTTGAATGCCAATCGGCCGAAGACGTCACCTCTGCGCCCAAAGACGCAGTGCTGCTGGTCGCGAATGTGGCGCTGCTGGACCCGCAGCGTTACGACATCCTTGTCGAAGCCACCGGCAATCCTGCGGTTGGCCATCGTGCAGGTGAACGCGCAATCAAGGCTGGCCGGCACGTGGCCATGGTCAGCAAGGAAGTGGATTCCGTCACCGGAATTGCCCTCTCGCGTCTCGCTGCAGAACATGGCGTCGTCTACACCACGGCCGACGGCGACCAGCCAGCGAACCTGATTGGCTGGGTAACCTGGGCCCGCATCCTAGGGCTGGACATCGTCGCCGCCGGCAAATCCAGCGAATACGACTTGGTGTTCGATCCCGAGACCAACACGATCACTCAGCTGGACCAGACCATTCCGGCGCCGGATATGGCGGGCCTGTTGCGTCTGGGCGATGACCTTCACGCCACGCTGAGCGCTCGCCGCAAGGCCCTGAACGGACTCAAGACGAGCGCCACCGCGGACTACTGCGAAATGGCCGTGGTCGCGACCAACACCGGTCTCGTCCCTGATGTCGAGCTGCTGCATTACCCCATTGCGCGGGTGGCCGAACTGGCCGACATCTACGCCCTACGCGAAGACGGCGGGCTGGTGAACCAAACGGGCGTGATCGACGTATTCAACGTCTTGCGCCTGCCGGAAGAAGCGAGCTTCGCCGGTGGCGTGTTCGTGGTCGTCCGTACCCATGACGCGCCGACCTGGGAGCTGCTGGCACAGAAAGGTCATGTGGTGAGCCGCAACGGTCGCTACGCCTGCCTGTACCTGCCGTATCACTTCATGGGCGTGGAAACACCGATCAGCCTGCTCAATGCCGTGCTGCACAAGCGCGCCTCGGGCACTGATCGACCTACGTTGTGCGCCGTGCTCGGCGGACGCGCGACGGCCGACATCCCGGCAGGCACCGTGCTTTCCATGGGCGGTCACCACCACGACGTGACTGGCGTACAGGCGGTACTGCTCAAGGCCACTGAAGTACCTGACGACGTCGCGCCGCTGTATCTCGCCGCCCATGCCACGACAGCACGCGACATCAAGGCCGGTGAACTACTGCGTCTGGGCGACTTGAGCAACCCCGATGCGGATCTTGCCGCAGCCTGGAACAAGGGCCGGCAAGCACGCTGAACCTAGGCTCGCTGTCATTTCTGGCAAGCCGCTCTGCGGCTCAGCAATGGCAGCTTCCCCCAGCACATGAGCGCCGACTGAACGGCGCCTTCTTCTCCGTCAGAGTTTTACAACAATCATGAACAGCGAACTGCTAACTCTGCTTTTGGCGGCCGGTGCCATCGTGGTGCTGATCCTGCTGATCACCAAACTCAAACTCAATCCATTCCTCGCCTTGACGCTGTCGGCGCTCGGTCTTGGCCTCGCGGCCGGGGTTGGCGCTAACGAAACGGTCGAAAGCTTCGTCAAAGGATTCGGCTCGGCGCTGAATAAAACCGGCCCTGTCATCGGTCTGGGCACCCTGCTCGGCGGCATTCTGCTGGGCTCCGGGGGCGCTGACCGTATCGCCAACGCTTTCATCGGCACCCGGCCCGTGAAATACGTGCCGTGGGCGGTTTGCGCCGCCGCTCTATTGATCGGCATGCCGCACTTGTTCGACGTCAGCTTCATCATGCTTGCGCCGTTGGTCTACACCGTGGCCAAACGCACAGGCTCGCACCTGCTGTTCGTGGGCTTGCCCCTGGCGGCGGGACTGTATGTTTCCCACGGCCTGCTGCCGCCACACCCGGCGCCGACGCTGGCGGTTTCCGCATTTCACGCCAATACCGGCCTGACGATCTTCTTCGGCCTGCTGATCGCCATTCCGACAGCGGTCATTTGCGGACCGTTACTCACCCGACTCATCAGCCCCTGGTTTGGCCCCGCGCCGGACCTGTCCGCAGGGCCGGTCGGCGCTAACGAGACCAGCTCCCCGCGTCCAGTGTCGCTGTCGCTATCGATCATTTCAGTGCTGCTGCCGCCCGCACTGATGCTGATCGGCACCCTCGGCATGGCCTATACCGTCAAGGACTCCGGTGCTCACGCATTCTTCGGCGCGCTGAACAACCCGATCCTGTCGTTGCTGGCAGCAGTGATCTTCGCGTTCTTCGCCCTGGGGCTGAAATCCGGTTTCAATCTCGGCGAAGTCGGCAAGATGGCCAACAAGGGCCTGGCGCCATTGGGTGCGATCCTGCTGATTCTGGGCGCCGGCGGCGGCTTCAAGCAGATGCTTTCGTCCATCGAACTCGATCAGCTCATCACCCATCATGCCTCCGGTTGGCCGGTGAACCCGCTGATTCTCGCGTGGGGCATCGCAGCACTGCTGCGGGTCTGCATCGGCTCGGCTACGGTCGCAACGGTTGCGGCGACCGGCATCGTAGCGCCGCTTGCTCTGGTGCATCCCGAGTTGTCACCTGAACTGCTGGTGCTGGCAACGGCATCGGGCGCGGTCATGCTCTCCCACGTCAACGACTCTGGCTTCTGGCTGTTCAAGGAATACTTCCAGCTCAGCGTGGCCCAGACCTTCCGGACGTGGACGCTGATGCTCTGCATCCAGTCGGTGATCGGCCTCATTGGCGTGCTGCTCATCGAAGCGGTGATCCGATAAACTCGGCGGCGCGCTCCACACCCGAGCGCGCCGAAACGGAGCGACGGTAACGTGCCAACCACTGAAGAACACGACCTGGTCGGCGGCGGGCCCATCATTCCGGACCAGCGTCGAGAAATGATCTGGCGGCAGCTATGCCGCCATCAGGTGCTTAGCGTGCACCAGCTGACCGAGATGTTCGGCTGCTCGCACATGACCATTCGCCGCGACATCGCCAGCCTGGAAAAGGATGGTCGAGCCTACTCGGTGCCAGGCGGTGTGCGCATCGCCAGCCAGGTCGGTAGCGAGCCCAGCCATCAGCTCAAGGCGGTCGTCGAACAGGCCGAAAAGCGCGGCATGGCAAGGCGCGCGGCCGAGCTGCTCCACGCCGACATGACGCTCTATCTGGACGCCGGCACCAGCACGCTCCAGCTGGTCCCGCATATTCGCCAACACCAGGGCATGACCGTGGTAACCAACGATTTCACCATCGTGCAGTGCCTGGCCGACGCGCTCGATATCGAAGTGATCCACATCGGCGGGCAACTGGACCATCCCAATCTGTCCACCGTCGGGTCGCTCGCGGCAGCTACCCTGCGCCGCGTCGCGATCGACATCGCCTTCATGTCCACCAGTTCCTGGGACCTGAAGCGCGGTGTCACTACCCCGTCGGCGCCAAAGGTCGAGGTCAAGCGAGCCGCTCTGGAAGCTGCATCGCAGACGGTGCTGGTCGCTTCCAGCTCCAAGTACGGCACGTTCGGCACCTATCGCGTGGCGCCACTGGACCGGTTCGACCTGATCATCACCGACAGCGGCCTCGGGGAAACGCCCGCCGAAGCATTGCGCGCGCTCGGGTTGGAGTTGGAGCTGGCAGCTCCCGAAGGTCTCTGAGACACCGAGGCCGTTGCGTCGGAAGCGGTTAATTTCCCCAGGCGATTACCAACGTGGCCCATGAAAGCCTCGACCGGGCGGCTGGCCTATTCCCGGCCTAGGCCCTGGCCGGTTCTGCCAATGGGGTTGGCGCGGACCATGGTCCCAGCGATGCTGAAATCGGCCGGGTGGCGGTGCCCAGCGACGGTCGTGTTCACGCCACGAATAACGCGGCGGCGGCGTTGGACGGTAATGGCGGGGCATGTCATACCGGTAGCGGCGCTGCGTGTCATAGCGGTGAATGACTGCAGGCGGCCGATACCCAGGCGACGCGTCGTAGTAGATGACGCGAGGTGGTTGATAGAGCCCTTGCGCCTGCGCAAGGCCGCTGGCCAATCCAACCAGCATGATCAATAGAAAACGACGCATTCGAGACCTCCTCGGGCGTCAGCACCCCGACTTCGGGCATCGCTATGGACCATGAAAAAGGGGATCCGTTGTTCTGCCCCTCACCTTTCCGCCAACTGGCAGCGCCGTAGCCCCTTGAGGGAGCGGGCCGTGCTTGCGAGGAGTACGACCATTGGACTTCAATTGGTCTTTAAAAAAGCATCGCGGGCATGGCCCACTCCCACAATGGGCGCGCTGTAATAGTCCTTAGGCTGGTGAAATCCGATTGATCCATCCCGGGTTGCACCCGGGCTACGGAACGGTTTATCGCCAACGAGCGGGCTCCTACAAGGGCTAGGAAATCTTGCGCGACACTCCTGCCTTTGTGGGAGCGGGCCACGCCCGCGATTGCTTTCCGCCCATCCCGCCGCCAGGCCTAACCTCGACGACGGATCAGAAGCCGGCCCATCGAGACACTTGCTCCCAAAGCAGCATGCTGGAACCATTCGCGCTCTTGCCGCGGTGGACGCGGCCACAGCGAGCGCCCATGACGATCCCGTCGACACCTGCCTTTCCACCGTTTTCCGCCGCCACCGGCATCGCGAGACACGACCATGCCTGAACCCTCGCGCCGGCTCCGCTGGCTTTGGCTGCTGGTCGCGTACCTTGCGATCGCGTTGGCGATCATCGGCGTCGTGGTCCCTGGGCTGCCAACCACGGAGTTCGTATTGCTCGCTGCGTGGGCCGCGGGCAAGAGTTCGCCGAAACTGGCGGCCTGGCTGGAGAACCATCGGCTATTCGGGCCTATGTTGCGCGACTGGAAAGACGGCGGGCGGATCAGCCGCCAGGTGAAGATAACGTCCTCAGTCACCATGCTTGCGGCCTTCACCTTTATGGCGCTGACCGTTTCGCACACGTTGTCCGTCGTGTGCACGGGCATCTTGATGCTGATCGGCGCAGGTTACATCTGGTCACGCCCTGAGCGCCGAAAGCCGCCATCGGACGAGTAGGCGTGCCCGCGCCACTTGGAATAACCGCCCGTCCCCGCTGGGCTATAGATGAGCGGCTGTCATGGTCCAACTGAAATAAAAACGAAACGGGCATAATGCCGCCCCTTCGAAATTGGAACACGACACGCGCTCGCCTCAATGACCAAGCATTACTACGGCCTCGAATGGCTACGATTCCTGATGGCGCTGTACATGGTCGTCTACCACTTAGGCGGCCTGTACGGCGATGCGCCGCAGCTGTTCCGTCAGCTCGTGGGCATGGGCTTTTATGCGACCAGCACCTTCTTTCTGCTGTCGGGCTTTCTGTTAGCCCACGTCTGCCTCAACGATGAAGGACAGATGAAGGGCAGCCCCAAGGGCTTCATCGCCCGGCGGCTATGCAACCTTTATCCAATCCACCTGATCACCCTGTCGATCGCCCTGATTCTGCTGTTCTTTCGCGAATCCGTCGCCGAAGGCGTGCTGGTCTACTACAACCAGCATCCCTACGCGCCTGTGGAAGATCGCAGCTTGGACGAAGTCCTACCGCCGCTCGGCTGGACCGCGGCAGGGGCGCACGTGGTCATGCAGTTCCTGCTGCTGCAGTCTTGGGAACCGCGCTTTCTCTGGCTGAACGGTGCGACCTGGTCGATCTCCGCGTTGCTGTTCTTCTACTTGCTCTTCCCCATTCTCGGACCCCGGCTGATGGCCGCGCGACGCTGGTTGCTGCTGGGTTTCTGCGTGTGGGGCCTGTACTTGCTGCTGCCCTTGGCGGCCACTTGGCTCGGCGCCTATGACTACATAACCGTTGGCGTGATGCACCGTAACCCCATTGTGCGGTTGCCTGAATTTCTCATCGGCATCCTGTTGTACCGCGCGGTCAAGGAGCCCTCGATCGCTGCCTGGGTCGCCCGCTATCGCTATCTGTTGATCGTCGTCGGATTAAGTAGCCTGGGCTTCGGCGCGTGGCTGCTCAACGAAGACGGAAAGCATTGGTTCTATCTCGTGCACAACGGGCTTTTGACCCCGTTCCAAAGCATGCTTCTGCTGGCCTGCACAACCTTCTCGGCGCCGCGTACGGCTTCCGTGCGCCAGATTGCCCAACGCCTAGGTGAAGCCTCGCTGTGCATCTTCGCGATTCACACCCCACTGATCGGTCTCATCGCGCCCTGGACACGGCGCATCCTCACGTGGCTCGACGATACGGGGGAAGCCGCCTCCGAAGCGGTTTCGGATGTGGTGGAAGACATGATGAGCGATGCCATGGGCGACGCCGTCAGCGATGCCATCGTCAGCGTCACCATTCCACTCTGGGCACTGATCCCGCACCTGCTGTTCATCGTCGGCCTCGGCCTGATCTTCCAGCGTTTCCTCATCGGCCCCATCCGCCGCTGGCTGGAACGGCGCCTGCCCAACCACTGGCAGCCACGCCGTAAAACAGCAGCCGTAGGCCCCCGCCCGCCGGGCGAATCGAGCTGATAGCCACTCTTCTTCGACGACAAAGGGCGCTCAAAAAAGCGCCCTTTTCGTTTCTCTGCGGCTTATCCAGAGAGGCAACTCGGACCACCATGGTGTAAAAAGACCCAATGCAGGACGCTCCCACAATCAAAACAACCGTCCCTGCCATGAGGACTTTCGATGAAATATCGCTTGGAAAACGTGAAGGTCGACGCCCATCGCGATAGCTGGGTCGCGCCTAGCGCCGACGTGATCGGCAAGGTCCGTCTCGATGAAGGCAGCAGCGTCTGGTTCGGCGCGGTGATCCGTGGCGACAACGAGCTGATCCACATCGGCAAGGACAGCAACGTGCAAGACGGCGCCGTTCTGCACACTGATATGGGCATTCCTCTCACTCTCGGCACCGGCGTCACGGTCGGTCACCAGGCCATGCTGCATGGCTGCGAAGTGGGTGACTACAGCCTCGTCGGCATTCACGCCGTGGTGCTCAATGGAGCGAAAATCGGTAAGTACTGTGTCATTGGAGCCAACGCACTCGTCGCCGAGGGCAAGGTCATACCCGATGGATCGTTGGTCGTAGGCTCGCCCGCCCGCGTGATGCGCGAACTGACCGAGGAACAGCGCCGCGGCCTCGAAGCCAGCGCCGCCCACTATGTCGAGAATGCCCGGCGTTATGCGCAGGGACTGGCCGAACAACAAGACTAAAAAGACGGAAAACGTGCCCATGAAGATCGTAATCGCCCCGGATTCTTTCAAGGACAGCCTCGGCGCGCCCGGCGTCGCCGATGCAATAGCCAGAGGCCTTGCCCAGGTCTGGCCCGACGCCGAACTCGTGCGCTGCCCGATGGCCGATGGTGGCGAAGGCACCGTTGAATCGGTGCTGGCTGCTGCGGGTGGCGAATGGCGCACGACGGACGTGGAAGGTCCTCGCGGCGAAACCGTGGCCGCGGACTGGGGTTGGATCGAGTCCGAGCGTACTGCGATCATCGAAATGGCCACCGCCAGCGGCCTGATGCTGCTGACGAAGGAACAACGTGACGCCACGGTGACGAGCTCCATCGGCACCGGCGAACTGATCCGCGCGGCATTGGATGCCGGCGCGCAACGTGTCGTCCTCGGTATTGGTGGAAGCGCGACCAACGATGGCGGTACGGGCGTATTACGTGCGTTGGGCGTGCGCTTTCTCGACAAGAATGGCGATCAGTTGCCGCCGGGCGGGCTCGCGCTGAAGGACCTGACGAAAGTCGACCTCACCCATCTCGACCCACGCTTGAAGGACGTACGCCTGGAAGTCGCCGCAGACGTCGACAACCCTCTATGCGGCCCACGCGGCGCCTCGCATGTCTTCGGCCCGCAGAAAGGCGCCTCACCCGAACAGGTCAAGGCGCTCGATGCCGCGCTCGCGCATTTTGCGGACATATGCGCGCCGGTCCTGGGTACGGACCATCGCGACTTCCCCGGCTGCGGCGCTGCGGGCGGCATCGGTTTCGCCATGAAAGCGTTCTTCGAAGCACGCTTCCGCCCCGGCATCGAAGTCGTCGCCGAACTGACACGTCTCGATGACGCCATGCAGGGCGCCGACCTCGTCATCACCGGCGAAGGCCGCATGGACGAGCAAACCCTCAGCGGCAAGACGCCAATGGGTGTAGCCAAGGTCGCTGGGCGACATGGCGCCCCCGTCATCGCCATCGTCGGCTCACTGGGCGCTGGTTATGAAAAGCTCTATGACCACGGCATCGTCGCGGCCTTCAGCCTGGTTTCCGGGCCGATGGACCTGGCCGAAGCCTGCAAGAACTGCGGCGCGTTGCTGGAGGCGAGTGCGCGGGATATCGCGCGGGTGTGGCAAGGGGCGTCGGCAAGATCGTCCTGACCCTTACGCCGACACCTCATCACCTGACCGCATTCCTCCAATGAAAAATGCCCATGGGAAACCCATGGGCACTCAAAACGCGCGAGTTACATCGGTTCCTGCCGAGACCCTCCACGCGTATCTAGCGGTACGCGTGGAGGGCCGTGAGTCAACCCACCGACTTCAGCTTGAACGGCCCTCTCAGCCGCTCCAACATCGTCGCGCAGTACCAGTCATCGAACTGGCAGACACCGTTCTCGGCGATCTCCGAATACGGGCCCGGCTCATAGGACGGTGAATTCACTCCAGCCTGCGCGCCCTCGACCAACTGGCGGTCCTGATCGTTGGTGGCGATCCACACCTTGGTGAGGCGGTCGAGATCGTAGTCGATGCCCTCCTGGGCGTTCTCGTTGACCAACCATTTGGTGGTGACCAGCGTTTCATTCGGCCCGATCGGCAATACGCGGAAGCTCAACGCATGATCCCCGAGGAAGTGATTCCAGGTGGACGGGTAGTTGAAGTACAACAATGCGCCGATATCCGGCTCGCCGCTGGCATCTAGCCGGCCATTTACCGCAGGCTGACCATCCATGGTGTAGCTCACCGCCCCTTTGGACAGGGGTATTCGCGTCATACGGAAACGGCCAGCTTCATCCATCACCAGACGGCTTGGCATCCCGGCCCGCTCGCAGCGGTTCCAGTGCTCGACCAACTCCGGATCTTCGGCACCACCGACGCCTGCCACAGAGAGGTTCTCCACGAAAGAGTTGAGCAGTTCAGGGTGCGTGCCGTCGCAGTGGTAGCACTCGCGATTGTTCTCGAAGACCAGCTTCCAGTTGCCCTTCTCGATCAGGTTCGATTCGAAGGCCACCTTGCAGTTTTCGAGGTTGTGCGGCGCGATGAAAGGGCTGACGGCCTTGCGAAAGGCGCCGAAATCGGGCGCCCGTTCGGCCACACAGATGTAGATGAAGGTATGCACGATCTCGCAGTGCACGGGCTTGAGGTTGTATTGCGACTTGTCGAAATCGCTGCCCATGTTGCCAGCGAACAGCAGCGTGCCGTCCAGCTCGAAGGTCCATTTGTGGTACGGGCAAACCAGCTTGGCGACCTTGCCTGCAGCGTGCTCGCAGACCTTGGTACCACGGTGGCGGCAGGCGTTGTGGAAGGCCCGGACTTCGCCGTCCTTGCCGCGCACGACGGCTACGGGGTAGTCGCCCACCTGTAGCGAAAAATACTGTCCCGCCTTGGGAATCTCGAAGGTGTGCCCAGCGAAGACCCAGTCTTTGTGCCAGAGCTGCTCCAGATCCTGGCGATAAACCTCGGGATCGCTGTACAGCTCACGAGGCAGGGCGTGGCGAGCTCGCCGTTTAGCGATCAGGTCCGCAACGTAAGAGGTGTTGTTCATAGCTATTCTCCGATCACACGATCGACGCGGCGTGGTTCAACCGACCTGAATCCAGGTGGTTTTAAGTTCGCAGTACTGGTCATGGGCGTGTATGGACTTGTCCCGCCCGCCGAAACCGGATTGCTTGTAACCACCGAATGGCACCGTGATGTCACCTTCGGAGAAACAGTTCACCGAGACGGTGCCGGCCCGAATGGCTGACGAGATACGGTGTGCCGCGGACAGATCCGAAGTCCAGAGCGAGGACGCCAACCCGTAGCAGGTGTCGTTGGCAATGGCGATGGCCTCCTCCTCGGTGTCGAACGGGATGACAGCCAACACAGGCCCGAAGATCTCGTCGACAGCGACGCCGGCCTTGGGATCGACGTTGTCGAAGATCGTCGGCGCCACGAAATACCCGCCCGTCTCGGCATAAAGACGCGTACCACCGGCCAACACCTCATAGCCCTCAGCCTTGGCCTTCTCGATATGCTCGAGCACCTTGTTCATGTGCGCTTCTTCGATCAACGCGCCGAGCCGCACCTCTGGGTTCAGCGGATCGCCCGTGACCCATTCCTCGAGCTGCTGGACCACCTCCTTGAGCAACGCATCCTTGATCGAACGATGCACGATCAGACGCGAGCCTGCCGAGCAGTTCTCGCCCATGTTCCAGAACGCCGCTGCCAGCACGTTCGAGGCGATGGTGGGAATATCCTTGGCATCGCCCATGACGAGCTGCGGGTTCTTGCCGCCGCATTCGAGGGTGACGCGTTTGAGGTTGCTGCGCGCGGAGTATTCGAGAAACAAACGACCGACCTCGGTGGAGCCGGTGAACGTCGTCATATCGATGTCGGGGTGCAGGCCGATGGCTTTGCCCGCTTCCTGACCAAGGCCTGGAACGACGTTGAGAACACCGGCCGGGATGCCCGCCTCGAACGCCAACTCGGCCAGTCGCAACGTACTCAGCGACGTCAGCTCAGCGGGCTTGAGCACCACACTGTTACCGGTAATCAAGGCAGGGCCTAGTTTCCAACCCGCCATCATCGAGGGGAAGTTCCAGGGCAGCACCGCGCCGACCACGCCGATGGGTTCACGCACGATCATGCCGAGCGTGCCCGCGCCCTTGGGCGAAATGGCGTCATATTGCTTATCGCCCGCTTCGGCGTGCCAGCGAATCGTGGCAGCGGTATCGGGGATGTCCATGCCGAAGCACTCACCCACCGGCTTACCAGCTTCCAATGCTTCGAGCACCGAAAGCTCCAGGCGATGCTGATCGATGAGATCGGCAAAACGGAACATGACCTGCTTACGCTCAGCGACAGGTAGCCCAGACCAAACGCCTGAGTCGAACGCCGCACGCGCCGCCTCCACCGCCGCATTCACATCGGCCTCGTCGCACGCGGCAACCTCCGTCAGCGCCTTGCCGGTAGCCGGGTTGAGCGTGGTGAAGGTCTTGCCGGACTGCGCTGACACAAACCGGCCATTGATGAAGGCCTGGTTGCGATAGGCCAGCGACGCCATCGTTTCCTGGACGGCCTGCTTCGTTAGCGTTTCTGTCATGAACTCATCTCCTGTTGTTATGCAGCTCAAAGCTCTATGCCTGCGGTCCACTCCTTCCACGCGATGGAAGAGCGGAGGCCAATGCCGAGCAATGGTTCGGGCGGGTTACGGCAGGGTTTGGGTTGTTCAAGCATGATCCGTAGCAGCTCGCTATCCATGCCCAACGCGTATTCGGCAATCAATTTGCCGGCGATGGTGCTACGTGTAAGGCCGAGTCCATTGCAACAGACGGCGCTGTATACGCCCGGCGCAATTTCACCGAAGGCCGATCCGGAGTTGCGCGAAAGGCACAGCGCGCCGCCCCAGGTGTATTCGAAATCGACGCCCGGCAGCATCGGAAAGCGTACGTCGAACGACTTCTGGTGCGCGCGCTTGGCCCGCTCCAGCATTCTCGATGTCGCCGCGACGTCCGGGTTATAGGTGAAGGAATTACGAATGCAGATACGCCCACTGGCCAAACGCCTGACGGTCGTACCCAGCGGGTCCGCCGGTATCAGCCCCCAGCTTCCCTCACCACCGAGCCGCGTTAGCTCCTCAGCCGTCAGCTGACGTGTCAGGCTGCCGTAGGTGTACACCGGCAAGAGTCGGCCCTTGAAGCCCAATTCGCCGAACGCCGAGGCGTAGGCATTGGTGGCAAGAACCAACCGTGGCGCGGTGACCGTCCCATTGGCCGTCACCAATCGATGCGGTTGCCCGACATGGATCTGCGAGACCGGGCTGTCTTCGTAGAGCGTTACGTTTTTCGGCAGGCTACCGGCCAAGCCTCGACATAACGCCGCTGGCTGAACCAGGACGCAGCCCGGCGCATGCAGGCCAGCCTTGTAGAAATCCGTTCCGGTAACGGCTTTCATGGCGGCCGCATCGAGCATCCGATGCGGCTCGTCCAAATCGCTCAACCCACGGGAAAACGCCTCCAATGCACGAGTGCCCTGGCCGTTCGCCGCGCCATGGATCTTGCCCTGCTCGCGCCAGTCACATTCGATTCGTTCGCGCGTCACGATCTCGCGCATGTAATCGATGCCGCCTCGACTCAGACGAATGATGCGACGGTCCGCGTCCTTGTCGCTGGTGTAGCTGTGGGAGTTGAGATCGTGCGGCAGGTCGACCATGAAGCCGGAGTTGCGCCCACCTGCACCGAAACCGGCACGGCGCGCTTCGACCAAAGCGATCGAGGCGTTCGGCAAAAGCTCCGCCAACCGCCGCGCGGCAGCCATACCGGCCAGCCCGGCCCCAAGAACGACCCAGTCGGCGTTTATCTGCCCACTGACCGAAATGCCCGGCGTCGGTGGCGGCAGCAGGCCATACCAGCCGCACCGGCCATCATCCTGAGGCAGAAAAGAAGAACGCAACTGCATCGAACGCCTCCCGCAGCGAACGCATCAAGCACGATAGGAAACAAGCCGGTCGTAGATTTCGCCGAAGGTGGCTTTCTCTTCATCGGTGAGCGGAAGCAGCGGCGCACGCGCAGGCCCTGCTTCTATGCCCGCGAGCTCGCAGCCGTATTTCACGTACTGGCAAAACTTGCCGCCCTGCTCCAGCAGGTTGAGCATCGGCAGGATTCGGCGCGCCAGCTCGCGGCCTTTGACGAGATCGTTTTCAAGCACACACGCTTGATAGAGCGCGACATGCTCGGGCGCGAGGAAGTTGGAGGCTCCACCGACCCAGCTGCGACTGCCCCACGCGAAGTACTCGAGAATCTGGTCATCCATTCCGCAGCTGGTCTGGATCTGATCCTGGTAGTCATTGAGCAGCGTGTGCATCCGCTCGATCGACCCGGTGCTTTCCTTGATCGCCTGGAAATTAGGGCGGGTCTTGAGACGGTTGAGGAAATTCCAGGACATCTCGGTGCCGGTACGCCCGGGGAAGTTGTAGAGCATGATCGGCAAGCCCAGTGCATCATCCACACGGCACGCGTGGGTGAACAGTTCGTCTTGGGTGGGCTGGCAGTAGTAAGGGGCAGCCAGCAGGATGCATTGATAACCTGCGGCGCGTGCATGCTTGCCGAAGGTGATCACGTCATCCGTCGTGGTGGCATTGATCCCGGCCATGAGCGGAATGCGCTTGGCGGCATGGTCGGCAATGAAGTCGAAAAGCTCGAAACGCTCTTCGCGAGACAATGCGTAGTATTCACCCGTCGTGCCTCCGACGATCAGCCCGTGAACACCCTGATGGATCAGGTTATCGATCGCCTTCGCCACTACCGGATAATTGATATCTCCCGTATCCGTGAATGGCGTAATTATTGGAGTCCACACACCTTCGAAATTCATATGCCCGCCCTGGTTTATTGTCGTTCAATGGCGAGACAGTAAAAGTCTTATCGAGGGCCCAGCAAGAAACATTTCCTGCCCACAATGAATAATCCAGCGTTATTGATTCAATGTATGCGAGGGCATTTCCGCCGTTATTCAGGCGCACCTTAAATAGCAGGCAAGTAAGCGGTCGCTAATCAGGGATTATTCAATAACTTCAAGTAAGGCATTTTTAGAGAAAGCTCTTCAATCGAATCGAGACAACAACCAGTCACGCAGCCGGCAACAGGCATCATCGTTCTCGCGGTCTTCCCTGAACGTCAGGTAATGCATGCTTTCGCTCAGCACCAACTCCTGCTCGACCGGGCGCACGAGCGTGCCGTTGGCGACGAAGCTGGAAACCAGATGATTCCAGCCAAGCGCCACGCCCTGATGGGTCAGGACCATACCGATCAACAGGTTGTAGTCGTTGGCGTTGAAGATATGTGGGCTTTCAGGGCTGCGCTTCTCGATATCGACATGCTGAAAATTCAGCCACACCCCCCAATCGACATGCTCCGCCACCTGCGAACGGCCATAGGGGCTGAGATTCAGCAGGACGCTGTCACGCAGCCCTTCCAGGGTCCGTATCTCCGGATGGCTCTCTAGATAGAGAGGCGTGCAGACCGGGTACACAACGTCATGACACAGCGGATAACTGCGGTATCCATCGTGGATCTTCGCCATCTTGGTGATGAAGATATCGGGCCGAGCGCCCGGCTCCATCGACAGGAAATTCTGCGTGGTGATGAGATTCAGGTCGATGTCCGGGTTCTGGCTGAAGAACGTCGGCAGATGCGAGGACAACCACAGCGCGGAAAACGCGGGCGAGCAGCACAGCGTCACTACCCGCTTGCTGGTGTGATGGCTGCGAATGCGTTCCGCTGCCTGGTAGATATTGACGAACGAGAGCTGCGCCGCGTCGAAGAAAATGGAGCCCTCGACCGTCAGCTCCACCGCGCGCCCCGTGCGTTTGAACAACTCCGCACCCAGGTGGGCTTCCAATTCGCGAATCTGCCGACTGATCGCCGCTTGCGACACACACAGCGCTTCAGCCGCACGGGTAAAACTCTGGTATTTGGCCGCTGCCACGAATGACCTGACCGCCCGCAGGGACGGCATTTTCAGCAGAGTCATATCGGGGTCAGCGTGCTTGGCCATGATTGAGCAGGTCTCGTCCGGACGTTTCGACATGCGCCTCTCAACAAAGGCAGCCGGCGGAGCGTAGCGCAAAGCCTTTTCGCCAGCTACACGCCCCGCTTCTTGCCCGACTTGAACACCTCGTCAATACCAATTCGATCATCAATAACTTGGAGTTATTAACTGCGGGCTGAAAATGTCGTTGGATGCCCGCCTTTTGATCGTAATAGATTGGACCTGCACGTTAATCGAACGATAAGACATTCAAAATAAGAACAGGAAGGCTTGCCGTGCGACCTATCACGATCTCTCTATTTAACTGCCAGAAAGAACTCAATCGTATTTCTTCGACGCGATATAAATTCTCGCGTCTATGCAGCGGAGGGAGCCATGAATAGCGCTGACGATATTCTATCTGTCCAACATATATATAAGATCTTTGGTGCACAGCCCGAACTTGCAATGGACATGTTGAATGCTGGCGCTGATAAAAGTGAGATATTTCAAAAAACGGGGCAGGCCGTTGGTGTATTCGACGCCAACTTCTCCGTAAGACGCGGCGAGATATTCGTGATCATGGGGCTTTCCGGATCAGGGAAGTCGACAATGGTTCGCCTGTTCAACAGGTTGATAGAGCCAACATCCGGTTCGATTCAAATCAACGGCAAGGAAATCACCGGGTTACCGGACAAGGCCCTGCTCGACGTTCGCCGCAAGGACATGAGCATGGTCTTCCAGTCCTTCGCGCTGATGCCGCACATGAGCGTGCTGGTCAACGCCGCGTTCGGGCTCGAAATCGCCGGCATGTCCGAAAAGGAACGTAACGCTAGGGCGATGGAAGCCCTGCAACAGGTAGGCCTTGCCGGCTACGAACATTGTTACCCGCACGAGCTTTCTGGAGGTATGCAGCAACGGGTCGGGCTTGCTCGGGCACTCGCGAGCGATCCGGCAATCCTTCTGATGGACGAAGCGTTTTCCGCACTCGACCCTTTGATCCGTAGCGAGATGCAGGGCGAGTTGATCCGACTGCAGGCCGAGCAGAACCGCACCATCATCTTCATTTCCCATGACATCGAGGAAGCGATTCGGATCGGTCACCGGATCGCGATCATGGAGGGTGGAAAAGTCGTCCAGATCGGCACACCGAAAGACCTCTTGTGCAACCCCGCCAACGACTATGTGCGGGCCTTCTTCAAAGGCTTTGATACATCGAAGGTGCTCAAGGCCGGTGATGTCGCACAGCTCGATCCCTCCGAAGCGTTCACACCTTCGCCAACCGCGCCCTCCGTTCGCTCCGACACCCCGCTGCAGGACATCTTCCATATCGTCGCCAGTGCAGGCAGACCCGTCGCGGTCCTCGACAGCCAGGGTCTCTTCCAGGGCACGATCTCGCCGGCCCAGCTGCTGCAAACGATGAGCCGCCACTGACGCTCGACTGCGTTTTTCGTCGGCGGCTCACGTCGATTACCGAGGTAAATCTCCATGTCCGATTTCAACCTGCTTGATCCGTTCGCGTCCGTCCGCGTCCCTGTCGGTTCCTGGGTGGAAAGCTCCCTGACCTTTCTCGTCCAGAATTTCCGAGATGTGTTCCGCTCCATTCGCTGGCCCGTCGATCAGGTGCTTTCCGGCATCCAGAGCGGATTGTTATCGGTCCCTCCTACGATATTCATCATCCTGGCCGCATTGATCGGTTGGCAGGTAGGCGGCCGCCGTATCGGCGCCATGTGCGCCATCACGTTGACGATGATCGGTTTGGTCGGTGTCTGGAACGACGCCATGGTCACGCTGGCACTCGTACTGACGTCGCTGTTCTTCTGCGCGGCCATCGGTATTCCACTGGGCATCCTCTGCGCCGCGAGCAACCGGACCGAAGCCATACTGCGCCCCGTACTCGATGCGATGCAGACGCTACCCGCCTTCGTCTATCTGGTGCCCGTGGTCATGTTGTTCGGTATCGGCAACGTGCCAGGCGTAATGGTCACCATCATCTTCTCCATCGCACCGCTGGTACGCCTGACCAACCTGGGTATCCGCCAGGTGCCGGCCGATAAGATCGAAGCGGCGCGCGCATTCGGCTGCACACCACGGCAGATGCTGCTTCGCGTGCAAATGCCTTTGGCGGCGCCGACGATCATGGCCGGCGTGAACCAGACGCTCATGCTGTCGCTGTCGATGGTAGTGATCGCCTCGATGATTTCCGTCGGCGGGCTGGGGCTCATGGTCCTCCAGGGAATCGGTCGCCTGGACATGGGGCTCGCCTCGGTCGGTGGCATCGGCCTGGTGCTGTTGGCCATCTTCCTCGACCGCCTGACACAGGCCATGGGCGAACGCACGAACAAGGCGGCACCTGGAACACGCTGGTTCCAGTCAGGCCCGCTCGGCCTGATTTTCCGCGCCAAGATCAGCAAGCCCGTACCCGCCGCGACACCCCAATCACAAACCGAATAAGGGTCCAGAACGCGGCACCTCATTTAAACCTGCCATTAAAAAATGTCGAAAAGGTAGTCCAAATGAAAGCAAACGGTCTGAGCTTCAAACGTGGGATTGTCCAATGCGCGATGGCAACGTCGCTGCTGTTGAGTGCATTCGCCGGCAGTGCCAATGCCGCGGAGCAGCCAGGAGACGGCGTCGAAGTCACGCCCATTTTCCCGACCATTTCGGAAGAACGTTTTCGCGGCGAAATCGCCATGGCGGGCCTGAGCGAACTCGGCTATGACGTCCAGAAGCCGAAGGAGACGGACTACCCCGCGATGATGCTCGCGCTGTCCTACGGTGATGCCGATTTCACGGTGCACATCTGGGAACACCTGCACGCCGCGTTCTACGAGAAAGCCGGCGGTGACAGCGCCATGGTGAAAGTGGGCGATGCCATGAAAGGCGTGCTGCAGGGTTACAAGATCGATAAGAAAACGGCGGATCAGTACAACATCAAGTCGCTGGAAGACCTGAAGAAGCCGGAGATCGCCAAACTGTTCGACAGTGACGGCGATGGCAAAGCGAACCTCACGGGCTGCAACCCGGGCTGGGGCTGTGAACTCATCGTCGAGCATCAACTGAAGGCCTACGGACTTCAGGATGCCGTGACCCACGATCGCGGTTCCTATTTCGCGCTGATGGCCGACGTCATCACTCGCTACAAGGAAGGCAAACCGATCCTTTACTTCACCTGGGTCCCACAGTGGATCGACAGCGTGCTAGTGAACAACAAGGATGTCGTCTGGCTCCCCGTACCCTACACCGACCTGCCGGACGGCAAGAACGACGTGAACACCACGTTCGATGGCATCAACCTCGGCTCCGCCGTCGACACCATCAAGACCGTGGCGAGCAAGGACTTCGCCGAGGACAACCCCGCCGCCATCGCATTCCTCTCCCGTTTCCATATCGAGCCGAAGGATGAAAGCGAGCAGAACCTGAAGATGCATAACGGCGAGAACTCGCAAGCCGACATCAAGCGCCACGCCGATGAGTGGATCGCCGCTCACCGCGCCGAGTTCGACTCATGGCTTGCCGCGGCCCGTGCCGCCGCAAAAGAGTAATTCTTTCAGGTATCAGCCAGAGGGCGCTTTCGGGCGCTCTCTTCCGTTAAGGAGATAAGGCACATGACCGCTCTAAATTTCACCCGCACGCTCGAATTCCACCGGGTTCCGCCCTTCACTCGCCATCTGGTCAAGACGTGCCTGCTGGACATCATCGGCACCGGCGCGGGCGCGCTTCGCAGCAAGGCGAGCGGCGCCGCGCGTGAGTATGCGGTGGAACACCATCCTGCCGGTCGGCTAGGTGCGCGTCTGCTGTTCGACGGGCGCCGTGTGCACCCGCTGGGTGCGGCCTATGCCGGCGGTTTCACCATCGACAGCCTGGATGCCCATGAAGGCCACTTCACGTCCAAAGGTCACGCTGGCGCAACCGTGGTACCGGCCATTCTGGCTCTCGTCGACGCCTATCGTGCAGGCGGGTCGGAGATTTCGGGCAAAGAGCTGCTGGCATTGCTCACCATCGGCTACGAGGTGTCCCTGAGAAGCGGCGTAGCACTGATGGCCAGCGCTACCGACTATCACGCATCGGGTGCGTTCTCCGGCTTGGGCGTGGTGATGGCTGCTTCGCGACTGCTGGATCTCGATTCTGAAACCACGCGTCATGCCCTTGGCATCGCCGAATACTTCGGACCGCGTTGCCCGATGATGCGCCTGATCGACCACCCCTCGATGCTTCGCGATGCCCACGGCGCAGGCGCTTACGCCGGTATCAACGCGGTGTTGATGGCCAAGGCCGGCATTACCGGTGCGCCTGCCGTTACCGTCGAAGACCCGGCCTACGCGCCACAATGGTCGGACCTCGGTAGCCGTTGGGAGATCGATGCGCAGTACTTCAAACCCTGGCCGGTATGCCGCTGGGCACAAGCGGCGCTCAGTGCGCTGACGCAGCTGATGAAAACGCACGAAGAGGTTCGCGCCGATAACGTCGTGGCGATTCGTGTCGAGACGTTCAGCGAGTCGGTCCGCTTGCAGGGCTACACGCCGGCTAACGAAGATGAAGCCCAGTACGCGCTCGCCTTCCCCCTGGCAGCCTTGCTGGTACGTGGGCAGCTCGGTGCGGCGGAGGTCATTGGCGACGCCATCCACTCGCCCGAAATCATTGCGGCATGCCAGAAAATCACCATCGTCGAGGCGGATGATCTATCGGCCAGATTCCCAGGAGAAATCCTTTCGCGTGTACACGTCGAAACGCGCGACGGCCTTACCTTCAGCAGCGAGACGACGGTCGCAAAGGGCGACCCCCTTGATCGCATGAGCGATGAGGAATTCGTCGAAAAGTACAACCTGCTGGCGTATGGCACGCTCGGCCAGGCACGTGCCGATGCCATCCGCGAGCACATCGACGCGCTCGAAGAATCACCCGACTGCGCCGGGTTACTGGAGTTATTGCTGTCACCTCGCTAGGCGTTTCCACGAAAGGACGGCGGTCGGTATGGGGCAGGGTTTCACCGCGTATTTCATCCGGACGTACGTGGGTGCCTACGTCATCGAGCCACGTTCGAGCACCGACGTAATGCGCTGAGCTGAGCACATGACATGCCCAGCCCAACCGCTGAATGCGACCGCGCTCAGAGCTTGGCGATCGACACTTCCGTCGACTTCACGAACGCGATCACCTCGCTGCCTACGTCGAGTTCCAGCTCGCGTACCGAGCGGGTGGTGATGACCGAGGTCACGATACCGGCAGCGGTCTGCACGTCGATTTCCGACAGCACGTCGCCGATGACGATTTCCTTGATGGTGCCTTTGAACTGGTTACGAACGTTGATGGCCTTGATGGTCATGGTCTCTCTCCTACAGCGGATGGGATGAATGGATCAAAGCGCCCAACGCAAATGCGTCGGGAGCGGGTTGGTGGGCTCGGGCTGGTCTTCACCATGCGGCAGCGACAACACCCGGTTGAGTACCTGCGCCTCGAATGCGGCCAACTCGGCAGAGGCCCGCGGCCGTGGGCGCGGCACGGTAACGTCGATATCGAGGCCGATACCGCCCTCCTCAATGAGGATCACGCGATCGGCGACCGCCACGGCTTCGCTGACATCGTGCGTAACCAGCAGGACGGTGAAGCCATGCTGTTGCCAGAGGCGCTCGATGAGCTGCTGCATCTCGATACGGGTGAGTGCGTCCAGCGCGCCCAAGGGTTCATCGAGCAACAACAAACGCGGCTGATGGATCAGTGCACGGGCCAGCGCGACACGTTGCTTCTGGCCACCGGACAAGGCTGCTGGCCACTCATTGGCACGGTCGGCCAGGCCCACTGCATTCAACGCGTCTCCTGCACGGGCCCGCCAGTCACCGGACAAGCCCAGACCGACGTTGTCGATGACGCGTTTCCATGGCAACAGACGCGAATCCTGGAACATCAGACGTGTGTCTTCGCGCGTTTCGCTCAGCGGCTTGCCGCTCGCAAAAAGGCTTCCGCCCGAGGGTTGATCGAGGCTGGCGAGCAGACGCAGTAGCGTGCTCTTGCCGCAACCACTGCGCCCTACGACGGCAACGAACTGCCCCGCCGGAATATCCAGGTCGATGGCCTTGAGGACTTCGCGCTCACCAAATGCCTTGCGAATCCCTCGCAGGGCCAGCGGTGCGCCTCTTTTGATGCTGTGCAGAGCGGTCATTTGGCGCCTCCCTTGACCTGATACGCCGGATGCCAGCGCAGCCATACGCGCTCCAGACTTCGGGCGGCAACGTCGGCCAATTTGCCGAGCACGGCGTACAACAGGATGGCCAGCACGACCACGTCGGTCTGCAGGAACTCACGGGCGTTCATGGCGAGATAGCCAATGCCGCTGCTGGCGGAAATGGTCTCCGCAACGATCAGCGTCAGCCACATGAAACCCAGTGCGAAGCGTACGCCCACGAGGATGGATGGCAGCGCTCCCGGCAGGATCACCTGACGAAACAGCGCGAAACCGGACAGGCCGTAGCTGCGCGACATTTCGACCAGCGCGGGGTCGACGTTGCGAATGCCGTGGTAGGTGTTGAGGTAGATAGGGAACAGCGTACCGAGGGCGACGAGGAAGATCTTCGCGCTCTCGTCGATACCGAACCACAGGATCACCAGCGGGATGAGCGCCAAGTGCGGCACGTTACGGATCATCTGCACGGAGCTGTCGAGGAAGCGTTCGCCCCACTTCGACAGGCCGGTGATGAAGCCCAGCAGCAGGCCGATTCCGCCACCGATGACGAAGCCTACCGCCGCACGCCAGCCGCTGATCGCAAGGTGCGTCCAGATTTCACCGCTGGACAGCAACGCCCAGCCGGCTTCGACGACCGCGCTCGGTGCAGGAAGGATTCGGCTGGATAGCCAGCCGGTGGTGACCGCGAGCTGCCAGAGAGCGATCAAGCCAATCGGCAGGACCCAGGGCGCGATGCGTTGCGCCCATTTATCGGTAGTCGTGTTGCTCATGTGTGTCTCGCGCCTTTTCTAGTTTCTGTCCGTTTATGCGGGGAATGCACCGGCCCCTGTAGGAGCCCACTTGTGGGCGATCGCGGGCGGTCAGTCAGCACAGGATGTTCGGTCGACCCTGATCGCCCACAAGTGGGCTCCTACAAAAAGCGCAGCGGCGTGGGCCTTCTCAACTCGCTGACGCCGCTTTCGGCAGGATGTCGTTCGCGACCATCTCACCGAACGGGCTGATGTAGCCGATGCCATCGCCCTGCTGCGGGCGAGCCACATCGAGGTGCGGGAACAGCAGTTCCGCCACGCGGTACGACTCTTCCAGGTGCGGGTAGCCGGAGAAGATGAACGTATCGATACCGAGGTCCGCATATTCCTTCACCCGCGCGGCGACGGTCGGACCGTCGCCTACCAACGCCGTACCGGCACCACCGCGAACCAGGCCGACGCCCGCCCAGAGATTTGGGCTGACCTCCAATTGATCGCGACGACCTTTGTGCAGCGCCGCCATGCGTTGCTGGCCCAAGGAGTCGAATCGAGCAAAGGCTGCCTGGGCCTTGGCGATCATCTCGTCGTCGAGGTTGGCGATCAGGCGATCCGCTGCCTTCCACGCCTCTTCATTGGTTTCGCGGACGATGACATGCAGGCGAATGCCGAAGCGCACGGTGCGCCCCTGCTTCGCTGCCTTCTCGCGAACCTGGGCGATCTTTTCCGCAACCGCCGCAGGAGGCTCGCCCCAGGTCAGGTACAGCTCGACCTGCTCTGCTGCCAAGTCCTGCGCAGCCTCGGACGATCCGCCGAAATACAGCGGTGGGCGTGGCTGTTGCAGCGGCGGGTAGAGCAGCTTCGCGCCCTTCACCTGAATGTGCTTGCCGTCATAGTCGACGGTCTCGCCCTCCAGCACGCGACGCCAGATACGGGTGAACTCGACCGACGCCTCGTAGCGCTCGGCATGGGACAGGTTCAGACCGTCGCCAGCCAACTCATCGGGATCACCACCGGTAACGAGGTTGAACAGCGCACGCCCGCCGGACAGCCGATCCAGGGTCGCCGCTTGGCGTGCTGCGACGGTCGGAGAAATGATGCCGGGCCGTAGCGCGACGAGGAATTTCAACCGCTGCGTGGCCGGAATGAGTGAAGCGGCCACCAGCCAGGAGTCCTCGCAGGAGCGGCCAGTCGGAATCAGTACGCCGCCGAAGCCTAAGCGATCCGCGGCCTGGGCGACCTGAGCGAGATAGCCATGGTCGACAGCGCGAGCGCCCTCGGACGTGCCCAGGTAATGCCCATCGCCGTGAGTGGGTAGAAACCAGAAGATGTTGAGGCTCATGAAATCTCCTTCCCCCGCGTTTTCGCGTGGGGTTTAGAACGGTGTCAGTAGTCATTTTTTTGTGGGAGCGGATCGCCGCCCGATCCACCCCCACAATCACTTAAGTAAACAGCACCTATTGCGCAGCCTTGGCCACGTCGCCAGCAGGCGCTTTCCAGATGGCCTCACTGACGTTCAAGCGTTTGGGAATCAGCTTCAGATCGGCGAACGTATCGGCGATCTTTTGCTGGGCAGCGGCGACGTCTTCATTGATTGGCTGCGCGCCGTACGCTTGTCGCGTAACCGCCAACCGGGTGATCTCTGGCGACAAGCCAAGCAGCGGCGCGACCTGCGCCGTTGCCTCGTCGGGATGGGCTGCCGTCCATTCGCCGACCTTTCGGATTTCATCGATCAGGATCTCGACGACCTTTGGGTTCTTCTCCGCATACGGTCGGGCGGCGAGATAGAACTGATGGTTGCTGACCAGGTTCTCGCCATCCCGCAGAACCTTGGCCTCCAGCTGCTTCTCGGCAGCGCCTTGGAATGGGTCCCAGATGACCCAGGCATCAACGCTGCCGCGTTCGAACGCCGCGCGAGCATCGGCGGGCGGCAAATAGACGGGCTGGATGTCGCTGTACTTCAGGCCGGCGTCCTCTAGCGCGCGAACCAAGAGGTAATGCACGTTTGAGCCTTTATTGAGGGCGACTTTCTTGCCCTTCAGATCAGCCACGGATGTCAGTGAGGAATCCTTCGGTACGAGGATCGCCTCGCTGTGAGGGGCGGGTGGCTCGTAGGCCACGTAGAGCAGATCCGCGCCGGCAGCCTGGGCGAATACCGGCGGCGTCTCGCCCGTGGTACCGAAGTCGACGGAACCGACGTTCAGCCCCTCCAGCAATTGCGGGCCTGCGGGAAACTCGGTCCATTGCACGTCCACCCCCTGTTCGGCGAGACGTTTCTCCAGCGCACCGCTGGATTTGAGTAGCACCAGCGTGCCGTACTTCTGATAGCCGATGCGTAACGACTCGGCCTGAGCGTGCGTAATGGCACCGAAAGCGATGGTCGCGGCAAACAGGGCGACCAGACTCCGGCGCAAAGAAGAAATGCCCATGGCAAATTCCTTGTTCACGTAAGAGAAGGTGTCGGCCTGCTGCCCGTTGGCGGGCTAGTAAGGCGGGTATTTCATCGGGCCGTAGCCCAGATTCAGGCGAATGAATTCGCCCTTACACATTCGGCGATCGCGTTGTGCATGTGATCAGATACTCCAGCGCGCCGTCACCAGTCGCTCGTTGAGCAGGTGTGGTTCGACTGGGCGAGGCCGACGCGCGAGCGCGGCTTCGAATTGCTCCAGCGATTCCAGAAGGCGTTGCTCCAGCACTGCGGATACGGTGCCGCCATTGTCATAGCTCACCTGGCTGTCATCGGCGAACACGCCTTGCAGCAGATCCTGCGCCTTCAAGGCACCGAGCACAGGCTTGAGTGCGTAGTCCACGGCCAGCATGTGCGCGATGCTTCCACCGGTCGCCAGCGGCAGTACCACCTTGTGCTGCAACGCGCGCTCCGGCAGCAGATCAAGCAGCACTTTCAACGCACCGGAGAACGACGCCTTGTACACGGGCGTCGCGACAATAATGCCGTCCGCCTGCTCCACGTGTGCAGCCAGGCCTTTGACCTGTGGGCTGTCGAAACGCGCGTGCAGCAGGTCTTGAGCATCGAAGTCATAAATGCCGTAGCTCACGACCTCGTGACCGTGAGCATGAAGTTCACGCCGCGCGCGTTCCAGCACGACGCCGGAACGTGAGCGGGTGCTGGGGCTCCCGGCCAAGGTAACGATAAACATCTGAATCACACTCCTACTGCGACAGCGAACTGGTCTTTTCCGGGGCCCTATCGGGATCAGCGATTAGGCTGCGGCGTCAGACGCAGGTATGGCCGCACGGCACGATAGCCCTTGGGGAAGCGCTGCTTGATTTCGTCCTCATCCTTCAGCGAAGGCACGATCACGACTTCGTCGCCGTCCTGCCAGTTGGCCGGCGTCGCGACCTTGTGGCTGTCGGTGAGCTGCAGCGAATCCACGACGCGCAGGATCTCGTTGAAATTGCGGCCGGTGCTAGCCGGGTAGGTGATGGTCAGGCGAACCTTCTTGTTCGGATCGATGATGAACAACGAGCGGACGGTCAGCGTGTCGTTGGCGTTCGGGTGGATCAGGTCGTAAAGGTCGGACACCTTGCGATCGGCATCCGCGATGATCGGGAAGTTGACCCGGGTGTTCTGTGTTTCGTTGATGTCGTCGATCCACTTCACGTGGGAGTCGACCGGGTCGACCGACAGCGCGATGGCCTTGACGCCACGTTTGGTGAACTCGTCCTTCAGCTTGGCGGTAAACCCCAATTCCGTGGTGCAGACCGGAGTGAAATCGGCCGGATGCGAGAAAAGAATGCCCCAGCTATTACCAAGCCAGTCGTGAAAACGAATGCGACCTTCGCTGGAATCCTGCTCGAAATCAGGGGCGATGTCGCCAAGTCTGATGCTCATGATGAAGCTCCTTCATGGGTGCGTGGGACGTACTATGCGCAACAGCCCACGCAAATTAAAAAGAATAAATTTTGATTTATTTATTCCTTTATCGAATTACGAGTTTTGATCCTTTGGGATCGCAGATCAATCGCGGGCCCGACGGGTCGCCGCCCGGCCCGCAAACAATCATCGTCATGGCAGAGGGAGGGTGAACGGGCTTCCTCAATCACTCACGCGGATGACGATCTTGCCCCGTGTGTGCCCTTCCTGACTCAAGCGGAACGCCTCTGCGGTTTCTTCAAGGGGAAAGACCTTGGCGATCGGTACGTTCAGGCGACCCGAGGCCGCCATTTCGGCCAGTACGGCCAGGTCATCACGGTCTGGTCGTACCCACACCCAATGCCCGCCCCTCTCCGCCACGGTGTCGTCGGTGATAGAAGCATGGCGACCCGTGCCCTGACGTAGCACCGCGAGCGTTTCATCCCGCACTCCGCCGATGAAGTCGGCCACGAGATCGACCCCCTCCGGCGCTAGCGCCTTGACCCGCTGGACCAAGCCCTCCCCATAGGCGACAGGCTCGACACCCAGGTTCCGGAGGTAGTCGTGGTTCTTTTCCGAAGCAGTACCGATAACCCGCAAACCCATGTCCCGTGCGATCTGCACCGCATGAAGACCGACGCCACCCGTCGCGGCGTGCACGAGTAATGTCTCGCCCCGCTTTGGCGCCATCCGCTGGAGGACCTGATAGGCGGTCAAACCCGCCAACGGTAAAGAGGCTGCTTCGTCCCAGTTCAGCCCTTGCGGCTTTTTCGTCGCCGCCCGCGCGGGGACGGTGGCGTATTCGGCGAACGTCCCGTCATGAATGAAATCCCGACGTGCATACGCCAGGACTTCATCGCCCGGCGCGAACTCGGGCACATCGAATCCGGTGGCTTCCACCACTCCCGCAACATCCCAGCCCGGGGTAACCGGGAAATAAACCTGCATGACCGGGTCCAGCTCGCCGGCCAGGATTTTCCAATCTACCGGGTTCACTGATGCGCGACGGACCTTCACCAGAATCTCGCCAGGGCCGACCTTTGGCTTGGGCTGCTCGGTTATGCGGAGTTGTTCGGGGCCGCCGTAGGCGTCGTAGGTTACTGCCTTCATGCCTGTCTCCTTTGATCGAGTAATCGGCGCCTCGCCTACATGACAGCGAGGCAAAACCTACACATATGAACGAGTAGGAAAGCGTTCGTGCGGCGGCTATTCGCGAACGGCAGAAACGATATGGCTGGCATTGAAGGCACACGCTGCTGCCGTTCTGGGATGGATCGCCGTGTTGCTCAACTATCTGGACCGAGCGTCTGAACGCTTATCACGGATGAGCCGGGAACCACCCGATGCGTTTACCTGGCTTCGGTTACCCAATGTTGCTCATGGGGCCTTGGGCCTCGCGAACAAGTTGGTCCTATATATATTCGATTTAACTATTTTCGCTTTTTGTTATTCCCCAATAACGTAGTCGCACCGGACCACCGGACATCGCTTTCTCCTAATCAGCCGATGGTCGGTGGTTCCCATTTCTTGCGAGAACGCCCGGCCTCCTTGTTTTCCGAGAGGTCCGACGTGACGTCATCTCCCACCGACACCGGGCAGGACATCGCCCCCGCGCGATATCCCGCCCACGTCATCAGTAGCGATGCCGAAGCCATACAGGTTGCACGCGCCTTTGCCGAACACGCTGCCAAGGATGCGGCACTGCGCGACCGCAAACGCCTGCTGCCCTGGGCGGAACTTGAGCGTTTCACTGCCAGCGGCCTGGGCAGCATTTCCATTCCCAAAGTTTACGGCGGCCCCGGCGTCAGCAACGCCACCATCGCCGAGGTTTTCCGCATCATCTGCACCGCCGACCCGGCGCTGGGGCAGATTCCGCAGAATCATTTTGGTGTGATCAGCGTATTGATCCACGCCGCCGATGAAGATCAGAAACGCCGCCTGTTCCAAAGCGTGCTCGACGGCGCGCGCATCGGAAACGCCGGGCCTGAACGCGGCACTCGCCATACATTGGAAATCAACGCGCGTGCCATCCGCAAGGGCGACGGTAGCTACCGAGTCAGCGGTGCGAAGTTCTATTCCACCGGCGCCCTGTTCGCGCACTGGATCACGGCCAAGGCGGTGGACGACGATGGCAACGTCGTCATGGCGTTCATTCCACGTGGAACATCGGGCTTGCGCATCATCGATGACTGGTCGGGTATCGGCCAACGGACCACGGCCAGTGGCACGGTGCTGTTGAACGACGTACCGGTCGCCGCCGAAAACATCGTCCAAAGCGGGCAACTGGCCGGAAGGCCGAGCCTGCAAGGGTCATTTTCGCAGCTGATACAGGCCGCGATCGACGCCGGAATCGCCCACGCTGCCGTAGCGGACACCATCGACTTCGTGCGCCAGCGCTCACGTCCCTGGGCCGATGCAGCAGTGAATGAGGCGCGGCTAGAGCCCTACATCATCGCTGAAGTCGGCAAGCTCAAACTCGAACTGCATGCGGCCGAAGCGTTGCTCGACCGCGCGGCGCGTACGCTGGATGCCATTAATGCAGGTCCGTTGGACGACGACGCGGCGGCGCGCGCCTCGATTGCCGTCGCCGAGGCCAAGGTGCTGACCACCGAAATCGCTCTGCTGGCCAGCGAGAAGCTGTTCGAACTGGCCGGGAGCCGCGCGACGCTGGCCGAGTTCAACCTCGATCGTCACTGGCGCAACGCACGTACCCACACGCTGCATGACCCTGTGCGCTGGAAGGTCCACGCCGTCGGCCATTACCACCTCAATGGCGTGCGTCCAGCGCGCCACTCCTGGATCTGAGCCATGACTGCTTCCCTCAACGTAACGCCGCGCCAGACTGCGGCCATCCTCGACAATGATGCGCAGGCGCTGGCAACGGTCGAGGCCCTGGCTGCCGACTTCGCCAAAGACGCCATCGCACGCGACCGGGACCGCCGACTGCCATTCGCCGAACTCGACCGGCTCGCAGCCTCCGGTCTGCTGGCCATTACCGTGCCGCGCGAGTTCGGCGGTGCCGATGTGTCGAGTGCCACGCTGGCGAAAGTCATCGCCCGCCTGGCCGCTGCAGACGGCTCGCTCGGGCAGATTCCACAAAACCATTTCTATGCGCTCGAAGTGCTACGCGTGAATGGCACCCGCGCTCAGCAGGAACGGTTATTCGCCGAGGCGCTATCGGGCGTCCGCTTCGGCAACGCGCTGGCAGAAATCGGCACCAAGACGTCACAGATCCGCACGACCTCGATCACGCCCGACGGCAACGGCTATCGCATCAATGGCCGCAAGTTCTATTCGACCGGCGCGCTCTACGCACAGCGCATTCCAACCGGCGTCATGGCGGAAGACGGCAAGCAATACATGGCGTTTGCCAAGCGCGACACCGAGGGCTTGACGATCATCGACGACTGGTCCGGCTTCGGCCAACGGACCACGGGCAGCGGTTCGGTGGTGTTCGAGAATGTCTATGTCGATGCCGACGATGTCGTGCCTTTCCAGGCCTCGTTCGAACGCCCGACCAGGGTTGGCCCGTTCGCTCAGATCCTGCACGCGGCCATCGATACCGGTATCGCCCGCGGCGCCTACGACGATGCCGTGCATTTCGTCCGCCATCACGCCCGCCCCTGGCCGGACTCCGGCATCGAGAAGGCGAGTGACGACCCGCTCACCATCAGCGAAATCGGTCGCCTCGCGATTCGACTGCACGCTGCCGAGGCGTTGCTCGAACGTGCCGGTGCGCATCTGGATATCGCACGCGGCGCGCCAGATGCTCATAGCGTCGCCGCCGCCTCACTGGCCGTCGCTGAGGCCCGCGCCCTGAGTACGGAAGTATCCCTGGCAGCCGGCAGCAAGCTGATCGAACTGGGCGGCGCTCGCGCGTCACTCGCCGAACACGGCCTCGACCGTCATTGGCGCAATGCCCGCACCCACACGCTCCATGATCCGGTGCGCTGGAAGTACCACGCCATCGGTAACTACTACCTCAACGACGTGCTGCCGCCGCGCAAGGGGTACATCTGATGCCTGCGTCTTCCAAACAGATTCTGCTCAACGCCTTCAACATGAATTGCGTGGGCCACATCAACCATGGACTGTGGACGCACCCGCGCGACCGCTCCACCGAATACAAGACCCTCGACTACTGGACGGATCTGGCGAAACTGCTGGAGCGCGGCCTGTTCGACGGTCTGTTCCTGGCGGACATCGTCGGGGTCTACGACGTCTATGGCGACGGTATCGACCTTACGCTAAAGGAAAGCATCCAGCTTCCCGTCAACGACCCGCTTCTGCTGGTCTCAGCCATGGCGGGCGCCACCCGCCATCTGGGCTTCGGGCTGACCGCCAACCTCAGTTATGAAACGCCGTATCTGTTCGCCCGGCGCATGTCGACGCTGGATCACCTGACCCGCGGGCGCGTGGGCTGGAACATCGTGACGGGGTATCTGGAAAGCGCAGCACGCGCGATGGGCCGACCGAACCAGGTCGATCACGACCGCCGCTATGACCAGGCCGATGAATACCTTGAAGTCATGTACAAGCTCTGGGAAGGCAGCTGGGAGGACGGCGCCGTAATGGAAGATCGCGGGCAGCGGCTCTATGCCCAGCCGGGCAAGGTGCACAAGGTGCGTCACCAGGGCGAGTTCTATCAGGTCGACGGCTACCACCTCTGCGAGCCCTCACCGCAACGAACGCCCGTGCTGTTCCAGGCCGGCTCGTCGGCGCGCGGCCTGCGCTTCGCCGGGAGACATGCCGAGTGCGTGTTCATCTCCGGACAGAACAAAGCGGCGACCACCCGCCAAGTCGAGGCTATTCGTAATGCTGCTCGCGAAGCGGGCCGCGATCCGAACGCGATCAAAGTGTTCATGGGCATCAGCGTCATCACCGCAGCCACTGAGGCGGAAGCGCGCGACAAGCATGCGGAGTACCTGCGCTATGCGAGCCCTGAAGCCGGTCTCGCGCACTATGCCGCCTCCACGGGGATCGACCTGTCGCGTTATGAACTCGATGAGCCCATTCGCTACGAGAAGAACAACGCCATCGAGTCCGCCGTGAAAACGCTCACCCGGAACAACGACTGGACCGTGCGCCGCATCCTGCAAGAGAACGCGCTGGGTGGCCGCTACCCGGCACTCGTTGGCTCGCCGGTGCAAGTCGCCGACGCGCTGCAGAGCTGGGTCGAGGAGACCGGTCTCGATGGCTTCAACCTGACACGCATCGTCACCCCGGAAAGCTACGCAGACTTCATCGACCACGTGATCCCGGAACTGCAAAGCCGCGGCCTGTACAAGACGGAGTACGCCGAAGGCACGCTGCGTAACAAGCTGTTCGATGCAGGAGATCGGCTGCCGGCGAGCCATGTCGGTGCGGATTACCGGGCTTTGACGCGAGGATTACCGGCACGGGAGCAACAGGCATGACCAACAACACGTTCGTAGGGTGGATGGCCAAAGCCATCCACGCGGGCGGTACAGATCTTTGCCCGCCGAACAACGGTATCGCCTGAGCACCCCACAGCTTCGTAGCCCGGGTGAAAACCCTGGAATGGCCAATCGAACAACACACCCTACGCGGGTTTTACCCGCCCTACGTCCAGCACCAGAAGGATCTTCCCATGCAGTACCTCTCGCTCACGGGCCATGGCTGGCTCAAACCACTGGCTTTCTCAGCGCTTGTGGGACTTACCGGCATCGCGCAGGCCGCTCCGCTCAAGATAGGCACCACCGCCGCATTCGCGCCTCCTTTGGAGGTCGCTGTCGAGGAGGCGAAGAAGCAAGGGCTCGAGGTTGAGCTCGTTGAGTTCAGCGACTGGATCGCGCCCAACTCCAGCCTGGCCAACAAGGACATCGACGCCAACTACTACCAGCACACTCCCTTCCTGGAAAACGCCAACAAGACCGCCGGCTACGACCTGGTAGCGGTCAAGCCCGGAATCATCAATAACGTCGGCCTGTACTCCAAGAAGTACAAAAGCTTCGAAGCATTGCCGGATGGCGCGCGCGTCGCCATCGCCAACGACGCCATCAACGGCGGTCGTGGCCTGCAACTATTGCAGAAAGCGGGACTGATCACGCTGACGCCCGGCGTCGGCTACCGCGCGACGCTGAACGACATCACGGATAACCCGAAGGATCTCGAGATCGTCGAGCTCGAAGCTGTACAGCTGGCCCGCTCGTTGGACGACGTCGATCTTGCCCAGGGCTATCCGCACTACATCCGCCTGGCAAAAACGATCGATCCGAAATCCGCCCTGCTGTTCGATGGCGTCGACAACCCCGAGTACATCATCCAGTTCGTCGCCCGCCCGGATAAAAAGGACGACCCGCAGCTGTTGAAATTCATCGACGTCTACCAGCACTCGCCCGCCGTTCGTAAGGCGCTAGATGATGCACACGGCAAGCTGTATCAGCCAGGGTGGAAGGAGTAACACCAGAACGCATACGCGGGTTTCACCCTCCCTACGGACGTACGCCTGTAGAGCGGGCAAAATCCGCACAATTTCGGCACGGCGTAATGACCGTAGGGTGGATAACGGCAACGCCTTATCCACGTATCGCCGCAACCCTATGCGTGGGCCAACCGACCCTAAAGCAACAAGCTGCCAATCACCGCCAGCACGAACGCGATCCCGCCGAGCAATGTCTCCATTACGGTCCAGGTCTTGAGCGTCGTCTTCTCGTCCATTTCCAGGAACCGGCTCACGAGCCAGAATCCGGAGTCGTTCACATGGGACAGAACCGTCGCGCCACCCGCAATCGCCACCACGATAAAGCACAGGTCGAACGCGCTTAGCCCTGTGGTCGCGGCAACGGTCGGCGCCATCAACGCCGCAGCGGTACTCAAAGCAACGGTCGCCGAGCCTTGCGCAACGCGTAGCGCCGCCGAAATCACGAAGGCTGCAACGATCACAGGCATGCCCGTATCCGACAGCAAGCCGGCAAGCGCATCGCCAATGCCGCTGGTGCGCAACACACCCCCGAACATGCCCCCCGCGCCCGTCACCAAAACGATCGAACAGATGGGCCCCAATGCGCCTTCGCACACCTTCTCCAGATGCTGACGGCTGTAGCGGCCGCTGAACGCCAGCAACGCGAACAACACGGTGATAAGTAGCGCGACGGGCGTTTTCCCGATCATTCGCAGGATTTGCACGAGATCGTTGTCGGCACCTACCGCCCCCATGACCGTAAGCGTGTTAAGACCTGTTTCGAGGAAGATGAGCCCGAGCGGCAGCAACAGAATGAGCAGTACCAGCCCGAAGCGCGGTGGCGGTATGGAAGGATCGCGGGCGACGTCTGTCAGGAAGGTTGATGGCAACTTCAGGTCGAAGCGCTTCCCCGCCCAGACCCCAAACAGATAGCCGCCGATGTACCAGGTTGGTAGGGCGATGATCGTGCCGATAATGACCAGCATGCCGATGTTCGCACCGAGGATATCCGCCGCCGCGACCGGGCCAGGGTGTGGCGGTACCAGCGCGTGCATCGCAGCAAATGCGCCAGCGGCGGGCAAGGCATAGCGCAAGGTTGAGCCACCGAAGCGTTTGGCCACGCTGAAGATGATCGGCAGCATCACCACGAGACCGGCATCGAAGAAGATCGGAAAGCCGAACAACAGCGATGCCACCCCCAGCGCAAACGGCGCGCGGGCTTCGCCAAATTTACCGATTAAGGTATCGGCCAGGACCTGCGCGCCGCCCGTAACCTCCAGCAACCGGCCGATCATCGCGCCCAGCCCGACGAGCAACGCGACCGAGGCCAGCGTATTGCCGAACCCGGTCAATAGCGTCGGTACGATCTTGTCGTAGGGAATCTGTGTGGCAAGAGCGGTCAGGATGCTCACCAGGACCAGCGCCAGAAAGGCATGGATCCTGAAACGCATGATCAACAGCAGGAGCAGCGCGACGGCGCCAGCTGCGATGAGTAACAACGCCGTCGCACCGGGCGTGGTGGCCAGTTCGTTCATGGGTCTGCCTCTTTATTGTTGTGGTTGAGGAGAACGCGAAATTCTAGTCGTTCAAGCCCGCCGAACGTGGGGCTGAGGGTGTCTCCACCATTCGGCAGTAAGCTGTCCAAGCCGATCTATTGGCAGGGTTGCATCCAATACCAACGTCTGCGGCTCACCGTTTGGTGGTTCGAGCGTCGCGAATTGGCTGTCGATCAGACTAGCGGGCATGAAATGGCCAGGTCGATTGGAGACTCGCTGCCCGGCCACCTCCCGGCTCAATTCGAGGAACACAAAACCAAGTCCAGGCACGGCGTAACGCAAACGCTCCCGGTATTGCCGTTTGAGCGCCGAGCATGGCATCACCGGGTGCTCTCCAGCGGCTACCGCAGCAGCCAGAACCTCGCCAAGCCGAGCAAGCCAGCCCGCGCGGTCGTCATCATCCAAAGGGATGCCTGCGCTCATCTTGGCGATGTTCTCGGCAGGGTGATATTGATCCCCTTCGATAAGCATGCCGCCGCTGTATCGCACGATCGCTTCACCGACCGAGCTTTTCCCGCAACCGGACACACCCATCACGATAAGGGCCGGTATCAAAGTAGCCATGAAGACCTCCAGAAAAGATCACTCGCTCGTTGGACCTCAGGACATCCGTTACGAGCCGTGTGTCTTACATCTCGTCGATGTTAGGCCTGAGTCCGGGTGGCAAAAACACAGACCAGGCGCAAGATTCTGGAGTTAACTCAAGTACGCCTTAGTGAACTTGGCAAATGGCAGAGCGGGTACCGCCTGGGCCGATGTCATCAGCACTGGACCTAAGGCGCGGCTGGCAACCATGGATACACGCTGAACAGCAGCGCTGCCGCCAAGACGAAGCAAGGTATTGGCCGTGAAGGTCTTAAAAAACGCCCGGACCGCCCGGCAAGTCGGCCCGAACGCTGAAGGAAAGAAGATGAACAGCGTCGTTACAAAGGTCGTGGGAGCGATCGGTAAACCGCCCCTTATCGCGCTCGCAAGAAATGTACGTAACGATCACCCGCGTACTGGATGCCACACACCAGCACGATGAGGATCGCGATCACCGCGAGCATCACGGTGGTGTCGTAACGCTGGTAGCCGTAGCGGATCGCCAAGTCCCCTAGCCCTCCTGCACCGATCGCACCGGCCATGGCCGACGCACCGATCATGGCGACGATGGTGATGGTGAACCCGCCGATGATGCCCGGTAGCGCCTCTGGCAGCAGCACATTGAAGATGATGTGGCGCCGCTCGCAGCCGAGGGATTGCGCAGCCTCAATCACGCCGCCGCCCACTTCCCGGAGGCTGACCTCCGCGATGCGGGCGAAGAACGGCGTGGCGGACAAGGTGATCGGCACCACGGCCGCCCAGACGCCAATCGTCGTACCCACCAGCAGGCGTGTCAGCGGGATCAGCGCTACCAGCAAAATGATGAACGGCGTCGCACGAAACGCGTTGATCACGCTGCCCAATACGCGGTTGAGCGTGGGCGCGGAGAAGATCGCGCCTCGCGCGGTGGTGACGAGGATCATCGCCAACGCGATACCCGCAAACCAGACGATCGCCGCCGAAATCCCCACCATGGTCAGGGTATCGAGAAAGGCTTTCCACAGTGCTTTCAACATGAACTCAGACATGACCCACTACCTTTGCCGAGCTGAACAAGCGGCTGTTCTTGAGGAATTGCGTGATCCGGTTTTCCGGTGCGGCCGTTGCAACCAGAAGCCGCCCTTGCGCATGACCCTGGATACGGTCGATCGAGCCATGCAGCAGTTCGACATGTGCACCTAAAGCCGCAGCGATCGCGCCAAGGTCCGGCTCGCGGGCAGAGTCACCGTCGTAGACCAGTTCGATGACAGCCTGGCCGCCCGCAGATGTCTGTTTCAGACGTTGCTGAAGATCGACCGGCAACTGCGTCGCCAATGGCGCCAGCAGCGAACGCGTGGCGTCGGCCTGCGGCTTGCCGAATATCTGCCAGACCGGCCCCTGCTCCACGACGAGCCCCTGCTCCAGCACCACCACGTGGTCGCAGATCTGCCGGATCACCGCCATTTCATGGGTGATGAGCACGATGGTGAGGCCCAGCCGTGTGTTGATCTCTTTCAGCAGCGAGAGGATCGACTGCGTGGTCTCCGGGTCGAGCGCACTGGTGGCCTCGTCACACAACAGGATTTCCGGCTCGAGCATCAACGCACGGGCGATACCGACACGCTGCTTCTGACCTCCGGAGAGCCGCGAAGGATAGACATGCTCCTTTCCTTCCAGCCCCACTAGCGCCAGCAATTCCCGCGCACGGTGCTCAATGTCGGCTCGCTTGTGCCCTGCCGCCTTCAAGGGCAGCGCCAGATTTTCCAGTACCGTCTGCGAGCTGAGCAGATTGAAATGCTGGAAGATCATGCCGATACGCCGACGCAATCCGACTAACCCCGCCCCGCGCAGGCGCCCTATGTCATCGCCGTCGATGAGAATCTGGCCTTCACTGACGTCTTCCAGTCGGTTGAACGTCCGGATCAGGCTCGATTTGCCCGCGCCGCTGCGGCCGATGATCCCGAAGATCTCGCCGCGGTGAATAGTCAGGTCGATCGCCTCTAGTGCGGTCACCGGGCCCGTCTTGGCGTGATAGGTCTTGCCGACGCTCTTGACCTCGATATGCGCTTTTGCCGCCACCGCCTGGTGCACTAGTGCCGATACCTCGGCGGCGGTTTGTGCGTGCTGTTGGCGTAGGGAGACCACGCTCATCGTGATGCCTCCTGTCGTCCGGAGAGCCATGCCAGCGAGTACAGCTCAGGATTGCCATAGGCCTTGCTGATTGCCTCACGTACGCGCGGATCGTTCTGGAAGATGTCGATAAAGGTGCGGATGGCCGGGTTGTCGACATTCTTCGACGTCACCACGAAGCGCAACGCATAGAGGTGGCCGTTCTCCTGGTCATTGCTGAACAGCAGCGCGCTGCCAGGATCAGTCGTGCCGGCGGCCAGAATGTGCGACGGGTAGCTCTGAGCGACGGTCACGTCGTCGAGAATTCGCGCCAGCTGTGGGCCGGGCAGTTCGATGAACTTGAGGTTTTTCGGGTTCGCTTCGATGTCCGCCAAACCGGCCTTCGGGCCGACGCCGTCACGCAGCTTGATCAACCCCGCGCGGTCGTACAGGTGAAGGCCTCGGCCCTGGTTCACAGGATCGTCCGCGACGGCAACGGTGTCACCGTCCTTTACTTCGTTGAACGAGGTAATTTTCTTCGAGTACAGCCCGACCTTATTTTCTACACCGTAAGCGATCGGCACGAGATCGTAGCCGTTCTGCTGTACGGCGTTTTCCAGGAAGGGTTGGTGCTGGAAGTAGTTGATGTCCAGATCACCATTGGAAAGCGCTAGGTTCGGCGTATTCCAATCACTGAACGAGAGCACTTCCACCTCGATGCCTTTCTCTTTCGCAAGCTGTGCAGCAAGTTCGATGGCCGCGTTCTGCGGGCTGTCGTTGATACCGATACGGAGGTGATTGTCAGCGGCAAGCGCCTGACCGGCGGACAGGGCCAGTAAGGGAGCCATAACCAAAAGCCGTTTCAAGAAGGCGGGAAGTTGCATCGTGAACCACTCCGGAAAAGAAGCCCGTGAAGGGCGGTTGGTCTCCGGTGGTCCGGTCGAGCGGGGTCATGGATGCAACTTACTAGGAATAAGTGGCGAAAAATAAATACGCTTTAGATCTATAGATATGACGGTGCATCCGCTTGCTCTGTTGAGCGAAACCCTAGCGCGGGTGATACCTGCGACTCCTCGAGCCCACGAGGTTTCACCCGACCCAAAACACTTAACCGCTTTGCTGTGCTTCCATCAGGTCGATTTCGCGGATCAGCTTGCGCGCCACCTCTTCTTCCAGGCGCTTGCGGCGGACCATGCGGAACAACTCGTCACGCTCGGCACGCAGGCCGGCGAGGCGGAGCTGGCGTTCAATCTCTTCGGTCTTCGCGGCGTTCTGGCGGTCTTCGTCCTCGTCCGGCTTGGCGCGGTTATCGATGCGGTAGCGATAGAGATCGGAGATGCGCCCGGCGGCTTCTATGTAGCGGTCCGCATCCGGGCGGCCCTCGCTCATGTCGTGCGTGGCCTTCTCGATCGCACGAATGGCGGCGCGCGCGGCGATATCACGAGCACGATCCATTTCGGACTGGTGCTCGGGCTCAGCGGGCAGATCGAGGCCGTTCTTGAGCAGGATCGGCATGAACACGCTGGCGACGACCAGCGACATGATGATCACCCCGGCCGCCAGCAGAATGGCCAAATCTCGCGCCGGAAATGGCGTGCCGTCGTTCATGACCAGCGGCAAGGTCAGGACACCGGCCAGGGTAATCGCACCCCGCGCGCCCGCAACCGAAGTCGTGGCCGCCACACGCCAGAGCGAACGAGGCGCTTCGGCGCGACGGCGATAAAGCGTGAAGCGGATCGACAGCCAGACCCAAGCGAAACGCAACGCACCCAGCGCGAGGTTGATGACGACGATGTAGAGCACCAGCCAGATTGGCTCGTGATACCCGGTTTCGCGCACTACCTGGCTAGCACCGGCGATGATGCCCGGCAACTGTTCGCCGAGCAGGACGAAGATCATGCCATTGAGTGCGAACTGCAGGACGTCCCAGACCGCCGTCCGCCGCACCCGAGTCACAGCCAGCGCACGGCCGGACAGCTCCGTGTAGCTCATGCTGATACCGGCCGCGACGGCGGCGAGGATGCCGGAGCAATGCAGGTGTTCAGCCGCGAGATAGGCGAGGAACGGGATCAGCAGGCTGATGAGGATTTGCGCCCCGGTCTCTTCGCCGAAGCGGCGCGATGTCCACTCCTTCAGTCGGGTGATACCCCAGGTCACGGCCACACCGATGGCGATGCCGCCCAAGGCCAACTGGACGAAATTTATCGCCGCTTCCGATGCCGAGAACGTACCCGTGAGCGTGGCGGCAATCGCGAAGCGCAAGCACACCAGACCGGACGCGTCGTTGAGCAGCGACTCGCCCTCCAGCACATGCATCAGCCGCTTGGGGATGGGCACACGCTTGGCGATCGCGGAGACCGCTACCGGGTCGGTCGGTGAAATGACCGCCGCCAGCGCGAACGCCACCGGCATCGGCATGGACGGAATCAGCAGATGGATAAAGTAACCGACCCCGACCACGGTGAAGATCACCAAACCCAGGGCCAGCGCGAGGATCATTTCCTTGTCGCGCAGCAGACCTTCCTTGGGGATGCGCCAGCCATCGAGGAACAGCAACGGTGGCAGGAAGATGAGAAAGAAGACTTCCGGGTCCAGCTCCAGACGCCAACCCGACACCATCCCGATCGCCGCACCTAGGGCGATCTGCAGCAATGGCAGAGGAAGGGGGAACGGCAGCATTCTCACCAGCGTGCTGCTGATGATCACGGCAATCAGCATCACCAGGACAAGGGTGATGGTTTCCATACGACGACTCCTTGGTACAGCGGGCGATCTAAGTAACGGGGTGTTTCAGACTCGCTATTGTGTTGGTCGTTCGCAGGCCGGGGCAAGTCACGTCGGGGTTGCGTTTGTAGGAAGAGCGATCGCCCACAAGTGGGCTCCTACAGAAAAGCGCGTCCTGTGTAGGAGCCCACTTGTGGGCGATCGCTTTTATAAAAAACGGCGCCTGGGCGCCGTTTCGTCATTTGCAGGATCAACTCCCCGGATTGGCATGTGCCTCTTCGAAGAAATAGTCCTTCCACGACTCGGCCTTGTTCTTCAGCACGCCAAGTTCATGCAGCTTCTCGGCATAGATGAAGGTTTGCTGCGGCGAGACGGTGAAGATGTTTTCTTGGTCCTCGACGATCTTGCGGACGAACGTCGCATCGAGCTTGGAGTTCTCGACGCGAATGTAGGTCTCGGCCGCCTTGGCCTTGTCCGCGTTGATGATCTCTGCCGCTTCGGTCAGCGCGTCGTAGAACGCCTTGTAGGTCTTCGGATTCTCGTCGTGGAATTTCTCGGTGGTGTACAGCACGTTGAACGTCGCCGGGCCGCCGAGAATGTCGTAGGAGCTGATCAGCTTATGCACCTTCGGGTTTTCCAGCGCCTGGTATTGGAACGGCGGGCTGGAGAAGTGCGCGCTGATTTCCCCGCCGCCGGACATCAGCGCAGCGGTGGCGTCTGGATGTGGCAGGCTGACGCTGATCTTGTCGAAGCGTCTGAAGTCGTCGTTGCCGAAAAGCTTGGCGGTTTCGATCTGCAGGGTTCGAGATTGGAAACCAACGCCGGCAGCAGGGACGGCGATGCGGTCTTTATCCGTCAGGTCCTTCACCGTCTTCACGTCAGGGTTGTTGCTCAGCAGGTAATTAGGCAGCGAGCCGAGTGCGGCCACGGCTTTCACATTTTGGCGGCCCTTGGTGCGGTCCCAGACGGTCAGCATCGGTGGTACGCCTGCGGAGACGATATCCAGGCTACCGGCGAGCAAGGCCTCGTTCATCGCGGTCGCCCCAGAGATGGTGCGCCAGTCGACTTTGATATCGACGCCCTGTTCCTTGCCGTGCTTCTCGATGAGGCCTTGGTCTTTCACGACGTCGAGGATGAGGTAACCGATACCGAACTGCTGGGCGATGCTGATTTCGCCTTCTGCGTGTGCCGCCAGCGGCAACGACAGCGCGCCGAGAAGTCCGAGGGTGCTGGCCAAACGGCCGAGCGGGTGTCTTTTGTTCATGTTGAAGTCCTTTTGGTTAATCGGGTGACGCCACGGTATGGATGCAGGCCGGGGCGGTTTGAAAATGGTCGAGCAATTTTTAAGCTGGAAAACCGGGACCGCAGGACAAACGAAGGTCCCCTGTAGGAGCGAGCTTGCTCGCGAAAGCGGTAGCAAGGCCGACCCAAAGTCTTCGCGCCGAACATCTCATTCGCGAGCAAGCTCGCTCCTACAGAATTTTGTGTTATCCCCAAATCACGGCGTACGCCGCCTCACCGCTGCATCCCCCATCGCTTCACGGTCACGCGCTCCAGCGTGGCGAACACGAGGTTCTCCACCAGCAGCCCGATGAGGATCACGGCCGCGAGGCCGGCGAAGACGTTGTCGGTGTAGAGTTCGTTACGGTTCTGGAAGATGTACCAACCCAGGCCGCCCTGCCCGCTGCTTGCGCCGAACACGAGCTCTGCGGCGATCAGGGTCCTCCAGGCGAACGCCCAGCCGATCTTCAAGCCCGCAAGAATCGACGGCAGCGCGGCGGGAATGAGGATGTAGCCCACGAAACGCAGCCCCTTGAGGCCATAGTTGCGGCCGGCCATGCGCAACGTGTCCGACACGCCGAGAAAGCCCGAATACATGTTCAGCGCCAACGCCCAGAGCACCGAGTGCACCAGCACGAAGATCAAGCTGCCCTCGCCCAGACCGAACCACAGCAACGCCAACGGCAGTAGCGCTATAGCTGGCAGCGGGTTGAACATCGACGTGAGGGTCGAGAGCAGGTCCCGGCCGAACTGGGTCGACACCGCCAGCGTGGTCAGCACGAACGCCAGCAACAGACCGATCAGGTAGCCCTTGATAAGGACCTTCAGCGAGACCCACACCTTGACCGGCAACTCACCGCTGCCGATCCCGGCGATGAACGCTTTCGCCGTTTGCAAAAAGCCCGGCAACAGCAAGTCGTTGCCCTGCACTCGTGCGGCGACTTCCCAAACGACGGCCAGCACCACGAGGATCAGCGTCTTGCGCAGCCAGCCCTGTTGCCACAGGCGCTGCCCGAAGGACACGTCCCGGTGCAGCGGTAGATCGCCCAAGGGCGGCAGTTCGATTTCGTACTCCTGACGCCGTGCAGAAGATTGAGTCATGACAAGTCTCCTGTGAGGTCAGTAGGCAATGCGAACGTCGGCAAAGCCGAGTTCGTCGGTGGATGCGGCTGGCTCACTTTCGCCGAACAGCAGGCGGTGGATGCGCTGCGCCGTCTGCTGGAACTGCACACCGCCGAGGCTGTGCAGATCGAACTGATGGCTGTTGATCTCGGCCCGCACACGCCCTGGATGGGGCGACAGCAACAGGATGCGATTGCCGACCACCAGCGCCTCTTCGATGGAGTGCGTCACGAACAGCAAGGTGAAGCGCACCTCTTCCCAAAGCTCCAGCAGTTCTTCCTGCATCTTGCGGCGGGTGAGGGCGTCGAGCGCGGCGAAGGGTTCATCCATCAGCAGGATTTTCGGCTGCATCGCCAGCGCACGGGCAATCGCCACGCGCGCCTTCATCCCGCCGGACAAGGTGTGCGGGTAGGCGTCGACGAACTTGGCCAGCCCGACCTTGCCCAGGTAGTGCAGTGCGCGTTCCTCGGCTTCGGCGCGCTTCAACGTGCGCGAGGCGAGCAGCGGGAACATGACGTTTTCCTTGACCGTCTTCCATGGCGGAAGCTGATCGAACTCCTGGAACACGACGATGCGGTCAGGGCCGGGCTCACGCACGGTGGCGCCATCCAGACGAATATCGCCGCCGATGGGTTTCATGAATCCACCCACGGCTTTGAGCAGTGTGGATTTGCCGCAGCCCGATGGGCCGAGAAGAACGAAACGGTCGGCGGGGTCGACTTCGAAACTGACCTCGTGAGTCGCCCGGACTACACGTTGGGGCGTGCGGTATTCGAGGCTGACCTTATCCACCTGCAGCAGTGCAGTGGGCGGAAACGAGGAGACCGAAGCGCTGGCCGCGTGGCCTTGCAGGACGGTGCTCATTGAGTACTCCTGAAACGTTGAAGGGATGTCAGCGGAACAGGTGGCCTCTAAGAGGCCACCGCTGGAAATCAAAAGGTCGCGTCGCCCTGAATCGTGGTGCGATAGAGCTTGCGGCGCAGGTGCGATGGGCAGCCCGCTGCCAGGTGCTGCAAGGACCGGTTGTCCCAGAACACCATGTCGCGCGGTTGCCATTGGTGGCGGTAGATCAGATCGGGATGGGTGCTATGCGCATACAGCTCGGCGAGGATCTGGCGGCTCTCGTCTTCGGGCAGGTCGAGAATGCGCGTGGTGAAACCTTCACTGACGAACAGCGCCTTGCGGCCGTTCTCGGGATGGGTACGCACCACCGGGTGGATGACTTCCTGCACCTGGGCGAGTTGCTCGGCGGACAGCGTCGGGCGCCAGTTGCCCTCGAACTTAGGCTCTGCATAACGCGCGGTGTAGGAGTGCGCGGCGCGGCGGCCTTCGACGGCTTTCTTCAATGCGTCAGGCAACGTATCCCATGCCTTGTGCTGGTCGGCGAACAAAGTGTCACCGCCCTCTTCCGGCAACTCCTGCGCGTGCAGCATCGAGCCGAGGCTCGGCAGTTCCTTGTAGGAAAGATCCGAATGCCAGAACTTGCCGGCATCGCCCAAACCGACAGGCTGACCGTTCTCGACGATGTTCGAGACGATCAGAATTTCCGGGTGGCCGGCCAAGTGGAATTGCTTGAGTACGTGAATCTGCAGGATGCCGAAGCGGCGGCTGAATTCGATCTGCTGCTCGGGCGTGATCGCCTGATCGCGAAAGACCACGACGTGGTGATCCAGATGCGCGCGGTGAATACGCGCGAAATCTTCGTCGTTAAGCGGGCGGCTGAGGTCCAGATCGAGAACCTCGGCTCCAAGTCCTCCCTCGAGCGGACGAATGTCGAATGACTGGGCAGCGGCAGGCGAGGAAACGTTGGATACGGCGGTCATGGTGACGCTCCACACAGTGCACCCCTCGGTTAGAGAAGCCACGCCCCCGGAAAAGAGGTAGTGCTTCATCGAAGGGAAGCGGTTACCGGTCAAGACCGGCGAACTAAGTGCGGCGCGCCGATTGGTCGGCAGGTACGCGATAACGGAACAATATCGATCTAACGATTGATTATTAAATATCGTTATCGAATATGGATATGCAGGCGAGGCATCTTGGTGCTAGTCCCTAAAGCGACCCGACGTTCGATCCATAGCAGCGCCGAAGTGCGGTATGCCCAAACGAGGGCCGTGCCGCCCTTAAACCCCGGTGTGTCAGGCAGAGAGCGGCGTCTGAAACGGGCACGAAATGCGTTCGCGCCCGTTCCACCTGCCCTACGGTTCGGCGCGCTCAATACCCCAATGCGGGATCGACCAGGTTGTTCAACGGCAATCCTGCGCCTAGACGCCGCACGTTCTCGGCGACTTGCGTAGCGATACAGGCATCCGACGCGGCTGACGCCATATGGGGCGTAATCCACACCTGCGGGCAGCGCCAGAGGGGTGAGTCGACCGACAGTGGCTCCTGCTCGAAGACATCCAGCAACGCGCCACGCAAACGCCCCCTGTCGAGTGCCTCGAGCAGATGCGCTTCGTTTACATGCCCGCCGCGGCCACAGTTAATGAGCGCAGCCCCCGGCGCCAAGCGATCGAAGACCTCATGCGCGAGCAACCCCTGGGTCGCCGGTGTCAGCGGCAGTAGGTTGATCAGCACGTCCAGGCCATTCAAGAAATCGTCCCGTGCTGCATCGCCGGCGTAAGTGGCCACGTCCGGTAGCTCACGGGCTGTACGTGCCCATCCTCGAACCGCATACCCTGCATCGGCCAGGCGCCGAGCGACGGGCGTGCCGATGGCGCCGAGCCCCATGACACCTACTTGAAAATCACGCGCTGTTCGCTGTACCGGACGTTGCCACTGCTGCGTCGAGCGCCCGTTCAGAACTTGATCGAACCGGCGATGGAAATGCAGCACGCCCCAATGGACGTATTCGGCCATCCCCAGACTATGGTCTGGGTCCACGACCCGGCAGACCGGCACGTTCAGCGGCTGAGACGGGTCTTGCTCCAGATGATCGACGCCCGACCCTATCGAATGAATCAACTTCAGGGCCGGCAACCGGTCGAGGCTTCCCGCCGCCGGGTACCAGCAGACGGCGACCTCCGCCGCCCCTGCATCCGCGTCGCCCGGTCTCTGGACGTCCAGATGCGGCGCGTGCGTTGCGAACACCTCGGCTAGCCATGCTTCTAGCGCAGGGTCCCGGCAGAGCAATACGATGCGTGGCATGGGATCAGCTGCACCAGTCATCGCGTTGTTCCTCGATCAGGCTCAGCGCTGCTGTCCAGGCCAGATCGATGATGCCGTCGATGCCATCGCGGCTGAATTGTTCGGCGGTGTGGCGGCACACCTCCTCGCTGGGATAGTTCAGCGCGACGCCAGCCGACATCGCCTGGATCTGCGCCTGGCAGGCGCGCTCGAGGAAATAGATCTCGTGGAACGCATGAGCCACGCTTTCGCCGCCCGCCAGCAGGCCATGGTTACGCAAGATCATCGCCTTGTGCGTGCCAAGGTCATTCACCAGACGGACGCGCTCATCCAGCGATAACGCGATGCCTTCGTAGGTGTGGTACGCCAGGTTGCCGTAAAACTTCAGCGCGTGCTGCGTCAGCGGCAACAGCCCATCCCGCTGGGCCGCGACGGCCATGCCGGCGGCAGTGTGGGTGTGAACGATACAGTGCATGTCGTCACGGGCCTGATGGATGGCCGAGTGGATGACGAACCCCGCTGCATTGACGCGCCCGTGGCCGTACACGCCGTCCACGACATTGCCGTCGAGGTCGATGAGCACCAAATCGCTGGCCTTCATCTTCTCGAACGCCACGCCATAGCGGTTGATCAGGAAATGATGTTCGGGCCCGGGCACGCGCAGGGTGATGTGCGTGTCGATCAGGTCCGTCATGCGGTAGTACGCGATCAATCGATACAGCGCCGCGAGATCGCATCGGGCCTGCCATTCGGCAGTGGATATTGCAGCCGGTTTACTCATGGGATGGCAACCTCCGGACGGGCGATGGAACGGTTTTCATGTGGGGTGGCACGCAGTCGAGCGAGACCTAGCACGCCAATCAGCGACAGCAGCGCCAGGAAGCTGAAGAACAAAGCCAGCGGCCACCACTGACCCGCGAAATGCCCAGCGAGCCAGGTACCGACGAGTGGCGTCATACCGCCCGTCAAGGCGCAGCACAGCTGGTAGGCGATGGAAATGCCGGAATACCGCACCTGCGGCGGGAAGGCCTCGGCCATGTAACCCGCGATGACGGCATAGAGCGCAGAAAGCAGTACGACGGCCAGGGTGATACCCGCGGTCATGTAGAACAGGTTACCGGTCTGCACGAGCAGGAACATCGGGTACGGCACGAGAATGCATAGTGTGGCGACCGCCGTCAGGAAGCGTCCGGTACCCAAGCGCTCGGAAAGCAGCGCCGAGCAGGGTTGCGAAATGAACTGCAGGACGGTTACGAGAAACAGGCAATCGAGGATGGTCGAGCGCGAAATCCCCTGATATTGCGTCACGTAAGTGATCATGAACGTATTGGTGAAGAAGAACCCCGCCGAGCCGATGGTGACGGCTGCCGCGGCGAAGAGGATCTGCCGCCAGTGACCGCGGATCACGTCGAGCACTGGATTTTTCACCGTCTGCTTGTTCTCTTTCACTTCCGCGAATTCCGGCGACTCTGGTACGCCGAAACGAATGAACAAGCCCACAAGCATCAACACGGCGCTCATCAAGAAGGGAACGCGCCAGCCCCAGGTCATCATCGATTCCTGATCCATGCTGCTGATGGCGCGAAAGGCGATCAGCGCCAGCAACAGGCCAGCGGGGCTGCCCCATTGCGCGAAGGAGGCGAAGAACACCTTGCGCCGCTTGGGTGCGTGCTCACTGGCCATGAGGACCGCTCCGCCCCATTCGCCGCCGACGGAGATGCCTTGCAGGAAGCGCAGCGCGACCAGGCCGATCGGCCCCCAGATCCCGGCTTGGGCATAGGTTGGTAGCAGGCCGATACCCGCGGTGGCGAGCCCCATCAGCACCATGGTGAACAGCAACATTTTCTTGCGGCCCAGGCGGTCGCCGAGATGGCCGAAGATAAGACCGGCGAAAGGCCGCGCGATGAAGCCCACGGCAAAGGTGCCAAACGCGGCCATGGTGCTCAGGACGGGATCATCGCCGGGAAAGAACAACGGCCCCAGGACCAATGCCGCGGCGAATGCATAGATGTAGAAATCGTAGAACTCGATCGTGGTGCCGATGAAGGCAGCCGCCGCCGCTCTGCGCGGGGTCGAGGTAGTGGTCATCGCAGGCTCTCCGGAATCGTTGTTATAGGCAGGAGAAAAAACGTCCCCGTGTCGGGAAGGGTCGCGCTCTGACGGCGCGTTGCCGAATGATGCGCCTGCGCCCTATGCTAAACAAAGCTTCTAATCTGAATAATCAAGTATAAGTACCACGCATAATGACGAAGTCATTGACTCACTCCGACCGCAATCCGGACGCACGTCGATTCCTGAACGATCGCCTGGACTGGAACCTTTTGCGGACTTTTCTCGTGATCGGTCAGGAAGGCAGCATTAGCCGGGCCGCGGCTCGCTTGCACCTGAGTCAACCCGCGGTGAGCCAAGCACTCCGGCGTCTGGAAGAGCAACTTGGGAGCGCGCTGGTCATTCGGCGCGGCCCGCGGATCAGCCTGTCAAAGACAGGCGAGGAAGTGATGCAGATCGCCGCCGAGTTGTATGGCACGGTCTCCCGGCTGGGCCCGGCGCTGGACTCGCCGCTCGAAACGGTGGCGGGCAAGATCCGCATCCTGATGATCAGCCGCATTCAGTCGCAGTTCTACGATGACTTTCTCGCGGATTTCCACGCCGACTATCCCGAGGTCGAGTTCGAGGTCGACGTCCTTCGCAGTTCCGACGTCGCCAGTGCCCTGTTGCAGAAAACGGCATCGTTCGGGCTCAGCCTGTGCCGCACGCCGCAACCCCGCCTCGAGCAACGCGTCCTGCTGCAGCAGCGCTACGCCTTTTACTGCGGCAAGCGCCATCGGCTGTATGGGCGCAAGAACCTGAAGCTTTCCGACTTGCAAAGCGAGAACTTCGTCAGCTTCACCAGTGACCAGATCGGCGGCAACCTGTCGCCATTGACCGTGTTTCGGGACCAGCAGGGTTTCACCGGACGGATCGTCGCCTCTTCGCCGAGCCTGGATGAAATACGCCGGCTAGTGGGGGTAGGCTGCGGCATCGGTTGTCTTCCCGAGCATATCGTTGCCCGGGACGTGCAATCCGGGGACATGTGGCGCCTGCCGCCGGCGGATGGCGTGATCGATGTGAACGTCTACCTGCTGTGGAACCGCGACCAGAAACGTACCCGTGCCGAGGCGGTGTTTCTCGATCGCTTCGAAGACGCGCTGCAGCGGGTGGAAGTATCTGATCGGTTCTGAGTCAGCTCCGGCAGTCGATGCACTGATATAGCGCCTTTAGCCTTTGGCAATCATCTCGGCGTAACCGTCGCGATAGCTGGGATACGAGGGTGACCAGCCCAACGCCCGTGCTTTGGCGTTGCTGCACCGCTTGCTGCCGCTGCGCCGTTTCAGCGGTTCGTCGGAGGTTTCCGTCACTTGCAAGCGCGCCCGTAACCAATCGAGCACCTCGTGCAACGGCGCAGGATCGTCGTCGACGCCAAGATAGCAGTCATCGATGGGCTGCCCACTTGCGTCTCGCTGTATGAGGAACGCCAGCAGGCCTGCGGCGTCATCCCGATGGATTCGGTTCGCATAGCGCGGCGGCGTGTCTTCTCCACGAATACCTTGTCGCGCCTGACGCAGCATCCATTCACGGCCGGGGCCATAGATGCCGGCAAGGCGAACGACCGTCGCCGGGATTCCGGATTGCAACATCAGCGTTTCCGCCTCCTTCAACAAGCGCCCGGAATAGCGCGCAGGTTCCGCTGGGGACGCCTCGTCGATCCATTCGCCGTCTGCCTGGTTGTACACACCGGTGCTCGACACGAAGAACAGGCGCCGTGGACGATGCCCACGCTCAGCCATCCAGGCCAGGAGATGGCGTACACCGTCAACGTACGCAGCGCGGTAACCCGCTTCGTCATGATCGTCGGCCGATGCCGCGAACACGACATAGTCAGGCGATACGGCCGGCCAACCTTCTGGGCAGCGGGACTCACTCAAGTCGCCAACGACCGGAAGGAGTTCCGGTGGAAGCGCCCCGACGTTTCGACGCAGGCCAAACACAGACCAGTCGTCTGCGGCCAGTATTTGCCCCAGTTTTCCGCCTACATCACCGCATCCGGCAACCAGCAACGTTCGACTCTTACTCATTTTGTGTCCTGAAATAGACCCTGGAAAAAACCATCATCACACGCAAAAGAACGCCCCAAAGCATGCCATCAGATGGCTATTGCTTTTACAAACAAGAATTACTTGCAATAATGTTCCGCCTTCGACTGCCGTATCGCAGTCCCGACCCAGACATTCTTTCCAGGTTCGATCACCATGAAGCTCTCTGAGACCCGCCTCTTGGCATCGCTCAAGCATATGATGCCCGCGCTCGCCCTGTCGTTCGGCTGCTTGCTATCCGCCCAAGGCGCAATGGCCGATGCCAATACGCCCAGCGGCAATAATGCGACCGAGCAGGCGGCGCCTGCGGCGTCTGCTCCCGCAGCAACGGGTACCGACGCGGCTCAGCCAGGTCAGACGCCCGTGAACGAGTCGGCGGTAGCACCCGCGGACGCCGTTCCGAGCATCAACGAAGAAGGCGAGCAAGTCATGACCCATGACCTGTCGCCATGGGGCATGTACCAACAGGCCGACATCGTGGTGAAGGCCGTCATGATCGGCTTGGTCTTTGCCTCGATCCTGACCTGGACCATCTGGATTGCGAAAAGCATCGAACTTGGTCGTGCCAGACGCCGCCTGAAAGGCGAGCTGGTCGATCTCAAGAAAGCCCGCACGCTGAATCAAGCAGCCGAACAGGCCCGCGCTCAACACAGTTTCAGCCAGACGTTGATCGAAGATGCCCAGGACGAACTGCAGCTTTCTGCCCATAGCGTCGAGCGGGAAGGGATCAAGGAACGTGTCGCGTTTCGCCAGGAGCGTCTGGTCGGCGCCAGTGGCCGCAAGATGAGCCAGGGCACCGGTATCCTCGCCACCATTGGCTCCACAGCGCCGTTCATCGGGCTGTTCGGTACGGTGTGGGGCATCATGAACAGCTTCATCGGTATCGCCAAATCGCAGACGACTAACCTCGCTGTCGTCGCTCCCGGTATTGCCGAAGCGCTGCTCGCCACCGCACTCGGCCTCGTCGCCGCGATCCCGGCGGTGGTGATCTATAACGTCTTCTCCCGCTCCATCAGTGCCTACAAGGCGCAGGTGGGTGATGCCTCGGCGCAGGTCATTTTGCTGGTCAGCCGCGACATGGATCACCGCCCGGCAGGCGAGCGCACGCCGCCTCACATGGTCAAGGTGAAGTAATCCATGGGCCTGCATCTCAACGAGAATGCCGACGAGCTCCAGGAAAACCATGAGATCAACGTCACGCCGTTCATCGACGTGATGCTCGTGCTCTTGATCATCTTCATGGTGGCCGCTCCGCTCGCGACCGTGGATGTCAAAGTGGACCTGCCGGCATCGACTGCGGAACCGCAACAGCGGCCGCAAAAGCCCCTGTTCGTCAGCGTGAAGGAAGACAAGAGCCTGTTCGTTGGTGATACACAGGTAAAGCGCGAGGAGATCGGTCGCCTGTTGGACGAAACGACAGGGTCAAAGAAGGACACGACCATCTTCTTCCAAGCCGACAAAGGCGTTGACTACGCCGATCTCATGGATGTGATGAACGCCTTGCGTGGCGCGGGTTACCTCAAGATCGGCTTGGTAGGACTCGAGTCGGTCAACAAATGAGCAGAAGTACCGAAATCACCCGCTGGGGAGGTAGCTTCGCGCTCGTGATCGCGGTACATGCTGCGATCGCGATGGCCGCGCTGTATTGGCGCAGTGCACCGCCACCCATTGAAATGCCGCCAGAGGCCATGATGGTGGAGCTGGCACCCTTGCCTGCCGCGGCGCCGCCGCCCCCTCCGCCGCCGCCACCCGAAGCGGTTCCACCGCCTCCGGAGCCTGAGCTGCCACCGGTCGCCGAGGCACCGAAGCCTGCTATCGCCGTGGCGAAGAAGGAAGAGCCGAAGCCCAAGCCAAAACCCAAGCCGCCGGAGCCGAAGAAGCCCGAGCCCAAAAAGCCCGAGCGTAAACCGGAGCCACCCCGCCCGGAGCCGCCGAAGCCCGAATCGAAGCCTGCTGACGATGCGCCGCCGACGCCAGCGCCACCGGCGGAGACCGCCGCGACCCGCCAACAGGCCGCACCTAGCAGTTCCAGCGCGCCCTCCAATGCGCAACGGACCTGGCAGAGCGAGTTGCTAAGCCACCTGGGCCGCTACAAGCGTTATCCGGAGATGGCCCGTCGCCGCGGCACCGAAGGCGTAAACCGCCTGCGCTTCGTGGTCGATGCCGAGGGCAAGGTGCTGTCGTACGAAATCGTCGGCGAGTCGGGCAGCGCGGCCCTGGATCGTGCGACGTTGGAAATGATCCGTCGCGCACAGCCGTTGCCACCGCCGCCGAAGGAAATGCTCAAGGATGGCAGCCTGGAGATCGTCGCACCCTTCGTGTATTCGCTCGAACGCGGCTGACGCTCTACAACGACGCAGGCAAGAGCCGTGTCGACGCTCCCGGTCGGCGCGGCTTTTACATTTCAGCCACCCGGTCCCATACGCGGTTGGTTCCATACCGTACAACGGCTATGCTTGCCGCCATTGCGATGGAATTTGACTATGACCCTTACCGAACTGCGCTACATCGTCACCCTGGCTCAGGAGCAACACTTCGGACGTGCCGCCGAGCGTTGCCACGTCAGCCAGCCGACCCTATCGGTGGGGGTGAAGAAGCTGGAAGACGAGCTGGGGATCCTCATCTTCGAACGTAGCAAAAGTGCAGTTCGTCTGACTCCTACGGGCGAGGCGATCGTCGCCCAGGCGCAGAAGGTCCTGGAGCAGGCGCAAGGCATTCGCGAACTGGCGCAGGCTGGCAAGAACCAGTTAACCGCGCCATTGAAGATCGGTGCCATCTACACCGTTGGGCCGTACCTGTTCCCGCATCTGATCCCACAGCTGCACCGTGTCGCTCCGGACATGCCGCTGTACATCGAAGAGAACTTCACGCACATCCTTCGCGACAAGCTGCGCACCGGCGAATTGGATGCGGTCATTCTCGCCCTGCCTTTCAATGAAGCGGACGTACTGACCAAGCCGCTCTACGATGAACCGTTCTACGTGCTGATGCCCGCGAGCCATTCGTGGACCTCCAAGCCGGCGATCGAAAGCGAGCTGCTGAACGACAAGAGCCTGCTGTTGTTGGGTGAAGGCCATTGCTTCCGCGACCAGGTGCTCGAAGCCTGCCCCACGGCCCGGCGAGTCGACGAAGCGAAGCACACCACGATCGAATCCAGTTCGCTGGAAACCATTCGCCATATGGTCGCCTCCGGCCTTGGGGTATCGGTACTGCCCTTCTCCGCCGTGGACAGCCATCACTATGCGCCTGGCGTGATCGAAGTCAGGCCCTTCGTCGCACCGGTGCCCTACCGCACCGTCGCCATTGCCTGGCGCGCCAGCTTCCCGCGTCCCAAAGCCATTGAAATCCTCGCCGACTCCATTCGCTTGTGCTCGGTCGCCAAGCCACCGGCGCAGGGCAAACAGCACAGCGCATGACCGGGCTGGCCACAACTCCAGTCACCGCGCTCAAGGGCGTCGGTGCTGCGCTGGCCGAGAAGCTCGCCAAGGTCGGATTGGAGACGTTGCAAGACGTACTTTTCCACCTACCGTTGCGGTACCAGGATCGCACCCGGATTACGCCTATTGGCGCGCTACGTCCTGGGCAGGACGCCGTCGTCGAGGGCATCGTGGCGGGCGCCGACGTCGTGATGGGCCGGCGCCGTAGCCTGCTGGTCCGATTGCAAGACGGCAGTGGCACGCTCAGCCTGCGCTTCTTTCACTTCAGCCAGGCGCAGAAAGACGGCATGAAACGGGGTACCTCGCTGCGTTGCTACGGTGAAGTGCGCCCGGGGGCGACCGGTCTGGAAATCTATCACCCCGAATACCGCGCCCAGAGTGGCAGCGAACAGGCGCCGGTGGAACAGACGCTCACGCCGATCTATCCGGCGACCGAAGGGCTGACGCAGCAACGCCTGCGGCAGTTGAGCGAGCAGGCATTGGCGCGCCTCGGACCCAACAGCCTGCCGGACTGGCTACCAACCGAGATCGCACGTGACTACCACCTCGGCCCACTCGACCAGGCCATTCGCTACCTGCACCGACCGCCGCCCGATGCCAATCTCGACGAACTTGCCGAAGGCCAGCACTGGGCACAGCACCGCCTGGCCTTCGAAGAACTGCTGACCCACCAATTGTCCATCCAGCGCCTGCGCGAACAAGTCCGCCAGCAGGCGTCGCCCGCGCTGCCGCCTGCCAAGCGCCTGCCAGAGCAGTTCCTCGCAAACCTGGGTTTCACTCCGACCGGCGCCCAGCGGCGCGTGGGTGCGGAGATCTCCTACGACCTGGCGCAGCACGAACCCATGCTTCGCCTGGTGCAGGGTGATGTCGGGGCTGGCAAGACCGTCGTCGCAGCCATGGCGGCGCTGCAAGCGATCGAAGCCGGCTACCAAGTGGCTTTGATGGCGCCAACCGAGATTCTGGCCGAGCAGCACTTTCTGAACTTCAGCCGCTGGCTCGAACCGCTGGGAATCCCGGTTGCGTGGCTGGCCGGTAAGCTCAAGGGCAAAGCACGCGCCGCAGCGCTGGAGCAAATCGTCTCCGGGGCGCCTATGGTCGTGGGCACGCACGCGCTTTTTCAGGCGGAAGTCCGCTTCGCGCGGCTCGCCCTGGCAATCATCGACGAACAGCACCGCTTCGGTGTTCAGCAACGCCTTGCGCTTCGGCAAAAAGGCATCGATGGCCGTCTGTGCCCCCATCAGCTGATCATGACGGCGACCCCCATTCCGCGTACCTTGGCCATGAGCGCCTATGCGGATTTGGACACCTCGATCCTCGATGAACTGCCCCCTGGCCGCACGCCAGTGAACACGTTGGTAATCGCCGAAAGCCGTCGCACGGAGGTCATCGAGCGCGTCCGGGCGGGTTGCCGGGAGGGCCGCCAGGCGTATTGGGTCTGCACGTTGATCGAGGAGTCGGAGGAGCTGACGTGCCAAGCAGCAGAAACGACCTTCGAAGACCTCTCCGCCGCCCTCGGCGAGCTGCGTGTCGGCCTCGTGCACGGCCGGATGAAAGCTGCGGAAAAGGCGGCCGTCATGGATCAATTCAAGGCAGGTGAGCTGCAGCTACTCGTGGCCACGACGGTCATCGAGGTCGGGGTGGACGTTCCCAACGCCAGCCTCATGGTCATCGAGAACCCCGAACGTTTGGGCCTCGCGCAGCTCCACCAGCTGCGCGGCCGCGTTGGCCGTGGCAGTACGGCGAGCCATTGCGTGTTGCTCTACCACGCTCCGCTGTCGCAACTCGGCCGCGAGCGGCTGGCAATCATGCGCGAGACCAACGATGGCTTCGTCATCGCGGAAAAAGACCTCGAGCTGCGTGGCCCGGGTGAACTGCTGGGCACGCGTCAGACGGGATTGCTGCAATTCAAGGTCGCTGATCTCATGCGCGACGCCGAGTTGCTGCCGCAGGTGCGCGATGCCGCGCAGGCACTTCTTGAGCACTGGCCCGATCACGTGGCACCGCTGGTATCCCGATGGTTGAGGCACGGACAGCATTACGGACAAGTGTGATGCATGTCACAATGCAAGCGAGCACTGCGTCTCTACCAGCGAAACCGGATGGTTATACTGCCGCCGTTATTTTCAGGACCTCACTATGATCGACGCCGCCCACGCCCAAGACCCGTCGCCGCGCGCGCCCCAGGTCATCCTGCAGCTGCTGGATAAACTGCTGGTGCCCTACCGGGAGATTGCGTCGCGACCAGGCCTGCCCACCGCAGAGCGCGCGCAGGCTGCGTTGCTCGAAGACAGCGTGGGTACACTGCTGATTCTCTTCCCGCAAAACCAGCTGCTGGACTTGAATCGGCTGGCCGAACTCACCGGCCGCAAGCTGACCGCGATCAAGCCAGACCGCCTCCAACGCATGCTTGGCAAGCATAGCCTTGGCAGCCTTCCCGCCCTGCCCCAACTGACCAGTTCGCCTTGCCTGTACGATGAGCGACTGCTGCAGGTGCCGCAGGTCCTGATCGAGTCCGGTCAACCGGGCGTGTTGCTCGAAATCCCCAGTGAGGACTACAAGACACTGCTGAGCAAATGCAGTGCGGCGCTGATCGGTGAGCCCATCGCCAATATCGAACTGAATCTGGATCGGCCCGACGACGATCGCGCAGAAATTTCTCGCGCTGTGCAAGCTTTTACGGCCCGCCGTATCCAGCAGCGCCTGGAAGAAACGATCGAGATTCCGCCGCTGCAAACCAGCGCACAAAAGATCATCAAGTTACGTGTCGACCCGAACGCCACCATCGATGACATCACGGGCGTCGTAGAAACCGACCCGGCCTTGGCGGCGCAAGTGGTTAGCTGGGCCGCATCGCCCTACTACGCCGCACCGGGCAAGATTCGTTCGGTGGAAGACGCCATCGTGCGTGTTCTGGGCTTCGACCTTGTGATCAACCTGGCGCTCGGCTTGGCGCTCGGCAAGACGCTAAGCCTGCCCAAGGATCATCCGCAGCACGCCACGCCCTATTGGCAGCAGGCCATCTATACCGCAGCGGTGATCGAAGGCCTGACCCGCGCGATGCCCCGCATCAAGCGCCCTGAGTCTGGTCTCACGTACCTGGCGGGGCTATTGCACAACTTCGGAAACCTGGTGCTCGGCCATGTGTTCCCGCCGCACTATTCGCTGATCTGCCGTCACCTGGAGGTCAATCCGCATCTGAGTCACATCTACATCGAACAGCATTTGCTCGGCATTACCCGCGAGCAGATCGGTTCCTGGCTGATGCGCTTCTGGGACATGCCGGACGAAGTCGCCGATGCGCTGCGCTTCCAGCACGACCCGGACTACACCGGCGATAACGCGGAATATGCCAACCTTGTATGCCTTGCCACGCGCCTTCTGCATACGCGTGGCGTCGGTGGATTGGCCGAGGCAGAGGTTCCGCAATCCCTGCTCGACCGCCTGGAAATCAGCCGGGAAAAAGCCGAGGAGGCCGTAACCAAAGTGATGGAAGCCGAAGCCGCGCTACGTGACCTGGCAACGCAGGTGCGTAATTAACGACACCCTGTAGACCGTATGGCGGGCTACGCTCAACCGTAGTCGCGCCACGTACAGACTTAAGCGCCCGCTTTGACGGCCTTGGGCTTTTTGAGCTTCGAAGCCAGACCTTGAAACCACATGACAAGCGCCGGATTACCCGAAATCTGAATGTGCTTGTCCTGAATGCCCTGCATGAACGCCAGCTGCTTGTTCTTTGCTGTCAGCGTCGCAAAACCATAATCCGCATCTCGAAAACCGATACCGAACGCCGGCGCTTCCGTTGTGCCTTCATGGCTCGCGACACGCTGATCATGCACGCGATAGACGCGTGACACCTTTCCGTCCAAGGTGAAGAGCTGAAAGCTCAAATCCTTGTCGCCGAGCTGCTCGCGAAACGCCGGGTCATTCAATGCAGCCTTGCGCATCAGTCGCCCTAGCATCCACAGTAAAAACCGAAACTTCATGGCAAGGTTCCGAATCGTTTGAAAAGGCAATTATAGAGGCGTAGCGCTGGCGGATAGCGAGCGTGGAGAAATGAAACGAGAGAAGGCAACACTACATGATGGTTGCTGTTGTCACAGCGGGCAGCGGTAGGCGCCAGCCGAGCCGGCGCCTACATGGGTTTCCTACAGGACAGCGACCCAGGCGACAGGCGCATCAATGGCCGTCGCTCTCACTTGAATGTCAGCCAATCGCCTCACGCAGCGACTTGCCAGGTTTGAAAGACACAGTATTGCTAGCACGGATTTTTACCGGCTCACCCGTTTGCGGGTTCTTGCCCGTGCGCGCACCCCGATGACGTTGAAGAAAAGTACCAAAACCCACCAAGGTAACGCTGTCCTTACGGTGGAGCGCATTGGTGATCTCATCAAGAAGTGCATTGAGCACACGGTTGGCCTGATCCTTGGTGAGATCGGCCTTTTCCGCGATCGCGGCTGCGAGTTCCGGTTTGCGCATAATTGCCTCGTGTACGGTTTGTTGTTGTTCTACCCCGGCAATACGAATGGCAGGGTGCGTCACAGCTACAGCGCTGCGGCGTTGGAGGAGAATGGCATGCCGCGCGCGACGATACCACCCGAATAGACGAATTTTGCGACAAACTGTTGCATGTAAGGGTCATGAGGACACTTGCAGACTGGGCAACCCAAATGAACGCCACATTGATTGAACCCAAAGGCCACTACCGGCCACTCACAGCATCTTGTCCGCAGTAATCATCTAGATCGATGCCCATCACAGACCGGGGTACGGCGACTCCTGCATTCCCCCGTCATGCGTTCGAAGGTATTGCACGCCTACCACCATTGTCATGCCGACGTTTATGGACGAACCATCCCCGTCAGCTGATCTCGATCATTTCGAACTCGCTCTTGCCGACGCCACAGTCGGGGCAGAGCCAATCGGCGGGAACGTCTTCCCAACGGGTGCCCGCCGGAATGCCGTCATCGGGCCAACCTTCGGCCTCGTTATAGATCAGCCCACACACGATGCATTGCCACTTCTTCATTTCTGCCTCATCGGATTTATTTCTCGGCTGAGCGAAGTATCGCGCAAAAACGAAGGTGAGCCCTACCGCATCAAGGGGATCTCTCGGATACGTGCTACTAAAAGCAATTGCCGCCCCTAATGCTCGAGGTTGATCCCGTAGACGTGCAAAACCCAGTGCTTTCTGTAGGGGCGGCTTTAGCCGCGTGCGATGTGTCGGAGCCCACTGCTCTATGGCTCTAAGCGATTCCTTGCGAAGGCTTTACAAGCACCAAAAACGAAACGGCCGCAAGGGCAGAAGCCCATGCGGCCGTTTGAAGCAAGGCTGACTAAGCCAAGCCTTACCCGTTCTGCTTGAACTTCAAACGCCACGCATGCAGCAACGGCTCGGTATAGCCCGATGGCTGCTCCCGACCTTTGAAGATCAGGTCACTCGCGGCCTGGAACGCTGCAGAGCCTGAAAAATCTGCAGCCATGGGCCGGTACGCGGGGTCCCCCGCATTCTGCCCGTCGACCACCTTTGCCATCCGCTCCAAGGTCTCGCGCACCTGCGCCTCGGCCACGACACCATGGTGCAGCCAGTTCGCAATGTGCTGGCTGGAAATACGCAGCGTCGCGCGATCCTCCATCAGCCCGACGTTATGGATATCGGGCACCTTCGAACAACCGACACCCTGCTCGACCCAGCGCACCACGTAGCCCAGGATGCCCTGGCAGTTGTTATCCAACTCCTGCTGAATATCCGCTTCGCTCCAAGTGCGCTCGGCAACGACTGGCACACTTAGCAAAGCGTTTAGCAACGCATCCCGCTCAGCCTTGAGATCCACCGTTTCAAGTTCACGCTGGACCGCCTGCACATCCACCTCATGGTAGTGCATGGCATGCAGCGTCGCGGCAGTAGGAGACGGTACCCACGCGGTGTTCGCGCCGGCTTTCGGGTGGCCGATCTTCTGCGTCAGCATGTCCGCCATGCGATCCGGCATCGCCCACATTCCCTTACCGATCTGCGCCTTGCCGCGTAACCCACAGGCGAGGCCAACGAGGACGTTGCTGCGCTCATACGCCTGAATCCACGGCGTCGATTTCATGTCGCCCTTGCGCAACATCGGGCCTGCCTCCATCGCCGTATGCATCTCATCGCCCGTGCGATCGAGGAACCCGGTGTTGATGAATGCCACACGCTCCGACGCCTCGGCAATGCAGGCCTGCAGGTTGACGCTGGTCCGTCGTTCCTCGTCCATGATGCCCATCTTCAACGTATTCGCCGGCAGCCCAAGCACCCCTTCGACGCGACCGAACAGCTCGTTGGCGAACGCCACTTCCTTCGGCCCATGCATCTTCGGTTTGACGATATACACGCTGCCGGTGCGCGAATTACCTCGACGCTTGAGGTCATGCATGGCAATGAGACTCGTGCACACCGCATCCAGAATGCCTTCTGGAATCTCGTGGCCGTCGGCATCAAGGATCGCCGGATTGGTCATCAGATGCCCGACATTGCGGATGAACAGCAGCGAGCGACCGTGCAAGGTCAATTCGCCGCCCTTCGCTGCGGTGTACTCGCGATCAGGGTTGAGCCGGCGGGTGATACGCCGGCCACCTTTCTCCATGTCCTCGGCAAGATCCCCTTTCATCAGCCCGAGCCAATTTCGGTACACCAGAACCTTATCCTCGGCATCGACCGCCGCGATGGAGTCCTCGCAGTCCATGATCGTGGACACGGCCGATTCCATGAGTACGTCTTTGACGCCCGCAAGATCGGTCTTGCCGATGGCACTGGCAGGGTCGATCTGGATCTCGAAGTGCAGGCCATTGTTCTTCAGCAAGATGGCGTCCGGATCGCTGGCCTGCCCCTGATAACCCACGAGCTTCTCGGGCTGCGCGAGACGGGTCTGCGTACCGTTCTTCAAGGTGGCCTGCAATGCGCCATCGACGACGCGGTATGCCGAAACGTCAGCATGCGCGCCCTCGGTCAAAGGCGCCGCGCGATCCAGGAACGCTCGGGCATAGGCGATGACCTTCGCGCCGCGCACCTCGTTGTAGCCGGGCCCCTTGGCCGCGCCATCGGCCTCGCTAATGGCATCGGTGCCATAGAGCGCGTCATACAACGAGCCCCAGCGCGCGTTTGCCGCGTTAAGTGCGTAGCGTGCGTTCATGACCGGCACGACCAACTGCGGACCGGCCTGCCCCGCGATCTCGAGGTCGACGTTTGCGGTCCCAGCCGCCACCGCTGCTGGCACCGGTAGCAAATAGCCAATGGATTCGAGAAACGCGCGATAGGCCGACATGTCGGTGATCGGTCCGGGATTGCCGCGGTGCCACTCATCCATTGCTGTCTGGATGCGGTCCCGCTCGGCGAGCAATTCGCGATTGCGCGGCGCCAGGTCATGGACCAATGCGTCGAATCCTTTCCAGAACGCTTCCACGTCAATGCCAGTACCCGGCAATGCCTCCTCTTCGAGAAAGCGCTTGAGATTCGCGGCGACTTGCAGCCGCTGGCAGTTCAGTCGTTCGTTCATCGTGCAGTCCTCGTTATTGTTCTGGATTCAGGCACCGAGTGCTTCGATGCCGGCCTTTGCGATCTGGGCATCCTGGTCCGCCTTCACGCCCGAAACCCCGACTGCGCCAATGACGTGGCCTTCATGAACGATCGGCACGCCGCCTTCCAACGCCGTTACGATCGGCGCCGTGACGAACGCAGTACGTCCACCGTTGACCATGTCTTCGTAGCCTTTGGTTTCCCGACGACCCATGGCTGCCGAGCGGGCTTTCTCGGTCGCGATGTAGGCGCCGACCGGCGCGCAACCATCAAGGCGTTCGAGTGCCAAGGGGTGCCCACCGTCGTCGACGATCACGATCGCCACCTTCCAGTCGTTTCGAATCGCCTCGTCACGCGCGGCGGCGAGCATGCGTGAGACTTCTGTCTGGGTCAGGACGGCTTTGCTTTGCATGAGGCACTCCATTTTTGAGGAAAGGGATCACTGAGCTAAGCCCGTTTTCGAGCCAATCGCCAGTCTTCCAGGATCTGTTGACGTTTCATTCGCACCCGCGACGAAATCAGGCGTTAATCGATACTTTTCTAATAACAATCACAGCATGCCAGAGCCAAAGCGGACGAGAAGCGCCTAGAATCGGTTTCTGTCCATACCAGGAGTATCGAATGGCGCGTTACACCGAATTGCACAGCTTCGTCCAAGTCGCAGGGAAAGGCAGCTTCGCCGCAGCCGCGCTGACCGAGGGCGTCACACCGGCCATCCTCGGGCGACGTCTCGACGCCCTGGAAAAGCGCTTGGGCGTGAAGCTGATGCACCGCTCGACCCGCGGCCTAACGCTCACCGAGAACGGCGAACAGTTGCTCGAACAGGCGCGCCAACTGCTGCGCGAGTTTGACGAGATGGAAGCGGGCATCGCCAGCAGCAGCACATCCGTAGCCGGACACCTCGTCGTTTCTGCCCCGGCTGGCTTTGGCCGGCGCCACATTGCCCCCCATGTGCTGGGCTTCCGACGGCGCTTTCCCGAGCTCAAGCTGTCATTCAATTTCACTGACAGCATCATCGACCTCGTCGCCGAGGGCTACGACATGAGTATTCGCATCGGCGGCGCCATCGATCCCAACTACGTCGCCATCAAGCTTGCCGGCAATCAGCGGGTGGTTTGTGGTACGCCCGGTTACTTCGCGCGCTACGGCGCTCCGCAAGTGCCCGAAGCGCTCGTGCACCACAACTGCCTGGCATTCAACCCACAAGCAGGGCATCAACGCAGCTGGACCTTCCAGCGTGACGGCAAGCCCGTTGCGGTAAAGGTGTCCGGCGACCTGTCCTGCAACGACGGCGAGCTGCTGTTTGCCTGGATTTGCCAGGGGCTCGGCATCGGTTGGCGCTCGACCTGGGAAATCCAATCCGAACTTGAGCGCGGCGAACTGGTGACCGTCCTCGATGATTTCGCGCTGCCGGATTACGACATCCAGGCGGTCTACCCCCAGCATCGCTACCAGCCTGCGAAGGTCCGGCTGTTCATCGACTATCTGAAGGAGATTTACGCGCAGCCGGGGTATTGGGCGTAAGGCTGAGTCGCGGTCCGGGTTTCACCCGGGCTACTGACTCGCAAACGCTTAGGTGGACTGCTGCCCTTCGAGCCGCTGCTCGATCGCAGGCTGTTCTTCCGCGCCTTGCCACCAGCGAAGGCGAACATCGAGCGTGGCCCCGAGCTTGAGCCCGATGCGCGTTTGTACCGGGCAGCCCTCTCCGTCTGCCGCAACCGTACCGCGCTGACGACTCTGGCTGCGATTACCGTTCAGGTCACGGTGGGTCACCAGCAGCTCGTAGCGACGTTCGGAGCGATCGCGCGCAAAGCAGACCTGCACCTCCGCAGCGCCGTCATCGAGTCGCTGTACCGAGAGACGCGGCGCTTCAGCGGCCATCACGGGCGCGCCAAAGAGCCACATCACAAGCAACGCGCTCCATCGCCACATACTCAATCGCGCTGAACGACGTTAGCGACATGGCCGTCCCCGACCTGCACGATCGCGGCGCTGGAACCGTACCCACTGTCGTAACTGCCGTGCGTGAGGGAAGCCTGATTGCCGTTGCCGGTTTGGATGATGCTGGAATCCAGTCCATGGCCTTGTGCACGTAGATAAGCCGTATTGCTAGAGCCTGTCTGCTCGATCGTTGCCACGTTGATATCTCCGCTCACGATGGCGTCGACCCCGTTGTCGTCACCTTGCGAGAAACCACGCAGCGATGAGCTCCGACCGGAAACAACCGCGTCCAAGGTGTTCCGATCACCAATCTGATCGAAATACAGTTCATTGAATTTATGTTGGACGTTGGCCGTCATCTGGTTGTCATTACCGGACTGCGTGAGCACGGCGTTGGGGGATTCGAGACCGCCTTGGCGAACGTCCATCTGGTTGCGATCGCCGACTTGCGTAAGCGTCGCCGTGCCACTGAAGTTCTGATCGAGACTGACGGCGTTCTCGTTACCGACTTGGCTGATCGTGCCGCTAACCCCAATGCCGTTCTGCAGAACTTGCACCGTGTTCAAATCGCCGTCAGATGAAGCAGTAAGAGAGGCAACGGCCCAGACTTGTTCGATTTGATAGGCATTTTGATAACCGGTCTGCGAGATCACCGCGGTGTGGTAGCCGCCAGAACCATCATCATCTGCCTGCCTGAGTTCGAGTCGGTTTTCAGCGCCGCTTTGGACGACTGAAGTCTGATGGTTATCACTGTCGTGATAGACATTCGCGATCTGGGAGCTGCCTGACTGCTCGACCGTCACCGTGCTTTCATTGCCTTGTTCCACATAAGCAACATGGCCTGTATCAGCCTGCACAATGCTACCAACGGCATTGACGTATCGCTGGATCAGCGTCGCGGTGTGGCCGGCGCCGGTCTGATCGATCGTCCCCTGGTTGTCGTTACCGGTCTGCTCCAGGGTCGCGGTATTGGCGAGCGTAGTCGTCGCCGCGAGCAACGCAGCAAGCGTTAAGGCGGAATTGAGTAATTTCATGGCAGTGTCCTCCGTGCGGCTACAAACGGTGGGTCTCCATTTTCCGCTCGGAACTTCATCGAGTGACACTGGCGACGCCGCCGCTTTTGTCTCGCACAATCGATGCATCGTTATAGTCGGGGTCAAGCACGCCTGGTCGCACACCGGCGACCTTTTTGCCGCTGATCGATGTCCCTGTCGGGCGGCGTATAGGGCAAGGTCGAAGGGTTGTATCCACCGAACCCGCCATTACGAGCGGTCAGGCTCGTATTGCCGGAACATCGTCCTCGACGCCCCGGTATTCGAATAAGGGCTCCTCGGCCACATTCGTCGACCTGCCGAGGAGCCACGCCGGTAGCCGCGCGATCCTTCGCGTCTGGCTTAGCGCTGGGTAATGCGGGCGACGTTGCCGTTGCCCGCTTGAACGATACTGGCGCTTGATGCGGCGCCAAAGTCATAGCTTCCCTGGATAGCCAATACGGCCTGGTTCGTGTCGCCCGTTTGGGTAATTCTGGCGCTAACCTCGTAGCCATCCACGTTCAGATCAGCCGTATTGCCCGACCCGGTCTGCTCCACGAGCCCGTCACTGAGCACTCCGCTTACGCGCGCGATCACGACGTTGTCATCGCCACGTGAAAAGCCGCTCAGCGTGCTGTCACGCGCATCGACGGTTCCGTCCAAACGGTTGGCATTGCCGGTCTGCTCGAAGTCTAGGTGGTTGAAACGCCCCCAGGTGGCAGCACTGGCGACGTTGTCGTTACCGGTCTGTGTCAAGGTCGCACCGGAAGGGTCGCGGCCTCCCTGGGTCAGGTCGATGCGGTTGTCATCGCCCGTCTGCGCGAGGGTCGCGATACCGATAAAGTCCTGCGTCACGCTAACGGTATTCCCCAGGCCGGTCTGCGTGATCACAGCCTGGCTGCTCAACCCATCCTGGAAGACCTGGACGGTGTTGAGGCTGCCGTAGCTCGCTGCTGTTACCGAATTACCCGGACCATTCTGCTCGATCCGGTAGTCGTTCTGGCTGCCGACCTGCGTGAGCGTTGCTTCCTGCCCGCCTCCGCCCGGGTAGTCCGATGACGCCTGAGAAAGGGTCACGGTATTCTCCGAGCCGTCTTGGAAAATCCCTGCTGATGCACCTTGGGTATCTCGCTGGTAGACACTTGCGGTGTTAAAACCACCTTGCTGCTCAATGCTCACGGTACTGTCGATAACGGCTTGCTGCTCGACGAATGCAGAGTGCCCCGTCACGTCCTGCGCGATACGTCCGTTCAGCCCTTCGCCCTGCTGATACAAGCGTGCGTAGCTGCCTGCGCCGGTCTGATCGATCGTGCCTTGGTTGTCGTTTCCAACCTGCTCGAGGTACGCCGAATTAGCATGTACCGCAGTGGCGAGAACTAGTAGCGCCAGCGTTGCAGCCGGTTTTAGCAATGTCATCGGGTGAAGTCCTTCCTTACACAAAGAAGAGAGAGCGGTCCGTGTTATCTGCTTTGAAGCTCGCAGGGAGTGGCCGTGACATTCTTGTCACTGGCGTGAGAGCGCCCCTTGACTAACTCCCTGCCAAAGGGCGATTCCCGACCCCGTCTGGACTAGCGTTGAGTAATGCTGGCGACGTTGCCGTTGCCCGCTTGTTGGATGGCCGCCCGGTGCGTCGTTTCGAAGTTCGCCTGGCTGATGGACGCCTGGTTCAAATCCCCAATTTGCACAATGCTCGCGACATTCTCGAACCCTTCAACGATGAGATTGGCCTCGTTGTTGGAGCCGGTCTGCTCGACTGAGCCCGTACTGAGGAAGCCGTCCACTCTGGCGTTTACGATATTGTCATCGCCCCGCGAAAAACCGGTGAACACGTTGTCCCGCCCGCTAACGAAAGCGTCTAATACGTTGCCATTGCCTGTTTGCTCGAAGGCCAAGTCAGTCATGCGACCGGGCATGTTGACCGTCGCATCGTTGCCGTTACCGTTTTGGGTCAATGTCGCGCTGCCGGCTTCATAACCACCCACATTCATCGTGAGGTTGTTGTCTTCGCCGGTTTGCGTCAGCACTGCGCGACCCGCGGAGTCCAGGCTCAGGTCGATAGCGTTCGCGGTCCCGGTTTGACTTATCGTAGCCTGAGTCGCATAAGCGCTCTGGTTCACGCGCAACGTATTCGACTCGCCACTGGCCGTCGCGGTCAGGGAATGGCCTGCGCCGTTTTGCACGATCTGGTAATCGTTGGCGAAACCGGCTTGGCTGATAACGGCCGACTGATAGCCGCTTCCTGGGTAATCGCCCGAGGTTTGCGTGAGCGACAGCGTATTTTCCGACCCCGATTGCTCGACGCTCGCGACAGCGCCCTGCGTGTCGGTCTGGTAGATGGACATCGCATTAAAACCACCTTCCTGCTGAACGCTGACGGAACTGTCGACACTGTTCAGCTGCTGAACGAGCGCCGAGTGCCCTGTGTCGCGCTGAACGACGCTCGCGTCCAGACGATCACCCTGCTGTTCGATTCGCGCGTATTGGCCTGCACCGGGCTGATCGATCGTGGCTTCGTTATCGTTTCCGATCTGGTCTATTGCCGCCGAATTGGCGAACGTGGTCGTACTTGCCAACAGCAGGGCCAGTGTTATGGAAGGTCTAAGCAGTTTCATGGGTAGTGTCCTCAGTTACGTTGATTAACGGTCCGTCCGTACTACCCATCTCACGACATCATTGAGTGATGTTGGCGACGTTGCCGTTCCCGTTTTGCACGATCGATGCGCTGTTGAAGGAGAAATCAGACGTGGGGGATTGCACGATGCCCGCCACATTCGCACTACCGGTCTGATCGATGATGCCCGTCGCGCCAAAGCCATCTATGTTCATATCAGCCACGTTGTCGTTACCGAACTGGTCGAGATGAGCCGTTTGACTCGTGCCATTGATATCCAGCGTGGCGTCGTTGCCGTTGCCTTCCACGGTGACGCGGACTTCTCCACCTAGCATCCCCTGGTCGACGCGGGTGTTGTTGTCGTTACCGATCTGCGTCACCGTGGTCTGGGCCATGCGGACGTTGACATCGATGTCCGCCACGTTGCGGTTGCCGTCCTGTTTCAGGTCGACATTGGCGTAATCGCGCCCGGTCGTGTTCAGGCTCGCGCGGTTGGCAAAGCCGGCCTGATCGATCGTCACGGTGCCAACGATGTCTTGCACCACTTTGATCTGGTTGCTGTTGCCGGTCTGGTTGATGTCGGCACTGACCGTACTTCCGCCGTACTGCTCCACCTCGACGCGGTTGTATTGGCCGTTGGTGTCCACATTCAGCACGTGCCCGAAGCCGTCCTGGCTCAGCAGGAAGACGTTGCCAGCACCCTGTTGTTGAAGGTCCATGGAGAGCCCAGTGCCGTCGCCTCGCTGGGCGACCGTGGCGACTTGGCCCCGACCGTCCTGGCGCAGACTGATCGCATGCTCGGTGCCGCGATCCTGATACGCCGTGAACGCGTTGTTCGCACCAGACTGGTAGACCGAAACCGCGCTTTCCTGCATGCGTGATTGATAGATCCGTGCCGACTGACCGGTACCCGTCTGCTCCACTTGAGCGCTGATCTGGTTACCCGATTGCTCGTTGCGCACGAAATGACCTGTCCCATCCTGGGATACATTCGACTGGTTCTGCTCGCCGCGCTGGACGATTTCAGCGACGGACTGGGCAAACACCGGCATGCAGGCCAGGCAGGTGGCCAACGTGAGCGCGGTACGGCGAGGGAAAGACATGGGAACTCCTTTTCGGGGACTGCTATTCATTGGCGGATACGAACCAGCGCATTCGAAATGTTTACCGGATCACCTGATGGATGTTGGCAACGTTGCTATTACCGGTTTGGTAAATGCCGGCGGCACCGTCGAGCAAGGTGACCAACGCGTTGTTGGCACCGCCGGATTGGCTAATGGATAGCCCTGCACTACTGGCACGCAGCGACGCATCGATTGCGTTTTCGATGCCGCTTTGCTGAAGGCTGACGAGATTGGCGTCGCCTACCACATCAAGCTCGATGCGGTTGTCGTCGCCGGCGGATGTGCTGCTGACGTTGTTGCCCGCACCGCTTATAGAGGCGCTCAGGTCGTTACGGTCACCTACTTGGATGACGTTTAGCGTTCCCCCCAGATTCGCCAACTCAAGGCCCGCATGGTTGAGCGTTCCACGTTGCTCCACACTCAGCTGATCTATTTCGGTGGAATAGGAGGCGCCGAAATCAATCTGGTTAGCGTCGCCGTACTGCATGAACATTGCGGTCCCACCCCAGAGGTACCCCCACCGGATGTCGTTCCCGTTGCCTTGCTGTACCACCGTGGTCGCATTGCCCTCGAACATGTACAGCTCATCGATAACATTGTCGTTGCCGTCTATCCGCGCGTCGAACGAATTGCCGCCGTGGTACTGCCTAATGCTTGTGCTGTTGCCCGTACCGTTCTGCTGGACCCGAGCATGGTTATCGCCCTCGAACCTTCCGCTTTGGGCGACCCCCGCATAGTTAAAGGAGCCCTCCTGATCGACCATGACGGTGGAACGCGTGCCGTAGTACTGCACGACCCAACCGTTGAGTTGATAGCCCTTCTGCTCGATCGAAACGTGGCTGTCGGTCTGATTGGTCTGGGCGATATATGCCGAATGCGGCGTTCCTTGCTGCACGACCTCTGCCGTCAAACGGTCGCCTTCTTGAAGTATGTCCGCACCTTCGAAAACGACTTGTGCCTGCGCCGTGAAGGAAGCAAGCATCACCGGTAACACGACCCACGCACACCATTTCATAAGAAGCTCCTTCTTCCCGTTTGAAGACACGCGTCAGCGGAACTGCGTGACGGTGGTCGTCATGCTGTTGCCGAATTGGGTGACGTGACTGGAAAGCCCACTGCCGATCTGTTCGACACGGGCCTGATTCTGGTCACCGAACTGCGCGATGCTGGCTCTGTTGCCATTGCCGCGCTGGATGATGGCGGCCTCGTTCTCGGCACCAACCTGGATGATCGAGGCGGTAAGGTCGGTACCTTGTTGAAGGATTTCGGCTTCCTGATCGCGGCCGGCCTGACCGATCACCGCCTGAACGTTGCGCCCAGCCTGGTCGATCGCCGCGCGGTTATCATCGCCGCGTTGCGCCACGGCGGAGTACTGCGCGTAGGCACTGGCACCTACCGCCAGATCACCCGTCGCGACGAGATCCCCACCGTCCAGAAGATCCCCGGCATGGACACTGCCCAGCAGTGCAAACCCGAGAAACCCTGCACACAATCGCCTTGCCCGATCCATGGTGAACATACCTTTTTGTCGTGGCGGGATTCTCGACCGGGCGCCGCCGGACCGATATCACCCGATCGGATGAAAAACAGGACCGCTCAGCGCGTGGAGGGATTAATCCCTCCGCACCGGCACGTCCATGAATTTCGCCAACGAGCTCCCGGCGACGTCGGACTCGTTCGCCACCAGCCACAGGCGACGCTGAATGCCTTGCGCCACGAGGTTGGCGACCGCCGACTCGATGGCGGACAGCACGCACAGCTGGGCCGGCTCGTTGGTGGTGTAGCCCGACTCGGCCTCCAGCAGCTTCTTGAACTCGATGAACTTGAACACCCCGGCCTGGCGACCGATGGAGTAGATCGTCTTCGACGTCATGACGTTGGCCAGCACCAGCCCGCTGCGCGTGTCGATCGCACGAAGGTTCACCGTGACCTGGTCGACGCGGTACTCCTCGGAAACGCCGACCCCGAGATACCGCGCGCCTTCACCGCCGCTGCGGATGTTCGTGTCATAGGCCACGATGCCGCCTTCGAGCAGCAGGTTCGCGGCTTGTAGAGAGGGCAACTCCGGTTGCAGGTTTTCCGGCAGGTTCGGTTTGTTCTGCGTCGCGCGGATGATCTTACGTTCGGTCAACAGGTTCTGCAGGCCTTCCCGCTCGAGCACGACGAACCAGCCGCTGGCCTGCAACGCATCGACGAGCATGCTGCCCGCCCCCTGTGTCACGGCCGTGGAGAACGAACTCGACGGGTTGGGTTTGTACTGGCCGGTCTGATCGCGGAACCCGTAGACAGCGGCGACCAACGGACCTTTGGGTCGTGGCAGTTCGAGCAGATCGTAGTAGGTGGATGCGCGCGGCGTCAGGCTAGGCGCTTCCTGCGCCTCGGCAGGCATTGGGTCGCGAACGGTACACCCTTGGCTCAGCGCGGCACACAGGCAGAGCGCTGTAAAAAAAGACATCTTCATGATGAGTTCTCGGGAGCGAAATTCAGGGCGCGTCGAAGCCGTTGACGATGATTTCGGACATTTCGCCCGTGATGCGATCCGTGATCTGCACCGTCAGGTTTCCCGAGTCGTCGATGATGTTGATCAAGAACTGGTCAGTGGTCAGAGAGCCGGCGTTGCCATCCTCGATGTTATTGAGAATCTGCGAGAGCAGGCGCGACTCCAGCTGCCCGGTGAAGCGCTCCAGCGCCGACTGGCTGTTGTAGGAGGACGTTCGGGCATCCGGATCCTTGTTGCGATCCTGCAGCGTCGCGTTGTTGAGCAAGTACGTCCCGTTGAGCGGGTTACCGCCGAACGACGGATTCACGGGCGTGTACACCAATTCGGTGGCATGCCCGTTCACGGGCAGCAACACGAACGAGGCCAGCAGCGCCAGCCCTTTTCGATCCAGTTTCATAGTTCATCCCTTTCCATGTCGAAGTTGTCCTGGAGCAGATCTTCCAGGCGCCGCCGTGCGATGTTCTCCACCACGATGTCGGCGGCAGCCGTGGCGGCATCCATAAGCTGGTTGTTGTTGGGTTGCAGGAACTGGCGGTAAAGCACGCGCCGCTCGTACTCCACCCAAACGAGACTTCCCCAGCGCGCCGATGGGCGTTCGAGGACGACGAGGTTGAAGTCCATTTGCGTCGTGTCGGTGAGCCGCGCCGTGAAGTGACGGTAAAAGTCGTGACCGAAGCGCGTGATGGTGTTGTCCACCACCAGACCCTGGATGATGTCTTCCTCTGCTTTGGCGGGCATGACGAGCAGCGCCAGCAGGATCAACCAACCGCCCTTCATCGCGACACCATGAAACCGCGGAACAGCGAGGCAGCCTCGGTGCGGTTCGAGGTACCGGTTTTGCGAAGCAGATTGCGAATATGGCTTTTGATGGTGTGCGGGCTAAGGCAAAGTATTTCGCCAATTTCCGCGTTGGAGCAGCCCCGGCCGACCAAGACGAGAATTTCCCGCTCGCGCTCCGTCAGCGCATCCGAGAGGGGCCGTTGCAAGTCGCGGAGCCGTTGCACTAGCCGTCCCATCACCACGCGCGGCAGCCAATCCTGTCCCGCGAGCAGTGTGGCAATCCCTTTCAACAAATTTTCACGGCTGGTTTGCGGTGAGAACACGCCACGGATGACAGGCCAACGCTCGACCCAGGTGGCGGCAACATCCAATGGGGCGTTGATCAACGCGATCGGCGTTTCGGACCCGCAGCGATGGAGCCCAATTTCGAGGGCGTCCGCCGTTACGCTGCCTGCATCGAACAGCCAAAGCGAGGCAACGTCATTCGCGGCGGCGGAGAATGGCTGCAGTGACACGCGCATGTCCGGCTCGAGCAAATGCCGGAACAGCTCAGCGAGCAGCGCATTGGCAGTGAACAAGCGGACAACCGGAGCGGTATCCACCCGTAGAGCAGAATCGACGTCCATGTCTGGTCTCGGGGTCTTCTAGTTGGTAGGCAACATAGTCAATAACCCGACAACCACAATGGTGGCCCGCCATGCTGGCGACAAAAAATCGACGAACGGTGAACGAGCGCTCTATTTAGCGGCTTCGTTTTGTGTTGGCCGTGTCGCCATCGCTACACCGATAACGGATATGAGCATTGCTCCCCACGCCAACGGCGGCATGGGTTCGCCTAGCAGAATCATCGACATGACTGCTGCCAACGGCGGCACGAAGAAGAACAGCGATGACACGCGAGACACTTCGCCCGCCCGGGTCAGGGCAATCAACAACGAAATCGCCACCAGCGAATTACCTAGCACGAGGTACAGCAAGGGTCCGATCAGCCCCCACGTCCACTCATAGTGGTATTGGTCCGTTACCCAGGCGGCCGGCGCACAGAACAGCAACCCGACCGCGTATTGGATCAGGTTGCCAATGACCGGATGCACCCCGGTGCCATGGCGTTTCTCGTACAGGATCGCGGTCGTCATGCCGATGAGTGCACCGACGGCAAGCACGAGGCCAAGGATGGAATCGGTTTCGATGCCGGAACGCGCGGCGATGACGCCAACGGTTCCCGTCAGACCCAGCGCCAGCCCGGCCCAGCGTTGCAAGCTGACACGCTCACCCAGCAACTTCGGCGCAAGCGCCGAGACCAGCACGGGCTGCAACGACGTGATGAGTGCTAGCACACCTGCCGACGTCCCCTCCATCAGTGAGAAATAGTTCAAGCCGAAATACATCACTTGGATACAGAACCCGACGACCGCCACGTGCACCCACGCCATGCCCCGCGGCAAGTCGGGCCGCAAGATCGCGAAGAGCACCAGCAGTACCGCCGCCGTCAACGCATAGCGAATTGCCAACAGCCCCATGGGTTGGGAGTACTCCAGCGCCAGCTTGGACACGGGAAATCCAGCGGACCAGAGCAGCAGAAAAACCACAGGCGCGACGGTTAGAAAAGCATTCGATGAGGGCTTGGAAGCAGACGACATGGGAGTCCAGACGAGTTCAGCGGTGCGTTATTCGAACACGGATTAGAGACTGCCGGATGAATTTGTTGGGAGACGCACAAGCCCTCGGTAAGACCCTAACCACTCGCGCGTTCCACAAGCGCGGGTTGCTGCCCTACCCCATCGCCTCATCCACGACTTCAATCCAGTGCCGAACAGGCGTGCGGCCAGCGCCATCGAGGTGGGTCTGGCAGCCGATGTTGGCGGTGACGATGGCGTCAGGCTTGCCGCTTTCCAGCGCATTGAGCTTGTTGTCGCGCAATTGCCGCGACAACACGGGTTGAGTGATGGAATAGGTACCCGCCGAGCCACAACACAGGTGGGCATCCGGCACCGCTGTGAGGTGAAAGCCCAGGCGCTTGAGCACGTCCTCGACCGCGCCACCCAGCTTTTGGGCGTGTTGCAAGGTACAGGGGCAATGAAAGGCCAGGCGCTTGTCAGCGCACAGGGTAACGGTTTCCAGCGGCGCTTCCCGGAGCACTTCGACGAGATCCTTCGCCAGTGTGGACACCTGTCGCGCCTTGTCCGCGTAGGCGGGATCGTCGCGCAGCAGATAGCCGTATTCCTTCACGAAGGCGCCGCAACCGCTGGCGGTTTGCACGATCGCTTCGGCGCCCGCCTGGATCGCGGGCCACCAGGCATCGATATTACGCCGCGCGCGGTCCAGGCCGGTGTCCTGCGCATTGAGGTGGTAGTCCACCGCACCGCAACAGCCTGCTTCACGGGCGGGCGTGACGCCGATACCAAAACGGTCGAGTACCCGCGCCGTCGCAGCGTTGGTATTAGGCGACAGGCTTTGCTGCACGCAGCCTTCGAGCATTAAAACCTGACGCGCGTGTTGTCCTTGCGGGCGTTCCTTGGCCCGCGCCACATGGGCCGGTAACTTTGCTTTGAGGGCAGCGGGAAGCAGAGGCCGGAAGGCCTGGCCGCTACGTGTCAGCGCCTGAAATAGCCGTGGTCTGGGCACCACCGCCCGCAATCCGGCACGGAGCAATCGCTCGCCCAATGGCCGTTCGACCCGAGCCTCGACCGCGGCCCGGCCAATATCCAGCAGCTTGTGATACTCGACGCCCGACGGGCAGGTCGTTTCGCAGTTGCGGCAGGTCAGGCAACGGTCCAGATGCTCCTGGGTGCTGTCCGACACCTCGTCCGTTTCGAGGAATTGCTTGATGAGGTAGATGCGCCCCCGTGGGCCATCCAGCTCATCGCCCAACACCTGGTAGGTCGGACAGGTCGCATTGCAGAAGCCGCAGTGTACGCACGACCGCAAGACGCGTTCGGCCTCGGCGGCATGGACCAGGCGCTTGGCGCTATCACTCAGATTGGTTTGCATGACGACCTCATACCTCTGCGTACTGGCGGCCCGGATTGAAGATGCCCTGGGGATCGAGCGCGGCTTTGAGTTGGCGGTGATACCGCATGAGCCCGGTCGGCAACGGATGGAACGGGCTCGCTGCGTGGCCTGCCGTGTAGCAGATCGCGTGACCACCCACCTCCGTCACGATGCGCCGGAGGTCCGCCTCGGACATATCGGACTTTAACCAGCGTTGCGCGCCGCCCCAGTCGATGAATTGTTCTCCCGGCACCGCAAGGCTTGGCGTGGCGAGGGGAACGGACAGCCGCCAGAGCGGACGCGGATCGCGGAAGAAATCCAGGCGCTGCTCGCGTAGGTCGTCCCAGAGACTCGCCTGTTGCGGTTCGCCGCCCAAGCGATCGCACGCGGCAAGAACCGAACCTTCACCGCCCTCCAGACGCAAGCACAATGCCGAACCGTCGTGGCAGGCACCACTGATGGGCAGCGGTTGCTGGCCCCACTCCGACAATTTCAACAGCGCACGGTCGGCCGGCATCTCAAGGCGTAACGACCGACACAAACGTGGTTTCGGCAACACTTTCAGAGACACCTCGGTAATGATGCCCAGGCAACCGAAACTGCCGGCCATCAACCGGGAAAGATCGTAGCCCGCCACGTTCTTCATCACCTCGCCGCCAAAGCGCAGGTGCTTGCCATGCCCGGTGATCACGCGCGTGCCGAGCACGAAATCCCGCGCCGACCCCGCCCAGGGCCGCCGCGGTCCGGACAATCCGCTGGCAATGCTGCCCCCCAGCGTCGCCACGCCATCGAACCGGGGTGGCTCGAATGGCAGCATTTGCTCATGGGCATCCAGTGCCGCGACCAGATCGACCAGCGTCGTCCCGGCCCGCGCCGTCACGACGAGCTCCGTAGGGTCGTAGCTCACGATGCCGATGTGCGCCCGCATGTCCAACGGCTCGCCGTCCACCATGCGTCCAAGAAACGCCTTGCTGTCGCCGCCCCTGATCGCCAACGGTCGCCGCTGCGAAAGCGCATCTTGAACCTGCTCGACCAGTACGGCGGCACTGTCATCCGCGCGTTCGATCATCGATGCCGTGCTCATCAGAAACGCTCCAATTCAGGGAACGGCAGCTTGCCGGCGTGCACGTGCATACCGCCGAATTCGGCGCAGCGGTGCAAGGTGGGAATGTTCTTGCCGGGATTGAGCAGGCCGGATGGATCGAACGCCGCTTTTACCGCATGAAACACCGTCAGCTCGTCGGCATTGAATTGCACGCACATCGAGTTGATCTTCTCCCGACCCACGCCATGTTCACCGGTGATGCTGCCACCGACGGCGACGCAGAGCTCGAGGATCTTCGCGCCCAGTTCCTCGGCGCGCTCCAGCTCACCAGGCGCGTTGGCATCGAACAGGATCAGCGGGTGCATATTGCCGTCACCCGCATGGAACACATTGGCGACACGCAGCCCATATTCGTCCGAAAAATCCTTGATACCCCGGAGCACCGCGGGCAACTGACGCTTGGGGATGGTGCCGTCCATGCAGTAGTAGTCCGGCGATATACGGCCTACCGCCGGGAAGGCGTTCTTACGGCCGGCCCAGAACTTCGCCCGCTCGACCTCATCCCTTGCCAGCCGCACTTCGGTGGCGCCGGCCTTTTCGAGCACGTGGCGCACACGTTCGCAGTCGTCGTGTACGTCGGCCTCGACACCGTCCAGTTCGCACAACAGGATGGCCTCGGCGTCCACCGGGTAACCGGCGTGGATGAAGTCTTCCGCTGCCCGGATCGACAGGTTGTCCATCATCTCCAGGCCGCCAGGGACGATGCCGGCCGCGATGATGTCGGCGACCGCCGCACCCGCCTTCTCTACTGAATCGAACGCCGCCAGTAGCACCTTTGCCACCTGCGGCTTGGGTAGCAGCTTGACGGTAACCTCGGTCACGACGCCGAGCATCCCTTCGGAACCGGTGAACAGCGCCAAAAGGTCGAAGCCCGGCGAATCGAGCGCGTCGCTGCCCAGCGTCAACCGTTCACCTTCGACAGTGAGAATCTCCACCTTCAGCAGGTTATGCACCGTCAAACCGTACTTCAGGCAATGCACGCCGCCGGCGTTCTCGGCAACGTTGCCACCGATGGAACAGGCGATCTGCGAGGAAGGATCAGGGGCGTAATAGAGTTCATGGGGCGCCGCCGCCTGGGAAATGGCGAGATTGCGTACGCCGGGTTGGACGCGAGCGAACCGCCCCTGAGGGTTGATCTCGAGGATGCGGTTGAACTTCGCCATGACCAGCAGTACGCCCTGCTCCAACGGCAAGGCGCCGCCGGACAGCCCGGTACCGGCGCCGCGCGGCACTACCGGTATCTTCTGCGCGTGACAGACCTTCAGCAGCGTGGCGACCTGCTCCAGCCGCTCGGGTAACGCGACCAGCATTGGCGTCGTGCGGTAGGCGGAAAGCCCGTCGCATTCATACGGGCGCAGGTCTTCGGCGCTGTGCAGCAGCTTGAGATCAGGTATCCGCTGGCGCAACTCAGCCAGCAGTATCGCCTTATCGGCACGCGGCAGTTCACCGTCGACGCGCTCGTCGTAGAGGATGTTCATGCAGGCTATCCATCTTGTTGTTCTTGTTGGCGAACGTTGGACTGGCGTTCGTTATTGATCACGATAGCCCCTGATTGCCCCGCGGCGTCCAGCATTGACTGCACTGGTCCGACCAGTTCGTGCGCCGCTGCGGCAGGAGAGCGGTATCTGGCGCCCGGTAAGGCAGGCTATCCAACGGTCGAATGGACGAATCCGCTCAAAGCAGCTCTACTGGTCCTACCACTGAGCCAAACAATAAAAACCATGATGCCGCCCTCTTCTGTCGAGCGACGCCAGGTTGCCGATGTGGTCGCTGAACGCATCGAGCGACTCATCGTGGACGGCGTTCTAAAAACCGGCCAGGCGCTGCCCTCCGAGCGACGGCTTTGCGAGCGTCTCGGTATCTCGCGCTCAGCGTTACGCGAAGGCATGCGTGTGCTGCGCGCCCGCGGCATCATCCAGACCGCTCATGGTAAGGGCTCCTTCGTCGCGAGCCTTTCTCCGCCTGCGGACGCCAGCCCTCTCATGCACCTGTTCGGCTCACAACCGCGCACGCTGTACGACCTGCTGGAAGTGCGTGGGCTGCTGGAAGCGGAGTCCGCACGGCTAGCAGCCCTGCGCGGCACGGAAGCGGATTTCATCCTGCTCGGCCGTCGCTATCGTGAGATGGTTGACGCGCACGCGCAGCTGGAAGGATTGGACGCACGCGAACATGCACGACGAGACCATGCCTTCCACCTGGCGATTTGCGAGGCCTCCCACAACCCTGTGCTCGTTCACACCCTGCAGTCCTTGACCGATCTGTTGCTCAACACCGTCTACGCGTCAGTCAACAACCTCTATCACCGCCCGCCCCGCATGAAACAGATTGAGCGGCAGCACAGCAGGCTCTATCACGCGGTGATCAACCGGTTACCCGAACAGGCACAACGGGCGGCGCGTGACCACATTCACGGCATCCGCGACAGTTTTCAGGAGATCGAGCAAGAGGAGCAGCGATTGATTCGCGCAAGCATGCGGTTGGAAGGTTGGGGCTGAATAGAGCCTACACCGTAGGGCGGGTGCAACCCGCGTGAGTTGAAAGCCGCGGGTTGCATCCGCCCTACAGACGTCCGCTTCAGTGGAAGCGTGTGGGAGTGGGCGGGGCGGCCATCCGCAATGCCCGCGACAGCGTTAAGCGCGCCTCGAGTGAGCCCAGGCTTTGTACCATCGGATGCCAGCCCCTATTGCCGCTGCTAAACTCGCCGCTCCATGACGAACACAGAGCGCCCTGTGCCTAATACCCGACCTGCCCCGCAATGGCTGGCTGCCGACCAGATGCTCCACGTGGAACCTCGCGAGCGCGAATGGTTGTTCAATGAGGACTCCCTCACGCGCAGGCTCACGGCCTTGGCCGAAGGAGAGTTCAGCGTACTCCCACTCAAAGAAGGGTGGCAGACACTACGCAGCGACGAATGCGAAGAGCTCGGGCTACCGCACGCCAGCTGTGGCTGGGCACGCGAGGTTCTGTTGCGTGGGCACGGTGAAGGCTGGGTGTACGCCCGCAGCGTTGCGGGTGAGTCCGCATTGCGCGCCGATGGCTTCGATCTTGCCAGCCTTGGCACTCGCTCCCTCGGGGAGCTGCTCTTCAGCGATCGCGCGTTCTCCCGTGGCGAATTGAAAGCAGCAGGCTATCCCCCCGCCTGGCTTCCATTCCCAAACGATGCAACGCTCTGGGCACGCCGCTCCGTTTTTCGCCGGAATGCACTGGGCGTGCTGGTCATGGAAGTATTTCTGCCCGCGTTCTGGGCTGCCGAAGCCGCCTCATCCAGGTAAGACGATGACCAAAAAACGTAAGCGCTCCATTAGCGAACAGCCCCAACCGTCGACCCGCAAAGCCTTCGCCACGCCGCCTACCCGCCAAGGCAAATACATGCACCGCTGGCGCGACTTTTGGGTGTTGGCCCGCATGAACAAACCCATCGGCATCTATTTACTGCTATGGCCGACACTTTGGGCCTTGTGGATCGCCGCCGAGGGCGTACCGAGTGTGAAGAACCTGGTTATCTTCGTGTTCGGTACCGTGCTGATGCGCGCGGCAGGCTGCGTCATCAATGACTACGCAGATCGCAATTTCGACGGGCACGTCAGCCGTACCCGCGAACGCCCCATGGCCACGGGGCACATCAGCGCAAAGGAAGCGTTGGGCTTCGCCGCCATTCTGGTCGTGATCGCGTTCGGGCTGGTCCTGCTGACCAATGCCACGACGGTCTGGCTGTCCTTCGGCGCGGTCGCCATTGCCGCGCTCTACCCGTTCATGAAGCGCTACACCTATTACCCGCAGGTGGTGCTGGGGGCGGCGTTCGCCTGGGGCATGCCAATGGCGTTCACGGCTGAAACCGGCGAGTTACCAGCGGCGGTGTGGCTGCTGTTCATCGCCAATGTGGTGTGGACAGTGGGCTACGACACCTACTACGCCATGGCGGATCGCGAGGACGATCTGAAAATCGGTATCAAGTCCACGGCCATTCTGTTTGGTGACGCCGACCGGGTGATCATCCTGGGGTTACAGCTCTTCGCACTGTTCTGCTTGATCCTGGCGGGTGGGCAATTCGAGCTGGGCGGGTGGTTCCACCTCGGCTTGATGGCCGCCGCCGGTTGCTTTGCGTGGGAGTTCTGGAAGACACGGAATCGCGAGCCAATGGTGTGCTTCCAGGCGTTCCTGCATAACCATTGGGCGGGCTTGGCGATCTTTGCGGGGATCGTGATGCATTACGCGGTGGGGTGAGGGGCGATGGCGGCGAAATGGTGCGGTCCATCGACCCTTTGGGCGGCTCTGCCGCCTTCGCGACTAAAGCGGACCGCCGCCCGGTCGCCCCTACAGATACTGTGGATACGTTGAGCTAGAGGCCTACCCGAACCATGTAGGGGCGACTTTAGTCGCGAAGGCGACCGAAGGTCGCCCCTATGACCACCAGATTCACACCGCACTCAACACCCTCACCGCTTCATCGGCTCCGTAAGGCGCTTTTCCAGAAACCGCTGCACCCGCTCGAACAACGACGACAGAATCCAATAGATCGCCGCCGCCGTAAGATAGAGCGGTAACGGCTGAAAGGTTTCGGCGATTAGTTCCTTCGTTGCCAGCATCAACTCGGTAACGGTAATCACTGAGACCAGCGACGTGTCCTTGATCAGGCTGATCAAGCTGTTCGAAAGGCTCGGCACCGCCAGGCGCAAAGCTTGCGGGGTGATGATGCGCCACAGCACTTGAAACCAGGTCAGCCCCATTGAAATGCCTGATTCCCACTGACCTTTATCGATCCCGAGAATGGCGCCGCGCATGGACTCGGACAGATAGGCCGCAACGTTCAGTGTCAACGCCAGGATGCCCGCCGTGACCGGGCTGAACTCCACGCCGAGGCTGGGCAGCCCGTAGTAGATGACGAAGATCTGCACCAGCAACGGCGTGCCGCGCATTGCGCTGACGTACACGGCGAACAACGGTGCGATAAGGGGTATGTTGACGACGCGTATCACTGCCGTGATGAACCCCAGCGCCAGTCCAAGCACCATGGACACCGAGGCGAACATCAACGTGTAAAGCGTGCCCTGCACCAGCAATGGCCAGCCGCTTTCGACGAGCCCGAGCCAGTTGGTGAACATCGCGGGCACAAAGGAACTCAAGTCCATGCAGGCTCCAGAGCCGGCACCGCCTGCGGCGCCGGTCGATCAAGGCATTACTGGGCAGCAGCAGGCTTGCTGACGTCCTGCGCGAACCACTTGTTGGAGATCTTTGCGAATTCGCCATTACCCTTCAGGGTATCCAGCGCGTCGTTGATCGCCTTTTCCAGCTTCGGATTGTTCTTCTGGAAGGGAATGGCCATTTCGGTCGGAGCACCGACCGGCTCACCGGCCTTGAGCGGCAACTTGGCCTGCTTGATCGCATAGGGAATCAACAGGCTGTCGTTCAGGGCCGCGTCGATGCGCTTGGCAACGAGATCCTGCAGGTATTCCGGCGCGCCAGGATACGTCTGTACATGAATGCCTTTGACCGCACGCGCCTGCTCGGCGAAGTTGGTGCCCTGCCCCACGCCAAGTTTCAAACCAACGAGATCTTCAAAGGACGAAAAGTGGCGCGTTTCGTCCTCGCGCACGATCAGCTGCGGGCTGGAGTAGGTATAGGTCTGGCTGAAATCGAACACTTTGCGACGCTTGTCCGAGACCGATACCTGATTCATTACCACGTCGTACTTGTTGCCTTGCAGCCCCGCCAGCAGGCCGCTCCATTCGGCGGTGGTGAAGGCGGCTTTGACACCCATCTCCTTCGCCAAGGCCTCGGCCAGCTCCACCTCGAAGCCGACCAACTGACCACCTTCGCGATAGTTGAACGGCGGGTACGTGCCTTCCAATCCAACGCGCAGCGTGCCGCGCGCATTAATGTCATCCAGTGCCTCGGCATGGGCCATGCCAGCACACAGCGATAGCAAAAGAGCGAACCCTTGAATCAGGCGCATGTGCGTTCCTCGTGAGTCTTTTTAGGAGAAATAGCTGTAAGCCCAGCTTTGATGGCATTACAGGTCACAAGGTCCGTTGACGTGTCTATCGAGGACGCGCGGCGTCATCCCAGGTCAACCGACCGGTCCGATGGTTCGGTTTCGGGAAGATAGCAGCTTCGGGGCTAGTGTTCTCGAGCAGATACACTTGCAGGGCGTGCTGTACTGCGCACAGGCACGGGCGCAGGTTGCACAGGCAGCGATGTCTTCGTAGGGCGGTGCAACCCGCGCGGCGTACTTTGAAACACCGCAGGTTGCACCCGCCTTACGAATACGGAGCAGCGTTATTCCTCGATGCGCTCGACTTTGCCGACGAGCAGGCCGTAGCTCAACGCGCCGATCAGCGCCATTACCGCGATGTAGGTGATCGCCGGTGCGAAATTGTCGCCCTCGACGAGGAAGCCAATCACGATGGGCACGCAGATCGCCGACAGGTTACCGACGAAGTTGAACACTCCTCCGGTCAGCCCCAGCAGACGTGCCGGCGCAAGGGCCGAGACCATCGACCAGGTGATCGATGCCAGTCCATTGCCAAAGAAAGCAATGGCGAGGCACGCAATGATCAGCGCTGGTGTGTCCACGTAGTTGGCGCCGAAGATGGCGGTCGAAATCAGCAAACCACTGATGATGGGCAGTTTGCGGGCGATGCCCAGCGAGTAGCCACGGCGTACCAGCCAGTCGGACAGCAGCCCCGAGCAGATCACGCCGAAGAACGCCGCGAGGAACGGCACCGATGCCAAAAAGCCCGCTTTGATGAAGTCCATGCCACGGTACTGCACCAGATACGTCGGGAACCAGGTGAGGAAGAACCAAAGCGTCGACGTCAGGCAAAACTGCCCCAGGTAAATGCCCCACAATTTGCGCTTGCTCAACACGATACCCAGATCACGCCACTGGAACGGCGCCTTGGTGCTGTTCGCCTTGTCCAAATCGACGAGGCCACCGCCCTGTTCGATCAGCGCGATCTCAGCCTCGTTGGCCCCTTTGAAGTCCTTTGGCTCGCGGTAAACGGCGTACCAGATCACGGCCCAGACGATTCCGATCCCACCCGTCACGACGAACACCATGTGCCAGCCGAACGTCTGCTGCAAATAGATCAGCACCGGCGTCAGAAACGCGAGGCCAACGAACTGCCCCGACGTGTAGAAACCGATAGCGGTTGCCCGCTCGCTCTCCGGGAACCAACTCGTCACGACCCGATTGTTGATGGGATAAGCCGGAGCCTCCAGCGCGCCGACCGCCAAACGCAATACGATCAACCCGATGAAGCTGCCCACGAACCCAAGGCCAACGGTCGCCAGGGACCACAGGCCGATTGCCAACGGATACAACACCCGTGGCGAGACCTTGTCCACCAGCCAGCCGCCAGGAATCTGCATGGCCGCATACGTCCAGCCAAACGCCGACAGCACTAAGCCCATGTGCACCGGATCGATCGCCAGATCCTTCGCTAGATGTGGCGCGGCAATGGACAGGTTGCTGCGGTCCAGATAGTTGATCACCACCGTTACGAACAGCAGCACCATGATGAAATAACGCGAACGCGTCGGCTTGCCGAGATTCGCTGCCGCCTGCGCGGCCCCTTGTGAAGCACTCGTTTGCATCGCTCGGTACCTGTTTTGGAATTGTTGCGAGCTGGTTTGGGGAGAGCTGGCTTCAACCACGCCTTTCAGGCGCGATTCACCGTTGTCAGCCAAAGAGAGTCGGGTCGGCCAAAATTCGCTTCAGGGCGTCGCGAGCGCAGCTGGCGCAAGGCGGAACTCGGTGAGAACGCGCAGTGCACATCAAGTGCATGAGCATTTCGAATCGAGTTCCAACGCAGCGCCAGCAAGCGCAGCAGCCCCGAAGCGAATTTTCACCATTCGGCAAAACTGCCGTCCTTGTGCCGCCATATGGGATTGCGCCAGCGATGCCCAACCTCGGCCCGCTCCTTGACGTATTCCTCGTTCACCTCGACGCCGAGCCCTGGCCCTTGCGGAATCTTCACGTGGCCGTCGGCGTAGTCGAAGACCTCGGGATTCTTGATGTAGTCCAGCAGGTCGTTGCCCTGGTTGTAGTGAATGCCGAGGCTCTGCTCCTGGATGAAGGCGTTGTAGCAGTTGGCGTCGAGCTGCAGGTTCACGGCCAAGGCGATCGGGCCGAGCGGGCAATGCAGCGCGATGGCGACGTCGTAGGCTTCAGCCATGTTGGCAATCTTGCGCGTCTCGGTGATGCCGCCGGCGTGGGACGGGTCCGGCTGGAGGATATCGACGTAGCCGTCCTGCAGGATGCGTTTGAAGTCCCAGCGCGAATACAGACGTTCGCCCAGCGCGATGGGCGTGTTGCTCATCAGCGCGATTTCTTTGAGGGCTTCGTAGTTTTCGCTGAGCACTGGCTCTTCGATGAACATCAGGCGGAACTGCTCGAGCTCCTTGATCAGGACCTTGGCCATGGGCTTGTGCACGCGGCCGTGGAAGTCGACACCGATGCCGAAGTGCGGACCGCAGGCTTCGCGGATAGCGGCTACGTTGGCCAGGACTTGATCGACCTTGTCGAAGGTATCGACGAACTGCATCTCTTCGGAGGCGTTCATCTTGATCGCGGTAAAGCCTTTTTCCTTACGCTCCAGGGCGTGGGCTGCGGTTTCCGCCGGACGATCGCCGCCGATCCAGGAGTAGACGCGAATACTGTCCCGCACCTGGCCACCGAGGAGTTCGTGCACGGGCACACCCAACGCCTTGCCCTTGATGTCCCACAATGCCTGGTCGATACCGGCCAGCGCACTCATGTGGATACCGCCGCCCCGATAGAAACCACCGCGGTAGAGCACGGTCCAGTGGTCTTCGATCTGCCGTGGATCCTTGCCGATCAGGTATTCGCCCAGCTCTTCGACGGCAGCGGCCACGCTATGGGCGCGGCCTTCCAGCACGGGCTCGCCCCAGCCGGTAACGCCCTCGTCCGTCTCGATTTTGAGGAAGCACCAGCGCGGCGGCACGATGTAAGTGGTGAGCTTGGTAATTTTCATGGCGGGATCCCCGTCGTTCTTGTTTCGGGTGGGAGAAGTATCAGGTACGCAGCGCGCGCCACGCGGACGCGAACGCCTCGGCGTTGGCGGACACCTGCGCCGGCGTGAGGCCCGGCTTGTACAGCGCGGACCCGAGCCCAAAGCCGTTCGCGCCGGCATTGAGGTACGGCGTCATGTTGTCTGGCGTAATGCCGCCGACCGGCAGCATTGGCAGCTCCTTTGGGAACACCGCGCGCCAGGCCTTGAGTACGGCTGGGCCAAGTTGTTCGGCGGGAAACAGCTTCAAGGCATCCGCACCGGCGTCGAGGGCGGCGAAGCCTTCACTTGGCGTAGCGACACCCGGTGCACTGGCCATGCCAGCAGCCTTGGTCGCGCGGATCACCGCCGTGTTCGCATTCGGCGAAACCACCAGTCGCCCGCCCGCTGAAGCCACATCTGCGACCTGTCGCTCGTTCAGTACGGTGCCGGCGCCAATGAGGCAGTCCTCGCCCAGTTCGCGGGACAGCAGGCGGATGCTTTCCAAGGGCTCGGGCGAGTTGAGCGGAATCTCAATAACGCGAAAGCCTGCGGCGTACAGGGCGCGGCCGACCGGCACGATTTCCGCCGGGGTGATGCCACGCAGGATCGCGATGAGCGGAAGGTGTGCAAGGTAGTCGTTGAACATGAGCAGCTCCTGTCAGGACGCACGAGCGGCCACAAGTCCGGCGGCGGTGGCGATCTGCCAAAGGCCGGCGCGGGTGGCGTGTTCGAGATGGCGCGTTTCCGTGATTCCGTAAAACGCGAGGGCTTGGCGATAGCGGTCGCAGAGCGCGGCATCGCCGATGAGCACCAGCGGCGGGCAGGCCTCGTCATGCAGTGACGCGACGACGCTGCGCAACTCTTCGCCGATGAGCAGGCCGGACAGGTAATCCAGCGTGTGGGCGGCCGGCAGGGCTTCGGCAAGATACAGGCTGCGCGTGGTGAACAAGCGTGATGCGATGCCTTGGGCACCGGCATCGCGGGCATTGCGAAGGCCCAGTTGGAAGGCATCGGCGGCGCCTTCGTGACCTTCGTCGCGAGCCGGTCGCCCGAGAATCGAATGATCACGCAGAACGGCGAACAGCTCGCCGGTCATGTAGGTGGCGAAACGCTCCAGGCGGCCCTCGCACACGTCGACCCATTTGCTGTGCGTGCCAGGCAGGACCAGCACGCCGCGCTCGACGAGTTCGGGGCACATCTGCAAGGCGCCGAACACTTGCGTCTCTTCACCGCGCAACACATTGGGGAGCTCGCCCCGCTGCATGACGCCCGGCACCAGATGTAGATCGCCGCATCCGCTGTCGAAACTCAGCAGGCCCTTGGCGAGCTCAGCGGCGTCGGCAGGCGCATCGACGTAAGGCACTTCACGCCAGCCGTTACGGCTACCGATCATGCCGCAGGCGAGGGCCGGCGCATCCGGCCAGCGCTCCCGCCAGTCACCGACCAACGTACGAAAAGCCGTGGCGAAATCACCCGCCGGCGTGTGCATGATGCCCCAGGGTCGGGTACGGGTTTCCACCGCCACGCCGTCTGCGTCGAGCAATTGCGCGCGCAGGGATGAGGTTCCCCAGTCCAGGGCGATGAGTGCGCTCATTAAGGCCTCCAGCCCAGATCGAAAGAAATCGCCCGAGCGGCATCTACCACGCCGGGGCGCAGTTCTTCGAGCCGGGACTCGGGCATGTAGGTGATGGCGCTGGCTACGGACAGGGCCGCCACGATCGCGCCGCTTGCGTCGCGAATCGGCGCGGCAACGCAGCGGATACCGAGCTCGTTCTCTTCCAGGTCCAAGCTGTAACCACCCGCGGCATAACGTTTGAGCTGAGCGAGATAATCGGACCATGGTGTGAATTCATCACGCAGGCCTGGCCCGGTCCGACGCGAAACGCCCGCGTCGTAGAGCCGCGCCCATTCCGTTTCGTCTAGGTCGAGCATCAGCGCCTTGCCCACCCCCGTCAGGGCTAACGGCATGCGCATACCGATGCGCGAGCGCATTTCCAGCCCACGGCTGCCGGCGACTTTATCGAGGTAGAAAACGTCGTCCTCTTCGCGGACGCCGAGATGGATCGTGTCGCCACAGCATTCGGACAAGGCACACAAATGCTGGCGAGCGATTTGAATCAATGGCACCTGGGCCCGGGCCCGAAAACCAAGCTCGATCAGCCGTGAACCCAACTGGTATTCACCGTTGCTGGCGCGCAGGTAATTCGCTTGGACGAGTGCCGACACCAAGCGGTGGGTGGTGCTGCGTGTGCAGCCGATAACGTCGCCAATCCGCTGCAGGGTCACTGCACCTTCGGCAACGGCATCGATAACCGCGAGGCCGCGAAACAGTGCTTGTGCACCTGTAGGTATGTTTTTGTTTTGTTCATTCATGACCGAGATCCTAGTGCTCCCTTCTGATTATCTCAATATATGAAAGTTCATCCCATATTATGGGATGAACATAGGCTACGCTTGTCACATCTCTGCAACAAAACCGTTATCTAATGCAGCGCTGTAGCAAATGACTCGAGGCAGGACATGGCGGGTAAAAGCATCCTCATCGTCGACGACGAAGCGCCCATTCGGGAAATGATCGCGGTCGCCCTGGAAATGGCGGGCTACGATTGCCTGGAGGCGGAAAACACACAGCAAGCGCACGCGTTGATCGTGGACCGCAAGCCGGACCTGATCCTGCTGGACTGGATGCTTCCCGGCACCTCCGGCATCGAATTGGCGCGACGTTTAAAGCGTGACGAGCTGACCAATGATGTCCCGATCATCATGCTCACGGCCAAGGGCGACGAGGACAACAAGATCCAGGGTCTCGAAGTCGGTGCGGATGACTACATCACCAAGCCGTTCTCGCCGCGCGAGCTCGTCGCGCGCTTGAAGGCGGTACTGCGCCGTACTGGCCATGCCGATAACGAAACGCCCATCGAAGTAGGTGGCCTGCTGCTGGACCCGGTTAGCCACCGCGTGACCATCGACGGTCGACCCGCCGAAATGGGCCCGACCGAATACCGCCTGCTGCAGTTCTTCATGACCCACCAGGAACGCGCCTACACCCGCGGACAGCTGCTTGATCAGGTCTGGGGCGGCAACGTGTATGTGGAAGAGCGCACGGTCGACGTGCACATTCGCCGCCTGCGCAAGGCACTGGGCGAGGCCCACGAAAACCTGGTGCAAACCGTACGCGGCACGGGTTACCGGTTTTCCATCAAGGTCTGACGGAGCGCCTTCGTTTGCCAGGCGATCGGCGCCCCGGCGATCGAGCCATCTCCCGCGCAAACGATGGTTCCGGCCAGGACCTTGAACGTTACTAGGCGTGCCTATGGCACGCCCGCCGGCTTATGTGAGAATGCGCGCCCTGTTCGATAAATGGCAACGTCACTGCACGGACGTCTTTGACGAACCCTTCGGAGCACACCCCCTTGAATAGCAATTGGCGTCATCTGCTGATCCGCCACGCGATTCTCCTGATCACGGTCGCGCTCGTGCTCGGTTTCATTACAGGCGCCTACGGCTGGAGCATGGCGCTGGCGCTAGCGGGCTATCTCGCGTGGATCCTGCGTGATCTCATGCGCTTGCGCAGCTGGCTGGAAAAAGCCGATCTCGAAGCCGACGTGCCTGAAGCCAAAGGCGTATGGGAAGAGCTCTTCGACCAGGTCTATCACCTTCAGCGTCGCAGCCGGCAATCACGCGACCGCCTCCAAGCCATCATCGATCGCGCCCAGGAATCGACCACTGCCCTACGCGACGCAGTCATCATGGTAGACAACTCGGGCAATCTGGAATGGTGGAACCCGGCCGCGGAAAGCCTGCTCGGCCTCAAGGAGCCTCAGGACGTCGGCCAGCCAATCGCCAATTTGCTGCGCCATCCGCGTTTCAAGGATTACTTCGAGAGCGGCAACCACGCCGTCCCACTGGAAATTGCCTCGCCGGTGAACGACCGCGTTCGCATTCAATTCACGATCACCCGATATGGCAACGATGAGCATCTGATGCTGGTCCGTGACGTGACACGCGTCCACCAGCTCGAACAGATGCGTAAGGATTTCGTCGCCAACGTCTCCCACGAGCTGCGTACGCCGCTCACCGTCATCACCGGCTACCTCGAAACCCTGCTCGACAATAGCGAAGGCGCCAACCCCCGCTGGCGCCGTGCAATGGAACAGATGCAGCAACAGGCCACGCGGATGCAGAGCCTGCTCAACGACCTGCTCCTGCTTGCACGCCTGGAAGCGACCGACTATCCCTCGGACAATCATCCGGTACCGATGCTGCGCGTGTTGTCATCGATCAAGACCGATGCCCAGGCGCTGTCGGCCGAGCGCGCGCACCACATCGTGCTGGAGGCCGACGCCAACTTGAGCATCAAGGGCAGCGAGACCGAATTGCGCAGCGCGTTCTCGAATCTGGTGTTCAATGCCGTCAAATACACACCTGAGAAAGGTGAGATTCGCATCCGCTGCTGGCGCGATGAGAACGGTGCGTACCTTTCCGTGCAGGACAACGGCCCTGGTATCGATGCCAAGCACCTACCGCGCCTGACCGAGCGCTTCTACCGCGTGGATTCAAGCCGCGCCAGCAAGACAGGAGGCACGGGCCTTGGGCTAGCGATCGTCAAGCACGTCTTGCTCCGCCATAAAGGACGGCTGGACATCGAGAGCACGCTGCTGCGCGGCAGTGTCTTTACCTGCCATTTCCCACCGTCGCAGATCGTCGAGGACTGAATCTCCAGCCGCAACGGATACGGTCCGCGTAGTCAAAATGGTCGATGCTGACGAAAAAGGCTTGAAACCTGCCGTTACAGGCCGTATCTGTAGGAACGTTTTCGACGCATCGCGGGCATATGACACGCGCGCTGCACTTCGCTCGGCAAGGCCCGAGCCCGATCGCTTCTTACTTTCAAGGACATTTCGTCTCTTACGCTCATGGACCCTTCTCCTGGTTTCACCTCGGTCTACCTCGCCGACTTCGGCCTGATCTTCTTCGCCCTCTTCCTTGTCCTGCTCAACGGCTTCTTCGTGGCGGCCGAGTTCGCCATGGTCAAGCTTCGCGCCACGCGTGTCGAAGCAATCGCCAAGGTCCACGGCTGGCGCGGCCATATCTTGCGCAAGGTCCACAGCCAGCTCGACGCCTACCTATCGGCCTGCCAGCTGGGTATCACACTAGCCTCGCTGGGCCTGGGCTGGGTCGGTGAACCGGCTTTCGCGCACCTGCTGGAGCCGCTGCTCTCCGCAATGGGCATCGACACACCCGCGCTGGTACATGCGGTCGCGTTCTTCACCGCCTTTTTCATCATTTCCTATCTGCACATCGTCGTGGGTGAGCTAGCGCCGAAGTCCTGGGCCATTCGCAAGCCCGAGCTGCTTTCGCTGTGGACGGCCGTACCGCTCTATCTTTTCTACTGGCTGATGTACCCGGCCATTTACCTGCTCAACGCCAGTGCCAACGCCATCCTGCGCATTGCGGGTCAGGACGTCGCGCATCAGGAGCATCACTACAGCCGCGATGAACTGAAGCTGATTCTGCACTCCAGCCGTGCGCACGACCCGAGCGATCAGGACATGCGCGTGCTGGCGTCCGCCGTCGAGCTGGGCGAGCTGGAAGTCGTCGATTGGGCAAACTCGCGCGAAGACCTTGTGTATATCGAGACGAATACGCCGCTCCACGAACTGTTCACCCTCTTCCGCCGACACAAGTACAGCCGTTACCCAGTCTACGACGAGCAAAAAAACCTGTTCGTCGGCGTGCTGCACGTGAAGGATCTGTTGCTCGAACTGTCGCTACTGGAAATGCTGCCTTCCGCATTCGATCCCACGGAGCTCATGCACCCGATCGAGCGCGTGTCGCGCAACATGCCACTGTCCGAGCTGCTGGAAACCTTCCGCAAGGGGGGCGCCCACTTCGCGCTGGTGGAAGAGGCGGACCACAAGGTCGTGGGCTTTCTTACCATGGAAGACGTGTTGGAAGCGCTCGTCGGCGATATCCAGGACGAGCACCGCAAGGCCGAGCGCGGCATCGTCGCGTACAAGCCAGGCAAGCTGCTGGTGCGCGGGGACACGCCACTGTTCAAGGTGGAGCGCCTGCTCAACATCGACCTCGATCACCTCGAAGCAGAAACCCTCGCGGGCATGGTCTACGACGCCCTGAATCGGGTTCCCGAAGAGGACGAAGTTCTGGAAACCGAGGGCCTGCGAATCATCATTAAAAAGATGAAAGGGCCCAAAATCGTCTTGGCTAAAGTGCTGCAGGTGGACCCTGAGGAAACGGGTTCGCACTTGCATACCGACCGAGGGGACTGAATGGCGCGCGCGAGACATCCACGCGCCGTTCTGCCCAATGGCTCACAAATACAGTACTCTTCGTCGAATTGAATCTGGCAGGTAGCCGGACCGTAGGTGCGGTGTTCGATCCACCACGGAATTGTAGGACTGCAATCAGGCGACGCGCGATGGCGAAAATCAGCAGGACCGAACGTGTGATCATCGGCGATGATCACCCCGTTTTCAGGGAAGGCTTGTCCCGCATCGTGCGAAACCTGTTGCCCGAAGCCACCGTCGTAGAGGCCGGTACGCTTCAGGAGGTCCTGGATGCGGCGCGCGCGACACCTGCGCCAACGCTGATCCTGCTGGATCTGATGTTTCCCGGGGTCGAGCCGAAGCAATCGATCGCAGATCTACGTCAGGAATTTCAGCAAACATCGCTGATCATCGTATCGATGATCGAGAATTCGGCACTTATCGATACCTTGATGTCCTGCGGCGCGGACGGCTTCATTGGTAAGGCGTTGAACGCCACCGAAATTGCCGATGCCATCGTCCACGTGCGCAACGGCGATTTCGTGGTCCGCTACAACACATCGACGCTTATCAGCACTCTGGATGTACAGAGTCAGATCGACCAGCTTACTGCTCGGCAGCGAGACGTGCTGCGGTTGCTGGTCGATGGCCTGTCGAACAAAGAGATCGCCCGCATCCTCGACATCTCGCCTTTCACCGTACGTATTCATGTGTCCGCGTTGCTACGCGTATTGAAGGTCAATAGCCGCGCCGCCGCGGCCGGCATCGGCGCTCAAGCCGGGCTTTTCCGGCAAGGTTAGGCGCCTTCCGCGTGCCCCAGCGCATGCCGAATGCGCAAGCTCGCCAAGAGCGACCGTAAATCCGCAGGCGCGACCGGCTTTGACAGTACGGGCACGCTGGGATCGGCGATGATCGCTTCGACCGTCGCCACGTCATGACCGGTGACGACCACTGCGGGAATATGGCGTCCGCTGAGTTGGCGCAGGTACTCGATACAATCCGCGCCCGAGGCTTCGGTCCCTAGGTCAAAATCCGTCACGACCAGATCGCAAGGCACCAGCGAGTCAGGAATCGAAGCCGCTGTGCTGACTTGGCAACCCCACTTCTCCAGCAGGGTCGCCGTGGCCTGCAGCACGCTCTGCTGGTCTTCGATGAGCAACACATGTAAGCCCGTCAGTGGGCTGATGACCACTGAAGGACGCTCCTCCGCCATTGCCGGCTCGATCGCTCGCTTGAGCCCCTCCACCACGACCCGCGTACCCCTGCCCTCGTTCGAACGAAAGAAAAGTCGCAGGGTCAGGAGGTTCACCAGCCGACTAACGATGAAGAGCCCCAGGCCCAACCCTTCTATATCCCGATCGCGAATCGCGCGAACCCGATAGAACTCATCGCACACCTTCCCGATATCCGCAGGCGGAATGCCTCGACCACAGTCGATCACCTCGATCGCGATGTCGCCTTGCCGGGCCCGGCTTCCCACTAAAATTGGTTTGCCATTGCCGTACTTGATCGCGTTCGAAATGAGATTCTGCAGGATGGTTCGTAACAGGCTGGGATCGGTCATCACCCATTGCGACGTTGGACGTACGCGAATCGCCGTGCCTGCCCAGCGCGCTGCTTCAGCGTTCTCCCGTGCGACTTCATCCATGAGCGGCCCAAGCGCTACCGGCTGAGTACTTGCGACCATCTTGCCGTTATCGAGGGTGTAGAGGTCGAGAATCGAACGAAACAGCTGCGAGACGCTGTAGAGCGACTTGTCGATATTCTCCACCATCCGTTGTTCTTCCTGGCCCAGATTGGCATCGCGCAGGCAGGCTGTGAACAGGTTGATGGCATAGATGGGCTGGCGCAGATCATGGCTCGCCTGTGCCAAAAAACGCGATTTGGCGAGGTTCGCGGCGCGCGCCTGTTCAGTGGCCTCGCGGGTTTGCCTGAGGAGAATGTGCGAGTACGCCGGTACCGCAATCATGGTGATGACCAGCATGAACACCACGTACGGCTGCGCTTGCAGGTAGGGCATGGATTCGACGATCACTGCGATCGATACCAACGCGATGCCGGTCGCGAGTGCCAGATACCGCGAACCGTAGCGCATGCCATTGCCCACCGTAACCCACAGCATCACGCCAAACACCGGCAGCATGGATTCTCCGCCCATGATCATGCACGCGCTGATCGCGACGTAGTCGTGGCCGATGGCTAACAAGCGCCGGTAATGGAATACGCCTGGAAAGGCGACGATCCAGCCGAAGAGCACGATGGACAGGAACATGAACACCAGCGCGTACGTAGCGACCTGCATGAACGCGCCTCGGTCCATGAGACCAAGCGCATAGGTGGCGCACATGTACGCTATGGCGACGCCCCCAATGACCAGCCGCACGACCGCCTGAGCACGCTCGTTATCCTTCGCCGCTCGCATCACACCGCTACCCTGCCGTATTCCATGACCGGCGAAGTATAAGGCGCCCCGTTACGCGGCGCCTCACACATCAGGCGTGGCGTGTGGCGTCGAAACGATTGAGCAGCGAATGGATGACATACACCGTCAACAGCGTCAGCAGTACCGCGACCGACACCGAGGTGAAGCGATAGACGATCGCGTAGACCACGTCCTGCTCCGGCGTGAGGTACTGTCCGAAGACGATCGCCAGTGTCGTCAATGCACCAAAACCGATGCCCTGGGTCCCTTCCAACACGTGCGTGCGCGCGCAGTAGAACAGGGCAAGCCAATAGATGACCGTGACCAGCGGCAACACGTTGAAGTGGTCGATCAATACCAGTTGCATCACCAAGCCGACGGCACAGCCCAACAGCGTGCCCAGCGCACGGATACGCCCGGCGAAGCGGATGCCGTTCCAGTGCATGGGAAACAGGATCAGGATCGATGCCACCTGCGCGGACAATGAGTCGCGCAAATCCAGCATCTGAAAGATTGCGAAGGAGAGGGTCGCGATGGTGGCACCAAGCAATGCCTCATGCCGCCGGGATGCCACATCCTTGGCGGCGGGCTTTGGTGGCTGGCGTGGCTCCACATCGGGAAACAGATAGAACATCAGAAACGCGATGCCAACGGTGATGACGGCGGCCGTCAGCTGGCTGGCGATCATGTCGTACAGATGTGTATCCGGGTAGCTCGCAAAATGCAGCAAGATCGAGACGAACACGATGCCCATCGCACCGAAGAGAAACAGCGGCCCCTGCGCCATCAGCCAGAAACGCCAGAAGAACGACACGAATACGAGCGGCAGGATCAGGCCGGGCCGATCGCCGAAGAGGCCGTAGATCACCAAGGTTTCAAGGCACGCGAGCACGGTGAGCGCCAGGAACTGCCGGATGATATGGGCGTTGAGCGTCGGCACCAAGCCCAGCAGCAGGATCGGCATCACGCAGAAGAATGAGCCGAAGTCCCAGCCGGCGATCTTGCTCACGGCCAGCCCCAGCGTCCCGCCACCTGCGATGCGCAGACATTGTCGCAGGCCATTTTCGTCAAGCGCCCCGACGGCCATCAGTAAACGTAGTGCAACAGGCTGATGAAGCGGATTTGGAACCAGCCGAACAACCCGCCAATCACCGATTCGTGCGGGTACAACTGCACGGTGGCACGGGCGCCCGTCGGCAGCGGCGCCGCCGCCGGTTCATCGAGTACGACATGCAGCCGCTGACGCTGGGCGTCGCGAATCCAGCGATCGGAGTTCGGCGGCGCGGCGAGGTCACCATTGGCATCGTATTGCCCTGCCCGGACACCCGCGTCAATCGCAGACACATGCGCCTGGAAGACACGACCGGGCAAGGCATCGAAGACTACCTCGGCCTCGTCCCCCGGCTCGACATGACGTAGGCTCTTCTCGCGGAAGTCTGCACTGATGTCGATCTCATCGCTGACCAATGCGGCGACCGGTGCCCCTGCGGACACATAGGCCCCCGGTGATAGCTGCAGATTGCTGACAGTGCCGTTGCGGTCTGCCCGCACTTCACTGTAGGCCCGGCGAAGCTTTGCTTGAGCCAGCGTATTTCCAGCGCGCAATAGTGCCAGGTTGTCGGGTCCACGATTGCCTCGCTGTGCCTCGAGCTCGCTGATGCGCGCCTGCGCCGACGCAAGACGTGCGTCAGCGGCGCGCCGGCGGGCTTCCGTCTGGTCGTATTGCTGCCGCGACACGTTCTGGCTGCTGAGCAGGCGCGACAAACGCTGTAGCTCACGCGCGAGCTCCGCCGCCTCGGCCTCGGCCGCGCGTTCATCCGCACGCGCCGCAGTCAAGGCGGCATCCAGCTGACGGTTATCCTGCGCTGCTTGTTTCAAAGCGATTTCGGCTGCCGTTACCTCCAGATCGAACGGCTCGGGGTCCAGGCGAAACAACACCTCACCTGCCAAGACATGCTGATTGTTGGCGATCTCGACGCGCAAGACCTGCCCGCTGACTTGCGGTGCGACCCGCAAGACCGGGCGCGTCAATTGAGCCTGCGGCGTCAATGGCATCCACAGGTCAGCAACCAGGAAATAGATGAACAGCACGATGAACGCAGCAATCGCGACTCGCACCCGACGGGCGAATCGTTGATCTGGAGTCATGGGATTCCTTAAAACGGAGGGCAGCTCGCTGCGCGCGAAGGCAGCAAACCCGAAAAGCCGCGCATTATATTGTTCCACCAAACGGGACTGAACCCAGCTGTGGACAATTGAGTGTTACCTCAGCGCTACAGTGGAATGGACCGTGGGCCCGAGAGCAGCGTTCTTGAAACAGACGCCAAGACGCCGGACGCAGATTTTGTAGGAGTTCCCCGCCGCCAAGGCGCCGCGCTGTCGCGCAGCAAACAGGGGCATGGCAGTGAGTGCGGGCCTTGTGGGAGCGAGCCATGCTCGCGATTGGCATGACGGCCTAACTCCATCGCGAGCATGGCTCGCTCCCACGAGGTCATCTGAATTTTCGCCTATAAATCAACAGGATATTTTTTGTTTGATGAGAGCCAGCCCGGCTGGCTCCTACAGACTTACTCACCTACCTAGGAATTTCGTTCCGCCAGGCTATTCCCCACCCACCGCGAAATTGGGCAGCTTATCCACCGGACGCGCGAAGTCGAAGGGGATGGACTCCACCGCCAGCCCGACGTTGCGCTGAACGACGAAATGAAGATGAGGGCCGGTGCTGTTTCCAGTATTGCCTGAGCGCGCGATCTGCTCGCCCTGACCGACGTACTGCCCTTCACGGACCTTCACCGAACCACGCATGAGGTGGAGATACACACCCATGGTCCCGTCGTCGTGAATCAGGCGGACGAAGTTGCCGGATGGATTATCGCCGCGGCCAGTCTGTGCATTCTCGATCTTCACCACGGTCCCGGCGCGCGCCGCTACGATCGGCGTGCCTTCGGGCATGGCAATATCGACCGCGTAGCGGCCCTTGGGCGTGTTGTGGCTGTAGGTGCCGTTCGCGCCCTGGGTCAGACGAAACGGACCACCGAGCCATGGCTGCGGATAGTTGAAGGGCTTGGGCAGTAGCCGTGGATCGCCCAGCGCGTAGCTGAATTTCGGCGTGTAGCGCATGGGCTGGCCAGGCTGCCTCGGCGCCAAGGTCGCCAGCCGGATGTTGCTTCGCGGCGGTACGATCCAGCTGATCGGCTCGTCGGGGGCACCACTGACGTTAACCTGCCCGTTGATGGCCAGTCGGACTTCGACCGGCGCAAACAGGTCGTTGCGAACCATCAGCGTTTCGCCGGCAACATGCTTCAGCGTTTCCAACTTCACCTGCGTGTCCAGGCTCTCCACCATCTGGTCACGGAAAGTGAACACCTGCGCGCCGGGCGCAGCCTTGTCGGTGTAGGTAACGACCCCATTCGCATCGACGTACTTATAGATCGTCGCTGCTGGCGCGGAGCCTGCGAATATCAGCAGAAGACAGCCTAAAAGCGCGTGGGTGGACATGTATGGAGGATCCCTGGCAAACGTGCATTTTCCGAATGCAGCCAAGGCAGTTAGCAAGAGACAGGCCATCCACACACGTGGAATGTCAGTGCTCTTCGAGCGCGGTGGCCTTGGCGCCACGTAGAAATACTATCGGCGCATTGAGCGAAAACGCCCGTCGGAACGACGAATGGCACGTCGCCGTGAGGAACCATGAGCGGCGTGGATGTCCAGGGAATGATCGACAACCGCTGGGCCGACTGCCGGAAACTGTCGCACAGTTACGCAATGCGCGTGTTTTGGTGCGCTGGCGCCAATAAACACAGGCGACCGAAGCGGATCGCGCAAAGTATGACCGTAGCGCGGGTGAAACCCGCATGCCCCGGGCGCAATTCACCCGAAATGTACGTCGAGATCACGCACGCCACGTCGAGCGGTCGCCGGAAACACGTCAATCCGATGCTTTACGCACCTGGGGTGAAATGCTTCTGCGCAGTGCCACGCGCGATCAAGCGCGAAAGGTAATCCATTTTCTGTGCGTCCTGATCCACAAAGCGGAACACCACCTGCAGCCATTCGCTGTCCGGCTTCTGCTCCAGCGCGGCAATGCTGTGAAGATAGCCATTGAGCCGCGCAACCTCGCTTCCACCGCCATCATCGCCCTGCTCCAGGTCGAGCACCGCACTTTCGAGAATCTGCGGAAGCAATTCCGCGCGCTTCACGACGATTTGAGCATCTCGCAGGCTCAGCGCTTTGATCACACAGGTCATCGCCCCGTTGGGCAAACGCAACTGAGCCTGACCACGACCGCTCGGCATCGCCACCGGGCGCGGGCTAGCGGGCGCCGGCTGAGGTGCACGGGCCGGCGCAGCAGACGCTGGCGAGGCTGGTTTGACCTGGTTCGGATTACCGCCCGTAAGCGCACTGAGCGAATCATTGGCGAACGCACTGTTGCCCAGAGGCTTGGCGATCCCCCCCGCGATCAGCGCTTGTAGTTTGCCAACCTTGTGCAATGCCTTCTTGACCTTCGTGATCAACTGCTCGTTGGTGAAGGGCTTGCCGACATAATCGGAGATTCCCGCCTGGATCGCCTGCACCACATTCTCCTTATCGCCACGGCTGGTCACCATGATGATGGGCGTGGCCTTGAGGGAATCCTGCGCACGGCACCATTGAAGCAGTTCGATACCACTCATTTCCGGCATTTCCCAATCGCACAGGATCAGGTCGAACGATTGCCGGGTGAGCATCTGTTGAGCTTTACGGCCATTGGTGGCTTCGTCGAGCGCGATGCCGGGAAAATTATCGCGAAGGCATTTTTTCATCAGATCGCGGATGAATGAGGCGTCATCCACGATCAATACACTGATTTTGCTCATCGTCGGCTCCTGAAGACTGGCCTACAGCATAGCCTCGACCTCCGCGTGATGGCCAATTCGAAGCGCTGGACGAGTGAGCCGACGCGGCCCGGACCTACCGACTCTCCCGCTGTGGGAGCGGGCCATGCCCGCAATGGCATTTCGTTGATGAATATCGGGGGCAGGTATACCGCGATCGCGGGCATGGCGGGTGGCCGCCCCGCGGATCGCAGCCAGACCCGCTCCCACGAACAACCTACAACGCCGGTTCGTCACCGCCCCGGGTGCCTTCGACTTCTTCTTTCATACGACGCAAGCCAATGTGCTTAACGTCCGTACCGCGTACGAGGTAAATCACCAGTTCCGCAATGTTGCGGGCGTGATCACCGATACGCTCCAGGGAGCGCAGTGCCCAGATCACATTCAGGACGCGAGAGATCGAACGAGGGTCTTCCATCATGTACGTGACCAGTTCACGCAGCGCGGTCTTGTACTCGCGATCAACCGTCTTGTCGTACTGGGCCACGGACAAGGCCAGGTCGGCATCGAAGCGGGCGAAGGCATCCAGCGACTCCTGCACCATTTTGCGAACCTGATTGCCGATATGACGCACTTCGACGTAGCCGCGAGGCGATTCACCCTCTTCGCACAATTGGATTGCACGGCGAGCAATCTTGGTCGCCTCGTCGCCGATACGCTCCAGATCGATCACAGACTTGGAGATACTGATGATCAGCCGTAGGTCCGAAGCCGCTGGTTGCCGACGCGCCAGGATGCGCGCGCATTCTTCATCGATATTGCGCTCCATCTGGTTGATTTCGTCATCGACGTCACGAACCTGCTGCGCAAGTCCGGAATCGGCGTCGATCAATGCGTTGACCGCATCGTTGACCTGCTTTTCGACCAGCCCACCCATAGCCAGCAGGTGGCTGCGGACTTCTTCGAGCTCGGCGTTGAATTGCTGGGAAATGTGCTGGGTGTGACCGTCTTTATTGATCATTTCAGTCCCCTGACGGGTGAATGGTGTAACGACTACCAAAATGTCCTGGCATGAGCCTGGCGTGAAGGCTTTTTGTAGGAAAGGCTGGCGATGGCTCTCCCATAGCGTCGGAGTGAACTTCATCAGCGGATCGCCCACAAGTGGGCTCCTACAGGGGTAACGCTCCGCTCCTACCACCTACCTCAAGGTCCGGCCTTTGAGAATGAGTTTCAGGCGAGGAAGCGCCGCGCAGACAGTACATACACGTACGGCAAGCGGCGCTGACGCAGCATGACGCGCATTCTCATGGCCGGTGCGGTTAACCGTAGCGACCGGTGATGTAATCCTCGGTCTGCTTCTTCTCGGGATTGGTGAACAACCGATCCGTATCCCCGTACTCGATCAGCTTACCCAGGTACATGAACGCAGTGTAATCAGACACGCGCGCGGCCTGCTGCATGTTGTGGGTCACGATGACGATGGTGTACTTGCTCTTGAGTTCGAAGATCAGCTCTTCCACTTTGAGCGTAGAGATCGGATCGAGTGCCGAGCACGGCTCATCGAGCAGCAATACTTCTGGCTGGACCGCCACGGTACGCGCGATCACGAGACGCTGCTGCTGGCCACCGGAAAGGCCGAGCGCCGAATCGTGCAAACGGTCTTTCACTTCGTCCCAAAGCGCTGCGCTCTTGAGCGCCCATTCAACGGTTTCGTCGAGCACGCGCTTTTGGTTCACGCCCTGGATGCGCAGGCCGTAGACCACGTTCTCGTAGATGCTCTTGGGGAACGGGTTCGGCTTCTGGAACACCATGCCGACGCGGCGACGGAGTTCGGCAACTTCCACGTTCTTGTCATAGATGTTCTTGCCATCGAGCAAGATCTCGCCGTCGACCCGGCAACCGTCGACCAGATCGTTCATGCGGTTGAAGGTCCGCAGCAACGTCGACTTACCGCAACCGGACGGGCCGATGAACGCCGTTACGCGTTGCTTGGGGATCATCATCTTGACGTCGTACAGCGCCTGCTTGCTGCCGTAGAACAGGTTGAGGCCCGGAACGTCCAGGGCGACCTTTTCACGGCTCAGATCCAATGCCTGGCGCTCGGTGCGGCCCAGGGCCGCCATATCGATGCCGTGGGAGGGGGTTTCGTGCTGCATGTCTCACTCCGATTCGCGAGGCCCGACAGGTATCGGGCCGATGCGTCTAGCAAACGTTAATGATCGAGCGCCTTGTATTTTTCGCGCAGGTGGTTACGGATGAACACCGCGCTCAGGTTGAGCAGCGCGATGACCAGCACCAGTAACAGCGCAGTCGCGTATACCAGCGGGCGGGCCGCTTCCACGTTCGGGCTCTGGAAGCCGACGTCGAAGATGTGGAAGCCCAAGTGCATGATCTTCTGGTCCAGGTGCAGATACGGGTAATTGCCGTTGAGTGGCAGTGTTGGTGCGAGTTTCACTACACCAACCAGCATCAGTGGTGCGACCTCGCCGGCGGCACGGGCAACGGCAAGAATCAGACCCGTCATCATCGCTGGGCTCGCCATCGGCAGCACCACGCGCCAAAGGGTTTCGGCCTTGGTCGCGCCCAGTGCCAGCGAGCCTTCACGCAGTGCACGCGGGATACGGGCCAGACCTTCCTCGGTCGCTACGATCACGACCGGCACCGCCAGAATGGCGAGGGTCAACGATGCCCACAACAGGCCAGGTGTACCGAACGTTGGCGCCGGGAATGCTTCTGGATAGAACAGACGGTCGATCGAGCCGCCCAGCACGTAGACGAAGAAGCCCAGACCGAACACACCGTAGACGATGGCCGGTACACCAGCGAGGTTGTTCACCGCGATCCGGATGATCCGCGTCATCGCGCCCTGTTTGGCGTATTCACGCAGGTAGATCGCAGCCAGTACACCGAAAGGCGTAACGATGACGGCCATGATCAGCGTCATCATGATCGTGCCGAAGATGGCGGGGAAAATACCGCCTTCGGTATTGGCTTCACGCGGCTCGTCGCCCACGAACTCGCCGATCTTCTCGAAGTAGTGCCCCAGCTTCTCGGTCACGGACATCGCGTTCGGACGGAACGCGCGTACGACATGGCTCAGTTGCAAGCGCTCCTCGTGACCATCCACCGTACGAATGGTGGCGTAGTCGCGATTGACCTGCTGGTTGAGCTCGCCTAAGCGTGCCTCCAGGCCTTTGTAACGCTCGTTGAACTCCGCACGTTCTGCCTCGATGTCGGCTTGAGCGGCTGCATCCAGTTCATTGTCCAGTTCCAGACCGCGCGTTTTCAGGCGCAGCTGTTCCAGGCCGTAGTTGATCGCGCCGATGTCGACGCGCTGCAACCGGCGCAGCTCCTCATAGAGGTCGGTGACGCGTTCGACGCGTTCGACCAACTCCGGCCACGCTTGGTCGCCCTGGGCAACCACGCGATCGCCTTCGCGTACATCGACGAGGTAGCCGTAGAAGTTACCCCACTCGCGGCGCTCCATGACCATCAGCTCAGGCGGTAGCGTCTGCTCGCCCATCCACTCGCCCACGACCCAGGAGAAGTCAGCCGGATAGAACTCGCGGTTGCCGATCTTGAGCAGCTCGCGCGTCATGAACTCGCCACCGTCGACGTTCACCGGCAGGCCAGCCGAGGCGAGACGTGCACGGGGCACCTGCTCGGACTCAACCAGCTCCCCGGCGATCATGCGCGGCGCTTCGCCCGGCACGGTGTATTCCGAGACGACGACATTCGCCGGCCAGAAATGCGCCAGACCCTTCACGGCGATCAACGACAGCAGGCCCACGGTCATGATGACTGCGATGGACACGCCAGCGCCGGTCATCCAGATCCATGGCAAACCGCTCTTGAACCAATTTTTGACGGAAAGTTGTTTCACACGCCCCACCTTCGTCGGATGCTCTTGCCGCGGCGTTTCGTCCGCGGCGTTGTTTTCGTTTCGAGTCATGGCTTACAACGACGCGTATTTCTTACGCAGGCGAGTCCGGATGATCTCGGCCAGCGTGTTCATGATGAAGGTGAACGACAAGAGCACCAGCGCTGCCAGGAACAGGATTCGATAGTGCGTGCTGCCGACTTCGGATTCGGGCATTTCCACCGCGACGTTCGCCGCCAGCGTGCGCATGCCTTCGAAGATGTTCGCGTCCATGATCGGCGTGTTACCGGTCGCCATCAGTACGATCATCGTTTCACCGACCGCGCGGCCCATGCCGATCATCAGCGCCGAGAAGATGCCAGGGCTTGCGGTCAGGATGACCACGCGGGTCAGTGTCTGCCAGGGCGTCGCGCCCAGCGCCAACGAACCGAAGGTCAAGCTCTTCGGCACGCTGAACACGGCGTCTTCAGCGATGGAGAAGATGTTCGGGATGACCGCGAAGCCCATGGCGATACCGACGACCAAGGCATTGCGCTGGTCGAAATCGATGCCCGCGTCGGTCAGGAAGGCGCGCATGTTGCCGCCGAAGAACCAGTTCTCCAAGTAGCCGCTCATGTAGAGGGAGCCGTAGCCGATCACCAGGATCACTGGAACCAGCAGCGCCGCTTCCCAGCCATCTGGCACAGCCAAACGCACCCGCTCCGGCAGACGGCTCCAGATGAAGGCGAACAGCAGCACGCCGATCGGCGTTAGCAACAGGAGGCTGAAGACGCCAGGCAGATGCCCTTCCAGATAAGGCGCGAGGAACAGACCCGCGAAGAAGCCGAGGATCACAGTGGGCAGCGCTTCCATCAACTCGATGACCGGCTTGACCTTGCGGCGCATGGCCGGCGCCATGAAGTAGGCGGTGTAAATCGCGGCGCAGATGGCCAACGGTGCGGCCAGGATCATCGCGTAGAAAGCCGCCTTCAACGTACCGAAGGTCAACGGTGCGAGGCTCAGTTTGGGTTCGAAGTCGGTATTGGCCGAGGTCGACTGCCACACGTACTGCGGCTCACCGTAGTTCTCGTACCAGACCTTACCCCACAGCGAACTCATGGATATCTCGGGGTGAGGGTTATCGATCGCAATGGTGCGCAATGCATTGTTGGACTCGACCAGCAACACGTCCGAACGTGGGGACAGCGCGCCCATGGTGGGACCGTTCATGACCTGCTCGGTCAACAAGGTGCGCTCGGCGGTGCTGTGGAAAATGCCCAGCAAACCGTTCTGGTTGAGCGCGATGAAACCCTTACGGCGCTGCTCCGGAATAATCTGGGTAATCGCGCTGTTGCCCAGCTGGAAACCGCGAATGTGCGTCAACTTTGCTGCGCCATCGGGATCACGAACCATGAACCACTGGGAAATGTTGCCGGTGGACGAACCGATCATCAGCGAGATGCCGCCAAGCAGTGGATGTACGCTCGTCACCTCGGCCTTGCCGTCGAGCAAGGGGTAACGGCCGTTCAGCTCACCACGGCGCAGATCGAACACGTCAGCGCTGGCACGGCCGTTCACGACATACAGCCACGTCTGCCGCGGATCGACCACGATCGCTTTGATGGTGTCGGAGATCTGCGGCAGCTTCAGCCGCTCCTCTTCGAGCGTCGTCTCGCCAGTAATGAGGTTCTGTTCGCTGGTCACACGGATCGCAGACAACTCACGGTTGTTGGAACCTACGAGGGTCAGCTCGGAGCTACCGACGCTGACGGCGACATGCTCCAGCGGACGCCCTTGCGGATCGACCTCGATCGGCGCCTCACCGTAAGGGTAGGAAACTTGAGGCGTGATGGTTTTGACGTCATTCGGATAGGTAATCCGATAATCGACCTGGAACACCACCGCTTGGCCATTGGACAAGCCAAGAACGGCCTGCCGGCTACCCGGCTCGCCTTCACCCGTCGATGCGATTTGGGCGCCTTCAGGGATTGGCAACTGGATGCGGTTCATGGCGTCGCCCGTCTTCACATCGAAGAACTGCAGCGCGCCTGCGTCATTCAAGCGCATACCAACGGTATTTTGCTCTTCGACGGACAGCATGAGGGGGCGGCCTTCTTCCTTGATCCAGGCAGGCTGAACGGGCTCCCCCGCTTCGATGGATGCGCCCTGGAACACTGGCATCACGACATGCGCCAGATAAAAGAAGATCAGCGTAATGGCACCCAGTACCGCCAAGCCCCCGATGGAAACGTACCAACGGGTCATCCGGTCCTTGAAAGCACGGATGCGGCGCTTGCGGCGCAAAGCGGGCGTATTGAAGTCGATTTGCTGGCTACCGCCAGCTGAAGAAGCGGTCATGGTGTCATTCGCCAAGTCATTCATGCGCACACCCTAGCGGGCCTTCGTGACAGAAAAGTTACAGCCATTTGACATACTGAAGCCCACCACCGAATTTCGTCGATGGCGGGCTTTTGCAAGAGGTCGACCCGGGTGAGCCGACCAATGCAGGGCTTAGAGGCCCAGTTCTTTACGCGTCTTGTCGGCAACAGCCTTCGGCAGTGGGATGTAACCATCCTTCACTACGACTTCTTGGCCTTGCTTGGACAGAACGAGCTTCAGGAACTCGGCATCCAGCGGGGCCAGCGGCTTGTTAGGCGCCTTGTTCACGTAGACATAGAAGAAACGAGCCAGCGGGTACTTGCCGGACAGCGCGTTCTTCTCATCGGCTTCTTCAATCTCACCGCCGTCTTTCTTGGAAAGCGGAACAGCGCGAACGCTGGCGGTGCGGTAGCCGATGCCCGAGTAACCGATGGCGTTTACCGTGCTGGAGATGGACTGCACGACCGAAGCCGAGCCTGGCTGCTCGTTCACGTTGGACTTGTAGTCACCTTTGCAGAGGGCTTCTTCTTTGAAGTAGCCGTAGGTGCCCGATACCGAGTTACGACCGAACAGCTGAATCGGACGCTGTGCCCACTCGCCGGTCAGACCGAGGTCACCCCAGGTCTTGGCTTCTTTCTCAGCGCCGCACAGGCGAGTGCTGGAGAAGATGGCGTCGACTTGCTGCAGCGACAGGCTCTTGATGGGGTTGTCCTTGTGGACGAAGACCGCCAGGGCGTCGATCGCAACCGGAACAGCGGTCGGCTTGTAGCCGTACTTCTGCTCGAACGCCTGAATTTCGCTGTCCTTCATAGGACGGCTCATCGGGCCCATGTTGGAGGTGCCTTCAGTCAGAGCGGGCGGCGCAGTGGAAGAGCCGGCAGCCTGGATCTGAACGTTGACGCTGGGGTATTCCTTCTTGAAGTTTTCCGCCCAGAGCGTCATCAGGTTGGCCAGCGAGTCGGAACCGACGCTGGACAGGTTGCCCGAAACACCGGTGGTCTTCTCATAGGAAGGCAGCGCCGGGTCGACAGCGGCTACGGCAGAAGCCGCGCCTACACTGGCAGCGACAAGAGTAAATGCCGCCATCAAACGATTCATTTTCATTCCTAGCTCCTAGCAAGGTTGGTCAGCGGAGGCCAGTATCGGTAGGCCGTGTGACTACTCTATGAATGAAATGTGACAGTTGGATGAAAGGCCACTAGGCCCTGGGAATCTTATAAAAAACAAACGGCCCACCCGGCCCCGTAGCCCTCACCCGTCATCTTGTTGTTATAGCAACGAGCCGAGAATGGTCAGTTTGGTCTGCCGAGCGGTGCCCCTTATAGGCGCGGGCTGGCTGCGTGGCAGCTCTATGCCTTAACTGCTGGAGTAGCGCTCCCAGACGGGCTGCATGCCCACACTCAACATTCGTCACCTACGGGACCACCCCGCTACAATGCCGCGCATGAAAACGCCTATCCGCCCGTTCAGCCTCGATCACACCGAACTCCTCGACGCCCTCGCCGCGACCGAGAACCTGCTCATCATCCAGGACCTCGATGGGGTCTGCATGGACCTGGTGCGCGATCCTCTGACCCGGACGCTGGACCGCCGCTATATCGATGCCGCCAACCGACTGGCGGGGCATTTCTATGTGCTCACTAACGGCGAACACATCGGCAGCCGTGGCGTGAACGGTATTATCGAGCGTGCTTTCAGCGCGCCAGAGCATCCGCGGGACCAAGGCTTCTATCTGCCCGGCTTGGCCGCAGGCGGCGTACAGCTACAGGACAGCCACGGCCATGTGTCCCATCCCGGCGTCAGTGATGCGGAATTGGCCTTTCTCGAAGTGCTGCCAGTGCGATTCGCGGAACACCTACGCGCCGCACTGCGCGCCTGCGGGGCGACGTGCGATGAAGGTGAAATCGACACCCTCGTCGAGGCCTGTGTGCTCGACAACCTTGTGTCCCCTACTCTGAACATCAACGCCTGCTATCAGCGCCTCGCCGATAGCCCTGAGCGTTACCGCGCCCTGCAACGCAATCTCGAAACCTACATGGCCGGACTGCTCGGCGAAGCGTCGGCGCGAGGATTGGGCGACGCCTTCTTCGTGCATTACGCACCGAATCTCGGGCGCGACGAACATGGCAATGAACGCCTTCGACCCGCGGGCGACAACGACGCCGGCACCACGGACTTCCAGTTCATGCTCAAAGGCGCGATCAAGGAAGTCGGTGTTCTCGTCATCCTCAACCACTATTACTTTCAGCGCACAGGTCGCTATCCCTTCGGTGAGCACTTTAATGCCCGTCAGGCCCCTCACGAGCTGGACGCTTTGCTCGCACTTGCACGGGAGCGGCTGGACCCTGCACACATGCCCCGCATAGTCGGTGTCGGCGATACGGTCACGTCCCATGCAACCAATGTCGACGGCGAACTGTGCCAGCTTCGTGGCGGCAGCGATCGTGGTTTTCTGACGCTGGTCCAGCAACTGGGCGTAGCGTTCGATACGGAAAACGTCATTCTGTACATCGACAGCAGCGGCGGCGAAGTCAGGCGCCCTGGGATCGACGCGGCGCACCTGAGCAGCTATCACGCAGGCGAGGCAGTTGAACCCTGGGCTGCTTTGACTGGGATCAGCGATTCGGAAGACCCGCTGCGACTGGATGCGGTATTCACCGGTGGTCACCGGCAGTACGTCGACTTTTTCGCCGCGCTCGCCGCACGGCGTACACAGGTATAGCGAAAGGCTTACACGACGCCGGTCGAAACGTCCCTTGGGCCCACGACTGCCAATCGGTAACCTTCTCTTCGTCAACTGCAGCACAGGATGTGCTCAGACAGCTCAAGGACGAAGGATCCTCGCCAGGATGGCAGCTCGACAGGACGTTGAGCAGGATCAGAAAAAAACCCGCCTCGGCGGGTTTTTTATTGCCTGCGATTTTAGAGATCGCCAACTGCGTTTAGGAGCCAGCGTGCTGGCGATCGCTTCTCAGCGTCCCCGCCGAATGAGCACGAGCCCCACCAACGCACCGATCGCACACAACCCCAGCAGGTAATACGCAGGCCCAAGCGGGCTCCACTTCACCATGAGCGAAACCGCCATGGGCGTCATCCCGCCGAAAATCGCGTAGGACAGGTTGTAGGAGAACGACAGCCCGCTAAAGCGCACCACTGGCGGAAAAGCATTGACCATCACGAACGGCACTGCACCCGTCACCCCCACGGCCAGCCCAACCAGCGCGTACAACGGAAGCAACGCCTCAGGATGCGTTGCGAGCGACGTATAAAACACCCACGATGTGACCGCGAGCAGCACGCAGCCTCCCGTCAACACGCGCCCCGCGCCAATGCGGTCGCACAGCCAGCCTGCCGCTATACAGCCCAACGCGAGACAGATGATTGCCAGGCTATTAGCCCGCAACGACGTCACCGCATCGAAACCGTACAGTTTTTGCAGGAACGTCGGCGTCATCAGGATGACCACGACGATGCCCGCAGACAGTAGCCACGTCAGCAGGATCGAAACGATCACACCTGAGCGATGCTCGCGCACGACCGTCTTGAGGGGTAGCTCTTCGGCCAGTCGTTTGTGTGCCTGCATTTCGACGAACACGGGTGTCTCGTGCAACCAGCGGCGTAAGTACACCGCCACAAGGCCAAACACGCCGCCCAGCAGGAACGGCACGCGCCACGCCCAGGCCAGCACCTCTTCGGCGGTGAATACGGTGTTGATCACGTTCGCCATCACCGAACCCAGCAAGATGCCGACCGATAGGCCGCACGTCAGCGTGCCGCAGGCGAAACCCACGCTACGCGCCGGCACGTGCTCGGAGACGAACACCCAGGCGCCAGGGACTTCCCCGCCGATGGCTGCACCCTGAACGATGCGCATCGCCAACAGCAGCAGCGGCGCCCAAATGCCGATCTGCGCGTAGGTCGGCAGCAAGCCCATGATCAACGTCGGCACCGTCATCAGGACGATGCTCAGGGTGAACATCCGCTTACGGCCAAGCAGGTCGCCGAAATGCGCCAGCACCATGCCGCCCAGCGGGCGCGCCAGATAACCCGCCGCGAAAATGCCGAAGGTCTGGAACTGGCGCAGCCATTCAGGCATGTCCGGCGGGAAGAACAGCTGGCCCACCACCGCTGCGAAAAACACGAAAATGATGAAGTCGTAGAACTCCAGCGCCCCGCCAAGAGCAGACAACGAGAGCGTCCGGTAGTCGCGGCGCGACAAGGGGCGAGGTACGGGCGTTGAAGCGGAAGCGGTGGACATTTTTGGTACTTCTGTCGTTCTTGAAGCGAGCAGACCGCGCCAGAAGGCGCGGTCCGTGGGAAGGACTCAGCGGCCCTTGCTGGCCATGTATAGGCCGATCAACACGCCGAGGCCGCACACCGAAACGACGTAATACATCGGGCCAAGTGGCGACCACTTGACCAGCAACGAGACGAACATCGGTGTCACCCCGCCGAACACGGCATAGGCCATGTTGTAGGAGAACGACAGCCCGCTAAAGCGCACGAACGGCGGGAATGCCTTGACCATGATGTACGGTACGGTGCCGATGAAGCCCACGAAGAAGCCGCACAACGCATAAAGCGGGAACAGCAATTCGGGCTGCAGGGCCATGCTGGTATAGAAGAACCACACCGACACACCCAGGCCCAGCGCACCAATCATCAGCGTCTTGCCGCCATCGATGCGGTCGCAGAGGAAACCCGACACCACGCAGCCGATGCATGCGCAGATGATCGCCAGGCTGTTCGCCTGCAAGGTCGTCACAGCGCTCATCTTGTAGAGCGTTTGCAAGAAGGTTGGCGTCAGCAGGATCACGACGACGATCGCTGCCGTCAGGAACCACGTCACCAGCGCCGACAACGCCACGCCACCTTTATGGCCGCGTACGACCGTCTTCAAAGGCAATTCGGCAGACAGTTCCTTGCGCTTTTGCAGTTCGGCGAAGACCGGCGTCTCATGTAGATAACGACGCAGGTAGACCGCGAACAGACCGAACACACCGCCCACCAGGAACGGTAGACGCCAGGCCCAATCGGCCACTTCTTCCGGCGTGTAGAGCGCATTGATCAGCGTCGCCATCAACGAGCCGAGCAGGATGCCGGCCACGATACCAGCGGTCATCACGCCGACGGCATAGCCGACATGGCGCGGCGGCGCGTGCTCGGCCACGAAGACCCATGCGCCAGGCACTTCACCGCCGATCGCCGCGCCCTGCGCGATACGCATCAACAGCAGAAGCAGTGGCGCAAGAATGCCGATCTGCTCGTAGGTTGGCAGCAAACCCATGATGAGCGTGGGAACGGACATCATGAAAATGCTCAGGGTGAACATCTTCTTGCGGCCAAGCAGGTCGCCGAAGTGCGCCATGATGATGCCGCCCAGCGGGCGCGCGAGATAACCCGCAGCGAAGATGCCGAATGTCTGGAACAGACGCAGCCACTCCGGCATGTCGGGTGGGAAAAACAGCTTTCCCACCACGGCGGCGAAGAAGACGAAAATGATGAAGTCGTAGAATTCGAGAGCTCCGCCAAGGGCGGAAAGGGACAGGGTCTTGTAGTCGCTGCGTGACAGAGGACGAGACGCAGACGGCGTTCCGGCGTTAACGGATTCCATGGATTGTTCTCATGAGGTGCGGGCAGAGGCCACAGCCCGCTTCGCTGGCGGACTTATGGAGGGCTGCCACCATAGCAAATATGACGCGTGCTTGACATATCGAGATACACGCAGTCGGCCCAGTGAAACCTCTGTCGCGATGAGCGTTGCGTCGGTTCCAATTCGCGCGCGTGCAGTGTGCCCTCGGGCCCGTGCACAACGTCGAGTAAAAATTCGAAACCTATGTCGAAGCGGCTGATAACGGTCTATATACTCAAAACACCCACTTAGACGCCGACGCACTCAAACCTTCTATAAAAAGGTAGACGTTCCGCATGATCGAAATCGAAGACGAAAACCTGACCCCCCAAGGCGATCTGGCGCTTCAGATCACCGCGCTACCACGCGAGACCAACGGCTTCGGCGACATCTATGGCGGCTGGGTCGTCGCACAGATGGATATCGCCGGCACCGCGATGGCCAGCAAGGTCGCCGGCGGGCGTGTGGCCACGGTTTCGATTGACCGCATGGCCTTTCTCGTGCCGGTCGCTGTGGGCGCGCAACTGTCTTTCTACACCCAGACCCTGCAGGTGGGTCGTAGCTCGATCAAGATGCTGGTGGAAGCGTGGAGCGATGATCCCCTTTCCAGCGAATGGCGCAAAGTCACCGAGGCGACGTTCGTTTTTGTCGCCATCGACGGCAGCGGTCGCACGCGCCCCGTTCCGCCGCGCCGCGAACGTTGAACTCGCGCCTTTCGGCGAACTCCGAGACAGCAACGTCGCGCCGGCACTCGGGCCTGATTCGAATCCCAAGATGCACACGGCGCGATCCTGAAGACGAACGAGCCCCAAGCCAGGACCGCATATGACCCGCACAGCCCCTCTCATCGAACACGTCGACCACGGCCAACTTCCTTGTCTGCGCGTGACGTTGGGCGACGCTGAACTCGTCGTAGCCCGCCAAGGCGCCCACGTGATGAGCTATCGACGCGGTGTCAGTGCGGCTCCGCTGATCTGGCTCAGCCCCGAGGAAGATGGCGTCAAAGGCCGTCCTATTCGAGGTGGGGCTCCAATTTGCTGGCCTTGGTTTGGCGCCCTCGCACGCAATCCAGCCGATGTACAGGCGACGTATACAGGTGCGGAACCACCTCAGCATGGCTTGGTGCGGGGTGTGGAATGGCAGCTCGACGCAATCGACGAGACCGAATCAGCCATCGAACTGACCTTCGAAGCCCCGAGCGACCTCCCCAATTGGCCGCATCTTGTGAACCTGCAGCTGCGGGTTCGCCTGGACGACGCTCTGCATCTGGACCTTACGACGACGAATAAGGGTGACACTGCCCTGCCCCTAAGCCAGGCGCTGCATACCTACTTCCGGATTGGCGATATTCACCAGGCCCATATCGAAGGTCTGGACGGCACCGGTTACTTGAATACGCTGGAAAGCTGGGAACAGAAGTTGCCCCAAGCAGGCGCGGTGCATTTCACCGCAGAGACCGACCGAGTGTATCTCGGCGTTCCTGATCTTTTAGCAATCGCCGATCCGGTGCTCGAGCGCCGCATCACGCTCGAGACCAGAGGATCAACGTCGGCGGTCGTGTGGAACCCCTGGATCGACAAAGCCGCGCGTACCCCGCAGTTCCCCGACGACGGCTGGCAAGAAATGCTCTGCATTGAAACGGCGAACGTGCTGGAAGATCGCATCGTGCTCGCGCCGGGCAAGGCCCATACGGTAGGGGTCACGTTGCGAAGCACTACGCTGGATTGAGACTGAACCGGAAGCGCGGATGTAGGAGCGGCCTTGGTCGCGAAGCTTTTTAGTCGAAACCCGACACAATCGGACCCGCCGCAACGCACAGCAGGGAGAACATCTGGCGCTTCACCCTGCTCCCACCGAAGCCGCTTCTACACGGTCGCAGGCTGCTTCGGCAGCAGCCGCATCAGCGCCCCAAGCAGCATGCCGTAGAGCGGGACGAACAGCACCAGGCTCACGGTCAGTTTGATCACATAATCCACGATGGCGATCTCGACCCAATTCGCGGCCATGAACGGATCACTGCTCTGCCAAAACGCAATGGAAAAGAACGCCAGCGTATCCATCGCCTGCCCGAAAACGCTTGAAGCGGTGGGCGCGATCCACCATTGCGGCAGTTTGCGCAGCCGATCGAACACCTGAATGTCGAGCATTTGTCCCAGTACGTAGGCCAAGAAACTTGCCAGTGCGATGCGGAACACGAACAGGTTGAACTCGCCCAATGCGGCTAGTCCGCCGAAGGCGCCTTCATGGAACAATACCGAAACGCCATACGACGCTACCAGCGCCGGCAGCATGACCCGGGCGATCACCTTGCGTGCGGAATCCTTGCCCATCAGGCGAACCGTGAGATCGGTCGCGAGAAAAATGAACGGGAAGCTGAATGCACCCCAGGTGGTGTGCCAGCCGAACACCGTGATCGGCAGTTGCACCAGGTAATTGCTGGCGATGATGACAAAAACGTGAAATGCGATCAGTACGGCCAAAGCCGGTCTGCTGACCGATGCGGGAATCAGCGACATGGAGTGTCCTTTTTGATGAGCCTGATGGGGTGAGGGAACCCATTGCCGCAATCGAAGCAACTGCGAGCGGCGCGCATTCTAGCGGGTCGTTGGCCTATCGGACAGGTTATCGGTCGCGTCAAGAGACGGGATTGGCGACTGAAGTCGCCCCTACAGTATTCCTTTGCCTGTAGGGGCGACCGGGCGGTGATCCGCTTCAGTCGCCCGCTTTGGCTCGGCGGAACACCCTCGGCCTATCTATCGATGAATTTCACGAGCAGCCGCGGATCAGCTGCCCCAGCGAGGCTAGTACCAGCGAGCTTCACCCTCGGGACGCTTCTTGAAGCGCTTCATCGTCCACATGTACTGGCTTGGATAAGCGCGTACGTACTTCTCGATCATCGCACTCATCGCAGCAACGCCGATGTCGGTGTCCTCGCTATACATCGCCTCGGGCGCGGCTTCGATGATGACCTTATAGCCGCTGCGATCCGGCAGACGGACCGCGTGCAGGAATACGCCCACCGCTTTGCCGCCCTTGAGCATGCCGGGCACGAACTTACTCGTCAGGGCTCGCGTTCCGCAAAACGGTACGAAGACACCTGAGGATAAACTGGGCTCGGGATCTGCCGGGATGCCAACAGCACCGCCTCGGCGGACCTCCTTGATGACGCAGAGAATGCCTTCCTTGGTGGAGGGCGCGACGCGGTTGCCCATCTGCACACGCTGCTGCTGCAACAGATCGTCAACGGCCTTTAGTTTGGGCGGACGGTAAAAAATGATCGGTTTGCACTGGTCGCAGTAGAAGTGATTCAGCGCCTCCCAGTTGCCAAGATGGCTGGTAATGCCAACGACGCCCTTGCCCGAGGCCAACGCCTGCTGCAGCACCTCTAGCCCTTCCACTTCGCGTACCAGGCGGATCGATTCGTGCGGAGGCCGAATCCACGCGTAGGCGCTCTCCGTCAGCGTCCGACCAATGTCAGACAGGCTGCGTTTGAGCAACGCATCGAGCGCTTTCGCATCCAGTTCGGGAAAGCAATGTTGGAGGTTTTTCCGGGCGACATCGCGAGAACGACCAGGCAGCCGGTACATGACCCAACCAAAGAACGCACCCAGACCGCTGGCCACACGCCACGGCAACAGGGCCAGCAGGCGCAGAAAAGCCACTGCTATTGCGCCCTTGAGTCTCTCCACGAAAGCCGAACTCCACTCGATCAAAGCCCGGCATTCTAACGGAGCCGCCCCGTGCCTAGCGACCGCCACGGAGCGGTAAATAAGTCAAAACCGTAACAACTCGGACTATTTCGCCAATACTGCGTGCCGATCACAATCCAACGTATGGTCCATCACCATCCCCGTGGCCTGCATGAACGCGTAGCAGATCGTCGGCCCTACGAAAGTGAAGCCGGCTTTTTTCAGTGCCTTGCTCATCGCTTCGGCTTCCGGCGTTATCGCAGGCACCTCCCCGGGGCCCGAGAAATGATTGACCTTGGGCTCGCCCCCGACAAATGACCAAAGGAAGCCCACCGGATCCTCCAACTTCAGCCACGCCGCGGCGTTCTGCCGCGCGGCCTTGAGCTTCAGGCGATTGCGGATGATGCCCGGATCGCTCATGCGCGCTTCAATCTCCTCGTCGGTCATCCGGGCCAATCGTTGCGGATCGAAGCCGAACAGCACCTCCCGATAGCGCTCACGCTTTCTCAGCACGGTGATCCATGACAGTCCCGCTTGAGCGCCTTCGAGCACGAGCATCTCGAACAAATGGCCTGCATCGTGACTTGGCACGCCCCATTCTTCGTCGTGATAGGCCTGGTAGAGCGGGTCATCGTTACACCAGAAGCAGCGTGGCATGAGCATTCCGTCCAGAGTTACATGCGCGTTACTGTATATAAAAACAGTCATCAATCCCAGTACACCGGCGCCGAATGCGGGGCCCACCTGCTTTCAGATATACTCCCCGGCTTTTCGTCGCAGCCTGAACGGGTGATATCCAGTGAGTCAGACCAAGCCCGCCGTGCGCACCTTCCAAGACCTGATCCTGGCCCTGCAGCAGTACTGGGCGGAACAGGGCTGCGTAGTGTTGCAGCCTTATGACATGGAGGTCGGTGCCGGCACCTTCCACACCGCCACATTCCTGCGTGCCATCGGCCCCGAAACCTGGAACGCCGCTTACGTGCAGCCTTCCCGCCGCCCCACTGACGGCCGCTACGGTGAAAACCCAAACCGCCTGCAGCACTACTATCAGTTCCAAGTCGTCCTGAAGCCGAACCCGGAGAACTTCCAAGAGCTGTACTTGGGCTCGCTCCGCGCGATTGGCCTCGATCCGCTGGTCCATGACGTTCGCTTCGTCGAGGACAACTGGGAGTCCCCGACTCTTGGCGCCTGGGGTCTGGGCTGGGAAATCTGGCTCAACGGCATGGAAGTGACGCAGTTCACCTACTTCCAGCAAGTCGGTGGTCTTGAGTGCTATCCAGTCACCGGTGAAATCACTTACGGCCTCGAGCGTTTGGCCATGTACCTGCAGGGCGTGGACTCGGTCTACGACCTGGTCTGGACCGACGGCCCATTTGGTGTCGTGACCTACGGTGACGTGTTCCACCAGAACGAGGTTGAACAGTCGACGTACAACTTCGAACACGCCAACGTCGAGAAGCTCTTCGAGCTCTTCGATTTCTACGAGTCCGAAGCCAACCGCCTGATCGATGAGCAGCTGCCACTGCCGACCTATGAAATGGTCCTCAAGGCGTCGCACACCTTCAACCTACTGGATGCGCGCCGCGCCATCTCGGTCACCGAGCGCCAGCGCTACATCCTGCGCGTAAGGACACTTGCGCGTGCGGTTGCGCAGAGCTACCTGCAAGCCCGTGCCCGCTTAGGCTTCCCCATGGCCACCCCTGAACTACGCGATGAAGTATTGGCCAAGCTCGAGGAGGCTTCGGAATGAGTGCTCAGGATTTTCTCGTCGAACTCGGCACCGAAGAATTGCCCCCCAAGGCGCTGAAAGCGCTGGGCGATGCCTTCTTGCATGGCATCGAAAAGGGTCTGGCCGCGGCAAGCCTGGGCTGCACCAATACCCGCGTCTACGCCGCGCCGCGCCGGCTTGCCGTGCTTGTGGAAGGGCTTGCCACGCAACAGCCGGACCGTAGCGTCAACCTCGATGGCCCACCGATCCAGGCTGCCTTCGATGACGAGGGCACCCCGACCCAGGCCGCCATCGGCTTCGCCCGCAAATGCGGTGTCGATCTGGCCGAAGTCGATCGCAGTGGGCCCAAGCTGCGCTACTCCCGCGAAATCCCTGGCCAGCCGGCGCGTGACCTGCTCCCAGGTATCGTCGAAGCCTCCCTCGAAGCCCTGCCAATTCCCAAGCGTATGCGCTGGGCCGCGCGCCGCGAAGAATTCGTTCGCCCAACGCAATGGCTGGTGATGCTTTTCGGTGACGACGTCATCGACTGCGAAATCCTCACCAAGAAGGCCGGTCGTGAATCCCGCGGGCACCGCTTCCACCATCCGGAAACCGTGCGTATTTCCGCCCCCGCGCGTTACGCCGAAGAGCTGCGCGCCGCGCATGTCATCGCCGACTTCGCCGAGCGTCGTCAGTTGATTTCCCGCCGCGTCGACGAACTGGCCAAGCAGCAGAACGGCACCGCCGTCGTTCCCCCGGCCCTGCTCGACGAAGTGTCCGCACTTGTCGAATGGCCGGTCCCGCTGGTCTGCTCGTTCGAGGAGCGATTCCTCGACGTACCGCAAGAAGCGCTGATCTCCACCATGCAGGACAACCAGAAGTACTTCTGCCTGCTGGATGGCGAAGGCAAGCTGCTGCCCCGTTTCATCACCGTTGCGAACATCGATAGTAAAGACCCCTCGCAGATCGTCTCCGGTAACGAGAAGGTCGTACGTCCCCGTTTGACGGACGCCGAATTCTTCTTCAATCAGGACAAGAAGCAGCCGCTGCAGGCCTTCAACGAGCGCCTGGCTAACGTGGTTTTCCAGGCACAGCTGGGCACGGTCTTCGAGAAAGCACAGCGGGTGTCCGCTCTCGCTGGCTTCATTGCCGAGCGCATCGACGGCGACAAGGCACGCGCTGAACGCGCCGGCCTTCTTTCCAAGTGCGACCTTGCAACGGAAATGGTCGGCGAATTCCCTGAAATGCAAGGTATCGCCGGTTACTACTACGCAACGAACGATGAAGAGCCGGAAGACGTCGCACTGGCGCTCAACGAGCAATACATGCCGCGTGGCGCAGGCGCCGAACTACCGACTACGCTGACGGGCGCTGCGGTGGCCGTTGCCGACAAGATCGATACGCTGGTCGGTATCTTCGGTATCGGCATGCTGCCCACCGGCAGTAAGGATCCCTACGCCCTTCGCCGCGCCGCACTGGGTGTGCTGCGAATCCTGATCGAGAAAGATCTGGATCTGGACCTGCGCAAGACGCTGACCTTCGCCGTGCGTCAATACGGCAGCAAAGTAAAGGCCGAGGGTCTGGTCGATCAAGTGCAGGAGTTCATGTTTGACCGCCTGCGTGCCCGCTACGAAGACGAGGGCACAGAAGTCGCCGTCTACCTCGCGGTTCGTGCTCTGCAACCCACGTCGCCCCTGGACTTCGAACAGCGCGTCCAAGCCGTACAGGCCTTCCGCCGCCTGCCTGAAGCCGAAGCGCTGGCCGCCGCCAACAAGCGGGTCTGGAACCTGCTGAGCAAATTCGAAGGCAAGCTTCCCGAAAGCGTACAAGCACATTACTTCGACAGCCCAAGCGAGTTCGCGCTTTATGCCGCGCTGCAACAGGCTGAGAAAGATGTTCGCCCCCTGGCCGAGGCACGCGACTATGAAGCAGCGCTGGCGCGGCTCGCCGCATTGCGTAAACCGGTCGATGAGTTCTTCGAGGCGGTGATGGTCAACGTCGAGGAGCCTTCGGTGCGAGCGAATCGCTATGCCATGCTGGCGCAGCTACGCGGCCTGTTCCTGGGCGTGGCTGACATTTCGTCACTGGGTTGACGGGACCTGGAGGCTGCGTCGGATGGCGTAGCCTTCGAACCCCCGTTTCGAGCGTGCTATGAAACTACTTGTGCTGGACCGCGACGGTGTCATCAACGAAGACTCCGACGCGTTCGTCAAATCCGTGGACGAATGGATTCCGATCCCAGGCTCGCTGGAGGCCATTGCGCGCCTAAGCCAGGCGGGCTGGACAATCGCCGTCGCCACTAATCAGTCTGGACTCGCCCGCGGGCTGTTCGACGCCAATACACTCAGTGATATGCATTTCAAAATGCAGCAACTGGTCATGGAGCAGGATGGGCGCATCGACCTGATCGTGCATTGTCCCCATGGTCCGGATAGTCATTGTGATTGCCGTAAACCCAAGGCAGGGCTGTTCCGTACCATTGCCAAGCATTTCCGCCTCGCGGATCTCGACGGTGTACCGGTGGTAGGCGACAGCTTGCGCGACCTGCAAGCCGGGATGCAGCTCGGCGGTGTGCCATTCCTGGTCAAGACCGGCAAAGGCCTGCGCACCTTGGAAAAACCACTACCCGAAGGTACGCGCGTGTTCGATGATCTCGCCGCCGTGGCCGATCACCTGCTTCAGGAAACACCATGAGCTGCAACCCCCTTCGCATCGCTATCTTCTACCTCGTGCTGAGCCTAAGCGCGTTCGTCTGGGGGACGTTGAGCCTGCTGATCGCGCCTTTCCTGCCATTCCGCACGCGTTACCGTTTCGTCATTCAGGCGTGGTGCCGCTTCGCGACGTGGCTGGCGACCGTCACGGTAGGGATTCGCTATGAGGTCACGGGGGTCGAGAACATCCCCGATACGCCTTGCGTCGTGCTTTCCAAACATCAAAGCACGTGGGAAACGTTCTTCCTGTCGGGGTATTTCGAACCGCTGAGTCAGGTCCTCAAGCGCGAACTGCTGTTCGTGCCCTTCTTTGGTTGGGCGATGGCCCTGCTCAAGCCCATCGCGATCGATCGTGACAACCCCAAGCTGGCTCTCAAGCAACTGGCCAAACAGGGGGATGAGCGCTTGAAGCAAGGGGCTTGGGTGCTGATCTTCCCCGAAGGCACGCGGGTACCCGTCGGCCAGATCGGTAAGTTCTCTCGCGGTGGTACCGCGCTAGCCGTCAATGCGGGGCTACCTGTGCTGCCCATTGCGCACAACGCAGGCCAGTTCTGGCCGCGCGATGGTTGGGGCAAGCGTAGCGGTACGATCCAAGTGGTGATCGGCAAACCAATGTACGCCGAAGGCACCGGCCCGCGCGCCATTGCCGAACTCAACGATCGTGCCTTCGCCTGGGTCAGCCAGGCGCAGCGCGATATCGGCGACCTGCCACCCGATGCAGCCCCGGTGACCGTACAGGACGTATTGCAATAGCGGTACGCTCTGCCGCCATAGGGTGCATACAACCCGTGTAGCTTTTGGCTTTTTGTTTGGCTCGAGAAAGGCTACACCGGGTTGGCACCCGGTCTACACAGGCGTGTTGCAGGACTTGCTTGCATCTGTGCTCCGTAGGGCGGGTGCAACCCGCGTAGCTTTTAGCTTTTTTGGCCGCCTCGAGAGCGGCTAAACCCGGGTTCGCACCCGGTCTACAAATTCGTGCAGGACTTATCCATATCCCGACCCAGGACGGTACGGGGATCCGTCGCGCTGGTCATCCATCCACCCTTTCCCGCTGTCCGGCTGCTAGAATGCCGCGATGCTAAAAGACCCCGAACTTCTCATCGCTTCCCTGAACGATGCCCAGTGCCAGGCCGTCACGGCCCCGCTGGGGCGTCAACTCGTGCTGGCGGGTGCCGGCTCTGGCAAAACGCGCGTGCTTGTCCATCGCATTGCCTGGCTAAGGCTGACCGAAGGCGCCTCGCTGCATTCGATCCTGTCGGTGACCTTCACCAACAAGGCCGCCGCCGAGATGCGGCATCGCATCGAGCAGCTGCTGGGTGTGAGCCCTGCCGGCATGTGGGTCGGAACCTTCCACGGCCTTGCTCACCGATTGCTACGCGCACATTGGCAAGAAGCGAAGCTGGACCAGAACTTCCAGATTCTCGACTCCGATGACCAACAGCGTTTGGTCAAGCGCGTCATTCGCGAACTTGGCTTAGACGAACAACGCTGGCCTGCACGGCAGGCGCAGTGGTTCATCAACGGCCAAAAGGATGAGGGGCTGCGCCCGCAACACATTCAGGCAGGCGGGGATCTGTTCCTTGCGACGATGCGGCAGATCTACGAAGCCTACGAGGCGGCCTGTGCCCGCGCGGGGGTTATCGATTTCTCCGAGCTGCTACTACGCGCGCTGGACCTATGGCGCGACCACCCCAGCTTGCTGGAGCACTATCAGCGCCGCTTCCGCCATATCCTCGTCGATGAGTTCCAGGACACCAACTCGGTCCAGTACGCCTGGCTACGGTTGCTGGCTAAGGGCGGCGACAGCCTGATGGTGGTGGGCGACGATGACCAGTCCATCTACGGCTGGCGTGGCGCCAAGATTGAGAACATCCAGCAGTTCTGCGACGACTTCGCCGATGCCGTGACGATCCGCCTGGAACAGAATTACCGTTCCACCGCTTCCATCCTCAAAGCGGCCAATGCACTCATCGCCAATAACCAGGGCCGCCTCGGCAAGGAGTTGTGGACCGATGGCGGCGATGGCGAACCCATCTCGCTCTATGCCGGCTTCAACGAGCACGATGAAGCGCGTTACGTGGTGGAAGGCATCGAGCGCGGCATCAAGGAAGGCATGGCCCGCCAGGAAATGGCGATCCTCTATCGCTCCAACGCCCAATCCCGCGTACTGGAGGAAGCGTTGTTGCGGGAGAAGATTCCCTACCGGATTTACGGCGGCCAACGCTTCTTCGAGCGCGCCGAGATCAAGAACGCCATGGCGTACCTGCGCTTGATCCATCAGCGCGGTAATGACGCGGCACTCGAACGCGTGATCAACGTGCCGGCCCGCGGGATCGGCGAAAAAACAGTGGAAACGCTGCGTCAGTTTGCCCGTAGCCAGGAACTCTCGCTGTGGGCTGCGCTGCACCAGGCCGTGGGTACCAAGGTCGTCTCAGGCCGTGCGGCAGGTGCGTTGAATGGGTTCGTCGAGCTGATCGACACGTTGGCGTTGAAGGCCGAAGACATGCCGCTGCACAGCCGCGTGCAACTGGTCATAGAGCAATCGGGTCTGCTCGCCTATCACCGCGAAGAGAAGGGCGAGAAAGCTCAGGCCCGCGTGGAAAACCTTGAGGAACTGGTCTCCGCCGCGCGGGCGTTCGACAGTTATGAGGGCGAAGAGGGCGATGAAGAGCAGACCCCGCTGGCGGCGTTTCTCGATCACGCATCGCTCGAAGCGGGCGAGCGTCAAGCAGGCGAGCACGAGGACTGTGTCCAACTCATGACCCTGCACAGCGCAAAGGGTCTGGAGTTTCCGCTGGTATTCCTGGTGGGCATGGAAGAAGGCCTCTTCCCCCACAAGATGAGCCTGGAAGAGGCAGGCCGCCTCGAGGAAGAGCGGCGTCTGGCCTATGTCGGCATCACCCGTGCGATGCAGAAGCTGGTGGTGAGCTATGCGGAAACGCGGCGGCTGCATGGCAGCGAAACCTACAATAAGGTGTCGCGTTTCGTTCGCGAGATTCCGCCATCGCTGTTGCAAGAGGTGCGTCTGTCCAACAGCGTGAGCCGTCCTTACGCCGGTACACGCAGCACCGGCTCGATGTTCGCCAACGCAGAGGTACCGGAAACGGGTTACAGCCTTGGCCAGCGTGTTCGCCATCCGCTGTTCGGTGAAGGGGTCATTCTCAACTTCGAGGGCTCGGCCGCGCAGGCACGGGTGCAAGTGAATTTCGACGACGAAGGCAGCAAGTGGCTGATGGCCGCGTACGCCAAGCTCGAACCGCTATAGCGGTTCGTCGCGCGGGCGCGGACGTTGAACCGCATGCTTAGGGCGCGTTTTGAACATCAAGAGCCGCGGGTTGGCGCCCGCCCTACGGAGTTCAAGCGCCGTATCCGTAGCGCGGGTGCCAACCCGCATGCCCCAGGCGCATTTCGTACACCAAAGCCACCAGTTTCACCGCCCTATGTTCGAATCGATCCGCGATTGGATGAGCGGCGAGAGCAAAACCACGAAACACATCGTCTATGGTGTTCAACCCACGTCAGATGCACCATGACGCGCGAGTCATCAACCTACGGGAAATCCAGATGCAACGTTTTCTTAGCATCGCCTTGGCCATGTGCCTCGGCATGACCATGGCACTGGACGCACATGCCAAGCGCTTCGGCGGCGGCAAGTCGTTCGGTAACGCCCCGAGCCATCAACAGCGTCAAGCCACGCCGCCTGCCAATCAAAACCAGGCTGCCAATGCGCAACAACCCGGTCGCCAGACGCCCGCCGCGGGCGGTGCCTCGCGCTGGCTCGGCCCATTGGCGGGTCTTGCCGCTGGTGGTCTATTGGCGTCGATGTTCATGGGGGGTGCCTTCGAAGGCATCCAATTCATGGATATTCTGATTTTCGGCCTGATCGCGTTCCTGATCTTCCGCTTCCTTGCAGCGCGCCGTCGCCAGCAAGCGCAACAGCAGCCTGCCCCAGCAGGTGCGCCGTTCCAGCGCGAGGTGCACAACGAACAGCCGCAGGCCGCCAACCGCAACATTTTCGGCGGCGCCTTGGCTCCGAGCGCGGCAGCCGCACCTGCGATCAGCGCCCCAGCTTGGTTCAACGAAGAGCGCTTCCTGAGCGCTGCGCGTGAGCACTTCCTGTCCCTGCAGCAGCACTGGGATTCGAACGAGATGGACAAGATCAGCGAGTTCGTCACGCCGAAGATGCTCGACTTCCTCAAGCGTGAGCGCGCCGAATTGGGCGATGGCTATCAATCCACCTACATCGATGACCTCGCCGTTCAATTGGACGGTGTCGACGACGATGCCGAGAAAACAACCGCCACACTGACTTTCTCCGGCGTTTCGAAGACCTCGCGCTTCGACCAGGGAGAAGCCTTCAGCGAAAGCTGGCGCATGGAACGTGCCCAAGGCGAGAACCAGCCTTGGCTGGTGGCTGGTATCCGCCAGAACGGCTGATCCTAGCGATTGTTCAAGAAGAAACCCGGGCCCCGCCCGGGTTTTCTTTTTCGCCGACCGCCTGTTACAGCCGGCCACTCTCCGCTAGGCTTTTACAGGTATCGAACCTAACGGGAGGCGTTGTACGTGGAAGATGTCATCGAGCAGTTACGCGAACTGAACGAACCAGTTCCAGTGCCGCTGGAACTGCCTGACGAAGACTTGCTGGTGGAGATCGAGGAAGAGTTGCTGATCAACATGCCGCTCGAACTTCGTGAATTTTTGCTGACGGTAAGCGACGTCATCCATGGAAAATTGGAGCCGGTCACCGTCACCGACTCCCACTCCCACACCTATCTGCCGGAAGTAGCCGCCAACGCGTGGGATGCCGGCGTTCCCCGCGACCTCGTGCCCATTTGCCAAGACGGCCGCGATTACTACGTCGTCGATTTGGAAAACCAGGTGACGCTCTTCGATGGCGACAGCGGCGAAATGACAGACGAAAGCTGGGATTCCGTCTGGCACTGGGCGCGAGACGTCTGGTTGGAAAGCTGAACATTCGCAGGCTCTTGTAGCGCACAGGCGAACGTTATCGCGGGACGGGGCGCGGGCTCAGCCCAGCCGCGGGGCGCGCCAGGCAGCGCGTTCCGACGCACAGCTGCCCGGCGATTGACAAGCGCAAGGCTCAATCGCAATGTGTGCGAAAAACCGAACGAGGCGTTCAACATGACAGTCAGCGGTATCGCCGAGCAGGCTATCGACGTGCTGGCGGCGCGCGAGCGCCAGCGCTTTCTGGACGACAATCCGGCTTCCGTCGCCATGGCGAAGCGGGCTCGCCAATCGTTGTTCGACGGCGTACCCATGCACTGGATGAGCGACTGGTCCACGCCGGTACCACTGTTCATCGAACAGGCGCAGGGAAACCGCTTCACCGACCTCGACGGCCACGAGTACATCGATTTTTGCCTCGGTGATACCGGCTCTATGTTTGGTCACTCACCTGCCCCGATTGCCAAGGCTATCGCCGAACAAGCTGGTCGTGGCTTGACCACGATGCTGCCGGGCGAAGACGCCGTGGTCTGCGGTGAACTGTTGGCAGCGCGCTTCGGCCTGCCCTATTGGCAGTTCGCGACGACCGCGACCGACGCCAACCGCTTCGTCCTTCGTTGGGTCCGGGCGATTACCGGCCGTAAAGTCATTCTGGTGTTCGACGGTTGCTACCACGGCACCGTCGACGAAGCGATGGTGCGCTATCGGGATGGCCGTACCGTGCACCGAGCCGGCCTCATCGGCCAGGCTCGCAACCTCACCCAACACACGCGCGCCATTCCCTTCAACGACCTGCCCGCGCTCGAAGCGGCGCTTGCCCAGGGCGATATCGCTGCATTGCTCTGCGAACCAGCCATGACCAATATTGGCATGGTATTGCCCGATCCTGGTTTTTTGGAAAAAGCACGGGAATTGACGCGCCGCTACGGCTCGCTGATGGTCGTCGATGAAACGCATACCATCTCTACAGGGCCTGGCGGCTGTACGCGCGCTTGGAACTTGGAGCCGGATTTCCTGACGCTAGGCAAACCGGTCGCTGGCGGCGTGCCCTGCTCCGTCTACGGCTTTACCAGTGCGATGGCGCAGGCCATGCAATTGGCCCGCAAGCATGCGCAGGAGATGGTCCACGGTCATGGTCACAGCGGGATGGGCACCACGTTGTCCGCCAACGCCCTGGCCATGCATTGCGTACGGGCCAACCTCGAAGCCGTCATGACGGACGCCGCCTACGCGCACATGATTCCGATGGCCCAACGGCTAGCGTCCGGATTCCGGGACGTCATCGCTCGCCATGGTTTGGCATGGTCCGTCACCCAGCTGGGTGCGCGCTGCGAGATCCAATTCCGTGTGCAACCGCCCCGCAACGGCGCAGAAGCTGAGGCCGCGTTCCATGACAGCCTGCAAATGGCGCTGCACCTCTACCTCATCAACCGGGGCATCCTCATCACGCCGTTCCACAACATGACGCTTTGCTGTCCGGACACCCGAACCCCAGACATCGACCGGCTGCTGAGCACGTTGGACGATGCGTTGGGCGAGCTACGATCTCTTGCCGCTTGAGCCCGCGACCGCCGGCATACAAGGACTCGCTATGACCTTCGCCCAACCGCAGGAAGCATTGGACTTTCTTGCCGCGCACCCCGACGTGCGCCATGTCGAGCTGTTCATCATCGACGCCAATGGCGTACCTCGAGGCAAGCTGCTGCATCGCAACGAATTGCTGGCGATCTTCGAAAGTGGACGGCCATTACCGAGCACCATCCTGGGCCTTACGATCAATGGCGATGATGTCGACGAAACAGGCTTAGTCTGGGACGTGGGTGATGCCGATTGCTGGACCTATCCGCTACCCGGCAGCTTGCTGCTGCAACCTTGGCGCAGCGCACCAACCGGCCAGGTTCAAGTCAGCATGCACCCAAAGGCGGGCCAACCCGCGACACCAGCGGATCCACGCCACCTCCTGTCACGCGTGGTCGGCAGGCTGCAAGACGACGGTTATCACCCGGTCATGGCCACCGAGATCGAGTTTTACCTACTGGATCGCGAGCGCGGCGAAGGGGGCCGCCCCTACCCTGCGCGGCAAGCCAACGGACAGCGTCCCGGCGCGACCCAGGTGTATGGCGTGTACGAACTGGAGCAGCTCCAGCCATTCCTCGATGACCTTTATCACGCCTGCGAAATACAGGGGCTGCCCGCTCGCACGGCCATTTCCGAGTACGCGCCGGGGCAGGTGGAGATTACCCTGGAGCATCGCCACGATGCGCTGCAGGCGATGGACGAAGGCATTCGCTACAAGCGCTTGGTAAAAGGCGTCGCCAATGCCCAGGGGCTGCAAGCGTGCTTCATGGCCAAGCCCTTCGGTGACCTGGCCGGCAGCGGCCTGCACATGCACGTCAGCCTGGCGGATGACGAAGGCCGCAATCTTTACGCAAGCGAAGACGCGGCAGGTACACCGCTGCTTCGCCAGTCGATTGCCGGGATGATGGCAACCTTGCTCGACTCACTGGCGCTGTTCTGCCCCAACGCGAATTCCTATCGCCGATTCCAAGCCAACAGCTATGCGCCGCTGGCTCGAAGCTGGGGCATCAACAACCGCACCGTTTCATTCCGCGTCCCCGGCGGCGCGCCTACCAGCCGGCACATCGAACACCGGATTTGCGGCGCGGATGCCAATCCGTACCTGGCCGCAGCAGCCATTCTTGCAGGCACCCATCACGGCATTCGGCATCATTTGGACCCCGGCGCGCCGGTTCACGGTAACGGCTACGCACAAAACCATGATCCATTACCGACCGATTGGCTGACGGCGCTCGATGCACTGTCCGCCTCGCAATGGGCGAATGAGGCCTTCGGTGAGGACTTCCTGAAGGTCTATCTCGCCATCAAACGGCACGAGTATCGTCAATTCATGGGCGAAGTGAGTGAACAGGATTGGCGCTGGTATCTCACGAGCGCGTGACCTAGCGAGCCTTGGACAGCCCGTCCAATGAGCGTTGTCGATCGACGCCATGCTATTGATGGTCATCGGAAAGAGGCATGATGCGGTGACCGCCATCGCGCGGAGAGCTTCTCACTGATTTCCAAGGAACGCGACACATGGAACCGGGTAACGCCGAACTGACGATGACCGTCTTGATGACGCCGGACATGGCCAACTTTTCCGGCAATGTTCACGGCGGCACGCTGCTCAAATACATGGACGAAGTGGCGTACGCGTGCGCGAGCCGCTATGCGGGCTGCTACGTGGTGACGCTATCGGTCGATCAGGTCATGTTTCGCGAGCCGGTCCATGTGGGCGAACTGGTGACCTTCCTGGCCACGGTGAACTACACCGGACGCACGTCCATGGAGATCGGCATCAAGGTCATCACGGAGAACATCCAGGAACGCTCGGTTCGTCACACCAACAGCAGCTTCTTCACGATGGTGGCGGTCGACGAAGCCCGTCGGCCCATGGTGGTCCCGCCCCGTGAAACCACGACGCCCGACGAAAAGCGTCGTTTTGCGCAGGCCGCGCAGCGCCGCAAGATCCGGGAAGAATTGGAAGAACGCTACAAGCATCTCAAGACGAGCAACGACTGACGGGCTTCGCTTCGCGCCGCGATCAGCTAATCTACTCTGCATGGGCGTCCTGCCCGCTTGCTAGTCCACGGAGTTCGCTGTCCCATGTTCACCCTTGTCGATATGTCGTTGGTCATGCTGGCTGCCGCCTTCGGCGCCTGGTTATGGCACGGTCACGGTGTGCGCGAACGTGCCTATGCCTTGGTCAGCCAACAGTGCGCCCGGCAGAACCTTGAGCTCCTCGATGACAACGTCGCCTTCAAGCGCTTTGCCTGGGTCGCCGACGCCAAGGGTCGCAAGCGCTTCGCACGCATCTACGGCTTCGAATTCACAGTGACCGGCGAGCAGCGGCATCCCGGCAGCGTGACGCTGTTCGGCATGCATCTGGGACATATCGAATTTGCGCCCTACCCGTGCCCTGAACCTGCCGTGGATGAGCCTCCACCCATCGAGACGCAACGCAGTGCGCAAGTCATCCAGCTCTCGGATTGGCGCCGACAACACGGCACCGATACCGGCACGCGCGATCAGTCGCACTAGGGCCGGTCGGTTAACGCAGCAAGTAAGCGATAACCCTCTCGGCGGCCTTAGTAGGCCGCTCCTGCATGAAGCAATGCCCGCCGGCGACGAACTCGCGTGAGATGCGCGCGTTCATTGCGCACCAGCGGCGGGTCGCCCGATGAACGAACGGAAAACTGTGCTCGCCGACGAGCACATGCGTCGGCGTTTCGACCCGCGCCAACGCAGGCCACATCCGACGCGGTGAAGAGGCGAAGACTTCTGCCTCGCGCTCCGGCGTGCAGCATAGCGTTACGCCTTCACCGTCTTCCTTAAGCGCAAACCTGCCGTAGGCCTGCAAGGCCTCTTCCTGCCAGCCAGCGAACATGCCTCGCCCGCGTAGCGAAGCGACAGCGGTCTGTCGATCCGGCCAGTGACGACGCCGCCGTAGCGCCCTGCTCGCCAGCGTGTCGCGTCGATAGAGCTCCAAGACATCGCGGAGCGTCGCCAGGCCGACCAGCGTCGGGCTGAACAACACGGGATCCAACAGCAGCGCGCGGTTAAATAACGTAGGGTGTTCCGCCAGCATCAGCGCGCTCAGTACCCCACCAAAGCTGTGCCCCAAGGCATAGCGAGGGACACTGCCGAAGATGTCGCGACCGGCCCGAAATGCCTCGGTCGCCAATTGCGCGGAAGCATTCCAGCCAATGAACGCAGGCCCAGCATCACTGGCCCCGTGGCCTTGCGCATCGCACAACCAAAGGTCGAAGTGCTCTGCAAGGGGCTCCAGCATGGGCTCATAGGTTCGGCCACAGAAGCCATTTCCATGGAGAAAGTGCAGCAGCGGTTTGCCGGTAGGCTCACTGCGCCAGCCACGTAAGGTAAATCCCGCTGAACTCGGATGGGACCAGGGCATAAGGTTCATTGGCAACTACGGCGTACCTCTTGCGCATGAGGGTTGCTGAACCCTTCGGCAGGCGTCCAGTCCAGCGTGTAAACGGGCGGCGTCGAGACGCTTTTCGAAAATCAGTTCTATGCGCGAGTCACGCCGCCAAGCGCTCTCTTGCCACCGGCATGCGTCGCCTGCAAGCAGGTTGGCGGCATACCAACCGTTGTAGCCATGCACGATCGCCTTGGCCCGGCGATAGTCCAGCCCATCAAGCCAACGTTCCAATGCCGGCACATCGAACGTTTGGGAAGGATGAAAGCGCCAGCCTACGCTCCAGCCATCCGCCGTTTCGTGGGCCTGGCGAATGGGCTGCGATACGTCGCTCCACATCGTTGGCAACACTGCATTCACTTCCTTGGGAAGATCAACATCCACCTCCGTTGGTGCATGGTCAATGTGTGGCAGCAGTGAGGGATCGAGCCGTCCGTATTGCGTCCAGACCATAGGGGTGTCGAAACGGCCCTCTAGCCGTTCCCTCTCTGACCGAGGCACATCGTCCGCCTTGTTCATCACGATCAAGCCCGACTCGGATAGCCCTTGGGCATGGACGTCTGGCACGCGATCCCCCTGCGCAAGCGCCGCTGCATCCAAGACGGTCACCAACGGGTGCACGTCGAGCACCCCGAGCCAGGGCGCCTGACATAGCTGCCGAAGCAGTTGCAACGGATGACCCAGTCCTGACGGCTCGATGAACAACCGATGAGGCTTGGCTTTGCGAAGCAGGCGACCTAGCGCGACCTGGAACGGCACGCCGTTGACGCAACACAAACAGCCACCTGCAACTTCGGTGATATGGATGTGCGGATCGCCCACGTTCAGCAGGGCGGCATCCAGCCCGATCTGCCCGAACTCGTTGACCAGTACGGCCCAGCGTTCAGCGGCAGGCCGCTGCGCCAGAAGGTGCTGGATAAGGCTCGTCTTGCCTGCGCCGAGCGGGCCACCGATGATATGCGTCGGGATATGGGACAGCATGGATGCAGAGGACCGTCAGGGGCTTCACGTCTCTGCACGCTGCCACGTCCCCGGCCACCTTTCAACTCTGGAGACGCGTGACCATGAGAATTGCCTTGCTGCTGATCGCAATGGCCTTGTCCGGACAGGCAATGGCCGAGGCGTGCATCATTCGCAGCCAAGCGGAACGTCTCGATGTGAAGCTGTGCCAGCAAAACCGGACGATCCCGCCGAATCTCTTCAGGAATGGCTTTTGTCAGCCGCAATTGCGCGGGCAGAAAGTGTCGGTGGAATACGTCGAGATGTGCCCGCAAGGTGCGTTCGGGGTTTGCCGCGATGCAAAGATCGCCGGCGCCGACTACCGGCAGGACATTCACTATTACGGCGTTGCGACAGATGCGACTTATTTGAAGCCTGCCTGCGAGCGACAGAGCCAGGGTAACTGGATGGGGCAGTGAAAACTGTTCCACGTGGAACAATTAGCGCGTTTACTGGCGTGGGATCCCGTAGGGCTTTTTAAACGCTTGGTGGTGAGCGAATGACACGGCGATGTCGCTGGTTTGGGTAGCGCCTGCGCCTTATGTAGGGGCGACCTTCAGTCGCCTTCGCGACTAAAGTCGCCCCTACAAGGACGTAACATGGAATCTCGCAGGGCTTGCACCGGATGCCGCGAGGTGGCTAGGAATATGTCGCGAGGTGGACAGTGGATTACGCGACTATGTGGCTAATCCACCCTACGGCTCGGTATTCATCGCCGCCTTCTGCAAAGGTCTTAACGGGCCGGTTTGAGATCGCCGCAATCCGCCGAGACCCAACGGCCGCGGTAATCCATGCTGCCCTGCTGGGGTCCTGCGCCTTGTACCGTGAATTGGCCTTTCACGTGACTGACGAATTCTTGATCGTTGAGGATTTCCGCTGTGCCTTCGCCTTGGGCTTGTGGGCACTGGAACGTAAATGCCCACTTGCCGCCGCTTCGGTCCGTGACCTGCTGGCTGCAGTCCTGACCTTGGTCATGCAGCATCAACGTATCGCGCTGCACCTGCTTTTCACTAAGGCACACGCGCATGCCCTTGTTGCCCAATGCCATACCCTGCCGGGCAAGTACGTCTTCCATGCGTTGTTTCTGTTCAGGCGGTAACGAACCGATCTGCTGCATCAGGCTGTCCAGGCTCGGGACTTGCTGCCCGCTGATCTGCATGTTGGACGTGGACATTTCCCATAGACCGGGGCGTACGATCTGTTCGGCCTGCGCGACGGTGGACAGGGCTAACGCAGCGACGGCGAGTGAAAGATGGAATTTCATGCAGGGCTCCTGAGGGCAGAATATAGGCTTTGAGCGTTAGAACCCCTCGCCCGTTCAGCCGCCGCTCCGCCGTGCTTACGCGGCGTAACAATCAAACGGGTGAAGGGGTGGGACACGGCCCGCCCCCCTCAGTCGACGCAATACCCTCTCGTCGACGTTTACCGCAACCGCCCCTACCGCTGGCCCTCAACTTCGCAACTCCACAACTCCACCGCAGGCTGACTGGCGGTAGGCGGGCCCAGCCAGCGACTCAACGGATGGCATTCCGCGCCGTCGCATAGCTGGTAGTCTCCAGCTTCGGGCGTCCTTCCCAGCCGCAAGGGTTGCAACGCTGGCATTGCCCGTCGGTAATGCCAAGCGCCGTCATGCAGCACGGCGCCATCGGGAATTTCCATTCCAGCGCCCGTGCCCCGTACCCGCGCCTCCTGAAGCAGCACGCCTTCAGGTGTCACCTCATAGTCCTCCTCCCAGCGGATTTTCTCGATCGTGTGGTTCCATGCCAAGGTAAAGGCAGGCAGGGGCAGTTGCGCCCAAACGGCCCCTGCCAGCCCGAGACACAGACCGATCATGCCGCTGCGGCGGATACACGACGATGACGCAGGTAATGCGCACCGAAGAACACCGCGGCCAGCAGGAACCCGATCTCATCGGTGAGCGGTGCCGCCATGACCAGCATCACACCGGCAGCGGCCGCAAGCAGTCGCTCGAGCACGCCCATGCGCTGCTGGAACTGCCCTACGACCGCACTACCCCACAGACACACCGCAAGCGCTGCCTTGAACAGCATGTACAACGTGGCGAGCCAGGAGTCTCCCTGCATCATCAACGCAGGATCGTAGACCGCCATGAACGGTACGACGAACCCGGCTGCAGCAATACGCACCGCCCAGAGACTGATCTTGAAGCCACTCTCCCGCGCAATAGGCGCCGCCGCAAAGCAGGCTAATGCTACTGGAGGCGTTAGGTCCGCCATGAGGCCGAAATAGAACACGAACATGTGCGATACCAGCAGCGGTACGCCGAGCTCCAGCAACGCCGGCGCGGCGATCGCACTGGTGATGATGTAGTTGGGAATCGTCGGTATGCCCATGCCAAGAACCAAGCACGTCAGCATCGTCAGTACCAGCGACAGGAACAGGTTGTCCTGGCCGATCGCCAAGATGTAACCGGCGAATGTCGTCGCGATACCTGTCAGCGAAACCACGCCGATGATCACCCCCACCAAGGCGCAAGCGATCCCGACGGGCACCGCATGGCGCGCGCCCTCGACGAGGGCATGCAGGCAAATGACTAGCGTCTCGCGGCCGCCTTTGACGAACCAGCAGCCGGCCACCAATGCGCCAATTACCATGAACACGACGCCAATGCCGAGCTGGAAAAAGCCCGCGCAAAGCACACCCAATGCGATCCAGAACGCGAAGCGCAACGCGCGTGAAGACACCCGCAAGATCAGCGCCGAGCCCAGGATCACGATTGCCGTTAGCGCAAGGCCCACCGTTCCGGAGAACATCGGCGTGCGTCCGGAGAACAGCAGGTACACCAGCACCACCAGGGGAATGAGCAGGAACCAGTTTTGCTTTACCGCCCCCCAGGCGCTTGGGCATTGGTCCTTTGGCAAACCGCGGAGATTCTGCCGTTTTGCTTCGAGATGGACGATCCAGAACACCGAACCGAAATACAACAGTGCCGGAATCAATGCAGCCTTGGCCACTTCCACATAGGGCACGTTGATTGTTTCGGCCATGATGAACGCCACCGCACCCATCACCGGCGGCATAATCTGGCTACCCATGCTCGACGTCGCCTCGACCGCCCCGGCGAACGCCGGGCGGTAGCCGAAGCGCTTCATCAGCGGGATCGTGAACTGCCCGGTCGTGACCACGTTGGCGACGCCCGAACCCGTGATGGTGCCCATCAGCGCGGAGGACGCCACCGAGACTTTCGCCGGCCCGCCAAGCTTGTGCCCAAAAAGGCCCATTGAGAAGTCGGTGAACAACTTGATCATGCCCGCCTGCTCGAGAAACGCACCGAACAGGATGAACAGAAAGATGTACGTGGCCGACACGTAGGTCGGCGTGCCATAGAACCCTTCGGTCCCGAAGGCGAGCTGATTGACGATCTGATCGAAGCCGTAGCCGCGATGCGCGAGATCGCCGGGGAGGTATTCGCCGAACAAGCCATACAACAGGAACAGCCCGCAGATGACCGGCAGCGCGATCCCCATGACGCGCCGGGCCGCTTCGAAGATCAGCACCATCAGCAGGATTCCCACCACGAAGTCAGCGGTGGTCAGGTCGCCCGAACGCTGGATCAGGTCGGCCTCGAAATACCATTGGTAAAGCGCGGTCCCCAGCCCTGCGAGCGCCAGGACCCAGGCCGCCGGTTGCCAGGGTCGCGACTTGCCGTAAGCGGGAAAGGCGAGAAAGACGAGCATCAGCAGAAAGCCGACGTGACCTGCGCGAAGTACCTGGCTGGAAACGGGATGAAAGGCTGCGGTGATGATCTGGTAGATGGAAAAGGCCAGCGCGACGAAGAACAGCGCCTTCGGCCAATCGCCAGGCTTCGTTTCCAAACCCTGTTGCGGATCGTTCATGAAATGTACCCCGAGTATTCGCCCATGCCATGAGGGCACCTCCAAAAACCACCTGCGTTTTAGAGGTGTCCCTGACGGGGCGGGAACCGAGCGGCCTGGAACGGCCGCGCGGTGGATCAAGGAGCGGGCGTCGTGGCGCCCGCCGCGACGCTATGCGATCAGAGCGCGCCCACTTCTTTGTAATAACGCTCGGCACCGGGATGCAGCGGGATGGGCAGATTCTTGGCCGCGCTCTCGACCTTGATGTCCTTGGTTGCCGAGTGCGAGTTGGCAAGGCGCGGCAGGTTCTCAAACATCAGCTTGGTCATGAGGTACGCCGTCTCGTCATCGACCTTCTCGCTCGTCACCAGGATGTTCATGATCGCGACCGTAGGCACATCGTCGGTCTGTCCGTCGTAGGTGTCTTTCGGGATGTTCATCGGCATGTACACCGGGTTACCGATCTTCTCCACGACGTCAGCCGGGACCGAGACGAAGCTGAGCTTCATGGTCGACGCCAGGTCGCGGATGGACGCCTGCCCCAGACCAGACGACTGCAACGTGGCATCGAGTTGGCGGTTCTTGATCAGCTCGACAGATTCCGCGAACGGCATGTACTCGACCGCCCCCATGTCCTTGTAGCTCAAGCCCGCGGCCTTGAAGATCGCCCGCGCATTGAGCTCGGTACCCGATTTAGGCGCTCCCACCGAAATACGCTTACCTTTAAGATCCTCCAGCGTCTTGATGCCGGACTCCTCGCTCGCCACGATCTGAATGTAGTTTGGGTAGATGCCGGCGATGGCGCGGATGGATTTCAGCGGCTTCGGAAAGCCCGCGTCTGCGACGCCATTCCAGGCGTCCGACACCGAGTCGCCCAGGGAAAACGCGAGTTCGCCGCGCCCGGACGCCAACAGGTTAAGGTTTTCCACCGACGCCTTGGTGGCTTGAACGGACGTCTTGGCGCCATCGATGCCAGAGCCGTAGATCTGCGAAAGCGCAACACCCACTGGGTAGTACACACCGCTGGTGCCGCCAGTCAGGACATTGATGAAGGTAGGCGCCGCAATAACGGCGGTGCTGGCACTGAAGGCAGCGGCAGCAGCGATGAGAGACAGACGCTTAGTCAAGCGCATGGGTGAATCTCCTTTTTTATTGGATTTATCGAGCAGGAAGGCTCACTAGCCCAAGGACGTTAGCACGCCCTATGCCAGCTATTGCAGATATCGTCCTAGAGGCCTCGCTGTAGTCCCGCACGCGCGGAATAAGCGGATATCCGCTTATTCCGCGCGCCTGGATCGGCGATATTCCGCTTATTCGTCAGAGCCATCGGCGCTGCGGTAATCACTGCGATTGAGGCCATGGCGCTGCATTTTCTCGTTCAGCGTGCGCCGCGGAATGGCGAGTACTTCCATGACCGCAGTGATGTTGCCCCGGTGCTGCGCCAACGCATCATGCAGGCATTGCGCTTCGAATGCCTCTACCCGCGCGGCAAGCGTCGAGCCGGTGCGGTCCGTGTCCTCCGCCGTGGAAAGACCGAGCGCATGACGCTCCGCGGCGTTGACCAACTCACGCACGTTGCCTGGCCAATCATGTGCCATGAGCCGATTCAACGTACCCGCGCGCACTGGCTGCGGATCGCGTCCATGGCGCCGTGCGGCATCGGTGAGGAAATGCTCGAACAGCAGCGGAATATCCTCACGCCGCTCGCGCAACGGTGGAATCCGTAACTCCGCGACATTGAGCCGATAGAGTAGATCCTCGCGGAAACGCCCCTGCCGGGCTTCTTCGGCCAGGTCCGGCTTGGCTGCGCTGACGACCCGGAGATCGACCCGGATGCTCTGGTTCGAGCCGAGCCGTTCCAGGGTACGGTCCTGGATGACCCGCAACAGCTTCACCTGCTGCGAAATGGGCATGCTCTCGACCTCATCGAGAAACAGCGTGCCGCGGTCCGCGTATTCGATCCGTCCAACACGACGCGCCGCCGCCCCGGTGAACGCCCCGCTTTCATGGCCGAACAGCTCACTTTCGAAAATAGTCTCGGGGATCGCCGCGCAATTTAGCGCCACGAATGGGCCGCTCGCGCGCGTACCGAGTTCATGCAGGCACCGGGCGACCTGCTCCTTGCCGCTTCCAGTTTCACCTCGGATCAACACGTTCACCGAGGTCGGCGCGAGCTCCGCCACTTGCCGGCGCAATACCTCCATCGCCGGGGAAATGCCCAATAGCTGGGTCTCGATCAAGCCCATCTCGGACACCCGCTGGCGCAAGCGACGGTTCTCCAGCACCAGACGTCGCTTGTCCTGGGCCCGCTTGTAGCTCTCCAACAGGCGTTCAGGGGTAAAGGGTTTCTCGACGAAGTCGTAGGCACCCTGCCGTAGGGCCTGCACGGCCATCGGCACATCCCCATGACCGGTCACGACGATGACGGGGAGGTCCGGATCAATGTCCATCAGTGCATGCAACAGCGCGAAACCATCACGACCCGGCATACGGACATCGGTGATCACCACGCCGGCAAAGTCGGCGTCGATGACCGGCAGCGCCTGGTCCACGCTCGCAAACGTACGAACCCTCACCCCGGAAAGCTCCAACCATTGGCGAACGGCGTCGCGGATGGCGCCCTCGTCGTCGACGAATATCACTTCACCGTTCATGCAAGCTCCCCTTCATGCAGGCCCCCTGCAGGGCTGTAGGTACACGCTGGAAGACGCAGTGTGAAGCAGGCGCCCTGTACGCCGTTGCCTGCTTCGAGCGCCCCCCCAAATTCACGCACGATGGCGTAGGACACCGCCAACCCTAGGCCGAGGCCTTCGCCGACCGGTTTGGTGGTGAAGAACGGATCGAACACGTGCGGCAAGTGCTCAGGCGCGATGCCGGGGCCGCTGTCTTCGATCTGCAGTTGCCAGAAGTCGTCGACCTGCGTGGCGCGAAGCTGCAAACGGCGTGGCGATACGGAGCGCATGGCATCCAGCGCGTTATGCAGCAGATTGAGCAGCACTTGCTCGAGTCGAATGGAGTCGCCCAGCACGCACGCGGACGGCTCGAGTCCCATGACAATCTCGACCTCATCCCGGCGTATGCGCGGTTCGAGCAGCGCGAGCGCCTGGTCGATAACATGATTCAGTGTGAGCCGCTCGCGCAACCCGCCTGGACTCTTACGGGCGAAGGTCTTCAGGTGAGTCGTCAGGGACGACATGCGCACGAGCAGCCCATCGATCTGCTGCACGCTGCTACGCGCCTGCTCGTAGCGTCCCCCATCGAGCAACAGCCGCAGCGATCCGAGCTGGACGTGCATGGCCGTCAGCGGTTGGTTGATCTCATGCGCCAATGCCGCGGACATTTGCCCAAGTGCTGCCATCTTCGCGGCCTGCACCAGCTCCTCCTGCGCCGTGCGCAGTTCGGCCGTCCGTGCTTCGACCAATTCTTCGAGTTCGGCTCGATTGCGGGCCTGCAGTCGTTGGTTCTTACGGCGCTGGTAGAGGTAAAGCAGCAGGAACGCCAGTGTTAACCACATGGCGGCGGTGGCTAAGCGGTAGGTGGTCCGCAGGGCATTCGCACCTCGGGGTTCGAGCAGCAGATGAAGCTCCCAGCCCTCCTCCGGCAAGCGATGCCGCTGCCAAACGTATTGCGCAGCACCACCGGAGGCGTCGACTTCGCTGAGAGTCGCGTTATCACCAAGCTGGCGGACGACGCGATTGGGCAATGGCTTAAGCGTCTCGCGCGCGTATTTGCGCGCATCCGCGATACGTTGCTGATCTGCCTGCGACAGCGCACCGACATAGCCAAAGCGCCAACCGGGCCGATTGGAGAGGATCACGATGCCGTGGTTGTCGGTCACCAGCAGCACCCCGTCCTGATGCAGCCATTCCCGTTGCAGCTCTTCGAGCTCCAGCTTCAGCACGAGGACCCCTAGGATCGCGCCATCCTCGTCTTTGACGACATGCGAAAGAAAATAGCCGGGCACCCCCGTGGTCACGCCCACCGCGAAATAACGACCGGAGCCGTGCGTGCGGGCCGCCTGAAAGTAAGGCCGAAAGTTGTAGTCATGCCCAACGAAACTGGAGGGCTCGTCCCAGTTGCTCGCCGCACGCGTGATGCCATTGGCGTCCAGCAGATAAAGCACCGCCGAGCCGCCGGTCTTGTTCAGCGTATGCAGCCGCAGGTTGAGCCGATGGAGCCGCGCGTGGTCCTCGGGTTGGCGCAGCGCCTCGTGGATATCGCTGTCCAACGCGAGCAGCGCGGGCACCGCACGATAACGCTCCACGAGGATATGGATGTTCTGCGCATAGAGTTGCAGTTGTGCGCGCGCTTCGTCGCGGCGCTCTTCCAGCAACTGCTGCTGCGCGTAGCGATCAGCGATCCCAAGGCTCAGCAACAACCCGATGCTGACCAACGACACGCACGCCCATACGAAGGGTCGCCGGGGGGTACTCGGCATGATCGTTCCATTTCTTATTGTTCAATCGGAGCATCCTAGTGCGGCGCCATGGGGTTTGACTACAACGCCGCCGCGCCGATGGGAACGGTGGATTACGTCGAATAAGTGGAAGATTCGTATCCGCGATCGCCAGCAAGCTGGCTCCTACAGCGTATGGCGGCGTGCCTACCTTTGCTGTAGGAGCCAGCCGGGCCGCGATCAGTTTGCTGGCGATCATGATGACGATAACGAAACGCACCGATTCCTGTAGGGGCGACTTTAGTCGCCAAGGCGAACCCCGCTCGCCCCCTTCAGGTATACAGATCCGCCCGGGACCACGGCGTCTCGAGCGAACCGTCGGCATGAGGTTTGGCCGCCAGGATCTGATGGATATTGACCCAGCCACGGCGAAACCCGTAGGCGCACCCCGCCAGATAGAGTCGCCAGATACGCAGCACTTCCGCCGGTACCTCGCGGGCCGCCTGCTCCAGCTTCGCCTCCAACCGATCGCTCCAATGCTCCAGCGTCCGCGCGTAGTGCAGGCGCAGGCTTTCAACGTCGACCACTTCCATACCAGCATCGCTGATCTCGGCGGTCATCGTTGCCAGATGCGGCAGCTCGCCATTGGGAAAGACGTAGCGATCGATGAACTCACCAGCGCCATTCCGCGCCTGGCGGCCGTCGGTACGCAGCGCGGTAATGCCGTGATTCAGGATCAATCCCCCCTCGCGAACGGCCCCATACAGCGACTGGCAGTACTGTCCGAGATTAGCCAGGCCGACGTGTTCGAACATCCCCACGCTCACCGCCTTGTCGAAGCGTCCATCCGCCCGCAGGTCGCGGTAATCCATGAATTCGAGATGTATCCGGTGGCTCAACCCCTCTTGCTCGACACGCTCCCGCGCCAGCACAAGCTGTTGCTGGCTCAGCGTGATACCGAAAACGTCGACATCGAACTCCCGCGCGGCGAAGCGCGTGAGCCCACCCCATCCGCAACCGACATCGAGTAGCCGCTCACCCGATTTGAGGCGAAGTTTCCGACACAGATGGCGCAGCTTGGCCTGCTGCGCCTGCGCGAGGGACTCGTTTCCCGTTTCGAAATAGGCACAGGAATAAACCATGTCCTGATCGAGCCAGAGCCCATAGAACGCGTTGGACACATCGTAGTGGTAGGAAATAGCGTCGGCATCGGTTTGCCGGTCATGTTCGGTACGTTCGGGAAACGCGCCGAGGTCATCCCCGACAAGCGTTCGGCACAGCTCATCGCCGATCCGGATGACTTCGCGAATCGAGCCGTGCAGGTCGATTCGCCCTTCGACGTAGGCAGCGCCCAGTAACCCTAGGCTGGGTTGAGACAATTGAGTCAACAGGGTGGGATCGTTCACCGTGAGGGTCACGATCGGATCACGGCCCAGTTCGATCGGCGGGCCCTCAGGCAGTTTGATACGCAGTGGAATGTTTAGGTCTTTTACCGCAACAGGAAATTGAGCGAGCATCGGCCATCCTCCATGTCACAATCCGACACAGATTAACTCAACTTTTTCGCCTGTAAATCACCGGCTCGCTGGCGTTATCAGCGCGACTGCGCTAGCGCATTTCGGATTCGAGCCGTTGCACCAAGACGGACATCCTTGTCCTGCCGCGCCCGGGGCTACCAGCGATAGCTCACGCTGGTGACGACGCTACGGGCCTCACCGCGATAGCAGTAACCATCCTGGCAATTGATGTAGCGCTTGTCCGTCAGATTGCGCGCGTTGAGCGCGACCCGGACACCATCCATTCCGCCGCCAAAATCGTAGTGAACGCCGGCGTCGATCAGTGCGTAGTCCTCGTTCTTGAACGTATTGTCGCCGTCCCCGTAGGTGCTGCCGGTATACCGCGCGCCGGCCGATACGCCCAGGCCCATGGGCAGGCGGTAGTCCAGCCACAGCGTGGCTAGGTGGCGCGGTACGTTCTTCGGTGTCTTGCCTTTGTAGTCACTGTCCTTGGTGACCTCCGCATCGTTGAAGCTGTAGCTGGCTTGTAGGCGCAGGCTGTCGGTGAGATCGGAGACCGCTTCCAGTTCGAGTCCCTTCGAGACCTGCTCTCCCGTTTGCACGCTGTAGAGGGCGTTGACCGGATCACGGCTCAGCACATCGGTCTGGGTCAGATGGAAGAGCGACGCGGTCAGCATCGTTCGCGTACCCGGTGGCTGGTACTTCAAACCGATTTCATACTGCTCGCCTTCGGTCGGCTTGAACGGCGATCCATTGATGTCGCTGCCACTCTGCGGCAAGAAGGACGTCGCATAGCTGGCGTAAGGCGCCAGCCCATTGTCGAACAGGTACAGCGCTCCGATTTGTCCGGTGGTCGCGGAATCGCTGGTCTTGGTGTTGCTGTCGTTGCCGTTCAGATTGTCGTCGTAGCGCACATGCACCCAATCGCGGCGCACGCCCGCGGACAGCCGCCAGCGATCGAGTTCGATCTGATCCTGAAGGTACAGCCCGGCGCGATGTTCTAACCCATCCCGATCGACCAGCACCGTGCCAGGTCGAGCCACGGGTTGGTGGTAGTCCGGCGCATTGCGGTCGATGGAAGGCGCAGCGCCGAACGCATATTCGAGCGCCGTATCGAGCCAGGCATAGTCAACTCCACTCACCAGTGTGTGCTGCAGATCACCGGTGGCGAAACGGCTGACCAAGCGGGTGTCGGTAGCAAGAGAGGACATGTCTTCGTAACTGCCCGACGCAACGCGATCGAACGTGTGCCCATCGTCGTTCACGGTGAAATCGAGGTATTGGTTGGTCGTGTCCAGCCGGCCGTAGCGCAGGTTCTGCTGAAAGCTGAACGTCTCGTTGAAGGCATGCTCGAACTCGTAGCCCACCGTCCATTTGCGCTGTTCGAGCTTGTCGAAGTACTCGTCTCCCGGCCAGAAATCGGTGAGGTGGTCCCCCTCCTTGTAAAACATCGGCGATCCGGCAGTCTCGCGTTCCTGGTATTGCGCCAGCACCGTCAGGTTGGTGTCCGGATCGATCTGCCAGCTCAGCGATGGCGCCAGCAGACGGGTGTCGTTGTTCATCTGCTCGGTAGAGTATTCGGCGTCCCGGTAGACCCCCACCGTCCGGAACAGCACATCACCCGCCGCGTCCAGCTTGCCGCCAACATCGAATTGCCCCTGTCGATGGTTGTAGTTGCCGGCTTGCACTTGCACTTCGTTCTTCGCGTCCAAGCTGGGCCGCTTGCTGACGCGGTTGACCATGCCGCCGGGGCTGATCTGGCCATACAGCACGGAAGCCGGCCCTTTGAGCACCTCGACGCGCTCGAGGCTATAGGCCTCCAAGGAAGGCAGTGCCAGCCAGCCGCTGCCCGCTTGGCGCAATCCGTCGAGAAAGTCGGCGCTTTCGGTCGTGGCGAAGCCGCGAACGGCAATGGTGTCGAAACGCGGGTCCAGCCCCGAACCGCCCACCCGCACCCCGGCGGTATAGGCCACGGCGTCTTCGACGCGATTGACCTTGCGGTCGGCCATTTGCTCGGCGGTCACCACGCTGATGCTTTGCGCGGTCTCGGTGATGGGCCGGTCGGTCTTCGTCGCACTACTCGCGGAACTGGCGAAGTACCCGGATACCGGCGCGAACGCGCTTTGCACGGCCGTCGCATCCACGCTGGTCGGCGCGAGTTGCACGCTGGAATCTGCCTTGCCGGGCAGGACGACATAGCCGGACGCGGTCTTTTGCGCCACCAGTCCACTGCCCGCCAACAACGCTGCCAGGCCCTCCTCCAGCGTACCGCCACCGCTGGAGCCGGGGCTACGCACGTTCCGCACGGCCTCGGGTGAATACGACAAGGTAATGCCGGCGCCTTCGGCGAATGCGCTCAGCGCCTGCTCCAGCGAGCCGGCTGGAACGCGGGGGGAAACCTCAGCATTCGCTTGCGTTGCGGCTCGTGCCGACAGGCTTGGGGTGCCCGCAAGCAGGGCCAAGGCCATGCAGATGGCGGCAGGCAGTATGCGGCGTGGAGAAATGGCGAGCGGTAAGGCGTTGTGGCTGAGGCGCATGGCGGTATCCGTTTCGAGGGAGCGATTCCCCCTAACCGGACGAGCTGTGGAAATCCGACAATTTCTTTCAGGCAACCTGTTATTCGATTCGACGTACCCATGATTACTTATGCGACAGGTACCACGCGCACCCACCAGCGCGTGCGCTCGATGATTTCCACCGGCAATAGATGGACGATGTTGCCAAGCATCGCGACGGGATCATCCAGCTGAAAAACGCCCGACAAGCGCAAATCGGCCACTTTCGGATCGCAGCCGAGCCATCCGCTCCGATAGCGTCCCGCCTCCGCAAGAAAATCGGCCAACCGTATATCACTGACGATGAGCAAGCCGCGTGACCAGGCAAAGGGGTCGATCGGCCCCCTCGCAAGCGCATCGACACCCCGCGCCGATACGCTTGCGCTTTCGCCCACAGAAAGCCGTGTGGTGCCGGCGCGCGTGGTCACCTGAACCTCTCCCGCCTGAACCCGGATTTCACTGTAGTCGTCGTGGTCGCGTAGCAGCACGCTGGCGTCGTGCCCCTCACAAACGGCAAAACGGCAACGCAGGCGCCACCCATCGCCGCTGACGAGCGCCTCACCCGAACGCAATACCCACTCACCACCGCTATGGTCCAACGCACTATTGGTATTGAGCCACACGCTGCCCGTCGCACCGAGCGCCACGCGCCGGCGCTCGCCCGTCGTGGTGGCATAGTCCGCCCGCCAATTAGGCATGGCCTTCGTGGAGAGCCAGCCGGCACCTCCGAGCGTCACACCTACGCCCAGTAGCTTCAACGCTCTTCGGCGACTTAGTTCCGCTTCTGCTCGCTGCAACATCGGGATGGTGTGCGTGGCGCCGGGCAAAGCGCCCGCATGAAACATGCGATCCATCTGCTGCAGCCGCGTCCACGCCAGCTGATGACGCGCATCACGGTCCAGCCAGTCCTGTAGCTGACCACGCACCTCATCGTTTCCGGCATGCGTGCGCAGGCGCATTTGCCAGCCGATCGCGGCGCTGACGATGGGCTCAGGAAGACGTTGCCCGGCGTTCATCAGGCGGATTCGAAACAGGCGCGGTAGCAGTGCAACAAGCCACTGGCGACGTAGCGCTCTACGGTACGGCTAGAAAGACCGAGTCGTTGGGCGATCTGTACATGGGTCAGTCCGCCAAGCTGATACAGCAGGAAGGCCTCGCGCGTCGCCGGCTTGAGGCCATCGAGTAATGCCGAAATACGCTCCAGGCATTGCAGAGCTTCATGGCGGACTTCAGGTGAGGGATAACCCTCTTGCGGCAGCTGCGACAGCGCTTCGAGATAGGCCCTCTCCAATGCATCGCGACGCCAATGATCGATCACCAAGCCACGGGCGATACGTGCCAGTAGCGCTTTCGGCGCGCTGTTATCAACGGGACGACCGCGGACCAACACACGCAAGAACGTATCCTGCGCAAGGTCGGCCGCTTGTTGCGAACAGCCGACCGAGCGCCGCAGCCAGCTCTGAAGCCAGCCGTGATGCGTGCCGTACAACACGTCGAAAGGGACGATGGAATCCGCCTCGTGGACAGCCATGGTGGACACTCGGAAGTCATGCAAGAAAGGCCATGTGCGCGCATGGCAGCCGCGCGCACATTAATCGCGAATCGTTCCCATTACAACTGTAAGCGCTGCCGCAAGACCCCTGGCTATTTTGCGATTAGGCGAAATGCTGTGTTTATATATGGTGCATATATGTTTCATATAGGATAAGCGCCATGGGCATCGTCAACATCGAAGACCAATTGCATGATCAAATCCGCCGCGCCAGCACAGTCTCCTGCCGTTCCATCAATGCCCAGGCTGGGTTCTGGATTCGTATCGGCATGCTGTGCGAAATGAACCCAGACCTTTCTTTCAACGAGGTGATGGCAGCCGAATTGCGCGCAGCAGGTGTCGCGGTTCCAAGCGCGGTCGAAATCGCATGACCAAGACACCCGAAGAAATTGAATTGATGGCCGAGTCCGGACGACTGCTCGCCAGCGTGTTCACCCATCTGGACGGGATGACGCTGCTGGGTCAGTCGACCCTGCAGATCAATGACCTTGTCGAGGCTTTCATCGTCAATGATTTGCAGGCACGTCCCGCCAGCAAGGGGCAATACGGCTACGCCTATGCCCTCAATGCCTCGTGCAATGAGGTCGTGTGTCACGGTGTGCCCTCCGCGAGCAGGTACCTGCAGGACGGCGACCTGGTGAACCTGGATATCACCTTGGAGAAGAACGGCTATATCGCCGACTCCAGCAAGACTTACCCGATCGGCGCCGTTTCACCTGCGGCGCAAAGACTTGCCGACATCGCCTACGAAGCGCTGTGGCAGGGCATCGGTGCGGTGCGCCCTGGCGGACGGCTGGGCGACGTTGGCCACGCCATTCAGCGGTACGCCCATGCTCACGGCTGCTCGGTGGTGCGGGAATATTGCGGCCATGGCATCGGACGAGAAATGCACGAACCGCCCGAGGTGTTGCACTGGGGGAAACCCGGAACCGGTGTCGTCCTGCGCGAAGGCATGGTCTTCACCATCGAACCGATGATCAACGCGGGCAAATCCGAGGTGAAAACCCTGCGTGATGGATGGACCGTGGTGACCCGCGATGGCGCGCTTTCAGCGCAGTTCGAGCACACGGTGGCGGTAACGGCAGACGGTGTACGGGTGCTGACCTTACGGCCGGATGAGCAGACGCGGGTTGCCGTTGTTACCTGAATGACCGCGCCTCACTCCGACACTTTCACGCATCGGCATCGGCATCGGCATCGGCATCGGCATCGGCATCGAACCTGACCAACGCCCACGGCAACATCGCTTGCGTCAGTGGCCCGATGCACAACGCGAACAGCACCGTGCCGATGCCCAGGACCTCATAGCCCGCCAGCAATAAACCAAGGAACAATACCGCCAACTCCAGTGCCGTGCGAACAGCGCGCAGAGACAGGCCGGATACGCGATGCAGGCCTGTCATCAGCCCATCGCGCGGGCCGCGACCCAGCTGCGCGCCGATGTACAGCGCAGAGCCCAACCCGCATACGAACACACCGCCGACCGTGAGCAGCAGGCGCATGATGAACGTATCCGGTGTGTTTAGAACCCGCATCGTAAGGTCGGCGACGGCACCGACCACCACGGCATTCGCGAGCGTACCGATCCCCGGCATCTCCCGCAGCGGGATCCATAACAACAGGATGACGAACGAAACACCGACCACGATCCAGCCAAAGCTCACGGGCAAGTATTCGTTCAGGCCCACGTGAAGGGCATCCCAAGGCGCCAGGCCGAGATTGCCGCGAATCATCATGCCGATGGACATGCCGAAAAAGGCGAGACCCACGGCAAGTTGCACCAGCCGTCGAAACAACTTACCGGCACGCAGCTGCGCGATCGGTCCCAACTGAACGAGTTTGGCTTGGCTCTTCATCCTGCGACCATCGTGTTCATTGTTGTCATTCCAAGAACGCGCAGCCACCTCCTACCGACACCGGTCGAGGCAGATGCGCGAAACGAGAGCGTGTATTCATTCCGATGCGGAGTGAACGAGATAGTGGCTGATCGGCTGATGGAGTTCCACTATGCATACTCGCCCCGCACGGCCTTCCAAGCCGTATTCCAATGGCTCGCCGGACCTGTTCGTGCAGCGCCCGGTCGCACGCGGGCCAAGCACGCACCGGCGTCCGTTGCTGGAATGGGTGACGGCGACGGCCGCCGTCGATGCGTTGAACAGCAAGAGTTCGGTCGCTGCCGAGAGTAATGTGGGTGCACCCTCGCAGTCGACCCAGCGCAGCGATGCCTGAACACGATCAGGCCGGTAGATCAGATTGAAGTCCTCGATCGCCGAACCCAATAGGCGACAGTTCACCGTTGCCGCGCCCTCAAAACCGAAGGGCTGGTATGGCCCGAGCTCATCGCTGTCCGCCCCATCCACGTTGAGCACCATCCCATCGCCCTGGAGTACCGTGATGATCCGCCGGTAGCCGGGAAAAGTGGAAAAGGGCCCATCGGCGTCAATCTGGGCGAGGGATAGACGCCAGTCGTATTCACCGTCTTCGCCAGCACCCTCCTTGGCGATTTCCAACGTGGTGCCCGCACCGTTCTTCCACGGCATGGCCGTGTAGTGCAGAGGGTCGTACACACGCCAATCGCTCATCGGACTCCCTCGCTGGATAGGCCCAGCATCACGCTGGGGTGAACGCCATGAATTGTGTGATCAGCGCTTTCAGTACCGGCTGCAATGCCTTGGCCTTGGCGTCTTCCAGAGCGTAAGGTGCGGCTTCCTGCATATACGCACGCTGCGCCAGCTCCAACTGAACCGCATGCACCCCGAGAGCAGGATCGCCATACCGGCGGGTGATGTACCCGCCCTTGAATCGCCCGTTCAGCACGGCGGGCATCTCGGGTGCCAGTCGTTGCGCCAATGCCAGCAGTTCCTCGCCGACACCCGCTGCACAGGCACTGCCGTCCGCCGTGCCCAAGTTGAACACCGGAAGCTCGCCCTCGAACAGGCGCGGGATGATCGACCGAATGGAGTGCGCCTCCCACAGCAGCGCGTAGCCATGGACCGCCTTGATCCGCTCCAGCTCGCCCTGCAACGCACGATGGTAAGGCTGCCAGAACTGTTCGAGGCGCCTCTCGATTTCAGCGGCGTCGGGTTCCTCGCCTGGCTGATACAAGGGCAAACCGTCGAACGTGGTCAGCGGGCACAGCCCTGTGGTGTTTTGCCCCGGATACAAGTTGGCGCCATCGGGTGGTCGGTTCAGGTCGATCACGTAGCGCGAGTAACGCGGACGCAGTACCGATGCGCCCAGCGCCGTCGCGAAGCCATAGAGCGTATCGAGGTGCCAGTCCGTATCGTCTACGGCTTGGCCGACCGGGCTGTAGCGCGCTTCCAGTTCTGCGGGCAGCGCAGTGCCTAGGTGCGGCATGGAGATCAGCAAAGGGCCCTGGCCCTTGTGCAGATCGAAGGTGCGATGGTCTTTCATTCGTCATGCTCCAGTAATTCGACCAGCGCGGCGCGATACCCCTGCAAGGCGTACTCTTCCAGCGCATGCCGACCGTTTTCGATAACCCGCCTGCCCCCGACAAAGACATCGCGTACCGGCTGGCCGCCGTGCTCGCAGAACACCAACGAAGACAACAGCCGCGCCGGATTAGCCGAGTCGACGTTGGGGGCTTCTGGATCAATGATCACCAGGTCAGCGCGCTGACCTACTTTTAGCCCGGCGACCGGGCGGCCAGTGGCCGCGGCTCCGCCGTTCACCGCCTGACTGAACAACCGGTCCGCCACGACGGGCGCGACAGGGCTGGCAAGCACGTTCCGACGGCGGTGCAGCAACCGCTGGCCGTATTCAAGAAGGCGCAGTTCGGACCACGGATTGACCGCCACATTGCTGTCGGAACCGACGCCCCAGCGGCCATCGGCGGCCAGGAAACGCTGGGCATCGAACAGACCGTCGCCCAAATTGGCTTCCGTGGTAGGGCACAGGCCTACGGTCGCGCCCGTGCGCGCCAACGCGGCGTATTCACGGTCGTCCATATGCGTCGCGTGCACCAGGCACCACCGGTCGTCCAGGGCATGGCGATCCATTAGCCACGCCACCGGCCGCTGGCCCAGCACCGCCAGGCAATCGTCCACCTCACGCGTTTGTTCGGCAATGTGAATATGCACCGGCGCCCGCGCATCCTGCGCGTCGAGACCCTCGATCAACCGCGAGAGCGAATCTTCGCTGACCGCGCGCAACGAGTGCGGTGCGACTCCATAACGCAGATTACCGTTCTGCGGCATGGCCTTTTCCAACTGCTGCCGCAACGACAGGATCCACTCCGGAGAATTGATGAAGCGCCGCTGATGCGGCAACGGTTCGGCCCCACCAAAACCGCCGTACTGATACAGCACCGGCAGCAAGGTCATGCCGATACCGACGTCCGCCGCGGCGCGCACGACGCGCAAGGACAGCTCGGCCGGGTTGGCGTAGGGCTGGCCGTCAGCGCCGTGATGCACGTAATGAAACTCGCACACTGAGGTATAGCCGGCCTTGAGCATCTCGATGTACAGGTGTCGGCCAATGGCTTGCAGGTGATGCGGTTGCAAACGCTGGGCGAATCGATACATCAGCGTACGCCAGCTCCAGAATGAGTCAGCGGGATCGCCCAGGGTTTCGGTCAACCCAGCCATGGCGCGCTGGAAGGTATGCGAATGCAGGTTCGGCATGCCGCCGAGCACCAGCCCCGGGGCAATCGGCGTCCCCTTTGGCGGGGTCGCATCGACGCTGACCGCAGTTAAGTCGCCAGCCGCGCTCCAAGCAAACAGGACGTTGCGCCGCCAACCGTCAGGCAGCAAAGCATCGTGAGCGAACAGGCTGCCGTGGGCTTGGACAGTCGGAGAATCCATAGATGTATCCACGTGGGCCTCTTGGGCAATGGATCGAGCAAAAACGGTCAGAGAACCGGCGCCGCGTCACGTGACAACACGTTCTGCAGGAAACGGCGGGTACGCGCTTCTTGGGGTGCGGTGAACAACTGGGCCGGGGGCGCGGCCTCGACGATAGCGCCTTGATCCATGACCACTACGACGTCGGCCACTTCCCGGGCGAACCCCATTTCATGGGTGACAATAACCATGGTCATGCCTTCGTTCGCCAACGTCTTCATGACCTGCAATACCTCGCCCACCAGTTCCGGATCCAGTGCCGAAGTAGGCTCGTCGAACAGCATGACCTTGGGTTCCATGGCCAATGCACGCGCGATGGCGACCCGCTGCTTCTGGCCGCCGGACAATGTACCTGGGAAGACCTGAGCCTTGTGCTTGAGACCGACCTTATCCAGCAGGCGTAGCCCATGCTCTTCGGCCTCTTGACGGGACTTACCGCGCAACGCCATGGGCGCCAAGGTAATGTTGTGCAGCACGTTCAGATGTGGAAACAGATTGAACGACTGGAACACCATGCCCACTTCACTGCGCAACGCGTCGAGATTCTTTTCGGACATCATCCTGCCCTGCTCTACCACGGTATGTCCGCAAGCGCGCAAGGTCCCGCCTTCAGCGGTTTCCAGACCGTTCATGCAGCGCAGAAAAGTGCTCTTACCCGATCCGCTGGGCCCGATCACGACGATCACTTGGCTGGCTTGAACACTGAAAGTGATGTCGTGCAGCACCTGATGGTTGCCGAACGATTTGCTCAGGTTCTGGATATCGATAATGGCAGCGCCCATTACACTCTCCCGTCGGCGCGTAGCACCTTTTCAGTGCGACGCAGGATCAAGGTCGTGATGCTGGTGAGCATCAGATAGATAAAGGCGATGGCGAGATACACCTCGAGCGAGCGATAAGACACGCTAATGATCTTCTCGCCTTCATGCATGACATCCGCAATTGTCAGCAGTGACACCAGTGCCGAGTTCTTGATCAAGGCGATGAATTCGTTGCCCAGGGCGGGAATCATGCGAACGAATGCCTGCGGCAGGATGACCTTGCGCATCGCCAATTTGTGCGGCAGTCCCAATGAGCGAGCGGCTTCCATCTGACCTTTTTCCACCGACTGGATCGAGCCGCGGACGATTTCGGACACGTAGGCGGCGCTGTAAATGCCCAACCCGAAAATCCCGCACATGTAGGCCGGTAACTGAATACCAAAGTGCGGCAAGCCAAAGAACAGAATGAACAGTTGCACCAGCAGTGGCGTGCCGCGTATCAGCGTGAGGTAAGTCGTGCATAGGCCATAGATGACGGTGCGCTTGGGATTCAATCGCCCCAGGCCGATCAGAAGCCCTAATAGGCAACCCAGCACGAGCGCCGAGGCTGTGATTTCGATGGTGATCAAGGTGCCGGAAGCGAGCGCGCGCCAGCCTTCCCAGACCGGGGAAAAATCAAGATTCATGGAGTACTCCGCTGAGGCATACGGTTGAAGCGTGGTGTGCGGAAGTCCGGCGGCGCAGCCAGCACGGACTTCTATCGGCTGTTTATTCTTTGGTCGTGCCGAACCACTTCTGAGTCAACGCTGCGTATTCGCCGTTGTTACGCAGGGTTTGCAACGCCTTGTTCATCTGCTGCTGCAGCTCGGTATCGCTTTTGCGGATGGCGAAGCCGTACAACTCGGTAGTCAAACCTTCATCCAACACGCGGACCTTGGGCTGGCGCTTGGCATATTCCACCGCCGCCGGACGTCCTGTGACCGCAGCATTGACGCGACCAATGGCCAAAAGGTCAAACATGGCTTGGTTTTTCTCGACCTCCACCACATTGACTGCCGGGTAGTTGTTTTTCAGGAACTCGATGGACTTGGTACCTACCTGGGCGGACACCTTCTTGCCCGCCACCAAGTCGGCTGGGGTATTGATGCTGGTGTCATCCTTGAGCACAAGCACGGCCAAGCCACCGCGATAGTAGGAGTCAGTGAAGTTCACCACCTTTTGGCGTTCCTCGGTCATGTAGATCGCCGAGGCAGCCACATCGAATCGATTTGAGATCAACCCCGGTATCAACCCTTTGAAGCCGATGTCTACCCATTCGACTTTCTTGTCCAATTGCTTGCCGATGGCTTCGATCAGCTCGACATCGAATCCGGTGCGCTTGCCGTCCTGCACGAACTCCATGGGTGGAAAAGTTGCGTCGGTGCCGACGCGCATGACCGAATCGGCTGCCTGTGCTGGGACGGAGAGCGAGGCAATCAGGGCAAATGCCGCAGCCACGGGAGTGAACAACTTGAACGCTTTCATCACGAATTCCTTCGGCGGAGATAGTTCTGACATGAGCCGGAACATGGATTAGGCGGCAGTTAAAAACGATTGCTAATGCGGCTGGCTGCTTTTCTGGTCAGGCTGATCAACTCAGCCTCCCGTGGGCCAACGCGCAGTGAAGGCGCCATCAGAGTGATGGTGCCCTCCAGTGCGCCCTCCGCTGAAATCAACGGAACGCTTACACCCCAAACACCTTGATCGACCTCACTGTCACTGGTGGCGTAACCTTTCTTGCGAATCCGCGCGATCTCTTTTCTAAGGGCAGAGAGGTCGACTGAATCCGGTTCTGCATGCGCTTCGAGAAGCGAGTTCTGGATTGGCTCGGGCAGGAACGACAACAGGCTTTTGGCCGATGCCCCCTGCAACATGGAGTGTGCCCTGCCCTTGGTGAACGAGCAGCGCAGGGAACTGCTGCTTTCTTCCATGGCGATGCACACCATCTGGCCATTGCTGTACACCAGCAAACCGACACTTTCGCCGGTGCGCTCGGCCAACGCGCTGATCTCGTCGCGGCTCTGACTGATCAAGTTCGACGTCTGGTCAAACCCCCAGGCCAACTGCACACCGGTCGCGCCCGGCTCGTACAGCCCGGCGCTCATGTGCTCTTGCAACAATCCCCACTTCTTCAGCGAAGCCAGGTGTCGATAGACGGTGCTCAACGGCATCTGTAGCTGCGCGGCGATGCGCTTGGCCGCAATCGGTTTCCCCGCCTTGGCGACACAGGTCAGCACCTGCAGGACGCGATCGACAGTACTTGGGGTCTGCGGGTCATTCATGGGGGCACTATAAGAATAAATTCTCAAGTTAGGAGATCGATTCTCATGGTGCGGGAAAAAATGCCTATTTAGCCGAAAAGCACCGGCTTGCAGACAGACGTCTTTACCGCCACGAGATCGGTACGATTCCGCCTTATATGCCCCAATTGCCATGGATCTTCTTCTCCGCTTTGAGGATCTAGCTGCCAAGGAGCGTGAGCGTTGATCATTTCTTTAGTGGCCTTACGCAAAAGCGCTTCTGCGTTGGGCATAGCGCTTGCGCGCCATCTGGTCTTCGACTCATGCGGGTACGTTCTGGCGCTTGCGAAGCCAGCCGAGCTTGTTGACACACTGCGAAGTTTTTTCTCGATGCCGCACGGGGCTTACGACGTAAGCCCCTCGCGAAACGAATCAATGAGCTCACGCAGGCCCGGTGGCATTTGTCTTCGCCCAGGGTAGTAAATATGGAACGCCGGCTCGATCGGTGCCCAGTCGGGTAGTACGACCTGTAGCTCGCCTTTATCGAGGTGAGCTCGAGCTCGGTCCTCTAGGCAGTAGGTGATCCCACGATCGGCGAGCGCCATTTCAATACCGAACGCGGTTTCATTCACGCAGAGCTGCCCGGGGACCTCAATGCAGCGGTGATCCCCGTTTCTCTCGAAATCCCACCGATAGATTACGCCATTGCCCATGCGAATCTGGATGCAGTTATGACGTTTTAGATCCTCGGGCTCCATGATGCGCGGATTGCTGTTCAGGTACTTGGGCGACGCCACCGCGACCCAACGCAGTTCATTGCTGATACGCACCGCAATGAAATCTTCTGGGATCGTGTTTCCGAATCGGATGCCCGCGTCGAACCCCGCCGACACTATGTCGACCATGCGGTCATCTACCGCGACCTCAACGGATACCTCGGGGTAAGTCTCGAGGAACCGGGGCAGGTATTGGGTGAAAAGCAATCGGGCACCGTCGCTCAAGACATTCAAACGAAGCTTCCCTGAAGGCCTGTCGCGGTGACGATCGAGCGCCGCTAATGCTCCGCTGATCTCTGTAAAGCCCACAGTAAGGCGCTTAGCCAGCGCAGCTCCGGCGTCGGTAGGCGATACGGTGCGGCTCGTACGATTGAGTAGTCTTACGCCAAGTCGCGTCTCCAGGTTCCGGACGGCGTGGCTTAGTGCAGAGGTCGTGATTCCGAGTTCGACAGCGGCCTGGGTGAAGCTTCTCAGCCGCTCGACTACGAGGAAGGAATTTAAATCTGCAAGGTCCGCACGTGACAGGCGTGTCGTCGGCAACGATGGCATTTCAACAATCCATTATTGAGTGGGATTCAATAGTCCGTGCAGTTTAACTAATTAATACCGCCACTTCTCTAAGTTAACATCAATTCTATTCAACCATGACTCTCGATATTTATTGCTGAGGCCCGACGACTTGTTCCATATCTACCTGACGATCGCCTACCTATACGTGCTTTGGCGCTTCGTCGTACCGCTGCCAATTAGCCGAAGCTGGCGCGCGGTTATCGCCATAGCCCTTTTCGCTGTCTCGAAGTACCACCTGATCCTGATTGGGCTCTACGGCACGATGTTCTCGCCAGAGTTTCCGAGACCGTTGGTATTGCTTGCCGGGTGGCTATTCTGCGCCTTCGCCCTCCTCTTCATCTTCACGCTGCTAAGTGATCTGGTAGCTGGCGCAGTTGCTCTGCTATGCAGAAAGTCGGTCGCATATTTCATTGGCGGTAAGGCAAGGCTTGTCATCGTGCTGCTTGCCCTGTGCCTGTCAGGTGCTGGCACCTATCAGGCCGTCCAGCTTCCCGGCGTACAGAGAGTGGAGTTAGAGCTGCCTGGATTACCCCAGGCGCTCGATGGGCTACGTGTCGTGCAACTTACTGACCTTCATATCAGCAAGGCCTTCCAGGCTGATTGGGTCGGAAAGGTCGTTGAACGCACCAACGCGCTGAATCCTGACCTGATCCTCGTCACTGGGGATGTGATCGATGGAACCGTTGAGGCGCGCCGTCATGACGTTGCGCCCCTTGCGGATCTGCATGCCCCGATGGGTGTCATCGCCATCCCAGGCAACCATTAGTACTACTTCGGCGCAAAAGAGTGGATCGCTGAGCTGGAGCGGCTCGGTATGCGGGTGCTGACGAACAGTAATGTGACGCTTGGACGCAACGGAGGTGTGCTCGCTGTCGCAGGCGTAACGGATGAAGCCGCGCCTTCGTTCGGTATGGATGGGCCCAACCTGGATATTGCGCTGCAGGGTTTGGATCGAGGTCTGCCCGTCATTCTGCTGAAGCACCGCCCTATTGGCTCTTCACTCTCCGCTGCGAAGGGGGTTGGCCTTCAATTATCAGGGCATACCCACGGCGGAATGATCAAGGGGCTCGACCTTATCGGCCAATACGCCAACGGAGGATTTGTTTCCGGGATGTACCAGGTTGGAGCCATGAAGCTTTATGTCAGTAACGGTACGGCGCTTTGGAATGGTTTCCCTATTCGCCTGGGTGTCCCGTCCGAGATTACCGAGTTCGTTTTGCGTGCACGCCCATCTGCCCAATAAAACCTGCATAGGAGAATCTCTGATGAGTCATCCCGCCATCCGCAAAGATGCTGTCGCAGTCATTACCGGCGCGGCAGCAGGTATCGGCTTCGCGATTGCCAAGCGAGTCGCGAAGGAAGGTATGAACGTTGTGCTCTTCGACAAAGACCTTCAAGCACTCGAATCAGCTGTCGAGCAAATCCGAGCGGAGTCACCTGACGTGTCTGTCTTGCCGATTCAGGGTGATGTGAGTTCGGAGCCGGATCTTCGTACGTTATATGGACGATCCTTTGAACTCGGCCAGGTATCCCTTTTGGTAAACAACGCAGCAATTATTCAGGGAGCTGGCCCATGGCACGAAACCTCAAGGTGGCGTGCCCTAATGGAGATCAACTTCTGGAGCGTTCTTAACCTGCAGCAGATGTTCGTTGAAACGATGATCTCCCAAGAAGGTAGCGCTGCGATCGTTAACTTGGGATCCAAAGAGGGCATAACCACCCGGCCTGGAAACGCAGCTTATTCGGTATCGAAAGCAGCAATCAAAGTGCTGACCGAACAGCTGGCACATGAACTTCGCGAAAAGGTTGGCGATCGAGTCACCGCGCACCTGTTAATCCCCGGGTACACGTTCACACCGATGAACTTCCCTGGCATGACCGCCGCTACAGCAAAGCCCGATGCTCCGTGGACGGCGGATCAAGTGGCTGATCGCCTTATCGAAGGAATGTCAGCAGCCGACTTCTACATTTTCTGTGAAGACAACGAGGCGAGCTGGGAGCTGGATCAGCGTCGTATGCAATGGGCCGCTGACGACCTCATTCAGAAACGTCCGCCACTCTCTCGCTGGCATCAGGATTATGAGCGTCAGTTCCAGGCGTACATCGCGGATATAGCCAAATAGCGCCTACTCCGCGATAGCCCCAAGTAAGGGGCTTTTCCTCTCACCGCGTCGGCGACACGCGTCCCGAGGCGTTACGGCCTAATCAATCATCCCTTTTTCCTAAATCAGGCAGTGCAGACGCACCGCCTGAGCGGAAGGTATTTGATGACAAATCAATCAATGACGGACACCGCCACATCTGGCGGTAATACGATCGCGCGGGCGCCCCATGGGGTTGCCTCCGCAATAACGGTGCTTGGACTTGGCGGGCTATTCATAGGAACCGGTGAGTTTGCCTCTATGAGCTTGTTGCCAGGCTTGGCTGCTAGCACTGATGTAACGATCCCCGTTGCAGGCGGCTATATCACCGCTTACGCCCTCGGTGTCGTGGTGGGCGCACCGCTTATTGCAATCCTGGCTGCGAGGTGGCCTCGCAAAGGGTTGCTGATCGCGTTACTTGCGCTGTTCTGTTTCGGATATGGCGCCAGCGCCCTGGCCTGGAATCACGCCAGTTTGTTGGTGGCAAGATTCATCGGGGGACTACCTCATGGCGCGTATTACGGCGTGGCTTGCTTAGTCGCGGCGGCGATGGTCGCGGAGAACAAGAAGGCTCAGGCTGCAGGCTACGTCATGGCAGGCCTCGCAGCCGCTAACGTGATCGGCGTTCCTGTTGCTACCTGGATTGGCCAGGTGGTTGGTTGGCGCGGGACATTTGCGGCATTGACGGCGGGGGGCGGTATAGCAATGGCGCTGTTCTGGATATTCATCCCCTCGACGCCGGCGAATGCCTCTGCCAGCCCAGCGTCGGAGCTGAGCGGTTTAAAGAAACCGCAAGTCTGGCTCACGCTTGCCACCGCTTCTATTGGTTTCGGCGGGATGTTCTCGGTGTATAGCTACATCACTCCGACATTGACTGAGGTGGCAGGATTTCAGGCCGGCCAAGTTCCGATGGTTCTGGCGTTCTGGGGCCTGGGAATGATCGCTGGCAACCTGGTAGGAGGATGGCTGGCAGACCGTGGGTTAGTGCCAGCCATCTTTTGCATCATGATCTGGAATGTCGTTTTCCTGGCGCTATTTTCAGTCTTCGCTGCTTCGTGGATTGCCAGTCTCGCAGTGCTTTTCCTGGTGGGTTGCGGGTTCGCGCTTGTGCCCGCCCTTCAGGTTCGTCTGATGGATGTTGCGGGGGACGCGCAAACACTCGGTGCGACGCTTGGAGGCCTTGCGATTGCCAACGGTCTTGGCTGGGCTTCGACAGGTTGGGTCGGCGCCGCTCTTGCCGCGCTCGGCATCGTGTTTTTCGCTGTTTCGGTTTCCGTTCAGAAACGATCAACGACGTAATTACCCCTGCTTTCTAGCTATGGGCATCCGTCCAAATCATCTCCCTTTAATTCAATTCCGCGGCCATGTCGAAAATGGCTGTAGCTCAATTCATTTGTCTATTCATAGGAGCTTCGCATGCCCGATAAGCAAACCCATTTTAAGTTGTCCAATGGATACCAAATCCCACAACTTGGTCTAGGTGTATGGCAGGCAAGTCAGGATGAAGCTCGCTCAGCGGTCAGAGCTGCCATTGAGATGGGTTATCGGCACGTAGATACAGCTGCCGTATACGAGAACGAGGAAGGCGTTGGACAAGGGCTCCGTGAGTCCGGCGTTCCCCGCGAACAAATCTTCGTAACCACAAAGGTCTGGAATGACTCGCATGGTGAGACGCTAACCAGAGCGGCAGTCGAGGCGAGTTTGAAGCGCCTCGACGTTGAATACGTCGATCTGCTGCTGATCCACTGGCCAGTGCCGAGCAAGGACAAATACGTAGAAACCTGGCAAACGCTTATGGAAATCCAACGAGAAGGCAAGGCTCGCTCTATCGGTGTTTCCAACTTCAATCGCGATCATCTGGAACGGCTGATTAGCGAAACTGGCTTTGCTCCGGTGTTAAACCAAATTGAGCTTCACCCTTTCTTTAATCAGAAACAGCTCAGAGATGATCACAAAGCACTCGATATCCTTACGCAATCTTGGAGTCCTCTCGGACAGGGCAGCGCGTTAAGCGATCCCGTAATCCTGAAAATCGCGGAGAAGTACGAAAAATCGGCTGCGCAGGTCATCATTCGGTGGCATGTAGAACTGGGCCTAATAGCGATCCCGAAGTCAGTTACTGCGGCGCGTATCCGAGAAAACCTCGACGTCTTCGACTTCAGCCTGGACGCTTCTGATTTGGCCGCGATTGCAGGTTTACATAGCGGTAAGCGTTTAGGGCCTGATCCTATGGAATTGACGTAACGGACACTGAATTCAGTGTGCTCGTCGGCGATCGCATGGGTGTGCAGTCACCGGCAAGCAACTTTCTTCTGACTACGAAAAACCGACCACTGCGTGCGGCACGTAAGGCTGCTCCAGCCTTGCAACTTCGTCGTTGCTTAGCGTGATATCCAAGGCCGAAATTGCATCATCAAGCTGCTCAATCTTGGAGGCCCCAACGATAGGAGCAGACACGCCAGACTTCGACAGAACCCAAGCCAAGGCGATCTGGGCCATTGGAACGCCGCGCTCAGCCGAAAGACGTTCCACCTCCGCAATTACTTTGGCATCTTCAGTTTCGGTTGCCTCGTACAGTTTTTGGGAAACCGCGTCAGTCCTTGCTCGTTCAGTCTTCTGGCCATAGGGACGGGTCAACATCCCCCGTGCCAGTGGGCTCCAAGGCATCACGCCGACACCTTGATCGATACATAGAGGAATCATCTCTCGCTCCTCCTCTCGGTAAAGCAAGTTGAGATAATTTTGCATTGAGACAAATCGGCTCCAACCATGGCTGACCGCCACATGCTGGGCCTTCGCAAACTGCCACGCATACATGGATGACGCACCGATATAGCGAGCTTTACCGGCTTTCACGACATCATGAAGCGCCTCCATCGTTTCCTCGATTGGCGTCTGGTAATCCCAGCGATGTATCTGGTACAGGTCGACGTAATCCGTTCCAAGCCTCGCCAAGCTTGCGTCGATACTGGCCATGATTGTCTTACGAGATAGGCCTTGGGCGTTCGGTTTTCGGGTGCCGCCTCCGCCGTCAGGAGGAAAGAAAACCTTGGTCGCGATTACCGCCTCCTCGCGGCGAGTGAACTCCTTTAACAGCTTCCCGACTATCGCTTCGGACGTTCCAGCGGAGTAGCTGTTAGCCGTGTCGAAAAAATTGATCCCTCGATCGACTGCATGCTTGATGATCGGCCTGCTTTTCTCTTCGCTCAACGTCCATGAGTGAGCGCCCGAACCAGGGTCGCCAAACGTCATGCATCCAAGGCAGAGCCGTGAGACATCTAGACCGGATGTACCTAGCTTCACAAATTGCATAGCGGTTTCTCCATTCAAATGTGCAGGTCTTGGTCACGCAGTGAGTCCGCGTATTAAAGATTGTTGGACCCTCCTCAACTGCTCAGATCGTTGAATTACGTTCACTCAGGCATTGACTCTAAGCAAAGGGTTGATCCTGTTCCTATCTGGTCAATTCAAGAGACTCGGCAAGATAAGTTGCCGATTAAGTCTGGAGGAATAATGTCGCAATCGATTAAACGCGTAGCTGTCACCGGTGGTCATGGCAAGGTAGGAAAGCGTCTGGTTCCTTACCTGAAAAAATGCGGGCACGATGTATTTGTAATCGACCGAGACAGCCCATTGGATCTCGAAGAGCCCATGATGCAGGTCGACCTCGAAGATTTTGGTCAGACTCTGGATGCCTTATCTTCGGTCGGGAAAGACGTCTATGGACGTCCAGAGCCAAAAGCGTTCGATGCGGTCATCCACTTAGCTAGCATGCCGCATCCTCGGATGATTCCTGACAGCGACGAATTCCGCGTGAACATGGTCACGACCTATAACGTCTTTGAAGCGGCTCGCCGTCTCGGTATCAAAGACATCATCTGGGCGGCAAGCGAGGTAGGTACCGGGGTCCCCTACGACAAGACCGATGCGCCTTACGTACCTGTAGATGAGGACTACCCCATGCGGGGTTACAACGTCTACGCGTTGACCAAAGTGCTTGGGGAGGAGATGGCCCGTCAATTTTGTCTCAATGACCCTTCATTGAGGATCACCTGCCTGCGCCTCTCGAATGTTATGGATCCGGAGGAGTACGCCAAGTTCGAAACGTGGCAGGACGATCCCACTGTACGCCTATGGAATTTCTGGACGTACGTCGATAACCGTGATGTTGCCCAGGCTATCGAATTGGCTCTTCACCATGAGGCACGTGGCAAAGACGAGTTCTTTATTACGAATGACGAGACGGTGATGCGAACGCCGAGCAGCGCGCTACTTGATGCTCACTATCCGAATATTGAGCGCCGGAAGGAAATTACGGGTAACCAAGTGCTTCTTTCGAATGAAAAGGCCAAGCGAGTGCTCGGATTCAAACCAGCGTACTCCTGGTTGAATGAGATCTAAGCACGCCTTTTCTCTAGCAATTAGGCAACTGTCCTAGCGTCAGCTATGGGCAGCTGCTCGCGCTCGCTGTTGGAAACCTGGATGCCCCGCTTATTACTCGACCGTCACGCTCTTGGCCAAGTTACGCGGCTGATCGACGTCGGTGCCGCGCAGGACGGCCACGTGGTACGAGAGCAACTGCAGCGGAAGGGTGTACAACACCGGCGCGAGTGCATCGTGGATGTGGGGCATGTTCACGACGTGGGTTCCTTCGCCATTGCTCATAGCGGCCTTGGTGTCAGCGAAGACGATAAGCTCGCCGCCGCGCGCGCGAACCTCCTGGAGATTGGACTTCAGCTTTTCCAGCAGCTCGTTGTTCGGTGCAACGGTTACCACCGGCATGTCCGCATCGACCAGTGCCAGCGGCCCGTGCTTGAGCTCGCCTGCCGGGTAGGCCTCGGCGTGAATGTAGGAAATTTCCTTGAGCTTGAGTGCGCCTTCCATCGCCACCGGGTATTGCGCGCCGCGGCCGAGGAACAGGGTGTGGTGTTTTTCCGCGAACAACTCCGAGACCTTCTCGATAATCTTGTCCATGGCCAACGCTTCACCCAAACGGGTGGGCAGTCGACGAAGTTCTTCTACCAGCTCGGCTTCAATGGTCGCTTCCAAATTGCCCCGCGCACGGCCTAGCGCCAACGTCAGAAGCATCAGCCCGACCAGCTGCGTCGTAAACGCTTTAGTCGAGGCAACGCCGATTTCCGGACCGGCCTGGGTGAGCAATGTAAGGTCGGATTCACGGACCAGCGAGCTGGTGCCAACGTTGCAGATGGCGAGGCTTGCGAGATAGCCCAGTTGCTTGGCGTTGCGCAACGCGGCCAGGGTATCGGCGGTTTCGCCGGACTGGGAAATGGTGACGAACAGGGTATCCGGCTGCACCACCACCTTGCGGTAGCGGAATTCGCTGGCAACTTCGATCTGGCATGGGATGCCAGCCAACTCTTCCAGCCAGTAACGAGCGACCATTCCGGCGTGGTAGCTGGTGCCGCAGGCGACGATCTGGACATTACGCACCCCGGCGAACAGCGCCTCGGCCTGCGGGCCGAAGGCTTGCACCAGTACATGATCGTTGCCTAACCGGCCTTCCAGCGTGCGCTGCACGACCTTGGGCTGTTCATGGATTTCCTTGAGCATGAAGTGGCGATATTCGCCCTTGTCCGCGGCTTCCGCACCATCGTGGTACTGCACGGTCTCGCGTTGTACAGGCGCGCCGCTGGCATCCCAGATCTGTACGCTGTCACGGTGGATCTCGGCGATATCGCCTTCTTCCAGATACATAAAGCGATCGGTGACCTGGCGCAGAGCGAGCTGGTCGGACGCGAGGAAGTTCTCGCCAAGCCCCAGGCCGATCACCAGCGGGCTGCCGCTGCGTGCGGCGAGCAAGCGATCCGGCTGGCTGCCGCTGATGACCGCCAAGCCGTAGGCGCCGTGCAACTCGGGAATGGCGGCTTTGAGCGCGGCGGTGAGGTCACCGCCGCATTCGGCTAGCGTGTGGTGTAGCAGGTGGACGATGGTTTCGGTGTCGGTGTCCGACGTGAAGACGTAGCCAAGGCCTTTCAGGCGTTCACGCAGCGTTTCGTGGTTCTCGATGATGCCGTTGTGGACCACCGCCAGCTGCTCACCGGAGAAATGCGGGTGAGCGTTACGCTCGCTTGGTGCACCGTGGGTCGCCCAACGGGTGTGCGCGATACCTAGGCTGCCGGTAAGGGGCTCGCTCGCCAACGCCTGCTCGAGTTCGTACACCTTGCCGACGCGGCGCCGACGCTGCAAGTCACCTGCGGCGCTCAGGACCGCCACACCCGCGCTGTCGTAGCCACGGTATTCGAGCCGCTTGAGGCCCTCGACCAGGATGGCGGTAATGTTGCGTTCAGCAATGGCGCCTACGATGCCACACATGGTTATGCTCCTCCGGCGGGCGCAGCGAGGATCAGGTTAATGCCCCGCGCGCGGATCTGTTCGGCCACCTGGCTGTCCAGGCGGTCATCGGTTATCAATGTCTGGACGCTGCTCCAGGGCAGCTCCAGATTGGGGATGCGTCGCCCGATCTTGTCGCTTTCAACCATGACGATCACCTCTCGGGCGACTTCTGCCATGACGCGCGACAAACCCAGCAATTCGTTGAACGTGGTGGTGCCTCGATCCAGATCGATGCCGTCCGCACCGATGAACAGCTGATCGAAATCGTAGGAGCGCAACACCTGCTCGGCGACCTGGCCCTGGAAGGATTCCGAATGCGGATCCCAGGTGCCGCCGGTCATTAACAGTACCGGCTCATGCTCGATATCACGAAGTGCGTTGGCGACGTTCAGGGAATTGGTCATCACCACGAGCCCGTGCCGGTAGCCCAGCTCGGGGATCATCGCAGCGGTGGTGGTGCCGCTGTCGATGATGATGCGTGCGTGTTCGCGAATGCGTTCGACGCCTGCGCGGGCGATCGCGCGTTTGTACGGAGAGATGGGCTGGGTGCTGTCGACCATCAATTCTTGCGGCAACGGGACTGCACCGCCGTAGCGACGCAGCAGCAACCCGTTCGTTTCGAGAGCGGCGAGATCCTTACGGATGGTCACTTCGGACGTGGCGAAACGCTTGGCCAACGCGTCGACACTGACCTCGCCCTGCTCAGTTAGCAGCGCAAGGATCGTGTGACGACGTTGCGGTGTGTTGCGTTTCGACATACAGATGTTTCGATTCGAAAGTTAATGGCGCGAATCAAAACATACGAAGTGGACGATCGCAAGTGCTGGCCTACGGTCGAAGCCGTCAGGTACTCAAATTGCCCCGAAGGCGGGTCTGCCGCAGTTGCGGGCAGGGCCCTGCCTTAAGCGCGATCTAAATAAACCAGCTGCCTGCTACTTTTTCGTCTTGGTTGGGCGGGCCCAGCCTTCGATATTGCGCTGGCGGGCACGTCCCACCGCCAAGGTATCTGCGGGTACATCCTGCGTGACCGTCGAACCCGCTCCGGTCGTGACCCGATCGCCCAGCGTCACCGGCGCGACCAACGCGCTGTTCGAGCCTATGAACACGTCTTCACCCATTACGGTACGGTGCTTGTTCGCCCCATCGTAGTTGCAGGTGATGGTGCCGGCGCCGATATTGGTCCGTGCGCCGATGTCGGCATCGCCCAGGTAGCTCAAATGACCGGCTTTGGCACCCTCGCCCATGCGGGCGTTTTTCAGTTCGACGAAGTTGCCCACGTGGGCACGAGCGCCAAGCACGGCACCGGGGCGTAGACGCGCGAAGGGACCACAGTCGGCACCTTCGCCCAATTCTGCACCTTCGAGATGCGAGTTGGCTTTGACGATCGCACCCTGCCGCAGCACGCTGTCGCGGATGACGCAATTCGGTCCGATCTGTACCCCGTCCTCGATGAGCACCTTGCCTTCGAGAATGACGTTGACGTCGATCAGCACATCACGCCCGACCGTGACTTCACCGCGGACATCGAAGCGTGCCGGATCCAAAAGTGTCACGCCTTGCGCCATGAGGCGTTTCGCCGCGCGGAATTGGTAGTGGCGCTCGAGCTGTGCGAGCTGGAAACGGTCATTCGCACCGAGCACTTCCATTGGGTCGAGCGCCTGCACGGTTTCGACGACAAGACCGTCGGCTACGGCCATGGCAATGACGTCGGTCAGGTAATACTCGCCCTGCGCATTGTTGTTCGACAGTCGTCCCAACCACTCAGCGAGGCGCTTGCCCGGCACCGCAAGAATGCCTGTGTTGCCCTCCCGAATAGCACGTTGCGCCTCGCTGGCATCCTTTTGTTCGACGATTGCCTGAACGGAACCCGATTCATCCCGAACGATACGCCCGTAGCCAGTAGGATCGTCCAGCACGACGGTCAGCAACGCGATTCGATCATCAGTGACCTTCGCCAGCAGGCGATCGAGGGTATCGCGCTCAATCAGCGGGACATCACCGTAGAGGATCAGTACGCGATCGGCACTCAGATGCGGAAGCGCTTGGGCGACGGCATGACCGGTACCCAGTTGTTCGGCCTGCAGAACGAAATTTACATCGGCACCTTGGAGGCGTTCCCGCACTTTCTCTGCGCCATGGCCAATGACCACTTGGAGGCTCATTGGCTCCAGCGAACGTCCGCAGTCCAAGACGTGGGACAGCATCGCCTTGCCAGCGACCGGGTGGAGCACCTTCGGCAGCGAGGAGCGCATCCGGGTACCTTGGCCGGCGGCAAGAATGACGATATCCAACGACATGAGCTTCTCCTGACGACCAGCGTCTCAGCGAAAAAAGGGGATTCTATCGAGGCCGCCGCGACGTTGACCATCACGGTAGCGGATTCCAAAAACGAAAAAAGGCAGCCGAGGCTGCCTTTTCGCGAGTGCGTATGCTTAGCGCTTGGCCTGGCGGCGCAATTGCTGAATGGTACGCAGCTGTGCGGCTGCTTCGGCCAGCTGGGCCGACGCGGTGCCGTAGTCGAAGTCGGCGTTCTTTCCAGCCAGCGCCTGTTCAGCGGCCTTGACCGCTTCCTGCGCTGCCGCCTCGTCGAGATCACCGGCACGTGAAGCCGTATCAGCCAGCACCTTCACGATGGAAGGTTGGACTTCGAGGAAACCACCCGAGATGTAAAACACCTCCTCCTCACCGCCCTGCTTGACCAGGCGAACCGGACCCGGCTTGAGATCGGTGATCAACGGCGCGTGGCCGGGTGCAATACCCAAGTCACCCAGGTTGCCGTGCGCAATCACCATCTCGACCAGACCGGAGAAGATTTCGCCTTCTGCGCTGACGATATCGCAATGGACAGTCATAGCCATCTTTAACCTCGTATCGACCTGGGCGCCCGATAAGAGCGCCCGGGTTCACTTAGAGCTTCTTGGCTTTCTCGATGGCTTCTTCGATGCCGCCGACCATGTAGAACGCTTGTTCTGGCAGGTGGTCGTAGTCGCCCTTGAGGATGCCGCTGAAACCCGCAATGGTGTCTTTCAGGCTGACGTACTTGCCCGGCGCACCGGTGAAGACTTCGGCCACGAAGAACGGCTGCGACAGGAAGCGCTGGATCTTACGCGCACGGGATACGAGTTGCTTGTCCGACTCGGACAGCTCGTCCATACCCAGAATCGCGATGATGTCCTTCAGTTCCTTGTAGCGCTGCAGCACGTACTGAACACCGCGAGCGGTTTCGTAATGCTCCTGGCCAATGACGTTCGGGTCCAGCTGGCGCGACGTGGAATCCAGCGGATCGACCGCGGGGTAGATACCCAGCGAAGCGATGTCACGGGACAGAACCACGGTGGCGTCCAAGTGGGCGAAGGTCGTCGCCGGCGATGGGTCAGTCAAGTCATCCGCAGGAACGTAGACAGCCTGGATCGAGGTGATCGAACCGGACTTGGTGGAGGTGATGCGCTCTTGCAGAACGCCCATCTCTTCGGCCAGGGTCGGCTGATAACCTACCGCGGACGGCATACGGCCCAGCAGTGCGGATACTTCAGTACCGGCGAGGGTGTAACGGTAGATGTTGTCGACGAACAACAGTACGTCACGGCCTTCGTCACGGAATTTCTCGGCCATGGTCAAGCCGGTCAGGGCCACACGCAGACGGTTCCCCGGCGGCTCGTTCATCTGGCCGTAGACCAGGGCGACCTTGTCGAGAACGTTGGAGTCCTTCATCTCGTGGTAGAAGTCGTTACCCTCACGAGTACGCTCACCCACACCCGCGAACACGGAATAACCGCTGTGCTCGATGGCGATGTTACGGATCAGCTCCATCATGTTTACGGTCTTGCCGACACCGGCACCACCGAACAGACCGACCTTACCACCCTTGGCGAACGGGCAAACCAGGTCGATGACCTTGATGCCGGTTTCCAGCAGATCGTTGCCGCCTGCTTGCTCCGCGTAGGACGGCGCAGGACGGTGAATGCCCCAACGCTCTTCCTCGCCAATCGGGCCGGCTTCGTCGATCGGGTTGCCCAGCACGTCCATGATACGGCCCAGGGTCTTGACCCCGACCGGTACCTGGATAGCCGCGCCCGTGTTGGCGACGTCGAGGCCGCGCTTCAGACCTTCAGTGGAACCCATCGCAATGGTACGAACGATGCCGTCGCCCAATTGCTGCTGAACTTCCAACGTGGTCTCGGCGCCGACAACTTTCAGCGCCTCATAAACGTTCGGTACCTGGTCACGTGGGAATTCCACGTCGATGACGGCGCCGATGATTTGAACGATACGTCCACTGCTCATCTCAGGGTCCTCAATAGTTGAACCGTTCTTAAACCGCGGCAGCGCCGCCGACGATTTCCGAAATTTCCTGGGTGATCGCTGCCTGACGCGCCTTGTTATAGATCAGCTGCAATTCGCTGATAATTTCACCGGCGTTGTCGGTGGCATTCTTCATCGCGATCATACGAGCGGCCTGCTCGGCTGCGTTGTTCTCGACCACCGCTTGGTATACCTGCGACTCCACATAACGCACCAGCAAGCCATCGAGCAGCTGCTTGGCGTCGGGTTCGTATAAGTAGTCCCAGTGGTGTTTCAGTTCCTTGCTGTCTTCGGCCACCAGCGGAATCAACTGCTCCACGGTAGGCTTCTGCGTCATGGTGTTCACGAACTTGTTCGAGACGACGTACAGACGATCGATGCGGCCGGACAGGTAGGCGTCGAGCATAACCTTGACGCTACCGATCAAGTCGTTGATCGATGGGTTTTCACCCAGGTGGCTAATCGCCGCGACGACGTTTCCGCCGTAGCTACGGAAGAACGAAGCGCCCTTGCTACCAATCGCGCCCAGGTCGATTTCAACGCCCTGTTCGCGCTTGCTGCTCATGTCCTTGATCAAGGCTTTGAACAGGTTGGTGTTCAGACCACCTGCCAAACCGCGATCGGAGGTGACGACGATATAGCCGACACGCTTCATCTCGCGTTCGATCATGAACGGGTGACGGTATTCCGGATTGGCGTTGGCCAGATGACCAATCACCTGCCGGATGTGCTCGGCGTAGGGACGGCTGGAGGCCATCCGCTGTTGCGCCTTGCGCATCTTGCTGACCGCCACTTTTTCCATGGCGCTGGTGATCTTTTGCGTGCTTTTAATGCTCGCGATCTTGCCTCGAATCTCTTTTGCGCCTGCCATGCAACACCTATATAGGTCACCTATCGGTTAGCAGGAGGGGGCTTACGCCCCCACCGCCGCTTACCAGGTCTGGGTGGACTTGAACTTCTCGATGCCGGCCTTGATGCCTTTATCGATATCGTCGTTGAAGTCACCCTTCTCGTTGATCTTCGCCATCAGCTCGGCGTGATCACGGTTGAAGTAGGCGATCAAAGCGGCTTCGAAGCTGCCGATCTTGGCCAGCTCGATATCAGTCAGGAAGCCACGCTCAGCGGCGTACAGGCTCAGGGCCATCTCGGCGATGGACATAGGCGCGTACTGCTTCTGCTTCATCAGCTCGGTTACACGCTGACCGTGCTCGAGCTGCTTGCGGGTCGCCTCGTCCAGGTCCGATGCGAACTGGGCGAATGCCGCCAGTTCACGGTACTGGGCCAGTGCCGTACGGATACCACCTGACAGCTTCTTGATGATCTTGGTCTGCGCGGCGCCACCAACGCGGGATACCGACACACCGGCGTTGACCGCAGGACGGATACCCGAGTTGAACAGGCCGGTTTCCAGGAAGATCTGACCGTCGGTGATGGAGATTACGTTGGTCGGAACGAACGCGGAAACGTCACCCGCCTGGGTTTCGATGATCGGCAGTGCCGTCAGCGAGCCAGTCTTGCCAGTTACGGCACCATTGGTGAACTTCTCGACATAGTCGGCGGATACGCGGGATGCGCGCTCCAGCAGACGGCTGTGGAGATAGAACACGTCACCTGGGTAGGCTTCGCGGCCCGGCGGACGGCGCAGCAGCAGGGAGATCTGACGGTAAGCGACAGCTTGCTTGGACAGGTCGTCGTACACGATCAGTGCATCTTCACCGCGGTCACGGAAGTATTCGCCCATGGTGCAGCCGGCGTAAGGAGCCAGGAACTGCAGCGCTGCGGATTCGGAAGCCGAAGCGGCGACGACGATGGTGTTGGCCAGCGCGCCGTTCTCTTCCAGCTTGCGAACCACGTTGGCGATGGTCGACTGCTTCTGACCGACAGCAACGTAGACGCAACGGATACCGCTGTTCTTCTGGTTGATGATCGCGTCGACCGCCATGGCGGTCTTACCGATCTGACGGTCACCGATGATCAGCTCACGCTGGCCACGGCCGACCGGGATCATCGCATCGACCGACTTGTAACCGGTTTGAACCGGCTGGTCGACCGACTGACGCCAGATCACGCCCGGGGCGACTTTCTCGACCGCATCGGTAGCGCTGGCATTGATCGGACCCTTGCCATCGATCGGATTGCCGAGGGCGTCGACGACGCGACCCAGCATTTCCGGACCGACCGGCACTTCAAGAATACGGCCGGTGCACTTGGCACTCATGCCTTCTTGAAGGCTGGTGTAGGCACCGAGGATTACCGCACCGACGGAGTCCTGCTCGAGGTTGAGCGCCATACCGTAGACGCCGCCCGGGAACTCGATCATTTCGCCGTACATGACGTCGGCGAGACCGAATATGCGCACGATACCGTCAGAAACGCTGACGACGGTGCCTTCGTTACGGGCCTGGGAAGAGACGTCGAGTTTCTCGATACGTCCCTTGATGATTTCACTAATTTCGGAAGGATTGAGTTGCTGCATTGCTCTGCTGCCCCTTCAAACTCAAGATTTCAACGCTTCGGCCAGCTTCGCGATTTTGCCGCGAACCGAGCCATCGATAACCAGGTCGCCGGCGCGGATCACGACACCACCGATGAGGGCGGGGTCTTCCGCGGCGTGCAGACGCACTTCCCGGCTGAGCCGTGCGCTGAGAACCTTGGCGAGTTTGTCTTGCTGATCTGCGCTCAATGCGAAGGCACTGGTCACTTCCACGTCCACCGATTTTTCCTGTTCGGACTTGTACAGTTCGAACAGCGATGCGATCTCAGGCAGAAGCAGGAGACGCTCGTTCTCGGCGAGAACCTGAATGAAGTTCTGGACCTGTGCATTGAGCTCGTCGCCACACACCTCGTTGAAGGCAGCGGCTTTTTCTGTACTCGTCAAACGCGGAGCCTTGAGCATGCGCTGCACGATGTCGTCTTGCGACACGGCAGCACCCAGGGCCAGCATGGCCGACCAAGCGGCCAGTTGCTGCTGTGCCCGGGCATGCTCGAAGGCAGCCTTGGCGTAAGGTCGGGCCAGCGTGGTCAGTTCTGCCATGTCGCCCTCGCTTAGATTTCGGCGGCCAGTTTGTTAACCAGCTCCGCATGTGCGTTTTGATCGATGCTGGAACCGAGAATCTTCTCGGCGCCAGAGACAGCCAGCAGGCCCACTTGGGCACGCAGGGCATCCTTGACGCCATTGAGTTCCTGTTCGATCTCCGCACGAGCTTGACCTTTCACGCGCTCCGCTTCGTCACGAGCCTGTTCACGGGCTTCGTCGACGAGTTGGTTAGCACGCTTCTTGGCCTGCTCGATGATTTCTGCCGCCTGGGCCTTCGCCTCGCGCAGTTGCTCGCCCGCTTTCTCTTGGGCTAGCTCCAGGTCACGAGTCGCACGGCTGGCAGCGTCCAGACCATCAGCGATCTTCTTCTGGCGTTCGCGCAAAGCCGTGATGACCGGAGGCCACACGAACTTCATGCAGAACAGCACGAAGATGAAGAAGGCAACGGACTGGCCAATCAGGGTTGCATTAATGTTCACGCCAACACCTCGCTCGTTCGTTGTCCATCCAAACCAATCCTCTCAATGAAGAGTGGATTAGCCGGCGATCTGACCAACGAAGGGGTTTGCGAAGGTGAAGAACAGGGCGATACCAACACCGATCATGGTTACGGCGTCGAGCAGACCCGCGACGATGAACATTTTGACCTGCAGCATTGGAACCATTTCAGGCTGACGAGCAGCACCTTCCAGGAATTTGCCGCCGAGCAGACCGAAGCCGATAGCGGTACCCAGGGCACCCAGACCAATCAGCAGTGCAACAGCGATCGCGGTCAGACCAACTACAGTTTCCATTTTTCCTCCCGACTTGTGCGTCGTATTGGTTAGTTGTGGTGAAGCGTTTGAAACGTTTTCGTCAGCCGCCGCCCTGGCACGCAAGGCAACGGCAAAACCCTTTTAATGATTATCTTCGTGCGCCATCGACAGGTACACGATGGTCAGCATCATGAAGATGAAGGCCTGCAGCACGATGATCAGGATGTGGAACACCGCCCACGCCCACTGCAATGCGATACCCAGTGCGCCCAGCAGCAGACCGCCGCCGAACATGATGGCGATGAGGATGAAGATCAGCTCGCCCGCATAGAGGTTACCGAACAGTCGCAGGGCCAGCGAAACCGGCTTGGCGATCAGCGTGACAAACTCGAGCAAGAAGTTAACCGGGATCAGGATGATCTGGACCAACATGTTCTTGCTGCTGAACGGATGCAGAGTCAACTCACCGAGGAAGCCGCCGAGGCCCTTTACCTTGATGCTGTAGTACAGGATCAGGCCGAACACGGACAGTGCGAGACCCAGAGTAGCGTTTGGATCGGTCGTCGGCACGACGCGGAAGAACAGGTGCGGATCGCCAGCCAGTGTGGCAGCGGTCATCGGCAACCAATCCACTGGCACCAAGTCCATCAGGTTCATCAGGAACACCCAGACGAAAATCGTCAACGCCAGGGGCGCGATCAGGGCGTTACGGCCATGGAAGGTGTCTTTCACGCTGCCATCGACGAACTCGACCATGATTTCGACGAAATTTTGCAGCGCGCCAGGCTGACCGGAGGTCGCCCGTTTGGCAGCGGAACGGAACAGCAGGATGAACAGCAGTCCAAGGACCACCGAAACCGCCAGCGTATCGACATGGAAAGCCCAGAAACCCATCTCCTGAGCTTCTTGAGCGCTGTGGGCGAAACTCCAGCCATTCACCGGATGCTGACCATAGGTCAGATTCGTCAGGTGATGCTGGATATAGCCCGAGGCGGTTTGTTCAGCCATATATCCCTCAACGTCTAAGGTCTTGAAATTCTTTTCTTCACCAGCAGCGGGGCGAACCAGCTGACCAATAGGGTCAGGAAGAACACACCAAACACAGCCAGCGGTTCCAATGGCTTCACGCCCGCGAACGTCAGTGCAAAGAGCACTGCCGTTAGAATCAGTTTCCCAGCCTCGCCAGCGTAAAACGACCGAACGATGGCTTGAGCAGCCTGAGCCCCGCCAAAGCGAAAGGCCTTACAGGCAAAATACACGTTGGGCAGCCAAGCGATCATCAGCCCTAGAAGTGCTGAATAACCGGCGACACCACCGAAAAACAACCAGACCACGACCGATGCCAGCAGGCCGAAGCCTAGCTGAGCCACTAAAACGGGAAAGACCGGAAGGCGATGGAGCGGCAGGCGATTGGGCGTGCGAATGTCCATCTCGGCAGATTTCCTCTGGCTTTCTGTAGAGTGCGCCAGTTCGTGATTTGGCATTGGATGCGGCGGCCAAAATGCGCGCAGAGTATAGGGGCCACACACACCCCATTCAACTGCTGGGTAGCCTTTTCCGATTGGCGCTACAGCGCCAATTGTTTCAGCGGATGTGGGCCAGAACGCCCTGCAACTCATCCAGCGAACTGTAGCGGATCACGAGCTGGCCTTTGCCTTTCTGCCCATGCTTGATCTGGACCGGAGACCCCAGACGCTCTGCCAGGCGCTGTTCCAGACGACTGATGTCAGGGTCTGCGACCGGCGCCTCAGTCGCCTTCGGTTTACCGTTCAACCATTGACGCACCAGCGCTTCCGTTTGCCGAACCGTCAGACCGCGTGCGACAACGTGTCGCGCCCCTTCAATTTGCTGATCAACGGGCAGTCCCAGCAGCGCACGCGCATGCCCCATCTCCAGATCGCCATGGGAAAGCATCGTCTTGACCTCTTCAGGGAGCGCGATGAGGCGCAAGAGGTTGCTAATGGTCACCCGGGATTTGCCAACGGCCTCGGCTACTTGGGCCTGGGTTAGTTGAAATTCCTGCTGCAGACGCTGGAGTGCGATCGCCTCCTCCAGCGGATTAAGGTCTTCGCGCTGGATGTTCTCGATGAGCGCCATCGCGACCGCTGCTTCATCCGGCACTTCGCGGACGATGGCGGGAATTCGCTCGAGCCCAGCCTGCTGACTGGCGCGCCAGCGACGCTCGCCGGCGATGATTTCGTAACGGGTCTTGCCGATGGGACGTACGACGATCGGCTGCATGACGCCTTGCGCCTTGATGGATTGCGCCAGTTCCTCCAGCGCAGCCGGATCCATGTCACGGCGCGGTTGATACTTGCCGCGCTGGATACGTTCCAGTGGCAATTCCTGCAATTCGCGACGATCCGTCTGCAGGGCTTGTTCTTCCAGTTTCGGCACGCTGGTGTTACCCAGGAGTGCATCGAGCCCCCGTCCGAGTCCTCGTTTCTTCGCAGCCATGCGGATTCCTTAAGCGGTAGCCGTTCTGCCGCGGGTGCGCTGGCGTCGGACCAGTTCACCAGCTAGCGCCAGATAGGCGACAGCTCCGCGGGATTGTTTGTCGTACACCAGCGCCGGCATGCCGAAACTCGGTGCCTCGGCCAGGCGCACGTTGCGCGGAATGACCGCATCGTAGAGCTTGTCGCCGAAATGCTGCTTGAGCTGCGCGGTGACGTCGTTGGTTAGGCTGATGCGCGGGTCGTACATCGTGCGCAGCAGTCCTTCGATCTTGAGATTCGGATTGAGCAAGGCGCCGATGCGCTGAATGCTGTTGATCAAGTCGGTCAGCCCTTCCAGTGCGTAATACTCGCATTGCATCGGGATGATCACCCCGTCGGAGGCGACCAAGGCATTGATCGTCAGCATCGACAGAGACGGCGGACAGTCAATGAGAATGTAATCGTAGTTCTCACGAATCGGTGCCAGCGCTTCGCGCAACCGGTTTTCCTTCGCAGGCATTTCCAGCAACGCGACTTCCGCGGCGGTCAGATCCCGGTTGGCCGGCAACAGCTGGTAGCCACCGTGCTCGGAAAACTGCATGGCGTCGATCAGACTGCAGTCGCCGACCAGGACGTCGTAGATCGAATGTTCCAGAGACACCTTATCGACGCCGCTGCCCGTGGTGGCGTTGCCCTGTGGATCAAGGTCAATCAACAGCACCCGACGTTTCGTGGCCACCAGCGATGCGGCCAGATTGATGCAGGTGGTGGTCTTGCCCACCCCGCCCTTCTGGTTAGCGATCGCGAAAACCTTGGCCATGACTAGGGTCCCTCCGAAAACGTGCGGCGCAGTATCAGCAGATGGCGTTCACCTTGGCAACCGGGGACTGTCAGCACGTGGGTGGCTTCACGCTGGAAATCGTCCGGCAATGCTTGCAGCTCGTCGTCTGGATGAATGCCCTTCATGGCCAGCCAACGCGTATCCGCATCACCCAGGCACCGTGTCCAGTCGGTGAAGTCCGCCAGACTGCTGAAAGCCCGCGAGACGATGCCATCGAGCGGACGTTCTGGCTGGAACGCTTCGACTCGACCGTGGATCACCTCGACATTGGCGAGCTTGAGCTCCAGCTTGACCTGAGTCAGGAAGCGAGTCTTCTTGCCGTTCGAATCCAACAGCGTGAACTGACGTTCAGGGAACAGAATCGCCAAGGGAATCCCCGGCATGCCCCCGCCGCTTCCCACATCGAGCCAGCGCGGCCCCAGGTTATCCACAAACGGTGCCACGCTCAGGCTATCCAGCAAATGGCGCGAGACCATTTCATCGGGATCGCGAACGGCCGTGAGGTTGTAGGCTTTGTTCCATTTGACCAGCAGCGCTAGGTATGCCAACAACGACGCCTGCTGCGACACGCTGACCGACAAACCCAACGTGCGAATACCTGCGGCGAGTTCTTCCGCATGCCGTTCGACGATAACCATCAAACGCTCGGCTCCAATTGGCGTCCGGCGCCACGCTTTTTCAGATGGATCATCAATAGCGATACTGCAGCCGGTGTGACACCTGGAATACGCGATGCCTGGCCGAGGGTTTCCGGACGCCCACTGCTGAGCTTGTGCTGAATTTCCTTGGACAGTCCGGAAATGCCGGCGTAGTCGATATCCGCGGGCAGACGCACGTCTTCACTGGCCCGCAGTTTGAGAATCTCGTCCTGCTGCCGCTCGATGTAGCCGGCGTACTTGGTCTTGATCTCGACCTGCTCGGCGACCTGTGCATCCGCAACTCCACCGCCCGTGGCGTCCGTAAGGCCAAGGTAGTCGATTTCGGGGCGGCTTAGCAGGTTCAGCAAGTTGTACTCGTGGGTCAGGGGCGTGCCAAAGCGCGCCGCGATGGCATCGCCTTCAGCCGTGTTCGGTCGCACCCACGTGCTCTTGAGCCGCTGCTCTTCACGCAGGATCGCTTCGCGCTTGGCCTCGAACGCGGCCCAGCGAACGTCATCCACAAGACCGATCTCGCGGCCTTTCTCGGTCAGCCGCAAGTCCGCATTGTCCTCGCGAAGAATCAAGCGGTACTCCGCACGCGAGGTGAACATCCGGTAAGGCTCTTGAGTGCCTAGGGTGATCAAATCGTCCACGAGTACGCCGAGATACGCCTCGTCCCGCCGCGGGCACCAGCTTTCACGTCCCTGGGAACGTAACGCTGCGTTCGCCCCCGCGAGCAAGCCTTGTGCGCCCGCTTCTTCGTAGCCGGTGGTGCCATTGATCTGCCCGGCAAAAAACAGCCCGCCGATAACCTTGGTTTCCAGGCTGTACTTAAGGTCACGGGGGTCGAAGAAATCGTATTCGATCGCATAACCCGGGCGAACGATGTGGGCGTTCTCCATACCACGAATGCTTTGCACGACCTGCAATTGCACATCGAACGGCAACGAGGTCGAAATCCCATTTGGATAGAGCTCGTGCGTGGTTAAGCCTTCTGGCTCCAGGAAGACCTGGTGACTGTCCTTGTCCGCAAAGCGGTGAATCTTGTCTTCGATAGACGGGCAATAGCGCGGTCCGATGCCTTCGATCACACCGGAGTACATCGGCGAGCGGTCGAGGTTGGCGGCGATGATCTCGTGGGTTCGGGTGTTGGTGTGGGTAATCCAGCAACTCACCTGGCGCGGGTGCTGTTCCCTCGAGCCGAGGAAGGACATCACCGGAATCGGCGTGTCACCGGGTTGCTCGGTCATCGCGGTGAAATCTACCGAACGGCCATCGATGCGCGGTGGCGTACCGGTTTTCAAACGGCCCACACGCAGCGGCAACTCTCGTAAACGGCTAGCCAACGCAATGGCTGGCGGGTCACCGGCTCGGCCGCCCGAGTAGTTTTCCAGCCCGATGTGGATGCGTCCTCCCAGGAAGGTCCCGGTCGTGAGGACGACATTGTCGGCATGAAAGCGCAGGCCCATTTGGGTCACGACACCACGCACTTGATCCGCTTCGACGATCAGGTCATCGCAGGCTTGCTGAAATATCCACAGGTTCGGCTGGTTTTCGAGCGTTTCGCGAATCGCTGCTTTGTAGAGCACGCGATCGGCTTGAGCGCGCGTGGCCCTTACGGCGGGCCCTTTGCGGCTGTTGAGCACGCGAAATTGGATGCCGCCCTTGTCGGTAGCGACCGCCATGGCGCCACCAAGCGCATCGATCTCCTTGACCAGATGGCTCTTGCCGATACCGCCAATGGCCGGGTTGCAACTCATCTGGCCGAGCGTCTCGACATTGTGGGTCAGTAGCAGCGTCCTTGTGCCCATACGTGCTGCCGCGAGCGCAGCCTCGGTACCGGCATGACCACCGCCGATCACGATCACGTCAAAACGGGAAGGGAAATCCACCACGCACCTCGTGCCTGTTCCGGAAGGGGGAAAGAGAAAAGGCGGCAAGTATAGGGATTTAGGTCGGACGAATGAAGGGTCTTGAACAAAAAATAGACAGTAGCGTTATGGCATGAGTGGTTAAGAATAGAAAAAAGAAAAGAAGGTTTATAAAGCTTGGTTTTTACAGCTATGTATAGGGCGGCGGTTTTCTGTGGATAGATCGCTACATGCGCCATCATTCGTGGGCTAGGCTGATGGTTGAACGCTGTGACAAAGCCCTGCGGATCCTCTGCGCAAGCCGGTGACAAGATGTGCATAAGCAGCCCGCTTATCCACAGGCAGATATATCCACCGTTTTTGACACGTGTTATCGACCGAGCTGAAGGCGGGTTTTCCACAGGCCTTACGAAGGGAATTCAGGGGTAAAAAGAGGATAAAGCGATGCGAGTATGTGCCCGGCATTGCACCGGGCGTATGGCGTGAGGTTATTTGCCGATGCAGAAACTGGAAAAAATGCGGCCCAGTAGATCATCAGAGCTGAAAGCACCAGTGATTTCACTCAACGCTTGCTGAGCGTGGCGTAGGTCTTCGGCGAGCAGCTCTCCGGCGCCCGCGCCAATGAGTTGGCCGCGTCCGTGTTCCAGATGATCCGCAGCACGCCTGAGCGCATCCAGGTGCCGTCTGCGCGCGCTGAAACCGCTTTCCGCGGTTTGCTCGAACCCCATGCAAGCCTTCAAGTGCTCCCGCAAGAGATCGATTCCCACGCCATCGCGGGCGGACAGCGCAAGCGATACTGCGCCGTTGGTGTTGCTAGAGAGGCACGAGGACTCACCGCTGAGGTCCGCCTTGTTGCGTATGAGCGTAACTTTGGTAGGTACGGGTCGACTTTGAAGAAACTCGGGCCACAACGCGAAGGGATCTATGGCTTCGGGCGCCGTGGAATCCACTACCAGCAGGACGCGGTCGGCATTATGAATCGCGTCCAGCGCGCGCTCGACGCCGATGCGCTCGACCTGATCGTCAGTCGTTCGCAGGCCTGCAGTGTCGATGATATGCAGCGGCATGCCGTCGATGTGGATATGTTCGCGCAAGACATCCCGCGTTGTGCCAGCGATGTCAGTGACGATAGCGGCTTCACGGCCGGCAAGGGCGTTAAGCAGGCTCGATTTGCCTGCATTGGGCCGACCGGCAATCACCACGTTCATACCTTCGCGCAATAGCGCGCCCTGCGATGCTTCCTTCACGACCAAGCCTAACGCGGCGCGAACCCCATCTAGCAGGCCTAGGACATGACCATCCGCAAGAAAGTCGATCTCTTCCTCTGGAAAATCGATCGCGGCCTCGACATGGATGCGCAGCGCGATGAGCTGCTCGGTGAGCGCGTGAACTCGCCGGGAGAACTCGCCTTGCAGCGAACGCAGCGCATTGCGCGCGGCCTGCTCCGAGCTCGCCTCGATGAGGTCGGCGATGGCTTCCGCCTGCGCAAGATCGAGTTTGTCGTTGAGAAAGGCTCGCTCGCTGAATTCACCCGGCCGTGCCTGACGTGCGCCCAGCGATATGCACCGTCGCAGCAAGAGATCGAGCACAACGGGTCCGCCGTGGCCCTGTAGCTCCAGAACGTCTTCACCGGTGAAGGAATGCGGGCCTTGAAAATATAACGCGAGGCCTTCGTCGATGACCTGCGCCTGTTCGTCGGTGAAGGGGCCGTAGAGCGCATACCGCGCAGGCGGTACTTTTCCACAGATTGATTGCGCAATGTCCCGTGCTTTGGGACCGGACACACGAACGATACCGACCCCGCCGCGTCCCTGTGCGGTAGCGACGGCGGCAATGGTGTCTTGAATATGGGTCATGAGAAATCCCCAGATAGCAGAACGCCCCTCGAGGGGGCGTTCGTTTTACGTTGCGTGGTCAGGCCTTCGCGGCGGCGGCCCGTTCGATCTGCCGGGTAATGTACCACTGCTGCAGGATCGACAAGGTGTTGTTCACGATCCAGTACAGCACCAGACCGGCTGGGAACCACAGGAAGAAGAAGGTGAAAATGATCGGCATCATCTTCATCACGCGCGCTTGCATCGGATCTGGCGGGGTCGGATTCAGCTGCTGCTGAATGAACATGGTGACGCCCATGATGATCGGCAGCAGGAAGTACGGATCCTTGATGGAAAGGTCGGTGATCCAGAGAATCCAAGGCGCCTGACGAATCTCCACGCTTTCCAGTAGCGTCCAGTACAAGGCGAGGAAGACTGGCATCTGGATGAGAATTGGCAAGCAACCACCCAGCGGATTGATCTTCTCTTTCTTGTACAGCTCCATCATCGCCTGGGACATCTTCTGGCGATCGTCACCATACTGGTCCTTCAGCGCCTGAATCTTCGGCGAGACCGCCCGCATACGGGCCATCGACCGGTAGCTTGCCGCTGATAGCGGGAAGAAGATGCCCTTGATGATGATCGTCAGTACGACGATCGACCAACCCCAGTTACCCAGCAACCCGTGGATGTGTTGCAGCAACCAGAAGATGGGCTGAGCGATGAACCACAGGAAACCGTAATCGACCGTCAGTTCCAGACCTGGCGACAACGCACCAAGGTGATCCTGCGTCTTCGGACCGGCATAGAGTGTTGCCGAGGCCGTGCCCTGGGCACCTGCCGGGACGTTCAGCGCAGGGCCGGTGAAGCCGATGATGTAGTTGCCCTGGCTGTCCTTGCGCGTTTGCACCAGATTCGCTTGTTCCTTGTTCGCGACCCAGGCGGTGACGAAGTAGTGCTGCAGCCAAGCGACCCAGCCACCGTCGACCGTCTGTTTCAGCGCACGCTCATCCATATCGCCTTTGGAAATCTTGCGATAAGGCTCGTCCGCGGTCCACATGGCCGCACCCAGGTAGGTCGACACACCGGTTGCCGTGGTGCTGGACGGGTCGCCACTGTTGTCACGCTTGAGTTGTGCGAAGAGGTTGCCGGTCCAGGCTTGACCGCTCTGGTTGTCGATCTGGTAGCTGACATCGACGGTGTAACCGTTCTTCGTTACACAGCCAATTTTGCGCTGGGCAATGTCGTCTGCCGAGCAGTCAGCACGCAATCCGCGGTGGAAGGTGAAGCGCTTGATGTAGTTGACGCCGTTCTCGCTGAAGCGGAGGTCTACGACAAGTTGATCCTGGCCGTCTGCTAGTTCATAGCTGCGCTGTTCGGTCGAGTAGAGTGGACGCCCGTTCGGCCGTGCATCTGGTCCGTTGTTACCGGTCAAACCGCTCTGTGCAAGGTAGAGACGCTCGTTGCCATTGTCGAACAACTGGAACGGAACATCTGGACGGTCCTGACGACGTGGGTATTGGGTCAGGCTGAGCTCGACCACGTCACCGCCGCGTGGGTCGATGGCCACGTCAAGCACGTCTGTACGTACGCGAATCAAATCGCTGCTAGTTGGGGTTTCGCTTGCAGGCAGCGCGGCGCTGTCATTTGACGTGGCTGCCGTCGGGACGTCAGTTTGGCCTTGGGCGTTATTGCCCGCAGTATCGGGCAGACCTGGCGTCGCCGGCGCAGTAGCGGCGCGCTGCGGTGGCAGTTCGGCCTGGCCGTAGTCCTCATTCCACTGGAGCACCAGAAAGTAGGACACGATCGCCAGGGCGACGATCAGGATCGAGCGTTGAATATCCATGGTTACTCGGCCATCGAAGTGGGTCGGAATTGTTCTGCGGGAGGAACCGGATCATAACCACCGGCATTCCAGGGATGGCAGCGGCCTAGACGGCGCACTGCCAGCCAGCCGCCACGTAGCGCACCGTGAGCCTCGATGGCTTCAAGCGCGTAGCACGAGCAACTGGGGTAGAAACGGCAGTGACTCGCCATCATCGGGCTGATGGCGTAGCGATAGAACTGGATAGGAAGAACGACCAGTTTACGCATGAGAGGGATCTGTCACTTCGCTGCCGTCGGTTCGGGCTACTGGGAGCGGCTGGCTGCGCGCCAGGCGTTTCCAGATCTTGCCGAACTGACGGTGCAGCTCGGGGTTGTCCAGATCACCAAGGCCTTTACGTGCAACGACCACAATGTCCCGATTCCCCAAGTCATCTTGGTTAAGCCGGAAAGAATCGCGAATCAGACGTTTAAGGCGGTTGCGTTCGACGGAGAGCTTGACGCTCTTTTTACCGATCACGAGCCCCAGGCGGGAAAACTCGAGGCCGTTGTCTCGCGCAAGAATCAGGACATGCTTGCCAGGTACCTTGCTGGAGGGTGAATCAAAGACCGCCTTGAATTGCCGGGGAGTGAGCAGTCGCTTGTCCCGGCCGAAGCCTTGATTCACCACCCTAACCGAGCAGTCAGACAGTAAGACGCTTGCGGCCTTTGGCGCGGCGGCGCGAGATGACCTGACGACCGTTCTTGGTGGCCATGCGAGCACGGAAACCATGGGTACGAGCGCGCTTGATAGTGCTGGGTTGGAAAGTGCGTTTCATGATGCGTTACCTGAGATCACAACTGGCTATTTAAGAGGAGCCTGAGGTGGCCCCGTGCAAAGAGACCGGCAATTCTAGTGAAACCCCTTTGCTAGGTCAATTTTCGTTCAGCGGAGAATTTGTAACGTTGATCGATAAATAAAAAAAGAAGAAATGATTTAAGAAAGATAGAAGCGTTAGTAATGCTTAAGGACCGTCCAGCCTGTGGATAACCGGCGGTAGGCAAGACCATTATTGGCGTTGCGAGAAATTGATCGCTGTGAGGTTGCGGTGATCACCGTGTTCACATGCGTGGGATTTTTTGTGGATAACCAAGCGTGTTATCCACAGTCGACTTATCCACAGTGTTTAGCCCTAGGTTTTCCAAAGTGTCCGGCGGCAGTTATCAACAACGCTTAGGGCTTGATAGAAAAGGTTGAGTGATTTCCCGGAGCGACCGCTGTCCTTCTTCGCTTGTGGATAAGGAAAGGCCCTGTCGGTACAATGCGCGATTGTTTTTCAGTCGCGTCCATACGTTGGATCCGGGGGTTATTTCGTGTCGGTCGAACTTTGGCAGCAGTGCGTGGATTTGTTGCGCGACGAGCTGCCTGCCCAGCAATTCAATACCTGGATTCGGCCACTGCAGGTAGAAGCGTCCGACGGTGAATTGCGTGTGTATGCCCCTAATCGTTTTGTGCTCGATTGGGTCAACGAAAAGTACATGAGCCGGCTGTTGGAATTGCTGGGGGAAAAAGGCGATGGCCTGCCCCCTGCTTTATCACTGCTCATTGGAAGCCGCCGCTCCCCCAATGCGGCTGCCCGCGCGGTAGGAAGTGCAAGCCCATCTGTGTCGACGACATCGGGTCAGGCAGTCAACGGCACTCCAGCCACGCCCGTGGCAGCACCTTCGGTTACATCCCTACGCGTCGAAGAACCCGTTACGGGCCAAGCTGCGTCGGTCACCGGCCCCGAACCTTCGACGCCTGCAGTTAAGACCGAGCGCACCGTTCAAGTGGAGGGCGCGCTCAAGCACACCAGCTACCTCAATCGCACGTTCATCTTCGAGAATTTCGTTGAGGGCAAGTCCAACCAATTGGCTCGAGCTGCGGCCTGGCAGGTGGCGGACAATCCGAAACATGGATACAACCCGTTGTTCCTGTATGGGGGGGTCGGCCTTGGCAAGACCCACCTGATGCACGCAGTGGGCAACCATTTATTAAAGAAGAATCCGAATGCCAAGGTCGTTTACCTGCATTCGGAGCGCTTCGTCGCGGATATGGTCAAAGCGCTGCAACTGAACGCGATCAATGAATTCAAGCGATTCTACCGGTCGGTCGATGCGTTGCTGATTGATGACATCCAATTTTTTGCCCGCAAAGAACGGTCCCAGGAAGAGTTTTTCCACACCTTCAATGCGCTGCTTGAAGGTGGACAGCAAGTCATCCTGACGAGCGACCGCTATCCAAAGGAAATCGAAGGGCTGGAAGAACGGCTGAAATCGCGTTTTGGGTGGGGGCTGACCGTTGCAGTCGAACCGCCTGAATTGGAAACGCGCGTTGCCATTCTGATGAAGAAGGCCGAACAGGCGAAAGTTGATTTGCCTCACGATGCGGCGTTCTTCATCGCTCAGCGCATCCGCTCCAACGTGCGTGAACTTGAAGGTGCGTTGAAGCGGGTTATCGCGCACGGGCATTTCATGGGGCGGGATATCACCATCGATTTGATCCGCGAGTCGCTGAAAGACCTGCTTGCATTGCAAGATAAACTGGTGAGTATCGATAACATTCAGCGCACGGTGGCTGAATACTACAAGATCAAGGTATCCGATCTGCTGTCGGTCCGGCGTTCACGCTCCGTGGCTCGCCCCAGACAGGTCGCGATGGCGTTGTCGAAAGAGATCACCAATCATAGTCTTCCCGAGATTGGCGATGCATTTGGGGGCCGCGATCACACGACCGTGTTGCATGCCTGTCGCAAGATCGGAGAGTTGAGGGAGTCCGACGCGGATATCCGCGAGGACTACAAGAACCTGCTGCGTACATTGACTACCTGATAACGCAGCCCACGAGGCAAGGGACGAGACCATGCACTTTTCCATTCAACGCGAAGCTCTGTTGAAACCCCTGCAGCTGGTTGCCGGCGTGGTGGAACGCCGTCAGACGCTGCCGGTGTTATCCAACGTTCTACTGGTTGTCGAAGGCCAGCAGTTGTCCCTCACCGGGACCGATCTGGAAGTCGAATTGGTGGGGCGCGTTACCTTGGATGACGTTGCCGAACCCGGTGAGATCACGGTGCCCGCGCGTAAGCTAATGGACATCTGCAAAAGCCTACCGAGCGATACGTCGATTGACGTGCGCGTCGACGAGCAAAAGTTGCTGATCAAGGCCGGACGCAGTCGGTTCACGCTGTCGACGCTGCCCGCGGGTGACTTCCCCACTGTCGAAGAAAGCCAGGGCTCGATGACGTTCAGCCTGCCCCAGGCCAAACTGCGCCGGTTGATCGAGCGAACCGGTTTCGCCATGGCTCAACAAGACGTTCGCTATTACCTCAATGGCATGTTGCTGGAAGTCAGCGCGGGATCGTTGCGCGCAGTCGCAACTGACGGCCACCGCTTAGCCATGTGTGGAATGCAAGCGGGTATAGAGCAAGCGGATAAGCACCAGGTGATCGTACCGCGTAAGGGCATCCTCGAACTCGCACGCCTTCTTACCGAGCAGGATACCGACGTCAGCATCGTTCTTGGACAACACCATATCCGTGCGAACACGGGTGAATTCACTTTTACGTCGAAACTGGTGGACGGGAAATTTCCCGATTACGAACGCGTCCTGCCTAAGGGCGGCGACAAGCTTGTCGTCGGCGATCGACAGTTGCTGAAGGAAGCGTTTAGCCGCACCGCGATTCTTTCCAACGAGAAGTATCGTGGTATCCGTCTGACGCTTGCTTCGGGTCTGCTAAAAATTCAAGCAAACAACCCAGAGCAGGAAGAGGCCGAGGAAGAGGTGGCGGTCGATTACGAAGGCGATGCACTCGAGATCGGTTTCAACGTCAGCTACCTGTTGGATGTATTGGGCGTGATGACCACGGAGCAGGTTCGCCTGACGCTCTCTGATGCCAACAGCAGTGCATTGGTACAGGAAGCCGGCAACGATGATTCGTCGTACGTCGTGATGCCGATGCGCCTCTAACAACGAATGTCCCTTACCCGCGTTACTGTCACCGCCGTGCGTAATTTGCAGGCGGTGACACTTCTCCCCTCCCCGCGCATCAATATCCTTCACGGCGCCAATGGCAGCGGCAAAACCAGCGTACTCGAAGCGATCAATCTGCTTGGGCTAGCACGTTCGTTTCGTAGTGCGCGGTTGCAACCGGTCATCCAGCACGAACAACCTATCTGCACCGTATTCGGTCAGGTGCAGTTAGCTGAAGGGCGCGCTGCCAACCTTGGCATATCGCGTGAGAAAGCGGGTGATCTTGTCATTCGTATCGATGGCCAAAACGCGAGAAGTGCGGCGCAGTTGGCAGAGCTTCTTCCGTTGCAATTGATCAATCCGGATAGCTTCCGGCTTCTCGAAGGCGCGCCGAAGGTGCGACGCCAATTCCTCGATTGGGGCGTGTTCCACGTGGAACCACGTTTCATCGGCGCTTGGCAACGCCTCCAACAGGCGCTCCGGCAGCGAAATTCGTGGCTTCGGCATGGTACACTCGACGGTGCTATCCAAGCGTCATGGGACCGTGAAATGGCCCAAGCCGCGAATGAAATCGATCAATTTAGAAGAGCGTATATCCAATCGCTGAAGCCTGTTTTCGATCAGGTATTGGCGCAATTGATCGATTTGAAAGGGCTGTCCCTGAGTTACTTCCGCGGTTGGGACAAGGATCGCGAAATCGAGGATGTATTGCAGTCGAGCCTCGAACGCGATCGCCAGATGGGATTTACGCAAGCAGGTCCACAGCGCGCGGATATCCGCCTTCGCTACAGTGGCCATAACGCTGCGGACATCCTGTCTCGAGGTCAACAAAAGCTGGTAGTCAGCGCCTTGCGCATCGCGCAGGGATATTTGCTGAACCAAACGAAACACGGGCAATGCGTTTACCTCGTGGACGACCTGCCCTCCGAGCTCGATGAAGGACACCGGCGATCGTTGTGCCGCTTGCTCGAAGATTTGCAGTGCCAGGTATTCATCACCTGTGTGGAAAAGGACGTATTGAAAGAGAGCTGGCGATCGGAGACACCGGTCGCGATGTTCCACGTGGAACACGGCAAGGTCAGTGAAGATTTTCGGAGTGAAGCATGAGCGAGAATAACTCGTACGATTCCTCAAGCATCAAAGTCCTGAAGGGGCTGGATGCCGTTCGTAAACGTCCTGGTATGTACATCGGTGATACCGATGACGGGACTGGGCTTCACCACATGGTCTTCGAAGTCGTGGACAACTCCATCGACGAAGCCCTTGCCGGTTTCTGTTCAGAGATCAGCATCACGATCCACATGGATGAATCCATTACTGTCCAAGACAACGGGCGCGGTATTCCGGTGGATATCCACAAGGAAGAAGGCGTTTCCGCAGCCGAGGTCATCATGACCGTGCTGCACGCGGGCGGTAAATTCGACGACAACACCTATAAGGTATCCGGTGGCTTGCACGGGGTTGGGGTTTCCGTCGTTAACGCACTTTCCGAAGAGCTACGGCTGACCATTCGCCGTGCCGGGCAGGTGTGGGAACAGGTGTATCACCACGGCGTTCCACAGGCGCCCCTGAGCCCTATCGGCGAGACGGATACCACGGGCACACAGGTGCATTTCAAGGCCTCTTCCGAGACCTTCAACAACATCCAGTTCGTTTGGGAAATTCTGGCCAAGCGCCTGCGGGAATTGTCCTTCCTGAATTCCGGTGTAGGTATTCGCCTCTCCGACGAGCGTACCGGCAAGGAAGAACTGTTCAAGTACGAGGGTGGCCTGAAGGCATTCGTTGAATACCTGAACGTCAACAAAACGCCCGTCAACGATGTCTTTCACTTCAATATGCAGCGCGAAGACGACGGCGTGGGTGTCGAAGTTGCCCTGCAGTGGAACGACAGCTTCAACGAGAACATCCTTTGCTTCACCAACAACATTCCTCAGCGCGACGGCGGCACTCACCTCGCCGGCTTCCGCTCCGCCTTGACGCGTAACCTGAACAACTACATCGAGCAGGAAGGCCTGGCGAAGAAGTTCAAGGTTGCCACCACCGGCGACGACGCCCGGGAAGGCCTGACCGCGATCATTTCGGTGAAGGTGCCTGACCCCAAGTTCTCTTCCCAGACCAAGGACAAGCTGGTTTCCTCAGAAGTGAAAACCGCGGTCGAGCAAGAAATGGGCAAACACTTTGCTGACTTCTTGTTGGAAAATCCAAACGAGGCAAAGGCCGTCGTTGGCAAGATGATCGATGCGGCGCGGGCTCGCGAAGCGGCGCGTAAGGCACGGGAAATGACGCGCCGGAAGGGCGCACTCGATATCGCAGGCTTGCCCGGAAAACTCGCTGACTGCCAGGAAAAGGACCCTGCCCTTTCCGAACTGTACATCGTGGAGGGTGACTCCGCGGGCGGGTCTGCCAAGCAGGGCCGTAACCGCAGGACCCAGGCGATTCTTCCTCTCAAGGGTAAGATCCTCAACGTTGAGAAAGCGCGCTTCGACAAGATGCTGTCGTCTCAAGAGGTTGGCACGCTGATTACGGCCTTGGGCTGTGGTATCGGGCGCGAGGAATACAACGTCGAGAAGCTGCGTTACCACAACATCATCATCATGACCGATGCCGATGTGGACGGTTCGCACATTCGGACGCTGCTACTGACCTTCTTCTTCCGTCAGCTCCCCGAGCTGGTCGAGCGAGGCTACGTCTATATCGCCCAGCCACCGCTGTACAAGGTCAAGCGCGGTAAGCAGGAGCAGTACATCAAGGACGACGAGGCCATGGAGGAATACATGACCCAGTCGGCGCTTGAAGATGCCAGCCTGCATGTAAATGCCGATGCGCCTGGGTTGGCCGGTGCGTCACTGGAGAAGTTGGTCAACGATTACCGCACCGTGACCAAAACGCTTAAGCGACTCTCGCGTCTCTATCCCTACGAGTTGACCGAGCACTTCGTCTACCTTCCCCGCGTCACCGTGGAGCAGTTGTCCGACGAAAGCGCGATGAATGCTTGGCTTGATGGTTTCAAGGCGCGCTTGAAAGCGTCCGAAAAGTCCGGACAAACCTACGCTGCGAGCCTGAGACATGATCAGGAACGTCAGATGTATGTACCGGAGGTTCAGATCATCGCTCACGGCTTGTCGAACTACATCACGTTCAACCGCGACTTCTTCGCCAGCAATGACTACAAGACCGTCACGGCGCTGGGTGACCAGCTCAATAGCCTCCTGGATACCGATGCATACGTGCAGCGCGGGGAGCGCAAGCGTCCTATCGCCACGTTCAAGGAAGGTCTTGAGTGGTTGATGACGGAGAGCACCAAACGTCACTCCATCCAGCGCTACAAAGGTCTCGGTGAGATGAACCCGGATCAGTTGTGGGAAACTACGATGGATCCGAACGTACGCCGGATGCTGCAAGTGACCATCGAAGACGCCATCGCTGCGGATCAAATCTTCAATACGTTGATGGGCGATGCGGTCGAGCCACGCCGCGACTTCATTGAGAGCAACGCGCTGGCAGTGTCGAACCTGGATGTTTGATCTGTTCCGATAACGTCGATCCGGTAGTCACTTCAGGCTACCGGCTCAGAGTGCTTCTAAACGGCCCCTTTGGTTTATGCCTTCGGGGTCGTTTTCTTATCCAGCTTGCGCAGGAAGACGGTCATTTCCTTTTCGGCCTGTTTGTCGCCTTTGCCCTGCGCCGCGACGATACCGTTTTTCCAGGCATCGCGTGCAGCGTCAGTGGCGCCAGTCTGGTCCAGTGCTTTGCCCAGGAGTTTCCAGGCCGCGGAGTAGCTGGCGTCTTGCGCAACGCATTGACGCAGGTGCTCGATGGCAGGCTCCGGCTGGTTCGCGTCGAGATAGCCTTTGCCAAGGCCGAAGCGAAGCATCGGATTGTCGGTACCTTTCGCGAGCATCTTTTCCAGGGATTCGAGCATGCGGATATCCTCGTGAAATCAAAAGAACGTAAGTCCGGCCTGGAATAGCCGTTCGACGTCGCGAATATGTTTTTTCTCGGTCAGAAAGAGAATCGCGTGGTCGCCGGATTCGATGGTGACGTCGTCATGTGCGATGAGGACTTCTTCCTCGCGGATGATGGCGCCAATGGTCGTGCCGGGTGGGAAATCGATCTCACCGATCATACGGCCGATGACCTTGCTAGAACGCGAATCACCGTGGGCGACGACTTCGATCGCCTCTGCGGCGCCGCGTCTAAGGGAATGCACGCTTTCGATATCGCCACGACGAACGTGCGTCAACAAGCTGCCGATGGTCGCGAGCTGTGGGCTGATGGCAATGTCGATTTCGCCCCCTTGGATGAGATCGACGTACGCGGTGTTGTTGATCAGCGCCATGACCTTTCGGGCGCCCAGACGTTTAGCCAGCAGCGACGACATGATGTTGGCCTCATCGTCGTTGGTCAGCGCGAGAAAGATGTCGGTGTCGCCAATGCCCTCTTCCACCAGCAGGTCGCGGTCCGAGGCGCTGCCTTGCAGCACGATGGTCCGGTCGAGCGCTTCGGACAGGTGCCGGCAGCGTGCAGTGCTCAGCTCGATGATCTTGACCTGGTAACGGCTTTCGATGGCTTCTGCCAGGCGCTCACCGATATGTCCGCCGCCGGCGATGACGATGCGCTTGTTGCTGTCTTCCAGCCGTCGAAGCTCGCCCATCACCGACAGGATGTGATCTTTCGCGGCGATGAAGAACACTTCGTCATCGGCTTCGATGATGGTGTTGCCCTGTGGGATGATCGGGCGATCTCGGCGGTAGATGGCGGCGACCCGCGCATCTACCTTCGGCATATGTTCACGCAGTTGCCGTAGCTGCTGGCCTACCAACGGGCCGCCGTAATAGGCTTTGACGCCGACGAGTTGAGCCTTGCCTTCGGCAAAATCGATGACCTGCAGGGCACCGGGGTATTCGATCAGACGCTTGATGTAGTTGGTGACAACTTGCTCGGGGCTGATCAACACGTCGACCGGAATCGCTTCGTTAGCGAACAGATCGCCTCGGGTCAGGTAAGCCGCTTCCCGCACGCGGGCAATGCGTGTCGGGGTGGAGAACAGCGTGTAGGCCACCTGGCAGGCGATCATGTTCACCTCGTCGCTGTTGGTCACTGCCACGAGCATATCGGCGTCATCGGCGCCGGCTTGGCGCAACACCGTGGGAAACGAGCCTTTTCCTTGAATCGTGCGAATGTCCAGTCGATCACTCAGCGTGCGCAGCCGGTCGCCGTCTGTATCGACGATGGTGATGTCGTTGGCTTCACTCGCGAGGTTTTCTGCAAGGGTGCCGCCAACCTGACCGGCGCCAAGGATGATGATTTTCACAACAGCTCCGTATACGAGGGGTCAACTACGGCTAGCGGCATCGATTGATGCTGCGGGCGCAGCACCGACGCGATCCTGTTCTCCGGCTTGCTACGGAGAGGTTGCTGAAGCCGCGACTTTGACGAGCTTGGCATAATAAAAGCCGTCATGCCCGTCCGGTTGTGGGAACAGCTGGCGACCGTGAGCCTGGCGCACGCCGAAGTCACCAGCGATATCCAGTTCGCGCGCCCCTGGGGTTCTGGCCAGAAACGCGCCGAGGATGTCTGTGTTTTCCGGGGGCATTACCGAACAGGTGGCGTACAGCAAAATGCCGCCGACATCGAGTGTCGGCCACAAGGCGTCCAATAGCTCGCCTTGAAGCGCTGCGAGTTTGTCAATGTCATCGGCGTTGCGCGTCAGCTTGATGTCCGGATGCCGTCGGATGACACCTGTTGCAGAACAGGGTGCATCCAGCAGGATTCGCTGGAATGGTTTGCCGTCCCACCATTCGGCCGTCGCCCGTCCATCTGCGGCGATAAGCGTCGCCGAGAGACCAAGGCGCTTCAGATTCTCCTCGACCCGCTGGAGCCGGGTACGCTCCAGGTCGACCGCGGTCACGTCCAGCGTCGCTTCGCGCTCCAAGAGGTGACAGGTTTTTCCACCTGGCGCCGCGCAGGCGTCCAGTACGCGTAGCCCAGGCTGAAGTTCGAGCAAACCCGCTGCGAGCTGAGCGGCTTCATCTTGCACGCTGACATGACCCTGCTGAAAACCGGGTAACCGGTTCACATCGATTGGGGTTTCCAGGGTGATGCCGTCTTCGCTGAACGGGGTGGCGTGTGCCTCGATTCCCGCAACGGACAACGTTGCAAGATACGCATCGCGATCCGTATGCCGTCGATTGACGCGCAGGGTCATTGGCGGGTGCTCATTGTTGGCCGCGCAGATGGCTTGCCATTGCTCGGGCCACAGGGCCTTGAGGCTTTTTTGGAGCCAACGCGGATGCGCCGTGTGAAGCACAGGATCGCGGTCGAGGCCGGCGAGCAAAGATTCCTGCTGGCGCAAGGCGTTTCGAAGGACGGCGTTGAGCAGGCCCTTCGCTTGAGGCTTTTTCAACTTGTCCGCGCAACCCACCGTTTCGCTGATGGCGGCATGCGAGGGGATCCGGGTATGAAACAGCTGATAGAGGCCAACCAACAGTAAGGCTTCGATATCGCGGTCACCGGCTTTGAAGGGCTTTTGCAGCAGTGCGTCGGCAATCAAGGACAGTCGCGGTTGCCAGCGAGCCGTCCCAAACGCGAGGTCTTGCGTCAACGCACGGTCGCGGGCATCGACGCGGTCGAGCATTGGCGGCAGGCTTCCGGCGAGAGAGGCCTTGCCCTCTAGGACAGCCGTGAGCGCGCGTGCGGCAGCCAGACGTGGATTCATCGGCCGAGTACCTGCCCAGGGGTGAAGAGTTCGCGACGGCTGTTGAACAGGTCGGAGAAGGCAAGCGGCTTACCGCCCGGCAGCTGCAGACGGGTGATCAGTAATGCTTTTTCCCCGCACGCAACGGTCAAGCCGTCGCGTGTTGCGTCCAGAATTTCGCCGGGTTCGCCATTGCCCTCGCGCACTGTGGCGGCGAGTACCTTTATCGGGTCGCCGGCCAATGTGGAGTGGGAAACGGGCCAGGGGAAGAAGGCTCGCACCTGACGTTCCAGTTCCGTTGCTGGACGCTCCCAGGCGAGGCGGGCTTCGTCCTTGTTTAGCTTATGCGCATACGTTGCAAGTGCATCGTCCTGAGGTTCGGCCTCGATCGTTCCCGCTTCGATTCCCACGAGTGCGCTGACGACGGCTTTGGCGCCTAGCGACGCCAGACGATCATGCAGGCTGCCACCGGTGTCTTGCGCGGTGATCGGCGTCTCCACCTTCAGCAGCATGGGACCGGTGTCCAGACCCGCTTCCATGCGCATCACGGTAACCCCGGAATGGCTGTCACCGGCTTCGATGGCACGTTGGATCGGGGCGGCACCCCGCCAGCGCGGCAGCAGAGACGCGTGGCTATTGATGCAGCTATGGGTTGGAATATCCAGGACCACCTGAGGCAGTATCAGCCCATAGGCCACCACGATCATCAGGTCGGGTTTCAATGCCGCCAACTCCGCTTGCGCCTCCTGATTGCGCAGACTTACCGGCTGCAAAACAGGAATGCCGCGGGCCAAGGCCAGTTGCTTCACCGCACTCGCCACGAGCTTCTGCCCACGCCCAGCAGGCCGGTCAGGTTGCGTATAGACCGCGACGATCTCATGCGGAGTATCGAGCAAGGCCTGAAGGTGGTTGGCGGCAAATTCCGGCGTGCCGGCGAAGACGATGCGCATGTGGATCTCGTTCTGAAAAAGAAAAAGGCTTGCCGGGGCAAGCCTTTGGGGAGGGATTTACGCTTGCTGGCGGTGTTGCTTTTCCAGCTTCTTGCGAATTCGGTCGCGTTTGAGCGACGACAGGTAATCAACGAACAGTTTGCCGTTGAGATGATCGCATTCATGCTGGATGCAGACGGCGAGCAGACCTTCGGCGATCAGTTCGAAAGGCTGGCCATCGCGATCGAGCGCGGTGATCTTCACCTTTTGCGGGCGGTCGACGTTCTCATAAAACCCCGGCACCGACAGGCAGCCTTCCTGGTACTGGTCCATCTCGTCCGTGAGGGTTTCGAACTCGGGATTGATGAAGACCCGCGGTTCGCTTTTGTCTTCGGACAGATCCATTACCACAACGCGTTTGTGCACGTTGACTTGAGTTGCGGCAAGGCCGATTCCAGGGGCGTCGTACATCGTCTCGAACATATCGTCGATCAGCTGGCGTAGCGCGTCATCGACTACGTCCACCCGTTTGGCGATCGTTCTCAGCCGTGGATCGGGAAATTCGAGGATGTTTAGGATAGCCATATGGGTTCGTGACGCACTTGTGGGATAAAGTCGAAACGCGCTGCTAACATCGCTCGCAGCCAACGAAGAAAGCTTTACGTCCAGGCGTCCACTAAGGATAGAAACCTGAACGCCAGGCGTTTCATGTGAAGACACATCATAAAGGGATTCATTCCATGAGGAAATCACTACTGGCCCTGCTATTCCTGGCGGCCAGCGGGGTTGTTCACGGGGCTGTCGGGCTTAAGGAAGGCCATCCGGAGCGCTATACCGTCGTCAAAGGCGACACACTTTGGGGAATATCCGGACGGTTCCTAAATAAGCCCTGGCAGTGGCCGGAAATCTGGCAAGTGAATCCCCAGATCGATAATCCCCACCTCATCTATCCGGGTGACGTTCTGTCATTGGTGTATATCGACGGTCAGCCACGCATTCAACTCGAACGCGGCAGCTCGCGCGGCACGGTGAAGCTCTCCCCGCAAGTCCGCGCCACACCGATCGCCGAAGCCATCCCTACGATTCCCCTTGAAGCGATCAACGCCTTCCTGATCAGCAACCGGATCGTCGATACCCCCGAAGCATTCGAGCAGGCGCCTTACGTGGTGGCCGGCAATGCCGAACGTGTCATCAGCGGTAAGGGGGATCGCGTGTACGCGCGTGGCGATTTCTCGGACGCCCAATCCGTGTATGGACTGTTCCGCCAGGGCAAAGCCTACCGTGATCCGAAAACCGACGAGTTTCTCGGTATCAACGCGGATGACATCGGTACGGCATCGATGGTCACCGATGAAGATGACATCGCTACCCTGACGCTTTCGCGTTCCACCCAGGAAGTCCGCCCAGGCGATCGGCTGTTCGCCACCGAGGAACGTTCGATCAACTCCACGTTTCTGCCAAGCGAACCGTCCGAGCCTATCGACGGTTTGATCCTAGATGTTCCACGTGGAGTCAGCCAGATTGGCCAATTCGATGTCGTGACGTTAAACAAGGGTAAGCGTGACGGTCTTGTCGAAGGCAGCGTGTTGGCGGTCTACAAAACCGGAGAAACCGTTCGTGATCGCGTGACTGGCGACCGCGTGAAAATTCCGGACGAGCGTTCCGGTTTGCTGATGGTGTTCCGTACGTACGACAAGCTCAGCTATGGGCTCGTCCTCGCGGCAAGTCGCCAGCTCGCCGTGATGGACAAGGTGCGTAACCCTTAACCTGGATGTACGCGTGTTGGAGCCCGGTTGCTGGCGGTGCGTTGAAGGGCGGATCGCCAGCTTGCGCTAGCTCCTTAGAAGAGCGGCTTTACGAGTAATACACGCATTGGTCCGCTAAACGTTACGTTCTTTGTAAAGCGCACGCCCAACCGATCAAGGATGATCGAATGTCGAAATACTCCCCTGCTGAATTAGAGGCGCGTTTGCGCCTCCACCTGCTACCCGAAGTAGGTCCCCGCCGCTTTCGCCGTCTTATCTCCGTTTTTGAAACCGCCTCCTCGGCGCTGAGTGCCCCAGCTTCGGCGTGGCGTTCGTTAGGTATACCCACCGTGTGCGCCGAAGCCAGGCGCGACTCTGCGATAAGGGATCGCGCTGCTGCTTCGTTGCATTGGTTGGAGCAGCGCGGGCAGTCGGTGGTCATGTGGGATGAGGATGGCTATCCCGCGTTATTGGCCGAGTTGAACGACGCGCCACCGCTGTTGTTCGTTTGGGGCAATCCTGCCATTTTGGAAATGCCGCAGTTGGCGATGGTCGGTAGCCGTCGCGCGAGCCAACCGGGATTGGATACGGCGTTCGCGTTTGCCCGCAGCCTTGCTGCTGGCGGGTTCTGTGTAACAAGCGGCTTGGCACTCGGAATCGATGGCGCAGCGCATCGTGGCGCGCTGGATGCGCAAGGCGCCACGATTGCGGTATTGGGAACAGGTTTGCAATGCCTGTATCCCAAACGTCACGTGACGCTTGCCCAGGACATCGCCGATCAAGGTGGTGCGGTCGTGTCGGAGTTGCCCTTGGACACCGCACCGCAGGCGGCGAATTTTCCCCGCCGCAATCGCATCATCAGCGGGCTATCCGTCGGCACGCTAGTAGTCGAGGCGAGCCCATCCAGTGGTTCACTTATCACCGCGCGCCTGGCATCCGAGCAAGGGCGCGAGGTGTATGCGATTCCCGGATCGATACACCACCCTGGTGCCCGTGGCTGCCATCAGTTGATCCGCGAAGGCGCCACCCTTGTCGAGTCGGTAGACGACATTCTCGGGCAACTCAGGGGATGGCACGCCGTACCTGTTTCGCCTGTGACGGACACGGATAGCGAGCACTATCTCGTCCGCTTGCTTACGGCTGCCCCGCTCTCCAGTGAGGCGATCGTTCGGGCGAGCGACAAACCCCTGAGCGAAGTGCTGGTGGCATTGACTGAACTGGAGCTCGACGGGCGCGTGGCGTGCGAGAACGGACTCTGGGTCAGTCGCCCCCGTTGAAGGTAGACTGCTTCGCAATCCAAGTCTGGCAGGAGCGGCATTATGGTGAACTGGCGTATCAGTCGAATGGCGGGCGTGGTTCGTAACGGCGGTGTCATCGCATATCCCACCGAAGCCGTTTGGGGACTGGGATGCGATCCCTGGGATGAAGAGGCCGTTTATCGGCTGCTGGCGATCAAGGAACGCTCGCCGTCGAAGGGCGTCATTCTCGTTGCCGACTCCATTCACCAGTTCGATTTCCTGCTCGACGACCTGCCGTCCGCCTGGATCAGCAAGCTCTCCAGCACCTGGCCTGGCCCCAACACCTGGCTGGTACCGCACCAAAATCGCCTGCCCGAATGGATCACCGGGCAGCACGACACCGTAGCGTTGCGTGTGAGTGACCATCCATTGATCAAAGACCTTTGCTTACTCACTGGGCCTATCGTTTCGACATCGGCCAATCGTTCGGGCCGACCGCCTGCCCGTTCACGCCTTCGTATCGAGCAGTATTTCCGTGGTCAGCTGGACGGTGTCTTGGATGGACGTCTGGGTGGCCGTAAGACGCCGAGCGTTATCCGTGACCTGCGAACGGATGCGGTTCATCGGCTTTAGGCGCTCCGTTGGCACCACCACATGGTAGCTAGCGCTCTCTTTGGGTGAATGCGGGAGCGGCCGTGCCCGCGATTCGTAGACATGGCCCGCTCCACCCTAGTCACCTTCCCCGGCAATCACGGAATCAAAATGGTTGACCCGGTCGTGTGGCGACCCGCCAAGGCCTGCTGCGCCTTTGCGGCGTCTTTCAGGGGGTATTGCTTCGCCTCTTCGACCTTCAATTTGCCACTCGCGATCATTCCGAACAGATCGTCCGCCATTGCCTGCAGGCGGTCGGCCGTATCGGCGTAACTATTGAGCGTTGGACGGGTGACATAGAGCGAACCCTTCTGCGCCAGAATGCCAATGTTCACACCTGATACCGCACCAGACGAATTACCGAAGCTCACCATCAAGCCGCGCTGTGCGACGCAGTCCAGTGACGTTTCCCACGTATCTTTGCCAACTGAGTCGTAGACCACCGGACACTTTTTGCCATCGGTCAGTGCATGCACCCGCTCGGCAACGTTCTCGCGGGTGTAGTCGATGACTTCCCAAGCGCCTAGGGCCTTTGCACGTTCAGCCTTCTCCGCAGAGCCGACGGTACCGATCAGCTTGGCCCCGATTGCGTTGGCCCATTGGCAGGCCAAAGAGCCAACACCGCCGGCAGCAGCGTGGAACAAAACGGTCTCGCCGGCCTTTAGCGCATGCGTCTGTCGTAGTAAGTATTGCGTGGTCAGGCCCTTCAGCATGACCGAAGCGGCCTGTTCGAAGGTGATGCTGTCCGGAAGCTTCACGACCTTTTCGGCAGGCAAAACATGCAATTCCGAATAGGATCCTAGCGGCCCCGTTGCGTACGCAACGCGGTCGCCCGGCTTGAGATGCGTCACACCGCTGCCTACCGTCTCTACTTCTCCGGCGCCTTCGGTTCCCAGGCTGGAAGGCAACGATGGCGCTGGGTACAGGCCGGTGCGGACGTAGATTTCGATGAAGTTCAAGCCGATTGCCCGATTGCGAATGCGAACCTCGCCCGGGCCTGGTTCGGTCGGGGTGTAATCGGCGTACTCGAGGACTTCTGGGCCGCCATGCGATGCGAATTGAATGCGCTTTGCCATGCTGTTCTCCTGTCGTTTGGATTTGTTTTGAGCGTAGGGCAAGGCCGCCGGTTCGTCGCGGCCAACCTGGGAAGACTTGGATGCTGCCTGCCTGAAATCGCAACAAACGCGGTTTGCAAGGTTTGCGTGAGTCGGATGATATCCTAGGGTTCATCCGCGTCACCCGATCAGGAACCCCAAGATGTCCGAGCAAGCCGATGCCGTCAAAACCTACCTGCTGGATCTGCAGGACCGCATCTGCGAGGCGCTGGAAGTAACCGATGGCAGAGCTCGCTTCATCGAGGATGCCTGGCAGCGGGACACAGGCGGCGGCGGGCGTACACGAGTGATCACGGATGGCGCCTTGATCGAAAAAGGCGGGGTCAATTTCTCCCATGTTTATGGCACCAATCTGCCGCCGTCCGCCAGCGCGCATCGGCCTGAGCTCGCCGGTCGTGGGTTTCAGGCGATGGGGGTATCGCTCGTCATCCATCCTGAAAATCCATTCGTGCCCACTTCCCACGCAAATGTCCGTTTTTTCATAGCTGAAAAGGAAGGCGAAGCGCCGGTGTGGTGGTTCGGCGGCGGTTTCGATCTAACGCCCTATTACGGTTTCGATGAGGATTGCCAACATTGGCATCAGATCGCTCACGATGCCTGTGCACCTTTCGGCGCAGATGTGTATCCACGGTTCAAAGCGTGGTGCGACCGCTATTTCCACGTGAAACATCGCAACGAACCACGCGGTATCGGCGGCCTGTTTTTCGACGATTTGAACGAATGGGATTTCGAGACCAGTTTCGCCTTCATGCAAGCAATCGGCGAGGCGTATCTCGAGGCGTATCTGCCCATCGTCGAGCGTCGCCGAAGCATGCCTTTCGCCGAGCCGGAGCGCGATTTCCAAGCATACCGGCGGGGTCGCTACGTCGAATTCAATCTCGTCTATGACCGCGGCACGTTGTTCGGTCTGCAATCCGGTGGCCGTACCGAATCGATCCTCATGTCGTTGCCCCCCCATGTGCGCTGGGGCTACGACTGGAAGCCGGAGGCTGGGACACCCGAAGCCCGCCTCACTGAACATTTTTTGACCGATCGCGATTGGCTCGCCTGATAGCGCTGTTCGATCTCGGCTAACCGTCTCTGCAGGAAAGATGTATGGATCGCTACGTCGTCTTTGGTAACCCTATCGCTCACAGCAAGTCACCGCGTATTCACGCAGTGTTCGCCCAGCAGACCAATCTGTCACTGTCATATGAAGCGTTGCTCGCCCCGCTGGACAATTTTGAGGGCGCCGCGCGGCAGTTTTTCGTCGAAGGCAAGGGGGCAAATGTCACCGTGCCGTTCAAGGAAGACGCTTATCGACTGGTCGATCAGCTAACCCCGCGCGCGCAGCGGGCCGGGGCGGTCAATACGCTGATGAAGCGAGAAGACGGTACCCTGCTCGGCGACAACACCGACGGTGCGGGCTTGGTGCGCGACCTTACGGTCAATGCCGCAGTCGATCTTGTTAGCAAGCGGGTGCTGGTACTCGGTGCGGGCGGGGCGGCACGCGGGGTGATTGAGCCGCTGCTGGGGGAGTCGCCGCGACAGTTGGTCGTGGCCAACCGTACCTTCGCGAAAGCCCAGGCACTTGCAACGCTGTTCGAATCGCTGGGCCCGGTCACCGCAGCGCAATTCGCTGATCTGGATGCACCCTTCGATGTGATCATCAATGCCACCTCGGCCAGCCTTGGCGGTGAAGTCCCCGCCATTCCCGGCACTCTCATTGCGCCAGGACATACGGTTTGCTACGACATGATGTATGGCAAAGACCTGACGCCGTTCAATCGCTGGGCAACGCAACAGGGTGCCGCGCAGGTGTTGGACGGATTAGGCATGCTGGTGGAACAGGCTGCGGAGGCCTTTACCCTTTGGCGAGGCGTGCGACCCGATGCCGGTCCGGTGCTGGCGCAGCTGCGACGTGAGCTGGCACAGAGCTGACGGTGCTAGAGGAATCCCTGCGTATTACGCGGGTTGTACGCGGCCTACGAAGCCGCAGGTGACTTCAGGTGTAGGGCGAGTAAAACCCGCGTAAGGCAAACCGTTCGGGTTTGCCTACCCTGCTGCGCGGATCAAAGCTTGGCTTTTACCGCAGCCACAGCTTCGCTGCCGTCTCGTGCGTTCACGCCATCGAGCCACTTGTCCAAGACTTCCGGATTCGCCTTCAACCAATCACGGATGGCCGCGTCGTTGCGCGCACCCTTGTTCAGCACCTGATCCATGATGGTGTTTTCCATGTCTTGGGTGAACGTGAGATTGGTTAACAGCTTGCCGACGTTAGGGCACTGCGTTGTATAGCCTTTGCGCGCCAACGTATTCACTGAACCACTCTCGCCGAAGTATTTTTCACCTCCCTTGAGATACTTCATGTCGTACTGGACGTTCATCGGGTGCGGCGTCCAGCCGAGGAACACGACGAAGTCCTTTTTGCGCACAGCGCGTCCTACCTGAACCATCATGGCTTGCTCGCTGGATTCGACGAGCTTCCAGTCACCCAGGCCGAATTCGTCCTTGTTGATCATCTCCTGGATGTAGCCATTGGCAGGCGAGCCCGCACCGATGCCATAGATGCGGTTGCCGAAGCGGTCGGCATACTTATCCAAGTCGGCAAACGTTTTCACTCCTTCGTTCCAGGCGTAGGTCGGCACCGCCAGCGTGTATTCGGTACCGCCGAGGTTTTCCACGACCTTGTCGATTTCGCCAGTTTCAACGTACTTCTCGTAGTCATTCTTCCCGGCCGGCATCCAGTTGCCGAGGAACACATCCACCTGCCCTTTTTGCAGTCCGGCAAAGATGATCGGGATGCTCAGCGTGCGAAGTTCGGCTTTGTAGCCGAGCCCATCCAAGAGCAGGCTGGCGATGCCATTGGTAACCGCAATGTCGCTCCAACCCGGATCAGCGAGGCTGACACGCGCGCAGCTGGCGGGCTCTTCATTGGCGTGCGCGGTGGCGGTAAGTCCAAGCAAAGCACCAGCGAGAATGGGGGTAAATCGCATCATGCGAAGGCATCCTTCTTGTGGTTTCGAAAGTGAGCCGGAGTTGGCCTGAGGGTTTCGAGGGAAGGATTGAGGTTTAGTTTCCTGGTTGCGTCATAGAGTGGGTGTAATCCGTGCACGAGCTTCCCAGGTTTCACCCGGCCTAAGAAACGCATACTCATTGAGATGAAACGAAAAAGCGGCCCCTAGAGGCCGCTTCCGGTGATGCATCAAAGGGGCTTACAGCTTCGCCTTCACCGCAGCGAGACCGTCCTCACCATCCTGCGTCTTGACGCCGTCCAACCAAGCCTCGACGGCCTGCGGATTCGCCTTGACCCACTCTCGGACCGCGTCCTGGTTCCTCACGTTATTGCTAAGCACCTCGTTCATGATGCTGTTTTCCATCTCCTGCGTGAATGTCAGGTTGGTCAACAGCTTCGCCACGTTCGGGCACTGGCTGGTGTAGTCCTTGCGGGCCAAGGTGTTGACCGCGCCGCTTTCGCCGAAGTAGTCCTCACCGCCTTTCAGGTACTTCATCTCGTACTGAACGTTCATTGGATGCGGCGTCCAGCCGAGGAAAACGACCGGCTGGTCACGTTTCACCGCGCGGCCTACCTGAACGAGCATTGCTTGCTCGCTCGACTCGATCAATTTCCATCCGCCAAGCCCGGATTCATTGGCATCGATCATCTTTTGAATGATGACGTTACCCGGTGCGCCAGCGGCGATGCCGTAGATTTTCTTGTCGAACTCGTCGCCATGCTTGCCGAGGTCGTCGAACGTTTTCACGCCCTTTTCCCACATGTAGGTAGGCACCGCGAGGGTGAACTCAGTGCCTGCCAGGTTCTCAGCGACCTTCTCGATCTCACCATTAGCGACGAACTTGTCGTAGTTATCCTGCTGCGCGGGCATCCAGTTACCCAGGAAAACATCCACCTGGTTCTTCTGCAGGCCCGCGAAAATGATCGGTACGCCCAGGGTCATGACCTGGGGTTTGTAGCCCAGCCCGTCGAGCAACAGACTCGCGATACCGTTGGTGACCGCGATGTCACTCCAACCTGGATCGGCCAGGCGGACGGTGCTGCACTTCGCATCCTCTGCATAGGCGTGGACGCTCAAGCCAGCCGACAGCACGCTGCCAACGAACAACAATCCCAGTTTCTTCATGACATCTCCTCTTTCTTGGCTTCGTTGCTTCTCATGTGTGCCGGCCAACCTATCACGGTTTCGGATAACGGGCGCGACGCTCCAGATCGTCAAGATCGATATGGTTACGCATGTACTGCTGGCTCGCGTCGACCATGGGCTGATGGTCCCAGCTCTTGCGAATACCCTTGCTCAAGGCCGCATCGACGAAGCGACGGCGACGCTGGCTTGCCAGTACCTGCTCGTGAATCTGACCGATGTTCCAGCGCGATCGTGCCTCATCCGTGAAGGCCTGGAGGATTTCGGCGTGCGCGGACGTGCCCGCAAGGTTTTCCTGTTCCAACGGATCGCTCGCCAGGTTGTACAGCAGGCACGGATCCTTTTCGGAATACATGAATTTCCAAGGCCCACGGCGGATCATCATCAGTGGGCTGTCAGTCCCTTCAGCCATGTACTCGCCGATGACTTCGTCATGCCCTTCCCCGCCGTCGAGGTGGCCCATCAGTGAGCGACCATCCAGCGGCAGGTGCGGATCGAGCGTGCCACCCACGAGTTCGACCATCGTTGGCAGCAGGTCCATCGTCGAGACGGACGCGGCGACACGGTGTGGGTTCAGGCGTTTTGGCGCATGGATGATCATGGGCACGCGTGCGGCCATTTCGAACCAGTGCATCTTGTACCAGAGCCCCCGTTCGCCAAGCTGGTCGCCATGGTCACCCGAGAAGATGATGATGGTGTCGTCCGCGAGATCGCACTCTTTCAGCGTTTTCAGCAGATGGCCAATCTGCGCATCAACGTAGCTGCACGCGCCGAAATAGGCACGTCGCGCGTCGCGGATTTTGTCCTCGGGCATCGGGTTGTCCCACAGGTCGATGACTTTCATCACACGTTGCGAGTGCGGGTCCTGATCCCCTTGAGCGATGTGGTGTCGCGGTAGCGGAATATCGACGTCCGCGTACAGGTCCCAGTATTCCTTCGGAATCGCGTAGGGGTCGTGCGGGTGCGTCATGGAGACGGTCAGGCAGAACGGCCGCTCGCTGCCGCTGCGGACGTGGTCGTAGAGGTACTGGCGCGCGCGGTAGATCGTGTCGTCATCGAAGTCGAGCTGGTTGGTCCGTACGCAGGGGCCGGCTTGCAATACCGACGACATGTTGTGGTACCAGGTGGCACGCACGTCCGGTTCGTCCCAATTCACGGCCCAGCCATAGTCTGCCGGGTAGATATCGCTGGTCAGGCGCTCTTCGTAGCCATGCAGCTGATCCGGGCCGCAGAAGTGCATCTTGCCGGACAGCGCGGTGCGGTAGCCCAAGTTGCGCAGGTAGTGCGCGTAGGTCGGGACGTCCGCGGGAAAGTCGGCTGCGTTGTCGTACGCGCCTATCTTCGACGGCAACTGCCCCGTTACCAGGGTAAAGCGCGAAGGCGCACACAACGGACTATTACAGTAGGCGGAATCGAAAAGGACGCCTTCACTGGCGAGCCTCATTAGGTTCGGCACCTTGATGGGCGAAGTGGCGTCATGCATGGGAAGCAGAGGCGCCGCCATCTGGTCGGCCATGATGAAGAGAATGTTGGGCTGGGTCACGACGCCTCCTGTTCCATATCGGATTCTTATGCAAATCAGTGCTAAACCTATGCTCGACACGCAGGTGACGATCCGGTCTAACATCGGATACGCATGATCCAGGTCATAGCGCCGCCCGTAAACCGTCTGCAAACACATGGCTGGGATAACACAGGCTTATGCAAAGATTTCTCGGTGACATCTCGTTGGACGCACTGCGGATCTTCGAAGCCGCGGCGCGCCTGGAGGGTTTTACCGCGGCGGCGGACGAACTCGGGACCAGCCAGCCAGCCGTCAGCCAGCAGATAAAGCGGCTGGAGCGGCAGCTCGAAGTACGCCTTTTTGATCGCGTACACCGTGGACTGCGTCTGACCGAAGCGGGAGAAATCCTCCTGGTGGCGACGCAGGACGGTTTGCTCAAGCTCGATGGTGGCATCGCCGCCGTACGGTCCCGTACACAACAGGAGGTCCTGCAGGTCGCGACGGATCATGCATTCGCGGCGTACTGGCTAATGCCCCGCCTCCCGCGCTTTCATGCAGAGAATCCGGATATCGACGTTTCCCTGCTGACGCGTGAACGTGGGCTTGGCACGATCAGCCATTCCGTCGACATGCTGATCGGTTTCGGCGATGGTCGATCCAAACACGGCGAAGCACACTTTCTTTTCCATGAAGAGGTGTTCCCCGTATGCAGCCCTGTGCTGTTGCAGCGATACGACACACGGGATCTCCGCCATTTGCCGCTGTTGCACCTCCGGTCCGAGCGGCGGGCGCGCTGGTTCGAATGGAGCGAGCTCTTCCAGGCATTGGACATTCCGGGGAAGGTTCCACCCGGTGGGCTTCATTTCGATAACTACACGCTGGTCATCCAGGCAGCCATCGCGGCTCAGGGCGTGGCGATCGGTTGGCGGTATCTGATGGACGATCTCATCGCACAAGGCGTATTGACGCGCCTTGGAGAGGCAGGCGGGTGGTCCGCGCGTGGCTATTACTTGATCGTGCCCGAACGAAAGCGCAGGTCGCATTTGATGGAACGTTTCGTGGATTGGCTAAAAGCGGAACTCAGGCAGTCCAAAGCGCTGCCGATCGCGCGTTAGCGGCTGCCGTTGCGCGCGACGAATACGAAACATGCCGGCGCCGGTGCTTCGATTGCCTGTATGCAGTCCCCGATAAGTCCGTTGCGTGGGTTTCGCGCCATCACCAGAATCTGGTTATCCGCCTGGTTGGCCAGCAGCAAGTGATGGCCACCCGGTGCGATGGCAAACTCACGTGTTTCTCGGCCACGCGTGGGCACGCGCTGGCGCTGGTCCAATAGTCCGGTAGAGAGCTCGCATTCGAACACGTAGAGGTGGTTGTCATCGCCTCGGTTCACGACATACAGGAAGTGGCCGTCTGGACACGCATGTAATGCGCCCGCGCCTCGCTCGCCAACAAAAGCCCGTGGCGCCAAGTCTCTGGTCTGCAACGGATGGAACTCGCCGTGGTGATGGGCCAACGCCATGACCTGCCCGCTGAGCTCGAGCGTCAACCACGCGATTCGCCCATCGCCGCTAAACAACAGGTGCCGCGGACCGCTCCCGGGTGCGAGTTCAAGTACGTGTTCGGCGCGCCACAGGGTTATGTCCGCTGGCGGGGGAAATGGATAGGCACGCACCTGATCGTGACCCAGATCGACCTCGAACAACCAATGCCCATCTGGGCTCAGGCACACGCAGTGCACGTGGCTGGCACGTTGGCGCTTGGTGTGGGTGCCGGGTCGAGGCGGATAAGGCGGCGTTGTGGCGCGCTGTGTCGCGCCGAGTCGGCCATCGGGGGCCAGCGTGATCAGGCTGAGCGAACCCTCGCCATCGGCAGCATAATTCGCAACGCCTAGAACCTGGCCGTCGGGTGACAGAAAACAGTAAGTGGGGTGGTCGCCGAGCGTTGGCGCGCGTGAGACGAGCGGCAGCGCGCCGGTCTCGTGCGGGATATCGAAATGGCTAACGTAACCACCGCTGGATTGGCCCTGCGAACCGCATTCGTGCACGGCGTACAGCCGCGAAGCGTCACGATTAGGTACGAGCCAGGAGGATTGTGGAGCAGCGGTTGCCGCCAGTGGGCCCGTCAGGTGGCCACTGGCGGTATCGAAATGGAAGTGCAGGATGTCGGGGCCGAAACTCCCGACGAGCACTTCATATTCCGGGCTGGCCATCCCTGCATCAGCGGCGGCTGATCAACCAACCGACGACGGCAGCGACGCCCAGGCCGATCACCGCTGTGGATAGCGGATGTTCGCGCACATTTTCGCAAGCGACACGTCCGGCTTTGCGCGTCTTGCGCGAGATGTCGGCATAGCGGTCTTCGAAGTCCGCGTTGTGCCAGAGGCGTTCGACACGGTCACGTAGGCTGTCGTAGCGGTCGTGGGACTCGCTCGCGGCGGTGTCTTTCAGCTTGTCGAGGGCGCGCGTAAGGCTATCGATTTCGCGCTGGATTTCATCGCGGGTGGCACTGGCGTAGCTCGAGACGGATCTGCTCATGGAAGTTTCTCCCGGTTGAGTGGCACATATGGGTGTGACCACAGGGCAACGCAGACGTGCGCCGCATGACATCCATTGCGTTCAGTCGCGCTATGATTCGCGCCCTCGAAAACCGGCACGAGCTTCCCGTCCAATGCGTTATCTACTCGTCGTTACAGTGCTCTGGGCATTTTCTTTCAGCCTGATCGGCGAATACCTTGCGGGCCGTGTGGACAGTGACTTCGCGGTACTGATGCGGGTTGCCATCGCTGCCGTTGTTTTTGCGCCGTTCACCCTATGGCGAGGCCTGCCGCGCCCGCTGCTGTTTGGGTTCTGGATCGCCGGCGCGCTGCAATTCGGTGTGACGTATCTTTGCCTCTACCGCAGTTTTACCGTACTGACCGTCCCGGAAGTGCTGCTCTTCACCGTGCTTACGCCCCTCTACGTCACGCTCCTGGATGACCTGCTGGCACGGCGCTTCAACCCATGGGCGCTGGTTGCGGCATTGGTCGCCGTGGGCGGCGGGGTCATCATTCGCTTCGATCGCCTCGAAGGTGAATACCTGATCGGCTTTTTGCTCTTGCAACTCGCCAACGCAACGTTCGCCGCGGGACAGGTACTGTGCCGTCGGCTGTTATTGAAATACCCAGTGGATGTGCCCCTGCATCGATTCTTCGGGCATTTCTTCCTCGGTGCCCTGCTTCTGGCACTGCCCTCCTTTCTGCTTTTCGGCGATACGAGCAAGTTGCCGTCGACTGCCGTGCAGTGGGGTGTATTGGCCTGGATGGGTTTGTTCGCCACGGCGCTGGGTATGTACTGGTGGGTCAAGGGCAGCGTGCAGGTGAACGCGGGTACGTTAGCCGTCCTGAACGAGTTACACGTACCGGCCGGTTTGGTCGTCAACCTGCTGATCTGGAATCGTGACGCGGACCTGCCCCGGCTCGCTGCGGGAGGCGCCGTGATCCTCGCGTCGCTATGGCTGAGCCGCCTTGGCCGTGCGCGTTAGGTCTGAGCCATTCATCGGGTTCGCCTACGACCGCTTGACTGATGCTTAGATAAAACCTTCACTTCCACCCGCAACTCGCTGTTTTTAAATACGGTGCAGAAGGAAAAAAGAGCGTGCGACCCCGCTGTGCAGCGTTTGGTCTCGCGCCTATACTGCGCCGGCCGGCAGGGACCGCCTGACATCAACTCTTCATCTCGTTCAGCGGACCAACATAAACATGAATCTTCGTCGCCCATTAGCTGGCCTTGCGCTGGCTTGCCTGGCATTCGTCTCGCCCGTCCAGGCCAAGGAAATCACGGTCAATCCGCAGCAGGAGCTGGCATCCGGCAGCGCTCTGCTCGTCGACATGAACACCAACAAGGTGCTCTATTCCAGTAATCCCGACGTCCAGGTGCCTATCGCCTCCGTCACCAAGCTGATGACGGCTGTGGTGCTGCTGGATGCCAAACAATCCATGTCGGAGAAGATTCCCGTAGTGATCAAGCACAACCCTGACATGCAGGGTGTGTATTCCCGTGTGCGCCTGGGCAGTGAGGTCAGTCGTCACGACATGCTGCTGATGACGCTGATGTCGTCGGAAAACCGCGCCGCCACAAGTCTTGCGGAGAATTATCCGGGTGGCATGAAGGCGTTCGTCGCGGCCATGAACGCCAAGGCCAAGGCGCTGGGCATGACCCGCACGCGCTATGTGGAGCCCACGGGGCTGTCCGAGAAGAACGTTTCGACGGCGAATGACCTCGTCAAACTGCTCAAAGCGACCAAGCAATACCCCATGATCGAAGAGCTGAGCGCGACGCCGTCCAAGGCCATCGCATTCGGCAAGCCGGCGTATTCGCTGCAATTCAACAATACGAACCGCCTGACCCGTAATTCCGGTTGGGACATCGAACTCACCAAGACCGGCTTTACCAATGCGGCGGGCCATTGCCTGGTAATGCGCACGCGCATGGCCGGTAAGCCGGTGGCGTTCGTGGTGTTGGATTCCTACGGCAAGCTGACCCACATCGCCGATGCGACTCGCCTGCGCAAGTGGCTGGAGACGGGCAAGGTCAGCCAGGTCCCGGCAGCAGCATTGAGCTATAAGCAACAACGCCTCGCGGCGCGCCAAGGCGGCACCATGCAGGCCCAGGCGACGCGCTGAGCCGCTCGTAGTACGACTGAATTTCCATTTTTGCGCCACAGTGCCTTCGGGCAGGTGGCGTTTTTTTATGGGGAGCGTTTGGGAGGCCTAAGTTCGCCGAGGTCCATGTAGGAGTGGCCTTGGCCGCGAAGCGTCACATGGCTAAACCGCGTCCCTACAACGATTCCCGTTGCTCCTCGGGTAGGTGCGTATCCAGACGCAGCCAAGGCAGGCGGCTATCCGTCCAGATATGGCGCTCGGCGGGCGCCGTTTCGGGGTGGTCAAGGCTGCCGATGGTGACGTCGATGGTGCCGGGCGCGAGGGCGGTGAACAAGGCAAGTTGGGCGCCGCATCCGGGGCAGAAGTAGCGGGTGCAGGTCGATGACGAGAGGTATTCAGCGGGTGGATTCGCGGTCCATGCGAAGGCCAACTTATCGACCGTGATCCAGGTTACAACGATACCGCCGCTGGTGCGCCGGCAGATCGAGCAGTGGCAGTGGGCGATATCGGTTAGCGGGCCAGTGAAGGAGTAGCGCGTGCGCCCGCAGTGGCAGCCGCCGGCGTGGGTCGTGTCTGTCATGCGGTGTCTCCAAGCGAGTGGTAGGGCTCGTACGTGTTAGGCGCAGACCGAGTGGAGCCGCGCGCTAAAGCCGCCCCTACAGTAGAGCGAGGTGGAAGCCCTTACGCATAACCCTGTAGGGGCGACTTTAGTCGCCTAGGCTGTAACCGGACAGATCAAGCCATCCACCCTACGGGTTTTGTGTGTGTCGCAGGTCGTAAGTCGCGATGTGTCGCCGGCCGTGCTTTGGCGACTAAAGTCGCCCCTACAGGGGAGCAAGCCGTTCGCTCGATGTCTGTAGGGGCGACTTCAGTCGCCAGGGCTGCGCCACAACGTCTCCGTCTGGACCCGACGGGCCTTAGTGCGCCTCGTCCCAATTCAAACCCACCCCCGCCTCGACCAAAAGCGGCACGTCCAGATCAGCGGCGCTGCCCATCAGCGGGCAAAGCTTCGCCTTGACCTCGTCCACCTGGTCTTCCTTCACCTCGAGCACGAGTTCGTCGTGCACCTGCAGGATGATCTTTGCGTCCAGTTTCGAACCGGTCAGCCAGTCATCTACCTTCACCATCGCGTGTTTGATGATGTCCGCCGCGGTGCCCTGCATCGGCGCGTTGATCGCCGTTCGTTCGGCGGCTTTGCGCATGGCGCCGTTCTTGGAATTGATCTCCGGCAGGTACAGGCGGCGGCCAAAGATCGTTTCGACGAAGCCCTGCTCCGCCGCTTGCGCGCGGGTGCGCTCCATATAAGCGAGTACGCCGGGATAACGCGCGAAGTAGCGATCAATGTATGCCTGAGCTTCCGCACGGCCCACGCCGATCTGTTTAGCCAAGCCGAACGCGCTCATGCCATAGATGAGACCGAAGTTGATGGCCTTCGCGCGGCGGCGCTGCTCGTTGCTCACCTCTTCCAGTGATACGCCCATGACTTCCGCCGCCGTTGCGCGGTGGATGTCGAGGTCGTTCTGGAAGGCGTGTAGCAGGCTTTCGTCCTGCGCGAGGTGCGCCATGATGCGCAGCTCGATCTGCGAGTAGTCCGCCGCCAGCAGTTTGTAGCCTTTGGGCGCAACGAATGCCTGGCGAATACGACGGCCTTCGGCGGTGCGGATCGGAATGTTTTGCAGGTTAGGGTCGCTTGAGGACAGTCGCCCGGTCGCCGTCACGGCCTGATGGTAGGAAGTATGAATACGGCCCGTGAGTGGGTTGATCTGCCCTGGCAGCTTGTCGGTGTAGGTGCTCTTGAGCTTGCTCATCGAGCGGTGCTGCATGATGACCTTCGGCAGCGGATAGTCCTGATCCGCCAACTCCTGCAACACGGCCTCAGCCGTAGACGGCTGGCCGGACGCGGTCTTGGAAATCACCGGCAGGCCGAGCTTCACGAAGAGGATCTCGCCAAGCTGCTTCGGTGACCCGAGGTTGAATTCCTGGCCGGCCAGTTCGAAGGCTTCGCGCTCCAGCGCAACCATCTTCTCGCCCAGCTCCTTGCTCTGGATGCCGAGCAGATTCTTGTCGACGAAGGCGCCGTTGCGCTCGATGCGCGCAAGCACCGGCACCAACGGTATTTCGATGTCGGTGAGGACGCTCAATACGCTTGGCGTGGTGTCGAGTTTTTCCTTCAACACCTTGTGCAGGCGCAGGGTGACGTCGGCATCTTCAGCGGCATAGGGGCCGGCCTGCTCGATGGCGATCTGATCGAACGTGAGCTGCTTGGCGCCCTTGCCGGCGATGTCTTCGAAGCGGATGGTGCTGTGACCGAGGTACTTCAGCGCCAGGCTATCCATGTCGTGACGGGTCGCGGTGGAATCCAGCACGTAGGATTCGAGCATCGTGTCGAACGCGATGCCCTGCAGGTCGATGCCGTAACGGGTCAGCACGTTGAGGTCGTACTTGCCGTGCTGCATGACCTTCACTTTCTTCGGGTCTTCCAGCAGCGGCTTGAGCGCCGCGAGCACAGCGTCCATGTCCAATTGCCCTGGCACGCCCATGTAGCTGTGGGCAAGCGGGACGTAGGCCGCTTCCATCGGGGTGACGGCAAAGGACACGCCGACCAGCTGCGCTTGCTGGGCATCGATGCTGGTGGTTTCCGTGTCGAAGGCGAACAGGTCCGCAGCCTTCAGTTTTTCCAGCCAAGAATCGAACTGCGACTGTTCGAGGACCGTTTCGTAATGCGCTTCGCCGTGGCATTCGTCGGCTTCGGTCGCTGGCAGGGGTTCGCCGGATTCCTTGGCTTCGCGCAGCAGATCGTCGAGCCAGTTCTTGAATTCCGCCTCTTTGTACAGTGCAATCAGCGCTTCGCGGTGCGGTTCACCAGGCATCAAGGTGTCGGCATCGACGTCCATCGGCACGTCCAGCTTGATGGTCGCAAGCTGGTACGACATGTAGGCCGCTTCGCGATGCTCGTCGAGTTTAGCTGCAAGACTCTTGGCGCCGCGGATCGGCAGCTCCGCGACCTTGTCGAGATTGGCATAAAGCCCTTCGATGCCGCCCGGGATGCCATTGAGCAGGCCGCAGGCGGTCTTCTCGCCCACGCCGGGAACGCCGGGAATGTTGTCCACCTTGTCGCCCATGAGCGCGAGGAAGTCGATGATCAGCTCCGGACCGACGCCAAACTTGTTCTTAACGCCTTCTACGTCATAGACGCTGCCGGTCATGGTGTTGACCAAGGTCACATGCGGGCAGACGAGCTGCGCCATGTCCTTGTCGCCCGTTGAAATCACCACATCGCGGCCGCCATTGGCGCATGCACGTGCCAGAGTACCGATGACGTCATCGGCCTCGACGCCTTCGATGTTCAGCAGTGGCAGGCCCAGCGCACGAATGGTGGCGTGCAGTGGCTCGACCTGCGAACGCAGGTCATCGGGCATCGGCGGGCGGTGCGCCTTGTAGTTCTCGAACAGTTCGTCGCGAAAGGTCTTGCCCTTGGCGTCGAACACCACGGCGAAGGGGCTGTCCGGATACTGGCGACGCAGGCTCAGCAGCATGTTGATCACGCCCTTCACGGCCCCGGTCGGCTTGCCGGTAGAGGTCGTCAGGGGTGGCAGCGCATGGAAGGCGCGGTACAGGTAGGAGGAACCGTCCACCAGGACGAGGGGCGTCTGACTCATGCTTGGATCAACCTTATTTCGCGGGCCGGAGGTAGAATGCGCGCATCTTTGAATTCGAAGGGCCAAGGTTATCATGCGAACCCTGCCATACCTCTTGCTGACCGGGCTCGTGCTGGCGGGTTCGCTGCCTGCGATGGCCGCTGATACGGCGCCCTCCGATGAGCCGGACGTGATGACCTATCGCGACGGTGACAACACCATCGAGGAATACCGCACCAAGGGTTACCTCCGCGCCGTTCGGGTGATCCCCGCGCATGGCAAGCCGTACTCACTCGTCCGGTCCGACGGCGACAGCAATTTCGTTCGCGCCGACGCCCCGAATATGCGCATCCCCTCGTGGGAACTCCTCAGCTGGTAAGGCCTTTCTTTCATGTCCGTATTCACGCCGCTCGAGCGTCATGACCTCGATACCTTTCTCGCCGACTATGCGCTCGGTCGCCTTCGCGACTACAAGGGCATCGCCGAAGGCAGCGAGAACACCAATTTCTTCGTCAGCCTGGAAGGCGGCGAACATGTGCTGACGCTCGTGGAGCGTGGCCCGGCGCAGGACCTGCCCTTCTTCATTGAGCTGCTGGACGTGCTGCACGAAGCCGATTTGCCGGTGCCCTACGCCATCCGTGATGGGCAGGATCGTGCCTTGCGCGAGCTCAAGGGCAAGCCGGCGCTGTTGCAGCCGCGCCTCGATGGAAAGCACATCCGCGAGCCGAATCCGCACCATTGCGCGGAAGTTGGGGCGCTGCTTGGGCGCATTCATCTGGCAACGCGTGAGCGGATCATCGAGCGCAAGAGTGATCGTGGGCTGGATTGGATGCTTGCCGAAGGGCCTGCGCAGGTGTCGCGTTTGTCTGAGGCCGAGCAGACGACGCTGAATGCGGCGCTCGAAGAGATCGCTGCGCACAAGGACGCGATCCGCGCCCTGCCCCGCGCCAACCTGCATGCGGATTTGTTCCGCGATAACGTCATGTTCGATGGCCCGCATCTGTCCGGTGTGATCGATTTCTACAACGCCTGCTCCGGGCCGATGCTGTATGACCTGGCGATCACCTTCAATGACTGGTGCTCGGACGAAAGCGGCGCGATCGATGAAGCCCGCGGCCGTGCGCTGTTGGCGGGTTACGCGGCCCAGCGCCGTCTGACGCCAATCGAAGCGAAGCTCTGGCCGACGCTGCTACGCGTGGCGTGCGTGCGGTTTTGGCTGTCCCGCGCCATCGCCGCCCAGGCGTTCGCCGGGCAGGATGTGCTGATTCATGATCCGAGTGAATTTCAGCGGCGGTTGGCGCATCGGCAGACGGTCTTCCTGGAATTACCGATCGCACTCTAGGGCTTTTTGTAGGAGCCAGGCGGGCGGCGAGCCCTTGCTGGCGATTGCGTCCTATCAATCACCGAAGAGCGTCTAGTTGATCGCTGATCGCCAGCAAGCTGGCTCCTACAAAGGCGGCGTTGTTAGGACCTCACCCGCACTTCGAATACCCACAATTCAGACAGGTTGCGCAGCCATCCATCTGCACGACGGCCTGGGTGCTGCATTTGCCGCAGACCTGGGCGCCAGGTGGAAAGCCGTCGCCCGGTTCCAGGGTGGAGCCACCTTGGGCGGCTTCATAGGCGGCGCGTTTCTCGGCGAGATAGCGCTTCTGGTCCTCGTCCAACGCATGGCCTTCTAGCAAGCCAATGGTGATGAGGTGTCGCTCCAGTACCGCACCGATCTCGGCGACGATGGATGGCATGTAGATGCCGCCCTTTTTCAGGTAGCCGCCACGGGGATCGAAGACCGCCTTGAGCTCTTCCACCAGGAAGGTGCAATCGCCGCCCTTGCGGAAGACGGCGGACATGATCCGGGTGAGCGCGACGATCCACTGGAAGTGATCCATGTTCTTCGAGTTGATGAAGATCTCGAACGGCCGCCGTTGTTCGTGCGGTGTGCCGGCGTTGAGCACCACGTCGTTGACGGTGACGTAGAGCGCGTGCTCGAACAGCGGTGACTTGATCTTGTAGGTCGCGCCGATGAGCGTTTCCGGACGCTCCAGCGCCTCGTTCATCTGTACGGGCGCGGCGGCGAGTTCCTCCGCGGCGGCACTGGCTGTGCTGCGCTCCAGCGTCGGGTCGACGACCTTGAAGCCTTTGATGCGTTGGTCGATCTTGACGGTAGTCATGGGTGGCGGCTCCTCAATACTTGCCGTAGTAGCCTTCTTTGAGCGCATCGAACAGGTTCGCGGCAGTGTTCACTTCGCCGTCGTATTCCACCTGTTCGTTGCCCTTGAGTTCGACGACGCTGCCGTCTTCCAGCTCGAAGCGATAGAGGGTGTTTTCCAGGTCCTTCTCCTTGACCAGCACGCCCTGGAAGGCGGCCGGGTTGAAGCGGAACGTGGTGCAGCCCTTCAATCCCTGCTTCCAGGCGTAGAGGTAGATGTCCTTGAAGGACTCGAAGGCGTATTCGGTCGGCACGTTGGCCGTCTTGGAGATGGATGAGTCGACCCACTTTTGCGCGGCGGCCTGTACGTCGACGTGCTCGGTCGGCGTTATGTCGTCAGCGGCGACGAAATACGCCGGCAGCTGGCGGTTTGCTTCTTCGGCATAGGGCATCGCCTCACCGTTGACCAAGGTGCGGTAGGCCAGCAACTCGAAGCTGAAGACCTCGACCTTTTCCTTGGCCTTGCGGCCGGCACGGATGACGTTGCGTGAATAGTGGTGGGCGAAGCTCGGTTCGATGCCGTTCGAGGCGTTGTTCGCCAGGCTCAGGCTGATGGTGCCGGTAGGCGCGATCGAGCTGTGGTGGGTGAAGCGCGCGCCCTGCTCGGCCAGCGCCTCGACCAGCTCTGGTGCGTGCTCGGCGATCTTCTGCATGTAGCGGGAATACTTAGCATGGAGTATTCGGCCGGGTATGTGATCACCGGGTTTGTAACCGTCGCGTCCCATTTCCGGGCGCTTGCGCAGCATCTCGGCAGTGACTTCATATTCTTCCGAGAGAACTGGCGCGGCGCCTTTTTCCTTCGACAGTTCCAGCGCCTCTTCCCAACCGACCAGCGCCATTTCCCGTGCGACTTCCTCGGTGAACACACACGCCTCGGCACTGCCGTAGCGCATCTTCAACAGGGTCAGCGTCGAGCCCAGGCCAAGGAAGCCCATTCCATGCCGGCGTTTGCTCTCGATCTCCTGGCGTTGCTGCGGCAGCGGCAGACCGTTGATTTCAACCACATTGTCGAGCATGCGGGTGAAGATGCGGACGACCCGACGGAAGCGCTCCCAGTCGAAGCGGGCGTCGTTGCCGAACGGGTCGACTACGAAGCCGGTGAGGTTGACCGAGCCTAGCAGGCAGGAGCCGTAGGGCGGCAAGGGTTGCTCACCGCAGGGATTGGTCGCGCGGATGTGCTCGCACCACCAGTTGTTGTTTTGTTCGTTGACCCGGTCGATGAGGATGAAGCCCGGCTCGGCGAAGTCGTACGTGGACACCATGATCATGTCCCACAGGTGCCGCGCGCGGAGGCTGCCGTAGACCTTGCAGGCGACCAGGCCGTCCTCACGGACGATGTAGTTTTCGTGCACCGGCCATTCGCGCCAGCGCACCTGCGCCTCGTCGGCCAGGTCCAGTTCGTGGGCTTCCTTGGTGTGCACCGGGAACAGCAATGTCCAGTCTTCATCGGCCTCGACGGCGCGCATGAATTCATCGGTGATCAGCAGGCTGAGGTTGAACTGACGCAGGCGGCCGTCTTCACGCTTGGCACGTATGAATTCGCGCACGTCCGGGTGGACGACATCGAAGGTGCCCATCTGCGCACCGCGGCGGCCGCCGGCGGAGCTGACGGTGAAGCACATCTTGTCGAACACATCCATGAACGACAGCGGCCCGCTGGTGTGTGCGCCAGCGCCAGAGACGAAGGAGCCACGTGGGCGCAGGGTCGAGAATTCATAGCCGATGCCGCAGCCGGCCTTGAGGGTCAGCCCGGCTTCATGGACCTTGCCGAGGATGTCGTCCATGGAGTCATGGATGTTGCCGGAGACCGTGCAGTTGATCGTCGAGGTGGCGGGTTTGTAGGCCTGCGCGCCGGCGTTGGAGATGATACGGCCGGCCGGGATAGCCCCATTGCGCAGGGCCCAGAGAAACTGCGTGTGCCAGTGTTCGCGCTTCTCTTCTGGCTCGACATCGGCAAGGGCACGGGCGACGCGACGCCAGGTGGCATCCACATCCGCATCCACGGGCGTACCGTCCTTCGCGCTGAGTCGGTACTTCTGGGCCCAGATGTCCTCCGAGGCCGGTTGCAACGGAATCGTGGCGGTACGCGGTGCATCCTCGACGAGGATCTCTTCTGGCTTGCCCATGGTCGGCCGAATCTCCTGCTGGTCTTTGAAGATGGGAATCATACGCATTTGAAACGGTGCGTGCCTGATCTGCGTCAAGCCTTTGGTCGGGGTTAAGTACTAAGGCTAGGACGATGTGGCCTGGGAGGCCAGGGAACTGGGCGGGTGGTGGTCGGAAGGAGGCGGTGTAAGGTCCTATGTCGCCAGACGTGGCCCTTTTGCGGGCAACCAGAGCGCCGGCCCGCTCCTACAAAAAGCCGGGATAGGTGTAGGAGCGAGCTTGCTCGCGAATGGGTAGACCAGACGAGGAAGATCTTTGAGTATCCCCCTCGCTCTGGGACAGCCCGTGAACGTCATCGCGGGCTACACCCGCCCTACCTCAAAGCGCTTCGAGGCAACCGGCGAGCTCGTTGCCGAGGTTTTCCAACATCTGCTCGTAGCCATGTGCATCGGTATCGACGGTCATACCCAGCGCATCGAGTTCCGCCATTTTCACGGGCAGGCCTTCGGTCAGGGTTTCAGCCAGGCGGGGACGGATGGGCGGTTCGCTGAAGACGCAGCTCGGGCCGGCCTGTTGCAGGCGTGCGCGCATTTCCGCGACATGACGGGCGCCTGGCTGGACTTCGCCGAGGACGCTGAAGACCCCAGCGTGTTCCAGACCGTAATGCGCTTCAAAGTAGTCGAACGCTTCATGGAAGACGAAGAATGGCTTGCGGGACACTACGTCCAGCCGCGCTTTCAGGCGCGTATCCAAGGCATCGAGACGACCGGAGAATGCCTTAGCATTTTCGCGGTATTTCGCCGCGTTTGCCGGGTCGAGCCTGGCCAAGTCTTCCGCCATGCGCGCGGCAATGACACGGGCGTTAGCCGGATGCAGCCACAGGTGCGTGTCTAGGCTGCCAGGGCGGTGGTCATGGTCATGGTCATGGGCGTGCTCGTCGTGATCATGAGTGTGCGCATGACCGTGGCCATCCTCGCCGAATCGACGAAGGGTCATGCCAGGAAGATCCTGCACGGCGAGTGATTCGCCGCGGTGGTCTTGCATGGACTTCACTAAGAAGCCTTCCATGTCGGGCCCGACCCAATAGAACAGGTCCGCCTCCTGCAACCGACGGATATCCGAGGGCCGCAAGGCGAAATGGTGGGGGGACGCACCCGGAGGCAGCAGTACGTCCGGCTCCCCTACCCCGTCCTGTACCGCAGCCGCCATCAATTGCAGCGGCTTGATACTGGTCAGAAGGCGGACGTCGGCGTGAGTGGTGATGGTGAACACGAGAAGAATGAGTAATACGAACGGTCGGAACACGAGAAGACACCTGAAACGAAAGGGTTATAGAATAACGTCTATTTTTCCGGACGTCTTCGCCATGCCCAAACTCAAACCCGTCAAGACGCCGCTGGCCTTCGTGCCGCACGACCATAGCCAGTGCGTGAACCATGCCCTTAGCGAAGCGGATGCCATTTGCGCCCGTGAAGGTGTGCGCCTGACCGCGCTGCGCAAGCGTGTTCTGGAACTCGTGTGGCAGAGCCACAAGCCGCTCGGTGCCTACGACATTCTCGGCGTGCTGGCGGATGAAGACGGTCGCCGCGCCGCGCCGCCGACCGTCTATCGCGCGCTCGACTTCCTGCTGGAGAACGGCCTTATCCACCGTATCGCCTCGCTCAACGCCTTTGTCGGCTGTAACCATCCGGGCAGCGCGCACCAGGGGCAATTCCTCATTTGCCGGAATTGCCACGCGGCAATCGAACTCGCTCAGACGCCCATCAGCGATGCCATCGAGCAGAGCGCGGAGAACATCGGCTTCCAAGTGGAAGGTCAGACGGTCGAGATCGTCGGCCTCTGCTCGCAATGCAAGAAGGCCGCATGAGCGACGCCCTGATCCGTTTGCAGGATGTCGCCGTCCGCTTCGGCGGCCAGGACGTCCTGCAGGACGTGAACCTGCAACTCAACGCTGGCGAAATCGTCACCCTGATCGGCCCCAACGGCGCCGGCAAAACGACGTTGGTGCGCAGTGTGCTCGGCTTGATCAAGCCTGATCGCGGCCAGGTCTGGCGTAAACCAAAACTGTCGATCGGCTACATGCCGCAGAAACTTTCGATCGACGCCACGCTACCGCTCTCCGTCCTGCGCTTTTTGCGACTGGTGCCGGGCGTGGACCGGGCGCGCGCCCTGGCCGCGCTGGAGGAAGTCGGGGCGGCACGCGTGATCGACAGTCCGCTGCAAAGCATTTCCGGGGGCGAGTTACAGCGCGTGCTGCTGGCCCGCGCCCTCCTGCGTAAGCCGCAGCTGCTGGTGCTCGATGAGCCGGTACAAGGTGTCGATGTCGCGGGCCAGGCCGAGCTCTATCGGCTCATCACGAAGCTGCGCGAGCGCTACGGCTGCGGCGTGCTGATGGTCTCCCACGACCTGCATCTGGTGATGAGCACCACCGATCAGGTGGTGTGCCTCAATCATCACGTCTGCTGCTCCGGTCATCCCGAGCAGGTCAGTGGCGACCCGGCGTTCATCGAACTCTTTGGCCAGGATGCCAAGTCCCTGGCCGTCTACCACCACCATCACGATCACGCCCATGACCTACATGGCAGCGTCGTGACCGGCAAACCCCACGTCCACGGGCCGAACTGCAAGCATTCATGATCGACTTTCTCTTCAACGCACTGGTCGCCGGCCTCGCCTTGGCGCTGGTGGCTGGCCCCCTCGGTTCCTTCGTGGTGTGGCGGCGCATGGCCTATTTCGGCGATACGCTGTCACATGCCGCATTGCTTGGCGTCGCGCTGGGCCTGGCCCTGAATATCGCGCCAATGCTGGCGGTGACGGTGGGCTGCGTGCTGATCGCCGTCATTCTCGTCACCCTCCAGCGACGCCAGCCGCTGGCCTCGGACACGCTGCTGGGCATCCTCGCCCATTCGACGTTATCGCTCGGCCTCGTGGTACTGAGCTTCATGCGCGATGTGCGTGTGGACCTGATGAGCTACCTGTTCGGCGATCTGCTCGCCGTGAGCAGCACGGACCTCGCGTGGATCGTCGGCGGCAGTGTGCTGGTGCTGGTGATGCTCGCGCTGCTCTGGCGGCCATTGCTGGCGATGACGGTGCATGAAGAGCTGGCGCGCGTCGAAGGCCTGCCGGTCGCGGCGATCCGGTTAACGCTGATGCTGCTGATCGCGGTGGTGATCGCGGTTGCGATGAAGATCGTCGGTGTTCTGCTCATCACTTCCCTGCTGATCATCCCCGCTGCGGCGGCGCAGCGTCACGCACGCACGCCTGAGCAGATGGCGCTGGGTGCCAGTGTGATCGGCATGATCGCCGTTTGCGCGGGGCTAGCGCTGTCCTGGTATCAAGACACGCCAGCCGGGCCTTCTATCGTGGTCAGTGCGGGGGCGATCTTTCTGCTGAGCTTTGCGCTGCCGCGGCGCGCGTAATCGCCGCGGGTGAGCCCGTCTTCGCGCAAAGCGTTTTAGTTAAGTTCTGGAATCAGCGAGTGGTGTATTCCCAGGCCAGCCATCATGCCATCGGCAACGGCGAAGCTGAGGGCGCCCGGGGCATGCGCAGCATCCCCACAGGCAAACAGACCGCTGACCGAGGTTTGCTTGAAGACATCGGTTTCGATGACCGGCCCGCCGAACGGCGTTTCAGTGTATTCACAGCCCAGTTCATCGGCCAACGGATGCACTGCGGTGGTGTTCGGGGCGACGAACAGGCCGGCGAATTCGAACTCGCGTCCATCCACTAGACGCACGGTTGCCTTGTCTTTCACGCATTCGATCGCAGCCTTTTCCACGCGAACGTTGCGGGCGTCCAATAGCGAGTGCTGCTCCGCATCCGGCTCGAATTGGGCGTTCAGGAAGAAGGTCGTTTCGCCCCATTCTGGCACCAGCAACGCTTGGTGAAACGAGTGCTCGTTGCTCGCGATAACCCCGAGACGAGCTTGGCCGAGCTCGTAGCCGTGGCAATACGGGCAATGGAACACACTGCGTCCCCAGCGCTCTTGCAGACCCGAAATGGCTGGCAATTCATCGCGGATGCCTGTCGCGAGCAATAAGCGCCTGCTTTGAAAGCGTGTGCCTATGTCGGTGTATACGGTAAATACCCCTTCTTCCCGTGTTGCCGATACTGCGGATGCCTTTTGCCACGTTACGGTGGGATAGGCGAGCAGTTGGGCCTGGGCGATAGCGGTGATTTCGGCCGGTGAGCGGCCATCTTCAGCGAGAACGCCGTGGGCTCGGGCGGCGAAGCGATTGCGTGGTTTTCCGGAATCAATGATCAAGACGTGACGGCGGGCGCGCGCAAGCTGCAACGCGCCCGCCATCCCGGCATAGCTGCCGCCTACGATGATGACGTCGAGCATGGTCTGTCTCCCGATTGTTGGGGGCCGGGCGCTATCCGGTTCGAGGTAAACCTTCAGGCGATTCTGCCGACAAGGCCGGCGTGCAAGAGGGCGGAGACGGCTGGCTCTCGCGGTGCGCTTAACACGCTGTGTGGTGGTCGCGAATTCGCAGGTTCCGAAGAACGTTTATTGCGCATGGCAACGCGATCTCCCAGTCCGCCTGTCCCTGCACGTCTCTCCGAACGTGATGAGCCTCGGACACATCGTTTTATTCTGTATCGTTATACTGTAACTTTCGCGCCGCCTGCGTCGGCGTCGGTATACGCAATGCGTTGACCGCGTCCACGAGGGTTTAGGGTTCGAGGAGAGATCGGCTACGGCCTAGAGCGTCTGGCATCGCGCGGCGCTGCGATATGACTCGGTTGAAGACTTTTTTAGGGATCCAATGGGAATGAATACACGTCTGTACGGATGGGCGCAGGGACTTACGTTGGCCTGCGTGCCGACAATGGCGCTTGCCGGTGCGCAAGACAGTGCGAACGGGTTCGTCGACGACAGCACATGGCAACTCCTCAACCGCACAGTCTACGATCGGCGTGACTATCGCCATGGTGGCCTGAACAGCGCGGCACGAAATGCCTACAAACCGCGCGCGGACCGAAGTGATCTAGCGGAGGAGTGGGCATACGGCCTGATGGGGGACTTCACCTCGGGGTTCACCCAGGGCACCGTTGGGTTTGGTCTGGACGCGCACGCCTACCTTGGCGTCAAACTCGACAGCGGAGGCGGACGCGCAGGCAAGGCACGTTTGTTGTCGGTCGACAACGACGGGCATCCGGAGGATGACTACGGCCGCGCGGGCGCTGCGGCCAAGCTCCGGTTTTCATCGACAGTGCTGAAGTACGGCGAACAACGGGTGAAAACGCCGGTTTTCGGTTCTTCGGACAGCCGCCTCCTGCCGGAAACCGCAACAGGTTGGCTGGTCACGAGCCAGGAGTGGGAGGCGCTGACGCTCACGGGCGGTCATTTCAACGAAAGCACTGATCGTAACGCCAACAGCCATGATCGCGGCTTCGTCGTGAATTATTCCAACGGCCGGCAGGGCAATTCGTTCGATTTCGTCGGGGGCCGCTATGCGGGAATCTCGGGACTCGACCTCAACCTGTACAGCGTGCTCTACGATGAAACTTGGCGTCAGCATTACCTTGGTGGTGTCTACGCGTTGCCGATCGATGAGGAACAGGCGCTATCGTTCAATCTCAACGTGTACCGCACGACGGACACCGGCGAGGCCCGTTCGGGCGACATCGATAACACCACCTGGAGCCTGATGAGCACCTATTCGCGAGGTGCGCATCGCTTTTCGCTCGGCTACCAAAAAGTCCATGGCGATACACCGTTCGATTACGTCACACGCGGTGCGATCTACCTCACCAACGCAGTGGCGCTGTCCGATTTCAATGCACCCAACGAAGCGTCCTGGCAATTGCGCTACGACCTGGCGATGGCAGGCTACGGCGTACCCGGCCTGACGTTCAGCGCAGCCTACATCCGGGGTACCGGCATCGATGGCAGTGATGTCGATCCGAATGGCGGCTACGCCTACCTTGGCTATGGCAGCGGCGGTCGCCACTGGGAACGGGACCTGGAAGCGAAATACGTCGTGCAGGACGGCGCGGCGAAAGGAATGGCCTTCAGCGCTCGCTACGCGACCCACCGCGGCAATACGGACCAGGCCGAGCTGGATGCGGATCAGATTCGCTTTGCGGTCGAGTATCCATTGAAGGGTGTGTTGTAGGTTGTTGCGGTTCGCGGAGTGGGGCGCTGTTACCTCTGTGCGGCGGGGCGAGCGATGCTCGCCTTCGCGACTGAAGTCGCCCCTACAGGTTTGGGTTTCGCTAGATCGAGGTACGGCGGGCGCAACCTGCGGGGTTTAGGGCGGCGCTTCAGATACGCGTTGAGGATCCGGCATGCCAAAACAGTGATCGCTCCGCGATCAAGACGCGCGTAACACCTGCAACGAGACGTCCATTACGCACACCAAGGAACGCATCTTTTGCGCGATGATCGCCGCTCGGTGGGCGCTGATGGCGTGTTGTTCGATATCTAGAAACAGCGCCCCGTTTTCTTGAGTCATGCTCACCGTTTGCGGCAACAGCAGTTGCTGGGCGAAGAAGTTCATCAGGCGTGCAAGGCTTTCTGGTTCGGCATCTGCCTCGATGTGAAACTGCACGCGGTCGGTCGCAGGCTCCGTCCATACGTCACGCCGTAGCGGAACGCGGGTCGCGCGGGCGGCTTCGGTATCGGGCTGAGACGTGGGAACGGCGGTGGCAAGTTGTGATGGCGACATGGGCGCGATACCTCAAAGGGTTCAGTCATGCCATTTTTTCAAAGCAATTGCGAAAAAACTTGCCTTTATTTTTGTGATAAACGCGATTGACGAATAAAATTTTCATAACGTTGATCAAACGAGAAAAAACATGCCAGTAACGATGGATGCCTATGACCGACGCATTCTCGCATTGCTGCAGGAGCGGGCTGATATCTCGACGGCTGAAATCGCGGAGCGGATCGGATTGTCGCAGTCACCCTGCTGGCGACGAATCCAGCGGCTCAAGGAAGAGGGCGTCATTCGGGGCCAGGTCACGCTGCTCGATCGCAAGAAGATCGGCCTCAATGCGCAGATCTTTGCCCAGGTAAAACTGGATGCCCACGGACGTTCCAACCTGACCGAGTTCGCAGAGAAAATCCGCGAGTTTCCCGAGGTACTGGAGTGCTATGTGCTGATGGGCTCGGTGGATTTCTTGCTGCGCATCGTGACCCACGATATCGAAGCGTATGAACGGTTTTTCTTCGAGCGCTTGTCGATGGTGCCGGGTATTCAGGAGGTGAACTCGATCGTGGCCCTGTCCGAGATCAAGTCGACGACGGTGTTGCCGCTGCCGGGGGACGTATAAGGTTCGGTGGAAGATGTGATGGTTTCCCTAGAAGGCGTTCACTGCGCTTAGCCCTGTAGGAGCGGGCCGGCTGGCGTCCCGGTTGCCCACGAAAGCAATTTTGGCCGCGAAGATCGTGCTGATCCTGCCGCCGTATTCGCGGGCAAGCCCGCTCCTACAAATGTATCGGCCCGCGCAACTGGAACATTTGCTGCCGGGAGGCCATGTAAACATTCCCATGCTCAGTCGTAGGGTGGATAGCCGAAGCTATCCACGCGTTCGGTCGTACGCTGCGAAACGTGTGGATAAGGCTTCGCCGTTATCCACCCTATGTAAACCGCTCGCGGCCCGGCTAGCTCCTACAAAGCATCAGCCTAGCTTAAGGCCTGCCCGGCTCCTGCTCCGCCGAGGGCGCTTCGCTGTCCGCCTCCGGCGACGGCAATGCCTCCGGCTTGAGTAGCGCGGGAGGTGGCGTAAGCCCCATCGACACATAGATGCTGGTCAGTGTGTCGACTCCCATATTCGCCGGGCGTATCCAGTCGGTCGGGACGTAGATGAGGCCGCCGCCTACAGGAATAGGTGCGGTCGGGACGAGAATCGCGACGTGCGGCCGTCCTTCCAGATCCACGGGCAGGCCGCTGGGCATCAGGGCCAATACCGCAGCGCCGTCGCCTCCAAAGAAGCACCAGACCGGGCTCATGCTGGTGATGTCGGCATCTTTGTTGCGATCCAGCAAGCCGACGAAGCGATCGGCGAGGTTGTAGAAGTTGCCGATCAGCGGCACGCGGCGCAATGTCACGCGGATGAGCCAGGACAATGGTCTACGCAGCCCGAGCTGCACGCCAAGACCGAGCGGGTACAGGCTGGCGAGCAAGAGAAGCGTGCCAATGAAATAGGCGAGGTAAGGGTTGCTGGCGATCGGCTGGCCGACGGCGGCCAGTAACCGACCGAACAATGTTGCCGGGCCCACGAGGTTGTTCAGCAGGCTGACGATCCAGGCCAACAGCGCGAACGTCAGCACCAGCGGGAGCAGGGCGATGAGCCCGGTCAGCCAGGTGCCAACGATCGATTGGATACTGCGTCGGAAAAACATCGTGGTCCCGCTCCTGTCAGGGTCTCAAAGCCTTCCAGGCCTTGAGCGATTGAACCTTCAGCGCCTGCTGCTGGCGCGCCTCAAGTACCGTTTCATCGATAGGCGTCCGCGCCAGCGCGTAGAGCTTATCGAGTTCGCCGTAGAGGCGGTCGGCCTCTTCAACCTCGAGCACGGTGCGCGCCAGCCTGAGCCATACCAATAGACGCTGCAGCCGGGGCTGTTGTTCGCCGAGATCTTCCGGTTGCCGCTGCGCGTACAGATCCAGCCGCAGGGCCTGCATCTCTTCCCCGAGCTGACGCGGCAGCCAGCTTTCCAGAGGCGCCTTACCTTGCTTTGATCCACGCGAGTTACGTTCCACCGTCCAGCCTTGCCCGAACAGCCATTGGGACAAGGCCAGCGACAGCACGCCCCAACGCGGGTTATCCAGCTCCTCAGCGAAACGCGCCGGTGCGGCGTGGCGAATCGCTTCGTCGGCGGCGCCGTCCGTAACGATCGGCTCCCAGTGATTCAGCAATGCATCCAAGCGTTCGCGTAACGCGTGGCTGCTGGATCTTGGGATCGCTTGCCCAACGCTGCTGAGCAGCGCGCGCAGGTCCTGCAGGTGGCTGAACCAGTCCTCCAATAATTTCCAGTGACCGTTGAAACGGTATTGCTCGGCAAGCCGCTGGCTGCTGCCGAGCAGATGCCAGGCGATCGCGGTGAAGGCGTCGTCGACGGTGGTCTCAGGCGTCAGAGCAGGTTGCGGCAGGTTCAACGAATAGCTGCCGGCGTCGAACAAGCGATAGCCGCGCTCGGCCTTGCTGATGTCGCAGGGCATCAGCGGCAGATCCGCCGCGAGCGTTGCCGCGAGTTCCAACAAGGCTGCGGGCTCGCCCTGGCGTAGTTCGAGTTCCAGCTCGCAGATTTCTTCTTTCTGCTTGCCGGCGATGACATTGCCCAGATCCAGCGCGGCCTCGATGACGACCTTGGATTTGCCGCGGCCCCATGCGATTTCCGTTTTCTGGCGAACGAAGTCGGTCGTGAACAGCGGTTTCAGCTGCTTCTTGTCGAGATCGGCGAGACTGGCGGGCCAGCATTCATTCGTCAGCTTCTTCGGATCGAGTTTTGGCTTGTCGAGATACCAGTCCCATTCGTTGCGCTCGGACAGGCCTGCCACACTCTGCCCACGGCTCTTGAGGGTCTGGATGAACTGCTCGCCATCGCGTCGGATGCGTAGCGCCACACGTGCGCGGGCAAGGTCACGGTCTGCGGTATCGAAGTACTGATTGAGCAACTCGTGCGTCGTCCAGCCATCCTTGCTGCGCTTCTTCAGCAGTGGATGGTCGCGCAGCGCCGTGAGGGTTTCGCGACTGGCGCGGAGTTTGATTTCGGTTTCTTTGTTCATGAGCGTGGCGAAGCCTGGAATGGTTGCGAGCCTAGGAGGGTTAGAGCGCCTGGGCCAAGGAAAAAGTGGTTCGTAAATGTTATAGCGACCGTTGCGCCAGTCGGCGCACGTGGACGATACCGACCATGGCGCGGTGCCGATCCTGCGGAAGACCTATCGCCTGTCAGGCACCAGCGAATCCTTCTGCTCGGGCGTTGGTTTTCGCCTCCGGACGATTCGGGAACCCTGTGCCGGCCCAGCCTTCGACTTTCCTGTCCGATCCGTCCGCAGAGGTCTGATGCGGCCGCATCCTGCAACGTCACATGAGTCGATGCCACGCGTCCGCCCGTGCCCGATCACGACGCCGCCAAAGGTAACGAGCGAGGTATGCCGGCATTTACCCGGACGCCTGTGCTCACGAGTCCTGCTTGGATGGGCTGATGCGGGCGAGTGTACAGGACAAGATTATCGACCGCGCCACGGATATCGGTCGAAGGTTGCACCCTGGCAGCATGGCTCCCATGATGACCGCTTGAACGGAGCGCCAAGTTATGCCGATCCCCACGTTGAAAACCCAGTTCGCCGAGTTGATAGCGGCCCCTTCCGTTAGCTGTACACAGCCGGAGCTGGACCAGAGCAATGCGCCGGTCGTCGAGCTGCTGTCCGTTTGGCTCGAGGATTTGGGCTTCACCTGTGAGGTACAGACCGTTACGCCTGGGAAATACAACCTCATCGCGACCCGAGGCACCGGTCCTGGCGGGCTGATCCTGGCAGGGCACACCGACACGGTGCCGTACGACGCCCAGCTGTGGCAGACCGATCCGCTTCGTTTATCCGAAGACGGTGACCGTTGGGTCGGGCTTGGCGTCTGCGACATGAAGGGGTTTTTTGGATTGGCCATCGAGGCCGTGCGGACGATGCTCGACCAGCCGTTCAAACAGCCCTTGATCATCCTTGCGACCTGCGACGAGGAAAGCTCGATGTCCGGCGCGCGTGCGTTGGCCGAGGCAGGGCGCCCACTGGCACGGGCGGCTGTAATCGGCGAGCCGACGGGTCTGCGGCCCATCCGCCTGCACAAGGGCATCATGATGGAACGCATCGATATCCTCGGCCAGAGCGGTCACTCTTCGGACCCGACGCTGGGCCATTCCGCCATGGAGGCGATGCATGAAGTGATGGGGACGCTCATGGGCCTGCGTCGCGAATGGCAGGCCACCTACCGCAATCCGTTGTTCCATGTGCCGCACCCGACGCTCAACCTGGGCTGCATCCATGGGGGCGACAATCCGAATCGGATCTGCGGGCAGTGCTCGCTGGAATTTGATTTGCGCCCGATTCCAGGCATGCAGGCGGACATGTTGCGCGACACGATCCGCCAGCGGCTGCAGCCCATCGCCGAGCGACATAGCGTGGCCATCGACTTCGCTCCGTTGTTTCCGGAAGTGCCTTCGTTCGAGCAATCCGCCGAGGGCGAACTGGTGCGTATTGCCGAGCGTCTTACCGGGCATGACGCCGAAGCGGTGGCATTCGCGACGGAAGCGCCGTATTTTCAGGCGCTGGGGTGTGAAACGCTGGTGTTGGGCCCGGGGGACATCGACTGTGCGCATCAGCCCGGTGAGTTTCTGGACCTTAACCGCATCGATCCGATGGTCCGCGTGTTGCGCGATCTGATCCGGCACTACTGCCTGTAACTTTGAGGAGCCTGTTTTCCGTGCTGCGACGATGAAGATCTGCTGTCCCGTTCCGTTGCGGAACGTTCGTACGCCTGCCGTTTTGCAGGAAAGTCCCTGACCTGAACAGAATTCGTCCATGCTCGATTACGTCAATTGGCTCCGCCATTCCACGCCTTACATCAACGCTCATCGGGACAGCACCTTCGTGGTCATGCTGCCCGGCGACGGTCTTATTCACGCCAATTTCGGCAACATCGTCCACGACCTCGTGCTCTTGCACAGCTTTGGCGTGCGCCTGGTGCTGGTGCATGGGTCGCGCCCGCAGATCGATGAGCGCCTGGCCGCGCGCAACCTCGAACCGCGATACCACCGTGGGCTGCGCATTACCGATACCTCCACGATGGACTGCGTGGTTGATGCTGTAGGTAGCTTACGTATCGCTATCGAGGCGCGGCTGTCGATGGACATGGCCGCATCGCCTATGCAGGGCGCGCGCCTGCGGGTCTCCAGCGGGAACTACGTGACGGCGCGACCCATTGGCGTACTCGATGGCGTGGACCTGCATCACACCGGCGAAGTGCGTCGGCTGGATCGCAAAGGCATCGGGCGGCAGCTCGACGAACGCAACATCGTGCTCTTGTCACCGCTGGGTTATTCGCCGACGGGTGAGGTGTTCAATCTCGCCTGTGAGGACGTCGCCATGCGCGCAGCGGTGGATCTGGGCGCGGACAAGCTGATCCTGTTCGGCGCCGAGCCTGGCCTGATGGATGAGGAGGGCAACCTCATCCGTGAGCTCAGTCCGCAACAGGTGCCGGCTCACGTCGAGCGTCTTGGGCCTACCAACTACCAAGGCGAATTGCTCGATGCTGCCGGGCAGGCGTGCCGGGCCGGGGTAAAGCGCGCGCACGTGGTTAGTTATGCCATCAACGGTTCATTGCTCACCGAACTGTTCACCCGCGACGGCGGTGGCACGATGGTGGATCAGGAACAGTTCGAACAGATTCGCGAAGCGACCATTCAAGACGTCGGGGGTCTGATCGACCTCATCACGCCGTTGGAGGAGCAGGGCATTCTCGTGCGGCGTTCCCGTGAGGTGTTGGAGCGCGAAATCGAACAATTCACCATCGTCGAACGGGACGGGATGATCATTGCCTGTGCCGCGCTCTATCCGATCGATGATTCTCGGGCGGGTGAGCTGGCGTGCCTGGCGGTAAACCCCGAATATCGCCACGGCGGTCGCGGTGACGAGCTGCTCGAACGTATCGAGGCCCGTGCGCGGGCCAAGGGGCTGAACACCCTGTTCGTCCTCACCACCCGGACCGCGCATTGGTTCCGGGAGCGGGGCTTCGAGCCTAGTGGGGTAGAGCGTTTGCCGTCGGCAAGGGCTTCCCTGTACAACTTCCAGCGTAATTCAAAGATTTTCGAGAAAGCGCTGTAGTCGCAGGTCATCGCGTTTAGACGACTGCGGATATGACGGCTGCCTATTTCTACGCCAAGAAGTATCTGATTGCTGCGTTTCTGTAGGGCGGGTGCAACCCGCGCGGGCTAGCCCTACAAGCCGCGGGTTGCACCCGCCCTACGGTTTCCTGCTGCGTGGCAGGCCGAGTGTTTTTAGAGCGATGATTGGCATCAAGTGACATGCGGCGCTGAACCCCAGCGCCTCGCTTGCTTTCAGATGAGTAACATCCCGTAACGCAGGTGCGTCTCGGGTTCGATTCCTCATTCCATCAAGGTGATTGCCATGGGGCTAGGCACAATTCTACTGATCGTGTTGCTGATCATTCTGGTCGGTGGTCTACCGGTGTTCCCTCACTCGCGTAGCTGGGGTTACGGCCCTTCGGGGATCGTGGGAACAATTCTGATCGTCGTGCTGATATTGGTTCTGCTGGGGCATATCTGACGCCCACCGGCCGGCCCGGCTCCTCGTGGAAGCGGGCCGGGCGGCGATGTTTTCGTGGCGTTCTCAAGACGTATCGCGAGCATGGCTGGTCGCAGCCTGGCTCGCTCCCACAGCATCCTTAGCCCCACACAGTCACCAAACCTGTAGGGGCGACGGGGCGGCCGTCCGCTTCAGTCGCGTTGACTGTGCTGGCGCCCCATTAGGTCGCGATCGAGAGAATGCTCGCCTGATACGCCGCAACGAACGTGTCGAAGTCGCCTTCATCCTGACGCTCGGTTTCCACCTGCTGCTCGATCGACTCCCGCGCCATCGCCTCGAACTCGGCTTGTGGGCCGGCCGCTAGCGGACGTCCGCGGAAATAGTCGGCGTGCGCCTCGCTCTGGCGCAGGGAAAACGCTGTGAAGGATTCACCCTGCTGCCGCATTTCCGCCAGCACACGCGCCGATGGGGTCAGCTCGGGGTCGGCGACCTTCGCGCGCTGTTTCGACAGGCTCTGACGATGCCCATCGGTTCCCTCGGCGCGATCCAGCAGCTCGGCGACAGGTTTGAGTTTATCCATCAATTCATTTGCCCAGTCCGTCATCGCGATCGATTCGCCGCGACGGCGGAGTTGCAAATCGGGTTTACGACCCTGCTCCACCACGGACAGGAAGTTGTCCGAGCAGGCTGCGCAGTCACCGTCCTGCAATAACGGGCTCTCGTTCAGCGCGCAGTAGAGGAGGAAGGTATCGAGGAACCGTGCCTCATCCAGATCGATGCCACTGGGCAGGAACGGGTCGATGTCGATGCAGCGAACCTCGATGTACTGGATGCCGCGGGAACGCAGCGCCTGAATGGGCCGTTCGCCGCTACGTGCGACGCGTTTGGGTCGGATGCTCGAGTAGTACTCGTTTTCGATCTGGATGATGTTGGTATTGAGCTGGATCCACTCACCATCGCGCTTGGTGCCGGCTTCGACGTAAGGCGGGTAGGGCGTGGAGACTGCCTTGTGCAGGCTGCCCAGGTAGCTGTCGAGGTCGTTGTAACAGGGCGTCAGCCCCTTTTGCGCGTGGCTCTGGTAGCCCAGATCGCTCATGCGCAGACTGGTTGCGTAGGGCAGGTAGAGCGTATCGGCATCGAACGTTTCAAGCGCGTGAGAGTTGCCACGCAGGAAGTTCTTGTCCAGTGCAGGCGATGCGCCGAACAGGTACATCAGCAACCAGCTGTACCGACGGAAGTTGCGGATGAGACTGATGTAACGCTCCGACTGGAACGCCTGCGCATCCTGCTCCCCGTTTTCCTCAGTGCGTAGCAGTGCCCACAAGTCTTCGGAGACCGAGAAGTTGTAATGGATGCCGGCGATGCACTGCATGGTCTTGCCGTAGCGCAAGGCGAGGCCTTTGCGATAGACGTGTTTCAGCCGGCCGATCAGCGACGTGCCGTAGTAGCCGATCGGGATGTCGGCCTCGTCCGGCAACGGGCAGGGCATCGATGGGCTCCACAGGAGCTCACCATCGAGCTTGCCGTACACGTAACGATGCACGTTATCCAGATGCTCGAGCGTTTGCGCCGGCAGATGGCTGGTGGGCGTCACGAACTCCAGCAGGGCTTCTGCGTAATCGGTGGTGATGCGTTCGTGGGTCAGTGCCGAGCCCAGCGCCACGGGGTGTTCGGTCAGCGCCAAGGTGCCGTCGCGATTGACGCGCAGTGTCTCGCGTTCGATGCCGTGTCGACCTTGGACGAGCAGTGACAGGTGGGCGGGCGCGCCGAGCAATGCCAGGCGACGAGAAAGAAGCTCGCTCAAGATGTGTATTCCTTCCGCAGCGGACTCCCCAAGATGGGGGCGATCCTGCGCACTACAAGTCGGGCATGCGATCGCCAATGACATCGCACGGGCTGCACAGCATGCGCTTGCCGCAGGGCGGGGCGCAATCGCATATACGACGGAATGGGCACTGCCGCCGCCGCAGCCGGGGCGGATGCCATCGATTCAGCGAGCCCGTCAGGCAATGACCGCAAACGTGGACTGAGCCAGGGCGACGAGCTTACCGTTTTGTTCGACGCGTGCTTCGAGCACCTGAGTTTTGCGGCCGGCGTGCAGCACCTTGGCAATGCAGCTCAACTCGCCCTCCGTTACGGGGCGGATGTAGTTGATCTTGCATTCGAGCGTGACGCTCTTGGGAATGCCCTCGGTCAAGCTATGGCTAGCCTGACCAAGGGTGGTGTCGATCAGCGAGAAGAGAGCGCCGCCGTGCAGCTTGCCGTGCAGGTTGCGCAACTCGTCCTTCATGCTCATGTGGACCTCGGCCTCGCCGTTTTCCACACGAACGATGCGCAGGCCGAGCAGTCGCCCGAAGGCACTGCTGGCGCCGATCTCTTCTTTCTGCAGGCTCATCTCACTTCCTCAGTTGTTTGGCGTTGGCGAACAGCGCCGCCATGCCTCCGGTCGCGGGTGCCGGCTTGTCCTGGCGGGAGTGACGTTCGCTGCGAGGTGATTGACCTTGGCCCTGGCGCTGTCCGCCGCGTTGGCCTTCGACCTTTTCCCCGGGCGTATCACCCATGCGCATGGACAGCCCGACACGGTTACGCGGGATGTCCACTTCCATCACTTTGACTTTGACGATATCACCGGCCTTCACCACTTCGCGCGGGTCTTTGACGAATTTCTCGGACAGCGCGCTGATGTGCACCAGACCATCCTGGTGGACACCAATGTCCACGAACGCACCGAAATTGGTCACGTTGGTCACGACGCCTTCGAGCACCATGCCTGGCTTGAGGTCTTTGAGCGTCTCAACGCCTTCCTGGAATTCAGCGGTCTTGAACTCGGGGCGCGGGTCGCGGCCGGGTTTGTCCAGCTCGCCGAGAATGTCGGTCACCGTCGGCAACCCGAAGGTCTCGTCGGTGAATTGCTTCGGGTCCAGACGCTTGAGGAAGCCTGAGTCACCGATCAGCGAACGAATGTCGCGGCCGGTGTCCGTGGCGATGCGCTGGACCAATGGATAGGTCTCCGGGTGCACGGCGGAGGCGTCCAGCGGGTTGTCCCCGTTCATGACGCGGAGGAAGCCGGCGGCCTGCTCGAACGTCTTGTCGCCCAGGCGTGGCACTTTTTTCAAGGCATCACGGCTGTTGAAAGCGCCATTGGCATCGCGGAACTGCACGATGTTCTGTGCCAGCGTCGCGTTAAGGCCGGAGATGCGTGCCAGCAGGGCAGCGGACGCGGTATTCACGTCGACGCCGACGGCGTTCACGCAGTCTTCGACGACCGCATCCAGCGAGCGGGCGAGCTTGAGCTGCGACACATCGTGCTGGTATTGGCCGACGCCGATGGACTTCGGGTCGATCTTCACCAGTTCCGCCAGCGGGTCCTGCAGGCGACGGGCAATGGACACGGCGCCCCGCAGCGACACGTCCAGGTCCGGGAATTCCTTCGCCGCCAGTTCCGAGGCGGAGTACACCGAGGCACCCGCTTCGCTGACCATGATTTTCGTCAGGCCAAGGCCCGGCACTTGCTTGATGAGGTCGGCGGCAAGCTTGTCGGTTTCGCGGCTGGCAGTGCCGTTACCGATGGCGATCAGATCGACACCGTGCTTGGCGCAGAGCTTGGCGAGCACAGCAAGGGTGCCATTCCAGTCATTTCGTGGTGCGTGGGGATAAACAGTGGCCGTGTCCAGCACCTTGCCGGTGCGGTCCACCACGGCCACCTTGCAGCCGGTGCGCAGGCCGGGGTCAAGGCCGAGCGTGGCGCGCGGGCCGGCAGGCGCCGCTAGCAGCAGATCGTGCAGATTTCGCGCGAAAACGCTGATGGCCTCGTCTTCGGCGCTGTCGCGCACTTCGCCCAGCAGGTCGGTTTCCAGCGAGGTATAGAGCTTGACCTTCCAGGTCCAACGGACCACTTCGCCGAGCCACTTGTCCGCCGCGCGACCCTGGTTCGCGATACCAAAACGCTCGCCGATCATGCCTTCGCATGGATGCATCGTGCCGGGAAGTTCTTCGCCGACCTTCAGGCTCGCGCTGAGGATCCCTTCGTTGCGACCACGGAAAATCGCCAATGCGCGGTGCGAGGGCACCTTGTTCAAGGGCTCGTCGTGTTCGAAATAGTCGCTGAACTTGGCACCTTCGTTTTCTTTGCCCGTCACGACACGAGCGCTGAGCGTCGCGTTGTCCTTGAGGAAGCCCCGGAGCTTGGCGAGCAGATCGGCATCTTCGGCGAAACGCTCCATGAGGATGTACTTAGCCCCTTCAAGGACCGCCTTGACGTCGGCGTAGCCTTTCTCTGCATCGACGAAGCGCGCGGCTTCCGCTTCAGGGTTCAGGCTCGGATCACCGAACAGGCCGTCGGCCAACTCGCCCAAGCCGGCTTCCAGGGCGATCTGGCCCTTGGTGCGGCGCTTCTGCTTGTAGGGCAGATAGAGGTCTTCTAAGCGAGTCTTGGTGTCAGCAAGGTTGATCTCACGGGCGAGCTCGGGGGTGAGCTTACCTTGCTCCTCGATGCTGGCGAGGATACTGGCGCGGCGTTCGTCCAACTCGCGCAGGTAACGCAAGCGTTCTTCCAAGGTGCGCAGTTGGGTGTCGTCGAGGCTGCCGGTCACTTCTTTCCGGTAACGGGCGATGAAGGGCACAGTGGAGCCTTCGTCGAGCAGAGCCACGGCGGCGGCGACCTGTTGCGGGCGAACGCCCAGTTCTTCGGCGATACGCGTGTTGATGCTGTCCATGAGAAAACCTGGTCTGGAGAAACGAAGCAGGCGTCGAGCGCCGCGAAAACCGCGGGAGTATACCGATGCGCTTCGCGCAGGTCAGGCGCCGTTGGACAGCGGGGCTGCAAGGGAAACCCACGCGATGGGCGTAAAATCTGTTAACAATGGCCGGGAACGCGGCCATTTCCGCTACGTCATAATGCCCGGCAGTCTGAATTGGAGTTCCTATGAGCAACAGCACCCCGGTAGCCGAGGGCGAGAAGATCCTGGTAGTCGATGACGATGCACGCCTGCGTCGTTTGCTTGAGCGTTTCCTGGACGAGCAGGGCTATCGTGTCAGAGCCGTCGAGAACACCGAGCAGATGGACCGTCTGCTGTCTCGCGAGCTGTTCCACATCATCGTGCTTGATCTCATGATGCCGGGCGAGGACGGATTGTCCGCCTGCAAGCGCCTGCGCGAATCGAACAATCAAGTGCCGATCATCATGCTTACCGCCAAGGGTGACGAAGGCAGTCGCATCCAGGGCCTGGAAGGCGGTGCCGACGACTACCTGGCCAAGCCATTCAACCCACGTGAATTGCTTGCGCGCATCAAGGCCGTGCTGCGGCGTCAGGCGCCTGTAGTTCCGGGCGCGCCGTCCAGCGAAGATGCGACCGTCACCTTCGGTGATTACTCGCTGTCCCTGGCGACCCGCGAGCTGCGCAAGGGCGATGAAGTGCACATGCTGACGACCGGTGAGTTCGCCGTGCTCAAGGCGCTGGTGCAGCATGCCCGCGAGCCATTGACCCGCGACAAGCTGATGAACCTGGCCCGTGGCCGCGAATGGGATGCGCTGGAACGCTCCATCGACGTACAGATCTCCCGTCTGCGTCGCCTGATTGAGCCGGACCCGTCCAAGCCACGTTACATTCAAACGGTCTGGGGCGTCGGTTACGTCTTCGTGCCGGATGGCAACAAGTGACACCTGCGCAGGCGAAGGCCCGCGCACTTGATGGATTCGCATCAATTCGGACCGTAGCAATACGGTCCGAAGCAATCGACCTACGGCCCCGCGCCTGATGAAAACCCCGCTCTGGTTCCCGCAAAGCTTCTTCGCCAGGACTCTTTGGCTAGTCTTGGTCGTCGTGCTGTTCTCCAAGGCATTGACGCTGGTCTACCTCATGGCCAACGAAGACATGATCGTCGACCGCCAGTACAGCCATGGTGCAGCGTTGACCCTGCGCGCCTATTGGGCCGCCGATCCGGAAGACCGTCCACGAATCGCGAAGGCGGCTGGCCTAAAAGTCGAGCCGCGTGAAGCCGTTCCGCCGGGTGAGTACCACTGGCCGTACAGCCCTATCTTCGAAAGCCAGATGCAGGATGAATTGGGTGCGGACACCGAGGTGCGTTACCGCATCCAAAGCCCGCCAAGTCTGTGGATCCATGCGCCGAGCTTAGGGCCGGACTGGATCAAAGTACCCATGTACCCCCATCCACTACGCGGGCAACGCATCTGGAGCGTATTGGGTTGGTTCTTTGGTATTGGCTTTCTGTCCACCGCTGCCGCCTGGATTTTCGTCCGCCAACTCAATGCCCCTCACAAGCGACTGGTGGAGGCCGCTCGCCAATTCGGTCGTGGCCGAAAGGTGCGGTTGGAAGTCGGCGATACACCGAGCGAGATGGGCGATCTGTACCGCGCGTTCAACCAAATGGCGGAAGACATCGAGCAGGCTGCCCAGGAGCGTGAACTCATGCTGGCCGGCGTCTCGCATGATCTGCGCACGCCGCTAACGCGGCTACGCCTGTCGCTGGAGTTGATGAGCCAGGACGCCGAGCTGACCGAAGACATGGTCCGCGACATCGAGGACATGGATCAAATCCTCGGCCAATTCCTTGCGTTCGTTCGTGACGGGCGCGACGAGCCGGTGGAGATTGGTGATCTTGGCTCCCTGATCAACGAAGTCGCAGCGCCTTACAACAACACCGAACCCCGTGTCAGGCTGTTCCTCGAACCGCTACCGGATTTCCCCCTGCGGCGGGTATCGATGAAGCGCCTGCTGGTCAACCTCATCGAGAACGCACTCAACCATGGCGGCGCCAATGGGGTCGAGGTTGCGGCCTTCGTGTCTGGCGATTCCAGCGCGCCCTATATCGTGCTCAGCGTGCTCGACCGGGGCGCAGGCATCGAGCCTGGTGAACTGGAAAGCATCTTCAATCCCTTCACCCGTGGTGATCGCGCGCGCAGCACCAAGGGCACTGGCTTGGGCCTCGCTATCGTCAAGCGCATCGCCGCGCTACATGGCGGCAGCGTCGAGTTGCGCAACCGCTCCGGCGGCGGGCTCGAAGCACGGGTTTTGTTGCCTGTGGGATTGATGCTGCCGCGCGGCGCGGCATGATGGGCCGCTTCGGTTAAGACGTCATAGCATTTACTCGGCAATTGGCTAACCTCTATTGCGGTCCTATCTATCGTGAGCGCCTCGCAACAGCGTTCTGAAAGGTTCGGCTCATCGCATCAAATGCACCTGAAGCAGGAGAAATCGCCCATATGACCACCTTGTTGTTTTATCGGGATATCAAGGCGCTGAACCGTGAGGAACACAAAGCGCTGAGGCTTCAGCCCGTCGAGAACAGTGCCTTCGCCGCTGGCATGCACCTAGTGCCGCTGGCGGGGCTCGAATTCTTCCAGGCGGTCCGGCACTACCCGATCGTGTTCATCGGCGAAAAAGAGAAGCCAACCCCCATCGCGCTGCTTGGATTGGAGAAGGGGCACAACGGTTACCTCGATCGTGCCAAGCAGTGGCAGACCAACACGTATATTCCGGCTTTCGTGCGGCGCTACCCGTTCGTGCTGGCGGCGGATGGTGAGAGCAACTTCACGGTGTGTTTCGATGCAGCCTATGAGGGTTGGGGCAACGAAGGGCGCGCGCTCTTTGAAGAGGATGGCCGAAATACGCCTTTTCTCGATGAGATGATCGGCTTCCTACAGAACTTCACCAAGGAAATGGAGCGAACTCAGCACTTCGCGAGCAAGCTCGTAGAGCTGAATCTGCTAGAAAGTCGCTCGCTCAAACTGACTCACCGAGGCGGCGCGCAATTCACGCTGAACGACTTCCAGGCGGTGAACGAGGAGCGCTTCTTGGCGTTGCCGGATGAGCAGGTGCTCGAACTGAATCGGCTCGGCTTCCTGGGCTGGATCTATGCGCACCTGATGTCGCTGGGCAATGCGAATCACCTGTTCGAGCATTACTTGGCGTCGAAAGAGCGGCAGGGATAGGTTGATCACCAGCTAATGCTTGCTGGCTGGGCAAACACGCGCGGCTTGTAGGGGCGGCTTTAGCCGCGAATGCGCTGTGAAGGCCAGCACCGTCATCGCGGCTAAAGCCGCCCCTACAGAGAGTGTGGTTGTTGCGCGACAGGGCAATGTTGTAAGCGGGTGACAAAAACATGAACCGCCGAGATCGAATGCGGCGTTACCAAAGTCTCTTACCAAGCCAGCCGCCCGCCGCTCAATTCGGCGCGCTTGCCATACGGCCAGGCGTGGTTCTCACTGCCGTGGCCAACTGGGAGCCCGCCGTACAGTGGAATGCCGAATGGCGCCAGGTGCTCGGCGAAGATCTCCTCCAGACTGTGGGTCACGTTCTTCCGCGGGCATTCGGTGAAATGACCCAAACACACGGCCTTCACGCGTGCAGTGTTCAACCCGCGCAGCAGCTGGTAAAGGCTACGTTCCAGACGGTAGTAGGATTCGCCGACATCTTCCAGCAGCAAGATCGCCTCGTCGGGCACGTATAACCCGTCTTCGGATCCCGCCGCGCTGGCCAAGGCGGTAAGGTTGCCGCCGATGAGTTCACCGCTGACGCCCGCGCTTGGGCCAGCAATGTGTGTCAGGTCGAAATGCCCGTGGCCTGAATCGAGCAGCTGCGCCAATGAGTCCAGCGAAGCCTCGCGCTCGGCGCATTCGCGGTCATCGTCCGGTATGGCATGGCCCAATGCGCCCGCTTGCGGTCCATGGATCGCGGGCAATCCGTGACGGTGAAACGCGCTCAGCAGGACGGAAATGTCGGAAAAGCCAACGAGCGGTCGTGGCGACGCACGTTTCAGCAATGCCCAGTCGATACCGGGGAGCAGCTGTGCACATCCATACCCGCCGCGTAAGCACCAGACCATCGATACATCAGGCGCCTCGAATGCTGCATGCAGGTCTGCCAGGCGTTGTTCGACCGTGCCAGCCAAGTAACGATGGCGAGCCGTAGCGTAGGTGCCGAGTTGGTAGTCGATACCGAGCGCATCGAGCTTGCGCAACGTGGCTTCGAGCTGCGCCTCCGCGATCGCGGACGCTGGCGCGATCAATGCAACTTTGCCTGGTAAGTGGAAGCCGTCGTGCATCAGCCTTTGCCTCGGGTGCGCGTCAGCCCGTGTTCGGCGTTCTTTTCCAGGTATTCGATGATCATGCCGGCAACATCCTTACCGGTCGTGGTCTCGATGCCTTCCAGGCCAGGCGACGAATTGACCTCCATCACCAAGGGTCCGTGGTTGGAACGCAGGATATCCACCCCGGCCACGTTCAACCCCATGACTTTGGCGGCCCGGATAGCGGTCGAGCGTTCCTCGGGGGTGATCTTGATCAGGCTTGCGGTACCGCCTCGATGCAGATTCGAGCGGAATTCACCGGGCGGCGCTTGGCGTTTCATGGCCGCAATGACCTTGTCGCCGACGACGAAACAGCGAATGTCGGCGCCGCCGGCCTCGCGAATGTATTCCTGCACCATGATGTTCTGCTTGAGTCCCATAAAGGCTTCGAGCACGGATTCCGCCGCCTTCTCGGTCTCGCACATGACGACACCGATCCCCTGGGTGCCTTCCAGCAGCTTGATCACCAACGGGGCGCCACCGACCATCTGGATCAAGTCAGGCACGTCATCCGGAGAGTGCGCGAAACCAGTCACTGGCAGCCCGAGGCCCTTGCGGGAGAGCAGCTGCAGTGAACGCAACTTGTCACGCGAGCGACTGATTGCCACGGATTCATTCAGCGGAAACGTACCCATCATCTCGAATTGCCGCAGCACTGCGCAGCCATAGAAGGTGACCGAGGCGCCGATGCGCGGGATCACCGCATCGAAGCCTTCCAACGGCTGGCCGCGGTAGTGAATCTGCGGCTTATGGCTGGCGATATTCATGTACGCACGCAAGGTGTCGATCACGCGCACTTCATGGCCGCGTTGTTGCGCCGCTTCGATCAGCCGGCGAGTGGAATACAAACGCGGATTGCGCGACAGGATGGCGATCTTCATTGGGCACCGGAGGGTGAGGAAAGCTGAGGTTTGTCTTGGACGTACTTCAACGCGGGATTGACGACGAGCGCGGCCGCGACCAAAGCCTTGGCGCCCAGCAATACACGGTATTGCATGGTCTTGCGGCTCGCTAAAGTGAACTCCACCGGCCAGCTTCGATCACCTAAGGTGAGAAGGGTTCGGATGACGTGACGCGTCTGTGCGTGGCCGTTGGAGCTCTTGATGATCTTCACCGCGACAAGCTCCGCTTCGCAGCGATGACGGCGCTGCACCTGCGTGCCAATGTAGGCCGTGAAGCGTACCCACGGGGTGCCATCGCGTTCGAATTCCTGAACATCGCTGGCATGCAGCGCAGAAGTGCTGGCGCCTGTATCAATTTTCGCGCGTAGGCCGACCAGGCCGAGCTCAGGCAGGTTGATCCATTCGCGCAGGCCGACGACGGAGAGATGGTCGAAAGTCTTCAAATCGGGATTCCAGCAGGGCTTGACGGCATTCTAGTGGCCTGTCTGGTTGGGTTGCGAGTACGGTCGTGCCGAAAAGGGCGGTGAACCTGTGTCGCGCAGTGAATCGGTTTTCCCTACAGCGTTCGCCAGCCGGGAATTTGCGCGGGCATACGAGCTAAGACCGCTGCGATGAGCGTACGTTTGCGGCCATCGCTGTTTCATGGTGCGATGAGCACCTGTCCACCAATGAGATGCTGCATGAGCGAAAAGAGCGACAACAGGGTTCGCCTCGATAAGTGGCTGTGGGCGGCGCGTTTTTACAAGACGCGTGCTATTGCCAAGGAGGCGATCGAAGGCGGCAAGGTGCATTGCGCCGGCGAGCGCTGCAAGCCTAGCAAGGAACCCAAGGTGGGTGAAAAGCTGACGCTGCGGACCGGGTTCGACGAGCGAACGGTGGTGGTTCGCGCGCTGTCGGCGGTACGCCGGGGAGCGCCCGAGGCGCAGACGTTGTATGAGGAAACGCCGGAAAGCGTGCAGCAGCGTGAGAAAGCCGCCGCGATGCGCAAAGCCGGTGCGTTGGGCGTGCAGACCGAAGGTCGCCCTACTAAGAAGCAGCGTCGGCAGCTCTACTACCTACGGGGCGGAACCGGTGAATGGCACGACGACGAGGGGTAGGGCACCACCCGTCGTCAGCTCGGTATCAGGCTGCCTTGTTTACCGCTGAAACACCGCGATACGGCGTACGCCCGGTATGTGTAGAGCTACGGCGATGAACGGCCGTGCCAGCCATTCCAGCAGCATCGCGACGCCTGCCGCAAGGGGCGTGCAATAGCCCCACGCCAAGCCCAAAAGGGCGATTGCCATGCCGCTGGCAAAGTCATCACTGAACCAGTGAGCGCCGGCCACGAGACGTGGTAAGCATAGGAAGAGGGCTAGCGCCAGTATGGCGACGCGCCGGCGTCCCTCGCAGAACATCATCATGAACAATCCCCAGGCCAGCAGCACCGTGGCGTGGTCGCCGGGAAAGCTCTTGCTCGATCGATCCTTCACTTCGCCGATACGCTCGAGCATGGGAAATTGATCGCTAAGGTGGACAGTGCTGGCGATCTGCATCGATGGGCTTGCATGTTGCCAACCCAAGTGTTCGCCAACCTTCGTCACGATGATCCGGATCACGAGGACCGTCAGTAGCACGCCCAGAAACGTGAACAAGGCGTGGCGCACGCCAGCCCTTGGGAAGATCCAATCCTCGCGGATCAATAGGCATAGCATCATGCCGCCGACGAGCACGTCAAAAACGCGGGTACTGGCCAATGCCCAGAACAGATCCCAGGCGCGAACCTGACCCAGAGAACCATTGAGCAGATGAAACGCCTCGACGTCGAGTAGGTTCCATAGCCCATTCGATGGCGACCAGAGCCAACTGCCGAGTAGGGCCAATGCCAAGAGGTGAAGAAGAAACCATGAAGCAGGGCGCCAGCGCGCCTCGGGAGTCTGGAGCAGCATAGCCAACCGGTCGATGTGATGAGGCTCGCCATCATAGGTATTGGCGCCCGCACCCGAGGCGGAAGCGTCCGCTCATTCAGGCCCAGTTCAGATTGAGCCGACCGAAGTGTCGGCAGCGTGCGTAAGACGCTCGGCGCTTGGTTGGCCGGTCCTTTATGCCTAAAATCGGCCGTTTTCCAGTAAGCCTGCGAGCCCGGTATGTCCGATTTAACCCAACGATTTCTGTTCGACGACACCGATGTCCGCGGTGAGCTCGCCGGCCTCGATGATAGTTATCAGCATGTCCTCGCCAAACACCCCTATCCGGAGCCGGTGGCACAGCTGCTTGGCGAACTGCTGGCAGCGGCATCTTTACTGCTTGGAACGTTGAAGTTCGAGGGTCTACTCGTGTTGCAGGCACGCTCGTCGGGGGCGGTGCCTTTGATCATGGTCGAGTGCTCCAGCGAGCGCGAAGTGCGCGGTATTGCCCGCTACCACGCCGAGCAGATTGCGCCGGGCGCCAATCTGCGCGACCTGATGCCTGAAGGCGTATTGACGCTGACCGTCGATCCGCGTGCTGGCCAACGCTATCAGGGGATCGTGCCACTCGAGGGGGTGGATCTGGCTGAATGCCTCACGGGTTACTTCGCTAATTCCGAGCAATTGCCGACCCGGTTCTGGTTGCGGGCAGATGGTCGACGAGCGCGTGGCTTGCTGTTGCAGGCGCTGCCGCCGGACCGGATCAAGGATCCGAAGGAGCGCGCCGCTCAGTGGGAGCATCTGAGTACCCTTGCCGATACGCTGACGAGCGAAGAATTGCTCGGGCTTGATAACGAAACGATCCTGCACCGCCTCTACCACGAAGAGCCGGTACGAGTGTTCGAGCCTCAACACCTGCGCTTCCAGTGCAGCTGCTCGCGAGAGCGCTCAGCCAATGCGCTGGTCAGCCTCGGGCAGGCGGATGCGAACGCCCTAGTCGAAGAGCACGGCGGGAAGGTCACGATAGACTGCCAGTTCTGCAACGAACGCTACGAATTCGACGCCACGGATGTTGCTCAATTGTTCGCCGGTGGGGGCAGCGAGGCCCCGTCCCAGACACGTCACTAACATCTCTGAAGCGCGCTTGATAGCGCATTGCTACGAGTTGCTATCAATTTGCCGTGGTGTGCATCAAAAAGCGAAGCGGTGGCCGGAACCTTTGGTAAATCATAGGCTCCTACCCATCACGCCCGTTTCTGGCATAATCCAGCGCACTTTTGTGCTTGTAGCCATGTTTTCACTTGGCTACAGCTCGTTTGAAAATCGGCCGTTAGCCGATGGGGAACTCACATGACGCAAGCCACCGTGTACACCGACATCAGCGCCGCCCAGCTCGCCGAAGAAGCGGTCCGCCGCGGCGAAGGCCGACTTGCCGCGACTGGCTCGTTGGTTGTCGAAACGGGCCACCGTACGGGCCGTTCGCCTGCTGACCGCTTCATCGTTGAAGAGCCGGGCAGCCAATCGCAGATCGCCTGGGGCGCCATCAACCGCCCCTTTCCAGCCGATAAGTTCGATGCCCTTTGGGAGCGCGTGAAAGCGTTCAACGAAGGCCAGGAACACTTCGTTTCGCACGTGCATGTAGGGTCTTCCGAGGACCACTACCTTGCCGTCAAGATGACTACCGCCACTGCCTGGCAGAACCTGTTTGGCCGTTGCCTGTTCATCAATCCGGAAACCTACAACCCGCGTGCGAAGGAAGAGTGGCAGGTTCTCAACGTCGCTAACTTCGAATGCGTTCCCGAACGCGACGGTACCAACTCCGACGGCTGCGTCATCATCAATTTCGCCGCCAAGAAGGTTCTGATCGCAGGCATGCGTTATGCCGGTGAAATGAAGAAGGCAATGTTCTCGGTACAGAACTACCTGCTGCCTGAAGCTGACGTACTGCCGATGCATTGCGCCGCCAACCTTGGCGACAATGGCGATGTCACCCTGTTCTTCGGCCTGTCCGGCACTGGCAAGACCACGCTTTCGGCCGATCCGAGCCGCTACCTGATCGGCGACGACGAGCATGCCTGGGGCACCGGCGTCGTGTTCAACATGGAAGGCGGCTGCTACGCCAAGTGCATCGACCTGTCCGAGAAGAACGAACCAATCATCTGGAACGCCATCCGCTTCGGCGCTGTTCTGGAAAACGTTGTACTCGACGAGAACCGTGTTCCGAACTACGCCGACGACAGCCTGACCCAGAACAGCCGTGCGGCCTACCCGCTGGAGTTCGTCGAGAAGCGCTCCGAGAAGAACCTGGGTGGCGAACCGAATGCCGTCATCTTCCTGACTTGCGACCTGACCGGCGTTCTACCGCCCGTGTCGATCCTTAACAATGAGCAGGCTGCCTACCACTTCCTGTCTGGCTACACCGCCTTGGTGGGCTCGACCGAAATGGGTTCGGGCCCAGGCATCAAGTCCACGTTCTCCACCTGCTTTGGTGCGCCATTCTTCGCGCGTCCTGCCGGCGTGTACGCTGAGCTGCTGATCAAGCGTATCCAGGCGTTCGGCTCGAAGGTTTATCTGGTCAACACCGGCTGGACCGGCGGCGGTTACGGCGTCGGCAAGCGCTTCAGCATTCCCACGACACGTGGCGTGATTGCGGCAATCCAGAGCGGCGCGTTGGTTGGTGCCGAGACCGAGCACCTGCCGATCATCAACCTGGACGTGCCGAAGTCGGTACCCGGCGTCGATACCGAGCTGCTGAACCCGCGCAACACTTGGGCGGACAAAAACGCCTACGACGAAGCGGCTAAAGGTCTGGCCAAGCTGTTCATCAATAACTTCGAGAAGTTCGAAGTATCCGATGCGATCAAGGCTGCTGGTCCTCAGCTGTAAGTTATCGCTCGATCGACAAGGCCGCCTTCGGGCGGCTTTGTTGTTTCTGGGATGGTCATATCGAACTCCAAGCGATGCATGCGCTGCGGCTTTGCAGCCGACGCAGGCTCTTGTAGGAGCGGCCGGACTGCGATCTGTCGAGTTTCGTTCAGCTTGCCCGCGAAGGCGAGCACCGCTCGCGACGAAAGCAGCCTGCACCATCGTGTTGAAGCGACAATGCAAGAGCGATCGCCCACAAGTGGGCTCCTACAGTATCGAACCATCTGTTCCCCCTCTTCGTGACGCCGCGCCTTTGTAGGAGCCCACCGGGCTGCGCTCAGCTTGTGGGCGATCGCGTTATGTCAGGCCACACCGAGCAAGCGGCCGGCCCTAATCGCCAGCAAGCTGGCTCCTACAGTCTTAAATAACCCATTACCCATCTGCATAACGCGGCGCGTTTGTAGGAGCCCACTTGTGGGCGATAGCGCCATGCCAGACGACACCGAGCAAACTGCCGGCCTCGATCGTCCACAAGCTAAGCGTAGCCCGGCGGGCGTCTACAAGAGCAGGGGCATCCTCGCGGCATACGTCATCTACCTGACGCCGTATCCAACAACGGCGGCATCGGGCAGTCCAGTATGTTGGCAACAGCACGGAACAGCTCGCCTTCCGCCACGTTGACCTGTCCGTCATGTTCGATGCAGCGGGCGAGTGCCTTCAGCAGCCTGGGTTTCTGCAGGGGTTTTAGACGCTCGAGGCGACGCATGGCGTGGTCCATTCGTTTGAGAATGTCCGGCGGAACGTCGTCCAGGCGACACTCGCCGAAAGGCAGCATGGCCCATCCCTCAACGAAGGCGGCCGCCTGATCGACAGGCCCCATGGAGCCTGCGCGTGCGACGGCGGCAAGCAACGTCGCGATCTCCGTTTCGAAATCAGTCAGGGCGCGTAGCGTCTGCGGCAGCTTTCGCCGCCGGACGAGGTTGCGCTCCACGATGCGCAACAACGTCCACTCCAGGAGTTGCACCCGGCCTTCATTCGCCATCAATCCGCGCATGTCTGCCGCGAGTTGCCGATGACGCGCGGCACTCAGGCGTCGAAGCGCCGGAAAGCTCAGTTCCAGCAGCGGCAATCGGGCACGTGGATCAAGATTTCCAAACGAACGCTCCAGGATACTTAGCCATTGCCGGACCTCCGGCTCCAGCCGATCGCCGAGCCATGCGCTGCGCCGTTCGCGGGTTGCGTTATCGGCGCCTAGCATCAACCCGTAAAGCAATGCCAGGGCGCCTGACGTTTGGTGAGCGGCACGCGCTAAATCCGCCGGTAACGCCGCCAGCGTAGCCTGAGCATCGGCCAGTTCCGGCGCTTCAGGCTCGCCTATGTGGGACAGGCTGCGCGCGATACCGGTAAAACCTTCGACCAGTGCGCCACCCATGAGCATGCCGTGGCCCTGACGGTAGCCGTCGAGACTGCCGTTCCAGGCAGGTTGCAGGCGCCGGATGCGCTGCTCGATCGCCGGATGAGTGTCGAGCCATCCGCCGAAGGCCATAGGCACACCCTGGCTGAAGTACAAATGGCTGTATTCTGCGGCGCGGCGGGCCCTGAGGACGGATCCGGAAAAGCCGCTGATTCGCTTGAGTGCACCAAGAAGGCCATCCAGGTTGCGGGTGTAGCGGACAGCCGATGCGTCCGCGAGGTATTCGCGCTGACGATTGATGGCCGCCTTGATCAAACGGCCACACACCGTTCCGGCATACCCTAGAACCATGAGGCAGACCCCAAGCAAGATCACGAACACGACGGGGCTGTCGTTGAGGTTTCGTCGGCGGGCGATCGCGTGACTGGCGTGTTCGCCACTGCTGGCTAAGAAACGTCCAATCAGGCCTGGCAACAGTATTCCGTGGAGCGCCGAGACCAGGCGCATGTTCAGGCGCATATCACCGTGGAAGATGTGGCTGAACTCGTGGGCGATGACCCCTTGAAGCTCCTCGCGTGACAGGTAGTCCAGCGCGCCACGTGTCACACCGAGCACCGCATCGTTTGGTGAGTACCCGGCCGCGAAAGCGTTGATCGCATCGTCGTCGAGCACATACACGGAGGGCACCGGCATGCCAGAGGCAATCGCCATTTCCTCGACCACCGCCAATAGCGTTCGCTCACGCTCGGCGCTCGGGTCCAGGTCGATCAGGCGACCACCGAGCCGCTGCGCGACCGCATGCCCGCCGGTTCGTAGTTGAATCGTCTTATAGGCCCACCCGAGTACGACCACGCCTACCACCACGGCGCCGACCTTGCCGACGATGGCGTGATCCGCGCCCAGGTCACCGCCCAGAATGTAGATGAGCGCCGCGCTGGTCACGCTGACGAGAACCACGACGGTCAACGTCAGCAAGCCGAGCAAGCGCCAGGTATTGCGTCGAGCCCGATCCTGCTCCTCGAAGAAATTCATGCGCGTGTCGCCGGCCAAGCGTCAGAAACGGATGCTTGGCGCGACCTTTAGCGTCTTGCCTTCGTCGAAGGTCAACGATGCGGCGTCCTGCGCATGGCCAAAGGCACTTGCGAACACGATTGGCGGAAAGCTTTGGCGATACGTGTTGTATTCCATGACCGCGTCGTTGTAGGCCTGCCTTGCGAACGCGATGCGGTTTTCAGTCGTACCGAGCTCGTCGCTGAGTTGCTGCATGTTCTGCGCGGCTTGCAAATCCGGATAGGCCTCTAAGGTCACGTTGAGCCGGCCAAGGGCCTCACGCAGATGGCTTTCCGCACCCGAAAGGTGCGCGATCGCAGCGGCGTCACCCGGCCGTGCAACAGCCGCATCAAGCCCGCTGACGGCGCCATTGCGAGCCTGGATTACCGCTTCGAGCGTCTCGCGCTCATGGCTCAGGTAGCCCTTGGCGATCTCGACCAGATTCGGAATCAAGTCGTAGCGACGTTTGAGCTGCACTTCGATCTGCGCGAACGCGTTGCGGTAGCGCGCACGAAGAATAATCAGACGGTTGTACAGCGATACGACGCAGAGGGCGACGGCGACCAGAACGGCCAGCCACAGCAGCGCGGAAAGGCTCATCGAAAGACATCCTTATCAAGACGAAGCGGTGGCCGAGTTTAGCGGAAATGTTCGTCTGCAACTGCTGGAAAAACCTGCCGAGTCCGCGATTCTGAACCTTGGCCACCGGACCGTTCTCGAATGCATAGATGTCATCACATGAGGTAGAGACCATGCAGGTTCACGTGAACAGCCCACAAATGGCAGGCGGCGAGAGTCTTCAAGCTTGGGTAGGTTCGGCGGTTGCCGATCGGCTGGATCGCTACGATGAATTCCTGTCGCGCGTTGAGGTTCACGTTAGCGACGAAAATGGACAGAAGTCCGGGGCCGAAGACAAGCGCTGCCAAATCGAAGCGCGCCCACGTAACCATCAACCCATCTCGGTGACACACAAGGCCGAATCCGTCGACCTCGCAGTGGCGGGCGCCGCGGAGAAAATGCGTCATGCGCTCGAGCATCTTGTCGGTCGTCTGAGTGCGAAGCCAGCGTCATCCGGGGTGCTTGACGACCCTATTACCGAAGAAAGCCGTTCGGAAGCCGACGCCCTACTGCAGCAGGAGTTTCTCGAGAACCAAGAAGCCCGCGATCGCAGTTAGACGGTGAGTCTGACGCCAGGCGCCTGCGCCTGGCGTTTCTTCGCTCATTTTCAGAGGAGGAACGCATGAATATTGATTTGTCGGGCAAGACCGCGCTGGTGACGGCGTCGACCGCCGGGATCGGTTTCGCTATCGCCGAAGGGTTGGCACGTGCAGGCGCGCGCGTCGCGTTGAACGGGCGAACGTCCTCGTCAGTGGACGATGCGAAAAAGCGTCTGCTGGCCCAAGTGCCTAATGCGGACGTCATCGCCATTGCTGCCGATCTCGCGGATGCCGATGGCGTGGCGAAGATTCGCGAGGTGCTCGATGAAATCGACATATTGGTTAATAACGCCGGGATCTACGGGCCGCAGGATTTCTTCGAAACCGGGGACGAGATCTGGGAACGTTATTTCCAGGTCAACGTGATGTCGGGGGTCCGTTTGTCACGAACCTACCTGCCCGCGATGGAGGCCCGTGGCTGGGGCCGGGTGGTGTTCATCTCGTCTGAGTCGGCCCTCAATATCCCTGCGGACATGATTCATTACGGCGTCACCAAGACCGGTCAGCTGAGCGTCGCCCGTGGTCTGGCGAAACGTATGGCCGGCACGGGGGTGACCGTAAATTCGGTACTGCCAGGGCCGACGTTGTCTGAAGGGCTGCAGAGCATGCTCAAAGATCAGGCGCAGCAGGAGGGGCGGGATATCGAGTCCGTGGCGACCGACTTCGTCATGCAGAACCGGCCGAGCTCGGTCATCCAGCGCGCCGCCACACCCGAAGAGGTGGCGAATATGGTGGTCTACGTGTGTTCCCAGCAAGCGTCGGCGACGTCCGGCGCCGCACTGCGTGTCGACGGTGGCGTTGTCGACGACATCGTCTGATACACACCAGGTACGGTGACGGTTGGCGGCGATTGGACACCTCGGCGGATCAGGTCCAGTTTTATTCACTTCTCAGCACAAGAGAGCCGTACGATGCAGACGCGCCGCCAGTTCGTCCAATCCGTCGCTACCGTTGCGGCATTTGCTGCGCTACCGCCTATGGGGTGGGCTGCATTGTCGGAGCCGATGGCAATGCGAAAGATCCCTGCCACGGGTGAAGCCTTGCCGGTCATTGGCCTGGGTACGGCTAGCAGCTTCAATGTCCCGCTTTCTGATCAGGAAAGCCTGGAACCCTTGCGTGAAGTCGTTCGGACATTACTCAATGGCGGCGCACGCGTCATCGATACCGCGCCCAGCTATGGGTATGCCGAAGCCGCGACGGGCGCACTGACGGCGGATGGTGACCTGCGCAAGAAAGCGTTTCTGGCAACCAAGGTCTCATCACGCGGCAAACAGGACGGGATGGAGCAAATCCACAGCAGTTTCGACGCCCTGCGTACGGACACCATCGATCTGATCCAAGTGCATAACCTGCAAGACACGTCGACCCAACTGGGCCTGTTGCGCGAACTTAAACAGGAAGGACGCGTTCGCTACATCGGCATTACGCATTACGTCGATTCAGCCCATGACGACCTTATCGAGACGATGAAACGCGAAAAGGTCGACTTCGTCCAGTTCAACTATTCCGTGGGCGCACGGCACGCCGAGCAGCGCCTGTTGCCCTATTGCGTCGACAACGGCATCGCGACGCTCATAAATCGTCCGTTTCTGCGGGGTGACCTGTTCGCCAAGGTACGCGAAAAGCCGCTACCGGATTGGGCAGCAGACATCGACGTCCGGACATGGGCGCAGATGATGCTCAAATTCGTGGTCTCCGCGCCGGGCGTGACAGTGGCTATACCTGCAACCTCGAACCCGCGCTATATGGCGGATAACCTGATGGCGGGGCAAGGGCGCATGCCCGATGAGAAAACGCGCGAGATGATCGCAAAGCTGTTTGCCTGACGGACTTAGCCGCGTGCATTCAGGATCGATAGCGCTTCGACTTGCCGTGGCGATCAACGCCAAGGCGGGTGAGCTGGGCGCGGCGATAGCGGGATTCGCGTTGTTCTTCTGCCTGTTCGCCGGCTATTTCATGCTCAGACCTATTCGCGAAGCGATGGGCATCATGGGGGGCGTGGACAACCTGCAATGGTTGTTCACCGCAACCTTCTTCGTGATGCTGGCGGCGGTACCCCTGTTTGCCTGGCTCAATTCCCGCGTGTCGCGGGCGAGCTTCATCGATTGGGTCTACGGCTTTTTTTGCCTCAATCTGCTGCTGTTCGCTGCGTTCTTCGCGCTGCACACCGACAGCGTATGGCTGGCGCGTGTTTTTTACGTCTGGCTGTCGGTATACAACTTGTTCGTCGTTTCCGTCGCCTGGAGCTTGATGGCCGATGTCTTCGATGGAGGGCAAGCCAAGCGGCTGTTCGCCTTCATCGCGGCGGGTGCCAGTGTCGGCGGGCTGATTGGACCAGCAGCCAGTACGTTGCTGATCGGCGTGCTTGGCCACGCGGGCCTGATCGTACTGGCTGCCATATTGCTCGGTACGGCTGTTTTCCTGAAGCGCTTCCTCATGACCTGGCGGGCCACGGGTGGGGCGGGCCGGCCAGGGGCTGTGAGTGCCGAAAATCCCCGGCTACCCGTTGCCGGAAATCCGTTCAGCGGGTTCACCCGGACGATGAGGTCGCCTTACCTACTTGGTATCGCGGGTTTCGTCATCCTGCTTGCCACCGTCAGCACCTTTCTCTATTTCGAACAGGCGCGGGTGGTGGCCGAGCAATTTCCAGATCGTGCGGCGCAAGTCCGGGTCTTTGGTGTGATCGACTTCGTGGTACAGGCGGGTGCGCTGCTTTCCCAACTCTTCATTACCGGCCGGATCGCTGCGCGGTTGGGTGTTCGTGTGCTGCTGGTGATCGTGCCGCTGCTGGTGAGCGTGGGCTTCATCGGTCTTGCGCTCGCGCCAACGTTCGCGATGCTCGCTGCGCTGATGATCGTACGCCGTGTCGGTGAGTACGCCTTCGTTCGGCCCGGGCGGGAAATGCTGTTCGCGACGTTGGACGCCGAGAGCAAATACAAGGCGAAGAACTTCATCGATACGGTCGTTTATCGCGCGGGGGATGCCATCAGCGGGTGGGCCAAGAGCCTGCTCGACATGGTTGCGCAGGGCATATGGCTGGTCGCGGTTGTCGGGGCGCTATGTGCGGTCGCCTGGGGTGTCCTCGGCTGGTACTTGGGTGCTCGTGCGGACCGGGATGCCCATCGTGACCGCCATGCGGCTGAGTAATCGAATGGGCCGATAGTGATGATCGTGAATGCGCAGTGGCTTGTCCCGCGCCGGCTCGCTTAGCATTCCGCCACTCACTTATCTTCCAAGGACACCCATGAACATCGACGAAGCCATCGCCAGCCGCCGCGCGATCAAACAGTACGACGCAGGCTACACCCTGACCCGCGAGCAAAAAGACGCTTTATTGAAGGCGGCGCTGTATGCGCCGTCCGCGTTCAATCTTCAGCATGTACGCCTGGTCGAGGTAAGTGACCCCACATTGCGTGCACAGATCCGCGAGGTCGGCTGGGGCCAGGCACAGATGACGGACGCCTCGATGCTCGTGGTGGTCTGTGCGCAAGTCGACAGCTGGGAAAAGAATGCTCGCCGCGTATGGGAAGGCGCGCCCGCAGAGGTGCAGGACTTCATGGCGAACGCCATCGACAATTACTACCGCGGCAAGCCCGACGTCCAGCGTGATGAAGCGATGCGCAGCTGCGGATTGATGGCGCAGACCCTGATGCTGGCGGCGCGCGGTGCGGGCCTGGAGTCGTGCCCTATGGACGGCTTCGATTTCGAGGCGGTCGCAAAACTCATCAAGTTGCCAGAGAGCCACCGGATCGGTCTGATGGTGGCCATCGGCAAAGGCACCGTGGACGCCAAGCCGCGGGTCGGCAAGTTGCCGTTCGACGAAGTCGTGCTGCGCGATACGTTCTAGCGGCTTTCACGGACATCATCCGAGGTAAACGGTGGAAGCCCTTCGGGATTCCACTCTACATCCGCGCGACGTTGCCGATGTGGGAGCGGACCATGCCCGCGATTTACGTACAGGCGCGTAGAGTGGATCAGCCGTGCAACGGCGTAATTCACCGTTCATGCTCATCGCTGTCGAATCGATCGTCAGCCGAAGGCCGCGCTACCCTGTTCCTTTGGAAGTTCAATACCGACGACCACTGAAATGTCACCGCAATGACATGACCATGAATCTTTTGTGAACATTGGTTCGATCCCCTAGCCGGTAAAACGGGCCGCCGTTACGCTCGCCGGTTGAATCCTGGTGGATGAAGGCCATGTCGTTTCGTATTCGTGCGGGTAAAAAGACGGCCCGCGAGATCAGTCGAGTGGCGGACGAGCGTCTTGCGAAGGCGGTCGAGGCGTTGCGCACCGGTACGCCAAAGGGCGTTCACGACGCGCGTAAGCGGCTCAAGGAAACACGCGCCCTGCTGCGGTTAGTGCGGCAGCCCTTGGGCAAGACGCGGTTTGCTGAGTGGAATGGTCGTTTGCGTGATCTGGCGCAAGATCTCTCCGCGCAGCGTGATGCTGCTGCAATGGTCGAAGCCTGGGATCGCCTCGTCGAAAGGGATCGTCGGCGCTTTTCCAGCGCGGCAATGAAACGTGTCCGAGCGCGACTGTTGGCGCGCGTCGAACAGGCGCCGGAAACGCTACAAGGTCAGAGTGATACCGCGGATGCCCTGGATCAGGTGCGAATGCAGCTTGGGCATTTGCCGCTGGATGCCGCGGGCTTCAAGCTTTTCGCCGCCGGTGTCGGCAAGACCTATGGCGATGGTCGCAAGGCGTTGAAAAGCGTTCAGCGCGCACCTCGGCACGACGAGCTGCGCCATGAATGGCGCAAGCGTGTGAAGGACCATTGGTATCAGGTGCGGTTGCTGCGTGATGCCTGGCCCAAGATCTTCGGTGCTCGCGAAGCGGCGCTGAAAACACTCGCCGATCATCTGGGTGAAGACCACGACCTGTTCGTGCTATCCAATCTGCTCCAAAGCGAGCCGGCGCTGTTCGGTGCGGCCAATACCCAACAGGCTATCCAGGCGGCGATTGCGGTTCGCCAGGGCGAACTGTTCACGGCGGCCATGATCGTCGGGCGCCGGGTCTACGCGGACAAGCCCGACATCTTGGTCAAACGCTGGGCACGCTACTGGCGTGTCGCGCAAGAAGATGCCCAAAGAGGTAGGTTGGATTAGTCACGTAGTGGTGTAGTCCACCTTACGATTCAGCATCGCCGCGGCGCCGGCCGAATCAGGTAAACGATAGAAACCTTTCCGACGTTTACCGTAGGCTTCTGAACGAACCCCGCCGTTGCGCATCAACTATGCTGGTGTTTTTCCGGCCGACCTTTCCCCATGGTGCAAGACAGCCTCTATCTACTGGGTTACCTCGCCTTAACGATCCAACTGCTCGGGTTGATCGCTGCGGCTCATGCCGTGTTTTCCGTGCGTACCTCTCAGGGAGCGATTGCTTGGGCGATCTCCCTTGTGTTCATGCCCTACCTCACGCTATTGCCCTATCTCGTCTTCGGGCGCAGCCAGTACGACGCTTATATTCGGTCTCGTCGGCGGGCCAATCGGCAAATGCGTGACGCGATGGCGGCCCTCGATTGGCGACCCTGGATCGAAGAGGCGCTGGCCGTCTCGGACTCCCAGGAGCAGCCGCATCCATTCCGCCCATTCGCCAAATTGACCGGCGTACCCAGCCTTGCCGGCAACAGCGTTCGGCTGCTGGTAAATGGGACCGAGACCTTCGATGCAATCCTCGAGGCGATAGCCAAGGCCCAGAATGTCGTGCTCGTCCAATTCTTCATCGTCCACGATGACCGCATCGGACGACGACTGCATGCGGCCTTGAGCGAGCGGGCCGCAGCGGGTGTCGCGGTCTATCTCCTATACGACAGCATCGGCAGCCATGCCTTGTCACAGCGCTACGTGGACGAACTCCGTGAAGCTGGCGTGCATGTGCGCGGGTTCTCGGCACGCGGCGGCTTCATCAATCGGTTTCAACTCAACTTCCGCAACCACCGCAAGATCGTCGTCATCGACGGGCAGGTAGGGTTCGTGGGTGGGCACAACGTGGGCGATGAGTACCTTGGCGGTAAGCCGAAGCTGTCTCCATGGCGTGACACGCACATCGAACTCCGCGGCCCGGTGCTGGCCTGCTTGCAGGAATCGTTCGCCGAGGACTGGTACTGGGCTGCGCGCAAGTTGCCGCCGCTACTACTGCCCGAAGCCTATGCCGAGCAGGACGACATGGTGTGTCAGGTGGTGTGCAGCGGGCCGGCGGACGAGGCGGAAACCGGATCGCTGTTCTTCGTGCAGGCGATCAACACCGCACTGGAGCGCGTCTGGATCACCAGTCCTTATTTCGTACCGGACGAAGCGGTGTTCTCGGCCTTGCGCCTCGCCGTGCTGCGCGGCGTGGACGTGCGCCTGTTGCTGCCGTCGCGCCCGGACCATCGCATCGTCTATGCCGCCTCCAGTCTCTACGCTCTGGAAATCGCTCGCGTTGGCGTGCGCGTGTTCCGCTATCAGCCAGGCTTCCTGCACCAGAAGGTGGTGCTGGTGGACGACGAGATCGCCGCCGTGGGCAGCGCCAATCTCGACAACCGCTCGTTCCGCCTGAATTTCGAGGTGATGGTCCTGACGGCAGACAAGACCTTCGCCGACAGCGTAGCGCGCATGCTCGAAGATGATTTCGCTCAATCCGTCGAGGTCGACCCCGAAGACGATCCCAAGCCGGCGCGTATCCAACAGCTGGGCATGCGGGTGGCGCGGCTGGTGGCGCCGGTGTTGTAGCCATTGAACAAACAGTGGCTTCTAGCACCCGATTACGCGGATTGGCATCCGCCCTACGTGTAGACCGGGTGCCAACCCGCGAATGACGCTCTTCTGGAAGGCTACCGACACTTACTCCAGTTGCATCCTGACCGTCGAAGGAGTCGAATGGCTGTCATACGTATTACCCGGAGGCCTGCCTGCCGCCGGCTCTGCAACCTGCGACTGTTTCCAAGCCGTCGTCGCGATGATGAGATAGCCAATGTCACTACGTAACACCATCAATGCGTCCGTATCGCCGAAAGGCAGCCTCGAAACCCTCTCCCAGCGTGAAGTGCTACAACTCCGCGAAACCGGAACCGGCAGTCTCTATTCCCTGTTTCGCCAGTGCGCCCTGGCGATCCTCAACACCGGTTCGCACAGCGACAACGCGAAAACGATTCTCGAGGCCTATCCCGACTTCGAAGTGAAGATCCACCAGCAGGACCGGGGTATTCGTCTGGAGCTGCTCAATGCCCCGGCGGACGCCTTCGTCGATGGCGAGATGATCGCCAGTACCCGGGAAATGCTCTTCAGCGCCTTGCGCGATATCGTCTACACGCAAAGCGAACTGGAAAACAAACGTGTCGACGTCGAGACCTCCAGCGGCCTCACCGACTATGTTTTCCACCTGCTGCGTAACGCCCGCACCCTGCGCGCGGGCGTCGAGCCGAAAATGGTCGTTTGTTGGGGTGGCCACTCCATCAGCACCGAGGAATACAAGTACACCAAGAAGGTCGGGCATGAACTTGGCTTGCGCGCGCTGGACGTTTGTACCGGCTGCGGTCCCGGCGTGATGAAGGGGCCCATGAAAGGCGCCACCATTTCCCACGCCAAACAGCGCATCACCGGCGCCCGTTATTTGGGCCTTACCGAGCCTGGCATCATTGCCGCGGAAGCACCGAATCCCATCGTCAATGAGCTGGTGATCCTGCCGGACATCGAGAAGCGCCTTGAGGCGTTCGTGCGAGTCGGGCACGGCATCATCATCTTCCCGGGCGGTGCCGGTACGGCAGAGGAATTTTTGTATCTGCTGGGCATTCTGATGCACCCGGACAATCGGGACCTGCCGTTCCCATTGATCTTGACCGGGCCACAAAGCTCAGCGCCCTATTTGCTGCAGCTACATGAGTTCATTGGCGCAACGCTCGGCGCCGAAGCCCAGCAGCGCTATGTCCTCATTACCAACGATCCCGCCGAGGTTGCCCGGCAGATGGCCGCGGGGATCAAGGCGGTGAAGCAGTTCCGGCGCGAGCGCAACGACGCGTTCCACTTCAACTGGTTGTTGAAAATCGACGGCAGCTTCCAGCACCCCTTCGAGCCGACCCACGCCAACATGGCGAGCCTCAACCTGACGCGCAATCAGCCAATGCACGAGCTGGCCGCGAACCTGCGCCGCGCGTTCTCCGGCATCGTTGCCGGTAACGTGAAGGCACATGGGATTCAATTGATCGAAGAGCACGGGCCCTACGAGCTACGCGGTGAGAAAGGCATCATGGATCCGCTCGATCGCCTCTTGCAGGCCTTCGTCGAGCAGCACCGCATGAAGTTGCCCGGCGGCTCGGCCTACGTGCCGTGTTATCGCGTGGTGAGCTAGGGGCGTCCGACGGGTGGAAAAGGCTTCGCCGTTTTCCACCCTACGTTCAGGCCGGATCCCACCGGTAAGCGTTTTGGATGTTGTGTGGGACGTCGAGCCAGCGCCGGAGCGGAGAAGCAGGGTGGATAACCCGCGAAGCGGTTATCCACCGAAAGTTTTTAGGGCTATTTGCGCCCGATCCAAGAGCATGGGCCCTCTGAGCAGCCTGCGATACTGCAGCATCGATTAAGGCCGTCGGCCAAACGCAGCCTTGGCCACCGTCCATCCATCAAGCTGCTCATGCAGTGTGAACCCCAGGCCTGGTCGGGCGGGCACGATCATGTGGCCATCGCGGATTTCCAAACGCTCGTTGAACGCCGGTTCAAGCCATTCGAAATGCTCGACCCAGGTCTGATGCTCGTAAGCGGCCGCCAGGTGCAGGTGGATCTCCATGACAAAGTGCGGCGCCAGGATCATGCCGCGGCTCTCGGCGAGGGTCGCCACCTTGAGGAAGGGCGTGATGCCGCCCACGCGTGGCGCATCATGCATCAGCACATCGACGGCGCCAGCGTGTACGTAGGCGTTCACCTCCGCTGCGCTCACGAGCATTTCGCCGGTACCCACCGGGGTGTCCAAGGCCGCTGAAAGCAGCGCATGACCCTCGATGTCGTAGGCATCCAACGGCTCCTCGATCCATTGCAGGTCGAATTGCTCGAGTGCGCGACCCATGCGCATGGCGGTGGTGCGGTCCCATTGCTGATTGACGTCCACCATGAGCGGTGTCTCATCGCCGAGTGCTCTGCGCAGCGCTTCGACGCGAGCCAGGTCCACCTTACGATCGGGGTGACCGACTTTCATTTTTACCCCGCCGATCCCTCGCGCCAACGAGGCCTGCGCCTTCTCGATGATCTCCTCCACCGACGCCTGGAGGTAACCGCCTGAGGTGTTGTAACACCGCACGCTCTCGCGATGCGCGCCCAGCAGTTTCGCCAGTGGCAAACCGGCGCGGCGAGCTTTCAGATCCCACAGCGCGGTATCGAACGCCGCAATTGCCTGGGTCGATACACCGCTTCGGCCTACTGACGCGCCGGCCCAGGCCAACATGCTCCACAACCGCGAAATATCGTTCGGGTCTTCACCGATCAGCAGCGGGGCGACTTCGCTAGCAAAGGCGAATTGCGCCGAGGCGCCGGCGCGCAAGGTGTAGCTGAATCCAAGCCCCTGTACACCTTGCTCGGTTTCTATCTCCGCAAATAACAAGGCGACATCGGCGAGCGCTTTTTGTCGCCCTGTCAGCACTTTGGCATCGCTGACGGCGGACTTCAGCGGGAGGTTCACTGAGCGCAGTTGGATGCGCGCAATACGGTCTCGGGTAATCGATTGGTTGTGCAGGGCAGACTTCATAAGGGTTCCGATTGTTGGCCTTGTTCTGGAACCGATCATAGACAGCCGAATTTATGCGGGTCTAATCTAAAGTCTCACGGGATTTATGCAGTGATTGAATAGATGTTTGATCTTGCTCAGCTTCGTTGTTTTACCGCAGTGGCCACCGAGTTGAACTTCAGCCGCGCGGCGCGACGTTTGAACATGACGCAACCGCCCCTGAGCCGGCAGGTGCAACTGCTGGAGCATCAACTCGGCGTCGAGCTGTTCAGCCGTAACACGCGAAGCGTTGCGCTGACCGCTGCCGGTCGCGCGTTCTTCGTCGAGGCGCAAAGCTTGCTCGAGCGGGCGGAACTGGCCGCGCTATCGGCCCGACGTTTTGCCCAGGGCGACATCGGTACGGTGTCAGTCGGCTTCGTTCCTAGCGCGATTTATGAGTTCCTGCCGCGCGTCATTGCCGATACCAAGGCGCGCCAGCCCGATATCCACATATCGCTCGCGGAAATGAACACGTACGAACAACACGAGGCCTTGGCCTCGCGCCGTATCGACCTGGGGATCGTACGCTCGACATTGCGGCAGTCAGCGGTCTCCAGCGAGTGCCTGGTACGTGAGCCGTTCGTGCTGGCGATGCCCGCTTTCCATCCGCTCGCCAGTAGTGGGTCCATCGGCCTGGATGATCTGGAAGGGGAAGCGTTCATCATGTACTCACATTCGGCCTACCAGCCCTTCAACGAGTTGCTCACAGGGATGTTCAGGTCGGCGCAGATCACCCCAAACTACGTCCAGTGGTTGGGCTCGACTTTGACGATTCTCGCCCTGGTCAACACCGGAATGGCGATCGCGCTGGTGCCCAAGAGCGCGGCAACGATTCGCTTCGAAAGCGTTAAATTTCGTGAGATTGACCTAGGGGAGGGGATACGAAGCGAACTCCACTTGATATGGCGCAGCGATAATGACAATCCCGCCTTCCTGACCATGCTAGATGCTATTCGTCGCGCGGTACCCCGGTGACACTCCTGACAGGTTCGCTGCAGTAAAGGTAGAACCCTCTTAATGAGGGTTCCACGTGGAACCATGAGAACGGTAAACAGTGGATCAGAAATCGTAGCGGGCGCTCACGGTGAAGTCTCGGGGGTCACCCCAGGTATAGAAGAGTCCCTGGGCGTTGAAATTGGTAACGCCGGAGAAATACCTCTTGTCGAAGACGTTGTTCACGTTGCCCGATACGCTCAAATGTTCATCGATTTGATAGCGGCTCATAAGATCGAGCAGCCAGTAACCGCTCTGTTGCAGTTTCGCCGTGTTGCGGCTTGCTGAGATGGTGCTCTGCCAGCGAGTGGCGGCGCCGACGGTCAAGCCTTCTAGCGCGCCGCCTGCAAACGCATAGGTATTGCCAAACTTGAATTGGTGCTGAGGTGTCGTGCTCGCGCTGTCGAGCGTACTGCTGTTCATCACGTAGCTGCCTTGCGCCTGCCAACCGGGTGCCAGTTCGCCCGAGAGTTCGACTTCATAGCCTCGGCGTATGGCTCCGGCTACTGCGCGGTACGCCGTCTCACCCGAGGGCGTCAGGCCAACCGCTTCGGCCTCGTTGTCCACACGCATCCAGAAATACGCGAGGCTGGCGTTCAGGCGGCCGTCGAAGAATTCGCCCTTGGCGCCCACTTCATAGGTGAGGCCCTCCATGGGAGGCAGTGAGCTTTCGTTCAGATCCTTGCTGCTTTGCGCCTCGAAGATACTGGCGTAGCTGGTGTAGAGGGATATGTTCGGCGTGACGTCGACGACTAGGCCGGCGTAGGGCGTTACGACACCCGTTTCGCGCATGTCGTAGTTGTACCATCCGATATCGGTGACGTCCTTTTGCTCGTAGTCCGTCACGCGCGCTCCAAGTATCACCTTGACCGGGTCGGCCGGATTGAGGCGTATCGCGCTGTAAACATAGCGGCGTTTGCGACTGAAGGTGTCGTCCGAGTAGTCAAGGCTGTGCCAGTCGAGTTGCGGGATGGCACTGCCGCCCTGGGCGTATTCGATGCCGAGTTCGCCAAGTGTGAAGCCATCACCCGAGCCCCGCCGCAAGGTCGTACGGTTTTTCGATAGCCCTGCGCCTACCAGCAGATCATGCTGGCGACCGAGTAACAGGAACGGCCCCTGTAAATCGAGACTGACGCTTTCGTTGCGATCCTCAATGTCCTTGTAGGCACCAAGCTGCGCCTCACCGGGAAGCGCATAACGCAGGGAGCCGATCAGCATCTCGGGGGTTTCGATGCGGTCATGGGATGCTTGCAGTTTTGCAGTCCAGCCGTTCTCAAACGTGTGTTCCAGGCGGGCAAATAGGTTCAGCGAATCCTGTTCGTAACCAGCCCAAGGCGCCCCGATGTTGAATGAGCGTGACTGTCGAGGGACGGCATTGCCATTGCCATCAAATCCTTGGATAGGGGTCGTGCCTGCCGCACCACGTAGCGCCCGCTGCTTGTAGGTGACGCCCGCGCTCAGCAGCGTGTCCGGCGTGAGGTCGTACTCGAAGGTGCCATAGAACAGCGAATTACGATTGGTACGGTTATCGCGGAAGCTATTGCCATCCTTGTAGGCAGCCACCATGCGCCCACGCAAATTACTATCCGCCGTGAGCGGGCCGGATACGTCAGCCTCAGTGCGATAGGTGTCCCAACTGCCGACGCCGCCTCGTACGCTGGCCTGGAAGTCCCGGGTCGGACGCTTGCGGATAAGGTTGACGGTCGCACCGTAGGCACCGTCGCCGTTAATCAGGCCAGACGAGCCTTTCAGGACCTCTACGCGATCTATGTCCGCCATGTCATCGAGGGAATACATCGTATGGCTGTTCCAGCCCCAACCACTAGTAAATTGGCGACTGCCGTCCAGCTGCAAATTCACCGTCGAGCCGCGCACGTTGAACGTTGTCGAGTCGGCCTGACGTGAAACGGTGACGCCAGGCGTTTGCTGGAGGACATCCGTCAGCGTCTCCAGGCGAAAGTCATCCATGCGCTGGCGCGTCATCACCGTCACCGACTGGGGCGTTTCCCGCAGGCTCAAGTTCAGGCCAGTGGCGGTACTCGTTGGCCCGACTTGCGTGTAGCTGCCCGTACCTTCAGTGGTAGCGCCCGAGACCGTAGTGCTGGTCACGTTCGTCGCGCCCAGCTCCAAGCCGCTGCTCTGAGGCCGACGGCTCAGCACATAAACCCCATCGCCCCGGCGTATGGCTTCGAGCCCGGAACTCGCTAGCAGGGCAGCCAGGCCTTGCTCGACGGTGTATTCGCCCTGCAGGCCTGCGGCGTTTAGCCCCTGAGTGAGCTCCGGGGCAAACAGGACGGTGATGCCGGCCTCAGCCGCGAAGCGCTTGAGCGCCTGAGTCAGCGTGCCAGCCTGGATCTGGTAATCGATGCCCTCGGCATGGCTTGCCAGCGGATAGGCCACTATAGCGCTGGCAAGCAGTGACAGCGCCAATAGCTGCGGCGCGCCTTTGGATCGTTTCATCGCATCGACATCCTGTGTGTTGGGTAGATTTCCTGTTCAGGACGTGCGAACGGAGAAAAAGGGCCAAATCGAGGAAAAATAGAGGCGCCGATCAGCGTCGGCGCAGTGTGATCCAGTAGCGCGTGCGCTGTTCGAGGGCGACCGGCAAGGTGTGCGGCAACGCCGCGAGAATGGCATCCGTATTATCGAGTTGGAACGTACCGCTGATGCGCAGGGCTGCAACATCGGGGTCGCAGCGTAGCCAACCGTGGCGGTATCGACTCAATTCGGCAATGAACTCGGAGAGTGGCAGCCCATCCGCCGCGAGCTGGCCACGTGTCCAGCTCGCGGCGAACTCATTGGCTTTCGTGTGTGGACCGATGGCGTCGCTGGAAAAGCTGACCTGCTGGCCTGCCGTGAGGGTCGCGGTCGCGCCGGTATGCGTGTGGATGCGAACGGCGCCTTCAAGCACTGCAAGACGGGTGAGCGCGCGCTCGTCCTGACGCGCCACGGAAAAGCGTGTGCCGAGTGCCTGCATCACGCCCTGACTCGTCACTACCCGTAGCGGACGATACGCATGCGGACCCTTGTCGGTGCCACTGTCGATCAGCAACTCGCCATGTCGCAGGTAAATCCGTCGCTCGTGGGCGGTGAAAGCCAAATCCACAGCGCTATCGGTATTGAGGAACAGCTGGCTGCCGTCGGACAACCTGTGCTCACCGCGCTCGCCGACCCCTGTGCGCATGTCCGCCAGCCAATGCTGCCGGCTTATGGTTTGGTGGGTGAGGTAGCCAGCCGGTAGGAGTGTCGCCAATACCAGCAGCGTTTTTAGCGCATGGCGTCGCTCGCGGTTGAGTGTGCCCATTGCCAGGTCGGTCGGAAGTAACCCAAGCTTCTGTTGGACCTGCTGGACACGCTGCCAGGCACGTTCATGGTCAGGATGGGCAGTGCGCCAATGGGCGCAGGCCTGTTGATCGGTCGGCGGAACGCGCCCGGCATGCATCCGCATCAGCCAATGCGCGGCCTGGCGCGCGATATCGCGATCGATGGGGACCGTGCGCTCAGTCATCAGAACGCATCCGCGTGAAGAATGATGGTCTCGAAGGCGAGTGCCATATGGCGCTTCACCGTTCGTTCGCCAATGGCGAGCTGGCGCGCAATCTCGGCATAGCTCAGACCTTCGAGCTGCGACAACAGGAAGACCTGCCGCGCGATCGGCTTCAGGTTATCGAGCAGGGCGTCGAGTTCGAACAAGGCTTGGCGCATCTGCAGCTGCGCCTCCGGCGATATCGCGAGCAGTTCCGGTTCTCGGGCGAGCGCTTCGAGGTAAGCCGACTCGAGCGACTGCCGCCGGAAGTGATCGCAGATCAACCGGCGCCCCACAGTGGCAAGGTATGCCCGCGGCTGCCGGAGATCAGGCGAATACCCGCTTTTACGCTGCGCTTGGAGAATGCGCACGAAGGTGTCCTGGGCGAGGTCGGCGGCCTGGGCCGAACACCCGAGGCGTTGATACAACCAATTCCGTAGCCAGCTGCCGTGAGCGCGGTAGATTTGCCCGAGTGTGTGGTCGCTCACGGTCATACGTCCTAGAAGGTGTCATTAGAGAATGATACTGATTCCCATCAACGTAATGAACGTTTTGTCACATATTCATGCGGATGAACTAGGCTTCGGTCTCTCCTATCGTTCGAGGTCCTCTCATGTCCAATAACAAGATCGCGCTGGTTACGGGCGCTTCACAGGGTATCGGCAAGGCAGTTGTCCTGGCGCTGGCAGCCGACGGCTACAAGGTCGTCGCAGCTGCGCGGCGGTTGGAGCCGTTGGAGAGGCTGAGGGATGAAGCGGCCGCACAGGGATACGAGGTGCTGCCAGTGCAATGCGATGTCACCGACGCGGCGAGTGTCGAGGCTCTGTTCGCCAATACTGCCGAGGTCTACGGGCGCCTCGATGTGTTGTTCAACAATGCCGGAGTAGGTGCTACAGCGATCCCTATCGATGAGCTGGACCTCGAGCTTTGGCATCGTGCAGTGAACACCAACTTGACCGGCGTTTTCCTGTGTTGCCGCGAAGCGTTCCGGATAATGCGCAATCAGACGCCACGCGGTGGAAGGATCATCAATAACGGCTCGATTTCAGCCCACGCCCCGCGCTTGTTCAGCGCGCCCTATACCGCGACCAAACACGCTGTGGCGGGGTTGACGAAATCGCTGTCGCTCGATGGTCGTGCATTCGATATCGCCTGTGGGCAAATCGACATCGGCAACGCGGCCACCGAGATGACCGAACGCATGACGGGCGGCGTACTGCAGGCCAACGGGGAAAAAGCCGTTGAGCCACGGATGGACGTGCGCCATGTGGCCGATGCGGTGCGTTACATGGCGAGCTTGCCGCTGGACGCGAACGTGCAAACGCTGACGGTGATGGCGACGAAGATGCCGTTCATAGGGCGAGGCTGAGCACGAATCAGTTGCGCTGTACAGGCGATAGTTTTACCGGTGGGAGCGGGCCATGCCCGCTCCCACCGATTAAATGTCGTTCTCGCGAGCCTCAGGAGGTTAGATGGACGCTAAGTGAAGCCAACTTAGGCCGCGAGAACTACGGCGTACTCTGGGCGGCTTCAGCCGCTTCTGCTGCGGCCCGTTCGGCGTCCGCCCGCGCACGGTCAGCTTCCTGTTGCGCCTTCTGCGCATTGCGCGCCTGTTCCACAGCACCGTCCAGACCCGTGGTCAGCGCGGGTGCGCTTGGCATGAGGCTGCGCGCATGGCTCAAGGCTTTGGTGGCGGTGTCCATATCACCCGCCTGAAGGGCACGGCGGCCCTGTTGCAGGTACGCGTCCGACAAGCGTTGACGGAACGTCGCATTACGGGGATCGCTGCGGGACGCTTCCGGCATGGCGTTGAGGCGGATCTGTGCTTCACCGGGACGGCCTGCCGCTAGACTCTGTTCGACTCGGGCGTAATCGTCCGCATAGGGATCTTGTGGTGTCTTCGGGCCGAACTGGCAGCCAGACAACGTCACGGCGAAGGCGATTGCGCACAGAGAGCGAATGGAAAGCGGCCTCATCACGAACCTCAGGTCAAGCGGAAAAGGCCGCCATCCTACCATGCAGGCCAGGGGCGCTGGCATGTGCGCCGATGTGCGTACTTACTATCCCAGGCCGGAAATGCCCAGCACCAGGGGCCGCCTATCAAGGGGTTTCCGCTACTGACCTGGCGAATTCCGCATCAAGCCGCGTTATCCCGACTTTAAAATCCGCCCTTTACCTTCAGCTCGGCCCAGCCACGCTCGACATCCGCGACCAGTTGGCGGTCGTCCAGGCCGACCAGCCGTCCGGCGTGTTTCATCACGCGGCCACCGGCGATGACGGTGTCGACATCGGCTGGTTGCGCGGACTGGGTGACGATGGCCAGGGCATCGGTCAATGGGACGGTGCCGAGTCGACGCGCATCGAGCATGACCAGATCGGCACGTTTGCCGACCGTGATCGAGCCTACACGGTCGGCGATGCCCAGGTCGCGGGCGCCGCCAAGCGTCGCCCAGTGGAGGACGCGTTCCGGAGTGAGGGCGAGCTGGTCTTCGCTCATGCCGGTCGCTAGGTTCAGGGTCAATCGCATGATGGAGAAAAAGTCGGCGTTGCCAGCCAGGGGTGTGTTATCCACGGACAGGCTGATTTCGACACCGGCCTCGTGCAGACGCATGACGGGCGGGAGGCCGTAGCCGACGCGCATTTCCGTGAAGGGGCTAAGGCTTACCGGTGAGCCTTGGGCAACGATGGCTCGGCAGTCGTTGGCATCGGCATGCGTGGCGTGAACGAGTTGCACGTCCGGGCCGAGCAGGTCGCGTTTGGCCAGCGCCTGGATGGCGTGTCGCTTTTGCAGCTCCCGCGTCACGGCAATATGCGTGGTCATCGGCAAGCCCTGTTCGCGGCCAAAGGCCCATTCGCGTGTCCAGACAGCTTCTTCAGTGCGTTCGGGACCGCGGAGGCAGAGCCCGTAGTGCCAGTCCGGATGCGCCTCGACGACTGACCGCATGCGCTGGGCGTCGTGGAAATCCATCGTTTTGTCGGCGGTCAGCGACTGCGGGTAGCCATAGGAGAAACGACCGCCAAGGCCGCTGTCTTGCAGGGCGCGCCATTCGGCGTCGGCAAACGCGGGGCCGGTAATGTTGTGCGCCCAATTGTGAACGGTGGTGATACCGCTATTAAGCGCTTCGGCTGCGGCGAGCCTTACGCCCAGGTAGGCATATTCGGGCGCGTAGCCGGTATTGATCTTTTTCATCGCCTCGGCGAAAGGCTCACCGGAGGGCATCGGTACGAAGCTGCGGGCGATGCTGTTCCACATGTGCCAGTGGGTGTCGATAAGACCAGGAATGACGATCATCCCGCGCCCGTCTAGCATGCGAGCGCCGCTGGGCTGAAGATTGTTGCCGACCGCCGCGATGTTGCCGTCCTCGATACGGACGTCACCCGAGAGCTGCCCCAGTGTTGGGTCCATGGTGACAATATGTGCGTTCTGGATGAGCAATGTCTCGCGGGTGGGCAGTGCGTCCTGTGGCGCTTGATCTTGCGCGGATGCCGGCCTGCCCAGCAACGACGCGAGCATCGCGCCTGCAATACCGCCACTGCCTGCTTTGAGTACGGCGCGGCGTTTCCAGAAGTGCGTGTACTGTCGTGCGTCGGACATGCGTGCGGCTCCCGTTCGGCTGAGCGGATTGTCAGAATAGAATCTGAGAGGCGCATCGCAGAGCGGTTCAATCGAAACGGTGAGCGGACTCTTCAGCCACTGCGCTTGCGCTGCCGAAGCTGCGCCGTTGGATTGGCAAGGCGTGTGAGGCGGGTTGGGTAGCGCGCCTGTGGGAGCGAGCCATGCTCGCGAAAGCGGTCTTTGGCGGAGTCCGTCAATCGTGTGGGACTAACACCTTTGGGGCTAGAGGTGTCCTGCTTACCGATACGGCCGCCATTCGCTATCTGCGAGGCGGCCGTCGGGTTCGAATCACTCGATGACGAGGATCGCGTCCATCTCGACCATGGCGCCTTTAGGTAGCGCGGCGACGCCAATAGCAGCGCGTGCCGGGTATGGCTGCTGGAAGTAGCGACCCATGATTTCATTGACGGTCGCGAAGTGGGAGAGGTCGGTCAGGAAGATGTTCAGCTTGACGACGTCGTTGAACGAGCCGCCCGCGGCTTCCATCACCGCCTTGAGGTTCTCGAACACCTGGACGGTCTGGGCTTCGAAGCCTTCCACCAATTCCATGGTTTTGGGATCGAGGGGAATTTGGCCCGACATGTACAGGGTGTTCCCGGCCTTGATTGCCTGGGAGTAGGTGCCGATAGCGGCGGGGGCCTTGTCGCTGTTGATGACGGTCTTGCTCATGATGATTCCTTCTCTCGTCGGGAAAAGAAGAAAGGCTGAAGCAAGATCGGCGTTTCGTCCAGATATCAGCGGTTTCGTGGCATCAGGCAGACAGAAATACAGCCATCGTTATCCCGTCTGCGCGCTGTAGGAGCTCATCGGGCTGCGATCGCCTCGTGGGCGATCCGCTTCCACCGTATTGATCGCCCATAAATGGGCTCCTACAAAAAGCGGTCGTCGCTTAACGTTAGGCCTACGCCTTGGCGCGGGTGATCTTGATGATGCCGGTCAGCTTGCGCAGTTTGCGGATGACATGGGCGAGGTGAATGCGGTCGCGCACGCTGACCACAAGCTGAACCACGGCGGTGCGACCGTCGCGTTCGTCCATGCTGATTTTCTCGATATTGGCATCGGCCGCATTGACGTGCGTTGCCAGCACTGCGATCAGACCGCGTTGGCTTTCCAGCTCGATGCGCAGCTCGACGTTGAACTCGCCGTTGACTTCTTTGGCCCAGGAAAGCTGCACGCATTTTTCCGGGTTATGGCGAATCTCGGCGATGTTCCGACAACTTTCCAAGTGCACGACCATGCCCTTGCCGGCGGACAGATGGCCGACGATAGGGTCGCCAGGAATGGGTGTGCAGCAACGCGCGTAGCTGAGCACGAGCCCCTCGGTGCCGCGGATCGCCAATGGGCTTTCGTCGTTGGTGGCCGACTCGTCTTCCCGCGCCAACAGCCGCCGCGCGACGAGATAGGCCATGCGATTGCCTAAGCCGATGTCTTCGAGCAAATCCTCGATGACCGGTTGGCTGTACTCGGTCAGCACATGGTCGATGCGCTCTTGCGGGATCTTGGCGAGCTCCGTATCGAAACCTGCCAGTACCTTGTTGAGCAAACGCTCGCCCAGGTTGATGGACTCGGAACGACGTTGCTGCTTCAACGCATGGCGGATGTGCGTACGCGCCTTGCCGGTAACGATGAAATTGAGCCAGGCCGGATTCGGGCGCGCGCCCGGGGCGGTGACGATTTCTACGGTCGAGCCGCTTTCCAGTGGTTGCGACAGCGGGGCCAGGCGGCGGTTGATCCGGCAGGCGATGCAGCTGTTGCCGACATCCGTATGGACGGCATACGCGAAGTCCACTGCCGTGGAGCCTTTGGGCAGCTCCATGATGCTGCCCTTGGGCGTGAAGACGTAGACCTCGTCCGGGAACAGGTCGATCTTCACGCTTTCGATGAATTCCAATGAGTTGCCGGCGCGCTGCTGCATTTCCAGCACGCCTTTCACCCATTGGCGAGCGCGGACATGGGTCGCCTTTGGCGCTTCGTTCTCGCCGGATTTGTACAGCCAATGCGCGGCGATGCCGTTGTTGGCCATCTCTTCCATTTCCTGCGTGCGGATCTGGATTTCGATGGGCACGCCATGCATGCCGAAGAGTGTGGTGTGCAGCGACTGGTAGCCGTTCGCTTTCGGGATCGCGATGTAATCCTTGAAGCGCCCTGGCAGCGGCTTGTAGAGGCTGTGAACGGCGCCCAATACGCGGTAGCAGGTGTCGACCTTGTCGACGACGATGCGGAAGGCGTAGACGTCCATGATCTCGTTGAAGCGCCGCTTGCCGCGCATCTTCTGGTAGATGCTGTACAGGTGCTTCTCACGGCCCATCACCGAGCCTTGCAGCCCTTCGCGCTCCAGGCAATGAGTGATGGATTCTTCGATCTTGGCGACAATTTCTTTACGGTTGCCGCGCGCACCCCGGACCGCCTGGCGGATGCGCTCGGAACGCATCGGGTACATCGCCTTGAAGCCCAGATCCTCGAACTCCACGCGCATATTGTGCATGCCGAGACGATTGGCGATCGGGGCGTAGATTTCCAGCGTTTCCTTGGCGATGCGGCGGCGCTTCTCACCGGACAGCACTTCCAGCGTGCGCATGTTGTGCAGGCGATCGGCGAGCTTGACCAGGATCACGCGAATATCGCGTGCCATGGCCATGGCCATTTTCTGGAAGTTTTCCGCCTGGGCCTCGGCCTTGGTCTGGAAGTCCATCTGGGTCAGTTTGCTGACCCCGTCGACCAGTTCGGCGACGGTTTCGCCAAACTGCGCGATCAGGGCTTCCTTGGCGATGCCGGTGTCTTCGATGACGTCGTGCAGCATGGCGGCCATCAGGCTCTGATGGTCCATGTGCATGTCAGCGAGGATGTTGGCGACGGCAAGGGGATGCGTGACGTAGGGTTCGCCACTGCGCCGACGTTGCCCGTCGTGGGCTTGTTCGGCGTAAAAGTAGGCGCGGCGGACCAGGTTGACCTGGTCCGGGCCTAGGTAATTCGAAAGACGATCAGCGAACGCTTCTATGCCGCGCATGGCGATTCACCGTGGCTGCGTGACGTCCTGCGTCGTTCGGGCATCGCGTCAGACGGCCTCGTTGGCCTCGTCGTCGAAGGATACGAACAGCGGTTCGTCTTCGACGATGTCGTCTTGAGCGATCACATCGTAATCGACCAGGCCGCTGGCGATTTCACGCAGGGCAACGACGGTGGGCTTGTCGTTTTCCCATGCAACCTTTGGCTCTTTGCCGCCGGTGGCGAGTTGGCGCGAGCGCTTGGTGGCGAGCATGACCAGCTCGAAACGGTTGTCGACGTTGTCCAGGCAGTCTTCTACGGTAACGCGGGCCATGGTGTTCCTCGGTATTCACAAGAGCTTGATAGGGGGCGTGCGGTCGGCGTGCTGGCTAACGGGTCAGTCACATTGGAGAGCGTCTAACCCTCGCCAGCATCGACTCGTGCGGACTCGGCAGTCTATGCGTGCGCGCGTAAAGCTTCAAGCCGCACGGGCGGAACGGTCATCCCAGCAGGTTTTCCAATAGCGCCGCATGACGCCGATTCTGCGTCGACTGCCCCAGCCAATTGGCACGGAAGATCGCCTTGAGGTCTTCCAGGGCGTGGGCGAAGTCGTCGTTGATGACCAGGTAGTCGTACTCGACGTAGTGCGCCATCTCACTGACAGCTTCGCGCATGCGACCGTCGATGATGTCGTCACTGTCCTGGCCACGGTTGGTGAGGCGCTGGCGCAGGGCCTCGCGGCTCGGCGGCAAAATAAAGATGGATTTGGCGTCTGGCAGGAGTTTGCGCACTTGCTGTGCGCCCTGCCAATCGATCTCGAGGATCAGGTCGTGGCCTTCGTCCAGGGTTCGCGCCAGTGCCTTCAGCGAGGTGCCATAGAGGTTACCGAACACTTCGGCATGCTCCAGGAAGTCGTTGTGCGCGAGCATCTCAAGAAACGTTTCCCGGTCGACGAAATGATAGTTCGTGCCGTCAACCTCGCCGGGCCGCATCGCCCGTGTGGTGTGGGAAACCGAGACGCGAACGTTGGGCGAGGCATCGAGCAGCGCTTTCACCAAGCTGGTCTTGCCTGCCCCGGAGGGGGCGGAAACGATGTACAGGGTGCCGGGGACGGTGTTCATTGGGATCACTCGATGTTCTGGACTTGTTCGCGCATCTGTTCGATCAGCACCTTGAGGTTGACCGCGGTTTGCGTCGAGCGAGGGTCGAAGGCTTTGGAGCCAAGGGTATTGGCTTCGCGATTGAGTTCCTGCATTAGGAAGTCCAGACGCCGGCCTGCAGCGCCGGAGCTTTTCAGCACGCGGCGCACTTCGGTGACATGAGTCGTCAGGCGGTCCAGCTCTTCGGCTACGTCGCTTTTCTGGGCAAGGAGCACCAGCTCCTGTTCGAGACGCTGCGGGTCTAGCTCGATCTTCAATTCCGTGCAACGGTCGAGGATGCGCTGACGCTGATTGGCCAGCATCTGTGGGACCAGCTCGCGCAAGTTGGCGACTTCCAAGAGGATGCCTTCGAGCCGTTCATTCAGAAGCTTTGCCAGTTCCGCGCCTTCGCGGGCACGACCGGCCTTGAGCTCGTCGAGCGCCGCATTGAAGGTAGCCAGGGCTTGGGCATTCAAGGCTTGCGGGTCGGCGGCATCAGCCACGAGCACACCGGGCCAGGCCAACACATCCATGGGATCGACGGGCGCGGGGCGCTGCATCAGCGTCGCGACCGTTTCCGCCGCGGCGATGAGCTGGCGGGCACGTGCTTGATCGACCTCCAGACGCCTCTCCCCGCCGGCTTCGGTGTAGCGCAGCGTGCACTCGACCTTGCCGCGTGAAAGACCCTGGCGAAGCGCTTCTCGGACCGGACCTTCGAGATCGCGGAACGCGTCAGGCAGGCGCAGGTGCGGTTCGAGATACCGATGGTTGACCGAGCGCAGCTCCCAGCTCAGGGTGCCGTGAGCAACCGGGCGCTCGACTCGGGCGAAAGCAGTCATGCTGTGCACCATCGGATCCTCTCAAGACGGTGGGCGAAAAGCGCTGGATTGTAGCGCAGAGCGGGGGTTTGACCCAGCGTACGTCACCCGCGGGACAGCTCGCCGACCCGGCGGTCGTGAAAGCGTCGCCTGCAACCCCTATAATGCGGCCCGAATTCTCTCGTACAGGTAAGCCCGATGAAGCGTCCCAGTGGCCGCGTTGCTGATCAGCTGCGCCAAGTCCGCATCACCCGTAACTACACCAAGCATGCCGAAGGCTCCGTGCTGGTGGAGTTCGGCGATACCAAGGTGATCTGTACGGCAAGCGTCGAGGCCGGCGTGCCGCGCTTCCTCAAGGGCCAGGGGCAAGGCTGGTTGACCGCCGAGTACGGCATGCTGCCGCGTGCGACGGGCGATCGTAACCAGCGTGAAGCCAGCCGTGGCAAGCAGGGTGGCCGCACCTTGGAAATCCAGCGCTTAATCGGCCGTTCGCTGCGCGCTGCGCTGGACATGCGCAAGCTTGGCGAAAACACCATCTACATTGACTGCGACGTGATCCAGGCTGATGGCGGTACGCGTACTGCGTCCATTACTGGTGCGATGGTTGCGCTGGTCGATGCGCTGGGTTCGTTGAAGAAGCGTGGCGCACTCAAGGGCGAACCGCTCAAGCAGATGGTCGCTGCGGTGTCCGTCGGTATTTTTCAGGGTGAGCCAGTGCTGGATCTCGATTACCTCGAGGATTCCACCGCCGAAACTGACCTGAACGTGGTGATGACCAGTGCCGGTGGCTTCATCGAAGTCCAGGGCACGGCCGAAGGCGAGCCCTTCCAGCCAGAAGAATTGACTGCGATGCTCGAGCTGGCGCGCAAAGGCCTGACCGAACTGTTCGAGCTGCAAAAAGCTGCGCTGGCCGAGTGATAGGAGAGGAACGCCGATTGATGAACGAGCCTGAAGTGTTTACCTCACCGGGCCCTGGAGCCCGGCGCTGGGCCATGCTCTGCCATTTCTCGGCGTTCTTCGGCCTCGTGTTTCCCTTTGGCCATCTGATCGGGCCGCTGGTGTTGTGGCAGTTGAAGAAGGACGATGATCCTTTTATCGACGCCCATGGCAAAGAGGCGCTGAATTTCCAGATCACCGTCAGCCTGTGGATACTCGTGTGCCTCGTGCTGTACCTGATCCTGATTGGCATCCCGTTACTGGTGCTGGTCTCGGTCGTGGGGTTCGCCCTGGCGGTGGTCGGCGGGATCAAAGCGAACCAGGGACGGGCGTATCGCTATCCGTTTACCTGGCGGCCGGTGAAGTAGGGGGCGCCCCACAGATCTGGTGCTTTTTTGTAGGGTGGCCGGGCGGCGAACCGCTTTAGCCGCGTCGGCGACTGAAGTCGCCCCTACATTGGCCGGTTGCGCCGCACCGTATCAGGTGGAACCCAGGATCACGATCGCACGGCCTACACCCGAGGCCGGAAATACAGCGTCTCGCCCTTGCGCAGGCCCGCCAGGCTCGCGTGGTCCTTGGCGACTTCCGTTTCGATCAGCTCATCCTGGCCTTCGGTCTTTAGCGTCACGCGGGTCACGGCGCCGAGCAGGCGGATGTCCTTCACTTCTCCAGCGTGGTAGCCCGGTGTAGACACGCGGTCGAGGTCGACTTCGTGTGGGCGGAACAACACCGGATCGGCACCGTCGACGCTGAATTTGTTGGCATCGCCGAGGAAGTGATAGACGAACTCGCTGGCCGGCTGCTCGTAGACTTCCGCCGGCGTGCCGATCTGTTCGATCACGCCCTTGTTCATCACCACGATGCGGTCCGCGACCTCCATTGCCTCTTCCTGGTCGTGGGTCACGAAGACGCTGGTCAGATGCACCTCGTCATGCAGACGTGCGAGCCAGCGACGCAGCTCCTTGCGCACCTTGGCGTCGAGGGCGCCGAAGGGTTCGTCCAGCAGAAGAATCTTCGGCTCGACCGCCAAGGCACGGGCTAGCGCGATCCGCTGGCGCTGGCCGCCGGACAGTTGCTCGGGATAACGGTCCGCCAGCCAGTCGAGCTGCACCAGGTTCAACAGCTCATGCACCTTTTCGGCGATGACCTTCTCGCTTGGGCGTTCACGACGCGGCTTCATGCGCAGGCCGAAGGCGACGTTGTCGAACACCGTCATATGACGGAACAGCGCGTAGTGCTGGAAGACGAAGCCGACGTTACGGTCACGCACGTCGTGGGTCGACACATCTTCTCCGTGGAACACGATGCTGCCGGTGTCCGGGCTTTCGAGGCCGGCGATGATGCGCAACAGCGAGGTCTTGCCGCAGCCCGACGGGCCGAGCAGGGCGACCAGCTCGCCGCTCTGGATGTGCAGGTTGATTTCTTTCAGCGCCTGGAACTGGCCAAACCGCTTGTTGATATTCTGGACTTCGATACTCATGTCTTTTCACCTAACGATCTGCTGCGCGTCGGCCCTGCTGCGTTAAAAATCGCCTCGGACTGCTCATTTACAAAACGTAAACTCCGCGTCCTCGGCGTTTTTTGCCTTGCATGGCGCTAGCTCGCAAGATCTCGAACGTGCGGTTAATGATCGTCTTTAACGTCGAGCTGGCGTGCGAGTCGCGCTTCGGACCACTGCCGCAGCAGCAGGACGACTAGGGCCATCGCCAGCAGCAGGATCGCGACGCTGAACGCGGCGACGATGTTGTATTCGTTGTAGAGGATCTCGATGTGTAGCGGCATGGTGTTGGTCAGGCCGCGAATGTGGCCGGACACCACGGACACGGCACCGAATTCGCCCATCGCGCGCGCGGTACACAGCACCACGCCATAGACCAATGCCCACTTCACGTTCGGTAGCGTGACGTGCCAGAACATCTGCCAGCCGTTCGCGCCCAGGAGGCGTGCGGCTTCTTCTTCGGTCGTGCCCTGTTCCTCCATCAGCGGGATCAGCTCCCGGGCGACGAAGGGGAAGGTCACGAAAATCGTTGCGAGCACGATCCCCGGCACGGCATAGACGATTTGCAGGTTGTGCTCATTGAGAAACGGCGCGAACCAGCTCTGCGCCCCGAACAACAGCACGTAGATCAAGCCAGCGACCACGGGCGAGACCGAGAACGGCATGTCGATCAGGGTCACCAACAGGCTCTTGCCGCGAAACTCGAACTTGGTGACGCACCAGGCGGCGGCAAGGCCGAATACGAGGTTCAGCGGAACGGAAATCGCCGTGGCCAGCAGGGTCAGCTTCAGCGCGGAGATCGCGTCAGGTTCGCTGATCGCCTCCCAGAACGTGACGAAGCCGCGTTGCAAGCCCTGGCTGACCACGATGTAAAGCGGCAGTACCAGAATCAACCCGAAGATGATCCAGGCCAGGATGATAAGGACGAGGCCGGCAGGCCCGCGTCGACGGGTGTTGCCCTTCAATGTTGCGAGACTCATAACGAGTACCTCAGCAGATGTTTACAAAACGCTGCGCTCGGCCATACGGCGTTGAAATCGTCTTCAAAATGCTCATTTGCTTTATGCAAACTCCGCTTTCTCAGCCAATTTCGCCTTGTCTGGCCTTCGCTCGCTTGTTTTGTAAGCTCTCTAAATTTTCGGCTGAAAACGGCGCTGCAGCAGGTTGATCAGCAGCAGCAGAATGAACGAGACCGCGAGCATGATGACGCCAATGCCCGTGGCCCCTGCGTAATCGTACTGGTCCAGTTTGGAGACGATCAGTAGCGGCAGGATCTCCGTCTTGAATGGGATATTGCCGGCGATGAACACCACCGATCCGTACTCACCGACGCCGCGTGCGAAGGCCAGGGCAAAACCCGTGATCCATGCCGGTAGCAGGGTCGGCAGCAGGAGGTAGCGGAACACCTGCCACGGCCGTGCGCCAAGACAGGTGGCGGCTTCCTCTACTTCCTTCGGGATGTCCGCCAGCACCGGCTGCAGGGTGCGCACCACGAACGGCAGCGTCACGAAGACCAGTGCCAGCGCGATCCCCAGCGGGGTGTAGGCGATCTTGAATGGGAACAACGAGCCGATCAGGCCGTTCGGTGCGTAGAGCGCAGTGAGCGCGATACCGGCGACGGCCGTCGGCAGGGCGAACGGCATGTCGACCATCGCGTCGATGATGCGCTTGCCCGGAAACTCGTAGCGCACCAATACCCAGGCGAGAACAGTGCCGAGTATGCCGTTGAGTAGCGCCGCGAACAGGGCAGCGCCAAACGAAAGCTGGAGGGAAAACAGCACCTGACGGCTGGTGATCAGGCCCCACCACTGTGCGGCCGACAGTTGCATGGAATAGATCAGCATGCCGGCGAGAGGGATCAGAACGATCAGCGCCAGGTAGGTGATGGTGTAGCCCAGGGTCAGCCCGAAGCCGGGTATGACCGGGGAAGTGCGACGAGACATAAATGTCCTTGGTCAAGGTCCACGAAAAGGAAAACTACTGCGCTCGGTAATCCGGCGTTGAGCGCCACCAGTGAAATGCTTATTTACTGTTCGTAAACTCCGCTTTCTCTGGTGGCGCTCGCCTTGGCTGACCTTCGCTCGCTACGTTTTCCGAACGGTGTTCAGAGGGGCTACTGGTTTATTTTCTCGAAGATGCCGTCGAAGACGCCGCCATCGTCGAAGAACTTGGGCTGGGCTTCCTTCCAGCCGCCGAAGTCCTTGTCGATGGTCACGAGGTCCAGGTTCTTGAACTGGTCCTTGAACTCGGTCGCCACCTTCTCGTTGCGTGGGCGGTAGAAGTTCTTCGCCGCGATACGCTGGCCTTCTTCGCTGTACAGGTATTGCAGATAGGCTTCGGCAACCTTCTGCGAGCCCTTGCGCTCGACGTTCTTGTCGACGACGGCTACCGGCGGTTCGGCGAGGATCGACAAGGAAGGAGTGACGATCTCCAACTGGTCACCGCCTTCCTCGGCCAGCGACAGATAGGCTTCGTTTTCCCAAGCCAGCAGGACATCGCCCAGCCCGCGTTGCACGAAGCTGATGGTCGCGCCACGCGCGCCAGTGTCGAGAACCGGCGCATGACGGTAGAGCTCGGTCACGAACTCGAGCGCCTTGTCTTCACCGCCCTGGTGCTTGCGGGCGTAGGCCCAGGCCGCCAGGAAGTTCCAGCGGGCGCCGCCGGAGGTTTTCGGGTTTGGCGTGATGACTTCAACACCATCCTTCACCAGATCATCCCAGTCCTTGATGTTCTTCGGGTTGCCCTTGCGAACGAGGAAAACAATGGTGGACGTGTACGGTGTGCTGTTGTCCGGCAGGCGTGCCTGCCACTTGGGGTCGATCAGCTGCTGGTTCAGGTTCAGTGCGTCGATGTCGCCGGACAGGGCCAGCGTGACCACGTCCGCCTGTAGACCATCGATCACGGAGCGCGCCTGTTTGCCGGAACCGCCGTGGGACTGGCGAATGGTGACGTCTTCACCGGTTTCCGCTTTCCAATGCTGGGCGAAGGCCTTGTTGTACTCCACGTACAGTTCGCGCGTCGGATCGTAGGACACGTTGAGCAGCTCGGTCGCGGCGAAGACAGGCGAGGCGATAAAGGCGCTGGCCAGAGCGGCCAGGGCAAAACGGCGAATGGTCATGTGCAGCTCCTTCTGCGTACGTCATAGGTACGCAACTGTCGGTCTAGGTATTAGCGTGTGCCAGGGCGGTGCGTATCGGAGGTGGGGTTACTTTCCGTTCGGGCTCTGTAGCCGGAATTTCTCCTTACGCTCGATCTGCACGACTTGTGCGTTATGGACGGTGATCTCGACCGAGCCAAAGCGCAGGTCGCGCAGGGCGTTCTTGATTTCGCGTAGGAGAGTCGCCTCGTCCTGGCCATCGAGGCTGCGAATGTTCGCGCTCATGCGATTTGCTCCTGATAGGTTGTCTTTGGCGTCGTGTGTTTCGCGGTATGAAGCGAAATATAGAAGGGCGTTTTTATTCTTAAAAATATCGTTTTAGAATTTTTATATTCTTTTTTGTTATTTTAGTCAGGAATAAACAAATTCCTTTTTATTCCTTCGTTAGCGCATTCGCCTTGCCTAGACTGCCCTGAATTTCCGGAGGGCTTCTTCATGCAAGCGACTCGACATCTCATCATTCCAGGCTGGCATGGCTCGCCTGACGATCATTGGCAGAGTCACTGGCAACGAACGCTTCCTGACACTTTGCGTGTCGAGCAGGACGATTGGTTTCGCCCAGACCGCGACTTGTGGGTCGCGACGCTGCAGCACACGCTGATGAGCGATACGCGTCCAGTCGTGCTCATTGCCCACAGTCTCGGCTGCATCACAGTCGCGCATTGGGCACACCAGGCGCCCGCGCTGCTCAAGCGTCGGGTGCTCGGTGCGCTGTTGGTGGCCCCTGCGGATGTTGAACGTCCGGGCTGTCCCGAAGCACTGAGACCCTTTTCGCCGCTGCCTACGAAACCGCTTCCGTTTCCGGCACTGGTCGTGGGGTCTGATAACGATCCTGCAGCGACCGTAGACCGCGCGTTGTCGCTCAGCAAACGTTGGGGTGCCGAGGCCAGCATCCTGTCAGGCGTCGGCCACTTGAACGTCGCGTCCGGGCATACGCAATGGGACGAGGGGTTCGTTCACCTTGCCCGCCTCCGTCAACTTATCGAAAGCCGCGTGCTTCGCCGCGCCTGATCTGCCAGGTCTTATGAACGCATCTGTAACGCCTCCCCTCGTCAGTTTTGCCGAGCACGACCGCAGCCCCTTGAGCATCCGTGCTCGAGCGCTGGTATTCATCGACCCAACCTCACGTGCCCTGCGTGACTGGCTCGAAGCGCTGGCACCGCTCCCTGTACCCGTGCTGATCGAAGGTGAAACCGGAACCGGCAAGGAGTTGCTGGCGAGGCAGCTGCATCAGGGCAGTGGCCGGCCAGGGCTGTTCGTGCCTGTGAATTGCGCAATGCTTAGCCGAAAGCACGCAGAGGCCGAGTTGTTCGGCCATGCGCCCGGCGCCTCGCCTGGTGCGCCCAGTAGCCGTGCGGGATGGTTTGGCTCCGCCAACGGGGGCACGCTTTATCTCGACGAGATCGCGGATCTATCGCTGCCTTTGCAGGCCCGTTTGCTTAAGGCGTTGGAAACCCGAGAGGTCATACGCGTTGGGGCACACAATCCGCATCCGGTAGACGTCCGTCTGGTCGCCGCCACGAGCATCGACCTCACGCTGGCGGTAGCAGCCGGGAAGTTCGACAAACGCCTACTGGACTACCTAGGCGAGGCGCGTCTTCCGCTGCCGCCGCTCCGCGAACGTATCGCCGACATCTTGCCGCTGGCCGAGTATCTGCTCGGGTTGTATTGCGCACGACTGGACTGGCCCGTGCCGCATATTGGCCATGAAGCGCAGGCGTTATTGGAGTCGCATGCCTGGCCTGGAAACACACGCGAACTCGAAAATTGCATCCATTTCGCCCTGCTCGTATGCGACGGCGACGAGATCCTGCCGCGCCACCTTAAGCTCACGCCTGAAGTGACATCACTATCGCTTCAACGACAGTTGAAACAATTGCTCGCGCACCCGACTACAGCCGGAGAATGGCGAATGACCCTACGAAACCTGCTCGACGAAGGTACGCAGTCTTAGGGTGAGGTTCTGCGAGACGCTCGCAGTAGGGGACACCGTGTTATGTAGCGGCGAGGTAAAGAGCGATCGTCCCCACGCTGATCGCAGCCGGTTTCTCCTACAGGGTTCGACGCCTGTGCGTAAGAGCCGCCTCATGGACGATCCGCGTTTGAAGACAGCGTTTTTGGGATTGCACAGGGAAGGCCCGTTACGCAGGCCTTCCCTTGACCGCAATTACGCCGGCACTGACGTGATCTTCGGCAGACGAGCCCAAACGCGGTGTTCGGCCATCGCGGCGAAGAAGTCCTTCTGCAACGCTTTGGCGTCCGCGCCGCCCAGCAGGCCTGCATCGGGGTCTAGTCCCAGCTTGGCGATCAAGTCTTTCGCTTCGCCCGCCAGGGCAATGGCTTTGAGGTGCTTGTAGGCTTCATAGAGGTAGTGCTTGGCTGCGCCATTCATGGCAAACGCTTTGGCCGCCTCGGCACCTCCAGCAACGAACACTGCATCGAACGCGACGGACGGCATGCCATCGGCGGACGCATCCACCGGAATTTCACCGCCTTCGGCGCTTTTCACCGGTGCGGACGAAGGGCCGAGCACTTTCACGTGGGCGCCTTCCGCCTTCAGTGCAGCCTTGATGTCGTCCACGTCGGAGGCTTTCGAGCCGTTGGCCACGAGCACCGCGACCTTGAACCCCTTGATGTTGCCGGACAGCAGGTTCACCTGGCTCAGCGCTGGCGACTTGTCGATGGAGATCTTGCGCGGCTCGACCGTGCCTTTAGCGGGCGCAGGGATACCTAGGTTGGCCGCGACCTTCGCTGCCAGGTCCAGATCGATGTTCGCCAGGATTTCGTTCACCTGACGCTCACGAATCCATAGGCGATCCACCTTGCCGAGTTCGAAGCTGTACGCGTCGATGACGTGCTGCTGCTCCGCTTCGGACAGTGAGCGGTAGAACAGCGTGGCTTGAGAGAAGTGGTCGCCGAACGACTCGCTGCGCTCGCGGACCTTGTGCGCATCCACGCGCTCCTGGTACGTCTCGAAGCCACCATCGACGGGCGCCGAGGGCGTTTCCTTCGGCCAGCCGCCGTCGATGGAATTGGGCTCATAAGACGCGCGCCCTTTATTGATCGTCATGCGATGCGCGGCGTCGCGCTGATCGTTGTGGTTCGGCGCGACCGGGCGGTTGACCGGGATCTCATGGAAGTTCGGCCCACCGAGGCGGCTGATCTGCGTGTCGGTGTAGGAAAACAAGCGGCCTTGCAGCAGCGGGTCATTGGTGAAGTCGATCCCCGGCACGATGTGGCCTGGGCAGAAGGCGACCTGCTCGGTCTCGGCGAAATAGTTGTCCGGGTTGCGATCCAGCACGAGCTTGCCGAGCGGCGTAATGGGCACCAGCTCTTCAGGGATGATCTTGGTCGCGTCCAAGAGATCCCAGTCGAACTTGTGCTCGTCCTCTTCGGGAATGATCTGCACGCCGAATTCCCACTCGGGGTAGTCGCCGGATTCGATGGCTTCCCACAGGTCACGGCGGTGGGCGTCGGTGTCCTTACCGGCAAGCTTCTGTGCTTCGTCCCACACGAGCGAACGCACGCCGCCGGCCGGTTTGAGGTGGATCTTGACGAACGTACCCTTGCCCTCGGCGTTGACGAACCGGAAGGTGTGGATGCCGAAACCTTGCATAGAGCGGAAATTCACTGGAATGGCGCGGTCGGTCATGGTCCAGAGCACCATGTGCGCGGACTCTGGGACCAGCGAGACGAAATCCCAGAACGTATCGTGGGCACTGCCGCCGGTGGGAATCTCGTTGTGCGGCTCGGGCTTCACGGCATGCACGAAGTCGGGAAATTTCACGGCGTCCTGGATGAAGAAGACCGGCATGTTGTTGCCGACCATGTCCCAATTGCCTTCGTCGGTATAAAACTTGATCGCGAAGCCGCGAACGTCACGCACGGTATCGCCGGAGCCGCGCGGGCCTTGGACGGTGGAGAAGCGCACGAACACCGGCGTCTTCTTCGATGGGTCGCGGAACAGCGACGCCTTGGTCAGCTTGGAGAAGTCTTCGTAGGGTTGGAAGTAGCCGTATGCGCCGGCGCCGCGGGCATGGACGATACGTTCGGGAATGCGCTCGTGGTCAAAATGCGTGATTTTCTCGCGCATGATGAAGTCTTCGAGAAGCGATGGGCCGCGTGCACCCGCTTTCAGGGTGTTCTGGTTGTCGCTGATCTTCACGCCATGGTTGGTGCGCAGGGCCTGGCCAGTCGCGTCGGTACGGTACTGCTCGAGTTGCTCCGTCTTGGCGGTAACGTTCTGTCGGTCCAGGGTATCCGTGCCGGCCATTTCGCTCTTGGCCGGATTAGTCTTGTCGGTCATCAGGTCAATCCTCGGTTTCGAAGGGGGGCGTGATCGGCTTCGGCGTCCGATCCACTGCGCACGTCTATGTATGGGGACTTGAGCGAGAAACCGTTCGTTCCATAAGGGCTATTGGAAAAGGCTATCGAGAAGCGTCACGTTCTCTATCGAAAGGCGGTCAAATCAACGTGGGAAATGCGTGAAGGCTTTTGTAGGGCGGGTTCCATCCGCCCTACTCAATTTCGTTGAAACCGCAAAAGTGGCTGGCCACGTCGGCCTTATTCCCAATGGGGGCGGTAGGCGAACAACAAACACTAAGCACCGGTCTATAAAGTCGTTAGAATGCCCGTCCCCGGCCTGCCGCCGAGTCCTATCCACAGAGCCCTTTTTATCTCGTGATCGAGTTTCATCAGGTTCACAAGACCTACAACGCTGCTGGTCGGGAGATCCCCGCCCTTAAGGCGACCGACCTATCCATTCAGAATGGCGAAATCTTCGGTTTGATCGGCCACTCCGGTGCCGGTAAGAGCACGCTTTTACGCCTGATCAACCGTCTGGAAAACCCATCCGGAGGCCGTATCGTCGTAGACGGCGAGGATGTGACTGCGCTGTCCTCGGGCGGTCTGCGGGCCTACCGTCGACATGTCGGTATGATCTTTCAGCACTTCAACCTGCTGTCTTCGAAGACGGTTGCCGGCAACGTGGCGATGCCAATGGAGCTTGCGGGTGCGCTTTCCCGAACCCAGATTGCGGCGCGCGTTGCGCAGCTTTTGGCGCGTGTCGGGCTGGCGGATCACGCCATGAAGTACCCGGCACAGCTGTCCGGTGGTCAGAAGCAGCGAGTCGGAATCGCCCGCGCCTTGGCGACCGATCCGAAAATCCTGCTGTGCGATGAGGCCACCAGCGCGCTCGACCCGCAAACCACGGGCCAGGTGCTGCAGCTGCTGGCCGAGATCAACCGTGAGTTGAAGCTGACCATCGTGCTCATCACCCATGAGATGGACGTGATCCGGCGCGTCTGTGACCGGGTTGCCGTCATGGATGCCGGCGAGATCGTGGAGCAGGGCACGGTCGCGGACGTTTTTCTGCATCCGCAGCATGCGACCACGCAGCGCTTCGTGCTGGAGTCGGAGCACATCGACGAGGCGTCGCAACGCGATGACTTCGCCCATGTCGAAGGGCGCATCCTGCGGCTGACCTTTCGCGGCGAAGCCACCTATTCACCGCTGCTCGGGCGGGTCGCGCGCGAGACGGGCATCGACTATAGCATCCTGGCCGGGCGCATCGACCGCATCAAGGATGACCCGTACGGCCAGCTGACGATTGCGCTGATGGGCCTTGAAACCGACGTCGAGGCTGCCCTGGCGATGTTCCACGCGGCCGATGTTCATGTGGAGGTACTGCGCTGATGGATGCGTTGCTGACACGCTTCTTCCCGAACGTGTATTGGGACGAAATCTGGCAAGGCAGCCTCGACACCCTGTGGATGATCGCAGGCTCGATGCCCTTTACCGTATTGATCGGCCTGCCGCTGGGCATCGTGTTGTTCCTGACCGGGCCGCGCCAACTGCTGGCGCAACCGACGTTCTACGGCGTGCTGTCGTTCGTCGTGAACGTGCTGCGTTCGATTCCCTTCGTGATCCTGCTGATCCTGATGATTCCGCTGACCGAGACCCTGGTCGGCACGTCATTGGGCGTGGCGGGTGCGATTCCGCCGTTGGTAGCGGGCGCCGCGCCGTTCTTCGCGCGCCTTGTGGAGACGGCGTTGCGGGAAGTCGAGCGGGGCATCATCGAAGCGACTCAGGCGATGGGGGCGAGTCTGTCGCAGATCATCTTCCGTGCGTTGTTGCCCGAGGCGCTGCCGGGGCTGATCGCGGCGGTCACGGTGACTGCCATCACGCTGGTGTCGTACACCGCGATGTCCGGCCTCATTGGCGGTGGCGGCCTGGGTGATCTGGCGGTGCGCTATGGTTATCAACGGTATCAACCGGATGTCATGTTCATCACGGTCGTGTTGCTGATCGTGCTGGTGCAAGTGCTGCAGACCGTCGGCGATCGGCTGGTGGTGTTTTTCTCGCGCAAGTGACTCATCAATCCATTTCAAATAAGGGACTGTTCTTCATGAAAAAGCTGCTAGCCGCTTTTGCCGCCGTCGCGGCAATCACCACCGCCCAGGCGGCCGAGACACTCGACGTTGCGGCCACCCCGGTCCCGCATGCGGAGATTCTCGAGTTCGTGAAGCCGATGTTGGCCAAAGAAGGCGTCGAACTGAACGTGCGGGTATTCACCGATTACGTGCAGCCTAACCTGCAAGTCGCGCAGAAGAAGCTGGACGCCAACTTCTTCCAGCACAAGCCTTACCTCGATGAGTTCAACGGTTCGCGCAAGACGGATCTGGTGACCGTGGTTGGCGTGCACGTCGAGCCGTTCGGCGGCTACTCGAAGAAGATCAAGGCCATTGCGGATCTGTCGGAAGGTGCGCAGGTCGCAATTCCCAACGACGCCACCAACGGCGGGCGCGCGTTGCTGCTGCTGGAAAAAGCGGGCGTGATCAAGCTCAAGCCGGATGCCGGCATTACCGCCACGCCACGCGACATCGCCGAAAACCCCAAGAACATCCGCATCCGCGAACTCGAAGCCGCGACCCTGCCACGCGTACTGGGCCAGGTCGATCTGGCGCTGATCAACACCAACTACGCGCTGGAAGCCGGCCTCAACCCTGCGGAAGATGCGCTGGTGATCGAAGGTAGCGAGTCGCCTTACGTCAACTTCATTGTTGCCCGCCCGGACAACAAGGACAGCGATGCCATGCAGAAGCTGGCCAAGGCCCTGCACAGCGCCGAGGTGAAGCAATTCATTCAGGAGAAGTACAAAGGCGCCGTGGTGCCTGCCTTCTAATCTTGATGACATAAAAAAACGGCCTTCGGGCCGTTTTTTTATGGAGCGGAGAATGCCGAGCAGTGGCTGTTCGCATACCCACGGCTCCCGGGTTATCACCCGGTCTACGGACAACGTTGGATCTGTAGGAGCCACCTTGGTGGCGATCAGCGCCTAAGCGGTGCTTCCTGCTCGCCCGTGGCTTCACGATAGGCGCGGGCCTCAGCCACCAACCAATCCCGAAACGCCTTCAGCGCTGCGGATTCAATCTTGCGCTCCGGCACCATCAGGTAATAGGCGCGTTCGCTCGGGGTTGGCCGGTCCAGGGCGATCACGAGTCTGCCTTCGGCCAGCTCACGTTGGATCAGGAATGGAGGAATCAGCGCTACGCCCATCTCCAGGCACGCGGCCTGCGCCAACATGGAAAACAACTCCAGACGCTGACCGGTCATGTCGCCTGTCACATCGAGGCCCTGGGCATTGAACCACTGGCGCCAGGCGTACGGACGTGTAGTCTGCTGCAGCAGCGGCAATCCGGCGATACGTTCGGCGTTGGCCGGTTGCTTACCAAGCAGCGTGGGGCTGCACACGGGCATCAGGTGTTCGTGCATGAGGAAGTGCGCTTCGGTGCCGGACCAGTCGCCGTCGCCGTGATAGATCGCTGCATCGAAGTGCGTATCAGCAAAGAGGAACGGCCGGGTACGGTCCGTTAGGTGCACGGTCACCTCGGGGTACTCGCGCTGGAAGTCTCGTAGCCGCGGCAGCAACCATTGAGTGCCGAACGTAGGCACCACGGCGAGCTCGATGCTCATTGCACCTTGATTGCCCATCACAGCCAGCGTGTCGCGCTCCACGGCATCCAGCTGCGTGGCGACCTTACGGGCGTAGGCGCGCCCGGCTTCGGTGAGCACGACGCCACGCCGCGAGCGGCGAAACAGTTCTACGCCGAGGAAGTCTTCCAGGCCGGCGATCTGGCGGCAGACCGCCCCTTGGGTCAAGGACAGTTCACCGGCGGCGCGGGTAAAACTCTGATGCCGCGCGGAGGCTTCGAAGGCGACCAGAGCCGTGGTGCTGGGGATCTTGCGGCGCATATGCGATTGCCTCACTGAGTTCTTATAGCTCTTTGCGCTGACGCTACTCCGAAGTGAGGTTTTTGCACAACAGGCTGCGGAATACTCGTTTGCGCCCCCGCCTAGCGCTGCCTAGTCTGGTGAAGACCTGACGCGCAAGCGCACACCGTTCCTGCGAGATCGCCGTTTGCGAGTGCACCCGTTTTTTCGTACGAGGACTTCCCATGGCCGCCAAGGCAAGCTTCAACTGGATCGACCCGCTGTTGCTCGATGGGCAACTGACCGAAGAAGAGCGCATGGTGCGCGACAGCGCGGCGGCGTTCGCGGCCGACAAGTTGGCGCCGCGTGTGCTGGAAGCCTTCCGTCATGAGCAAACGGACCCTGCCATCTTTCGCGAGATGGGCGAAACGGGGCTGCTCGGTGCCACGATCCCCGAGGCCTACGGTGGCAGCGGCCTCAACTATGTCTGCTACGGGCTGATCGCCCGTGAAGTCGAGCGCATCGACTCTGGCTATCGTTCGATGATGAGCGTGCAGTCGTCGCTGGTCATGGTGCCGATCAACGAATTTGGCACCGAGGCCCAGAAGCAGAAGTACCTGCCCAAGCTGGCCTCGGGCGAGTGGATCGGCTGTTTCGGACTGACCGAGCCGGATTACGGCTCCGACCCGGGCTCCATGGCCACGCGGGCGAAAAAGGTCGACGGCGGTTATCGCCTGACCGGTAGCAAGATGTGGATCACCAACGCGCCGATCGCTGACGTGTTCGTCGTCTGGGGCAAGGACGACGCGGGTGATATCCGCGGGTTCGTCTTGGAAAAAGGCTGGCAAGGGCTGTCGGCGCCCGCCATTCACGGCAAGGTGGGTCTGCGGGCGTCCATTACCGGCGAGATCGTGATGGACAACGTGTTCGTGCCTGACGAGAACATCTTCCCCGACGTGCGCGGGTTGAAAGGGCCGTTCACCTGTCTGAATTCGGCGCGCTACGGCATCAGCTGGGGGGCGCTTGGCGCGGCGGAATTCTGCTGGCACACGGCGCGGCAGTACACGCTGGACCGCCAGCAATTCGGCCGACCGCTCGCCGCCAACCAGTTGATCCAGAAAAAACTCGCCGACATGCAGACAGAAATCACGCTTGGCCTGCAGGGTTGCCTGCGCCTGGGCCGCATGAAGGACGAAGGTACTGCTGCCGTGGAAATCACCTCGATCATGAAGCGCAACAGCTGCGGCAAGTCGCTGGATATCGCCCGGATGGCGCGCGACATGCTTGGAGGCAACGGCATCAGCGACGAGTTCGGCATCGCGCGGCATCTGGTGAATCTGGAGGTGGTGAACACCTACGAAGGCACCCACGACGTGCATGCACTGATCCTGGGCCGGGCGCAGACGGGTATCCAGGCGTTTTGTTGAGTGGCGTCGATCGCAGGCGACTAAAGCGGAGCGCCGCCCGGTCGCCCCTACAGTACCGCTGCTTTTCGTAGTGGCGACCGGGCGGCTATCCGCCGGGCGGCGCTCCGCTTCAGTCGCCTACCCACCCTTGATCAGGATGAAGCCATGTCAGGCGCACTGTCACATCTACGCGTTCTCGACCTGTCCCGTGTACTGGCTGGCCCGTGGTCGAGCCAGATCCTCGGCGATCTCGGGGCCGATGTCGTCAAGATCGAGCGGCCCGCCGTGGGTGACGACACCCGTCACTGGGGCCCACCATTTCTCAAGGACGACGCGGGTGGCGAAACGGGCGAAGCCGCCTATTTTCTAGCCGCCAACCGTAACAAGCGATCTGTCACGGTGGATTTCACCAACCCGGAAGGCCAGGCCATTCTTCGTGATCTGGTCGCAGGGTGTGATGTGCTGGTGGAGAACTTCAAGGTCGGCGGGCTAAAGGCCTATGGGCTGGACTATGCAGCCTTGAAGGCAATCAACCCGCGGCTCGTCTACTGCTCGATCACGGGGTTCGGGCAGACCGGCCCCTACGCGAATCGGGCCGGTTACGACTACATGGTCCAGGGCCTTGGCGGGTTGATGAGTTTGACGGGACGTGCCGACGACGAGGTGGGCGCAGGCCCGGTCAAGGTGGGCGTGGCGCTGACCGACGTGCTGACCGGCCTGTACGCGACAACGGCCATTCTGGCCGCCTTGAACCACCGTGATCGGACCGGCGAAGGACAGCACATCGACATGGCGCTATTGGACGTACAGGTGGCGTGCCTGGCGAATCAAGCCTTGAACTACCTCACGACCGGCGTGGCACCGCGCCGACTGGGCAATGCGCATCCCAACATCGTCCCCTATCAGGACTTTCCGACCGCGGATGGCGACATCATTCTCACCGTCGGCAATGACGGCCAATTCCGCCGCTTTTGCGAAGTGGCGGGCCGCCCGGAATGGGCCGACGACCCGCGTTTTGCCAGTAACAAAGCGCGCGTCGCCCACCGGGACGTGCTCGTTCCGCTGATCCGGCAGGTCACGGTGTTCCGCACGACGGGCGAATGGGTCGCCCAATTGGAAGCCGCTGGCGTGCCGTGCGGGCCCATCAACGATCTGGAACAGGTGTTCGCCGATGCACAGGTGCAGGCGCGCGCCCTGCGTATCGATCTGCCGCATCCGCTGGCGGGCTCCGTGCCAAGCGTCGCCAGCCCGATCCGGCTTTCCCAGACGCCGGTGGACTATCGCCTGGCGCCGCCTTTGCTCGGGCAGCACACCGGAGAGGTGCTCGCCGATTGGCTGGCGATGCCGACCGAAAGGATCGACGCGCTGCGAGCGAACGGCGTGATATAGCGGGCCATCCTGTAGGGGCGACCGGGCGGCGTGATATAGCCAGCTCGGATGTAGGGGCGACTTCAGTCGCCAAGCCCTTCGTAGAAGGGCTGCTTAAATATGGTTCCGGCAGGCGACAGGGGGGCTGGGCCAAGATCGCTCGCGACTAAAGCGGATGGCCGCCCCATCGCCCCTACAAGGCGTCTGGCGAGACCGCGATACCGTTCCCCGCTACAAAGGCAGCACTGGCACGCAAGTTCCCACCGCCCGATTCCATTTCGCTACCACTCGTCTGCAGGGTTTGTTCGACTACTCGTCAAAAAGCCGCGCAGTACGCGGGTTAGAGCCTCTTAATGGTTCTTTTCTATCAGCGAGATAGTCAGTTCGCGGATTCAAGTCCGGTCGGGAGAAGCCGATGCTAATGGCACGATCCACCTCTCCAAGGATGATGCGCCCCATGTCGCTCGCTAACGAAACCGCTGTGGCTGAAGATCACAACGGCGAATACGAACTCGATGTTCATTCCCTCTGGCACGCTGTTCACCGCTCACAGGCACTTATCGAATTTGACCTGTCTGGCCACGTGCTGGATGCCAATGCGAATTTCCTCGCCTGCATCGGCTATACGCTGGATGAAATCAGGGGGCAACACCACCGCATGTTCTGCCTGGAAGACTACGCGGCCAGCCGGGAATACCGCGAGTTCTGGGAGCGTCTGGCTAAGGGCGAGGTCGACTCTGGCGAGTACCAGCGGGTCGGGCGGGACGGCAAGGAAATCTGGTTGCAGGCGTCCTACAACCCGATCCTAGATATGCGTGGCAAACCGGTGAAGGTGGTCAAGTTCGCCACGGACATCACCGAAGCGCGTCAGCGTAACGCCGACTATGCCGGCAAGATCGCAGCCATCGACCGTTCGCAGGCGATGATCGAGTTCGATCTGCAGGGCCATATTCTCAACGCCAACGAAAATTTTCTGGCGGCGATGGGGTATCAGCTTGAAGACATCATTGGCCGGCATCACCGTTTGTTTTGCCCGGATGACTACGCGGCCAGTCGCGATTACCGCGATTTCTGGGAAAAACTGTCCCGTGGCGAGTTCGACGCAGGCGAGTACAAGCGCCTCGGGAAAGGCGGGCGCGAAGTGTGGATCCAGGCGAGCTACAACCCGATCTTCAACGCCTGTGGTAAGCCGTACAAGGTGGTAAAAGTCGCGACCGACATCACCGAGGAGCGCAAGCGCAACGCCGAGTTCAAAGGCAAGGTGGATGCGATTGGCCGGGCCCAGGCGGTGATCGAGTTCGATATGTCCGGGAACATCCTCAACGCCAACGAAAACTTCCTGAAGGTCACCGGCTATCGACTCGACGAGATCCTCGGTCAGCATCACCGCGTCTTCTGCACCGAGAGCTACGTGCGTGGCACCGAGTACCGCGATTTCTGGAACCGTCTGGCCAAGGGCGAATTCTTCTCCGGACGCTTCATGCGCTTGAGCAAGTACGGACAGCACATCTGGATTCAGGCGACCTACAACCCGATCTTCGACGCCGATGGGCAGCCATACAAGGTGGTGAAGTTCGCCACCGATATCACCGCACAGGTCGAACTGGAGCAGGCGATCGAAGCCAAGTCGAAGGCCATGAGCGAAGCGGTGGCCTCGCTGTCGGCCGCCATTGCCCGGGTGGCGGAGAACACGCGCGAGGCTAACCAACTGGCGCAGCTGACCCGCGAAGAAGCGGAGCGCGGTTCGAAGACGCTGGTGCGGGCGAATGAATCCATGAACGCCATCGGCCAGTCGGCAGAAAGCATCCAGGACATCATTCAGGTCATCAGCGACATTGCCGGGCAGACCAACATGCTGGCCTTCAATGCGGCCATCGAGGCCGCACGCGCAGGTGAGCACGGCCTGGGCTTTTCCGTCGTCGCGGACGAGGTGCGCAAGCTTGCCGAGAAGTCGTCGGCGGCAACGAAAGAGATCAACAAGCTCATTCTCGAAACCGTCAAGCGTATCCAGTCCGGCAACGAGATCTCCCGTGAGGCGGGCAATGCATTCGAGCAAATCGTCGAAGGCGTTGTGCATACGACAGGGGCGATCGACCACATCAACACCGCCACCGATGCCCAAGTGTCGGCTGCTGATGCAGTGGCCACATTGATTCACGAATTGCAGACCATCAAGGAAAGCAACGCTGTCGAAAAAGGCCTCGCGTAATGAAGGTCCCCTACGGGGTCGTACGTATTGCGGGCAGCGACATCGCGGTGGACGCCGAGGCTCTGCAAGAGATCGTCGACTGGCCTGCATCGATCGCACCGCACCCTGCTGCGTCCGACAACCTGCTAGGCGTGTTCAGCCTGCGGGGCCAGCCATTGCCGTTGTTCGATCTGCGCCGCAGCTTGGGTTTGCCGGCAAGCGAGGCGCCGAGCCGCGTCGCGGTCCTGCGGTTTGGCAAGGGGCGCTTGGGTGTCGCAATCGACTCGGTCGCGGACGTCGTTCGGCTCGAAGAGGCCTGTTTCACGGGGATTGCAGCGCGCGCCCAGGGAAGTGAGCTATTTCCGCATATGGCGGCGATCGGTGAACGGTTGATCTATCGGCTGGATTTGAAGGCGCTGGCGGATCTGCCGTCTGTGTTCTTCGCCAGCGCCGAACAGCCGTCGCAACGCGAAGCGGAACGGCATGTGCGGTTCACCCAGCGGCACTATCTGGTGTTCGCCTGCGACGGGCGTGACTTCGCCATCGACGCGGCGGCGGTGACGGAACTCGTCGATAAGCCGCGCCTTTCTCCGGCGGATTTTCCAGGGGAGATGTGCCCAAGCATTGCCGACGTGCGCGGTGTGCGGGTGCCGGTCGTGAATCTGTCCATGCTGTTGGGGTTGGAGACGAAGACCACATCGGACCGGGCGCAGCTCATGGTGTTGTCGACGCCAGCGGGCGATCGCTTTGGCTTTGGTTACGACGCGTTGGTGTCGATGCAGCGGCTGGAGTCCGCGAATTTGGGACAGATTCCCCGCTTCGGCTTGCGCGAGCCGGACTTGTTCGCCGGTACCTTTCCTTTCGAGGGTGGGCGTCACGCGCTGTTATTGGACCACGTCAACCTGTGCAGCCGGCGTAGCATGGCGAACCTCGCCAAGCTCTATCAGCAAAGCGGGCCGCAGGAAGACGCCGTCAGTACGCGGCAGCGCGCCCGCCAACAAGCCTGCCTGCTGTTCCATGCGCCGCACCAGTTCGTCGCGCCTCTGGGGCAGATTCAGGAAATCCTTCCCGTTCCGCACGATTTGGTCAGCCTGGCACAGCCGGAAAATCACTTGCTCGGCCTGTTCGAATTGCGTGGCGAGCAGATTCCGCTGGTAAGCCTCAGCGGTTTGATGGAAGCCGATCCTGCGTTGCGGCGTGGGGAGAGCAGCCAAGTGCTGATCGTCCGCGGTGAAGCGGCCACGTTTGGTCTGGCGGTGGACACGATCGACACGATCGACACCTTCACCCAATTCGACAGCGCGCGACTTGACGATGCCTGGCAAGCCGCCGACATGCGTCAGGCGGCCGTCAACACGCGCGCTCGCGCGCTGGTGAGCGTGGGCAGTCAGGGGCGGACCCGCATGGCGCCCTTGGTGGACCTGCAGGGGTTGGTCAAGGAGTTGGAAAGCCGGGTGTGAAAAGCCGGGTGTGTAAAAGTGCGGTAGGGCGGGTGCAACCCGCGTTCTTGAAGAGCCGCGGGTTGCACCCGCCCTACCAAAGCCAGCACGCCTGCCGCTCTACGCGTCCAAGGCCTCCGCTGGGCCGAAGAACTCGTAGCGCGCTTGGGCGTCCGGCACGCCGAGTTCGCGGAGCGAGCGCTTCATCATCGCCATGAACGGCTTCGGTCCGAGGAAGTAGGCATCCACGTCACGATCCTCCGGTAGCCATTCGGCCAAACGCGTCTGGTCCAGCAGACCTTGCGCATCGCACACATCGTCAGCTGCTGGGTCGCTATAGCAAACGCGGTAGCGCAGCTGCGGTACCTCGGCGCAGCGCGCTTTCAACCAGCTATCGAACGCATGCACGTCAGCATTGCGGGCGCAGTGGATGAAGTGGATCGGACGGCCGCTGTCCTGCGCCGCTTCGAGCATCGTCAATGCAGGCGTGATGCCGACACCCGCACTGATGAGCACCAGTGGCTTGTTCGAGTCGGCCAGCGTGAAGTCACCCGCCGGTGGAAAGAGTTCGACGACATCGCCTTCGGCGACCCGCTCATGGAGAAAGGACGACGCCACGCCGTTCGGTTCGCGCTTCACGCTGATGCGGTATTCATGCCCATTGCTCAGGGCGGACAGCGAATAGTTTCGGCGCACCTCCTGACCGTCGATCAACAAACGCACACCGATGTATTGGCCGGGTTTGAAACCGGCCACGGGGCCGCCGTCTGCCGGCTGTAGGTAGAACGAGGTGATCGCCGCGCTTTCGCGGACTTTGCGCGCTACCTTGAAAGGCCGAGCGCCGCGCCAGCCGCCGGTACTGGATTCGAAGTCCGCATAGGTTTTTTCCTCGATGCCCATGAGCAAATCGGCCAGTTGGCCGTAGGCAACGGCCCAGGCGTCGATGACGGCATCGGTGGCGATCTCTTCGCCCAATACTTCCCGGATGGCCGCCAACAGATTCTCGCCGACGATCGGATAGTGTCTTGGCAGAATATTCAGCGACACGTGCTTGGCGACGATCTGGCCTACCAATGGGCCAAGCTGCTCGAGCCGATCGATATTGCGCGCGTACGCCAGAACGGCCATGGCCAATGCGCGAGGCTGGTTACCGCGGCCCTGGTGCGTCTGGTTGAACAGGGCCTTGACCTCGGGATGGCGCGCGAACATGCGTTGATACATGTGGGTGGTCAGCGCTTCTCCGCCGGTTTCCAGCAAAGGGATCGTGGCCTTGATGATGTCGCGTTGGGCTGCAGTGAGCATGGCGGTGTCTCCAGAAGAATTCACTGAGGGCTTTTCAGTTTCCATGCCAGCACGAAGGCCTTTGCAAATTGCGGCCTGTAGGCGTATTAGGGTCATTTCGACTCGCCTTTTTTCGAGTCAATCTGACTGGCCGGAGAGTCACAATGACTCGGAATCCCTTGTTTCAGGCACTGCTGCCGCTGGTGGCCGACTTAGGCCGCGACATGCCCGAGCAGGAGCGTTACGCCCGGCTCCTGGCGGCCCTCCGCAGCTGGTTACCAAGCGATGCCGTGGCCCTGCTGCGCCTGGAGGGACGGGTGCTGGTGCCGGTTGCAGTGGAGGGGCTGAGCCCCGATACGCTGGGGCGGCGGTTTCGAATCGAGGATCATCCCCGCCTGGAGCGTTTGTTGGCGCATCGCGGCGTGACGCGCTTCGCTGCGGATTGTGATCTACCAGACCCCTATGACGGCCTTGTCCAGACGCCCGACGATTCCCTCGAAGTGCACGACTGTATGGGATGCCCGCTGTATGTCGACGATAACCTCTGGGGCCTGCTGACGTTGGATTCGCTGGACCCTGCCTGCTTCGATGAGGTCGATCCGGAATCTCTGGAAGCCTTTGCAACGCTGGCCGCGGCGACTGTACGGGCCGCCGAGCGTATCGACACGCTTAACCGCCGGATCGAGGATGAGCGGCAGCTGGCGGACGTTTATCGGCAGGCGGCGGGGGATCGATCGCCGCGGGAGCCCATCGGGCAAAGTACCGCCATGAACGCATTGCGGGAGGAAATCCTGCTCGTCGGCGAGAGCGATTTGGCCGTGCTGATCACCGGCGAAACGGGCGTCGGCAAGGAGCTCGTTGCGCAAGCGTTGCATGCCGCTTCACGCCGCTCGCGTAAGCCGATGATCAGCGTCAACTGCGCAGCATTGCCGGAGAACCTGGTGGAAAGCGAGCTGTTCGGCCACGTCCGCGGTGCCTTTTCTGGGGCCCATCAACCGCGCGCGGGCAAGTTCGAACTAGCGGATGGCGGCACCTTGTTCCTCGATGAAGTCGGCGAATTGCCCCTCGCGGTCCAGGCCAAATTGCTGCGAGTGTTGCAGGACGGTCAACTACAGCGGGTGGGCTCGGACCGCGAACACCGTGTGGACGTACGCGTGCTGGCCGCGACCAATCGTGACCTGGCGGAAGAAGTCCGTGTGGGCCGTTTTCGAGCGGATCTCTACCATCGATTGAGCGTCTATCCGCTGCGCGTGCCGGCGCTGCGCGACCGCGGGCGTGATGTGCTACTGCTGGCCGGCTACTTTCTTGAGGAGAACCGCGTGCGGCTTGGGTTGCGGGGTTTGAGACTCGCCGCCACTGCCCAGGCCGAACTGCTGCGTTACGACTGGCCGGGTAACGTTCGTGAACTTGAGCACCTGATCGCACGCGCAGCGCTGCGCGTGGTGTCCGCTCATCGCGGTGAGCGCTCGCAGATCTTGGCGCTGGAAGGTGAGGATTTGCAGCTGCCGGGGGTCGCTGTCGTCCGCGATGACTTGCCGCTTGCTGCGCCGGAAACGGCTGTGGCGGACCTGCGCCTGGCAGTCGATGCCTATCAGCGCCGTCTTATCGAAACCGCATTGGCACATCATGGCCATCGTTGGAGCGATGCAGCGAAGGCGTTGGGGGTGGATCGCGCCAATCTCAATCGCCTGGCGAAGCGGCTCGGACTTCGGTAGGGCAGATGTCCGTCGCGGCTGGCGGCAGGGCGGCCGACTGCGGCACCCGGGTTACACCCGGTCTACGAGCTGAAAGCCGACCGCAACCGTAGCGCGGGTAAAACCCGCGCTTTTAGATCCCACAGTTTGCGGCATCCGGTCGATGCGTCGCCCCCAACGTTAACTATCGGGGGCAACGGGGCTTCCATCCGCTTTAGTCGCCCTCTTACCCGGCGTAGTTACGCTTACGCCATCCCCGGCCCGCAGTCTTCTTCACGGTCGCGGATATCAGGTTGCGACAGATCGTACAGCGGGTCGAACTGGTCATAGGCACTGGCGGCCACGCGTTCCAGGTGGCGCCCGCCGTGCAGATGCCCAGGATGGATGTGGCGCACGTCGTGAGGCAGCGCCGCGATGGCGTCCAGCACTTCGCCACCGGGTACGGTCTCTACTTCGAGCAAACGTTCGGTCACTTGATCCAGCGCCGGTTGCAGGCGTTGCAGTAGGGCGAAGCATTCACGGTTGAGTTCCTGCAGCAGATCATCGGCCGCTTGCAGCGCTTCGCGCGGATCACTCTCAAGATGCGCGTCACGGATGGCTTGCAGACTGAGCAACGAGCCCTTCGGCCCCATGCCCAGTTGGCCGACCATGGACAACGCGAGTTTGCTGGCTTCCACCAGATCCTGGCCGGCGCCGGACGAGACTTCGTGGAAGTACAGCTGCTCGGCATTCCGGCCAGCCAGCAACATCTGAATACGCGCGCGCAACTCGGATTCGAGGTGCAGACGCTTGTCTTCCACCGGCGTGACCAAGGTAACGCCCAGCGCCTGGCCCCGCGGCAGGATGGTGACCTTCTCGACCCGGCCAGTGTTGAGGGCCGCCGCGACGATGGCGTGGCCGGCTTCGTGAACGGCAATGCGGGTGCGATCAGTCGGCGACAGCGCGGTAACACCTACCGGCGACTCGCCGATACGGCAGGTTTCGATGGCATCGACGAAGTGCTGCATGTCCACACGACTCGCTTTCTGTCGTGCCGCGAGCAAGGCTGCGTGGTTGACGATGTAGGCGATGGCCGCCGGGGTCAGCCCCACGCAATTGCGCGCGAGCAGAGGCACGTCGATCTCGCCGACGGCCTTGAGTTTTCCGGCATACAGTTCGAATAGCTGCTCACGCTCGGACAGCGTGGGCAGGCCGACGGCGATGCTGCGGTCGAAGCGGCCTTCGCGGACCAGCGCAGGGTCAAGTGCATTCGGGAAGTTGGTCGCACCGAGTACGAGGATGCCGGTATCGGCGCTAAAGCCATCGAGTTCGGTGAGGAATTGGTTGACGATGCGGTTACCTTCCGCGTCGCTGGAGCGGTTCTGTTCGCCGCGACGACCGATCCCGTCGATCTCGTCGATGAAGATGATGCAAGGCGCCTGCTTGCGTGCGTTACGGAACAGCGCCTTGACCTTCTGGATGCCGACGCCGAAATACATGGACGAGAAGTCACTGCCGGTCACCTGAATGAAATTCGCATCGCATTCGGTGGCCAACGCCTTGGCCAGTTGCGTCTTGCCGGTACCTGGGTCGCCGGTCAGCAACACGCCCTTCGGTGGCCGGGCACCGAGCGCGGCATAGGTTTGTGGATCGCGCAGATAAGCCGCGACATCCTGCAGGGCGAGCTTGGCTTCGCTCGCACCGACCACGTCGGCGAAGGAAATGCCGGTTTCGCGGGTTTTCGATTCCAGCGGCCGGTAGCGGTAGAAGAGGTAGGCGATACCACCGAACAGGAGGAGCAGCAGCGGCCACTGGGCGAGCACGTCGCGGTACCAGGGTGCCTCGCCGTCGGTATTGAAGAGCGTGACGGGGAACAGCGGCTGCTGCCCTTGGCCGTAATCCTGCAATACGCGCTCGCTGATACGTCCGGATTGGTCAGCCAGCCAGTACCGGCTACCGTCCTTAGTGGTCACGTAGACTGCGTCATCGCTGAGCGCTGCGCTTTCGATACGCTGTGCACGCATGTCATCGACCAGGGTGGAAAGGTCGGCACGATGCTCGCGCCAAGGCTTCGTCGATTGCTTCAGTTCGGCCAGCATGCCGGCTTCGGTCGGCGCAGGCTGATGGGCGAAGCCGTACCAGCCCGCAGCGGGCACGGCCAGCGCAAGGGCGAGCGAAACGAGGCAGATCAGACGGCGCTTGCGGTCGAGCGAAGGTTTTTTCATGGCGTATCCGGGCTGAGACTTCGGGCACCCTGCGCGGGTGGGCGGCGACATATTCGCGCTCGGTGTCGATGACCGACCCGTGACGTTTGCCTGCGTCTTAGGTATCGGCGTTGCCTGTCATTCTTAAGCAACGCGTGATGAACGGAAATGCCACTCGTCGGTTGCCAGGAACTAGGCGGGATACAGGATGTTGCGGGACAGGGGTGCAGCGATAGCCAGCCGCCATCTATTCGTAGAGCAATATAGGCACGTTATTCCGAGCCTATGCCAAATACTGCGGCCACCCTGGTGGAAGCCCTTTGGGATTCCACCCTACAAGGGCCTGCGCAGATCACAAATTCCCGTCCATCCGTAGGGTGGGTTAGCCGCAGGCGTAACCCACCGAGCGATATGGGCCATCACAACGAGGCCAAGCCGAATACGGTGGTCACCTCCCGGTGGAAGCCCTCTGGGATTTTGCCCTACAAGAGCCCTGCATAGCGGGTCAGGCTACAGCGGTCCCGGATCGGGAATTGGATCAGGTGGAGGTGCTTGTTCCTCCAGGTTTTCTCGAACGTCCTCTGGGACTTCTTTCAGAGGGCCATCTTGTTCAGGCGTCTCGCGTGGCTCGTTCATGAACGTTTCTCCGCTTGGCATCTCGGTCGCGTCTTTAACGTTAGTCCACATTGCCCGTCGGGGCTTTGCCATTGCCGAAGGTTTGCACGAACGTCATCGAAGGAGGTGGGGCCGGCGGTGACGGAGCGCGGCAGATCACCTTCTGGACATGCGATCGAACTTCACCAGCGTCTGCTTGCCCATAACTAGGTGTTTATCCGGTTGTACGATGACTTGAACGCTTAGGGCTGTTACATTGGTTCCTATGGCATTGGCTGGGTGCCGGCTTCAAGTTCGTACCAGACCCCGGACATGTACCTAAAACCCCGATAGGTAAAGGAGTAGAACAATGCAGATTTCCGGCAAGAATTTCATTGGTGGCGACCGCAGCAGCGAGAGCGGCAAGTTCGTATATAGCTACGACGCCACGACAGGTGAGAAGTTGTCCTATGACTTCGCTCAGGCGACGCCCGCGGAAGTGGATGCCGCTGCCCGCGCTGCTGAAGCCGCTTACCCTGCGTACCGCAGCCTGCCTGCTGCCAAGCGCGCCGAATTCCTTGAAGCCATCGCCGACGAGCTCGATGCGTTGGGTGATGATTTCACCGCACTCGTTACGCAAGAAACGGCGCTGCCCAATGCGCGTATCAAAGGTGAAACGGGCCGTACCAGTGGCCAGATGCGCCTGTTCGCCAAAGTCCTGCGTCGCGGCGATTTCTATGGCGCCCGTATCGATACCGCCATGCCGGATCGTAAGCCAATGCCGCGCGTCGATCTGCGCCAGTATCGTACGGCAGTAGGCCCAGTCGGCGTCTTTGGCGCGTCCAACTTTCCACTGGCATTCTCCACGGCGGGTGGCGATACCGCTGCTGCGCTGGCGGCAGGGTGTCCGGTCGTCTTCAAGGCCCACAGCGGCCACATGGCGACGGCTGAATGCGTGGCTAATGCCATCATCCGCGCCGCGGAAAAAACCGGCATGCCCAAGGGCGTGTTCAACATGATTTACGGCAGCGGTGTCGGCGAGAACCTCGTCAAACATCCGGCTATCCAGGCGGTTGGTTTCACTGGCTCGCTCAAAGGCGGTCGCGCACTGTGCGACATGGCCGCGGCACGCCCACAACCTATTCCGGTATTCGCCGAGATGTCGAGCATCAACCCGGTGCTGGTCCTGCCGGAAGCGCTGAAGGCGCGCGGCAGCGCCGTCGCTTCTGAGCTGGCGGCGTCGGTGGTCATGGGTTGCGGTCAGTTCTGTACCAACCCTGGTTTGGTCATCGGCATCCGTTCGCCGGAGTTCAGCACCTTCCTCGAAGGTCTGAGCGCCGCCATGGCGGACCAAGCCCCGCAAACCATGCTGAATGCTGGGACGCTGAAGAGCTACGAGAAAGGTCTCGCGGCCCTGAACGCCCATAGCGGCGTGAAGCACCTGGCAGGCCAGACCCAAGAGGGCAACCAGGCCAAACCGCAGCTGTTCAAGGCGGACGTGAGCCTGCTGTTGAACGGTGACGAGCTGCTGCAAGAAGAAGTCTTCGGCCCGACCACCATCGTCGTCGAAGTAGATGACAAGGCGCAGCTAATCCAGGCACTGCATGGTCTGCATGGCCAACTGACTACCACGCTGATTGCCGAATCTGGCGACTTCAGCACCTTTGCCGACATCGTGCCGGTCCTGGAGCAGAAGGCAGGTCGTTTGCTGGTCAACGGCTACCCAACAGGCGTGGAAGTGTGCGATGCGATGGTCCATGGTGGCCCTTATCCGGCGACCTCCGATTCGCGCGGTACCTCCGTCGGTACCTTGGCGATCGACCGCTTCTTGCGTCCGGTCTGCTACCAGAACTACCCGGATGCACTCCTGCCGGATGCCCTGAAAAACGCCAATCCGCTGGGTATTCAGCGTCTGGTGAACGGCGAGAAATCCACCGGCGCTCTGTAACACCGGTGCGGTAAAGAAAGCCCCTGGCCCGTTCGCGGGTCAGGGGCTTTTTACGTGGTGCGCAAGAAAAGAGCCGCGGGTTTTACCCGCCCTACAGAGCAGGGATGCGTAGGGGGTTGGAGCCGGTTGTTGTTAGCAGCGCTTTCCGCTGAGGGACTTTCTGCGGGGTTCGCAGGAGACAGCCGTGGCTTCGGAGCGCCTACGTGTAGGGCGAGTGAAAGCCGCGGCTCTTTTACTAGCCGAGTTCCTAAGGCTGCCGCCGGTGGAAGCGCACCGACGGGCTGTGATCCGCGTTGTGCTGGATGATTTCGACGGGTTCGCCGGCGTCGTTCAAGTGCAACTGACCGATGCCGGCGCCATTCCACAGCCGTTCGCCAGAGCGCGCTCGGTCGGGTACGCGGGGCACCACTTCGAGGTCGCGACGTTTCGTGAGCCAGTTCAGTGGCGACCAAGGGGCATACAGCCAGCGGTTCAGGCGATCGAACCAGTCCAGCAGTCGTCGCGGAAATTCGTTCTTTATGCCGCTGCTCGTGACCTGCCAGAGGTTTGGGCCGCGGTCCCGGTGACGCAGGTGAATGTCGTAGACGAATGAATAGTGCACGTCGCCGGACAGGATCACGTAGTTACCGGGTGTGCGGGAGTGGCGGAAGATATTCATCATGACCTGCGCGGCACCTCGGTGCGCCATCCAGTTCTCGGCATCGACCATCAGCGGGTTGCCGGTCCAGGTGAAGATGCGCTGTATCGCTTCGATGAGCTTTACGCCGAACATCGGCGCTGGCGAAACGATGACGGCGCTCTTTTGGTCCAGCAATGCCTGCTGAAGCTCCACAAGGGCTTCCCAATCCATGAGACCGGAAGGCCGATTGGGGTGAAATTCGCTACGCCAACGGCGCGTGCGCGTATCGAGCACGATCAGCGTTGGCGTCCCTTCCAAGTGGTAACCCCAGCGCTGGAAGCGGCTCAAGTTCTCAATCAAAGCGTCCAGCCTTTTGCCATCGACATAGTTACGCTGGTCGACGTTTTCCGCCATCTGCTGATATTCATCCAGCAGCTCGCCAAAGATGTTCGGTTGATTGCCCCAACCTTGGCATAGCAAATAGCCGATCAAGGCGTTGCCGACGATCTGCCGGGAAAATGGGTGACCGTAGGCGGTCATCTCCCACTGGGTTGACAGATTCCAGTCATCGCTGATGTCGTGGTCATCGAAGATCATCAACGTCGGGATGTGCGCGAGGGCGCGCGCCACGTTAGGCAGTCCGTCGCGAAAGGCCTCGATGCACGGCAGCTCTTGGCGGTAGCGCTCGGCGTTTTCCTCCGCGAGGGCCGGCATGTCCATGTCGATCAAGGTCCATGGCGTGGGCGACCAGACCAAGAGGTACATGGCGAAGACTTCGGCCAGCGTGACGAGGTGGTTATGGGCGCTGGAGCTCGTAAAGATCGGCTTCTCGGTACCGCCGAAAAAGCGTTCGCGCAGGTCACGGTTGGCCTTGATCGCAGGTAACAACTCTTCGCGCCTGTAGTAGGTCGCGGGATGGGCATAGAGGGCATCGCTGTCTGCGGTCGTCGCCTCATCCAGCGATTCACCGAACAGTTGCAGGCGCTCGATCAGGCGGTGGATGGCAACGAGCATCGGCCCGGCGACGTCATCCGCATAGATTTGATCGCCGGTCATCAGCAGAACCGCAGGGCGCTCGTGCGCGGCGGGCGCCGTGGCCAGCAGGTCATCCACCCGCGACAGGCCATCCCGCGAGGGGTGGTGCGGTTTGCGGCAGGAGCCATGCAGCAGGTTATCCAGCCGGCCTCGCAGTACGAAGTCCGGCCGTGCTTGGTTGGCATGACACAGATGTGGGGCCCACTGGGCGATGCCCTGCGTATGCTCGATGAGCAAGTCATAGGCGATCGGTTGATCGACAGGCAGCTCGCGTTCCAGCTCGACGTCGATCAGATGCAGGAAGGCATGGGTGCCCAGCGGTAGCACACGTAGCTGTGAGGCGGACAGCCGGTATTCGGCCGCATAGCCTTCACCTTGTAGCTGGAGCGTTAGCGACAGGTGCTCGGAACCCACCAGCCAGAGGCAAATTCGCTGGGCTTCAATTCGTCTGAGCAAAGGGCCGGCGAGTACGGCAGGTAAGTCATCTGGCAAAGCGTTGCGTGTCATGAGGTCTCAACGGTGTCGTTGCGTTAATGGTTACGCAACCGGAGAAAGAATCATCGACCACCCTAGGGGGGCGCCGTTCCGTATTCTGCCCCTGCAGAGCGCCGGTCGTTGAGCGATTTATGCCGTTATCGGCACCCTTGCATCGGCGCGTGTCGGACCGCTATCTATCGCCTAAGCTCTCCCATAGGTGGGATTTTTGAGTGTGGAAATGGGGAGCAGCACGTGGGACCGAAAGTAGGGTTGCGCTTCGCTTAAAGCTTGGGCATCGTTTCGCTTGGCAGCGGGTTCGGCGCTGGCTGCTTGGCGATCTGGATAGATCGCTTTCTATTCCGTCTGTGGGGCTATCGGGCACGTTGGTCTGAGTGGAGAGGGGGAGCCAATAGGCGATGGAATTTCCGCGCGCGTGCGAATTATTGAACATCTATTTCGAGCCATTCCGGGTGGACGTGCGCAAGGATGGCGCAGGGGCATTCCAAGCTGAGCTCAATGACCCTGTTAGCGGTGAAACCTTGCTAGCGGTGCGGGGCTTGCGCTGCCCACACAATCCATCCATGCAGCAGTTGCGCGGGCTTATCCGCTCGCTGGAGGAGGATCTGGCAGCGGTATCACCCCAATCCCTGGCAATGATCAAGCAATGCATGGAGTAACCGCGGTACTCGCGGTGCCGGCCTGAACTTCTGACCCTGCGCAGTAGCCTCATTTATGACAGGCCGTGAATAACGGCTACTTAAAAATGGGAGAAGCGCATGACTGATCACCACACGTACAAGAAGGTTGAGTTAGTAGGGTCGTCTACTACCAGCATCGAGGACGCCATCAACAATGCGTTGGCGGAAGCGGCCAAGAGCGTCGAGTTGATGGAGTGGTTCGAGGTGGCAGAGATGCGCGGTCACATTCAGAACGGCGCGGTCGCGCACTACCAAGTCACGCTAAAAGTAGGTTTTCGAATCGTAAACAGCTAAGACGCCGGGTGGGGACGGGGCCGTGATGGCCCCGACGACGTGGGATACGAACGAAGGAGTGTCGACGATGAAAAGACTATGTGTGTTGGTAGCGCTGATGGGCTTCGCATCTGCAGGTATGGCGCAGGTCAAACCTTGCGAAGAGCTGAAGCAGGAAATCGAGGCGAAGATCCAGGCCAACGGCGTTACGCAGTACACCTTGGAGATCGTCGAAAAGGGCCAGGAAGCCGGACTGCAAACCGTTGGAAGTTGCGACGGCGGGCAGCGCGTCATCGTCTATCAGCGCGGTTGATAGCAGAGCGCCCGGTATGAGCCGGGCATCGCTCTATTCGGCCATCAGATTCGGCAGCTGCTCTGCCAGCGCCTTCACGTCCAGCGGCGAGCGTATGAAGCCACGCTGCCTGCCGTCTGGCCCGATAACCGCGAGATTACCGCTGTGGTCCACGGTATAGCCGGGCTTCGATGTATCTGGCGGGATGAATGGGATGCTCACGCGGGACGCCAGGGTTTTGATCTGCTCCATGTCCCCGTTGAGGCCGATGAAGGTCGGATTGAAATAGGCGAGGTATTGCTTAAGCTGTTGGGGCGTATCTCGCTCCGGGTCAACCGTGACCAGCACCACGCGTAGACGCTCCTTGACCTCTGGTGCGAGCTGCTCGTCCAGCTGACGTAATTCGGCCAACGTCGTCGGGCATATATCTGGGCAGTAGGTATAGCCGAAGAACAACAGGCTCCACTTGTCGGTCAGCCCATCTAGTGCAAGGGGCTCTCCATCCTGATCAGTCATCTCCAACGAAGGCAGCTCGCGGCTCTGCGGCAGCAGAACAATTCCTGCGCTTAGCAGGCGCGAACGGTCCGCCTCGCCGTTGCCCGCGATGACTTGATAGACGATCGCGCCAATCAGAAGGAGCATCAGCGCGATCAAGGGAATGAGAAGTTTTTGGGTGCGGCTCATGAGAATCCAAGCGTTGGGCGTGGGAGGGCGCGCGCGGCACCTCGTTAGCGGTAAAGGTTAACCCATGAATGGCGACACGGCATGGGGCGCATTGTCACGCGGTGCCATGGCTCGTCGTCGTAGCGGCTGAATCATTTTTCAGCAGGCCGCGGATGTTGAGCGCCGCAAGGCATATTTGCAGGATGATCAGGGCATACGCGCTGGTGTGCCACCCCCACACCACCCACAGCAGGTTGCTCGCAAGAAAGCAGTAGAAGCCGACGAAGCGCCGCTTGCTCCGCAGCGATCCGACCATCCACGCTGCGGCGACGGTCGCCAGCATGGCAGGCCACTGCAGCCAATCGATGAAATCCAAAAGCGCACTCCTTCTTCGGGATACTTCTGTTTGGGGCGGCCCGAAGAGGAAGGGTTCAGGCGATACGCTCGGCGGTTGAGCCTGCCGAGGTATCGCTTCGTATAGAGGCGGTGCCCGCTAGCCTCCAGCGCGCGCTGCGCTGCCGATACGGCTGGTCGTGCGCATACGGCCTTCCAGGCGGCGTTTGAGTGCGCGTTCGCCCATCACCAGCTCACCACCACTGCGCTCCGCGGCGCGCCCCCAATCGTCCAGCAGCTCCATGCAGGAATGGTCGATGTAGTGCAGGTAGTCCATGGGCACATGAAGACGCGTATCGGGCTTGATCGACTCCAGCGTCTGGGCCAGTTTTGGAACCCGCAGGAAGGTTGCAGCACCGACAAGGCGAAGCTCGGCTTCCTTTTCGCTGTGCTGCACCACGCTGATCTTCAAGCGAGAGCTATGCCATGCCTGCTTCGCAAGCGTCAGAGCGAAGCCGATGAGAACACCCGTCAGTAGATCGGTGAAAACGATTGCCAGGGCGGTGGCTGCGTAAATGAACACCGGCATGCGACCGTAGCGGCCGAGGCTGCGGATCGCTTTGATATCCACCAATTTGATGCCGGTATAGACCAGAACCCCAGCGAGGCTGGCAACCGGGATGCTTTGCAGCACGCCTGGCAGTAGAAGAACAAACGCCAACAGCCAGGCCCCATGCAAGATGGTCGATGTGCGGGTTTTTGCGCCCGCTTGGACATTCGCAGAGCTGCGCACGATGACGCCCGTCATCGGCAACGCGCCCAGCGCCCCACACAGCATGTTGCCGAACCCTTGCGCCGATAGCTCGCGGTCGAAATTGGAGCGCTCACCGCTGTGCATACGGTCGACGGCCGCCGCTGAGAGCAATGTCTCAGCGCTGGCGATGAAGGCCAGCGCCAGTGCCGCCACGATAAGGGTAGGGTTCAGCAGTTGCGAAAGGGTTGCGGGGGTGACCCAGGCGATAGCGTCGCCAAGGTTCTCGGGCACTTCAACGCGGTTCACATTCAACGCCAGCCACAGACTGACAAGGGTCATCGCTGTAACGCCAATGAGTGCGCCAGGCAAAAAACGCATGTTCTGGGGACGCAGTTTGTCCCAAAGAAACATCAGTGCGATCGTGCCAAGGCCGATGAGCAATGCGTCGGCACCAAAGCCACCCCCGACGATGGGAAGCGCTTCGGCTACGGCACCCGGAAACGCGATCAGGTTATGCAGTCCCGACGCTTGAGGTGTGGCGTCGAGCATGACGTGCACCTGGGACAACACGATCAGGATGCCGATGCCGGCGAGCATTCCGTAGACGACCGCGGGCGCAGTGACGCGGAACCAGCAACCTAGTTTCAGCCAACCGGCCAGTAGTTGTATGGCCCCGGCAAGTAACAGAACTGGGCCAAGCATCTCGATCCCGTGCGTGCGAACCAGTTCGAACACGAGGACGGCAAGACCTGCCGCCGGGCCGCTGACCTGAAGGGGCGAACCGGCCATGAAACCTACGATCAAACCGCCAATGATTCCCGTGATCAGGCCTTTGGCCGGCTCTACGCCGGATGCGATGGCGATACCCATGCATAAGGGTAGAGCAACCAGGAACACGACCACGGATGCGAGCGCATCTCGTGGGAGCGCGGACTTGAAGTTTTCTTGCATGGCACGTTCTCCACAATACTTATTTTTGAGCGCGAACGAATCCGCGTTGCCGTGCGCGGGCGCTTGGCATCGTTGTCATCAGCGGTGGGAGTTTTATTGTTCAGCCAGTCGTCAACTTCAGCCGGCATTCAAAGCGAGGAGCAAAGAAGGTTGGCCTATCGGCCAACCGGAACTGCAGGGCAGAACTAATGCGTTATCAGTAGCGCGACTTCGGCGTTGCCATGGGCAGAGGGTTGGTACCGTCGATGGGACGGAAGCTACCGGCCTCCGCGTCGTACGCCTTGATCTGGCTGCTTTCGATGTCGTAGACCCAGCCGTGGATGAACAATTGGCCACTGGCCAGGCGCGACGCAACGGAAGGGTGCGTGCACAGGTGGTTCAACTGGGCCACGACGTTTTCTTCAGTCAACACGCCGAGCATGTCACTGCTGTTACACGCGGGGCAGTTATCGGCAACAACGGTACGAGCGACCTCCGCATGCCGGAGCCACGCTTTGACCGTGGGCATTTTTTCAAGGGGATCGGGGTTCAGTACCGCTTTCATCGCACCACAATCCGAGTGCCCGCAGATGATCACGTGTTTAACGCCCAGCGCCAGAACGGCGTACTCGATGGCAGTCGAAACCCCGCCGTTCATCTGGCCATAAGGCGGAACGACGTTGCCAACGTTACGGGTAACGAACAGGTCACCGGGTGAACTTTGCGTAATGAGCTCCGGGACGATCCGCGAGTCTGCACAGGTGATGAACATCGCGCGCGGCCGTTGCGCCCCGGCCAGTTTCTTGAAGAGCGCTTCTTGCTCTGGAAATACTTCATGACGGAACTTGAGAAATCCGTCGACGATAATCTGCATCGCCTCATCGGCGGTCTCGTGTTGTTCCGCGGCGAGATCTTCGGGAGTCGGCTGATTACCAGGCATGGTCTTTCCTCTCTAGTACGGGCAGTACGGCGCAATGACGTTCTCGCTGCCCTATGGATGTCGGTACGAAGTCAGGCTGCTCAATCACGTCCGGCACACGCTATCGCGCAAACCTTAAAACAAGCTGAATCGACACTCAGCAACTGACGTTATAGCCCAGCTCTAGTTCAGGGTTTTATGAATGTGCGCAACGGCGGTTATTTCGTGATGTTGCGACGCAGTTAACACACAAAACGACACATCACATTTTCGTAGGCGCGAATCCAGGCTGGTTTGCCAAGTAGAGCGGGAGGGGGGTGGCCTGCGGATCGCAGACCGAATCCAGAGCGGGAGGGCGTTCAAACCCTTTTTGATGGGCCGCGTTACGCGTGAAGGAAAAGAGTGAAAAAGGCTGTATCGACATACGATCGCACATCGATACAGCCCGAAGCGTCACTGCGAACCGATCGTCTGATAGGCCGGGGCGTCTTTACCGGCCCATTCGCGTTGGCCATTCCATTGCGGACCGGTTGGCCCCGAGGATCCACTGGTCGCCTGTCCCGCACTGCTGCGGTTGGTCGCCGGTGTTGTTGCCGTCGGTGCACTGGCCACTGGCTGCGCGGTTGGCACTTCCGCGTTCGCGTCATTGGAAGCAGGTGGCGTTTCTGTCGAGTCGTTAGGTACCGAAGGGGCAGTGACGACGGGCGTTGCCGGCTTAGATGAGGAAATCGGTTGTGCAGGCGAGGTTGAGGCCGGTGTTTCCGGTTTGCCTGGGTTGGTCGGGTTGACCGGTCCAGATGTTTCCTTGCCGCTGTCGGTGCCCTTGTCCGCCACTTTCTTCGGGCCAATCGCCGAGCATCCGCCCGTGCCGAGGTATTTCTTCATGATCAGCCACTGCGGCTTATCCTTGCCGTCCTTCTCTGGCTCGATCGATACCGGGTAATTCTTACCCCAGTACTCGCCTGCCGCCCAGTAGCTGACGGGGATACAGTTCTGTTGCAAATACGTAAGGGTGTTTTCCAGGATCTCCAACCAGCGCGGATGATCGCCTGGCAGCCCGAACTCACCGATATGGCCACGCTTACCGTTGCGCTCCAGCCATTCTACGAACGGCTTCAAACGGTTAACGCCCACCATTGGGTCTGGCATGTAGCTGCCTTCGCCGATGGCTTCCTTGTACAGGCCCGACGAGTTCTGATCGACGTACATGTGAGCGGAATACACGATGTTGTCCGACGGATCCTTGAGGTTCAGCAGATCATCGTTGTATTTGGGCCAATGGTACGCCGAGGAGTAGCGACGTCCCTCGATGTACAGCGTGTTCTTCCGATCGTATTTTCGGATCGCGTCGATACCGGTCTGCGCCATCTCGAACCAGTACTTGTCAGCACCGCCGTGTGGCTCGTTCATGATGTCGTAGGCATAGACGGCCGGGTTGTTACCCCAGCGTAGCGCGATGCGTTCCATGAGGTTGCGGTAAGCATCCATAGGAACTTTGTCGCCGACGATGTCGCCGTAGTAGCGCCCGTAGTTGTGGATGTCCAAGAGGACGTGAATGCCATTGGCGCCGGCTTGATCCAGCGCTTTGTCGATGAGCGCGGCATACCCCGGATCGAACTCTCCCATGGCTTTAGGCTGCAGGCGTTCCCATTTGAAGGAAAAACGAACGGTCTTGATGCCGCGGTCACTCCACTTGGCGAAATAACCATCCTTCGGAAAGAAGAAATTCGTACCCACCTTGCCTGGCAGCACATGGCCGGCGAAACCGGCTCCGGCGACGTTAATGCTGATGAGTTGAGGTGGCGCTTCCTGAGCCACGGCAGGTATCGCCATGAGTAGGCCGAGGCTGATGCCGAGGCGTTTGACTAGATTCATTTGGCTCTCCGATGCCTTAGACGTGCGAGTGTAGGGACAGCGACCTCATCTAATAGGTGCGGTTCCTGAAAGCGGCAGCGTTTTGTCCAATTGCGATACAGCCCACAAGCGAGGTGCTAGACGTGTCACGTAACCCGTGGGGACGATAGCGGCGCATTGAGAGCGGGCCAATCATGGCTAAATGCAATCGCAACTGGAGCACTTCGAGGAATTAGTGCTGGAAAGATCGTTATCAAAGGCACGCGGAGCGTCACAGGACAACGACTAGCAGAACGGTCATTGGATGTTCGTCAATGGTTTGCGGACGTTGTCCATTGCGAGATAGACGTGGCGTCAAAGCGGTGGCAGGGGTGTCTCAATCTGCAATTGCACCGGTCGTCGATCGGACCTGCGGTGCGGCCAAATTCGTTATCCGCGTCCAACCTTCTGCGCTCGTCTGAACTTTTTATTGAACGGCCCGTCAGAAACACTGAATGGCTTAACAGCCCTTCGATGCTCCTTTTGCTGTGTTTAGTGTTGGCAGATATCTGGACTCGTTCTAGCGGTCCGGACTTGAACCCCGAGCCTCTCCCCTCCCCATACGAAGCTCGGGGTTTTTTTTGTCCAAAGAAAGCTGCCTGGAGCAGCCAGGCGTAAAACGAGCCGCTAAGCCGGTGAGTCCGGCTCCGCCGCGAGCGCGAGCCATTCGGCTAGGACCGCTTGGGCTTCTTCGATGCCTTGACGTTTGGGCGCCGAGAAGAGCTGGATGCTGGCCACATCGCCCCACTGCTGCCGTAACGACTTCTGCACATTCAACAAAGCGTTCTTCGCCGCACCGTAGGCGAGTTTGTCGGCTTTGGTCAGCAGGATATGGAGCGGCATCTGGCTCGCCCGCGCCCAGTCAAGCATCATCTGGTCGAACTCGGTCAGCGGGTGGCGGATATCCATCATGAGGATCACGCCGGACAAGCTGCGCCGGCTTCCCAGATACGCTTCCAGGTGGTTCTGCCAATGCTGCTTGAGTGGAATGGGTACCTTCGCGTAGCCGTAACCAGGAAGGTCGACTAGACGGCGTTCGTCATCCAGGCGAAAGAAGTTCAGCAGTTGGGTGCGACCTGGCGTCTTGGACGTGCGGGCGAGGTTGGCATGCGTCAGCGTGTTCAGCGCACTGGATTTACCTGCGTTCGAGCGGCCCGCGAAGGCAACCTCGAAGCCGTCGTCTTCTGGACACTGGTCCACTTTCGCGGCGCTGATGAGGAAGGAAGCCTGCTGGCACAGCCCGATGATCGGATTCTTGAATGACATGTACGTCCGTTTCCCGCTCGTATCCGCAAAATGGCCGGCATTATAGATGCCTTGACCATGACTTCGGTCACTCGTCGTCGCGTTGGGCCCGTTTGACGGTGAAAGATAAAAGCTTTGTAAACATCGACGTTACGACGGTTAGCGTCGCTACAATGCGTCCAGACCGCGGAGCTTACGCTTGCGCGCCGTTGGGCGCGAAACGCGATGTCCCCGGACTCTAGAAACCGTACGCGTTGTCGATACGGAATGTACTCATACAGGAGAGCCAAATGCGTAATCTGCTACTCGGTGCGGTCGTCGCCGCTCTAAGCCTTATCGGCGCACCCACGTTTGCCGCCGACATCCAAGCCGGCAAGGAATACGTCGAACTGAGCAATCCGGTACCCACGGCCGAGCCGAACAAGGTCGAGGTCGTTGAAATCTTCTGGTATGGCTGCCCGCACTGCTACGCGTTTGAGCCCACGATCAATCCCTGGATCGAGAAACTGCCTGAAGACGTGAATTTCGTACGCATCCCAGCCATGTTCGGCGGGATCTGGGACGTCCACGGGCAGATGTTCATTACCCTCGAAGCCATGAATGTCGAGCACAAAGTTCATACCGCGATCTTCGATGCGATCCATAACCAGCGCAAAAAGTTGGCGACCCCCGAAGAAATGGCGGATTTCGTGGCGGAGCAGGGCGTCGATCGCGATGCGTTCCTCAAGACCTACAATTCCTTTGGCGTGAAGAGCCGCGTCGAGAAGGACAAGAAATTGGCTGAGGCGTACCAGATCGAAGGCGTGCCGGTGATGATCGTGAACGGCAAGTACCGTTTTGACCTGGGCACTGCAGGTGGCCCTGAGAACGCGCTGAAGGTCGCCGACCAACTCATCGAGAAGGAGCGCGCCGCCGAGTAAGCGGCGCGATTGCCATGCTGCGTCGATGGACTTCCGAACGGCGGGTCGCAGTCTGCGATCCGCGCGTCAATCCCGCTTGTACACATCATGGGCTCCCGGCTGACGGCACGCTTCGGCTATTGAGCTTCAACATCCAGGTCGGCAACAGCACCTTGGGTTACCACCATTACCTCACGCGCGGCTGGCAGCACCTCTTGCCGCACCGTGGTCGTGGCGCGAACCTGCAACGCATCGGGCAGATTCTCGCGGACTACGACCTGGTTGCCCTGCAGGAAGCGGATGGCGGCAGCCTGCGCTCGAGTTACGTCAATCAGGTCGAGCAACTGGCGCGGCTCGGGGCGTTTCCGTATTGGTATCAACAGCTCAATCGGAATCTCGGTAAATTCGCACAGCACAGCAATGGCGTGCTAAGCCGATTGCAGCCGACAGCCTTGGAAGATCATCCGCTGCCGGGTCCGCCTGGGCGAGGGGCGATCCTCATGCGTTTCGGCGAGGGCAGCGATGCACTGGTCGTCGTCATGATGCATTTGGCGCTTGGCGCGAAAACCCGTGCCTTGCAGCTGGGATACATCCGGGAGCTGATTGGGGGTTACCGCCATCAGGTGCTGATGGGGGACATGAACACCCATGCCAATGACCTGCTGGAGCGGTCTGCGTTGCGCGATCTCGGGCTGCTAGCGCCCCAGATACAGCCCACGTTCCCAAGCTGGCGGCCGCAGCGTTGCCTGGACCACATTCTTATCAGCCCTGAGCTGACGCTTGGTAACGTTGGTGTATTGCCGTTACCGGTTTCCGATCATCTCCCAGTGGCTGTGGAGATTCGGCTTCCTGATAGTCATCGAACCGATCCCAACCTCCCCGTACCCGCTCAGTCGTGAATTATGAGTGACGAACAGCGCTGGAAAACGAAGTACCTTGAAAGTCTCGAGCAGCAGGAAGTGTTCGAACAGCGCTGGGAAACGCGCCTGGACCTGCTGCGCCGTGGCTTGGTCCGGAGCAGCCTTGCAGCAGAAGGAAGCGACAAGGCGGTTGATCAGTGCATGAAGGAGCTGCGCAATGTCGTGCGCAGCGACAACATGGATGCGGCGTTATCAGCGCTGATCCCGCGGCTGGAAAAGGCGGTGCTCGATTCCGAGCAGCGTCGTCAGCAACGCGCGGAGATGATCGCGCAGTCCCTGGGCTCGCTCGCCAGTCGGTTGCAGCAGATGCAACTGCCCCGCGAGGTGAACAAACCGCTCAAGGCGTTCGCCAAGCAGGTGAACGGCAGTGCTATCCAAAGCAGTGAGCTTCCGGCCCTGCTGGCCGAGTTGAATCGATTGCAGGCCCAGGCCCTGGACGTCATCGGCGGGGAACCCAGCAGCCGTTCTGGGTTTTTACAAAGGCTGTTCGGCGGCGGTGAGGGTGCGGTTCCCGCAACGCCTGCGACGACAATCCATGCCGAGCATCCGGATGCCGTCTCGCAGCCCGGCGAGCCGTTAGGGCCTGACCGCGCGGACTCCCGTCCCGAAGTTGCCAGTGAACCTGAATTGCGGGCGACGCCAGCATTGCAGCCCGATCGCGATACGGCGCCAGTGATTGATCCTGATGCGCCCGAACTGGCGGCTACCAATGCGGCGCCGATTGCATCGGAGCCTTACATCGAGACGCTTAGCGAGCCCGCGCCCACCACGGAAGGGGCCGAGCCGTCACTCGAGGCGTTGCCGGAGGGACGTTATGCCCTGCCGCAGCCTCCCGAGCCGGGCTATAGCGCCGTGGCCCCGCATATTGCCGCGAGCCTGAATCGTCTGCTGGACGAGCTTTCGCTTCCACAGAGCTTTACCCCCCAGGCCGAGTCGCTGAAAACGCGGCTGCAAGGTGGGCTGAACTGGTACGAGCTGGTCCCGTTGCTGGACGATCTAGGCGTGCTGGTATTGGCGGTGAGCGGCGATAGCGATCACGCCTTCGCCCGCTACCTGGCGGAATTGAGCCAGCGCCTGGCCGCGTTCGTCGGTGGTCTTAACCAGGCGAAAAGTGATTACAACGAGTCGATCAGCGACGCCCGCGTGTTGGATGACGAGCTTCGCGGGCATGTCACCGGGTTGCAGGCGGATGTGCAGGACGCTGTCGACCTCGAATCCTTGAAGCGCACCGTGGACAGCCGCCTGGATGGCCTGCTGGCCACGATGAGCGACTTCCAGCAGCGTAATAACCAGCGTGAGCAGGAGGTCAGCGAGCGGCTGGAGGCGCTGGTGGCGCGCGTTGCGGTGATGGAGCAGGAAGCCCACGGTGCACAACAGCACCTCGAAGAGCAACGTATGAAGGCACTGACCGATGCGCTGACGGGCTTACCCAATCGTGCCTCGTGGGCTGAGCGAGCACAGCTGGAGGAGGCGCGTTGGCAGCGTTACGGTGGCGATTTGTTGCTGGTTGTGTTGGACATCGACCACTTCAAGCGGATCAATGACGAATACGGGCACCTGGCAGGTGACAAGGTGCTGAAGATCATCGGGCAGGAGTTACAAAAGCGTCTGCGCAAGACCGACTTCATCGCCCGGTTTGGCGGTGAGGAATTCGCGCTGCTATTGCCTGAAACGTCGCTGGCGGCCGGCCAGCAGCTGTTGGACGATCTACGCGGCAAGATTGCAGCCTGTCCGTTTCACTTCAAAGGCCAGCCCGTCAGCATCACCTTTTCCGCGGGTGTCGTGGCGTTCGAAGGCGAGGATTCAGCCGAGGCTGCGTTCGATCGTGCAGACCAGGCGCTCTATCGGGCGAAACGTGCCGGGCGTAACCGGGTCGAGAGGGGCTGAATGGCTATTCGGTGCGGCTGAGGCGAGGACGCCCTGACGCCAGCGCGAGCGGACTTCCGATCGATAACGCTCGCTAAGCGATAGGCACGCGCAGCGGGACCTTCATCGGCTCTTACGTCTCTGCCCATCCAGCACGCCGCTTCAGGCTGCCGTGTGCATATAGGGTTGCCAGTCCGCCGGGATATTCTGAAGGCATGGATAACGCAGCGCGTCACGCTGGGAGTTCGGTAGCAAGAATGGCGTATGACGCAGTTCGGCTGGGATGTCGCGCAACTCAGGCAGCCAGCGGGCGATGTACTCGGCCTGTGGGTCGAGCGCTCGTGCCTGGCGCATGATGTTGAACGAGGCGCTCCGCCGAGGCTCGCTAGCAGCGGCCGCGATAAAGGCCCAATTGCCCCAGTTGCTGGCAGGCTCGTAATCGAGCAGATGCTCTTCGAACCAGGCTGCGCCAAGACGCCAGTCCTGCTCCAGATAGCGCACGAGATAACTTGCAGCGATACGCCGCGCTCGGTGGGAAATGAAGCCGGTTGCCGCCAACTCGCGCATGGCGGCGTCCACCAATGGCATGCCCGTCTTGCCCTCACACCATTCGACGAAACGCTGGTCATGACCACGCGGAGCCGCCTGCGCGGTCTTGAGGCCGTGGGACTCGAACAGGACATTGCCATGTCGGCGTAGCGTCCAGGCGAAGAATTCCCGCCACAGCAAGCCACGCCAGAACAGTCGCGTGGAGTCATCAGCGCCAGCTTGCGATTCATAGCGCCGCAGCTCCGCCGCAATGCGTCTTGGCGATAGGCTGCCCTGGGCGATCCAGGGCGCGAATTTCGACGACGTTTGGACGCCGATCAATTGTTCGTGCTGATCCAGGTACCGACGAATGCCTTGGCTTGACCAGAAGTAGTCCTGCAAGCGTGCTTTGGCGGCGGGCTCACCCCCAGAGAAAGGAAAAGCGCTATTGGCGAAAGCCAGCGGTTCGCCTAATCCGAGCTGCGACAACGTCGGAACGGGCTCGAACAATGTCTCGCTGTTGGCCGGCAGCGGCGGAAAGGAGAGGGGCGCCGGACGGGGTTGGAATACATGCTGGCGCGTCTCGACTTGTGCAACGAACTGGCTGAACGAAGTGACCGTAGGGAGCGACTTGTCGCCGGCGCCGTCGAGCAAACCAAGACCGTCAGCGGGCAAGACCTTCAATTCTGCATCACCTAGCTGCTTGCGAATACGCGCAAACATGACGCGTTCGGCAGGCGCGGGCTCGTCGAGCGTCACGACCTCGTTCAACTCCATCTGCTCGACCAAGCGAGGAATCAGTACCTCCGGATCGCCCGCCAGCACGAGCAAGCGCGAGTTGTAGAAACGAAGTTCCCCGTCCAGCGCCGCAAGCCCTTCGAGTAAGAAACGAACGCGGTGTACGCCAACGCGATGCCCCCGCGGGGGCGAGATGCCGAGCAAGCGGGTGTCGAGAATATAAACCGGCAGAACACATCGTGACGCCGTCGCGGCGTGCAGCACTGCGGGATGGTCGTCGAGACGTAAATCCTGTTTGAACCAAAGCAGCGTCCGCATGAATACTCCCCGCCTTTTTCCACGCACCACTAAGCTGTGCATTACCCGCATGCCGTTCGTTAGCCCGGCCACTATGTCTGGTGCCAGCGCAAGCGCATTTCATCGAAGGCTCTGGCTAAATGTAGAAGCATTTCGCATTTTTTGATTCATTGCAGGCGATAGACGGCTCAGCCGCTCATCCCTTGCAGGAAACAGCTACTAACGACGTATCGACCGGCGGCGAAGCAAAAGCCGCTATCCTCCTGCGTTGTTGATCGTCACTTCCGCACAAATCCACGCGTTCGACGCCTCCGTTGTGAGCACCTATCTTCCAGCCAATCACTCGAGATCGAGCCTTCCGCAATGACCCGATTCTTACCTCTCGCCTTGTTTCTGCTTCTTCTCGCCGGTTGCAGCAGCGGGCCCCATATCGACAAGCGCTACGTGTCCGCCAATCACGACAGCCGTGAGCAATTCATCGTCCTGCACTACACCTCGACCGGGTTCGAGCAGTCCGTGAAGTTGTTGACGCACGGAGAAGTCAGCGCGCATTACCTGATCGACCGGGATCCCGCACGGATCTACCAACTGGTCGACGAGAATCGGCGTGCCTGGCATGCCGGCGAAAGTACCTGGAACGGCAGGACCTGGCTCAATTCCAGTTCGATTGGCATCGAAATGATCAATCCGGGCTACCGGCTTAACGAAGACGGGCAACGGGTTTGGTACCCGTACGCCGATGCGCAGATCGACGAGCTTATCGTTCTGCTCAAGGACATCATGCAGCGGCATGGGCTGGGTCCTGATGCGGTCGTCGGTCACAGCGATATCGCACCGCAACGTAAGGTCGATCCCGGTCCGTTGTTCCCGTGGAAGCGCCTGGCCGATGCTGGCCTGATTCGTTGGCCGGACGCCGCCAGTGTCGAGCGGGCGCAAGCGGTGTATGCGAACGGTCTTCCAGACGCGACGTGGTTCCAAGGCGAACTGGCTAAATTCGGCTACGACGTGCCGCGAACGGGGCTTTTCGACGAGCAAACGCGCAATGTCATCGCGGCGTTCCAGATGCGCTATCGCCAGCAGCGCTATGACGGTCAGGCGGATGCGGAAACGGCGGCACTGCTTTGGGTGCTGAACAATAGCCGCAGGTCTTAACGTTTACTTACCTGCCCGCGAGACCGCGGGCAGGATTTCAGACGGGCAACGCCATATACACGATGGTGCCGTGCTCGACCCGGGAGTGGATGCCGATCCGGCCGCCGTGCAAACGCGTAATTTCCTTGCACAGGGCAAGGCCAAGGCCCGCCCCGCCTTTCTTGCGCCCCACTTGAACGAACGGCTCGAAGATCCGGGCCTGCTGACTGTAGGGAATGCCCTCTCCGTTGTCCTCGACGCTGATAATGACGCGGTCCGTATGGCGACGTGCTTGCAGGCAGATGTGACCGCCCCTGGTCGTATGGCGCAGGGCGTTCGTCACCAGATTGTCGAGCACACGTTCCATTTGTGTCCGGTCTAGGTTCAGCAAGGGGAGGTTGTCCTCAATTTCCAGCTTCAGCTCAGTACCGTGCTCGGCCGCCGACGCCTCGAAGCGCGCCAGCGTCTCCTGCAGAAGCTCGCTAGGCGAGCACGCCGACAGTTCCAGCTTTTGCTGCCCAGTCTGGTAGCGCGAGAAATTGAGCAGGTCGTTGATCAAACGCACCAACCGTCGCATTTCTTCGTCGACGGTCTCGATGAGATCCTGTTCACGTGCATCCGGCTGAAAGTGCAGGCGCTCGCGCAGTAGCCCGAACGCCATGTGCATGCCGGTGACGGGCGTGCGCAGCTCGTGGGATGCACGCAGCACGAATTCGTTTCTAACCCGCTCGAACGCACGCTGATCCGTGACATCGCGCAAGACCATTACGGCGCCTTCGACTTCGACGTTGGGTTGCCCGAATGGAATCAGGCGCCAGGCGAGCAGCCGCTGTTCGCCGCCGATCTCCAGCGCCAGGTCCTCTTGTGGGTCCTCGCGGCTTTGTCCGGCGAGAACCAGGCGGACGGCTTCATCGAGTTCCGGGTGGGCCAAGGCTTCCCCTAATGGAACGCCGATGCGCTCGGTATCCCAGCCGAGCTGGCGTTCGGCGACCGGGTTGGCATGTTCCAGCGTGCCATCGCGGGCAACGATCAACAGGCCATCGTCGATACAGTCCAGCACGGCCTGGAGACGGCGCTGGCCGCCCTTGAGCGCCGCGATATTGGTTTCGTTGAATTGTTGCAGGGCGCTGGCCATCACGCCGAACCGCCGGCTCAAGGAAGACAATTCAGCGATAGGCGACATCGGCAACACGATCTGGAAATCACCCTGGCCGATACGGTCCGCAGCCTTGGCCAGCTTCTCGATCGGGCCAACGAAGCGTCGTGCCATGGTATGCGCGGTGAGGAACCCGATAATCAGGACCATCAATGCCACGGTGCCTAGCAGGATGGAAAGCCAGGTCGCTTGTTTGCGGCTTTCCACGCCTTCATGGCGGATACCCTCCAGCGCTGCCCTCTGCACGTCGGTCAGGGCGTCACGTATGGCGGTGAATGCGCGCGCGAACCGTGCGGAGTCCAAGCTTCGCAAGCGCCCTTCGGCGTCTGGCTGGCCAAGCTCGGTCATGAATGCAAGATAACGCTCGCGAATATCTTCCAGCCCTTCCCGGCCTGGGGCTCGGGTGCGCTCGATCGCCTCATCCAGGTACGAGATCAGTTCCCGTTGTTGCCGGTCCAGCGTGTTACGGTCGATCGGCCGGATCGCGAGGGTAGCCAGCTGGTCGCCGAAAAGGTGTCGTAGCTGCTGAGTCGTGTCGATGACGGCGTAGTGGCTCTGTAGCAGGTTTTCTTGGGTGCGGGCCATCTGCGTCATGCCGATCAGCCCAATGAACAGGCCGAACAGGGCCACGGTGATGACCGCGGAAATGCTGAGAAACAAGCGCGTCCTCAGCTTCATAGGTAACTTGCGCGGGAGCTTCATAGACCGTACTGCTTGCGCTTCCGATAAAGCGTCGAGGCATCGATGCCCAGCGTACGCGCCGCTTGGTCCAGTGTTTCGCTGGACGCCATCACCGCGGCGATGTGCGCACGCTCAAGGTCTTCAAGGCTTAACGATTCACCCACGCGAGGTGCATTGTTCGAGGGCGCCTCACCTAAGCCCAGGTGGCTCACGTCGACGCGATCCTTCGGACAAATGATGCTCGCCCGCTCGATGACGTTGCGCAGCTCACGCACGTTGCCGGGCCAGCGGTAAGTCGCGAGCGCGCGCTCGGCTTCCGGACTGAACCCGCGTGCAGGGCGGGCGTAGTCCTTGACGAAATGGGCCAGGAAGCGTTCGGCCAGGTCGAGAATATCCTCCGGACGCTCGCGCAATGGTGGCAAGTTCAACGTGATGACATTCAGACGGTAGAGAAGGTCTTCGCGAAAATGCCCCTCGCGAACCATCTCATCCAGGGCAAGGTTGGTTGCGGAAAGAATGCGAACGTCCGCGCGGCGGGTTACCGGGTCGCCGATTCGTTCGTATTCTTTGTCCTGAATGAAACGTAGTAACTTGGGTTGCAAACCAAGGGGAAAGTCGCCGATCTCGTCGAGAAACAATGTCCCGCCATCCGCTTGGCTGACGCGACCAAGCGTGTTTTCCGTCGCCCCAGTGAACGCGCCTCGGTTGTGGCCGAACAGCTCGCTTTCCATTAGGTCCGCTGAGAGGGAAGGGCAGTTGATCGTAACGAGTGGCTTCTTCGAACGGCGGCTCCAGCCGTGGATAGCGCGGGCCAACTCGCCTTTGCCCGTACCTGACTCGCCAAGGATTAGGATGTTGGCATCGGTATCAGCCACCTGCCGGGCAGTTTCGAGCACCGCCATCATCGCCGGGCTGTGGGAACTCAACATGTCGCGCCGTTTGGTGGCTTGGCCTTCCAAGGCTTCGAGTCGGGCCGCCATCTGCCGGACTTCCAGCTGTTTCGCCGCAGCCATGCGGAGCTGATCTGGGCTGCACGGCTTGACCAGGTAGTCCGCCGCACCGGCTTGCATCGCGTCTACCGCTGTATCCACGGCGGAGTGCGCGGTGACGATGACGACACGCATCCAGGGGGCTTGAACCCGCATCTGCTGCAAGACGTCCAGGCCGCTGTCTTCTCCCAGGCGTAGATCCAGGAAACACAGGTCGAACACCTGACGGTGAACGAGCGCTTCGGCTTGGGCTGCCGAGGTCGCGGTCGCTACCTGGTAGCCCTCGTCTTCGAGGCAGTAGCGAAAGGTCCGCAGGATGGCGGACTCATCGTCCACCAGCAGGATTCGTCCCTGGTTCTCCGCGGCGTTTTCCATGGTGCTCAAATCTCCAGCAGGCGTGTTGGGTAATTCAGAAAGTGTGCTTCGCTCAGCGCGTGGGGCGAGGGGTTACCAAGGTAGCAGCGAATGTCGCTTCTGCGTCGGCACTCGTTATTGCGCAGTACGTTGGATATGGGTGTCAGCGCCAAGCGGACCAATACCCGATCGACGCACTATCCAAGCGCCTCGTTGTGCCATCCGGCGGATACGTCCCGCTCTTAGTCCGAAATTGTTCATGCAAGTTGCACGGAAACGCAATGCGACGTGTAAGTCGCCTTCGTCATTACGCGTCGCGTACCAGTCTAGCCCCTTTCGATACGCCTTTGCGCTGGCGCGGCGATGTTGTGCAAACGTTCAAATTCGTGGGCCGGCGAGGGATGCGCACCCTGGGGCCTCTCGTAGAGGCAGGATGGCAGCGTGAAGTGGATCACATCCACAATGCGACGGGTCGTGCAAAACGCATGGTACGAAAAAAGACAATCGTGCAGCTTACCCGGCCAAATTGGGACGCGTATATGTAAGTCATTGTTTTATATATATATTTTGACTACGTTTTTTCTGGCATGCTGCCTGCAGTGACTCTCGCATAGAACGAATTTGGCCCCAGCCACATCAGTATTCGAGGAGATCAGGATGAATCGTCTGCAAAGCCGCACACTAGCGAACAAAGGCTTCATGGTTGCAGCCGCCTTTGCACTCGTCGCCCTGGTCGAACATCAGCTCCCGAATGGCGCCGTCGCCACTGCAGATACCGCGAAGTCCGCGACGGTCCAGCACATCCTTCCTTATGAATCGCGCGTGGTACACGGTGCTCAGTTCTTGGGCCGTGTGGACCGCGATGTCAAGGTCCAGCGCGCCGAGAAGCGCCAGGACTTCGCTGAGACGACACGTCAGCCACGTTGGGTGTTTTAAGGTGCCGTTCATGATGCCTATCGAGTTTTTTGCAATGGCGTTACTGGGTTCGGGCGTACTTTTGATCCTCGCATACCTCGCAGGCGTGATGCTCCTAAAGCAGATGGATCCAAACGAATTCGATCAGCCCACGCACACCGTCAAACCGACGGTCGTGGCGGAAGATTTCACATCACCGACGCTACGCACCTGAACCACGGGGCGTCGTTAAAGCTCCAAATAAAGTAGGTTCAAACAAGAGGAGAAACGCCATGTTGAGCTGGGCTCTGACATTTCTGGTAATTGCCGTAATCGCCGCTGTACTGGGTTTCGGCGGAATCGCAGGCACCGCCGCAGGCATTGCCAAGATTCTATTCGTCGTCTTCCTGGTCCTGTTCGTGCTGTCCTTCATCTTCGGTCGCCGTCGACCCTGACACGTTGGTCGGACGCTTTGAAGCGATGGATCGCCGGTCGGACCGCACACCCGTTCAAGCAGTCGGTGTGCGTGTTGACCCGAATTCTGTAAGTAACGGTTCATCAAACCGTTACACATGACCTGAATACTCAGGTGTTATCGCGCTTCATCGAAGGAGCGCTGATCATGGAGCCGGGTTGCTTTTGATGTCTGGAGCGACCTAGGGGTACAGGGAGTACTCCCGCGGTGCGGGCTGGATCAGGTGTGCTGCAACCGGAATCTCGCCACAAGCGAGTTCCGGTACGCAGGTGCGGCGTCAGCCAGTGGCCAAGGCGTTCTGCCTATGCCGTGACCCTCTCTTCTTCAATCGTTATCATCCGGGCACTTCGATAAGGGTTCCCAGATGCTCAACGGTCTTTGGCTGTGTTTCTTTCTTGTTGGCACGATTGCAGGACTCGCTCGATGGTTGGGCGGAGATCCCGGCGTGTGGGCGGCCATTGTGGAAAGCCTGTTTTCCATGGCCAAGCTTTCCGTAGATGTGATGATCTTGCTGTTCGGTACGCTCACGCTATGGCTGGGCTTCCTGAAGATTGCCGAGAAAGCGGGCCTGATCGACCTGCTAGCACGCCTGCTGGGGCCACTGTTCGCTCGGCTCATGCCGGAGGTGCCACGCGGCCATACGGCCCTTGGGTTCATCACCATGAATTTCGCGGCCAACGGATTGGGCCTAGACAACGCTGCGACACCGATCGGGCTCAAAGCCATGCGCGCGCTACAGGAACTCAACCCAAGCAGCACGGTGGCCAGTAACGCGCAGATCCTGTTTCTGGTGCTGAACGCGTCGTCCCTGACGTTATTGCCGGTCACCATCTTCATGTACCGCGCACAGCAAGGGGCTGAAGACCCTACACTGGTCTTCCTGCCCATCTTGCTGGCGACGAGTTGCTCGACCCTCATCGGTTTGCTCAGTGTCGCGGTCATGCAGCGGCTTCGGCTGTGGGACCCGGTGGTGCTTGCCTATTTGATTCCGGGCGCGCTTTTACTCGGTGCGTTCATGGCCCTGCTGTCCAGCCTGTCGGTGACCGCCCTTGGCGCGCTCTCATCGCTATTAGGCAACCTTACGCTGTTCGGATTGATCATGGTCTTTCTGCTGGTTGGTGCGGTGCGCAAGGTACCCGTCTACGAAGCATTCGTCGAAGGCGCCAAAGAGGGCTTCGACGTCGCCAAGAGTCTGCTTCCTTATCTGGTCGCGATGCTCTGTGCGGTGGGCGTACTGCGTGCATCCGGGGCATTGGAAATTGCCCTCGACGGCATTCGCTGGGTCGTACTGTCGTTGGGTTTGGATGGGCGTTTCGTCGACGCGCTGCCCACCGCTTTGGTGAAACCCTTTTCTGGCAGTGCCGCGCGCGCGATGCTCATCGAAACGATGCAGGCCCAGGGCGTCGATAGCTTTCCGGCTTTGATCGCAGCGACCGTTCAGGGCAGCACCGAGACGACGTTCTACGTATTAGCCGTCTATTTCGGCGCCGTCGGCATCCAGCGCGCGCGGCATGCAGTGGGCTGCGCGTTGCTAGCGGACCTTTGCGGCGTCATTGCCTCGATCTTCGTCTGCTATTGGTTCTTTGGTTAAGCGCATGTTCCGTCTCTACCACGCCCCCGACCTGGAAACCCTTGGCACGCTTGCCAGCCGCCTGCTTGCGCAGCCCCAGCGCGATCCGCTGGCGCCCGCCCGGCTTGTCGTACCCAGCCAAGGCATCGGGCGTTGGCTCACATTGCAATTGGCGCGCGAAGAAGGCATCGCCATGCACCTCAAGGTGCAACTGCCGGCAAGTTTTGTCTGGGACCTGACGCGTGATGTGCTGGGAGCGCTGCCCGAGCAGTCTGCATTCAACCCGCAAGCGCTGACCTGGCGCCTGTATGACTGGCTGTGCGAGCCAGGCAATCTTGCAGGAGCCGAACGCCTGCAACGCTACCTCGAAGGGGGTGATGAGCGCCGTCGATTCGCGTTGGCAGCGAAAATCGCAGACGTATTCGACCAATATCTGCTGTTTCGTGACGACTGGCTTGCGGCGTGGGAGCGCGGTGAGACCTGCGACCTGGGTCCAGATGAAGCCTGGCAAGCACTGCTCTGGCGTGAATTGACCAAAGACGGTCATCCGCACCGGGCGCGGCTGTTGGGCGATCTGCTAGCGCGACTGGGTTCCGATGAGCCGTTGGAAACGCTGCCCGAGCGTTTGTTGGTCTTTGGTATCAGCAGCCTGCCGCCGCATCACTTGCGCGTACTGGAAGCGCTGGCGCGGCACACGGACGTCGTGCTGTTCGCGCTCAACCCGAGCCGCGAAGCGTGGGGCGATATTCGAGACATCCGCGAGCTCGCCGTCCAGCCGGATGCCGATCCAGACGGCTGGTATCTGGACGTGGGCAATCCGCTGCTGGCAAGCCTGGGTAAACAAGGACGAGATTTCTTCGACACCCTGTTCGCCTCTGCGGCGGATGAGACCGGCTTTTATAGCGATGACGATGCGCTCGCCGATGACACGCTCCTGCATGCCTTGCAGAACGATGTCCTGCGCCTCCGCACGCGGCACCCTGACGAGCGTTTGTCGTGGTCGCCGACGGATCGCTCGCTGGAGCTGCACGTTGCGCACTCGCCTCTGCGCGAAGTCGAGATCCTGCATGACCAACTGTTGGCTCGTTTCAACGCCGATCCGACCCTGACGCCAGATCAGGTCGTGGTCCTCACGCCTGATATCGAGCGCTATGCGCCGTTCATCGAAGCGGTGTTCGCGCCTCGCGAAGGCGCGCCGCGAATTCCCTTTAGTCTGGCTGACCGCAGTTTGCGCGCCGAGCTGCCGTTGATCGAAGCCTTCATCGAATTACTCGCCCTGCCGGAAAGCCGCTTCACCGCTGAAGAAGTCGTCGCTTGGCTCGAACAACCCGCCATTGCGCGACGGGTCGGGATCGAGCCCGAGGATCTGGCTTCGATCCGCGAATGGCTGCACCTTGCCGGCGTTCGCTGGGGCCGCGACGCCAAGCACCGCGCCGAACTCGGGCTGCCGGAAGACGCGTCCTATACCTGGCGGCAGGGGCTCGACCGACTGTTGTTGGGGTTCAGTGCGCCCCCGCGTTTGGCAGGAAACGCGCCGCCCTTGTTGGGCGATGAGTTTCCGCTGGATGCGCTGGAAGGTGCGCGTGGACAGCTCTTGGGCCGCTTCCATGCCTTCGTCTCGAGGCTTTCGGGTCTGTGCAATGCGTTGCAGGCACCTCGCCCGTTGCGCGAATGGACGCCCGTACTGCAGCAATTGCTCGACGAGCTGTTCGATGAGCGCGAGTCGGGCGACGTCCTGCTGATGTTGAGCCAGGCCTGCGCCGCGCTGACCGAACAGGCCGATGCGTCCGGGGTCGAGCGCCCCGTCGAACTCGCGCTGGTGCGTCAGCAATTGGCGGCTGCCCTCGAAGGCAACGGCAGCGCGGGCGGATTCCTCACGGGCGCCGTGACCTTTTGCACCATGGTGCCGATGCGCAGCCTGCCGTTCCGCTGGGTCTGCCTGCTGGGCTTGGACGACGGTGCATTGCCTCGGCGCACGCCAGCCGCAGGCTTCGATCTGGTCGCCCGCAAGCCTCGGCGTGGTGACCGCGCGCGGCGTCTCGATGATCGCTACCTGTTCCTCGAAACCCTGCTGTCGGCACGCGACGGCCTTTACTTGAGCTATGTCGGGCGCGACCCCCGCAACAACGCCCATCTGCCGCCGTCAGTGTTGGTCAGTGAATTGCTCGAAGCGGTCGATTTGACAGCCGCGGGGAGCGAAGGCACTGCCGTCAGCGAATGCATCTGCATCGCGCATCCCCTCCAGCCATTCGCCTCGGGCAACTTCGCGCAAGGACGTCGCCAAGGCTTCTCTGCAGCCTGGCATCGAGCTGCGCAACGGCTATCGCAGGCGCCGCTGGCCGAGCCGCCGGCTTTCATCTCCGAAATGCCGCCGCCCGAAGACGCCGAACTCACGCTCGAACCAAGTCTGCTGGTGCACTGCTTCAAACACCCGGCCCGCTTCCTGCTCGAGCAACGCCTGGGTTTGCGCCTGCCCGAGGCCGAGGAGGCGCTGCCTGGTGACGAACCCTTTGCATTGGAACGCCCCGCCTTGAACGGCTTGCGCCGCCTGGCACTGGAGGCCGCCGAACGGGGTTGGAGCGAAGCCGATGAGCGTCGTGTGGCGGCGGCTTCCGGTTGGTTACCGACCGGTGAGCTCGGTCAGGCCTACTGGGGGCAATTACGCGGACCGATTCGCGCGTTCATGCCGACCTTGCTGGAAGAGCGCCCGGATGGCGCGCCCGAGCCGTTGCTCATCAACCTGCGGATCGGTGGTGTCCACCTCCATGGATGGCTCGACGGTGTCACCGCCAGTGGCTTGTTCGACTACCGCCTGCGCGATCTTGGCGCCTGGGAACTCGCGCCGTTCTGGCTGCGGCACCTCATGCTCAATGCCTGCGCGGGCCCTGAGATCACCCGTGAAAGCCGCTTGCTGTCGCCAAAAAGCGAATGGCGCCTGGGCCCGGTGGCCGATCCCATCGCCGCCCTCGAACCTTGGATTGTCGCCTACCGCGAAGCCCTCGTTCGTCCACTACCGGTCTTCCCTCGCAGCAGCCATGGTTTCGCCCAGAAATACCGCAACCCCGGCCGCAAAGAACCCCTCGACGCCGCCCGCATGGAAGCGCGCGTGCTTTGGACGGGCAACGACTACCTCACCGGTGAAAGCCTCGATCCGTGGAATGCATTGGCCTTCCGTGGTGGGGACCCGCTGGATGAGCGTTTCGAAGCGTTGGCAGAGTCGCTTTATGGGCCCGCGTTGGATGCGTTGAGTGAGGGGGGCGAAGAGGAATGAACACAACATTTTCGACGACCCCGATCCCTGTAGGAGCCAGCTTGCTGGCGATCAGTGTCTTAACTGACACCGTGGGGGTGTCTGCGCTAAAGCGATCGCCCACAAGCTGGTCGCAGCCCGGAGGCCTCCTACAGGACTGTGCGAATTCTCGTCTTGCGCCAGGACAGGACAAACAATGACTACCCTCAACCTCCTCACATCCCCCTTCAACGGTCGGTCCCTAATCGAGGCCAGTGCTGGCACGGGCAAGACCTGGACGCTGACGGCGTTGTACGCACGGATGCTGCTGGAACGGCAGCTCAGCGTTGGGCAGATACTGGTGGTGACGTACACCAAGGCGGCGACGGCGGAGCTGCGGGAGCGAATTCGTAAGCGCCTGGCCGAGTTGCTGGACATTTATGAAAACGGCCCTGGCAACGATGCGTTGCTCAACGACCTGCACGCGCGGTTTCCGGATCCTGCAAGCCACCGTCGGTTGTTGTTGGCGGTGCATGGGTTCGACGAATCGGCGATTTTCACCATTCACGGCTTTTGCCAGCGCGCGCTGCAGGATTCGGCGTTCGATGCAGGCGGGGATTTCGACAGTGAGTTGACCCAGGATGACCGCGAGCTGGTGGATGCGCTGTTGGCGGACCTCTGGCGGCATGAGCTGGCAAAGACCGATCCGGCTTGGGCGGCGTTTCTCGTCCACAAGAAGGTTACCCCGCAGGGGCTGCGCCAGCGGCTACGGCCGCATCTAGGCAAGCCTTACCTGCGCGTCGAGCCGCAAGCGGCGGAAGCGCCCGTATTGCCTGCCGTCGATGAGGCGTGGCGGCGGGCGGCAGCGCTTTGGGCGGAAGCGGGCCGGGGCTGGATTGCGACGTTGTTGGCCCACGAAGGGCTCAGCCAAAGTACGCACAAACGCGAGAAGTTTGCTGGCTGGCAAGCTGAGTTGGACGGTTATTTCGCGGATATCGCCGGGTTGTTCAGCCTGCCGGCAGGCGTGCAGAAACTGGGGGCAATGGCACTGGCGAAAGCCTGCAAAAAAGGCCACGTCGCCCCATTGTGTGAGTTGGCTGAGGCGCTCGACGCGTTGGCCGAAGCGCTAGAGACGGCGTTGCCGGTCGGCGAGCAGCGGCTGATCGACCTACACGTTCGGATGCTGGCTGCGTTGAACGTTCAGCTGCCCCAGCGCAAAGCGTCGCAGCGCCTGCTGGCGTTCGACGATCTGCTGAACGGGCTCAAGCAGTCCCTTGAAGGCGAGGGCGGTGAACAGTTGGCGCAGGCGTTGCGGGAGCAGTACCCGGTCGCGCTCATCGACGAGTTCCAGGACACCGATCCCATTCAGTACGCGATCTTCTCGCGCATTTATTCCGGTGAAACGGGTGATCTGTGTTTTGTCGGCGATCCTAAACAGGCGATCTACGCCTTCCGTGGTGCGGACCTCAACACCTACCTGCAGGCGCGTGAGGAAGCGGCGCGGCAGTACAGCCTCGCGACGAATCATCGCTCCACGCCTGCACTCATCGCGGCACTGAATCAATTGTTCGACCGCCCGGCGCCGTTCGCCGTAAACGGGTTGGATTATGTCCAGGTGGGCGCGAGCGAGCGCCCGCGTGCGCAACTCGTATTGCCCGCGGATGCGGCGCCGTTGTCGCTGGTCTGGCTAGGCGACGACAACCTTGGCAAAGGTGAAGCTGGCGCGCGGGCGGCGACCGACACCGCGCGGCGCATCGCTTACCTGCTGGCCGCGAGTGCACGTGGCGAGGCTTATTTCGACGACGCGGACAACAACCTGCGCACGCCTCTCCAAGGCGGTGATATCGCGGTCCTTGTCTCCAGCCACCGGCAAGCGGGCGAAATTGCGTCGGAGCTGCTGGCGCGGGGTGTTTCCAGCGTGCGGCGTGGCAAGGAAAGCGTCTGGCACAGCGAGGAGGCGGCTGATCTGGCAGCCGTACTGGCGGCTTATGCCGAACCGGGTCGCGAAGGGTTGCTGCGGTACGCGCTCGGTTCGCGGCTCCTGGGCAGGAGCGCCGCGCAACTGGCGGCGAGCGAGGCGGACAGCCGGGCCTGGGATGAGGAGCGCGAGCAGGCCGAGCGCTATCACCAATTGTGGCAGCAACAGGGCTTCATGCGCGTGTTCCGTGCCTGGCTGGATGAGCAGGGCGTGGCCGAGCGTCTATTGGCGCTGGCGGAAGGCGAGCGGCGGCTCACCAACCTGTTGCACCTTGCCGAGTTGCTGCAGGCCGAGAGTTTGAAGCGGCCCGGTCTCGAACGGCTCCTTGCCTGGTTCCACGCACAGCGCGCGGCTGAGGTGCACGGTGAGGATGCGTTACTGCGTCTGGAAAGCGATGCCGATCGGGTGCAGATCGTCACCATCCACACGTCCAAGGGGCTGGAGTATCCGTTGGTGTTTTGCCCGTATCTATGGGACGGCGCCCTGTTGCGGCAGAACGAAGACATCACGTGTCACGCCGAGGGCGGCACGCCGCTGCTCGACCTGGGCAGCGAGCACTTGGACGACTATCGCCAGCGTGCGCGCGAAGAGCGCTTCGCCGAGCGGCTGCGGCTTGCCTATGTGGCGCTGACGCGAGCACGAGATCGACTGTGGCTGCACTGGGGACCGATCGATTGCGCGGTAAAGAAGGACGGTTCGTTGAAGGATGACGGTCTGCACAGCAGCGCGCTGGCATGGTTGCTTCATGGCCGGCAGAGCGCAGGTACGGATGCACTAACCGCTCTGGCTGAACACCTCAAAATTCAGACGCCGGCTACTCTGCGGCAGGAGATCGAAACACTCGCGTTAGACAGTGCCGGTGGCATCGCCGTGGTACCGGCGTTCGAAGAAGAACACCATGTGGGCGGGGAGCACCGGGCGGCTGCGCCGGGGCGGCAGGCGGCGCTCGCGCGGACCTTGTCCAGCGCCTGGCGGATCGGCAGCTTCTCTGGATTGGCCGCGGGCATGCACATGGAGGCCCCGGATCGCGACACGTTGTTCATCCCCAGCGCTGCCGAACCAGGTGAAGGCTTTTTTGCCTTTCCGCGGGGCGCGCGAGCAGGAACCTGTCTGCACGCGATCTTCGAGGATTGGGCGCGGGGCAAGGGCGACCTCAACGCGTTGGTCGACCCGGCGTTGACCGCCCACGGGATCGATGCGGTGCTCTGGGGCGACGTGGCGCGGGCGCACTTGGAGCGTGTCCTGACCTGTGATCTGGATGGCGCTGGCCTTAGCCTGGCGGCCTTGGATGGTGGCCGGCGTTTACCCGAGCTGGGCTTCACCTTTCCGGTCGCCGGGCTGAACATGGACGCGCTGCGGCGCATTCTGGTCGATCCTGGGATGGGATTGGACCTTGCTGCGCGGACGGCGGCCGAGAGGTTGACCTTCGATAATCTTCAGGGCTTTCTGAAAGGCTTCATCGACCTCACCTTCGAGCACGATGGCCTCTGGTACATCCTCGACTACAAATCCAACTGGTTGGGCCCGGACGCGAATTACTACGGCGGGGAGCGGTTGCAGCAAGCTATCGCCGGGGAGCACTACTACCTGCAGTACCTGATCTATCTCGTGGCGCTGCGGCGCTTTCTGCGTCAGCGCCTCGCTGGCTTCGACGACAGCCAGTTGGGCGGCGCCTGGTACCTGTTCCTGCGCGGCATGCCGGAGGCCGGCGTGCATTTCGCGCGCCCAAGTGATGCGTTGCTGGACGCCTTGGATGCATTGTTCCAGGGAGGTGACACGCATGGTTGAGCCGCGTCTTCCCCAAAGCCTGACCGAACTCCCGTTGGGCCCGCTCGAAAGGGCGATAACGGAAAGCCTGCAACGCCTCGACCCGCTGACCGATGAGGTCGTGCTCGCCTCGGCGGCGTTGGTGGTGCAGGCGCTGGCAGCCGGCGATGTATGCATGCCTCTGGACCGCCTGGCCGGGCGCCGACCGTGGCCTGAGCATCGGTTCACCTTGCCTGCGCTCACTGATTGGCGCACCGCGTTGAGCAAGGCCTCCGTGATCGGAAGCCCCGGCGACTATCGCCCGCTGATCCTCGACGGGGATCGGCTTTACCTTGCGCGTTATCAGGCCTATGAGCAGGCCCTCGCGGAGGCATTGTTGACGCGCGTTGCGGCGCGTCCTGAGGTCGATGAGAGCGTTTTGCGCGAAAGCTTGGATCGATTGTTCGCTTTCAACGCCGGTCAATCCCCGGATTGGCAGCGCCTTGCTGCAGCGCAGGCCGTCAGCCGGCGGCTGGCCGTCATTTCCGGCGGGCCTGGGACAGGCAAGACCACCACCGTCGTGCGTCTGCTGGCGGCATTGCTGGAACAACCAGGCGGCGAGTCGCTGGCGATCGGCCTGGCTGCACCGACCGGCAAGGCTGCCGCGCGGATGGCCGAGGCGATTCGTAATGCCAAGGCGCAGCTGCCGGTCAGCGATGCGATCAAGGCCGCACTGCCCGAAGAGGCGTTGACGTTGCATCGCTTGCTCGGTGCGCGGGGCGACAGCCCTCAGGTTCGCCATGACGCCGCGCGGCCGCTGGCGTTGGACGTACTGATCGTCGACGAAGCCTCGATGGTGGATCTCGCATTGATGGCCAAGCTGGTGGACGCGATGCCAGCTGGCGCGCGGTTGATCCTGTTGGGGGACAAGGACCAATTGTCAGCGGTGGAAGCGGGCGCTGTCTTTGCCGAGCTTTGCGAGGGACGGGGTTTCGATGCGGAGACGGTCGACGCATTGGGACGCGTCACCGGGCAGTTGGTCCCGCTTGATCCACCTCGCTCTGCACTCGGGGATGCGGTGGTGCTGCTGACGCACAGCCACCGTTTCGCCGGTGACAGTGGCATTGGCGAGTTGGCGCGGCGTATCAATGCGGGCGATGCCGTCGGTACGCAGCGGTTGCTCAAAGAAGACCGTCCGGATCTGGCATGGCAATCAGCCCCCGTCCAGGCAGCGCTATTGGATCGATTGGAAGCCGGGTACTTGCCGTATCTCACCACTGCGAAAACCGGTGATCCCGAGGCGACGTTCGCTGCCTTCGCAGCCTTCCGCGCATTGGCCGCGCAGCGGGAAGGTCCATGGGGCGTGGCAAGCCTGAACGATGCGCTGGAGCAGCGGTTCAAGCGCCGCCATGGGCTGGCCGAACGGGAACGCTGGTACCCGGGGCGCGCGGTGATGGTTCGTCAGAATGACTATGCGCTAGGGTTGTTCAATGGTGACGTGGGCGTGTGCCTGAGCACGGATTTCGGCCTGCGAGTGTTCTTCGAAGGCGAGGGCGAATTCCGCCACTTCGCTCCGGCACGCCTGCCCAGTCACGACAGCGCGTTCGCCATGACCGTACACAAGAGTCAGGGATCGGAGTTCGACGAGGTTCTGTTGGCGCTGCCTGAGCAGCCGAGTCCGCTGCTCACGCGGGCGTTGTTTTACACCGGCATTACTCGGGCGAAGCGGCGGGTTGAAATCTGGGGCCTGCCGGAGCGACTGGCCGAAGCGGTAACCACCCGCGCCGAGCGTGCGGCGGGATTGGCGGAGCGGTTACGAACCGAAGTAGCGCCCATCATGCAGGCCACGCCAGAAACGGCGCCGGGGCAACTCGATCTGTTCTAGACGGCGTTTACAGTGAGGCGGGTGAGAAGCACAGCGGATTACGCCTTTCGGCTAATCCGCCCTACGACTCACAGAATTAATTTTTGCTGTGGGGCTGATGGTGAGCGAGGCATCGCGGGCGACTAAAGTCGCCCCTACAAGGATTGAAGTTTACCGAAGAATTTAGCCTACGCACTTCGGTAGGGGCGACTTTAGTCGCCTGCGCCCAAGAGGTCGCCGCGACAAGTTGGGCGGATACGGCCCAAGCAATGGATTGCCCGTTTCTACCCGCTCAGCGGCTCAAAATGCCTTACGAACCACCTTCCGCCACACGCTTGCCAGCCACGGCTGTTGATCACGAGGCAAACCGGCGGGGCGGTAGTAATGCTCGAGCTCGATGAAGCCGGCCGCAGTGAGATAGCGGTGCCACGATTCGATGTCGTGCCAGACGCCATAGCGCTCGCCTTGCCAGCCTTCTTGCCCTGCGCCGCGGGGGTTGGAGCTGAACAGCACGCCTTCGGGTTTGAGCGTTGCGTGTAGCTCGTGCAACACGCGCGGCAGTTCGGTGCTAGGTACGTGAAAGAGCGACGCGTTGGCGTAGATGCCGTCGAAATGGGCCGCCGGCAGATTCAGTGCCAGGAAGTCCTGTTGCCAAACCTCGCAGCCGCTGTCCTGACGAGCCATTTCCACGAATTGTGCGGTTCCATCCAGTCCGATCGGTCGATGGCCGAGCGCCTTGAGGGTTGCCAAGTCGCGACCGGGCCCGCAGCCGAAGTCGAGGATCGTCAGCGCTTCGTGCGCCGGTAAATGGCGCAGCAGTGCATCGATGTTTTGGCTGACATCGTGGTCTCGCGTGTTCTCTCGAAACCCGGCGGCATTGCGACCGTAATGGGCGATGGTGCGGGCGCTAATGTCCGGCTGGCTCATGTCTCTGACTCCGGGGTAAAGCGTTCGCGGCTATTCGTCAGGTGCGTCCACATCGCCGCGCGGGCGGCGTCCGTATCCTGACGACGGATGGCGTTGTAGATGGCTTCGTGCTCGAGGTTAGCGAGGTAGGCCTGCCGGCTCAGATCGCTGTCACCGCGTTCTTCAGGGGCTATTCGGCTGCGGGGGATCATCGCGTTGCCAAGGTGCAGCAGGATGTCGGTGAAGTAGGGGTTGCCGGTCGCCTCGGCAATCAGCAGGTGGAAGCGTTTATCCGGCTCGGCGCAGCTGTCGCCGGTGCTGGCGAGCGTTTCATAGTCATCCAGTGCCTGGCGCATTTCGGCCAGTTGTGCGTCCGTCCGCCTTAGTGCTGCAAGGGCGACTGCCTGTGTTTCGAGCCCCAAACGCAGTTCCAATACGCCACGCACATTGTTTGCCGTCTCGTGGCTGAGGCGCAGGCCGTTGTGCGTAACGCGCTCAAGGACGAACGTGCCCTTTCCATGATGCGTCTCCACCAACCCAGATGCCTGCAGGCGCGACAGTGCTTCGCGTACGACCGTGCGGCTGACGCCGTATTCCTTCACGAAGGTGTTTTCCGAAGGCAGCTTGTCGCCCGGCTTCAACGTGCCCAAGACAATGCGTCGAGTGAGCTCGCTGACCATTTCATGAGCGAGGCCAGGGCTGCGCCGAACGGTGGATGTAGATAACGACATCGGTGATTCCAGTTGCGAATGGGTAAAAGCTTAACACCGGGCACACCGTCGAGACGTAGCTTATGCGTCATTGGCGTGCATGATTCCGTCGCGTTGTACGACAACAAATTATTGCTTAAGCATTAGGTCAAGCCTCCTTACAGGGCGCTTTCCCGTCTTTTTGCGCGCAAAAACGAAAGCATCTTGCCTTTGTTTAACCAACTTGTATGATGACTTATCTGCTGCGGGCGGGTGCTCAGGTCATGAACCTCGCTTGCGGGTCGGTCATAAAACAAGAGGAATATCCATGAACGCGCAGACCCAGGCTGTCAGCCGAACACCCGTCATCACCGAGCTCACCGTCGTTCCAGTGGCCGGTCACGATGACATGCTGCTCAATCTCAGCGGCGCTCACGGCCCGTACTTCACGCGCAACATCGTGTTGATTAAGGACAGTGCGGGTCACGTGGGTCTCGGCGAAGTGCCGGGCGGCGAGAAGATCCGTCAGACCTTAGAAGACGCGCGCAGCCTGCTGGTCGGTCAGCCCATCGGGCGTTACCAGCAGTTGCTGAACCAGATGCGCCAGACCTTCGCCGACCGCGATTCCGGTGGCCGTGGGTTGCAAACGTTCGACCTGCGCATCACCGTCCACGCCGTTACGGCCGTGGAAGCGGCGCTGCTCGACCTATTGGGTCAGCATCTGGAAGTGCCCGTCGCTGCATTGCTCGGCGAAGGCCAGCAACGCGATGCGGTCGAAATGCTGGGCTACCTGTTCTTCGTCGGCGACCAAGGCAAAACCGACCTACCTTATCGCCGCGAGCCCGACGCGGATAATGACTGGTTCCGCGTGCGCCACGAAGAAGCCCTGACACCTGAGGCGATCGTGCGGCTCGCCGAAGCGGCCTATGCGCGCTACGGCTTCAAAGATTTCAAACTCAAGGGCGGTGTGCTCTCCGGTGATGCGGAAATCGAAGCGGTGACTGCATTGGCCGAGCGCTTCCCGGACGCGCGTATCACGCTGGACCCGAATGGGGCCTGGTCGCTGAAGGAAGCAATCCGCCTATGCCGCGATCAGCACCACGTACTTGCCTATGCCGAAGATCCTTGCGGCGCCGAGGGCGGTTTCTCCGGGCGTGAGGTGATGGCTGAGTTCCGTCGGGAAACGGGCCTGCTGACCGCTACCAATATGATCGCCACCGACTGGCGCCAGATGGTGCACGCGCTGTCACTGCAATCCGTCGACATCCCGCTGGCCGACCCGCATTTCTGGACGATGCAAGGTTCTGTACGCGTCGCACAGACCTGCGCCGACTGGGGCCTGACCTGGGGTTCGCATTCGAACAACCACTTCGACATTTCGCTCGCGATGTTCACCCACGTTGGCGCTGCCGCGCCGGGCAAGGTCACTGCGATCGATACCCACTGGATCTGGCAGGACGGTCAACGCCTGACCAAGGAGCCGCTGAAAATCGAAGGTGGTTTGGTGCAGGTGCCGAAGAAGCCGGGCCTGGGTATCGAGATCGACATGGACGAGCTGGCCAAGGCGCATGAGCTGTACAAGAACATGGGCCTAGGCTCGCGGGACGATGCCGTGGCCATGCAGTACCTCATCCCAGGCTGGACGTTCGATAACAAGAAGCCGTGTCTGGTGCGGTAAGGCGTCTGCCTTGTAGGGGCGACTTTAGTCGCCTCGCTCGTTGATCGATGCACCGTACTGCATGCCCGGTCCATAGCTGCAAGCGGGCTTTTTGAAAGCGGCCCTTCTGCGAAGGGCTTCGCGACTAAAGCGGGTCGCCGCCCGGTCACCCCTACAGTCTCCAACGTTTTAAATGGATGTTGTAGGGCGGGTAAAACCCGCGGCTTTTAGGCTCAGATGCAGGGTCAAGTGTGGCGTTGCTTTCGAGCGGTGACAGCTGCGGGTTGCACCTGCCCTACAGCGAGCCAAATAAAAAGGCGGTGTCCGAAGACACCGCCTTTTTTGTGCTGCTGCGATTAGCCATCAACCGATGGTCATCAAGCTCGCGTTCCCGCCCGCTGCTGCGGTGTTCACGCTCAGCGAGCGTTCGATCAGCAAGCGCTCCAGCGGCACTGCCGTTTCGCCACGGAACAGGCCGGTGACGCTGACGATCGGGCCCTTGCGCTCGGCGACCGTGCGGCAGACTTCACGAAGCTGATCGGAGTCGCCGTGGTACAGCACCGCGTCGAAGCGCGCATCGGGCTGTTTCCAGTCCGCGACACGAACGACCTTGGCCTGTACGGCTGCTGGCAGGCTCGTAACCAGTTCGTCAGTGGCCTTGGTCTTCTGCACCACAGCCCCGCTGCCCACCGACATCACGGCAGCAATCTGCGTCAGCAGGTCGTCCTGCTCCTCGGCGAGGCAGAGTACGGCTTCGCGCGGGGAGAGGGTGTAGCTGTTGCGTTCGCCAGTCGGGCCAGGGAGCAGACGCGTCGTGCCGCTCTGGTTTTCCGCCTCGAAGTGCTCGCACGCGGCCACGAGGTCGGTGCGCTTCTGCTTCTTCGCCCATTCGGCCAGTTCGGTGAACGGCTTCTGCAGCAGGCTGCGGGCACCGGCATCGAGGGTGGCGCCTGTGTCGCTGGCCAAGAAGGCCTGGCTGATGGCGTTGTCCGGGCGGGTCGACAGCAGGCGGTACATGTACAACGGGCCGCCAGCTTTCGGGCCGGTCCCGGAGAGGCCTTCGCCGCCGAACGGCTGCACACCGACCACGGCGCCGACCATGTTGCGGTTGACGTAGAGGTTGCCGGCATGGGCATGGCTGACGACCTGAGCGATGGTTTCGTCGATGCGGGTGTGCACGCCGAGCGTCAGGCCGTAACCGGTGCCGTTGATCTGGTCCATCAGGGACTTGAGGTCTTTGCGAGCGAACCGCACGACGTGCAGCACGGGGCCGAAGACTTCACGCTTGAGATCATCGAAGTTGTCGAGTTCGATCAGCGTCGGTACGACGAAGGTGCCACGGCCTACCTCGGCCTTGCTTACGCGGGACAGCTGGTGAACCGTGCGACCCTTGTCGCGTAGGCCTTTGATGTGGGCTTCGATGTTGGCTTGAGCTTCCGCGTCGATCACTGGGCCGATGTCCACGGCGAGATGCTCGGGGTTGCCCAGGCGATATTCAGCCATAGCGCCCTTGAGCATGGTGATCACGCGATCGGCCACGTCTTCCTGAACGCAGAGCACGCGCAGGGCAGAGCAACGTTGGCCGGCGCTATCGAATGCCGAGGCGACGACGTCCATCACCACCTGTTCGGCCAGTGCCGAGGAGTCGACGATCATGGCGTTCTGGCCGCCTGTTTCGGCGATCAGCGGGACCGGTTTGCCGTTGGCGTCCAGGCGACCGGCGAGGTTGCGCTGAAGGATGCCGGCGACTTCGGTCGAGCCGGTGAACATCACACCTTTGACGCGCTCGTCACCGACGAGGCGGGCACCGACGGTTTCACCGCGACCTGGCAGCAATTGCAGCGCGCCTTCCGGAATACCGGCTTCAAGCAGGATGCGCACGGCTTGTGCGGCGATCAGCGGGGTTTGCTCTGCGGGCTTGGCCAGTACGGTGTTACCGGTCGCCAAGGCGGCTGCGACCTGACCACTGAAGATCGCCAGCGGGAAGTTCCACGGGCTGATGCAGACCACGGGGCCCAGTGGGCGGTGGCTGCCGTTATCGAAATGCTCGCGCGTCTGCACCGCGTAGTAACGCAGGAAGTCCACGGCTTCGCGCACTTCGGCGATGGCGTTCATGTACGTCTTGCCGGCTTCGCGCACCAGCACGCCCATGAGCTGCTGGATCTGGCTGTCCATAAGGTCGGCGGCGCGATCGAGGATCGCCGCACGTTCAGCTGGCGGTGTGGCCTGCCAGATGGGGCCGGCCGCCGCCGCGGCTTGCAGAGCGGTGTCGACATCTGCTTCCGACGCTTCCTGCACGTAGCCAACGATGTCAGCGTGGTCTGCTGGGTTGCGAATCGGCTCCTGCGTGCCTTCGCTGACGGCGCCGCCGAGCATCGGCAGGGCTTTCCAGTCCTGCATGGCGCTGGTCAGCAGCGCGGTAGAGAGCGACGCGAGGCGATGTTCGTTCGCCAGGTCAATACCGCTGGAGTTCACGCGTGCGCTGCCATAGAGGTCGCGCGGCTGTGGAATGCGTGGGTGTGGCAGGCCGATGCCACCTTCTTGCGCGGCCAGCTTCTCGACTTCCACGACCGGGTCGGAGACCAGCTCATTGATGGAAATCGAGTGATCGGCGATGCGATTGACGAACGAGGTGTTGGCGCCGTTCTCCAGCAGGCGGCGAACGAGGTACGCCAGCAGGGTTTCGTGGCTACCGACCGGCGCGTACACGCGGCACGGACGGTTCAACTTGCCTTCGGAGAGCTTGCCCACGACCTGTTCGTACAGTGGCTCGCCCATGCCGTGCAGGCACTGGAACTCGTACTGGCCAGGGTAGTAGTTCTGCCCGGCGATCTGGTAGATCGCCGCCAGCGTGTGGGCGTTGTGCGTGGCGAACTGCGGGAAGATGGCGTCCGGCGCGTTCAGCAGTTTGCGGGCGCAGGCGATGTAGGAAACGTCGGTGTAGACCTTGCGGGTATAAACCGGGAAGCCTTCGAGACCTTCGACCTGGGCGCGTTTGATCTCGCTGTCCCAGTAGGCGCCTTTCACCAGACGAATCATCAGGCGATGACGGCTGCGGCGGGCGAGGTCGATCACGTAGTCGAGCGCGAACGGGCAGCGCTTCTGATAGGCCTGGATGACGAAGCCGATGCCGTTCCAGCCGGCCAGCTTCGGCTCGAAGCAGAGACGCTCGAGCAGGTCCAGCGACAGCTCCAGGCGATCCGCTTCCTCGGCGTCGACGTTGATGCCGATGTCGTATTGCTTGGCGAGCAGGGTCAGGCCGAGCAGGCGTGGGTACAATTCGTCCATCACGCGCTCGTACTGAGCGCGGCTGTAGCGCGGGTGCAGGGCGGACAGTTTGATGGAAATGCCCGGGCCTTCGTAGATGCCACGGCCGTTGGAAGCCTTGCCGATCGAGTGGATGGCCTGCTCGTAGGAAGCGAGGTAGCGTTGCGCGTCTTCCTCGGTCAGCGCAGCTTCGCCAAGCATGTCGTAGGAATAGCGGAAGCCTTTGGCTTCGAAGCGGGTGGCGTTGGCCAGGGCTTCACCGATGGTCTCACCCGTGACGAACTGCTCGCCCATCATGCGCATGGCCATGTCCACGCCCTTGCGGATGACCGGCTCGCCACTCTTGCCGATGATGCGGTTGAGCGCCGAGGACATCTTCTCTTCGTTGTGCGTCGATACCAGCTTGCCGGTGAGCAGAAGGCCCCAGGAGGCCGCGTTGACGAAGATCGACGAGCTCTTGCCGAGGTGGTCGTGCCACTTGCCGTTGGCGATCTTGTCGCGGATTAGCGCATCGCGCGTGCCTTTGTCCGGGATGCGCAGCAGGGCTTCTGCCAGGCACATCAATGCCACGCCTTCCTGAGAAGACAGCGAGAACTCCTGCAGCAGCCCCTGAACGATACCGGCGCGGCCGCCAGCACCCTTGGCGTTACGCAGTTTCTCAGCCAGCTGGTAGGCGAGCTTGTGTGCGGCTTCAGCCGTGGCTTCGGGCAGGCGCGCCTGTTCCAGCAGCATCGGCACCATTTCCTGCTCGGGGCGACGATAGGCCGAGGTGATCGCGGCGCGCAGCACGGATTGGGGCAGGATGCTCTCGGCAAAATCCAGGAAGTACTGATGGCTGGCTTCGGGCGTTTCCGTCTCTTCGTTGCCTTCCTCGACACTTGCGCCAACCGTGGCGTTACCTGCTTCGATCTGTTGCAGGTAGTTGTAAATCGCTTGCTTGATGACCCAATGGGGGGTGCGATCAATCGTCTGCGCGGCCTGTTTCAGGCGGTCGCGGGTCGCGTCATCAAGCTTCACACCAACGGTTGTGGCTGCCATGAGAGATCCTCGTCGAGCTGTGGGAGGGATACGTCGTCCCTCGATTGTCTGGCACTGCGCGCGAGGGGCAGAGAAAGCCCGGAAGGATCGCGCGGTCGGACGGCAGGCTAACGGTTAGCGTGTAAAGGTGCAACTAGGTGCAACCTGATTTCTGTCGGGTTGCTATTGGTCGAAATGGAGGTGTGTTCAGGGCTGATCGCCCATTAATGGGCTCCTACAGAAAAGCGCAGTCTCTGTAGGAGCCCATTTATGGCAATCGCTTCTCCTTAACAGAGCCTCTATCTGTCGCTGGCTCCCGTAAAGAACGCTTGGAACCGGCACGCCGCACTTGCAGTCGCATGTCCACGAACGACTGACATCCATGTATGTAAGTTGGAGAGTGGTCCCCTGACAACGATCCGTCGCATGCGACCAACGGGCACGGCACTGGCCGGGGCTTACCGCTGATTTGGCGGTTTTCTGCACCTGCTGCAGAGTTCGAAAGGAGTTTCGATGCGGTTTTTTTCGATTGGCGCCACGATGGCCGCGGCGGTTCTGCTCAGCGCGTGCGGAGACGAGCCCGGCCCTGAGGAATATGTACCTCGCGTCAAGGTGCAGACCGTGCAACTGCAGGACCGCGCTGTGAGCGCCACGTTGACCGGTGATATCCAGGCGCGTGTGCAGACGCAGTTGTCTTTCCGGGTAGGCGGGCAGATCAGTGAGCGCCTGGTGGAGGTCGGCGACCGCGTCGAGCGTGGCCAGACGCTGGCGCGGCTAGATCGGCAGGACCAATTGAACAACCTGCGCGCCGCCGAGGCGGCGGCCATTGCCGAGCGCGCCCGGGTCAAACAGGCCGACGCCGACCTGTGGCGCCAGCAGCAACTGCTGCCTAAGGGTTACACCAGCCGAAGTGAATACGACGCCGCGCTCGCCGCCCAGAGAGGGGCGAAGAATTCACTCGCGGCGGCGGAGGCGCAACTGTCAGACGCGCGCGAGCAACTGGGTTACACCGATCTGAAATCGGACGCCGACGGCGTCATCACCTCACGTCAGGCCGAAGTCGGCCAGGTCGTTCAAGCATCCGCGCCGGTATTCGGATTGGCTCGGGATGGTGACCGTGACGCGGTATTCGATATCTACGAGTCGTTGCTGGCCATTCCTCCTGGGCAGTCGATTGAAGTCGTCTTGCTGGATAACCCAGCAGTCAAGGCGAAGGGCAAGGTTCGTGAGGTGACGCCGACCGTATCCTCCGAGACCGGGACGATCCAAGTGAAGATCGGCCTTATCGATCCGCCCCAGGAAATGACCCTGGGCGCAACCGTCAGTGCCAGTGCGCATTACCAGGCAAAACCTGCAGCGCAGTTGCCCTGGGCAGCATTGACCAAGTCGGGCAAAGATCCCGCCGTCTGGGTCGTCGGTCCCGAAGGAAAGGCGGATTTGCGCAATGTGCAGGTCGGGCGCTACCTCACGGGCGAGGTCGTAATCGCGGAAGGTTTGCAGGACGGCGACCGTGTGGTGGTCGCCGGGGGACAGCTCTTGCACCCGGATCAAGCGGTGGAGATCGCGAATGAGAAGGGGGCGGGGGAATGAGGGGGATTTGGAAGGGCGTTAAGTTTCACGTGCCTGGGCAGACCCTATTCGCGGGCAACCGGAGCGCCGGCCGGCCCGCTCCTACAGAGACTGCGCGCGGCTTTTGTAGGAGCGGGCTTGCCCGCGAATGCGGTGGAAAGTGCGCCGCCAGCATTTATGGCAAATCAACGATTTCCGCTATACGGCTGGCTTTTCTCCTCCTTCTGCCTTTCGCCATCACCGCCTGCTCCGACGACCCACCTCCAGAGCCCCCGATCCGCCCCGTCCTTTACGTCGAGGTTAAGCCGCAGCAGCAGGAAACCATCGGGCGCTTTGCCGGCAGCATCCAGGCACGTTACGAAACGACGCTCGGCTTCAGGGTCGGCGGTCGCATTGCGGAACGTCGGGTCGATGTCGGGGCGAAGGTAAGCGCCGGTGACGAACTTGCCTCTCTCGACCCCACCGACCAGCAGAACGCCCTGCGTGCGAGCCAAGGCGACGCTGCCCGTAGCCAGGCACAGTTTCTCAACGCCGAGGCGGATGCGAAACGCCAGCAGCAATTGTTCGATCGCGGTGTCGGCGCCAAGGCGCAGCTGGATCAGGCCATCACGCAGCTCAGCAGTGCGCGTGCCGCTCGTGACCAAGCGGATGCCGCAGCGCGGCAGGCCGCGGATCGGGTCGGCTACGGCACCCTGCATGCCGACCATGACAGCGTGGTAAATGCCTGGCACGTGGAAGTCGGACAGGTGGTGGGCGCCGGGCAGGATGTCGTCACCTTGGCGCGGCCGGATGTGCGCGAAGCGGTATTCGATTTGCCGGCCTATCTGGTGGACAAATTGCGTCACGAGCCTGAGTTCACCATCGAGTCGCAACTCGAACCAGAGGTGCGGACCACCGGCCACATCCGTGAGGTCGAGCCCCAGGCCGATCCGGCTACACGCACACAACGGGTACGTCTCACGCTGGATCAAACCCCCGAGCAGTTCTATCTCGGTACTGCCATCACCGTCATGCTGTCGCGACCAATCGATGCGCGTACCTGGTTGCCGTCCAGTGCGGTACAGGATCAGGACGGCAAGCTCCGGGTTTGGGTCGTCGACCCCGAGGCCAAGACGGTCCAGCCGCGTGATGTAGAAGTACTGGCTCGCGAAGGCGATCGGGTCAGTGTCAACGGTTCACTGAAACCAGGAGAGCGCGTGGTCAGTGCCGGCGTGAATTTCTTGAAGCCGGGGCAGAAGGTCCGGATGGATGAGGGCGTACAGCCATGAAGGGTGGTTTCAACCTGTCGGACTGGGCGTTACGCCACCAGTCTTTCGCCTGGTACTTGATGTTCGTTTCCTTGCTGATGGGCATCTATTCCTACTTCAACCTCGGACGGGAAGAAGATCCGTCCTTCACCATCAAGACGATGGTCGTGCAAACGCGCTGGCCCGGCGCGACGGTCGATGAAACGCTGAATCAAGTCACGGACCGCATCGAGAAGAAGCTCGAAGAGCTGGATTCCCTCGATTACACCGAGAGCTACACGCGGCCGGGTGAATCGACCATCTTGATCTACCTGCGCGACACCACCAGCGCCGGGGCCATCCCTGACATCTGGTACCAGGTGCGCAAGAAGATTCAGGATATTCAAGGAGAATTCCCGCAAGGCATTCAGGGGCCGTCCTTCAATGATGAGTTCGGGGACGTCTATGGGTCGATCTACGCCTTCACCGCCGATGGCCTGAGCTTCCGTCAGCTTCGCGATTACGTGGAGCAAGTGCGCGCGGAAATTCAGACGGTACCCGATCTTGGCAAGGTCGAAATGGTCGGGCAGAAGGATGAGGTGCTGTACCTGGAGTTCTCCACACGCAAGCTGGCAGCTCTGGGTATCGACCAAAACCAGATCATGCAAAGCCTGCAAGCGCAGAACGCGACGACGCCGGCCGGCGTGATCGAGGCCGGACCTGAACGAATTTCCGTGCGCACCAGCGGCCAGTTCGCTTCCGAAGCGGATCTGCGCGACGTCAATCTTCGCGTCAACGATCGCTTCTATCGGTTGGCTGACATAGCCGAGATCCGACGCGGTTTCACCGATCCGCCCACGATGGAGTTTCGTTACAACGGTAAACCCGCGATTGCCTTGGCGATCGCGATGACCGATGGCGGCAACATCCAGACCTTTGGCCAGGCCTTGCACGAGCGAATGGACGCGTTGACGGCGGACCTGCCGGTCGGGGTCGAAGTGCATGTGGTGTCCGATCAGGCGGAAGTGGTGCAGGAGGCCGTCAGCGGCTTTACCCACGCCCTGTTCGAAGCGGTGATCATCGTCATGGCGGTCAGCTTCGTGAGCCTCGGCCTGCGCGCGGGGTTGGTGGTGGCCTGTGCAATTCCGCTGACGTTGGCCATGGTGTTCATGTTCATGGAAATGAGCGGGATCACCATGCAGCGCATCTCTCTCGGCGCGTTGATCATTGCGCTGGGGCTGCTGGTGGACGACGCGATGATCACGGTGGAGGTCATGATCACACGCCTGGAGAAGGGCGACTCGCTTCACGACGCCGCGACGTTCGCCTACACCTCTACTGCGTTCCCGATGCTGACCGGCACATTGGTCACGGTTGCCGGGTTCGTCCCGATTGGCCTCAACAACAGTTCGGCCGGGGAGTACACGTTCACTCTGTTCGCGGTCATTGCTGTAGCGCTGGCGCTGTCCTGGATCGTCGCCGTGTTCTTCGCACCGGTGATCGCGGTGCACGTGTTGCCGAAGAAGATGAAGCAGAAAAAGGACGACGATGAGCCGGGGCGCATTGCACGCTGGTCGCGCGGCAGCCTGCTGTTCGCCATGCGTCACCGCTGGCTCACCATCATCGCCACCATCCTGCTGTTCGCGGCGGCACTGTTCGGCATGCGCTACGTGCAGAACCAGTTCTTTCCCTCCTCGGATCGGCCCGAAGTACTGGTGGATCTCAACCTGCCGCAGTACGCCTCCATCAATGAAACGGCACGGGTGGTCGATAGGCTCGAGGCGACGCTGAAAGACGATCCAGACATCCGTCGCTGGAGTACGTACGTCGGCCAAGGCGCACTGCGCTTCTATCTACCGCTGGACCAGCAACTGCAAAACGCCTACTACGCGCAGTTGGTAATCGTGGCCAATGATCTCGAGGCGCGCGAACGGTTGATCGGCAAGCTGAAGGATCGATTGCGGGCGGATTTCGTCGGCATCGGCACGTATGTCCAGCCTTTGGAAATGGGGCCGCCGGTGGGACGGCCCGTTCAGTACCGCGTGAGCGGGCCTGATGTAGACCAGGTCAGAATGCATACCCTTGAGCTGTCGCGCCTGCTGGACGAAGAGGCCGAGATTGGCGAAATGGTCTACGACTGGAACGAGCCAGGTAAGGTCCTGCGCATCGACATCTCCCAGGACCGTGCGCGCCAGCTGGGGCTGTCGTCCCAGGATGTGGCGAACGTACTCAACAGCGTGGTCAGCGGGCAGAACGTGACCCAGGTCAAGGACGATATTTATCTGGTCAACGTCGTCGGCCGCGCGGTGGACAGCGAGCGCGGCTCTCCAGAAACCTTGGAGAACCTGCAGATCACCAATGCCAGTGGCACGGCCATCCCGCTGCGCGCGTTCGCGACCGTGCGCTATGACCTGGAGCAACCGTTGGTGTGGCGTCGTGATCGCAAGCCGACGATCACGCTCAAGGCGACCGTCATCGGCGAGATCCAGCCCACCGATCTGGTCGCCCGATTGGCGCCGAAAATTCAGGCCTTCAGCGATAAGCTCCCCAATGGCTACAGCATCGAAACGGGCGGTACGGTTGAGGAGAGCGGCAAGGCACAGGGGCCGATTGCGAGCGTCGTGCCGTTGATGCTGTTCCTGATGGCGACCTTCCTGATGATTCAGCTGCACAGCGTGCAGAAGATGTTCCTCGTCGCCAGCGTGGCGCCCCTCGGCTTAATTGGTGTCGTGGTGGCGCTGGTGCCTACCGGCACGCCCATGGGCTTCGTAGCGATCCTCGGCATCCTTGCGCTGATCGGCATCATCATTCGGAACTCGGTGATTCTGGTGACGCAGATCGATGCCTTCGAGAAGGCCGGCGACTCGCCCTGGAAAGCGGTCGTGGAGGCGACCGAGCATCGTCGACGCCCGATCCTGTTGACTGCTGCTGCGGCCAGCCTCGGGATGATCCCCATCGCCCGCGAGGTCTTTTGGGGCCCGATGGCCTACGCGATGATTGGCGGGATCTTCAGTGCGACGCTGCTGACGCTGTTGTTCCTGCCAGCGCTGTATGTGACGTGGTATCGGATCAAGGAAGAAGACGAACCGGCCCGCGACAAGGCGTGATGGGGTTTGTCGGGCGAGTGAGGGTGGATAACGCCCCAGGTGACTAAAGCGGATGGCCGCCCCATCGCCCCTACAGAGAGCGGAGCCGGGCGATACGAAAATCTTGTGAACCGCCGCCTTTGTAGGGGCGGCTTTAGCCGCGAGCGATCGAACAGGGCAACACCGCTTCTTAACCTGCCTACGTTAGAGCAGAGATGTTTTTGGGGGGCGCGCAATAGCCTCGATACCTGCAGCGCGCCCGATTTCGCTCGCGACTAAAGTCGCCCCTACAGAGAGCGGGGCGGGGCGATGCGAAGATCTTGCGAGACGCGGCTTTTGTAGGGGCGACGGGGCGGCCATCCGCTTTAGTCGCCAGCGGTCGAACAGGCGACGTCGCTTAAAGATCCGCGCATGCGTTTTCACTCGCCATATATCCCGCTGCGACAGGCTGGACGCTGTTTCGGGCTCGCTCCAGAATGCGCACTCTCACCGGCGCCCGTCCGGTGGCGCGCCGAGCCCCCTATGAAAACAACATCGCTGCTCATCCTCGCTGCCCTGATGCTCTTGCTGACCGGCTGCTCGGGCTATACCGCCAGTGGCTATCTACAGGTCCAAGACGCTGCGCGTTTAAAAGCCCTGGGCGGCCAGGCAGCCGAACTGCGCCCCGGCCAGGGCTCGCTGGAGTTCGGCATGAAACCGCTCATATTTGCCAACGATCTTGCGCTCATGGTGGGTCATACGACAATCGAAGCCGAGGTGCCGAAGGCGGCCTACGACGGCAGCACATTTCTCGTGCAGGGCGCGGCCAATGCGCTGCCCTTCGACATGAGCGTTGCCTGGACGGAGCGACATGGCGAGCAGATTACGCGTGATGAGCGAGTCGAATGCAGGGGGCCGGGTTACTGCGAGGGCCCGGTCTCGCGCACCTATTGCTCACCAGATGGCTCTGGCCGACAGAATTGCCGCTCCGAAACTCGCTACGAATACGGCTACTTCTCCAACTGCCCGGGTACGATGCCTGTGCGCAACCGCTACCAGATCTACCGCTATGGCGTAACCGCCAACCTGCTCGTACCAAACTCGACGATGGACGTTCTTGCCACGTTCAAAGGCCAAACGACCGCGAACGAGCGGCTGCTTGCAACCGAGCGAGAAGGGATGTGCCAGAGTCGTTTGTGACTTGTTTCTTCCCCGCAAGTGGCGGTAGCTTCCGTTTCGGCGTCGCCAGCGACGCTTCCCGTTTTCGCACACATGCGTTTGCCTAGAAGGACATAACAATGAAATTCGCTTTGGCAGCAGGAGCGCTGCTTTTCGCCGGTCTGGCCCATGCCGAAACCCCGGTTTCCCACCTCGATAGCGTCCAGCAGAACGGTGCGCTCCGGGTTTGCACTACCGGCGACTACAAGCCTTACACCTATTTGCGTGAGGATGGCGGCTACGAGGGTATCGACGTGTCCCTAGCCGAATCGCTGGCGAAAAGCCTGGACGTAAAGGTGCAGTGGGTTCCGACGACCTGGAAGACCATGACGCCAGACATGCTCGCAGGTAAATGCGATATCGCTGTGGGTGGCGTGTCCGTTTCTCTGGCCCGGCAGAAGGTCGCGTTCCTGAGCTCGCCGATCACCCTGGACGGCAAGATCCCCTTCGTGCGCTGCGAGAATGTCGAGCGGTACCAGACCATCGCCCAGATCAATCAACCCTCGGTAACGCTCATCGAGCCTCCAGGCGGCACCAACGAGGCGTTCGTCCACGCTAACCTGCCGCAGGCGAAGTTGACGCTGGAGAAGGAAAACTTGGCGATCTTCCAGCAATTGGTAGACGGCAAAGCGGATGTGATGATCACCGATGCGTCCGAAGCGCGTTATCAAAGTCAGCACTATCCGGACCTGTGTGCAGTGAACCCGGAAACGCCGATGCAATACATCGAAAAGGCATTCCTTTTGCCGCGCGACGACATCGCGTGGAAGAGCTACGTCGATCAGTGGCTGCACTTGGCGAAAGCGGCGGGTGAATACGAGCAGATCACCGCCCACTTCCTGGCGCCCCTGAAAAAGTAAATACGTGTAGCCCAGCAGGAGATAAGCCATGAGCGTGACCGAATCTCTTTTGGCGTTCCTGCTGGCGGCAAGCTTGTTGACCGTGACGCCGGGCGTCGATACCGCACTTGTGCTGCGTACAGCAGCGACCGAGGGCAGTCGCCAGGCGGCGCGAGCAGCGCTTGGTATCAGTGCGGGCTGCCTGGTGTGGGGCGTTCTTGTGGCGGTCGGGCTAGGTGCTTTGGTCGCCGCGTCCGATCTGGCATTCACACTCTTGAAATGGGGTGGCGCGGTGTACCTGTGCTGGCTGGGCATGAACCTGCTGCTACGCCCGCGCCCGGTTGTGCTGAGTGAAGGTGATCTGTCGTCGACCGGCACTGCCTGGTTTGCGAAGGGGCTGCTCGGCAATCTGCTGAACCCGAAGATCGGCGTGTTTTATGTCTCGTTTCTTCCGCAATTCGTGCCTGCCGGATTCGACGCTACGCCTTATACATTCGGTCTGGCCTGCCTCCATGTCGGACTGGGGCTCGTCTGGTATACGGCGCTGATCCTGGCCACACGCCCGCTGTCGGACTTGCTGCGTCGGCCGAAGGTATCCAAGACGTTAGATCGGATGACGGGCGCCGTCCTGCTGGGTTTCGCCGTGAAACTCGCTTTAACGCGTCGTTAGGTCTCCAAACGCCGCTGTTCTATGTCCACCTATCCAATCGGTCGCCCGACCGTAGCGACTTTTCCGTGCCTACCAATCGTCTGGTTCATGTCAATTACGTGACGCCAAAGATTATTTTTCGTCTCCTTAGCTCAAGAAAGAACATCAGCGGACGATAGCGAAAAGTGCTGCCAGTCCGGCGAATTGTTTTTGTGCCTCATGCGGAAGGAAGGTCGATGAAAAAGTGGTTTGCTGACATCAGCGTTACCTGGAAATTAGCGCTGGGATTCGGCTTTGTACTCATTCTGACGTTAGCGTTGGCGATCTCGAGTTGGATCGGTCTGAGCGGCGTGGCTCAACGCAGCATCTGGATGGGTGAAATCAGCGAGCTGAACGATACATTGACCGAGCTGCGGGTCACGCGGCTGCAGTACATGCTCGCGAACGGTGACGAAAAGGTCGCCGCGACCGTTCAGGCGGCCGTGGACGGGTTCGCCGCGCAGCATCAGGAGGTACTGAACAGTTTTGTCAGTCCGGCGAACGTTGCGCTGTTGAAAGCGCAAGGCGACCAGATCGCCGCCTACCGCGTTTCGTTGCAGAAAATGCGAGAAGGCTATCGTGTCGGTAACGACGCACGCACGGAGATGGGGCGCTTGGCCAAGGTGGCCAGCGAAGTCATCGAAACGATCAATCAGTCCGTCATGCAGCTTGCTACCTACGATGAAAATCGCCTGGCCCGGTACCGTGCGCTCGCGCAGCTGCGTGAGAACTGGTTGATGGTTCGGTATGAAATGAGGGGCTACAACATTGCGCCTGGCGATGAGGCTGCCGCCACCGTCGAGCGTCAGATCGAGATGACCCGTGTGCTGGCTCGCGGTATTCCAAATGTCTTCGATGGTGAACGGGGCGCGGAAGCTGCACAAATCGAGGCGGCACTCGATGGATACCTGAGCGCAGTCCGGGCGGCGAATTCCGCGAACAATGACATTGTCACCGCACGCAAGGAGCTGACCCAGGAGGGGTACGAAATCGTTCGGTTGAGTAAAGAACTCACCAAAATCCAGATCGAGCGCCGTGATATGGAAATTGCGCAAGCACGTACGCTTCAGATTTCCGTTGCACTGGCTGCGCTACTGGTGGGGCTGCTTGCTGCCTGGATCATCACGCGCCAGATTACCCGTCCGCTGGGTGACACGCTGCAGGTGGTCAAGAAGATCGCATCGGGCGATCTTACCGAGACTGCGCGGGTCGACCGCAAGGACGAAATCGGTGCGTTGCAGCAAGGCGTCAAGGACATGGGCACAACGTTGCGCGACCTGATTGGCGGCATCCGTGACAGCGTGACGCAAATCGCCAGTGCCGCTGAAGAGCTGTCTGCGGTTACCGAGCAGACCAGCGCCGGTGTGAACAGTCAGAAGGTCGAAACCGACCAGGTCGCGACAGCGATGCATGAGATGGCTGCGACCGTGCAGGAAGTGGCGCGTAACGCTGAACAGGCGTCCGTGGCCGCCAGCGAAGCCGATACGGATGCACGTCAGGGTGAGAAGGTCGTCTCCGAAGTCGTCACGCACATTGAGCAGCTCGCGGGCGAGATGACGCGCTCGACGGACGCTATGGCCATGCTGGAAGCCGAAAGCAACAAGATTGGCGGCGTGATGGACGTGATCAAAGCGGTGGCTGAGCAGACCAATCTGCTGGCCCTCAACGCGGCGATTGAGGCTGCACGTGCAGGTGAAGCGGGTCGCGGGTTCGCGGTCGTGGCGGACGAGGTTCGCGGGCTTGCCCAGCGTACGCAGCAGTCGACCGAAGAAATCGAGCAATTGGTGGCCGGCCTCCAGCAGGGCACCCGCCAGGTGGCGTCGTCGATGCAAAACAGCCGCGATATGACGGACAGCAGCGTCAACCTGACGCGTAAGGCCGGTAGCGCGCTGAAGTCGATCACCGACAAGGTCTCGAACATTCAGTCGATGAACCAGCAGATTGCGGCCGCTGCCGAGCAGCAGGGCGCCGTTGCAGACGAGATCAGCCGTAGTGTGGTCAACGTACGGGATATTTCCGAGCAAACGGCGTCCGCCAGCGAGGAAACCGCAGCCTCCAGCATTGAGCTCGCGCGCCTGGGCAACGAGTTGCAGATGATGGTCAGCCGCTTCCGCGTGTAAGGCATCCGCGCATCGAGACGTAGGGCGGGTGAAAACCCGCGTGGCCCTTATAAGCCGCGGGTTTCACCCGCCCTACGTGCGCGTTGAAGCTCATTTGTGTGAGATGCAGCCGCCGACGCAAGGACGCTACGCAGGATCTGGCAGCAGCATTAGCGCGCCGTGCTTATCCAGCCGATAACGCTGGAAATCCTTTGCCATGAACAGTGCGCCGTCGTAATGAGCTGCCGCTTCCTCTCGCAAGGTTTCGATGGATGGGCTGTGACGCTCATCGTTTTGGTAGCGCGCACTGAAGTGCGTCAATACCAGGTGTGGGAGACCGGTGGCTTGGGCGAATTGAGCGATGCCGAATGCCGAACTATGGCCGGCATTTGGGCCTGCGCGTTCGGCGACATCCGCGGTGTAGGTCGCTTCGTGAACCAAAACCTGGGCGCCGTCGCATGCATCGGCAAGCAGCTCGGGGCGATCGTTGTCGCCGGCGACGAGAATGCGCCGAGGCTCGCGGTCAAAGGTGACGTAGTCAAGGCTGCGAAAGCGGCGCCCTTGATTTTCTACGTCCTCGCCACGCAGTAAGCGCCCCCACAAAGGCCCTTTGGGTACGCCGTCGCGCTCAAGCGAAGCAAAGGCAAGCTGCGGGCCGGGGCGTGCTTCGGTAAAGCGGTAGGCGTAGGACGGCACGCGGTGAGAAAGCGGCCAGGCGTCGATATGCAAGGTGTGCGATTGCCACTGGGACGTGCGTTCTACCGCTTCGAAGTGGAGCTCGAAGGGAAGAGTGCAGCCGGTCAACGTGAGTGTCGTCGTCAGCCAGCGCTCGATATCCGCCGGACCAACGATCCGCAGCGGGGCTCGTCGGCCAGTGAGCCCAGCGCTTGCCACGAGGCCTGGCAGGCCGTAGCAGTGGTCGCCATGGACGTGGGTAATGAAGATCGACTCGAGCGTGTGCAGCGACAAGGGTGTGCGCAGTATTTGGTGCTGCGTGCCTTCGCCACAATCCACCAGATGCCAGCCGCGCCCGGATTCTTCGAGGACGGCAAGCCCACTGACGTTGCGAGAGCGAGTAGGCGTGCCGGCGGAGGTGCCTAGGAAGATCAAGTCCATGAGTGTCCGTTCGAGTCGCTACGTGTGCGTCGTCAGTTTAGAGGTATGGAGGCGTTTGGGTTTTGTGAGGGCGTACGCTGTCGCGAGCATGGCTCGCTCCCACAGGTAAGGTTTCGTCGGCGTGGCGATCAGGTAAACCAGATGAGCAGGGTGCCTACTACGGCAACCACGGCGGTGGCGCTGAGGCCGATGAGTACGATCTTTCCCGTCCCAGTGGTCGGCGCGTCGGGGACGATATTGCCCACAGGCTCCGGCTGGCGACGCCGATAAGAGCGACGGTTCGCCGGCGGTGTGTCGCTGCGCGGCGTGGGCGGTGGCAGGTCGGCTGCCCGCATGAAAACGGTCGCGTCCTCATCGATGACGTCCTGTTGCGCAGGTTTGGGCCCGATGACCAACATCGTCACCGAGCCCATCTGGATTTCATCGCCTGGCTTGAGTTGCGCCGTCGTAACGCGCTGCTGGTTGACGGTCACACCGTTGATGGACGCGAGGTCCTTCAGCTCGAGGATGTCATCGCGCAGGAAAAATTCGCAGTGCCGACGGGAAAGGGCCATGTCGCTGAAACTCAGCTCGCATTTGATCGAGCGGCCAAAGGTCATGGAACCATTGATGTGGAATTTCTTGCCTTCCTGCTCGCCACTGAGCACCTGCAGATACCAACGGCCGCCACCGCTGGCGCTGTGCGCTCGTGTGGGGTCGAGTAATTGCAGGTCAGCCGTCCCGATGCGCACCTGATCACCGGCTTGCAGCGCGTAGCGCTCCTCGATCAGCGCGCCGTTGACGAGCACGCCGCCTTCGCTGTCGGTGTCGGAGAGGTAATAGATCCCCTGCTCGTTGCGGATTTCGGCGTGAAAATCATCAACGCCGTCGTCTTCGAGAACGAGATCGTTGCGGGAGTCACGGCCGATCGTGAAACACTGATTGACGAGCCAGAGCGGTGCCTGGCGATTATCGTTGAACTGAATTTTAAGCATTTGCCCTGCCTGCTCCTTTCCCTGAGCAAACATCAGTTGAAGATACGGTTCCAGATACGTTTGACCTGGATGACCGGGTTTTCCAAGGTGCCATTACCGGTAGAAGCCGTCGTCGTCGCGGCTGAGCGGGACGGTGCAGCCTTGGTGCGTTGCGTATGGGTATCCTGCAGCCGTATCAGTGCAGCGTTGTTCTCATCGATTTCCAGCCCTTGCGCGATGTATTCCTTGGCCAGCGTGTATTCACGACGCGCGTAGGCGCGTTTGGCTTCATCCACGAAGCGTTGGTTGACCTGCGCGAGACCCTCTTGCGCCGCGCTGTTCTGTGGTTCCCATTCAAGCACTTGACGATAGTAGTACACGGCACTGTCATCTTCGGGCAGAACGAGCTGGCCCTGCTTCAGACGTTCGTCACCCTGCTGCAATGCTTGCGCGACACGTTGTTCCGCCACGCGTCGCAGGCCGGCTTCGGCGGCAGCGTGACCAGGTGAGAGCGCGAGAATCTGGCGGTAGTAGTCGTCCGCGCTGTCACCGACAGGCGCGACTAACTGGCCGTCCTCCAGGCGCTGTTCGGCCTTCCAGAGCAAGCGGGTGACGCGAGCGCTTTTCACGCGTTGCAAACCGGCGAGCGCTTCCTGGTTTTCAGGGGCCTGAGCGAGCGCCAGGCGGTAATAGTGATCTGCGCTGTCTTCACCAGGTTCGATCAATTTGCCTTCGGCGAAGCGCTGGTTGCCCTGTTCGATGTAATTCGCGAGTTGCCAATGTTGGTGCGCGAAATACCCGCCACCTCCCAGGACACCAAAGGTAATGACGCCCAGCAGGCACCACATCAGAAGGACCGGTTTGCCACGTCCGGCGGCGCGGGTCCTGGTGGGTGCGGTCGATGTTGTGGCAGGTGTCGGCGTGCTCGCGGTCGGTGCGGACGCCTTCGCTGTGGCGATAGGGGCCAGCGCCATGCGCGGCACACTGTCGTCTTGGAATTCGTCGAGCTCCGCCAGCAATTCACCGCAGTCCTTGAAACGGTCGTCCGGGTGTTTGGCGAGCATCTGGTCCAGGAGCGGTTGATAGAGAGCCAAGCGCCCGGTGAGCGGCGGTGCGACCAACTGGACCTGGTTGAGCACGGTCTCGTTGTAGCCTGTGCCCTTGAAGGGGTTCGTGCCCGTAAGCAGTTCGAGCAGGATGACGCCCAGGCTGTAAATGTCGCTGCGCTGGTCGAGCACCTCGCAGCGCGCTTGCTCGGGACTGCTGTAGGCCGGACTGCCGACGGCAATGCCGAATTGCGTCACGTCGCTGTCGATTTCGAGCTTCTTGGCGACGCCGAAATCGGTGATGACCGCCGTGCCGTCTTCACGAAACAGGATATTGGCAGGCTTCAGATCGCGGTGGACCAGGCCGTTGTCATGAATGACCGCCAGCCCTTCGGCGATCTCGCGAATGATGCCCAGCGCCTGACCTGCGGGCAAGGCGCGACCCTTGTAGCGGCGCAGGTCACCACCAGCGACATATTCCATGGCGAGGTAGAGGCGGTTGTCCGCCAGCCGGCCGACATCGTGGATCGTGATGATGGCGGGGTGGTGGAGAGACGCGACGATGTGCGCCTCGCGAATGAAGCGTTGCTTGAATTCTTCGTCGTCCGCGCTGAGCAGCACTTTGACTGCCACTTTGCGCTGAAGCGATCGCTGGGTCGCCAGATAGACTTCGGCCATACCACCGCGCCCTAGCAGGCTGTGGACTTCATAGCCGCGCATTTCGATTGTCCGTTCGGTCATGGCATCAGGGCGTATAGGGTTGTCGGGGTTTCTTCGGGCTGATCAGGCGCCGGATAAAACGGCGCATCGCCGATTCGATCGTCATCACTGCCGTAACGTTCCGTCCGATCACGATGCATGAAATGTTGTCTCGCCCGCCGCAGTCGTTCGCACCTTGCACAAGGCGGTTCACAGTGGTCGTAGGGTCGGCGTCATCGTTGCAAAGACGAAAGAGCTCAGTGTCGTCCAGCTCGCCCGAGAGTCCGTCGCTGCACAACAGCATTCGCTCGTTGGGCTCTAGCGGGGCGCGGCTGTAGCCGATATCGAACCCCTCTAGCGTCTGGCCGATGCAGCGCAGCACGATATTGCGTCGGGGGTCGCGGCGGGCTTCGTCCACGGTCAGTTCGCCGGCGTCGACCATGGTCTGGACCCAACTATGGTCATGGGAGAGTTGGCGAATGCCGTGGGCGTCGATGCAATAGGCGCGGCTGTCTCCCGCCCAGGCCAATTCATATTCAGAGTCGTCATGAATGCGAACGCAGACCAGGGTGGTCCCCATTTCCAGGTTGTTCGCCTCGGCGTATTCGAACACGGCAAGGTTTGCCGCATGCATCGCCGTGCGCAGGCCCTGGCCGTTGGCAATGGCCCGCTGGAGGGTTTCCAGGGCCAAAGCACTGGCGACTTCGCCACGTTGCGCGCCACCCATGCCGTCGGCAACGGCCCAAAGTCCCAGCTCCGGCGAACAGAGCACGGCGTCTTCGTTGTGCCTGCGCACGCGGCCGGCTACGGTCAGGGCCGCGAACGCTCTTTTATGTCTTGCCAACGCCGTCATCCTTGCCGATCTCCATGGTTGTCCACTGCCTACGCTGGTGTATTCGCGTCGTCGCTGCGTCGAGAAAACCGGTCGATAGACAACGCCTTTTGCAAGAGGTGTCTGGAGAAAGGAAGGATAGTCGACGCCGTTCATTCCAGTCGCGCTACACGAGGTTACTCAAGCTGCATCACAAAGACGTATTTGGCTCATGATCGTGACTTGCCGACAGGGCGCGCTCCGGGGAAGATGCTCAGCTATGGCTGCCGTCCGGTAAGCCGACCGTAGGACGCGGTCAACGCCGGATCGCGACGATCTCCTATCGAACCCGCGAGTCCGTTGACCTGATGTGGCGTTTACGCAACCTGCTAGCGTTCAAATCCAAACCCGCTCGGGTCGATGACTTCTTCCTACCAGAGCTGTGCGAATCCGAGGCGTTGTTGGGCCTCGTGCTGGCGGCTGAATTGCTGGTGCTGGTCCTCGTGCTCGCGGACGCTCGGCAGGTGCATTTCGACTGGGTAAGGCTTGCGCTCACCTCGTTGTTCGTACAGTGGATCGTGCTGCTCTCGGCCGCGCTCCTGTGCCGTCTGCGCCCGCTGTTAGCGCGGCTGCGTCCTGCGATCGCCGGTTTCTGCTGTGCGCTTGTGGTTGTCGCGCTAACGCTGGGTTGCACGGCTGTCAGCGACTACTTCCAGCTCGTAGGGCCGCTGCAGCGCGTGGACGAGATGAATCTCTACCTGCGTCACGGCAGCATCGCGCTGATCATGTCGGCGCTGCTACTGCGCTATTTCTACCTGCAAAGCCAGTGGCGCCGGCAACAGCAGGCGGAGTTGCGCGCGCGTATCGAATCCTTGCAGGCCCGTATCCGCCCGCACTTTTTATTCAATAGCCTGAACAGTATCGCGAGTTTGATCGTGATCGACCCGTACAAAGCCGAGCAGGCCGTGCTCGATCTCTCGGATTTGTTCCGGGCCAGCCTTGCGCGCCCCGACACCTTGGTGCCGTGGTGCGAGGAGTTGGAGCTTGCACAGCGATACATGTCCATCGAGCAATACCGCTGCGGTGACCGGCTCGCGATGCAATGGCGGGTCGAGGGTGTGCCGGAAGAGATGCGTATTCCACAGCTCACCCTGCAACCGCTGCTAGAAAATGCGGTGTTGCATGGTATCCAGCCACGCGTCGAAGGTGGCACCATCGAGGTCGATGCATGGGTCGAATCCGGTTTTTTTGAACTCCAGGTCAGTAACCCCTACGACGATGCGGTCAAACCAACATCGCCACGCGGCACGCGACAGGGGTTGCTGAACATCGAGGCCCGGCTTGTGGCACTTTTCGGAGCCGAGGCTAGTCTCACTTCAGAGCGCCGTGATGGCTGTCACGTTACCCGTCTACGTTACCCCCTGCGAGACAACCGCCAGGAAGCCAGATCTATATGAATGTCCTGATCGTTGATGATGAACCCTTGGCCCGAGAACGTCTCAATCGCCTGGTAAGCGATCTCGGTGGTTATCGAGTCCTCGAGCCGGCTGCCAGTAATGGTGAAGAGGCGCTTACGCTGATCGACAGCCTGAAGCCAGATGTCGTCCTACTCGATATCCGCATGCCGGGCTTGGATGGCCTGCAAGTGGCCGCCAAGCTCTGCGAGCGCGATACGCCGCCTGCCGTGATTTTCTGCACTGCACATGACGAGTTCGCCCTGGAAGCGTTTCAGGTGAGCGCAATCGGGTATGTGGTGAAGCCGGTCCGGCCGGAATCACTTGCCGAGGCGTTGAAGAATGCCGAGCGCCCGAACCGTGTGCAGCTTGCCGCATTGACGCGGCCGGCCGCGGATACCGGAAATGGGCCGCGCAGCCATATCAGCGCGCGTACGCGCAAAGGGATCGAGCTGATTCCGTTGGATCAGGTGATCTACTTCATCGCCGACCACAAGTACGTGACGCTGCGCCACGACCACGGAGAAGTCTTGTTGGACGAGCCGCTCAAGTCGTTGGAAGACGAGTTTGGCGATCGATTCGTACGCATCCACCGTAATGCATTGGTCGCCCGCGAGCGGATCGAGCGCTTGCAGCGGACCCCGCTCGGGCACTTCCAGTTGTTCCTGCGGGGCATGAACGGTGACGCATTGACGGTGAGCCGGCGGCATGTGGCCGGTGTACGCCGTTTGATGAGCACGCTCTAACGGTCCATTCGAACCGGTAAGCGCTGCCGACCGCTGGCAGCGCGACACTCTGCCACTTCCTTCGAAGCCTGGCGCTTCTTGTTATCATGGCGACCTTTTGTTGTTGAGTGCCGCCATGTCGTTCCCCCGAGAAATCCGCATCGCCACGCGCCAAAGCGCCCTCGCCCTGTGGCAGGCGGAGTACGTCAAAAGCCGATTGCAGGCGGCTCATCCCGGATTGGTCGTGTCGCTGGTGCCGATGGTGAGTCGAGGGGACAAGCTGCTCGATTCGCCGCTCGCAAAAATCGGCGGCAAGGGACTCTTCGTCAAGGAGCTGGAAGCCGCACTGCTCGAATCACGCGCCGACATCGCGGTGCATTCGATGAAAGACGTACCGATGGAATTTCCTCTAGGGTTGGGGCTGTTCTGCATTTGCGAGCGAGAAGATCCACGCGACGCTTTCATCTCGAACCATTTCGCCCATCTCGATGATCTGCCAGCAGGCAGCGTCGTCGGCACCTCAAGCCTACGGCGGCAAGCGCAGTTGCTCGCGCGGCGTCCTGATCTCCGGGTTCATTTCCTGCGTGGCAACGTAAACACCCGTCTGGCGAAACTCGATGCCGGCGAGTACGACGCCATCATCCTCGCAGCGGCAGGGCTCATTCGCCTTGGCTTCGAAGCGCGTATTCGCGATTGTCTTTCGGCAGAGCTAAGCCTGCCCGCCGGCGGACAAGGCGCGGTAGGTATCGAGTGCCGGACCCAGGACGAGGAGATTCATGCCCTGTTGGCGCCGTTACACCATGCCGATACCGCCAGCCGCGTCGAGGCTGAGCGCGCGTTGAATCGTCGGTTGAACGGTGGCTGCCAGGTGCCGATTGCATGTTACGCCGAGCTCGAGGACGACCAGTTGTGGTTGCGCGGATTAGTGGGACAGCCCGATGGCGGCGTGCTGTTGCAGGCGGAGCAGCGCGCGCCCCGTAACGAGGCTGTCGCGTTGGGTGAGCGTGTCGCCGAGGATCTGCTCGCATTAGGTGCGCAGCAAATCCTCGATGCGGTTTACGGCGCGTCCGAATGATGGCTTGGCGCCTGTTGCTGACACGTCCTGCTGCCGAGGGCGAGGCGCTTGCCGCATTGCTTGAGGCGCACGGGCTGTTTGGTTACAGCCTGCCGATGCTGGACATCCAAGCCCTGCCCGAAACGCCTGAACAGCGCACGTGCATCCTGGAGCTCGACCGTTACCATGCGGTCATTGCCATCAGCAAACCCGCCGCTCGCCTCGGCTGCGAGCGTATCGACATCTATTGGCCGCAATTGCCCCTGGCACCGTACTGGTTCGCGGTTGGACCTGGGACCGCCGCCGTGTTGGCGGAATTCAGCATCGATGCGGTCTGGCCGGATGGCAAGGACAGTGAAACGCTTCTGGCGCTGCCCGAGTTGAATGAGGCGCTGGCGGTGCCCGAGCCGAAGGTGCTGCTGTTGCGCGGAGAAGGCGGGCGGGAAGCATTGCACGATGGGCTCGTCGAGCGGGGCGCGCAGGTGGATGCCCTGGCGCTCTATCGCAGAAGTCCTCTCGAATCCCCTCCTGGACACGCCGCGCGGGTCGTGCAGGCGGAACGCCTGAATGGGCTGGTTGTCAGCAGTGGGCAGGGTTTTGAACATCTGCAGCGCGCTTCCGGCGATGCGTGGCCCGCGCTGAGTCAGTTGCCCCTGTTCGTTCCCAGCGCCCGTGTAGCGGCGCTTGCTCGCGATGCAGGATGTACTCGAATAGTGGATTGTCGCGGCGCTTCCAACGAAGCGTTGCTGGCGGCGCTGGCGAAAAGTCAGCCCGAGGAATAAGGCAAAGGAAGGTTACGTGAACGAAACGCCACCCGAGAAGAACGATCATTCAACCGCCCCTGCGGACGAACCCAAACTCAACACGCCGTCACCTGACCCCATCGCTCCGCCCGTGACGGCGGAACGCCGTTCGGGGAATGGCCTGGCCCTGCTTGCATTGCTCGTGGGCGCCGTGGGTATCGCCGTCGGGGGTTGGAGCGCCTGGCAGTGGCAGCAGGTGCGTGACGGCTCGAACACACAGCAGACCGAAATCGCCCAGGCGATCGACGAGGCGCGTCGCCTTGCCGGCGATCAGGGGCAGCGTAGCGAGCGCTTGGAACGTCGTGTCGAGGCACTGCCAACCGCCGATCAAATGGCGGAACAACAGCGCTTGCTGATGACGCTGCAGGGCAATCAGCAAAGCCTTGCGCAGGGGCTCTCTCAGGTCATGGGTGAAAGCCGTGAGGCTTGGCGTCTGGCCGAGGCCGAACACTTGGTCCGTCTCGGGATGCTGCGGCTTTCCGCGCTTCAGGACATCAACAGTGCGACGGCCTTGCTGCAGGCCGCGGACGACATCATCCGCGTGCAGGACGATCCACTCGCGTTTGCCGCCCGCGGTGAATTGATCAAGGCGTTGGAGGCATTGCGCAGCCTGCCCAAGCCCGACCGTAATGGCCTGTATCTGCAATTGGCGGCACTACGCGCGCAGGTCGACGACCTTCAGGCGATGGCGCCTGAGTTCGTCGTCGATGAACGTTCGCGCGCGGTGGCGATGGACGGAACCACCCGCCCATGGTGGGACTGGCAGCGGTGGCGCGACACGCTTGCTCAATATGTGCGCCTTGACCTGCATGCGGACCAGGACATCCGTCCACAGCTGGCCGGTCAGACGCTATCCCAGGTGCGTCTGACATTGTCGCTGGCGATGGAGCAAGCGCAATGGGGCGCCTTGAATGCGCGTCAGGACGTCTACGAGGGCGCGGTCAAGCAAGCACGCGAGGTGCTTGAGCAGTATTTCGATGCGCGCAACGCCAGCGTGCAGTCGCTGCAGCAGCGGTTGGGCCAGTTATCCGGCCAGATCGTCGAGGTGGAAACGCCTGATTTGCGTCCCGCGCTGACGCGTCTGGAAGCCTACGTACGCCAGCGCGGGCGAGACGACGCTGGCGTCGATAAACCCAATGGCGCCGATATGCCGGACGCCGACGCGCCGGGCGAGGACAGCGAGCAGCCAGCCGAACAGCCTGCGGAGAATGGCGCATGATCCGGGTATTGGTGATCGTTCTGGTCCTTGCTGCGATCGCAGGTGCGTTGGGTTATGCCATGAGCCTGCACAGCGGCTACGTCCTCATCGCCTACCAAGGGTTTCGCTACGAATCGACGCTCTGGGTTTTTCTGGGCCTTCTCGTTGCCATTCTGGTTGCGCTGATCCTGATTCGATGGCTGTTGCGCGCGCTGTACGTCTCTGGCCGGACCGTCAACCCGTGGTCGCGTTATCACCGCGAGCGCCGTAACCGTAAAGCGGTCGAACAGGGCATGCTGGAGTTGTCGGAGGCACGTTGGCAGAGCGCACTCGGGCACCTCAAACGTGCCGCCGAATCTGACCCCCAGCCTCTTTTGCTCTACCTTGGCGCGGCCCGCGCAGCGAACGAGCTTGGACAGGTCGAAGAGCGCGACGCGTTACTGGAGCGTGCGCTGGAGCGCCAGCCGAAAGCGGAACTTGCTATCGCGCTGACGCATGCGGAGTTGCAGGAAGATCACGGCGACGCCCACGGTGCCGTCACGACACTGGAGGCCATGCGTCAACGCCATCCCAGTCACCGCCATGTCTTGCGCCAGTTGGCCCAGGTCCATCAGCGACGTGACGATTGGCCTGCGGTTATCGAACTGTTGCCAGCGCTACGTAAGCAGAAAGTGCTAACGGGTGACGAGCTGGCATTGCTCGAACGCCAGGCGTGGCGTGGACGTTTGGAAGGTCTACTCGGGCAGACCGCTACCAGCGAATCCCCAGCGCGGTTGATCGACGCATGGCGCGAGTTGAGTCCGGCGCTGCGAGAAGACACGGAGCTGGTCGTGCGCTACGCCGCTGCGCTGCATCGAATGGGCGCAGACGATGAAGCCGAGCCCGTCCTGCGACACGCCATCCAGGCGAACTACGCAGGGCCTCTAGTTGAGCTCTACGGCGTGTTGCTGACGCGCGATCCTGCAGCGCAGTTGAAGGTTGCCGAGCGCTGGTTGCCGCAACATCCATCCGACGCTGTATTGCTGCGCTGTCTCGGGCGGCTGAGCCAGAAATGCCGCCTCTGGGGCAAGGCGCGGGACTATCTCGAAAGCAGCCTGAGCTTCGATCGTCAGCCAGAAACCTGTGCGGAGCTTGCTCGATTGCTTGCTCAATTGGGTGAGGACGTGAAGAGCCAACGGTTGTTCGTCGAAGGGCTCGAGCTTTCGGATCGGCGTCTGCCCGCGTTGGTCACTACGGCTCACAGCGGTGCGGTAATCCGTGCCGCAACAGTGCCCGGCGCGACGATTGCCCGTAACTGATTTAGCGATGACGTCTTAGGTATCAAGAACCTGCCTGCGCGCCCTCCTGGCGGAGGTGCGCGAGATAATGGATGATGCCGAGCCTTCGAGGCGCGGCGTGTCCGCTTGAAAGCGTCGCATGGTTTTTTTACCGTAAAGCCTCTTCTTCAGTCGGTGATCCAATGCCTTTAGCCGGCCCGCCGTTGTTGTTCCTGCTCGGATTGCTGGTGTCCACGGCGATCCTGGGAACAGCGTTTTATCTCGAGCACGGGATTGGGCTCGCGCCTTGCGCGCTTTGCCTGATACAGCGTGCATGCATGGCCGCTTTTGCGGTGGCCTGCCTCGCGGCTGTCGTGCATCGACCTAAGGCCTTCGGCCGGCGTATCTACGGTGCCGTGGCACTGGCGTTCTCATCGTTCGGAGCGTTCAGCGCGGGTCGTCAGGTGTGGTTGCAGAATCTGCCGCGTGAAGGTTCATCCGACTGCCTCATGCCGTTGGAACGCATGCTGGACGAGATGACATTCCCTACCATGGTCAAGGCCATCTTCGACGGCTCGGCGGACTGCCTGCAAGTGAATTGGAGCCTGTACGGCATGAGCGTTGCGGAATGGAGCCTGCTGGCATTTGCAGGTTTCATGCTGCTGTCTGCTTTTCAATTGCTACGCCGACATTAGGTGCAGTGCGTCTGGGTGGCTGAGCCTTGCGTTACGGCCAAGCCGGGGCAGATCGCCAGCAATCTGATGGAACAACCGGTTCCATGCCGTGTTCTTATTTTTTGCCGACTGAGGACTTGCATTGTCGAAAGCAGGTTTCCGACGGCCAGTCTTGTGGGCTGGATGGACACCGGCTTACTCTCCGGATGTCTTGAAACTCGTATGCGGCGTGCCATGCAGCGCGTCGTGGCACCCATGGCGGCCGGTTTGATCCGGTGTGTTGCCGATAATTTGTAGGGGAGTGAGGTCAACATGCTCAATAGCTGCGAGAACGTTCAAGAGCGCTGGGGCGGAGTCAATCAGTTGGTAGATCGCTGGCTTCACGCACGGCATGAGCTGATCAAGGCGTATGCCGACATGAATGACAAGGCCGAAGTAGAAGCGACCACGGCAGAGAATCAGCGTGAATTTTGCGGCATCCTGCTGGACTACGTCTCAGCGGGCCATTTCGAAGTGTACGAGCAGTTGCTAGGTGAAGCCGAAGCCTTCGGTGACACGCGCGGTATCGACTTCGCCCATCAAATTTATCCCCGTATCGAAGCCAGCACCGAGGCGGTTCTTGCCTATAACGATGGCTGCGAGGCGCGCGCGTCCAATGCGAATGCGCAAGCCCAGTTCAAGCGTCTCGGTCAGATGTTGCAAGAGCGCTTCGAGCTCGAAGACTGCTTGATCGAGGTGCTGCACAAGGCGCACGAGCAAGCACAGACCGCACCTGAAGCCCCCACCGCATCGGCCTGATCGTCATTGTCCCATGCGGTCGTTTGACTGAAATGGGGCCGCACCGTTTTTCGAGCGGTGCGGCGTTCGGTGCCTATGCTTGTTGAACTCGCGCGCGACCGCTTTGCGATCGTCATCTGTGCTGACTAGTATGGGGGCCTGTTTCAGTCAGGAGGCTCGTTATGTCAGCCAAAAAGAAGTCGTCGCCCGTCGCTACACCGCTTCATCTGCTGCAACAACTCTCACAGAGCCTGATCGACCATTTGGATGAGGCCTGCTCATCGGCACTGACCGATGCGGAAAAACTACTCGCCGATCATGAAAAGCAGCGCGGCAAAGCCCAAGAGAAGTTGCAGAGTGCGCGCGAAAAACTGCAAAAGGCCACTGATGCCGGTAAGGCCAAAGCGCAGAACAAAGCATCCGGGAAGGTTGCCGAGCTCGAACCGCTGATCGCAGATCTCAAGACCCGCCAGGAACAAACCCTCACGTACATCGCGCAGCTCAAGCGCGACGTGCAGGAGACCCGCTCGCTCGCCAAAGGCATCGAGCAGGTTCAACTGGCCGCTAGCAAGGCATTGGTCGACCGCGATATGCCCGCCGCGAAAAAGAAGGCGGCGACCGCACCCGTTGCGAACAACCGCAAAGTGGCCGCTAAGACATCCCCGAGCAAAGCCTCCACTACGTCAGCCAAGCCGCTTCCTGCCGCCAGAACGACGCGCAAGCCCGTTACCGCAGCGGCGACGACGGCTCCAGCTAAACCAGCGAGTGCGCCGGCTAAAGCCAAGCCCACTGCCGCCGCTAAACCTCCCGTAGCAGCAAACAAGGCAACTCCTACGAAAGCGCAGCCGGTAAAAGCGAATAGCGCGGCGAAGAAGCCTACGGCGTCTAAGCCTGCGTCCGCTGCCAAGCCTGCTGCTGCCAAGACGCCCGCGGCCTCGAATGGCACAGCCAAGCCCGCTACAAAACCCGCTGCCGCCAAGAAACCGACGACGCCGGCCAAGCCTGTCGAAGGTGACACCGCGGTACCGGCGTTTACCACGCCTGCGTTAAATCCGGCTGCCGCCGTTCCCGCGGCGCGCAAGCCTGCGGCCAAGCCCAGTACCCGCAAAGCGCCGGTCAAGAACGTCCCCGTTAACTCGGTGGACACGTCGGACACGCCTGAAAAGCCGTCCTGATACGTGTGTATTCTGACAGCTCGGCATTGGCTGCCGGGCTGTAAGTGCGGGACGTTCCGCTTACGCACCGCCACGCAAGCGTTCGATCAGGCGTTGCGTGGCTGCGTCATCACGGGCGATCTGCGTTGCGCTTGTGAGCCAGTTGGGCGAAGGCGTTCGGCCTTTCGGCCATGACGCGGTCGCTGTCTCCAGGCGCTCCAACAAAATACGTTCACCGTCGAGTTCGAGGCGTTTGAGCCGTTCACGCAGCGCGCTCAGCGCGGTGTCCTCGCGTGCGCCTTCCTTCCAGTCACGTCGGATGCGCCGCAACGGGGCGATGACGTGGTCCTGCCACGAGGACGCGATGCCTTGCAGCGATGCGAAGCGCGCGGGCTCGAAGGGCGTACCGTTGGCGAAGAGCCATGCGCAGCAGAGCAACAGGCACACGTCCACGCCGCGCTCCTGAAGCGCGAGGCAATCCGCCTCGACGCCAGGCCGAGCGTAAAAATCCAGTGCGAAATCCCACAGTTTCAGCATGCCTCGTATTCCCCTCACGCGCCCCTAAGGACGTTAGATACGCCCTTGGGCCAACCTGATAAAATCCGCGCCCACTATGATCCGACTTCAGAATCTTACGTTACAACGGGGTCCGCAGCGCTTGCTCGAAGGCGCGGAGTTGACCCTGCACGCGGGCCAGAAAGCAGGCCTCATTGGTGCCAACGGCGCGGGCAAGTCCAGTCTGTTCGCCTTGCTTCGTGGGCATCTTGGACCAGATGCCGGCGATTGCCAGATGCCTCCTGATTGGCGCATTGCACACATGCGGCAGGAGGTGGACACGCTCGACCGCCTAGCGGTGGATTACGTTCTAGACGGTGATCTCGAGCTGCGGCGCATCCAGGCCGCGCTGCAGGCTGCCGAAGCCGCCCATGACGGTACTGCGCAAGCACGGCTGCACAGCGAGTTCGACAGCGTCGATGGCTACAGCGCCGAAGCACGTGCGCGCAAGTTGCTCGCCGGTCTGGGTTTCGACAACGCGCAAATGGATCGCCGCGTCGGTGACTTTTCTGGCGGATGGCGCATGCGCCTGAATCTTGCCCAGGCACTGATGTGCCCCTCGGACCTGCTGTTGCTGGACGAGCCGACGAACCACCTCGATTTGGATGCCATCCTGTGGCTGGAGGGTTGGCTGCGCAGCTATCCCGGGACGTTGCTGCTGATTTCTCACGACCGTGACTTCCTTGATGCCGTTGTCGATCACATCGCGCATCTCGAGCAGCGCAAGCTCACGCTCTATCGCGGCGGCTACTCTGCGTTCGAGCGTACTCGGGCAGAACGGTTGGCCCAACAGCAGCAAGCGTTCGAGAAGCAGCAAGCGCAACGCGCGCACATGGAAGATTTCATTCGCCGTTTCAAGGCGAAAGCCACGAAGGCGCGCCAGGCACAAAGTCGCATCAAAGCGTTGGAACGGCTGGAGGAACTGGCGCCGGCTCATGTCGACTCACCGTTCGATTTCAGCTTCCGTGAGGCGGACAAGGTCTCCAGCCCGTTGCTCGACCTGAGTGAAGGCGCACTGGGTTATGAAGGCCGCGCGGTACTGGAAAAGGTCAAGCTACAGCTCGTGCCGGGGGCGCGTATCGGCCTGCTCGGCCCGAACGGTGCAGGCAAGTCGACACTGATCAAGACCTTGTCAGGCGATCTGGCGCCGGTCGCGGGAGCGTTGTCCCGGGGCGAAAACCTCGTCGTCGGCTATTTCGCCCAGCATCAGCTGGATGCCCTGGACCCGGCAGCGAGTCCACTCTTGCATGTTCAACGGATCGCGCCGGGTGAACGAGAGCAAACATTACGTGATTTCCTTGGGGGGTTCGATTTCCGAGGTGAGCGGTGCGATGAGGCGGTGCGTAATTTTTCCGGCGGAGAGAAAGCGCGGTTGGCACTGGCGCTGATCGCATGGGGTAAGCCCAATCTGCTGTTGCTCGATGAGCCGACCAACCACCTTGATCTGGAGATGCGCCTTGCCCTGACGATGGCGCTGCAGGATTTCGAGGGCGCCGTTCTGGTGGTGTCCCACGATCGACATCTGCTCAAGAGCACGACGGACCAGTTTTTCCTCGTGGCCGAAGGGCGTGTCCAGCCATTCGATGGCGATTTGGAAGACTACGCGCGTTGGCTCCTGGATCACCGTGCGCGGCAGTCATCGACAACGTCTGCGGTTGCCGAGAGCGAAGGCGAAAAGACGGACAAGCGCGCACAGCGCCAAGCTGCGGCGTCCCTGCGGCAATTGCTCGCGCCTCACAAGCGCAAAGCGGACAAGCTGGAAAAAGAACTGGGGACCGTACAACAGGCGCTTGCCGAAGTCGAAGAGCGTCTGGGTGAGGCGGGCCTGTACGAGGCGGCGCGCAAGGACGAACTCAAGACGCTGCTCAATCAGCAGGCGGGATTGAAAGGCCAGGAAAGTGAGCTCGAAGAGGCCTGGCTGGTTGCGCTCGAGGAACTCGAGGACTTGCAGCGCCACTTAGAGGAGGCGAATTGATGGAGCGGTACGAGGAGATCCTGTTGGCTTGGAGTGTGCCGCTGGTTCGCTTCGGCCAGGTGCTGTTGATTCTCTTGTTGGCGTGGCTAGCGCAGCGCGTGGTAACGCGCGCAATAACGCGCCTTGGGCACCGTTATGCGTCGTTACCGCGAGAAGTGCTGCTTCCGCTGCGGGGCGTCCTGCGATGGCTGATTCTGGGCAGCGCATTCATGCTGGTGCTGGAGCGCTTTGGCGTTTCCGCGCAGGTGCTGTGGACGGCGCTTACCGGCTTCGCGGCAGTAGCGGCGGTGGCGTTTTTCGCCATCTGGAGCGTGCTGTCGAATATGTTCTGCGCGGTGTTGATTTTTTCCATGGGCCCGTTTCGGCTGGGCGATACCGTCGAGGTGGTCGACACCGCCGATAAGCCTGGCATCAAGGGCCGCGTCATTCTCATCAACTTGTTCTACGTCACGCTGGAAGATGTCTCCGAAGAGGGCGCTGGTGCGTTGGTCCAGGTGCCTAACACGTTGTTCTTCCAGAAGGCTGTCCGGCGCTGGCGCTGAGAGAGGGCTTTATGTCTTTTGCAAATTGGCTGCCGTATTTCCTTGCATGCTGGGTCATCAGCATTTCGCCCGGTGCGGGCGCGGTTGCGTCGATGGCAAGCGGGCTGACGCTTGGTTTTCGGCGCGGTTACTGGACCGTTCTGGGGTTGCAGCTCGGGCTAGTGTTACAGATTGCCATCGTCGCGGCGGGTGTCGGTGCGTTGATCGCGACCTCCAGTCTGGCATTCGCTTTCATCAAATGGTTCGGTGTGGCGTATCTGTTGTTTCTCGCTTACCGGCAATGGCGCGCCCCCGTTGTGGACGTCGATAGCACGCAGGCTGCACCCGTGTCGGATCGCGCTTCGGCGCTCGTGCTGCGCGGATTCCTCATCAATGCCAGCAATCCGAAAGCGACCGTGTTCATGCTTGCCGTGCTGCCCCAGTTCATCCAGCCGCAGTTGCCGCTTTTGCCACAGTACGTGGTCATCACCGTCACCATGGTCATCGTGGATATGATCGTCATGGCGGGGTACACCGGGCTCGCTGCAAAGGTGCTGCGCCTGCTGCGGTCTCCGCGTCAGCAACGCCTCATGAACCGGACATTCGCCGGTTTGTTCGGTACCGCTGCGTTGTTGTTGGCCAGTATTCGCCGAGCGGGTGCTTGATGCGGGTATGGATCGACGCGGATGCCTGCCCGAAGGCGGCCAAAGACCAGGTCGTGAAGTTCGCGCTCAAGCGCAAGTTCGAGGTGGTGCTGGTGGCGGGGCAAGGGCAAGTCAAGCCGCCCTTCGTGTGTGTTCGCCTGATCGTGGTACCCGCCGGCCCGGATGCCGCGGATGATCATTTGGTCGAGCACGCCGAGCCCGGGGATCTCGTGATCTGCAGTGATATTCCCTTGGCTGATCGCTTGGTGAAGAAGGGCGTCGCAGCCCTCGATCCACGTGGCCAGGAGTTTACCGAGCGCAACATGGGTGATCGTCTGGCGACGCGGAATCTATTCACCGACCTGCGTGAGCAGGGGCAGGTCGGTGGTGGTCAGGCGGTTTACGGTGAAAAGGACAAGCAGGCGTTTTCCAATGGGCTGGATCGCGTGCTGACGAGGTTGATGCGGTAGGTTGAAGGATTTGGGCGATTCAACCTTCGAAGGCGTCGTGGCGGCAATTGCGTTCGCGGGCAAGCGGATCGCCGCCCGGCCCGCTCCTACAGAGGATATGTGTTACCTACGTTACGGTAGATGACCACGGTTCTGTAGGGCATGTAGGGGCGGTCGGGCCGCGATCGGTCGGGCCGCGATCGGTCGGGCCGCGATCGGTCGGGTCCGCTAAGGCGACTGAAGTCGCCCCCTACAAGAGTCCCCCTACAAGGCGTTAGGCTAATTCCAGCACACGATCTACGAGCTTGGTGATGCCGCTCGCGGCTTCGCTGATGGACTTCGCCAGCATATAGGCAGGCGTCGTCACCAGCTTTCGGTTGGTATCTTCGACAATCCCGTCGACGTCGCACGGCTTGTGTACACCGCCCATTTTTTCGATGGCTGCCGCGGTGTCTGCGTCGTGGCCGATGGTGCATTCCACGCCTTCACCGAAGATGCGTGCGGACATCGCCGGGGAGATGCAGATCAAGCCAATCGGTTTACGCGCGTCGGCGAATGCCTGGGCCAATTGCAATACGTCGGGCTGGACGCTGCAATCGGCGCCTTTGATGGCGAAATCACACAGATTCTTCGCGGAGCCAAAACCGCCGGGGACGATCAGCGCATCGAAGTCTTCCATGCGCGCCTCGCGAACGTCCTTGATCTCGCCCCGCGCGATACGGGCGGCCTCGACCAGGGTGTTGCGCTTTTCCGGCATCTCTTCACCGTTAAGGTGGTTGATCACGTGCATCTGTTCGACGTTGGGCGCGAAGCACTGCACTTGCGCACCCTGCTGGTCGAGGCGCAGCAGTGTGAGCACGCTTTCGTGGATTTCGGCGCCATCGTAGACACCGCAGCCGGACAGGATGACAGCAACGCGTTTGCTCATGACGGGTTCCTCTTGGATCTTGGAGAGATGTGAATGGCTCCGGGCGGGTAGCTCCCGGCGGCTAGCCCCAGTAGGTGCCCGATAGGCCACGTGACACATTCGAACGCACCCGGTAGCGCGCGTTCGGCGGCTATTCGCCCGAGTCGCGTCGTCGTCGGTACAGCCAGACCAACAAACCCAGCAGGACCAGTGCCCCGAGGAGATACATCTGGTAGAGATGGAAATCTTCGATCACCGCGGTCAGCGCGTAGCCCAGGTTGTAGCCGATCGCGCCGAGTGCCACCGCCCAGATGATGGCCCCGATGCCGTCGAGAACGAGGTAACGTCGCCAGGAATAGCCGGACAATCCGATGACGATGGGCATGACGGTACGCATGCCCCAGAAGAACCGAAAGCAAAGCACCCAAAGATCCGGGTGCAACGCTAGGAGCGCCTGTGCTTTATCGCCTAGCGCACGCCAGCTAGGGCGGCGGGCAAGGATGCGACGGCCATGCCGCCGACCGAGGAAGTACCAGAGTTGATCGCTAGCGAAGGTGCCGACGAAGACACAGGCAACGACCCATTCGATTTGCAGGTAGCCCCGAAAAGCGAGGAAGGAAGCCAGCAGAATCGACATTTCGCCTTCGAGGAAGGTGCCGAGTACGACGGCGGGGTAGCCTGCCTGCTGGAGAAGCTGTTCGAGCATGGATACGACCGGGTGAGGTAGGCGAGCAGTCTATGCTCTGGGGCTGGCGAGGGAAAGCCGAAGGCGAATCCAGTCATGTCCAGGTCGCATTGCGATCGTTCTGGAACCGGCGCGCAATGGAGAGATGTGACGCGTGGTCGCATCGGGGAGTCGGTTAGTCATCATTTGTTCATAATCTTGAGTTACATGTTAACGCACTGTGCCTGTGTATCGGGCCTTGGGAGTCTGCCGTGAGTTTTACGCCTGCGAATCGTCTGTTTCCGGCCACCCGCCTGCGCCGCAACCGTCGTGACGATTTTTCCCGAAGACTGGTTCGTGAGAACGTCCTGACCACTGACGACCTGATTCTTCCGGTCTTCATTCTCGACGGTGACAATCGTCGCGAACCCGTTGCGTCCATGCCAGGCGTGGAACGCTTGTCCATCGACCAGTTGCTTATCGAAGCGAAGCGCTGGGTTGAGTTGGGCATCCCGGTGATCGACTTGTTCCCTTTCATTCCCGTCGAACGCAAATCCCTCGACGGCGCGGAAGCCTGGAACCCGGATGGATTGGTTCAGCGTGCGATTCGCGCATTGCGCGAGCAGTTCCCCGAGTTGGGAGTGATGACCGACGTCGCGTTGGACCCCTACACCACCCACGGCCAGGACGGCATCATCGATGACGAGGGTTACGTTCAGAACGACATCACTATCGAAGCGCTGATCAAGCAGTCTCTGTCCCACGCCGAGGCGGGCGCGCAGGTGATTTCGCCGTCCGACATGATGGACGGCCGTATCCAGCTGATTCGTGAGGCGCTGGAAGTCGCAGGATTCGTGAATACTCGCATCATGTCGTATTCGGCGAAGTACGCGAGTGCCTACTACGGTCCGTTCCGCGATGCGATCGGCTCGTCAGGCAACCTGGGCAAGGGCAACAAGTTCAACTACCAGATGGATCCCGCCAACACGGACGAGGCCCTGCATGAAGTGGCGGCGGACTTGGCCGAAGGCGCTGACATGGTCATGGTCAAGCCCGGCATGCCATATCTCGACGTGCTGTGGCGGGTAAAGCAAGAATTCAAGGTGCCGACGTTCGTCTACCAAGTCAGCGGCGAATACGCGATGCACATGGCCGCGATCCAGAACGGCTGGCTCAGCGAAGCGGTGATCCTGGAGTCGTTGACAGCCTTCAAACGAGCGGGTGCCGATGGCATCCTCACCTATTTCGCCGTGCGTGCGGCTGAACTGATCAAAGAGGGGCAGTGAGCCCTACGGGACCTGTAATGAATACCGAAGGACTTAGCGAAACTACGCTGCAACAGAGCCTGGCCGAGGTCGAAACACTCGTGGAGGTGCCGCCTCCGGCATTGCCGGAAGCGCCTCTGATCGTCTTGCCGAGCGTGGACGACAGCAGCCTGTATCTCAACCGCGAGCTGTCGCAGCTGCAGTTCAACATCCGCGTGCTTGAACAAGCGCTGGATGAGTCCTATCCGTTGTTGGAGCGGCTGAAGTTCTTGCTGATCTTCTCCAGCAACTTGGACGAGTTCTTCGAGATTCGCGTCGCTGGTCTCAAGAAGCAAATCAATTTCGCCCGCGAGCAGGCCGGTGCTGATGGTCTGCAGCCGAGCCAAGCCTTGGTGCGCATCAGCGAACAGGTTCACGAGCAGGTGGATCGGCAGTACCGCATCCTGAACGATGTGCTGCTGCCGGAGCTGGCCAAGCACCAGATCAGCTTCATCCGTCGTCGCTACTGGACGCCCAAGCTCAAGCTGTGGGTGCGCAAGTATTTCCGCGAAGAAATCGCGCCGATCATCACGCCGATCGGGCTCGATCCAACGCACCCGTTCCCGCTGTTGGTCAACAAGAGTCTGAACTTCATCGTCGAGCTCGAAGGCATCGACGCATTCGGCCGTGACTCGGGTCTGGCGATCATCCCGGCGCCGCGGCTGCTGCCGCGTGTGATTCGGGTGCCGGAAGAGATTGCTGGCGCGGGCGATAACTTCGTGTTCCTGTCGTCCATGATCCACGCGCATGCCGATGACCTGTTCAATGGCATGAAGGTGAAGGGGTGCTATCAGTTCCGTCTGACGCGTAACGCCGACTTGTCGGTGGATACCGAAGATGTCGATGACTTGGCCCGAGCGCTGCGGGGTGAGCTGTTCTCGCGTCGTTACGGTGATGCGGTGCGGTTGGAAGTCGTCGATCAATGCCCCAAGCACCTGACCGATTATTTGCTGAAGCAGTTCGGCCTTGGGGAGCCGGAACTCTACAAGGTCAGCGGGCCGGTGAACCTGACCCGCCTGTTCAGCATTACCGGCCTCGACAGCCATCCCGAATTGCAGCACCTGCCGTTCACGCCGACGATTCCCAAGCTGCTGCAAAAGAAGGAAAACCTGTTCGGTGTCCTGGCGAAGATCGACGTGTTGCTCCTGCACCCGTATGAATCCTTCACGCCGGTGATCGACCTGCTGCGCCAGGCCGCGAAGGACCCGAACGTCCTGGCGATCAAGCAGACCTTGTATCGCTCGGGCGCGAACTCCGAGATCGTGGATGCGCTGGTGGAAGCCGCGCGTAATGGCAAGGAAGTCACGGCGGTCATCGAGCTGCGCGCGCGGTTCGACGAAGAGTCCAACCTCCAGCTCGCCAGCCGTTTGCAGGCGGCAGGGGCGGTGGTGATCTATGGTGTGGTCGGCTTCAAGACGCACGCCAAGATGATGCTGATCCTGCGTCGCGAAGGTGCCGAGTTGCGTCGTTACGCGCATTTGGGAACAGGTAACTACCACGCCGGTAACGCCAAGCTGTACACCGACTACAGCTTGCTGACTGCCGATGTCGCGCTCTGCGAGGACTTGCACAAGCTGTTCAACCAGCTTATCGGCATGGGCAAGACGTTGCGCATGAAGAAGCTGTTGCATGCGCCATTCACGCTGAAAAAGAACCTGTTAGAGATGATCAACCGCGAAGCCGCGGCCGCTACCGAAGGGCGCCCAGCGCAGATCATGGCTAAGGTCAATTCCCTGACCGATGCAAAGGTGATCCGTGCGCTCTACAAGGCCAGCCAGGCGGGTGTGAAGATCGACCTCGTCGTGCGCGGCATGTGCTGCTTGCGTCCGGGTGTACCGGGCGTTTCCCACAATATCCATGTGCGCTCGATCATTGGTCGGTTCCTGGAACACAGCCGGATCTACTATTTCCTCAACGGTGGCGACGAGAAGTTGTACCTCTCGAGCGCCGACTGGATGGAGCGCAACCTGGATAACCGCGTGGAGACCTGCTTCCCAGTGGAAGGCAAGAAGCTGACCCAACGGGTGAAGAAGGAACTGGAAATGCACCTCAGCGACAATACGCTCGCCTGGGTGCTGCAACCTGACGGTAGCTACGAGCACCAAACGCCGGCTGGCAACCAAAACACGCGCAACTCGCAGACGACCCTGCTGGAGCGTCTGAGCATGCCGGTACTGAGCGTCAGGTAGTCAGTTTCTGGTGATGATATATCGGTGAATACTCCCTCGCTCCCACGGGCGGTGGGGGTGGGGCGGGGCTTGAGTTTGGGCACCGCTCATATTGTGGGAGAGAGCCATGCTCGCGATGGATTTGTGCATCTAGCGTAAGGGGGTTGGTCGGGCCACTGCCATCGCAAGCATTGCTCGTTCCCACAGCATGGTTCGCTTCCATGGGATAGACGTAGACCGGGTGAAACCCGGGAGCGGGTTTACGCGGGTGCACCCGCCCTACGGCACCGGCTTGCTACGTCAGTGATGCAGGGAGAATCCCGAAGGGCTTCCACCCTCGCGCGTAACAACTCGCGCGTAACAAGATGGAGGGCTGTTGCAGGGAGTTGCGCTGCCCGTCACCCTCAAACCCGGCACATCGCCTGTCTCGGCGTCATACCGAAGTGGCGCTTGAAGGCGGTCGAGAAGTTGGCTGGGCTGGTGTAGCCGGCTAACCACGCAGCCTGCGTGACCGACATACCCTCGCGCTCCAGTGCTTGCCGTGCGGTTTCAAGTTTGCGGCTGCGTTGGTACTCGAACACGGTCATGCCCTTGAATTGGCGAAATTGCCGTTGCAGCGAGTTCACGTTGATACCCGCATTCCGGGCGATCATTTCCAGCGTCCAATCGTCTGCCTCGCCGCTTTCCAGCAGCGCGGCCACCTGGCGCATGCGCTGGTGTTCGTGCGGGCGCAGCGTCATGCGTTTCAAGGGCGCGCAGTGGGTAATGCCGGAGAGCGCTTCTGCAGCAATGTCCAGTACGCGGCTTTCCAAATACAACCGTTGCAGCATCGGCGCGTGATCGGGCGGGTTCAGCAATTGCTCCGCAATCGCTTTCAATCGTGGTGAAGGCTGCCAGTGCTGTGCGGCCAAATGCTGCTCGGTAAACCGCAGGACGTCTTGGTAAGGCTGATCATCGAGTCCGCCGGACTCGAACCATTCAGGTCCCAGGTTGATGGCGATTTTGCGAATGTGCGTGCCTTGCCGGGAGCGGCGACTGAAGACGACGGGTTCCTTCACGGATAGCGCAAGCCCTTGGAAATCCTGCTCATGGGCACGCTGCGCCTTGAACGCGACGGAGCGGTCGCCGTAGCGCACCTGGTTGTCTCCCGCCATGAACAGCACGAAGCTCAGCCTGGGCTCCATCCGGCTTTCGGTCGTAAAACTCTGCAACTCGACGCAATCGGAGCAATGCAGTGTCAGCCCTGCCCGAAGCCGTATCCAATTCACTCGCCCCTCGAACAGCGGTGTGTCCGCCACCTCCCGGCCGATCAGGCGTATGCGCCCATGGCTCCGTTCACTGAGATCGGCGGCACGCATGACGTTCGAGGGCTGACACATGAGGGCTCCCAGAAGAATCGCTTTCGCAAAGTTTTTGCTTGATTGCGCAAACCAAATGTTACGGCGTTTGTGGAAGACTACCGCCGCTGAAATCTTGTTGCAAATCATTATCAGTTGCGCATTTGTCATACACACATCTTGGGGTAGCGTCATGCAACGTCGATCGACATTCATCGGTCTCCCTTTAGCCCTCGCCATCGCGAACATCGTCGGCGCATCAGCATGTTTTGCCGCTGACGATACGCTGCAGCTCGACCTGCCGGACGAGGCCGTCCAGCTGCAGGAAACCCGGGTTCTAGGGACAGCGGAAGAGGAGCTGAAACAGGCGCCAGGCGTCTCGATCATCACCGCGGAAGACATCAAGAAATCACCGCCAGCGAACGATATTTCGGAGATCATCCGTAAGCAGCCTGGGGTGAACCTGACCGGCAACAGCGGTTCGGGCGCCCGCGGGAACAACCGGCAGATCGATATCCGCGGCATGGGGCCCGAAAACACGCTCATTCTCGTCGACGGCAAGCCGGTCACCTCGCGTAATGCCGTGCGCTACGGCTGGCGCGGCGATCGCGACACCCGCGGCGATACCAACTGGGTACCTGCCGATCAGATCGAGCGAATCGAAGTCCTGCGCGGGCCTGCGGCGGCGCGATACGGCAATGGTGCGGCGGGCGGGGTGATCAATATCATCACCAAGGCCCCGACGGGCGAACAGCATGGCAATGCAACCGTCTACATGAACATGCCGCAACACAGCGAAGAGGGCGCGAGTAAGCGCATCAACTTCGGTCTGAGTGGCCCGTTGACCGACAGCGTGTCCTATCGTTTGTACGGCAACCTGAACAAGACCGACATGGATGACGAGGACATCAACGAAGGTCATGTGATTGACCCCGGCGCTCGTTCGCCGGTCGGCCGCGAAGGTGTTCGCAATAAGGACATTAACGGCTTGTTGTCCTGGCGCCTGAACGACGAACAGACGGTCGATCTGGAGGCGGGTTTTAGTCGGCAGGGCAACATCTATGCGGGCGACAACATGAACAACAGCGGCTCGGCGGCCTTGTCGTCCTACCGCGCGCCTTGGCTGGGCCGTTCCACCAACAAGACATACCGGCAGACGCTGGCGCTAACGCATCACGGGGATTGGGCCTTCGGTACCACACTCAATTACCTGCAATACGAGAAGACCCGTAACCGCCGGTTGGAGGAAGGGCTTGCCGGCGGCCCCGAAGGCAATATCACCGCCAGTAGCGACTTCGGCACCATCGAGCTCGAAAGCACCACAGCGCACAGCGAGGTCAACCTGCCGCTGTCCTGGGGTGTCGATCAGGTGCTAACGGTCGGTGCTGAATGGGTCGAGCAGAAGATGGAAGACCCCTTCTCCAACACGCAGACGACGACGGAAGCCGGCTCGGTCCCTGGCATCAGCGATACCAACCGTGCGACGGACTTCTCGACACGTATTGCGTCCGTGTTTCTCGAGGACAACATCGAGCTGCGCCCAGGCACGATCCTGACACCCGGCTTGCGTGTGGATCATCACAGCATGGTCGGCACGAACTGGAGCCCGTCGCTGAACCTCTCCCAGGACCTGGGCTCGGATTTCACCTTGAAAGCCGGTATCGCACGCGCCTACAAAGCGCCCAACCTCTACCAGCTCAATCCCAACTATCTGCTCTACAGCCGCGGCAATGGCTGCTGGGGTGCCGGTGGCTCCTGCTATCTGCAAGGAAATGATTCGCTTGACGCCGAAACCAGCGTCAACAAGGAACTGGGCATCGAGTTCAAGCGTGACGGTTGGGTAGCGGGTATCACGTACTTCCGCAATGACTACAAGAACAAGATCGAAGCGGGCCGCGATGTAGCCGGCAGCGCGGTAGGGGGTTCTGTCGGGCAATACGCGAGTGCCGATGTTTTCCAGTGGGAAAACGTGCCGAAGGCGGTTGTCGAGGGATTGGAAGGTACGCTCAATGTGCCGGTGACGGATACGTTGGGCTGGAACACCAACTTCACCTACATGCTGCAGTCGAAAAACAAAGAGACGGGAGAGCCGCTCTCCATCATTCCGGAGTACACCGTTAACTCGAACCTGGATTGGCAGGTCACCGAGCCACTTTCGCTGCGTACCACGGTCGTTTGGTACGGCCGTCAGAAGCCCGGCAAGTACGACTACCAAGGCAATGTCCTCACCGGCGATGCGCGGCGCGAGGTATCTCCCTACGCCCTCGTTGGCTCCAGTGGGACGTACGACATCACGAAGAACCTGAACGTGACGGCGGGCATCGACAATCTCTTCGACAAGCGACTCTATCGAGAGGGCAACGCGATCCAAGCGGGCGCGTATACCTACAACGAGCCCGGTCGTACCTTCTTTACCAGCATCAGCACATCGTTCTGATCGCTTTTCTCGAAGCGCACCGCGGTATTCGCGGTGCGCTTTTTCATAACCAGAAAAGACCGTGGAGCCTGCGTGAGCGATTCGAACGCCCTACGATTTCACGCGACCGTGCGGACGGTACGCGCCTCGCGAAACATGATCCGCCTGTTCAAACATTTTCGGCACAAGGTCGAGGTGAACTACGACCAACATGCCGCCTATGGGGATTTTCCTTTTGGTCGCTGCGAGATGAGGGCGTTGGAGGACAGGCTCCTGATCGATTGCGCCACCGCCAACGAAGAAGCATCGGGGCGAATGCGCCATGTCATCGACGACCACCTTTTTCGCTTTTCCGGCGAAGAAGGTCTGGAGATCCAATGGCAGAACGGCCCACATCCGTCGGTGGCCTGACGCTCATCCTGTAGGAGCCAGCTTGCTGGCGATGCCTTTAAGGCGGATCGCCAGCAAGCTGGCTCCTACAAGTGCGCATTCATAGGAAGGGAGTCGTAGGGTGGATGGCCGAAGCCATCCACGCGGGGCACCCCGGTGGATAACGCGTTGCGGTTATCCACCCTACAAAATTGGAAGGCCCATCCACAAAAAAGGGAGACCGAAGTCTCCCTTTCCTATAACACTCGAAGATCAGAACAACACGCGGCTGCGGATCGTGCCCTTGACGTGTTGCAGCTTCTCCAGTGCCAGATCCGAATACTCGGCGTCGACGTCGATCACCACGTAGCCGACCTTGTCGTCCGTCTGCAGGAACTGGCCTGAAATGTTGATGCCGTTCTGCGCGAATACCAGGTTGATGTCGCTCATCACGCCGGGGATGTTCTCGTGGATGTGCAGCAGGCGGTGCTTGCCAGGGTGTGCCGGCAACGCCACTTCCGGGAAGTTGACGGACGAGATGGACGTACCGTTGTCGCTGTACTTGACCAGCTTCTCGGCGACTTCCAGGCCAATGTTCGCCTGGGCTTCTGCCGTGGAGCCGCCGATATGAGGCGTCAGGATGACGCGATCCAAACCGCGCAGGGGGCTTTCGAATTCTTCGTCGTTGGATTTGGGTTCGACCGGGAAGACGTCGATGGCCGCGCCGATGAGGTGTTCGTCCTTGATGGCTTCAGCCAGCGCGTCCAGCTTCACCACGGTACCGCGTGAGGCGTTGATCAGGATGGAGCCAGGCTTCATCGCGCGGATTTCCTTCTCACCGATCATCCACTGCGTAGAAGGCAATTCCGGCACGTGCAGGGTGACGATGTCACTCATTCCAAGCAGTTCGTAAAGCGAACCGATCTGGGTAGCGTTGCCCAGCGGTAGCTTGGTCACGGTGTCGTAGAAGAAGACCTGCATACCGAGACTTTCCGCGAGGACGGAGAGCTGCGTGCCGATGGAGCCATAACCGATGATGCCGAGCTTCTTGCCACGGATCTCGAAGGAGTTGGCCGCACTCTTGATCCAGCCGCCGCGATGGCAGGAAGCGTTCTTTTCCGGAATGCCGCGCAGTAGCAGGATCGCCTGAGCCAGCACGAGTTCGGCGACCGAACGGGTGTTGGAGTAGGGGGCGTTGAAGACGGTGATGCCGCGTTGGCGGGCCGCTTCCAGATCGACCTGGTTGGTACCGATGCAGAAGCAACCGACCGCGATCAACTTTTTCGCGCAGTCGAACACCTCTTCGGTCAACTGGGTGCGCGATCGGATCCCGATGAAGTGGGCATCCGCGATCTTCTGCTTGAGTTCGTCGCCCGACAAGGCTGTCTTGAGGTACTCGATGTTGCTGTAGCCAGCCGCTTTGAGCGTGTCCACGGCGTTTTGATGGACGCCTTCGAGAAGAAGGAACTTGATCTTGCTCTTGTCGAGGGAGGTCTTGCTCATCTGCGTGAAAACCTTGTCGGTGGTAAAAGGATGATACTCACAGCGTGACATGCCGGCCGTGGCCCGTAGATAAGCATGTTCCACGGGGGACGAATGCTAGCATGCTTGGCTTTTTCAATGCTTGGGTGCGACCTGAATCGTTCTCAGGGCGACTATGAATTATTCGAGAGAGAAAAATGATCCAACAAACACTGCTCGACGAACTCATGACGCTGGTGGAGCCCGGAAAAGTCCTGACGGACCCGGCTTCATTGGAAACCTACGGTCGCGACTGGACCAAGCATTACCCGCCCGCGCCAAGCGCCATCGTGTTTCCGAAAACGGTCGAGCAAGTACAGGCGATCGTGCGTTGGGCGAACGCGCACACGATTGCGCTCGTCCCCTCGGGTGGTCGTACCGGGCTCTCGGCGGCGGCTGTCGCGGCCAATGGCGAAGTAGTCGTCGCGTTTGATTACATGAATCAAATTCTCGACTTCAATGGGACCGACCGCACCGTCGTTTGCCAACCGGGCGTCATTACCGAGCAGTTGCAGAATTTCGCCGAAGGCAAAGGGCTTTATTACCCCGTCGACTTCGCATCCGCAGGCTCGAGCCAAATTGGCGGCAACATCGGTACCAACGCCGGTGGGATCAAGGTCATCCGCTATGGCATGACGCGCAACTGGGTTGCGGGCCTCAAGGTGGTGACCGGCAAGGGCGACGTCCTCGAGCTCAACAAAGACCTGCTCAAGAACGCCACGGGCTATGACCTGCGGCACCTGTTCATCGGGGCCGAGGGCACGTTGGGTTTCATCGTAGAAGCAACCATGCGACTCGAGCGCCAGCCTAACAACCTGACGGCGATGGTGCTGGGGACGCCCGATTTCAATTCGATCATGCCGGTGCTGCATGCCTTTCAAAACAAGATGGACTTAACGGCATTCGAGTTCTTTTCCGACCAGGGCCTGGACAAGCTGCTGGCCCGTGGTGACATCCCCGCGCCGTTCGAGACGCGTACGCCGTTCTATGCCTTGTTGGAATTCGAAGCCACCACCGAAACCCGAGCCGAGCAGGCGCTGGCAACCTTCGAGCACTGCGTGGAGCAGGGCTGGGTGATCGATGGCGTGATGAGTCAGAGCGAAACCCAGCTGCGCAATCTCTGGCGGCTGCGGGAAGACCTGTCAGAAACCATCGCACCGTTCACGCCGTACAAGAACGACCTGTCGGTCACCGTTTCGAAGGTGCCGGCGTTTCTTGCGGACATCGACGCCATCGTAACCACCAACTATCCCGACTTCGAGGTGATCTGGTATGGCCATATCGGTGACGGCAACCTGCACCTGAATATCCTCAAGCCAGAAAACCTGTCGAAGGACACGTTCTTCGCCAAATGCGCCAACGTCAACAAATGGGTGTTCGAGACCGTCGAGCGATACAACGGCTCGATCTCCGCGGAGCACGGCGTCGGTATGACCAAACGGGATTACCTGACGTACAGTCGCTCCGAAGCCGAGATAGCCTACATGAAAGCCATCAAAGCCGTGTTCGACCCCAATGGCATCATGAACCCCGGAAAGATCTTCCACTGATCGTCGCGCGATCCGGTAGAGTCGAGCGCGCCAAGGATTGTCTGAAAAGGGCCAAGCGCCGGCATTCCTCGGCCTGGCCAGGATTTTCGTGAACCCATCGAAGGAGTCGCCATGAGTTACCAGCACCAGTACGCAGACGGTACCCGCATTCACTATCCGTTGGGCAAGGTCGTGTGTATCGGCCGTAATTATGTCGAGCATGCCAAGGAGCTCAACAATGCCGTGCCCACCGAACCATTGCTGTTCATCAAGCCTGGCAGTTGCACGGTGCCGCTGAATAGCGGCTTCAGCATCCCGCAGGATCAAGGTTCCGTTCATTACGAAGCGGAAATCGCTGTACTCATCGGCAAGCCCCTGTCGCGCAAGCCCACCGAGGAAGAAGTGCGCGATGCCATCACCGGTTTCGCTCCGGCCTTGGACCTGACGCTGCGCGACGTGCAGAGCAAGCTCAAGGAGAAAGGTTACCCCTGGGAACTTGCGAAATCGTTCGATGGCGCCTGCGTGCTTGGGCCATTCGTGCCGGGCGATACCTATGCCGACCTGACTGACATCGGCATTCGCCTGACCATCAATGGCAAGGTTTGCCAGGACGGCAACAGCCGCGACATGATCAACCCGATCCTGCCCCTCATCCAGCACATCAGTGCGCATTTCTCGCTGCAGCCAGGTGACGTGATCTTGACCGGTACGCCCGTGGGCGTGGGCCCCTTGAATGTGGGTGACAAGATCGTGCTGGAGCTCGCGGGCCAACAGCCCCATGAAAGCCAGGTGCTGTAAAACGCCAAGCGATAGGAGGGAAAGCGACGCTGCTGGCTGTGACACTGCCGAAGCTTAGCCGGTAGCCGTTTTCCGGTATCAAAGCGGGCTCATTGCTGGATCGGGCCCGTTCCTACACCAAGAAGCCTAGGCTCATTCGGCATCATGGCTTCGGGTCGTGCTTTTGTAACGAGTCGCGACGCTTAAGCATCGCTTCATCTCGGCATGCTTTCATCCCATTTCTCTTTCGTTCCTGGTTGCAGTCAATGCCGGTTCTCTTTACTCCCAAACGCCTTCTGATCGCTGCATTGGCCGTCGCGCTCGCTGTTGCCGCCGTTGCAGGACAATCCTTCCGCCTGTTCGAGCGCGCATGGTTCACCGTCACCGAGAGCGGCAATGCCGACAGGTGGCGTGGCCGATCACTATGGCTGCCAGATTATCGGGTGACGATCGAAGCGCAGCCCGTGGAGGGCATCGAGCGCAATCTGTCGGCGCTGGCGTACGATGCACAGCGCAACACGCTGTTTAGCGTGACCAATGCGGGGCCGACGCGCCTGGTGGAGCTGTCCCTCGACGGAAAACTGCTGCGCAGCATCGAATTGCGAGGCTTTCAGGACCCGGAAGCCATCGAATACATCGCGCCCGGTCGCTATGTGATTACTGATGAGCGTTATCAACGGTTGGTCGCGGTACAGCTCGACGAGGACACGACCGTCATCGACGCGGATGACGGTGAACAGCTTGGCATCGGCATCGGTACGAATGGCAACAAGGGCTTCGAAGGCCTGGCCTACGATACGAAAGGCAAGCGCCTGCTCGTGGCCAAAGAGCGTGACCCCGTGCGGATCTACGAGGTGACCGGCTTTCCGCGGCTTGCTGACGACGAAGGGCCGGCCTCGGTGAACGTCAGCCAGGATCTCGACCGCGACAAGGGACTTTTCGTCCGCGACCTGTCGAGTCTGGATTTCGACGAGAAGACGGGCCATCTGTTGGTGCTGTCGGACGAGTCCCACTTGCTGCTGGAATTGAACGCGGACGGTGAACCCATCAGTTCGCTGTCGCTGCTCAAAGGCAGCCAGGGGCTCGAGGCGTCGATCCCCCAGGCGGAGGGCGTCGCCACCGACCGTGATGGCACGCTGTACGTAATCAGCGAGCCGAACCTGTTCTATCGGTTCGAGAAGATAGACCGCTGATGCTCGATGAGTTTTGATGTGGGCGGGCTAGCCTGTTGTTCAGCAGCGGATTTCCAGGCGCCCCTGTTTTTTGTAGGGGCGGCCGGGCGGCGATCCGCGGGGCGGCCATCCGCTTTAGCCGCCAAGGCGACTGAAGTCGCCCCTACACCGGTGGAGGCTTGGCGTTGTTACCGCGGCTTTTGATAAAGGCGAGCCGGAAGTCGCCCCTACACGCCTGCGGTATGAGCTGCCTTCCACGTCAGCGGTCACTCACCATCCGCCATACCGCACGGGTTACGAGCGTGTCAGCGTCTCCACGCCGTTTTCCGTGCCGAGCAACAGCAGGTCAGCTGGGCGCGCCGCAAACAGCCCGTTGGTCACGACGCCCACGATCGCATTGATATCGGCTTCGAGTTTCACCGGGTCGGTGATCGACAGGCTGTAGACGTCGAGGATGATATTGCCGTTGTCGGTGGTGACGCCGTCGCGATACACCGGGTCGCCGCCGAGCTTTACCAACTGGCGCGCTACGTGGCTGCGGGCCATGGGGATGACTTCGACGGGGAGGGGAAAGGCACCCAGCACGGGAACCCGCTTGCTGGCGTCGGCGATGCACACGAACGTCCGTGCGACCGCGGCGACGATCTTCTCGCGGGTGAGCGCCGCGCCGCCGCCCTTGATCAGGTGGAGATGATGGTCGGCCTCATCGGCGCCATCGACATAGAATTCCAGTTCGCTGGTGCTGTTCAGGTCATAGACGGGGATGCCGTGTTGCTTCAATCGCGTCGCGGTGGCCTCGGAGCTGGCAACGACACCGTCGAACTCGGTTTTGTGGCGTGCCAGGGCATCGATGAAGAAGTTTGCCGTGGATCCCGTCCCGACGCCGACGATGCTCTTGCTGTCGAGTTTGGGAAGAATGTGGTCGACGGCGGCTTGGGCAACGGCCTGCTTGAGCTGGTCCTGGGTCATGATCGTATCCGCAGCGAGTGAAAGCCGCGAAGTATAGTCGGGGCGGCCGTTGCCGTGTTGCCGCTGGCAGGGCCTGTCGCCCGAAGGTAGCGAGACGAAGTGTCACAGCTGCGGGTCGTCGTACAAGTCTGGCTTGGGGTACCATACGCCGTCTTCTTCCCAAAGAATGCCTAGCATGCAACGTCAGGTCTCCCCGGCGCGTCCGCGCAAAAAACATCGCAGTCTCGCTCAGGAGTTGGTGGCGGAACTGTCCCAGCGCATCCGGGATGGCGAGATCAAGCGTGGCGAAAAGCTGCCCACCGAATCGGCGATCATGGAAGAACAAGGCGTGAGCCGTACTGTCGTGCGGGAAGCCATTTCTCGCCTACAGGCGTCAGGCCTGGTGGAGACGCGCCACGGTATCGGCACTTTCGTACTGGATGTGCCGAGCCCGAGCGGATTTCGGATCGATCCCGCGACAGTGGTCACCCTACGAGACGTACTGGCGGTGATGGAGTTTCGCATCAGCATCGAGATCGAGTCGGCAGGGCTGGCCGCGCAACGGCATTCGAGTGACGAGCTGCAGGCGATCCGTGAGGCATTGGACGTGATGAACGAAGGCGCCGAGCACGCCAGCGACGCCGTTTCCGCGGACTTCCAATTCCACCTGCTCATCGCCAAGGCGACCGGCAATCGCTATTTCACGGACATTTTGAGTCACCTCGGGACTGGCATCATTCCGCGTACCCGATTGAATTCGGCGCATATCGCCCATGCCGACCAGCAGCAGTATGTGCTGCGCTTGGCGAACGAACATGAGCAGATCTTCGCAGCCATCGCGCGCCGTGATGCGGACGCTGCCCGCGCGGCGATGCGCTTGCACCTGACCAATAGCCGTGAGCGCTTGCGCCAGGCGCACGAGTCGGCGGAAGTCGAAGCCCAGAGCTGATCGTAGGGCGGAATTGCCGACAAGGCTTTTGCTGGCGCTCGCTGGACCACTCCTATCACTGTGTGTAGCGGTTCTGGTCGAGGTACCGGTGGATGGCCTCGGCCATCCACCCTACTGATCAACGCGCGAATCAGCGGCGCGTGTCGATCACCTTATCGATCCCTACGCAGCGCAAGAATCACGATCCCCGTCAACACGACTGCGCCACCGACCAGCTGCATGCCGCTGAGCAACTGGTCCAACAGCAGCCAGCCAAGTAGCAGGGACACGATCGGCTCGACGTTCATCACCGGGGCATTCTTCGCCATGTTCAAGCGGGGAACGGTGACGAACAGCAACGAGAAGGCCGCTCCATACAGAACCACCAGTGTCGCCAAGGCAATCCAACCGGTGCTGTTCGCCGGCATCGACATACCGCCGGGAACGAGATCCGCCGTGCCTGCAAGGGTCATGCTGCTGAACACGATGATCAACGTCAGCATGCTTCGGACCGAGCCACGCAGTGCGGCCAGCTTCTTGTCGGTGACCCAGATTGCCACCGCGAAAACGAACGCGGCAAAGAACGCCGCAGCAATCCCGAGCGCCCATTCCGGCCCCGCGGATTCGGTTGCGACCAATCGACTCGGAATGTCCAGCGCCAGCACGAGGCCGATCAGGATGAGGCCCATCACACCCGCGGCGCTGCGCGTTGGTGCCGGGCCGCCCAGCAGCCACGTCAGCAACGCCAGCATGATGGGAAAGGTGTTGTTGATGAGCAGCGCCAGCGCCACGGGTATACGCGCCACGGCGGTATAAAGGCAGAGGCTCTGCGTCGCGATCAGCAGGCCAAGCAATAACTGCCAGCGCCATGCACCATCGGGAAGGCCGAGCGGTTGGCGCTGCCAAAGCACAAGGCCGATCAGGACGAGCATCGTCACGCCGGAGCGGCAGAGAATGGCCAGTAAGAGACCCGTGTCGTTGTCGAACGCGATACGTGCCGCGATGTGATTGCCGGCGAAGCTACTGGCCAGCAAGGCGAGCAGCAGTATCGCGATATGGCGCGGGAAGTGGGCGGGGGGAGAGGGCATGGAGGGGGGCTTTCCTAAAGCGAACTCGGTGATAGAGCAGCGCCGTGATCATGGGTGCGGTTTAGAAGCTGATCGCCCACAAGTGGGCTCCTACACCGTCCGTGCTTTTCTGTAGGAGCCCACCGGGCTGCGGTCAGCTTGTGAGCGATCAGCTTGCTGGCGATCGATGTGTATCAACGAAGGGCGGCAACCGCCCTTCAATGAATGATCACAACACGACGCTCGGCAACCACAGCGAAATCGCCGGAATGTAGGTCACTGCCATTAGCACCATGAACAACGCCACGTAGAACGGCAGGAGTGCCTTCACCGTTTGCTCGATGGTCACTTTGCCGACCGCTGCCCCTACGAACAGCACCGCGCCCACCGGCGGGGTGATGAGCCCAATGCCTAGGTTGACCAGCATGATCATGCCGAAGTGCACGGGGTCGACCCCGATGGAGGTGACCACGGGTAGCAGGATCGGCGTGAGGATGAGGATCAGCGGCGCCATGTCCATCAACGTGCCCAGTATCAGCAGCATCCCATTGATGTACATCATGATCACGTAGCGGTTGTCCGACAAGGTCAGGAACAGCGTGGTGATCTTCGATGGGATCTGCATCAGCGTCATGATGTAGCCGAAGCTCGCCGCGAAGGCGATGAGGATCATCACGATCGACAGCGTGCGTACCGTCCGGTGCATGAGCTTTGGCAGCTGGTGCCACTTGTAGTCGCGGTAGATGAACATCGTCACGAAGAACGACCAGAGCACCGCGATCGCTGCCGACTCGGTCGCGGTGAAGACGCCCGAGATGATGCCGCCAAGGATGATCACCATCGCCATCAGCCCCCAAAGGGCATCGACGCAGATTTTCAAAGCCTGCTTCAGCGGAATCACATCCCCTTTCGGGTAATTACGTCGACGGGCGAAGAGCAGGCACATGCCCATCATCACGGCGCTGAGCAGCAGGCCGGGGCCGATGCCCGCCATGAACAACGCGGCGATGGACACCGTGCCGCCGGCCGCGAGCGAATAGATCACCGAGTTGTGGCTGGGAGGCGTCAGCAACGCCTGTACCGAGCCGGAGACCGTGACGGCGGTAGAGAAGTCCCGCGGGTAACCCTTCTTTTCCATTTCTGGAATCAGCACCGAGCCGACCGAGGCCGTGTCGGCGAGTGAGGAGCCGGAAATTGCGCCAAAGAACGTGGACGCGGTGATGTTCACCAGTGACAGTCCGCCGCGCACGAAGCCGACCAAGACTCCGGCGAAGGCCACCAGCCGTCGGGCCATGCCGCCTTCGGCCATGATCGCGCCTGCGAGAACGAAGAACGGGATTGCCAACAGGGAAAATTTGTTAACGCCGCCGGCGATCTGGATCATCACGGCGTGGAAGGGGATTTCGATCCACCAGGCGCCGATCAAGGTCGCCAAGCCCAGGGAATAGGCGACCGGCACCCGCAGCGCGATCAGCAAGACGAAGCTACCGACAAGCATCAACGCGTCCATTACACGGCCTCCTTGCTGTCATCGGCTTCATAGTCGACCACGCGGCGCTTGCTCTGGTCGCCGTAAAGGAGCTGTTCAAGGACGAACAGCAGGGTAACTGCGCCACCGACCGGAATGGGCGCGTAGGAAATACCGACTCGAATGAAAGGCAGCGAGTCCATGAACTGGTACCAGGTCGCCATGCACAGCTTGATGCCCCAGATCGTCATGAACAGTGCGATTACGCCCATGGCGATACGCACGAAACAGGTGATCACCGGCTGCAGCCCGGCGGGCAGTCGGTCGGTGATCATCGCCACCGCCATGTGCGCACCCGCGCGGTAGCTTGCGGCCGCGCCGACGAAGGTGAACACCACCATCAGCAGGATCGAAACGGGCTCGGGCCAGCCCAGCCCCGAATTGAGCGCGTAGCGGTAGAAAATCCCTACCGGAATGATCAGCGCCATGACCGTCAACGACAGTCCGGCCACCCAGGTGCAGGTCGTGTAGACCCCATCGTTGAAGCGCAATACGGCATTTTTCATGACATTCACCGCGGATGCGGCAGGATCGCCGCCGCATCTCGTCTTCAGAGGTTACTGAACGGCTTCGATGCGCTTGATGAGATCGGCATAGGGAGCGCCGTACTTCTCGCGCACAGGCGCGGTCGCGTCATAGAACGGCTTGGTGTCCACTTCGATGTACTCCACGCCCGCCGCTTTGAGCTTCTCGTCGCTGGCCTTTTCTTTCGCTTCCCACAGTTGGCGCTCTTCCATCTGTGCTTCACGGGCGAATTTCTTCACCAGGGCCTGCTGGTCAGGTGTGAGCGAATCCCATGTGGTCTTCGACATCATCAGGGGTTCGGGCAGGATCAGGTGATGCGTCTGGGTGTAGTACTTGGCCACTTGATAGTGGTTGTGCTCGAGCAGGGTAGGGGAATTGTTCTCTGCGCCATCGATGACCCCGGTTTGCAGGGCGCTGAAAATTTCACCCGTGCTCATGGCGATACCATTGGCGCCCATGGCGTTGAGCGTGTCGATGAACAACGGGTTGCCGATCACGCGGATCTTCATTCCCTTGAGGTCGTCGATGCTACGGACTGGCTTCTTGGTGTAAAGGCTGCGACTGCCGGCTTCCATCCAGGCCAGACCGACCATGTTGAATTGCGAATTGGTGATCTTGTCGAGGATCTCCTGGCCGATTTCGCCATCGATCACTTTGCGCATGTGCTCCACATCGCGGAACACGAACGGCATATTGAAGACGTTTGTGTCCGGTACTACCGGCCCAACTGATCCTAGGCTGACCCGGGTGAGCTGCACGGCGCCGATCTGGGTCTGTTCGACCACCTCCTTTTCCGAGCCAAGGACACCGCCGGCAAACATGCGATAGCTGATTTCACCGTCCGTGGCCTCGTCCAGTTTCTTGGCCATGTTTTCCATCGCCACGACGGTGGGGTAGCCCGTGGGATGGATCTCGGCGATTTTCAGCGTAAGTGCCTGGGCCGTTGTGGCCATGCAGAAGGCGAGCGGTAAGGTGGCCATGAGGGTGCGTTTCAGGAACATAGGGCATCTCCAATATTGTTGTTGTGTGGATCCGTATGAACTGCGGTGGAAATCAATGGCTGAGGGAGGGTTCCTCCAGGCCGCGTACGCCGGGGCGTAGCGCGAATACGCCGCCTGCCAGTGGCTGGTCCGAGACGTCGCCTGCCGGGCGAATGGACGTGACGAACAACGTGTCCAGGTGGGCGCCGCCAAAGGCGCACATGGCGGGTTTCTTCACCGGTACTTCGAGGGAGCGGTCCAGTTTGCCGGCTGGGGTGAAGCGGTGGATCAAACCGGCATCATTGCCGCAGATCCAATAGCACCCATCCTCGTCGATTGCTGCGCCGTCGGGACGGCCGGGGTAGGCGTTCATGTCAACGAACAGGCGCCGCTGGTGGGGCGTGCCGTGTTGGACGTCATAGTCGAACGCCCAGATCTTGCGAACGCTGGGGTGTGAATCGGACAGGTACATGGTCTTGCCGTCCGGGCTGAAGGCGAGGCCGTTGGGGACGATGAAACCATCGAGGTTGACTGATAGCTTGGCGTCTCTCGGGCGGTAGCGGTACAACGCGCCGACCCGATGGCCCGCACTCATGTCGGTGTGCATCGTGCCCGCCCAGAAGCGGCCCTGCCGGTCGCAGCGACCATCGTTGAAGCGCATTCCAGGGCGGGCGTGTTCGACGTCCACGAGCCGTGTTTCCGCAAGGTGCCCATCCTTACCGGCCTTGAGCTGAAACATCCCACTTTCCATGGCGGCGATCCAGCCACCGTCTGGGTGGCGGGCGATGCAGGCGAGCATCTCGCTCGCCTGCCAGGTTGTGTGTGTCGAGGTGTCCCAGCGATGCAGGCGACCCGCCGGTATGTCTACCCAGTAAAGCGCTTGCTCGCTGGCCGACCAGACCGGGCTTTCACCGGTCGCGTTGCGGGCGTCGAGGATCAATTCTGCGTGCATGCAAACGTCCTGGAGGTGCGTTCAGTAGCGCGTACGCTGCCGATCAACGTTCGAAAGGCCCTTGGGCGGTAAACGCCCCTCCCTGATAGATCCTGTTGGGATCATCCGCCGCCGGCTCCGGCTGGGCTTCAACGTTCTCGCGAAAAGGCCGGGAACTGTCCTGCGGTGTGAAACCCAGGGACTGAGCCAGGTGATTGTCCCACCAGACGCCGTCGTTATCCGACATCCCATAGACAACCGTATGGCCGACGTTTGGCGCGGTGAGTGCGCAACGGAGAAGTTCGGTCAGGTCCCGGTAGCTTAGCCAGGTGTGCATCATCCGGCGGTTCTGCGGTTCCGGGAAGGACGAGCCAATACGGATGCTGACGGTCTCAATCCCGTAGCGGTCGAAATAGAAACTGGCGAGATCCTCACCGTAGGATTTGGACAATCCGTAATAGCCATCGGGACGACGCGGCGCGTTGGCATCGATCGTTTCGGTTTGCTTGTAGAAACCGATGACGTGGTTAGAGCTGGCGAATACGACACGCTTCACCCCATGGCGGCGCGCGGCTTCGTAGATATGGTAGGTGCCGCAGATGTTCGGCCCGAGGATGTCTTCGAACGAATGCTCGGTGGACACGCCGCCGAAATGCAGGACCGCATCGCAGCCTTCGACCAGCCGGTCGACCGCTTGCTTATCGGCCAGATCACAGATAACGACTTCTTCGTGCGGCCCTTTCGCCGGGGCCATGTCGGCGATGTCGGAAAGGCGCAGGATCCGAGTGAAGGGGCGCAAGCGCTCACGCAACACCTTGCCCAAGCCTCCGGCGGCCCCTGTCAGCAGAAGACGCTCGAATACGACGCCGTCATTGCTATCCGTCATGGCGAAACCCTCGACTTATTGTTGTTATCTGTCGTCATATGACGAGCGAAAGATAGTGTGGCGTCAGGCTCTGACCTGTCAACAAGGATCAGGGCCTTCGACATCCATCGCAGCTAAGTGGCTATAAAATTCGAAAGGCGCGACTGTCGCGATACGACTATGGTCGTAATCAGGCGAAAGGTATTTGTTTCCGCCAAAAAGGGGTTTGCGTGCAGTTGTACGATGACGTATAACTGTCGCCACGTTCACTCACCAGCAAAAAAAGGTCTTCGCACAATGAGCCCACAAGAACTGAAGTCCATCCTGTCTTCCGGCCTACTGTCTTTCCCAATCACCGACTTTGACCAAAATGGTGATTTCCGCGCCGACACCTATGCCCGTCGCCTGGATTGGTTGGCGCCGTATGGTGCCAGTGCGCTGTTCGCCGCAGGCGGCACGGGTGAGTACTTCTCGCTGGAGCAGAAAGAGTTCTCCGACATCATCCGCGTCGCGGTCAACACCTGCAAAGGGCAAGTGCCGATTCTCGCCGGCGCCGGTGGCCCGACCCGTACCGCAATTGCTTTCGCTCAAGAGGCTGAGCGCCAAGGCGCAGCCGGTATCCTGTTGCTGCCACATTACTTGACCGAAACCTGCCAGGAAGGCTTGATCGCCCACGTCGAGGCGGTATGTAAGTCCGTCAAGTTCGGTGTCGTCGTTTACAACCGTAACGTTTGCAAGCTGACGCCCGAGAGCCTTGAAATCCTCGCCGAGCGTTGCCCGAACCTGATCGGCTTCAAGGACGGTGTCGGTGACATCGAGCCGATGGTCGCCATCCGTCGTCGCCTGGGTGACCGCTTCACGTACCTGGGTGGCCTGCCAACGGCTGAAGTCTATGCAGCGGCATACAAGGCTATGGGCGTCCCTGTCTATTCGTCCGCTGTGTTCAACTTCATTCCGAAGACCGCGATCGACTTCTACAACGCTATCGCGAAAGACGACCATGAAACCGTTGGCCGTCTGATCGACGATTTCTTCCTGCCGTACCTCGACATCCGTAACCGCCGTGGCGGCTACGCGGTGAGCATCGTGAAGGCGGGCGCCAAGATCGCTGGCTACGACGCGGGCCCTGTCCGCGCGCCGTTGGCCGACCTGACCGGCGAAGAAGTCGAAATGCTTGCCGCGCTGATGAAGAAGCTCGGCCCGCAGTAAGCGCTAGGTCGTAACGATGATGAAAGGCCGGGATAAACCCCGGCCTTTTTTGTGGGTGACGATGTGGCGTAGGGGCTGTTGGCCTAAGAATGCAGTTGTTACCCAAACCGCGGTGTTGAGCATTCGAACGCATTCGCGGGCAAGCGGATCGCCGCCCGGCCCGCTCCTACAGGGTACCGAGTATCGTCAGTATCCCGCGTTAGCTCACACGGCTTTTTGTAGGGGCGGGCCGGGCCGCGCTCGGCTTGCCCGCGAATGCGGCCTCATGGCCACCACACTGGCCGTGGCTGCCTACGCCTACACAAAATCGGCACACCCGTTAAGATGTGGGCCTTCTCTCTGAACGGCGCAGCTGTTGGCCATGGCAAAACGACCTAGCAAGGAATTGTCCTCGCCCTGTTTGCCAGGGGGCCACGCAGCACCGACCTTGATCGACGTAGCCAAGCTCGCGGGCGTTTCGCCTATCACCGTCTCGCGTGCCCTCAATCGGCCCGAGATTGTTAGCGACGCGGCGCGCGCGAAGGTACTCGAAGCGGTCAAGGCGACCGGCTATGTACCAAACATGCTGGCGGGTGGTCTTGCCTCGAACCGAAGCCGCCTAATCGCGATCTTCGTTCCAACCATCGCGCACTCGATCTTTGCCGATACCGTACAAGCACTGATGGATCGCCTAGCATCGGCCGGGTATCAGACGATGATCGGTTTGACCGGCTATTCTGCCGAGCAGGAGGAACGCCTGCTCGGCGCGGTACTCGGCCGGCGTCCGGACGGTATCGTGCTGACCGGTACGCTGCACACGGAAGAGAGTCGCCAGCGTCTGGTCCAGGCGGGGATTCCGGTGGTGGAGTCCTGGGACCTTGGAGGCGAGCCGATCGACATGCAGGTCGGCTTTTCCCATGAGGCCGTAGGTCGATCCGTCGCCAATCACCTGCATGATCGTGGATACCAGAACATAGGCGTTGTGTCGGTCGATGACGCGCGAGCATTGAAGCGCGCCCGTGCGGTGATTGATCAGCTTCATGCAAAGGGCATCGAAAACGTGCCATTCGAGACGCTAAAAGCACCGGCAACGTTGTTGAGTGGTCGAGAAGGGCTTCGTCAAATGCTGGCGCGGGACGAATGCCCAGATGCGATCGTTTGCAGTTCGGATACCGTCGCGCAAGGGGTATTGGCCGAAGCGGCTAGTCGGCAAATTCCGGTGCCTGCTTCGCTGGCGATCATTGGTTTCGGTGACTTGTCCTCCGCAGCGCATGTCCATCCGCCGCTCTCTACGGTCAGCGTCGACGGCGTCCGGATCGGGACGCGGGTCGCCGAAGCGCTGCTGCAACGTCTTCGAGACGAAGCGCCCGTCGCATCGCCGGTCAGCGTGGACACGGGTTTTCGGATCATCGATCGCGAGACCACCTGACGAATGTCGTGTTTTCAGACATCGTACCTCTTGAATGATTGCGCAATCAGCGTAAAGTAAGGGCGTCGACCTCTAATGCACGGCGCGCTCTGGCCTGCGCTTGATTGCGCAATCATCTGCTTCTATGCGCGCCGATGCGAACACCATAAAAAGGACAACAATGTGAATAGCCGATCCGTACCCGCAGTGATAGCTCGCCCTTCATTGATCCTTTCCAGCTCGCAACGCGCAGGCGCGCTGAGCCGGCATAACGGCGCCTCCCCAGGCTAATCATTCCCAACAGCAAGCTCTGGTCCGTACGTTCCGTCCACGTGCGGCAGCCCCGTTCATCCACAAAAACAAGTTTCAAGGTGAAAGGTTATGAATGACGTACGGCAGACTCGCGTCCGCTATTTGATATTGCTGATGTTGTTTCTCGTCACAACGATCAACTATGCCGACCGCGCAACGATCTCCATCGCCGGTTCGAGCATGCAGAAGGACTTGGGCATCGATGCGGTAACGCTCGGCTATATCTTCTCCGCGTTCGGCTGGGCGTATGTACTCGGCCAAATTCCGGGTGGCTGGCTGCTCGACCGCTTCGGCTCGAAGCGGGTGTATGCCGGTGGCATTTTCATTTGGTCCTTCTTCACGTTGCTGCAAGGCTTCGTCGGCATGATGCCGATGGCGTGGGCAGTCGTGACGCTGTTCGTCCTGCGCTTCTGTGTCGGGTTCGCCGAAGCACCGTCCTTCCCAGGTAACGCGCGTATCGTGGCGGCGTGGTTCCCCACTGCGGAGCGGGGTACGGCTTCGGCCATCTTCAATTCGGCGCAGTACTTCGCAACCGCGTTGTTCGCACCCTTCATGGGCTGGCTGGTATTCACTTACGGCTGGGAGCACGTGTTCGTGGTGATGGGTGTGCTCGGTATCGTCTTCGCCGGTATCTGGATGAAAACGATCTATAACCCGAAGGATCACCCAAAGGCCAATGCTGCCGAAGTCGCCCACATCGAAGCGAATGGGGGACTGGTCGATATGGATCAATCCAACCAAGGCAACAATGGCCCGAAGTGGCACTATATCGGGCAGTTACTGAAAAACCGCATGATGGTCGGCATCTACCTTGGCCAGTACTGCATCAATGCGATCACCTACTTCTTCCTGACCTGGTTCCCGGTGTATCTGGTGCAAGAGCGCGGCATGACGATCCTGAAAGCCGGCATCATCGCGTCGCTCCCTGCAATCATGGGCTTCGTCGGTGGCGTGCTGGGCGGCATCATTTCCGACTGGCTGCTGCGCCGCGGCAACAGCCTGACGCTCTCGCGCAAGCTCCCCATCGTCTGCGGTCTTTTGTTGTCGACGACAATGGTGTTCTGTAACTACGTCGACGCTGAGTGGATGGTCGTAGGCTTCATGACCCTTGCCTTCTTCGGCAAAGGCCTGGGCGCCTTGGGCTGGGCCGTAATGTCCGATGCGTCACCGAAGCAAATCGCCGGCTTGTCGGGTGGACTGTTCAATACATTCGGCAACATTGCATCCATCACCACACCGATCATTATCGGGTACATCATCAGTGCAACCGGCTCGTTCCGTTGGGCGCTGGTTTACGTCGGTGCGAACGCATTGGTCGCGGTGTTCAGCTACCTGTTCATCGTTGGCAAGATCCAACGCGTCGAATTGCGCGATGAAAGTGGCAACAAGATTTCCGAGCAATCGTCGGCATCGCCCGTATCAGCTTGAAACCATCACATAACAAGAAAGGATTAGCCTCATGCAGTTGATCGAACATCAGGATTCACCCCGCTACATCCACCTGCATCCAGACGACAACGTCGCGATCGTCATCAACGAGCAGGGGGTGGCTGCGGGCGGCCAGTTCCCGGATGGGCTGGTCACTGTCGAGGCAATCCCGCAAAGCCACAAGGTTTCGCTGGTGGATATCCCCGAAGGTGGCGCCGTGCTGCGTTACGGCACGGTCATCGGTTATGCGCTCAAGCGCATTCCGCAGGGCACCTGGGTCACCGAGCAATTGATCAACATTCCTGAAGCGCCGCTGTTGGATGGCTTGCCCATGGCCACGCTGAAAACGCCCGTGGCGGAGCCCCTCGAGGGCTACACGTTCGAAGGATTTCGTAATCCGGACGGCACGGTGGGCACGCGCAATATCCTCGGTGTGACCACGACGGTGCAGTGTGTGACCGGGGTGCTCGAACATTGTGTCGAGCGCGTGCGTAAAGAACTGCTGCCGAAGTACCCGAATGTCGACGATGTGGTGGCGCTCACGCACAGCTATGGCTGCGGCGTCGCCATCAATGCGCCCGACGCCGTGGTGCCCATTCGTACCTTGTACAACATCAGTCGGAACCCCAACCTGGGCGGCCAAGCCCTGGTGATTAGCTTGGGCTGCGAGAAGCTGCAGGCCACGCAGCTGATGGACGGCGACTCGCTCACCAATGGCATGGACGAAGAGGATTGGCTGTTCCGCCTGCAAGACTCCAGTGCCGGTTTCGCCGGGATGGTCGAGCAAATCATGGAAATGATCGAAGTGCGCCTGAAGGTCCTGAATGAGCGGCGGCGGGAAACCTGTCCGGCCTCGGAGCTCGTCGTCGGGATGCAGTGCGGCGGGAGCGATGCGTTTTCCGGCGTCACCGCCAACCCGGCGCTCGGGGTTGCGTCCGACTTGCTGGTGCGCGCGGGGGCGACGGTGATGTTTTCCGAAAACACCGAAGTGCGGGACGGTATCCATCTCTTGACGCCACGTGCGGCCAACACCGAGGTCGCAGAAGCATTGGTGCGGGAAATGGATTGGTACGACCGCTACCTTGAACGTGGCATGGCCGATCGCAGCGCCAATACCACGCCGGGCAACAAGAAGGGCGGGCTGAACAATATCGTTGAAAAAGCCATGGGCTCGATCGCCAAATCGGGGTCCAGTCCGATTGCAGGCGTGGTCGCTCCAGGCGAACGCGTGCGTGGCAAAGGCTTGTACTACTGCGCCACCCCGGCCAGCGATTTCATCTGCGGGACGCTTCAGCTTGCAGCTGGGATGAACCTGCACATCTTCACCACTGGTCGGGGTACGCCGTATGGACTGGCGATGGTTCCCGTGATCAAGGTCGCGACACGTACTCAGTTGGCCGAGCGCTGGCCGGACTTGATCGATGTCGATGCTGGACGCGTGACATCAGGGCGTCTTTCGCTGGAAGAGCTGGGATGGGAGATATTCCAGCTGTACCTCGATGTGGCGAGCGGCAAGAAGCAAACCTGGGCCGAGAAACATCGGCTGCACAACGACCTGGTGCTGTTCAATCCGGCGCCCGTGACGTAACAGGCCTCTCAGTTGAAATCGCCTGCAAGCGAGCTTTTTGTAGGAGCTAGCTTGCTGACGATGCTTTTGGAAAGTGTGGCCCAGCCGGTAGGGTGGATAACTCGCGAAGCGATTATCCACCGATGATTTTTTGGTGTTCACCGCTGCCTGGTGGAAAAGGCTTCGCCGTTTTCCACCCTACATTCTTTTAGGACGTGTGGCCCAGCGGCCCTTATCCTGCCTAGTGCGTTCTGATTGCCGGTCTGCTGCCTGCAATATTGAATTCAGCTTGTGAAAGGGTGGTGACCTTGCGATCGCATTCGCGACCAAGGTCGCTCCTACACAGACCGTGTTGCGCGTTGGAGTGGCGTCATTCGCGCAGCACGCTTTCGTTCCATTTAAAGGTGCTGATATTTGAATGGCACGCCGGACGAGCTTTTGTAGGAGCCAACTTGCTGGCGAAGCGCTTGGGCGTCCAGTTCATTTACGTCGATCGCATCCGGTAAACGCGGGTCTATGCCAAGCCGCGCCGCGCTCGCAGCAGGCGCCGGTTCGATCTCAGCCCGAGGGCCGGTCCACCATGGCCCCCCACGCCCCAGAACGTTACACTCGGCGGCCCAGCCGATCGATCGCAGTGCCCGCCATGCTCGAACAATACGTGAAGAAAATCCTCACCTCGCGCGTCTACGACGTCGCGGTGGAAACACCCCTGCAGCCTGCCCGCCAGCTCTCCGAGCGTTTGCGCAACGAGATTTTCCTCAAGCGCGAGGATCTGCAGCCAGTCTTCTCGTTCAAGGTTCGGGGTGCGTACAACAAGCTGGCGCAATTGAGTCCTGAAGAGCTTGCGCGCGGCGTCGTCACTGCGTCTGCGGGCAACCACGCACAGGGCTTGGCATTGGCGGCTAAACACATGGGCGTCAAGGCGACGATCGTGATGCCGCGCACCACGCCGGAACTCAAGGTCCAGGGTGTTCGTTCGCGGGGCGGCAAGGTCGTGCTACACGGCGATGCATTCCCCGAAGCGCTGGCCCATTCGCTCAAGCTCGTCGAAGAGAAAGGCCTGGTCTATATCCACCCGTTTGACGATCCCCACGTGATTGCCGGACAAGGCACGGTGGCGATGGAGATCCTCAGGCAGCATCAAGGCCCTATCGACGCCATTTTTGTACCGGTCGGTGGCGGTGGCCTGATCGCTGGGATCGCGGCCTACGTGAAGTACCTGCACCCCGAAACCAAGGTCATCGGCGTCGAGCCGGAGGATTCCAATTGCCTGCAGCAAGCGCTTGCAGCAGGTGAGCGCGTGGTACTGCCGCAGGTAGGCATCTTCGCTGATGGTGTCGCGGTCGCACAGATCGGCCAGCATACGTTCGACCTCTGCAAGCATTACGTCGATGAAGTCATCACGGTCAGCAGCGATGAAATCTGCGCGGCGATCAAGGATATTTACGACGATACCCGCTCGATCACCGAGCCTGCGGGTGCACTGGCCGTGGCGGGTATCAAGCGTTACGTGAAGCGGGAAGTTGTCAGCGGGCAGGTGCTGGTGGGAATCGACTCCGGGGCCAACGTCAATTTCGACCGTCTGCGCCACGTCGCCGAGCGCGCGGAGCTGGGCGAGAAGCGCGAGGCCATCATCGCCGTCACCATTCCCGAACGCCCTGGTAGTTTCAAAGCATTCTGCGAGGCCATCGGCAAACGCCAGATCACCGAGTTCAATTACCGCTACCACACGGATAAGGACGCGCATATTTTCGTTGGCGTGCAGACTCACCCTGAAAGCGACCCACGCGATGCGCTGGTTGCCAGTCTCCGCGAGCAAGGTTTTCCGGTGCTCGACCTGACGGATAACGAGCTGGCGAAGCTGCATATTCGCCATATGGTGGGCGGCCATTCCGACGCCGTGAGCGAAGAAATGGTATTGCGTTTCGAGTTTCCCGAGCGGCCTGGGGCCCTGTTCAACTTCCTGGCGAAACTGGGTGGGCACTGGAACATCACCATGTTCCATTACCGTAACCACGGCTCCGCAGATGGCCGCGTGGTGGCCGCCCTTCAGGTTCCCGAAGAAGAGCGCCATTTGGTGCCGACGGCGTTGGATGGGATCGGCTATCCGTATTGGGATGAGACGGATAACCCGGCTTATCGGCTGTTTCTGGCTTGAGCCCCGTTAAGCGGATCGCCGCCCGGGTGATAACCCAGGAACGCTTTAACGATCCGCTGACATTTCCTCAGCGCTTTGCCCCACGTTGTGCCGCAAGCGAGCTGAGCACCGTCTCCAGCGCCTCGGGCGACAACATCCCGCGCAGCGCTTTGTACAGGGCGCGTGTCTCCAGCAGGTTCCAGACCCTCAGCATCGTTTCCAGCGCATCCAGCGGCTTGCTGATGAAGTCCTTGGCGCCTAGGGAAAGCGCGCGCAGGCGAGTGTCGCGCGTGACGTCGGCGGTGAGCACGAGAATGGGGACGTAGTCGTTGCTTGGAATCCGTCGATTGAACTGCTCGAGCACGGCGAAGCCGTCGAACGCGGGCATGTGCAGGTCAAGTATCACGAGGTCCGGTTCGAAGCTGTTGTAGAGCTCGAGCGCCTTGGTCGGCTGCGTACTGCTAAGTACGTTGCTCAGGCCTTCGCGCGCGAGGAGCTGTTCCATCAATTCGAGGTTGGGACGCTGGTCATCGATGATGAGGATGCGGAAGTCTTCGTTCATGCAGGCTCCGGCAAATGCTGGTCAAGTAGCGCCAGGAAGGTCGGGATGTGGATTGGCTTGGTGAGAACTGCCGTTGCGCCTGCATCCCGTAAGGCGCGCTCACCGCTGGCGCTGGCGTCAGCGGTGATCATCAACACCGGTATTGTGCGGGTTGCGGGGTCTTCCTTCAGGCGTTCGAGCACCTGGACGCCAGCAATATCCGGTAGATGCACGTCGAGCAAGATGGCCTGGGGCAGGTGCTTGCGTGCCAGATCGAGCCCCAGCTGGCCTTGCATGCTGGATAGCAGGGTGATGCTGGCACGGCGCTGCATGAGTGTTTCGATCAGTGCAAGGCTCGCGAGATTGTCCTCGATGCACAGCACCTTGTGGATCGGCCCAGGGGTAGGGGATAGGCGGTCGAGGTTGGGGGAGGGCAGGGACCACGGGCGGGCGTCGAGGGCTGCCGGCTCTACAGGTGTGAAGGGCAGCATGAACACGAAGCGGCTGCCCTCGCCGAGGGTGCTAATCACCTCGAGCCTGCCCTCCATCGCCTGCAAAAGATTGCGGCTGAGCGCAAGGCCGAGCCCGGTGCCTTCGATATGTGGGTCCGCACCAAGACGTTCGAAGGGCTTGAACAGCTGTTCGATGTTTTCCGCTGAAATCCCCTGGCCCGTATCGCTTACCGTGATCGCCATGTCCGGGCCGGCCTGTTCGACCTCCATGCATACGCGTCCATGCGACCGGTTGTATTTCACGGCGTTGGACAGCAGGTTCAGCAACACCTGGATCAATCGCTGCCGGTCCGCACAGACGCCCGTGCCAGCGGCGATGACCGGCAACGGCTCAAGCGTGACATCCGCCTCATTCGCCAGCGGCGAGATGAGCGTCATCGCTTCTTGGAGTACGCCTCGCAGTTCGATGGCCTCGAGCGATAACGGCAGGCGTCCGGCCTCGATGCGCGCGATGTCCAACACTTCGTTGATCAGTGTGAGCAAGTGCTCGCCCGCGCGCAGGATATGCGTGACCTGCGGGCGAGGAGATTCGAGGTCGAGCAGTTGCGCGAAGCCGAGAATCGCATTGAGCGGTGTACGCAGCTCATGACTCATGCGGGACAGGAACTCGCTTTTCGCCTGGCTGGCGTTCTCCGCCTCTTCGCGTGCGGCGCGGAGTTCGATGTCCGCAGCCCGACGCTCGGTGATGTCCCGGGTGATCTTGGAGAAGCCCCGCAGCGTGCCGGTCGCGTCGTATTGGGCGGTAATGACGACGTTGGCCCAGAATCGCGAGCCGTCACGCCGTTGTCGCCAGCCTTCTTCTTCGTAGCGCCCCATGCGGGCGGCCAATTGCAGCGCACGTCGTGGGTGCTCTGGGCATTCTTCGGGAGGGTAGAACAAGGCGAAATTGCGACCGACGATCTCGGCTTCGCGGTAACCCTTGATGCGCTCGGCACCTGCGTTCCAGCTGGTGACCCGGCCTTCGGGGTCGAGGGCGAAGATGCCATAGTCGCGGACGCCTTCGATGATGAGGCGTAGGCGCTCTTCGTTGTCCCGCAGGGCGCGCTCACGCTGGGCCAGCAACTGACTGGCCTCTTCAAGGCTGGTGCCGAGCCGACCAATCTCGTCACGGCCTTGATGGCGAGGGTCGAGCGGTTTCCCCGAGGCCAGCTGGCGCGCGGAGTGCTGCACCTGCTGGACACGGCTGACGATCCCGCGCGAGAGCAGTAATACCGCCACGATGGCTCCGATCAGTCCGCAACAGGCGGCCAGGACGGTCGCGAACAATAGATGCTGCCGGGTTGCCGCAGCCTGCGCTGTTCGTTCCGCCAGCAACGCGTCTTCACGGACACGCATTTCGCCGATCGCCAGACGCAGACTGTCGAGCATTTGCTTGTTCTCGACGAGGACGTCGGTCAGCTCTGCCGCATCCTCGCGCATGTCGCCTTGACTGAGAATTTCCAAACCCGCCAGCTTGCCCGCGATGAGGGGCCGGATGCGATCGAGGTGAGCACGCACTTCGGCGTCCCGAATATTCGCGTCCAGGCGATTCAAGGCCGCTTCGATCCGTGGGATCGCAGCCAGGTAGCTCGGCAGGAAGTCCCGACGCCGGGTCAGCAGGTAGCCACGTACGCTGGCAGCGCCTTCCGCCAGTGAGGTCTGTACCGCCTGGATATCACCCTGAACTTGCAGTACACGCCGGACATCCGCCTCGGCGCGAGCGCTCTGTCGCTCGGTGGTGTAGATCAAGACGAGGGAGAGCAGCAGAATCACCAGCGGCAGGGAGATGACCACCAGCGCTTTCCCACGTAGCGGTAAATCGGCCCAGCGTCCTTGAATCCGACGTTTCATGAGCGTAAGTCCGACCAGTCTCCGTCAGGTTGTGCGACCAGTCCGAGGGCGATCCCGCGCACGGCGGCCTGTGTACGATCCGCTACACCGAGCTTGCCGATCAGTCGCTCGACGTGCGCCTTCACGGTGCCCGCGGCGATGCCGAGCTTTTCCCCGATTTCGCGATTACTGAAACCGCCCGCCACGAGGCCAAGCACCTGGCGCTCGCGTTTGGTCAATGCATCGCTCGGCGTAGCACCGCTGGCGGTACGCTCGGCAATCCGTCGCAGCAGTCGCGCGCTGACGGCGCTGTTGAGCGCCTCCTCACCCGCGGCAACACGGCGTAGTGCCTGGATGACTTCCTCACGCGTGGCATCTTTCAGCAAATAGCCGACGGCGCCCGCCGCGATCGCGGCTTCGAGGTGTTCGGGGCTGTCGTACATGGTGAACATGACGGTCTTGAGCGCAGGCATGCGCTGCTGTAGCAAACGCGCAACGCCCAGCCCATTCATGCCCGGCATGCGGATGTCGATGATGGCGATATCCGGTTGCAGCGTTTCGCACAATGCGAGCGCGGTTTCCCCATCCGGGGCCTGGCCGACGACATCGAACTCGGTGCACCCCGCAAGCATCGCGACAAAGCCCGCGCGTGTGACCTCATGATCATCGGCAAGAATCAACCGAAGGGGCGTCATGTGAAGGCTCCTGTAGCCGGAAGGCTCGCGATCAGCCGGGTTCCGGCACCCGCTCGGCTGGTGCAGGCGACTTCACCGCCGAGCAAGCTTGCACGTTCCTGCATGGCGACCAACCCAAGATGGTGTCCTCCGTCGGCGTGCAGAACCGGCTGGCAATCGAATCCGACGCCGTCGTCTTCCAATGCAAGGACGGCAGACGAAGGGCCAACATCCAGGCTGATGAGTACACGTGAGCAATGGGCGTGCTTGAGGATGTTGTTGATGGCTTCCTGGGCGATTCGGAACAAGGCGATTTCTCCGGGCGGGAAGAGTCGATCGTCACTGCGAATCTGCCAGCGAACGTCGATGCCGACATCACGCAGGCGATCAGCTTCCCGGTCGATGGCCTGGCCGAGGCCGAAATCATCGAGCAACTGTGGTCGCAGGCCACCCATCGCGTCACGGGTTTCACGTACGCAGCGGCGAGCCAAGTCGAGGATAGCGCCGAAATCCGCGACATCTTCTTCGGTCTGCCGAGAGTGGCGTGCGGCATATCCCTGCAAGCGTTGGTGAAGCCCGGCAAGCGTCTGCGCAAGTCCGTCGTGCAGGTCGTAGGCGACACGCCTGCGTTCCTCTTCCTGGGCCGTCAGTAACCGGTGCACCAGCTCCGACATGGCCCTCTCCCGGGTGCGCAGGGCACCATGAAGACGATCATTTTCCAGTTGCGTTGCCAGAAGCGCCGCCAGCAAGCGGAGCGACTCGAGGTCTTCGGCATCGGGTGGATTGATCGGCTGGCTACTGGCGAGCATCAGGGCGCCGAGGGGCGTACCGTTGGCGCTCATCAGCGGGAGCTGCAACAGCAGTGGTACGCCGATCTCGGTGCGCGCGTCGCAGCGCACCTCGCGTGTTTCCTGATCGGTGGATTCCAGCCACTGGCGCGGGGCGAGGGCGCCTTTTGTCGTGACGATCCGCCAAGGCGCGTCGAAGCCAAGCAGCACTGCGCCCAGGTCCATCGCGCAAAACGCCGCCGCCCGCTGCAGAACACGTTCGCATTTGGCGTCTGGCGGCAGGGCGGCAAGCTCCCGCCCGGTATCGGTGAGCAGGCTAAGACGTGCAGCGCGGCTTTCCCATTGTCGGTATTGGTTACGCAGGGCGCGCGCATTATCGGGCGTCGAGGGCGTAGGCATCGTTCACTTCGGTATGCAGAGGTTTAACCTCATTAAAGCGGGTTGTAACCGTGGCGCCCTATCTGCCGATCGGCATAGTCCGGTATCGCCAGGTGGCCGATGGCGGCATTCTCGAGCGTTGGCAAAGTGACGTCGTCTCCACTTGCCTTGAAGGTCATCCCTATGAAAAAGCACTCCATCGCGCTCGGTCTGTTGTTCGCCCTCGCCATGCCGCTGGCCTCGGCTGCCGAGCCTGTGACGCCCTTCGCCTACACGTCGGTCGTCACGGCACCCACGGATGCCGCTGACAAGGAAATTGCCGGTCTGTTCGATCGCTGGAACCAGGCGCTGATAACGGGCGACGCGGCGAAGGTTACTGCGCTTTACAGTTCGAATGCCGTGTTGCAGCCGACGGTTTCCAACCGGGTACGCGCGACTTCCGCTGACATACAGGACTACTTCGATCACTTCTTGGCACTGAAACCGTCTGGCGAGATCAACTATCGCGAGATTCGCCATCTGGGCCCGGACACCGCCTTGGACAGCGGCGTTTACTCCTTCCATGTCACCGATGCCGCAGGCAAATCCAGTACCGTGCAGGCGCGTTACACCTTCCTCTATTCGAAGGTCGATGGTCAGTGGCGAATCCTGAATCACCATTCCTCTGCGATGCCTGAAATCCTACCGGCCCAAGTCGCCAGCCGTCAGTAGGTTAACCGGCCGTGCGGCTTCAGCCAGAAGCCGCCCATGGCCAGTAAGAGCATGCCGCTGGCGGCGTAGAGCAGCGTGAAGCCGCCCGTCACGTTCAGCATGAGGTAGGCGAGGATCGGACCACTTGCGGCCCCGAGGTCTTGGGCGATCGAGTAGCGTGTCATGAAACCGATCGCGCCGACCCGCCGGGCGGTGTCCGCAGCGCTGGCATCGGCGATCGTCGTCAGGGCCGTCGAGGCGAGCAGCAATACCAGCGTGCAAACAAGCCACGCCGCGAGCGGCAGTCCGACGGCCATTGGGACGAAGCCCACCGCGCCAATCGACAGGGCGCCTAGCAGGTAAGGGCGCCGCCCGCGTGGGCCGTCGGACCAATGCCCGAAACGACTTCCCAGCCACGGCTCCCAACTCCAGCGCAACGCTTGCAAGGCACCCGATAGTGCTGTCGCGCCGATCACGAAGCCGAACAGATCCAGCGAGGTGCCGAATTGGTCTTCAATGAGCGCGCTGAAGGTAGAGGCGAATACGCCTTGAATCAGCATTGCGATGCCCAGGCCGGTAAGGATGACTGGCCACTCCCGGTTTGGTGTGTCTTGTAGCCGTGCTTCTTGGGTTGCTTCTGAGGGCGGTTCATCGTGACTGGGCGGTAACGTGAAACCGAGCAGGATCAATGGAACGCCCAGTAGCGACAGCACGCCAAATGTCCAAGCCAGCGCGGGCAGGCCCCAGACGGCAACGAACACACCGCCGAGTAGCATGCCGGCCAGGCTGCCAAGGCGGTAGAGACCGTTGTAGAGCCCCATGATCCGGCCGCGTTCGTTCTCCGCTGCGCAGCGCACCACTGCCGCGAGGCCGCCAATGCGAAACAGCGACCACGCCATGCCCCACAGCGCACGGAGCACTAGCCAGACGACGAAAGTATCGGCGAAACCGTAGCCGATGGTGCTAATGGCTCCCAGTAAAATCGCGGCGAGCAGACCCGTGCGCAGGCTGATGCGGCGGTAGAGGTAGCCAATCAGAGGGTTGATGGGCAAGCGCACGAAGCGATTGACAGCAAGCAGCGCACCGACCTGCCAGAGCGACTCGAGTCCAGCTTCTTGCCAGTACACCGGCAGCGCGATGTAGAGCATCGAATCGCCCAGTAGGCTGAGCGCGGTCGCCAGGGCCACCACGATGACGGCCCGGTTGCGTTTGTTGTTCCGTGCTGCCTGCGTCAGGCTCTCAGGCTGAGAATTGGCCAACCGCGTTTCTCCGCTTCCGCGCGCAGGGTGTCGTCAGGATCGACTGCGACTGGGTGGTCGACCTTTTCCAGCAGCGGCAGGTCGTTGCGCGAATCGCTATAGAAGTAGCTGCCCGCCAGGCTTGTCCCCGTCTCGCTCAACCAGCGCTCCAGGCGCGTGACCTTACCCTCCTTGAAGCAGGGCACGTCGGTCGTACGGCCGGTATACCTGCCGTCGGCCGTTTCGCATTCGGTTGCCAAAAGCGTATCGATGCCCAGCCGCTTAGCGATCGGGCCGGTCACGAACCGGTTCGTCGCGGTAATGATCACCAACTGATCGCCCGCATCGCGGTGTTCAGCAATCAAGGCTTCGCCCTTGGCAAGAATGATCGGCTCGATGCATTCCCGCATGAATTGCAGATGCCACTCATCCAGCTGCGCCTGCGGATGCCGGCCCAGAATTTCGAGGCTGAAATTAAGGTAGGCCTGTATATCCAGCCGGCCTGCCAGATAGTCCTCGTAGAACTGATCGTTGCGCGCTTTGTAAGCGTCACCATCGAGAATGCCCCGCTCACACAGCCAGTCGCCCCAGGCATGGTCGCTGTCGCCGCCGAGGAGGGTATTGTCAAGATCGAAAAGAGCCAGGGCCACGTGTGAGCGCTCCATGAATGCGGTAGGTGGAACGGCGCGGCAGCGCCGTAAATCCGCTAGCCTAGCGACTTTTATCGAAGCTGCCCATGGTCCCGGCGAGCGGGTTTGCCGGTTTCGCGACCTTTATGGAACAATGCCGAGGCATGCGTTTGTTAGGGTCTGGTGACGGTTTGTCGCGAGCCGCGTTGCCGAGAGGGACGGTCCTCGGGGATGTCGAATGGAGGGGATGACCAAATGGCCAGCCAGGCTGTCTGGATCACGCCTTGTTCTGTCTCGTCAGCCAAGGTCGTTTCCCGCGTAACCTACAGGCCCTAGCGCGGCCACGAACGAAACATCAACAGATCTTTAGGGGGAGCGCCGTGATTGATCCTGATGGTTTTCGTCCCAACGTCGGCATCATCCTTGCCAACGATGCTGGACAGGTGATGTGGGCGCGGCGTATCAATCAGGACGCCTGGCAGTTTCCGCAAGGCGGCATCCATGATCGCGAATCCCCCGAAGAGGCGCTGTATCGCGAATTGAATGAAGAAGTAGGTTTGGAGGAGCGGGATGTCCGCATCCTCGCCTGCACGCGCGGATGGCTTCGTTATCGCCTTCCGCAGCGACTGGTCAGGACGCACAGCCAACCGCTGTGCATCGGCCAAAAACAAAAGTGGTTTCTGCTCAAGCTGACGGGTGACGAGCAACGCGTCCGGATGGATCTGACCGGCAAGCCCGAATTCGATGGCTGGCGTTGGGTCAGTTATTGGTACCCGCTGGGGCAGGTGGTGACATTCAAGCGCGAGGTTTATCGCCGCGCACTCAAGGAACTGGCCCCGCGCCTCCCTGTTGGGAACTGAGACCCGAGCATGCTGAGCACGCTTCGCAAGATCGTCCAGGAAGTCAACTCCGCCAAGGATCTCAAGACGGCGTTGACCATCATTGTGCAGCGCGTGAAGGAGGCGATGGGCAGCCAGGTCTGCTCCGTCTACCTGCTCGATCCCGAAACCGATCGCTTCGTGCTCATGGCTACCGATGGCCTTAACAAGCGCTCCATCGGCCGCGTCAGCATGGCACCCAACGAAGGCCTCGTCGGCCTTGTCGGTAGCCGTGAAGAACCGCTGAACCTCGAAGACGCCGCCAGCCATGCGCGTTATCGGTATTTCGCCGAGACGGGCGAGGAACGTTACGCATCGTTCCTGGGAGCTCCGATCATCCACCACCGTCGGGTGATGGGTGTTCTGGTCGTCCAGCAGAAAGAGCGCCGTCAATTCGACGAAGGCGAGGAAGCCTTCCTCGTCACCATGAGTGCGCAGCTTGCAGGCGTCATTGCTCACGCCGAAGCCACGGGGAGCATCCGCGGGCTTGGTCGTCAGGGCAAGGGCATCGCCGAGGCCCGTTTCGTCGGTGTACCGGGTGCGCCAGGTGCCGCGGTCGGCAAGGCGGTCGTCGTGCTGCCGCCCGCCGATCTCGAAGTGGTTCCGGACCGCGCAGTCGCGGACATCGAAGCGGAGCTCGCACTCTTTCAGCGGGCGCTCGAAGGCGTGCGCGGTGACATGCGCTCGCTGTCGTCGCGGCTGGAAAATCAACTACGCCCCGAAGAGCGCGCGCTGTTCGACGTTTATCTGATGATGCTGGAGGATGCCTCGCTGGCAGGCGAGGTGACCACGATCATCAAAAGCGGCCAATGGGCGCAGGGCGCGTTGCGGCAGGTGGTCACCGATCACGTGCGGCGTTTCGAATTGATGGACGATGCCTATCTGCGTGAACGCGCGTCGGACATTCGCGATATCGGTCGTCGCCTGCTGGCCTATCTACAGCAGGCCCACCAGACCACCCTGACGTATCCCGACAACACCATTCTGGTCAGTGAAGAGCTGTCACCGACCATGCTCGGCGAGGTGCCTGAAGGCAAGTTGGTCGGCCTGGTATCGGTATTGGGTTCGGGTAACTCGCACGTCGCCATCCTCGCGCGGGCCATGGGCATCCCTACGGTCATGGGCGCGGTGGACCTGCCGTATTCCAAGATCGATGGCATCGACCTGATCATCGATGGTTACCACGGCGAGGTATTCACCAACCCCAGCGAGCTGTTGCGCCGCCAGTACGCCGATGTGGTGGAAGAAGAGCGCCAACTTACCCGTGGACTCGATGCGCTGCGGGCGTTGCCGTGTGTCACGCTCGATGGCCATCGGATGCCCCTGTGGGTCAACACTGGCCTTTTGGCAGATGTCACCCGCGCGCAAGAGCGGGGCGCCGAAGGGGTGGGGCTGTATCGCACCGAAGTCCCCTTCATGACCAAGGAGCGCTTCCCGAGCGAAAAAGAGCAGCTGGCGATCTACCGTGAGCAGCTCGCTGCCTTCCATCCCCTGCCGGTCACGATGCGAACGCTCGATGTGGGCGGCGACAAGGCACTGTCGTACTTCCCCATCAAGGAGGAAAACCCTTTCCTTGGCTGGCGCGGCATCCGTGTAACCCTCGATCACCCGGAAATTTTCCTGGTGCAGGTGCGGGCGATGCTCAAGGCGAGCGAGGGCTATGACAATCTCCGTATCTTGCTGCCGATGATTTCGGGAACGCATGAACTGGAAGAGGCATTGCATCTGATCCATCGTGCCTGGGGCGAAGTGCGCGATGAGGGCGTTGATATACCCATGCCGCCGGTGGGCATGATGGTGGAAATTCCTGCCGCGGTGTATCAGATCCGCGATCTGGCCGCCCAGGTCGATTTCGTCTCCGTTGGCTCGAACGACCTCACCCAGTATCTCTTGGCCGTCGACCGCAACAACCCTCGTGTCGCCGACCTTTACGACTTCCTTCATCCCGCCGTGCTTCAGGCCCTGCGTATCGTGGTGGATGGCTCACACGCCGAAGGCAAGCCGGTGAGCATCTGCGGCGAAATGGCGGGCGATCCTGCTGCGGCGGTGCTGCTGATGGCGATGGGCTTCGATAGCCTTTCAATGAACGCCACCAACTTGCCCAAAGTGAAGTGGCTGCTGCGTCAGGTCAGCCTGGCCAAAGCGAAGGAACTGCTGGAGCAGTTGATGCGGATCGATAATCCTCAGGTGATTCACAGCGCGTTGAACCTGGCGCTGCGTAATCTCGGCTTGAGCCGCGTCATCAACCCGGCCGCGACGATCCAGGCCTAGGGTTTTTACAGGAGGCCAGGCCTCAACCGACCCACTCGACCACGTGGGTGACGTTGCCTTCCGGGTCGAAGGCCCGTTCTTCGACGTGGCGTTGACCCAGGTGGTCCATGAGCAGCACGGTGCTGGCGCGCGTGCCGTATCGCGGACTGACGATGAAGGTGCTGCTCAGCAAGCGCTCGGTCTCCAGCGGGACACCCGTCATGGGCAGTGCTTCGTCCGTTGGGCAAGAACGATCCTGCAACAGTGCGAACAACGCGCTCCACTCATGCCCGTCAATGGCCTCTTGAAAGGCGGCCTTGCTGCGTTCCAGCTTTGGCCAAGGCGTGTCTAGATCGTCATTGGAAACGCCATATAGGCCCGGCTCCAGCCGGTGAAGCGATCGACGGGCCGAGTTCAGGTGCCAGAGTTCGTGGTCATCCCCCACCAGCAGGTTGAAACCGGTGTAGTCCTCCGGGCGGTTCATGATGTCTTTGAGATAAGTCTCGGGTCGGCTCGATCCGGTCAGATAGGCCGCCACCAGCTCACCACGGGAGCGCTGTCCTGGCGTTTGTGACGGGTCGCGTATGTTGGTCAGTGCCGCGAAGCGCTGGTTTGCCCCGACACCCATCCAGCTCCCGCCCGCTTCGAGGTCGCGGCCGGCGTGAACCGTTGGAAGATCCTGCCAGGCGGCAAATGGCAGCGCGGGACGGGCATGAAATTCGTCACGATTGGCTGCCATGATAAGGGGCCATTCGGGGTCGAGTTGCCAGGCGAAGACGATGAGGCACATAACAGGAGGCGTATGGCGGTAGATGCCCGCGATCATGGCATATCTCGTACGCCAGTCGTAAACGAGCTCGCCTCCGGGCCGTTGAAGGTGCTGCCGCGGGCGGTTTTCGCTAGAATCCGGCTTTTTGGCGAGCGCGTTCATGACGTTTTTGATCTACCTCGTGCTTGGCGCTTGCGCCGGTGTACTGGCCGGCCTTTTTGGCGTGGGTGGCGGCCTGATCATCGTTCCGGTGCTGGTGTACGCGTTCACCGCACAAGGTGTTTCCCCCGATGTGCTGACGCAGCTTGCAGTGGGCACCTCGCTTGCCACCATCGTCTTCACGTCGATCAATGCCATTCGTGAGCATCATCGGCGGGGTGCGGTCCGCTGGCATCTGGTGCTCTGGATGACCGTGGGCATCGTCGTCGGGTCTGCGTTAGGCGCGATTACGGCCGCCAAGATTCAGGGTGCGGTACTGCAAAAGATCATTGGTGTGTTCGCCATCTGCGTCTGTATTCAGATGCTTCTCGATATCAAACCCAAAGCGGAGCGCGGTGAACCTGGAAAGGGTGGCCTTACAGGCGCGGGTGTTTTCATCGGCTGGGCTTCGGCGATATTCGGGATCGGCGGAGGTTCGCTGACGGTGCCCTTTCTCACCTGGCGCAGCGTATCAATGCAGCAAGCGGTGGCGACGTCGTCGGCTTGTGGCTTGCCCATCGCCATATCGGGGGCCCTGTCCTTCATGTTCGTAGGGTGGGGTAATGCGCAACTCCCCGAGTACAGTGCCGGCTTCGTCTACTTGCCGGCGTTGGCGGGCATAGCCCTTACCAGCATGTTTTTCGCGCGTTTCGGCGCCCGCCTTGCCCATCGGCTTTCTGCACGTCTGCTCAAGCGCCTGTTCGCGCTGCTTTTGTTCTGCATTGGAATCAACTTTCTGCTTTGAGGTTTCGAAATGCTGCCTTATCCACAGATAGACCCGGTGGCCCTCGCCATCGGCCCGCTCAAGATCCACTGGTACGGCCTGATGTACCTGATCGGCATCGGCGGCGCCTGGTGGCTCGCCTCGAAACGCCTGCCGCAGTTCGCGCCGGAGTGGTCGAAGGAAAAGCTCTCCGATCTCGTCTTCTGGGTCGCGCTCGGCGTCATCGCCGGCGGGCGACTGGGCTACGTGCTGTTCTATGATTTGCCCGCTTACATCGGTAATCCCGCACTGATTTTCGAGATATGGAAGGGTGGAATGTCCTTCCATGGCGGGATGATCGGCGTACTTCTGACCACCTGGTGGTTCGCCCGTCGTAATGGCAAAAGCTTCTTCGAACTGATGGATTTCATCGCGCCGCTGGTGCCGATCGGTCTGGGCGCTGGGCGCATCGGTAACTTCATCAACGCCGAGCTTTGGGGTAAGCCGACCGACCTGCCCTGGGCGATGATCTTCCCGCCGTTCAGTGATCCGCAGCAGCTGCCGCGCCATCCGTCCCAGCTGTACCAGTTCGCGCTGGAAGGCGTCGCGCTGTTTTTGATCCTCTGGTTCTATTCACGTAAGCCACGACCGACGATGGCGGTAACCGGCCTGTTTGCGGTGTGCTACGGCATATTCCGCTTCGCAGTCGAATTCGTCCGCGTACCTGACGCCCAGTTGGGCTACCTTGCGTTTGGCTGGCTGACCATGGGGCAGGTCCTTTGCGTGCCGATGATTCTGCTAGGCGTGGCGATGATGGTTTACGCCTACAAGCGCGGCGTGTATTTGCACACGGCGAATCCTTCCTGACCGGCTGGCACCGCGAGTTGAGCGACTTGCGGTGCCGCCCTAACATGCCCGCAGACCTTAGCCGAGCTTTTTGATGAAACAGTACCTCGACCTGATGCGCCTCGTGCGTGAACACGGCACCTTCAAGACCGACCGCACGGGCACCGGCACGTATAGCGTGTTCGGGCATCAAATGCGCTTCGATCTCGCTGACGGTTTCCCTCTGGTCACCACCAAGAAGTGCCACCTGCGCTCGATCATTCACGAGCTGCTGTGGTTCCTGAAGGGCGAAACCAATATCCGCTATCTGAAGGAAAATGGCGTCTCGATCTGGGACGAGTGGGCTGACGAAAACGGTGATCTTGGGCCCGTCTACGGTTACCAATGGCGCTCATGGCCTGCGCCGAACGGCGAGAGCATCGACCAGATCGCCAAGCTCGTGAACATGATCCGCACCCATCCGGACTCCCGGCGCCTGATCGTGTCCGCCTGGAACCCGGCCCTGGTGGACCAGATGGCATTGCCTCCGTGCCACGCGTTTTTCCAGTTCTACGTGGCCGACGGTAAGCTCAGTTGCCAGCTGTACCAGCGGTCGGCGGACATTTTCCTGGGTGTACCCTTCAATATCGCGAGCTATGCACTGCTGACGTTGATGGTGGCGCAGGTGTGTGATTTGCAGCCTGGGGAGTTCATCTGGACGGGCGGTGACTGCCATCTCTATGCCAATCACCTTGAACAGACGGATCTACAACTCACCCGAACGCCGTTACCGTTGCCTTCGATGACGCTCAATCCCGAGGTCAAGGATCTGTTCGCCTTCACCTTCGAGGACTTCGAGCTCAGCAACTACGAAGCGCATCCCCATATCAAGGCGCCGGTCGCCGTTTGATCGCACCCGCCGGGACATTCGCACCCGGCTGTGTGTAATTCATCCATACGCTTATCGCTTTTCTTGCCAGAACGTCGTGCTAGAGCGCGCGGCGTTACCCATCGCACATCTCCGCATCCAATGACCAATCAACCGTAACGCTTATGCGGGTATCACGGTAACAAACGGCTGCGCGGTTACTTGACCTTCCCGTGCTGAGTTTTATAAGTGGCTGATATACAACAATTTTAATTTTCTGGCACGGGGAGTGCTTTAGTTAAAGGACAAGAACAACAATAAGCAACGACCATAATAAGAACGACACGAAACGGCTTCTGCATAACAACGACAACAAGCAGAGACGCAGCTAACTGATTTATTTGGGGATGATTGCCTCGGGATTTTCCCGCAACCGCTATGAAGAACAAGACTGCATCAAGCAGCTCGGGCAGTTGGACGAAAGTTAGGGCAGATCAGCGTTCAAACAAATCCGTTTGCTTTTGGCTCCCTCGGTGGGAGCGCCGGTAATAACAACAACGCATGGCCGGCAGATATGACAAGTGATGAAAAGGGGAAGCTTAGGCTTCCCCTTTTTTTGTGCGCAGGGTTTGTTGAGAAAGGTCAGGTGTCAGTAGAAGTCGGTGTGCTGCGGTTAGCTCGTGCGCGACCGAGCGCTGTGTGCTCCCTTGTCTTCCCCAGATCGCCCATTCATGGGCGATCAAGATCCGACTGACCCCTCAACAGTGACGTGCTGGCCGCTCAGGCGCCCACCTGGTGATGCGCATCTAGCACGCGTTGTCACTCATGCATCCGATCATAGATGGCAACGCGGTGATCGGTGAATTACGCCACTGCGTGGCTAATCCACCTTACATGTCTGCGGTATCGGGGCCGGCTGAGAAGGTATCTGCGTCAGTCGCCTCGCGGTGCGAGGCGAGGGCGGGTCAATTGCTCGGAACGGCAGAGTAGGCGACGCCGCTGACCGAATCCAGCAATTGGCCAATTGACCATGGCTTGGGTAGAAAACGGACCTTGCAGCGGATGCTGGCAGTCGCGGGGGTTTCATAGCCGGACATCACGATGATGGGAATCTGCGGCCATTTGTTCGCGACAAGATTGGCCAGACCAGCGCCGTCCATCGAGCCCGGCATGCGAATGTCCGTGATCAGGATATCGACGTCTTCGACGTGCTCGTTGAGGTACGCGGCGGCGGTATCGGCGGATTCCATGGGGACCGCCGTCATTCCTTCCCCTTCAAGGATTTCGCAGACAAATTCGCGAATGACCGGCTCATCATCCACTACCAGTACCGAAGGCGCACTGCGGTTGCCTGCTGGAGTCGAGGGAGTCGTTAGCATTTCAAATCCTTTCCATGTTGTTCCACTTGTTGTGGTTGGAGGGATAGGGGCGGCGCTAAATTCTATTCCGTCTGCGTCAGCCGACGAATGGTGATGAATTTGGAAATGTCCGTGTTATGCGCGTTCAAGCGCGGCTGCGGAAACTATCCCAATACCCTGCTCTTTCATCGTCTGCAACGCGGCTTCCAGCGATCCCTCAAGGTCGATGGCGCGGCACGCGTCTTCGATGATGAACGTATGAAAGCCCGCTGCCTTCGCGTCCAGGGCCGACCACGCGACGCAGAAGTCGGTAGCCAGGCCACACAGGTAAACCGTGTCTATCCCGCGCTCGCGCAGGTAGCCGGCCAGGCCGGTCGACGTCCTTCTATCGGCCTCGAGAAAGGCGGAATAGCTATCGATGGCGGGGTTACAGCCTTTGCGGACGATCAACTGCGCGTGATCGGTTCGCAAGGCGGGATGGAATGCAGCGCCCGGTGATCCCTGAATACAGTGATCGGGCCATAGGGTTTGCTCCCCATAGAAAAGCGGTGTGCGTTCGAATGGCCGCTTGCCCGGATGGCTGCTGGCAAAAGACGCATGACCCGCTGGGTGCCAATCCTGGGTCAGCACGACGTGCTCGAACCGGCCGGCTAGTGCATTGATTACGGGAACCACCGCGTCGCCGTCCGGTACCGCGAGTGCGCCGCCTGGTATGAAATCGTTCTGGACGTCGATTACGAGCAGGGCACTGCCAATGGCGTTAGGGGCGGGAGCGTCGAAAGTAGCCATGTGAACCGTCCTGGATGTGTTCGTTGCAAGGGTATCAGGCGCGTGAGGTGGGTTGCGAAGTCAGGTGGTTCGTCCCCGTTAGAGCCCGGCGCTCGTCGCGGGCATGGCTGCGATTGGGGCGGTACGATGCGTAGGTTGGAATCCCGGAGGGCTTCCACCGTTTTCCGCGAAGACCTGTTTGATACGCAACACGCCTTCAAGTCGGCGTTTCTTTCGAGAGACCGCTCTGCAGGGATGCGGCCAACTCACGGATATGGCGCTGACGTTCGCCTTGTTCGAGGCGTGCGCCGGGGTTGAGTGACGACCATTCTGGATGCGCCCGAGCATTGCGGAGCGCGTCCGGTAGCTTTCCGTCACGCCAGCGCTCGTCGGGCTGAGCCGTGAGTTGCACGCGTTCGACCGCGGCATGTCCGCGGGCCAGAAGCGCCTGAAGTAGCAGCTGTTGGCGCACGGCAAGCAGCCGCAGTACGGCGTCATCGACGGTCAGTTCACGTTCGCCGCGCAGCTTGCCAAGCAAGCGATTGCCGTAGAGGCGGGCCGTCTGCGCGCCGCCGCCGGCAAGGGCGCCCAGTACGGTGGCGGCGCCTAACGTCAGGCCGCCGACCATCAGGTCGATCCCTGCGCCCGCGGCGGCCCCTGCTGCAAAACCACCGCCAACCTGAACACCGAGCTGACGCAGCGTCTCCGGGTTGAACAGATCATCTCCCCAGCGTCCATCCAACAGCGGCAAGTCACTTGCCGCAGCATCTTCCGGGCGGAACGCGTACAGGCGCAGCAAGGCTTCGACGCAGCGTTGCTCCCGCTGACGGACCGCCGCCCGTAGGGCGTCGATCGCTTCCCGCTCCTGCTCCGGTTGGCTGGCTACATGGCGTCGGCAGGCGGCTGCGTCGATCAGCAACTCCGCAATCAGCTGTCGACCTTGCGCCAGCCGAGCGCCCGCTTGTGCTTCGTGATCAGCCAGCAGGCGTTCGAGCGCGGGGCGTGCGGTTTCGAGCATCAGCGCCAGGCTTTCGTAGAGGCGACGCTCGCCATCCAGGGGTGGCGCGACGCTGTCGAAGCGTACCAGTGCATGCAAGCCAAGGCGCGCCAGTGCCTCGCGCCATTCTGCTTCGCGGGTTTCATGGGCGACGAAATTCAGGATCGGCAGTAACGGTTTGCCGCAGCCCGCCAAGACTTCGAGCTCGTCACGGTACTTCGCCAGGACCGGTTCGCGCGCATCGATGACATAGAGGCCGGCGTCTGACGCGATCAATTGGCGCAATACCTTCGCTTCTTGCTCGAAGCGTTGACGCGCTTCGCTGGTGTCCTGGAAGCGCGCGATGCGGGCGGGGCCGTCCAGGCGCTCGCCAGGGCGCTCCAGACGCTCCAGGTAATCCAGTAAAGCGATGGCATCTTCCAGGCCGGGCGTGTCGTAAAGCTCCAGCAAGGCTTCGCCGTCGACGAGCAGCCGCGCGCCTTCCACATGCCGGGTCGTGCTGGCCCGGTGCGACACTTCGCCGAAGCCAACATCGCGGGTCAGCGTGCGTAACAGTGAGGTCTTGCCCACGTTGGTATGGCCGACCACGGCAAGCGTCAGCGGTCTTTGCTTAGTCATGGCCGGTCTCCAGCCAGGTCATGGGGGCGCTGTCGCGGTACGGGATCGCCAGGCGTTCGAGGCCCTGGTGCCAATCGTTCAGACGGTCGCTGTCGATCGCGATACCGGGTGCCGCGGGGAGCAACCATACGCGGCTGCTGGCGGCCGTTCGAGCCAGCTCGGCAATGAGCGCGAGTGTTCCCCGGTCGGGGGAGCGTTGAGGGTCGCATGCGATGGCCAGTCGCGCTGGGGGGAAGCGAACGAGCTGATCGAGTAGGCGCCGTCGTTCCTCGCGTGTATCCAAAACGCCGGCATCGGCGATCGCCTCGGGCAGTTTCGGCGGCCATGGCCGGGAGCTGTCGAGTTCGATGGCTACCAGCACCGCCCCGTTACCGGTGCTCACCGTTGCTGAGGTCGATGACAGCGGCGCCAGCCCCGGATCGGCATCGCTTATCCCGAGCCGTTCGCTGGAGGGCTGTAAACGTTCGCGCAGCAAACGGTAGCCGGGCTGTTCCAGATCCAGGTTTAGCCGCGATACGCCACGCGTCCATCGCCAGAAACAAAAGAGTGCGAGCAGCAACCGAGGAGCGGCACCGTATAGCAGCACGACCCCGATGAGCCAACCCGCCCATGCCTGGCGAACCCCCTCATCGGCGAGCATGTTGGTACCGCTCGCACGAATGCTATCGATGTCCGGCACGGGAAACCCAACCATCGCCGGCAGCCAGCCCAGGGCCTGGGTCAGGCTGACGAAGGTTCCGCTGTCTAGCAACGTCGTCTCCCAGACGAAACCGTAACGGCGCGCAGAGAATTGCAGCAGGACCGTCGCCAGCCCGGACAGGAGCAGCAGCGCCCAGAAGGTATGCACCAACGTGCCCAAGCCCCAACGCGTGAGGCGGCGTTGCTGAAGCACGTGCATGAGCGCAGGGGCCAGCTGCACCGCCTGTGTATCGCGTGCGGCTTTCCCGCTCAGCCATAACCAGATGCGTCCCAGCGCACCACCACTATCACCGATCACCACCGACCCCAGCAGCCAGCCGATCAGCGTCACCAGGTGCAGGCCCAAGAGGCTGCCCAGGGTGACGAACACATTGACGGGGCGCGTGCCATCGCCGAGGGACGACCAGGCAATACCTGAACCCGCCAGGATCGCGACGAGCATGAGCGCGAGCAGTGCAAGCCATGCGCCTTGTCGCCAGTGCCCGAGTGCTCGTCGTTGCCCGTCGCGTTCGGCCAGAAACAGTGCTCGCCGCTCGATACGCTCGGCCAATGGGCCGCCGGCAACGTTGGCATGACGGTTCGCTTCACTGTCGTCCAAGGGGCCGGTGTGCTCTTCCCGTAGCCGGACGGCTTCGGTCAGCCAGAGGCGGTCGAGTATAGAAAGGGGCGTTGGTGTACTGGTCACGCAATATCTCGATGGGCGGATAGTCGGGGTCGCCAGAGGATCGCAGGCAACGCGAGCCCTTGCAAAGTCGGCATTCGTTGCCAGGACTGCCAGATCCTCAGACAAGCAAAAGGGCGCGGTCGATCGCCATTGGCCGATGCACCTGTGCATAGCTGTGATATCGGCGCTGCGATATCCTCTGGCCATGAACAGCACTCGACTCCCCCTCGCCTTGATCGCGGCGCTTGCGCAGAACCGCGTCATCGGCCGCGACAACACACTTCCCTGGCACTTGCCGGAGGACCTCAAGCATTTCAAAGCCAAGACCCTTGGCAAGCCCATCATCATGGGACGCAAAACGTGGGACTCCCTCGGCCGTCCGCTGCCGGGGCGCCTGAACATCGTGGTCAGTCGGCAGCCTGCGTTGGCGCTGGACGGCGCCGAAGTCTTCCCCTCCCTGGACGCGGCGCTCGACCGGGCAGATGAATGGGCGCGTGCGCAGGGCGTCGCTGAACTCATGTTGATCGGCGGCGCGCAGCTATACGCGCAGGCTTTGCCGCTGGCAGATCGCCTGTACCTGACACGCGTCGGCCTGGCGCCAGAAGGTGATGCTCACTTCCCGGTTTTCGATGAGGCCGGTTGGCAGCATGACGTTGAAGGCGAAAGCGAGGCGCAGAACGACAAGCCCGCTTATCGTTTCGAAGTTTGGGAACGTACAACGCCCTGAATCGCGTCCGGATTGGCTTACTAAGAGCCTGTTCGCGATCTTCACGAATGGCTGGGCGGCAATATAGGGAGTGTCAGCGACACGGCGATCATTGTGGGAGCGGGCCATGCCCGCGAAAAGAATCGCGGGCATGGCCCGCTCCCACAGGGTTGGGATACGGCTGCGTTCGCCACTTTGCAGCCATCACAATCGGCCTATCGCCTGAAGATCATGAACAGGTTTTGGGGATCGCGAAGCGAGCAGGGCGAGTAGAAGCCGTCGTACGTCGAGCCCTCCTTTGAATATCTGATGAAGAATAAATCTCAAGTGTGATTTATTCCTATCATTATTGAGAATGTATATCATCCTCGCACCTCTCCGAGGCCACACACCGAGGATAACAATCATGCGTCAATCCATTGCTTCCCCAGGCGTGCCTACGCGTCTGGCGCTCGCCGTCGCGCTCGTTGCAGGCGGCTTTTCCCTGACCAGTCAGGCACAGGACGCCGATACCGCCGCAGGCGTAAACGGCAATACGCTCGAGCTAGGCGAGACGGCGATCACCAGTAACCAGCTCGGTACCATCACCGAGGAGAGCCAGTCCTATACCCCGGGCAGTATCGCGACGGCCACACGTCTTGTCCTGACGCCACGAGAGACGCCGCAGTCCATTAGCGTCGTCACGCGGCAGCAGATGGATGATTTCAACCTGACCAGTATTGACGATGTCATGCGTCATACGCCGGGCGTGAGCATCGCCACCGCCGACTCGGAACGCACGACCTACTATTCCCGTGGGTTCGCCATTAACAATTTTCAGTACGACGGAATCCCGATGACGCGCGACGCCGGTTACTCCGCCGGCAATACGTTGAGCGACATGGCCATCTATGACCGCATAGAGGTGCTCAAGGGGGCGACGGGGTTGCTCACCGGAAGTGGTGACCCGGGCGCGACGATTAACCTTATCCGTAAGAAGCCGACCGCGGACTTCAAAGGGCATTTCAGCCTTGGCGCTGGCTCTTGGGACACCTACCGTACCGAGCTGGATGTCGGCGGCCCGTTGACCGCAACGGGCAATGTGCGAGGACGCGCCGTGGCCGCCTTCCAGGACGAGGATTCCTATCGCGACCACTACGAACGCAAGAGCCGGGTGTATTACGGCGTGTTGGAGTTCGACTTGGCCGATGACACGCTGCTGACGGTCGGCGCCGACTACCAGGACAACGTACCCAAGGGCTCCAGCTGGGCATCGATTCCTGTATTCGATAGCGAAGGCAATTTCACGGACACCTCCCGTTCATTCAACCCTGGGACGCGGTGGAGTAACTGGGAGCAGTACACGCGGACCGTTTTTGCAACGATCGAGCAGAATTTTGGCGGCGACTGGGTCGGCAAGTTGCAGCTCAATCACCAGATCAATGGCTACGACGCGGTGCTTGGGTCCGCAAGTTCCGGGAATCCCGATCCTGCGGACGGCTCTGGTGTGTCGATCTGGCAGGGTAAATACGTAGGGGAAACGGTAAGTGATGCGCTTGATGGCTATCTTAGCGGGCCATTCCAGTTGCTCGGACGTCAACATGAGCTGGTCGTAGGCGGGAGCTATGCACGGCGAGATACCGACCGGAAAAATTATGGTTTCTCGAGCCCTGGCGTCGATAATTTCTACGCCTGGAACGGCGATGTTCCGGAGCCGGTTTGGAACGCGCCGATCAAAGACAATTTCGTAGTCCGAGAAAACGGTCTTTATCTCGCCTCGCGTCTCAATCTGCACGACAACGTCAAGCTGATACTGGGTTCACGCCTCGCGAACTACCGCAGTGACGACTCGACGGAAACAGGTGTCGTCATTCCCTACGCCGGCCTGATCGTCGATCTCAACGAGAATTTCTCGCTGTACGGCAGCTACACCAGCATCTTCAAGCCGCAGACGCTGCGTACAGCGGAGGGCTCTACGCTCGATCCGCTGGAAGGCGATAACTACGAAGTGGGTATAAAAGGCGAGTTCTTCGATGGACGCCTGAACGCGAGCCTTGCGTACTTCGAAGTCAAGCAGGACAACTACGGGATTGCGGATGGCTTCGTTCAAGGCAACGAACTGGAAACCGCTTACCGGTCTGCGCAAGGTGTTAAAACCAAAGGCTACGAGGCGGAAATCTCTGGAGAGCTGCTGCCTGGCTGGCAACTGCAGGCGGGCTATACGCACAAGGTTGCGCGTCTTGAAGGCGACAAGATATCCACGGTCGAGCCGGAAGACATTTTCAGCCTGTACACCAGCTATCGGCTGCCCGGTCGCTTGAGTCCCGTGACGGTTGGTGGCGGTGCGCGTTGGCAGAGCCGGAGCTGGATGCCGGTGGATCGACCCGGTGTGGGTGAAGTCGATTTCGGACAGAGCGCGTACTGGGTGGCCGACCTGATGGGGCGTTACCAGGTGACGGAAAACCTCTCCGCGACGGTGAACCTCAATAACGTCTTCGACAAGAAGTACTACACGATGTGGGATGTCTATGACACGTATTCCTGGGGCGACCCACGCAATGTCATGCTCACCACTCGCTACGACTTCTGAGCGCGTCATTCGGAAAACAGAAAGGGGCCCGCGGGCCCCTTTCTCGTTTCACCGGCAGATCATTCCACTTCCGTGAACTGGATGATTTCGACCCAATAGGCATCAGGGTCTTTGATGAACGCAATGCTGCGCATGCGGCCATCGGTCAGGCGCTTCTGGAAGTCGACGCCGAGTGCTTCGAAACGCTCGCAGGCTGCCTTGATGTCCGGTACCGATACGCACAAATGGCCAAAGCCGCGGGGATCGCTGTTGCCGTTGTGGTAGGCGAACTCCAGGTCTTTCTCGGTCCCGTAGTTGTAGGTCAGCTCGACGATGCCGGGGATGGACTTGCGCCATTGGTGGCGGGCCTTGGCATCCGTCGGGATCTGCGCTTTGTCCTTGATCAAGGCAAGGAAGTACAGATCGAACTCGGCGTCCGGGTGGCGGCTGACTTCCAGCAGGGTAAAGCCCAGGATGCGGGTGTAGAAATCCAGCGATTTCTCGATGTCTTTCACACGCAGCATCGTGTGGTTGAACACGTAGTCCTGAGTGAACGCTTCAGGCGAGCCGGTGACGCCCGGCAGCGCGTTGAGTTCTTCCTGGGTCATGGCGGGTTCTCCGTTTAGGTGTGAACAATTCGAGGGAGCGGGATTGTAAGGGTTCCCGAGGCTTGCCGCTCGCAGCACCCGCCGTGCCGAAGCTGAAATCGCTTTCGCGGCCAAGGCGGATGGCCGCCCCCGCGGATCGCCGCCCGGCCGCTCCTACAGGGATCGCGTGCAGGCGACATCTGGCTGTCTTGCCGTCGGCTTTTGTAGGGGCGGCTTTAGCCGCGAATGCGCCGGTACGGCGCACCAAAAAGCCGCGGCTGATACCGCATTCGCGGCCAAAGCGGATGTGCCGCTACAGATGCCTTTTAATCGAGCAGATCGATGTGCTCCACCTCAACCTGGCGATGGTGAACGCGCATGAGCGCGACGGTGATCGGCAGTTTGAAACGCCGGCGGCCGGCGGCGCCTGGATTCAGGTGAAGCACACCGTCACGATATTCCAGCAAGGGCTTGTGCGAATGCCCGGCGATGACGACGTCGATACCTTCCTGCCCTGGGTCGATAGCCAATTGCTTGCGGTCATGCAGGAGGTAAATGCTCACACCGGCCAGCTCCAGTCGGAGCTCATCGGGCAGTCCTGCGGCCCAGGGCGCGTCGTCATTGTTGCCGCGAATCGCAGAAACGGGCGCTATCGCCTCAAGCACGCGAAGGATCTCCGGATCGCCAATATCGCCCGCGTGGAGGATGTGGTCGCTTCCGCGCAGCGCGTCGACGGCTTCTGGCCGGAGCAGGCCGTGGGTATCGGCGATAACACCGATGGTCATGGAGGTATCGGGCTGGCTCACGGTATCTCTCTCGTCGATCGACACCTCACAGCATTCGTTCCAAGCCTACGGTGCGTGCGATCCAGGCATTGAAGCGTCGCCATACCCCACCGGGCTCGTGGTAGAGGCGGTAACGCTTGCCGTCTCGCTCGGTCCACCATACCAGGCGTTCCTCGCCGGTTTCATCGCGCTCCAGGCGAACGTCGTAGCTCAAGGCCGGTGACATCCCTTCCAGCGTCAACTGTCGTACACGTTCGGCGAGTACCTTGCTGTCCACGAGTACGCCGACCTCCGTGTTCCAGAGCATCGAGCGCGGGTCGAAATTGAACGAGCCGATGAAGACCTTTTGCCGATCCATGATCGCGGCCTTGGTATGCAGTGACGACTCCGAGTCCCCGGTAAGGCTGAACGCGACCTTCTGCTCGGGCTGTCTTCTAAGCTCGTATAGCTTGACGCCGCTTGCCAGTAATTCGTGGCGGTAAGGCGCGTACCCTCCGTGTACGGCGGGCACGTCGGTGGCTTCCAGAGAATTCGTCAGCAATTGAATGGATACGCCGCTCTCCGCGCGTTCGGCCAGATAGTCCGCACCGCGTTGCGTCGGCACGAAATAGGCCGATACGAGCATCAATTCGTGCTGTACGGCTTCGATTTCTTGGCTGAGCCGGGTGGCCAACAGCAGCTCTGGCCCTGGCATATCACTGGCCAGCACCTTGGCTGGCGCATCCCACATAGCGATAGCAGGTACCCAAATCAGGTCATCCAACCAGTTAAGCAACTGTGGCGTGCGCTGGTAATGGGTCAGGCGTTGGTACAGCTCAGGATCCGCTGCCTGTGCATCGACCAGTGATCGATCCAGCGCTCGGCGACGCTGGGCCAAGTCGCGCCGACTAGGAAGCGTCCAGACGAAGGTCTTGATCGGCAGGCTCAAGGCACTGTTCCAGTATTCGTCGAAACTGCCAGCAAGATCCTTGGCGACCGGTCCGACCGTGAGCAGATCGAGATCGGTGAAGTTGAGCTGCGGCTCGGCATCGAAATATTCATCGCCGATGTTGCGGCCACCGACGATGCCGACTTTGCCGTCCGCCATCCACAGCTTGTTGTGCATCCGCCGGTGCTGCTGGGACAGGTTCAAGAAGCGCCCGAGTGAGCGAGTCACTCCATTCATGCGGCCCAGATGAAGCGGGTTGAACAGACGCACGCTGATGTTTGGATGTGCAGCCAGGGTGGCGATGAGCGTGTCCTGGCCATCGGCTGTGGTGTCGTCCAGCAGGATGCGAACCCGAACCCCGCGATCAGCGGCGGCCAGCACTTCCTTGAGCAAAGTGCGTGTGCTCAAGCCGTCCTGCACGATGTAGTACTGCAGATCGAGGCTGCTCTGCGCCTGGCGAGCGAGCTCGGCGCGAGCGGTGAACGCGTCAGTACTGTTGGGCAGCAGTCTTACGCCAGATAGCCCCTTGGCATGCAGCTCCGCCTGGCGCGCGATGTGGGAACTCAGCACCGTGCCATCGGCGGGCAAGGTGTAAGAAGGCTGGACCGGTAACGCGCTGCTGCATCCATTGAGCAGCACCAGTAGCAGCAATAAGAGCACTGGCAACGCATTTCTCCTGTGAATGAACAGCGCTTGGACGTCAGGTGCTGAATAATGTTCGCGGAACGCGGCCGCGGGCACTGAAAGCGCAAGCAGTCGAACTGTGCCGCTGCTTTTGTGCTGAACTGTACGGCAAGGTTCAGTCAGGCATACAGATCCTAAATAAAATCACCGTTCAGTTCGAAAAGTGCCCGATCTGTATGCATCATAAAGACAGAACGTGAATATTTTATCGGTCTGTATGGTTGCCCACTATAGGTTCCTAGCGACTACTACCGCACGGAGCCGTTATGAGCGATTTCAACCAACCCTTCTTACATCTATTCGAACGTCAGACGCAGAGCGAAACGCGGCGCTTCGAAACCGCTGGCGCGTCACGTCTGCCGCGCTCCGCTTGGTCACGCTTCTGGCTGCGTCTGAGTACGCGGCACGCGTTGCGTGAAATGGACGCGGCAACACTGCGTGACGTTGGCCTGACTCGGCAGCAGGCGCTGGAGGAAGCCTATCGACCGTTTTGGCGGTTGTTCCGCATGTAAGCGAGCCCTTAGATTTGGCTCTGTTACCGGGCAGGCAGTTCGAGCGGCGCGTGCTGAGCCATGAGTTCGACGATCCAGTCGATGAAGACTCTGAGTTTCGCGCTGACATGCCGATTCGGTGGGAAGGCGACGTACATGGGCATCGAGTCGAGCCGCCATTGGGTAAAGAGTGGCACCAGTTCGCCGGACTGGCGGTGTTCGTTCGCCATGTAATCCGGCAGCCAGAGAATGCCCATCCCGGCGAGCCCCGCCGCCAGATAGGCGTTTCCGTCGTCGACGGCAAGCATGTAACGTCCCCGGACATTGACGCTCTGGTCGTCGAGTCGCATGGCATAGGGGACGGGTTTGCCATTTCTGGCCCAGAGGAAGCCGACGATGCGGTGCTGCGTGTCCTCCAGATCCCGTGGATGTGAGGGCATGCCGAACTGTTCGAGATAACGGGGCGCGGCGTAAACGCCGAGTTTCAAATCGCCCACATGACGCGCGATCAGCGACTGCTCCTTGATTTCTCCGCCGCGCACGACACAGTCGACGTTCTCGCCGATCAGGTCCACCACGCGATCACTGACACCCATGTCGAGCTGTATGTCGGGAAACCGGGCATGGAAGGCGGGTAGGGCCGGTACCAGGATCAGGCGGGCAAACGGGCTCGGGACGTCAATACGGAGGCGCCCGCGCGGTACAGCGGAGGCGTTGGACAGGCTGGTCTCTGCATCGTCCATGTCACCCAGCAGGCGCACGACGCGCTCGTAGTAGGCGGCACCGTCGGCAGTCACATTCACCTTGCGCGTCGTGCGGTTGAGTAAGCGAACACGCAGACGCGCTTCGAGCTGCTGGATCAACTGGGTAACGGTGGTCTTGCTCAAGTGGAGCGTCTCAGCCGCCTTGGTAAAGCTGCCCGTTTCCACCACCCTTGCGAACGCTTGCATTGCATCGAACCGGTCCATTCTGCATCCCAGATTGTTTGGCTATTACAAACAGTGATAGCGGCGTTTGCGAGTTTATCCCCGCCGTGGCCGTCACTACAGTGCACCCGTCGTCGACGCTATCTCGCGTCGACCCTTTGCAACGGGAGATCGATCATGAATCAACGCGATGTTGTCTTTCCGGCGGGCCGCCAGGCGCTCTATGAACGCAACCGCTATTCACCCGCCGTCCGCGCCAACGGTTTTCTCTTCGTTTCCGGGCAGGTCGGTAGCCGCGAAGATGGCTCACCCGAGCCGGGTCTACAGGCGCAGGTACGCTTGGCGTTCGAGAATCTGAACGCGGTACTGAAGGCGGCGGATGCGTCCTTCGGCGATGTCGTGGACGTGACGGTATTCATCGTCGATCCCGAGGCGAATTTCGAAACGATCTGGGAGGTGGTGCCTGAATATTGGGGCGATGCGCCGTACCCAAATATCACCTGCGTCGGCGTCACGTGGCTGTACGGGTTTCAATTCGAAATCAAAGTGGTCGTCAAGCTGCCCTCGGAGGAGGCCCGCTAACACCCGGCCAGCGGCTCAGTCGTGCGAGGTCAGTAGCGTCTTGGCAACCTCGCCGACCTCGCGAACCGCCGCCTCGATTTGCGGCGTGGGCCGCGCCGCATAGCTCATGCGCAGGCAATTGCGGTATTTGCCAGCGGCCGAGAAGATCGATCCCGGCGCGATCTGTATGCCTTTGGGCCGTAATAGCTTGTTCAGCCGTAGGCTGTCGAACCCCTCTTCAAGCTCGACCCACAGCATGAAGCTTCCCTCCGGGCGGCTGGCTTTGGCGTTTTCCGGGAAGTAACGGCCAACCCACTCAATCATCTGATCCCGGCTGCGCTGGTACAGGTGGCGCATGCGGCGCAAGTGCGGATCGAAGTGGCCGCCTTCGATGAACGCGCTCATGGCCAGCTGCGGCAGGGTCGCGGTGGGGCCACTGCCCATGTACTTCATGTGCAGCACTTGGTCGTAATAGCGGCCGGGCGCAATCCAGCCCGTGCGTAACCCCGGCGCGATGCTCTTGGAAAATGAGCTGCATAACAGCACGCGACCATCCTCATCGAAGGATTTGATCGTGCGCGGGCGGGGGTATCGATAAGCTAGGTCGCCATACACATCGTCCTCGATGATGGCGAGGTCATAACGTTGGGCGAGTGCCAACAGTGCCCGCTTTTTGTGGTCCGGCATGCTGTAACCCAGCGGGTTGTTGCAGCTCGGTGTGAGCTGCAACACCTTGATGGGCCACTGCTCCAGGGCCATTTCCAGGGCTTCGAGGCTGATTCCCTCGATGGGGTCAGTGGGCAGTTCAAGGGCCTTTAGCCCGAAGCCCTTGAGCGCCTGCATCACGCCATGGAACGCAGGCGAGTCCACAGCGACGACGTCACCTGGAACGCACAGTGCACGGATCGCGGTGGAAAGCGCTTCGTGGCAACCATTGGTGATGATCAATTCACTGGCAGGCGTCTGGCAGCCTGAATCCAACATCAGACGCGCAATCTGTTCACGCAACTGCAGGTTGCCCTGAATGCTGCCGTACGTCAGGCCAGAGAGGCTTTGTTGGCGGCCGAAGCGCGAGAGGGCACGGGTCAGCGGCTTGAGAGTCGGGCTGTCGATATCGGGTCGACCCCGGCCAAATTGGGTCAGGTGCTCGCTGGGTTCTTCGCTCATCAGGTCGAGCACCTGCTCCCATTGCGAGACATCGACGGGTCGCTGCGTTCCGCGAGTCGCTTGCGGCAGTTCCGGTACCTGGCGCGTCTCGGGCACGTAGTAGCCCGATTTGGCGCGTGGAACAGCGAGCCGTTTGTCCTCCAGGACTCGGTAGGCCTGCTGCACGGTACTGAGGCTGACTCCATGTTCGATACCAAGCGAACGTACGGACGGCAGGCGGTCGCCGGGTCGGTAGAGACCCTGGCGAATGCGTGTCTCGATAGCTTCGGCAAGGTTTTCGTACAGGGTCATTCGCGGCAGCTCCAGCGGCGGGAAGCGATGCGCTCGGGCTTCGGGTTAGCTATTCGCATCGCGTGTCGATGTTTCTGTATGGGCGATTTACTAAAGTAGAGGATCTAGAGAAATCTGTATGGTCCGGCATGATGAGACCCGCTTGGGCGTGTTGCAAGATGCCGCGACGCAAGGGCGCGCGACGGAACCGGGACAACGTTCACTGCCACCCACCGACCGCTGGCCGTAATTGAGAAAACTGCGCAACTGCACAGGTGAAACAAATGAACGCCACCCCCCCGAGCACGATCAAGCGGATTGAGGTTATTCCCGGCAGGAGCCCACGTTTGAAACCGGCATCGCGCCAGAGCGAGCCACAGAGAATGAACCCGCGTCAGCAGTGCGGCCTCGATGAGGAATATGACGAACGACGCGACCGACGCATACGCCAGGACACCCAGCTGGACGCCGACCGGAGCCACCGCGAAGCGCCCGATCTTACCTCGCCTGCTTCCGAGAACCCCTGGAAGAAACAAGGCTTCTGGCAGCGGCTGCGGCAACGAGCAAGTACGCGCCGGGCGTTGTTGAACATGGACGATGCCACGCTAAAGGACATTGGCTTGACCCGCGAGCAGGCTTTGAAAGAAGCGCTCGTGCCTATCTGGCGACTGTTTCGCTAGGCTGCCCGCAACGCAAAAAAAGCCCGCTGCCACCTGGGAGGCGACAACGGGCTGCGTTACCACCGCGGTTATTCCTCGTCGAGCAGGGCGTAGGCGATGACGTAGTCGCCGCGGTTCGGCGACTGCCGCGCGCCGCCGGTGGTCAGCATGCCGAACGTGGCCATCCGATGTGGCCAACGGCGGGCGGATAGAGAAGATTATTGAGCGCGTATGGAGGGCAGGCGACAGGTGTTCCTGCTTGGTAACGACGAAGGTATCTCAAACCCGCTTAGACCAGCTCCTTTAGCCGGTACCACAGCATCCCCAGCGCCAGCAACGGAGAGCGAAGGTAGCGCCCGCCCGGAAACGTGGGATGCGCGACGCCGGCAAAGAGATCGAACCGCCCCTGCGCCTGTCCTGCGATCGCTTCCGCCAGGAGCTTTCCAGCAAGGTGCGTCGCGTTGACGCCGTGGCCGGAATAGGCCTGCGCATAGTAGACGTTGGGGTGCGCGCTCAGCCGCCCGATCTGCGGCAATCGGTTGGCGCCGATACCGATCATGCCGCCCCATTGAAAGTCGATGCGAGCATCGCTCAGGTGCGGAAAGACCTCGAGCATTTTTGGCCGCATGTAGGCCGCGATGTCCTTTGGATCTCGCCCTGAATAGTGGCAGGCACCGCCAAACAGCAGGCGGTTGTCGGCCGAGAGACGGAAGTAATCCAGTGCCACACGTTGGTCACAGACCGCCATATTGCGCGGCAGCAACTGACGGGCGCGTTCCTCACCCAGCGGTTCGGTGGCGATGATGTAGCTGCCGGCCGGCAGCACCTTACCGCCGAGTTCGGGCTGCAGGTCGCCCAAGTACGCGTTGCAGGCGATGATCAATGTATCTGCACGCACCGCGCCGCGTTCGCTGTGTACGGTAACGCGCGCGCCGTACTCGATCCGGGTGGCTGGCGTCTGTTCGAACAGCTGTACGCCAAGGGATTGCGCCAGCGCCGCTTCGCCCAGGGCGAGGTTGAGCGGGTGCAGGTGGCCGGACCCCATGTCAATCAAGCCACCGACGTAGCGATCGCTGCCGATGACTTCGTGCACTTCATGGGCTTCCAGTACGCGTAGTTCGTGGCGATAGCCGAGTGCTTTCAAGTTGTCCAGATCTTCTCGAAACCCCTGAAGATGCGCGGGCTTGTTCGCCAGATCGCAATAGCCCCAGGTCAGGTCACAGTCGATGCCGTTGTCCTCGACGCGCCGCCGGACCAATTCCACGGCTTCGAGCCCCATGCGCTTCAACGTCTGGACGCCTTCGATACCGATCTGCCGACGGAACTGCTCCAGGTCATGGCCGATTCCCCGAATGAGCTGCCCGCCATTGCGCCCGCTAGCGCCCCAGCCGATTCGATGAGCCTCCAGCAATACAACGGAAAAGCCGCGTTGTGCCAGTTCGATAGCGCTGTTCAACCCTGAAAAACCACCGCCGATGATGCACACGTCGGCGTTGATTTCGCCTTGCAGTGGCGGGCAATCCAGTGTGCGGTTCGCCGTTGCGGCGTAGTAGGACGGGGCGTGGGATTCGAGAGGTCGAACGCGGGCGTTCATGAGAGGCTTCCTGGAAGAATCGTTTGAAGGCGGGTGCGAGGATAAGCATCGCTAATCACATTGACCAGAGAGGGATCTTCACTCCTGGATCGGCAGTGTCAACGACTCCTTCACCTCTTCCATCACGATGTAGCTCTTCGATTCGCGTACGTGCGGCAGCTTGAGGAGGATGTCGCCGAGCAGTTTGCGGTAGCTGGTCATTTCGTTGATACGAGCTTTGACGAGGTAGTCGAAATCGCCGGAGACGAGGTGGCATTCGAGGACGTGGGGCAGCTTGAGAACGGCGCGGCGGAACTCGTCGAAGGTATCGCCGGACTTGTAGTCCAGGCTGATCTCGACGAACACCAGTAGGCTCGCTTTGAGCTGTTGCGGGTTGAGCCGCGCGTGGTAGCCCATGATGATGCCTTCGCGTTCCAGGCGCCTCACCCGTTCGGTGCAGGGGGTCGTGGAGAGACCTACGCGTTCGCCTAATTCGGTGAAAGAGATACGGCCATCGTCCTGCAGGATGCGCAGGATATTGCGATCGATCTTGTCCAGCTCGCGCTTGCTCTGGTGCTGGGTACGCATAGGCACTCCGTTAAAGGCGGTGGTGACGAGAAATTCACTCGAATATATTCATGCATATGGTTAAAAGCACTGCCAATGCTTTTTTACACTAGCCACTACTTTGCTACTTAATCTCCGTTTCCGACAAAACCTGTCGTGGGAGTCGCTAAATGCGTGTGATGGTCCTTGGCAGTGGCGTGATTGGTACCGTAAGCGCCTATTACCTGGCCCGTGCGGGTTTCGAGGTCGTGGTGGTCGATCGCCAACCCGGTGTCGCGCTGGAAACCAGTTTTGCCAATGCCGGGCAGGTGTCGCCGGGTTATGCGTCCCCGTGGGCAGCGCCCGGTGTTCCGTTGAAAGCCATCAAATGGATGTTGCAGAAAAAGCATGCGCCCCTGGCGATACGTCCTACCGCGGATGCCGATCAATACCTGTGGATGGCGCAGATGCTGCGCAATTGCACGGCCGAGCGTTATGCGATCAACAAGGCGCGCATGGTCCGACTGTCGGAGTACAGTCGCGACTGCTTGGACGAGCTGCGCGCCGAAACCGGCATCCAATATGAGGGCCGGCAATTAGGCACGACGCAGTTGTTCCGGACGCAGGCGCAGGTCGATGCGGCGGCCAAGGACACAGCGGTGTTGGAGCAGTCGGGTGTGCCGTATGAGCTGCTCGATCGCGAAGGGATTGCCCGCGTCGAACCGGCTCTGGCGCAGGTGAAGCATAAGTTGGCGGGTGCATTACGGTTGCCGAATGATCAAACCGGTGACTGCCAGATGTTCACCACACGGTTGGCCGACCTGGCAAAGGCGCTGGGTGTGGAATTCCGCTTTGGGCAGACCATCGAGCGACTGGACGTTGTGGGCGACCGCATCGAAGGTGTCTGGATCGATGGCAAGCGAGAGACGGCGGACCGCTATGTTCTTGCTCTTGGCAGCTACAGCCCGCAGCTGCTCAAGCCGCTGGGCATCAAGGCGCCGGTCTATCCGCTCAAGGGGTATTCGCTGACGGTGCCGATCGTGAACCCGGACCTGGCGCCGCGCTCGACCATTCTCGACGAGACCTACAAGGTGGCGATTACTCGCTTCGACGGGCGTATTCGCGTCGGTGGCATGGCGGAACTTGCCGGTTTCGACCTGTCGCTCAACCCGGAACGGCGCGAAACGCTTGAGATGATCACCAACGACCTGTACGGCCAGGGCGGCGACGTGAGTCAGGCGACGTTCTGGACCGGTCTGCGCCCTGCAACGCCAGATGGCACGCCGATTGTGGGGGCGACGCCGTTTCGAAACCTGTTTCTGAACACGGGACACGGTACCCTTGGTTGGACCATGGCTTGCGGCTCTGGTCGCTTCCTGGCGGATGTCATGGCCCAGAAGCGTCCGCAGATCAGCGCCGAAGGTCTGGATATTTCCCGTTATGGCACAACTAAGGAGCTCAATACGCATGTCCATACAGCGCCTGCGAACTGATCCACGCCTGAGTGAAGTCGTCATTCACAACGGCACCGTCTACCTGGCGGGTCAGTTGGATGAAAACTTAAGCGAAGGCATCGAAGCCCAGACCCGGGCTACGCTCGACAGCATCGATACGTTTCTGGCCGAAGCCGGCACTGACAAGTCGCGCATCCTGTCGGTCACCATCTTTCTCAAGAACATCGATGATCGCGACGGTATGAACAAGGTTTGGGACGCTTGGGTGCCGGCAGGCCAGTCGCCAGCACGCGCCTGTGTCGAGGCGAAAATGTACTCGCCTGATCTGCTGGTCGAGATGACCGTGATTGCCGCTTTGCCCTGATTGCGTTAGCCCCATGGGGGAGCGGGCCACGCGAGCGTTTCGCAGCCAAGGCCCGCTCCCATAGTCGTTGTACGTTTCCCCTTATCCGCTAGCCACCTTTCATTCGTAGTTCGAGAATTTCCTCATGCGTCCCGCCCGCGCTCTGATCGACCTGTCTGCTCTTCGTCATAACTATCGCCTGGCTCTCGAGTTGAGCAGCGCGAAGGCGCTTGCCGTGATCAAGGCAGATGCCTACGGGCACGGCGCGGTACGGTGTGCCGAGGCGCTTGAAGGCGACGCGCAAGGGTTCGCTGTTGCGGCAATCGAAGAAGCGCTCGAGCTACGCGCGGCAGGTGTCACTAAGCCTATCCTGTTGCTCGAAGGTATCTTCGAGCCGAGTGAGCTGGCTTTGGTGGACGCGCATGACCTCTGGATCGTGGTGCACTCTGCGTGGCAGGTGGACGCGATCGAGCGGGCCAATCTGCGCCAACCGGTGACGGTATGGTTGAAGGTCGATTCGGGCATGCATCGTGTTGGTTTCCATCCATACGAATACGCGGCGATATGGCGGCGTCTACAGGCGACGGGAAAGGTGCGCGACATCGTGTTCATGACGCATTTTTCTAGAGCCGACGAGCCCGATTGCCCGCGAACCGCCGAGCAATTGGCGACGTTCGAAGCCGCCCGCGAAGGCTTGTCAGGCGAAACGAGCCTATGCAATTCACCGGCTTTGCTGGCGTGGCCACAGGTGCGTAGCGATTGGGTACGCCCGGGCATCATGTTGTACGGTGCATCGCCTTTCGAAATGCCGCAGGAGCAAGTCTCCCGCCTGGTGCCGGTGATGACGCTGGAATCGAAGGTCATCGCCGTGCGTGAACTGCCGCCAAACGAACCGGTCGGGTACGGCGCGCGTTTCGTTTGCGAGCGACCGACGCGTGTCGGCGTCGTTGCCATGGGCTACGCCGACGGCTACCCACGGCATGCGCCGACCGGAACGCCAGTCTGCATCGATGGACGTCCGGGACGCATCATCGGGCGGGTGTCCATGGACATGTTGACGGTCGACCTGACCGATCATCCGCACGCCGGGCTTGGCAGCACGGTCGAGTTCTGGGGGCGCAACGTGCTTGCGAGCGACATCGCAATGACAGCCGGCACGATTCCTTACCAAATCTTCTGCAACGTGCGCCGGGTGCAGCGCGAATACCGCGACGGGCTGTAGCGATCCCCGTGTTGAAAATCTTGAACACTGTGACATCATACGGCGCTCATTAACCCTATATCCCGAGGGGATTCCGGTATTGGACGTCGGTGTTCGGCTACAGGCCATTCGCAAGCTGAAAGGGCTTTCCCAACGCGAGCTCGCCAAGCGCGCAGGGGTCACTAACAGCACGATTTCCATGATAGAGAAGAACAGCGTCAGCCCTTCGGTCAGCTCCCTCAAGAAGGTGCTGGCGGGCATTCCGATGTCGCTGGTCGAGTTCTTCTCGTTGGATGTCGAGCCCGACGCGCAGCCGCAAGTCATCTACCGGGCGAGCGAGCTGATCGATATTTCCAGCGGGACCGTCACCATGAAGCTCGTTGGCAAAGCCCATCCGAGTAGGGCGTTCGCCTTTCTGGACGAGACCTATCCCGCAGGCGCCGATACCGGTCGGGAAATGCTCAATCACGAGGGGCAGGAGGCCGGAATGGTCACCGAAGGACGTCTCGAGCTGACGGTGGGTGATGAGGTTTACGTGCTTGAAGCGGGCGATGGATATTACTTCGAAAGCAATCAACCGCACCGCTTTCGCAACCCCTTCGACCAACCCGCGCGCTTGATCAGCGCGACCACGCCCGCGAATTTCTAAGCGGTGTTCCCGTAGATACCGTCTTCCCCCTCTACCGAGCAAGTGCCAGTTTTGCATCGAAGGGGACGCCGGATTTGAGTACGCCATAGGCGATGTTTAGCAGCTTGCGCATCGCGGCACATACGATCTGCTT
>NZ_BMPO01000005.1:0-132163 GCF_014647635.1 Pseudomonas matsuisoli
GCAAGCAGATCGTATGTGCCGCGATGCGCAAGCTGCTAAACATCGCCTATGGCGTACTCAAATCCGGCGTCCCCTTCGATGCAAAACTGGCACTTGCTCGGTAGAGGGGGAAGACGGTATCTACAACAGCGCTGCGCTATCCCTGGACACCGTCAAGCGCTGCCATTTCCACCTTCTCTTCCCGCTTGATCACCGCATACACCACGCCGGTCAGCACGCTACCCGCTGCAATCGCCAGCAGGTACAACAAGGCATGGTTGATGGCATTGGGGATCAGCATCACGAACAGTCCGCCATGGGGCGCCATCAGGCGACAGCCAAAGTACATAGACAACGCGCCCGTGAGCGCGCCACCTGCCAGGCTGGCCGGGATGACGCGCAGAGGGTCTTTCGCGGCAAAGGGAATTGCGCCTTCGGATATGAAGCACAACCCCAGGACACCGGCTGCTTTGCCGGCCTCGCGCTCGCTCTGCGCGAATTTGCGCCGCGCGATGAAGGTGGCGATGGCCATGCCAATCGGCGGCACCATGCCGGCAGCCATTGTCGCAGCCATGGGCGCATAGCTTTGCGACGCCAGCAAGCCGACCGAAAACGCATACGCGGCCTTGTTGATCGGCCCGCCCAGATCGACGCACATCATCCCGCCCAGCAACAGGCCCAGGAAAATGGCGTTGGTGCTGCCCATGCCTTCCAGGTATTGCGTCAACGCACTCAACAACCCGGCCACCGGCGTGCCGACGACCAAGATCATGCCCAAGCCGGTAATGAGGCTCGCAAAGAGCGGAATGATGAGGATGGGCTTAAGCGCCTCGACGCTCGCGGGCAAACGCACATAACGCACCAGCAGCAAGGCCGTATAGCCCGCGAGAAAACCGGCAATAATCCCGCCGATGAACCCGGTCCCCAAGGTGCTCGCCAGCATGCCGCCGATCAAGCCGGGTGCCAATCCAGGTCGGTCCGCGATGGAGTAAGCGATATAGCCCGCAAGGATCGGCACCATCAGTGCGAACGCCGCATCACCGATCTGCTTGAGCACCGCAGCGGGCGTACCGGGCTCCTCGAACGCATTGATCCCCCAGACGAACGAAAGCGCGATCAACAAGCCACCAGCCACGACCATCGGCAACATGTAGGAGACGCCTGTCAGCAAGTGTTTGTAGACGCCCGCCTTCTCCTGTTTCGCCCCCTCCCCGCTCTCGCTGGCCACCGCACCGCCGAGCAGCGGAGTCGCTTCCGCCAAGGCTTTTTTCAACGTGTCGGCGGGTTGCTTGAGTGCGATACCGGTGCCGCAGCGATACACCTTCTTGCCGGCGAAACGCGAGGTATCGACCTCGATGTCCGCTGCCAACAGCACGGCATCCGCAGCAGCAATCGCGGCGGCGTCGAGCACGTTGCGCGCGCCAACCGATCCGCGGGTTTCGACCTGCAACACGTAACCCAGCTTGGTCGCCGCCGTTTGCAAGGCTTCGGCCGCCATGAAGGTATGGGCGACGCCTGTGGGGCACGCGGTTATGGCGACTAATCGAGGCGTCGACGATGCTTGGGTCGCGTTCGCCGTATTCGCTTCGTAACGCTGTGCACGCGCGGCCGCTTCCGTCAGGAATCGCTGTGGATTGTCGAGCGACTCCGCGGGTGTCGCCTGCACGAGCGGCTTGCCAGCAAAACGAGAGAGGTCCAGATCGCCGGTCCGAACGACGACCACCAATTCGGCCGCCGCAATATCCGCTTCGCTCAACGGTGAGCCGATGGCCTGTGGATCCTGTACCTCTACCCGAGTGGACCAGCCCAATTTTTCGGCTGCCGCCTGCAATAGCCGCGAGCAGAGCACGCTGGTGACCTGTCCATTCGGGCAGGCGGTAATGATGAGCACATTCATGTGGAAGCCTCTTATTCTTCTTCCTGTAGCCGCGTCAGCTGCACCGCCGCATCCAGGCGCGTCAGCTGCTCACGATCGTGTATTCCAAATCCCACCTGCGTCACGGCTTGCGCGGCAATCGCCGTCGCATGGCGAAGCGTTTCTTCCGGAGCAGCGTCGCTCAAGAGCCCGTGCAGCAGGCCCGCCAGCAGCGAGTCGCCCGCCCCTACCGTGCTCCGCACATCGACCTTCGGCGGCTGCGCATGGAGCGAGATATCCGGTCCGAACCAGCTGACGCCGTCGCTTCCCATCGACAGCAGTACGTGCGTGGATTGGTCGCCTTGCAGCGTGCGGGCAGCCTTCTCGACGGTCGCCCGCGCACTATCGGGCAACCTCAGAATCTCGGCCAACTCGTGCTCGTTGGGCTTGATCAACCAGGGCTTCGCCTTAAGGCCCAAGCGCAACGCTTCCCCACTGGTATCGAGCACCAGCGGCACATCGTGTCGTTTGACGATGCGCAAGAAGCTGCAGAACCATTCGGGGTCGACCCCACGAGGCAGACTACCGGCCACGACCACTGCGTCGTGGCCGCTGACGATCTCATCCAGCCGCTGCGCCAATGCGTCTCGATGAGCCGGGCCCACTTCGGGGCCTGAACCGTTGAGATCCGTCACCCGCCCCGAACGCTCGGCCAGCTTGATGTTGCTGCGCGTCTCGCCCGGCACGCGGATGAAGGCATCGACGAAGCCGCGACGAGAGAACAGCGCCTCGAACAGCGCAGGGTTCGATTCGCCAAGAAAGCCGCTGACGGTGATCCGATGGTCAAGGTCTGCTAGGACCTGCGCCACGTTCAATCCCTTGCCGGCGGCATGCGTGGCGAACCCGGTGCTGCGATTGACCGCACCGGGTTGCAGCGTTTCCAACTGTACGGTGAGGTCCAGCGCTGGGTTGAGTGTCAGTGTGAGAATGCGCGCCATTAGCAATGCTCCTCGACCAACGCGCGTACCGCCAATGCGCTTTCCAGCGTCAATGCCTGCGCCGCAAGCGCTTGCAATTGGGCGTTCGACAGTTCTCGTACACGGGCCTTGACCAACGGAATCGCCGGCGCCGACACGCTGAGCTCGTCGACGCCAAGGCCGACGAGGATCGGTACCGCCGCGGCATCGCTGCCAAGTTCGCCGCATATGCCGACCCACTTGCCTTCGGCATGTGCGGCGCGCACGGTCATGTCGATCAACCGTAGAACCGCCGGATGCAAGCCATCCGCTTGGGCCGACAGTGTCGGATGATCACGGTCGATCGCCATCGTGTATTGAGTCAGGTCGTTCGTACCGATGCTGAAGAAATCGACTTCCTTGGCCAATACCGGCGCCAGCAGCGCTGCCGAGGGCACTTCGACCATGATGCCCAGCTGCAAGTCGGCCACCGGGATTTCTTGGCGCAGCCGCAGCGCCAGATCGCGCGCCGTACGCCATTCCGTCACGGTGCCCACCATGGGGAACATGATGCGCAACGGTCGCCCTTCCGCCGAGGCGAGCAGCGCGCGCAGCTGCGTTTCCAGAATGTCCATGCGCTGCAGGCACAGCCGAATACCGCGCACGCCGAGAAACGGGTTCTGCTCCGCTGGCATCGGCCAATACGGCAACGGCTTGTCGCCACCAACGTCGAGCGTGCGCACGACCAGCGGACGGCCATCCAGAGCATCCAGGACGCGCCGATACTCTGCCTCCTGCGCCGCTTGATCGGGCGCTTCGGGATGATCCATGAAGACCAGCTCGGTGCGTAGCAGGCCAATTCCCTCAGCCCCCAACGCCATGGCTTTCTCAGCATCGCCACTGGAGCCCACGTTCGCCACCACCTCCACGGCATGGCCATCCACGGTCACCGCAGGCTCCATGCGCAATGCTTCGGCTTGTTCACGACGCCGCAGTCCAGCGGCACGCGCTTCCTGCGCGCGGCGCAATACCTCGGTATCGGGCGCAACTTCCAACAGGCCGTGGTCAGCGTCCAGCAGCAATGGCGTCATTGGCTCCAGCCCCAACACTGCGCTGCCTGCACCCACCAACGCGGGGATGCCCAAGGCTCGCGCGATGATGGCGCTGTGTGCGGTAGCGCCGCCACGTGCAGTAAGAATGCCGGCTACGCGGTCACGATCCAGACTCGCCACGTCCGACGGCACGACTTCATCCATGACAAGGATGTAAGGCTCATTCGGCTCTGCGGCGCTTTCGACACCACAGAGGTTGGCCAGCACCCGGCGGCCAACGTCCCGCAAGTCCGCGGCGCGTTCTGCCAGTAGCGCGTCACGCAAAGCCTCTTGCTGCTGGGCCGCCGCTTCCACTTCCGAGGTCCAGGCCGCCTCGGCGCTCAGCCCCTCGCGCAAACGCGCATCGACATCCTCACGCAGTGCGGGGTCACCGAGCATCGCCTGGTGCGTCACGAATATCTCGCGAATGCTTTTTTCCGAGCTGTTCGCGATCAGCCGGGTAATATCGTCATGTACCTCAGCGAGCGCCTTGTCGAGTCGCGCGCGCTCATGGGCCGCGTCCTGCGCCTTCTCCGGAAAATCGAGTTGCAGCGGTTTACGCACCAACGCCGGGCCGATCGCGATACCGGGCGAGGCCACGACCGCCTGGATGCGCGCACCACGAGCCAACGCCGCGACCGCCGGTTCGCATTCGGCGATTTCCTCCTGGGTCGCCAGAACCGCATCGCCTGGCGCAGGTAACGGCCTAACGTCTTCGCCTAACCCTGCCACCACCGCAGCGGAAAGCGCCGGCAAGGCATCGTCGGCAATTGCCGGGTCGGCCAGAAATTCCAGTTCTTGTCCGCGCCGTACGCCCAATGCCAGCAGTTTGCTCAAGCTTTTCGCAGACACCCCCCGACCTTCGTCCCCGGCAAGACGAACGCGAACGTCGCCGTCGAACGACTGCGCGACTTCGGTCAGCGCTTTGGCAGGACGCGCATGAAGCCCATGATCGTTCGCCACGGTGACTCGGATATGCGGCCAGTCGGGGGCAACTTCGCCACCCAACGCCTCGAGGACGACTCGGCTGGAGGTGGCCTGACTGAGTACATCGCCGCGGCCTTCGATCAGCAGGTCGCACAAACGCTCGAGCAACTGCCGATGGGCTTCGCCTACGCTGGCGAGGCAGAACAGGCCAACCACGGATTGTTCGCGGTACTCCACCGGTGAATCGGGCGTAACGAAGGCAAGGCCCGGCTGCTCCACAGACTCTTCACTGTTGAGCCACCATAGTCCGTTGCCCAGCGGCAGTGCCTGCGCGCGACTAAGACTGGAGGCAAAGCCACTGCCGGCGCAGCCTGCTTTCTTCAGTAGCCGACCGGCCTGCCAGACCAACTCATCGAAGTCTTCAACCGGCAGGTGCAGGCCGATGAGCTGGCTGTCCAAGGCCAACGCTTGCGGTGCGCCTTGCAGCAAATCGACGATCTGTTCGGCTGTCGTCGCGGTGCGCAATGCGTCGGTGATGTCACCTTCGCCCAGAGCGCGGGTCAGCAGTTGCAACAAACGCAAGTGCTCATCGGATTTAGCCGCGATGGCGATCGCCAGATGGACGATCTGGCCGTTCCCCCAATCCACGCCTTCAGGGAAATGCATGAGACGCACCCCGGTGCTGCGGACTTTGTCCCGGGTTGCAGGCGTGCCATGAGGGATGGCAATGCCCTGCCCCAGGAAGGTCGATCCCTGCGCTTCGCGGGCCGTCAGGCCCTCAAGGTAGCCGGACGCTACCAGGCCACCGTTTTCGAGCGCATCGGCCAGCTGAGCAAGGGCCTCGGTCTTGTCGGCGACCCGCTGATTCATCTGGATCTGGTGGGTGTTCAACTCAAGCATGTCGGATCCCATTTTCGATTCCACGTTTGGCACGCTCGTCATTGATCGCAAATGCGTGCACGTTTGTTTTTCTGACAGCTGAGCCGCAAAAGATGCAGGCAACGTTCGATCCCTGTGCCCTTTGTCGATACACGCGCAGAGGATGCAATGAAGAATCCGGCGCGGATGAAACAGACTCGCTTTATGCTGAATCGTTTCATTCGAGTTGCCACGTTACGCGAAAATCATTGATCCTTGAAGATAGGGTCTGTTGACGCTTCGCTCGCAGCAGCAACGAAACGTCAACAATCACTGGAATAAAAAGGAACGAATGCAGTGAAGCTCACCGATATCGCCCGTCTCGCAGGCGTCTCCGTCACCACGGCCAGTTATGTCATCAACGGCAAGGCGCAGGAAAAGCGCATCAGCCCGTTGACGGTAGAGCGCGTGATGAGTGTCGTGAAGACGCATGGCTACCGCCCTGACCAGCATGCCGCAGGCCTGCGCCGTGGCAGCACGCGGACGCTGGGCCTCATCATTCCGGACTTGGAAAACCCTAGCTACGCCAAGATTGCGAAATGCCTGGAACGTCTTGCCCGCGGGCGCGGCTACCAGTTACTGATCGCATCCTCCGACGACGACCCGGAGACCGAGCTTCAGGTACTCGCGCTCTTTCGTGCGCGCCGCTGCGATGGTTTGATCGTCGCCACCTGTCTGCCGCAGGGTGACACGAGCTACCTCAAGGTCATCGAGGACGGTATACCCGTCGTGGCCGTCGACCGGGCCATGGACGCCAAGCGTGTCTGTTCCATTGTCAGTGATGACCACGAGGCCGCCGCCCAGCTGACACAAACATTGCTTTCGCCATCGCCACGTCACATCGCGCTGATCGGCGCGCGCCCGGAGCTTCCTATCAGCCAGGCCCGAACTGCGGGTTTCAAAGAGGCGCTCGAAGCGTTCGCGGGAGAGGTAACGATACGCGAAGCCGCACAGTTCAGCCGGGAATGCGGCGCTCAACAAATGCGCGCCTTCGATAGCGCATGGCCCGACGCGATTATCACGACCGCGTACGTATTGCTGGAGGGCGTGCTGGATGTGCTGCGCGAGCACGATCGGCTGGACGGTGGCCACGTCCATTTGGCGACCTTCGGCGATACACAATTGCTGGACTTCCTGCCACTCCGGGTCAACGCGATCTATCAGCAGCATGAACGGATCGCCGAGCGCGCGCTCGAAACCATTGTCGCCGCGATCGAAGAAGGTACACACACGGTCGGCATAGAGGCGATCCCCCGACGTCTCAAACTTAGGCAATAGGCCGTTTGGATGCAATTGATCGATACCCACAACCACCTCGACTTTCCGCCCTTCGACAGCGACCGCCAGCAGGTCATCGACTCGGCGATCGCGCGGGGCGTCGAGCGCCAGGTGGTGATCGGTGTCTATCACGATCACTGGGAACGCCTCTGGTCGCTCGCCACCGCTCAACCATCGCTGTTCGCGACGCTCGGCCTGCACCCGGTGTTCATGCACATGCACACACCGGAGCATCTACAGCGTCTTCGGCAATGGTTGGAACGGCTACAGGGGCACCCCAAGCTCTGCGCAATCGGGGAAGTTGGCCTGGATTACTACGTCGAGCGCCCAGACAAGGATGCACAGAAAACGCTGTTCGAAGCGCAAATCGAACTGGCCATCGAGTTCGATCTTCCGCTATTGCTGCACGTACGTCGGGCACATGCCGACGTCACCGCGATTCTCAAGCGTTACCGTCCGCCACGTGGAGGCATTGCTCACGCATTCAGCGGCAGCTACGAAGAAGCATGCGAATACTTGCGGCTTGGCTTCAAGATCGGACTGGGCGGCGCGGGGACGTGGCCGCAAGCCAAGCGGATGCACCGCGTTCTCAAGCAATTGCCGCTCGATGGCATCGTGCTGGAAACCGATGCGCCGGACATCACGCCCGCCTCCCACGCAGGCGAACGCAACAGTCCAGTGTTTCTCCCGGATATCTGCCATACATTGGCAGAGTTAAAGGGTGTTCCAGCCGAAGAGCTGGCCGACGCTGCGACGCGAAATACGGAAGCGTTGTTCGGTTGGGAAAGTGAATTGAACAGGCCTGAATAGGCGACTGATGCGGATGGCCGTAGGGTGGATAACGGCAACGCCTTATCCAAGCGTGCTGCCGCTGTATACGCGTGGATGGCTTCGGCCATCCACCCTACTGGGCTCCCCCCGGCCTCACACCCATCAAACAAACACCACCCACAACGCCAACACGACATACCAGAGCACCGCTGAACGCACGAGCAATTGCCACAGTGCGTCCAGGCTCACATTGCCGTCCTCGTCGAGCGTCGGCACCGATAGTTCTGCCGCCGAGCGTCCAGCGTCGGTCACCAAGCGGGCAGCACTGATATCCCAGTCCAGCAATCGGTTCAGTAAGGCCTGGTTGAGCGCGACGAAATCCCCAACTAACCCAAACGTCACCGCCAAGGCCCGCGCCGGCAGCCAGTCCAATGCATGTTGCAGTAAAGCCGCCCGCTCACGCAGACCTGGCATGGCGCTATGCTCGACGATGAGGGCAACCAGGCGATAGACCAACGCCAGCACCGGCCCCAGCAGCGCGTACCAAAACACGATCGCAAAAAAACCTTCGAATGCCTGCCAGACGAAGCGCTGCTGAACGCGTGCCGCCAACGCCTCTGGTGTTGCCTCGTCTATTCCGAGATCCCGCCGCGCGACGAGATACGCACCTTCGGTGTCTCCCCGACGACACGCATCCCGGAACGGACCGAGCCCCGCTTGAACGCCGCCACGACCAAGACTGAAGAGCACCACAAGCAGATGAACCGGCAGTGCTAGCAACCCATAAGCGATTGGCTCGATGGCCGACAGCACAACACCCAAGACCATTGCCGGTAGCAACACAAGCAACGCGATGATCCACCAAGCGCGTATCGAATCGCTGCGCGGTTTTTCCACCCGCCGCAGTTGGCGTATCCAAAGACCATCGGCCTGGACGCGCCGACGCCAGGGCGAGAACTTCTCGATCCCGACCACCAAAAGCAATACCAGAAAATTCATTGAAGCGAGTCCTCTGCATCCAAGTCATTCAAAAAACGGTGCCAATCGAAGGCAACGCCAGGGTCCGTCTTACGCGTTGGCGCAATATCGCTATGGCCGCAGATACGCTGGAGCTCGATAGCCGGATATGCCGATCGTAAAGCCCGCCCGAGAGCAGCCAGCGACCGGTATTGCGTATCTGTGTAGGGCAGCGTGTCCGTTCCTTCGAGCTCGATACCTAGCGAGAAATCGTTGCACCCCTCGCGCGATTCAAAACATGACACTCCAGCGTGCCATGCTCGGTCGAGGCAGGAGACGAACTGGGTGATCTTTCCATCGCGCTCGATGAGGAAATGCGCCGATACCGTCATCGACGCGATCTCCTGGAAAAAGGGATGCTCGTCCGGATCGAGGCGATTGCGAAAGAACTGCTGAACCTTGCCCGTGCCGAACTCGCCTGGCGGCAGGCTGATGTTATGAATGACCAGCAACGAAATTTCGCCAGTTGGTCGGGCGTTGAAGTTCGGCGACGGACACCGGTCTACGTCACTGAACCAGCCGGTTCGAGAGTCAAGTTGCATGCAAGCTCCCACCATGTCACCAGCAATGCTCATCACTGGCGAAGCGATTGAAAGGCGGTCGCATGATACCGGAACACCAGACCATTACGGCCACGGCGCGCGATTGAATCGTTGGCTAGAGGGTCTGGATAGATTGCGGGGTCGACTTACCCGTAACTTAAACGCAGTCATGGCCAGCGGCAGCCCGCCCCGCTCCCACAATAGCGAGAAAACAGGCTGCGCTCAGACGTAGAGTGGATGGCCGAAGCCATCCACGCGTATGCACCGACTACCCGAAGCGCGTGGATAAGGCGCTGCCGTTATCCACCCTACGACAAGCCACGAACTGTGTTTTTCGTAGGGTGGAATCCCGAAGGGCTTCCACCGTATACCGCCGGAAATAGCTTGGGACCGAGCAACAGGAGGTACGCCGCCAGCCACGAGCGGCGCCGCGCTAGCGCGTGTATCAGGCTTCTTTCATACGCCGCAAGTTGCCGATGACCGAAGCCAAAGCACGATCGAACAGCAGCGCGTCATCCAAAACTCTAACGGCATTGCGCCGAAACTCTACAGCAAGCCCAGTGCGGGTTTTTTCCAGCACTTTCATGCCCGTGCGATTTACGAACACATACTTGCCTGCCGGGCGGATGATGGCCGCCAACTTGCAGCGAATACGGTGCTCGTCGTCTTCCTGAATTTCGACCCAACTGCCAACGCGTAGGCTGTCCACTTGATGTAGCGCTTCGTCATCGGCGATAGGGAAATCCGTCTGGCCATCCGCCAAAGGCTCACCAGCTCCCTCCAACACGATCTCTTCGACCACATGGACCATCGCCATTGGGTCCTGGGTGACCGAAAGCACAGCCGCGGCAGGCCCCGGTAGGTCAAGGGCCGGCTCAGCAATTGCCTCTCCAGCACCATTTCGATTCGGCCTAAGGCGTTGTAGCGCTTGCACGTGCAGCGCTTCGAGCTGCTTGAAAAACTCGCTGGTCGAGAAGGGATCGAAGGCCGCACTGGCCAACCCTTCACGCAACGAACGAAGCAGGCTGGGCACCAGCTCGAGTAGTTGCAGCCGCGCCTCACTCTCTTCGTGAGGCTCGACGCTCCAAAGCAGCTGATCCATGGTCCGCAGCGCATCGTTCCATTGCTCGGAACCGTAGCCGTGCTTAAGGCAGCTGAGCAACAGGACCTTGCTCCACGCTTCCTGCAGCAGCTGAACGACCACCTCTGGGAGGTTCTTCCCGACTAAACGCTCGTTGAGCGCCTGCTCGACCTGTTGCCGCGCCAATTCCGCCTTTGCCCGGCCTTCCTCTGCGTCCCGCGTGCGCTGCTCGAGCAGATCGCTACGACGACGTTCGTCTTTCGTATAGGAAAGGAATTCGGTCAACAGCTCATTGAAAATCGCAGGATCATCAGTGAAGTCATGCAGCAGACGCTGGACGACCTGCTCGATCCGTACGTAAAGATTGTCGCGCTGCAGGTCACCCTGCGCGCTCCACCCCATCGCGGCGGATGCAATCTCATTGAGCAGCCGGCGCGCGGGATGGCCACCGCGACTGAAGAAGGTCTTGTCCAGCAGCGCTACTTTTACGATGGGAATCTGCAATCGAGCGATCAACGCTTTCAGCGAATCCGGCAGGGTCCGGTCGTCGAGGATGAATTCGAACAACATGGACACAAGGTTGATGACATCGTTGTCCGTTTCCGCCACCACCCGCGTTCGGCCCGTTTTCGCACTGGCGCGCTGCAGCAAGTGGTCAAGTTGACCCCGCATATCCACATCCGCCTGCGCGCTGCTCGGGAGATGCAGCTGAATATGAGAAAGCAGACGCAGCAGGTCATTGCTAGTAATGGGCGTAGCGCCAGCCGGTACCTGCCGACGCGCGCCGGAATGTTCGCGGGCGTCGGCAAGCAACGATTGCAGCGCGCCAAACACCTCGTGCAAACCTTCGTCGTGCCCAGCGTCATCGAGCACATCTGCCGTTGAAACAGCCGCCGACTCCTTTACCGGATTGCCTCGATTGGCACGTGGAATCTGCTTACGCGGTGGCAATGATTTCAGTTCGGGCAGCACGCCGGCCTCGACCAACGCCTGGTTGGCTTCGGCATACAACTGATCAAGACCCGACAGCACATACTTTTCGAACAGCTTCAGGATGATCAGCTTGACCTTGATCTCGACGCCAAGATTGCGGCAGCAGTTGAGAAACAGGTGGCAGAGCGCGGTCGGTCCGATCGGATTTGCCTGATCGTCGAGCTTGCGTGTCACCTGGGTATTAAGACGAACGGTCAAATGCCCCAGGGAAATTTGGTCACGATTGAGCACCTTGGCGACCATCGCATCGACCGCCACCGTCTCTTCAAGCTCGTCGTTCTGCACGAGCGAGAGACTTTCGAATGACTGCGCCGCTTGTGCCGACGCTCTAGGGTCCCGATACTCATTCAGCGCGGCGAACGCATCGAATACGCCCTGAAGAAAATCGCGCTCGATGCTCTTACGCTTCAAGCGCAGGTCACGCATCGCTTCGAAGAAGGCGTTCTGCTCGGCATTGCTGACGGCTCGATCCGCCATTTCGAACAGCGTGTCATCAGCATTATCGAACAGCGTCTGCAATGCCTGCTTCAACTGATTGGCCGATTTATCGCGCACAGGCACCAGTGCCGCAGGCACTCGGCCCGCAACAGCGTTGGTGGGACGTTCTGTCCCTTTGTTCAAGTGCACGATCTTCGCGTCGGTCATTGCAAATACTCCTCGACCTACTGCCAAAGGTCGAAAGGCTGCTTAAATCCATTAGAGCGAACTCGTCAACATCGTGACGTCAACGGAATCTACGCATAAATAAAAAGAAAGAAAATGGCGGCTTCGGGCCATCATATTCCTTCCGCTACGTTAGCTTGTTAGAGACATCACAAAATCGAAAACAATGCATATAGAAGCAACTTTTTTATTAAGCCGCTTAAATTGGGTCTACATCCTTGTTTTTCGGCGCCTCAAGGGTAGGAAAAATTCATGGCGAATCTAAGACTGGACGCGTTATCTGCAGAAATTGAGACCAACGTCACATGTGCGCTTCAAGAGGACATTGGCAGCGGTGATATCACTGCAAAACTCATATGCGCCAACAAAATGGCGTCAGCAAAAGTTATCTCGCGTGAATCTGGAATATTGGCAGGTGCCGCCTGGGTCGATGCTGTTTTTCAAAAAATTGACCCTAAGGTATCGGTGCGTTGGCTCGTCACCGATGGCCAGCGCGTACAGCCGAACGACGTGCTGTTCGAGCTGGAGGGCCCTGCACGTGCACTGCTAACCGGAGAACGCACCGCGCTGAATTTTCTGCAACTACTCTCAGGGGTAGCCACTAAGTGCCGAAGCTACGCCGACCGTGTCGAGGGCACTTCCGTGCGCCTGCTGGATACGCGGAAAACGCTCCCGGGACTTCGCCTTGCGCAGAAGTACGCAGTGACGTGCGGCGGCTGCCATAACCACCGCATAGGCCTATTCGACGCCTTCCTGATCAAAGAGAACCACATCGCCGCGTGCGGTGGCATCCGCGAAGCCGTTACCGCAGCGCGCAGGATCGCCCCCGAAAAACCAGTCGAAGTCGAAGTGGAAAACCTATTGGAACTGGACCAAGCGTTGGACGCTGGCGCCGACATCATCATGCTCGACGAACTTAGCCTAGCCGACATGCGTACGGCTGTCCTCACCACGGCAGGACGCGCGAAGCTCGAAGCCTCAGGCGGTATCAATGACAGTACGCTGCGGCCCATCGCAGAAACCGGCGTGGACTACATATCGATCGGCACGCTGACAAAAGACGTACGCGCAATGGACCTGTCCATGCGCCTGAAGATGTAATTTTTCGACGCCCATAAAAAAGCCCCGACATCGCGGGGCTTGAATTTTATGGTGCCGGAGATAGGAGTCGAACCTACGACCTTCGCATTACGAATGCGCTGCTCTACCAACTGAGCTACACCGGCATCGGGCGCGGAAACTACCACCCCAGGCGCCGTGTTTCAAGCACCCCTCAGCACGCTTTGCCTTTCGCACCCCGGTTCTACCATTGGCCCACGGGGCCACGCCGCTGTACCGCGCATATCGACACGCGAATGCGCCTGGTTAACGCGTGCCGGTCACCACGCTTGCCACTACGGATTAAGCACTCTCGAGCGTTGTCGGGATATGCACGACGGGACGAAGCTTGTCTGCCGACTCCGGCCTGTTCTGGATCCACATATCACCCATCATGCGACTCAACCCTTTTTCCAAGCCGGTCACGAGCCCGGCGCCAGGCGTAAAGGTAAGCTCACCGAACCAAACACGATCCTCTTCGATGTACCAGTCAACCCGTACGTAATCGAAGTCGGAAGCCAATTGCTTACTCAAGCTCAACGCCTGCGAGAGCGCATCAAGCTTTGGCGCGATATCCAACCCCGTATCACGGATGCGATGAAACGCCTCCTGGAGATTGTTGACGTAGAAATTCATCGACAACGCTGAACCGAAACGGTTGTAGATGATTTGCAGCACGTAATCGAATGTTCCATCTTGCTTGTTGAACATATGGAACTTGTAATCGATAGGCGCCGATTTGCCATCGCCGATACACTTCTCTACCACGATCCGCGGACTGATGTAGCGATAATGCGCTTCACGTCCTACGGTCGCAAAGTCAGTCTTCAACCAATCCTTACAGCGCTGGACGATCTGTCGTTTCTGCTGGTCATCGGGCTCTTGGAGCAATAGCTCGACCATGCTCGAACCGTGATTAGGCTTGATGACGGTCCCGTTCCAGGATGGCAGCGTCAATAGCGTCTCGGGATCGCTTGTTTCGTGAATCAACGGGATCAGGTACTGATCACCGATAATGCCAGCCACATGTTCACGCACCAGGAATTTATCGGAGCGGCGACCGTAGCATTGATAGTCGCCATAGATGAACTTCCGATAAAGCAATTTCTCATTGAAGTCTTTCGGGCTTCGCAAATTAGGAAGCCGACGAAATTTCTTAAAATAATAAAGACTGTCCTGATATACCCAAGGAAGTCTTTTAAAGCATTGTAAGGCGCCTTGTTTCAGTCCCTTTTTTAAGCTCATGATAGCCTCACCTGTATGCTTCAGGATTAAAAGAGAAGAACTGGATTTTTTGGATGATGCCGCTCTTGAAGAAGTAATTCATCACAGTCAGCGACAACAACTCTGAAATTAATATGCTCCACGCGGCCCCTGTAATGCCGTATTGCTGAATAAGCCAATATGACAAAGGCGCGCTGACGACCATCAAGCAGATGATCTTCTTTAGCAAATAATTGAATCCGCCCTCCTTGACGATGTAACGATAAGCAACGGTCCCCATGGCAGAAAAACAAGTTGCTATGGCCAGGACTATTACAAGCTCCCCGGACTGGGCATACGCCTGGCCATATAACGCGAGGATTATTTTTTCACCGAAAATCACGAGGACAAACAGCATTAACAGCGAAACACCGATAACATAGCCATTCAGCCGAGCAGTCAGCTTTATAGCTACTTCCGAACGCGCTCTGAAAATCTCAGAGAAGCTGGAAGTGATGAGTGCAGCGGGGATGAATATCCACGATGCCGAAATCGTATTCGCTGCCGCAAACAGTCCCAGTTCGTGCGCCGAACCGACGTCTGCCAGGAAGAGCTGCGCCATCTTTACTTGCGCAGACATGAAGATACTGGAAATGGCCAGTGGTAGGGCCATGTAGATCAGGTGGCGTAGATAGCGCGGGTTGTGCTTCGGCGGCGCCACCGTTCGGAACTCTCTCTGAAAGGAGAACCGTTTGATCAGATAGGGCACCAGCGTCATGGTGACGATGGAAAGCGTTAGGAGGAGAGGATTGAGCGCCAACAGCGCTACTGAAAAGCTAATTGCAAAACTCGTCAGCATACCGATCGAATTAGCGATGGTATTTAAGCGCGATGCCAACCGGGCGTTATTGAATACGCTGAAGGTGTCTTGCGTAATGAAGATTGCCGCAACGAACGATGCAAGGGCAAAAGCAGCGAAAGCCTCTTCCATTGCAAACCAAACATACGCCAGCACTGGAATCGAGGTAACCAGTAATAGCGTTATGCGCAATCGACGGGTGACCGCCATCAGCCGAATGCCTTTTACTGGGCACTTACTGATGTGTTTAAAAAGGATGGTTTCGGTGCCAAAAATGGCAATCGCTTGAATAATGGAAAAAAGCGACGCGGAAAACGTTATTTGGCCAAGGACGGCCGGACCAAACGTTTTGGCAACATAAGATGTGACGAAGATCACTCCGAATACAGAGACAATCTTCTCGGCCATCATCCACGCAGCGTTGGAGATCACGCGGGGTCTCATTAGACGCGTCCTATATGTGCTCCCGCTTTAAAAGTGCGGAAGACCGTCCTTGTTCACAAAAAAGCTAACGCGTTGAAGCGCACATCACCTGCACGTTCTAATCACGACCCCTGAAGTCGGGCGACCGCCCTCCTTCAGCTCGGAAACCAAATTGCTAACCAGGGTAAAATTTTTACTGCTGAAAAACGATGCGTGTACTGCAGAACCATCGACGCCTGAAATGCCGCTTAACCGGCCTCCGGCGCCCTACCACTAGGTGGAGGCTCAGGCGTCGCTATCTAATACCGTTACCAAATCGTCCGTCCTCGACTGCATCACAAATAACATTCGCCACGTGATCATTCCTGTGACGCCATTTTCTGACTTCGGTGAGATTTCGGAAGTTCGAAATATTTTGTGACGCAGCTCACATTGATGAGTACGATTTTTGGAACGCTCCACAACGCCCTGCGGCCGCGGTCCGCGCTTTCAAACGCTGGGCGGCCTTCTCGTAAGCTTCATACTCGCAGGCGCGAATTAGCGCAAGCGTAACCCACCTTTTTGTTCAGATACGGAGCTGGCCCACACCTTTTTCGCGGCCAGTGGTGGAAGCCCGTAGGGTGGGTTAGCGCCGCGTAACCCACCGCTCAACGCAGACAGCCGTCCGCCACGAAGCTCGACATAGAGCACTTCCGCAGAAAGCGGTGGAAGCCCCTTTGGATTCCATCCTAAAGGTCACCGTCCACGGACAATCCCATATCGCCGGTCCAGTCTGCCGGATATAAACCCAACACGCGGCCACGGTGAAAGCTCGAATACGGCCAATCCACAACCCGCACGACGTGGCCATGTTTCACCGGGTTGATGTAGCGGTGGAAGTCGCTGTCGTCGCGAATTCGATGTTCCCAATAGCGTCGCTGGCAAAGGCCGCGCTCACCGCGCAGGACACGTGAAATGTTTCGTCGCTCGGCGACAAGCAAACCTCGGGAAAAGAACGTTTTGATCAGCCGCTAGCGAAGCTCTTAGTCCGTGTTGTCACTCGGCAGCGTGCAAACACAGTGTATGTTTCCGGCAAGACAACCCAGGCATCGATTCGCCAGGGATGTAGCTGCATCACGTACCTTACTGACGTGCGGAGCAAATTGACCTAATAGGTCAGTAGATCATCATCCCGGCGTTGCCGCAGATTGACGGAAAAGAACCACGCTCCCACCGGTGCGCGGGCACGGCGATAGTTGGGCATTCCATTTCCTCCACTTAGTCGGGTCAACGGCAGCCTACTGGGACGGCAAGCGGCCTGAACGCAGGCACAACTCCCGCCTTTTAAGTTGCCGTAGAGTGGGTTAGCTACAGGCGTAACCCACTACACGATATTTGCCATAACACCATCCAGCGCCGAACATTCCGGTTGGCCGTCATAAAAAACGCCCAGAGGTTGCCAGGGCGCTTTGCGGATGAGCCAGGAGTAAGTATCCCCCAGCAAAGCCGGAGGCTTTAATAGGTAGTCCCTCAAAGGGGCAAGAGCTAGAACATAAGCCAAACTTGAGCTGGTCATAATGTTCATCCTGGTTCCGGATATAAGCACGCACCACCTCGTAATCCAGGCCCACCGTTGAAACGAAATACCCTCTTGCCTAAAAGCTCTCACCTGTGAATTCTTCGCCTTGTCCATGAAACGCCGAGCAATTGAATTGACACTTTTTCTCTTGATATGGCCAATCACATTCGACACCGGGTATTTGGGCGGAATGCTGATGCACATTTGAACATTATCGGATATCAAATGACCGTCCACGATCTGGCATTCCCGCTGCCTAGCCAACTCATGCAGTAGCTCACCCAAGTGTCTGCGGACCGCATCAAAAATTATCCGCTTGCGTTTCTTCGGAATAAATACTACCCGGCACTTACAGTTCCACTTCGTATGGGCAAGACTTTGGTAATCTTTCGTTAGGAAACCCCATCTCTTGGTCGAGACAGAAGGTTCCCTATGACCGCTTCACACGGGCAAACCTCAAGGAGCCCCCTCGCACAGCCGGGGAATTACCTTATTTATTTATGAGTGAACACGGAGCAAGCCCCGCCGGGGTTCCACTCTACGGACCTATGAGATAAATGATCACAGCCCTATCCACCCCTGAAACCAAAACCTTGGGGCCCAAACGCCACCAGTAGTGTGCAGATAGAAATTTTCCATTTCGACGAGCCTAGGGACGTCAAAAAACAATATACTTGACAAGATCAAAATTAAAAAAACAGGAAAGTAACAAGCTAACAATCCTTGCCTCTGAGGACCATTTCCATAAGAAGACCTACCAAGAATTACACCCACAAAAAGTGCAAACCAAGTCTGCACATAAGGCATTACAAAAACCCCATCAAGTTGGGCTAGCAAAAAAAGATTCAATAAAATAAAGACAACAACAAAGTCTGAATTTACAGCTCTTCGTTTTTTCAAGAAAAAAATACAATCTCGCGCCCCCCAAAAAACCGTCAGAACAAACATCAACAGCGCTACCCCGCCCCATTCAGCTGCTATCTGCAAAAAAATCTGATGAGGATGAGCGGCAACCGAATTGTACACTGCGGAAAACTGCATAGGCCCTATGCCGAACCATGGACTTTCTAGAAACATATCCAAAGCTCTATCCCAAAGTAGCTCTCGCGATGATAGGCCTGTTCTTGCTCCGCTAAAAATAAAAGAATTAAAACCTACAAGCGACGGAATGAAGCGGAACAAAAACCAAAATAAAATCGCAGAAACGAACAGGGAAAAAAACTGTATAAAAATATACTTTCTAAAAGAAGAAAAAAAAGAAAAAGCTACGTTGCTTAGGAAAAGTGCAAGCCAAACACCTCTTCCGCCCAACACTATGGAAAGCAACCAATGAACAATTAAAACAACTAAAAATGTCAACATTAAAATGCGCTGATGGCTATCCCAAAAATACGAGACCAGATACATAGAAGCAGGAATGGCCACAAGCTGAAACTGACCCAAAAACCTAGGATTATCAAAGCCTGGCTGAAGAACCTCAGCACTGAAATCCCCGATTCCGGAGACAATAGCCGACATATAAAAAATTAAAAACTTTAGAGCCAAACAAAGCGCTATGAAGCCCGCCAGTAGAAAGACATAAAAAACCTTCTCTTCACTCTCAAAAACAAAGCTCGATGTATATACAACAAACACCAACCCCAAAAAAACAGCCCACTCTTTAACGCTCCACCAGATAAAATCTGACAGAAAAATAGAGATCAAACCGCAAGAGAAAAATATTGAGATCGTTGAAAAATAAAAAAAAGAAAACTTTTTAGCTCTGATAAAAAAAACACCAATAACGCAACCGATTATAAATAGCACCTGAAGAATACGCTGCTGATCATGCCAACCATAATCTTCAAAAAAAATCCCAACCGCAGAAAAAGAGAATATAAAAAATAAAACAACAATTGCTGCAAAATAAAAAACCAGCAAGTTTCTCTTTAACATCTATCTATTTCCCCAAAAAAAAAGCCCTGAAAATCAGGGCTTTTTTTTCAAACTGATCAACTACCACCGCGGCAGTTAGATGGCAACTGAGATTTATTGGTATTAGTTCCGGTGCAAGTCCATACAATTGGTTGCGTTGGAATAGTTCCTGCTGCAAGAGCAGCACTGTTCGATGTTGGCGTTAAAACCAAATCACCGCCGCCCGCCGCAGTAGTTAGATCAACAGTAATTACTCCCACATCGCTAATGGTAACCCCATTTGCTTCGACGTTAGGAGTAGCAGCAGCGGTAGCGCTAAATCCGGAAGCAAAAGCCTGACCCGCAGCGGCATTTTCGGTAACAACCGTTTTAGCAGCGGACGCACGAATTAGAGCTTCAGAGGTACGGGCACGCACGGTATAGTCCTGATAAGCAGGAATAGCAACTGCAGCCAAAATACCAATGATCGCAACAACGATCATCAATTCAATCAACGTAAAACCTTTTTGAGCTTTCATGTCCGAACATCCCCTTTGATGTGTTTAGGTATGAACCTGACGACACATCAGCAGCCTTCGTGCCAACTTTGAGATGCCATCATTCCACAGGAGTTTAGGCGCGATTTGCCATTTCTGCCTCCCGCCCTTCCGCACCTAGTGACACTTTTTGACACCTCAAAGCCGCCCATTTGGCACACCCCGGCCCGTGCGCTATAAGGGCGGCATTCCGCTTTAGTAAAGGTGACCGGCCCATGCTCGATACCACGCCCCTCTCCGGCCTTGCGCGCCAGATGGTGCAAGCGAACCTGCTGGATGAAAAAGCCGCGCAACAAGCGCAGGCGCAATCGCAGAAGGACAAGCTGTCGCTCGTGCATTACGTAGTGCACAACAAGTTGGTGAAGAGCCGGCCGATGGCGGAGTTGGCGGCCGATCAGTTCGGGGTGCCACTGTTTGACCTTACGGCGGTGGATAAAGAGTCGCAGCCGCATGATGCGATCAGTGAAAAGCTCGTACGCGAGCACCGCTTGCTCCCACTTTGGAAGCGCGGCAACCGCTTATTTGTGGCGCTCTCCGATCCGTCTAGCCAGCAAGGCCTACGCGACATTCAGTTCAGCACTGGCCTGATGCTCGATCCGATCCTGGTTGAGGACGACAAGCTGACAGCCGCTATCGAAAAGTTCTTCGATAGCGCCGCCGGCCTTGGCGACCTGGACGACGTGGATCTGGACAGCGTCGAGACAGCGACGGCGAAAGAAGAAAAAGTCGCCGGTACCGAAGATGCCGAAGACGCCCCCGTCGTGCGCTTCGTCAATAAGATGCTGCTGGACGCCATCCGCCTCGGCTCCTCGGACCTGCACTTCGAGCCTTATGAAAAGAGCTACCGCGTGCGCTTTCGGACCGACGGCATCCTGCATGAGGCGTCCAAGCCACCGATCCAATTGGCCAGCCGCCTGTCGGCCCGTCTGAAGGTCATGGCCGGGCTAGATATCTCCGAGCGCCGCAAGCCGCAGGATGGCCGGATCAAGATGAAGGTGTCGAAGAACAAGTCCATCGACTTCCGGGTAAACACGCTCCCCACCTTATGGGGGGAGAAGATCGTGATGCGGATTCTCGACCCGACCAGCGCGCAGATGGGCATCGAGCATCTGGGCTACGAAGACGTTCAGCGCGAGCTGTATCTCTCCGCGCTGAAGCAGCCACAAGGGATGATTTTGGTCACCGGCCCGACCGGATCGGGCAAGACCGTCTCGCTCTATACCGGCATCAACATCCTCAATACGACGGACATTAATATCTCCACGGCGGAAGATCCGGTGGAGATCAACCTTGAGGGGATCAACCAGGTCAACGTCAACCCGCGCCAGGGGATGGACTTCGCTCAGGCACTTCGTGCCTTTTTGCGTCAGGACCCTGACGTGATCATGGTGGGTGAGATTCGCGATCTGGAAACAGCGGAGATTGCGATCAAGGCCGCCCAAACAGGCCACATGGTGATGTCTACACTGCATACCAATAGTGCGGCTGAAACGCTCACTCGTCTGCGTAACATGGGCGTCCCGGCCTTTAATATCGCGACTTCGGTGAATTTGATCATCGCTCAGCGATTGGCACGCAAGCTCTGCGGCAACTGCAAAAAGCCCGTCGACATTCCGTCGGATACGCTCAAGCAGGAAGGCTTCCCAGCCGACAAAATCGGTACGTTCAAGGTGTTTGGGCCAGTTGGTTGCGAAAATTGCAAGGACGGCTACAAAGGCCGAGTCGGGATTTACGAGGTGGTGAAGATTACCCCCGCGTTGCAGCGACTGATCATGGAGGAATCCAACTCCATCGATATCGCTGAACAGATGCGCAAAGACGGTTTCAACGACCTGCGCACCTCCGGATTGCTCAAGGCCATGAACGGCATAACCAGCCTGGAAGAAGTCAACCGCGTGACCAAGGATTAAGCATGGCGGCAAAAGCAGCAAAGACCAGCATCTTCGCCTTCGAAGGTCTTGACCGGAAAGGGACGAAGGTCAAGGGTGAACTCAGCGGCACCAACCCGGCGTTGGTGAAGGCACAGTTGCGCAAGCAGGGCATCAACCCGACGAAAGTGCGCAAGAAAGGCATGTCGCTGTTTGGCAAAGGCAAAAAGATCAAGCCTCTGGACATTGCCCTGTTCACCCGTCAGCTCGCCACCATGATGAAGGCCGGTGTTCCGCTGCTCAGCGCCTTCGACATCATCGGTGAAGGGGTCGAGAACCCCAACATGCGCAAACTCATTGATGACGTGAAGCAGGAAGTTGCTGCCGGTAATAGCCTGGCCAATTCGCTGCGCAAGAAGCCGCAATACTTCGATGACCTGTATTGCAACCTCGTGGACTCGGGCGAACAGTCCGGTGCGCTGGAAACATTATTGGATCGCGTCGCGACGTATAAAGAAAAGACCGAGCTGCTGAAGAAAAAGATCAAGAAGGCGATGAACTATCCCATCGCTGTCGTACTGGTGGCGATCATCGTATCGGCCATCTTGCTGATCAAAGTCGTCCCGCAGTTCCAGTCGGTGTTCGCGAACTTCGGCGCTGAACTGCCGGCATTTACGCTCTTCGTGATCGGGATTTCTGAAACACTGCAAGAGTCGTGGTTCTTTGTATTGTTGGGCATGTTTGCCGCGGGCTTTGCGTTTAAAGAAGCCCATAAACGCTCACAGAAGTTTCGCGATTTCATCGACCGCTCCGTTCTGAAGCTGCCGATTGTTGGCGACATCATTTATAAGGCCGCCATCGCGCGTTATGCGCGAACACTGGCGACCACCTTTGCTGCGGGTGTTCCGTTGGTGGATGCACTGGATTCGGTGTCCGGCGCGACGGGCAACGTGGTGTTCAAGAACGCCGTCGAGAAGGTGAAGCAGGACGTTTCTACGGGTATGCAGCTGAACTTCTCAATGCGCACCACCGGCGTATTCCCGTCCATGGCCATTCAGATGACGGCGATTGGCGAAGAGTCCGGTGCGCTGGATACGATGCTCGACAAGGTCGCGACCTATTACGAGGAAGAGGTCGATAACAAAGTCGATGGCCTCACGGCGCTCATGGAGCCTATGATCATGGCCGTACTTGGCGTATTGGTCGGTGGCCTGATCATCGCGATGTACCTGCCTATCTTCCAACTCGGCTCCGTCGTCTGATATGTCCGCTCTCGATTTCCTGGCCAGCACTCCGCTGGCCGCAGTGCTTTGTGCCCTCGTCCTGGGGTTGCTTGTTGGTAGTTTCCTGAATGTCGTGATCCACCGTCTGCCCATCATGATGCAGCGCGAATGGCGCGCGCAGGCGCGCGAGATGCTCGAGCTTCCAGGCGAACCGCAGGAAAGCCGCTATAACCTGATGGTCCCCGCCTCGCGTTGCCCGCAGTGCGATCACCAGATTCGTGCGTGGGAGAACGTTCCGGTAGTGAGCTGGCTAATGCTGCGCGGGCGGTGCTCTGCCTGCAAGGCGGGAATTTCCAGCCGTTATCCGCTGGTGGAACTGGCGACCGGCCTGCTGAGTGCCTGGCTGGTGTGGCATTTCGGCGTGACCTGGCAAGCGGGCGCCATGCTGGTACTGACGTGGGGCTTGATCGCCATGAGCATGATCGACGCCGACCATCAGTTGTTGCCGGATGCGCTGGTACTGCCGCTCCTGTGGCTGGGGTTAATCGTTAATTCGTATGGGCTTTTCACGACGCTGAGCGACGCCCTGTGGGGCGCGGTGTTCGGCTACCTCAGCCTGTGGTCGGTGTTCTGGGTGTTCAAACTCGTTACCGGCAAGGAGGGCATGGGGTATGGCGACTTCAAGTTGCTGGCGATGCTGGGCGCCTGGGGCGGCTGGCAGGTGTTGCCGCTAACGATCCTGTTGTCGTCGCTTGTCGGCGCCGTGCTAGGTTTGATCTTGCTGCGATTGCGCAATGCGGATGGCGGCACACCGATTCCGTTTGGGCCCTATCTGGCGGTGGCGGGATGGATCGCGTTGATCTGGGGTGATTGGATTACGGGCGCGTATCTGCAGGTGGCGGGGTTTCGGTAGGGTTGCTGTCGAATTTGTAGGAGCGGCCTTGGCCGCGAAAGCGGTTTTTCAGCCACGTTGTTTACAACGGGTGAGCCCGTGTTGGCCGGGCCCACGGTAAACGGTGGACGCTCTTCGGGATTCCACCCTACGCGCTGGCCAGGTGGGTTGGTGCGTCCTGGATCGCCCACAAGTGCGCTCCTACAGGGGTGCGACTGGCCTGGGCTAGGCGTCTGGCCAGATGACTGCCGATCCCGAATGGTGTTTAAAAAAGCAGCTCTAGGCCTCGCTATGTGGGAGCAGGCCGGGCTGTGATCAGCGGGGCGGCCATCAGCCATGTCTGCGATTTTCAGGCGTCTGGTCTTCCGTTGTTTGCGAGCAAGCTCGCTCCTACAGGGGTGTGCAGTGGCCGCAAAGCCATGAGGCGGCACATCGCGCGGGTCGATCAGATACTAAGCTGGCCACGCAAATACTGAACGCTCGTCGAAATCGCATCCGTCAGGCGTGCTTCATTTTCCCAGAGTGAGTTGCTTACCCCTTCGGAAAAGATCTCCAGGACGTATGGGCCGTCGTAGCCAATGGACGTGAGCTTCTGAATGATCGCGGCCAGTGGGATTTTCCCAGCGCCCAATGCATGGCGATCGTGGTAACTGCGCGGTCGGCGCCAATCGGCAACTTGTACCAGGAACAGTTTTCCCGCAGCGGCGCGAATCGCCGCGGCGAGGTTGTTGTCCTGCCAGCTGTTGTACATATCCAGGCACACCCCGAACGCGGGATGGTTGACCTCATTGGCAAGCTCGCGCGCTTGGTCGAAGCTGAAGAGGATGCTGCTGCGGTTTTGCATCGATGGCGCAAGCGCTTCGAGTGCGATGCGCATGCCAGCGCTTTGGGCATGCTCCGCTAGCCTTCGATAGAGCGGAATGCACTGCTCCCAGACGTAAGCTTCGTTGCCGCTGCTGGCCAACGCGCCGGTATTGGTAACGAGCGGTAAGCCAGGCCAGTATTTCGCAAAACGCTCGACGCTGTTCATCAGCGCCTCCAGCCGCCGTTCGGGATCGGACGGCTGCGGCATTGCAACGGTTGGAAATGGGGTAAGCACCCGACCTTGCAGCGAAACGCTGGCGACGTCGCTCTCCTTGATAAGCCACAGCAGGTCGTCAGCTTCTTGAGGGTCGCCCGGTAACTTTTTCTCTGCCAGTTCCAAGCCGTAGCCGAACCGTTTGGCGAGTGCCAATTCAGCCTCCAGCGACAAGGGGGTCGTGGTGATCTGGCTTACAGCGATCTGGTTAGCCATCGGAAAGATCCTTCGAATGAATGAAACCGCACGGGCAGGATAGGCGCTCATACGCGGCGTGCCTGTTATTGAGGGTGTCTCGACCTGCAAAAGTTTCCCTGCGGTAAGCGCTGGCGCTGATGGCAAGTACGGGATGGCAAAGGTGTCGGCCGTTGCCCACGGATTGGCGATCGAGCACGCGCGCAGGTACGACGGCGTTTATCGAATCGCTTTTTACCTACGTCGCCGCCTCCGGTACTCTTGCGCCCCAACGCGACCGGCACTGGACGTAGCATGACTGCATCTGCACCGTGGATTCTTGGCCTCACTGGCGGCATCGGCAGCGGCAAAAGCGCTGTCGCCGCGCACTTCGCCAACGTGGGTGTACATCAGGTGGATTCGGACCAAGTGGCGCGTTGGGTCGTCGAACCCGGCAAGCCTGCGTTGGACGCCATTGCGGTCCATTTTGGCGACGACATTCTGCTGGCTGACGGCAGCCTGAATCGCCCGCTGTTGCGCGAGCGAATCTTCGACACACCCGACGAGCGCAAGTGGTTGGAAGCGCTGCTGCATCCGCTCATTCGCGAGGAAACGTGGCGATATCTGGCAGAAGGCACATCGCCCTACGCCATTTTGGTTTCGCCGTTGCTGGTGGAGTCGGGACAATGGCGCAACGTGCAGCGCGTGCTCGTCGTGGATACGCCGGAGCATTTGCAATTGCAGCGGACAGCGCTGCGAGACGGGGTATCCGAAGATCACGTCCGTTCGATCATTGCGATCCAGGCGAAGCGGGATGACCGTTTGCGCCATGCCGATGACGTCTTGATCAACGACCGCGAACCGGTCTGGCTGCAACAAGAGGTGGAGCGACTCCATCGTTTTTATCTGACTTTGCGTGGAGGCAAACCATGACCCTTCAAGTTGACTGCCCGACCTGCGGTGCGCCGGTCGAGTGGAAAACCGAGAACACTTTTCGTCCCTTTTGCAGCCATCGCTGCAAGTTGATCGATCTCGGCGCTTGGGCGTCGGAGGAGCACGCGATTCCGGGAGATCCGTTGGAGGATGAGCTGTTCTCTGGGGATCTGCCGCCGCGGGAGCATTGAGGGCACGCAAGGAACGGTGGATTACGCTGCGCTAATCCACCCTACGATGACTCGCGTTTAGTCCACGCATCACCCTGCGCGTGGCATAACTCCATCGCGGACATGGCCCGCTCCCACATAGCGAGTCGTAGGGTGGATCAACCGCTTGCGGTTAATACACCAGGTCGTTAACGGATGCTCCTGCATACACGACAAGGTGGATTACGCTGCGCTAATCCACCCTACGAAAGCGAAGGGAGCGCTGGCGGGACGTCTCGCCATTCACCGGGCTGTAAGCCGTCCAGCGACCATGGGCCGATCCGCACTCTGACAAGTCTGAGAGTTGGCAGGCCGACCGCGGCGGTCATTCGGCGGACTTGCCGGTTCCGGCCTTCGCGGATGCTGAGCGCTAACCAATGCGTAGGAATGTGTTTGCGAAAGCGTACTGGCGGGTTCCGTGGCCATAACGCTGGCGCGTCGATCTGTTCCACCTCGGCTGGCAAAGTCGGGCCGTCGTTTAGCTCGACGCCGCGGCGTAGCGACGCCAGTTGCTCTTCGGTAGGCGCCCCTTCCACCTGCACCCAATAGGTCTTGACCAGCTTGTGCTTGGGATCGGCAATACGCGCTTGCAGCTGCCCATCGTTCGTCAGCAACAGCAAGCCTTCGCTATCGCGGTCCAGCCGTCCTGCTGGATACACACCTTTCACCGAAACGAAATCGCGCAATGTCGCCCTGCCCGCCTCATCCTGAAACTGGGTGAGCACATCGAAGGGCTTGTTCAAGACGATGAGCCGCGGTTCTGCGGGCGGCGCTTTGGGCATGCGCCGCTTTGGCGCAGGCGAAGCGGATGTGTGGCGATTACGTGTCATCGATTACCTTGAGCATTCGAAGCGATGGCGAGCGGTTCACATCATTCTAACGGCAGCATCGCGCGTCGGCGGCAACATCGTTTTTCGTCACAACACTGGCAAACCGCTCGCACTCCGGCTAGCGTTGCCTGCCCTATCCCACTGGTCGATTTCATGCCCTTTCGTTCGCTTCACCGTTTAACGCTGCTAGGTCTGGTCTTCTTCATTCTGGGCTTAGCGGGCGTCGCCTTCGCACTGATCAAGATCTATGGCAGCGATGGCGCCACTGACCCCGCCCTGATGCGCAGCCTGCTGGTGGCTGCTGGCATGCAATTGACCGGCTATGTCTTGCTCAATCGCAACCGGTATCGCCTGATGTTCGGGAAGAAGAAGTAAGCGATTGCACGCATCGAAGCGATCACGCGCGGGTTGCACCCGCCCTACGGGTTGGCAGCGCGCCGTAGACCGGGTGATAACCCGGATTCCACGAACCGACCGGTAGACGCCGCGCCGGAGAGCGACGCCCACACAACCGCCGCCTACCGAAACGGCGGCTCGTCGAAACTGCGCAGCTTGCGCGAGTGCAACGAGTCGAGCTGATTACGCAGCAGGTCCAATGCGGCGATACCAATGGACAGGTGCTGGCTCACCGCGCGCTGGTAGAAGCCCGACGCCGAGCCCGGCAGCTTGATCTCGCTGTGCAGCGGCTTGTCCGAAACGCACAACAACGTGCCGTACGGCACGCGCAGCCGATAGCCCTGAGCGGCAATGGTGCCGCTTTCCATGTCCACCGCCACAGCGCGCGACAGGTTGATCAACGCTCGCTCGTGAGCCCAATGCAGCTCCCAGTTGCGGTCGTCGTAGGTCAATACGGTGCCGGTGCGCAAGCGCCGTTTCAGCACTTCGCCCTGGTCCCCTGTCACGTTGGCCGCGGCCTCTTGCAGCGCTTGCTGCACTTCGGCCAGCGCCGGAATCGGGATGTGTGGCGGCAGCACGCGATCAAGAATTCCGTCACGGCGCATGTAGGCATGAGCCAGCACGTAGTCACCGATGGTCTGCGACTGACGCAATCCGCCACAGTGGCCGATCATCAACCAGCAGTGGGGCCGCAACACGGCAAGGTGATCGGTGATGTTCTTGGCGTTCGACGGGCCGACGCCAATGTTGACCAGCGTGACACCGTGGCCGTCCGCGGCGATGAGGTGATACGCCGGCATCTGGTAGCGATGCCACACGACCGCATCGGCGACGGCCTGGGCATCCTCTTCGGACGTCCCGCGTTCGATAGTCACGTTACCGGGCAGCACCATCTTCACGAAGCGAGGATCGTCGCGCAGCTGCGCCAAACCATGACGGATGAACTGGTCGACGTAACGGTGGTAGTTGGTCAGCAGGATCCATGGCTGCACGTAGCGCCAGTCGCTGCCGGTGTAGTGGACGATGCGCCGCAGCGAGAAATCCGTCCGTGCCCCGTCGAACAGGGCGAGCGGCAGCGACGCAGTATCCGTCCAGTCGTACAAGCCATCGGCGACCGAATCGGTTGCGGCGGAAAGATCAGTACTTGGAAACACCCGTGCCAACGCAGCGGCCGTCACGCCGGTTCCGGCCAGCTCATCGCCCTGCTCGACGACATACGGATACGGAATATTTTGTTGGCTCAAGCCTACTTCGAGCTTGACGTTGTAATCGCTGAGCAACGGGCGAAGTTGATCGAGCAAGTACGTTCGAAACGCGTGGGGATACGTCACCGTGACGCTGTAAGTACCCGGCACCTGCACCTTGCCGTAGGCACGCGTGGTGGTCGGTGTCTCGCCAAGATGATCGTATTGAAGGCGCAACTCCGGATAGCGAAACAACGCGCGCTCGGCTTCGTCGGGCTCGGTGCGGTCCTTCAGGTAACGCTTCAGTGCGCTGCTCAGGGCACGCGTCGCTTGAAGGTGCAAGGACTCGAGACGATCGACCGCCTCTTCAGCAGTGTTAACGACAATGAATCCGTCGGCAGGCTGGGTCATGGAGCGGTTCCTTTCTAAACAATGTCGCTATCTTGCCTGCATCCCGTAGTCGAACGCACCCCACATCGAAAGCGCCTCAATGCAGCCGTGATCACGGGCCTTGGCCGCACGTTAAAACACGCTTGATGACAGGGTGACAACAGACGCAAAAGGGGCGCTTCGTTCATGCCCGGAACAGCGTTGCGAATTGAAATGGTGATAAGCTCGCGCACCATGAAAACATCTCCCTCACGCCCCGTCGTACTCTGCCTGTCCGGCCATGACCCCAGCGGTGGCGCTGGGCTTCAGGCCGATATCGAAGCCCTAATCGCCCAGGGCTGCCACGCCGCGCCTGCTGTCACCGCATTGACCGTGCAAGACACCGTCGATGTCGTGGATTTTCGCGTTCTGGACCGTGACTGGGTGATCGCCCAAGCCAATGCCGTGATAGCGGATCTGCCCGTGGCTGCCGTCAAACTGGGCATGCTCGGTTCGATCGAAATGGTCGAGACCGTGCTTGAAATCATGCAGTCGCTGCCCGGCGTGCCGCTGGTGTGCGATCCAGTCCTGCGCGCTGGCGGCGGTGGATCCCTCGGAAAGGACGAGGTGGGCTACGCCATGCGCGAGCGCCTGATGCCGGCGTCCACCATTGCGACGCCCAATCTGCCGGAAGCGCGCATCCTCGCTGAGTTGCCTGAAGGCACCGCGGACGAATGCGCGAAAAAACTGCTGCCCTTTATCGAACACCTTTTGATCACCGGCGGGCACGGTGATGAAGGCGACGTGCACAACCGGCTGTATAGCCGTGACGGCAGTCGTCATACTTTCACGTGCGCGCGCTTGCCTGGCAGCTACCATGGCTCGGGTTGCACCCTGGCGAGCGCGCTGGCCGGCCGCTTGGCGCTCGGCCAGACGCTGCCCAGCGCAGTTGAAACGGCGCTGGACTACACCTGGCGGACGCTTCGTGACGCGGAGGCGCCTGGGCGTGGCCAATACGTTCCTCGCCGCTTGCCACTCGACTTCTGCTCCTGAGGAGTTCGCCTAGATGAAATTGCGTGGTCTTTATGCCATCACGGACAGCGCACTATTGGCAGACGGGAAGCTGCTGCCCTACGTGGAAGCCGCATTGCGCGGGGGTGCGCGGCTCCTTCAATACCGTGACAAAACCCACGACCAGGCCAGACGCCTGCGGGAGGCCGAAGCGCTACGCGACCTGTGCGCCCGCTACGATGCCACGCTGATCATCAATGACGACGCAGAGCTTGCCGCACGCCTCGGCGTTGGCCTGCACTTGGGGCAGGAAGACGGTTCGCTGTCCGCCGCGCGTGCCCTGCTTGGCCGCAAAGCGGTCATCGGTGCGACCTGCCATGCACGCCTGGATCTGGCCGAAACCGCCATTGCCGAAGGGGCCAGTTATGTTGCATTCGGCCGCTTCTTCGACTCAATGACGAAACCTGGCGCCCCGGGCGCGACCGTCGAATTACTCGAGCAGACGCGCGCTCGCTGCAACGTTCCCATTTGCGCCATCGGCGGGGTGACCCTCGCTACCGCACCCACGCTCATCGCCAATGGCGCTAGCTTAATCGCTGTCATTCATGCGCTGTTCTCCGCGCCCTCCGCCGAAGACGTCGAGAGCCGCGCCCGAGCCTTTAGCGCATTGTTCGAATCCGCCTGACTCATCGAGGCCCCTATGTCCCGTTCCGAAGCCCTTTTCGCTGCTGCCCAACAACACATCCCGGGTGGCGTGAACTCGCCCGTGCGCGCTTTTCGTAGCGTTGGCGGCACACCGATCTTCTTTAAACACGCCGCGGGTGCGTACGTCATCGACGAAGACGACAAGCGCTATGTCGATTACGTCGGCTCCTGGGGACCAATGATCCTCGGTCACAGCCATCCGGACGTGCTGGACGCCGTGCGTCGTCAACTTGAGCATGGCTTGTCCTACGGCGCCCCCACCGCACTGGAAACGCAGATGGCCGATTTGGTGTGCAGCCTCGTACCGTCCATGGACATGGTGCGCATGGTGAGCTCTGGCACCGAGGCCACCATGAGTGCGATCCGCCTGGCGCGCGGTTATACCGGCCGTGACAGCATCATCAAGTTCGAAGGTTGCTACCACGGGCATTCCGATAGCTTGCTGGTCAAGGCCGGCTCGGGCGCACTGACGCTGGGCGTCCCCAGCTCCCCAGGCGTGCCCGCCGCCTTCGCGCGACATACCCTGACGCTTCCCTTCAACGACCTAGCTGCGGTCGAAAAGACGCTCAGCGAAGCCGGTGAGGAAGTCGCCTGCATCATTGTCGAGCCCGTCGCCGGCAACATGAACTGCGTCCCGCCTATCCCTGGCTTTCTCGAAGGGCTCCGCAAGGTGTGCGACCAGCACGGCGTCGTGCTGATTTTCGACGAAGTGATGACGGGCTTCCGGGTCGCTCTAGGTGGCGCCCAGGCGTACTACGGCGTCACGCCGGACCTGTCGACCTTCGGCAAGATCATCGGCGGCGGTATGCCGGTTGGCTGCTTTGGCGGCAAGCGGGAGATCATGGAAAAGATCGCGCCCTTGGGCCCTGTCTACCAGGCGGGAACGCTTTCCGGTAATCCGCTGGCCATGGCGGCAGGCCTTACCACGCTTAACCTCATTGCCCGTCCCGGTTTCCATGACGAGCTGAGCCGATACACCAGCCGCATGCTACAAGGCTTGCAGGATCGTGCGGATGCGGCCGGCGTACCATTCGTCACCACTCAGGCTGGCGGAATGTTCGGTCTGTACTTCAGTGGCGCCGACGATATCCTCACCTTCGAGGACGTGATGACCAGCGATGCTGAACGTTTCAAGCGCTTCTATCACTCGATGCTGGAAGGCGGCGTATACCTTGCCCCTAGCGCGTTCGAAGCCGGCTTCACGTCGATCGCGCATGGCGATGAGGAGTTGCACATTACGCTCGACGCCGCAGAGCGCGCGTTCGCCAGCATTGCCAAGGCTTGACGTTATGGCGTGCGGCCTACGGCGCTACGCATAGGGAACTCGTGGCGCAGGGTGCGCGTCGATTGGTTAACGGAGCGGTTTCGGTGGCGATAAACGTCCGCGGATGGATTTCGCCGCTTGCGTAGCACGACGCCTTGGTAGCCGAGTCGCACGTTGTTTCAAGCGGTAGGCAGCGGACGCCAGAATAACGCCCGAGGGTGTGCAAAGTTTTTGTAACCCGGCGCGGGCTTATCCATAATGTTCGGCATCGAGCCAGCGAGGCTGGCTCGAACCGTTTCGATCTGAAGGCGTTTCGATCTGATGATTCGCACCCTCATCCTGGGTTGCCTCCTATTTTCCCTGCCAACGATGGTTCTGGCGGGCGACAACTCTTTGCTCGTGCCTGCGACGGGACGCTGCGCGCTCAATACCGCGCCCGAAGATCGCCAGCAGGCGCTCGACGCGTGTCGCCAAATGGCACAGCAGGGCGACGGGCAAGCGCAGTACGAGCTGGGCGAATACTTCTCCAATGGCGAACTCACTCCACGCGATATGGAGCAGGCACTGACCTGGTTCGAGCGCGCCTCGCTACAGGGCCACGCCGTGGCGCAGTACCGGCTGGGGATGATGTTCTTTCGCGGCGATGGCGTACCGGCCAATAACGTGCAGGCCTACATCGTGTTGAAGATGTCCGCAGTCAATGGTTCGGACGATGCGATGGACAGCGCGGATCAGGTCGCCGCACAGATGGGGCATGACGAATTGGAAATCGCGACCCAGGTGTTGGGGCAGATTTTCCGCAGTTATCTGCTGGAGCTGCAGGCAGCGGACGGGCGCTCGCCGTTTTCGCCGCTGCCGTAATACGCGCGCTGCATCCAGCTCAAGATAAAGCAAACGCAGATCGCACCGTTCCTGCGTCTTTAGGGTCTTTCCGGCATCGGCATCGGAAACGGCATGACGTTGCTGCCCGCCTTCGCTTCGCTGATCTTTGGCGTCCCCAGTCGTTCGACTTCGTCGATCCGAATGATGGCGTGCATGGGCACGAAGCTGCGCACGACGCCATCGAATTGCGCCTTTAGCTTTTCTTCGCTTGGGTCGACCACGACTTGGGTGCGCTCCCCGAAAATGAATTCCTCGATTTCCAGAAAGCCCCACAGGTCGCTCTGGAAGATCTGCTTGGCGTACATTTCGTACACCTGGCCCTGGTTGACGAAGATCACTTTGAAGATGGGGGATTCGCGCTTGCTCATGGTCGACTGTCGAACGGTGACGAAAAAGGCGCGCATGGTATCACGTCGGTAGTCGGCAACCGTCCCGACCGTTGCCGCTATCAACCACGCGGTGTCGTCTTTATAATCGCCGGTCCTTTTTCGCAACGTCCGATGATTTCCATGGCTAAGAAGCTTTACATCGAAACCCACGGCTGCCAGATGAACGAGTACGACAGCTCGCGCATGGTCGATCTGCTGGGTGAACATCAAGCCCTGGAAGTCACGGGCGACCCGGCCCAGGCCGATGTCATCCTGCTCAACACCTGCTCGATTCGCGAACGAGCGCAGGACAAAGTCTTCTCCCAGCTTGGACGTTGGCGCGAGCTGAAGCTGCAGAATCCAGACCTCGTCATCGGCGTTGGTGGTTGCGTCGCCAGCCAGGAAGGCGCAGCGATTCGCGACCGAGCCCCCTACGTGGATGTCGTGTTCGGGCCGCAAACGTTGCACCGCCTGCCGGAGATGATCGACGCCGCGCGTGACCTCAAGCAACCGCAGGTCGACATCAGCTTCCCGGAAATCGAAAAATTCGATCGCCTGCCCGAGCCGCGGATCGACGGCCCGAGTGCTTTCGTTTCGATCATGGAAGGCTGCAGCAAGTACTGCACCTTCTGCGTGGTGCCCTACACCCGTGGCGAAGAGGTCAGCCGACCGTTGAATGATGTGCTGGGCGAGATCATTCATCTGGCGGAAAACGGTGTCAGCGAAGTGACCTTGCTTGGCCAGAACGTGAACGGCTATCGCGGCGATGACGGCGCTGGAGCCATCACGGATTTCGCCGAGCTGTTGTACCTCGTTGCCGCCATCGATGGCATCGAGCGTATTCGTTACACGACGAGTCATCCCTTGGAATTCTCCGACGCGCTGATCCAGGCGCACGCGGAGATTCCGGAACTGGTGAAGTTCGTGCACCTGCCCGTGCAATCTGGATCGGATCGGATACTCGCGGCGATGAAGCGCAATCACACGGCGCTCGAATACAAATCGCGCATTCGCAAGCTAAAGGCGGCTGTCCCGGATATCTGCATCAGCTCGGACTTCATCATCGGTTTCCCCGGCGAAACGGAACGGGACTTCGAGCAGACGATGAAGCTGATCCAAGACGTTGGGTTCGACTTTTCCTTCTCGTTCGTCTACAGCTCGCGTCCGGGCACACCCGCCGCAGATCTGCCAGACGACACGCCAGAAGAACTCAAGAAGCAGCGACTCCAGATCCTGCAAACCCGCATCAACCAGCAAGGCTTCGAAATCAGTCGTCGTATGGTCGGTACCACGCAACGGATTCTGGTCACCGATTTCTCCAAGAAAGATCCCGGTATGTTGCAGGGCCGCACGGAAAACAACCGTATCGTCAACTTCCGCTGCCCGGATGCCCAGCTCATCGGTCAATTCGTTGACGTCCATATCGACGATGCGCTGCCCCACTCCCTGCGAGGCTCGCTTACGCCCGTTGCCACGGCACCTGCGGCCACGACCGAAACGGCATTTGCCTGAACGCATTGCCCAAATCGGCGCGAGGCGATGACGTTGGTCGAGCGCTGGCGTGAACGAACGAGTCGTGATGCGATCTCTGCAAGTAGCGGGTCACGGGGATCGTTCATCGCTTGTTTCGCTACAGTGCATCATGCATTTGGCGCCCTGATTCCGGACCCACACGCATAGGCCTAACGTCGACTTCCGCGAGAGCGAGCACGGCGTTATGCTTCCACCCATCGAATCTGCCGTTCGGCGGCTATCGGACCATTTTGAATACTGACGCGACAGCACACCGTTTCACCCTCGAACCGTTCGAAGCGAACCGCTTCGCCAATCTCTGCGGTCAGTTCGACGAGAACATCCGCCTGATCGAAGGCCGGCTAGGTCTGGAGATTCGCAATCGCGGCAACCAGTTCGAACTCATCGGCGCGAGCGACAAGGCTAAAGCGGCCGAGCAACTGCTCCGCCGCCTCTACCGCGAAAGCGCAGCCTCCGAACTGTCCCCGGACACCGTGCACCTGTTCTTACAGGAATCGGGCATGGAAGAACTCGTCAATCCATCTCCGACCGATCACAACGTTGCGCTCCGAACCCGTAAGGGCATGATCAAACCTCGCGGTGCCAACCAACAGCGCTACGTGAAGTCGATCCTGGACCACGATATCAATTTCGGTATTGGCCCTGCCGGGACTGGCAAGACGTACCTCGCTGTCGCTTGCGCCGTTGACGCCCTGGAGCGCGAGCAGATCCGCCGCATCCTGCTGGTCCGTCCGGCCGTCGAAGCGGGTGAAAAACTCGGCTTTTTGCCCGGCGACCTGGCACAAAAGATCGACCCCTATCTGCGCCCGCTCTATGACGCCCTCTACGAGATGCTCGGCTTCGAAAACGTCGCCCGCCTTATCGAGAAGCAGGTCATCGAAGTGGCGCCACTTGCCTACATGCGTGGGCGGACCCTCAACAACAGCTTCATCATTCTCGACGAGAGCCAGAACACGACTGTCGAGCAGATGAAAATGTTTTTGACCCGCATCGGCTTTGGCTCTACGGCCGTGATCACCGGTGACATTACGCAGATCGACCTACCCCGCGGCACTCGCTCCGGCTTGACGCACGTCATCGATGTCCTGCGTGACGTGCCCGGCATCGGCTTCACGCACTTCCAGTCCAAGGACGTCGTTCGACACCCGCTGGTGCAGCGTATTGTGGAAGCGTACGACCGCTTCGACAATCGGCCAGTGGCAAGCCAAAGCACGCCTGCAGACAACAACCCTGGCGCTATCGACAACGATGCTTGAGCTCGATCTGCAAATCGCCAGTGAGGCGGAAAGCCTGCCGAGCGATGAGGACTTCAGGTGCTGGTGCAGCGTTGCGCTACAGCAGCGCACGGCCGATTCCGAGCTGACCATTCGCATCGTTGACGAACCGGAAGGCCGCGAGCTGAACCTGCGCTGGCGCGAGAAGGACTACGCCACCAACGTATTGTCGTTCCCCGCCGATGTGCCGGATGAATTACTGGACATTCCGCTGCTTGGGGATCTTGTGATCTGCGCGCCCGTCGTCTTGCGCGAAGCACTCGAGCAAGACAAGACAGCGGACGCACACTGGGCCCACCTGGTCATTCACGGCTGCTTACACCTTCTGGGTTACGACCACATAGAAGACGAAGAAGCCGAAGAAATGGAATCACTGGAACGGGCGTTGCTGGCCGAACTCGGCTACCCCGACCCCTATCTCGAAGACGCCTCTGAGCACGAACACACATGAGCGAAGATCGATCAAGCAATGGGCACAGGTCCTGGATGGAACGCATCATCCAGGCCTTTGCCCATGAACCCAAGAACCGCCAGGAACTCCTGGAACACCTGCGCGAGGCCCACGAAAACAAGCTGCTCGATAGCGAAGCTTTGGCGATCGTGGAAGGCGCCATCCAGGTCGCCGACCTGCAAGTACGCGACATCATGGTGCCGCGCTCGCAGATGATGATCATCAAAGCACACCAAACGCCGCAGGAATTCCTGCCTGCCGCCATTGAAGCCGCGCATTCGCGCTATCCCGTGATTGGCGAGAGCCTCGACGAGGTCAAGGGCATTCTTCTGGCGAAGGACCTTCTACCGTTGTTGCTCGAGGGTGCGAAGCCGTTCGACATCGATGAAATGATGCGGCCAGCCACCTTCGTTCCCGAGTCAAAACGCCTTAATGTGCTGCTTCGCGAATTCCGCGCCAATCGCAGCCACATGGCCATCGTCATCGATGAATACGGCGGCGTCGCGGGCCTCGTAACCATCGAAGACGTACTGGAACAGATCGTTGGCGATATCGAAGACGAACACGACGTCGATGGCGACAACAGCTTCATCAAAGCCCTGCCCAGCGGCGATTTCATCGTCAAGGCGCTGACGCCCGTCGATGCTTTCAACGAATTTTTCGATACCGAATTTTCCGAAGAAGCGTTCGATACGGTAGGCGGCTTAGTGATGGCCGAGTTTGGTCACCTGCCCAAGCGTAACGAGGTAATCGAGGTCGGAGACTTTCGCTTTCGCGTGCTGAATGCCGACAGCCGTCGCTTACACCTGTTGCGTTTGACGCCACTGTCTCGATAACCACTTTGGCCGTTAACACCCCGCTCAAGAAGCTAACGCTTCGTTCTAGGTGAACGTCGAACAGGCGTTCATTTAGAGCCTGCCATACGAAAGGATTGCCATGTCGTTGATCGCCCGCACCGGATGGCCGGGAAACCTGATTGCATTGCTGGCAGGCTTGCTCACGCCACTCGCATTCGCACCGTTCGGGCTTTGGCCCGTTCTGCTGTTGGGTGTTGCCCTGCTGTACCACGGACTCTCGCGCCTCTCTTCCCACGCTGCGCTTTGGCGGGGATGGTGCTACGGCTTCGGCATGTTCATCGCGGGAACGAGTTGGGTCTACGTCAGCATTCACGACTACGGCAGCGCCCCTGCACCCTTGGCAGGCTTGCTGACTATAGGACTCGTCGCCGGGCTAGCATTTTTCTTCGGGCTGTTCGCCTGGCTTTGGGTCAAAGTTTTTCGCCGTACCGATGCCCCGCTCAGCGATGCGCTCGCCTTCGCGGCCCTATGGATCGCGCAGGAACTGTTCCGCGGCTGGTTTCTCACCGGTTTCCCCTGGTTGTACGCGGGCTATAGCCAGCTTTCTGCTCCACTGGCCGGATTGGCGCCGCTGGGAGGTGTCTGGCTACTGAGCTTCGTGGTCGTTCTCACGGCTGCGCTCCTGAGCCGGCTCAAAGCCCTTTCGGTGCGTCCCGCCGCTCTTCTTACCGCACTTCTGCTTATCGCCGCGCCGTGGATTGCCGGGCAATGGCTCAAGGGCCACGCCTGGACCAGCCCAGCCGGCGCTCCGCTCAAGACGCTTCTGATTCAGGGCAACGTCGCTCAGGAACTGAAGTGGAATCCTGCCCAGCTCAACGCTCAGCTCGCGCTGTATCGCGATTTGACCGTCGAACACATTGGCGATGCCGATCTTGTCGTCTGGCCTGAAACAGCCGTTCCAGTCCTCAAGGAAATGGCCGCCGGCTATCTTGCTGACATGGCCCGTTTTGCCGGAGATCACCAGGCCGCATTGATCACGGGCCTACCCTTGCGTGAGCCAAACGGCAACGGCGACCTGCGTTACTACAACGGCATCACGGTCGTCGGCCAGGGTGAAGGCACTTACCTGAAGCAAAAACTCGTCCCCTTCGGCGAATACGTCCCTCTGCAAGAGGTGCTCCGTGGGTTGATCGCGTTCTTCGACCTGCCCATGTCGGATTTCGCCCGTGGTCCTGCGGACCAGCCACCGTTACTGGCGCGGAGCTACCGGATTGCCCCGTTCATTTGCTATGAAGTGGTCTACCCCGAGTTTGCGGCAGATTTGGCAGCACAGAGCGAACTGCTGCTCACCGTCAGCAACGACACTTGGTTCGGTCACTCCATCGGCCCATTACAGCATCTGCAGATGGCCCAAATGCGGGCGCTCGAAGCAGGCCGCTGGATGATCCGCGCCACCAACAATGGCGTCACCGCCCTGATCGCACCGGATGGACAAGTCAAACTGGAGTTGCCGCAGTTCCGCAAAGGCGTTCTGCGCGGGAGCGTCACGCCGATGCAGGGCCTGACGCCCTATCTCAAATGGCGCATTTGGCCGCTGGCAGTACTGTGCGTCGCGATCCTCGCGTTTGCGATCGTGGCGAGACGACGTTCGCGCAAGCTGTAACGGGCGGTCTCCCGTCTTCATGAGCCTTGCGTAGACGTACACGCGGATGGCTTCGGCCATCCACCCTACGAGTCGGTTTGCCGCAGTTCGCAGTAAACGGTGGAAGCCCTGCGGGATTTCACCCTACGAAACGCGTTGCGCGCCAATCCCGCTATACGCGCGACGGACGTCGCAAAACGTTCACAGGAAAAACACAGGCTGGCTCACCGTAGCGTGGATAACGGCAACGCCTTATCCACGCGTATCGCATCGGCGCACAGAGACGCGATATCTCAAGGCCACGGCGTGCCCTGGTAAGCAAACGGGTAGATCATTCGCCCCACCGCTTCATTCAACAGCAAACTACTTTGCCAGAACGCCTTCGCTTCGGGCAGCCAGCCCGCCAACGGAACGTCCGCCGGCGCACTCAGAAAGCCCATCGGCGCCGTCACGACCTCGAACCCAAATTGCTCGAAGCACCAACGGGCACGCGCCATGTGCCATGCCTGTGTGACCAATACGACACGCCGCTTGTTTTCCGACCTCAGAATATTCGTCGTGTATTGCGCGTTCTCCCAGGTCGTCCGGCTTTCAGTCTCCTGCCAGCGCACCTGAACGCCGAACTGCTCAGACAGCATCTTCGCCGCCATCGCTGCTTCGCTCGGCGGCGAGCCGTAATGCAAGCCCCCTGTTGCAAGGATGGGCAAACCCGATGCTTTCGCCAATGCAGCGGCGTAGCTGATGCGCTGCGCAGCCAGCAGGCTGGGCTGATCTTCGCCGTAGGCAGGATCACCCCGCTCCCGGCCCGCACCGAGAATGACGATCGCATCCGCATCATCCTGCAGTGTCGTCCATTGGTCTTGCGGCAACACGGGCTCCGTCTCAATCAACCGCGCGGTTCTCTCGACGATGGCGGGTGAACTCATCGCCCACAATCCACCTACGCCTGCGACAAGAAAGAAGATGGCTAGGCGAGGCCGCCTCGCCCTCAACCACCACGCAAGTACGATCAAGACGATGAACAGGCCAGGCGGAAGGAGCAGTTGCTTGAAAAAATAGCGAATGGGCATGGACGCCTCCTTAGAGGCGTTCGAGTCTATTGCGGCTTGGTGACCAGGAAAAGTCGCGATCCACAACTGGGGCACGGTTGTCTGTTATGACCGGCCGCGCACACGATCGTGTGGCCGCAAATTGCGCAGTCCAGCGCATGGATATTCGGACCGCCGCCGCTCTCGCTGGCATGACTCGGTTTTTCGGCGACGGTGTCCAGCCAATCGCTCAACCAGTGACGCTCGCCGGAGAGATAGGCCTCGATCAACGAGACGTCGCTTGCCTGTAACCCTTTGATCTCGAGCTCCTCCGGCGCGTCCTGCCCCAGCGCCGCGGCGAGCTCCACCTTCTCCATTGCGCGAGTGAGTTCGCGCAGTAACCGCTCATACGGTCTCTGCTCGCCCTCCGGTTGATCTGCTTGCACCATCGTTGATTCCTCCAAAACGAAGTCGGCATTTCGCCACGCTACCTTGCGTGAACGAAACGGTGGGACCCCTGATCGTTTCTTTGATCTTAGTAGCCTCTCGCACGCCGCCAAGTGATACGACGACAAACGGCGCCGCCCGCTTTCACCAATCTGCGTTTCCCTCGATTGGCGGGGGTCATGTATGCTACGGCGCTTATTCGTAGAGCCCCATTGCAAGCGCCCGCCAACATGCACGAACAGTATCAGCCAAGCGAAATCGAAGCCGCCGCACAAGCTCATTGGAACGCACGAAACGCTTTCGTCGTCACCGAAGAGTCCGACAAGGACCCCTATTACTGCCTGTCGATGTTCCCCTATCCCAGCGGCAAACTGCACATGGGGCACGTGCGTAATTACACCATCGGCGACGTGATCGCACGATACCAACGCATGCAAGGCAAGAACGTGATGCAACCCATGGGTTGGGACGCGTTCGGCATGCCAGCGGAAAACGCGGCAATGAAAAACAAAGTCGCGCCCGCCAAGTGGACCTACGAAAACATCGCGTACATGAAGGCCCAGCTCAAGAGCCTCGGCCTTGCGATCGACTGGTCTCGCGAGCTGACGACCTGCAAACCCGATTACTACCGATGGGAACAGTGGCTGTTCACGCGTCTGTTCGAGAAGGGCGTGATCTATCGCAAGAACGGCACCGTCAACTGGGATCCGATCGACCAGACCGTACTCGCCAACGAGCAGGTCATCGACGGTCGCGGCTGGCGCTCGGGCGCGCTCATCGAGAAGCGCGAGATCCCGATGTACTACTTCCGGATCACCGACTATGCGGAAGAGCTGCTGAGCTCTCTGGATGATTTGCCGGGCTGGCCCGAACAGGTCAAGACCATGCAGCGCAACTGGATCGGCAAGTCCCGTGGCATGGAAGTCCGCTTCCCGTATGACACCGCGAGCATCGGCCACGAAGGCGTACTAAACGTCTTCACCACCCGCCCGGACACGCTAATGGGCGCGACCTATGTAGCCGTTGCCGCCGAACATCCTCTAGCGACCCAGGCGGCGCAAAACGACGCCGACCTGCAAGCGTTCATCGATGAGTGCAAGCGCGGCGGTGTCGCCGAGGCGGACATCGCCACGCAAGAAAAGAAAGGCATGCCGACCTCACTGAAGGTCCAGCATCCGCTTACGGGCGAGCTGCTGCCAGTCTGGGTCGCCAACTATGTACTGATGCACTACGGCGACGGCGCGGTCATGGCCGTACCTGCCCACGACGAGCGCGATTACGCGTTCGCCATCAAATACGATCTGCCGATCAAGCCGGTGGTGCGCACCAGCGCGGGCGATGAAACGCCTGAGCCGTGGCAGGCGGCTTACGGCGAACATGGTCAGCTGATCAATTCCGGTGAATTCGACGGTCTCGATTTCGACGGCGCGTTCGATACGATCGAAGTCGCGCTGCGCAAGAAGGAACTGGGCCAATCCCGCACGCAGTTCCGCCTGCGCGATTGGGGCATCAGCCGCCAGCGTTACTGGGGCTGCCCGATTCCGATCGTCCACTGCGATAGCTGCGGTGACGTGCCCGTTCCGGAAGACCAGTTGCCTGTGGTCCTGCCAGAAGACGTCGTACCGGATGGCGCTGGTTCTCCGCTGGCGAAAATGCCCGAATTCTACGAGTGCAGCTGCCCGAAATGTGGCGCACCGGCGAAGCGCGAAACCGACACTATGGATACGTTCGTGGAGTCGTCCTGGTATGCCGCGCGCTATACCTCGCCAAATTACGACAAGGGCATGGTCGACCCTGCTGCGGCCAATCACTGGCTGCCTGCCGACCAGTACATCGGCGGTATCGAGCACGCGATCCTGCACCTGCTCTACGCGCGGTTCTTCCACAAGCTAATGCGTGACGAGGGCCTGGTCTCCAACGACGAGCCGTTCAAGAACCTGCTGACCCAAGGCATGGTCGTCGCGGAAACCTATTACCGCATCGCGGAAAATGGCGGGAAAGATTGGTTCAACCCTGCCGACGTCGAAGTCGAGCGTGACGCCAAGGCCAAGGTCATCGGCGCCAAACTCAAAAGCGACGGCCTGCCGGTGGAAATCGGCGGCGTCGAGAAGATGTCGAAATCGAAGAACAACGGCGTCGATCCGCAAGCGATGATCGATGCCTACGGTGCGGATACCTGCCGCCTTTTCATGATGTTCGCCTCGCCACCGGACATGAGCCTGGAATGGTCTGACGCCGGCGTCGAAGGTGCCAGCCGCTTCCTGCGCCGTGTATGGCGTTTGGCGCAAGCTCATGTCTCCGCCGGCCCGGTCGGCGCGCTCGATCTGTCGAGCCTGACTGACGCGCAAAAGGACGTACGCCGCACGATCCACCTGGCGATCAGGCAGGCGAGTTCGGATATCGGCCAGCACCACAAATTCAACACCGCCATCGCACAGGTCATGACGGTAATGAATGCGCTGGAGAAACTGCCGCAGACCGAGACGCAGGATCGCGCCCTGCTGCAAGAGGGACTGGAAAGCGTATCGCTGCTGCTCGCGCCGATTGCCCCGCACATCTGCCACGCACTCTGGCACGCGTTGGGCAAGTCGGGAGACGTGATCGACGCCGCCTGGCCAAAGGTCGACGAAAAAGCACTGCAGCAAGACAGCCTCACACTGGTCATCCAGGTGAATGGTAAGCTGCGCGGCCAGATCGAAGTCCCCGCCAGTGCTACCCGCGAGCAGGTGGAAACGGAAGCCCGGGCCAACGAGAACGTGCTGCGTTTCACCGATGGGCTGACCATTCGCAAGGTCATCGTGGTACCCGGCAAACTCGTCAACATCGTCGCCAACTAAGCTAAAGGACGCGCCGCCACGGCGGCGCGGACAAGAGGATAGAACATGATGAAACGGAAACTGCTGATCGTTGGGGCAACGCTGCTGTTGACTGCGTGCGGATTTCACCTTCGTGGAACGGGCGTCGACGGCATAGCGTTGAACGAACTCGACGTACAAGCGCGCGATTCTTACGGTGCGACCGTAAATGATCTGAAAGATATGCTCGAAGGCGCTGGCGTGAACGTTCACAGCGGTGCCGAATACACGTTGTATATCGCCGACGAACGCGATACGACACGGACCGCGAGTTACAGTGGCGGCTCACGTAGCGCAGAAAACGAACTGACCAAAACGTTGGAATATCAGATTCGCGGCGTAGGCGACTATCCACTATTGAACAACCGTCTGGAAGTTCAGCGTGTCTACGTTTACGACGGTAACAATCCGATCGGCTACGAACAGGAATCGGTAAAACTCGGCGAAGAAATGCGCCGTGATTTGCTCCAGCAACTCATGCTGCGTCTGCAGTCGCTCGATTCCGCTAAGCTGGCGAAGCTCGAAGAGACGGCGGAAGCCAAACGTCGCCAGGAACAAGAAGCCCTTCGCCGGGCACAAGAAGAAGCCAATCGCCCGATGCAGTCGCCCATCGAGCTACCGTCGCGCGCGCAGTGACGACCTAGAGGTTGCCGAGATTTGGACCGCTGCCAGTCTAAATCTCGGCACGCCTTCGAGCGATCCATTCGCTCCGGAACACACCCATGAAATTGAACGCCAACCAGGTTGCTAAACACTTGCAAGGCACGCTCGCCCCTGTTTATGTCGTGACGGGAGACGAACCGCTGCTGTGCCAGGAAACCAGCGATGCCATACGGGCGGCGACGCGCGCGCAAGGCTTCACCGAGCGGCAGGTGTTCAATGCCGAGACCGGCTTCGACTGGACACAGCTACTCGAAGCGGGCGCGAGCCTATCGTTGTTCGCTGAAAAGCGTGTCATCGAGTTGCGTATCCCGTCCGGCAAGCCCGGCGATAAGGGCGCGGCCGCCTTGCTGGAGTACCTTGCGCGGCCAGCCGAAGACACCTTGCTCCTGATCAATCTGCCCAAGCTCGACGGCAGCGCCCAAAAAACCAAATGGGCAAAGGCGCTCATTGATAGCCCGTCTACGCAGTTCATCCAGATTTGGCCGGTGGACAGCCATCAGCTACCTCAATGGATACGCCAGCGACTATCGCAGGCAGGCCTTTCCGCGACGCCCGAGGCGCTAGAGATGATGGCGGCCCGCGTTGAAGGCAACCTGCTCGCGGCTGCGCAGGAGATCGAAAAGCTCAAGCTGCTGGCGAACGATGGACAGATCGATGTCGATACCGTGCAAGCGGCGGTCGGCGACAGCGCGCGCTTTGATGTATTCGGTCTCATAGACGCTACCCTCGAGGGCGACGCGACACATGCGTTGAGAATGCTCGAAGGGCTGCGTGGCGAAGGGGTCGAGCCACCGGTCATCCTGTGGGCGTTGGCTCGCGAGCTGCGAACGCTTGCCAATCTTGCTCAACTGCATGCGCAAGGTATTCCGCTGGAACGCGCGTTTTCGCAAATGCGCCCACCAGTGTGGGACAAACGACGCCCCTTGATGAGCAAAGCACTACAACGCCATGGCGCGATGCGCTGGCAACAGTTGCTGATGCACGCGCAAGAGATCGATGCACAGATCAAAGGCCAGGCTGCCGGCTCGCCATGGACCGGCCTGTCACAGCTCTGTCTGCATCTGACGGGAAAGCGTTTCGCGCTCTGAACCGTCCGTTCACGACGCCTCGTGAGCACCGGTCACGGCTCGCCGCAGGGTGGATAGCGGCAATGCCTTATCGGCGCGTGCTGTAGGACGGGAAGGCACACGTGGATGGCTTCGGCCATCCACCCTACGGAGGGTCCCAATCCTTGCGTAGGCTGCCACAGCTTTCTCGCCAAACACCCGCGAATATCGGCTGTGTTACACTTCACGCCGACACATGCTCCCCGCTAACGAAGCCCCCACCGGAGCCGAAATTCGATGTCCGATACCGTCTCGCCCAAGCCCGTTTCCAGCGGCGAAAAATTCCGTACACCTCAAGGTATAACTGCAATCAAGGACGGCCAGAAGCGCCGTGCTTCAGCGCAGCCACAGGTGTTCGAGCCAAAACCCAACTGGCTGCGGGTAAAAGCCCCCACGGGCGATCGTTTCGAAGCAGTAAAGCGCAATGTGGGCGAGCACCGGTTAAGCACGGTATGCCAAGAGTCCCATTGCCCGAACATGGGCGAATGCTGGTCCAACGGCACTGCTACCATCATGCTGATGGGCTCCGTCTGCACGCGCGCCTGCCGGTTCTGCGCGGTAGACACGGGTAACCCCAATGGTTGGCTGGACCTTGAAGAACCTCAGAACACGGCTAAATCCGTCGAGCTCATGGCGCTTCGCTATATCGTGCTGACCTCCGTGGACAGAGATGACCTGGACGATGGCGGTGCGGGCCATTACGCCGCGTGCGTGCAGGCGATCAAGCAGCGGACACCCCAGGTTGTGGTTGAAGCCCTGACACCTGATTTCGACGGCGACCTCGAAGCCATCGAGCGCGTCGTGGATTCCGGCCTGGAAGTGTTTGCCCAGAACGTCGAGACCGTGAAGCGTCTGACGCATGTCGTACGCGATCCTCGTGCCGGGTACGAGAAAACGCTGCATGTACTAGAACACGCCAAACGTCACCGTCCACAGGTGATCACCAAGACGAGCTTGATGCTCGGCCTGGGCGAAACCGACGAAGAAGTGCTCGAAGCCATGGACGACCTGCGCGCCATCGGCGTCGACATCCTGACCCTTGGCCAGTACCTGCAACCGACGCGTAATCACCTGCCGGTCAAGCGCTGGGTCAGCCCGGAAGAATTCAACCGTTTCCGCGAAATCGGTCTCGAAAAGGGCTTCATGGAAGTCGCAGCCGGCCCCTTGGTACGCTCTAGCTACCGCGCCGACCGTGTATTCGAGAAAAACAACTTAGGCCTCGCGGCTCCCGTTCCCGTACCCGGCCAGCAGGTCGATACGAACCTGATCCCGACACTCAGCCTGAACTGATCGCGGCTACCCGCAAGCGTCGTAAGACGTGTGGTAACACTTGTAGCGGGCCATTGTGGGAGCGGGCCATGCCCGCGATACGGCCCGTACGGCGGGTGCAACCCGCGCAGTTCACCTCGAAAAGCCGCGGGTTTCACCCGCCCTACGAGTATCGAGCAGCCATTCGAATTCGAGATCGACACAATGCGGTGGCACAGGCGATGCCCGCGACGCTTGCAGTTCGAGCGCCTACGCCGAATAACCCAATTGCTCACGTAGCGCCATTTCGAGGCGATGCGCGACTTCATCCAAATTGGGCTTGGTATCGAGCAGATCACTGAGCTGCACCATCTTCAAACCCGCGTATCCGCACGGATTGATGCGCCAGAAGGGTGACATATCCATGTCGACGTTGAGCGCGAGCCCGTGGAAAGAACAGCCACGACGCACGCGCAATCCCAGCGAGGCGATTTTCTCGCCGTTGACGTAAACACCTGGCGCATCGGCCTTCGGCGCTGCCTTGACACCATACGTCGCCAGTACATCGACCAAGCTCTGCTCCATCGCCGTGACGAGCTCACGTACCCCTAAATCACGCCGACGCAAATCAAGCATGATGTAGGCCACGAGCTGGCCAGGACCGTGGTAGGTCACCTGACCGCCCCGCTCCACCTGAATCACCGGAATATCGCCCGGCGCCAACAGATGCTCGGCTTTGCCCGCTTGGCCTTGAGTGAAGACGCTAGGGTGGTGCAACAGCCAGATTTCGTCAGCGTCACTCGCGCCACGTGTCGCCGTAAACGTGCGCATCGCTTCCAGCGTGGGCAGGTATTCCACCAGCCCTAGGTAACGCACGATGAGGTCGTTGCTCACTAGAGCACCATATGCACACGGCCAGTAGCGCGCAGATCGACGTGGATCGCCTGCAATTGTTCGACACCCGTTGCAGTGATCAGCACCTGAACGGACAGGAAGCGCCCGTTACGACTGTCACGGGTAACCAACGTGCCTGGGTCGAGGTCTGGCGCGTGTCGCTGCAACACCTCGATCACCAATTGGGCGAAGCCGTCTCCAGCCTCGCCGATCACTTTGATCGGGTAGTTGGCGCAGGGAAATTCAATTTTGGGTGGTTGAACGTCGGTATCGGTCATGAGCTTACCGCAGGCTTTTGGCCTGTCCGAAACAAGACGCTCTCGGTTCGAGAGCGTCTGTGGGTGAGTGTCGGGTCAGTTGAACAAGCCGTAGATGAACAGGCGCAAGCTGTCCCAAATACGGCGGAAGAAACCACCTTCCTCGACCGGCTCAAGAGCCACCAGGTCCGCTGTATGCACGACTTGCTCGCCATTCTTGACTTCGACCTTGCCGATCACGGCGCCCTGCTCGATGGGCGCGATGAGGTCAGGGTTCACCGTCATGGTCGCCGCAAGCTTTTCCGCGGTGCCTTTCGGCAACGTCATGGTCAGGTCTTGCGCAAGGCCAGCTTTCACTTGCGGCACAGCACCCTTCCAGACACGAGCCTGCGTCAGCTCGGTGCCCTTTTGATAGAAGGTACGGGTCTCGAAGAAGCGGAAGCCATACGTGAGCAGCTTCTGCGTCTCAGCGGCACGCGCCTGCTCGCTGCTGGTCCCGAAGACGACAGCGATGAGACGCTGGCCATCGCGCACGGCGGACGCTACCAGGCAATAGCCGGCTTCTTCCGTGTGGCCAGTTTTAAGGCCATCTACCGTGTTGTCGCGCCATAGCAACAGATTACGGTTCGGTTGCTTGATGTTGTTCCAGAAGAACTCTTTCTGCTTGTAGATCGCGTAGTGGGCCGCATCTTCATTAATGATCGCCCGAGCGAGGATCGCCATGTCGTGCGCGGAAGAATAGTGGTTCGGATCAGGCCAGCCCGTAGCGTTCATGAAGTGGGTGTTCTTCATGCCCAGGCGTTGCGCGGTGGTGTTCATCATGTCAGCGAATGCATCTTCGCTGCCCGCAATGTGCTCGGCGAGCGCAACGCTGGCGTCGTTACCGGACTGGATGATGATCCCGTGCAGCAGGTCGCTGACCGAGACTTCATTGCCGACCTCGATGAACATTTTCGAGCCGCCCATACGCCAGGCTTTCTCGCTGACGCGCACCATGTCCGACTCTTTGATCTGACCACGGTTGATCTCGAGGGTCGCGATGTAGGCCGTCATGAGCTTGGTCAGACTGGCAGGGGGAAGGCGCTCGTCCGCAGTGTTATCGATCAGGACGTTGCCACTCGCTGCGTCCATCAGCAGATAGGACTTGGCAGCGAGCTGCGGCGGCGACGGGACCATCTGGGCGGCAGCCCAGCCAGCCGGCAGGACGCAAAGCGCAAATGTCAGAAAGAGGCGTTTGGCAAAGCTGGTGATTTTCATCCGTTTCTCTGGTTGAAGGCTAGTGATCGAACGCTTGGTGAATCGACCCGTCGCACCATGGTGGCTGGAGCGGGCTTAGGGCGGTCAGTCCGGCTTGACCAAGGTCGGTTGTCCAAGATTGGCCAACCGAAGACTATCCTGTAACTGGCGCGCTTCGTCTTGGGACGGCAATGGTCCCAGGCGTACACGGTGCAATGTCTGCTGGTTGCGTATGACCGAATCGATGAAGACAGGGGCCTGGGTCGTCTGGCTCAACTTATCCTTGAGCAGCTCCGCTGCGTCCGGGTTAGCGAACGCGCCCACCTGGACGTAAAGACCCGATACGGCGCCAGCGGCTGCCGATTGAACTGCAACCTGTGCGGGCTGGACGGGCGCGGCGTGCTGTTGAGGCGGCGGCGTATAATTTTCGACGGTCTGGTTCGTGGCAACGGCTGGCGCCGCCATGGCCAATCCCTTGTCGTTCGCCGGGACCGGGCGACCCTGCTTGGCCCACCACTCCACCGGGTCGATCCCCTCGACTGTGACGCGTGCCGTACCGGTTTCCGCATAGCCGAGTTTTTTCGCAGCTGCGAAGGACAAGTCGATCACGCGATCGGAATAGAACGGACCGCGATCGTTAACCCGGAGCATGACACTACGACCGTTATCCAGATTGGTGACCCTGACGTAGCTCGGCAGTGGCAAGGTCTTATGGGCAGCAGTCATGCCGTATAGGTCGTAGGTTTCGCCATTAGCGGTCGCCTGCCCATGAAACTTGGTGCCGTACCAGGAGGCGGTGCCGGTCGCACGGTAATTGCGGGAGTCCGCGATCGGGTAGTAGGTCTTACCAAGGACAGTGTACGGGTTCGCTTTGTAAGCCCCGTAGTGCGGCATCGGCACGGCATCCTGGACCTTGGATACATCGACATCCCACCAAGGCGCGCCGTCCTTGTGCGGACGCGAGTAGTCGCCCGCGCCGGAGGAGGCAACCCCGCCCGTACTGGGTAGGGAGGACGAGCGCTGGCTGGAACAGCTCGCGACCAGTAGCCCGGCGGCACCGAGTGCGACGAGACGGAAGAAAACGGTGCGCATCATTGCTTGCCTCGTGCTTCAAGCAGTTTTTGGGAAAGCTCATAGACCGCCATGGCGTACATCGTGCTGCGGTTATAGCGCGTAATAGTGTAGAAATTCGGCTGGCCTAGCCAGTACTCCGGGCCATTTGCGCCTTCCAGGCGAAACGCGGTGAGCGGCAATTCAGGCTCGATGTCATCAGTGGCGCTCCAACCCAGCGAGGCAAGTTCCGCGAGGGTCGTACTGGCGTCTATGCCCGGGCTCACCCCCTCATCGACGCGCGTCCCATTGACTCGGGCGCGGCTCACGACCGGGGCGCCCGGTTGCCAGCCATGCGCTTTGAAGTAGCTGGCGACGCTACCGATGGCATCGGTTGGATCGCTCCAGATATTAATATGGCCATCGCCATCGAAATCCACGGCATAGGCGCGGAAGCTGCCAGGCATGAACTGCGGCAACCCCATTGCCCCGGCGTAAGACCCTTTCAGGCTCAACGCATCGACTTGCTGCTCGCGCGCGAGCATGAGGTACTCGCGCAACTGCTGGCAGAAAAACTGCGCGCGCGGCGGATAGTCGAAACACAACGTGGACAGCGCATCGAGCACGCGGTAGCTGCCAGTATTTCGCCCATAGAACGTCTCGACGCCGATGATGGCAACGATGATCTGGGCCGGAACGCCGTATTCGGCCTCAGCGCGTTTGAGCGCCGCCTCATGCTGTCGCCAGAAATCCACGCCTTGGGCAATGCGTGATTCGGTCACAAAGATCGGCTGATATTCCTTCCATGGCCGTACGCGCTCGGCCGGGCGTGAAATCGCGTCGAGAATCGCCTGTTTTCGTTGAACGTCGCTGAAGAGCGCAGTCAGCTGCTCTTCGGCGAACCCATAGTGCTGAGACAGATCCTCAATGAGCGCGCGAACCTGCGGAGCATTGTCGTAATCCTTGGCCCACACAGGGGTCTGCAACGACAACACCAATCCCATTCCAACGAGTGCTCGAGATACACGGTGACTTAGTAATCGCATCGAATCCACTTTTCTCAAGCCTGTGCAATCCATTTTCTGTGCGTCTGAATCGCCATCAGAATCCCGAACGACGACAGCAGCGTGACCATATGCGTCCCGCCATAGCTGATGAAGGGCAACGGCACACCTACGACCGGCAGCAGCCCGCTGACCATGCCTATATTGATGAAGACGTAGACGAAGAACGTCATGGTCAAGCCGCCGGCCAATAGTTTGCCGAACAATGTCTGAGCCTGGACGGTAATCACCAGGCCTCGCGCAATGAGCAACAGGTAGACCAGCAGCAATAGGCTCACGCCTACGAGCCCAAGCTCTTCGCTTAAAACGGCGATGATAAAGTCCGTATGGCTTTCGGGCAAAAAATCCAGGTGCGACTGGGTGCCCAGCAACCACCCTTTGCCGAACACCCCACCCGACCCGATCGCGGCCTTCGATTGGATGATGTTCCAGCCGCTGCCAAGGGGATCGCTTTCAGGGTCCAGAAAGGTGTGGACGCGGCGTTTCTGATAATCGTGCAGGATGAAATACCACATGCCCACCGCGACCGGTACGCTCGCTGCAATCGCACCCAGCATCCAACGCCAAGGCAAACCGGCGATAAAAATAACGAAGGCGCCGGACGCAAGGATCAGCAGCGAAGTCCCCAGGTCCGGTTGTTTGGCGATCAGCGCGAACGGCACCACGATCAATGCCAGGCTAATCACCACGTGCTTGAGCCGCGGAGGCAAGTTATGCCGGGACAGGTACCAGGCAATGGTCGCCGGCATGATGATCTTCATGAGTTCGGATGGCTGGAAGCGAATCACACCCGGAATATTGATCCAGCGTGTGGCCCCCATTGCGGTATGGCCCATGACCTCGACCACCAGCAACAAGCTCACCCCGATGACATAGGCCAAGGGCACCCAGCGCGCCATGAAACGAGGCTCGAATTGCGCGATCACGATCATTGCGACAACGCCAATTCCGAACGACGACGCCTGCTTGGCCAAAAGATCCCAATGGCGCCCACTGGCGGAATAGAGAACGAATAGACTGCCCACGCCGAGCAACAGAAGGATGAGCAGGAGCCAACCATCGATGTGCATGCGCTGCAGCAGCGATGACCGGCGCTTGAGTACATCCTCGGTGGAAATCGTCCTGTCGAAACTACTCATGCGGCCGATCGCTCTTCTGTTCTGCCATAGGCAATGCCGGACGGAATTCAGGTTTGAGTTGCCCATCTTCGCCAAGCAACCAGGCATCGATTACCTGTTTGACCACAGGTGCGGCGACCCCCGAACCAGACTCACCATTCTCGACCATGGCCGCGACGACGATCTTCGGATCGTCCGCCGGCGCAAATGCAACGAACAACGCATGGTCACGGTGCCGTTCAGCCAAGGCTGCGCTGTTGTAACGTTCGCCCTGTCGAATCGCAACGACCTGAGCCGTGCCACTCTTACCCGCAATACGATAGACGGCCGAGTTACCGACCTTACGTGCCGTACCGCGCTCACCGTGCATGACCTCTTCCATTCCCTGGCGCGCGTAGTCCCAGAAACGGTCGTCGCGCAGTTTGATATCGGGAATGGGGTCTGGATCCACCGGCGGCTCGTTATCCAACGATTTGGCCAGGTGTGGGCGTATCCATTTGCCATGGGTCGCGACCAGGCTGGTGGCCTGTGCCAACTGCAGTGGCGTCACCTGCATGTAGCCCTGCCCAATACCCAGAATGATGGTCTCACCGGGGAACCACGCCTGCTTATAGCGGCCACGCTTCCAGTCGCGAGAAGGCATCAACCCTGCAGTCTCTTCATACATGTCCAGCGACACCCGCTGCCCGAGGCCAAAACGCGTCATGTAATCATGCAGGCGATCGATGCCCATCTTGTGCGCCAGATCGTAAAAATACGTGTCGTTCGAGCGGGCGATCGCCAGCCGCAGATCGACCCAGCCGTCGCCGCTGCGATTCCAGTTGCGGTACTTGTGGTCGTAGTTCGGCAGTTGGTAGAAGCCGGGATCGAATACGCGCGTCGACGGCGTCACCACGCCCGCATCCAAGCCTGCGACTGCTACGACCGGTTTGATCGTCGAGCCCGGCGGATAAAGACCGCGTAATACTCGGTTGTAGAGCGGACGGTCGATCGAATCGCGCAGCTCTGCATACGCTTTGAAGCTGATACCGGTCACGAACGGGTTGGGGTCGAAACTGGGCTGGCTGACCATCGCCAAGACCTCTCCAGTGGACGGCTCCAGCGCGACGATCGCGCCTCGGCGTCCACCCAGTGCTTGCTCCGCTGCTTCCTGTAATTGGGTATCGAGGGTCAGCTGCAAATCCTTGCCAGGCTTCGGGTCGGTCCGATTCAGGACGCGCAGCACGCGTCCACGCGCATTGGTTTCCACTTCTTCGTAACCCACTTCACCGTGGAGCTCGTCCTCGTAGAAGCGTTCGATTCCGGTTTTGCCAATGTGGTGCGTACCGCTGTAATTGACGGGATCGAGGGTCTTGAGCTCTTGCTCGTTGATGCGCCCGACATAGCCGACGGAGTGGGCAAAATGCTCACGCAAGGGGTAATGCCGAACCAGTTGCGCCGCGACATCGACGCCCGGTAGGCGGAACTGATTCACAGCGATTCGGGCGATCTGCTCTTCGGACAGTTCGAAGTAGATCGGGACCGGCTCGAACGGCCGACGGCCTTGGCGAAGCCGCTTCTCGAATAGCTCCCGGTCCTCCGGCGTCAATGCCAGCACCTCGACCACGGTATCGAGCACCGTCTCCCAATCTCCAGCACGCTCACGGGTCAACGTCAGACTGAAGCTGGGTCTGTTGTCGGCGATGATCACCCCGTTCCGATCGTAGATGAGCCCGCGATTGGGCGGAATCGGCTGAACGTGGACGCGGTTGTTCTCGGAAAGCGTCGAGTGATAGTCGTACTGGATGACCTGCAAGTAATACATCCGCGCGAACAGCACCAGGGTCAGCGCGAGAATTCCGACAGCGCCCACCAACACCCGGTTTCTAACGACGCGGGCGTCTTTCTCGTGATCTTTCAGGCGTATGGGCTGCGGCATCGGACGACGGTTTACTTGTGGTAGGGGTGGCCGGACAGCACGGTCCAGGCGCGGTAGATCTGCTCACCGATAAGTACCCTAACCAGCGGATGAGGCAGTGTCAGCGGCGACAAAGACCACCGCTGCTCGCTACGCGCGCATACCTCCGGCGCCAGTCCCTCGGGACCACCGACCATAAGGTTGACGGTGCGCGCATCCAGCCGCCAGCGATCCAACTCAGCGGCGAGCTGTTCCGTGCTCCATGGACGACCGTTCACTTCGAGGGTCACGATGCGTTCACCTGCCTGCACTTTGCCGAGCATCGCCTCGCCCTCCTGACGAATCAGCCGGGCCACGTCAGCGTTCTTACCGCGGGTGCTCAGGGGAATTTCAACAAGCTCGAGTGCGAGTTCAGAGGGCAGACGCTTGACGTACTCGTGCCAGCCCTCCTCGACCCAGCGAGGCATCTTCGAACCGACGGCGATCAGACGTAAACGCAATCCAGTCGCTCCGTCACTCGCTCGACTGTGCCCGGCTCTGCTCGGCGCCCTGCCACAACCGCTCAAGATCATAGAACTGGCGCGTGGCAGTTTGCATGACGTGCACGACGACATCACCTAAGTCCAGCAACGCCCACTCGCCTCCGTCCAGGCCTTCGCTGCCCAACGGACGCACGCCCTCACCCTTGACCTTTTCGATGACACTCTCAGCCATGGATTTCACGTGACGACCGGACGTACCGCTCGCAATCACCATGAAATCGGTGACGCTGGTCTTGCCGCGAACATCGATCGTGGTGATGTCTTGCGCTTTCATGTCTTCCAGCGCGGCGATCGCCAGCTGGACCAGTTGCTCGTTCTGCATGTTCGGGTAGTAACCTCAGTTGGAGATCGCAGGGTAAAGCCCCTGCGCTTGTATGTAATTCAAAACCGCATCCGGGGTGAGGAAACGGATGGACCGCCCCGCCTGGCGACACTCACGTATGCGCGTTGCGGAAATTTCCAATGGCGTTTGCCAGATGAACGAAAGTTGTCCAGCGGCACCCGTCATCGTCAAAGGATCGCTGACGCTCCGAGCGGCGACCAGATTCCTAAGCTCTTCGGGTGCTTCCGTATTGGCATCCGGCCGTTGCAGCACCAGTACGTGGCACAGCTTCAGCAATTCTTCCCAGCGATACCAACCCGGCAAGCCGCAGAAGGCATCCCAGCCCAGAAGCAGCATCAACTGGACATCCTCACCCAGCTCCGTGCGCAGGGATTCCAGCGTTTCCACCGTGTAGGAGGGGCGCTCCCGACGTAACTCGCGATCATCGACGCTGATTCCCTCGATACCGGCGACCGCCAATTGCACCATCCGCAAACGATGCTCGGGGGCTGTTTGCGGATGATCACGATGGGGTGGTCGCGCACTAGGGATCAGCCGCAACTCGTCCAGTTTCAGATACTCGACCACCTCGACAGCTGCACGCAGGTGGCCGATATGGATCGGGTCGAAGGTTCCTCCGAGCAGCCCTATGCGTCGAGTGCCGCTCATCAAGTGCGCACGTGCCCGTTGCCGAAAACAACGTACTTCTCGCTCGTCAGGCCTTCTAGGCCCACAGGGCCTCGGGCATGGAGCTTGTCCGTAGAGATACCAATCTCGGCGCCAAGCCCATACTCGAAGCCGTCGGCGAAGCGAGTCGAGGCGTTCACCATGACCGAACTCGAGTCCACCTCGGCCAAAAACCGGCGAGCATCGCTGAAATGCTCGGTAACGATGGCGTCGGTATGGTGAGACCCGTAGTGGTTGATGTGCGCGATCGCTTCGTCCAGCGACGCGACCATTCGGATCGCAAGAATCGGCGCGTTGTATTCCGCGAACCAGTCGCCTTCACTGGCGGCTATAACGTTTTGCCCTAGTAGCTCGCATGTCGCCGGGCAGCCTCGTAGCTCGACGCCTTTTTCCAGGTAGATCGTTGCCAGTGCTGGAAGCACGTCCGACGCGATAGCGCGGTGCACCAATAGGGTTTCCATTGCGTTGCAGGGCGAATAACGCTGAGTTTTGGCATTGTCCGCGACCCGGACGGCTTTCTCGACGTCTGCCGCCTTGTCGATATACACGTGGCACACGCCGTCCAGATGCTTGATGACTGGGACCTTCGCATCCCGGCTGATCCGTTCGATCAGCCCCTTTCCGCCACGCGGCACGATGACGTCGACGAACTCCGGCATGCCTATCAGTGCGCCCACCGCTTCGCGGTCAGTGGTCTCCACCACCTGCACCGCCGCTGCGGGTAAACCGGCTTCAGCCAGCCCGAGCGCGACGCAATGTGCAATGGCTTGATTGGAGTGAATGGCCTCCGAACCGCCGCGCAGAATTGTGGCGTTGCCGGACTTCAAGCACAGGCTGGCCGCATCGATCGTCACGTTCGGACGGGACTCGTAAATGATGCCGACCACGCCAAGCGGCACCCGCATCTTGCCCACCTGGATACCAGACGGCAGGTGGCGCATATCGCGTATCTCGCCGATGGGATCGGGCAGTTTCGCGACCTGGCGCAAACCTTCGATCATGTCGTCGATACGCGCAGCAGTGAGGGCCAGGCGGTCTACCATGGCCGCCTGCAGGCCATTCGCCTGCGCATTGGCCACGTCCCGTTCGTTAGCGGCGATGAGCGCTGCCCGCGAGGCATCGAGCGCCGCCGCGATTGCCTCGAGCGCGCGATTCTTTTGCGCGGTATCGACGCGAGCTAGCTGCCGCGAAGCGTCACGCGCCGCGCGGCCCAGGCGAATCATGTAATCGTGCACGGACTCGCTCATGGTTTCTCGCATCCGGCTATGGAAAAAAGGCCGGTGATTATAGCGGCCGCGCCGCTTCCCGCACAGTCGCTACCGGCAGACGGTGAGCCGCAGCTTCGGCTACGGACATGGCCGGAAACGTTTCCCTGGGCCGCGAACACGTGCGAAGCTCGCCTGGCGACTCAACCGCGGGAACCGCGGCCCCTCGTGCTCTATCGAAAAGCGATCCCGTTTCAACCGAGCCTCAACGATGCCGTTCGATTTACAGTCCATAAACACCTGGCTTTCCAGCCATCCAGAGTGGCTTGGCGTCACCTTGTTTCTTGCGGCATTCGTCGAATGCCTTGCCATCGCAGGTCTCATCGTCCCTGGCACTGTCTTGCTCTTCGCGGTCGGCGTGCTCGCCGGCAACGGCGTTCTCGGCCTGGGTGAAACCCTGCTCTTGGCGTTTGCCGGCGGGCTCGCAGGGGACATCGTTTCTTACCTGCTAGGGCGCCGCTTCCACCAGAACATTCGCGGGCTACCGGTGCTGCGTCAGCACCCCGAGTGGTTCGATCATGCCGAGCGGCACATCGAACAATACGGCGTCATCAGCCTCTTGGTCGGACGCTTCATTGGCCCGCTTCGCCCAATGCTGCCGATGATCGCAGGCATGCTGGACATGCCTTTCATACGTTTCCTACTAGTTAGCCTGATCGCCTCGGCCGGCTGGGCGGTTGCGTACCTGCTGCCCGGCTGGAGCACAGGCGCGGCATTGCGCCTTCCGCTGCCGGCAGGCTTCTGGACCGAAGCAGGCATCGTGGTTGGCCTGCTCGCCGCGTTTCTGGGGATACTCATTCAGCGCGCACTGACCGACAAACCCTACAACGTCGAGCTTGGCGCGGGGCTGTGCTTCGTCCTGTTCGCGGCGCTGTTCTTCGCGCTCCCGCATCTCGAAGCGCTGGACAACGGCCTGATCAGCGTCATTCAGGACGCGCGTCAACCCACCTGGGACCGCGTGGTTGCCTTCACGACAGGCCTTGGCGATTTCGATGCGCAGCTGCTGGCGGCTATTGCCCTGTGCGCCTCCCTGGCCGCACTACGCCAATGGCGCGCCGCGGGATTTGCGCTTGGCGCGCTGCTGGGAACCGCGGTTGCCAACGGACAACTGAAAAACCTCTTCGCTCGTGTCCGCCCCGAGGTGCTTGTCGATCCATTGCACACATTTAGCTTCCCCAGCGGGCATAGCTCGGCGGCGTTCGCGCTTTGCCTGACGCTAGGCATTCTGGCGGGTCGCGACCAACCCGCACGCTGGCGCCTGACCTGGCTATTGCTGGCGTGCCTGCCCGCCGTCGCAATAGCGGCATCACGCATTTATCTCGGCGTACATTGGCCTACGGACATTATTGCCGGCGCACTGCTTGCGGGCTTTTTCTGCGCGCTCAGCCTCTGCATCAGCGAGCGTTTCGCGCCGATTAACCCGCTACCGGCGCGGAATTGGTATCTGGTGCTGTTCGGCTGCGCCTTCGTACTGATCGGGTTCGCGATCTGGGTGTTTCCCAACAGTCTGGCGCTTTACCGCTACCAATAACGGTCAACCGCCATCGCCCTGCAGCCCTTCGACCAAGTGCTGAATCTGCTCGAGGCGAGCGGCAGGGTCGGCCTGCACAAGCAGCTGCAGCTTTTCTTCCGGTCCAAATGGAAGCAAATACGCAAGCTGATTGGCGAGCGCATGCTGACTGGCCGCCGCGCCGCCCATTCCCAATTCCGCGACAAGTGGATGCTCGGCCAGCGCCTCGAGCAGCGCGGCAAGGTCAGCATGCTCCGCGGTCAACGGTCGATCGGCAGCCTCGCCAAGCCACTCCACGTCCGCCAGCGTGAGCTGGTCACTTTGCACTTCGGCCCGGCTGACCCGAAAACGTCGCTGGCCCGCGACGCGAATGCCCAAGAGGCCATTGCTGCGCTGCTGCCAATCCTGGATGACGGCTTCACAGCCCACGAGGGAAAACTGATTGGCAGCCTCACCCACTTCCTCCCCCTCGAGAATGCAGACAACGCCAAAGCCCGTGCCCTGCCTCATGCACCGGCTGATCATGTCGAGATAGCGCGCCTCGAAGATCTGCAAGTCCAAGACACATCCGGGGAACAGCACCGTGTTCAGGGGAAAGAGCGGAAGCATTGATTCTCCTGTGAAGGTCAGGTGACCAGGCCAACGATGATCGGCAAGAACAACGCGGTGGCGACGCCCATCAAACTCATGGCGAGCGCTGCCAACGCGCCACATTCCTCGCCCTCCTGAAGCGCACGCGAGGTACCAACGGCATGCGCCGTCAGACCAAGCGTGATCCCCACCGCGGCTACATGTCGAACACCACATCGCCGCAGCAGTTCCGGCCCGATGATGGCGCCCATTACGCCGGTAATCAGGACGAAGACAGCCGCCAGCGCGGCGTCGCCGCCCATTTCGTTAGCAACGAGCATCGCGATGGGCGATGTGACCGACTTTGGCAACAGGCTCATGAGCCAGAACCGGTCCAGGCCGAACAGCCACCCGAAGAAGCCAACAGACAGTGTCGCGAAGCAGCCACCCACGGCTAGCGTGATCATGATCGGTACGAACAACTGCCTGATCCGGCGAATGTTCAGGTAGAGCGGAACCGCCAATGCGATGGTCGCAGGTCCCAACAGCACGCTCATGATCGAAACGCTTTGGCGATATTCCACGTACTGAATGCCGCACGACAAGAGCACGCCCACCACCAGCAACACCGACAACAACACGGGCTGCAGGAAAACCCAGCGCGTTCGCTCGTAGACGGCCAACGCCAGCTGGTACGCCGCAAGCGTTATCCCAATGCCGAACAAGGGGTGATGCACCACCGCGACCCAGGCCGCGTGCCAGTCCAGCATCATGAGTGTTCTCGCGGCTGCTCGCGGCGATCCAACAGGCGCTGCATCAGCACACCACAAACGATCATCGAGAGCGCCAGCGAGATAACGAGCGACGCGATCAGCGCCCAGAAATGCGTCAGGATGGCTGATCCGTAGGCCATCACACCTACTGCGGGCGGAACCAGCAGCAATGGCAGATAGCGCAGCAAGCCGTTCGCCGCTGCACTGAGTTGCGGGCCGACTTCCCCCCGCACGAGCAGAAAAATGAACAACCCGACCAATCCGATGATGGGCGCGGGCAACATCGGCAGCAACAGGACATTGATGCACGTACCTAGCAGTTGGCACACCACCAGCCAGGTCAAACCTCTAAGTAACATGGGCGAAATCCAGAAACGAACAAGATAGAGGCGGCAGGGAGCGCCCCGCCTACCAAAAGCAGCTTGATACAGATGAAGGCCAAGATTATACCCCTATGCCTCAACGCCCAGTCGCCGCTGGCAGTGGCCGGCATGCGTCACACCCGCACATGAGCGCTCCGTTGCGGTCCGATGGATAAGGACGCGCGTTGGAGGCCCCATGTATCTAACCCCCCAGAACATCCTGCTGGCCGGTGCGACAGGCTTGGTCGGCGAGCATTTGCTCGACCGATTGCTAAGCGAACCCACGGTTAAACGGGTCGTCGCTCCGACCCGCCGGCCGCTGGTGGTACATGCTCATCTCGAAAACCCGGTGGGGCCCGATGTGCTACTAGCGCTCGACCAGAGCGCAGAAGGCATCGACACCGCATTTTGCTGTCTCGGCTCGACCATGGCCGATGCCGGTTCCGAAGAGGCCTTCAAGCGAATCGACCATGACCTGATCCTCGCAATTGCCGACAGGGCCCGGAAGCTGGGGGCGCGGCATCTCCTGGTCGTCAGCGCGATCGGCGCAGACAGCTCATCGTCGTTCTTCTATAACCGCGTGAAGGGCGAAACCGAACGCGCACTCCAGGCACAGAACTGGCCTCAGCTCACCATCGCCCGACCTTCCTTGTTGCTTGGCCATCGGCAGAAGGCGAGAACGGCTGAAACCCTCGCAGGGCCGATCATGAAGCACCTACCAGGCAAATGGGGCGCGATCGAGGCAAGCCAGCTCGCGCGTGCACTCTGGCGTCTTGCTTTGGAAGAAGGTGATGGCGTGCGTATTGTCGAGTGCGATGTCCTTCGCCAGCTAGGGCGCTAAACGCTTGCTTACTCGTCATCCCAGTTGTAGCTGCCAGGGGCAAGATTTTCGAAACGCGAGTACTTGCCCAGAAATGCCAGGCGCGCAGTGCCAAGGGGGCCGTTACGCTGCTTGCCGATGATGATCTCGGCCACGCCTTTGAATTCGGTTTCAGGGTGGTACACCTCATCCCGGTAGACGAACAGAATGATGTCGGCGTCCTGCTCGATTGCCCCGGATTCACGCAAGTCAGAGTTGATCGGACGCTTGTTCGGTCGCTGCTCGAGCCCCCGGTTCAGCTGCGAAAGAGCAATCACCGGGCAGTTGAATTCTTTGGCAAGCGCCTTCAGCGAGCGGGAAATTTCGGAAATTTCGTTCACCCGACTGTCGCCGCTTGATCCTGGGATCTGCATCAGCTGCAAGTAGTCGACCATGATGAGGCCAATCTCGCCGTGCTCTCGCGCCAGGCGGCGCGTACGCGCCCGCATTTCCGAAGGTGAGATACCCGCCGTATCGTCGATGAATAACTTGCGATCGTTGAGCAGGTTGACGGCCGACGTCAGGCGCGGCCAGTCATCGTCGTCCAGACGGCCCGCACGCACCTTGGTCTGATCGATACGGCCGAGCGACGCCAACATACGAATCACGATGGATTCCGATGGCATCTCCAATGAGTACACCAGGATCGACTTGTCGCTACGCATCAATGCGTTTTCCACCAGGTTCATGGCGAACGTGGTCTTACCCATGGACGGACGGCCGGCGACGATGATCATGTCCGCAGGCTGCAGGCCGCTGGTCAAGTTATCGAGGTCGGTAAAGCCAGTGGAAAGCCCGGTAATCGCGTCCCCGGCATTGAACAGCTCATCGATGCGATCGATCGCCTTGACGAGAATGTCGTTGATCCCGACCGGCCCGCCGGTTTTCGGACGCGCTTCGGCGATCTGGAAGATCAGCCGCTCGGCCTCGTCGAGAATCTCTTCACCTGTGCGCCCCTGCGGGGCGTAGGCCGCATCCGCGATCTCGTTGCTAACGCCGATCAGGTTCCGCAGCGTCGCGCGCTCACGAATGATCTGCGCATAGGCCTTGATGTTCGCAACGGACGGCGTGTTCTTCGCAAGCTCACCCAGATACGCAAGGCCACCCACTTGCGCGAGCTGCCCTTCCTTGTCGAGCTGTTCGGAGAGCGTAACCACGTCGAACGGCGCGTTACGCTCCGCTAGCCGGAAGATCGCGCGAAAAATGAGCCGGTGGTCGTGACGATAGAAATCGCCATCCGAGACCTGATCCAGTACTCGCTCCCAAGCATTATTGTCGAGCATCAAGCCACCCAGAACGGCCTGCTCCGCCTCGATGGAATGCGGAGGCACTTTCAGCGCGGAGGTTTCCAGGTCGTATTGCTCGGAGATACTGATGTCGTTCATGGCGCGATGGGCAACGAGAAAAAAGAAACAGAAGTGTGCACTACCCGAGGGTACATGCAGAAAGACAATCGGGCACGGCCATCGAAATGGCGCGTGCCCGATTCTCGGCAGGCTCCGCACATAGGTGCGAGGCCCGCGTGCCGCTTTAGCGATTAAGCTGCGATGACGATCAGCTTGACGGTCGCTTCGACGTCGGAGTGCAGATTCACTGCAACGTCGTATTCGCCGGTCTGGCGAATGGTGCCGTTCGGCAGGCGAACTTCGCTCTTGGCAACTTCGACGCCAGAAGCAGTCAGCGCGTCAGCGATGTCGGCAGTACCGATAGAACCGAACAGCTTGCCCTCATCGCCCGCAGTAGCGGTGATGGTGACTTCCAGCTCGGAGAGCTGAGCTGCACGCGTTTCAGCGGATGCACGGCGATCGGCAGCGGCTTTCTCGAGCTCGGCACGGCGTGCTTCGAACGCAGCGACGTTCTCGGCAGTGGCCGCAGTCGCTTTGCCCTTCGGCAGCAGATAGTTACGGCCGTAGCCGGCTTTCACGTTCACTTTGTCGCCAAGGTTGCCCAGGTTGGCGATTTTTTCCAGCAGGATGACTTCCATTGGGTCTTACCTCTTAACTTTAACCTTCACCGCCCGTGGAATCGTCTTTGGCGTTCTTGTCACGCCGGCGGCGACCACGGAAATCAATCAGACTGTCGACGATGGCCAAGACCACCAGCAACGGATAGATCACGTGCAGAAACAGCACAATCACCACGTACAGCCCTACGATCCAGAAGCGGCTGAAGCCAACTCCGTGGATAACGGCCAGACCTGCAAATGCCAACGGCACACTGCATATCGGCGTCAACATCGCCATCTGCGGGCCTAGGTTGGGACCGAGCAACATCCCGATCATCAACAAAGCCGTTAACGGCAAAGGCATCCTCAGGGCACGAAACTCAGCCCCGAACCCGCCCGGGTTGTACAGCAGTGCTTGCCAATATCGACCCAGCATCAGGCTTAGGATCGATACCAACTGCAGCAGGGCGGCCATGAGCCCGGTCAAGACCGAGGCCAGCAACCCTGCAAGACGCGTGCGCTCTTCGACCGACAACTGTTCGTAGGTACTGCCGAGTAACTGCGGCAGGAACTTTTCGAACTCGGTCGCCAGGGCCTGAATACTGTCGCCGAACACGGCGGTGAGCAGCATTCCGAAGACGATGCCAACCGCGACGCTCGCCATCAGCGTTCGTTGCCACGACGCGCTACTGCGAAGGACCAACGCCAGCGAAAGCGTCCCAAGGATGATCATTAGGGCTCTCGGCTCGCCGAAAAACCACCAGACCAACGCGGGAAGCAATCCCCAAACGACGATCCCTAGCGCATCACTCAACCCACGGCGCAGCAGCACGAGGCTACTGGCCGCGGCACTCAGCCAGAACAACAACGGCAGAGCGGCAGATCCAACCACCACGAAGGTGGCCTGCTTACGGCCGCGCATGATCAGATCTGCCAGAGCGCGCATGCGCTATCTATCCTTGCTTTCGACTACCTGAAATCAGCGGCCGTGGCTGTCGGTGTAGGGCAGCAGAGCCAGGTAGCGAGCGCGCTTGATCGCAGTCGCCAGCTGACGCTGATACTTGGCTTTGGTACCGGTGATACGGCTAGGAACGATTTTGCCGGTTTCGGAAACGTAGGCTTTCAGGGTGTTGAGATCCTTGTAATCGATCTCTTTCACGCCTTCGGCGGTGAAACGGCAGAACTTACGACGACGGAAGAAACGTGCCATGAATGTGGCTCCTCAAATGATCCGGAATTACTCGTCAGCGCTGTTATCGCTGCTGTCGTTGTTGCCTTCGTTCGACGAATCGGACTCAGGACGCTCACGACGCTCGCGACGCTCGCTGCGGTTTTCTTCGGCCTTGAGCATCTCGGACTGGTCGGTGACGGCCTCGTCGCGACGGATGATCAGGTTACGGATCACAGCATCGTTGTAACGGAAGTTGTCTTCCAGTTCGCTCAGAGCCTTGTCGCCGCACTCGACGTTCAGCATCACGTAGTGAGCCTTGTGAACGTTGTTGATGGCGTAGGCCAACTGGCGACGGCCCCAGTCTTCCATACGGTGGATCTTGCCACCGTCTTCTTCGATGAGCTTGGTGTAGCGCTCGACCATGCCGCCCACCTGCTCGCTCTGGTCCGGGTGAACCAGGAACACGATTTCGTAATGACGCATTGCAGCTCCTTACGGGTTGCAGCCTGCCGCCGACGCGGTCAGGCAAGGAGGGAAAAGTAATTGACTCACCGATCGGCTGGACGCGAATACGCCCACCGAAACGGCAAGGGCCGACATTCTAGAGAAGGCCATCGGGCTAGGCAAGGAGCCGGGTGACCTCTGATCGGCGGATGTCTCGCTTCGTCCGCCCTTAAAGGCGATCGAGCAACCGTCGAACCGACTGGACATCGTATGGCTTGAGCATCACCTCGATGCGATCCAAACCATGCTCCTGGGGGTTCACGGGATACCCCGATGCAACTACCACTTTGATCGACGGATCCCGCTCCCGGGCATGTCGAATCAACTCGATGCCCGTCATTCCCTGCAGCCCTACGTCCGTGAACAGCACATCGAACGCGCCCGGCTGTAGACGCTCGAGCGCCTCTTCGCCGGATTCGCATTCATCAACACGATGACCCAGCTCGCTGATCACTTCCCCGGTCAGCATACGCAGCGTCGCGTCGTCTTCGACCAAGAGGATCCGCAAGCCGGAGTCCTCGTCTTGAGATTGCGCTTCGGATTCGACTGCGACACAGGTGTCGGCCTCGGACACCGCATGCACCGTGTCGCCAACGGAATCGCCGAGCAGACGCCTTACCTTACGCGACAGTTGCTCGATGCCATAGGGTTTGTTCAACAGCTCGACACCTTCATCCAGACGCCCGCTAGGCGTAATGACGTTCTCCGGGTAGCCAGATGCAAAAAGCACCGAAACGTCCGGCAGCAAACGTCGCGCCTCCTTGGCCATATCCATGCAGCTCACCGAGCCAGGCATGACGACATCGCTGAATATCAGATCGAATGCCTGGCCCTGCCTGAGCAGATCGAGCGCCTCTACCGCATCGCGCGCCTCGGTAACGACATATCCCAGCTCTTGCAAGATAGCGACAGATGTCGCCCGAACGTTCGGGTCATCCTCGACCACGAGGATGCGCTCAGAACCGCCTTGAACACCTCGCTCGTCCTGTACGCCTTGCACGCTCGCTCCATCGACGCAGCGCGGCAGGAACAATACGACCGCCGTGCCGCCACCAGGGTCGCTGTTCAACGTGATGTGCCCACCACTTTGCTTGACGAAGCCGTACACCATGCTCAAGCCAAGCCCGCTGCCAAGCCCGTCGCGCTTGGTCGTGAAGAAGGGCTCGAAGGCGCGAATCCGGACATCCTCCGACATTCCGCAGCCCTCATCGATTACGCTCAACTGGACGTAATCGCCTGGCAACACTTCCGCATGCCCAACGAACTGCTCATCCTGCAACACGACGTTGCGCGCCCGCAGCGTAAGATGCCCGCCACCCTCCATCGAATCGCGCGCGTTGATCGCCAGGTTCAGCACCACGCTCTCCAGGCTTCCAGGGTCGACAAAGGTCAGCCACAGCCCTTCATCGATGGCGACTTCGATCTCGACCGCCTCGCCCAGCGCGCGCAGCAATGCATTGCTCATGCGCTCGAGCATTGCGCCAAGGTCGACCGGCTTGGGCGCCAGCGGCTGCTGTCGCGCGAATGCGAGCAACTGAGAAGCCAGCCGAGCACCTCGCTCGACGGCCTCGAGCGCAGAATCGATACGCTGAACAGAGGGCGCGCTCATTTCCTTTCCAATCTTCAGCAGTTGTAAATTACCGCCGATGACCTGAAGCACGTTGTTGAAATCGTGCGCGACACCGCCTGTCAGTTTTCCGACCGCCTCGAGCTTTTGTATCTGAGTCAGCGCCTGCTCGGCCTGCAGACGCTCCGCTTCGCTACGAGCAAGCTCACGGGTACGTTCCGCGACCAATTCCTCGAGGCGCAGCCGATAGCGACTCAGCTCGTCTTCACTGCGTTTCTGTCCCGTGACGTCCTGCCCCTGAATGAAGATACCGGCGGCGTATCCATCGGCACCAAGCACCGGCTGAAACACGAAATCGGCAAAGATCTCTTCCAGACGGCCCCCGCGCTGGATCATTACGCGCATTTGGCGCGCAATGAAGGGCTCGCCCGCGCGATAGCATTCGTCCAGCCGCGAGACGATGCCTTGCTCACGCATCTCCGGCAGCGCCTGCGCCAGTGGCATGCCAATAAGCGCACGCCCATCGACCAAGGTGTCGTAAGCCCTATTGGTAAGCTCGAATACATGCTCCGGTCCGCGTAAAAAGCAGACGAAACCCGGCGCTTGCTCGAAAACGCGACGCAGCTGCTGACCTTCCGCCTGAAGGGCCAACCCACGGGAAATAATGCCCTCGGCCAAATGCGCGATGGGTTTTACCTCGGCATCCGACGTACTTTGCTGCCGCGCCGCGTGCAGATCGGTAATGTCCGCCGTGGACAAAAGGATAGCGTCCAACTCACCGCGCGCATCCAGGATGGGCGATAGCGTTGTGCTCCAGTATCGGTCGAGCAGAACCAGATCGCCGTGAGACGTATCAGGGATGCGGTAGCGGATGATGGGAAGATTGTCTTGCTGCTTGCGCTCGACCACTCGATCCAATGCATCCAAGAGCTGTCGCTCTTCTGCGGAAGGATCTGGCCCTGGCGGGAAAGCCTCTTCGAGCGTACGCCCCGATAACTCCTCGATCGTCCTGCCCGTGACCGAAAGATAGGCCTCGTTGGCATCCAGGATGACCCGCTCCGGACTCAACAACAGATAGGCATTCGGCGAGACGCGAAACAGGCGCTCGAAGCCAAGGTATTGCGACATGTATCCTCCAAGGTGCCGCAACGCTCGGCAGGCGCCGAGCGATCACACAATCAACGTCGAGCAGAGTAGACCGCGCTCGAACACGGGTTATCCATCGCGCCGGCCCAATGTTGATGATTTGCAGCCAGCCCAACGGCCGATACCGCGCTATGGCTTTAACGAACGCTGCGCTGCCGGCGTGCTTCGAATAGGCACACACCCGTGGCCACCGAAACGTTAAGACTGCTGACGCTGCCCGCCATCGGCAAACGCACAAGATAATCGCACCGCTCGCGCGTCAAGCGGCGCATGCCCTTGCCCTCGGCCCCCATGACCAGCACGGTCGGGCCCGTCATATCCTGTGCATACAGCTCCTGCTCTGCCTCGCCGGCAGTACCGACGACCCAAAGCCCACGCTGCTGCAGCTTTTCCAGCGTCCTTACGAGATTGGTGACGGCGACCAGGGGAATGACTTCCGCCGCGCCGCAAGCGACCTTGCGAACGGTGGCATTCAACGTTGCCGACTTGTCCTTGGGCACGATTACCACGAGCGCACCCGCGGCATCGGCTGTGCGCAGACAGGCGCCAAGATTATGCGGATCGGTCACACCATCGAGCACCAATAGCAGTGGCGGTCCCTCACTACGCTCCAAGAGCTCGTCGAGCATGTTCTCGCCCCAGACCTGGCTGGGACTCACATCTGCAACGATGCCCTGGTGCACGCCTTCGACCCATTCGTCCAGCTCGCGGCGCTCGCATTGCGTCACCGGAACCCGCGCGGACGCGGCAAGTTCGGTCAACACCTGAACCCGAGGGTCCTGACGCCCGTCCGCCAACCACAATTGCTTCACGCGCTTAGGGTGATGGCGCAGCAATGCCTCGACCGCATGAACGCCGTAGATTTTTTCCCACTGACTCATGACTTGCTCTTGCTCTTGCGCTTACGCGGTGCCGAGCCCGACGCCCTGCCGGACGCTTCTTTCTTGGTGCGCGCAGGCTTTGCACCTGCCGACGCACCGCGTTGACCGCTTTTGCTTGCCTGCCCTTTGCTGGTTTTGGCCTCGTTGAGCAGCGCTTTCTTCATGGCGCGGCTTCTGCCGACGTCCGTGTTGCCCAGATGCTGACCAGCCACTTCATCCTGCTCGACGATGACCTCTTTCTCTGCCGACGACTTCTTTCGCCCTGAAGCACGCGAGGACGGCTCGCCGGCCCCTCGACGGGATTTCGGCTCGTCTCGTCCTTTTCCCCGGCCACGCCCCGTGGGTTTTGGCGCTGGGCTTGGCATCTCGGCAATTTCGAAATCGATCTTGCGTTCATCGAGATCGACACGCATCACCTTGACCGCGACGCTGTCGCCAAGGCGGAAATGCCGACCGCTGCGCTCGCCGGAAAGCCGGTGGTGGACAGGGTCGAAATGGTAGTAATCCGCAGGCAGCGCGGTCACATGCACCAAGCCCTCCACGTAGATGTCCCGCAGTTCGACGAATATTCCGAAGCCGGTGGCTGCGGTGATAACACCATCAAAGACTTCACCGACGCGATCACTCATGAACTCGCACTTGAGCCAACTGACCACGTCACGCGTGGCTTCGTCGGCACGCCGCTCTGTCATCGAGCATTGCTCGCCCAGCTGCTCTAGCGACGCCTCGTCGTACGGATAGATCTTCGCCTTCGGCATGACTGCAGCCCCGGCACGCTCGACATGCGAGGTCTGGCGCTTGGAACGAATCACGCTACGGATTGCGCGATGAACCAATAAATCGGGGTAGCGCCGTATAGGCGACGTGAAATGGGTATAGGCGTCGTAATTCAGGCCGAAGTGGCCGTTGTTGTCCGCGCTGTACACCGCCTGACTCAACGAGCGCAGCATGACCGTCTGAATCAGCTGGAAATCAGGCCGTTCACGCACCGTTTCAAGCAGACGCTGGTAGTCCTTCGGTGTGGGGCCGTCTTTTCCCTTGTGCAGCGACAAGCCCAGCTCGGTCAGGAACGCCTTGAGCTTCTCGAGTCGCTCGGGCGGCGGGCCGTCATGTACGCGATACAACGACGGAATATCGTGGTCCTGCATGAACGCGGCCGTCGCCACGTTGGCCGCGAGCATGCACTCCTCGATCAGGCGGTGCGCATCGTTGCGCTGCGTCGGGCGGATCTCGTCGATTTTGCGATTCGAACCAAAGATGATGCGGGTTTCTTGCGTTTCAAAATCGATCGCGCCCCGCACATGCCGCGCCTTGAGCAATACCTTGTACAACGCATGCAAACGCTTCAAGTCCGGCAATACCGCTGCGTATTCCTGACTCAAACGCTGGCCATCGTCGGATTTAGGATCCTCGAGCAGGGTCGCGACCTTGTTGTAGGTCAGCCGAGCGTGAGAATGAATCACCGCTTCGTAGAATCGGTAGTCCGTCATCTTGCCGCTACGCGACAGTTTCATCTCGCACACCATGGCGAGACGGTCAACATGCGGATTCAGCGAGCAAAGGCCGTTCGACAGCACTTCTGGCAGCATCGGAACGACGCGCTCAGGGAAATAGACCGAGTTACCGCGTTTCTGCGCTTCTTCGTCGAGCGCAGAGCCCACTTTCACATAGTGCGACACGTCGGCGATCGCGACGAAGAGGCGGTAACCCGAAAACGGTCCCCAACTTCCCTTTTCGCAGTAAACCGCGTCATCGAAGTCTCGCGCGTCCTCGCCATCGATCGTCACGAATGGCAGGTCGCGCAAATCGACACGCTTGGCCTTGTCCTTTTCAGCAACCTCGGGCTTGAGCAATGCCGCCTCTTTCTCGACGGCTTCTGGCCACACGTGAGGAATATCGAAGCTACGCAGTGCGACATCGATCTCCATGCCGGGCGCCATGTAGTTTCCGATCACCTCGACGATGTCGCCCTGGGGCTGAAAACGTTGCGTCGGCCAATGCGTGATACGAATCTCGACAAACTGCCCCGGCTTGGCGCCGCCGTTGCGCCCTGGGGTAACGAGCACTTCCTGCTGGATTTTCGGATTGTCCGGAGTGACGAAGCCGACGCCGCTCTCCTCGAAGTACCGGCCGACGACGGTTTCGTGCGCCCGCGACACCACCTCGACCAGGCTTCCCTCACGACGTCCCCGGCGGTCCAATCCCGCCACGCGGGCCAACGCGCGGTCGCCATCGAACACCAACCGCATCTGCGTTGGGCTGAGAAACAGGTCGTCGGAGCCATCGTCCGGAATAAGGAAACCGAAGCCATCCCGATGACCACTCACACGACCAAGGATAAGGTCGAGCTTGTCTACCGGCGCATAAGTACCGCGGCGGGTATAGATCACCTGACCGTCACGCTCCATCGCTCGGAGGCGGCGACGGAGGGCCTCGATCTGGTCTTCTTCGGTCAGGCCGAACTCTTCGACCAGCTGCTCTCGATTGGCTGGCGACCCGCGATCATCCAGGTGCTTGAGGATCAGCTCACGGCTGGGGATGGGATTTTCGTATTTCTCCGCTTCGCGAGCGGCCTCGGGATCGAGGGATTGCCAATCGGCCATTGAATGGAAGTACCTTTGTATAAATCGGTTCGAGATGGGCTTCGGTGCCCTATTGAAGCGCGAAACGCGTGCTTTCGGCAGCCTTGCTTACGGAATAAAAATTTTTCCATAACAGGTATTTACAAGCCAAAAAACCGTCCGTATAGTGCGCCCCCACAACGACGTCAAACGTTGTTGAGTTGAAGCGGAGCAGCATACACCGCTTCAATGCCCAGGTGGCGGAATTGGTAGACGCACTAGGTTCAGGTCCTAGCGATGGCAACATCGTGGAAGTTCGAGTCTTCTCCTGGGCACCATATTCCACAAAAAACCGAGCCTCTGGCTCGGTTTTTTGTTTGCCCTGAAAAAATACCGATCTTTAGCTTCGACTTACTTCTGAACGTATGAAAAAAGGGCCGCATTCTGCGGCCCTTTTCGTTCGATCACGCGGGATCAGCTATACGGATGCTCCAGCACAATCGTCTCGTTGCGATCCGGACCCGTGGAGATAATTGCAATCGGCGCACCGACCAAATCCTCGATACGCTTGATATAGGCTTTGGCATTCGCCGGCAGTTCTTCCAGCGATTTCGCCCCGACGGTCGATTCGCTCCAGCCTGGCAAATCTTCGTAGACCGGCTGTAGACCGATGTAACTGTCGGCGTCCGTTGGCGCATCGATCAACAGCTCACCTTGCGCATCCTTGTAGCCCACACAGATACGAATCGTCTCTAGACCGTCCAACACGTCCAGCTTGGTGAGGCACAGGCCGGAAATACTGTTGATCTCGATCGCCCGACGGATGATGACGGCGTCAAACCAACCACAACGGCGCGCCCGGCCTGTCGTAGAGCCGAACTCATGGCCTTTTTTCGCCAGGTAGGCACCGGTTTCATCGAACAGCTCGGTAGGGAACGGCCCCGAACCAACGCGCGTGGTATAGGCCTTGGTGATACCGAGAATGTAATCGAGATAGAGCGGACCAAAGCCAGACCCTGTCGCCGTACCACCCGCCGTGGTGCTGGAACTGGTCACGTAGGGATAGGTGCCATGGTCAATATCGAGCAGCGAGCCCTGCGCGCCTTCGAACATGATGTAGGCGCCCTGACGGCGCAGCTCGTGCAGGCGCGCAGCCACATCGGTGATCAGCGGACGCAGGATCTCGGCATATTCGAGCGCTTCATCGAGCGTCTGCTGGAAGTCGACGGGCGACTCCTTGTAATAGTTCTGCAGGACAAAGTTGTGGTAATCCAGCAGCTCGCCGAGCTTTGCCGCGAAGCGCTCGCGATGAAAGAGATCGCCAATTCGCAAGCCACGGCGCGCGACCTTATCCTCGTACGCAGGGCCGATACCCCGGCCCGTCGTGCCGATTTTGGCATCGCCGCGAGCACGCTCACGGGCCTGATCCAACGCAACGTGATAGGGAAGGATCAGCGTGCACGATGGGCTGATACGCAGACGCTCCCGTACCGGAACCCCTTTGCTTTCCAGGTTCTTGATTTCCCGCAACAACGCGTCGGGGGCAACCACGACACCGTTGCCGATCATGCACTCGACGTTTTCCCGCAAAATGCCGGACGGAATCAGGTGGAGGACGGTTTTCTCACCATTGATGACAAGGGTGTGGCCCGCGTTGTGGCCGCCTTGGTAGCGAACGACGGCGGCCGCTTGATCGGTCAACAGATCGACGATCTTGCCTTTACCCTCATCGCCCCACTGGGTACCCAGGACAACGACATTCTTACCCATAACGCTTACCCTCTCGCAATTCGAAGCCAGCAGAGCCGGCAGAAACCATTTAGATCGTCAGCGACCGCACTTCCCAGCGACCACCCTGCAATACCAATTCGCGATCGCATCCCGCCTCGCGCGCCATCGCGATATCCTGACCCGGCATCGCCTGAATCACGCGCACACCGTCTTCTCGGAGTGTACGCACGACCTGCCAGAGCTGCAGATCGTGATTATCCGGCGCCCAAACCCCGGGCTCGAACGCAACCGACGACATATCCCCCAACGTGACCAGGGTCTTCAAATCTGTAGAGAAGCCTGTTGCAGGCCGCGCCCGACCGAAATCGCCGCCGATATCATCGTAGCGACCGCCCTGCGCGATCGCCTGCCCAACACCAGGAACGAACGCCGCGAAGACCGCACCCGTGTGGTAGTGATATCCCCTGAGCTCACCAAGATCAAAGTAAAGCGGAAGTTCGGGGTAGCGCGCGGACAAGTGATCGGCGATGGCGATGAGTTCGTCCAGCGCCTGGTGCACATCATCCGGCGCCTCGACTAAGGCAGCTCGAGCCAGATCAAGCACCTCGCGACCACCGCACAACTCCACCAGTGCACGCAACATCGAGGCTAGCGCCGCTGGAAGCCCTGCGGTTAACGACTCGACTTCATCGATTGCCTTGCGCTGCAGCGCATCGAACAGTGCCTGCTCGGCATCGCCCGACAGCGCCGCCGCACGCGCCAGCCCGCGGTAAATGCCAACATGCCCCAGGTCCATATGAACGTCAGCAACATTGGCCAGCTCTAGGGTCTCAAGCATGAGACTGATGATTTCGAGGTCGCTGGCCGGCGTCGCATCACCGTACAACTCGGCACCCAATTGTATGGGGCTACGGGACGTCGAAAGCGCGCGCGGCCGCGCATGCAATACGCTTCCGGCGTAACACAGGCGGTTCGGACCGCCCACCTTCATACTGTGGGCATCGATACGAGCGACCTGGGGCGTAATATCTGCCCGGAACCCCATCTGCCGCCCAGTATTGGGGTCGGTCACTTTGAAGGTACGAAGATCCAGATCCTGGCCGGCACCGGTTAGGAGAGATTCAAGAAATTCGATATGGGGCGTAACGACGAAGGCATAACCCCAACGGTGGAACAGATCCAGAATGTCACGCCGGGCCACTTCAATACGCGCCGCCTCGGGCGGCAGTACCTCTTCGATGCCATCTGGTAGCAACCAGCGGTCTATCGTCGCCATCTCGCCTTCCCCTTATCTTCGGACGATTGAAGCGTCCGATCGACGAACGCCGAGAGCGCTCGTCACACAAACCGTTAAAACGCAGCTAGCGCTCGTCAAAGAACGCTTTCAGCATCGTGCAGACGCAAAAAAGCCGGGATTTCCCGGCTGCCGCATCATACCGTCCTTTAATGCCGGGGTCACCCCGAGCAGCCAAACAGGCTGCCAGAAGGCGCCCCAACCACGCTCAGATCAAGGCCGCGATTTCTCTAGATAACGGAAGAACTCGCTACCTGGATCCAGCACCATCACGTCACGCTTGTCCGCAAAGCTCTCGCGATATGCCTGGAGACTGCGGTAGAAGGAATAGAACTCGGCGTTTTGGTTATAGGCGCTCGAATAGATCGCGGCTGCCTGGGCGTCACCATCACCGCGAATTTCTTCAGCATCTCGATAGGCATCGGCCAAGAGCACTCGACGCTGACGATCGGCATCCGCGCGGATCCCTTCCGCCAACTCGCGCCCTTTCGCACGATGCTCACGCGCTTCACGCTCACGCTCAGAGCTCATGCGTTCATAGACGCTACGGTTCACTTCACGCGGCAGATCGATCGCTTTCACTCGCACATCGAGCACCTCGATACCGAGTTCGCGGCGCGCCATGCTATCGAGCAGCGCAGTCATGTCGGCCATGAGCGCATCACGCTCACCCGACACGACTTCGTGCAACGTACGCTTACCGAACTGGTCGCGAAGCCCCGCCTCTAGCCGACGTGACAAACGCTCATCCGCTATTTGCTTCGTGCCGGAGGTAGCGGTGTAGAAACGCTCGGCATCCGCAATTCGCCATTTTGCGTAGGCATCAACCATGACCGCTTTCTTTTCCAGCGTCAAAAAGCGCTGAGTCGATGTATCGAGCGTCAGCAGACGACCATCGAACTTACGCACGCGATTGACGTATGGAATCTTGAAATGCAGCCCTGGCGGGACATCGGCTTCGACCACTCGACCAAACTGCAGCAGGACCGCTCGCTCGGTTTCGGCAACGATATAGAAGCTGGACCAGACCACGATGGCCAACACCACCGCGGCAATCAGGCCAAAAAGAGACTTATTGCTCATCAGCGGCTCTCCCTAGAACGCAGGTCACGCTGCTCCAGCTCGCGAGCAAGCCGGGACCCGGCATCCGAACTGCTGGAATTGGACGAGGACGTCGATGAATTGCCCGTCGCAGACCCCTGATTGCGACCGCCTTCGATCATCTTGTCCAGTGGCAGATAGAGCAGATTGTTCTGTCCCTTGTCGCCCGTCACGAGCACCTTACTGGTGTTGCTCATCATTTCCTGCATCGTCGTCAGGTACAGACGCTCCCGAGTCACGTCGGGGGCCTTCTGGTACTCGGCGAGCAGCGCAGTGAAACGATCTGACTCACCGGTCGCGCGAGCCACGACTTCGTCACGGTAGCCGTTGGCTTCTTCCAGCAGACGCTGCGCTTGACCGCGCGCTTCTGGAATCACGCCGTTCGCATAGGTTTCCGCCTGGTTGCGCTCACGCTGCTCGTCCTCACGCGCCCGGATGACATCGTCGAATGCCTCCTGAACTTCGCGAGGCGCCGAAGCGCTCTGGATATTGACCTGAGTCACCGTGATACCGGCTTGGTAGTTATCCAGGAACCGCTGCAGACGCTCACGGACCTGGGCCGCAATGGCTTCACGCCCTTCGGTCAACACCTGGTCCATGGTCGACGAGCCCACCACATGGCGCAGCGCGCTGTCCGTGGCATGCTCGAGGCTGATTTCAGGCTGATCGACGTTGATCACGAAGTTGCGCAGGTTGCTGATGCGGTATTGCACCGTCAGTGGCACCTCGACGATGTTTTCATCCTGCGTGAGCATCGCGCCCTGCTTGCTGTAAGCCCGCTCGCGCGTAACGTTCTCCTGGTACTTGGTATCGAACGGCGGGAAGTAAATATTCAGGCCCGAATCGACGGTCTCGTGATATTTACCCAAGCGCAGGATCACCGCCTGCTCTTGCTGGTCCACCACGTACACCGCGTTATAGAGCCACGCAGCCAATAGCACGAGCAGCGCAATGGCAAGCATGCCAAAACCACCGCCCTTGCTTCCGCCGCTGCTTCCGCCACTGGAGTTGCGCTTCTTACCACCGAACATCCCGCCCAGGCTTTCCTGCAACTTACGAAAGGCCTCATCGAGATCGGGTGGCCCCTGACGCCCACCGCCTTTGCGGCCGCCCCAAGGGTCTTGATTATTCGAATTGCCACCCGGCTCATTCCAAGCCATAGCGCTCTCCATCACTGATATGCAAAAACGCGCCCACGGCGCGCCGCCAATGCTACAGAATCCCCCGACCGGCGCCAAAGGCGGCCGGCCGGCCATTATTGCAAAGTGTGTTGCTGGATGAAGACATCGGGCTTCAACCCTTCTCGACTCACGAGACGATTGAGCTCCACACGAGGCAAGCGAACAACCAATAACGTATCGCCCTGCTCATCATGTGATTCGTCGCGCACCGCCCCGAGGGCGAACAGCTGTGAGCGAAGTCGCGCCAACGTTTGCGGTATCCGCAAGGTGGCAGCGAACATATCCTCACCGAGCAATTCGACGACGGCTTGCCTGATGAGATCCAGACCTAGTCCCGTCTGGGCGGAAACCCAGACACGACGCGGAATACCCTCTTCGTCACGCTGAATGTGAGGCTCGACACCTTCGAGCAAGTCCAACTTGTTGTAGACCTCGAGCATTGGCAACTCGCGCGCGCCAATTTCCTCCAGCACATCGAGGACCTGTTCGATCTGCTCGTCGCGATCAGGCTCGTGCGCATCGATCACATGGAGCAGCAAGTCCGCGTTCGCCGACTCTTCGAGGGTCGCCCGAAACGATTCCACCAACTTATGCGGAAGATGACGGATGAACCCTACCGTGTCGGCCAGTACCACCGGGCCGATATCCTCGAGCTCAAGACGCCTGAGGGTCGGATCAAGGGTCGCAAAGAGCTGATTCGCCGCGTAAACCTCCGACGTGGTGAGCGCATTGAACAGCGTAGACTTGCCGGCGTTGGTGTACCCCACCAATGAGACTGAAGGTATCTCCGCACGACGGCGCCCTCGCCGCGCCTGGTCACGTTGACTGCGAACCTTTTCCAGGCGCTGCTTGATCTGCCGGATGCGGACGCGCAAAAGACGACGGTCGGTTTCCAGCTGTGTTTCACCAGGGCCGCGGAGTCCGATGCCACCCTTCTGGCGCTCAAGGTGAGTCCACCCACGAACCAGCCGCGTGCTCATGTGTTCCAGTTGAGCGAGCTCGACTTGCAACTTGCCTTCGTGCGTTCGCGCGCGCTGGGCGAAGATGTCGAGAATCAGACCGGTACGATCGAGCACACGACATTCCAGGGCGCGCTCTAGGTTACGCTCCTGACTCGGCGTGAGGGTGTGATTGAAGATGACCAGCTCAACCTGCTCGGCATGGACCAGCTCGTGAAGTTCATCCACTTTACCGGTACCCACCAGGTACTTGGCACTGGGCCGATGGCGCGGGACATTGACGAAAGCCACTGCTTCCGCGCCGGCAGAACGCGCTAGCTCAGAGAACTCTTGAGGGTCTTCCCGGACATCCGGATCCTGACCCTCGAGATGAACGAGGATGGCGCGCTCCCCACCCTCATGTCGTTCGAAGAACAAAGTCCAGCCCCGTTAGGCGTTACCCGGCTCGGACTGGTCCTGATCACCGCTCGGCAACCGCACAGGACGGCTTGGGACCACAGTGGAAATTGCATGTTTGTAGACCATCTGGCTGACCGTATTTTTCAGCAAGATGACGAACTGGTCGAAGGACTCGATCTGGCCTTGCAGCTTGATGCCGTTAACGAGGTAGATGGAGACCGGGACGCGCTCTTTGCGCAGCGTATTGAGGTAAGGGTCTTGTAGCGAATGCCCTTTTGACATGTGACGCACTCCTTATTGAGATTTGAAATCTTTTGAATTTTAGCTGCCTTGCAGGAAAAGCGAGTGCAAGGCGAAGAATGAATGACTTACCGCAATATGGAGGCCGATTCCAGGTATTTCAAGACACGTGAGCTGTTGTCGGGAGCAGCGCTGTCCAACCACGTCAGACAGGGCCAACTGCGCAACCAAGTAAATTGCCGCTTAGCCAGTTGCCGGGTCGCGATAACGCCCCGCTCTTCCATCTCGCTGTAGGTCAGCCTTCCATCTAAATGTTGCCAAACTTGCCGATACCCGACCGCCCGAATGGATGGCAGCTCTTCGTGCAGATCTCCGCGAGCACGCAGCTCTTCGACCTCTGCAACGAACCCCTGTTCCAGCATCGAGCGGAAGCGCAGGGCAATTCGATCGTGCAAGGTCTGACGCTGTGCCGGGGCAATGGCGAACTGCGCGACAGTATACGGGAATCGCCCTTCGCCGGGCGCCTCTGTCACGGCATTTTCAGCCTGCTGACGCTGCCTCAGTTCAGTCATCGTCTGCCCACTGATGCGATGCACCTCCAACGCTCTTAGCAGACGCTGCGGGTCGTTGGGATGAATACGCGCCGCCGACTCGGGATCGACCTCTGACAGGCGTCGGTGCATATGCGCCCAACCCAGCACCCCAGCCTCTGCTTCGAGAGACGCCCGGACCGCGGGATCGGCGCTTGGCATCTCTGCCAGCCCGTCGATCAGCGCTTTGAAGTACAGCATCGTGCCACCGACCAGCAGAGGGATCCGTCCTGCGGCGGTAATCGCGGCCATTTCCCGCAACGCGTCGCGACAAAAGTCAGCCGCTGAATAGGCTTCGACAGGATCACGAATATCGATGAGTCGATGCGGATAACGCTGGAGAATATCGGCGGACGGTTTTGCCGTACCGATGTCCATCCCCCGGTACACCAACGCAGAGTCAACGCTTACGAGCTCGCAGGGCAAGCGCTCCGTCAGCGCCAGCGCAAGATCGGTCTTCCCCGCAGCAGTAGGCCCCATGAGAAAGATAGCGGGTGGCAGGGAAGACATCGAAGGTTCCGGAAATCGAAAGGCGCGTAGTTTCCAGCGGACCTGGCGATGGACGCAAGCAGGAAGACGTTTTCCAGCGCTATTGACCGCGCATGAACAGCTTATCCAACTGATCCATACTCATCTGCGTCCAAGTAGGTCGACCGTGATTGCATTGACCGCTACGCTCAGTCTGCTCCATATCACGAAGCAAACCGTTCATTTCCGGCAGGCTCAAGCGCCGATTGGCCCGGATCGCGCCGTGGCAGGCCATGGTGGCGAGCAATTCGTTCAAATGCGCTTGAATCCGATCACTGGTGCCGTATTCCAGCAGATCCGCAATCACATCCCGCACCAATCCAGCGGCATGCGCCTGCTTCAGTAACACTGGGATCTGCCGGATCGCCAATGTTTCCGGGCCCAGGCGCTGCAGCTCGAAGCCGAGTCGATGAAACCACTCGGCGTGCTCTTCGGCGCAATCGGTTTCGCGCTGGCTCAACGCGACGGACTCCGGCACCAGTAGCGGCTGCCCGCGCAAGCCTTCGCTAGCCATCGCAGTCTTCAGACGCTCATAGGTAATCCGCTCATGTGCCGCGTGCATGTCGACGACGATCAACCCCTGGGCGCCTTCAGCAAGGATGTAAACGCCCTTGAGCTGCGCGACCGCATATCCCAAAGGCGGAATATCGCCCTGCACGTCCGGCAAGGGTGCCGCCACGGCACTCGGCGCAAGTGGCGCGTAGAACGCTTGGTATGCACCCGAGGCTTCGGCCGTCATCGACGAAGATTCTGGACGGTAGCTGCGATAGCTTGCACCGCCACCGACACCACCACCTAAGACGGCCGAAATAGAAGATGTCTCGCTCCCATCGACCGGTTGCGGCTGCCTGTCAAGCAGGCTCGCGGCGAGACTCATTTCACCCTGAGGGCCGAATTCGCCCGCAGTAGCACCCGTAGGGCGCATCACAGCGGGCGCTACTGACGCCAGCTGATCCTCAGGGCGTATCTCACCCAACGCACGGTGCAGCGTGCCATAGAGGAAGTCATGCACCATGCGACTTTCACGAAAGCGAACCTCATGTTTGGTGGGATGAACGTTAACGTCCACCACGGCCGGATCCACTTCAAGAAACAAGACGAACGTCGGATGCCGGCCATTGAACAGAACATCGCGATACGCCTGACGTACCGCGTGAGCGACCAGCTTGTCGCGCACCATGCGACCATTCACATAGAAATACTGGAGGTCCGCCTGACTTCGGGAGAAGGTCGGCAGGCCTACCCATCCCCATAAACGCACGCCCTCCCGCTCAACTTCCAACGGCAACGCCTGCTCGAGGAAGGCCGGACCACAGACGGCACCGACACGGCGAGCACGCGCCTGCGCATCGCGTGCTTCGTGCAACGCCAGGATGCTCTTGCCGTTATGGCGCAGATGGAACGCCACATCGAACCGCGCAAGCGCAAGGCGCCGCACGACTTCCTGTAGGTGATCGAACTCGGTCTTTTCCGTGCGCAGAAATTTGCGTCGGGCAGGCGTATTGAAAAACAGATCGCGGACCTCAACCGAGGTGCCGACGGGATGCGCAGCAGGCTGCACCCGAGACTCCATATCCCGGCCTTCGGTCTCGACTTGCCAAGCCTCTGTCGCGTCAGCCGTGCGCGAGGTCATGGTGAGGCGCGCAACTGAGCTGATGGACGCAAGCGCCTCGCCACGGAAACCCATGCTCATGACCCGCTCGAGGTCTTCAAGATCGCGAATCTTGCTCGTGGCATGACGCGCAAGCGCTAAAGGCAAATCGTCGGCAGGGATTCCCAAGCCGTCGTCGCGAACGCGAAGCAGCTTGATGCCACCTTGTTCGACGTCGATATCGATACGCTTCGCACCGGCGTCGAGGCTGTTTTCCAGCAACTCCTTGATCACCGATGCCGGCCGCTCTACGACCTCACCGGCAGCGATCTGGTTGGCGAGCCGCGGGTTGAGTAGCTGTATGCGGCGCAGTTCAGTCATTGCTTGAAGCCAGCGTGGTCGCTGGGATATCGAGCACCTGGCCCACTTTGATCACATCGTTGGAAAGCTTGTTGGCACTGCGCAGGGCTGCCAAGTTCACCTGGTACCGCTGGGCAATCAAGGCAAGGCTTTCACCTGAGCTTACGACATGCTCACGAGGCCCCATCGCCAACTTGCCAGAGTCTCGTAACCAAGCGATGTACGTACCTGGCGGCGGGTGCTGCGCGAAGAAGTCCTTGACCCCACGTGTAATGGAGCGCGCGAGACTCGCTTGATGGCCCGACGTGGCGAGCTTGGCGGCTTCCCCTGGATTAGAGATGAAACCGGTCTCGACCAGGATGGATGGAATATCCGGCGACTTGAGGACCATGAACCCTGCCTGTTCCACGCGACGCTTATGCAGTGGCGTGATCTTGCCGAGGTTTGTCAGCACCTTTTGCCCAACGTTCAAGCTCGACGCCATCGACGCAGTCATCGAAAGATCGAGAAGGACGCCAGCCAGCATCTGATCCTTACCTTCCAGGCTCAGACTCCCCGCCCCGCCGATCAGGTCGGAACGGTTTTCGTTGTCTGCCAGCCAGCGAGCCGTTTCCGAAGTTGCACCGCGATCGGATAGCGCGAATACCGAGGCCCCGAAGGCCGAGGCCCGTGGCGCTGCATCCGCGTGAATCGACACGAACAGGTCGGCGCCCTTCTTGCGCGCGATCTCGGTGCGCTTACGCAGCGGAATGAAGTAATCGCCGGTCCGCGTCAGCTCGGCACGGTAACCCTTCTCCGCGTTGATCTGCCGCTGCAGCTCCTTGGCGATCGCCAAGGTGATGTTTTTTTCACGCGCGCCTTTGGGACCAAGCGCGCCGGGATCCTCGCCACCGTGCCCGGCATCGATCGCGACCACGATGTCGCGCTTGGCGCTATTGACGGGAGGAAGCTTGGTCGCGGGCTGAGTCGGCGTGACAGGCGTTGCAGGTACGCTGGCCGTTGTGGTCTCGGGAAGGCTCGGCGACAGGTCCGCGCCCTTATCGAACAAGTCGATCACGAGCCGGTCGCCGTACTCCTGGTTTGGCGGCAACACGAAACTCTTGGGTGTCACTTCGGCGGACAGGTCGATCACCACGCGAAGCTCATCCGCAGCACGCTGTGCCGAACGGATGCTGGTAATCGGCGTATTGGCGATTGCGAGCTGATCCAGGCGGGTCTTGAGGTCTGCACCTTTTATGTCGACCACGATCCGGTCAGGCGCCGCGAGCGTGAACAGGTTGTGCTGCACGGGCCCAGAAAGGTCAAAGACCAAGCGTGTGTTGTCCGGCGCGCGCCACAAGCGAACGCTTCGAACATCGGATGCGGCAAACGCCTCGAAGGCCAGGAACGCCAGCAGCAATCCGACAATGCCGCGCAACATGCCCACCCGCATACCAATCCTCATTGCTTCGTCATACTCCAGTGGCAAGGGCAGAACACCAGGCTTCGCCTCGCGCTCCATAAGGAACGAGGCTGAGCAACCGCCCTTCAGAATGCGGCGTAATGGTAATGTCCAGGTCAGGCTTTGGCAAAACGCCAGTGCCCCGTTCTGGCCATTCGATCAGGCATAACGCATCTTCGGCAAAATAATCCCGGATACCGAGAAATTCCAGTTCTTCGGGGTCCGCTAGTCGGTAAAGATCGAAATGGAATGCCGCAATATCACCAATTTGGTAGGGCTCGACCAGGGTGAACGTCGGGCTTTTCACGCGCCCCTGATGACCAAGCCCGCGAATCAGCCCCCGCGAAAGCGTCGTCTTGCCCGCGCCCAGGTCACCGTGCAGGAAGATTACGCCGTGCCCTCCGGTCACCCGCGCAAGACGCGCGCCCATCTCCAGCATGGCATCTTCGCCAACGACCTCAAGCGTCAAGGGTGAACCGAACGACACGGAGAATGCTCCTCGATAACCTGTCTGATAAAAGTCGGCATGTCGCCGGCGGCAAGCCCCCGGCCCTCGGCGAGCCCAATACGCTCGCCAGCACATGCATGCAGCCACACACCGAGGCATGCCGCATCGTAGGCGTTCATGCCCTGTGCCCGCAGCGCGCCGATCAGGCCCGCTAGCACGTCACCCAGTCCGGAACCCGCCATCGCGGGGTGCCCCCTGTCGCATACGGCGAGCCGGCCATCCGGCGCGGCGACGATGGTACCAGCGCCCTTCAATACGACACAGGTCCGGTATCGACGCGCCAGCTCGAACGCCGCCGCGAATCGGTCCGCCTGAATGTTGCCGGTGGACGAACTCAACAGTCGTGCCGCCTCGCCGGGATGGGGCGTGATGACCGAATCCTCGGGCAGCTCGACCGCGCCAGTCGCCAGCAGATTGAGCGCATCGGCATCCCAGACGTGCTTACACCCGACTACCGCTGCGGCGCTCAGCAGGCTGCGTCCCCACGCCGCTCCGCCAAGGCCCGGCCCCACGACCAGCACACTGGCTTTTTCTGCCATGGCCAGCAGCTGATTGGCCGATCGCACACCGTGTGTCATCAGTTCCGGACGACGCGCCTGCGCGGCAGCCACATGCTCTTCCCGCGTAGCGACGGAGACCAGCCCCGCACCCGCGCGCAAGGCGCTTTCCGCCATCAAGAGTGCGGCGCCCCCCATCCCGCGGTCTCCCCCAATAACCAGCACATGCCCGAAATGCCCCTTGTGCGCGGTCGGTACACGTGGTGCCAACTGCGGCAGAGTGGCACGGCTCAATCGAGTCACGGGCGACGCGACACGACGGTCATCCATTTGATTAGCGCCAAGGTCATCGAAGACCAAACGCCCTACGTATGCGCCGGCCTCCCCCGTAAATAACCCTTGCTTGAGAGCAATGAACGTCACGGTCACCACAGCCTTGATGGCGCCTTCCAGGGCGTGGCCGGTATCGGCGTTCAACCCAGACGGCACATCGACCGCAAGGACCGGGCAACCACTCGAATTGACGGCCTTGATCGCAGCATCGTAAGGCGGACGCAACGAGCCCTGTGCGCCAGTACCCAACAGCGCATCGATGACGACCCCTTCGAAGGTGGCGTCGTTGCGCCAAGGCTGCGTGACCACACCTGAAGCGACAGCTTCTCGATAAGCCATTGCAGCATCGCCTTGCAGCTGTGCAGGCTCACCTACCGCCCACGCTCTGACCGACCACCCTGCGCGCTTGGCCAGCGCTGCAATCAGGTAGCCATCCCCCGCGTTGTTGCCTCGGCCCGCGAGCAGTGTCAGCGTGCGCACATCCGGCCATTGCTGGCGCAGGGCGCGCCAGCATGCCTCGGCGGCCGTGCCCATGAGCTGAAAGCCTGGTGTACCGCTGGCGATCAGCCGGGCATCGAGCGCGCGGACCTGTTCAACGGTGTACAGCGCATCAGGCAGGTCGTCGTATGTCTGCTGCATCGGGTAGTGCCGCTCCATGTCTGGCAGAATTGCGGGATTATAGGCCTCCCCGTATTACGTAACGCGCTCATGTCCACTCAGCCAGACCTTCCCGCCCTTGCCCACGCCATAAAAGAATGGGGACAAGCGCTTGGCTTCCAGCAGGTCGGCATTACCGATATCGACCTGGGCCGTCACGAGCAACATTTGCAAGACTGGCTGAACGCGGGATACCACGGCGAGATGGAATATATGGCCGCACACGGCCAAAAGCGTTCCCGCCCGGCCGAACTTGTGCCGGGAACCTTGCGCGTCGTTTCCGTACGAATGGACTACCTGCCGGGCGACACGCGCATGGCGCAGCGTCTGGCAGAGCGCGATAAAGCCTACCTGTCCCGCTATGCGCTTGGCCGGGACTACCACAAATTGATCCGCAAGCGGCTGCAGCAGTTGGCCGACCGCATCGTCGCGGAAGTCGGCACGTTGGGGTACCGGGCATTCGTCGACAGCGCACCCGTGCTGGAAAAAGCCGTCGCAGAAAAAGCAGGTCTTGGCTGGATTGGCAAAAACACGCTCGTCCTCAATCGCAAGGCAGGCAGCTATTTCTTTCTTGGCGAACTCTTCGTCGATCTCCCCCTTCCCGTCGACCCGCCGCAGGCCACGGAACACTGCGGCCGCTGCAGCGCGTGCCTGGATATCTGCCCGACACAGGCCTTCGTGGGCCCACAACAGCTGGATGCACGGCGCTGCATCTCTTACCTCACCATCGAGCTCAAGGGGCCGATCCCGGAAGCGCTTCGCCCGCTCATGGGTAATCGCGTGTTCGGGTGTGACGACTGCCAGATCGTGTGCCCGTGGAATCGGTTCGCACGCCCGACGCACGAGCCAGACTTCTCACCCCGCCATGGGCTGGATAACGAAGAACTCGCCAGCCTATTCCGCTGGACCGAAGACGAGTTTCTCAGTCGCACCGAAGGTTCGCCGCTACGACGGGCCGGCTACGAGCGCTGGCTGCGGAATCTGGCAGTGGGCCTAGGCAACGCACCGTCCACCATCCCGGTGATCGAGGCCCTGAATCTACGCCGCAACCACCCCTCGGCATTGGTGCGCGAACATGTGGAATGGGCGTTGGATAGGCATCGGAGCTAGCGCGCGCAGCTGATCTTCGACAATAAAATTGGGCTGCTTTTTGTAGGAGCCAGCCGGGCTGCGAAGGGCTTGCTGGCGATCGCTTTTTCATCCGCCCCACCTGCAAGCATTGCGCTATGCGAGTTGAACGTCGCTTTTTGTAGGGGCGGGTTTACCCGCGAATACGGCGGAAGGATCAGAACAATCTTCGCGAAGGAAATCGCTTTCGCGAGCAAGCCCGCTCCTACAAAAAGCTGCAATCTCGCGAGATAACGAGCGCGCTCCTATCAAACCTTCAGCAGGTTCTCCCGGTAATAACGCAACTCGGCAATGGACTCCCGAATATCATCCAACGCAAGGTGCGTATTGTTCTTCTGGAACCCGTCCTTGACGCCCGGCGCCCAGCGTTCGGCCAAGATCTTGAGGGTCGATACGTCGAGATAGCGATAGTGGAAGTAAGCCTCGAGCGCCGGCATGTATTTATAGAGGAAGCGCCGATCCTGGCCGATGCTGTTACCACAGATAGGCGATTTGCCCTTGGGCACCCATTCTTCCAGGAAGGCAATGGTCTCCGCCTCGGCGGCGGCCATGTCGATCCCGCTTTCGCGCACACGCTGGGTCAACCCGCTCTGCCCGTGCGTACGGGTGTTCCACTCATCCATCCCCGCGAGCACCGCATCACTGTGATGGATCGCCATCACGGGGCCTTCGGCAAGCACGTTGAGTTCGCTATCGGTCACGATGGTGGCGATCTCGATGATCACGTCGCGCTCAGGCTCCAACCCAGTCATTTCCAGGTCGATCCAAATCAAGTTCTGTGGGTTCGGCATGCCAATTCTCCTCTGCTCGGGCCGCTATTCTAGGGTCTGTTGCCGTTTCGTCGCGAATGTATCGCGGGGACCTTATGGCGAGGGCTGGTTGATGTGAGCGTCCATCGGCCACAGCAACAGCCGGGTTTCCCGCCAATCCTGCACCTCGATGACCCTCGCAGGCTCGACACCCGGGATGGCGAAACTATTACTGATGAGCAGCCCATTCGCTGGCATTTCCGCGCTCGCCTTGCGCCAGATTGCGGGCATAGGCGCGGGAGACAGGAAGCAGTAGACGACATCGAACGTCGAGAGGTCCTGCTTCCAGAGATTGCGATAACGGACCCTGCAATTGCTCCACGCCAAGGCGCGCATCCACGCGACCACAAAGCTCAACGGTGCTGTCTCCACCCCTTCGAAGCGCGAATCGGGAAAGCGCTTGGCCAGCCGCGCGATCGTGCCACCCAGCCCGCAGCCAAGATCGACGAATACGAAAGGTCGACCAAGGGACTTTAGAATTTCGGCCAGCTCGCGCTCCGTCGGCTCGCCGCTCAGATAGAGCGGCACCCGCTCGCCAAAACTGTTCCAGTTGAACAACAGGACCAGGAAGAACAGCACGCCGTAGCTCCACGCTGGAAGCGCCAGTCCATACAACACGAGCAGGGCTGGCACGAATGCCAGGTTGATCGGCCCCCACCAACGAGACAAGCCCAGACGCATGCCCAGTACCGCTGCCAGTACGCCCTGGAGTGCGGCAACGCCCCATAAGGGCACCCGCCAGCCGAAATAGCGCGCTAGTAGGAACAGCAGGCCCGCTACCACGACCATCGCCATCAGCTGCGCGCACAGTGCTCGCAAGGCCGGATATCGCTGCTCCCCCCCCTGCATCTATTCGTCTTCCCCTGTTCGAACGTTCGCCACCTAGCAGTTTAGCCAGAGGCCGCAAGGTGGGCATGATAGACTCGCGCACCGTCCCAATCACCAGATCTCCGAATGGCCAAACGCCAATTGACCCGCCGCCAGCAATGGCGCATCGAAAAGATTCAAGAAGAACGCGCAGCGCGATCGGCCAAGCGCGAATCACGCGCTGTCGAGGAACTCCAAGGCGGCGATCTGGGCCCCGAACAACCGGGACAGGTGATTGCGCATTTTGGGGTAACGGTTGAAGTGGAAGACGCCGAAGGGCGGGTTTTTCGCTGCTATCGCCGCGCAAATCTTCCCTCGTTGGTCACCGGTGACCATATCGTCTGGCGCTCCGGCGCCGACGACCAAGGCGTCATCGTTGCCCTGCTCCCACGAAAATCGGAACTCTGCCGTCCAGATACGCGCGGACAACTCAAGCCGGTTGCCGCCAACGTCGATCAGCTTGTCATCACCTTCGCGCCGCTGCCGGAACCTCACGGCAATCTCATCGATCGCTATCTGATTGCCGCCGAACATGCGGGTATCGAGCCGTTGCTGCTGCTGAACAAGGCGGATCTCATCGGCGAAGGCGACAGCACACGTCTGGATGCACTGCTCAAGACGTATCGGACTTTGGGCTACCAAGTACTAGAAGTGTCCGCTCGCAATGGCCTTGGCCTTGAGGAGCTGCAAGGTAATTTGGATGGATGCGTCAGCGTGTTCGTCGGGCAATCCGGCGTGGGCAAATCGTCGCTGGTCAACGGCTTGCTGCCGGATGCCGGCACCCGTGTAGGCGAGCTGTCCGAGGCGACGGGCAAAGGCACACACACGACCACCACCGCGCGACTGTTCCATTTCCCCGCAGGCGGCGATTTGATCGACTCACCCGGTATCCGCGAGTTCGGCCTGGGGCACGTGACGCGAGAGGACATCGAAGACGGCTTCATCGAGATGCGCGCCCTGTTCGGCACCTGCCGCTTTCGCGATTGCCGGCACGACCGCGAGCCTGGTTGCGCGTTGCTCACCGCCGTGGACGATGGACGAATCCTGCCGCAACGCATGGACAGTTACCGGCACATCCTCGCCAGCCTGCCGAAGGATGAGTACTGACAAATCCAGTAATAACGGTAGGGGCAACTCTAGTCGCCTAATCGCCCTGATGCGCCGCGGCTAAAGCGGACCGCCACCCAACCGCCCCTGCAGAGAGATACTGCTGCCTCTGGAAACGATCGCTTTCGTAGGGCGGGTGCAACCCGCGGCTTTTGCGGCATATCTAAAGCCGCCCGGCCCACTCCCACACGCTAGAACGAGCTACCGGCTCGGACTTGAATCCCTACAGCACGCGTCCAAAGACCGTGAGATTGGAGCCGGGCGAGCCAGCTCACTGCCGCGTCTGGTCGAACTTCAGCACACCGGCTTCGAACACGTTCGCCTGCTTCTGCACGGCAGACGCCGGCATCGATGTCACCGGCGCGGCAGGATCGCGCTGCGCACCTGCCGGGGCGGGCGCGGCGTTATCCCCTGCGCCGGGTGCGGCGGGCTGCGCATCGGACGCCGGGGCGTCGCTATCGCCGTCGGACGGTGCGCCTTCGCCGTTGCCTTCCATCGCGCTTTGCGCCTTTTTGGTCAGCACGATGATGTCGATACGCCGGTTGACCGGGTTCATCGGATCATCACGATCGAACAGGCTGGACGATGCGTAACCCACTACCCGCGCAACCTGATCTTCCGGATAGCCGCCCGCTTCCAACGTTCGCCGCGCGGCGTTGGCACGACTGGCCGACAACTCCCAGTTGCCGACGCCGTTACGACCGGCGAACGGCTTGGCGTCCGTGTGACCGCTAATGCTGATCTTGTTGGGCACCGCTTTGATGGTGTCGGCCATGATCAGCAGAATGTCCTCGAAATAGGGCTGCAACTGCGCGCTGCCCAGGTCAAACATCGGTCGGTTATCGGCGTCCGTGATCTGGATGCGTAGCCCGTCCTGAGTGATTTCGAAGTGAATCTGATCGCGGAAATCCTTGAGCTCCGGGTTCTCGTCGACCTTAACCTGCAACTCTTTGAGCAGCAGTTCCAGACGCTCACGGTCCACCTGCTCGGCCAATTGCTCCGCCAGCTTCTCCGCCTGCAACGCTTCATCGGCCTTATCCGGCAGGATTTCGTCTTGCGGCTCTTCCTGAATCTGCGGATTGATGGTCTTGTCCGGTGACGGCGTTGGGGTGCCGCCCAGGTCGATCACGTACGGGCTCGCACTTTCGCTGAAGCCGATCGGATCCTGGAAGTAGCCGGAAATGACGCGCTTTTGCTCAGGCGTCGCTGACGACATCAACCAGAGCACGAGGAAGAACGCCATCATCGCCGTGGCAAAGTCGGCGAACGCGATCTTCCACGCGCCGCCGTGATGGCCGCCGACGACCTTCTTGACGCGCTTGACGATGATTGGCTGATTGTTGTCCATCAGTCAGCCTCAGTTGCCGCGCACGGCCTGTTCCAGCTCACTGAAGCTGGGGCGGTGAGCCGGATAGATCACCTTGCGGCCAAACTCGACGGCCAATGAGGGCGGCATGCCGGATGCGGATGCCACCAGGCTCGCCTTGATCGCTTCGAGCACGTTGAGCTCTTCTTTGGCGTCGTGCTCCAGGCTCACCGCCAGCGGCCCGAAGAACCCGTATGCAGCCAGAATCCCGAGGAAGGTACCGACCAGCGCCGCACCCACGTGCTGGCCGAGCGCGGCCTGATCGGCCTCGCCGAGCATGGCCATGGTCACGACGATCCCAAGAACCGCGGCAACGATACCAAAACCTGGCAGACCGTCAGCCACCCGTGCCACAGCATGGGACGGGTGCTCGAGTTCTTCTTTGATGCTGTTGAGTTCCATGTCGAACAGGCCTTCGAGCTCATGGGGCGCCATGTTGCCGGACGACATGATCCGCAGGTAATCACAGATGTAGGCGATCATCCGCTCGTCTTTCAATACGGTTGGGTACTTGCTGAAGATCGGGCTGGCCGCGGGGTCCTCGAGGTCGCCCTCGATGGCCATCATGCCCTCGCGACGACTCTTGTTGAGGATTTCGTACAGCAGCCGCAAGACGTCCAGGTAAAACGCGTGCGTAAAGCGCGAACTGAACATCTTCAAGGACTTCTTGAACACGTGCATGAACGCACTGCCCGGGTTGGCCTGCAGGAATGCCCCCAACGCCGCACCACCGATGATCATCACCTCGAAAGGCTGGATCAATGCGGCGATTTTGCCGTGAGAAAGAACGTAGCCGCCCAGGACGCTGGCGAAGACTACGATGATGCCGATGATTTTTGCCATTGAGGGAGATCTTGCAGAGTCAGTCGGAAGAAGAATTTCGCATCGTCGGATGCACGCTGATGACACGCGCACTCGATGACGTTTTGAGAGCCCGTTTACGATCGCACGAGCTGAAGCGCAGCGGATCGTGAACAGGTTCTGAGGGGTTTATCGGACGATTCGCGGGTGACTATAGGCCGCTCACCGGAAAAAGCCATTTTTCCGGATTTATATTTACGTTATGGCTGCCGATACACTGGGTATCCGCGGCAACGTCATCCGAACGGTCATTCATTCCCATGCCAGACAAGCATTCGATACCGAACAATCAAGGCGCGTGGCTCAAGCAGTTGGACGCCGTAAGATTGCCCATTCCGGCCGAACGCCACCTACAGGTGCGGCGCGCATTGGGCGACAGCCGTCGGACGATTCGTGACATTGCCGACCTCATCCAGGGCAGTCCTGCGCTGGCGCTTGCCGTATTACGCGAGGTGAACAAACGCCAGAACGGCTTGGGTGATCCTGCCGAAAGTCTCGAGGTCGCGCTCACGCGCCTTGGACTGAAGAATGCCGAAGCGCTTCTAGAGCGCTTGCCGTCGGTTCCTGAAGCCGACATACCACCTGCGTTACGTCAGCTCCAAGCCATCAGCCAACACGCGTGCCAGCAAGCCAATGGCTTGTTCGCCTCCCGACTGGCCCGCCTCTGGCAAGACATCCATTGGGGCAGCCTTTTGTTTCTCGCGCCGCTGTGGACACTTGCCGCGGCGCATCCGCGACTCTTCGAAGAATGGGAACGCCGCGTACTCGCTAACGACGAGCCGCCGGTCCTCGTCGAGCGAGAGTTGCTCGGCACATCGCTCATGCCCCTGTGCCTGAAACTGGCGGAACGCTGGCACCTGCCCGACTGGATCGTGCAGGGTTATCGCCTGCTGGTCGAGGATCGCCGCCTGCTGGCGAAGGCCCTGCACGTCGCCCGCGACACGGACCATCCGCTGGCGAGGCAACAGCGATTGGACGAGGACGAAAACCTGCGCCGCTGGCTGACACAACCAGCCAACACCATCGTTCTGGCCAACGGTTTGGCACTTTCCTCCTACCATGCCTGGGACAGCCCTCACAGCATGCGTTGGCAGCGACTGACGGCGCTGTACATGCAGGTCGAACTGGATGAACTGCAGCAACAGGTGCACCAACTGGCCGTTCACAGCGCACGTCAGCAGAAACAGCAGGATCTCTGGCATCCCGCGGAAGCACTGCTATGGCCATGGCATGCCCGCCGTCTTGGCCCGTCCACGGAAACCGCCGACGCACCGACAACCCAACCAGCGACAAGCGATGCAGTGGAATGGAAAGCCCTATGCGCGAACCTGTTGAGCACGCCATCGCCGTTCGTCAACGTGCTGCAGCTATCCTCCGCCGCCCGCGACGCCGTGGTAGCCGGCGGCATGCGCCGGGTAATGATCTTTGTTGCAGACCGGACACAGAGCGCACTGCTTGGCCAGCAAGGGCACGGGCTATCGGCTGACTCGGCCGGACTGAAACTCGAAGCGGCGCAAAGCCAAGTGGTCCGCCGCCTGCTTGCCGGCGCCGGACAACTACGATTGTCGCCAGCGAACGTAGCGCAATTCTCGCCTCTACTCCCCGGCAACCTAAAAGCGCTGTTCCCGAGCGAGCATTTGGTCCTTCGTTCGATCGCGCTGAATGGCAAGGTCGCCTTCGTGCTGGTCGCTGACCAGGACGGGCTACCGCTCAGTGACGCATCGCTACAGATCTTCGGCAAAACGGCCCAGTGCATCGAGCGCGCCCTGATGCTGTTCGCTGGACGTTCCGCACGCGGTTAGCGTTCGCTTACACAGTCCGTATCGCTACGCCTGTCACAAGCCCTGCTATCCGCTACAATCCCGGGCTTTACGCTCCGGAGACCCCGCATGTCTGCGTTGTCCGAACTGCCCTTGGTCATAGAGCCAGCCGATCTTGCGCCGTTGCTGTCCGAGCCTGAGTTGATCCTGGTCGACCTCAGCAGCGCTGCACATTACGAAGCCGGCCATCTGCCGGGAGCCCGTTATGTCGATTACAAGCGCACTCAGTTGGGTCAACCGCCCGCCCCCGGCCTCTTGCCGTCGAAGGCAGCCCTCGAAACCCTCTTCGGCGAACTGGGCCATACGGCGGATTCCGTCTACGTGGTGTACGACGATGAAGGCGGCGGCTGGGCAGGCCGATTCATCTGGTTGCTCGACGTCATCGGGCACCACCGTTATCACTATTTGAACGGCGGTATCCACGCCTGGCATGCCGAGGGTAGACCGCTCACGCAGGATGTTCCGGCGGCAGAGTCAGGCCCGGTTAAGATTGAAATCGATGACGCGCCCACCGCGACGCTGGACTACCTCCAAAGCCGCCTAGGCGCCGAAGACTTGGCTATCTGGGATGCGCGTGGTCCGCTGGAATACAGTGGTGAAAAGGTACTCGCAGCCAAGGGCGGCCATATTCCAGGCGCGGTGCATTTCGAATGGACCGACGGCATGGACAAGGCACGCCACCTGCGAATCCGGGAGGACATCGCCGAACACTTGCGAGCGCTAGGGCTGACGCCTGACAAAGAAATCGTGACGCACTGCCAGACGCACCATCGCTCGGGCTTCACCTACCTGGTTGCGCGCGCGCTCGGCTATCCGCGCGTCAAAGCGTATGCCGGTTCTTGGTCAGAATGGGGCAATCACCCCGATACGCCGGTCGAACCCTAGGCCCTTTTGAACGACACCCTGTCCGCACGGCTATAGCCGGCGTAGACACTTTCTCCAAGGATTTCCGATGACGCTTAAAGATCGCCTGTTCATTTTCAGCCAGTACATCACCCCCCATCACCTGCTGTCGCGTGCCGCTGGGTGCGTTGCCGAGTGCCGTGTGCGCTGGTTCAAGAACGCGTTCATCAAGGGATTCATCAACCGCTTCAATGTGGACATGCGCGAAGCGCGGGTTGAAGACCCCACCGCCTACGAGCACTTCAATGCCTTTTTCACCCGGGCCCTGAAAGACGGCGCCCGCCCGCTGGATCCCGCGCCGGATGCCATCGCCTCCCCGGTCGACGGCGCCGTGAGCCAGGCCGGCACCATCGAGAACGGTCGCATATTCCAAGCCAAAGGCCACAGCTTCAGCGCGTTGGAGCTTCTGGGCGGCGACGCCAGCCGTGCAGCCCCGTTCATGGGGGGCGAATTCGCCACCTTGTACCTGTCGCCAAAGGATTACCACCGTGTGCACATGCCGATCAGCGGTACGCTGCGGGAGATGATCTACGTGCCAGGGCGAATCTTTTCGGTGAACCAGGTGACAGCGGAAAACGTGCCCGAGCTGTTTGCCCGCAACGAGCGAGTGGTGTGCATCTTCGATACGGAACGTGGCCCTATGGCAATGGTGCTGGTCGGCGCGATGATCGTGGCCAGTGTAGAAACGGTATGGGCAGGCCTGGTGACGCCGCCCAAGCGCGTCTTGAAAAGCACGCGATATGACGAAGCCGCGCGCCAGCCGATCCGGATTGAAAAAGGCGAAGAAATGGGTCGTTTCAAATTAGGTTCCACCGTAGTCATGCTGTTCGGGCCCGAGCAGGTGTCGTGGGCGGAGGGCCTGAAGCCCTTGGCGCCAGTCGTCATGGGGCAGACCATTGCGCACAAGCGGGCCGGTAGCCTTTGAAATGACCCTTCAAGCGCCAATGCAATGGTGGAATGCGAACTGGCGCACATAATGTTAAAGTGCCATGCATCTTGAGACGTGCCTTACGATGCGATGGAACAGTCAGCACCCTACCTCCGTATTGCAGCGCCTGACCGCCTGACGTTGAGCGCTTGCGCAACCGACGTCGCGGCATTCAGCGAATGGCTTGGCGCATTGCCGCGCCATCAGTTGGGCATCGTTGCTCAACAGCTGTCTACGATGCTGCTCGAGCTGAACCGGTTACACGCAACGCCAGCGTTGCTGCTTCAACTGTTGGACCGTTTGCGCACGGATGTTCAAACGACCTGCCATCAACTCGATGGCAAGGTCGCGCAGACGTCCATGCAGGACGAACGCACACGTAAGGTCGTAACGTTGTGTCAGGCGCTCCAGACGCAATTGGCTGCGGGCTACAAACGCGTGGCGCTGGAATGCCTGCGCGGGCTTGACCGCGACGACGCGCTCGCAACCCAAGCCCTGCAGCGCGCCCTTTCGACTCTGGGTGGCCCCCTCCTTAGGACAGCCCGCCGGTATTGCCACGCACCAACGGGACTTTGGCTTGAAGCCCATCAGTTACACGGGCTCGCACGCCAGCATGCGCTGCACTCGACGCCAGCACCGGACGACCTGATCGCCGTAGGCCACCAATCGATCGATGAAGCCTATCTGGCCCTGCTGCTGTTCGGCTCTGCACGCACCAATCAATTGCGCCCCTACGCGATCGAGATCGTCTACACCTGGTTGCGCGATAACAGCAGCCGGGCCTACCTGACACCTGCCAACCATTCGGAATGTCGGTTCATCGTCGCCGCTGGCGAAGATACCGCCCCCCGAGACAAGCAATCGATTTCGCTCGACAGTGACGCCAAGCTGGGCATCGTCACGACCTCGCTGATCGCCTCATTGAGCAGCGATACCGATACATCGGCCAAGCGCCTCGGAGCCGACGTCACTGCGCACCTGCAACGGACGTGGACGCAATGCGCGCGGCGCCGCTTCAACCGTACTCCTGGCCAGGGAACCCTGCGGGTGTGCGTTGGCATGGCGGCCGTCCATACGTTGTTTGCGGATGGCGAATCTTTCGCTGCACAACTGAAGAGCACCGCGCGGGACCGTACCGCCCGCTTTCGATTGAACAACGATGCCGATGTCTGGGCCGAAGCGCTGACCGGGGAAGCGCCTACGGATTGGCTCGGCATGCCTTCGGAAAAAGTGGAATTTCGCGTCACCGCCGAAGAGGCCACTCCAGAGAAAATCGAGCACTTCGAACCGGAAATCCTCGACCACGGCCCAGGCGGTTACTGCTTACGCTGGCCCGACGACACGCCCGCAGTGCCGCTGTCCGGAGAGATTCTGGCGGTTCAGGATCTTCAGCACCGTTGGACTTTGGCTGTCGTGAGGTGGATCAGCCGACACCGCCTGGATACCCGCATGGGTATTCAGCTCATTGCGCCGAACGCCCAGCCCTGCGGCTTGCGCCTCATCCAGAAGATAGGCGAACAAACCGAATACGTTCGCGCATTGCTGATACCTGAGAACGCGTTGCTGTCGCGGCCAGCGATGATCATTACACCGCGACTGCCCTTCCAGGAGCAGAGCAAAGTCAGCGTCAACCTTCGCGGCGAGGAGCGCCGCGCCTTGCTGATCGAACAACATGACGCCACAGCGAGCTTCAGCCAATTCACCTTCCGCTGGCTGGCGGCGATGGGCGAGATAACGGACGACACAGGCCTGTCCCTCGCGCCACGGACTCCGTCATCATCGGCACCTTCGATCTGGACGCGCTGAAGCGTTCAAACGCCGACCGTCTCCGGCTTTGACTCACCTGCCAAGTCTCTGTAGATTCTCGACAAATCATTGCCGACCCGCTTGGCGAGTCCGCCGGACGGAAGGCGCTCTACAGAAGCCATGGCCACAGAAAAAAGTACGATCCGCCTGCTGATCCTCGAGGATTCGCAGAACGAAGCCGAGCGATTGGCGAGCCTGTTCCGCAACAACGGTCGAGCCACCCGCCTGTATCGGCTGACGTCCGAAGAAGACCTGATCGACGTTCTGCGGCAGGACTGGGATCTGCTGATCGCCGCGCCGGAAAGCGAACTGCTCGCACCCGCCGATGCCCTGACTCACATCCGCCGCCTCGGCAAGGATGTGCCTTTCATCCAGTTGGTGGCGGACAACGACTCCGACAGCATCACCGAAGCCTTACTGCAGGGCGCGCACAACGCGCTTCCCCAGCATGAGGACGAACGCCTGCTGCTGGTAGCGACCCGGGAGATCGCAGCTCTGCAAGATCGTCGCGCGCGACGCGAGGCAGAACATGCGTTGAGCGAGGCGGAAAAACGTTGCGAGCTGTTGCTCGACAGTTCGGTCGATGCCATCACCTATGTCCACGATGGCATGCACATCTATGCCAACCGCACCTACCTCGGCTTGTTTGGCTACGACGATGCCGAAGAAGTCGAAGGCGTCCCCATGATGGACCTGATCACCTGTAAGGATCAGAACACCCTCAAGGACTACCTCAAGCATTACGGCGACAGCAACGCCGCGCCCGAGCTGCACTGCCAGGGCATACGTGCGGATGGGGAGCGCTTTCCTGCACGCATGAGCCTGTCGCCGGCCAGCTACGACGGCGAACCCTGCATTCAGGTCGTGATCCGCGCCGAAACGGAAAACGCTGAACTCGAAGAGAAGATTCGCGAAATCAGCAGCCAAGACCCTGTGACCGGTCTGTTCAATCGCCAGCATTTCCTAGAGCTGGTCGCCGGGGCTCTACAGGCGGAACAACCGATATGCGTCGCCTACCTGCGCATCGATCAGTACTCCACCGTGCTGGCCGACATAGGCATCACCGGAACGGACATTCTGCTCGTGGAGCTGACGCAGATTCTTAGCGAGCACATCGCCGATGGCGCGCAGCTTGCCCGCTTCGGTGACGATGCGTTCGCCGCGTTGATGCCAAGCGAAGTGTCCGGCAAGAAGACCAGCCTCGAAGCCCTGCTGCACAAAGTCGAAGGGCACCTGTTCGAAATCAACGGCCGGACCGTGCAGATCACACTCACGATCGGCCTGACCGGTACCGACGAGCAGACCTTGCAGGCCCAAGATGTCATCGATCGGGCGCTGCGTTGCGTCGACGAAAGCAACGCGGGCAACCGGTTGAAAACCTACGACGCCAGCGAAGCACTTGCCGCGGCGGCCAGCCGAGGCGACGTCCTCGCGATGATCCAGCATGCGCTGGCTAATAGCGCGTTCCGCCTGCTGTTCCAACCGGTCATCAGCTTGCGCGGCGATACGGCCGAGCACTACGAGGTCCTGCTACGGTTACTGACCCTCGAAGGTGAAGAGATACCGCCTGAGCGCTTCCTGGAGGCCGCGAAGGAGACTGGAATGGCGACGCGTATCGATCGCTGGGTCATTCTCAACGCCGTTCAATTGCTGGCCGAACACCGCAGTCGTGGCAATAACACTCGGCTGTTCATTCACCTCTCAAGCGCCAGTCTTCAAGACCCTTCGCTCGTGACCTGGCTTGCCGGGCTGATAAAGGCTCACGGGCTTGCGCCGGACACGCTCATCTTCCAGCTGCTGGAGGCCGATGCGATTACCTACCTTAAGCAGGCGCGCGAGTTGAGTAAGGGGCTCGCTGCCCTGAACTGCCACCTGTCGCTCACCCATTTCGGGCAGTCTCAGAATCCGTTCAACACGCTCAAGCACCTGGACGTGACGTTCGTGAAGATCGATACAAGCCTCGTGCAGGATTTGGGCGACACCATGCGGCGTGATGCGCTGAACGAGATGCTGGCCAATATCCATTCACGCGCCAAACTGAGCATCGTCCCTACCGTGGAGACGGCGGCCATGCTCGCCTCACTCTGGCAAGCGGGCGTCAACTACATCCAGGGCTTCTACCTTCAAGAGCCCACCCAGTCCATGAATTACGACTTTTCTTCGGACGAAGGCTGATCTGCTGCCTCGCCGGCTGGCGCATAGAAAAGGGCTGTGTCTGCAAGCGGACACAGCCCTTATTCGGTTCACTGAGCGCTTACGAGGCGGACGCGCTCTCCAAACGATGATGGTCCGGCACGCCCAGTAGGTACAGCAGTCCATCGAGCCCTGATGCCGACATTGCCTGGCGTGCAGATTGTCGCACCAGTGGCTTGGCATGAAACGCCACGCCCAGACCGGCTAACGCCAGCATCGGCAGATCGTTCGCCCCATCGCCGACGGCAATCGTTTGCTCCAGCGCCAACCCTTCGGCCTCGGCCAAGGACTGCAGTAGATCAGCCTTGCGCTGAGCATCCACGATGGGCTCGACGGTATTGCCCGTTACCACGCCATCTACGATTTCCAGCTCATTGGCGTACACGTAATCAATCCCCAGACGCGCCTGTACCTGTCGCGCGAAATAGGTGAAGCCACCCGACAGAATTGCCGTTTTGTACCCCAGGCGTTTGAGTTCGACGAACAGTGCCTCCGCGCCGTCCATGAGCTCCAGACGCTGGCCGATGCCCTCCAGAGCCGTTTCGGGCAGGCCTTTCAGCAGCGCCATGCGCGCCTTGAAGCTGGCCCGAAAATCCAATTCCCCGCGCATGGCCCGAGCTGTGATGGCTGCCACCTGATCACCTACCCCAGCGACCTTAGCCAACTCGTCGATCACTTCGGCTTTGATCAGCGTGGAATCCATATCGAAGACCGCCAAGCGACGGTGCTGGCGGAAAATGGCGTCCTGCTGCAACGCAATATCGACACCTAATTCATCGCTAGCAGCGAGCAACGCTTCGCGAAGGACCGCGGGTTCGGCAACCTCGCCAATCAAGGTCAACTGCAAACAGGCACGCTCGGCATCCGCCAAGAAAGGCCCGGAAAGACGCTGAACACGCTCGACAGACAACCCCGATTCTTCGGCGATCGACACCACACGTTGCAGGACATCCATCGTCAGCGCTCGCCCGGCTACGGTCATGACCTGACGTTGGCTGCGCTGCCCTGCAAGCCATGTCCGGTATGCCGCGTCATCGAGCGGCAGCACATCGATGTCCAGCCTGTCACTCAAGGCACGAACGCCATCGATCAATGACTGGGTGGACGTTGCCGAAGCCAGCTCCGCCAACACACTCATTTGGCAAACACCATGCACCTGAACCTGGTCGACATCCACGAGGCGCACAACACCTACGGACAGCGCAGCGAGCACGGACGCATTGGGGACCGCACCATTGGGGTAGCTGATTTTAATCTGGACGATCACGCAAAGGCTCCGTTCGCCGAAAAAGGCGGCCAGTCTACCAGCGACCCACGTTCAACGGCGCGCGTCGCGGCAGCGCCAACGAACAGCGACCAACGGCGTGCGGCGCGCATGGCGTACAGTCGCGGGGGATTACGCCGGCACGCCGTGCAATTCATGCGTGCCGCCAGCTTTGCCGGCCATATACCTGTCGTTATACTGCGCGCCATCCTTTCCGAGAGAAGAGCCGCGCTCTGTGAACCGGCCTGCGCCCGTCAAATCCGACAATTTCTTCGTCCTCCTCTTCAACGCACTGCGTCAACGTCGAGTCCCCCTGGCCCTGCGCATCGCGTTCCACAGCGTCGTGCTCGTAACGCTCGCCCTGGTGATCTATGCCTGGGTCATGGGCATGCAGTTCAAGCATGCGATGCAGGAGCAGGCCGACGCACTCGGCCAGAGCCTGACGACGCAAACCGCATCGTCGGCAAGGGACCTGCTCGTCGCGAACGACGTCATCAGCCTCAACGTTCTGCTGAACAACCTGGTGCGCAACCCCTTGGTCGCCCACGCAGCGATCTACAGCGTGGACAACCGCATCCTCGCCGAGGCGGGTGAGCGCCCTCCCCGCAGCATGCTCAACGAGGACGACGGCCTCTACACAACGCCAATAACGTTTCAGGAAGTGATCGCGGGACATTTACGCGTAACGCTGGATATGAAGCAGTTCCAGCAACCCATGACCATCAGCCTGCAAAGCATGGGGATCCTGAGCCTGATCCTGCTGGCCCTGGCCCTGACGCTGAGCCTGCGGCTGGGGCGCTACATTTCCACACCGCTGTTGCAGCTCCGCCTTTGGCTGCGCGATCCCGACTACTCGGCGCCAGGCGCGAACCGCATGGACGAGATCGGCGACTTGGCTCGCCAACTGGAAGCGCGCCTTGCGCCTCCACGCCCCGAGCCAGAACCAGAGGTGGAAGAGGACGACTACGACGAAGAAGAAGCGCCGTCCCCTCGTTTGCGCGGGCAAACACGTCCGGCCTTCGACTTGGCGAACGACGAACTGGATAGTATTGATTTCGACGAAGACGACATTCCCCGCGCATCACGCCCGCAACCGAGTGCCGCACCTTACAAGCCGTTGCCTGCTACCGTGACACACGCACCGGCACCACTGGCGCGTGATGTCAGAGAGAATGGGCTGGCCGATGCGTTCGATGAACTCGATGACAATGCTGTGCAGGTGGAGCCGTCCGCTGTTGACACCACCCGCAGCGCCGCGCTGGCCATACAATTGGGCGCACAGGATCAACTGCGGCGCCTACCCAAGGCGCGTTTGGTCGAACTTCTGGAACGCTATCGGGGTTGCCTGGATCGTGCGGCTCAGCTGTACCAAGGCGAACTGCACACCCTTGGCGATGGCAGCACGCTCGTGTTGTTCCATAGCAACGACAGCGACGACTACCTGACCCATGCCATTTGCTGCGGTGAATTGCTCCGTGCACTGGGCCATGCCTTGCAAGTGGAGGTGGCAGACAGTGGCATCACGCTGCAGCTACAGCTCGGCCTGACGTTAGGCAACGACTTGCGCCAACTTGGACAGGCCGAATTGCTGCTTAACGAGACCGCTCAAAGCGCCCTCGCTTTGAGCCAGCACAGCCGAAATCTGCTCTTGGTCGAACGAAGCGTGGGCGAAGACCCGGTGGTGCGCCAGCGCGCGCGGATACGGACCATCGCCAGCCCAGAGGGCGCCAGTTGCGTCGAGCGGTTGCTCGAGCCCTACCCTTCGCTTCTGGAGCGTCAGTTATCGCGAATGCAGGACAGCACCACCCGTTCCTGATTCCCGTCAGCCGGCGTCCCAAGACGTCGGCCAACGCAGGCGAAACGAGTGGGTCAGGGCTGCCAAAGATGCTGCTCGTCGCTGATTTTTCGATCAAGAAAGCTCGCTGCGCTGATCAATGCAAGGTGGCTGAGCGCCTGGGGCGTATTGCCCAGGTGATAACCTTGCAAGTCGAATTCTTCCGCGAACAGCCCTAGCGGATTGCCCAAACGAAGCAACTTGTCGAACACCTGATGGGCCTTCTCGACGCGGTTGGCGCGCGCTAGACACTCCACGTACCAGAACGAGCAAGCCGCAAACGCCCCCTCCTCACCCTCGAGCCCGTCAGGGCTATCTTCTGAGCGATAACGGCGCACCATGCTGTCCCGTACCAGCTGCCGCTCAATCTCCTCGAGGGTCGCCAGCCATTGCGGGTCCGTCGCGGAGACGAATCGCACCAGCGGCATCAGAAGCATTGCCCCGTCCACGGCAGCGCTGCCTTGTCGCTGAATGAAATGCCCACGTTCGGCATTCCAGAAATTATCGTAGATATCCATGTAGATCGCCGAGCGCGTGTCATTCCAGCGGGCGAACGGGGCCGGCAGCGAGCGCTTTTCCGCGAGGCGAATGGCACGGTCCATGGCGACCCAACACATCAGTCGTGAATGGAGGTAGTGCGACTCCTCCCCACGCATTTCCCAAATGCCAATGTCTTTCTGATTCCAACGTTCGCAGACCTCATCAACGATCTGGGTGACACGCATCCAACCGTGATTGCTGATGGCCTCACCGTACTTGTTAGAGAGGTAAACCGCATCGAGTAGCTCGCCGTAGATATCCAGCTGTATCTGACTATGCGCGTCATTGCCGATACGAACCGGACGCGAGCCTGCATGGCCCGCCAGGTGGTCCAGCGTCTCTTCGTGCAGATCCGGATTGCCGTCGATGCTGTACATGAGATGCATGGACTGCTCGGCGGACCCTTTGTCGTTCAGGCGGTGGGACATCCAGCGCATGAAATGACGCGCTTCATCCGTCAATCCCAGGCGCATGAACGCGTAAACGGTGAACGACGCATCACGCACCCAGGTGTAGCGGTAATCCCAATTACGCTCGCCGCCTAAGTGCTCAGGCAGACCAAACGTGGCTGCGGCAAGGATCGCTCCGGAGTCACGGTCGGTCAGCAGCTTCAGGGCCAAGGCCGACCGCTCGACCATGTTGCGCCAGCGTCCCTTATAGGTCGAATGCCGAATCCACTGGCGCCAGTAGGTGATCGTCTCGCGGAGCATCGACTCGAACTGCTCTTCGTCCGGTAACGCTCCCTGTTCACCGCCTAATTGGCAATAGAACACTTCGCCTTGCTGCAGTGCGACGCCCAGGACAGCGGCGCGTCCTTCCAACTGAAGCGCATGGCTGGCGCTAAGGCTCATCGTTGGCTGACCATCGGCTTCGAACAATACCCGTTCGCCCTCCAACCGCGCGTGCGTCTGCGCGCGGGCGTAGTCATGGCAGGGCTGACAGCGCAACGCGATCCGTGCGTTGCCGCTAACCACTTCGACCTTGCGCAGCAAACGAGAAGGCTCCCCGTCTATAGGCATGAAGTCGGTCAATTCGACAATGGCGGTATCGCCGATCCAGCGCGTCTGCAACACGTTGGTGCCGGGAATGTAGAGCTGCTGCCGACGCGCGCCTGGCAGTTCTGGCGCCAGTTCGAAATCGCCTGCCGCGGGGGTGTCCAACAACGACGTGAACACCGACGGGCTATCGAACTTGGGCCAACAGTAGAAATCGACCGTGCCGTCATCCGCGACCAATGCGGCAGTTCGCATGTCTCCCACGACACCGTGGGCCATGATCGGACGCTGCTTCGATAAGTTCTCATCCATTGTCACGAAACTCCGGGTAAACACTCATGCCGCCGTCGATGAATAAGGTCGTGCCAACCACATAATCGGAAAGATCGGAAGCCAGCCAGACGGTTGCGTTGGCGACATCTTCTACGTCGCCAATCCGCCCGTAAGGAATCAGCTCGAGCAACTTCTCGCCTGCTTCACCTTTCGTATTTTCTTGGTTGATCGGCGTAGCAATTGCCCCAGGAGCAATGGAATTCACCCGAATGCCGCGCTCGGACACTTCTTGCGCCAGGCTTTGCATCAGCAGGTCGACGCCTCCTTTGGAGGCTGCGTAGTTCACGTGGCCCGCCCAGGGAACGCGTTGATGCACCGAGCTCATGTGGATGATCTTGCCGCGCGCGCGCGAACCATTGGGCTGGATATCCTGGCGAGTGAACTGACGGATCGCCGCCTGAGCGCAGAGGAACTGGCCGGTCAAATTGGTATTGATGACTGTGTTCCAGTCGTCGAGCGTCATGTCGTCGATACCGGCATCGCGTTGCAGGCCCGAGTTCGCGACGAGAATATCGAGTCGCCCGAAAGCATCGAGCGTTTGCGCGAACATCCGATCGACATCGGCCTGCGAGCCGACGTCGGCACCGACTGCAATGGCTTTCCCGCCATCGGCGACGATTTTGTCCGCGAGCTTTTGCGCCGGTTCGCGCTGACTGTGATAGTTGATTGCAACCGCGGCACCGGCCTTCGCCAACGCGGCAGCGACCGCCGCGCCGATTCCGGAACTGCCGCCGGTAACCAGTGCGACCTGATGCTGGAGGGAAATCTGCATGGGTCCGATCCATTCTACGTAGAGATAGAAAGTCGACCCGCTTGCCTGAAAAGGAGTTCAGCCAGCGGACCCGTCCCGAATAGCGTCGGTAGGTCCGCGGCGGAATACGGCTGTGCGTGTTTTATTTCAAAGCGTGTTGTCGTTGAGACCTGCATACAGCCGAGTCAGCTCGTTGAGCTGGCGGAACATCGACTCTGCATTGGTCGCCACGATAGTTGGCATGAATTCGTCGGACGCGAACGCCTGGCTCACGAACGCCCAGCGGGCTTCGGTCTTGCGCAGTGATTGAGCGATGGCATCGTTCGGCGCACCCTCGGCTTGTAGTTCCGCCATGATCAAGCCGAACTCCTTGACCGACGCATCGAACGTTTGATCCAGATTCGGCGCCGCGATACCCCAGGCTCGGGAAATGTAAAGCAGTGCAATGCGCTGAGTGAGAACGCGGTTCCAACCGCTTCGGTTAATCGAGTGCGACGCGGCGTCTCCATTGTGCTTCTCGAACACGTCGGTGACGTGTTGGCATTGCTGCACAAGACGCTCAGCCATGGCAAAGACCTTTACCGCCTGATCCTTGTCCGGCGCCGTGGCGACGAGCTTGCGATAGTCCTGCCAGGTCGCATCCACATCGGCGAGCGCCTTGCGAATCTCGTCATTGGGCGCGTAGGCCTTGAGCTTCTGGTGATGATCTTCGAACAACGCCAGCGTGTCCTCACGCTGCTTGGACGCGACATCTGCCTTCACGTCGGAGCCAATCATCATGTAGTCCTTGGCGAGAATCTGCCCGAGCGTGCGTTGCAGGCCCGCCATGTTCATCGCTTCGAGGGGTGCCATCTCGGCCCAGCTCGTCGAAGCGAACAGCGAGAGCACTACGGTAAACGCACGTAAACAGTTCTTGAGAGACACGACAGTTCCTTCGATCTTGGCTTGAGCGCGAGCCGGGCGAGCCGCGCTCAACGAAAAAAAACTCGTTCGCGCTATACACGGATGCGCCATACGACGGGGCGCCGGTAACGGGCAATCGATAGGTACGAACGAGAGATGGTGTGAACGCGCAAAGTCTATCTCAAGGCTTTCGCGATAGAGATACCGCTTACCCCCGTAATCCGCCCTTCGATGGCGATACCTTGCGCGAATTCACAAAAGCCTCAGAAGCTGACCGCTCGGTTCATTTAGGCCATTTATGACACGCAATATTGGCTCTATCAAAACCGGTGTTTGCAGAGGCGAAGGGCCGTGGGAGGAACTTCCCGATACGCCACTTTTCGAAAAGGGGAGTTTTTCTACAGGGAACCGATTCATGTCCACCGTCCCCCGTTATCTCATGGCACTTTCGGCCATGTTTCTGTTGGCTGGCTGCGGTGAGCAGATGGCCGAAGACAAGCAACAGGCCGCGCTCGAGCACAAAGAGACGGCGGCCCAACACATGGATGAGATTTTGAAGACGGACGACCCGGCGAAGAAGACCGAGCTCCTGCAGAAAGCGCAGGAAGAACAGCGCAAGTCCAATGAGCTTCGCCAGGAAGCGATCGAGAAAACCAACAGCGGCGCCACCTCTTCACAGTGACCCATGCTCGGCGCGCGCATACCGCGCAGCCAGCCCTGCCCTTTGCGCGTTTTTTGTAGGAGCCAGCCGGGCTGGCTCCTACAGGCGAATCTGCGCTCCAGCGCTATGCCAGCGGCGTCGGTTCCTTGCCGTGATCCCGCCGATAGTTACGCCACTGATAGATCAACGTCCCCGCCAATCCGTACCCGGCCGCTAGCGCCAACAGAACCAAAACATGCCGTCCGGTTTCCAGCAGCGGCAGGTTCATCTGATTCATCTCCGCCACCGCCCGAATCGCCCACGTCGAGGGTATCGCGTTCGCCAGCCACAGCACCCATTGCGGCATTGCCTGCGGCGGCCAGGTGTAGCCTGCGAGGTAGAACAAGGGCATGGTTACGAACGTCAGCGTGAGATAGACCGCCTCCTCGGAAGGCAGGAGTTCAGCGAGAAACTCGCTAAAGGCCAGCACAGCCAACAGAAACGGCAAGACCAGCCCTAGCAGAGCCCAGAACGAGGCCGTTTGCCGAAACCCAAAGATATGCGGCCAGATCACATACAGCAGCATCGCCAACACCATCCATACCAATAACTGCGCGGCATACCGGCCTAGCCGAGTCGACAGGGGCTGACGTAGTGAACGCGGCGTTCCACCGCGCAAATTGAGATTGATCCGAGTACTGGACAGCAGCAGCCCGTGCTGCAGGACAAGCGTGACGAGGCCGGGCAGAACGATGGCTGCGAAGCTCGTACCTGGATTGTAGAGGTCCACGAGCCGAGTAATGAGAGGCCGCAAGATGACATCCGCCTGCCGTTCGGAGAACCCTTCGCGCATGAGCACGGCCCGGTTCAAATCGTTCAGCAATTGGTTGTAGGTCGCGGTAATGTCCTGCTGGATTTGCCCGTTCGCCATGCGATTCGTGGCGTCACCAAACACCGGCACCACCAGCGATTCGCCCCGCAGCAAGCGCTTCTCGAAATCCACCGGAATGATGATCACGCCAAACAGCTCACGCCAAGCCAGATCGCGCTTGGCGTCCGGGAGGTTGTCGTAACTGCGGACGGCGATCTTCGGTGCTGCGTCGAGCAGCCGGGAAAGTTGGCGGCTGGCACTCGTGTGGTCCATGTCCACGACGGCCACCGGCAGGTTATCGATCGTCCTTCCCAGATACGGCAGCGACGCAATGCACACAGTGGCGACGAGCAGTAGCCAGAGCGGCTTAGCCAGCATGTTTTTCAGGCTTAGCTGCAGGACTTTCCAGAAGTTGAGCACGCCGCCTCCTACGCCGGGCTGAAGTCGAGACGCTTACGCAGCCGCTGCTTGGCAATGACGTAGGCGATCAAGGGATACAACGACAATTTGAGGCATGCGTAGAGCCCGGACGTGCCCGGCGCATCGCGCAAGAATTGATCGAAAAGCCCGCTCAACGCGTGCGTCAACGGCTCAATATGGCTGATCAATTGCGCGGGTAGCGGCATCGCCAGCGCGGGAATAAGTACGCCCGAATAGGTCTGCGCGATCCCAATGAGCATGCCGACGAGTGAGTACGCGGAGAACCTATTGGCAGTGAAGATGAACAACACCAGCCCGACGGCTTGGGATGCGGCAACGTAGAACGCCGTGATCGCCAGCATCCACAACACACTGCCCTTGATCACCGCCCCGTTAAGCCAGACCAGGAAAAACACTTCGATCATCAACAACGTTGAGAACAGCAAGGTGTACGGTGCGAGCTTGCCAACTAGCCGTACACCTAGGGCCTTGGCCCGCAAGATATGTGGGGAGCTCGCGCGAAGCTCGGGAGCTTCCCGCGCCAGGACATGGATGGTCGCGACGATAACGAACAGCTGCAGCAAGTGCACGACCGCGGCGAACTGCTGGTAATAAATGTAGTTGCCACTGGCGTTGTAGAGACTTTCGAACGCCACGCTGATGCTCGCCAACCCAGGCATCGACAAACCCATCCCCGCGGCCAACTGGGGTCGCATCGATTGCTGGAGCCCCGCCGTCAGCCCGCTTGCGTCGAGGGTGGAATAGAACCCCGCCGCATAGAACAGCGAGTTGTAATAAAACGCCGCGCTTGGCTGTCGCCCCGCCAATGCATCCGCTTCGAAATCGTGAGGGAGGTAGATCAGCCCGTATTGATCTCCCTGCTGCAAGCCGTCCAACGCTTCGGACAACCCACCTTCGGCCGTGACGAGCGAGGCGTGCGAACCCGCATCCAATTGACGAACATATTGCCGTGAGAGTGTGCTGTGGTCCTGGTCGACCACCGCGACCGGCATGTCCTGCAACGTCCCCGCTTGGTAGATACCACTGATCACGACGAACAGGATCAGCGGCCAGATCCAGCCTAGCCAGTGCACCGTCCAGCTACGCGCGGCCATGCGCGCTTCGGTGTTGAAGGCGTGGATGAACCGCGCGAAGTTGCGCTGCGGCGTTCCTCGACGCCGGTCAGCGATGGCCATGATGGAACGCGACCGGCACCGTCATTCCTCGGCCCACTGCCACAATGTACTCATGCCCGGGCGCAAACCCTCGACGGGTGCCAATGGGTACAGCCGTACCTCAAAGGTTTTCAGGTCGAAATCGCCCGTCGCACGCGTCGCGCGCTTGGTCGCGAAATCGCCCAATGGCGCGATATATCGCACCTCTGCCTCGATGTCCTGATCCAGCGCCGGCACCCGCAGGCGCACATGACCGCCCTTGCGCACATTGACCAGCAGGTCCTCTCGCAGATTGAAAATGAAATAGCTGCGCGACAACTGCACCAGCGTCATCAACGGGCTGTACGCGTTGACCAGCTCGCCCTGTTCAGCAGGGATCGAACCGATTTCGCCATCGACCGGCGCCTGCACCTGAAGGTCGTCTGCCTGCGCCTGAAGTTGCTGCAACTGCGCATCCGCCTGGGCCAATGAGGCCGATAGTGCTTCACGACGTTCCGCTCGATCACCGGACTCGCCTTTGGCGAGATTAGCCCGCGCCGCCGCGAGTTGATCGCGCGCAACGTCCTGTTGGCGCCGCGCGATGTCCAGCTGACTCTGCGGATAGAAACCACGGTCGGCCAGCTCTGCATAGCGTTTGTAGTCCCGCTCGGCATTGCGCAGCGTCGCCTCGGCTTCCGCTACATTGGCCTGCAGCACCCGCAGGTCTTCTTCCCGCGTGCCGCTCGCGGACTCCCGCACTTGCGCCTCTGCCCCAGCCCGCGCGGCCTCGAGGCTGGCAACCTGCGCTTCGAGCTCAGGGCTGACGATGCTTACCAGCAGATCGCCCTTGCGCACATCGTCGCCGCGCTGGACGTGAAGTTGAGCGACCCTGCCGTGTGCCTTCGAGGCGATGGTGACGGTGGTGGCGTCCACTTCGCCCTGCAGTAGCAGGGGCTCACGGTGCAGCCGCAAATACAGCGTGATGGCGACGATGATGAAGATCAGAACGGGAGCGAACAGCTTCCAGCTCTTCATTCGGCTGCGCCTTGCACCCGAGGCTCGTGTTCACGGGCGATGAGCGCCAGCGCATCGGTGACGCTGCCATGGACGAGCCGGGACGGGACGGCCAACATCAGATTCAGGGGCAACTCGAACTCCTCGATAACCATACCGTCGCGGTCCACGCCTTTCTCATGGAACAGATCAGGAAACCGCCGCGCGATCCGCTCTGCATAGCTTCCCGTTTCACCCACGTGAGCATAGACCGGCTTTCGACAGGCGACCGCATAGCCGACCTCGAAACAGGTGCCGCTGTCAGGCTCCGCGCCGCGGAAGAAATTCAGGTCAGCCAATACCAGGTCGCACCGCTCGATGAGGGCAAGGTTGGCACGGTACACCCACGCCCCCTGCTCCGCAGGGTCGACGATCTCCGCCGGGACAGCATTGTCTAGCGGGTAAAGCCCTTCGAACCCCGCCTCGGCGCACTGCGCTTTCAGCCATTCACCGTACTCGAGGGCGTCAGGACGGAACACGGCCGGACCGGCAAGATAAATTCGGAGGGTCATGCAAGCGCCTCGATCGGGGGAAAAGACCACATTACAGCGCTACACCCCCATCAACGCCAGCATGATGAAGGTCGCAAACAAGACGAAATGCGTCATCCCTTCGATGGCATTCGTCTCGCCATCGTTGAGGTTGATCGCAGCCACGATCAGCGTGATGAATACCATGACCGTTTGTACGGGCGTCATCGCCATCTGAAAGGGTTGGCCGTTGTACAGCGCCAGCGCCTCCATGACCGGGACGGTCAGGATCACGGTCGACAGCGATGCGCCCAAAGCGATGTTCACCACCGACTGCATGCGATTGGCTAACGCAGCCCGCAACGCGGTCAGAATCTCAGGGCTTGCCGAAATAGCCGCCACGATCAGTGCGGCGACGATTGGCGGCGCGCCACTGCCTTCCAGGCTAATGGTCATTGCCTTGGACATGACTTCCGCCAGCGCGCCGATGAGTACTACGCCCACGACCAACGTGACGATCGCGCGCATGGTACTCGCATGGGCTTCTTCGACGACGGTATCGCCCTTGCGGCGCTTTTTCTCTGGGTAGCTGTAGCTGAAGAAATAACTATGGGCGCCAACCTGCATTTTCAGGAAAACGCCGTAGAGCAGAACCATCGCGCCGATCGTAAACAAGGAATACACGTGCCATTTCGCCTCGGGGATGAACTCGGGCACCACCATGGAAATGCCCATCGCGGTAAGGATCATCACGCTATAGGTACGAGCCGAATCGTCGTTATACGGCTGCTCGCCGTGTTTGAGGCCGCCCATCAAGGCTGCGAGACCGAGAATGCCGTTGAGGTCCAGCATCACGGCGGCGTAGATGGTGTCGCGCACAAGGGTTGGCGAGGGTTCATGGCTCATGAGGATCGCAAGAATGACGACCTCCACCAGTACGGCGGATGAGGTCAGGATCATGGTTCCGTAGGGATCACCGACTTTTTCCGCGAGCACTTCGGCGTGGTGCGCGACTCGCATCGACGCCAGCACGATCGCCCCTACCAGAATCGCTGCCGCAATCAGCGCCAGCGCGCGACCGCCCTCTGCCCAATGGGGCTCCAGCACGTAGGCGACGACGCCAACGATCGCCGCGAGGATGAGGAACAACTCTTCTTTGAGCGCAGACATCGATGAATTCCGGAGCAGGACATCAGGGAATGCATTCCGCCCTATCTCATGCGCTGGACCCTAAAAGCGGCCATCGACAAGGGCAGGGGCGAAATACACATTCAGTGACATCTGGTAGCACTGGGCCGTTCAGTAACGACCTCAACGAAGCGGCTCTCGTCTGTGAGGGAGCGAGCCGGGCTGCGACCAGCCATGCTCGCGAATGCGATCACACTGTAAGCTCGTCTTCGCCTGATCCATACATCGCGGGCATGGCCCGCTCCCACAAGAATGCGGCGGTACGGCGAAGGACGGAGTTACACCACCTTCTCTTCCTGTGGGGGCGAGCCGGGCTGCGACCAGCCATGCTCGCGATGGCGCACGCCGTTGACTACGCCATCAATCAGGACGAACAGCACCAGACTCGCGCCGAGCACGGGCAAACAGATCCCCAACACCAAGAATGTCGTGAGCACCCACAAGCGCATACCAACACCCAATGCCAGAAAGGTGCGTAGCGGCCCTTGGTATCCATACGCGATAGGTCGACGTCGCCACCACATCAGGTAACCCCACACGACCATGACCGCCAGGCCAAGGGCAAACAAGGCTAGAACCACCTGATTCCAGAACCCGAACAATACCCCCATATGCAGGTCGATCCCCCAGCGAGTCAGCTTCGCCGCCAGCGGATAGTCCTCAAAACGTACCTGATCGACGACCCGCAAGGTGTGTGGATCGACCGCAACCGCATCCACCTGTGACGGCCAGCGACGATCGATTTCCGTGACGGTCCAGGCCTTGTCGGCAGAACGTGCCGGACGAATTTCCAGCAAACTGGCGTCGATGCCGGACTGGCGTGCGGCCGCCAACACGGCGTCGAACGGCTTGGTATCGGTCGGCGCATCACCTGTCATTCCCGCCATGTGGTGCCCCATGTGCTCGGCATGCTCACCTGCCGGCATATCCATAGCGCCATTCAGCGCGGTCGCTACAGACGGCGTCGACCAGCCGTAGAACTGGCGCAGCACACCGATGTTTCCACCTGCATATTGGGACCACGTGAGGCCGGTCGCCGAGAAGAACAGCAGCCCGAGCAAAAGCACGAGCCCCAGGCGAGCGTGCCAACGTCTCATGCCTTGACCGGCCTTCGGCTCTGCCCGCGCTCGGCGCCTTTTCGTCAGCCAAAGGACGACACCACCAAGGGCCGCAATCCATAACCAGGACGCGGCCAATTCACTGTAGAGTCGACCAAAATCGCCCAACAACAGGCCACGGTGGAATTGATCGATGAGACCACGGGCCGGCAGTACGCCTGAGGTGCCATACACCACATGGTCGCCCCGGACTTCCCCACTCACCGGGTCAACGAAGATCGCCCGGCTTTCGGAGGGGCGAAGGCCGGACTCGGCGAACTGAACACGGGTAGTCACCCCGGTTTGCGGAGATGGCCGAACCGCTATCAACGTTCCTTTATGGTCGAGAAAGGCTTCGGCGATTTCGACTTGGCGGGAAAGCGGTAAGGATGGCCCCCGTGCTTCGCTGTAAAGCGCTTTGGAATAGAGCCAGGGTTCCATTTGCGGCGAAAGCACGTAGACGATACCGCTGGCGGCCGCGATGAACAGAAAGGGGCCGACGAATACGCCCACGTAGAAATGCAGGCGCATGAGAAGCGCAAGCAACGGATTACCGGCGGCACGTTCTGGCGCGCAACCGGCGGAGTGATCAACAGACATCAGGTGACCTCGTCATAGGGTCGCTCGAAACCTCGGCACATGAGTGCCCTGGGTTTCATTGGGGCAGAGCATCGCTGTCGCGTCGCATGCGTCGACGCACAGCGGATGCGAATCACAGAAAAATGTGCGATCAGACGAGGACCGGCGGCGCCCGCGGTTGGGCATCGTGCAGGATGGGCGGAAGATGTTCGTCCCGAACCTTGCGGGGCAGCGCCAGCGGCCCACCATAAGGCGGCGGCACCAGGGCCACATAACTAAAGCCCGAAACGCCCGGGCAGGTCAGCAACAACTCGCAGTAGCCGCATTTCGCCCAGAGCGCATGGGCGTGACCGTCGCTGTGCAGCGCGACGCTGGCCGCGGGTTCGCCATGGGCGTGAACCGGTATTTGCGCGTGGCACGGTGCGGGCTGAGGCGAGGCGTGCGAGAGCGAAACCGCCTGCGACAGCAGCGGTCCCGCGATCAACAGGAGCATGGCGAACAGCGCGGGCAACACGCCGTTCGGCAATCGTCGAGAAGACGTCATGGCGAGAACGTCAGCAAGGCAAGGCGCCCGATAGGTACGGGGTTATCCGCCTATCGGGTGCCGCTGCGCATGCTCAGTGGTCGTGGTGAGCGCCATGTTCGGCATGAGCGCCATTACCGCGGCCATCTGCACTCGGCGCGTCTCGCTGCACAGCCACGTCCACTGGCACATCGCCCGCGCGCTCGAAGTGCAGCGTCAGCGGAAAGCGATCACCGCTCCGCAGGGGCTGCTTCAGATCGAACAGCATGACGTGGTAACCCGAGGGCGCGAACGTAATTTCACCGCCCGCTGGGATGACTACGCTGTCGACCTTTTGCATTTTCATCATGTCGCCGGCATGCACATGCTCGTGCAACTCCGCCCGCCCCGCGATGGCAGTTTCCACAGCAAGCAGACGATCGGGCTCGCTACCCTTGTTATGCACGACGAAGTAGGCCGGCGCCGTGGGTGCGTTCGGCGGTAATTCTCGCGACCATGGATGGTCGATGTGCAGGTCACCGGCGTCGAACGCATGGGCGTGAGCGAGAGCAGTCGTGGCCAGCAACGCGGCCAGCAGGGCATATTTCTTGAACATCGGAATCGGACTCTTATGGCGTCGCGTAAAGCGACGCGGTGGCGAAGGTAAGGAATTAAACCAACGATTCGATAGAGCCCGGGGAAGCGCGGGGATTGGCAGAACGCCAGTGATCGTCGGCGATGACCAGCGCCCGCGCCGGCGCTGCACGGATAACATCCGGCGCAACGCCCAATGCTTCGAGTCGCCAGCCGCCAATCGGCAACCCACCAGAGGACGCGCACAGGGGGCATTGCGCGAGAGTCACCTTATGGCCAACCTCTTTCGAGTCGATCCCTACGCCCGAGAAGACATGCCCCGCCGCGGAACAATAGCCACCCTGCAACCCACTCAGCGCGAGTGCAGAGGCGTGGCCGCGTCCAATACCGATAAAGAGCGCGTCCAGGACAAGGACGCACAGCAGCAGTAAGGCCACGGACCGGCGTTGGTGGGCGGTCGTAGTCATGCGCGGGATTCTAGGCGTGCGGCTCGGAACCGTCGAGCGCAGAAAAGGCGTCTTAAGGTCGCACACGCTTTGTTCCGTCCCGCGGCGTACGAAAACCTTCACCGGCGAAACGAAACGGACGCTACCTCGCACGGTCTGACCGCTTGACTCTGTACGAAAAGTCGTCGAGCGAAGGTCAGCCAAGGCGAAATTGTTCGAAGAAGCGCAGTTTACGTGTTGTAAACGAGCATTCTGAGATCCATTCCGACGCAGCATCACCAAGCACAGGCATTTTTTGGTACAGAGCCAAGTATCTGCCTGGTGACCGTCGCTGCGCTTATACTCTCGTCGTTCGTATGCGCCGCGGACAACCCACCGGGCTGAAGGCCCTGCTTCAAGGAATCGCTGTGATGACCTATTGGCTCGACATGCCGGCCCCACCTGCTCTTCCGGTCATGTATCTACAGGCCGCGCTGCGCCGCAGCGTGACAGGTCGAGCACTCCCAGACCGTGGGCTGCGTTGCAGCTTGGAAGTCGACCCTCAGCACTTGTCGCGCTACCGCGAGCTTTGTGGTCATGCGGACGACGGCACGCTGCCTCCGACGTATCCCCATGTGCTGGCATTCCCATTACAGATGCACCTGCTGACGGCTAACGATTTCCCGTTTCCGTTGTTGGGATTGGTCCATTTGGAAAACCGTATCCGTGTCATGCGGCCTTTGGATACACGCGGCCCGTTTCGCGTCAGCGTTATCAGTGAGAACCTCCACGCGCATCCGCGAGGCGCTGCATTCGATCTGATCGCGCGACTCGAAGACGCCGAAGGCCTGCTTTGGGAAGGCACCAGCCGGTTGCTATGCCGAGGCACGACCCCAGGAACCGCGGGCCGCGAGCGGCGCCAACGGCGCGCAGCCGCCCTGAGTGAAATTGCACACTGGTCCGTGCCGGCGGATATCGGTCGGGCCTATGCGCGCGTGTCGGGCGACTACAACCCAATCCACCTGTCGCCCCTGACTGCACGCCTGTTCGGCTTCGATCGGCCCATCGCTCATGGTTTGTGGAACAAGGCCCGCGTCCTGGCGGCGATGGCGGACCGGTTGCCAAAATCAGGCTACGAGGTCGAAGCCTGTTTCCATCGCCCGCTCGTATTGCCGGGTGAAGCGCATCTCATGGCCGGCGATGCGGGTGAAAGCGGCAGCTTCACCGTGACCGGCGCCAAAGGCAAACGTCACCTCGACGGATGTTGGCGGCCACTGCCTTTCCTGGCTGAAGAAACCGTGCCGCTGGCGCTCGCTGCACAATCCTGACTTGCCCTGTAGCAGATGCCGTTGGAAGCTATACGTCTGCTACGGAGCCCTTCATGAATACCCAATCCCTTACCGAGCGCCTGCATGCCATCCGCGATGCGAACGACTGGCGCCAGTTTCATAGCCCCAAAAACCTGGCCATGGCCGCCAGCGTCGAGATGGCCGAACTCGTTGAAATCTTTCAGTGGCTGAGTGAAAGCCAATCCCGCGCGTTGCCCGCGGACAAGCTGGAGCACGCAGGTCAAGAGATCGGTGACATCGTGCTTTACCTGCTGCTGTTATGCGCTGAACTCGGCCTGGACATGGATACGGTGGTCCGCGCCAAACTGGCGCATAGCGAAACGCGGTTCGCACGATGAGCGAACAAGACCGGCACTTTGACGAATTGGCTGTTCGCTTCGCCGAAAAAATCTATGGCGGGACCAAGGGTGCCGTGCGCCTGGCAGTGCTGCAGGCCGATCTGACCGAAGCCCTGCCAAAGCGTCCGTTACGGGTGCTGGACATTGGCGCGGGGCTCGGTCACATGAGCCTTTGGCTTGCTAGCCAGGGGCACGAGGTGACGCTCGCAGAACCAGCAGCGCCCATGCTCGAAGGCGCACGCCAGCGCTTTGCCGAAGCAGGTCTCAACGCACGCTTCCTGCAGCTTCCCTGGCAAGCGTTGGCGGACGAGCCCGATACCCGTTTCGACCTCGTGTTGTGCCACGCCGTACTGGAATGGCTGGCCGACCCTAGCGCTATCCTGCCGACGCTGAGGCGTTTGACGGCAGATGAGGGATTATTGTCGCTGGCGTTCTACAACAAGGATGCGCTGATCTATCGAAATCTACTCAAAGGACATTTCCGCAAGCTGCGCAAAGAGCGGTTCTCCGGTGAGGGTCAAAGTCTAACGCCGCAAAACCCCATCGACCCCCGCACGCTCGCTGAGCAACTGGCGCCGGATTGGGCGGTCCAAACGAAAAGCGGTATTCGAGTCTTCCATGACTACATGCCGATGGACTTTCAAGCGAAGGCCAGTGGCGAAGATCTGCTGGAGATGGAGATGGCCTACCGCCGCCACCCAACCTTCGCAGGATTAGGCCGCTACCTGCATTGGATCTGCAAACCACGCTTGACCCGCTAGCGTGCAGAGCCACCGGCGAAGGAGAACAACAATGAAGGCCTTGGTATCGATTGGCGCGTTACTCCTGCTGGCGGGCTGCCAAAGCTCAAATCCTTACACAGCGCAATCAACGCCGATTCCACCCGCGCCAGCCAGTGCAGCTACGCATTTCGATGCGAGCGCGTACCCTTCCGCGCCGGTGGACTATGGACGCTTTCAGAGCTGGCGCTGGGGCGCGAACCCGGTAACGGCCGTCGAAGGCGGCGCATCGGACAGTTTGAAAGACGCGGTTGCCAATAGCCTGGAACAGCGGGGCCTAAGGCCTGCAACCGGTAACAGCGCAGATTTGGTCGTCAACGCCAGCCTACGGACCGAGCGCCGCCTGCAGCAGGTACATGACCGCTATGACAGCTATGGCGGTTACGGAAACTATGGCGACTATTACGGCGGCCCTTATCGCGGCAACCGCTATGGCGTGGGCGCCACCATACCGATCACCCGCACTTATGAAATCGAAGTGGGCGTACTGCGTATGGAATTTCGTGACAGCGCAGGGCAGGTCGTGTGGAACGGCAGTACCGAACTGTCCATGAGCGGTGATCAGGGCGAACGCCGCGAGGCGTTGTACACCGCTGCGCGCAAGGTATTGGAAAACTATCCTCCACGCTGAATTGATCCTCTGGGAGCATTCTTATGTATCGCCTGTCGTTGATTCCTACTTTGCTACTGCTCGCGGCTTGTCAGACGGTGAACCTTGATCGGGACTTCGATCCTGATCGGGATTTCGCCAGTTATCGAACCTGGAGTTGGTCGAGTCCCCGCCTGCAGTACCAGCCGGATGACCCACGCCTCAAGAGCGACCTGACCGATCAACGGATAGCTGAGGCGGTGGCTGAGCAACTTGATCAACGCGGTCTACGCCCTGCCGCCCAAGACGCCAAGAGCGATCTGAAGGTACGGACCTGGCTCATCGTCGATGAGCGCGAGCGCCAGGTAACGACCGGCTACACCCCCATGTGGGGCGGCTATTGGAACAATTACTGGGCGATACCGGCCTATTCCGAAACGCGAACGGTGCAATACAAAGTCGGTACTTTGCAGGTCGACCTGATCGACAGCGAAGACGGCAAGTTGGTGTGGCGTGGCAGCGCCGAGCAGATCATGCGTAGCGACCCGCCAAGCCCCCATGAACGGGCGCAGGCGATTCGCGAGACGGTTGCCAAGGTGCTGTCGCAATATCCGCCTCGCTAAAAAAGTGGTTTACGATTTGCCGCGTTATGGCCGAAAGAGATCGGGATAGTCTTCGAAATGCTCGCTTGCCTTCGGTAAACCTTCAGCGACCCTGCGCGGTTTACAGTGCCATGTCATCAGCTTTCGGTTCGCGTTCGCAAGGTCATAGATAGATTTGGAACACGCTTGTCCCCTGCCTGCGCGCAGCTTTTAACTTAACTCGGAGTGCCGCATGCAACATGCATCGTGGTTGTTCGCGTTAACCTTTGTCATTGGGGCTGTCCTGCCGTTGCAAACGGGTATCAACGGGCAGCTCGCGCGGCAGGTGGGCGGCGCGATACCTGGGGCGATGATTTCATTCATCGTAGGAACGGTTGTGTTGATCGTGCTGACGTTCGTTTTGCGTCAGATGCCGAGCGCCACGGCAATCAAGAGCGCTGAAACGTGGCAATTTTCCGGAGGGTTACTCGGCGCGTTCTTTCTTGCGACCGCTGCCATGGCAGGACCTCGAATTGGCGCCCTGCTGTTCATCGCCCTCGTCCTGGCGGGCCAGTTGACGATGGCGGTCTTGCTCGATCATTTCGGCTGGGCGGGGTTTCGCGAGTCTCCGATCAGCGCAGGCAAGATTGCAGGGTTGCTGTTGATCATCGCCGGGGTGTGGTTCATTCAGCGGGGCTGATCAGTTCTCGCGCCTGAAGGCATAGAACAGATTGGGCTCGCTGACGACGAACAGGTTACCTCGGTCGTCGAACGTCAGGCCCTCGCCCTGCCCTATATCGTCCTTGAGGTTTGCCGACCCTGAGTCGAGCGAGCGATACCCCACGAGCTTGCCTTCGGCATCCAATTCCATCAGCAACTTGGACTCATCGCTCAGCAGAATGAGGTGTCCGGTGCGCGCGTCGTATTCGACGGAGGACAAATCGGTCGCCATGACCGAGTCGTCGATCCAACGCTGCCGATCGATTACCTCGAGGCCGAACTGACCGAAGAGGCTTCGTTTAAGGCCGCGGATCTCGTAAAGCTTCATCGGGGAATGCTCTTTCACGACGAAAAGGCGATCCCCTTCGCTGTCATAGCCAAGCCCCTCGAATCCGTCGTTGTCGCCTGCATCGAGCGACAGCGTCAGCCCGCGTGCATCGCGTCGGTCGATGACTTGCCCATCGACAGCAGGTACCGGGACGGCAAGCAGCGCATGCGTGCGCTCCTCGGCCAACAGCAGGAGACCATCGCCCAGATACGCGATCCCCTCGACATCCTGAAAGCCAGACAGCGCGTACTTACCCAAGAGGTTGCCCTGCGCGTCCAGCGCGACCAGCTGTTCCGGGTTGTTGATAACGCCCCAGAGGCGATCGAGGTCTCCATCGAAGGTAAGGCCCGACAAATTGTCGCTCACGCCTGCGACGGGTTTGGCCTCGACAGTGACGTGGAATTTAAGAAGCTGTACGCCGCGAGACTCCCAAGTCGTACGGTCCAGCTCGCTTTGCATCCAGTAATAGAACCGATCATCCAGGTGCAGTGCCCGCACCTGATAGGCCATCAACAGCACGAACAATAGAAGCGCGCCGGCCCATAGGCGAACGTCGGCAAGTCGTCCAAGATGGCCTTTCAAGACATTGAGCATTTCATAAGACTCGACGGGGTATCGCGGCGTATCTTGCCACACCGATGTTTCAGTTCTGCGGCGCCGCAAGGCGAAGGGCTGCTGCTCGAGCCGCTGAACGCATCTGCCCCCTGAAAGGCTTTGCCCAACGCCATCGCCAGGATTCAAGTTGGCTGCAGTTCCGACATCTGGCGTGGGTAACTCACCACTGCCATGTACTCCACATTGCCATCGACGAGGGGTTCAGCGCGGAACTCGGCACGTCGCCCGCGGCCCAATGGTGCAATGCCGCTGCGCTTGCGTGCGGACCTGTAAACACGGGAGATATCCATGCAGGTTGAAGGATTTTTCGAATGGCTGGGACAGGCCATTGGCAGCGTGATCCGTTTCATCGTCGATGGTCTTTACTGGATTCTCGGCATGCTGGCCGGCGCCAGCCAGAATTTCGTGGATGGGCTGGCGACGACGCTCGGCATGGATCGATCGCTACTGACGATCGCGGCACTGGTCATTGGCCTCATGCTCCTGGTCGGCGCCTTCAGAGCCTTCTTTCGCCGTTCGATCATCTCCGGCCTCATTCTGCTCATCCTCGGTCTTTGGCTGCTGAGCCTCATCATTCACTGACCGCCTTCGCCGGCGTATCGGCCGGCACTGCCTCCCGCCCGCGGATCTCACCGAAAAGTCACCTTCGCCAGGTATAGTGCCGCGCGCCTTTGAGGAAACCCCATGAGCCCGCTGATCGATGCCTGGCGGCACCGTCCGACACATCACAAGGTTCGCGACCTTGCCATCCCGATGATTCTCTCCAATCTGTCCGTGCCAATGGTGGCGCTGGTGGACAGCGCCGTCGTCGGCCACCTGCCCCACGCGCATCAGCTCGGCGCGGTAGCCGTCGGCAGCATGCTCTACGTGGTGCTGGTGAGCCTGCTCAATTTCTTGCGCATGGGCACGACCGGCTTCTCCGCCCAGGCCGTGGGCCGTGAAGACGGGGAATGGTTCCGCCGTATCCTGCTGCAAGGCGTGATCCTCGGGCTGGTGCTGGCCCTGCTCACGATGGCGGTTGCGCTTCCACTGACGGACGCCCTGCTGGCGCTGGCCGGGCCATCGGCCGAGCTCCATGATCTGGCGGCAGCGTTCTTTAGCTATCGAATGCTGGGTTTGCCGGCAGCCCTGATGAATTACGCGTTGATCGGCTGGTTCATCGGCGCGCAGAACGCCCGCGCGCCGTTGGCGATACTGCTGTTCACCAATCTACTGAACGCAGGCTTGTCGCTACTGTTCGTGCTCGTGCTTGACTGGGGCGTCGTCGGCGCGGCCCAGGCCGCTGTGATGGCTGAGTGGCTGGGTGTCGCATTGGCGTTCTGGCTGGCACGTGACGAACTGCGCCGTCACCCCGGGCATCTCCATTGGCGCCCATTACGCTACCTGCGGCACTGGACGCCGCTGCTGGCAGTCAACCGGGACATCTTCATTCGTAGCCTGGCCATCCAACTGGTGTTCCTTTGGTTGACTCTGCAAGGCAGCCGCCTGGGCGATGCCACCGTGGCCGCCAATGCGCTATTGCTCAATGGACTTCAGCTCACCGCTTATGCACTCGACGGTCTAGCACATGCCGTGGAAGCGTTATGCGGGCGCGCCATCGGCGCGCGGGACCGCTTGGCGCTGAAGCGCGCACTGATCGTTGCTTCCGGGTGGGCCGTCTTGGGAAGCGTGGCGTTTTCGGCACTCTTCCTGATGTTCGGTCAGCTATTCATCAGCCTGCAGACCAACATTGCAGATGTTCGCGCGGTCGCGTTCACCTACCTGCCCTATTTGGCCTTGCTGCCACTGGTAGGGGTTTCGAGTTACTTGCTCGACGGACTCTTCATCGGCGCAACGCGCGCCCGGGAAATGCGCGATGCGATGTTGATCACGCTGGCGTTATCCTTTCCTCTGGCATGGGCGTTGGGAAGCATGGGCAACCACGGGCTGTGGATTGCGTTTCTGGGGTTCATGCTACTTCGAAGCGTCGTGCTTGGGCTATATGCCTGGCGAATCGATCGGCATCCGGGCTGGGCGTAACCGAATCCATGAAATAGCGCTCGCCAGTAGGGCGGGTAAAACCTGCGGCTTTTCATCAAAAACCCTGCGGGTTTCACCCGCCCTACACGCCAGGTCGGCGAAGCTCTATAACCTCAAGTCGCCAGATAGGACGACCGGGTCAAGCCGAGTCGCAGGGCATCCAGATACTGCGTGCGCTCTTTGGCGGGAAGGCCCGAGCTGGCCACTTTGTCACGGTAATAGCCCATCAACTCCTCAGGAGACAGGTGCACGTAACGCAGCATGTCCTCGATCGTGTCATGGGTCTCGATCCCTTCGTGGTAAACGCTGCCGTCATCGCGCTGGAAGATATTCACCGAGTCCGTGTCACCGAACAGGTTGTGCATGTCACCAAGAATTTCTTGATACGCCCCCACCAGGAACACGCCCATCAGGTAATCCTCGCCCGGGCGCACTTCGTGAACGCGCAAGCTCGTCTCGATGCTTTGCTCATCGACGTACTGCTTGATCTTGCCGTCGGAATCGCAGGTCAGGTCCTGCAACACCGCACGCCGCAGGGGCTCTTCGTCCAACCGCTGCAACGGAATGATCGGCAGAATCTGGTCGATCGCCCAGGTATCCGGCAGGCTCTGGAAGACGGAGAAATTACAGATGTACTTGTCGGCAAGCTTGTCGTTCAGCTCGTCCAACACCTGCCGGTGCGAACGCTGACGCGCCTTGAGCTGGTCGTAAAGCTTGCGGCAAATGGCGAAATAGCACTGCTCGCCCATCGCCTTGTGGCGCAGGTTGAGCTTACCCGCGGAATACTGTGCCGAGACCTCTTCAGCGAAGTGAGTGGCGCGCCAGTAGGTTTCTGCCACCATCTCCGGATCATTAGGACCGAGTAGATCCAGCAGCGCCTTCAACGCTTCTGGATATTCCTCGCTCGGGTCGACCTCGGGCTCTTCGTCGTTGTGACGCTCGATGTCGGTCACCTGAACCACCAGCACCGCGTGGTGCGCGGTCATGGCGCGGCCGCTTTCGGAAAAGATATGCGGATGTGGCAACTCTTGGCGGTCGCAGAACTCTTTGAGCATGTCCACAACGGTCGCGGCGTAGTCGTCCATGTCGTAATTGATGGAACTGGCATTGCGCGAATGCGTGCCATCGTAGTCGACACCCAGGCCGCCCCCGACATCCACGTGATCCACGGGCAGACCCAACGCACGCAATTCTCCGTAATAACGAATCGCTTCGCGGAAGCCGCGGCGGTAGTCCGCAATGTTGGCGATCTGCGAGCCCATATGGAAATGCAGCAGGCGTACGCCCTGTTCCAGGCCTGCCTCACGAAAGCGATCGACGACCGATAGCAGTTGCGCGGCGGACAGTCCGAACTTCGATTTCTCGCCGCCCGTATCGGCCCACTTGGACGACGACAGCGAAGACAATCGCACCCGCAGTCCCACCTGGGGCAACACATCCAGTGCGGCTGCCTCCTCGATCACCAGTTGAACCTCGGACTCCTTCTCGATCACGATGAAGACGTTGTGCCCGAGCTTTTGGCCCATCAGCGCCAGGCGGATGAACTCGCGATCCTTGTAGCCATTGCAGACGATGGTCCCCCCACGCGGCGACAAGGCCAGGACCGCCAGCAGCTCGGGTTTGGATCCGGCTTCAAGACCAATGGATACGTTCTGTGTGGCGATGATATTTTCCACCACCGCTTCCTGCTGGTTGACCTTGATCGGATAGAGCGCGGTGTACTGGCTCTGGTATTCGAGCCGCTGGATATTCGCGTCGAACGCCCCCGTGAGCTGCCGCACGCGGTCCTGCAGGATGTCCGGAAAGCGCACCAACAGCGGCAGCGAAAGCCCGGAAGAACGCAGCTCGTCGAGCACCGACGAAAAGTCGATGGGTTGGTCGGCGTTGCGATTGGGCCGGATTTCCACGCGCCCTTGATCGCTCAGCGAGAAATAGCCGGCGCCCCAGTGGCGTATGCCATAAACGCTGCGGCTATCGGCCACGGTCCAGCTACTGCCATCGTCCTTTCGCGTACGTCGTGCGGACATCGATTACCCCTTGAAAAAAACGGTTCCGTCGACGCGTCGTCGTCCGGCTTTATAGAAGTGTGGACCTATTCAGACCATCGGAGTTTGAAACGCTCAGCCGCCGGATTTCTTCGCCTTGAAACCGCGCGCCTGCAATTCACCAATGAGCAGCTCGACATGCTCCCCTTGGATTTCGATAACGCCGTCCTTTAAAGCGCCGCCTGTGCCGCAACGTTTTTTCAGTGCGCTGGCCAGCGTTTTCAACTCTTCTCCCGCCAAAGGCACCCCACTGATGGTAGTCACGGTCTTGCCACCGCGGCCTTTACTTTCCCGGCGCACTCTCGCGATGCCATCACCTGCAGGTGCTGCTTCCTCGGTCGGTTGTGGCTTGATACGACCTAGGTCGGTCGAATAGACGAGACCGCCCAGGTCGGACAGGGAATTGCTCTTCTTGACCATGGGCTACTCCTTCGCGGATCGGCGATCGAGGTTCGTAATTGGCGCCGAAGTGTAATGGCTATCGCGAACCGCATCAGCCCTGGCGACCATTAAGGCCTTTGAAAAGAAGAATATGTCGCATCGTTATCGATCGGCGAGATAACACTGCAAAGCGACGAGCGAGTCGGGGCAGTACAGACGTTTTTCGGTATCGGTCAGTACGTCCTCCAGCGGCATGAACCAAGCGGCCTGCACCTCCTCGGGCTGAACACGCAGCGGTGCATCGGACACGGCAGAAAACACCGCCCCCCACAGCCGATTACCTGGCTCATCGAAGAAAAATCGGCCATGCGAACGGAGCATGGTCCCAGCAATGCCCAGTTCTTCCTCCAGCTCGCGCGCGGCACAAACGTCATAGCTTTCGTGCTCGCCAACCATGCCGCCAGCCGTGACATCGAAATAGGCCGGATAAACCGCCTTGCTGGCCGTACGCTGATGGACGCACAGGCGTCCATGCGTGTCGAACAGCAAGACGAATGTGCCGCGACCAATCAATCCTTTCGCGCGTAACTCGGCGCGGGGCATGCCACCTTGCAACACATCGTGCTCGTCGACCCGGGCGATTCGCTCCTGATCGGAGGCTGCACGGTGAGCTGCCTCATCCGACACATGCGTGATCATCCCTGCGACAACAGATTACGCAGGTCGATGATCGCCGCATTGGCGCGGGAGATGTAGTTCGCCATGACCAGCGAGTGGTTGGCGAGGATTCCGTAACCGCTACCGTTGAGAACGACCGGGCTCCACAGCGTCTCCTGCGACGACTCCAATTCGCGAATGATCTGCCGCACGCTGATCGTGGCGTTTTTCTGCGCGAGCACGTCGGCAAAGTCCACCTCGACGGCGCGCAACAGCTGCGCCAGCGCCCAGGCCTGGCCGCGCGCTTCATAAAAAACGTTATCGATCTGCAACCAAGCGGTTTCTACCGTTTCCTCGCGGACATTTGGCGCTACACCAGGCTTCACGTCATCTGGATCGAGGTTGGCATTGGTATCGAGTCGGACGCGGCCAACACTGGCTGAGAGCCGCTGCGACAGCGAGCCCAGGCGCGTGGCGACGTCGCCCAGCCAGTTGTTCAGGTTATCGGCGCGAGTATAGAACTGCGCCGAGCCTTGTGCCGTGCCGGTCAAACGCGCCTGATAGCGATCCAGCAACTGGATGCCTTCTCGGTATTGCGACTCGGACGATGGCAGAGCCCAGCTGCGGTGATCGAAATTGAAGCGCGGCTCGGCGAGCGACAGGTCTGGATCCTCGGCTGATTGCGACTGCGAGCGCGCGAAATCCTTACGCAACGCACGGGCGAGATCGCGTACCTGCACCAGTACGCCATATTCCCAGCTCGGCATGTTGTCGAGCCATAGACCAGGAGGCGTGACGTCGTTCGACAGGTAGCCACCTGGCTTGTCCAGCAACGTCGTGGCGACCTGCTTCAGGGTCTCGACCAGCGTATACCCGGTCGTGACCTGGCGACCACTCGCCTGTGCGGCCTCGCGCGCGTGCTGTTGAACCGAAAACGGCTCGGGCGTACGGCTCCAATACATGCCAAGCACGATGCAGATCACGAGGTACAACGCGATCAGGCCGCCCAGACCCAGCATCAATCCGCGACTGGCACTGCTACGGGCGGAGACCTTTCCTTCCGGCGTTGTCGAGTCGGTCGTGCGTCTACGTTTCCAGTCCAGCATCGTTAAGTCCTTAGCTCTATTGCGCGTTCGACCACTGCGCGCGGGCGGTGGTTGCCATGGTCGGGACTATATAGGACATCACCGGCATAGCGCAGTTTGCAGGGTGTCTCGAAACCATGGCTTACATTTATAGATGCATCCTCGTTTTCCCGGGCCGCGCAACGGATGATGATGGCTCCAGCCAGCGGACCGACGGCTAGCGATCCCACGGTAGCGAGCCATGTCAGCGAAGAGGCTGATTCGACCAGGCAGTCTCGGTCCCGAAAAAACTCAACCCTCGCTTACCGTACGGCGACCAAATCATCGCCACTCGGCTGACCGCTCTCACGCTGACAGAGGCGAGCAGTGATAGCATCCAGACACTACTGCAACTGCGACGCCCTCGGACGATTTATGAAGGATTCAGAAGGCCCTGACCTCGATCGCCTCAAACAACATTTTGCCCAACGCGTCGTGCACCAGGCACGGCAAGTGCTGGATCAATGGCAGTACGTCCAGACGACTCAGTGGACCACCCAGACCTACACGGACCTCAGTGAGGCGACGACGCTGCTCGCCCGTTATTCGACGCGTTTCGATCAGCAGGAACACTTGGCCATTGCCCATGCGATCGCGCGGCGCCTAGTGGTCATTAGGGAGAACCAAGGCCGCCTACGCAGCGAAGACATCAGCGCACTGAGCCAATCGATGCAGCAACTGTCCCGAACAGGACTGCGCCAGGGTGACCGTCCTGATCAAGCGCTGCAGCTGTCATTGCGGAAACCCGTCTACGTAGGTCTGGCGGACCGCGAACAAGCGGAACGTTTGTGCCGCCAACTCAACTATTTCGGCGTACTCGCCTTGACCTGCGACGATCCCCAGCACTTTCATCGCGTCATGAGAGAGCGTCACCCTGCAGTCATGGTGCTGGAGACTGACTTTGGCGGCGTCGGCGAAGGCATCCGGCTTGCCGAAGACGTGCAAAAGGGACGCGAACGCAAACTACCCGTGTTGTTCTTCAGCCACGAAGAAACCGACACGCCAACCCGCTTGGCCGCTGCGCGGGCCGGTGGCGAGGAGTTCTACACCGTCACGCTGGATGCGGCTTCCGTTTTGGAGAAAGTCGAAGAACTGACACGAATCGCGCACCAGGAACCATTGCGGGTACTGATCATCGACGACTCGCGCGCCCAGGCGCTGCATACCGAACGCGTGCTGAACAGTGGCGGCATCGTGACCAGCACCCTGCTCGATCCGATCGGCGCCATGGATGCATTGGCCGCATTTCAGCCGGACCTGATCATTCTCGACATGTACATGCCCGGCTGCATTGGCACCGAGCTGGCGAAGGTCATCCGCCAGCACGAGCGCTACGTCAGCGTCCCCATTATTTACCTGTCCTCGGAAGGCGACCTCGACAAGCAGCTGGACGCCATGAGCGAAGGCGGCGATGACTTCCTGACCAAGCCCATCAGGCCACACCACCTGATTGCCACCGTGCGCACGCGCGGTGCCCGGGCTCGAAGCCTTAACGCACGAATGGTGCGCGACAGCCTGACCGGCCTCTATAACCACACCCATACGCTCCAACTCCTAGAAGACGCCTGCCTTCGGGCGCGACGTGACGCGCTTCCGCTGAGTTTCGCGATGCTCGATATCGATCATTTCAAGCGCGTGAATGACACCTACGGTCACCCGATGGGCGATCGCATCATTCGCAGCCTTGCCCTGTTTCTCAAACAACGGCTGCGCAAGACCGACCATATCGGTCGCTACGGCGGAGAGGAGTTTGCGATCGTTATGCCGTACACGCGGGGCGAGGATGCCCTTGCAGTGATCGAAGATATTCGCCAGCGCTTCGCCGCAATCAAGCACCCCGCGCAACCGCAGGACCTGTCCTGCACCTTCAGCTGCGGTATCGCGCAATGGTCGTCCGGCCAAGGGGCGGCGGCATTGGCAAGCGACGCAGACCTGTCGCTCTATCGTGCCAAGCATGCCGGTCGTAACCGGGTCGATTACCAGCCATCAAATAGCCATCACATGTCATAAATCGGCAATCTGCCTGACATACGCTCGTTTCAACCGTAATCGCCGTCCGGTTGTAACCATGCGCCTCAAGACCCTTACCAATCTTTCTACCTGCCTGCTCCTGGGTGTCTGCCTGACGCTCGCCGTGACGTTGTGGTGGTCCCAACAAGCGCTGGAGCGCCCATTCCAGACGATGGAACGGTACCTGACCCTTTCACAGCAAGTACAACATCAGGTCGTTGGGAAGATCTTCGGCTACCTCGACAGCGGCGACGCGCTGCTTCATGCCGAAGCCGTGCAAGCGCTCGATGGCCTGGAGCAAACGCTGGACGAACTTTCGCCCGAGCTCGCCGATACAGCCCGTCCAAGCCTCGCCGCCTTGAACGCATTCAGCACGAACGAATTGCTTGCAGCTGGAAAGCTTGCTGGCGACCCGCAAGCACTCTTACTCCAAGCCGAGCGCGAAATTTCCGATGTGCTCGAACAGCTCTCGCGCTATGCCACTGAAAGCCAAAACCCGGAAGCGAGTGCCTATCGTGAACCCCTATTCCAGGCGAGCCAACGCCTGCTGAAGCTTGGGCAGGCACGCAGCCGAATGATCTCCAGCGGCAACCCGGCCCTGGCCGATGACATCGAGCGGGAGTTGGACGGCATCCGCCAACAGGCCACCAACATCGATGCGCTGCCGTTGCTGGGCGTTGCAGATGAATCGACCTCTGGCGCCAGTGCGTTCGCGAATTTGCTTGGGCTCGATAACTCGGCGAGCGAGACGCAGGCCGAAGACCGCGCCACTGGACTGCGCCGGGAGCTCAATAGCCTGCTGCAACGTTATCCAGGTGAATTGAACCGCACGCGCGAACAGATCGCTTCCCGAAAGGCGCTTTATGAGGCCACGCGTCAACAAACCGGGAACCTGCAGGAAGCCTTGGACCGTCTCGAACCGCTCGTGCTGGCGGAACATGGTCGCATCCAGAGTGAAGTCCGCCTCCTGCTGGGCTTGGTCATCGCGCTCATCGTGCTGATCGCGCTCGGCATCGACCGCATCCAGCGCGGATTGACCCGTTTGTTGGGTCAGCTACAACCCGCACTGTCGGCCTGGGCTGCAGGGGATTTCACCAAAGCCGTGGCGCTGAAAACGCGCAATCAGGAAATGGTCGACCTGCAGGACTCGCTCAACCGCCTGCGCGATTACCTCTCGAGCCTAGTCGCCAACATTCGTCAGCAAGCCGAGCGCATGTCCGGCAGCAGCCAGACACTGGCCCAACTGAGCAGCGGGCTTCACCAAGGTGCGGAACGGCAAGCTGGCGATACCGCCCTGATTCGTGATGCGCTGGGCGAGCTGGAAGCCACGATCCTGCAGGTTTCCGAGGATGCCGGACGTACAGCGGAATCGAGCCGAGACGCAGGCCGCTCGGTAGAGCAGGGCCAGCAAGTGATCGAGGGAAGCTTGCTCGGCATGCAGAAGCTGGTGAGCGAGGTGCGGAACAATGCGGGTGAAATCGAACGTCTAGCCGAGGAAAGCAATACGATCGGCGACGTCCTGACCGTCATTCGCAGTATTGCCGAACAAACGAACCTGCTGGCACTGAACGCCGCCATCGAGGCCGCTCGGGCAGGCGAACAAGGCCGCGGCTTCGCGGTCGTGGCGGACGAAGTCCGGACACTGGCGCAACGCAGCGCCCAAGCGACCGATGAAATCCAGCAGGTCATCAACCGCCTTCAATCCGCAGCGACACGTTCGCTCGACGCGATGCGCTCGCAGGTTTCTCAGGCTCAAAGCACCGCTCAGCAAGCACAGGCCGCGGACGGCGCGCTCGTCGATGTCGTCGATGCGATTCGCGCCATGGCCGAGAACGCCGAGCGGATTGCTGCCGCGACGGCACAGCAGACGGCCGCGGTAAGCGAGATTCGCGATCACAGCGAGCGCATCCATAACCTCGGGGAAACGAACCTGTCGCTGATCGATGGCGGACGCCAAGAAGGCGAGCGCCTGCTGAATCTGGGTAGCGAACTACAAGTTGCCGTGAGCACGTTCCGCGTCGGCTGACGCGGAACGGATGAAGGCGGACACGCGGCGAAATAGCGGCTTACGGGTGCCTCTAAAAACTACCTGCGTTGTCATCGCTGCGTAAAAAACAGCCTGGATCGCCAGCCCGGTCAAAATGCTCATTTACCACTCGTAAACTTCGCTTTCTCGGCTGTTTTCGCCTTGCGCTGACTGCCTCGCCGACGCTTTTAGAGGCGCCCTTACATCGGCGTCGAGCAAATTCGTTATCATGCCGCCCACGATTGTTCAGACGTCCATGTAATGCCTCTTCTTCCAATTCTTGCCCTTCTGCTCTCGCTATTCGCCGGTCCAGCACTGGCGACCGGCCCGCTGGATACACCACGTCCTTCGCCTGTCTTGGGTGCGCCTGCAGCTACCAAGGATTTCCTGCCCGTCGAGCAAGCGTTTCCGGCAGAGGTGATCGAAACGTCCGAAGGCCCAGTGCTGCGCTTCACCAATGCCGATGGCTACTACCTGTATCAGCACCGCTTCGCGTTCGAGACGGAGCCCAAGGGCCATCTCGAAAAGCCCCGGTTGCCGCCCGGCGAAGCCAAGTCGGACGAATATTTCGGCGATGTGGTGGTGTACTACGGCGAGCTGGATATTCCGCTGAACACAGTCGGCGACGCCGCTCAGCCCTACAATCTGCTCGTTACCTTCCAGGGGTGCGCGGACCAGGGGCTCTGCTACCCACCGGAGACGCGACGGATTCCGGTGAATGGCGGCGTCGCCGCAGCTGCCAGCCCTACGCCTATGGCCTCTGCGCCGGAAACGGCGACATCCTGGAGCTATCGCAGCCTGGCCCTGTTTTTCTTCGCCGGGCTCGGCCTTACCTTCACACCCTGCGTTCTGCCGATGCTGCCCATTCTGTCGGGCGTCGTACTCAAGGGCGCTACGGGTAACCGGCGGGCACTCGTACTCTCACTGGCGTACGCGCTACCCATGGCAGCGTGCTTCGCCCTGCTTGGCGCCCTGATGGGGGTCTTTGGGGCAGAGCTCAACCTGCAGGCACGCCTGCAGTCCATCTGGGTACTGGTTCCTTTCGCAGCTTTCTTCGCCGCGTTCGCCCTTGCAATGTTTGGCGTTTACGAACTGCGCCTGCCCGACACGATTCGCACACGCCTCGATCGCGCCGCAGGTTCGACCAAAGGAGGCTCCATCGGCGGCGCGGCGTTGCTGGGCGTGTTGTCCAGTCTGTTAGTGAGCCCGTGCGTATCGGCGCCGCTGGCCGGTGCGCTGCTCTATATCAGCACCAGTGGCGACGCTATCGGCGGAGCCCTGCAGCTTTTCGCACTAGGCCTCGGCATGGGGACACCGTTGGTTGTGTTCGCTTGCGGTGGACGTGCTTTGCTCCCACGTTCAGGACCCTGGATGGTCGCCGTGCGCAACGCCTTCGGCGTTCTACTGCTCGCCGTATCGATCTGGCTTCTGGAACGTGTGTTGCCCGGGGCGCTTTCGCTGGCCCTCTGGGGTACTTTGGCCGTCGGCTCCGCGCTGTTTCTGGGCGCCCTGGAATTCACTGCAAAGGCGACTCGCGCGCGTCTGGCACAGCTACTTGGCCTTGCGCTGCTGGTGTATGGACTCAGCGCCTGGGTAGGCGCCTTGCAGGGCGAGAGCGATCCGCTACGCCCTCTCGGCCAAGCCGTATCAAGCGCATCCACAACCTCGGCTCCACGCTGGACGACGATCACCGAGCCTGCGGAATTGGAGGTCGCGCTCACAGAAGCCCGCCAAGCAGACAAGCCCATGGTCCTGGATTGGTATGCCGACTGGTGTATCAGCTGCAAAGTGATGGAGCGGGAGGTGCTTAATGATCCGCAGGTCGCAGCTGCGCTAGGACGCTTCAGCCTGATTCGATTCGATGTGACCCGTAGCGACGCGGCGCAGCGTGAGGTCCTGGACCGATATGGCCTGTTCGGACCGCCCGCGATCCAGATATTCAACGCGAACGGCACCGAAGCGCTCGCCCAACGCACCGTTGGCGAGACGGATGTCGCGACCTTGATGGCGCGGTTGACAGCTGTCGAGTCCCTCGACTAGACCGTTAAAGGCAATTTCGTCAAAAAAGTCCAATCCTGCTGACTTTTGCCTGGAACTGGACAGGCTCGATTGCTTCCGGCATAGTCGCCCGCGGCATCTGATCAGGCACTCACAAAGGATACTCGATGGCCACTGTGCTGGTTCTCCATGGCCCTAATCTTAATTTGCTCGGCACCCGCGAACCTGGCGTCTACGGCTCGGTTACGCTCGAGCAGATCAACCAGGACCTGGAAGTACAGGCACGAGCAGCCGGGCATACGCTGAGCCATCTGCAGAGCAACGCGGAGCATGTCCTGATCGATCGCATTCACGCAGCACGGACGGATGGTACGGATTTCATCCTGATCAATCCGGCGGCCTTCACGCATACCAGCGTCGCGATACGTGACGCCCTGCTGGCTGTGAGCATCCCATTCATCGAAGTGCACCTCTCGAACGTGCATAAACGAGAAGCCTTCCGCCACCACTCCTATTTTTCCGACGTGGCGGTCGGCGTGATTTGCGGACTGGGAGCGACCGGCTATCGGCTGGCGCTAGAGTCCGCACTAGAACAAATCGAACGCATCTGACCAACCGATTGGAGTCGACCTGTCAATGGACATCCGTAAAGTCAAAAAACTGATCGAGCTACTGGAAGAATCCGGTATCGACGAGCTGGAAATCAAAGAGGGCGAAGAGTCCGTCCGCATCAGCCGTCACAGCAAGCAGGCCTTCAGCGCGCAGCCCATGTATGCCGCCCCGGCTCCTGTCGCTGCTCCAGCTCCTGCAGCCGCGCCGACAGTCGAAGCAGCCGCGCCTGCCGCTCCCAAACTTAACGGTACCGTGGCGCGTTCGCCAATGGTCGGCACGTTCTACCGCGCACCGTCTCCGGCGTCGCCGAACTTCGTTGAAGTTGGCTCGACCGTGAAGAAAGGCGACATCCTGTGCATCGTCGAAGCCATGAAGATGATGAACCACATCGAGGCTGAAGCCAGCGGCACTATCGAATCCATCCTCGTCGAGAACGGCCAGCCGGTGGAATACGATCAGCCCCTGTTCACCATCGTTTGAACCGCGGGGACTCTCCGATGTTGGAAAAAGTACTGATCGCCAACCGTGGCGAGATCGCCCTGCGCATCCTGCGCGCCTGCAAGGAGCTGGGCATCAAGACGGTAGCGGTCTATTCCACAGCCGACCGGGAGCTGATGCACCTGGGCCTGGCTGACGAGACCGTTTGCATCGGGCCGGCGCCCGCTGCTCAATCCTATCTGCACATTCCGGCAATCATCGCGGCAGCCGAAGTCACCGGCGCCACGGCGATCCACCCGGGCTATGGCTTCCTGGCGGAAAACGCCGACTTCGCTGAGCAGGTGGAAAAGTCCGGCTTCGCCTTCATCGGCCCGAAAGCCGACACCATTCGCCTGATGGGCGACAAGGTCTCGGCCAAGAACGCGATGATCAAGTCCGGTGTACCGGTTGTGCCGGGTTCCGACGGTCCG
>NZ_BMPO01000005.1:132173-379278 GCF_014647635.1 Pseudomonas matsuisoli
CGAAGACGAGGCTGAAGCCCTGCGCATTGCCCGTGAAGTCGGCTACCCGGTGATCATCAAGGCCGCCGGTGGCGGTGGTGGTCGCGGCATGCGCGTGGTGCACAAGGAAGAGGACCTGATCAAGTCCGCCAAGCTGACCCGCACCGAAGCAGGCGCGGCCTTTGGCAACTCGATGGTCTATCTGGAGAAATTCCTCGGCAATCCACGTCACGTGGAAGTCCAGGTGCTCTCCGACGGCCAGGGCAATGCCGTACACCTCTACGACCGCGACTGCTCGCTGCAGCGCCGTCACCAGAAGGTCCTGGAAGAAGCCCCAGCGCCACACATCGATGAAAAGGCCCGCGCCGAAGTGCTCAAGCGCTGCGTCGATGCTTGCGTCGAGATCGGCTACCGCGGCGCTGGCACCTTCGAGTTCCTCTACGAAGATGGCCGCTTCTACTTCATCGAGATGAACACCCGTGTTCAGGTGGAGCACCCGGTTACCGAGATGGTCACCGGCGTCGACATCGTCAAGGAGATGCTGAGCATCGCCGCGGGCAACAAGCTGTCGCTGAAGCAAGAAGACATCAAGGTCATGGGCCACTCGCTGGAGTGCCGGATCAACGCGGAAGACCCGGATAACTTCATGCCCAGCCCAGGCAAGGTGAAGCACTTCCACGCACCCGGCGGCAACGGCGTTCGCGTCGACTCGCACCTGTACAGCGGGTATTCGGTTCCGCCGAACTATGACTCGCTGATCGGCAAGCTGATCGTCTACGGACGTGACCGCGACGAAGCCCTGGCGCGTATGCGCAATGCCCTGGACGAGATCATCGTCGACGGCATCAAGACCAACGTTCCGCTGCACCGCGATCTGGTGCGAGACAAGGGCTTCTGCGCGGGCGGCATCAATATCCATTACCTCGAGAAAAAACTCGGGATGGATAAGCACTGACGGCGACGCTCTCGCGGGTTTCACCCGCCCTACTCCAGACATCGTGGGGCAGGTGTGAACCGTGGCGCTTCGTGTCCTCAGGCGCACGTTGACAATCCGTTAATGCGACATCGAAGCGGCCTAGGCCGCTTCTTCTTTATTACCGACCAGGACTACCCGATGCCTTGGCTACAAGTGCGAATCGCGATCACCCCTGAACAAGCCGCCCCTTACGAAGATGCGCTGCTGGAGCTTGGAGCCGTCTCGGTCACCTTCATGGATGCCGAAGATCAGCCGATTTTCGAGCCTGATCTCGGCACGACCCCACTGTGGACGCATACTCACCTGCTGGCACTGTTCGAAGCCGACGTTGACGCCAGCAACGTTTCGGCGCATCTGCAATTGCTCACGGGCGCTCCATTGCCTGAGCATCAATTCGAGCGTATCGAAGACCAAGACTGGGAGCGCAGTTGGATGGACGACTTCCACCCGATGCGTTTCGGCCAACGCTTGTGGATCGTACCCAGCTGGCACGCCGCCCCTGAACCTGACGCGGTCAATCTTGCCCTGGACCCCGGTTTGGCGTTCGGTACCGGAACCCATCCCACCACCGCGCTCTGCCTGGAATGGCTGGATGCCCAAGCGCTCGAAGAACAAAACGTGCTCGATTTCGGTTGCGGCTCCGGCATCCTCGCCATCGCTGCGCTCTTGCTAGGCGCCAAGCATGCCTGCGGTACCGACATCGACAGCCAGGCGCTCGAAGCCTCCCGCGACAACGCCCGGCGTAACGCCATCGAGGATGCGCGGTTCTCTCTTTACCTGCCCGAAGCGATGCCAGATGGCACGTTCGACGTCGTTGTTGCGAACATTCTGGCCGGGCCGCTGGTTGCGCTAGCACCAACGATCACCCGTCACGTGCGCCCGAGCGGTAGGCTGGCCTTATCGGGAATATTGGCCGAGCAGGCCGATGAAGTCCGTCAGGCATACGTCCAGGATTTCGATCTGGACCCAACCCAGGAAAAAGACGGCTGGGTGCGCATCAGCGGACGTCGCAAATCCATCAATTGAACACCTGCGGAGCCTGCTGCCCTCGTATGACATGCGCTAGACTAGCCAACCTTCATTCGCCGACCGCTGTTGCATGAGCCAGACCTTCGTCACCCAATGCCCGCATTGCCAGACCCGTTTCCGTGTCAGCCGCGAGCAACTGGCCATCGCCCACGGCTCGGTACGTTGCGGGGCCTGTCTACAGGTCTTCGACGCGGCATCGCTTCTGGCCGATCAGCTCAAGGCAGCCGCGCCGGAACCACAGATCGCACTCCAGCCCGTTCAGCCGCTGCATCTCAAAGAGCTGCACGCACCGCTGAAACTGGAAAAACCACCCGCAGCCTTGCCGCAAGATGACGAACCTGTCTGGATTCACGATGATCTGGACATGGGCGAGCTGGACGAAGAAATGGCACGCCTGGAGCATCAGGAGCAACTCTTCAATAAACACTCGAGCACGGGTTCGAAGCCACACACACAGGCGCTGCATCCGCGTACGGACGATACCGACGACGATGAGGTGCATCCGGATGAAGCATGGGCCATCGCCTTGCTGCGCGAGGAAATGGGGCCGGACGCCGAGTCCGCGCCTAAGGCGCCCGCACAGAAGACCGACCTGCCCCGCCCCGTACTGCATACGCATGCAGCGGATACGCGCCAGGAGCCAGTGATCGAGCTGCCACCTCCGGTGATCGACGACGAGAAAAACGATGATCAACCCGCGCTAGGCCAGCCACTGGACACACCGCGCGATACTGACGATGTGTTCGACGACGAGACCGCAGCGCCCCGCTCATCGCGCCGCCATAAACGCGCCCAGGAGCTCGACGATCTTATCGACGAGCCGCTTCAGCTCGATTGGCGCAAACCCCGCAGACCCTGGCGCCGCCGCGCGGGGTGGATTGGCTTGAACGTCTTGGCGCTGTTGATTCTTGCCGGCCAGTACGTCTGGTATCACTTCGACGAACTCGCGCGCCAGGATCAATATCGACCCTGGTTCGCAGCGATCTGCCCGGAGGTTGGCTGTCGGCTCCCATCGCGCGTCGACATTGACCAGATTCGCAGTAGCAATCTCGTGGTTCGTAGCCATCCCGAGTTTTCCGGCGCGCTTATCGTTGATGCCATCCTTTATAACCGCGCCACGTTCGGGCAGCCGTTTCCGCTGCTGGAGCTGCGATTCGCCGACCTCAATGGCAGACTCATTGCCAGCCGGCGCTTCAAGCCCGCCGAATACCTGGCCGGCGAACTGGCCGGCGGAAGGGAAATGCCGCCACAGACACCGATACACATCTCACTGGATATCCTCGACCCCGGCGCGAGGGCCGTGAACTACAGCCTAAACTTCATTTCTCCTGAGTGACTGGATACGCAGCCGGCCAGCTAGGGTCTGTTGCCGTTTCGCTCGCGGCCGCGACGGTGCCTGTTTTTGTGCGAGGCTAGGCACGAGCCGCAGAGTTTGGTGGTTCCAAATTCAAAGGCAAGCAACAATGACCCGCACAAAAATAGGCCCGTCCCCAAGGGTTGCGCGAGAAATGGCCTCTGCTGTCGTTGCAGGACTTGGCAAGGGAATAGCCATTACCTGCGTCCCGCGCCTAACCAGAGGCCATTTCTCGCAGCAACGCGGCTCGCGACGAAACGGCAACAGACCCTAACGAACGGTCATAAGGGCGCAACTGTTCAGAATTTGTTCAGAACAATCTTTATCCAGTCATGTGGAGCGAGTATCATCCTCCCCCTTTCGCAGCACCCTTTGAATATCGTTTTCGACACGGTCGCGCTTGAGCGGCAAGGCGTCTGAACGAGTTGCTACGCTATTGGCGTTCGATTCTTCGCCTGCCCGAAAGCTCTGCTTTTCCGCGATGCATAAAACCACCACTAAGAACTGACTGGCCCTTCGCTGGGAACCCCAATGTCGGCACTGACCATCGGCCCATACACCTTATCCAATCGTTTGATTCTCGCTCCCATGGCGGGCGTCACCGACCAACCATTCCGCACCCTTTGCAAACAGTTGGGCGCGGGCCTGGTCGTGTCCGAAATGGTGACGAGCGACGTGAAGCTTTGGAACAGTCGCAAATCGCGCCTACGCCTCATCCATGCCGGTGAGGCCGAGCCTCGCTCCGTCCAGATCGCAGGTGGCGACCCCTCCATGCTCGCCGAAGCTGCCCGCCGAAATGTCGAGCTAGGCGCCCAGATCATCGATATCAATATGGGCTGTCCAGCTAAGAAGGTCTGCAACAAGGCCGCAGGCTCGGCGCTGATGAAAGACGAAAAGCTTGTTGCGGAAATCCTTGAGGCTGTCGTGTCTTCCGTCGACGTGCCCGTCACGTTGAAGATCAGGACGGGCTGGGACCGCGAAAACCGCAACGGCCCGCGTATCGCACGGCTGGCCGAGCAGGCAGGTATCAGCGCATTGGCCGTGCATGGCCGCACCCGCGCGGATCTTTATACCGGTGACGCCGAATACGACACCATCGCCGAGATCAAGCAGGCCGTGTCCATTCCGGTCTTTGCCAATGGCGACATCGATTCACCGCAAAAAGCCGCCCACGTGCTGCTGCATACAGGCGCGGATGCCCTGCTCATAGGGCGTGCCGCGCAAGGCCGGCCCTGGATATTCCGCGAAATCGACCATTTCTTGAAAACCGGCGAGTCTTTGCCGCCCCCCTCCCTGGACGAAGTGGAACGCATTCTGCTCGGTCATTTGACGGCGTTGCACGCCTTTTATGGCGACACGATGGGGGTTCGCATCGCTCGCAAACACGTCAGTTGGTACCTGGCTACGCTACCGGGCGCAAAGGAGTTCCGCGCTCAATTCAATCGTTTGGAAACCACGGACGCACAGTGCGCCAACGTTCGGCGATTTTTCACCGAACGACACAACAACGGAGAAGGTGTGGCCGCATGACGACGATGACCGAGGCTTTAGTGACTGGAACAACACCTGTGAGTGACAACCTTAACCTCAAGCAGCATCTCAACGCGCCAAGCGCAGAGGGCCAGACCCTCCGTGGCGCCGTCGAGAAAGCCCTGCTCAACTATTTCGCTCATCTTGAGGGTGCGGACGTCACCGACGTGTACAACCTGGTGCTATCCGAAGTCGAGGCGCCATTGCTCGAAACCGTGATGAACCACGTCAAAGGTAACCAGACCAAGGCCTCCGAACTGCTCGGCCTCAACCGCGGCACGCTGCGCAAGAAACTCAAGCAGTACGACCTGCTGTAACGATCGAATCCTGCAGAAAGGGCGGCCCCAGGTCGCCCTTTTTTACTCATTTCCCTGCTCCAACGGACTTTGCAATGACCGACCAGACTACCCGCCTACCCGTGCGCCGCGCCCTGATCAGCGTCTCCGACAAGACCGGCATCCTTGAGTTTGCCCGTGAACTGGCGGCCCTCGGTGTCGAGATTCTCTCCACCGGTGGCACCTACAAGCTGCTCAAGGACAACGGTGTAGCGGCAGTGGAAGTGGCGGACTACACGGGCTTCCCGGAAATGATGGACGGCCGGGTCAAGACCTTGCACCCAAAGATCCATGGCGGCATCCTCGGCCGTCGCGCCGTAGACGGCAACGTAATGGACACGCACGGCATCAAGCCGATCGATCTGGTTGCGGTCAACCTGTATCCGTTCGCCGCAACGGTCGCCAAGCCCGGCTGTGATCTGGCGGATGCCATCGAGAACATCGATATCGGCGGTCCCACCATGGTTCGCTCCGCGGCGAAGAACCACAAGGACGTCGCCATCGTCGTCAACGCCGGCGACTACGCCGCTATCGTCGAGTCGCTCAAGACCGGCGGTCTGACCTACGCACAACGCTTCGACCTGGCGCTGAAGGCGTTCGAACACACGGCTGCATACGACGGCATGATCGCTAATTACCTCGGCGGTATCGATCAGTCGCGCGAGACGTTGTCCACCGAAGGGCGCAGCCTGTTTCCTCGCACCTTCAGCACCCAATTCATCAAGGCGCAGGACATGCGCTACGGTGAAAACCCCCACCAGCAAGCGGCTTTCTACGTCGAGCATGCGGACGAGGCCTGCGTGGCTACAGCCGTGCAGCTGCAGGGCAAAGAACTGTCCTTCAACAACGTCGCGGACACCGACGCTGCACTGGAATGCGTGAAAAGCTTTACCAAACCGGCCTGCGTCATCGTCAAGCATGCCAACCCATGCGGGGTCGCCGTGGTGCCCGATGCCGATGGCGGCATTCGCAAGGCCTATGACCTGGCCTACGCCACAGATACCGAGTCCGCCTTTGGCGGCATCATCGCCTTCAACCGTGAGCTGGATGGTGAAACGGCCAAAGCCATCGTCGAGCGTCAGTTCGTCGAGGTGATCATCGCCCCCAAGATCAGCGCCGAAGCGCGTGAAGCCGTTGCGTCCAAAGCCAATGTGCGGCTGTTGGAGTGCGGTGAATGGTCGGCCGAACGCAGCCCAGGCTGGGACTTCAAGCGCGTCAACGGCGGCCTGCTCGTACAGAGCCGCGATATCGGCATGATCGCTGCGGACGACTTGAAAATCGTCACCCAACGCGCTCCAAGCGAGCAGGAAATCCACGACCTGATCTTCGCCTGGAAAGTGGCCAAGTTCGTTAAGTCCAACGCTATCGTCTATGCCAAGAACCGCCAGACCGTAGGCGTCGGCGCAGGCCAAATGAGCCGCGTCAACTCCGCACGCATCGCTGCAATCAAGGCCGAACATGCTGGCCTGCCAGTTCCAGGCGCAGTCATGGCCTCAGATGCATTCTTCCCGTTCCGCGACGGCATCGATAACGCTGCCAAGGCGGGGATTACCGCTGTGATCCAGCCAGGTGGTTCGATGCGCGATAACGAAGTGATCGCCGCTGCCGATGAAGCGGGCATTGCCATGGTGTTCACCGGCATGCGCCACTTCAGGCACTGATTGGCATGGCCGCGCTGTAGCAGGCGCCTGCGTCGTTGCGGATAACTTCGCTAATGCTCATTGCCCGACGGCAACTGCGCTTATCGAAGCCATCCGCGCCTAGCATTCACCAGCTCCATCACAGCCCGATAAAACGCTAACAGCAAGATTTTGTAGGGTGGATAACGCTCTGCTTATCCACCAATCGGGCCGCAGGCCCGCCTCCAATGGAGAGAAACATGAACGTATTGATCATCGGCAGCGGCGGTCGCGAACACGCCCTGGCGTGGAAAGTCGCCCAAGACCCGCGTATCCAGAAAGTCTTCGTGGCACCCGGCAATGCGGGTACTGCGACCGAAAGCAAATGCGAGAACGTCGCCATCGACGTACTGGCTATCGAGCAACTGGCCGATTTCGCCGAAAAGAATGTGCAGCTCACGATTGTCGGCCCCGAGGCGCCACTGGTTAAGGGCGTCGTCGATTTGTTCCGCAGCCGTGGGCTCGACATCTTCGGCCCTACCGCCGCAGCTGCGCAGCTGGAAGGCTCGAAAGCCTTCACTAAGGATTTCCTGGCGCGCCACAACATCCCGACCGCGGACTACCAAAACTTCACCGAGATCGAGCCTGCCCTTGCCTACCTGCGTGAAAAAGGCGCACCGATCGTCATCAAAGCCGATGGTCTCGCGGCTGGCAAAGGCGTGATCGTCGCCATGACGCTCGATGAAGCCGAGGACGCTGTTCGCGACATGCTGTCCGGCAACGCTTTTGGCGACGCGGGCGCACGCGTGGTGATCGAAGAATTTCTCGATGGCGAGGAGGCGAGCTTCATCGTCATGGTCGACGGTGAGAACGTGCTGCCCATGGCCACCAGCCAGGACCACAAGCGCGTAGGCGACGGTGACACGGGCCCGAACACTGGCGGCATGGGGGCCTACTCACCTGCGCCGGTGGTTACCGACGCCGTGCACAAGCGCGTCATGGACGAAGTCATCTATCCCACCGTTCGTGGCATGGCGGCCGAAGGCAACGTCTACACTGGCTTTTTGTACGCGGGGCTAATGATCGACAAACAAGGCGCGCCCAAGGTCATCGAGTTCAACTGCCGCTTCGGTGATCCGGAAACTCAACCCATCATGGTGCGATTGGAGTCTTCCCTGGTCCTGCTCGTCGAAGCCGCGCTGGCCAAGGCTCTCGACAAGGTCGAAGCAACCTGGGATCCGCGCCCGACCGTTGGTATCGTATTGGCCGCTGGCGGCTACCCTGCGGACTATGCGAAAGGTGACGTGATTTCCGGTCTCGCCGAAGCCGCCGCGCTCGACGGCAAGGTGTTCCACGCCGGGACCACACTGAAAGACGGGCAAGTCGTTACATCCGGTGGACGTGTGCTCTGCGCCACAGCCATTGGCGCCTCGGTAGCGGACGCACAACGGCAAGCTTATCGTTTGGCGGACGCCATCCGCTGGAGCGGCTGCTTCTATCGTCGCGACATCGGCTATCGGGCAATCGCGCGCGAACAATCGAAGTAACCTACGCTTGTAAGGTGGCCCAATGGCCGCCGCTGCGGATAATGCACCGACTTTGCGCTGTAATGCGTTAAAACGGCGCTGTTCGGTAATATCCGCTCATCCATGACGGTGGTTATAATCCCGCCCTCACTTCGAATGGAATTCGCCTGTGTTCCGGCTTTGGATTGCCATCAGACTGCTCGTCTGCCTGTTGCTGCTTGGACTAAGTGCGCCCTACGCCTCCGCGCAGAATGTATCCGGCTGGATGCAACTGCTCGATCAGGACGGCAATCTCCAACTCGAAGACCTTCGCAATTCCCGCTACCGCGCGTTTACCAGCGTCAACCTCAACGACATTCAGCTACCTTCTGCGCCAAGCGCGCTCTGGCTGCATTACCAGATACCGGGCAACCAAGAACCGCAACTGCTACGCGTGTTCGCCCCTGCACTCGACTCCATAGAACTCTATGTCATGCATGGTGGAGAGCGTGTGCAACAGGTCTTGACCGGTGTCCGCATGCCCTTCTCCAGCAGGCCGCTTCGGAGCCGAGATTATCTGCTGCCCATTCCGTTGTCGGCAGACCGCCTGGACGTTTACGTCCGCCTACAATCGGACCATCCACAGCGCCCTTCGGTAAGCCTCGAGCCCACCGCCGTAGCTGCTGCGGAAGACGGACACACTCTTCTCATCGGCGCACTGCTCTGCAGCCTCCTACTGCTGGGGCTCTATAACGTATTGCGCTACACCCGCAATCGAAGCGATTGCAGCCTTTGGCTCGCGGGTGGTGTTTTCAGCACCCTGTCGGTTGGTTTGAATTCGCTGGGCATCAGCAGTGCGTGGCTGGGGGATTATCTCTGGATACAGCCTCTGCTCACGAACCTTTCGATCCTGTCGCTCGTACTTTGTGCATTGATGCTGACATGGCGATTTTTCTCGGGGGTCGGCGAGCACCCGACACCGGGTCGCTTATTGATTGCCCACATCGCGCTGGTTCCCGTACTTGCGCTGTTGATGACCGCGTTTCAAAGCGCCAGTCTGCTATTGCTCGCATTCGCTTTGCTCGGATCCGCCAGCCTGGTGATCTTGTGGGTCTGCTCGCAGCACCTTCGCAACGGTTACCGCCCCGCGCGCTTTCTGATGGTGTCATCCATCCTCTTCAACCTGACCTTCTTTGGATCGCTCCCCGCCCTTCTTGGTTATTGGCCGGTGCCCATCGAATGGATGCTGTTGTTCATGCTATCGGTGACGGCGGTGTGCGCCGCGTTGGGGAGTCTTGCCATCACCGAACGGCAAGTTCGTATTCTTGATACCCGCAACACCGAAAGCCGTGATTTGGCGGCAGCTTCCGCAGAGCTACGAGCGAAAGCAGAATTCCTTGCCAAGATCAGCCACGAAATACGGACGCCCATGAACGGCGTGCTTGGCATGAGCGAACTTCTACTCGGTACGCCCCTGTCCGCCAAACAACGTGACTACGTGCAGACGATCCACAGCTCGGGCAACGAGCTACTGGTATTGATCAACGAGATCCTCGATATCTCGCGCCTGGAATCCGGCCAGATCGAACTGGATGATGTGCAATTCGACCTGACGGGCCTGCTCAGTGAATGCCTCGACATTTTCCGCACGCGTGCCGAGCAGCAGAAGGTCGAGCTCATCAGCTTCGTACAACCTCAGGTTCCCCGCGTGATCAACGGCGACCCCACTCGCCTGCGCCAAGTCATTCTCAGCCTGCTGGATCATGCATTCAGGCAAACAGAAGACGGCGAAATTCTGGTCGTCGTTGCACTTGAATCCACATCGAGCAAGACACCGCGCCTACGAATCGCGGTTCAGGATACCGGGCGCGCTCTAACTGCTGACGATCGCGAAGCGCTGCTGCGCTCCGAGCTCAGCAGCAAGGAACTGTTCTCGAACAACCGCGTCGGCGGGCATCTCAGCCTACTGATCGCTCGCCATCTGGTGCGGCTGATGCAAGGCACCTTCGGGGTTCAAAGCGGCAGCGAGCGCGGCAGCACGTTATCCATCAATCTGCCTTTGGATACAGAGCGCCTACTCCAGCCCGCGAACGATCCTGAGTCGCTACTACAAGGCGCGCGCATTCTCATCGTCGACGACAACGACACCTGCCGCAAAGTCTTGCTGCAGCAATGCACATCGTGGGGGCTGCAAGCGAGCGTCGTCGCTTCGGGTAAGGAAGCACTCGCATTACTGCGCACGAAGGCGCACATCGGCGAATACTTCGACATCGTGCTGCTGGACCAGGAAATGCCAGCCATGAACGGCATGCAGTTGGCGGCACGCATCAAGGAAGACCCAAGCCTCAACAACGACGTACTGCTGATCATGCTCACGGGCATCAGCAATGCGCCGGGGAAAATTGTCGCCCGAAACGCGGGGATCAAACGCATCTTGGCCAAACCCGTGGCGGGCTACACGCTAAAAACCACCTTGGCCGAAGAGTTGTTGCAACGCCGGCAAGGCATTGCTCGCTTACCTCAGACGCCCGTTAGCGCGCCGATCGACGCACCGGAGGGCTTTCGCATTCTCGTGGCTGAAGACAACAGCATATCCACCAAGGTTATCCGTGGCATGTTGAGCAAACTCAATATGCAAGCGGACACCGCAAACGACGGCGAGCAAGCATTGAAGGCTATCCAGACGAAGCACTACGACCTCGTGTTGATGGATTGCGAGATGCCGGTACTGGATGGCTTTGCTGCGACCGAACGCCTGCGGCACTGGGAGCGTGAGCAAAACCGCCCCCGCACCCCGGTCGTCGCACTGACGGCGCACATCCTCAGTGAACATAAAGAACGCGCGTATCGGGCAGGGATGGATGGGCATATGTCCAAACCGGTCGAGCTGTCACAGCTACGCGAGCTCATTCAGCATTGGATCAGCCGTAAGAAGGCCGTCCAAGAGTCACATCACCGCTGAAGTACCGACATGCGCTTCTTTTGCCTATCCGATACCCGCGTGAACCCGCTCTGTCGGTCGGGTCGTCACGCTTTTAGGGGGTCGTGTCCCCAATTCATCAACGACTTGCGCCAGCGGGTATCTTCGACATCCCCATCCGGGCGCTGCTTGATGTGGCGATGCACGTAGCCGATCACTTTTTTCATCGCTTTGTAGTCGTCATCTTCAAGCTCGGTCTGGCGTTTGCTCTTTATCTCGAGGATACGCTCGCCCATCTTGTGGCCGACTGCCTTGCCATCGCTGGTCGATGTCACCTTCTCGCCCTGCTTGGTCATGCCGACCTTCTTGCTCGGCGCCCCATGTAGCCATTTGCGTAACTGTGCAGGTGCCATGTTCACGACAGATTTGAATTCGCTGCGAATCTGCTTCTTGTCGGTTTCCTTGAGCTCCGTCATTTTTCACCTGCCTTCTTGAGCGCCGTGATCAATTCATTCTTGCGCATCCGGGAGCGGCCACTGATATCGCGCTTGACCGCGCGTTGCATCAACTCGTTTTTGGTCATGGCGTCGAGGGACGGCGTGCGCGCGCTGGCCGCTTTACGAGCGACGTCCTCCGGCTGACGTGAATGCTGACGCCCGCGCCGTGTGTCCGCCCGCTTCTTCTGCGTGCTGCGCGCGTATTCCTTATCCGTGAGTTTCTCGCGGGCCTCTTTGGGCAGGTAGCGCTCACCCGTTTCACCGGATTGCTTGCCGGATTTCGTATCCCATTCCTGTTCGGTCCAACGCTCAAGATGGTTGTCCTTAGATTTACCCCCTTCGTAACCACCACCCTGCTTCTGATATTCATGCGCTGCCAGCTGCGCCTTGCGCGCTGACCACTGACCGGGCTTGCCGCCCTTGTCGCCCTTCGTGATCTGGTCTTTGACCTTTTCCCACAGCTTGGGATCGGTCTTCTTCGCAGTGCTGCTCATGAGGTCTCCTTAACGGGAATGCCTATAAAGATGACTTCAATCGCCACGACGCGATTCCGGTGAAAGGACGAGTGGAAAGGTGCGGTTCTGGCGCTCCAATGCGTGGTTTGCCGTTCACCGTTTCTGTAGGGGCGACTTTAGTCGCCCGCGTTCTTAGGAAATACACAGCCATTCCAGAACGAAAAAAAGGCAGCCTCGCGGCTGCCTCTCCCGTAGACCTTAGGAACCGTCAGTGCGAAACCGCGCCGCTGGCTCCTAGCCCTGTTTGCGAACGCACGAACTGCGGCAGGAACCTCGCCCGCTCTTCGCCGGCCGAGACCGACTGGTCAAGCTTGGAGAACACAGCGATACCGATGAACGCGATGATCATCGAGAACAGTGCCGGGTACTCGTACGGGAAGATCGCCTTCTCATGGCCGAGAACCGATACCCAGATGGTCGGGCCGAGGATCATCATCACCACCGCGCTGATCAAGCCCAGCCAGCCGCCGATCATCGCGCCACGCGTGGTTAGGTTCTTCCAGTACATGCTGAGAATCAGCACGGGGAAGTTGCAGCTTGCCGCGACCGAGAACGCCAGTGCCACCATGAAGGCCACGTTTTGTTTCTCGAATGCGATCCCGAGGACGATCGCCAGGATGCCAAGGAACAGCACGGTGATCTTGGAAACGCGCAGCTCATCCTTCTCGTTCGCCTGCCCCTTCTTGATCACGCTGGCATATAGGTCATGGGACACCGCCGACGCACCGGCGAGGGTCAGACCCGCAACAACCGCCAGAATGGTCGCGAACGCCACTGCCGAGATGAAGCCCAGGAACAGACTACCGCCGACCGCGTCCGCCAAGTGCACCGCCGCCATGTTATTGCCACCGATGAGCGCGCCGGTCGCATCCTTGAACGCCGGATTGGTGCTGACCAAGAGAATCGCGCCGAAACCGATGATGAAGGTCAGGATGTAGAAATAGCCGATGAAGCCCGTCGCGTAGAACACGCTCTTGCGCGCTTCCTTGGCATCGGAAACGGTGAAGAAGCGCATCAGGATGTGCGGCAGACCCGCGGTACCGAACATCAATGCTAAGCCAAGGGAGATTGCCGAGATCGGATCTTTCACCAGGCCGCCTGGGCTCATGATGGCCTCGCCTTTCGCGTGGACCGCAACCGCCTCACTGAATAGGCGACTGACGTCGAAATCGACGTACTTGAGCACCATGATCGCCATGAACGACGCGCCGGACAGCAGCAGCACCGCCTTGATGATCTGCACCCAGGTAGTCGCGAGCATCCCGCCGAACAGTACGTACATGACCATCAACACACCCACGAGCACTACGGCGACGTGGTAGTTGAGGCCGAACAGCAACTCGATGAGCTTGCCGGCACCGACCATCTGCGCGATGAGGTAGAAGGCCACCACGACCAATGAACCACAGGCCGACAGTGTCCGAATTTCCTTCTGCTTCAGCCGGTACGAGGCAACATCGGCAAACGTGTACTTGCCCAAGTTGCGCAGACGCTCCGCGATGAGGAAGAGGATGATGGGCCAACCGACGAGAAAGCCGATCGAATAGATCAGGCCGTCGTAGCCAGACGTGAACACCAGTGCAGAAATCCCCAGGAAGGACGCCGCGGACATATAGTCACCGGCAATGGCCAGGCCGTTCTGAAAGCCCGTAATACGGCCACCCGCGGAGTAGTAGTCCGCAGTAGACTTGCTGCGTTTGGAAGCCCAGTAGGTAATACACAATGTCGCGCCCACGAACGCGACGAACATGGTGATCGCCGAGACGTTCACCGGTTGCCGTTGTACATCGCCAGTCAGCGCGTCAGCCCAGGCCGCCGACGAGCCCACTAGCAGACCGAATAACGCAAGGAGTCGCGCTTTCATTTCTGCACCTCATCGAGAATGGCCTTGTTGAGCCGATCGAACTCGCCGTTGGCACGGCGTACATAGATACCGGTCAGCACGAATGCGGACAGGATCAGGCCGATACCCATGGGAATGCCCCATGTGATCGGTGAGTCCGGACTGATTCGGGTTCCCAATAGATGCGGCACGAAGGCGATGAGGAAAATAAAGACCAAATAGAGCCCGAGCATCAGGGCGGACAGGATCCAGGCGAAACGTTCTCGCTTGGCGACCAGTTCCTGGAAGCGTGGGTTTTCTTGGATCTGCGAATAGACGTCTTTCATTGTTGTTGTCCTCTATTTACAGCATTGCGGCTCTCACTCTAATCGCTGCACGGCAAGCGCCTAGACGACTTTAGTCGCAGATCCGCGAGCGTGCCCGGCGTGCTGACAGACGCTCCGGAAGACGTTCGAAAGAGCCTGCAAGGCCGGGCATGCAGGCGCGATAGATTGCCGCGGTAACTGGGCAGACGGCGCGCGCTCTGGCAGTCTTCGCACCCTGCCGAATATTTATCTGGAGTTGCCATGTTCCGCCTGCTCGCCCTTGCCTCCCTTTTGCTCGCAAGCGCCGCGTCCATTGCCGCTCCATGCGCAATCACGGTCGAGTCGACGGACCAGATGTCGTTCAATCTCAAGGACATCGAGGTCAGCGAGCAATGTGAGACCTTCACCGTCACGCTCAAGCATGCGGGCACCCTGCCCAAGGACGTCATGGGTCACAACTGGGTGCTTACCACAAAGGCTGACGAGCGCAACGTTGCGATGGACGGCATGATGGCGGGCCGCCGCAACGGGTACGTGAAACCCAAGGATCCGCGCGTCATCGCGGCAACTGACCTCATTGGTGGCGGGGAAACGACGTCCGTTACCTTCGACGTGAGCAAACTGTCGAAAGACGAAGATTATCTGTTCTTCTGTTCCTTCCCCGGTCATGTCGCCATGATGCGCGGCGCGCTGACGTTGGTGGACTGACGCTTCCGTACATTGGCCGCGTATTTTTGCAACCACCGAGAACTCAGTGGTGCGCTGGGCCATAAGGCTCCAGACCGCTGATCAAAAGAGATCAGCGGCAACCAATATCACTTCTCGTTTGTGAACAGGCCATTAAGCTCGGTCCCCGACGGCGTGCCCGCGAACCCATCGAACCGGCCATGCTCCGCCATCGCGCGGGCCGCCTGTAGAAAGCCGCCCCAGGCTGCGCGAGCCAACGCGCCGCCGACACTGACACGTCGAACGCCGAGCCCAGCAAGATCCTGCAGGGTCAGGTCGCTGTCCCAGCCAATCAACACGTTCACCGGCTTTGGGGCAACCGCGTCGACAACCGCGCGGATCTCGTCGCGTGTCTTGATGCCGGGCGCGTACAGGCAATCCGCCCCGGCCTCGGCATAGGCCTTCAGCCGCAGGATGACGTCCTCGAGATCAGGCGTGCCGACGAAGAAGTTCTCAGCCCTTGCCGTCAACAGCGTGCCACTGCCTGTTTCATCGATTGCCGCCCGTACCGCGCGTATGCGGGCGACACCTTCGCTCATGCTTCTCAAGGGACGCGTCGCATCGCCCGTGGAATCCTCAATGGAAAAACCGGCAACGCCCGTTGCCACAGCCATGTGCGCGCTCTCGGCCAATGCCTCGAGGCTTTCCGCGAAGCCACTTTCAAAGTCCGCGTTGATCGGCAGGTCGCAGGCCTCGGCCATATGGCTCATGTGCGCCAGCGTTTCCTCCCGCGAAAGCCCCCCATCCGCCCTTGCGCAAGACCATGCGTAACCCGAACTGGTGGTCGCCAGCGCCTTGAACCCCAATTTGGTCAGCAGGCTTGCGCTACCTACGTCCCATGGGTTCGGCAGTGCGAAGCAACCGGATCGATGAAGCTCGCGGAAAACAGCACGTTTCCCGGCAATGGAACGGTGGGCCATGGGACCTCCTGATAGAGAGGGTCATTACGATAGCAGCTCATCCGTACCGCACCGATAACGATCAAGCCATTCGTGCTGAAGGGCCAAATTCAGGAACGATTAAGTCTCGTGCCCTAGGGTCGAGTGACGTTTCATTCGCGGCCGTGGTGGCGCGTGCTATTGCATGGCGCATCGCATGCCAACCGTCAAACCGCTGTAACGCTTGAACAGGAGTATTGCGATGCTCGGCCTCAATGGCATCAAGTTGAAATATCTAACACGAACGCTCTCATATGTAGGGCTTCCACTGCTGTGGCTGCTCCTCTGGGACGTAGTTGTGACGGTCGATGCCATGATGGTGTTCGGCTACGGCATCGAGATTCCCCTCATGCCCCTCACGCTGCTGTGCTCGGCACTGATTGTCCTCATCAGCTTTCGCAACACCAGTGCCTACAATCGCTGGTGGGAGGCCCGAACGTTGTGGGGTTCCATGGTGAACAGCTCGCGGAGCTTTGGCCGTCAGGTACTCACGCTCGTCGATGACGATGGGCATAGCCGTAACCCGGTCAAAGCCATTCTGCTGCACCGACATGTGGCTTATCTCCAGGCCTTGAAGGCACACCTCAAAGGCGCGCCGCACACCATCGACGTTGGGAATTTGCTGCCAGCAGACGAGATCGCACGCCTGAAAGGGACCAACAATTTCCCGAACGATATCCTCAACGGGTCAGCGGCCATTCTTGCGCAGGAGTATCAACAAGGCCGACTCGACAGCATCCGCCTCGCCCGTCTGGAATCGACGCTGGTGGACGTCTCGAACTGGCAAGGCGGGATGGAGCGCATCGCCAACACACCGCTGCCCTACCCCTACGTCTATTTCCCCCGACTGTTCAGCGGCCTGTTCTGCATCATCATGCCCCTGGGCCTAGTGACCACATTGGGCTGGTTCACCCCCGTCGTCTCGACGGTCGTAGGCGCCATGCTTCTGACCATGGAACGCATCGGCACCGATCTCCAGGCACCGTTCGGCGAAAGCCAGCACCAAATCCAGATGAACGCCCTGTGCAGCAACATCCAGAAGAACCTCTGCTCGATGTACAACGAGCCGGCGCGACCGGCGCTGCTGTTTGAACAGGAACATCGCACGGCGGCGTGAAATCCGAGGGAAAATTGGATGGATTAGCGCTGTAGGGCGGGTGAAACCCGCGGCTCCTAGCTGTACCCACGCGGGTTTACCCGCCCTACAGGGCCAAGCTGGCCATCATCCCCCGTTCCCCGCCATCATCCAGAACGACGCGCCGACCCCGACGATGCTTTCCCCGGCCACCAGCCCGGCGGCCGCCGCGATAACGAAGCGTTCAGCCAGGCTGCGCCATTTCGCCGTGATGACCCAGGCCAGCACCGCGCCAAGCGCCATCATCAGAGATATGGACGCTGGGATGATGAACGCCAGCCCGAAAGCTGCGGAGCTCGGCAGCAGTCGTGCCAGACGTTCGCTGCGGTCCGCACGCGCTTCGCAGAATCCGAAAAGCGAGCCGATCAATGCGCCTCCGAGCATGGACCAGCGCACGCTGATGTCCACGGCATCGAGGCCATCGGCGAGGACTTCCGCCACGGCCTTCCAAGTCGCTACGGCCGGCGCGGGCCATTCCTGGGTGATGAGCATGCCTTGCGGGTCGGGAATCAGAAGGCGATAGACCAGCACCCCGACGATGCTCCCGATAACAATGCCTACGCACTGCGCGATCAGCTGCCGCGAAGGGGACGAACCGATCAGATGCCCCACACGAAAGTCGTTCAACAAATCCGTGCACTGCCCCGCTGCGCCGCCAGCGATGTTGGCGCTCATGAGATTGACCGTCATCTGCCCAGGTGCGATCAGGCCAAAGGTCAATTGCGAAAGCTGCCCCGTCGCACCGATTGGAGGAATGCCCGTCGCGCCAACGACACGTGCCGCCATACAGGCGAGCGCTACGGAAAGCGGAATGCTGAGCGCGGCCATGATCGGCGCGATATCGAACAAAACGATCTGCAGGATCACCACCAACCCAGAAGCAAGCGCAATCATCAGCAGCGGGATGGCTTGGGGCTGCGCCGGTAGCGGTGCGTCATCGTCCGCGTCTGTCGCCCGGCGTTGACGCCACTGTCGTATACCGAGCGACACCAGCGTCGCGCTCACCAGTAGGCTCACCCCGGGCCAGAGCAGCCATTCCACGAGGACGCCGAACTGCGGGCCGCTTGCCCCGTCGGGCAGCACAACCCACCCACTCTGCAACAACCACGGAGCGATACCGCCCCAGGCCAGCACGGCGCCGACCAGCAAAGAAAGCCCGACCCTAATACCGATGATCCCGCCAAAGCCGATGAGCAATGGCGAGGGGTCGACATTGAACGTCAGCCGTTCGAGGGAGGCATTCGGCGCCCAACGTGGCAGCGGGCCGAGCGCGACGTCCGCCGCCTTCACCAGACCAGCGGCCAACGCAGCACCGCCGAGCACATAAAGGCGATGAAGCGCATCTTTACCGTGGCTGTAGACCTGCTGCATGGTCTCGAGGGTGGCGACGGCCTCAGGAAACCGCAGTCGTGTATCGAGCACCAGCGAGCGACGCAGATACCACGCGACCCAGATGCCAAGAAAACTCACCGAAAACACCCAGCCCATCATCGGCACGAGCGGGATCTGGTTGCCGGTGATGAGCGTGTAGGCCGGTATCGGCGCCACCAACCCACCAGAGATGATCGATGCTGCGGAAGACGTCGTCGTCTGGTTGATGTTGCTTTCGTGGATCGTCCAAGGCACGCCGGACCGGTAACGCATCAGCGACCGCCACAGGCCGTAGGTCACCAGCAGCGCAATGATCGACATGTTGAACGACCAGCCGATCTTGAGCCCCGAATACACATTCGATGGCGTCAACAAAGCACCGAGAACGATGCCCGAAACCAAGGCGCGAAGGGTGAATTCTCGATGTTCTGCCATTGAATTCCGCCGCAGGGTTTGGAGGTCCGACAGGGCTGGCGAGAGGTGAGTTCAGCAGTTGGGGGGGGGGTACGCAGGATGCAGAGCTTGGATTTGGGAGTGGCCTAGGCCGCGATTGATATCCATCAGGCAAAGATGTGAGCACCATCAGTATCGCTTCGCGGGCATGGCCCGCTCCCACATTCGAGTCCCACATCCAGAGCGATATCCAAAGAACGTGTGATCTCCTTTTTGTTAAAGCCAGACTCAAGGCAAACATCGGACTTGTGGGAGCGGGCCATGCCCGCGAAGCGATCTCGAATTCGCCTACTTACTTCTAATGAACATCCCTCTCGAGTACGGCTGAGTAAACCTCGGCAGCGCGCATAAACAGCTCCCTCACAACCACGACCGAAATCGAACCACCGCCACCGTGAACCGTATCGGTGCGAATCCAGCGCTCACATGCGTCGAATTTATCCGCCTCGGTGCACAAATAACCGCGCCGCGCTCCGCCAAGCCACGGAACGATAGTTGCAGCCTCCGCTTCGCTTTGCCTCGGCGGAAACGAGCAGTCCCGCGCTATCTCCCCCTGTCCCGGAGCAATACATGACGAACCTGAAAATGCCAAAGCCTGGCCGCGTACCCGGTTGCTTTCTGGCGGGCGCTCTCGCGCTCTGCTCCGCACCGACTCATGCCGAAACCATCAACGCGGTGATGCATGCCAGTCTGCGTTCGCTCGACCCCAACATCTCCACGGCCTACATCGTGCGCGACTATGCCTACATGGTGTACGACACCCTGCTGGCGCTGGATTCCAACGATAAAGTGCAGCCGCAAATGGCCGAAGGCTGGGAGGTTTCCGCTGACGGCAAGACCTATACGTTCACCCTGCGCGAAGGCCTGAAATGGCATGATGGGCAGCCCGTGACCGCAAAGGACTGCATCGCCTCCATAAACCGCTGGGCGCAACTGGATAAGCTGGGACAAGTGATGAACGACCTGCTCGACGAGATGAAGGTGATCGACGAGCGCCGTTTCTCAATGACGTTCAAGCAACCGACGGCCATCGCGCTGCAAGCGCTTTCCAAGTCCAGCGGCGTGGCGCCCTTCATCCTGCCGGAGCGGTTCGCCAGCCAACCCACCGGAAAGCCGATCGACGCAGCAATTGGTTCAGGCCCATTCAAATTCGTTACGAGTGAGTACCAGCCCGGCGTCCAAGCCGTTTTCGAACGGTTCACTGACTACAAGCCTCGCTCTGAGCCCGCTGACGGGCTGGCGGGCGGCAAGGTCGCGAAGGTCGACCGGGTGAAATGGGTCGCCATGCCGGACACCATGACCTCGGTGAATGCGCTGATGTCAGGGGAAGTCGACTTCATCGAAGACGTGCCCATCGACCTGCTACCGATGCTGGAAGGCAATGACGATCTGACGCTGACCGAATACAAGCGTCAGGGTACCCAGAATGTCGCTCGGCCGAACATGCTGCAGCCTCCGCTGGACAACAAGCTCATTCGCCAGGCCGCCTTTGCGGCGATGGATCAGGAAGCGGTGCTTCAGGTTCAGAGCGGCAACCCGAGCTATTACCGCACGTGCGCGGCGCTGTTCGGTTGCGACACGCCCTATGCGACGGATGCCGGTTCGGAGGATCTGGTGAAGGCCGATCCAGCCAAGGCAGCAGCGTTGCTGAAGGAAGCCGGATACGACGGCACGCCGATCGTCATTCTTCACGCCACCGACGTCCAATCCCTGGCCGCGATGCCGCCGGTCTTCGCTCAATCGCTGCGCCAGGCCGGGTTCAAGGTCGAATTGCAAACGATGGACTGGCAGACCCTCACCACACGCCGGACGTCCAGGGAACCGGTAGCCAAAGGCGGCTGGCACTTCTTCAGCACCTACAACACCATCGCAGACATTTCCGACCCAGTCGGCGCTATCACGGCGGCTGCAAACGGGGACAAAGCCTGGTTCGGCTGGGCAAATATCCCTGCGGTGGAAGACTTGCGCCGGAAGATGGCGCTGAGCACCGACGATGCACAGAAGCGCGACTATGCACAGCAGATACAGACGATCCTGTATGACGAGGCCGTGGTCATCCCACTGGGTGAGCGTTCGGTCATCACAGCCCGCCTGAAGAACGTAGGCGATCAACTGGATACCACCGTTCCTGTGTTCTGGAACATGACCAAAACCGCCAACTGAACCGTATCGAGCAGCGTCACGCCTCGATAAGTCACGACGCCCGGTCATAAAAAGGAAAACCAATGAAACCTACGAATGATCTTTGCCAACTGTCAGCCACCGAAACGGTTGGCCTCATACGTTCCCGCGCCATCAGTGCAGTCGAGATCGCCGAGGCAAGCCTTGCGCGCCTTGAGCAGGTCAACCCGGTCATCAACGCCGTGGTGGAACATCGCCCCGAAGAAACGTTGGCGCAGGCCCGCGAGGTGGATCGCAAGCTAGCCGCTGGAGAGGAAATTGGCCTTCTCGCGGGCGTTCCGGTGACCATCAAGGTCAACGTGGATCAGGCAGGCTACGCAACGACCAATGGCCTGCGTGCACAACAAAACCTGATCGCCGCCCGGCATAACCCAGTGGCCGCCAGCCTGCTCGACGCCGGCGCGCTTTGCGTCGGGCGAAGCAATACGCCGGCATTCAGCTACCGCTGGTTCACCAGCAATTTGCTGCATGGCAACACGCTCAACCCCCGCAATGCGGAACTGACACCGGGCGGATCGTCCGGTGGCGCCGCCGCATCGGTGGCAGCGGGTATGGCTGCAATCGGCCACGGCACGGATATCGCCGGCTCGATCCGCTATCCCGCCTACGCCTGTGGCGTGCACGGGCTACGGCCATCGTTCGGCCGTGTAGCCGTCTACAACGCCTCGGGCGCGGAACGCACGATTGGCGGGCAGATCATGTCCGTATCCGGGCCGATCGCCCGAACTATCGACGACCTGAAACTCGCCTTGGCCGCCATGTCCGTTCCCAGCGTCGATGATCCCTGGTGGGTACCCGCGCCATTGGAAGGTCCCGATGCACCGAAGCGCGCCGCACTGTGCCTGCGTCCGGACGGCATCGACACCGCACCCGAGATTTGCCAGGCGCTGCTGGAAGCCGCGGACAAGCTTCGTGACGCCGGTTGGGTCGTCGATGAGCTGGACGCGCTGGTCCCGCTGGAAGACGCCGTAAAGGTGCAGATCACCCTCTGGATGGGCGATGGCTACGCAGACATGGTCGAGGCGGCGGCTCGGGAAGGCGATATCGGCGCCATCACAGCACTTGCAGGCCAACGAGAAACCGCAGAGCGCGTCGATCTGCAAACGTTCTCGGAAGCACTCCGCCGCCGAGCGAGCATCACGCGCCAATGGAATCAGTTCATGCAGCAATATCCGGTGGTATTACTGCCGGTCAGCGCGACACTCCCTTTCAAGCGCGACCAGGATTTGCAGGGCGACGAAGCCTACCGCCACGTCTGGAAATCCCAATGGCCCATGATCGGACTACCCGTTACCGGGCTGCCTTCGCTGAGCCTGTGTACCGGCTTCCTGCCTGACCAGACTCCACTGGGTGTCCAGATCGTCGCCGCGCGGTTTCGTGAAGATCTGTGCCTCGTAGCCGGGGCGGCGATAGAGACGCGGTCGGCGCGCATACAGATCACGGCGTTGGAAGACTAATGCTGCGAGGCAAATTAATAACGTAGGGTGGATAACGCGCGAAGCGATTATCCACAGTGGCTTACAAAAGAGTGAACAACTTCGGTGGAAAAGGCTCCGCCGTTTTCCACCCTACTTTGTTTATCTCTTATTTCACTTACGGCCATATGCTCATCGGGAATTTTCCCATGGGGGATTCTTTTAAGCTGAAAGATAAAAAGACAGTAGTCATACCTCGGCCTCACTCGCTATCAAAGCTGCTTTCGAAAGTACACACGGTTAAATCCCTGATCAAACTTCCTATCTATCTCAACGAACCCAATCTTTTTATAGAGCACTATATTTTCGTGCATCTTCTCGTTGGTAAATAACGTGAGCGCAGGCAAGTTCTCTGATCGTGCCATCTTCTCCGCAAACTCCATCAGCAAGCGCCCGAGGCCATGCCCTTGGAGCGCGGGGTCTACGACGAGATTATTAATTGAAATAGAGTCAGGTGTTTTTGCGAGAACGATGGCACCGACTATTCGCCCATCGATCCGAAGCGCATATAAACCACCGGACCGTATAAGCGCCGAATAATCTGTGCTCATGGGTGCCGGCTGCTTTCCCATTCGCTCCACATACTTGGTGTAAGCGGCCACGACGATTGCCTTGATGGTGTCAGCGTCAGCGGGCCCGGCCTTATCGATCGTCGTTTTACCCGGTTGTGTCATGTATTTGGAAAACTCCTTGCGGATTGAGGGGCAGTGATTACTTCACGGCGCCGGCGTTTTCACGACCTTGCCTCCAAGAGCTCTCTCAGCGCCACCGGCAGCACTCGCCGAGCTCGCTCGACAATGCGCTTTTCATGCTTCTGCCACAGGATGCCGAGGTAGATGATCGCAAGGCCTATCGCCGTCAATACGATCGGAAAAAGCCAGCTGTCTTCGAATACACGGGAGGCCAGGTGCGCGAGATAAATCCCACAGCCCAACGCACCGACGACCACGAACACCCGCCGCACGAGCATCACACCTGTCGCGATCATCAAAAGATTGATGCCGAAGTAGAGCGCCTTCGACAGCTCGCTATCGGACTGCTGAAGCGACATGCCACCCCAGAACGCAACGACACCGAAGAGATAGATCCAGAAGGCGTAGTCCGCCGTATGACGAGATCGCACATCGACCCAGAATGCCAAGCCGATCATCAGTAATCCCGTATACATCGAGACCAGTTTGCGCAATTCCCACGGCGCATCGCCGCCCGTGAGCATCGCAGTCAGGTCCATCGTCATGTACCAGAGAGTCACCGCTATCGGCATGATCAGAAACGGATATTTGTAGCGCCAGGCCATGAACGCGCCGACGGCCAGCGTGCCCAGTTCCATGTAGATCCAGTGCCATTTGATGTAGCGGTGATAGCCCTGGTAAGTAATGTCCTCCGTCCAGACGCCCGCCCACGCCTGCAATCCATAGATTGCCAGCGGCGTCATGAAGACCACGAAGGTCGCGCAAATGCCGGCGGGAATAACCAGGTTGCGGGCCGCGAACGCGCTCGTAAGCTTTAAGCCGACGCCGGCATAAAGCAGCGCAATGAAGAAAATTCCCGCACCGCCGAAGGCTTCCCAGCCCAGGTTCATGAACAACGTCATCGCCCCGATCGCGAGCAGACCGCCGAGGTAATAAAGCACATGGGTCGCACTGAACCTTGGCGTCGCGTGGGCGTTCGCCTCGAAAAAGGTGAACAGCGCATCGGCCTGCTGCGACGAGATCAACCCCGCGCTCACGGCTTCATTCAACTGCTTCCGCGTAATGCTCACGACCCTCTCCTTGGTGCACCTGTCACCGCCGATTAAACCACGCCGCGATGAAGACTCCGAAAGAGCTGATCCTGATCGATCTCCGCATTCAACAGCGCGCTGCACGCCCCTTTAGGAACAGCAGAGCCTCCCTCCCCTTCCGAACAAACCAGCAAACCCCTCGCTCGAACCTCCCATCAGCCAATGGAGCCGACCCATGCCCACTACTGATCTCAAAAGCCGCTACCGCGCCTACATCGACTGCCTCAATCGTCGCGACTGGTCATCACTGAGCGAACACGTGGACGCAGCCATCCACTACAACGGCCAACACGTCGGCCTCGCCGGCTATCGCGCCATGCTGGAAGAGGACGTTCGCGCCATTCCTGATCTGCACTTCCATATCGAGCTGCTCGTCGCCGATCCACCTCACATCGCCGCACGCTTGCACTTCGAATGCACGCCCACAGGTGAACTCTTTGGTTTACCTGTGAACGGCAAGCGAGTGATCTTTAGTGAGAATGTTTTTTATGAATACCGCGATGGCCTTATTAGCAATGTCAGGTCGATCATCGATAAGGCGGCAATAACGTCGCAACTGGAATGAACACTTGCACAACGTAGGGTGGGTAACTCGCGAAGCGATTATCCACGGTGATTCACAGGGGGCTGAGCAACTTCGGTGGGAAGGGACATTGCCATTTTCCACTCTAAATCACGGCGTCTCACGGAACGGCTAATCCCAAAGCAAGCCGGGCCGCCACTACCTGAGGATATGTATTCCATATTAACGATCGATCAGCGTGATCTATTGACCCATAACTATTGACAATCAAACAAATTCGTGTTGTTGCGCCACGGCGGTGCGCTTAAAATTTTATTTCCATTTTTGTCTGGCTTCTGCCGGGATTGTTCTGATGTCCGTCAATACACCGCAAGAAATCGCCGAACTGGTCATACAGTCCGGTATCCGCAAAAGTCGTATGCCGTTGTCCGCTCTCTTGATCCTCGGGTTCCTTTCCGGAGCCTTCATTTCTCTCGGATTCCTACTCGATATTCGTATCACCGCGCTGATCCCAGCAGACTGGGAAACGCTATCCACCGTATTAGGTGCGACGGTATTCCCGTTGGGGCTGATCCTGACTGTATTGGCAGGCGGCGAGTTGCTGACCGGGAACATGATGTACCTGTCCATGGCGCTGTTCTCCCGGCAAATAGGCGTAATGGCGCTGCTCCGCAACTGGTTCTGGGTCACCGTGGCGAATTTCGCAGGCGCCTTCTTCGTCGCCTACGCTTTCGGCCATTTCCTCGGCTTGGTCGAGGGGCCAATCCTGCATAAAACCCTAGCCATTGCTCATGCCAAGGCCGGGGCGGATTTCATGCACGCTTTCGTATCCGCCATTGGCTGCAACTGGCTGGTTTGCCTAGGCATCTGGCTGGGGCTTTCGAGCCAGCAGGTAGGTGGAAAAATCATCGCTATGTGGTTCCCAGTCATGGCGTTCGTAGCCATCGGTTTCCAGCACGTAGTGGCGAACATGTTCGTGATTCCCATGGCGATCCTGGTTGGCGACATGGGATGGATCGACTACTTCAGCAACTTCGTGCCGGTATTCCTGGGCAATGTAATCGGTGGCTCGGTATTCGTCGGACTCGCCTATTACCTTTCGCTTCAGCCAAACGCCAAAAAGGCCGCGTGAAATATTCCCGGAACACTCTCGTAGTGGATTAGGAATGCATCATCCATCGTCTACCTTGCATCCAACTTAAAGCGTCATTTTGAGGTAAACGGTGGAAGCCCTTTGGGATTCCACCCTACTCGCTAAACCGAACACTTTTAAATAACGTAGGGTGGATAACTCGCGAAGCGATTATCCACAGTGTTCCACAAAAGAGTCAGTGACTTCGGTGAAAAAGGCTTTGCCGTTTTCCACCCTACTTTCTGGATAAACGTCGCCGGCAGGACGACGACGTCTATCTGCACGACCTACAACTCCCGCTTCATATACTTCTCAATCTGCTCCAACGACTTACCTTTCGTTTCCGGCAGGAAGAAGAACACGAACAGCAGCGAGCAGACGTTGATGACCGCAAACCCGAAGAAGGTTGCGTTGCCGAATGCTTCGATGGCGACTGGGAAGCTGAACGCGACGGTCGCATTGAACAGCCACTGCATGGACACGGCGGTGCCGGTGAGTAGGCCGCGAACCTGCATCGGGAACAGTTCGGACATGAGCAGCCAGTACACCGGCGCGATGCACGCTTGCATGAAGAGCAGGAAGATCAGAATGCACGCCAGGGCGGTGTAGCTCTGGACCAGGTTCTGAGGCATGAAAAGCATCACGCCGCCCAACGCTGCCTGCATGGAGACGACCACGACCAGCCCGGTCATCAGCAGGTGCCGGCGGCCGTAACGGCCGATCGCCCAGATGCCGAGAATCGTCGCGAAGACCGAGACCACGCCGTTGCCAATGGTGGCGGTCAGCGCGGCATTGGTGCCCAACCCCGTGCTCTTGAGGATGACGGGCGTGTAGTACATGAACGCATTGACGCCGGTGAACTGTGCGGTGAAGCCTAGACCGATTCCGATCAGCAGTAGCTTGATGACCCAACCCTGGCGAAGTAAGTCCTTCACCGCGGGGCGTTTACGCGCCTGTTCGCGCTGCGCCTTCATTTCAGCCATTTCGCGTTGCGCTTCTTCCTTGGTGCCGCGCAGTCGCTCGAGGACATCTTCGGCATCATCCAGTCGCCCTTTCGCCGCCAACCAATGCGGCGATGGTGGTACGAAGAACGTGCCGACTAGCAGCAAAATGCCTGGAACCATGGCGATCGCCAGCATGTAGCGCCAGATGCCTGGGATGTTCAGAGTGGCGGCGAGAACAGCGCTCAGTACGTAGGCGAGCAGCTGACCGGTCACGATCATCAATTCATTGCGACTGACCAAGCGTCCACGGCGCGCGGGGCCCGCGATCTCGGCGATGAATACCGGAACCGTGGCCGAACCGCCGCCCACAGCAATACCGAGCAGAAAACGGGCGACTACCATGGTGTTCACCGACGGGGCCATAGCGGTTCCTAGCGCACCTGCGATGAACAGCAGGGATAGCAAACGCAGCGCAATGCGCCGTCCGAAGCGATCCGACACGTAGCCACTGCCAAGGGAGCCAAATGCGGCGCCGACGATCAGGGAGGACGTCACGAGCCCTTCGGTGAAGGCGTTCAGCCCCAAACCGCCTTGGTCGGCGGGCAGGGTCATGAACGGCAAGGCTCCCGCGATGATGCCGGTGTCGTAACCAAACGCGAGCGCGCCCATCGTGGCGACGAGTACCGAAATGAAGATCAACCGATTTGCGGAAGCGCGCTGTTCTGCGCGCTGTCCGGACATCGGCAACGTAACGTTCGAAGACATGGAGACGGAATCCTTAAGAACTAGCACGGTGCCACTAAGTTGGCGAAGACGTTAGGGCGGTGGGTACTGCCGGGAGTTCCGCGGATTAGACACATTTCGACATGAAGCGCTAGGCATCGGGCGGTGCGAGCGCAATTAGCTAAACCTGCAAACTGGATGGCCGGTTCATCAAAGGCGACTAAAGCGGATGACCGCCCCACCGCCCTCTCATCCGTAGCGCGGGTTAAACCCGCATGCCTGGGCATCCAGGACACCGCAGCACCCGGGTTAGCACCCGGTCTACGAGCACCATGAATGGCTGAAGCCATTCGCCTCACCTTCTCGCTACCTCGAAGGCGACTAAAGCAGATGGCCGCCCCACCGCCCTTTCATCCGTAGCGCAGGTAAAACCCGCATGCCTGGGTATCCAGGACACCGCAACATTCGGGTTAGCACCCGGTCGACAAGAACCGATCGCAGCCCGACCCGCTCCCACAGACCAATCACGATCCGACAAGAACGGACGCGTGAACACGCACGGAACGCTGCTCCTATCGCCTCAATCGAATCTTTCAACGAGCACGCCTATGCGCCGTTCACTAGGCTCGCTTCAGTATTCGACGGAGAAGCCTCATGACACTCAATCAACTGTTCACCGATCTGCTGGCAGCCTACGCCTCGGCCGCCAGCGGCGCTGATCTGGAGTCGGCTCGCGGCTGATGCTGCATCGTTCATCCAGGCTTGGTCGGCGAGCGCGCAGCGGCTAACCTGTGTGCCCCTCGATTTCCGGAGACGATCATGACTCTGCGTTCCGTTTGCGTATTCTGCGGTGCGAACCCAGGTAACGACCCAAGCTATAAGGAAACCGCCGAAGCACTCGGTCGACGCATTGCCGAACGCGGCCTCACGCTCGTCTACGGTGGCGGCAAGGTCGGACTGATGGGCTTGGTTGCCGACGCGGCGATGGCTGCTGGCGGCGAGGTCATCGGGATCATCCCGCGCTCGTTACAGGATGCTGAGATTGGGCACACCGGTCTGACGCGTCTGGAAGTGGTCGATGGCATGCATGCACGCAAAGCGCGCATGGCCGAGTTGAGCGATGCCTTCATCGCATTACCTGGAGGCCTGGGCACGCTGGAAGAACTCTTCGAAGTCTGGACCTGGGGCCAATTGGGCTATCACGCCAAACCCATGGGGCTGATGGATGTCGGGTCGTTCTACGACAAGCTCGCGGGCTTTCTCGACCATCTGGTTGGCGAAGGATTCGTTCGCCAACCGCATCGCGACATGCTGCAACGGGGTGCGACACCGGATGAATTGCTAGACCGGTTGGCAAGCTGGAAGCCCACGGTCACACCCAAATGGGTGGAGAAAGCGCCGAAGTAAGCCGGGCGCTCACTGAACGACGCGTTACACAATACGAGAACTGCTCGCTAAACGGTGCGGGACAAATGCTGCCCGCGCCTGTCCCAAGGGCAAGTCAACCCGCCACGCGGCTTACGACATGGACGCCGAAAACCTGCAGTGCTCTTTTTCCGCCGGCACCAAACGGTAGCTCCGGCCCTGCTCGACGAATATTTCGATGTCACTCAAGGCCCGCCTGCTCCAACTGATCCATATCGCAACCCGACTCTTCAACCGCTATCCCGGCGTCGTGGCGCTATTCGGCTTCGTCTCGGGCGTCGCAAGCTTCATGCTCGTCGACCGACAGGCGCGCTTCGGCGAGGTGATGTCGATCGTCATGCTCGTGAGCTGGGTATGGCTGGTAATGGAAAACGGTCTGCGCCGGGTCATCGCCCATTGGTTCGGCTGGCAATTACCGCCGGGACTAGTGCGCTACGCAACGCAGATGGTGCATCAGGAAAGCCTGTTCTTCGTTTTGCCGTTCTTCTTCATCACCACCACATGGAACAGCGGCCAGGCAATTTTCACCGGCGTGCTCGGCTTCGCCGCATTGGTATCGGTGATCGATCCGCTCTACTACAAGCGCCTGGCGGCGCAGCGCTGGCTGTATTTCGCGTTTCATAGCCTGACGCTGTTCGCCGTATTGCTGACTGCGTTGCCGATCATCGTCCATCTGAGCACCACGCAAAGTTATCTGTGGGCCCTGTCGATCGCGCTGGTCCTCGCAGCGCCCAGCATGACCAGCACGCTGAAGCTCAACGGCTGGCGCCGCTGGACTGCACTGCTGCTGCTCATGGCAGCCTTCGGGAGCGCCGGCTGGCTGATGCGCCTTTGGGTACCGCCGGCGTCGCTGTGGCTCAATCAGGTGGCGGTCACCACGCAGTTCGACAATGCGCAGCGTGAGCCAGGTGAGAGCTTGCACGAGATCAGCGCGAGCCAGCTCAAGAGTCAGGGCCTGTACGCATTCACGTCGATCAACGTCCCCAGCGGCCTGAAGGAGCGCATCTTCCACGTTTGGCTGCACGACGGCCGCGAAGTCGACCGTATCGCACTGAACATCAGTGGCATTCGCGAAGCGGGTTATCGCGCCTGGACACACAAGCGAAACTTCCCCGGCGATGCCGTTGGGCGCTGGCAGGTGCAGGTAGTGACGGAGGCCGGCCAGATGATCGGCGTGCTGCGTTTCGACGTGACACCCTGAAGGGCTGCGAAAACAGCCGGGCACCTCTTGGCGTTCTCCGCGGTCTAGCTGTGGATAACACTCCCGGAGAAAACCAAGATGCCCCGCCCGCTGCCGCTGCTCCTTGGATTGCCGATCGCGCTGACGTTAGCCGGCTGTGGCGAAACCGCCCGCCTGCCGGTGGAGGATGGCTACGGTCCATCACCTCAATTGGTGGAACCGCGCAAAACCCTCATTCCGACCGTCAACATCGCCAATGCCGTCGGCTGGCACGATGGGCACCAGCCGACGCCTGCCGAGGGGCTCAGGGTCCAGCCATTCGCGCAGGGGCTCGACCACCCGCGGACCTTGCTGGTGTTGCCTAATGGCGATGTGCTGGTGGCCGAGACGAATGCGCCAGAGAAGGAACAAAGCGGTTTTCGGGCCTGGATCGCCAACAAGATCATGTCGCGCGCGGGCGCCCGCTCGCCCAGCGCCGATCGGATAACCCTGCTGCGGGATAAAGACGGCGACGGCATTGCAGAAACGAAATCACCCTACCTCGAAGGGCTCCACTCGCCGTTCGGCATGGCGCTGATCGGCAATGATCTGTACGTCGCAAATACCGACGCCATTGTCCGCTTCCCCTACCAACCGGATGCCACCCGTATCGATGCCAAAGGGGAGAAGGTCGCCGACTTGCCCGGCGGGCCGATCAACCACCATTGGACCAAAGACCTCATCGCCAGCCGCGATGGCAGCAGGCTCTATGCGACCGCTGGCTCCAATAGCAACGTTGGGGAGAACGGCCTGGAAAACGAGGAAAACCGCGCGGCGATTCTCGAAATCGATCCTGCCAACGGCAACACTCGCCTCTTCGCCTCGGGCCTACGTAACCCGAATGGCCTCGCCTGGGAGCCGCGCAGCGGTGCGCTATGGACGGTCGTGAACGAGCGCGACGAAATCGGCAGTGATCTCGTACCCGACTACATGACTTCAGTGCGCGAAGGCGGCTTTTACGGTTGGCCGTACAGCTACTTCGGCGGGCATGTCGATAAACGCGTGCAACCGCCGCGCCCGGATCTGGTGGCCAACGCCATCGTTCCCGATTACGCCCTCGGCGCCCACACCGCATCCCTCGGGCTCACGTTCTATCAGGGCGAGCTACTCGCGGAGCGCTACACTGGCGGCGCGTTCATCGGCCAGCATGGCTCCTGGAATCGCAAGCCACGCAGCGGATACAAGGTCATCTTTGTGCCGTTCGACGAGCAGGGTCGGCCCGCAGGCCCGCCCGAAGACATTCTCACAGGATTTCTGGATGACGTAGAAGGGATCGCGTTTGGCCGCCCTGTCGGCGTCGCGGTCGACCGCCAGGGCGCCCTTCTCGTTGCGGATGACGTGGGCAACACGGTGTGGCGTGTGTCACCGAGACCCGCGAACGAGTAAGGCATAAGTCTCTTAATCGACGGCTGGCACCGGACGCCCCTTCGCCGCGCGGGCTGCCCCGGCGCTGGCGATGACGATCGCACCGATGCCCAGCCACTGGAAAACGCCCAGCTGTTCATGCAGTAACAGCAAGCCACACAGCGCGCCAACCGCCGGCTCCAGGCTCATTAACATGCCGAATGTCGGCGTGGACAAGCGCCCCAGCGCCAGCATTTCGAGCGTGAACGGCACTGCCATCGACAGGACGGCGACCCCGAGGCCGGCCAGCAGTACATGACTGGAAAGTAATGTCTCGCCCGCATGGGTAATGCCGATGGGGACGACGAACAACGACGCGACCACCGCCCCCAAGGCCACCGCTTGCGGTCCGTGCGCAGCGCCGGATTTTTGCCCATAGATAATGTAGAGCGCCCAGCACACGCCCGCGGTCAGCGCCAAGGCGACGCCAATCATGTCGAGCGGAGCCTGCGAGGCGGTCCATGGCATCAGCATCAACAGTCCCGCCACCGCGAGTGCGACCCAAAACAGATCCAACAAACGGCGTGAACCGAACACAGCCAAGGCCAGTGGGCCCGTGAACTCCAAGGCAACCGCAATTCCCAGGGGAATGCGTTGCAGGGCCAGGTAGAACGTTGAATTCATGATGCCCATGACGATGCCGTAGACCACCAGTGGCCGCCATGCGTCCCGCTTGAGCGGCGTGCGCCACGGGCGAAAATACGCCAGGAGAATGAGCGCACCGAAACCCAGGCGCATGGCGGTAATACCGGGCGCGCCGACCAGCGGGAACAATTGCTTGGCCATGGTCGCGCCGACGTGCATGGTGAACATGGCGACGAGCAACAAGGCAATGGGATACAGGATCGAGGATGGGTCGGGTCTACGCATGGATGCTGCTACAGGCACAAGGGGGTTGTGCAGTATATTGCCCAAGCCGCGTCTTTGTACGCTCAATATCGTTCAGGGAACGCCATGTCCGTACTCGAACACGTCGCTGGCAATTTGAGACGCTATCGCGAGGCCGCGAATCTCAGTCAGCAAACCTTGGCCGAAGCGGCCAGCGTCAGCCGAAGAATGGTGGTTGCGATCGAGTCTGGTGAGGCGAACGTGAGTCTCAATACGCTGGACCGGCTCGCCGCCGCCCTGGACGTACGCTTTGCCGATCTCGTGCGTCAGCCAGCCTGCCCGGACCTTTTGCGCATCGAACAGCTCGTGTGGCGCGGGCAGCAGAGGGGCTCTTCCGGCACCCTGCTCGCGCATGCACCCGCCAGCAATGGTGTGGAGCTGTGGGATTGGCGGCTCATGCCCGGCGAATCTTATGTCTCGGAACCCAACCCAGGCTGGCATGAAATGCTCAGGGTCATTGAAGGAACGCTGACCGTTATCCGAGAAAGCCAAATAGACGAGGTGAACGAAGGCGAATTTGTCGCCTTCGCCTCGGACGGGTTCACGCTCGCCAACCGTGACAAACGCCCCAACCGCTTCACCCGCGTTGTTTGCTACTAGGCCATATCGAAAACATATCGGCTCGAGACTTTTTCGATATTTTCAATATCTCCTGCAGCCACCTAGGATCCCTCAAGGCGTTTACCGCGCCTCACGTCATTCCAAAAACAATAGACGTCAGAGGGACCTCATGCGATTCACCATCCGTACCACACTTCCGACCACGCTCATCGGGCTTGCAGCTCTGCCTTCCGTTGGTTGGGCAGACTTCCTGGCCGACAGCAAAGCCAATCTCGAACTGCGTAACTTCTATTTCAATAGCGACTACCGCCACAGCGACGCCAGTCAATCCAAGCGGGAGGAATGGGCGCAGGGCTTCATTCTCAACTACGAATCCGGTTTCACCGAAGGCACCGTCGGCTTCGGTGTCGACGCCTTGGGTCTGCTGGGTGTCAAGCTGGACTCCGGCCCGGACCGGCAGAACACCGGGCTGCTGCCCGTCGGCGACGACAAGGCGCCCGACGACTACAGTTCGGTCGGCGCAACCGCCAAGGCGCGCATTTCAAAAAGCGTACTGCGGGTCGGTACCCTCATTCCCTCACTGCCGACCATCAGGCCCAGTGACTCACGCCTCGTGCCGCAAACCTTCCAGGGTGCGCAGCTCGTCTCCAGGGAAATCGATGGCCTGACTTTCAATGCGGGCCGGCTGAACCGCAACAAGCTGCGCAACGTCAGCGGCAATGAGCTCATGAGCGTTTCCGGCACAGGCATCACGGGTGGACGCGAGACCGACAAGTTCGACTTCGGCGGCGTGAGCTACCGCTGGACGCCCGCCCTTACGACCGGCTACGACTACGGGCACCTGGACGACAACTATCGCCAGCATATGGTCAACGTGCTGCATGTGCTGCCCATCAACGACGACCAGTCGTTCCGCAGTGACATCCGCTATGCCCGCTCCACAAGCGACGGCAACACCAACGTGGACAACACCGCCGTTGGCGCACGCTTCACCTACAACCTAGGCGGTCACGGGTTTGGCGTGGCACTGCAGAAAATGAGCGGGAAGACCGGTTTCCCCCACATCAATGGGACCGACTCGTACCTGGTGAACTACGTAATGCTCTCGCCGGACTACGGCAACCCCGGGGAACGCTCCTGGCAACTGCGCTACGACTATGACTTTACCGCCGTCGGCATTCCAGGCCTGAGCTTCATGACGCGTTACTTGCGCGGTAGCAACTACGAGCTCAGCGATGGCAGCAGCGCCCATGAATGGGAGCGCAACACCGAAATTGCCTACGTTTTCCAGAACGGCGCGCTGAAGAATCTGGAGCTGAAGTGGCGCAACGGCACCTACCGCAGCGGCGGTGATACCGACATCGACCAGAACCGCTTGATCGTCAGCTACACGATTCCTTTGCTTTGAAACCGCCCATTGGGCGCCTTACTTGAGAACGTAATTACGGCTATCGATCAACCCGACAGGACACTGCCATGCACGCATCCGGAAAATGGCTTCTCGCACTCAGTATCAGCCTTGCTTTCAATCCGCTCGCGCACGCCGCGAATACGGCCGACAAACCATGCAAGACCACCGCTGAGTGCGCGAGCCAGGCCGAAAAGATCGGTGCGTCCACCGGTTCCAGCCGTGAAGCGACCTCCGGCGAGGACCAGTTCGATGGCGTCAACCGCATCAATAAGGCGTCTATCGTCATGCTGACCGAGGAAGGCATCGTGTCCCCAGAGCAGGGGCATGCCATCGCTGGTGGTGTCCGTCACGTGATCGAGCAAGGGGGAAAACCAGACGGCAAGCGGCCGTCTGATGTGTTGCAGATCGAGCGCATCATGGTCGATAAAATCGGGCCGGATGCCTCGATCATTCATTCCGGTCGCAGCCGTCAGGACATGTATGCCACGTATCGCCTGTCCGAACTCAGGGCCAAGGTGCTGCAATACGGCGACGCGTTGGAGAGCACGCGCCGGCACCTGCTGGACATCGCCGCAGACAACGTCGAAACGTGGATTCCGGCCTATACCAATGGCGTTCAGGCAATGCCCATCAGCCTCGCGCATTACCTACTGGCCTACGACGCTTCGTTCCAACGTGATGCGCAGCGTCTGCACGAACTGTACGCGCGGCTAAATCTCAGCCCCATGGGCACGGCGGTATTGGCCAACTCTGCATGGCCGCTGAACAGGGAGCGACTCGCCGAATTGCTCGGGTTCGATGGCGTGCGAGAGAACTCACTGGATGCGGGCCAGGTATCGACCTACGACATCTCCATCGAAGCCGCGAACATTGCGTCCTCATCGGCGATCCGCATCGGCGCCCTGATCGGTGACATCCATACCCAGTATCACCAGACACGACCATGGCTGCTGCTCGACGAAGGCTCGACCTACACCAGCAGTGCGATGCCGCAAAAACGCAATCCGGGCCTTCTGATGCGAACCCGCGAAGCCGCGTCGGATACGGTCAGCCTGGCCCAGGGCGTGACGCTGCGCGCGCACAACGTCACCACCGGCATGACCGACTACAAATTCGCCTTCGACACCCTCGATGTGTTTGGCTCGGCGAATGACATGTTCAGCCGAATGGATCGCGTGCTCGAAGCGCTGACCATCAACCCCGAGCGCGCCCAGGAAGAGCTCGACAACGATTGGACCACCTCCATGGAGCTGGCCGATACCCTAGAGCGCCAACACAAGGTGCCTTTCCGTATTGGCCATAGCTTCGCCTCGTTGATCGTCGGGGAGGCGCGCGAGAAAGGGCTTAAGCCCAAAGATTTTCCGTACGCCAGCGCACAGCGACTGTTCACCCAGGCGGCGGACAAATACGAGTGGAAGACGCGCGAATTGCCCCTGGATGAGAAGGCGTTCCGCGCGACGCTCTCGGCCGAGAACATGGTTCGCACACGCGTCGGAACCGGCGGCCCGCAGCCCGAGGAAGTGAAGCGAATGCTCACCGAAGCACGCAAGGCCCTGGATAACGACAGCGCCTGGTTGAAGTCGACGCGCGAGCGCTTGGCCAAGGCGGACGCGGCGTTAAACAAGGCATTCGATACGCTGGCCAGCGATCGCTAGCGCAACACTTGCCCTCCCCGCAGCGCGCGCTCGTCGAGGGCGCGCTGCCAGCGGGCGATGGCGAGACAGGCCAGGCAATTTCCCAGCACATTCGTCAGCGAGCGGCATTTGAGGAGCCGCTCGACACCGAGCAAGATACCCATGCTCTCCACCGGCACGGCCTGCAGGACACTAATCGTCGCGGCCAAGGTGAAGAAAGACGACCCGGCAACGCTGGTCGTACCCAGCGACATGAGCAACGTCACGATGAGCATCACCCCCACCTGCCCAGCATCGAGAGACACATGCTGCAGTTGCAGCAGGAACATCAAGGCGGCGCCGAGGTACAGGCTGGAACCGGCCAGGTTGAAGGTGTAACCGGTGGTCAACACGACGCGTACCACCTCGCGAGCACAGCCCAGCTTCTCGAGCTTGACGATCAGTGAAGGCAACGCCGCCACCGATGATCCGGTCGCGGCGACGAGCGTTAGCTCTTCCTTGACGTACACGATCAATCGGTAGAGCGACACCCCGCACAGTCGGGCTACGCCAGCCATGGCCACGCCGATGAAAGCGAGACAGCCCACGTACATCACCAGCAGAAATTTCAGCAACGGAATCGCCGCGCCTGCACCATAACGTGCGACCGTGTACGCCACTGCCCCGAACGCCGCAATAGGCGCCAAACGCAATAACCATGACAGCATCCGTAAAGACCAGCGCTGCGCCTCTTCCAGCACGGCTCGGCAGGCCGTTGCTCGCTCACCCAACCGCGTAAGCGTCCAGCCTGCGATCAAGGCCAACATCAGGACCTGCAGGATACGGCTGTTGAGCAGCGCCCCCATAAGCGAGGTAAACGTGGCCGCCATTGAAGAGCCGGATCCGGCGGCGTCGCGAACGTCAGCGGCCCGCTGCAATAACGTCGCGCCGTGAGCGCCCTCCTCCACCGGCAACGATGACGCCAATCCGGGTTGCAGGCACCACGTAATGCCGACGCCGAAGAGCAACGCCAGCACGCACATCGACTGGAAATAGCACGCTGTGTGCAACGCGAGCCTGCGCGAGCCCGTTCGTCCACCCAACCCCGCGACGCCGCTGGTGACCAGTACGAAAAGAATGACGGGCACCAGCCAGCCGATCGCACGAATGAACGCATCCGCCAAGGCTTTGGCCATCAGCGCCTCTTGCGGCCAGATGAGCCCGAACAGCGCGCCGGCAAGCGCTGCGCACAGCAGCTGCACCCATGACGTTCTGGCGAGCTTGAAGCACGCTTGCAGCATCTCAGAGATCCTTTTTTGTTCTTGTTATCGGGTGCTCTTACGTCGGCCAGTGATCACCCATAGCGCCTCAACCGAGGAGTCGATCATCGAGCCCGAGCACCGTACGTCTGCCCGCATGGTAGCGGATGCGGGCGAAATTCGCGGCGCCAGCCGCTACACTGGCCCAACTGATCCGACGACAAGACCTATAAAAGGCATGGAACTCAGGCACCTCCGCTATTTCGTCATGGTCGCTGAAGAGCGGCATTTCACCCGTGCCGCGGCGCGGCTGAACATGCAGCAACCGCCCTTGAGCCAGCAGATCCGCGCGCTCGAAGACGAGCTCGGCTTCGCGCTTTTCGTTCGTCATCCCAAAGGCATAGAGCTGACCGCGGGAGGCGCAGCCTTTCTGAGTCAGGCCCGCGACATTCTGCAGCGTGTCGAAGACGGTACTCGCGTCGCAGCGCGGGTGGCGGAGGGTATCGAAGGGACACTGGCGCTGGGCTTCACCAGCTCGGCTGCAACCCATCCGTTGATTCCGAGGATCGTCCGCGCCTATCGCGAACGCTTTCCACAGGTGGTCATCACCTTGGCCGAAGGCAACGCCCGCGAGCTTTCCGAACACGTCGCGAATGCCGAAATCGACCTTGGGATCATCCGCGCGCCCGTCGGAGGCGCACCTTCCTTGCGCTATCACCGGCTACTCAACGAAGCATTGCTGCTCGTCCTTCCGGTCGGCCATCGTTTGCTTCGTGAGGCACCAGAAGGCACGACACCGGCCATTCCGCTGGCGGCACTGGCGGATGAACCGCTGATTCTGGTGCGCCGTCCAGGCGCGCCCGGCATGTACGCCAACCTGCTGAACGCTTGTGAGAATGCGGGATTCAAGCCACGCGTCGCCTGCGAAGTAGAGCGCATGCTGACCAACCTTAACTTGGTCGCCGCCGGCATGGGCATCTCCGTGGTGCCAGCCAGCATGCGGGGTCTACACGCCGACAGCGTGGTCTATTGTCCTATCGCGGATGCCAAACCTCGTCTTATGGCGCCGATCACGCTGGTTCAGCGTGAGCACGCCAATGCGCCTCCGATGCAGAACTTCGTCACGCTGGCTCGCCAGCTTGGCATCTTGCACCGCCGCGGCGAAGCGCCTCGTCCCTGGGCGGCGACATCACGCGACCACGACCGACTCAACCCACAGAGGAAGCTGCCAATGAATTGGTCCGCCAAGCAATACAGCAAGTACGAACAGGAACGGAACCGGCCGATTCATGACCTGCTCTCGCAGCTGAATACAGAAGGCATTCGTTCGGCGATGGACTTAGGCTGCGGGCCGGGCAACTCGACGGAAATATTGCGAGCGCGATTGCCCGCTGCCGACATCAGCGGCCTCGACAGCTCCGAGGACATGCTCGCAGCCGCGCGCAAACGCCTGCCAGGCGTGACCTTCGAAGCGGGCGACATCAGCCAATGGAAAGCGAATATTCCGGTCGACGTCATCCTTTCCAATGCCGCGCTCCAGTGGGTACCAGACCACGAACGGTTGCTACCTGCGCTGTTGGCAAGCCTGACCCCGGGCGGCCAGCTCGCGGCACAGATGCCGGATAACTTGGATGAGCCTGCACACAAGGCAATGCGTGCCGTTGCCAGCGATGCACGCTGGGCCGACCGCCTAAAGAACGCCGCGCGCCCGGCCGACAGCCGACACTCGCCGGATTGGTACTACAAGGTGCTGCGTAACGCCGGCGCATCGGTGAACGTCTGGCGAACCGTGTACCACCATGCGTTGGCCGGTGGGCCTGCCGCAATCGTCGAATGGTTCAAGGGCTCGGCGCTAGGGCCATTTCTCAAACCGCTGAACGAAGAGGAACGTGAACTCTTTCTTGCGCGCTACGAAGAGGCGGTGGCAAAGGATCATCCGACACAGCCCGATGGGACCGTGCTGCTGCCCTTCCCGCGTCTGTTTTTCGTCGCGACGCGCGAGTAGGTCTTCGCATTGGGGGACGGGTGATTTGCGTCGAGGTACCTACATGCGGGTTTTACCCGCCCTACCTGTTCGGCATAGGTCCATATCGCGGCGGGAAGCCTTTTGTAGCGCGGGTGAAACCCGCGGTGATCGGCGTTCACATAGGCTCAGTCGCCATGCCTGCTGCTCTTGGCGACTAAAGTCGCCCCTACAGGTCGGTGCGGTGCTTTTGTAGGGGCGACGGGGCGGCCATCCGCTTCAGTCGCCGAGGCTCTCAAGATTGCGCCGACACCTGCTCGGCTTTCTTCGCGGGGACCGTCACATCCGGCAGCGGCTTACCTTTCGGCCACAGCAACCAGAGCGTCCCGTCCTGTTTCATGTTGCCGGCCAAGTCACCCGCTTGCGGTCCCGTGCCCCAGAAGAAATCCGCGCGTACCTCACCGACGATGGCGCCGCCGGTGTCCTGCGCAGCCACGGGTCGCGCGATGGCTTGTCCGTTATCGGGGCGCGTGGTGGATAACCAGAGCAAGCTGCCCAACGGGATGACCTTGCGGTCGATCGCCACGCTGTACTCCGCCGTCAGGGGCACATTCAAGGAGCCGCGTGGCCCTTCGTTGCTGTCCGGTCCCTGGGCGAAAAACACGTAGCTCGGGTTACTGGCGAGCATTTCGGCTACCCGTCCCGGATTCTGCGTCGCCCAATCGCGGATTCGCCCCATGCTCACCTCCTCTTTCGGCAGCAAGCCGTTCTCTACCAACCAGCGCCCTACGGGACGGTACGGTCGACCATTCTGATCGGCATACCCCAGGCGCAACTGTCTGCCATTTTGCAGCTGCACACGCCCCGAGCCCTGGATTTGCAGGAACTGAAGGTCCATCGGATCGTGCAGCCAAGCCACCACTGGCGCTTTCGCGCCCTGCTCGCGAATCGTCGCCGCATCGTCATAAGGCTTGAGCACACGCCCCTCGAGTCGACCGCGCAGGCGCATGCCTTTCAATTCGGGATACACGCTGTCCAGCGACACGACGATCATGTCGTCCGGGATGCCATACACGGGCACCGTGGCATCTTTCGTCCGCTCCAGACTGCCCGGGTAGACCGGCTCGTAGTAACCCGTGACCAGCCCTTTCGGATCATTACCCGCACCGCGCAGGCTGTAGACCTGAAGATTGTCCTGCAGAAACTGCCTGATTACGCCGGCATCCGCAGGGACATCCGCCGCCTTCGCGCAGGTTTCCCCCCAATTCGCATCTTTCGCCAACCGTTTGCACGCTGATCGCCATGCCGTGAAGCCCTGCACGGTATCCTCGGCGCTGGTTTTCGGCAGCGCGTCCCACGAGGCGGGGCTGTACGCACTCACCTGTTTTGGGGGCTCGGGTTTTGGTTCAGGAGGTGTTTTGTCACCGCTGTCGCAACCTGCGAGCAATGCGGCCAGAGGAGCGATGCATAGCATCAACTTGCGAATCAGCGGGGACGTGGCCAACACTTGGACCTCTATCTGGGCAGAACGCACCAGCTTGGTTAAACCCATCGCAATCGTCAAATGCCGGCAATCCGGAAGAAATATGCTTCAGCTATCGCACGTCTGGCCGATACACCCGTCAAGCCCACCCGTTTTCGCGTGCGCGCATGGCGCACAAGCGACGATTTCATCCGCAAGGACACTCCATGCATTCACTTGAACGAGCCGTTCATAGCTACATTTGCGCCAAGGACAACAATCGCCCGCACTTGATAAATCAGGCGTTCGAACCCGATGCCGTACTGGAGATGGCGCTGGAAACGCGCAACATTGATTTTCCGTCGCACACTGAAGGGCGCGACGCGATCGCCGAGCTGCTCGTGAGGCGTTTCGGACAAACCCACGAGAACGTCTACACGTTCTGCATTGGTCAGCGTCCGTCAGCGGCGGCCCTGACTTACAACTGCAAATGGATGGTAGCCATGTCAGACAAGGTCTCGAAGGAGATCAAGGTCGGCTGTGGACGTTACGAATGGGCGTTCAACCTGCACAGCGGATTGGCCAAACGGTTGCGCATTACCATCGTGCATATGGAAATCCTTCCGCCTGAACACCTTCAAGACGTGATGAATTGGGTTTCCAGCGTTCAGCACCCGTGGTGTGCGGCTCAGGTATTGGCCTCTAAAGGGCCGAATTTGGATCAAATAGCGCCCATCGTCCGCTATATCAGTGTTTGAATGCCCAAGGGGGCAACATGAATGAAGGAACGCAGCTCGCGATGAATATCGACCCTGCCCAGAAAGCTCGGAATCTGGAAGACCCCTTTCTCAAAGGCTTGAACGAACGCCTGCCCAAGGACATTCGAGACTCGTTCACCCAAGTGCAGCTAGATGCGCTACGTGTCGCGTTCAGCGCACGTCAGTGGGGCCGTCATCGGATCGATTGGCGCGGTACGTTCTCCTTCGGGCATTCACGTTACTACGTTGTCTTTCTGTTCGGGCGCAACCGCCGCGACCTGTCCAGGCTCGAGCGCAGACTCTCCCTGCTGGGCAAGGCTGCGGTGGTGACCGCATTTTTGGTGTTCTGCATGGCGATCGGTCTGGTTGGGCTTTACCTGATTAAATCCGCACTCGGCATCAACCTATTCCCGAACTTCTCGCTCGGCTTGTGGGACTGGTTCCGTACCGCGTAGCGCCGCGAGCCACCCTCTACGCATAGGCATACTCACCGCCACGCACGAGCGCGCGCTGGTAGGCCGGGCGGGTGTGGATACGCTCGATGTAGTCGTTCAGACGAGGGCGCGCCCCTAGCCCGCCGCGTGCGCGCGCTGCCTCCAATGGAAAACTCATCTGGATATCGGCCACGCTCAACGCGTCGCCGACCAGCCAGTCCCTGTCGGCCAGCTCGGCTTCGACAAAATCCAAATGCTGCCGCAAGCGCGGATCGATGAAGTTGGCGTTCACCTTCGCGGCGATGCCTTTCGCGACTGGCTTGACGAAGAACGGCATGGGGCCACCCTCCACCTTCTTGAACACCAGCTTCATCAACAGAAGCGGCATCAAGGAACCTTCGGCGTAGTGCAACCAATAGCTGCACGTTCGCCGTTCCGCGGTACCCATGGCGGGTAGCAGCTGTGGACCGTAGCGTTCTGCCAGGTACTCGACGATCACGGCGGACTCCGCCAGCACCAGGCCGTCATCCACCAGTACCGGCGATTTGCCCAGCGGATGAACGCTGCGCAGAGAGGCTGGCGCGGCCAGCGTCTGCGGATCGCGTTCGTAGCGAACGATCTCGTAGTCCAGCTCCAATTCTTCCAAGAGCCAAAGCACGCGCTGGGAGCGGGAATTATTCAGATGGTGGAGCGTGATCATGGCGGCATCTCCAGACGGTACGGCTTTGAATAAAGGCGTTTACCTCTGAATAGGAGCCGCGTGCGCACCCCCCGGTTCGGTCGCCGCCTCCAAAGTGGTGACGCGGCCCAGGTCAGGTGCGCAATCCACTTATGCCTGCATGCGCGAGGTTACCTGTTGTAGATCACCCGACAAGGTATGCAAGTGCTCGCTGGAAACTGCTGTGCGCTCGATGTTTTCCTGGTTCACGGTCGCAATCGTCGTGATTTCCGTCAGGTTGCGGGAAATGTCCTCGACTACCGCCGTCTGCTCTTCTGCCGCCGTGGCGATCTGCCGGTTCATGTCCCGGATCGCTTCGACGGACAGCGTGATGCTGTGCAGCATTTCGCCAGCCTGCGTGACCTGCACGACGCCCTCGTCGCTACGTGTCTGACCGCTCTCGATGGCCCGCACCGCCTGGCTGGCGCTGGTCTGGACGGAGTCGATGATCTGGTTGATTTCTGCAGTCGAAGCCGCCGTACGCTGCGCGAGCGTGCGCACCTCGTCGGCCACCACCGCGAAACCACGCCCGGCATCGCCCGCCCGTGCGGCTTCGATAGCGGCATTGAGCGCCAGCAGGTTGGTCTGGTCGGCAATGCTACGGATGACTTCCAATACTTTCCCGATGCGATCGCTGTCCGTTTCCAGTTGGCGAATGACGTCCGCAGTATTGGCGATATCGGCACGTACGTCGGTGATGGTGCGTACAGTGACCTGCATGACGCGCTCGCCTTCCTGGGCGGCACGATCCGCCTCGTCCGCTGCCTCCGCCGCGCTGGCCGCATGACGCGAAACCTCCTGCGCCGTAGCGGACATCTCCTCAGTCGCCGTGGCGACCTGGTCAGTGCGCTCGAACTGCTCACGCGTGCCCTCGGCCATCAACGCTGCGATCGCATTGAGCTCTCCGCTGGCCTTGTCCAGATCGGCGGTGCTGTGTTGCAGGCGGGCGAATGTATCGGCAAGGAAATCCCGCAGTGTATTGGCGGCCTGCGCCAGATCGCCCAGCTCATCGCGGCGGCGGCTGGCGACACGTTCACCGAAACGACCGCGGCTCAATTGCATCACGTGCGCAATCAACTGACGTATCGGCGCAACGATCTGTCGGTTGATCAACCAGGCACTGATCAATGCGATTGCGACACCGGCAATGATCATGAAGCCCACACCGAACCACAACGAACGTTCGGCACTGGCAGAAATGCGCACGGCATCGGCGTCCGCTCGGCCCCGAAGACTCGTTACCAGTTCGCTCATCTGATCGCTGGCCGCACGGTCTACGCCTTTCACCGCCCGATCGCCGGCGGCAGCGTCGTTACCCGCCGCGACGAAGGCATCGCGTCCCTTGCGATAGGCGCTTCCCAACGCCTGATGCTCGCTCTTCAGCGATTGAACCTGGGATCGGGTAGCAGCCTCCAGTCCCGGAATGTCTTCCAGCTCCGACAAGGCTTTCTGCACCAGCACCTCCTGCGCTTCGAACTGCCCCCAGTACTTATCCATGGACGCCGCATCGCTACCGCGCAGCAGCACGTTCTTCCACTCCTGGACCTGGATCTTGAACTCGAGATTGGCCTTGTCGACCAGGGCCGTGGCGCGTAGCGGACGATCGACCAAACCACGGTATTCGTTGAGTGCACCGGATAACACGTTGAAGCACACCAATGCGATGACGAGCATCAGCGCAAGGCTACCGCCCAGTAATGCAAGGATCTGGGTACGGAGGGAGGATTGCATAGGGGAACGGCCTCGTTGTCTTCAGGCATCGCGCGACCGGCTTCACCCGGCGGACCGTATCGTCCCATCGTTTGCCGATGCGCATCGCGCACGCGATATCGGCGCGGCGATCAGGCGCTGAAGCCCCACCAGTCGAACTTCATATAACTGTCACAAAGCAACGGGCGCTGCGCCCCAAAAAGCGCCCGTGCAGGGTTTGGCGCTGGCGACCAAAACCCTGCCTGACTGCAGGTTCTTTCGTAGTAGCGCGCCCTGCTCGCGATCGCGGACAGAGCGCAGCGCCGCGCATCGTTAGCGGTTTACGACCTCCGTCGGGCCTACGTCCCAACCGCCGCCAAGCGCACGATAGATCGCGACGACCCCGTGATACAGATCGACTTCAGCCTGCGCCTGACTGTCCTCGGCCGCGAGCCGCTCGCGCTCGGCATCGAGCAGCACGAGGAAATCCGCCGTGCCTTCGCGGTAGCGGATCGCCGCTTGCGAGGCTGCGGCCCGACTGGATTCGGACTGGCGGATCAGCGCCAGCAAACGTTGCTGCGTATGGCTGTAGTCGCTGAAGGCATTCTCCGATTCCTCCAACGCAGTCAGCACGCGCTGCTCGTAATCCGCCAGTGCGCCATCGGCATTGGCTTCGCTGTTGCGAATCTGCGCTCTGACACTGCCCAGGTCGAATGCGGCCCAATTGAGCGCTGGCCCGACGCTCCAGGCGCGCGCGGCGCTTGAGCCGATCTCGGAACCGCGCCCTGCCGTAAAGCCAAGAAAGCCAGACAGGCTCACGCGCGGAAACAGGTCCGCTGTCGCGACACCGATGTCCGCGGTCGCGGCGGCGAGCTCACGTTCCGCTGCGCGCACGTCGGGTCGGCGCCGCAGCAGCTCACCGGGGTCGCCGATTGGCAATGTCTTGGCGATGGCAGGCAACGCTCTGGGGGACAGGTCGACGGTCAGTGCTTCAGGCCGTTGGCCCAGCAACACCGCAATACGGTTGCGGGCGCGAATTTGCTCGGCTTGCAACAGGGGAATCGTCGCTTCGACGCCCGACAAGCGCGCATCCGCCCGATTTACGTCCAATTCGCTGCCAATACCGGCATCGCGCAGCTCCACCGTTATGCCCCGGGACTCCTGCTGATTCTTCAGGTTGTCGCGGGCGATGCGCTCGCGCAGCTGTGCGCCGCGCAGGTTGCCGTAGGCATCTACCAGTTCCGCGATCAAGCTCACTTGCAGTTGGTACAGCTCGGCTTCGGCAACGTCGATCCGCGCCTCGCTCGCCTCCAGCTGGCGCTGGATACGCCCGAACAGGTCGATCTCCCATGCCATGTCGAGGCCGAGGTCGTAACGCTCCGAATTCACGCGCTCATCGGTCAGGCCCGGCTCCTGTCCTTTACCAATTTCGCTGCTGGCACGGCTCGTTACGGTCGGGAAGCGATCAATGGAAACGTCATCGCGAATGGCGCGTGCCGCACGCAGGCGGGAGAACGCGACCCTCAATTCGCGGTTCTCCGCCAGTGATTGCCGCACCAACGCATCCAGCGTGGGATCGTCGAACTGGCGCCACCATGCCGATTCGAAGCGGCTGCGGTCGTAGTTCCCAGCGGCCTGGGTCAGCCGAGCCTCTTCGGTCCGCGGTGTTTGGTAATCAGGCCCGACCGCGCAGGCGGACAACGCCAGCGCAAGCAATGCGGGAGCGAACGGCCGGGTGAAATAAGGCAGGGTCATGCGTTTTGCTCCTTCGGATAGTCACTGCTATGCAACGCTTTCTTCGCCTCACGCTTCTCCACGAACGCACGAATCAGCAGGTAGAACACCGGCGTCAGCAACAATCCGAAGAAGGTCACGCCGATCATTCCAGAGAACACCGCCACACCCATCGCGTGCCGCATCTCGGCGCCCGCCCCACTGGAGATGACCAGCGGAACGACGCCCATGATGAAGGCGATGGAGGTCATCAGGATCGGGCGCAAACGCAGGCGGCAGGCTTCGAGCACTGCGCTCAGGCGGTCCATGCCCTCCTCCTGTTTGTCCTTGGCGAACTCCACCAGCAGGATCGCGTTCTTGCACGCAAGGCCCACGAGTACGATCAGGCCGATCTGGGTGAAAATGTTGTTGTCGCTACCGGAAATGATCACGCCGGTAATGGCCGACAACAGCACCGTCGGCACGATGAGGATGACTGCCAATGGCAGGCTCCAGCTTTCGTACTGCGCGGCAAGCACGAGGAAGGCCAGCAGCACACAGAGCGGGAACACCAGGAAGGCCGTATTGCCCGCCAGAATCTGCTGGTAGGTCAGATCGGTCCATTCGTAGCTCATGCCATTGGGCAATTCCTCAGCCAGGATGCGCTCGATCGCCGCCTCCGCCTGGCCGGAACTGTAGCCCGGTGCCGGCGCACCATTGATCTCGGCGGTGATGAAGCCGTTGTAGTGCATCACGCGATCAGGCCCCGCGCTGTCCTGCACCTTGACGAAGGTGGACAGCGGGATCATCTCGCCACGGTCGTTACGCACCTTGAGTTGGCCGATCTGATCCGGCTCGAGGCGGAACTGCTGATCCCCCTGGACGTTCACCTGATAAGTCCGGCCGAAGCGGTTGAAGTCGTTGGCGTACAGCGAGCCGAGGTAGACCTGGAGCGTGTCGAAGATGTCGTTGATCGCCACGCCATGGGTCTTGGCTTTTTCCCGGTCGATGTTCGCATCGACTTGCGGCACGTTGACCTCGTAACTGGTGAACAACGCTTGAGGGGCCAACTCTGGTGCTTGCCGCGCCTTGTTCAACACGTTCTGGGTCTGCTTGTAGAGTTCTTCGTACCCCAGGTTGCCGCGATCCTGCACCTGTAAACGGAAGCCCCCGATCGTGCCCAGCCCCATGACTGGCGGCGGCGGGAAGATCGCGATGTAGGCGTCCTGGATGCCGGCGAATTCGGCATTGAGCGACGCGGCGATGGCACCCGCGGACAGTGACGGATCGGTCCGATCCTCGAACGGTTTCAGCCCATAGAAGACGACGCCGCTGTTGGGGCTATTGGTGAAGCCGTTGATGTTCAACCCTGGGAACGCCACGCTGTGCTCTACGCCCGGATTCTTCGCGGCGATTTCCGACATCCGCCGGATGACCGATTCGGAGCGATCCAGCGACGCCGCGCTTGGCAACTGCGCGAATGCCACCAGATACTGCTTGTCCTGCTGCGGCACGAAGCCCGACGGCGTGGTGGAGAAGCCCAGGTAACCCAGCCCCAGCAGACCGATATAAACGAAGAGCGCAACGACGCTACCCCGCAGCACGCGGCGTACGGTGCTCACGTAGCCGTGACTCGCGCGATCGAAGAAGCGGTTGAATGGCCGGAACAGCCAACCGCCGAACAATCGGTCGAGCAGCCTGGAAAAGCCATCCTTGGGCGCATCGTGCCCCTTGAGCAGCAAGGCAGCCAACGCGGGCGACAGGGTCAGCGAGTTGATTGCGGAGATCACCGTCGAGATGGCGATCGTCAACGCGAATTGTCGGTAGAACTGGCCTGTCAGGCCCGAAATGAACGCAGTCGGAATGAACACCGCGCACAGCACCAGCGCCGTCGCCACGATTGGCCCTGTAACCTCGCCCATGGCCTTGCGTGTCGCCTCCAGCGGGCTCAAGCCCAGCCCGATGTTTCGCTCGACGTTCTCTACCACCACGATGGCGTCGTCCACGACGATACCGATCGCCAGTACCAGACCGAACAGCGACAGCGCGTTCAACGAGAAGCCAAACATGTGCATCACCGCAAACGTCCCGATCAGCGATACGGGTACGGCGGCCAACGGGATGATCGACGCGCGCCAGGTCTGCAGGAACAGGATGACGACCAGCACGACGAGGACTAGCGCCTCCAACAAGGTGTGCACGACAGCCTCGATGGAGCCGCGCACGAAGACGGTCGGGTCATAGACGATCGAATAGTCCATGCCCTCAGGGAAGTCTTCCTTCAGCTGAGCCATCCGTGCGCGCACATCATTGGACAGCTCGATCGCGTTGGAACCGGGCCGCTGGAAAATCGGCATCGCGACGGCCGGTTTGTTATCCAGCAACGAGCGCAGCGCGTATTGATTCGAACCCAGTTCAACACGAGCGATGTCTTTGAGACGAGTGATCTGGCCGTCGTCGCCGACGCGAACGATGATGTTCTCGAACTCGCTTTCCTCGATCAGGCGGCCTTGCGTGTTGATGGACAACTGGAAGCTGTTCTGACCCGGTGCAGGCGGCGCGCCCAATTGTCCAGCTGCCACCTGGCGGTTCTGCTCACGAATGGCGTTCACGACATCGGTGGCCGTGAGGTTGCGCTGGGCCGTCTTGTTCGGGTCGAGCCAGACGCGTAGCGAATAGTCCCCCAGACCGAACAGCTGCACGTCACCTGCGCCGTTGAGCTTGGCCAGCTCGTCCTTCACGTTGATGAGCGCGTAGTTGGACAGGTAAAGCATGTCGTAGCGATCGTCCGGCGAGGTCAGGTGCACGACCATCGTCAAATCGGGCGAGGCCTTATCGACCGTGATCCCTTGCCTTGTCACTTCCTCTGGCAGCTGCGGCTCGGTCCGCGTCACGCGGTTCTGCACCTGCACCTGCGCGTTGTCGAGGTCGGTGCCCAACGCGAAGGTAATCGTCAGTGTCATCCGCCCGTCAGCGTTTGCCTGTGACGACATGTAGAGCATGTCCTCGACGCCTATGATGGCTTGCTCGAGGGGCGCGGCGACGGTCTCACCGATGACCTTGGGGTTGGCACCCGGGTAGTCGGCGCGAACCACCACGGTCGGCGGCACCACTTCCGGGTATTCGCTGATCGGCAACTGGAACAGCGAGATAGCGCCGCAGATCAGGATGATCAGCGAGAGCACGGCGGCGAAGATCGGCCGTTTGATGAAGAACTGTGAGAAGTTCATCGGTACATTCCTCGAGCAAAAGGAAACCCACCACCCGGCCATAGGCTGGATGCTGGGAGAAATAAAACTGTTGGGAGGGTCAGGCGCCTGCCTTGGAGGCTAATCCAGCAGCGTCAATCGATGCGCCGTAACCCACCCTACGGAAGGTATGAATTAGCGCTTGGCCAGCTGATTGGGCGTTTTGGCCTTTGCCGCTTCGACGACCTTGCGTTCTTCACGCAGCGCCGCCAGGGTCTTTTCGTCCGCCATCGCCACGTTTTCCGGCTTGACCTCCATACCCGGTCGCACCCGCTGCAAACCGTTCACCACGATCTTCTCGCCCGGCTTCAGCCCATCACGAATGACCCGCAGGCCGTGGAGCTTCGGCCCCGGCGTCACCGAGCGATAGCTCACCTTTCCGTCGTCGCCCAGGACCAGCACGAATTTTTTGCCGAGATCCGTCCCAATGGCCTCGTCACGAATGAGCTCAGCGTCATAGGGGGCGCTACCGACCAGCTTGAGCCGTGCGTACAGACCTGGCGTGAACAGCCCCTCGCGGTTGTCGAACACGGCCCGACCACGGATGGTGCCGGTGCGGGGATCGACCTGGTTATCGACGAAGTTCATCTCACCCAAATGTGGATGTTCGGTCTCGTCCGAAAGCCCGAGGTAAACCGGGCTGGTGCCTGACCGTACGCCCTCACGAGCGAGCTTGGCGTACTTGAGGAAGATACGTTCGTCAGCATCGAAATAGGCGTAGACCTTGTCGGTCGACACCAGCGTCGTCAGGCGTGCCTGGCCTGCATTCACCAGATTGCCTGCGGTGATTTCGGCGCGACCGACGCGACCGTCTATAGGCGCGGTCACGCGGGTGAATCCCAGGTCGAGGCGCGCTGCGTCCAGTTGTGCCTGGATGGCTGCGACCGCCGCTTTCGCCTCGGTAGCAGTGCTCTTGCGCGCATCCGCCTGCTCGGCCGAAATGGCATTGCTCGAACGTAGACGCTCGCCACGGCGGGCTTCGTCGCTCGTGCGGGTCAGATTCGCCCTGGCTTGCGAGAGCTGCGCTTCCAAGCGATGAACCTCGGCTTCGAACGGACGAGGGTCGATCTGGAACAGCAAGTCGCCCTTCTTGACCAGCGCGCCTTCACTAAAGGCGACCTTATCGACATAGCCGGAAACGCGCGGTTGAACCTGAACGGACTCAGGCGCTTCCAGGCGCCCAGTCACTTCATCCCACTCAATGATCGGCTGCTCGATAACGTCAGCCACGCTGACCGCTGGGGCAGGCGGCGCCGCCGCGGTTGGGCCCGCTGAACGGTCGCACGCGGCGAGCGTTAGAATGGCGAAGGCCGCCAGGGGGTAGCGCAAGCGCCAACGTGAATACTCCATGGAATGACTCCGCACGGTTTGGCCAGGGATGGGCTCAGTAAAAGGTGCGAAGGAGTTTGTTGCGGAACAATGCAGACGGCGAATCGAACAATCCGAATATGACTATCGATGGGGCTGATTAGTCCGCCGCTCTCATCGACCGCGATTCATATCGCCCTGTCTGCCGCCGGCCAAGGCACATCGCGGCCTACTTCGCGAACGCCCAGAAAGACAGGCTGATACTTCTAAACGCTTTGATGCATGGTAAGGTCTGCACCTGTTCGCAAGACCCGAGACGACCGAATGTTCGATGTTTTTGCCCCTGGCTTGGCATTGCGCCACCTGACTGTGGGCTTGTCGCTGATATTTCTGACTGCTTGCAGCAGCGGGCCGACAGAAGCGGCCCCCCAGCCCCAGCCCCAGCCAAGCGCTGAAGGGACACCCGGTGCGAGCGCCAGTGCCGCCTTCATGGAAATGCCTCAACAGAATTTCTCGGAATGGCTGCAGCAATTCCGCCAGGAATCGCTCGCCCGGGGTATCGACCCCGCTACATTCGATAGCGCGTTCACCGGTCTTTCTCCCGACCCGAGCGTCATTGCGGCAGATCGCAGCCAGCCTGAGTTCACCCGCCCAGTGTGGGTGTACCTCGATGGCGCCCTGTCCAGTCAACGCGTTGCCAAAGGCCAGCAGCTCCTGGCCCAATACGCGGACACGCTGCGTCAGCTGGAACAACTGTATGGCGTCGACCGCGAGATTCTGGTCGCGGTGTGGGGACTGGAAAGCAACTTCGGCAGCATCATGGGGAGCAAGTCGGTCATTCGCTCTCTGGCAACCCTAGCCCATGAAGGGCGCCGCCCCGACTTCGCGCATGATCAATTGTTCGCCGCCTTGCAAATCCTGCAGCGCGGCGATATCACGCCGGAACGAATGATTGGCTCCTGGGCAGGCGCGATGGGCCAGACGCAATTCATGCCGACGACCTACAACACGCATGCGGTCGACTTCGATGGCGACGGGCGGCGCGATATCTGGGGCTCGGCGCCCGATGCGCTGGCGTCTGCCGCGCACTACTTGCAAGCGTCGGGCTGGCGCAACGGTTTGCCATGGGGAATGGAAGTCCGCCTGCCGCAATCGTTCGATTATGCCCAGGCGGATGAGTCCATCCGTAAACCGATTCGGGAATGGCAACAGCTCGGCATTACCCCTGCCGGAGACTGGCCGACGAACCTGTCGGCGAACGAAACAGCCTCGCTCTTGCTTCCAGCCGGGCATAGAGGGCCGGCTTTTCTACTGACATCCAATTACCGCGCGATCCTGCGCTACAACAATTCCTCCTCTTACGCGCTGGCCATCAGCCTGTTGGCGGCACGCTTCGAAGGGGCGGGACAAATTGTCGGGCAGTGGCCAAAGGGCGACGAACCCCTCAGCCGTAGCGAACGGACGGAGTTGCAGCAACGGTTGATTGACGCCGGCTTCGAGCCGGGCGCACCGGATAGCATCATCGGGGCCAATACGCGCAAAGCGATCCGAGGGTTCCAGCAGCGACTGGGCTGGCCCGCGGACGGTTATCCCGATCACAACCTGCTGAACGAACTGCGCAGCCGGGCCACGACGTCCGAATCCACATTCGTAGCGCCTTAGCGACTTGCAGAAAGGATAGCCGCCGTCCCGAACAGGACGGCGCAAGAGAAGCGAGTGCGGTGGCAGCGCCCGTGCCGGACGCTGCCAATCACGAGACGCTTAGAAGAAGCTGATGGGGTATTCGACGAACGCGCGGATCTCGTTACCGTCATCCATGTAGTCGATGGTGCGCGTGTTATTCGAGGTCCGCACCCACGAGCTACGCAGGCGTAGCTTCAGGTCCTTGGCAGCACCGTTCTGCACCACGTACTGCACCTGGTTGAAAATTTCGCGCTCGACACCTTCACCGTCGTTCGTATGGATGTTATCGCCACGCACGTAGGCGATGCGGTAGCTCAGCCCAGGCACGCCGTATTCGGTGAAGTCCAGGCCGTAGCCCAGCTGCCAGGAATGCTCGTCTTCGGCGTTGAAGTCCGACCAGTAGGAGTTGGCGAGGAACACGGTCGAACCACCGTCGCCGATGGCGCCCGCACCTTGGTACCAGCCATATTGATAGCCGGTGTCGCCGCTGCTGCGCTGGTGAGCGAGCGTGATGGAGTGCGCACCGAAGGTGTAGGTGGCCGCCAGGCTCCAGATCTTGTTGTCACGGCCATTGCCATTGGCATAGTCACGGTCAAGACGCGTGCGATAGCCATTGAAGTCCAGCGTCACGGACTGCTTGTCGTCCACCGGCATCACATAAGTCGCGCCCAGGTACTGCTTCTTCAAGCGGTCTTCGACGTCCGAGGCGTAAAAGGATGCCGTCAGTTCCGGGCTGAACGTGTAGCGACCCCCAAAGACCTCGATGGACTTGAGCTCGCCGCCATCGCGTTGCTCGGCGTCCTTGCGCGCTTCGGCGTGGAAACGCGCGGCGGTCAGTTCAAGACCGTCGATCTCATTCGAGGTGATCATCGTGCCGGTGAAGCTCTCCGGCAGCAGGCGCGAATCGTCGTAGTTGAGCACCGGCAGACTCGGCATCATGTCGCCGTAGCGGATAACGGTGTTGGAGAAACGCAGTTTGACGTTAGCGCCGGCGCGCATCAGATCATCCGCCGCATTGCCGGAAGAATCCTGCTTGAAGAAGCCAATTCCCGCTGCGCCGGAACGGCCGCTACCACCGTCGAGACGCAACGCATAGAGTCCGAATGCATCAACGCCGACGCCGACCGTGCCCTGGGTGAAACCGGACGTGAAATTACCGATGACGCCCTGGCCCCATTCGGCGCGGTCCTGTGCACCGTGCTTGTAGTCACGGTTCATGTACGCATTACGCAGCAGTACGTTCAAATGACTGCCGTCGACGAAGCCTTGGGTGTTCTCGGATTGGTCGCTCGCAAATGCAGGCGCCGACGCCAGCAAAACGAGAGCTGAAAGAGACAAGTGACGCATTATGCTTTTCCTTTCGTGGTGTGCTGAACCGAGGCGGTTCTCTTTATTGCTGTTTTTATAGTGTCTTCTTGCGCTCACGCATGGCGTACAGCCGGCCGGGCCACAGGCCCCCGGCAATATCCATACGTTTCGAAGGGTGCGGACTATACCTCGACCGGCTACGGAATGTGCAAGCGCCTCATGCGCGCTTCGTCCGATCCCTACAGATCGCCAAGAACCGCACCCAGCGCGGGCTGTACGGAAGACCATGGCCGCTGCTGCGGCTCGCTTCAAGGATGCCGTCCCATGGCTCGCACGTCCGCCGGATCGAACGTCGGCTGTCCGGCGTCAGTCGACATGAAGGGTTGGCGCATGCCGTTTTGCGCTTCGAACCCTGAACCGGAGACTTCCATGCAGACTATCGAAACACACGACGGGCTTTCCCTGCCCAAGCTCGGGCTCGGCACGTGGCCGACGAAAGATGAGGAATGTCGTTCCGCCGTGCTCTCGGCGCTCGAACTGGGCTATCGCCATATCGATACGGCGGCTGCGTATGAGAACGAAGACGCCGTCGGCACGGCGATTCAGCAGTCATCGATAGCACGGGAAGAACTTCGTCTCACCACCAAGATCTGGTGGGACCAACTGCAACCGGATGCCATGCGTGCCTCGACGGAAAGCAGCTTGCGCAAGCTGAAGACGGATTACGTGGACCTTCTGATGATCCACTGGCCCGGACAGGACTGGGAACCGCAGCGCGCCCTGGAAACACTGGCGGCGCTCAAGGAAGAAGGCAAAGCCCGCCACATCGGCGTCGCCAATTTCCCTCTGGCCCTGCTTCGTCAGACGGTCGAAGAGTTCGGCATCGTGCCAGCAGCCCTTCAGGTCGAATACCACGTGCTATTAGGTCAGCGCGCACTGCTCGACTACACCCAGCAGCACAAGATGGCCTTCGTCGCCTATTGCCCGCTGGCGCGTATGCGGGTCAGCGAAGTGCCGCAGATCCTCACCGTCGCGGCCAAGCATTACGTGAAGCCAACCACCGTCGCGCTCAAATGGCTTCTCATGCAGCCCAACGTCGCGGCCATTCCGAAGGCCTCGGGCCGCGAAAATCAAAAGACGAACCTCGAAGCGCTCGACCTGCCGCTGACGGACGACGATCTCACCGTCTTGAACGGCTTGCCGAAGAACCAGCGTCTGGTCGATCCCGAATTCGCACCTAAATGGGACCCGCTGGATACCTGAGGAACGCAATCGCCGGGTGGAATCCCGAGGGGCTTCCACCTTTTACCGCGAACGATTGACGCGAAACAGCAACGCGGTGTCGCGTTGCTCTCCCCCACCGCCGATCTACCTCTTCTCTCTACGCTATGTGGGAGCGGGCCATGCCCGCGAGGTGTTGCGCCCGGGATTTGCTGAAGTTCCATTGAGGGCATGGCGGATGGCCGCCCCGCCCGCTCCCACAAGCAGCGTCGAATCCACTCTCCTGGTTCTACGCGCGTTATCCTCCGTTTTTCTCGATTGCCGTGAGCCGCACGTGTCGCTACCCCGCCATTCCATCGTTGCCTTCATCGTGGCAGCGACCTTCTTCATGGAAAACCTCGATGCCACCGTCATCGCCACCGCGTTGCCGGCCATTGCGGAATCGTTCGGCAGACAGCCCGTCGATCTGAACATCGGCATCACGGCCTACGTTTTGGCGATCGCCGTCTTCATTCCCATCAGCGGATGGATCGCGGAACGCTTCGGCCCCCATCGCGTGTTCACCGCCGCCATCGCCGTGTTCACGCTCGCGTCCATCGCCTGCGGCGCCGCGCAAACGCTCGAGCAATTTGTACTCGCCCGAGTGGCGCAGGGCATTGGCGGCGCCATGATGGTGCCGGTTGGCCGGCTGGTGGTTTTGCGTATCACCGAAAAGAAAGACCTGGTACAGGCGGTCGCGTACATCACCTGGCCCGGCCTCATCGCACCGATTCTGGGGCCGCCGGTAGGCGGGCTCATCACCACCTATGCTTCCTGGCCGTGGATCTTCTACCTGAATGTGCCGCTGGGGCTGATCGCCATGTATTTCGCCTGGACGCTGACGCCACGAGATATCACCTTCGCGCCACGCCCGCTCGATCTCACCGGCTTTCTTTTGTTGGGCGGCGGGTGCGCTGCCCTGTTGTACGGCGTCGAGCAGTCCGGCCTGGGCCATGCAATTGCACCCAGCCTGGCCTGGGTCACGGCAGGCATCGCGCTGATACTTACCGCCGCATGGCACATGCGCCGTGCAACGCATCCGTTGATCGATCTTTCCAACCTGCGCGAACCGAATTACCGCGTGGCGCTGGCCGGGGGCTCGCTGTTTCGCATGAGCATCAATGCGGCGCCATTCCTACTTCCCCTGACGTTTCAATTGGCATTCGGCATGAATCCTTTCCATGCTGGCCTCCTTCTGCTCGCGCTGTTCGCCGGTAACCTTGCGATCAAGCCTGCGACCACCGCGATCATGAAGCGCTTCGGCCTGCGCCGGGTCCTGATCGTCAATGGCTTGCTCTGCGCATTCAGCTTGAGCCTTTTCGCGCTGCTCTCGCCCGCTTGGCCGCTGGCGGCGACCCTTGCGCTGCTGTTCGTCAGCGGCCTGTTCCGCTCACTGCAGTTCACCGCGAACAACACGCTCGCGTTCGCCGACATTCCCAAACCAAAGATGAGCCATGCTTCGACGCTGTTCAGCGCTACTTTCCAATTGTCCATAGGCATGGGCGTCGCGGTCGGCGCGCTGGCATTGCGGGCCGCCATGAGCTGGAATGGACATGCCGAACCCGCGCTTGCGGACTTTCAAGTGGCCTTTCTCGTGGTCGCGGCCATTGGCCTTCTGGGCACACTGGACGCATTCTGGCTCAAGCGCGACGCCGGCGACCATGTGACGGGACACAACGCAAAAAGTGAACAGGCCGCACACCGGTCTTAACGACAGCAACACATTCCAAGAGGCGTCTTATGATCGATCTCTACTACTGGACCACCCCCAACGGCCACAAAGCGACCCTGCTGTTGGAAGAGCTTGGCGTGGACTACCGCATCGTTCCGGTCAATATCAGTCAGGGCGATCAGTTCAAACCTGAATTTCTCGCCATTTCCCCGAACAATCGAATCCCCGCCATCGTCGACCACGCACCCGCGGACGGCGGCGAACCGTTGTCGGTATTCGAATCCGGCGCCATCCTGCAATACCTCGCGGAGAAGACGGGTCGGTTCCTACCGACCGACATCCGCGGACGGGCAGAGGTCATGCAGTGGCTGTTCTGGCAGATGGGTGGCCTGGGTCCCATGGCGGGGCAGAATCACCACTTCGTCCAATATGCGCCGGAGAAGATCCCCTACGCCATCGACCGCTACGTCAACGAAACACGTCGTCTGTATAGCGTCCTCGACAAGCGCTTGGCCGATCGAGAGTTCGTTGCAGGCGAGTATTCGATTGCCGACATGGCCTGTTATCCATGGTTAGTGCCCTACGAGCGCCAGCAGCAGGATTTGAACGAATTCGCCAACCTCAAACGCTGGTTCGAAACGATAAAAGCGCGCCCTGCCACCGTACGCGCCTATGCACAAGCAGAAAAAATCAACGGAACACCCACGGTTACCGACGCATCACGCTCGGTATTGTTTGGCCAAAGAGGACGCACATGAGCACGACCATCCGCCTTTACGAACTCACCGGCGCTGACGAACACGTCCAGTTCAGCCCTTACTGCTGGCGCAGCCGCTATGCCCTCGCCCATAAGGGGCTTTCGGTCGAGACTCAACCCTGGCGTTTCAGTGACAAAGAGGCGATCGCCTTCAGCGGTCAGGGCAAGGTGCCTGTGCTCGTCGATGGCGAGCAGACGGTAAACGACAGCTGGGCCATCGCTGAATACCTCGAGCGCACGTATCCGGACTGCCCCTCGTTGTTCGGAGAAGACACAGCCCGCGCCTTGACGCGCTTCATCAATAACTGGACCGACGGTGTCGTGCACCCGCCGCTGGCGAGACTGCTGCTGCCGGACATCCACAACATTCTGGCCAGCGGCGATCGTGATTATTTTCAGTCGACCCGTGAGGCCATGTTGGGCGCATCATTCGAAACGCTACGTACCGAGCGCGAACAGTGGCTTAAAGCGTTCCGGACCGCCTTGGCCCCCCTGCGCCGGACCTTGGAGGTACAGCCCTATCTTGCTGGCGAAACCCCGGCCTACGCGGACTACATCCTCGCCGGCACCTTCCAATGGGCACGGGTGTGCAGCGCGCAAAACCTTCTCGAAAGCGAAGACCCCGTCGCGGCCTGGCGCGAGCGCATGCTGGATGCTCACGGTGGATTCGCGCGAAAGGCGTCGCTGGCGTATTGACCGTAGAACGGGACCACCCGTAACAGCGTTACGCGGGTTCCACCCGCCCTATGGAATCGCGAAGGGTTTCTACCGGTCACCGCGACTAGCACAGAGGCCACCCGTTGTGGACGAGGTGGCTGAAAAACAGCATTCGCGGCCAAGGCGGATGGCCGCCCCGCCGCTCCTACAAAAGGCAATGCGCGCCACCGTTCACGATGAGTGCGATCCGCTTTTCTGTAGGGGCGGCCTTGGCCGCGAATGCGATCTACCTAACAAACGAAATCTGTCGCAAGCAACGAATGGCCGCACCTGCAACCCGTAGGCCGCAATCCCGAAAGATTCCATCGGTTTCCATGCATTGATCCACTGATTACCGGTACGCGCCGAACGGTGGATTACGCCACCGTCAAACCGTAGACCGGGTGAAACCCGGGAGCCCCTCAACGTCGGCTACGCTTACGCTCTACGACAAACGTTGCACCGCACCCTGCCGCTTGCGCGTATACCAAAACACACGGCTCACGCCGCGAGTAATGGCGACATAGCCTAGACGCAAGGCCTCGTCCGCCATTGCCTGGTCGTAACTGTTCCGAAAGAATCCGCTGTGTGCGTACAACGCGTTACGCAATGGATGTTTCTCGCCCGGCAGGCAATCGTCGACGATGATCGCCACTTCGCCTTGCAGCCCCTTGGCGCGGTGGATGGTGAGCGCTTTGACCGGCAATGCCGCATCCAGCTTTTTGCGAATGCCCGCGAGTGGCTCGTTACGCCGGCCCAGCACCAGTACCGCCGTCCGATCACATCCGGGGCGTACGCTGACCTCGTCGCACTGCGCACGAATCTGTGCGATCAAGTCAGGTAGCCCGTTCGCCAGATCGAACCCGGCGATCACTTTCACGCCATGGTCGCCCGGCTGCATGCTTTTGTGCGCATGGCAGGTCTTCTCCTGCTTGAACGCCACGTCGGCCAGGACTTTCTCCGCATCTCGGATGACAGGCTCGATGGAGCGGTAGTTGGTCGCAAGTGTCAGCACAGAACTTTTGCCAGCCTTGCCCCGGCTGGTGAAATGCCGGTCGAAATCCATGAACAGCTCGGGCGAGCTGCCGCGCCAACCGTAGATGGATTGCCAGTCGTCCCCGATCGCCATCAGGCTGACAGGCTCGCCCTGCTTCGCCAGTTGCCGATGTAGCGCCTGGAGCCATTGGACGATCTGCGGCGAGATGTCCTGGAACTCATCGATCGCGAGATGCGTGAACGGCAGCAACGCAGCGAGCGGCACATCACCCTTCGCTAACCGCTCGGTCAATGCCTGAAAGCCGTCATTGAACGTGCGCACGTCGCGCTTCGCGAGCAGCGTCTGAAAGGCTTGCCAGAACCGCTTCAATGCTTCGAGAAAGACGCGTTCCTTGCGCGAGCATTCGAGCGCTTTGACGTCCAACGTGTCGATCCTCAGCCCGATGCTTTCGATGAACCCGGCCTGTTGGTAGAAGACCTCGAACAAGGGTACGGCGGTGAATTCGCCGGCAAGTTTGAAGACATCCTCTGGCGCCTTTAGCTTGCCTTTTCCCTCGATCGGTTCAGGTGCGGGAAGGCCCAGCAGCGTATGGACCTGACTACGGAACGTCTCATCGGCGGCATACGCCTGTCCGTAGGCCAGCTTTAGCAGCTTGTGCTGGGGCGGCCTCAGGCGCCCGCCCGCGAGCGGGTTGTCCGGCTCGTCGCTCGATACTTCATCCAACTGCTCGAACCAGCCGGCAGGCGGCAAAACCTCCCGAGCCATCGCAGCCATCGCCGCGTGGAACGTTCGCACCATCGAGCGGGCTTGGGTGCCGTCCAGCTCAAAACTCCAGAACGAAAGGACCCGGGTAAGGCGTTCGCGCAGCTCTGCGCATGAGGCGTTGGTGAAGGAGATGACGGTCAATCGCTCAGGCGGCAGGTTCAAATGACACAGCATGAAGACGATACGCAGCACCAACGTGGTCGATTTGCCAGAGCCGGCGCCCGCGAAGATGCGCGTCGCATGGTGCCGAGACAGGATCATCGCCCACTGCTCGTCCGAGGGCGCACCGATCACACCGGCTTCTACTGCTGCGGCGACGCGCTCGCGCATCGCCTGAACCTGCGCGGCATCAATACTCATCCGCTTCGCAGGATAGATACCCGGAGCGGCATTGGAGGGCTTCCGAGAGGATGGCGTTCGCTTCCGCTCACCGTTTTTCGCGGAGGTCGACACCGACTTGCTGGCAGAGACCTTGCCGCCACCCTTGGCGCGCTTGGCAGGCTTGGCCTTTTTCCCCGCCCCACGCTCTGCCGCCATCCCGTCATGACGTAGTGAGCCCTTTTCATCGAGGTAAGCACGGGTACGTGGGAAGTAACGTGCGAGCGTGCCGCGAAACAGTGACGCGTAGCGCTCGAAAACCGAAGCCATAAAACCGATCCGCCTATGAATGCGCGCGAATGATATCGCTGCTGAACGGAAGGGCCCAGAATGTCGGCTTTTCGATATGGACCAACCGATGACCGACACCCTGCAAATCGAAGACCTCCAACTTGGCGACGGCAAGGCTGTCGTGAAAGGCGCCCTCATCACCACCCACTACACCGGCTGGCTCGAAGACGGCACCGTGTTCGATTCGTCCCTCGAAAAGGGGCGCCCTTTCCAATGTGTGATCGGCACGGGGCGCGTCATCAAAGGCTGGGATCAAGGCCTGATGGGCATGAAGGTCGGCGGCAAACGCAAGCTCTTCGTCCCCGCCCACCTGGCTTATGGTGAGCGCCAGGTAGGTGCGCATATTTCGCCGAACTCGAACCTCATCTTCGAAATCGAGCTGCTGGAAGTGCTTACCCGAGAGGATTGAGCGCCGCTAATTAACGAACTATTGCCGAGGCGAGAACAGGTCGGGACCCACATCTTTTACATAGTCGACGAACGCCCGAAGCGGCCCAGGCAGCAAGCGCCGTCCGGGGTAGTACAGGAACGGCCCGGAGAAACTGACCCACCAGGGCTCAAGCACGGGCATCAGGCGGCCGTCATCGAAATACGGCTGCAACCAGTCTTCGAACAAGAACACGATGCCACTTCCGGCCAATGCCATGTCGACCATGAGGTCCGCCCCGCCCCCTAAACGCACCTCCAGTGGGCCATTCGGATCGAACTCCACGCGTTGACCGTCGCGCTCGAACTCCCATGTGGCCAACGCGCCGCTGGAAAAGCGGCCACGCATGCAAGCGTGTTCGAGCAGATCATTTGGATGAGCCGGATGACCACAACGCGTCAGATAAGCCGGTGACGCTGCAGCCGCATAGCGCTGAACGCGGGGCCCGATGGGTATGGCGATCATGTCCTGCTCCAGCCGTTCGCCATAGCGGATGCCCGCATCACAGCCGCTGGTGAGCACATCGACAAAGCTGTCTTCCGCGGTGATCTGCACCTGGATATTGGGATAGGCCTCTACGAAGCCAGGCAGAATCCTGGGCAACACGAGCCTGGAAGCCACGACTGGCACGTTCAGCTTGAGCGTGCCGACGGGGCTATCACGAAAGCCATTGACCACGTCCAGCGCATCACTCACCTCGGCCAATGCGGGCGAAACACGTTCGAGCAAATGACGCCCCACCTCGGTCAGCACGACACTGCGCGTACTGCGGTGCAACAACCGCACGCCAAGCTGTGTTTCGAGCCGGCGCACGGCATCGCTCAATCGCGAAGCACTCGCACCGCTGCGTCGCGCTCCATCACGAAAACCACCCGCATTGGCGACCGCGAGAAAAGCCCGCAGGTCATTCAAGTCGATATTCATTGTCCGCCTCTCCGCACAGCTTGTCCGAACTGCATCGGATTGTTGCACAGCGCAGGCAGGCCTAAGGTGGTTTACACCTACTACGGAGAACGCACATGACTACGACGACAGATGATTTCGTTACCCTCGGCGAACGCGCCGTCAAACGCATCGGTTACGGAGCGATGCAGCTTGCGGGCCCCTTTGGCTTCGGCCCTCCAAAGGATCGCGATGGCGCGCTTGCCGTGCTGCGCGCCGCCGTCGATGCTGGCGTGAACCATATCGACACCGCCGACTTCTATGGCCCTCACACCACCAATCAACTCATCCGTGAAGCGCTACACCCCTACAGCGACGACTTGACCCTCGTCACCAAGGTCAGCGCCAGACGCGGCCCGAACGGAGAATGGATACCCGCGTTATCGCCTACCGAACTCACCGCCGCAGTGCACGACAACCTGCGCAATCTGGGCCTCGAACAGCTGCACGTCGTGAACCTGCGCAGCATGCATGGCGTGCACGAACCTGCTGAAGGCTCGATTGAGGAGGCCATCACCACGCTGGCGGAACTGCGCGAGCAAGGCCTGATTCGCCATATCGGCGTAAGCAATGTCACGGCGACCCAAGTAGCCGAAGCACGCCGCATCGTTCCGATCGTTTGTGTGCAGAACTTGTACAACATCGTGCATCGTCACGATGAGCCGCTGATCGACAGCCTCGCGGCTGAAGGTATCGCGTACGTCCCGTTCTTCCCGCTGGGTGGCTTCAACCCATTGCAGTCCAGCGTGCTCGAAGAAGTCGCTGCCCAGCTGAATGCAACGCCGATGCAGGTCGCCATCGCCTGGCTGCTCAAGCGCTCGTCCAACATCCTGCTGATCCCCGGGACCTCAAATGTTGAACACCTGCGGCAGAACCTCGCGGCTGCCGACTTGATCCTGCCAGACGAGGTGATGGCGAAGTTAAATGGGTTGGCGGCTGCCTAAGCGCCCTCACGACGATATGCGGGCCTCATCAGAGGCTCTGCATAGCGCGATTACGCGTTTGCCGATGAGCCGCGAGGTCAAAGGCCTAGTGCATATCCGTGCAATGCGGTTGCGGGCAAAACATTTCAGGCCGCTCAAGCATGCTTGCGCCGGCGATGTGCAGATCACCGGCGCTGGACGTGGTCGCAGTAACTACTTTATCTGACTGGCGAATTGCCCTACCGCTTCCACGACCTTCTTGGCCCGTTCCCGGATATCGAGGATCACCTCGCCTGCTCGGCCAGCAAGGGTCAGGCCGTTCTGGGCCTGCTCGCGGCTGACCGCGATATTGGCGATGGCACTCTCCACGAGACGCTGGTTCTGTTCGACCACGACGACGATTTCCTCGGTCGCCTTGCTCGTGCGGCTCGCCAGTTGTCTGACCTCGTCGGCGACCACGGCAAAGCCTCGACCCTGCTCGCCCGCACGGGCGGCTTCAATTGCAGCGTTCAGCGCCAGCAGGTTGGTCTGGCTGGCGATGCCGCCGATGGTCTGCACCATTGTGCTGATCAGCATGGACTGCTTGCCCAATGCCTCGATGCCCGCCGTGGCGGTGGTCATCTCCTGGGTGATCTGCTCCATGGCCCTTAAGGTCTTCTGCACGACATCGGTCCCGGTTTGCGCGGTCGAGTCAGTGTCCCTGGAGACTTCGTAGGCGGTCGACGCGGCGTTACTGACCTGCAATTCGCGGTTGACCTCGTCGGTGATGACGGTGGCGAACTTGACGATCTTGTAGAGCCGGTTTTGCGTATCGCGTACGGGGTTGTACGTGGCTTCCAGCCATACGTCCCGGCCGTAGCTGTCCCTGCGCTTGAAGCGGCCGGCCATCACCTCGCCGCTGTTCAGGCGTTGCCAGAACGCCGCATAGTCACTTTCGGATATTTCACCAGGCACGCAAAACATCGAATGGTGCTTGTTGAGAATCTGTTCCCGCTTGTAGCCCATCGCTTGCAGGAATTGCTCGTTTGCCGCGATGACATGCCCACTGAGTTTGAATTCGATGACCGCGGTGGATCGCTGCAGCGCAGCGATGACGTCTTCATTTTCGCGAGCGAGTTCGGTGGCCTTGGTGACATCGGTGCCCAGGCACATGAACGACCCCACCTTGCCCTTGGCATCCTTGATCGGCTGCCAATGCGCTTGGATCCAGGCGAGGGAGCCGTCCGCCTTCAGAAATCGATACTTGTCCGATACGGACGTACCGGTATTGAAGGCATTGCGCAGGTTGGCGTAGCAAGGCAGTGACTTGACGTATTCGGCGACGAACGTATCCAGCGGCTTGTTCACTACCTGATCGACCGGGTACCCCAGGAGGGCCGCGAACCGGGCATTGCACTGCACTATCTTGTGGGTGGTATCGACAGTGAACTTGATCATTTCAGATTCAAGGCCGGCCTGAATCTGACGAAAGATGGCCAGTTCCTCTTCTTTCTCAACCAGTTCCTGTCTGAGCTTGTTCCCGAACATTGCTAGCACTCAAGGGTATGTATCCGTCCCTGCGTATCGGCCTGTAATGCGCGAACTGGAGGACCCTGCCCGTGTTTTTCTACGCGTACCCCGCTTTGGCGACGACCGGCGGTGACAGCGACCGATTCCGCCCCGCATCCGTCGAATCCCGTGAGCAAGTCGAGGTCCGTCCGGACTTGAGGTCCCTCAGCCGATATCCCGGCTCAGATCACTCAGCCGTGAAATGATCGGCTCCGCACGTCACCCTGCTAAGGCTCAGCCGGTACGCCAAGCCGCGAGCAATGCGCCGTCTTTCCCCGTCACGGGATCCGCCATCGGCATTGCCACCTGCGCGATACGCGCCAGCGACGCCGCATGGACGCTGGCGTCGGCACGCTCCGTATCGTAGTCCGCTTGCCCTTCGGGGTAGGCGCCCACTACGAGAAAGTCGTCGCTGCTTTCCAGGCAGCAGTGACCAGTACCCGCTGGAAGCACCAGCACATCGCCAGCCGCGATACTGACCTCCTGACCTGACTCGCCGCCGAGCATCACGCGAGCGCTGCCAGAAGCCACGCCGAGGACTTCATGCGCATTGGGATGATAGTGATGGTAAGTAAAAATCCCGTAGCGCCACTGTGGCGGCCAGCCGTTGGCGGCAAACAGCTTCTCGAACGCAGCGGCCTTGTCGCCCTCCAGTGGAAGATCTCGATAGACCAGCGTGGGATACGGGCTGTTGGGAATCTTGCCGTCATCCTTGAAACGGAGCTGCTCCGGCTTCTCGTTACGAGCAGGGGCTCCAAGCGCCGCGACATTGGGTGCCAATGACAAAGCGAACAGCACAGCATTGAAGGCTCGTCGATCCAGACTCATGCATCACCCCCCAGGGACGTTTTCAGGTTCGAGGTAATCGATCCGGTGGAGGTTCATTGCATGATCGGCGTGCAGTGCTAACTACTTGTCGGCAGGCTCCGGGGCAGATCAACCGTATGCAAGGATCGCGTTGATTAACCACGTTCGACTTTGAAAAGCGATCGCCTCGAAATTTAATAACTTCGCAGGTCTTCATCTTGGGACTGACGCTCGGTTAAGCGAAGGCTTAGCTCCCCTTGATAAAAGAGCTAGGCTGCACTGCTGGCATGCGGATCATCGCGGTGCATACGATTCAAGAAAGCCACAGGAGATGCAGCGATACGTCGCGATGACCAAGCTCTTCTCGGGCAGAACCTTTAAGCCCTTCCACGATGACACCTCTGGCTCTCCTTCGACCCACAAACTGAGATGATATAGCTCGGCCCGATCAGCAACGAAGCCGCGACTCATGGATTGCTGGCACTTCGGGCACGTTTTAGCATCGTTCATTGATAATCTTCCTTAAATGAATTTGAGGCATGAACCCGGAGCCGACATCCTTCAGTGCCCCAAACTCTATGCCAAAATTTCGGTTTTTTTCGCATTTCTAGCGGCCTAACGTTCGGTTAGAGGGCAGGCTTTAGCCCATCCCAGTGAGCGATTTGAACCAATTGTTAGCGCTCAATCCTCATCCTCAAAAAGGACAAGTGCAATATTGGTTTCATCAAGTACAACTGTTGCATTCTCAAAAGTTGATTTGGTCACTGGGTTCCAGCCATATCGGTTGCCATTGGTGAACCACACCGAATTTTCTGAGCTGAAGAAATTAGAGAACTCCTGCGCCAACCTTTCTGATTCTTCCTTGCTGAGCATTTCAGTGCCGTAGGCAAGACTGATATTTAGCATTTCCTGCAGATGCTTGATTGCCTCGGAACGGTTTAATGGAATCCATTTGACTCCCAAGGACGTATAACCGCAGGACAAAAGGAAATCATCAATTTCTTTGAGTGAACCGATCTTCCTGGGCGAATCTGTTGGGGCATAACAAGCAGTTACGACACCCTCTAAAGTCTCGTGACTCTGGATGGCCTCACATAATTCTTGCAATGTGCGCATGACTTTCCTCGAGCGCTAACGCTTGGTTAAAAGGCGGCTTTAGCCCGTCCCACTGAGCGTAGCGAACGGTTTGAACCAGTTGTTAGCCGCTACTTCTCCTCAAGCTTGCCCATCATTGCCTTTGCCATGAATTCAGTAATGTAAGAGTCTCGCGCTCTAGTTCTGCCAGTATTTGGTCGATAGTCTCCATTCTCGTGCATGCGCCATTCTGCATTGAGCAGACGCTCATCCAAGTGATTTAGGTTCAAATTGAGCCAATTGCATAGCTGCTGGAAGCTGTCCGCTGTGGCTTCACCTTTGCGCTCTGTCAACACCATTTGTAGATCAATAGGATAATCTCTATCCTCTGCCGCCATTATCGCGCTTCTAGCAGTTGTCAGAAGTTCTTGACCAGTGAAAGTGAAAACAGTGTCAATGATGTCATGTCGAAGGCCGTACTCAATTCTCGTGCGCTTGGAATGCGACCAGTATCTATCCTCAAGTAAATTTACTCTTTCTCGATAAGCCCTAAGGATCTCGCTCTCTGCAAACTCTCTTGTATCAGAGAGCAGCTCGTCGAATGTTTTAAGTTTTATGTTGGTTTTGTTCGCCGCCTCAATGGCACCTTTCTGAAAGCCCGCCATAGAAACAATGAAGCCCCGATCAGCGCCAATATCCTCAACAATGGCCCTGAGGGCCAGTACCTGATTCTTTTTTACTTTTGCTTTCCAGAATTTTGCCTCGATCAGCCATACCAGATTTTCCCCGAGATATCTGGTTTGTACATAGACATCAATATCGTGACATGTTCTGACACCTTGTATACGAGCGTTTGTTCGAGCCTCTGCGCCCAAAGACAAAAAGTGATCTTTTATCCGCTCCTGAAATTGGAACCACTCTTCTGACATCGCCAAAATCTCAAGGTGTGGCTAACGTTTGGTTAAGGGGCGCGCTTTAGCCCGCCCCAATGAGCGTAGCGAGCGATTTGAACCACTTGTTAGGCATTACGCTGAGCCTTTTGGGAACACCCGCTTTTTCCTACGCAACTCTCTTTTTGTGCCTTCAAGATACTCGACGACTGCCAAGCAGACGGCCTTATATAAAATTGTTTTGGGCACAAGATAATTATCAAATGCGAGGACTCCAATCTTGTGAAGTGAGCAGTCGTCAAGCTGCATGAGCTTTTCGGCTGCTTCAGGTTCGCCATACGCAATAAGCTGAGGTGCTATATCGGCTAGTCGAAAGGTAACTTTGGATTCCATGTCTTTGTGCTTGCCTGACGCTTAAATTAATCCGCGCTGCGAAGCAGCATCGGCTTGGATGATTTGTTAGTTATCACGCTGTAGCCTTAACCCAATTGGCCAGCCATTTATCCAATGGCAGTGCTGCGTTCTGAGCAACTAGACCGAGCCATGGGTTGCGCTCGTCACTTGGCAATACACGGGCTGCGTTGATGATAGACCGCCTAGCGCGTGCCCCCACATTATAAATCTGGGCTTTGTGAGTTCGGACCCACGCTATGTCGCCAAGAGTGATTGCCGCACGGGCTTTGTTCTCGATATTCGGTCCAGTCATAACAAAGCGCTTCAGCCTTTGACTTGCTAGGAGGCTGGCGTGCGATGAGATGAAATGCTCCAACCAAAGGCGGACAAGCGCGCAGTTGGACTCTCGCAAATCGCAGACCTTCTCAAGACCCGATTTGATCATGGGGGAAGTTAAAGCATCCATAACTTCCTCAAGGTACAGAAACAGATCAGGGCTGACCGGCGTAAAATATGCAAAGTTTTCGAGCAGCACAGGAACCAGGTTCGGCGTCTTGTTTCGACGCGCAGTCCGAATGATGCTTCGTGCTAGCCCCAGATCTATGTAGTCAAACTTGAGGATCCTATCTAACGCTTCGGCTAGTGTGCCGCCAATATCTCCTTCGTTGAAATTATCATCCTCATCAGCGTCATCCCCTCCGTAGGGACTGATATTGTCAAGCTCTTCCATGAGCTCATCTTTGTTGTCCAAGTATGGATTGTGGAGGTGCTTTTCAACGAACTCATCCGTCGGCATGAGCTTAGTCTTGTCAGTAGCGAGTGTCAGCCGGTGATTCTCGTAGAGGTAAAGCGTTAGCTTTTCGAGTGCTCCAGCAAGTTTGGCTTCCGAATTACTGAACATTCGAATATCGTCCACATATCGGGTGTGATCCACCCCACATTGCGAAATGAAGGCGTCAATGTCGATCATTACCGCTTCGGCCATAACGACGCTGGCCGCAGGTCCAACGGGCACGCCCTGCGATGCCTTGTTGTTCAGCGCCAAGAGAAAGTCCTCGATATCTGAAGCGAGCGATTTGTGAGCGGTGTTCGCAGCTTCGATCGCGTTCTGAAGGCGGTGAAGATAGATCTGATTGTAGAAGTCGGAGATATCCGTTATCGCTGCGAAATCGTTTTCGTTAGCTAGCTCCAGGCTTTTATCTTTGAAGTCACCCCATCCAGAACCCCCATCAAAAAGACTGCCGTTGGCGACTTTAATCCGGTACGAGCACGCGATTCGGTTCGTAGCCGGCGCGCGCTTCTCTTCTATTGATGAGCCAACCTCATAGGCCATGGCTGTGTACGCAACGGCTTCCATCGGTTCTAGCTGGTGCACTACGCGGTAACCACCACGTGCTTTCTGTATGGTCGAGTTATATGGGTTCGAGACCAAGAACTTGGATATATTCTTGCTTTGAAGCTCCTGCTTGACCTGGGGCCAGTGGTGCCATAACGCCTCGAACTCGAACGCTTTCGGGAAGAAGTCGGAGTCGTAGTACTTCTCGATGTGAGCCTTGGCAAAGTCAAGTGACTCTTCTGACAGGATCGCCATGTATTTCCCGTAACAGCTAACGTTTAGTTAAGGGGCGGGGCTAGCCCGTCCCAGTGAGCGGAGCGAGCAATTTGAACCAGTTTTTAGAAGCACAGCTAACTCGCAACAATGTCATACGCAAACACAATTTTTTCTATTTGAATAGATGCAGCTCTTCTGTCATCTGCGACAGCAGTTATGAAACTTGTCTTCTTACAGTTAGGGATTTCATCATCGGTCAGTAAATTTACATCCATCCATTTTCCATCATCGGAGATTGCGATTATGTTACTGATAGCGATTACATGACCATCGACTGTTCGCAAACCGAAATACCATTGATCTTGCATCATTCGAGCCGTGTACCAAGCTGGCAAAACGTCAATGGCGGCTCCTGGCTCCGTGAGCATAGCTATTTTCTTATTTATTTTGCGCCATTGCCTTTCCGTGAACCATAAACTCCCGAGTGCTGTTAGTCCGCTAATCACGGCAATAAATGTTTCTAGCATGGGTACCTCTAACGTTTAGCTAAGAGGCCGGCTATGCCGATCCCGAGTGAGCGAATGGGACGACTTTAGCCAACTCTTAGAGTCACATGAAACTCATGTCGTGTAGTTTTATTTTGTGTTTGACAGACAGAGACTCTAGTTTAGATTTTAATTCGATTGCGGTGGATTCAGAATCCACGCTAGCAAAACTTGAATTAAGCTCCATGAGCTCTACGTCTGTAATGAAAGGGGCAAGAATTAGTGTATTTGCTTGTAAGGTGGAGGCTACGCGCTCAGTAAATGAGGTTTGCCAAATTTTAATGGTCATCATGACAGCTATAGAACATAGCATGACGATTGCAATGTACAGCTTTGGCTTTGTCTTTTTTGCTGTGGTGGTGTTGCGGTTACTTGACCCTCTGCTGAAAACTCCGAGCATAAAGGGAAGCATTATGTATATAACAAAGGTAAGAATGTAAGTTTCACGTAAATATGGAAAGTTCTGTCCACGCCAAACTTCCTTGTATAAGGATTCGACGAATGTTTGGGAGATGCTGCTTGCAAATAAAATAAAATTATTGCCGAGCCAGCTAAAAAGATCAGATAGAACCCATTCCCATACGCCGCTGCCTATTGCTCCTAGAAGAATAGTTCCTATTACCCCAAGGGTCCATTTCTTAAAATTTTGAATGCTTAGCTCCATGGTTTTTCCTTTGGAGTGCCAACTAAAATTAGACGTCACCTGACGCATAACACGCCGGACATGCCTGATGGATAATATTCGATGGCGTAACGACCAATACCCAATTCGATGGCCTTGGAAGATGCCACAAAGGCATTTGGCGGTTATGCATCACCTAAACGCCACCCTCTATTTGCCTAGCCGGCAAGCGGACCAAAGCACTGTTATCAGGTGTAATCGGCTGCAAAGACCGCAGCTTTAGGTTTGAGCGCAGTTCGATATCCGGTGGCTCGCTCCCCTCCCCATCACCCAAACACCACCCAATAAAAAACGCCGTGGCCCGAAGGCTCACGGCGTTTTTTTACATGGCGTATCGCCCGTCAGATCAAACCTTCACGATCCAGCCCGCAGGGCCTTCGATGGTGCCGGTCTGGATGCCGATCAGCTCGTTGTAGAGCTTCTTCGTTACCGGGCCAACCTCGGTCTCGCTGTGGAAGACGTGGAGTTTGCCGTTGTGTTCGATGCCGCCGATAGGGGTGATCACCGCAGCGGTGCCGCAAGCGCCGGCTTCTTTATAGGCGTCGAGTTTGTCGATGAAGACGTCGCCTTCGATCACGTCCAGGCCCAAGCGCTCTTTGGCGAGCTGCATCAGCGACAGGCGCGTGATGCCGGGCAGTACGGAGTTGGATTTCGGCGTGACGAACTTGCCGTCTTCGGTGATGGCGAACAGGTTGGCGGAGCCGACTTCTTCGATCTTGGTGTGGGAGATCGGGTCGAGGTAGATCGCGTCGGCGAAACCGCGCTTCTTCGCTTCCAGGCCGGGCATCAGGCTGGCGGCGTAGTTACCGCCGACCTTGGCGGCGCCGGTGCCGTTGGGTGCGGCACGGTCGTAGCCGGAGACGAGGAAGTTGTGTGGCTTCATGCCGCCCTTGAAGTAAGGGCCGACCGGGATGCAGAAGACGGAGAAGATGAATTCAGGGGCGGTGCGCACGCCGATGTTGTCGCCGACGCCGATGACGAACGGGCGCAGATACAGCGCGCCGCCGGTGCCGTAGGGAGGAATGAAGCGATCGTTGGCGCGGACGACTTGCTGGCACGCGTCGATGAACATGTCAGTGGGGACGGAGGGCATCAGGGTGCGGTCGCAGCTACGCGCCATGCGCGCGGCGTTCTGGTCCGGGCGGAACAGGTTGACCGAGCCATCCTTGCAGCGATAGGCCTTGAGGCCTTCGAAGCATTGCTGGCCGTAGTGCAGCGCGGTGGAGCCTTCGCTGATGTGCAGCACGTTGTCTTCGGTCAGTGTGCCCGGCTGCCAGGCGCCGTCACGCCAGACCGCCAGAAAACGCTTGTCCGTCTTGATGTAATCGAACCCCAGTTTGCTCCAGTCTATTTCGCTGCTCACGATGCAATTCCCACGACGTATAAAGGTGATGCGGACGGCCTCGCGCCGCACAGGCCGAAAATACTAACAGGGCCGGTGGGTGGGAAACCAATGCTGCTGATGGATGTGTTCGAGGATAAACAACGTTTGGGCGGGAAAGACCGGACAGTTCCACATAAAAACGCAGGTGCAGTAGCCCTTCGGCTGCTGGCCATCCAGATAATAGAGCGTGCCCGCTCAATTTCGGTGTCAACGCAGCGATAAGGTCGCCGGTTGCGCACCCGGTGACCGAATGTCCAGAATGACGCCCTTCCCATTGCCCGCGCCCTCCGCATGATCGAACTCCGTGGCATCGAAACCTTTTACTGGATCGCGACGCTCGGTAGCTTCCGTGCGGCTTCGGACAAGATGCACACGAGTCAGCCGGCGGTCTCGCAACGCATCGCTCAGCTCGAAAGCGGCCTCGGCGTGCGGCTCTTCGACCGTGACAAACGTGGACTCAAGCTCACCGCTAAAGGCCAAGCGCTGCTGCCGCACGCCGAACGCATGGTGCAGATGAAGCACGACATGCTGCTCGTGGCCCGGGCGCAAAATGCCGTCAGCGGCAGGCTCGGGATCGGGGTGGCAGAAACGATCGTGCAGACGTGGCTGCCGGCGTTGCTGGAACGGCTGAGCAACACGTTCCCTGACCTTGTTCTGGAGATCGAAGTCGAAACGACGCCGATCCTGCGTTCCCACCTGCTCAACCGCCAGATCGACTTGGCCTTCCTGATGGGGCCGCTTGGCGAGCCGAATGTGGAGAACCTTCCCCTGTGCCGCTATCCCCTTGCCTGGGTGGCAAGCCCGCAGCTGGACCTTGGACCGGAACCGATTTCGCTGGAGCACATCGCGCGCTGGCCCGTGATCACCTATCCCTCCAGCAGTAAACCTTATCAGGTGGTACGCGACATGCTGGTCCAACGTGGGGTCAAGACACCGCGCATGTACGGCTCGGCCTCGTTGAGCATGGTGGTGCGCATGGCGCTGGACAGCGTGGGCGTGAGCGTCATCGCGCCGGGCTTTCTCGATAAGGAGCTCGCCGAAGAACGGCTGCGCATCATCGACGTCGAGTCGGCGCCCTTGCCCGATCTGTCGTTCACGGCCAGTTGGATCAATGGAAGCGACAGCTACGCCGCGGCCGAGATCGCGCGACTTGCGGTTCAGATCGCAGAAAGTCACGGCTACGGCGCGACCTGACGTCCGTCTTTCAGGACGTCGATCCGCCCGCGGCGCGTTGGCGTTCGAATACAAATCCAACGCCCTGCAATAGGCCGCGTGCCCCGTAACCCCCACGATGCCCCTACATTCGCGCTTCGCATACAGCGCCAAAAACCGCCTAAGCTGATTCGAATCTCTTATCAGCCTTAATGCGAACATCCGAATAGACACCTGCTCAGGTTCGGCATGAAATGCAGGCACATTCGACATCACAGCCTATGCGCCTTCGGTAAGCCTTATGGCTCCAAGGCGTTCTGTAGGAGGATCACTGGCGACACCTGCCGCCGTTACCTGCTCCAAACCACCAAAGCGGCCCCCGACGCACGGTTGGTACCCATAAGGCATTCAGGGAACGCGGGTTCCTGGATGCCTCTTACATCCCGCACCGTTAGAGGATCGGTAACCATGAAAAAAATAGCCGTCACACTCTTCGGCACGCTGCTTGCGGCCACTACGCATGCACAGGAATTGCCGAAAACGCAGCTGCAAATCGTCGGGGGCCTTAGCAATCTCACAGCGTTCACCGACTACGAAAAACCGTTCTGGACCGAGACCATTCCGGAACGCTCCAACAATCAGATCACGGCTCAGATCAAGGGCTTCAACGAAATGGGCCTCAAGGGCCCCGAGTTGCTGCGCCTGATGTCCCAGGGTGTGGTGCCCTTCGGCACGGCGACGCTCTCCTACTTCGCCAGCGACAACCCCATCAACGAAGCCATCGACCTGGCTGGTCTCGCGCCCGATCGCGACACGGCGCGCAACGTGACCAAGGCCTTCGAGCCGGTCTACGCCAAGCACTACGCTGCCACCGGCAACATCAAGCTGTTGGGGATTTCCACGTATCCCGCGCAGGTCCTGTTCTGTAACGCGCCGGTCGACAGCCTGGCGGACCTGAAAGGCAAGAAGGTTCGCACCAGCAGCCGCACCCAGGCCGAGTTCATCGAGGCAGTGGGTGGCTCTAGCGTGACCATGGCGTTCGGCGAGGTCGTACCGGCGTTGCAGAACAAGGTCGTGGACTGCGCGATCACCGGCTCCCTGTCCGGCTACTCAGCCAAGTGGTACGAGGTGTCGACGCACCTTTTCGCCTTGCCGATCAACTGGAACGAGCAGATCCACGCCGTGAACCAGAAGACTTGGGATGCGTTGGACCCGAAGGTGCAGACCTTCCTGCAGGACAACATCGCCGAGATGGTCGACCAGATCTGGGACGCCGCTGCCGAGCAGACGCAGCAGGGCTATGACTGCAACACCGGTGCCGAAGCCTGCCCGAACCCGGTGAAAGGCAAGATGAAACTGGTCCAGCCCAGCGAAGCGGACATGAAGCAGCTCACTGACATTCGCCAAAGCGTGATCGACAAGTGGGCCGCTCGTTGCTCAGCCCAGTGCGTGAGCGACTTCAACGACACCGTCGGCAAACTGCTGAACGTCACCGCGAATAAGTGACGCACCGTCGGGGGGCCGCCCGGCCCTCGATCTCTCGTTGTTCCCTGGCCGGAGAACCGACCATGAATTCCCAGGCTATTGCCTTGCTATCAAGGCTGCTGGCGACCGCGCGCTGCATGTCACGCGCGGCTGTCTGGCTGGCAGGCGCTCTGACGCTCGCCAGCGTATTGCTCATTACCTATGACGTCGTCGTCCGACGCGTCTTCTCCGTGACCGTAGGTGGCTCGGACGAACTGTCCTCCTATGCGTTCGCGATCAGTACCACGTGGGCACTCGCCTTTACGGTGCTGGAACGCGCGAACGTCCGAGTCGACGTCGTCTATCAGTACCTGCCCGTGCGGGTCAGCGCGGTACTCGACCTCCTTTCCCTGATCGCGCTGGGGGTGTTCGCGGTGTATCTCACCTACTTCGCCTACGACGTCGCGATGACCTCCTGGACGCAAAACTCCGCCGCCAACACGCCGCTGGCGACACCGCTGTGGATACCGCAAACGCTGTGGGTCGCAGGCTTTGCGTGGTTCGCTGTAGTCCTTGCGTTGATGCTGATCAGGGCCAGCACCGCGCTGGTAACCGGGGACATCGAAACGCTCAAAGCACTGTGTGGCATTCGCTCCGCGCAGGAAGAAGCCGATGAAGAAGCCGCCACGGGCGCGCGTCTCGTGAATGGGGGCCGGCAGCCATGATCACCGTCGCTCTGATTTTGCTGCTCGCGCTCATCGCGTTGAGCATCCCGGTCGCCGCAGCGCTCGGCTTGCTGGGTTTGATCCTGGACCCGCTTTACTCCTTCCTGCCGCTGACGCGCGCCATGGGCGAGCTCGCCTGGGCGTCGAACAACGAATTCCTGCTGGTCGCGATTCCCTTGTTCATCATGCTGGGCGAGATTCTGCTGCGGGCCGGCTTCGCCGAACGCATGTACAACTCGATGAGCCAGTGGCTGTCCTGGCTGCCGGGTGGGCTGATGCACGCCAACATCGGCGCGTCGACGTTGTTCTCGGCCACTTCCGGCTCCAGCGTGGCTACCGCCGCGACGGTCGGCACCGTCGCGCTGCCTCAGATCAAGCGCTTCGGTTACAACGAACCGTTGTTTCTGGGCAGCATCGCCGCAGGCGGCACGCTTGGCATCCTCCTGCCGCCGTCGATCAACCTCGTGTTGTATGGCGTACTGACCAACTCTTCCGTTCCGCAGCTGTATCTGGCCGGCATCGTCCCGGGCCTGCTCCTCGCCGGGCTTTTCATGTTGGTGATCGTCGTCGCCTGCGTGCTGAAACCTTCATGGGGCGGGCAGCGTGTTACGGCAAGCTGGCGTGAGCGTGTTACCGGCTTGGTGCACCTGTTGCCGCCGCTGGGCATCTTTCTGCTCGTGGTGGGTTCGATTTACGCGGGCCTTGCGACACCCACCGAGGCTGCCGCGCTGGGCGTGGTGGGGGCACTGATCCTCGCGGCCTTCTTTCGCCGCCTGAGCATTGCAATGCTCAAAGAGGTGGTCGAGAACTCGATGCGCGCCAGCGCCATGATCATGCTGATCGTCATTGCCGCCGCGTTCCTCAACTTCATTCTGTCCTCGACTGGGCTGACTACCCTGCTCACCGACTCCATCGTGGGTCTCGGCCTGTCGCCGTGGACGATGCTGCTCGCGATCGTCGTTTTCTATGTCGTACTCGGCTGCTTCATGGAAACGCTGTCGATGATGATCACGACGATACCGATCGTCGCACCCATCATGATCGCCATGGGGTTCGACCCCATCTGGCTAGGCATCGTGATCATCGTACTGGTGGAAACCGCGCTCATCACGCCGCCGGTAGGCCTGAACCTGTTCGTCGTGCAGAGCCTGCGCAAGAACGGCTCCATGCAAGCCGTCATCGTTGGCAGCCTGCCCTTCGTGCTGTGCCTGTTCGCCATGGTCGGGCTCCTGGCGCTGTTTCCACAGATCGCCCTGTGGCTGCCTTCCGTTTTCCAATCATGACCCGCGCGTGATGCGCTCAACCTGAGGACATTTCCATGAAACTCGACTTCACGCTCGAAACCCAAGCCGGCAGCCAACCGCTTCACGCCGACATCCATAACCTGATCATCGCCGGCTGGGCGGGCCGTGACATGGACGCCATCGAGCACCACATCCAGGAGCTGGCGGAAATCGGCGTCCCACGTCCGAGCGCCGTGCCGCTGTTCTACCGCGTGGCCAGCAACCAACTCGTGCAGGATGACGTGGTGCAGGTCGTGGGCGACCAGTCCTCCGGGGAAGTGGAGGCCTTCGTGTTCACCGTCGATGGCGTGCAATACCTGAGCATTGCCTCGGACCACACCGACCGTAAGCTCGAAGCCTACAGCGTGGCGCTGTCCAAGCAGCTGTGCATCAAGCCGGTCGCGCGTACCGCGTGGCGCCTGGACGAAGTCATCGATTACTGGGACGAGCTGCAGATTCGTGCACGTATCGTCGAAAACGGCGAAGAGGTGGCCTATCAGGACGGCACGCTGGCTAGCCTGCGCACGGTCACCGATCTCGTTCAACGCTACAACGGCGGCGCTGCCTTGGCGGATGGCGACGGCATGACCTGTGGCACTGTCGCGGTTATCGGTGGTATTCGCCCGGCCGTGGTCTTCGAAATGGAGCTGTACGATCCACGCCGCCAGCGCAGCATCCGCCATCGCTATTCACTGACTATCCTGCCGGAAGTTGCCTGAGGCCCCCTATGCTGCCCACTCTAAATACCGTATCTGCCGACCTCGACGCGGGACGCGCGACGTCGGTTGGCTTGACCGAAGCGGCACTGGTGCGCGCCGCTGACCCACAAGGTGAAGGCGCCCGCGTGTTCACTCGACTGGACCGGGATGCCGCACTCGCCAGCGCACAGGCCTCCGACCGGCTTCGTGCTGCTGGCCTGGCGCGTTCGCCACTCGAAGGGGTGCCCATCTCGGTCAAGGACTTGTTCGACATCGCCGGCCAGCCGACACCGGCCGGTTCGACGCTGCTCAGTAAAGCGCCCATCGCCGAGCGTACGGCGGTTGTCGTCGAACGCTTGCGCGCGGCCGGTGCCGTCATCATGGGGCGTACCAACATGACGGAATTCGCGTACTCCGGGCTGGGGATCAACCCTCATTACGGCACGCCGCGCAACGCTTGGGATCGCGCGACCGGCCGCATCCCCGGTGGCTCTTCGTCAGGCGCTGCCGTTTCGGTCACCGATGGAATGGCGTTCGCGGCGATCGGTTCGGACACCGGTGGATCGGTGCGAATCCCGTCGGCCCTGTGCGGCTTGACGGGTTTCAAACCCACCGCTAACCGGGTCCCCATGGACGGCGTGCTGCCGCTTTCCAAAGCGCTGGACTCGATTGGGCCGCTCGCGGCGTCGGTCGAGTGCTGCGCGATACTTGATGCCATCATGGCTGGAGAGCGCTATACACCGATCGCACCGAAACCGTTGGAGACCTGCACGTTCGCCGTTCCGCGCAATGTCGTACTCAATGACCTCGACGAGACCGTGGAAACCGCGTTCAAGGCCGCCTGCAAAACGCTCGAGGCGGCCGGTGCGCGCGTCATGCTGCTCGACATTCCCGAGTTCGATGCCCTACCCGCGCTGAACGCCAATGGCAGCTTCACTGCCGCTGAAGCCTGGGCGTATCACCGGCACTACATTGCCGAGCGCGCGGATGAATACGATCCCCGTGTGGTGTCGCGTATTGCTTTGGGCGAGAAGATGTCGGCGGCGCACCTGCTCGACCTCATCGCGGCGCGCCAGGATTGGATCGACGCCGCCGAGAAGCGCATCGACGCATTCGATGGGCTGCTCATGCCGACGGTGCCGCAGGTAGCGCCCTCCATTCAGGCGCTGATCGACGATGAAGCGCTGTACTTCCGCACCAACGGACTGATGCTGCGCAACCCGACCTTCATCAACTTCCTGGATGGCTGTGCGCTTTCGCTGCCGTGCCATGCGCCGGGCACGGCACCGGTAGGCCTGATGCTCGCGGCTGCTGGCGGCAAGGATCACCAGGTGTTGTCGATCGGGTTGGCGATCGAAGCGGCCCTGAGACCGTAGCTGGTTTGATGCTACAGCGGCGCGGCGCCCTTCTTTTGTAGGGGCGACTTCAGTCGCCTATGTGCCGTCCTCGCTAGGTGGAATTCCACCGGCCACGTGTTTGGGCTAGGTGTGCCAAGCAGAAAGAGGGTGTAAGGCGCGGAGATACCTGGATCGCCCACAAGTGGGCTCCTACAGGAGGGCGCAACCGCTGCCCTCGCTGGGTGAATAGGGGTAAATGCTGGGATTTCGAGGAAACTCGTGGCCGGCTGGCTCCTGCGCGTAAGCGAAGGAACTAGCCGGCTGGTGGTGCGCTAGCGAGGTGCGACCGGGCGCTTCGATCCCTTGCCTGATTTGGGCTTGCGCTTGTCCTGCTGATTTTTCGCGAACGCTTCGGCCTTGGCTTGCTCACGCTTGTCCCAGGGCTTGGAGCCGTCCGATGCGCGCGGTGGCAGACCGGTGTGCTGGGTCTGAATCCGACCGCTCGCCCCCACTTTCTTGCTGCCGACCGGCGTCGAGTTCTTGCGGCGCGCGCTCTGGTAGCCGCCATCGCCCACCGGCTGGGTTGCCGGAATGAGTTGCTGCTTGCCCGGCCCGATCAGATCGGCACGGCCCATGGCCTGCAACGCCTCGCGCAGCATCGGCCAGTTCTTCGGGTCGTGGTAGCGCAAAAAGGCCTTGTGCAGACGGCGCTGACGCTCGCCCTTGACGATGGTCACCTCGTCGCTCTTGTAAGTGACCTTGCGCAGCGGGTTCTTTTTGCTGTGGTACATCGCCGTGGCGGTGGCCATCGGTGACGGGTAGAACGCCTGCACCTGGTCCGCGCGGAAGCCATTGCGCTTGAGCCAGAGCGCGAGGTTCATCATGTCCTCGTCGGTGGTGCCCGGGTGCGCCGCGATGAAGTACGGAATCAGGTACTGCTCCTTGCCCGCCTCCTTCGTGTACTTCTCGAACATCTGCTTGAAGCGATCGTAGCTGCCGATGCCGGGCTTCATCATCTTGCCCAGCGGCCCTTCCTCGGTGTGCTCCGGCGCGATCTTCAGGTATCCGCCGACGTGGTGCGTCACCAGCTCCTTCACGTACTCGGGCGACTCGACCGCGAGGTCATAGCGCAGGCCGGAGGCGATGAGGATTTTCTTCACGCCCGGCAGATCACGCGCGCGGCGATACAACTGAATCAACGACGAGTGATCGGTATTGAGGTTCTCGCAGATGCCCGGCCATACGCACGACGGCTTACGGCAGTGCTTCTCGATCTCCGGATCCTTGCAGGCGATGCGATACATGTTCGCCGTTGGCCCGCCGAGGTCGGAAATGACGCCAGTGAAACCCGGAACCTTGTCGCGGATTTCCTCGATCTCACGAATGATCGAGTCTTCCGAGCGGTTCTGGATGATGCGGCCTTCGTGCTCGGTGATAGAGCAGAACGTGCAGCCACCGAAGCAGCCACGCATGATGTTCACCGAGAAGCGAATCATGTCGTACGCGGGGATCTTCTCACCCTTGTACTCAGGATGCGGCACACGGGCGTACGGCAGCCCGAAGACGTAGTCCATTTCCTCGGTGGTCAGCGGAATGGGCGGCGGATTGAACCAGACATCCTGCTCGCCATGACGCTGCACCATTGCACGCGCGTTGCCGGGGTTGGTCTCCAGGTGCAGCACGCGGTTGGCGTGGGCATAGAGCACCGGGTCGGACTTCACTTTCTCGTAGGACGGCAGGCGGATGACCGTCTTGTCTCGCGTCAGCTTCGGGCTCGGCAGCAACTGCACGACTTTGGCTTCGTTCGGGTCTTCTACCGGTCCCTTTTCTTGCTCGATGGCGCAGGCCTGGGTGTCCTGGGTATTCACGTACGGGTTGATGATCTTGTCGATCTTGCCCGGACGATCGATACGCGTGGAGTCGATCTCGAACCAGCCCTCGGGCGTGTCGCGGCGGACGAAGGCCGTACCGCGCATATCGGTGATGGCTTCGATCGGCTCGCCCGCGGACAACCGCTGTGCGATGTCCACCACGGCACGCTCGGCGTTGCCGTAGAGCAGGATGTCCGCCTTCGAATCCATCAGGATGGAATGACGAACCTTGTCCTGCCAGTAGTCGTAGTGCGCGATGCGGCGCAGCGACGCCTCGATGCCCCCGAGCACGATCGGCACACCTTTATAGGCTTCGCGGCAACGCTGGCTGTAGACCATGGATGCGCGGTCCGGACGCTTGCCGGCGGAACCGCCCGGCGTGTAAGCGTCGTCGGAACGGATTTTCCGGTCCGCCGTGTAGCGATTGATCATGGAATCCATGTTGCCCGCGGCCACGCCGAAGAACAGGTTCGGCTTGCCCAGCTTCATGAAGTCGTCTTTCGACTGCCAGTCCGGCTGCGCGATGATGCCGACGCGGAAGCCCTGCGCTTCCAGCAGCCGCCCGATGATGGCCATACCGAACGACGGATGGTCCACGTAGGCGTCGCCGGTGACGATGATCACGTCACACGAATCCCAGCCGAGCAGGTCCATCTCCGCCCGGCTCATCGGCAGGAACGGCGCGGGACCAAAGCATTCGGCCCAGTACTTGGGATAGTCGTACAGCTGCTTGGCGGCTTGCATATTTTTTGATCAGACAGGGCTTCACGGGGGCGCGGAGATTAGCACAAATTTTGACCAATTCCGATTCCGTTGCTCGGGAATTTGGGGGGGTTCGAGAGTGCGATTCGAGGCGCGACAACCGACCGAAAAGCGATCGCCCACAAGTGGGCTCCTACAAAGGCGCGGTGTTGCTCTTCTGTAGGAGCCCACTTGTGGGCGATCGCTTTTGCTTTGCATCACCACCACCGCCCGTCAGCCATTCGGACCTTCGTCACTCGCCGCCCTCCCTAACCACACATAGGTTTTAACTCGTTAAGGAGACGTCCATGAGCAACAACTTCCCTCCCCAGAAACAAGACCGTCTGCCCGGCCGGGAAACCGAAATGAACCCGCCTGCGGAGTTCATTCGCGAGGACTATCGCGGCAGCGGCAAACTGGCCGGCAAGGTGGCGCTCATCACGGGCGGCGACAGCGGTATCGGTCGCGCCGCTGCCATCCACTTTGCCCGCGAAGGCGCGGACGTCGCGATCGTCTACTTCGATGAGCACGACGATGCCGCCGAAGCCAAACGGCTTGTCGAGGCAGAGGGGCGACGTTGCATCATCATTCCTGGCGACGTGCGCGACAGCGCCTTCTGCAAGGCCGCGGTAGACGAGACCGTCAAGAGCTTAGGCGGGCTGCACGTGTTGGTGAACAACGCAGGCCACCAAGTGGTACAGACGCGCCTCGAAGACATCACCGATGAGCAGTGGGAAACGACCTTCGCCATCAACATCCACGGCTACTTCTACATGGCCCGCGCGGCATTGGAACACCTCAGCCCAGGTAGCTCGATCATCAACACGACGTCGATCAACAGCTTCGTCGGCAACGCGATGTTGGTGGACTACACCAGCACCAAGGGCGCTATCGACGGTTTCACTCGCTCGCTTTCCCAGCAATTGATCGAGCGTGACATTCGCGTCAATCAGGTCGCGCCAGGCCCGATCTGGACGCCATTGCAGCCCGCCAGCATCGGTCAGCACGATCCTCAGAAGGTGGCGTCACTGGGAAGCGAGATGCCCATGGGGCGCGCGGGTCAACCGTCCGAACTTGGCCCGGCATACGTTTACCTCGCCAGCAACGATTCGTCGTACGTCAGCGGGCAAACGATCCACGTGAACGGTGGGAAGGTGGTTAATGGCTAAATCTTCGTTACCGACTGGCAGTTGGCTCGCCAGCGTTGACCACCAGGCGTGGCTCGCTGCAGAGGGCATGCGCTTGCAGCTGTTCTCCCGCGCAAGCCGCGTCGCCGACGGGTATGCGAGCCTTGATCGCGTCGGTCGTCTGCCGGAAGGCGCCACGGCCGACACCATGACGACCGCCCGGATGACCCACTGTTATGCCCTCGCCCACCTGCAAGGCATACCTGGCTGCGCAACATTGATCGACCATGGCATCGCCGCACTCACGGGCCCATTGCAGGATCACGAACATGGTGGCTGGTTCGCCAAGCCGCTTACCGCGGGCAATGAATCAGCTGAGAAGCAAGCCTACCTGCATGCCTTCGTCGCGCTGGCCGCAAGCTCGGCGTCCATCGCGGGACGCCCCGGCGCGGATACGCTGTTGAACGATGCGGCGAGCGTGTTGCGGGAGCGTTTTTGGTCAGAGCAAGACGGCGCCTTGCGTGAGTCTTTCTCGCGGGACTGGCAGAAGCCGGAGGCCTATCGCGGCGCCAATGCCAACATGCACGGGGTCGAAGCCATGCTGGCGCTGGCCGATGCGCTGGACCAACCGGAATGGCTCGACCGCGCATTGCGTGCCGCCGAGTGCGTGATCCATCGCCACCGAGAGCTTGCCGACCACTTGGTGACGGAGCACTTCGATGCAAGCTGGCAACCGCTCCCCGAATACAACGCCGATAACCCGGAAGATCAGTTCCGTCCGTACGGGCTGACACCCGGCCACGCGTTCGAGTGGTCGCGACTGCTGTTGCATCTCGAAGCCTCACGCCAACGTGCGCGGATGAAAACGCCGCCATGGCTACTCAGGGATGCTCGGGCGCTGTTCGAGGCCGCCGCATGCTACGGCTGGGCCGCTGACGGTAACGCTGGCATCGTCTATACCGTCGATTGGGCGAAGCAGCCCGTAGTTCGCCAGCGCCTGCATTGGCCCGTGGCCGAAGCGATCAATGCGGCGGCGGCGCTCACGCGCCGTACGGGTGAGGCGCAGTACGAGAGTTGGTATCGCCGGTTTTGGGATTACGCGGACGCTTATCTCATCGACCGCGCCGATGGCAGCTGGCATCACGAATTGAGCCCAACCAATACGCCGGAGGAGCGGATCTGGTCCGGTAAGGGCGACTTGTACCACGCCTACCAGACCACACTGGTGCCGCGCTTGCCGCTGGCGCCGGGGATGGCGCTGGCAATAGGCAGCGGAAAGTTGGAGCGGTAACGGTTACCTGCCCTACGACGCCCTCGTCTCGTAGGGCAGGTTAAACCCGCATAAGCCTTGGCACCGTTGCTGGCATGACATTGCAGCATCCGGGTTGGCACCCGGTCTACAAGAGCCGGAGGGCGGGTAAAACCCGCGGCTTTACCGGGGGCGCTGTGCAACCCGCAATCTTTGGCGACTGAAGTCGCGCCTACACTTATAAGCTGACGCGTCAGGTTGCCTATCTGCTATTTGCCACCAACGATCATTGCGGCGTCCGGGGTGACCTCCACTTTCGAGCCCTTGCCGATTCTTACCGCATCGCGCGTGGGCTCTCCTGTCTTTAGGAATGCCACGATGTCGTCAGCCAGGGGGACCGGCGCTTCCCATTGAAGGTTGTGACCGAAATCACCTACTTGTAGCCCGTTATCAGGCAACGGCTCGACACCGTATTGCTTCCAGTAGGTCGGCGTGCCCTGCCCGCGCGCGCTAGCAAGGGCTTCCTGTAGCATTTCCTGGTCTGGCTTTAGCGGGAACACCGTGTCCTGCGTGCCCCACAACGCCAAAGTCGGCACCTTCAGATCACCAAGGTGCCCGCTGTTGTCGTAGGCCAGCAGCGCCTCGGTCGCGCCGATCCATGTGCCCATCTTCACCTGCGCCGTCTCGTTGCTGACCGCCTGGAGCAAAGCCGGATCGGCAAAAAGCGAGACGACCCAGACCTCCGAGAGCCACGTTTGGATGTTTGGATCGGCATCTTGCGGCGTTGCGTTGTAGATTGCCTCTGGAGAAGTGATGCCTTTGGCCTGTAATCCTTCTGCCCAGGCGCCATGAACCGGGTCATCCAGAAGGTAGTAGCTCAATATGGGATTGTCCTTCGACGCCGCCGTGGAGCCCAACAGGATCGTGGCAGTTACCCGCTCCGGGTGGGTAAGGGCCAGTTCCTGCGCAATCAACGAGCCCATTGAGCTGCCAGCGACGGCGGCCTTCTCCAGCCCTTTAGCATCCATGAAGGCGATCAGGTCATCCGCGAAATGTTTCGGCGTAAAACACGCCTTCGGGTCAGCCGCGCACACGTTCGGGTCGGGCATCGACGCCGCCCCGTGGCCCCGCTGGTCGACCGCAATGACATGCAGAGATGGATCTTTCTGCTGGATAGCGGCCATCGTGTCCGCCCACGAGCGCGCGCTGCCCGTGAGCCCGTGCAGCAGGATCAATGCGGGTCCATCCTTCGGTCCGGTTTCGACGTACGCCATGCGGATCCCGGTCGAAAGGTCCGTAAAACACTTTCCAATGTCTACGCTGGGACAATCGCTGCTGGCCTCCTGGGCACAGGCGACCGTCGCAAGGGTCGATAGCGCCAGGGTAGCAAGTGCGTTCTGTGCCAGGTTCATGTCGGTATTCCTCTGTTGTCGGTGCGATCGGCGTTTCGTCATGGACTGTCCGAGCTCTCGTTTTGTGCCTTCAAACAGGCACAATCTTTGTGGCCGAAAGCGTCATGGCGTTACCGCAGAAAATCTAGACCCCAAAGACGCGCCATCGCGCAGATGGCGTTCAGATCAGAGCGGGTCCAGTTACTTGAGAGGTAACTTTCGCTCACGCGCCGTCTAGCGGAGCGGTTCGTGCCCACCAATCGGAGAACAACTGCATCGCGGACGGATTGCCGCCCTTTTCATTGAACGCAAGGTAATAGCCGCGTGCACTGCGGTATTCCTGTTCGAACAGGCGAACCAGACGACCATCAGCGATGTAGTCCTGCAACATGCCGGTACAGCCCAGGGCGATTCCCTTGCCGTCCAATGCAGCCTGGATCAACTGTGAATAGTTGTTGAACGACAGCCCGGCGGTGGGCAGGGAACCGGTATAGCCCACCACTTCGAACCAGTCGGACCACCCTACGACGGGCCAGCTGAAATAACGCCAGTGCTCACGATCCAGATGCAACAGCGGGCACTGGAGCAGATCAGTGGGTGCCTGCAAAGGCGTTTTCAGGAAATCAGGCCGGCACAGCGGCACGATGGACTCATCGAACAAGCGCTGCATGCGAATGCTCGGTCCCTGCCCTTCGTCTCCACTGATGAATGCGATGTCGATGGTCTCGCCGCGCATGTCGACCTCCCGGTCCAGCGCCATCAGACGAATGCCGATCTGGGGATATTCGGAACGAAAGGCTTCCAGCCAGGGTAGCAGCCAGAAGGTCGAGAACGCGATGGTCGCACTGACGGTCAGCGACCCGTAGCTGCCGGTTCCGATGTCTTCGACGGCCTGGGCGACGCGCTCGAGACTCTGTCCGACCGCCTCGTACAACCGCTGGCCAGCCGCAGTCAGGCTCACGGCGCGGTGCTCACGCACGAACAACGACTGCCCGAGGTGCTGTTCGAGTTGGCGCACCTGGCGGCTCACGGCGGCCTGCGTAATGCACATTTCTCGTGCAGCCGCAGTGAAACTGAGGCGGCGCGCAGCGGCCTCGAAGACCACGAGACCGGTCAGAGAAGGTAGTCGTCGCCGAAGTTTTTCCATTACCTGAAGTAATCCGAAAGCGGCTGATTAGTCGTTTGTCGTCCACACGATCCGCATGGCTTTATGAAGTGGAGGGGGCCGAGACCCCCGACCATCGTGGTAACAAACACCTGAAGCATCTCCTGCCTGTAGCAAAAGCAATACCAATAAAATCTCGGGAGGAACGCCATGAGCCTGTTGAAACGCTGGACGTACGCCTCGATCGCCTCGATCGCATTCACCACGGCGGGCATCGCCCCGCTCGCTCACGCCGACAGCGGCAAGCCCATCACCATCGGCTGGGTCGCCTGGGACGATGCGGAAATTTCCGCCAAGCTCGCTGCAAAAGTTATCGAAGAACAAACCCAGCGCCCCGTGAAGTTGGTCATGGCGGAAATCGGTATCCAGTTCCAGGGCCTGATGAGCGAAAGCGTGGATGTCATTCCCATGGTTTGGCTACCCGCCACCCACAAGACCTACTGGGACAAGTACGGCAGCCAGCTCGAAGACCTTGGCGTGCTCTACGAAGGCCGGATCGGCTGGGCCATTCCTGATTTCATTCCCAAGGAAGAGGTCTCCTCCATCGAGGACCTGAACAAACCGGGCGTGGCGGAAAAATTCGACGGCACCATCCTTGCGGCATCACCTGGCACGTCCCAATACGTGCTTTCTGGCACCGCCATCGAAGCGTACAGACTCAAGGGATACAAGGTCGTCCCTTCGTCCGAAGCCGGTATGGCGACCCAGTTCGGCAAAGCCGCTGACAAGGGCGACTGGGCCATCCTCAACGCGTGGAATCCGCACTGGATGTTCACCCGATGGAAGATGCGTTACCTCGAAGATCCGAAGCAGGTATTCGGAGGTACCGAACAGATTCACATGGTCGCCCGCCAAGGCTTCAAGGCCGATGAACCGGAGGTTGCGGGCTTTCTTGCGCAGTACTCGATTCCCTTAGCGGATCTCGAGAGCATGCAGCTTGCAGCCCAGAGTGCTCCGAAGGAACAAGTGATCGACGACTACTACCGGGCCCATAAACCTCGTTTCGCGGCGATGTTCCAGCCAAAGCCCGTGGCTGCTCAGCGCTAAGCGCACCACAGCCACTTGTTTTCCTCCGGACACCTGCCTTCGCTCGCTCGAATCAGGCCCCCGTTTGCACGCGAGAACCGCCGCCATGCACAACGATCCACTTCTTCAGCCCTTCTCGATCCGTCACCTGCACCTTCGCAACCGGGTGGTCAGCACCTCCCATGAACCCGCCTACAGCGAGGCCGGCATGCCTAAGCGTCGCTACCGTGACTACCTCGTGGAAAAAGCGCGCGGCGGCGTTGGCCTGAACATGTTCGGCGGTTCGGCCATCGTAGCGCCAGACAGCCCACCCGCGTTCGGTAACCTGGAAATCTACCGGGACGAGATCGTTCCGTGGTTCCGTGACCTTAGCGACGCCGTACACGAGCACGGCAGTGCGCTGATGTGCCAGATATCCCACCTCGGCTGGCGAGGAAGCAACTTCACCGGCGATTGGCTGCCGCTGATATGGCCCAACCACGGCCGCGAGCCTGCGCACCGTAGCTTCACCAAAAAGGCTGAAGAATGGGATCTCGCGCGGATAATCGACCAATACGCCAGTGCCGCGCTGCGTTGCCGGGAGGGCGGCCTCGACGGCGTAGAGATGGAGGCCTACGGCCACTTGCTGGATGCGTTCTGGTATCCGACGAACGACCGCGACGATGCCTGGGGCGGGAGTCTGGAAAACCGGATGCGCTTCTCGCTCGAAGTGGTCAGCGCCGTGCGCAAGGCGGTTGGCTCGGATTTCATCGTCGGTATCCGCATGGTCGTGGACGATGCGACACCCGGAGGTCTAGGCGAGGAAGAAGGCCTGATGATCGCCCGAACCCTGCAGGATCACGGCATCGACTTCATCAGTGTGATCAAGGGGCGTATCGACAGCGAGGTCACGCTATCGAAGGCGATTCCCGGCATGGGCACACCGAGCGCGCCGCACCTGGCGCTGGCAGGCGCGGTCAAGCGAACGGTGACGATTCCGGTCATGCACGCGGCACGCATCAGCGATGTGGCCACGGCGCGATATGCCCTGCGTGAGGGCTTCGTCGATCTCGTCGGCCTTACCCGTCCCCAGATCGCCGACCCACATTTGGTCGCCAAGGTCGCCGCGGGGCAGGAGGACCGCATTCGTCCGTGCGTAGGCGCCAGCTATTGCATTGACCGAATCTACATTTCCGGCCAGGCCCATTGTCTGCACAACCCGGCAGCCGGGCGGGAAGCGCTACTGCCTCACGAAATCACGGAGAAATCCGCCACCCCGCGCAAGGTGCTGATCGTCGGCGCCGGGCCTGCGGGCCTCGAAGCCGCAAGGGTCGCGGCGGAGCGTGGCCATGACGTCACCGTTCTGGAAGCCGCCGCCCAGGCCGGCGGCCAAGTACGGGTTGCGGCCATGCCCATGCGCCGACGAGAACTGCTAGGCCTCGTGGAATGGCGCGTCAGCGAATGCGAGCACCTTGGCGTGCACTTTCGCTACAACTGCTTCGCAGGTGAAGACGAGGTGCTGGCCGAAGCGCCCGACGTGGTCATCATCGCCACTGGAGGGCTGCCCAACACTGAATTTCTCGACGCTGGAAACGAACTCGTCTCCAGCACTTGGGACGTGCTTAGCGGAGACGTCAAACCAAGCGGTGACGTGCTCGTCTTCGACTACCACGGCGGCCATCAGGCGATGAGCGCGGCCGAAACCCTATGCGAACGGGATGGCGTATCGCTGGAGCTCGTGACCAGTGAACGCAGCCTGGGCCCGGACGTCGGCGGCCTGAACATGCCCGCGTACCTGCGCGCGTTCGCCCGGCACGATGTGCGCCAGACACTGGGCCATCGCGTAAAGGCGGTTGCACGAGAAAACGGCCGCCTGAAAGTGACGCTGCACGATGACTACGGTGAACTCACCCGAGAACGTATCGTCGATCACGTCGTCGTCGAGCATGGCACGCTGCCTCTGGACGACCTGTACTTCGCGTTGCGTAATTACTCAACCAACGCTGGAGAGCTGGATCAGGCAGCCTTCGTGGCGCTCGAACCACAGCGCATCGAGCGTAACCCCGACGGGCGCTTCCAGCTTTTCCGTATAGGCGATGCGATCAACAGCCGTGATATCCATGCCGCCATCTACGACGGCATGCGACTCACGCTGGCCCTTTGAATCCCGTTCACAAAAAAGGGCGCACGGGCAGAAGCTGGCGTGGGCCGGCTCCTATCAAACAAAAAATATCCCATCGATTCATAAGCAAAAAACACAAGCAGAGTCGTTAACCTTGTGGGAGCGAGCCGGGCTGCGATCCGCTCCCACGGATCGCCATGCCTCCTGTTTGCTGCGTGACGCGCGGCGCCTCGGCGGCGGGATGGCTCCCACAGGGAAAGAATAGACGCCGTTTTATCCGTCCTACACTATCCCCACTGCGACGGAGTGCATACTGGTCGACTTACACAAGCGCGACCTTGTGTCGGCCCGGTTCAAGTCCGCGATGGATGGGCCGATACACTTGTCAGTTTCTCCCCCGCGATCAGCACGCGTAACGCAACCCTGATTGCGAGCCGCCAGATGGGCTTGTATGACTTCGATCCGACTTCATTTGAGATTGATTTATCTGCTTGCGGGCATGTGCTGGAGCTTAGCCGCAACAGCTGAATCGATTCGCGTCGTTACCGAAGAGCTACCGCCGTACAACATGACGGTGAATGGGCGCCTCACCGGACTCAGCACGGAAATTGTCCAGGCATTGCTGGAGGAAGCGGGCGTAGAAGCGAGCATCCAGTCCATGCCGTGGGCGCGCGCCTACGACATCGCCCTGAACGATGCGAACGTCATGATTTACTCGATCACGCCAACGCCGGAGCGCGAACCGCTGTTCAAATGGGTCGGTGTCGTCGCTTCGTCGCGTTGGGCGCTCTACAGCAACGGTACTAGCGACATTCAACTGCGTACCCTCGAAGATGCACGCCGCTACCAGATCGCTACCGTCAAACAGGATGTCGGCGAGCAGTTCTTGATAGCCAATGGTTTTCAGACCGGCAGTGGCCTGCAATCCAGCACGCGCTACGAACTGAATTACCAGAAGCTGCAGCAAGGCCGGGTCGATCTATGGATATCCAACGAACTGAATGCGGCCTACCTGGCGCGTGCCGCTCAGGACAATCCGGCACTTACCCTGCGCCAAGTGCTGCAAATCCCCAAACTTGGCGGCGCGGATGGATTGAAGATCGCCTTCAGCCGCCGTACGCCGGACGAGACCGTCGAGCATTTCCGCAAGGCCCTGCAGCGCCTGCATGACAACGGCGTATTCGATGCCATTACCGAGAAGTGGCTGTAACCCATGCCCGATAAACACGCCCTTCAGAAACCGAATAACTCGCTCGGCCGTCGCCTGGTGGTCGCGACACTGGGGTTTTGCTTGCTGTTCACCTGCGTGACGGTTGGGCTGCGTAGCTGGTTTGCCTGGCAGAACAACCTGGCCAACATCCGCAGCGAGCTGGCGCTGATCGACCAGGTGTTCCAAGGCACCCTTTCCAAGGCCATTTGGGAAATGGATACCGAATCACTCGAGAGCCAAATGGAAAGCGTCGCCGGCGCAACGCCCGTGGGCCGCGTATCGCTGAGGATCTTTCGAGCAGGACGTGAAGCGGAGGTCATCGTTCGTTCGACTGCCGATTCCCGCGTGTTCGAGCAATCGCCTTCGTTACGCCGCGAACTGACCTTTTCGCCCTATGCGGGCGCCGTCGAGCATGTCGGCACGCTCGAAATCGATGCCAACCAAACCGTACTGCGCGAGCGGCTGTACCACGAGATCACTAATATCCTGGTCACTCAGGTCGTGCAGTCGTTATTGCTGGCCGGGCTGATCATGTGGATGTTCAACCATTCGGTGACGGTCCATGTCCAGCACATCGCGCGGCACCTGAATCGTCTTTCTCCGGACACGCTCAAGGCAAAGCTCAGCTTGCAGCGCTCCCCCAAACGCCGCGACGAGCTAAGCCTGCTAGAAGCCGGCGTCAATGACGTGCAGGACAAACTGGCCGATCACCTCGACCGGCAGCGCCAGTACGAACACGATCTTGCTGCCCACCGTGACCATCTGGCCGAACTCGTCGATGCGCGGACGGCGGAGCTCAGCGAGGCGAACCAGCGGCTGGAAGAACTCTCCCGTAGCGACCCGCTCACCGGACTTGCCAATCGACGTGAGTTCGATGACGTGAAGGAAAAGGAATTCAGGCGCGCCGTGCGCAGCGAACAGCCACTGGCGGTGCTGATGTGCGACATCGACTTCTTCAAGGCCTACAACGACCTCTACGGCCACGCCCAAGGCGATCGCTGCCTGCGCGACGTCGCCGACATCCTGCGGCAGAGTTTCGCCCGTGCAGGCGAAGTCGTGGCGCGCCTGGGCGGTGAGGAGTTCGCCGTACTGCTGCCGGGCCTAAATCTTGAAGAAGCGGCCCGGGTTGCAGAACGCGCCACGTCGGCACTCGCCGAGCGGGCCATTCCCCATTCCGCATCCCTGGTGAGCGATCACGTCACACTGAGCATCGGCCTTGCGACGCTGGATACCAAAGCCATGGACCACTTTGATCAATTGCTGAGTCAGGCCGACCAGGCGCTGTATCGCGCCAAGCACAGCGGCCGCAATCGTGTCGCTTGCTGACAAGGAGAATGTCATGCGCCCCAATCGTCTTCCCATGCTTTGCCTGCTGGCGGTATTCATCGCCGGTCCCACCCATGCCGAACGCATTCTCGCGGTGACCGAGTCGAGCTCCTATACCTATCTCGAGAACGGCAAGGTGTCTGGCCCGGCGACCCGCGTAGTGGAAGCGACCCTGCAGAAGGCGGGGCTGACCGACTATGAAGTGACCCTCTACCCATGGGCCCGCGCGTATGACATGGCGTTGCGCGAACCGAACGTACTCATCTACGTGATCGCCCGCACACCGGAACGCGAGCACCTCTTCAAATGGGTCGGCAAGATGGACGACACCCGACCGCAGTTCTATAAGCTGGCGGACCGGGAAGACATCCATGTGGGCGCGCTCGAGGAGGCAAGTCATTACCGCGTCGGCGTGATCCGTGACGACATGCGTCATCAGTACCTGGAGCAGCAGGGGTTCGAGCGACTGGTGCTCTCCGCACAGAACAGCGACAGCTTTCGCAAACTGGTCAATGGTCAGGTCGATTTGTTGCCTCTACCGGAGCGCGAAGCACGACGGCTAGCCGTGGAAGCCAATGTGGACTTCTCGATCCTGCAACCCGTGTTTTCGCTCGACGCGTTATCGACGCAGCTTTATCTGGCGTACAGCGTGAGCACGTCGGACGCCATCGTCGAGCGTACGAGGCAGGCTTTTGAACAAGTACGTAAGGCGCTTCCCGCGCCCTAGGCGAGCTATTCGCGGTGGGCGGCAAATAAGCCTGGGACGGCGCATCAGACGCGAACGTTTACATGTTCTTGCGCAGAGAAACGGGCTCGCGAGAATGTACCGACTCAGAGGGTTGTCCGACCATCTCGTCGTAAACCGCAGGCTGAATGAGGAACGAGGGCACGTCAGCGATACTCGCCAGGTGCTTCTTGGCCTCGTCAATGGATGCTACATGTAACGTCTCCCCATCCGCGTCGCGGACCGCGAAGGATTGCTCACCCACGACGCCGTGGACGGCATAGGAGCCGCCTTCGACCGAAACCAGATGGACTTCGGCTACCTCACCGTTCTTGGCCATTTTCTTGAGTTCATCGAGGGTCATTGTATGGCTCCACTTCTTCAGGCTGATTGAAGAGGTTGACCCGAGGCGAACCGCGGATGCTCAGACAATCTGCCAGACGGACGGCATTTCCCGCTTCGTTCGTCCGATCTCTGCGCTCGGGTTCTGCGTAGCCGTTGCCCGAGCGATAGCATGTTGGCACCCTAATGCCTCTTTCAATGGTGCGCTTCGGTAACGCCTGTGGGATCACAGGGTTGCCCGCGTCGACGTCAAGGATAGGAGGGATATGACGTGTTCAAGACCTTGATTCTTTTGGTCCCGATTGCAGGAACGATCCTCGTGGGCTGGTTCATCTGCACCCGCATGACGCTGGAACTCAGCCGCAACCGCCGCGTGCGCGCTCGCGAGTGGGCCAGGCGCCTGTTCGACGCCAGCCTGATTGCTGCGCTTGTGGGGTTGCCGATCAGCTTTTCGATGATGATCGTGTTGAACAGCGGCTTCTGAGCCCGCCTATTCAGCGTCGCGGGCAATACGCTTCAAACCTTGCGCCAAGCGTTAGCCCTGCACGTGAATGTGCAGGGCTAGGCATGCGAATCACGATACTGCGCTCGCCTTTTCCAGCACTTGAGTGTGCACTGCGGCGCCATTCAAATCCCGCAGCGAGACCGTTAGCGCTTCGCTCTCGGCATCGATTTCCACCTCACCGAAAAACTGAAAACCCGACAGTGGCGAACTGTTTTCCTTCGGTGGCGCTTTTTGAAAACTAACGTGGGGCCCAAAAGTGCCGTCCAACGCGTTGGGGCCGAATGCGCCCGCGTTCAGCGGCCCGGCCACGAACTCCCAGAATGGCTCGAAACCTTTGTACGCTGCCCGCTCCGGCGAATAGTGGTGCGCGGCGCAATAATGCACATCAGCGGTCAACCAGACGGTATTGCGGATCTGCTTGCGGCGGATATGGCCCAGTAGATCAGCGATCTCCAGTTCACGCCCCTTAGGTTCACCATCGTCACCATTGGCAATGGCTTCCCAGCGTTTTCGGCCGTCTTCTCCTTTGCCATCCGGTACTTGCAAACCGATGGGCATGTCAGCGGCGATGATCTTCCAGGTAGCCTTCGATCCTTCGAGTTCGCGTTTGAGCCAAGCCAGTTGGCTTGCGCCGAGAAACGCCGACTCATGCCCCGCCTGGGTTTGCAGGTTCGCACTGTTAGGGCCACGGTAGGACCGCATGTCGAGCACGAAGATATCCAGCAAGGGCCCATAAGAAACGCGCCGATAGATCCGCCCCGCGTCGTCGCCTCCAGCCATGCGCATCGGCGCGTATTCGAGATAAGCCTGACGTGCTCGGGCTGCAAGGACGTGAATGTCCTTCACGCGATAGCGGTCATCCAGCACCTTGCTGTCGGACCAGTTGTTGGTGGTCTCATGGTCATCCCACTGCCAGATTTGCGGCACCTCGGCATTGAAGCGGCGCACGTTGTCGTCCAGAAGGTTGTAGCGATAGTTGCCTCGGTACTCGTCGAGCGTCTCCGCGACCTTGCTCTTCGCCTCCGTGGTGATGTTGCGCCAGACCTTACCTTCTACCGTCGTCAATTCCGCTTGTATCGGGCCATCGGCGTAGATGGTGTCGCCGCTGTGCAGGAAGAAATCTGGCTGACGCTGACGCATCGCGTCGTAGATGCGCATGCCGCCGATGTCCGGATTGATGCCGAACCCCTGCCCCACCGTGTCTCCGCTCCAGACGAAACGAATGTTCCTTCGCTGCGCCGGTGCAGTGCGCAGCTGGCCGAGTACCGGAAAACTGAGGCGATGGTCATCGAGCGTTTCGAAACTCACGCGATAGAAGATCGACTGCCCCTGCGGAAGGCCACGTAGATCGACACGGCAAGTGAAATCAGTTGCCGTGGTGGCTGTCGGCCCGACAACGCGCCGTATGTCGTTGAAGCTTTCCTTGGTGTCCCACTCCACGATCATTTTCGAGGGTCGGTCGGTTCGGCTCCAGATAAGCGCGCGGTCTCCTGTGACATCTCCCGCCTGGATACCATCGGTAATCTTGGGCCGTCCGTTTGGACCGACTGCGAAAGCAGGGGCAACACCGGGCAACAGCAGCCCCGCCCCCATTGCCTGGATGATCCGACGACGGCTGATAGTGTTATCGCTCATTGGCTAATCTCCGGATGGAACATGAGCGAACCGGTTTAAGAAATCCGTTTGACCGTTTCGTGACACGGCGGAGAACAGAGCCCACTAAAGTCACACGCGGGAGAGTCGTAGGGTGGAACCGCGCCAGGGATCTAACGCTTTATGTGGGAGCGAGCCGGGCTGCGTTCAGCCGGGCTGCGTCCAGCCATGCCCGCGATGTTTTTTGCGATAGACCACCATCCATCGAGAGCATGGCTCGCTCCCACAAGTTAAAACTCGTGCGCTTTCGCCCCTGCACCGCGCATGCACGCTGACCATCTGAACCACCGTGTTTCGCAAAATGTTTCCCCTACGGATTTATCCGTACGCCAGCGACTCCTATCGCAGTCATCATTCGCCGATAGCTCGAACGCAGGGCTGCAGCAGGCATTCAACGAAACCGTCACGGAGGAAAGGCCTTGTTCGATTCGATCATCAGTTGGATGGAGAGCGGCGGGTATTGGGGCATCTTCGGCTTGATGCTGGCGGAGAACATTTTTCCGCCTATCCCTTCTGAAGCGATCATGCCGCTTGCAGGGTTTCTCGCCGCGCGCGGTGATCTCAACTTCTTCCTTGTCGTATTCGCCGGGACCATGGGCTCCTACATCGGCGCCATCCCGTGGTACTACGCAGGGAAGTTCTTCGGCGAGGAACGCGTTCGCGTGGTTACGCGTCGGTTCGGCCGCTGGCTGACCATTTCCGAAGACGATGTGGACAAGGCCAAGCATTGGTTCCATGCCCACGGCAAGTCGGCCGTGTTCTTCGGTCGCCTGATCCCGGCCATTCGCACATTGATCTCCGTCCCCGCGGGCATCGCGCGTATGCCGTTCTGGACGTTCACGTTCTACACCCTGCTTGGCTCCGGGCTCTGGACCGGCTTTTTGACCATGGCCGGTTACCTGCTGCACGCCAACTACGATCAGGTCGCCGTCTATCTCGACCCCGGTTCGAAGGTCGTCGTGGGTATCGTGGTGCTGGTTTACCTGTACCGCCTGGTGCGGCAGACACTGGATGAGCGCAAACAGCGGAATCGGGGCTGAAGTCGCCGGCGCACTACCCGCTCCCATAGGGCAGGTGAAACCCGCGTAGAGGGCGTCGACCAAGCCTCCTCAAACGGTTTTGAATAGACATCGTGAACCCACTACCGCTTTCGCGGCCAAGGCGGATGGCCGCCCCGCCGCTCCTACAACAGGCCATGTGCGCCGCCGGTAGCGATGAGTTCGACGTGCTTTTTTGTAGGAGCGGCCTTGGCCGCGAATGCAGTCCGCCGGGTAAAGGTGATCTGTCTCCGCAGACAGCGATCCTCTACTCACATGATCTCGCTGCCTCTCCAGCGAAATGTGCCGTTATAGGTCTGGGGTGGCCATTGCAGACGTTTTGAAGCAACTATCGTCTTCGCGAGCAAGCTCGCTCCTACAGGTACTTGTGCAGTCAAATGCGGAGTCGCGACTGCACAAGTGCTCGCTTTTCTGTAGGAGCGAGCTTGCTCGCGAATGCGGTCTCGCGGCCGCAACAAGTCACAGCGTTAAACCACAATAGACCTATCCCACGTCGCAATCGTCTATCGCATCACCGCAACGGAAGCGCAGATCACTGTTGCCTCGCACATAGCTAAACAATTCGGCTTCCCTCCCCAAACGCCCTCCTCGACGAACGGTAATCCTGCCTTTCATCACCGCCGTAGAGCCTCTGAATGGCAACATGCCGCGTCGTTCTCGTGCTCCCGTCGCCTCGTCTCTCCTAGATCCCATTGACGCCTAGTCGATCTCCTTTCTACATTGTTGTCCGGACAACCTAATAACCTGACGACAATGAGCGTCATACAACAAGAAGGAGTTCCATCCATGAGCGTCAAGCAGATTGGCGAGCAGCGGTATCGTGGCCAGATCGGTCGTTACTTCGAAGACTTCGAGATCGGCGACGTATACGAACATCGCCCCGGTCGCACTATCACCGAGACGGACAACATCCAGTTCTCGCTGCTGACGATGAACCTGCACCCGATGCATTGCGATGCCGCTTACGCCGCCAAGAGCGAGTTCGGCAAACCGCTGGTGAACAGCGGCCTGACCGTCGCCATCGTGCTGGGCATGACAGTCCCTGACGTCAGCGGCAAGGCCATCGCCAACCTGGGCTGGACGGACATCAAACTCACCGCTCCGGTCTTCCCCGGTGACACCATCTACGCTGCGTCCGAAGTGCTCGACAAGCGCGCCTCAAAATCCCGCCCGAACCAAGGAATCATTTCCGTGAAGACCACCGGCACCAAAGCCGACGGCACCGTCTTCATGACGTTCGAACGCAACGTGCTGATCCAGATGCGCGAGGGCAATACCCTCGACGAAGCCGCTGGCTACTAAATCCTGATCTGCTGCGCGTCGGCCCTGCGGCGTTGAAAACCGGCTCGGACTGCTCATTTACCACTCGTAAACTCCGCGTCCTCGCCAGTTTTCGCCTTGCATGGCTCTAGCTCGCTAGATCAGAGAACTTCTCCACCCGCTCTCGCTGCACTGCAATTCCTCAACAAAAACAAATACGAGGAAACACCATGTTCACGCTAAAGCGTCTGATCGCTGCCACGTCGGCAGCCCTTGCGTTATCACTGGGCACTGCCGGTGCCTCCGAACTCGTTCTTCCCAATGAAGTGGCCGCCAGCCACTGGAAGACGGGCTACATGAATGAGTTCGCCGAACTCGTCGACAAGCGCACCGATGGCGACATCGACGTGAAAGTCTTCCCCGCCTCCCAGCTCTACAACGACCAGGACGCACTCGCGGCGCTGGGTACCGGTGCCGTCCAGATGGTCTGGCCCGTGTCGGTGCGTATCGAGACCATCGACCCGCGCCTGGGCGCCATCAACCTGCCGTTCACGCTGACCGACGACCTGATGGGCAATCAGTGCTACGCCAAGGGCGTAACCGAGCTGATGTCATCCTACGTCGAGCCGCGCAATTTGAAGATTCTCGGCCTGCTTCGCGCCGCTGACCTGTTCTTCATCATGAGCAAGGTCAATGTGAAGCAGATGAGCGACTTCAAAGGCACGAAGATTCGTGTTATCGGCGGTCGCGTGTTCCTCGACACCATCCGCTCGCTGGGTGCCAACCCAATCTCAATGGCCGCATCGGAAATGAGCACCGCGCTAGGCCAAGGCGCTATCGATGGCATCTTTACCTCCGCAGGCGGCTGGGCAGAGATGATCGGCCAGACCGGCAAGCATTCGTACTACGTGCCGAACTTTTCCCTGACGACCTACGCCGTCGTCGTCGACAAGATGTGGTTCGACGAGCTGCCGGAAAAAGACCAAAAAGCGATCACCACCAGCATGGACGAGATCGTCGCCAAGCAGTGGAAAGAGGTGGTGATCGAGGACAAAAAGCTCATCGACAAGATGGTCGCCGGTGGCGCGACCTTCACTACCGCCACCGAGGGAGAATCCGCCGGCTACCAGAAGATCGCCGAAGACAACAAAAAGGTGTTCTTCGAGGCGCATCCCGATGTGAAACCCGCCATGGATGACATCGAGAAGAGGTGCCTGTAATGGCGACCCACATCATGAAAAGCCGTCTTGAGACACGTGCCGATCCCACGCAGCCCAAGCCTGTCCCTAAAACCAACCTTTGGCTGATCTTCGAGCGCAAGGTCCTGCTCAATATCGCAACGGTGATGTTCCTGCTTGCGACGGCGATCATGATCGTCGAGGGCATTGCCCGTGCGGCCTTCGACAGCAGCGCGTTCTGGGCCGAGGAAGGCGTCCGTTACCTGATGGTCTGGGCGTTCTTTCTCACACTCGGCGTGTCGGGTAATGCCGGTAACCACATACGCACCGAGCTGCTGGTCGACCGCCTCCCGCCGAAGCTGAAACAGCTGTGCCATGTGCTGGCCAGTGCCATCGGCGTCGCGTTCTGCGGCCTGCTGTTCTATGCGTCGCTGCCGCAGGTTCACCGCTACTACACGATGGGCATGATGACCGAATCCAACCTGGATCTTCCGCTCTGGGTGCTGTTTCTGGTCATGCCGATCGGCGCATTGCTGTTCCTGACTTACTACCTGCGCTGCCTGGTCATCGCGCTGAAGGGTGAAGACCCGTTCGGCAACGGTGAAATCACCGGCTCGAAACTCTGACGGCAGGAGATCTCTCATGCTCATGCTCATCGCACTGGTGACCATGCTCTGCTTTTTGGCCATCGGTACTCACGTTGCGGTCGCGCTCGGCCTGGTCACCACAGGCCTGATCCTGTTCGTGGCTGGTGTGCCGACGACCGTGATCGCGCAAACCGCTTTCAAATCCGTCAATAGTTACCCACTGATGGCGATCCCGATGTTCGTGCTCGCCGGCAATCTGATGATGCGCGGCAATATCGCCGAGCTGCTCATCCAACTCGTCGGCAGTGTCGTCCAGGCGGTACGCGGAGGTTTGGCGTTGACGGCGATGATCGCCAGCGTGTTTTTCGCGGCCGTTTCTGGCTCTAGCGTCGGCTCGGCTGCCGCCATTGGGGCCTCCACCGTGGGTGGGCTGACCAAGGAAAACTATCCTCCACGCTTCTCCGCGGCGATCGTCGCAGTGGGCGGCACGCTGGGGCTGATGATTCCGCCGTCGCTGGGCTTCATCCTGATCGGTTCTATCGTGGGTCTGCCGGTAGACCAGCTGTTCATCGCGGGCGTGCTCCCTGGCCTGATGGAAGCCTGTCTGCTAATGGCCGCCGTTATGTTCTTCTCCCGCAAGAACGGTTATGGCGCGCAAGTTCAGCGTGCGAACTGGGGCGCGTTCGGTCGCAAGCTGCCAAGTGCCAGCGCGGCACTGATGATGCCGGTGCTCATCCTCGGCAGCATCTATACGGGTTTCCTGACCCCGACCGAAGTCTCGGCCTTCGCCGCTGCGTACGCAGCGATACTTTGCCTGGTGGTCTACCGCAGCGTCACCCTCGGCGGCGTCTGGGATGTGGCACGGGATTCACTGCTGCAAACGACGATGATCTTCGCCGTAGTGATGGGCGGCAGCCTGATTGGCTTCGCTCTGGCGCGTATGGGCGTGTCGGCGAGCCTGGTGCAAATGGTCACCGCGATGGACCTCAGCGCCTGGCAGTTCCTGATCATGGCCAACATCATCCTGCTGATCCTGGGCATGTTCCTCGACGGCATCGCCATGATCGTACTTGCTGCACCGCTGCTCTTTCCCATCGCCACGCACCTGGGAATCAACCCGATCCACTTCGCCGTGATCATGGTGGCTAACGTCGAAATCGCCACATTGACGCCGCCGATCGGCCTCAACCTGTTCGTCATGGGCGGCATCACCAAACAGCCGGTGCATGAGGTTGCTCGTGGTGTCGCACCCTTCTATGGCGTGCGACTGGTGGGCCTTGCGCTGATCACCTTCATCCCGGCCATTTCTCTGACACTGGTCAACTGAGGACAACAACAATGACTGCCTCAACTGAAACCCCTATTGCCGTCACATTGGCGAACTTCGCGACATCGCTGGGTTACGACGATATTCCGGAAATCACCCGCGAGCGCGCCAAGCACCTGATCCTCGACGCGGTCGGCATCGCCCTGGCCTCGACGCGCTATGAATTTGCCCAACGCACCCTTTCCGCCGCACGCGAACTGGGCGAAGGCGATAGCGACGTCATCGGGCTCGGCGCCAAGCTGTCGCTGCGCGACGCCATCCTGCTAAACGCCACGTTGGTGCATGGCCTGGACTTCGACGACACCCATGGCCGTGGTGTCATCCACGCCACCGCCAGCTGCTTCCCGGCGGCACTGGGCATCGCGGCGAAATACCAGTCCAGCGGCCGCGATCTGCTCACCGCCTACATCCTCGGAATGGAAGCGGCCACGCGCATTGGCGCGGTGGCCAAGGGTGGTTTCCACCAAGTCGGTTTCCACCCGACCGGGCTCGTTGGCGCTTTCGGTTGTGCGTTGATCGCCGGGAAGCTGCAAGGCCAGACCGCCGCGCAACTGGCGATGACCCAGGGCATCGCATTGAGCACGGCGTCCGGCAGCCTGGAATTCCTGCAGGACGGCGCCTGGACCAAGCGCATGCATCCCGGCTGGTCCGGGGTTGCTGGGCTGACCGCGGCGACCTTAGCGCGCCACGGCTTCACTGGGCCAAACGCCGTGTACGAAGGCCGCTTCGGCCTGTTCAAAAGTCACCTCGGCGAGCGCGAAGCCGAATGCGACTACAGCCTGGCGACGGAAAACCTCGGCAGCACCTGGGAAGTCGGCGAAGTCGCCGTAAAACCCGTGCCTGCCTGCCACTTCACCCATGCCGTCTCCGACGCCGCCGTGCTGCTGCATGGGCAAGGCGTGAAGATCGAGGACATCCAGCGCATCACGGCCCTGGTACCGAAGGAAACCGTCGGCATCGTCTGCGAACCGGAAGCGGCCAAGCGTAAACCAGCCAATAGCTACGAAGCTCAGTTCAGCGTGCCCTACGCCATCGCTAGCGGCTTGCTGCGCGGACGCTTCGGCCTGCCGGATCTGGAGCCCGAAGCCTTTGGCGACCCAGCCGCATTGGCGCTGATGGAGAAGATCCACTACGAGGTCGACCCGAATTCCGGCTTCCCGCGCCACTACTCGGGCGAGGTGATCGTCACCCTCAAGGACGGTCGCGAGCTGCGCCATCGTGAAGCAATCAACCGCGGCGCCGCCGATCGCCCGCTCTCCAATGACGACATCGTCGCCAAGTACCGCGACAACGCCGCCACCGCCGTCGCGGCACACCGCGTCGAGCAGATCCGCGAGGCCGTGCTCGGTCTCGACCGCATCAGCGCACGTGACCTTTCCCGCGCCCTGGCCGCTCCGGCCTGACGCTCATCCGCCTACAAGAACAAGCGAGAGAGACTTCAGATGAACGAATACGACGAACAGGAAGGCATGATTCTCGACGCCCTGGACCGCTTCCTGGAAACCGAGGCCAAACCCTTCGTCCACGAGCTGGAAAAAAACGACATCTACCCCGAAGAGATGGTCGAGAAGATGAAGGAGATGGGTCTTTTCGGCTGCATCATCGACCCGGAATACGGCGGCCTGGGGCTCTCCACCGCCACCTACGCAAAGATCGTCGAACGCATTTCCTGCACCTGGATGTCGCTGTCCGGGATCATCAATTCGCACCTGATCATGGCATCGGCTATCCAGCGTCATGGCACACCAGAGCAGAAACAACGCTACCTGCCGGTGATGGCAACGGGCGAGATGCGCGGGTCAGTGGGCTTCACCGAGCCGGACGCCGGCACCGACCTGCAAGCGATCCGCACCACCGCGCGCCGCGAAGGCGACCACTACGTCGTGAACGGTGCCAAGACCTGGATCACCAACAGCCTGCACGGCCATGTCGTCGCGCTCCTGGTGAAGACTGATCCCACCGCGCAACCACGCCACAAAGGCATGAGCTGGCTGATCGCAGAAAAAGGCCCCGGTTTCAAGGTTGCACGCAAACTGGAGAAACTCGGCTATCGCGGCATCGACACCTGCGAACTGGTGTTCGAGGACTTCAAGGTACCGGTGGACTGCCTGATCGGCGGCGTCGAAGGCGTCGGCCTCAAGCAGGTTCTGTCCGGCCTGGAACTGGGCCGCATCAATGTGGCCGCCCGCGGCGTCGGCGTCGCCCGCGCCGCACTGAACGAAGCGGTCGCCTATTCCCAGACCCGCAAGACCTTCGGTAAACCCATCTGTGAGCACCAGGCCATTCAGCTCAAGCTCGGCGAGATGGCCACGCGCGTGGAAGCCGCACGCCTGCTCACCGACTCTGCCGCCAAGGCCTATGACAAGGGCGAGCGCTGCGATATGGAGGCTGGTATGGCCAAGTACCTCGCCACCGAAGCGGCCGTCGAGAACTCACTGGAGGCCATGCGCATCCATGGCGGCTACGGCTATTCGAAGGAATACAACGTCGAGCGCCTGTACCGCGACGCGCCGCTGCTCACCATCGGTGAAGGCACCAACGAGCTGCAACGCATCATCATCGCCAAGCAACTGATCGAGAGGAATCCGGTATGAGTCTGCCTCTGGAAGGCGTGCGCATCGTCGCCGTCGAACAATACGGCGCTGGCCCGTTCGGCACCCAGCACCTCGCTGATCTCGGCGCGGAAGTGATCAAGATCGAGAACCCCAACGATGGCGGCGAAGTCGGCCGTCAGGTCGGCCCCTACTTCTTCGAAGAGGGCGACAGCCACTTCTATCAGTCCTTCAACCGTAACAAGAAGAGCGTGACGCTGGACCTGAAAAACCCAGCCGACAAGGCGCAGCTCATCGAACTGATCAAGACCGCCGATGCTCTGTACGACAACCTGCGTGGCGACCTGCCGGAAAAGCTCGGGCTGACCTACGAACAACTCAAGGAACACAATCCGGCGCTCGTCTGCGCACACCTCTCCGCCTATGGCCGCGAAGGCGCGCGCAAGGCGTGGCCAGGTTATGACTACCTGATGCAAGCCGAGGCGGGTTACTGCTCGCTGACCGGCGAACCTGGCGGCCCTCCTGCGCGGTTCGGCCTGTCCATCATCGACATGATGACCGGCACCACCGCGGCGCTGGCATTGGTCTCCGCCCTCGTCGGTGCCCGCGCTACCGGTCAGGGACGCGATGTGGACGTCTGCCTGTTCGACGTGGCCATGCACAACGTCAACTACCTCGGCACTTGGTACCTCAACGAAGGGGCGATGACCACCCGTACCCCGCGCTCCGGGCACCCGTCGCTGACGCCCAGCCAACTGTATAAAACGCAAGACGGCTGGATGTTCATCATGTGCAACAAAGAAAAGTTCTGGGCCGTGCTGGCGAACCTCATCGGTAAACCGGAATGGGCCACCGATCCGCGCTACTGCAACTTCAAGGCGCGCCTTACCAACCGTGACGAGCTGACCGAAGACCTGGATGCGGTGTTGACGACTCAACCCACCGCTTACTGGCTGGAGCACTTTGGTGGGCAAGTGCCAGCGGCACCGGTGAACGACATCGGTCAGGCACTGGATAATCCGTTCGTACAACAGCAAGGATTGATCGTAGAAGGCGATCACCCGGTCAGAGGTAAAATCAAGACGCTCGCCTGTCCGATCCGTTGCCCAGGCGAGCAGCTGCCAACGAACCCAGCGCCGCGTTTGGGCGCGCACAACCAGTCGATCCTCGGCGCGCTGGGCCACAACAGCGAGGGCGCCAGGAAACGCGCAGGAGCACTGTAACAATGAACCAAGGCCTGTCCTCCCCGCTGTCCGGTGGTCAGCCCCGCTACCTCGTCCTGGCGCAAGCGCTGATGGACGACATCAGAAGCGGCCGCTACCCCTTGGACAGCCTGCTGCCGACGGAACATGACCTTTGTCAGCAGTTCAACGTCAGCCGCCACACCGTGCGCGAGGCAATTCGTCGCCTCAGTGAGCTGGGGCTGATCGCCAAGCAGCAGGGGGTGGGCAGTCGCGTGAAAGCGACGCAAGTCGCGCGACGCTATGTACAGGCCAGTGAGGACATTGCGGATTTGCACCAGTACGTGCGTGACGTGCGTATGGAAGTGCACAGCATCAAGGACGTCGTCGTCGACGAAACGCTTGCCGAACTGCTCGACCTCAAGGTCGGGCAGGAATGGCTGTGCGTCAGCGGCCTGCGCCACCGGGAAGGCGACAGCGAACCGGTGGCGCTTACCGACGCTTACATCGCGCGCGCCTATCGCGGCGTCGCAGAAGACCTGGGCGATGGTCGCGATCCGATCTACAGCCTCATCGAACGCCGCTACAACACGCGCGTACTCGACGTCCGGCAGGACATTACCGCCGTGAACATCGGCGAAGAGGACGCACAACTTTTGAAGGTGGAGCCTGGCGCTGCTGGGCTATCCATCATCCGCCGCTACTACGGTGCTCATGCCGAACTGCTGGAAATAGCGATAAGCCTCCACCCCGGTGAGCGGTTCAGCTACTCCATTACCCAGCACCTACGCTGGCCGGGGCACGATGCCTGAGGCGGCGATGCCGTCCAGCCCCGTTTCACGGTAAGTGTCGCCGACATCATTCGAGGAGCCAGGTCACAGATGCCGCACCCAACGGGATACTTCGCCAACCTGTCAGCCGTATGGCTGAGCGGTGAGATCCAAGCCGGACGAATCACCAGCACCGAGCTGGTGACCCGCACGCTGCAATCCATCGACGAACTCAATGCACAGGTCAACGCGTTCACGCATGTCGATCACGAAGGCGCGTTGCACGCTGCGCGAATACTCGACGAAGAGCTCGCCAATGGCACGCGTCGTAGCGCGCTGCATGGGCTGCCGGTTGCCATCAAGGACAACATCGACACGGGCGATCAACCAACTACCTACGGTTCGCACTTCTTCGCGACGCACCAACCTGCACACGATGCGCCCTTGGTTGCGACGCTCAGAGAGATGGGCGCGGTCATTATCGGCAAAACCGTGACCAGCGAATTCGCCCTCGGCCCGACCGGCGAATTCTCCCACCAGGGAGGTGCGCACAACCCGCACGATCTCGCCCGGGTCAGCGGCGGTTCCAGCGCGGGCAGTGCCGCAGCCGTAGCGGCGGGAATGGTCCCGCTCGCGGTAGGCACTGACACGGCGGGTTCAGTCCGGATTCCGGCGGCCTTCTGCGGCATCGTGGGCCTTAAACCAACGTACGGACGTACCTCGCTGAAGGGTGTATTCCCGGTTTCCGACACACTCGACCAAGTCGGGCCGCTGGCAAAAACGGTCGAAGATGCCGCGCTGCTGTTCACCGCGCTAGCGGGCGAACGTTCGGCAGAACCACTGGGTCCGCCTGTCCGCCGAATTGGCTGGGTCGATACCACGGAGCTCATCCAAGTCACCCCCGAGATCAGCGCCGCGTGTCGAAACACATTAGAGCAGCAGTTCGCCAGCGCAACAGTGACCACGCTGTCGGTAGCGGACCTTTTCCGGCGCGCCCGCGAGGTGTTCGGCACGATCCTGCTGTCCGAGGCCTATGCCGTACACGAAGAACGCATGACGTCATTCAAGGACACGTTCAGCCGTGAACAATACGACCGGCTGCAGCCCGGTGCGTCGATACCGGCCTGGCGCTACGTCAAGGCTAAAAAAGAGGCAGCGCAATTGCTCGTTGATGCCCTCGGCCTTTTCGATACGGTCGATCTGATCGCGCTGCCGACGACAACCATCGTCGCGCCGCCTTTCGGAACGAGTGAGGTCACCATCAATGGCACGACCTACCACACCCGGGACGCGATCAACACGTTGACGAGCGTGTGGAGCCTGCTGGGCTTGCCCGCCATGAGCATTCCTGCCGGAACAGTGGAGAACCTGCCCTGCGGCCTTCAACTGATCGCCGCGCCCAACCGAGACGAATGGTTGCTCGAAAAACTTATGGAGCGCTGACGTCAGTGACCGCCAGGTCATGAGCGTGCAGCGCCGGCCTGGACCAGAACCCAACACTCACTCCGTTCAAAAACAATAAGCCGGAGACGCCATGACCACCCCCGTCAGTTCCGGAGCCCGCCTGGACCGGCTCCCCTTGTCGCGTTTTCACTGGAAGATTCTTGGCTTCATCGCCGCCGGTGCGGCTATCGATGCCTATGACGTCTACATCGCCGGTGGCGTCAGCGCGGCGATGCTCAAGGAAGGGTTTTCGACGCTCCAACAAAATGCCCTCTTCGTGTCAGCCGGATTCTTCGGCATGCTCATCGGCGCGGCCATGGCGGGCATCGTGGGCGACCACCTGGGTCGGCGCGCGTCCTATCAGTTCAACCTGCTCATCTTCGGGCTGGCGTCGATCGCGGCGTGCTTTGCGCCGAATATCGAAACGCTCATCGTCCTGCGCTTCATCATGGGTGTCGGCCTCGGTGCGGAACTGGTGGTTGCGGCCGGTACACTGGGCGAATTCATCCCGCCACGTTATCGAGGGCGATGGATATCGCTACTGGCGTTATGCATCAATTCGGGCCTCGTGCTGGCGACATCGATCGGTTACGTCGTGATCCCTACGCTTGGCTGGCGCTGGATGTTCGCCATCGCCGGTGTCGCGGCGGCGATCATCTGGATTCTTCGCCACCGAATGCCGGAGTCGCCACGCTGGCTTGAGTCCCGCGGCCGACTCAAGGAAGCCGAGGAGACCGTCGCGGCTATCGAGGCCGAGGTGGAAGCCCAGCACGGCCCGCTGCCGGACTGCCCGCGGACGCAGAACCTAACGGTACCCATGGCGCCTTTCAGCGCCCTCTTCAGCCGCACCATCTGGCCGCGCATGTTGGCGGCAGCCCTGGTATCCATTGCGGTCAACGTCGCGGTCTATGGGTTCGTCGCCTGGTTGCCGACGTTCTTCGTCGAGCAGGGGCACACCATCGTCAAATCGCTAATGTTCACCACGCTGATGTCGTTCGGCGCACCCGCCGGTGCGATCGTCGGCTTCCTGGTCGCAGACCGTTTGGGCCGGGCTAAGGGGCTGGTGTGGTTTTCCGTTCTCACGATCATCCTCGGCTCGCTCTATCCAATGATGTCGAGCCCGGTAAGCATTGCCGGCGTTGGTTTCGTACTTGTCACCTGCATCTACACCATCGTGACGTTCGGCCTGTACGGTTATATCCCTGAGCTGTTCCCAACCCATCTGCGATTGCGCGGGACGGGCGCCTCCGGGGTGTGCGGAAGACTGGCCTCGATGATCACCTCGTACCTATCCGTGGTGCTGTTCGCGCAATTCGGGATCATTGGCGTGCTGCTAATGGTGTTCGTCTGCCTGCTCGCGATGATCGCGTCGATCCTGGTCGTTGGCGTGGATGCGAACCAGAGTTCGCTGGAAGCTGTGACGCCAGACGAGGCCGATACCGGGCGAGCGCCCGAGCTACCCACGAAGGCGGAAGGACAGCGATGAGGCAGGTCCGTCCACGCCAGGTGACGCGTCCGTTGTGCGAAGGTAAGGGTGCAACCTATGAACGCTAGCCTTGGCCCGCTCGTTATCACCCTCGCGATCCAGGCGCTGGTATCGATGGCATCCTTCACGTTACCGGTGTTGGCGCCGGAGGCTGCACGAAGCATAGGCAGTAGCGCATCGCTGGTCGGGCTCTACGTGGCGCTCATCTACCTGGCGGCGATGATCTCCAGCCTGCTCAGCGGCCGTTGGATTCCTCGCCTCGGCGCCATTCGCGTGAGTCAGATCTGCCTGCTATCGGCCGCCGCAGGGCTCGCGTTTGCCGCCATCGGCACGTTGCCGACCATGGCGATTAGTGCAGTGCTATTGGGCGCGGGGTACGGCCCGGTGACGCCCGCGAGTTCGCACATCCTGGCGCGTACCACACCGGCCAACCGCATGGGCTTCATGTTTTCGTTGAAACAGACCGGCGTACCGCTGGGCGGTGTGCTGGCTGGAGCGCTGGTGCCGAGCCTGGTCAATGGTTTCGGCTGGCAAGGCGCGGTCCTTGTCGTCGGGCTGGCATGCGTGGTGATGGCCGGCATCGCGCAAACTACGCGTGCTGATCTGGACAGCGATCGCCGCCCCGACTTCCGCGCTACAAACAATCCGTTCCAGCCGCTGGCGCTCATCTTCGCCCATCCGAGCATCCGCAATCTGGCGCTCTGCTCATTCGTCTTCGGCGCCATGCAGCTGTGCCTGACGACCTATCTCGTTACCTACCTGACGCACTCCTACGGATTGGCATTAGTGACGGCGGGCCTCGTTCTGTCGCTCGCCCAGGGCGGCGGCATGGTCGGCCGTCTGCTATGGGGCTGGGTCGGTGATCGCTGGCTGGCGCCGCGCCGGTTGCTTCCCTTGTTGGCAATGGCCATGGCGCTGTCGTCCCTGGCGACGGCGGCGTTCACACCGAGCTGGCCATTGGCGATCGTGGTGCTCGTCAGCATTTTCTTCGGCGCCACCGCCATCGGCTGGAACGGTATTTACCTTGCGGAAGTGGCACGACTTGCCCCCGCAGGGAGTGCCGGTCAATACACCGGCGGTACCTTGTTCTTCACCTATTTTGGCGTGGTAGCTGGCCCGCCGACGTTCGCGCTGCTGACGGAGTCCAGCGGCTCCCTGGCGCTGGGCTACGGCGTGTTCGGCGCCCTGTTGCTGGTTATCGGCTTGATGCTGGCTCGTATCGCAATGCGCCCGGTGGCGCCCAACTGAAGAGAACAAATCGAGACGCCTAATCCGGGGCGCCTCGAACAACAATGTGGAGAAGTCTCATGCCTGCTCGCTCTTACCTGTTCGTCCCCGGCGACCGTCCCGAACGTTTTGACAAGGCCTGCGCCGCCGGCGCGGATGTCGTCATCCTCGACCTCGAAGACGCCGTCACTCCTGACAAGAAAGAGTCGGCGCGCGAAGCCATCCGCGAGTGGTTGAAAGGCGGCGGCAAGGGTTGGGTGCGCCTCAATGGCAGCGATACCGAATGGTACCAGGGCGATTGCAGCCTGCTAGGCGAACCCGGCCTGCTCGGTGTCTCGTTGCCCAAGGCGGAATCCGCCGCGCAATTGACGGCGCTGTCCGAGCGGCTGCCCGACCCTCTGCGCATCCTGCCCATCGTCGAAACGGCCCGTGGCGTCTGGAACGCCGAAGAAGTCGCCGCCGCACCCAAGGTCGATCGTCTGGCGTTCGGCTCGGTGGATTTCCAGGTGGACACCGGCATTCTCGGTGACGGTGACGAACTGCTGTTCGCCCGCTCGAGGCTCGTCATCGCCTCCGCACTGGCACGGATCAATCCACCGGTCGATGGCGTGACCATCGACCTCTCCGATCTCGATCTTCTGGCAGAAGACGTCAAACGCGCGCGCCTGCTGGGCTTCGGCGGCAAGCTGTGCGTGCATCCGAAACAGGTCGCACCGATCAACGATGGCTTCCGCCCCGCCGACAGCGAGGTCAGCTGGGCCAAGGCCGTGCTCGACACCCTCGAATCCCACAAAGGCGTCGGCGCTGTCAGTCTCAATGGCAAGCTCATTGATTTGCCGGTGATTCTGCGGGCTCGGCGGATTTTGGAGAGTGCTGTTTGATGCGTGTGTAGATTGAGCCGGGCGACGATGTGTTTAGCAGCGAAGCGGTTTCCGCCAAAAAAATCACGTCGTCCCTACCATTGCACTCGCGGGCAAGCCCGCTCCTACAGGTATTGAGTTGCCGCACGAATGGATGTTGTGACTGACATAGCATTTATTGTTGAAGCCGCATTCGCGACCGAGCCGATTGCCGCCCACTCTTTCCTGAAAATACGCTCAACGGTAAGTACGCAGCTTTATTTTGTAGGAGCGGGCTTGCCCGCGAATGCGATGGCAAGGTCAACATAGTTTTCATGGCGAAAGCCAGGCCGATCCTGCCACCGCACTCGCGAACCCCGACGACTTCTGCACAGCCCTTCTATAAACCTAGCCATCGGCAATGCTGTCGAAGATCGTGCACGATCCACCTTGAATCGCCGACGACTACAAAAATAAATCCGTTTGGAGGACGCCCCTGATGCTCACCGCCATCCCCCGTGACGAAACCCGCCCCGTCCGCGCACGTTTGATGGACATCGCCCTGCGCTGCTTCGCAGAGCAGGGCTACCACGCCGTCGGGCTGCGCCAGTTGGCATCCGAACTCGGGCTTCGCGCGGGCTCGCTGTACGCGCACATCGACAGTAAGGAAAGCCTGCTGCGTGACCTCATCGAGGACGGCTACGACCAGCTGATCGAAAGCGCGCGGCAGGTGCTCTACGCCAAGCCCCGGCCAGCCAAGCCGCTCAGGGCGTTGATCCGGCACCACTTGGACTACCAGACCGAACACGCCGCCTGGTACTTCCTTGCGACTATCGAAGCCCGGCACCTGCCGCGCGAGCAATGCAACGAGATCATCGAGCTGCAACGCCAATACGCTGCGTTATTGCAAGAGGCGCTACCCGCCAACCCCGCCCACCCAAACCCCAAAGGCATGACGGAGCATATGATCGGCCTGCTCAACGGCACGCCTCAATTGAAACCACGCTGGCAGGAAGTCCGGCGGCTCGATGGGTGGGAAGTGGATCTTGAGCAATTGATCCTGAGGCAGTGGCTACGGCCTTCGCAAAGTGCAAACGCCTAGCCGATTTGCGACCGCTCCTGAGCGTCGGTACGTAGCAATTACTCATAAACCGTGCGCGCTAAATGCCATCCGGGCATTTCACCCCGTGCATCCGTGCACGAGTCGACCTAGACTCGGTCGGAGGTCACTTTGGAGGTCTAGTCCGCATGAAACCGCGCTTGTTGATACTCAATCCGCTGTCCGCCGAAAGTCTTGCCCGCATTACCGAACGCTACGACACCCTCTATGCCCCCGACTCGGAAAGCCGTCGCAAGGCCGTCGACGAGCAAGGTGCCGAGGTCGAGGCGGTTTTGACTATTGGCACCGTGGGGCTAACGGCGGCCGAAATGGCGCGGATGCCCAAGCTCGGATTCATCGCTACCTTGGGCGTCGGCTATGAAAAGGTGGAACTGGACGCCGCGCGTGATCGCAACATCACCACAACCAATGGCGCAGGTAGTAATGCGGTGTGTGTCGCCGACCACGCCATGGCGTTGCTGCTCGCGCAGATCCGCGATATTCGCCGCCTGGATACGGCATGCCGCGAAGGCGTCTGGCGGGACAAATTGCCGATGACGGACAGCGTCAGTGGCAAGCGCCTCGGGTTGCTCGGCCTCGGTTCGATCGGCGAGCAGCTTGCCAAGCGCGCCACCGCGTTCGATATGGACATTGCGTATCACAAACGCACCTTCAAACCGGAAAGCGAATACCGCTACTTTGACGATGTCGTCGAGCTTGCTCGCTGGGCAGACTGCCTGGTCGTCGCCATTCCCGGAGGCGCTGCAACCGAACATATGGTGAATGCCGCCGTGCTTGAAGCACTCGGCCCACACGGCTACCTGGTGAACGTCGCGCGCGGTAGCGTCGTCGATACCGAAGCCCTGGCCGTCGCACTGCGCAACAAAACTATCCTAGGCGCCGCGCTGGATGTGTACGAAAGCGAGCCGAACCCGCCCCAGGACTTGATCAATCTCGACAACATTACGCTCACACCTCACGTCGGGGGCAATTCGCCGCAGGCGCTGGAGCAGTCGTTGAGCCTGTTCATCGAAAACATCGGCCGGCACTTCAAAGGCGAGCCGGTGTTGACGCCAGTCTAGCGCTGGGCATGGCACTCCTGCCGATCAACGGAATGCTTGAGTGGATTGCTTGGCTTAAGCATTTCAGGTCGTAGCCGATAACCCGACATATCAACTAACACCGCATCGGTGACCGCTATGTTCTTCTCTCGCTCCAAGGACGAAATCGCCCGGCTGCAAGAACGCCTCGACATGTACGATCGCGCACGCGAGCTACTGAACGACCAGTTGCTGACCGCTCAATTCGATGCGTCAGGCCGGTTCACGGCCATCAGCCGTGAGTTCGAGAAGGAGCTGTTCTATAGCCTCAACGATGTATCGGGTCGCCACTTGAACGACTTCGTGCCCAAGCACGTCGTCCGGGATGAGCACCATCGGCGCATCACCGACGCCCTGACAAAAGGGAATACCTTCAGCGGTGCGCTGCGTATGTTGCGTAAGGATGGCAAAGAGGCCTGGCTGCGCATCGTGCTCGTCCCACTGATCCACGAAAACGGCAGTATCGAGTCGTATGCCATGTACGGCAGTAACGTCACCCAGACCATCGAGAACTCGCGTGAGCACGAGAATATGGTGGGCGCGTTGCTGCGCTCGACCGCAGTCATCGAGTTCGGCATGGACGGAGCGATTCTGACGGCGAATGACCGTTTCCTGGGGGCAATGGGCTATTCCCTCGAGCAGATTCGCGGCAAACATCACCGAATGTTCTGTACACACGAGGAGAGCAGCTCGCGCGCCTATCAGGATTTCTGGGGAAAACTGGGCAGCGGCCAGTTCGTTGCCGATCGATTCAAGCGGATTGATAGCCGTGGGCACGACGTTTGGCTAGAGGCCTCGTACAACCCGGTCTCCGACATTCAGGGCAACCTCTACAAGGTGGTGAAGTTCGCGACAGTCATTACCGACCAAGTGAATCAGGAACGTGCGGTAGCCGAAGCCGCCGAGATCGCCTATTCGACCTCCCAGCAGACCGACGCGACCTCTCAGCGCGGAACGGAAGTCATCAATGAAACGCTACAAACGGTTCGACAGCTAGCCGAGCAGATGCAGAAGGCCAGCCTTTCGATCGAAGCGCTGGACCAGCAAGGCGCGCTTATCGCCAGCATCATCAAGACCATCAGCGGTATCGCCGAGCAGACCAACCTGTTGGCCTTGAACGCCGCCATCGAAGCCGCACGCGCCGGTGAGCAAGGCCGCGGTTTTGCCGTGGTCGCGGACGAGGTTCGTCAATTGGCATCCCGCACGTCGACGGCGGCGCAGGAAATCGTTGGGGTCATCCAGAAGAACCAGAACATGGCCGCCGACGCCGTTTCAGTGATCACGCAAAGCCGCACGCAAGCCGACCAGGCCTTGGCGCTGTCCACCGAGGCGGGTGAAGTGATCAAGGAGATCCAAAGCGGGGCGCAATCCGTGGTCAACGCGGTCAGCCAGTTCGCCAATCAGTACTCAGGCTAAACAGGGCTGCGGTGCTTTTGACTGTCGGGAAGCTCCGCTCTTGTCCTCGTACGGGCGTACCACGCAATAGAGTGAACCGGGTAAACCCACGTACGTTGCCTGCTCGGTGTAGGGGCGACTTCAGTCGCCTTGGCGGCTAAAGCGGATCGCCGCCCGGCCGCCCCTACAGTGACGCCGCAACACCGCGAAACTTGCGCATTGGCCCGGATCGTCAAACGCATCGAGCACCGTAAGCGGGGCGAAACCCACGTACGCCTAATGCCCCGTGTAGGGGCGACTTCAGTCGCCTTGGCGGCTAAGGCGGATCGCCGCCCGGCCACCCCTACAGTGACCCTGCGAGACAGCGCGCTACGCCAAGCGTCTTATCCGAAGGCGGCGTAACTATGGAGGGGGTTACCGATACCAGTAATGGCAGTAAAACTCGCCCGGCCTTCCTCTTCCCAAGCGGACAACAACGCCTTGCCTCGCTATGATCAGTAGCCATGAGCGCAACCGCCCCCTCCCGAAGCCCCTGCCCGCCCGGCGCCTGTGATTGCCAACGCGATCAGCTGGATAGCCTGCCCGGTATCGACCTGCGCGTCCTCAAGCTCACGCGTCAGGAGGAGAAACGGCTGCTCGAACGATTGGAAAACCTGAAAGACCTGCCCGATCTCGAACGCATGCAGCAACGGATCTACGAGCAGCTCGGCATACGCGTGCATATCGCCCCAGGCTTCACCGAAGTGCGCAGCATGCGCGGCATCAACATTGGGGTTGAACCGCGCCCTGGGCTATGCCGCAAGACGCGTCAGTCAATCCCTGCAGCGATTCGCCGCGGACTCGAGCGCAATCCAGAAATCGCCTACGCCCTGCTGAACGCCAACGATTTGCTGAAGGACGCCTAGGGCCAAACGGACAAATCGTCGGCCTCGAAATGGCAAACGTAGGGTGGAATCCCAGAGGTCTTCCACCGTTTACACAAAAGGACCGGCCAACCGCCGTGTATGCGAGGCGGCGCCACGGCATTTGAGATGGAAAGCGTGGAAACGCCCGTCCACTCATTCGGGCGGGCGGGAGAAAGACTCAGAGCGAGGCAAGCACGCGCCGGTAGGCCTTGCACTCTTCGCAGCTACAAGGAAGCTGGCGGCTGGAAAAGAAAAAGCTTTCGCCCGTCAGCTGGCAATCACTTGGGGCGTTCGGATCGGATTGCAACGTGAGCGTGGACATGACCTGGTCTGCCAGGATATCGAGCAGGTTCCTATGAATATCAATGGAACCGCCAACCGTATTGACGCCTTTCATGTCCTGAACTCCTGAACGAAATAGAGGCAGCAACTGCCTGTCCAGTGTGTCGGCGCAACATGCTGCGTCTTTAACTCGCAAAACGCCTTCAATGACAGCCGGCCATAAAAACGCCACTACCCTGTAGGGCTCTCTCAAAACTACGTTTGTGCGCATTGACTGAATGGTCACACCTGCACCTGAGGTCGGGCGACCTCGGTCGCCTTCGCGGCTAAAGCGGATCGCCGCCCGGCCGCCCTACAGAAAAACTCGAGACGCCTGAAATTTCCGCTTTAACGTCTATAACTCTTTAATTGGAATGATTTATTAGTTTTGAGCAGGTCATCGATGCCCTCTGTAGGGGCGACTTTAGTCGCCCGCGGTTGCACATAGATCCAAGGTGGGGACGGTTGCCACATCTGTCCAACCGCCCCGCTCACCTCACTCCACCTCTACCACTCTGCTCTCCGCAGCCAGCTTTTTCGCTCCAGCGATATCGGCCTTGCCGGTTCCCAATTTCGGTAGCGCATCCACCTTCAGCCATTCGCTCGGCAACATCAGCGGATTGTGGCCGGCCTCTAGTAACGCGCGCTTCAGCGCAGCGGTATCCAATTGCTGCTCGTGCAGCAACACGATGCGCTCGCCTTTCTTGTCATCTGGCAGGTTCACGGCCATGACTTCGACGTCCGGGTCGGCGATGGCGGATTTCACCACTTGCTCCACCGCACCCAGGCTGATCATCTCGCCACCGATCTTGGCGAAGCGGGAATAGCGGTCGACGATGGTGAGAAAACCGTCCGCATCCAACCGTCCCTTGTCACCCGTGATGTACCAGCGGTCGCCATCCAGCTCACGGATGACTTTGGCGGTGCGTTCGGGATCGTTCAAGTAGCCCGTCATGACTTGCGGCCCGCCGATAAGAATCATGCCTTCATCGCCCGTTTGCAGCTCCTCGAAACTGGCCGGATCGACGATCTTCAGACTGGTGCCAGGCAGCGGCATGCCTACGGTGCCGACCTTGCCGCCTCGCTGGACCTGCAAGTACGTCACGTCCAATGCATCCGGCAGATTGACCGCTGCAACGGGCGCGGTCTCGGTCGCACCATAGCCTTCGTAGATTGCCTTGTTGAATTTGAGCTGGAATGCTTCGCGCACATCCTCGCTCAGCTTCTCAGCGCCTGCGACCACGACCCGCAGGCTCGCCAGCATCAATGGCTCAACCTTCTTGTTGCGGGCGAACAAGCGCAGGAAGGTCGAAGTACCGCACATGATCGTCGCCTTGTACGTCGCAACGGCACGAGCAACGCCCACCACATCCGTCGGGTCGGGCTGGGCCACCAGCGGCAGACCTTCGATCAACGGCAGGAATTGGGTCACCGTCAGCCCAAACGCATGGAACAGCGGCAGCGAGGCCATCACGACATCATGATCCTCGGTATTAAGCACATCGGACGTCTGCTTGATGTTCGCCATGATGTTGCGATGGCTGAGCATGACGCCCTTCGGCATGCCTTCGCTGCCGCTGGAAAACAGAATGGCGGCGGTACTTTGGGGGTCTACCGGTTTGCAGAACAGGGCTTTGAGCGCAAATGCGGGCAGTACCTTCACTGCGACCCAGGTCGCAATCATTTCCACCTTGCTGAAGTCCTTGCGCAGTTCTTCCAGCATGACCAATTGGCGACCTGCCAGGACCTCGCTCACCGGCAACCCACGCTGCTCGAGCTTCTGAATGAATTTCTGCGAGGTATAGACGGTACGAATCTGCGCCTGGTCCAGCGCCGACGCCAAGGCCTCTCGGCTCGCCGTGTAATTGAGGTTGATGATGGTCTTGCCGGCGAGCAGCGCGGCCATATTGGCGAGCACACCCGCGTTGGATGTTGGCAGCAGTACGCCAACATTCTGCTCTGGGCTCAACTTCGCGAATCGACGCGCCATGGCGATACTCGCCGACAACGCTTCCCCGGCTTTCAGCGGCTTGCCAAGACCATCTGCCATGGCCATCCCGGCGGTACGCCGTTTGACGCTATCGATCCAGGCTTCAGGCAGACTCGGTAGGTCTTCCATGTAGTGCTGCCAGGAGCGAACTGTCTGGTCGAAGATGCGGCGCTTGAGTACGTCGGCCGTGGTGGTCTTCGGCAACGGTCGGCCAAACGCGACGACGACGCTGCGATGCAGAGGCGTGTCGCGCAACTCCTTGAGTTTGCCGGAGGAACGCGAGAATTGGCTGCCCCAGAGGCCACGCAGATAGAACGGTACGATCACCACGTCATCGTTGGCTTTTTCACAGGCGCGTTCGTAGCCACGACGGAATTCCCCTAGCTGCCCCGTCCGACTGATCGCCCCTTCCGGAAACAGACAGACGACCTCACCTTCATTCAGCAGACTCGCCACGGTGTCCAGCGATTGACCCGCGCCGCCGCCCTGCTGAATAGGAACGCAACCCAACGATTTGAGCAGCCATTTCAGGTACCACCGATCGTAGATGCTCTTGAGCATGACGAAGCGCACCGGACGCGGACTCGCGATCTGTACCATGGCCCAGTCCACCCAGCTGATGTGATTGCCAAGCAGCAGTACACCGCCTTGTGCCGGCAAATTCTGCAAGCCGTGCACGTCGACCTTGTAGCGCTGTTTCATCAATAGCCCGAGCAGGAAGCGCACGAGGCTCTGCGGCAGCTCGATGACCGTATAGGCACCGCCCACCAGCGCGACACAGGCCACGATCAGCAGCAGGTAACGGCTGTTGATGCCGAAGAGCGCGAAGGCTGCGGTCAGGATCAGGAATCCCAACATCGCCAGGTTCTGAATCCAGTTGCTGGCCGCCAGCACGGTGCCGAGCTCTTCTTCACGGGCGTGGAACTGAATCAACGCATTCAAGGGCACGATGAACACGCCGCCCATGGCGCCGATGAAGATCATGTTCAGCGCATGAGCGGTGGTCGAGCCGAGCAAGGGCAGCAGCCAGAGCCCAACGGCGATTCCGAGTGCGCCGATCGGTATCAACCCAGTCTCGATACGATTGCGTGACAGGCGGCTGGCGATGGTCGAACCCAGCACGATGCCGATACCGGTGGCCGCGAGAATGCCTTGAATGACCAGTGCATTGGTCACGCCAAGATTGTCCTTGGCATAGGACGGAAAGGCGGCCAACAAGACTTGGCCCACTGACCAGAACAGCGCCAGGCCAATGATCGACTGCCGAATCACGGTATTGCGGGTCACCGCCTTGACGTTGGCCTTCGCCGAGCGTCCCCGCAGGTAGTCGTCCCAGACGAAACGCTTGTCGGTCGCGGGCTTTTCCTCCATCGGCAAGCGATAGAGCGCTAACAGCTCAACGATACTGGCCGTCACCATCAGCCAACCGAGCGGTGCGACGTCCTGCAGCATGTCGTGCGGGGTCGTCGAGGCGCCAATCCAGGCCTCGAAGAACGCCGTAAATGCAAAGGTCCCGGCCAGGATGGCAACGATGGAAACGGCTTGTACCAGGCCATTGGCTTCGGCAAGCCGAGATTTCCCGAACAAGGTCTTGATGTAGCCGTACTTCGCGGGCGAATAGAAGGCCGCCTGCGCCGCTAGCAGCACCGTCATTGCAAACGCCAGCCAGAACCAGCCCGCGTAATACGCTGCTGTGATCAGCAACGTGATCGCCACGGCGGCCCAAGCGGAGAGACGCATGACCCGCACTTTAGGCTGGCTATCCGAAACATGTCCTGCCGGGGTGAACAGCACGATGAAGGGCAGCAGCATCAAGCCATTGACGATGGCGGTAAGTACGACCTGTGTAGAGCCGTCGTAAATCTTGAAGACGGTGTTCTGAATGACAATCTTGTGCCCCAGATCGACGAACGCATTGATGAACATCGCGATCAGAAAGGGCCATGCGCCGGGCATGCGGTGCAACTTATCCATGTAAGCCTCGGGTGGGTGGAAACGGGGGGCAGACTGGCGCGTGCCCAACGGGGGCGCAACTTTCGCAGTTCAAGTTGCACGAAACTGTGTCTCGAGTATTGTTTTTCGATACTTCCTCTCACGAGTTCTCACCATGAAACAAGCCGTCCAGTTGGTCGATGCGCTGAAGAAGCAGCTCAAGGCCCACGGCAAGACCTATGCGGACGTGGCCCGTCACGTCGGTTTGAGTGAGGCATCAATAAAGCGAATTTTTGCGGAAAACACCCTGACGCTGGATCGTCTGGAGCAGATATGCACGCTTATCGACCTCGATTTCGTGCAACTGATCCATGGCATGCAGAGCCAGGACCGCCAGACGCGAGGGCTCACCGAAGCACAGGAACAAGAGATCGCCGACGACCATCTGCTATTGCTAGTCGCCGTCTGCGTGGTCAATGGCTATGGCCTGGCGGACATCCTTGCGCAGTATCAGCTCAGCGAAGCCGAGTGCCTACGAAAACTGGTGAGGCTCGAACGACTCAATCTCATTGAGCTCATGCCCGGCAATCGCATCAAGCTACGCATCGCGCCGAACTTTCGCTGGCTACCGGCGGGCCCGATCCAGCGCTTTTTTCAGGCGCATGTCGCTAGCGATTTCTTTCGCTCTCGCTTTGATCGCGAAGGTGAGCAACTGGTGGTGCTCAATGGGCTGCTCTCCCCGACCGGCAATGCACAGTGGCAGCGGAAGATGCAGCGCCTGGTGACAGAGTTCAACGACCTCTGCCGCGAAGAAGCGGACTTACCCCTGGCCGAACGTTTCGGCACTACGGCCGTGCTAGCCGTGCGGCAATGGCAGTCAAGTGTGTTCAAGGAGTTTGGAAGGTGAGTAGCCCGCTTCTAACGTTGGGCAAGCGCTCAATATCTGCGCTCGTCTCGGATCGCAGGGACACCAACCAACACCCGCGCTATCAACGAACATCGTAGGGTGGAAAACGGCGCAGCCTTTTCCACGCGCCAGGCTTTGCACCGGTGGATGGCTTCGGCCATTCACCCTACGTATCAAAATGATTTCGAGTAGGCGCTGCTTTTTGTAGGGGCCCATCGGGCTGCGCTCAGCTTATGGGCGATCAGCCTTACAGCCAGGACCGGCTACTCGCGCCTCTCAATTCCCGCCCTGCACGTTGAACCGCACATTGATCGCCGCCGCGACGGAGAATGGCAACAGTAGCGTGTCGAGCAGCGCGCTCGCGGGAAGATCCAGCCCGGGATACGCCGGCGCCTCTGCACCAAAGTGGTCCATTGCGCAGCACCCGCCATTCCAGGCATACAGGTCTAGCCGTGTACCGGCGTACACCAACGGCGCATCCGGCTTGGCGGCGTTGAGGGTCCGGGCCGTCGCGCACCCTTGCAGCACGAGCACGGCAAGAACCAGCAGAAAGCGCTTATTCATCGTTCACCATATGGTGTTCGCCCCAGCGCGGCAGCATGTCTTGGGGGATATCTAGCAGATTGAGAATGCGCGCCACGACAAAGTCGACAATATCGTCCAGCGTCTGCGGCTGATGGTAGAAACCGGGCGATGCCGGAAGAATCGTCACGCCCAGGTTGGACAGTTTCAGCATGTTTTCGAGGTGAATGCTGGAATACGGCGCCTCCCGCGGAACGAGAATGAGCTGGCGGCGCTCCTTGAGCGTCACGTCGGCCGCTCGCTCGATCAGGTTGTTGCACGCGCCTGTCGCGATGGCAGATAGCGTCCCCGTGGAACAGGGCACCACCACCATTGCACTCGGGGCACTTGAACCCGAGGCGGGCGGCGCCATCCAGTCTTCCTTTCCATACACCTTGATCTGTGCGGCAGAAGCTCCGGTGTATTCAGTCAGAAACGCCTGCATCGCCTGCGGTTTGCCAGGCAGCGTGACATCGGTTTCGGTCGCCATGACCAATTGCGCCGCCTTGGAGATGAGAAAGTGCACCTCGCGATCTTCCTGTACCAGGCAATCCAGCAGCCGCAGCCCGTATTGCGCGCCCGAGGCGCCCGTCATGGCGAGGGTGATGCGTTCAGGACCGGTCATGGGTGGATATTCCCCGTCGGTTTGAGGCAAGAGCCATCGTGTTGCCCGTAAAAGATGTATAGGCACATAGATCATCTATGGCTGACGGACCGCATTCGCGAGCAAGCTCGCTCCTACAAAAGCGACCGCGATCTTCTGTAGGTGCCCACTTGTGGGCGATCGCCGTTTGCCAAACCGTGCTACTGATCATCCCAACGCCTCCGTCAACTTCCCGTGCAACCCGCCGAAGCCACCATTACTCATGATGACCACATGCGTGCCTGGCCTTACGTGGGCTTTGACGCCGTCGATGATGGCATCGAGTGAATCGCATACGCGTGTTTCCACGCGCGAGCCTGCTACCGTCGCGGCGAGGTCCCATCCCAAATTTGGCGGCGCATACCAGAACACGCGGTCGGCTTGGGTCACCGAGTCCGGCAAACCGTCGCGATGGGCCCCCAGCTTCATCGAATTGGAACGCGGTTCGATCACAGCAATGACCTGCTCGCGGCCAACGCGCTTGCGCAAACCGTCGAGGGTGGTAGCGATGGCTGTCGGATGGTGAGCGAAGTCGTCGTAGACGGTAATGCCGTTCACCTCGGCGACCTTCTCCATGCGCCTTTTGACGTTCTTGAAGGATGACAGCCCGGCGATACCGAGCTCGGGCACCACGCCCACATGCCGCGCTGCGGCGAGGGTCGCCAGTGCGTTGGCGACATTGTGTGCGCCGGTCAGATCCCACTCGACCACGCCCTGCGAAGTTCCTTGGAACAATACTTCGAATCGGCTGCCATCTTCAGTCAAGAGCCGCGCCTGCCATTCGCCGCCTTCGCCTGTGGTCTGCACCGGCGTCCAGCAGCCCATTTTCACCACTCGGACCAGCGCGTCCTCGGCGGTGGGATGCACGATCAGCCCTTCGCTCGGGACGATACGCACGAGGTGATGGAACTGCCGTTCGATAGCCGCAAGGTCCGGGAAGATGTCCGCGTGATCGAATTCCAGGTTATTCAGGATCGCGGTGCGCGGCCGGTAGTGCACGAACTTGCTGCGTTTATCGAAGAAGGCGCTGTCGTATTCGTCCGCCTCGACCACGAAGAACGGCGTACCACCCAGCCGGGCCGAAATACCAAAGTTTTGCGGGACACCGCCAATGAGAAATCCGGGGCTCATCCCTGCGTGCTCCAAGACCCAGGCGAGCATGCTGGTCGTCGTGGTCTTGCCGTGCGTGCCAGCCACGGCTAGCACCCAACGCCCTTGCAGCACGTGATCAGCCAACCACTGTGGTCCGGAAACATACGGCAGCCCTTTGTTCAGCACATGCTCCACCGCGGGGTTACCGCGCGACAGGGCGTTGCCGATGACAACAAGGTCCGGCGCAGGCTCCAGATGCTGAGGATCGTAGCCCTGCATGAGCTCAATGCCCTGGGCTTCGAGCTGTGTGCTCATCGGTGGATAAACGTTGGCGTCGGAACCGGTGACGCGATGGCCGAGTTCCTTGGCGAGAACGGCAAGCGACCCCATGAAGGTGCCGCAAATGCCGAGGATATGGATGTGCATGCAGACTCCCGCAATCAAGCCGCCGGAGGGGGCGGCGAATGGGCGCGAGGTTAGCACAGCGATGGCTGGGCCCGGGCCACTAACCAGTGGCGTTTGCTTCCCTCCACTGTGCCTGGCAAGAGCTCACTTTTGATCTCTGTGGGAGCGGGCCATGCCCGCGATTTGGTTCCAACCTGGCGCGAACTTCGCCTGATGAAATACGTCGCAGGCATGGCCCGCTCCCACACTGGCGCTGAGTGCAGCAAAGCCCTCTGGCACAGCTATTGCTCCGTTTTCCGCCACATACGTTGTTGCAATTACGGCATCTTCGGCTATGCCGAAGAAAGGAACACGACACCATAAGGCGAGCACACATGCCCATCGAACAATCTGGCCACGCACCCGAGAACGCTGGCGTCGACTTCGAGAAAGTCGGTGAGGATTACTTCCAGCATCGACAGCTTAAGAAAGGCGCCGCTGGATGGGTGCTGCTCGTTGGCCTTGGCGTCGCATACGTGATCTCCGGCGACTATGCCGGATGGAACTTCGGCCTCGCTCAAGGCGGCTGGGGCGGCATGTTCATCGCGACGTTGCTGATGGCCACGATGTATCTGTGCATGTGTTTTTCGTTAGCTGAGTTGTCTTCGATGATCCCAACCGCCGGAGGCGGCTACGGCTTCGCCCGCAGCGCTTTTGGCCCGTGGGGCGGGTTTCTTACCGGCACCGCGATTCTGATCGAATACGCCATCGCCCCAGCCGCCATTGCCTGCTTCATCGGGGCCTACTGTGAGTCGCTATTCGGCATCGGCGGCTGGATGATCTACCTGCTGTTCTACGTCGTGTTCATCGCCATCCACATCCTTGGCGCCGGCGAAGCATTGAAGCTGATGTTCGTCATCACGGCAGTAGCTGCCCTGGCGCTTGCCGTGTTCATCGTGGCGATGGTGCCGCACTTCGATGCTGCAAATCTGTTCGATATTCCGGTCACTGAGGCCACCGGAGCCAGCAGTTTCTTGCCCTTTGGCTACGTGGGCATCTGGGCCGCCCTGCCCTACGCCATCTGGTTCTTTCTTGCGGTCGAAGGCGTGCCCCTCGCCGCCGAAGAAACCAAGGACCCGAAACGCGACCTGCCGCGCGGCCTGATCGGCGCCATGTTGGTGCTTCTCGCGCTCGCCGCACTGATATTGATCGTCGGACCCGGCGCCGCAGGCGCTCAGAGCCTCATCAGCTCGGGCAATCCGTTGGTCGAAGCGCTCGAATCCGCCTATCAGGGCGCGACCTGGATGAGCCAGTTCGTGAACCTCGTCGGCCTGGCGGGCTTGATCGCCAGTTTCTTCTCCATCATCTACGCCTATTCCCGCCAGATATTCGCGCTATCGCGGGCCGGCTATCTGCCACGAGGGTTGTCGCTCACCAACAAGAACAAGGCGCCCGTCCTTGCCTTGATCGTTCCCGGCATCATCGGCTTCGCGCTGTCGCTCAGTAACCAGGGCGACCTGTTGATTCTAGTCGCCGTCTTCGGTGCCACGATTTCCTACGTCCTGATGATGGCCTCGCACATCGCGCTGCGGGTTCGCCGCCCCGATCTTCCACGTCCGTACCGGACGCCAGGCGGCGTGATGACTTCTGGAATTGCGCTGGTACTCGCCTGTGTTGCGGTGATTGCCGGCTTCCTCGTCGATCCGCGCGTGGTGATCGGCGCGGCGGTGATCTATGCGGTGCTCATTGCCTACTTCGCGTTGTACAGCCGCCATCACCTGGTCTCCGGCACCCCGGAAGAAGAGTTCGCCGCGATCCAGGCCGCTGAACAGGACCTCCATTGACGGGGTCGAAAATGTTACCGCGAATCACCTCGCGCGCAGGCTGACGCGGGGCTCTGGAGGCGACATGGCAAGGTTCACCCACACCGTTGGCGGCCAGATCTATCGGTTCGCCGACCTGAAGGAGGTCATGGCCAAAGCGAGCCCTGCACGGTCGGGCGACTTTTTGGCCGAGATCGCGGCGAATAGCGACGCAGAACGGGTCGCTGCGCAAATGGCCTTGGCGAATATTCCGCTGAAGCATTTCCTTGACGAGGCCGTCATTCCTTATGAAGCGGACGAAGTCACCCGGTTGATTCTCGACACTCACGACGCCGACGCCTTCGCACCGGTCGCTCATCTGACAGTCGGCGGATTTCGCGATTGGCTGCTGGGCGACGACGCGCATGAGGTGAGTTTGAAAGCACTGGCGCCTGGGCTGACGCCCGAAATGGTCGCGGCCGTGTCGAAGATCATGCGCATTCAGGATCTGGTGCTCGTCGCCAACAAGGTGCGGGTGGAAAGCCGGTTCCGCAACACCATCGGCTTGCGGGGGCGTATGTCGACCCGCCTACAACCCAACCATCCAACGGATGATCCGGCCGGCATCGCGGCGAGCATTCTCGATGGGCTGCTCTACGGCAATGGCGATGCGGTGATCGGCATCAACCCCGCCACGGACAGCACCTCCGGCATTTGCGAGCTGTTGAAGATGCTCGATGCCATCGTCCAGCGCTACGAGATCCCGACGCAATCCTGCGTGCTCACGCACGTGACCACGTCGGTGGAGGCCATCAACCGCGGCGCACCCGTGGACTTGGTGTTCCAATCCATCGCCGGAACGGAGGCGGCCAACGCCAGTTTCGGCATCAGCCTGGCGCTGTTGCAGGAGGGCTACGAAGCCGGCTTGTCACAAAAGCGCGGCACGGTGGGCGAGAACCTCATGTATTTCGAGACGGGCCAGGGCAGCGCGTTGTCTGCCAACGCGCACCATGGTGTCGACCAACAGACGTGCGAAACCCGCGCCTATGCGGTCGCCCGCCGCTTCAAGCCGCTGCTGGTGAATACGGTGGTCGGGTTCATCGGCCCGGAATACCTCTACAACGGCAAGCAGATCATCCGCGCCGGGCTGGAAGATCATTTCTGCGCCAAGCTGCTGGGCGTGCCGATGGGCTGTGACATCTGCTACACGAACCACGCCGAAGCCGACCAAGACGATATGGACATGCTGCTCACCTTGCTGGGCACGGCAGGTATCAACTTCATCATGGGCATTCCGGGTTCGGACGACGTGATGCTCAATTATCAAACCACCTCATTCCATGACGCCCTCTACGTACGCAAAGTGCTCGGCCTGCGACCTGCGCCAGAGTTCGAAGCCTGGTTGGAGCGCATGGACATTCTTCGCCACGCGGACGGGACGGTGCAGTTGGGCGAGCAGGTGCCAACGGCGTTCCGCCAGGCATTGGCACAGTTGTAGGCCGGAGGAAGCCTGACAAAGCTCGCGACTGAAGTCGCCCCTACAGTAATGAAGCCAGACAGGCGCAGTGATCCTGTGGGGGCGACTTTAGTCGCCTGCAATACCTCAGGCACCGATGAAAACGCGGCATAAACCGATGGGTTCGCACAAACGACAAGCACTGGACAACAAAACCGTGACCTCCACTCCAGACAACGTCACCGAAGGCCCTTGGGACACCTTGCGCACGCTGACGCCCGCCCGCATCGGCCTCGGCCACGCCGGCACCAGCCTACCGACCGCCGCGCAACTGGATTTCCAGTTTGCCCACGCGCAAGCCCGGGACGCGGTCCATCTGCCCTTCGATCATGCGTCGTTGGCCGAATCGCTCGAAGCCAAAGGCATGGATTGCTTGCTGCTACACAGCGCAGCAACAGACCGCCACCTGTATCTGCAACGCCCGGACCTAGGACGCAAGCTGGATGACGCCTCGGCCACCATGCTGGACGAACAGGCGTCGACACGCGCTGAGCCCTACGATCTCGCCATCGTCATCGCCGATGGGCTCTCGGCATTAGCCATCCACCGCCACGCTATCCCCTTCGTCGAACGCCTGCTGGAACAGATCGACGGTGAGAACTGGTCGCTCGCGCCCATCACGCTGGTGCAGGAAGGCCGTGTGGCTGTTGCAGACGAGATCGGCCAACGCTTGAACGCGCGTATGACGGTCATTCTTATCGGCGAACGTCCGGGGCTTAGCTCACCGGACAGCCTCGGCCTTTATTTCACATACGGGCCGAAGGTTGGGTTGAATGACGCGCATCGCAATTGCATTTCCAATGTCCGGCTGGAAGGGCTGAGCTATCCCATGGCCGCGCACCGCCTGCATTACCTCATGCGCGAGGCATGTCGCCGACAGCTGTCTGGCGTGAACCTCAAGGACGACGCCGACATGCAAACCCTGGCCAGTGAAACCGGAGACACGCTAAGCAACTTCTTATTGCCATAAACGGGTGGGAGCGCTTCGGATTCCACCCTAAGCGCCACATCTGACAAATCAACGGTGCTGGATAGATCGCATTCGCGGCCAGGGCCGCTCCTACAAAAGGCAATGCGCGCCACCATTCGCGATTAGTGCGATTCGCTTTTCTGTAGGAGCGGCCTTGGCCGCGAAAACGATATTTCAGCCGCCTCGTTTACAACAGTTGATCCCGGTTGCCGGCCGCGCCTCAGATAAACGACGGGAGTCCTTCGGATTCCACCTTAAGCGTCACATCTGACAAATCAACGGTGCCGGATAGATCGCATTCGCGGCCAAGGCCGCTCCTACAAAGGCAATGCGTGGGGCCCTATCGAGGTCAAAGAGGATGAACCCTTTGCAGGCTATCCGGTGGTCCCCTATGGCGCGCGCGGAATTGCGCTGGCGCGGCCATTTGAGGCAGCATCTCGGTCTTTCCGGCCATGCGCCCCAATCGAATAATGCCTCCTGCACGATCTCGTTACGTAAATACGAGACTCCGGGCGGTGTCCTTTCGTCCACATGAGGCCTTCAATGCGCATCATCCAAGCCACGCCCGAACATCTGGACCTCATCACCCCGATGTTCATCAAGTACCGTGAAGTTTTTGGCGAACCGGCTTATCCAGAGCAATCTCGAGCGTTTCTGGCAAAACGCCTGGAGCGCGACGAGTCGGTGATCTACCTGGCGCTTGCGGATGACGAAGACCGACCCATGGGCTTCTGCCAGCTCTATCCCGGCTACTCCTCACTCTCCCTCGAGCGCTTGTGGGTGCTTAACGGCTTGTATGTCGAAGAAGACGCACGCCGCCAGCAGGTCGCCGATCGCCTGTTACAAGTTGCGCGCAAGATGGCGAAAGAGACGAATGCCGTACGGCTGCGTGTCGCAACTCGAGCAGATAATCTCGCAGCGCGTGCACTTTATGAGTCGATCGGGTTCGAACAGGACGCCGAATTCGCCAACTACGTACTTCCGCTCGACTAAAGGCTATTTTCGCTTCGCCAAGAAGGCGGTCGAGCGATTTGCGGAGCACGCGGATCGGCATACTGAACAGGCACCTTCGAGGACGCGAAGAGTGCCCCGACAGCTGCTTCACAGCGGCGAACGCACACCACCAATCTGGAGCCTCCTAGCGATGGAATTCGCCCCACTCGACATCATTCTGCACCTGGACACCTACCTCGAAACCCTGATCGCGCAATACGGCAACTGGATCTACTTGATTCTGTTCGCGGTGATCTTCTGTGAGACAGGCCTTGTCGTAACGCCCTTCCTGCCAGGTGATTCGCTGCTCTTCATCGCAGGCGGCATGGCGGCAATCGGCGGTATGGACCTTGGGTTACTGATGGCGTGCCTGGTTGCAGCGGCCATCCTGGGCGACAGCACCAACTACGTGATCGGACGAACGTGCGGCAAGCGCCTGTTCTCCAACCCCGATTCGAAGATCTTCCGCCGTGATTACCTACTGCAAACCGAAGCCTTTTATCTCAGGCACGGCGGCAAAACCGTGACGCTGGCGCGCTTCCTGCCCATCCTGCGGACCTTCGCCCCCTTCGTGGCTGGCCTTGGGCATATGCATTACCCGCGCTTTTTCTTCTTCAGCGTCGCTGGCACGCTGCTGTGGGTGTGTGGCCTGACCACGCTCGGATACTTCTTCGCCAACATCCCGATCATCCGGGAACACCTGACGTTGTTGATCCTCGCCGTCATCGCCATTTCGCTCGCACCGGTCGTCGTTGGTGCTATCCGTCAACGCCAGCGCAGCCGCGCCGTGCGGGCCGCCTCAGGCAGCTGACGGACAATGTGGTCACTCACCGAATGGCGTAAGCGCCGCTTCCTCGAACGCAATGCGATAGACCCGGCGCTTTGGCAGCGGATCAAAGACCGCTTGCCCATTTTGGACGGCCTGAGTGACCACGAACTGACGCGTTTGCAGGAACAAAGCCTGCTGTTTTTGCGGGACAAGACCATCAGTGCGCTGCCAGGCGTCAATCTCGACGACGAAGCCCTGTTGATCATTGCTGCGCAAGCACAGCTCCCGTTGCTCAATCTGCCCGACCTGAACTGGTATGCGGGATTTCATGAAATGGTCATCTATCCCGACGATTTCGTCAGCCCGCAGAAATATCGCGACGACGCCGGCATCGAGCACAGCTGGGACGACGAGCGCAGCGGCGAGGCTTGGCAACAGGGGCCGGTCATTATGGCTTGGCCCGGCATTCAACAGAGCGGGGATTGGGACGGCTTCAATCTCGTCATCCACGAATTGAGCCACAAACTCGACATGCTCGAAGGCAGTGCCAATGGGCTGCCTCCTCTGCATTCGGACATGCGCATTCAATCCTGGGCGAACGCCATGCAGACCGCCTATGACGCGCTGGAAGCGCAGATAGAGACCGATCCAGATGCCGAACCGCCCATCGACCCCTACGCCGCGGAAGACCCAGCAGAGTTCTTCGCGGTGACGAGTGAATACTTCTTCACCGCGCCAGATGTGCTGCATCACGCCTACCCCGAGGTGTACGCCCAGCTTCAACAGTTCTATCGCCAGGACCCACTCGCTCGACTGCGATGTTTACAGCAGGGACATCCCGCGTATGCACAGGAACCCGCCACGGCTGACGATGGTCTTGGTAGCTAGCGTTCAATCAATGGGCCTATAATCGCGCCCACTTTTCGGATCCAATTCAGGGAGTCGCCCATGAGCTACAGCAAGATCCCGGCCGGCAAGGACCTGCCTAACGACATCTACGTCGCTATCGAGATCCCGGCCAACCACGCGCCGATCAAGTATGAAATCGATCACGACACCGATTGCCTGTTCGTCGATCGCTTCATGGCCACCCCGATGTTCTATCCGGCCAACTACGGGTTCATCCCGCACACCCTGGCTGACGACGGCGATCCACTGGATGTATTGGTTGTGACTCCATATCCGGTCGCACCCGGTTCGGTTATCCGCGCTCGTCCTATCGGCGTATTGCACATGACCGACGAAGCCGGTGGCGACGCCAAATTGATCGCCGTTCCGCACGACAAGCTGACGACGATCTACAAAGACGTTCAGGAATACACCGACCTGCCGCCGCTACTGATCGAACAGATCAAGCACTTCTTCGAGAACTACAAAGACCTCGAAAAAGGCAAGTGGGTGAAAGTCGAAGGCTGGGGCAACGCTGACGCGGCCCGCGCCGAGATTACCAAGGCCGTTGCGGCTTACCAGAAGTAAGCCAGCGACACCTCCGAAAGCCGGCCACAAGCCGGCTTTTTTATGCGTAAAAACCGGCACTTCGGATGAAAGCCCCCCCGCTTTCGAGGCCGACGCCTTTGTTAGACGTCTAGATTAAACCCGCCGTGAGTGCTTTGAGCGTAGCCGCAGCCCGCGTGGTGCACTCGAGCTTGCGGAAGATGCTCTCGACGTGAGTTCGAACGGTGCTTGGGCTGATATCGAGCAGTCGCGCGGCCTCCTTATTGCTGGCACCCAAGCTGATTTCCCGCAAAACGTCGATTTCCCGCGGTGACAGGACTCCACCGGCAGGAGCCGTCTGTAATGCAGGGGTTAAACCCGAGTCTGCGGCAAGGACGGATTCCACGACTTCCGAGTCGAAGCAGCCGGCACGTACATCGTCTCGAAGAATCGCAGCGGCCTGTTGCCGCGTATACGCAGGCCTCCATGGTCGGGCTTCGAGCAACGTCTGATAGGCGACCGCTGTGGCCAGGATCCTTTGCATGAGGGAAAGTGCGGCACCGCCAACCCCACGAAAGTAACCGCTACCATCGAGGCGCTCGAAGGCGTACGACCCCAAATCACCCGCAGTGCTAAGGCCAGGAATCTGCCGAGCGGCCCGGGACGTCCAATAGGGCATGAGCCTCAACTGCTCCCATTGGTGAATGGAGAGCCGGTCAGGCGAGGTTTCCCAAAGCCGGTTGGGCAATGCTGCCCTGCCCAAGCCATGCAAGAGTGCGGCCTCATGCAGCAGATCTCGATCCTTAGGCTGCAGCCCCAGCGTTTCGGCGCATCGGGCAGCGCGTTGCGCGACCTGCCGCGAGTGACCCGCAAGCCAGGGCAACTTGAGCTCGACCACGTCGGCCAATAACGTCGATTGCACGGTTGTCACGTGAGAAGTGAACGAAAAATCCCATTCACTGACTTTCGGAGGCGTAACGGCCAATTTGTCCAGCCACGACTCGCCGAACCTGACGGCAAGCATCGCCAGGTCCGCTGGGTACTTACATCCCGCTTGGTCGCGCAAGAACGCGAAGGCGCCGGTACGGCCGCGCGTATTGGCAAGGATTTCAAGGTCGCTTGCGACGTTCGCGTAATGGGCTACGCGCGCGATCAGTCCACCGCCAAGCCCGCCCGGTGATCCGCTACCGTCGTGACGCTCGAAGATATGACGCAACGCGGAAATCACGTCCGACGGCATTCCTAGATTCGCCGCCACATCGCCTGAAATTTCGCAGTGGATGATTGCCAGTGGAAGGATCAAAGCCTGGGTCTGTGCGTCCATGGGTGGCAATGTCTGCGCCATCATCGCCTCGCGCGCTGCGACATCGTCTCCTAAGAGTTCGGCGAATCCCGTGGCATTAGCCGTGCAGCCCGACCAACGTAATAGAGCAACCGCGCGGGCATGATTTTGCGCGACGCCGTCCGCGCCATCCGCTTGCGCCAGCCAACCAGCCAGGCAAGCGGTACGGCGAGAGTGATCCGTGGCGCGCCCCATACTGAGATCGCCCACAAAGGCCAATGCGAGAATGGCATCCAATAGTTGCATGGTGGCGGCACCCGACCCACGAACAGATGACACGTTGCAGACGATAACAGCACAGAACGCTGGAAGGCGCATCGGATGGTCAACCGATACCAGCGTTAGGTCCCTGTCGCAATACTGGCTCCCAAGCACGACTTTCCGTGCTCGAGAAACGGACTGAGGAGTTTGATTATGAAACGTCATTTTATTGCAGCTGCCTTGCTTTCTCTTGGTTTGGCAACAGGTTTTTCTAGCGTAGCTACCGCCGCTCAACGGTCGGTAGTCATTGTGCATGGGGCCTTTGCCGACGGCTCGGACTGGGCCAAGGTAATCGCCCTGCTACAGGAAAAAGGGGTACAGGCTCAAGCCGTGCAAAACCCTCTGGAATCGCTAGCGGGTGACGTGGCCGCCACCAATCGCGCTATCGATAACCAGCAGGGTGAGGTCGTTCTCGTGGGCCACTCTTGGGGCGGTACCGTGATCACCGAGGCCGGCAACCATAAGAAAGTGTCAGAGCTGGTCTACGTCGCAGCATTCGCACCCGACGAAGGCCAGTCCGTCGAAAGCTTGACCAAAGGCAAGCCCTCCGCGCCGGGCTCCGCCAGTATCAAAGCAGATCGCCACGGCTGGCTCAGCTTATCTCCCCAAGGCATTGCACAGGACTTTGCCCAGGATGTGCCCGCGCCGCAAGCGCGTGTAATGGCGGCAACCCAAGGTCCGATAAAGGCGAGCGCCTTTGCAGAGGAAGTGTCCGTGGCCGCCTGGAAGACCAAGCCCTCACGGTTCATCGTGAGTGAGCAGGACCGCATGATTCTGCCTGCGCTTCAACATGAAATGGCAAGCCGGATAGGCGCGCAGGTGACGTCGCTGCCCACCAGTCATGTACCTCAGCAATCACGCCCGGCAGATGTCGCCAAGGTAATCCTGGAGGCGGTGGCTGACGAGCGCTGATGGCCATCCCGCGAAACAAGTTGCATGCCATCGCCGCGCAACCGAATGAGCACACGGATGTGCCTTTTCGCCGAAACATCATTGGTAGATGACTCGCGTCAGCATCAGCGCCACCACCATGATCTATCTTTTGAGTGGAACGCGCCCCCGGAGGCACGCCCATTCAGGAGGTTTTATGAACGTCGCCATGTTCAGCGCCCAGCCCTATGACCGACGCTTTTTCGACGAAGCGTTACGCAGCGCCTATGCCAATAGCGGTGTCGATATCACCTATCTCGATGTCGCGCTTTCCGAAGATACGGTCACCTTGGCCCAGGGGTTCGATGCGGTATGCGCCTTCGTAAACGACGATTTGAACGACTCTCAATTGGAGCGCCTCGCTACCTTTGGTGTTAGGGCGATATTGCTGCGGTGCGCAGGTTTCAACCATATCGATATGGCCGCTGCGAAGCGCCTGGGTCTATTCGTTGCTCGGGTGCCTGCATACTCGCCTGAAGCTGTCGCGGAACATACGCTAGCCCTGGTAATGACCCTCAATCGGCATACGCACCGGGCCTACAATCGCGTCCGCGAAGGCAACTTCATGCTCGACGGCCTGCTGGGTTTCAATCTTCATGGGAAAACAGTCGGGTTGATCGGTACCGGCAAGATAGGTATCGCTACCGCCCGAATCTTCAAGGGTTTCGGCTGCCATGTATTGGGCTACGATCCGTTCGAATCGCCGGACTTCGGTGCGCTGGGGGACTATGTCGCCCTCGACGATCTGCTTGCCCGTGCGGACATCGTCAGCCTGCATTGCCCACTCAGCGACAGCACCCATCACTTGATCGACCGAGACCGCCTCGAAGGCATGAAGCGTGGGGCGATGCTGGTCAATACGTCGCGTGGCGCGCTCATCGATACCGCCGCCGTGATCGACGCGCTGAAGTCTCATCAACTCGGTGCGCTGGCGATCGACGTCTATGAGCAGGAAAGCCAATTATTCTTCAAGGACCGCTCCAGCGCGCGCATCGATGATGAGGTCTTTCTACGGCTGATGACCTTCCCAAACGTTATCGTCACGGGCCACCAGGGATTCTTCACGGTGGAAGCCTTGCGCGAAATAGCCGACGTCACCTTGCACAATCTGCACTGTTACATGGTAGGAAAGGCCTGCGACAACGCACTGTGTCCCGCGGCGACTGCGTGACCGTTACAGCCGAACGCCGATCACAAAAACTCCACCCGCCCTACAAGGCATACCGATGGGGCGTGAACGTGTTCTGATTTATGGCCGGCTGCCCTTGAGCCGAGCAGGAGGCTTCGCCATCCTGCCGACCTTTCGAAGGTCACGCAGGGAGGCGTGGACATGTTCGATGTCGCCAATGATCGGCATTTTTCGCTTGCCTTGCCGGGAGTCGAGCACGACTTTCAGGTGCTCGAATTCACCGGCCACGAGGCCATCAGCCAACCTTATGCGTTCGAGCTAACGCTGGTCAGCGAGCGGCCTGACCTCGATCTTGAGCCGCTGCTGCATCAATCCGCGTTTTTGTCCTTCACGCCGCAAGGCAATGGCATCCACGGGCAGATCCATCGCATTGCGCAGGGCGATGCTGGCAAGCGCCTGACCCGCTACCACGTCACCCTCGTTCCACGCCTTGCTTACCTTTCTCACCGCACCAATCAACGCTTCTTCCAGCACCTCACCGTCCCGCAGATCATCGAGCGTGTGCTCGCCGATCACGGCATTCTTGGTGACGCCCACCGCTTCGAGCTGGGTCCGGTCGTCTATCCGCCGCGGGACTATTGCGTGCAGTACGACGAGACCGACCTGCACTTCGTCCAGCGCCTGTGCGAAGAAGAAGGCATTCACTACCACTTCCAGCACAGCGAACAGGGACATGTGCTGGTGTTTGGTGATGACCAGACGGTATTTCCAGAATTGGGGCAGCCCGTCGCCTACCTACAAGACAGCGGCCTCGTCGCGGATGAACCGGTGATCAGACGCTTCGCGCTGCGCCTGGAAACGCGCACGTCCGAAGTCGTTCGCCGAGACTACGATTTCGAAAAGCCTCGCGTCCTCATGGAAGCGACCGCCAAAGGCAACGATCTGCCTTTGTTGGAAGACTACGACTACCCCGGTCGCTTCGTGGATCGCGAACGCGGCAAACACCTCGGCCAACGCGCCCTCGAACGCCACCGTCACGACTATCGTCTCGCCGAAGGCCGCAGCGATTGCCCCCGTTTAGTCACCGGCCACTTCCTGGAACTCTCCGACCACCCCCGGCAGGACTGGAACGACCTCTGGTTGCTCACCGAACTGCATCACGAAGGCAAGCAACCTCAGGTGCTGGAAGAGTCCATCACCAGCGACACCCAAGCCTCTGACGGATTTACCCAAGGCTATCGCAACCGTTTTACCGCAACCCCTTGGGAGGCCCCTTTTCGACCTTCCCTGAGTCACGCAAAACCCAAAGTGCTCGGCAGCCAGACCGCCGTCGTGACAGGGCCAGCCGGCGAAGAAATCCATTGCGACGAATACGGTCGAGTCAAAGTCCAGTTCCACTGGGACCGCCATGGCCAGGCGGATGACAAGACCAGCTGTTGGCTCCGCGTCTCCAGCAGTTGGGCCGGCGATCGCTACGGCGGCATTGCGATCCCTCGGGTCGGCATGGAGGTACTGGTCACTTTCCTCGAAGGCGATCCCGATCAACCCCTGGTCACCGGTTGCCTGTATCACAAGGAACACGCCGTCCCCTATGACCTGCCGACGAACAAAACCCGCAGCGTCTTCAAAACCCTCTCCAGCCCAGGCGGTGGCGGCTACAACGAACTGCGCATCGAAGACCGCACAGGGCAGGAGCAGATCTACATCCATGCCCAGCGGGACTGGGACGAAAACATCGAGCACGACCAGAAGATCCGCGTCGGCCACGAGCGTCACGACACCGTCGAGGCAAACAGCTACAGCGAGTTCAAGGCTGAAGAGCATCTAACCATCGCCATGGATCGCAAGGTCGAAATAAAACCGGACGACCATCTCACCATCGGCGAAAACCAACACATTCAGCTGGGGCGTTCACAGCTGACCAACGCCGGTCGCGAAATTCATCTCAAGGCCGGCCAGAAGATGGTCATCGAAGCGGGCATCGAACTGACCCTCTCGGCAGGCGGCAGCTTTATCAAGCTCGACCCCGGCGGCATCTCCGTTTCTGGGCCCCTAACGCGTTTGAATGCAGGCGGGGCGCCCGGAAAAGGCTCCGGAATCGCAATCAAATCGCCCACACAACCGGATAGACCCGAAGGGGCCAACACCGGTGATGTGCTTGAGAAAGCGCAGGCCAATGCACTTACGGATACACCAGCCCAACCGTTAACGCGACAGCTCAATTTCTCCGGCTAACCAGGATCGGTCAGCCGTCGCCATCCAAAGGAAATGGATAGAACATGGACACACTGACGCCCATTCGGAATTGGTGCCATCCCTTCAAAAGTAAGCTCAACGCGCTTCAGCAATTGACGCTTTTCGCCAATGCAAAAAGCGGCTTTTACCCAATAGGGGCAAATGGGCTATGGCACGGCGGCGTTCACTTCGATGCCGGCACTGCGGCTCTCGTCGACCAATCGCAGGTCTTTTGCATGGCCGATGGTGAAGTGGTCGCCTATCGAATCGACGACTCTTACCCCATCAGCGAATATCCAGCGGCAATACCGCAGATAACGCGGGCGCCCTTCTCCACCGGGTTCGTCTTGGTCAGACATCGCCTGGAGCCGCCCGCAGAAACGGGGCCGGAGACAACATCACGCCCATCGTTAACGCTATTCAGCCTTTATATGCACCTGCAGGACTGGGCCACCTATCAAACTAAAAGCGGCTTACCGCGGCCCACGTTCTGGGGCGACGTGGTCTACACCGTCAACACGAAAAAGGACGGACTCAACGTTCGCGCATCAGCCAACGGCACATCGGCGATCCTGGGAAAGCTCAGCAAGGGCGCGCGTATTCATGCATCAGGCAACGGTGAATTTCTCCAGATTCGGAGTTTGGAACCCGGTGGTGTGTTCATGCCCGCTGAAGGCGTCGATGAAACGCGCGAGCCGCAAGGCTACGTGTCCGCTAAATTCCTCAAAGCGGAACAACAGCCAAGCGCGCTGGGCGAGGTCGTCGTCCTGGAAAAGCCTGTTCCGATCAAAGCAGGCGATTTGATCGGCCACCCCGGTCTCTACCAAAACCAAACAGACGCCACCCCCCAGTCGATTACCCACATCGAAACGTTCAGCTGCGACGATGTTCCCGCCTTTATCGCTAAGAGCCGCGCCTATGCTGCTTCACTTCCTGACTCAGCGAAAACGCTGCTCAAGGTTCACAAAGGGGTCAGCAAACTCATCCCCCACCGCAACGACATCAGCCCGGAAAATCCTCCACACGTAACCGATGACGGCCCATTCACAGGCGTCGATCTAATCATTCCCCAAAGCCTGCTGGACGACCTCCCTTCTGAGGCGAAACTCGTCGTACCGGGCATCGATGGTCGGACTCAAACTAAATGGTGGAGGCTGGAAGGCCTACTCGCCGACACCCACGGCGCGCCCATCGGCGGCTGGCTAGCAGAGCAAGACCTCGTCACCACTCGCCACAGCCCGTGGGAATGGGAAGGGTACGAATGCCTGGAAGATACCGCTCCGCCAAAAGCCAAATTGGTTTCCTGGCTAGACGCCACGAAACAGCTGACCAAGGAAGAGCAAAGCGGCTACAAATCCATGATCGACATGGAGCGACAAGGCCCACTGAAGCTGACACTCCATGACATCATGGATACCGATCACGACGGGGTTATCACCACCAAAGAAATTCGAGCAGCGCTGAGTAAGCCGTGGCAGGCGCAAAGGCTTGCTCAGCTTGTTGTTAGGTATGAGAGTGAGTGGTTTTTTAATCTAAAATCTTGGTGCACGCTAGATACAATCCTTTCTCCAAAAGCCGGCTGCCCCAAAAAATGGGCAGTAGAAAAAGGACGAATTGAAAAGCTAGAATTCTGGAGCAGAAATATAATTTTGCTTCAAGAAAAAATTAAGCCATGGCACTTCCAAGCAAATAACTTGCTAAGAACCCTATATGAAACTTCCCGATTGCTCATCACTAGAGAGCAACTTTCACTAATAATGACCTCCGCCTCAGAAAAAACAATCGACAGATACCTATCACCTATCAATAAAACGTTAATTCACTTTAAAATCAACACCCCATTGAGGATTGCACACTTCTTAGCTCAAATCGCACACGAAACGGGGGAATTAAAGTTTTCAGAGGAGATTGGCTCAGGACAACAATATGAAGGCAGGTCAGATCTAGGCAACAATCAGCATGGCGACGGCCAACGATTTAAAGGACGTGGTCTAATCCAGTTAACAGGGCGCAGAAACTACACAGCATGCCAGCTATACCTAAGAAGCCTGTCTGAGTACTCAGGGATAGATATAACATCAAGCAACAGCGCGGCTCAGCGCATATCTGATGACCCGGAGTTATCGGCCATTGCGTCGGGATACTATTGGTCCAAATTAAAGCCAAAACTAAACAACTCAGCTGACTCAGATGACTTGTTTTGGGTATCTGTTTATGTAAATGGCTGGGCAACACAGACTAATCCCTTCTACCCGGAGCGGGCAAAAGAGCCAAACAACATGCGCCATCGTTCCGAAATGCTAAATAAAGCCAAAATAGCTTTAGGAATAGCCCAATGACAAAAATCTGCATTATTTCTTTTATGGCGCTACTCATTTCAACCGAATGCCTGGGCACCCCTATAGAAATCACCGAGATCACTGCTTATAAAGGCAGCATAGCCGGCAGCCCCACATTTATGGTACTTATCGAAAAAGAAAATGACGTATCAGGACGATATATATATGAAAAATACAAAATACCAATCTCGCTAAATGGGAAGATCACCCCTGAAAAATTAAGCTTATTAGAAAGCAACGCATCCAACATTGCGAATCTAGAAGCATCTATCCATGAGGAAACATTGAAAGGAACCTGGCAAGACACGAAGCATACCTATCGCCTTGAAGCAATAGCCAGAAGCAGATCCTATAAAAAAATTATAGACCGAATTGAAATAGACTCAGCCACTCAAGAAAAGATACTTAATATAGAGTTAGCTACAGGAAAAAAACAAAAAATAAAAATTTCAACCCAAACAAACCCTATTAATATAACTTTTGAAGACTTAAATTTCGACGGCTTCCCAGACATGCGAATTTTAGAAATCGAAGCCGGCGGGAATAGCGCTTATAGCTATTATATATACGACCTTAAAAACGGTATTTATTCACCTGCGCCAGCCGTTTTCGAACGCCTTACTAGCCCAGTCGTATCCCACTACCAAAAAGCAATTTATTCAGTGTCCAAGGATGGATGCTGCAAATATTCATCCGAACAAGTCTTACCTGACACGTTACGCTACGCAGAATATGACTATGTTTCGCAGACGGGAAAAGAGACGCTAACAAACAGAACAACAGGAAATACCACTCAGAGATTGATCAACCGAGCGGAGTTTGAGCAAGATTACCTAGATAAAATTCCACAGCTTTAAGCCGTCATCCCCTAGCTCTAGCATTCTAACGGATGCGTAGTGAATCGCCCCGTAAGAGCTGCTGAATTCGAGCTAAAACCGTCACGCTTTTACAGACCAGATAAACTCTCATGCTGACTCCCCACCCAAGGAGACTTCACCTGAATTCAAAAAAATGGAAATCCTTATTTACCGCGGCGATGCTATCACTGGGCGCGACTTCCGCTAGCGCCTACCAAGCCTGTAAGGATATAGCGACAAGCCAACAATTTTTAGAGTGTTCTCTCGAGCGGAAAGAAGAATCCGACAAAAAACTCAACTTTGCCTATCGACGCTTAATAAAAAACATCAAAACCCAATACTCAAACAACAGCAACTCGCTTGCGGAATACCTATCAAAAATAAAGAATTCGCAGCGTGCATGGATAACGCTCCGCAATGAGAATTGCGCACTAGAGTCATTTGAAATAGAGGAGCAGTCCCAAGCACACGTTACGACCCTAAATAACTGCGAGGCGCGAATGTCAAAAGAGAGAACTGAATATCTAATAAAAACACTAGGCGACTGAAGAACCCATCAACATTGACAGCAGTATAAAACAAACCAGTCCCCATCAGAGATGCACTCCGAACATTTAGCCAACTCTCGCCTGTGAATTAATTACAAGTGACACCACCCTAATTCCTCCTCCACCAATCGGCGATAAGGCGTGGCAATCCCCTTCGGGGTCGAACGGATGTAATGTTCAGCATGCTCTTTTTTGCTGAGAGGCAAACCTGTGAGGTATTCGATAACTTCGCTCTCATTTGGTTTACGGTGGTTTTTACCTTGGCTGCGCGGCGGCAGGTTGGTCCAGATGACGGCATCGACCGTCCGATTACGTGCCCAATCAGTTATGGTCGGTGCGTGCGCTGAAAGCGCGCGCTGTGAGGGAATACTTCCGACGCATTCAGGCTGGAAATCCGGGATCGCTTCACGGATACGTAGATATTCGCGCGCATCCTCCAGGTTTCGAGTATCGAGATAAGCCCAAAGCACTGGAACCTCTGGTGTGTCATCGCACAAGACGGTCGCCAATTCTCCTCCGTCGCTTTCACGGGCGAACTCGATTGGCAGCATGGGGCCGTCGTCGAACCATTCGGATGCCAACGGGAGTTGTCCTGGTTTCCAGATGAGCGAACCCCACCCCAGGCAAACGATGCGCATAACGTTTATGCCCTCTTTGCGACTGCACAGAAGCATGGACAACCACCTTGGCCATCACGTGCCCAGCGGGCAACCGCCTCGCTTGGCGATCTGTACCCGCATGTAACAAGCAGAACCGCAGCTTCAGGGCCATGTCTCAGAGCTAAACGAGCATGCCCTCGATACGTGAATCTTGTAGAGTTCTGCGTTGGCTTGAATTCAAAATAGGCCCCGAATGAAACGTACAACCTCGCCTTCCGCTGCACAAAAGCCCCTATGGCGATAGTGCAGACGAAGTCTGAAGCGCCATCGCGGTGCTTGCAGTCGGGCACGTCCCTCGACACAGGGCGAAGCGACGCGGCCACGCGCAGCAACTGGATCATTTGCGAACACTGCGACTCGGTCTACGCGCGCGCACCGCTGAAGCGGACCGAAGCATCGTATTGCGCCAGGTGTGGAGCACTGCTGGAACGTGGCGGCGGGCTGAATATCGAAAAGCTCCTGGCGCTCACATTGGCGGCGGGCATTCTCTATATTCTCGCGAACGCGTTTCCGGTGATTCAGATCCGCATGGAGGGTTTGAGCAACGAGGCGTCGCTTTGGCAGTCCGTATTGGCCCTCGCCGAGGGTCGGATAACGCCTATCGCCCTCGTCGCCGGCCTAGCCATCATCTTCGCCCCGGGCTTGCAGATCATGCTGCTGGGCTGGGTACTGACATTCGCCTACTTCAAACAAATAGCCCCTGGCTTTAGGACCTGCATGCGCACCCTGGAGCATTTACGTCCTTGGAGCATGCTGGAAGTGTGTCTGCTGGGCATTCTGGTGGCGATCATCAAGCTGGCGGGCATGTTGAACGTATACCCCGGCGCGGGCCTGTGGGCGGTGGCCATGCTCGCGGTATTGCTCATCCTGATCGCCAACCGGGATATCCGCCGCCTATGGGACGACCTTCAGGTGCCCGTTCGATGAGCCAGCCGCACTACGCGCGCGACCTGGGTCTATGCCTGTGCCATACCTGCGGCTATGCGTGCGATGACGGCGCCCAGGAATGCCCGCGCTGCCATTCCCATGTTCACCGCCGTAAACCGAACATGTACGCCCGCACCTGGGCACTGCTGATCGCCGGGTTCATCCTCTACATTCCCGCCAATACACTGCCGGTCATGTACACGAGTTACTTCGGCAGCGGTACCGACAACACGATCATGAGCGGCGTCATCGAGTTCTGGAAAGACGGGTCCTGGGACATCGCGCTGCTTATCTTCATCGCGAGCATCGTCGTCCCCTGCCTGAAATTCTTCATCATGGGGCTGCTGCTCATTACCTGCCAACGGCGTAGCCGCTGGGCCATGCGCGAGCGATCCAAGCTCTATCGCTTCGTCGAGTTGATCGGTTACTGGTCGATGCTCGATGTTTTGGTCGTGGCGTTGGTCGCCGCGCTGGTACAGTTTCGCGCGCTGAGCGTGGTGGAACCACGCATTGGCATCCTGTTCTTCGGCGTCGTCGTCGTGCTGACGATGCTTGCCGCCATGACGTTCGACCCACGAAAAATCTGGGACGCAGAGGTAGACGATGTCCGATAGGCCCGAATCCCCGACACCAGGAACCGCCGAGGTGAAGAGCCACCGCTTCCGTATTTCACTGATCTGGTTGGTGCCCATCGCCGCCGGCTTGGTCGGCCTATCGATGGTGGTGCACAGCTGGTTGTCCACCGGGCCACAGATCACGGTGAGTTTTCAGACCGCCGAAGGGTTGGAAGCCAACCGTACACAGGTGAAGTACAAGAACGTCGTGATCGGCACGGTTACCCGTATTCAGCTCAGCGATGATCGCTCCCACGTCAGCGCGACTATCGAACTCGATGAGTCCGCTTATCCTTTCACGCGCAAAGACTCGCGCTTCTGGGTGGTACGTCCGCGTATCGGCGCAGGTGGCGTGTCGGGCATCGACACATTGCTTTCCGGTGTTTTCATCGGAGCCGATGCCGGCCGCGAAGAAGAAACCACGAATACATTCGAAGGCCTCGAAGCGCCGCCGCCCGTGACCTACGGCGATTCGGGCAAGCGTTTCACGCTACACACGAGTGATCTAGGCTCGCTCTATGTAGGCGCCCCCGTGTATTACCGCCGTATCCAGGTGGGACAGGTTGTGTCGTACGCGCTGTCCAAAGACGGTAAGGGCGTCGATATCGAGATCTTCGTCAACTCACCGAACGACCGCTTCGTGATTACCGACAGCCGCTTCTGGAATGCCAGCGGGGTCGATGTCGCCCTGGGTGCGGATGGACTGCGGGTCAATACCGAATCATTGTCCACCATCGTTGCTGGCGGTATTGCGTTCCGGGAACCGAATTGGAGCCCAGATCCAAAGGCGGCCAACGAAGACACTGAGTTCGAGCTGTTCGCGAACGAACAGAACGCCCTTGCCCCACCGGACGGTGAGCCGCGGTATATCCAGATGCGTTTTGACCAGTCGCTACGCGGTATGCGAGTTGATGCTCCGGTCGAGTTTCTCGGCATCAACGTTGGTCGCGTGGTTTCCATGAACCTGGAATACGACGACAAAAGCGGTAACTTCCCTACGGTCATCGGCGCGGTGATCTATCCGCAACGCCTTGGCCGCGCTCACGAGGAGCTGGTCAATGAGATGGGCGGCGAAGGCGACGAGCAAACCGCCAAACTCATGAAGCGTTTCATCGACAATGGTTTACGCGCGCAGGCACGCACCGGCAACTTGTTGACCGGGCAGCTGTACATCGCCCTCGAGTTCGATGCCAACGCACCAAAAGTCGCGTTCAACCCCACGACCAAGCCCATCGAAATCCCGACCGTCGCCGGCAGTTTCGACCGTCTGCAGGAGCAGCTTCAGGCGATGGTGGACAAGATTAGCCGTCTGCCAGTGGACGAAATCGGCAACAACCTCAATGGCAGCCTGGCCGAACTGCAACGGACCATGAAGCAGGTGAATGGCCAAGTATTGCCGGAGATGCAAGGCACGCTGAAGAAAGCCAGCGAAACCTTGGAACAGGTCGCGCGAACCATGGAGACGGCCAACCAGACGCTCGCCGAGGATTCGCCGCAGCTGCAACAAGTAGAGACGACCATGGACGAACTGCAGCGTACCGCACGCTCCATGCGTGTCCTGACTGACTACCTGAGCCGCCACCCCGAAGCGTTGATTCGTGGCCGTTCGGGGGAATCAGCACCGGGCTCGTATGACCCGCCGACCCCGTCTCGCACTATCGAGGAGCAGTAAGATGACGTTGATCGCACGAGCCCTAGGCACCGCTGCCGCATTATCGCTGGCGGCGTGCAGCTCATCGGCACCGACCCAGTACTACACGCTGATTGCGCCACCCCAGGCGCAGGCGTCAATGGGACAACCGGTCCCGTTTCAGCTTCAGGTTCAATCACTGCGCATGCCGGTACAAGTGGATCAACCGCAACTGGTTGTCCGCCAGGGGAATGGCAAGCTGGCCATTCTAGAGAGCGAACGCTGGGGCTCGCCCTTAGCAGATGAGTTTCATGACGCATTGGTCGGACAGCTCGAACACCGCCTAGGCACCCGGGACCTTGCGGGTTTGCCGCGGGATTCCAACCGCGACCAGTTGGCCGTACGTGTCGATGTACGCCGTTTCGAATCAATTCCCGGTCACTACGCGCTGGTCGATACGGTCTGGAGCTTGAACCTTCGGGCCCAAGATGGACAACGGCGTAGCCTGACGTGCAGCACGCAGACGACGGAAAAAGCAGGCGCGACGATCGAAGAGGTCGTAGTTGCCCACCAACGCGCAGTCGCGGTGCTCGCAGACACGATTGCGGAGACGTCTCGGCAGTGGGTGGCCGCGCCTCAGACCGCTTGCCCCAAAGGGCGCTGAGGCTAGCTTCACTCGGGTCCGTGCGCTCCGCGGACCCACTTCTCCGGTCATTCAAACGGGGCTGATCATTCGCGGGGGCGGCGATGGCGCCTGGCAATCCGGATCCGTATGAGCGGTTTGACAGGGAACGATGGCGCTTAAATGTTTCCAAATTTATTCGCAACGCGCATCCGTGATTGACCCAATCAATGCTGACAACTTCAAAGCCCGCAATAGAGGGCCCGCGCGGGGCCTAGCGTGAGCGCACCTCGGCGCGTGCGAGGCTCACGACGACATCATTCGAAGGTTGCCTCGGGGACTTCAACGTCACGAAAAATAATGACATTTCAATGACGCTTTTTTCACGAAAGCTCCTAGAGGATTCGCGCTTTTTTGAGACAAGGTCGTCTTCCCATGCGCGATGCACATCAGGCATCTACCCAGAATCCTCCCATCCCAGGGCTCGTAAGCCAGTTGCTGTTCACCCTCTACGCCGTCCTCACCTTCATGGTGATGTTCGGGCTGCTACGCCTGGCACTACTGCTCTACAACAACCACCTGATAGGTGATGCCCGCACCGGCGACTTCCTCGAGTCTTTCTTCAACGGTGCGCGCTTCGACATTCGCGTCGCGCTCATTGCCTGCGCCCCTCTCCTTTTGGCGTTGCTCAGCCGAAAGGCAACCGCAGCGCGTGGCTGGCAACGTGCCTGGCTCACCCTCACGGCGAGCCTGTGCCTGTTCACAAGCCTGGGCGAGCTCGATTTCTACAAAGAATTCCACCAGCGCCTCAACAGCCTCGTCTTCCAGTACTTGCAGGAAGACATGAACACGGTGCTGAGCATGCTCTGGAACGGGTTCCCGGTCGCGCGATACCTCGTTGCCTGGGTCCTGGCGACTGCGGCGCTTTGGCTGCTATTCGGCGTACTGGACCGGGCCAGCCGCACGCACACAACTCCGTCCTCTCGTTGGTATCAGCGCAGCGCTACCTTCGTCGTTTGCCTGATGGTTGCGGTACTCGCCGGTCGCGGGCATGCCGAACAAGGGCCTCCTCTGCGGTGGGGCGACGCCTATACGACCGACTCCATGTTCGCCAATCATCTGGGCCTGAACGGCATCCTAAGCCTGGCTGACGCTGCATCCACAACGTTCTCCGAACACCGTGACAACACGTGGGACTCGTCCCTGGCGGATGAAGACGCCACCGCAATCGTGCGCGACATGCTGTTGACCTCAAACGACCGATTAATCGACGAGCATGATGCGGCCGTTCGCCGGATCAGCGAGCCGGACGCGGCGGGAACGCTACCCGTGCGCAACGTCGTCGTGATCCTGCTGGAAAGCTTCGCCGGACGGCACGTCGGTGCCCTGGGCAGCACCGACAACATCACGCCCCACTTCGATTCGCTCGCCAAAGAAGGCCTGCTGTTCAACCGGTTTTTCTCCAATGGCACCCATACCCACCAAGGCATGTTCGCCACTATGGCCTGCTTCCCCAACCTTCCGGGGTTCGAATACTTGATGCGTACCCCGGAAGGCGGACACGCGTTCTCCGGGCTTCCGCAACAATTGTCCACACGGGGTTATCAGGACGTTTACGTCTACAACGGCAATTTCCAGTGGGACAACCAGTCGGGCTTCTTCAGCAATCAGGGGATGCGCAACTTCGTGGGCCGTGAAGACTTCGTCAATCCCGTCTTCATGGACCCAACCTGGGGAGTCTCGGACCAGGACATGTTCGACCGCGGCGCAAAAGAGCTGGATGCGTTTGATCGGGAGAAGCCGTTCTACGCCCTGCTACAGAGTCTTTCCAACCACACCCCGTATGCGCTGCCCGATCCGCTTCCAGTACAGCCGGTCATGGTCGATGGCAAGGAAGACATCCACCTCACCGCGATGCGTTATTCCGACTGGGCGCTTGGGCGTTTTTTCGAGAAAGCCAAGCAATCGCCCTACTACAAGGACACGCTGTTCGTCGTCGTGGGCGACCACGGCTTCGGTGCACCCGAGCAGTTGACTGAAATGGACCTGTTCCGCTTCAACGTACCGCTCTTGCTCATCGCACCGGGCATTCAGGAGAAATTCGGTGGGGTGTCCGACCGCGTTGGCACCCAAGTCGATATCGTCCCCACCATCATGGCGCGATTGGGGGGTGACACACAGCAACAATGCTGGGGGCGCGACTTATTGAGCCTGCCGGACGGCGATCCGGGCACGGGCGTGATCAAGCCATCGGGTGGCGAGCAGACGGTCGCAATCGTCAGAGGGGACCGCATTTTGGTGAAGCCTAAGGATCTGGAACCGCGTCTCTATCGCTATGACCTGCGTGGACGGCAGACGGAAAAATTGGACGATCCGGAGGCAGCCACCGTACTTGGGCAGCAGATGGACGCGTTCATCCACACCGCAACGCAAAGTCTGCTGAGCAACAAGGCGGGAGCACGAGGCGGCAGCCAGGCGGTCCCCTGAATTAGATACCGCTCACATTTAGAAACATCGCCGGAACCCGCGGCGTGTATGCGAGTCACACTGTCGCCAGCAGGCAACGGCAGTATTCGCGAAGAACGGAAATCGCAGGCCATATCAGAAGAGGTGCGCAGGCTGCAGAGGATTTGCAGTGCGAACGCACCTCGCCCTTATATGGAATATGAAGCCGATGCAGTTCTTCAAAATGGAAACGGATAACTCCTACCGCGAGGATATCCAGGGCGTTCGCGCCATAGGCGCACTCTTCATCGCCGTCTATCACATTTGGCTCGCCAAAGTGTCCGGTGGTGTGGACGTGTTCTTCGTCATTTCCGGCTTTTTGATGGCGAGTGTGCTCACTCGCCAGTACAACAACGAAGGAAGGCTTCAGCCTTTGGTGTTCTGGGGCAACCTCGTGCGCCGCATCGCACCGTCAGCCTACTTCGTTCTGTTCTGCACACTGGTGCTGTCTTACTTCTTCATTCCCGAGCCACTTTGGGCGCAGGTGATCAAGGAAACCGTACACAGCGCCGTGCACTACGAGAACATCGGCCTAATGCGCTCGCTGGTCGACTACTTAGCCCGCGACAACCCACCCAGCCCGGTGCAGCAGTTCTGGGCCCTCTCGATTCAGATCCAGTTTTACGCGCTGCTGCCCTTCCTGTTGATGGGCGCCTTCTGGCTGGCGCGCCGCGCAGGGTCGATCACGCCGGTCGTCCTATTACTGGGCAGCCTGATCGCCCTCTCCTTCGTCTATTCGGTAATCGCCACTACGGCCAATCCCGCACCGACCTATTTCAATCCGCTGGCGCGAGCCTGGGAATTCCTGCTGGGTTCGCTGCTCGCATTCCTGCTGCCGCATATTCGGTTGAGCGATACCGCACGTACCGCCCTGGCCAGCATTGGTTTGTTCATCCTGCTGTTTGCCGGGCTGCTGATTCCAGTGGGTATCCACTTTCCGGGCTATATAGCCCTCGTACCGGTCGCCGCAGCCCTGTTCCTCATCGTGGCTGGCGCACATGACCAGGAGACGCCCATCAAGCGGCTGCTTTCTCATCCCAAGCTGGTGGCGCTGGGCGGCGTGTCATTCACGCTGTACCTGTGGCACTGGCCGCTCTTGGTTTTCGCCCGTGAATTGAATGGCGGCGGGCTGCTGAACCTATGGCAGGGGCTTGTCGTCATCGCACTGTCTATCGTGCTTGCGTTTGCCACCACCCGCTTGGTCGAACGTCCCTTGCGCCAGAAGAACAAAAGCAAGCCACGCGGCGCGCGGATTCTCATTCCCTACGCCATCGGCGTCGCATGCGTGATGCCCGTGCTTGCTGGGGCCGGTGTCTGGCGCCAACACGTCAACGGCATCATTCGTGAAGAAAATGCGCAGAGCCAGGCGTTCGAAGCGATAGCGCCTCCGTTGGCTCAAGTGCAGACCGATACGGCAGGCATCACCCGTGAGAATTTCATCGCAGTGAAAGACGTGCTGCCAGACGCTTACGGCGATGGATGCCACCAGGACGCGGTGACACCCGACCTGAAGGAATGTGCATACGGAGATGAAAAGGCCGATACCGTCGTCGCGTTGGTGGGGGGTTCACACTCGGCACAATGGCTTCCAGCGTTGAACATCATCGGCCAGGAGAACGGCCTGAAGGTGGTCAACATGACCAAGAGCGATTGCCCATTCGGTGCGTTGGACATTTCCGACCCTTCTTGCGCTGTGTGGAACGAGCATGCGATCAAGCGCCTCGAAGCACTTCAGCCGGATGTGGTCGTCACCACATCGACGCGCGCAGTGAAGGACAGTGGCGCCGAATACGTGCCTGAGAGCTACGTAAAACAGTGGCGCACGCTCGAGGCCCTAGATATTCCAGTCGTGGCAATCCGCGATAATCCGTCCTTCGATTTCGATGTGATCAATTGCATTTCCCGGCATAAAGATGCCCCGCAGGGCTGCGCGAAGTCTCGCGATGATTCGTTGGCTGACGCCGACCCTGCTGAAGCACTCGAAGGTCAAGTGGCCAACCTCGCCACCGTGGACATGTCCGAATATCTCTGCACGGCAGACACCTGCCCGACGGTTACCAATGACTATCTGATGTATCGAGACTGGCAGCATCTCAATGTGCCCTTCGTCGTCTCCCTGACGACTGCATTGAGCGAGAAGTTGGCAGCGGCGGAGCCGGATATCTTCGAAGCGGTCCCAGCCGAAACAACGGATGCGGCACCAAGGGTGGATGACTCCACCGCCAGCGCAAATCGTTCACAGCCCTAAGAACCTGTTCACGATCTCGTGAGCTAGAGATAAACGGTGGCGAAAACGGCTGAGGAAGCGGACTGGGCTCGCACACGAGTTTACGTGCGGTAAATGAGCATTCCGCAGGCTTTTTCAACGCCGTTTAGCCGACGCGCAGCAGATCGTGAACAGGTTCTGAGGCATTCGTGTAGCGCGTTCCCCAAACAAGTGGCTCCAAGTGGAGTCACCTGGATCAACGGAAGGCGTAGATAGTCGCCGCGACCACCGCCAGCACGACGAACGCACCGCACCACACATCACGCGGCATCTTTTCCAATCCGTGGCGGGCGAAATCGGCAATACGCGCGTCATCGCCAGCGGGTGCATCGCTCTCCCCGAGCGCGACCTTCCAGACGAAGGTCAACACCAACGTTGCTGCGAAAACGACCCCGCCAATGACCGTGAAATGGATCGGAATCCACTCGCTGAAATAGGCAACTGCTAATAACGCGCTCGCCAAATGTCCGGACGCCAATCCGCGTAAGGCAGCGCTGGCGCCGAGTCGCTTGGAAAACAGGCCATACAGAAAGACGGCCACCAGCGGTGATGCGACAAAGGCAAAAATCTGTTGCAGGTAGGCCCAAATCCCTTCGAAGTACTGGATCATTGGCGCCCATGTCGCCGCGATCAGCGTGACGACGAGGGTCAGGACCCGACCGGTCCAGGCCAGTTTTTCGCCAGACCATTCTGGTTTACGCGGCTTGATGAAATCCAAGGTCAGCAGCGTAGCCGCCGAATTGAGCGTGGACGAACAGGTCGACATCAAGGCCGCCATGAGCCCAGCGAAGATCAACCCCGCCAGCCCTACGGGAGCGAATTCCGCCACCATGGTGGGAAACACCTGATCGGGATGTTCCAGATCGGTCAGGAGCGGGACAGCCATGGCGCCGGGGATGACCATCAGGAACATCGGCAACAGTTTCAGGATGGCGGCAAACAGCGAAGCACGCCCGGCAGTGGCCATGTCACGCGCGCCAAACAGTCGCTGCACGACGTACTGATTCATGGTCCAGTAATAGAAGCCGACGATGGGCAATCCGGTTAGCAGCCCAAGCCAAGGGACGCCCGGATCGTCGAGGGGGCGAATCAATGAAAGATGGTCCGGATCGAGCGCCTCGGTGACGTTCTGCCAGGAATAATCGAACTTGCCGAATACGATGAACGCCAGCATGCCGGAGCCAAGCAGCAGGACCACACCCTGCACGACATCCGTATAGACGACGGCGCGTAGCCCACCTGCAGCGCTGTAAAGCCCCGCAAACAAGGCCAGCCCGTAGCAAACCTCGACGATGGTCAATTGCGGCATGAACGTGGTCAGGACCAGCGCGCCCGCGAACAAGGTCCCAGCGGTATCCAACAGGATGGACAACACGAGCGTGATGACCGAAAGATAGCTGCGCATTCGCCCATCGAAACGGCGCTCCATCAGCTCCGGCATCGTCTGCACGCGGGTCCGGCTAAGAACCGGCAACACTAGAAAGATCGCCAGGATCAGGATGACGCCTGCCATCCATTCGTAGTTAGCGACGGATATGCCCGAGCTGTAGGCCGCACCGGGCAATCCAACGAGGGTGTCGGACGAGATGTTGGAGGCGAACAGCGAAAACCCAATGGCGACCGGTCCTAAGGTGCGTCCGGCGAGAAACAAATCTTCGGTATCGGTCTTGCGGCGTGTGACGGAAAAGCCGATAGCGGCGGTGACCGCGAAATAAACGGCAATCGCGACGTAGTCCCAGAACGCGAGGTGAAGCACGAGCGAGTCTCCCTGATTCGTCGTTATTGATAAGGCCAGGCCACCTAGCCAATCCAAAGGATTGAAACGATGGCTGATGAGAAGCGCGGCAGAGAACCCGAAGCGAAGCGACCGAGCCCACAGGGGTCGACTGACAGTTGTCCCGCAGGGTTCAATCCCTTTGCCTCCTGGTCCATTTGCGGCCCAACGAGCCCTCTGCTAACGTCGCCGCACCCGCACGCCCGAGAAGACCTACCATGGCCCGCAAGAAAGCCCCGCTCGACTTCGAACAGTCACTTTCCGATCTGCAAACATTGGTCGAACGTCTGGAAGCCGGGTCGCTTTCCCTGGAAGACTCCTTGACCGCGTTCGAACAAGGCATCCGTCTCACCCGGGATTGTCAGGCAGCGCTCACACAAGCCGAACAGAAGGTTCAAATTCTCATGGAGCGCGACGGTACGCTCGAGGAAGCGCCCTTCGATTCGGAAGCCGACGCATGATCAAGGCGTATCAGGCCCACTGCCAGGCGCGCGTCGACGACGCCCTGAAATCGCTGTTCGACAGCCCTGCTCCTGATCTCGCTCGCCTACATGACGCCATGCGCTACAGCGTGATGAATGGCGGAAAACGCGTACGTCCATTGCTGGTCTATGGCGCCTGCGAAGCGTTGGGCGGCGTGGCCGAGCAAGCCGATGGCGCCGCTTCTGCGGTCGAGCTCATCCATGCGTATTCATTGGTTCATGACGACCTTCCCGCCATGGATGACGATGATCTGCGCCGTGGCCAACCAACGACTCACAAGGCCTTCGATGAGGCAACGGCGATTCTAGCGGGCGATGGCTTGCAGGCGTTGGCGTTCGCGGTACTCGCGGACCCTTTACGCAATCCGCAAAGCGCGGAGACCCGGCTGGAGATGGTCCGCTGCCTGGCGCACGCCGCGGGCCCTGCGGGTATGGTCGGCGGCCAGGCGATTGACCTGGGATCGGTCGCACGCCGTTTGGACCAACACGCACTGGAGCGCATGCACCGCCATAAGACCGGTGCGCTGATCGAGGGCAGCGTCCGCCTTGGTGCGCTCGCGAGCGGCCGAGCCACGACGGCGGACCTTGCCGATCTGAATGTGTATGCGCAAGCCGTTGGGCTCGCGTTTCAAGTGCAGGACGACATCATCGATGTGGAAAGCGATACCGAAACGCTGGGCAAGCGTCAGGGGGCCGACGTTGCGCGCGACAAACCGACCTACCCCGCCCTCCTGGGCCTAAGCGAGGCGAAAGCTTACGCCCTCGAACTGCGCGACCAGGCCATCACCGCTGTCGAACGTTTCGGCCATGCCGCTGAACCGCTGCGCGCCTTGGCTCGCTATATCGTCGAACGCCGTCACTGATTCGTTCCGACCGTAGGTTGGTTGCTTGCGCACTTACCGCGTAGAAAAGGCGAGGTTCGAGCGCACAGACCGTGGGAACAGGAGGCCCGACAATCGGTCGAAAGCCCATCCTGCGGCATCCGGGCAACTGCCTTAGGACGCAGGGCTCGTTCGAAAATCCGGGCCGCCCTGCACACCTGATCGTCATCAGGTACACTTCCGCCCTTAACTTTTTATAACGATTCGCCTGATGCCAAAGACGTTCCACGAGATTCCCCGCGAACGACCCAATACGCCGCTGCTGGACCGTGCTTCAACGCCAGCGGAACTGCGGCGCCTGGGCGAAGCGGAGTTGGAGGAGCTGGCTGACGAACTGCGCTTGGATCTGCTATACACCGTTGGCCAGAGTGGTGGCCACTTCGGAGCGGGTCTGGGGGTAGTCGAGCTGACTATCGCACTGCATTATGCCTTTGACACGCCCGACGACCGCCTAGTGTGGGACGTGGGTCATCAGGCCTATCCGCACAAGATTCTGACCGGGCGACGGGCGCAGATGCTTACCCTGCGCCAGAAGGACGGCGTTGCCGCCTTCCCGCGACGCTCGGAAAGCCCCTACGACACCTTTGGCGTCGGTCATTCGAGTACGTCGATCAGCGCCGCGCTGGGCATGGCAATCGCCGCCCGCATGCAAGGCAATTCGCGCAAGTCCGTCGCGGTCATCGGCGACGGCGCATTGACTGCTGGCATGGCGTTCGAAGCGCTGAACCATGCGTCCGACGTCGGGGCGAACATGCTGGTCGTGCTCAACGACAATGACATGTCCATCTCCCGTAATGTCGGCGGACTTTCCAATTACCTCGCCAAGCTGCTCTCCAGCCGAACCTACGCGCACGTTCGCGAAGGCGGCAAGAAAGTGCTATCGCGCTTGCCTGGCGCGCTCGAGATCGCGCGTCGCACGGAGGAACATGCCAAGGGCATGCTGGTGCAGGGCACATTGTTCGAAGAGCTGGGCTGGAACTACATTGGCCCAATCGACGGCCATGACTTGCCCACGCTCGTGACGACCCTGCGCAACATGCGCGACCTCGAAGGGCCGCAATTCCTGCATGTCATCACGACTAAGGGCAAAGGGTTCGCGCCAGCCGAAGTGGATCCTATTGGCTATCACGCCATCACCAAACTCGACCCCTTAGGCGCGCCGCCCAAGAAGTCGGGAGGACCGAAGTATTCCGCCGTATTCGGACAGTGGCTGTGCGATATGGCTGCGAGCGATGAACGCCTTGCGGGCATCACGCCGGCGATGAAGGAAGGCTCGGACCTCGTCGCCTTCAGTGAGCGCTTTCCGGATCGCTACTTCGACGTCGCGATCGCCGAACAGCATGCCGTCACGCTGGCGGCCGGCATGGCCTGCGAAGGGGCCAAGCCGGTTGTCGCGATCTATTCCACGTTCCTGCAGCGTGGATACGACCAACTGATCCACGATGTGGCCGTACAGAACCTCGACGTGCTGTTCGCTATCGACCGCGCGGGCCTCGTGGGCGAAGACGGTCCGACCCACGCCGGCAGTTTCGATCTGAGCTACCTGCGCTGTGTGCCGAACATGTTGATCATGACGCCGAGCGACGAAAACGAGCTGCGCCGGATGCTGACGACGGGTTATCTGTTCGAGGGCCCCGCGGCCGTTCGTTATCCACGTGGCAGCGGCCCTAATGCCCAGATCGAACCTGAGCTGAAGCCACTCGAAATCGGCAAAGGCGTCATTCGTCGTGAAGGCAAGCGCGTCGCACTGCTGGTGTTCGGCGTGCAGCTGGCGGCCGCCCTGACCGCGGCCGAACGCCTGAACGCCACCGTCGTCGACATGCGCTTCGTCAAACCGCTCGATGAAGCGCTTGTGCGCGAGCTTGCGGAAAGCCACGAGCTGCTGGTCACCATCGAGGAAAACAGCGTCATGGGCGGTGCCGGCAGTGCAGTCAGCGAATACCTGTCCGCCGAGGGCTATGCGCTACCGACGCTGCACCTGGGCCTACCGGATCGTTATGTCGAACACGCCAAGCCAGAAGAAATGCTGGCTGAATGCGGGTTGGATGCCACCGGCATAGAACGCGCGGTGCGTACCCGCTTGCTCGATCCGCCGAAGGCGTTTTCGGCCGTTTAGCAATAGGTGACAGGCTTTTAGGACCGTAGGGTGGGTTCGCCGCAGGCGTAACCCACCGCACGGTGTGCGCCAAAATACCGATCCCTAACCAAATACCTGCGGTCAGCGGGTGGAAATCCTGCACGGTTCCAATCTGCGGAAACCACCCGTAGCGCGCTTCAAACCCACCCCTGCGCCTTCAACTCATCCTTGATATACGCGTAGAAGATTGGCGCCGCGACCAGTCCTGCCAGCCCGAACAGAGCATCGAACACGAGCATCGCCAATAGCAGCTCCCAGGCCTTCGCCTTGATCTGGCCACCGACAATCCGCGCATTGAGGAAATACTCGACCTTGTGGATCAGGATCAGGTAACCCAACGCGCCGAGCGCAACCCACACCGACACCGAAAGCCCCACGACGAAAATCGCGGTATTCGAAATCAGGTTACCGACCACTGGAAGCAGCCCTGCAACGAACGTCACCAGGATGAGTGTCTTGGTCAGCGGAAGATCGACGCCCAATAGCGGCAATACGCACAACAGGAAGATTGCGGTAAAGATCGTGTTGAGCAGCGATATCTTGATCTGCGCGAACACGATATTGCGAAACGCCTGGGAAAACCGGGAGATACGGGTAAGCATTGCGCCCGCTAGCGGACGTAACGTTGCAGGATCCGGGGCATGGTTCAGCGCGATGACAGCCCCAAGCACCATGCCGATGATCACGGTCACGAACAAATGCACGGCCCCCTTACCCACGAGCTGCAGCTCGGCAACATGCCCTCTTAGCCACTCATGGATGGTCGTCCGGATATCGTCGACACTGGCAGGTAGATACGTCACCAGGCTCTGCGGAAGCTGGTCGCGGGCGCGGTCAATGACGCCCATGAGCTTACCGAGCAGTTGTCCCGGGTTGTTCACTTCGTGCAGGACCAGCGAAAACGCCCCGGCGAACAGGGCAGCGAGCACGAGAATCACCAGCACGCTAAGCAGACCAACTGCGAGTACACGCCCGGTTCGGCCCGCAAAAAGACGCTGAAGCGGTGGCGTCATGCTATCCACGACTTCGTGAACGAGCAGGCCGGCGAGCAGGCAGGGCAACAGGTTGAACGGGGGGACGAGTATCAAAGCCAACGCCATGATGACGGCACTGGCCAAGGAGAATCGATGCGCTGGGTTCATGACACTCACGGCTAACTACGATCTCTGCAATCTGCCACTTGCGTGGCCGTTTGACCAGCCACTTCCTCTGGCGGCGGGCAACGCGTCACTGTCCAACAGTGAGTTCACGGCATCCCGTTATTCGACTTCACCTTGATGCAGGTTACCGAGCAGGTGACCGAGCTTTCCGGCCTTCGTGGCAAGATAACGTTCGTTGTGAGGATTGAGTCCGTTTTGCAAAGGCCTGCGCTCTGCGACGCGGACGCCGAAACCTTCCACGGCGTTGACCTTGCGAGGATTGTTGGTCATGAGTTTCAGCGAATTGATCCGCAAGTGGTCGAGCATTGGCTTGCAGATGGCGTAATCGCGAAGGTCAGCCGCAAAACCCAAACGCTCGTTCGCTTCGACGGTATCAGCGCCGCCATCCTGAAGCGCGTATGCGCGAATCTTGTTCAGCAAACCGATGCCGCGACCTTCCTGCCGTAGGTACAGCAAGACACCGCGGCCCTCTTCTGCGATGGCGCGGAGCGCGGCTTCAAGCTGGTAACCGCAATCGCAGCGCATGCTGAAGAGCGCATCTCCAGTCAGACATTCCGAATGCAGACGGCCCAGCACTGGCTCGCCATCGCTAACGTCGCCCAGCGTCAGCGCGACATGCTCCTTACCGGTCGCGTCATCCAAGAAGCCATGCATGGTGAAGGTGGCGAATGGCGTCGGCAATTGGGACGCAGCAACGAACACGACTGACACGAGAAACTCCGAAAACAGCGGCGCACCGACCACGGTGCTCCTGATGAAGGGCACGCTCCACGATACGCCGGCCGGGTGCCCAATAGCCGGCCGGTCCGATAGGGTTCAGTCGAACGGGTATTCCCAGTTCCATTTCTCATAGATCGGGCGGAGCTGGCCCGATCCGATCAAGGACTCCATGCGCTGATCGTAAAGATCAGCCAGCGCGAGCGCCCCTGGCGTTTCGGCAAAACCAAGATACAACGGCAACCGCACCAGATTCGTAATCTTGTAGCGCGCCTGTCGCTGCGCCTTGGCGAGCAGCATATCGATGTCGACGCGGGCATCGATGAAGTAATCGACGCGACCCGCAGCCAGCATCGGCAGGACATTGTCGCGCCGCGGGACCTCCTGAAAGCCTTCGATCCCTGGCAAATAATGTTCGTAACGGTATCCGCGAATCCACAGGAGTCTCGAATTCGGCAAACTGTCGACCGAAGGTTCAGGTGTACTGGCAAGTCCCAATGCACTCACGTAATCCCGATCGAAATGCCATCTCGGATAATGGATATCGTCAACCTCGCCCGCGTAGGAGCCCACCCAAGCATCCGCTTCGCCTCGCCTCACAAGTCCAACTGAGCGACTGTAAGGGACGGTTTGCATGCGAACCTTGACGCCTACGGGTTCGAACACGAGCCGGAGCACTTCCCAGGCGACGCCACTACCGTCTTCCTCAGTAAAAGAAGGCCAACGCTCGCTGACCAGATGTATTTCGCTAGGCAGCGCCGGATCGGACAGGCGCTCGTCAGCCTGAGCGAACATCATGCCCACGCAAAGGAACACCAGCACCGCTCTGATCAGCATTCTCAGCCCCTCGCGGTTCGCGTCATTTGCGCGCCTTTCAACGCGCTCATGCGACCGCGATCACGATGGCTTGCAACGCCAGCCACGCAAATACTCCAGCCAACACATCGTCGATCATGATGCCTACGCCGCCATGCACATTTTTGTCGAGCCAGCTGATGGGCCACGGCTTGAGAATGTCCAGCACGCGGAAAATCAGAAACCCCAGCACAAGCCAATACCAACCGGCAGGCACCATCCAGAGCGTGATCCACATCCCGACCATTTCGTCCCAGACGATACCTTCATGGTCATGCACGCCGAGATCGCGCGCCACGCGGCCACACAGCCAGAACCCGAAGAGGCTTGTGACGACGAGCATCACACCATAGCCCCACGTAGGCAGCAGTTGAAGGAGCGGAAGGAATGGCAGCGCCATGAGAGAACCCCATGTTCCAGGCGCTTTTGGCAAGGTGCCCGAGCCGCAGCCGAATGCCAGGAAATGCCAGGGGTTGTTCCAGACCGTGCAGGGCGCTGCCGGGTCTGCCGCCTGGTCGAGTACCGGGTCAGTCATGTTCATCGCTTCCAAAATGCAGATAGCCCGTACGCGAAGGCTGCGTTTCCCTACCGTATTCATCGACCAACGTTAAGCCTGGAAGCCCTGCCTCGACCATTCCGATCGCCACGACCTCAGGATGAGCGGCTTGAACGGTAGGTAAGGCAGCGGCTGCCAACGTAAAAGCAATGCGATAGTCGTCGCCACCGGTCATTGCGAGCAATAGCGCGGGTGACCTACCACGCCACGCGCACAAATCGGCCGGCACCGGAATACGAGCGGTTTCGATACGAAGTGCCACGCCCGAGGCGCGCGCGACGTGCATGCAATCGGCCAGCAAGCCGTCTGAGATATCCAGTGCCGCGGTGGCAACGCCCCGGAGCGCTTCGCCCAGCGCCAGCTGCGGCTGCGGCGTCCAGTAACGTTGCAACAGGCGGGTTTGCAACGGTTCAGGCGCTGATTCACGCCCCAGTACGACATCGACTGCCGCCGCCGCGTCACCCAATGTCCCCCCCACGCACAGCAGGTCACCCGGCCGTGCGCCATTGCGCCGCAATGCACGGCCTTTAGGAGTACGTCCAAACACGGTAAGCGTCATGCTTAACGGGCCGCGCGTGGTGTCGCCGCCAAGCAATACCAACCGGCAGCCCGTGGCCATCGTGTCCAAGCCGCGGGCAAAGGCATCGAGCCAGGCATTGTCGAGCGCCGGCAGGGTTAACGCGAGGGTAAAACCGATGGGTGATGCGCCCATGCCCGCAAGATCGCTTGCCGTCACGGCGAGCGCGCGCTGACCCAGCAGAAAGGCGTCACAGCCTTCGGGGAAATGAACGCCAGCGACGAGCGTATCGGTGGAAATGGCCAACTGCTCATCGGCCGGAAGCTCGAGCAGTGCGCAATCGTCACCAATGCCAAGCGCAACAGCGGCATCGGGGCGTGCGCACTCTGCGGACGCGAAAAACCGCCCGATCAGCTCGAACTCGTCCACGCGTCTAAGCCTTACCTGGCCGTACTTCCGCACTGCGCAAGCGCGGTGCCAGCTTATCCAGAACGCCGTTGACGAACTTGTGTCCGTCGGTCGCGCCGAACACCTTCGCCAGCTCGATGCCTTCGTTGATAACCACCCGATAAGGCACGTCGATACGGTTCATCAACTCGAACGTCGATAGCCGCAGGATTGCCAGCTCGACGGGGTCCATGTCCTCGAGCGGACGGTCCAGTAGCGGAACCAGCAACTCATCGATATCGGTTTTCTTACGCGGCACGCCGTGAAGCAATTCGTGGAAATAGGCACCGTCGACCGAGGAAAAATCGTTGTCCACGCGGAACTGCGCTTCGATTTCATTCAGTGCCTGGCCGGCCATTTGCCACTGGTAAAGCGCCTGCGCTGCGAGGCTACGCGCTACCCGGCGCTGAGCGATCTTGCCCTTCGCGGGCTTGGCCGGCTGATCAGCGCTGTCGTCGTGATTCAGGCTCACTTGGCCTCCAGGGCAGCCAGCAGGCTGACCATTTCAAGAGCAGAGAGCGCTGCTTCGGCGCCTTTGTTACCGGCTTTGGTGCCGGAACGCTCGATGGCTTGCTCAATGGTATCGACGGTCAGCACGCCGAACGCGACAGGTACGCCGAACTCCATGGAAACCTGCGCCAGGCCTTTGGTGCACTCGCCGGCGACGTAGTCGAAATGCGGTGTTCCCCCACGAATGACGGCGCCAAGGGCAACGATCGCAGCGAACTCACCGCGTTGTGCAACCTTCTGGCATACCAATGGAATCTCGAACGCGCCTGGTGCACGGATAACCGTAATCTCACTTTCCGGAACGCCATGGCGAACCAGGGCGTCCACCGCGCCACTGACGAGGCTTTCGACGACAAAGCTGTTGAAACGACCGACAACGAGAGCATATTTGCCCTGCGGTGCGGTGAAGGTACCTTCGATGGTCTTCAGGGACATGAATGATCTCTTATCGCGTTAAAGAGCGGAGCCGGCCATGTGCAGGCCAGCTCTTTCGCATAGGTGAAGCCTAGCCAAGGCGCCCCTTTCGGGCGACGCCTGGTCATTCGGCAGCCAGGTATTCTACAACTTCGAGGTCGAAACCGGATATCGCATTGAACTTCATTGGCGAGCTCATGAGACGCATCTGACGAACGCCCAAATCCCGAAGTATTTGCGAGCCCGCGCCTACAGTGCTGTACGTGCTCGGATTCTTCTTGGTGTTGCCGTCGACATCTCGGATATGCGCCAGCAGTTCGTCGCCCTCAGGCGAATGGCCGAGCAACAGGACCACGCCAGCGCCCTCGCGAGCGACCGCACTCATTGCGGCACGCAAGCTCCAGCGGCCGGCTTGGCGAATCATCAGCAGATCGCGCAATGGGTCCATGTTATGGACCCGAACCAGCGCCGGTGTGTCCGGATTAATCTCACCAAGCGTCAACGCCATATGCACATCACCTTCCACCGAATCGCGGAAGGTTACGAGGTTGAATGCGCCGAATTCGGTGTCGATCGGCTGCTCGCTCAGACGCTCGACCGTACGCTCGTGAATCAAGCGGTAGTGGATGAGGTCGGCAATGGTTCCGATCTTGATACCGTGCTGCTCGGCGAACGCTTCCAGCTCTGCACGTCGAGACATGCTGCCGTCATCGTTCATCACCTCACAGATCACACCGCTGGGTTCGAACCCGGCCATGCGCGCCAGGTCGCAAGCTGCCTCCGTGTGCCCTGCGCGTGCGAGCACACCACCCGGCTGCGACATCAGCGGGAAGATGTGGCCTGGGCTGACGATATCCTCAGCCTTCGCATTCCGGTTCGCGGCTGCTTGCACGGTGCGGGCACGATCCGCCGCTGAAATGCCGGTGGTGACACCCTCGGCCGCCTCGATGGAAACGGTGAACTTGGTGCCAAACCCTGAACCGTTGCGCGGAGCCATCAAGGGCAGTCGCAAGAGCTCGCAACGCTCACGCGTCATCGGCATGCAGATGAGCCCACGCGCATGCTTGGCCATGAAATTGATGTGTTCCGCCTGGACACACTCGGACGCCATGATCAGGTCGCCCTCGTTTTCCCGGTCCTCGTCATCCATGAGGATGACCATCTTGCCTTGGCGGATGTCTTCGATAATTTCTTCGATAGTATTGAGTGCCACGTCAGTGTCCTTAGAGCCTAAGGGTGAATAGCCTCGGCCCTTCTGCGTCGAAAGCCCGTGTTAGCGATTCAGGTAGCCGTGCTCGGCCAGGAAATGCTCGCTGATACCTGAGGTGTTTGGCTCTGCCGCTCGCTCGCCGAGCAACAACCGCTCGATATAACGCGCGAGCACGTCCACCTCGAGGTTCACGCGTCGCCCCGCATGGTAGTCGCCCATGATGGTTTCGCTGAGCGTATGCGGCACGATCGTCAGTTCGAATTCAGCGCCATTTACTGCATTCACGGTCAGGCTCGTACCGTCGACGGTGATCGAACCTTTCAGCGCGATGTAACGCGCCAAGTCGCCGGGCGCTCGGACGGTGAACTGAATGGCGCGAGCGTTATCGGCACGTTTGACGATCTCGCCGACACCGTCGACATGACCACTGACCAGATGCCCGCCAAGCCGGCTGGTGGGCAGCAACGCCTTCTCGAGGTTGACGCGTGCGCCAGGTTTGAGATCGACAAATGCACTACGCGCGATCGTTTCAAGACTGACATCCGCCCAGAAGCCGTTACCCGGTAGCTCCACCGCCGTCAGGCAGACGCCATTCACGGCAATGCTATCGCCGAGTTTCACGTCAGACAGATCGAGTTTGCCGGTCTCCACCAGAACGCGAAGGTCACCCCCTCTCGGCGTCAGCGTTCGCACCTGGCCTATCGCTTCGATTAAACCGGTAAACATGGCGCCTCCGTAGGCAACGGGTGCTCGATGAGAAGTACATGCATGGAATCACTCCTGTTTTGTATAAAAACAGGGCGATGGATCGAAGGGAAAAATGCGTACGGGCACCGCAAGGCTGCAGTGCCAGGCAAATCCCGCTCTCTCTCATCCGGACTATGACCGTCGGCTCCGGAGTCGCACCGGATCTGCTGACCTTGCCCCTTCGTTCAGAATTGGCGCAAGCGCTCGCGGGCTGGATGCATTGCGCATCATCACCGCCGGTGGGGAATTACACCCCGCCCTGAGAACGTATCGATCACTGACCGAGGTCGGTGATCGGCAGCGTTTTTAACACACCCGGAGGTAAGGGGAAAAGTCCACGTGACAGGTCACGCCGCCCGTCACACCGATTCACTTAAGAGCCAAGAGCGCGGTTGTTCCTAATCCTTAACCAGTCGTTTACGCAGGTTTTGCGGTTATCAGCCAATCTGTGCCAACCGGACGTATATCGCAAATGTTCAGCTCGCGTGCCTCTGCCATCTTTTCCAACGGCAGTTCCAGAAGCGGGCGCGCACCTGACCCGAGAAACTTCGGCGCGACGAACAGCTGGTACTCATCCACCAATCCTAGCCGGGCGAACGCACCTGCTAAGCGCGGACCTGCTTCGACCAATACGTCGTTGAGCCCGAAGGCACCGAGCGAGCGAATCAGGCCTTGCAGATCCACCCGCCCGCCGCCATCGCCTGTCGGCATTTCCAATAGCTCATGGCCATGCTTGGCGTAATCCTCGGGCATGCCTCGAGTGGCGCACACCACCAACGCCGGCCCGGCCTGAAAGAAAGGCACGTTCAGCGGCACCCGTAACGCGCCATCTACCAACACTCGCAACGGTTGCGCCCGCGTCGCCAGTTCAGTGGTTTCCGCATCGAGTCCTAGCTCGTCGGGTCGCACCGTCATCCGTGCCCGATCCGTCATCACCGTGTCGGCGCCGGTAAGGATCGCGCTGGAGCGTGCACGCAATCGCTGAACGGCCGCGCGAGCCGCAGGGCCGGTGATCCACTGGCTCTCGCCATTGGCCATGGCAGTGCGGCCGTCCAGGCTCATCGCCATCTTCACGCGCACATAGGGCATGCCCGTTTCCATGCGCTTGACGAAACCGATGTTCAACGCCCGCGCTTCATCGCCCATGACACCGCAAAGCACATCGATATCCGCGTCTACCAGTCGACCCAGCCCGCGGCCAGACACCTGCGGGTTCGGGTCACGCATGGCGGCCACGACGCGTGCAACGCCCGCATTCACCAGCGCCTCGGCACACGGGGGTGTACGGCCGTGATGACTACACGGCTCGAGCGATACATACACCGTGGCACCACGGGCGCGCTCGCCGGCCTGTTGCAGCGCGAACACTTCGGCGTGCGGCTCACCCGCGCGCGCGTGCCACCCTTCGCCGACGATCTCGCCATCGCGAACGATCACGCAACCGACACGTGGGTTGGGATGCGTCGAGTACAACCCTTTCTCCGCCAGCGCCAGCGCGCGGGCCATATAGGCGTGATCATTCATTCGCGTGTCGTCTCCCTAGACATCCGCTCGATCTCATCGCGGAACTCCTTCACGTCCTGAAACCGACGATAAACCGACGCGAATCGGATGTAGGCAACCTCATCCAGCTTCTGCAGCTCATTCATCACCAGTTCGCCCAGAACGATCGATTTAATTTCACGCTCCCCCGTCGCACGAAGCTTGTGCTTGATGTGCGAGATCGCTTCTTCGAGCCGCTCGATACCGACCGGCCGCTTTTCCAACGCGCGTAACATGCCAGCCCGCAGCTTTTCTTCGTCGAAGGGCTGGCGGCTACCGTCCTGTTTGATCAAACGCGGCATCACCAGTTCAGCGGTTTCGAACGTCGTGAATCGTTCCCCGCAGGCCACGCACTCCCGACGGCGGCGGACCTGATCGCCATCGGCGACCAACCGGGAGTCGATGACCTTCGTATCGTTGGCGGAACAAAACGGACAGTGCATGGCAGTCGCGACAGGCAGCGGAAGGGACACTCATGGTAGCGCATCCCGAAGGTGACACAAGCAAGCGCCAGATACCGCGGCAGGCCCAGAAATGAACGCACGGTGATCGTCCTTGCCAAAGATGGACGTACCGATACTCACACGCGCAGGAACGATCGCCACACCGGCAGACATCGCCTTGGGTTTGCGGTATATCGGTAGCCGTTTTTTCATGCCGCGAGTCAGATCATGCTCAAACGTTCATCCTTGCTATCCGTCATGCTCCTGCTCGCGGCGTGCGCCAGTGAAGCGCCGCAGGAACCCGCCGCGCCGCCGCCCGCCGCCGAGCAAACGGTCGACATCGACACTGAAGCACCATTGCCCGCTGACTTCCATGCGCTGACGGGCCGCCTGGACGGCGCGCCGGCAGGATCCGACATCGAACTCGCCTTGCTCCAGATCGACGACAATCATCGCCCGCAGAAAATGCTGGCCACGATGAAGCTGAAGGGAACCGGGACGCCTATCGCTTTCAAATTGCCGTTCAATCCAGAAAAATTTCCGGCGAACGGCCGCGTCGAACTGCACGGCAGGGTTACGCAGGCAGGGATGCTCATCAAGCGCTTGCCGCAACGCTACGTGAGCGGTTCGAACAACCAAAGTCTAGGCACGCTCATGCTGGTGCCGGCACCTTGACCGAACCCCGCGCGCTAGGCGACGCCCTTCGGGCCTGCCTAGCCGAAGCGTCACTGGTTCGTACCTCTCTTCCAGAAACGGACCTGCATTTGTGGCTGATCGACCCGGCCAATATGCGCCGCGCCTTCGGGCCCGAAGAAACCCGCCGTATTCTCGAAGAGCCCCCGTATTGGGCATTTTGCTGGGCCAGTGGCCTGGCATTGTCGCGCTGGCTCGCGGCTCACCCGGAGACGGTCAGGCAGCGCAAGGTGCTCGACTTCGGGGCCGGTTCCGGCATTGCAGGGATCGCGGCGGCGAAGCGCGGCGCCCGTGACGTCGTTGCCTGCGACCTGGATCCGGTAGCCTTAGGAGCCGCGCGTGAGAATGCCGAGCTCAACGGCGTAACGCTTCGCTATGAAAGCGACCTTTTCAGCACCCGCGAACGCTACGACCTGCTCATCGCCGCCGACGTCTTGTATGACCGCTCCAACCTGCCGCTTCTCGACCGCTTCGGCGACTACGCGGACGATGTCATCATCGCGGACTCGCGCATCCGGGATTTCGACCACCCGCACTATGTGCGCGTCGGCCAGTTGCAGAGCGACACCCTGCCCGATCTGTGCGAGTCGGGCGAATTCAGAACCGTCAGCCTTTATCGCCGTCGACCCGGCCTACCGCGCCAAGCCGACGCGCCCGCCTCTTGAAGAAAACGCAACGAGCCCCGAAGCTATCGGGCATCTATTCATTGCGTGCACAGGATTCCCATGAGCGACCTGCCTTATATCTATGACATTTCCGGCGCGGCGGACTTCGACCAGCGTGTCGTCGAAGCCTCGTTCAGCACCCCCGTGCTGGTGGACTTCTGGGCTGATTGGTGCGCGCCTTGCAAAGCGTTGATGCCGTTGCTCGCACAGATCACCGAAAGTTTTCGCGGCAAATTGCTGCTCGCGAAAGTGAATTGTGATGTCGAACAGGACGTGGTCATGCGGTTTGGCATTCGCAGCCTGCCCACCGTCGTGCTGTTCAAGGATGGCCAACCCGTGGACGGTTTTGCCGGTGCGCAGCCCGAGTCTGCCATCCGCGAAATGCTCAAGCCTCACGTCAGCGAACCGGCTCCAGAAGCCGAAGATCCGTTGACGTCCGCGCAATCCCTCTTCGATGAAGGCCGCACGAGCGACGCAGAAGCGCTGCTCAAGACGCTGCTGGCCGACGATAACGAGAACGCCGCAGCGCTGATCCTGTACGCCCGTTGCCTTGCCGAACGCGGCGAGCTGAACGATGCCAAGGCGGTGTTGGATGCAGTCAAGGGTGACGAGCATAAGCACGCGATCGCCGCCGTGCGCGCGCAACTGACCTTCCTGCAGCAAGCGGGCGAACTGCCCGATGTGGCGACTTTGAAATCGCGCGTCGCACAAAACGCCGATGACGACGAAGCGCATTACCAACTTGCCATTCAGCAACTGTCTCGCCAGCAATACGAAGCGGCGCTCGATGGCCTCCTCAGCCTCTTCACGCGCAACCGCGCCTACGGCGATGGGCTGCCGCATAAAACATTGCTCCAGGTCTTCGATCTGCTGGGCAGCGACCACACGCTGGTGACTCAATACCGCCGCAAGCTTTACCAAGCACTGTATTGAGTGTGAATCGCTGATTGTCCGCGCGAGACGCACCAGCGTCTCGGCTCCGGATCGATGGCGCGTAGACGTGGCCGTCTAGGCAGCGGGTCTGCGCCTCCTATCCGAACATGTAAACGAATGTTTGCTCCTGAACTATCGGGCCGAGATAATGTCACTCTCGCACGCCGATAGGAGTTGTCGGGCGCTCACCGCACAGAGCGAAAGGACGCCTCGACAGGCCAGGGCTTGCCTACACAATGATCCAATTCAATATCGACAGCTGGCGCGCATGGGCGCCGGAGCTAGCGCGCCCGAATGATTGGGCGCATCGGAGCAAGACCGACCGCGAGCGCTCGAGCAGCACGGGCGAGCAGCCGGATGTCAGCTTTCTTCCTGCAATGCAGCGACGCCGCCTAAGCAGGCTTGCCCGCATGGTATTCCATGCCGCCTGGCCGCTGGCCGAGGGTCAACCGCCCCTGCCCTTCGTCTATGTCTCCCGCCACGGCGAAACCAGCCGCACGTTCTCCATTCTCAATGACCTGGCACGCGATGAGCCGTTGTCGCCGACGCAATTCAGCCTGTCCGTGCATAACGCGGTCATTGGCCTGTGGTCCATCCTGCGCGCCGACAACAGCGAGATGACCGCACTAGCCTGCGAAGGTGACGGACTTCAATACGGCGCCCTCGAAGCCGAAGCGTTGTTGGCCGAAGGCGCACCCGCCGTGCTACTCGTCGTTGCCGAAGAACAACCCGACGCTGTGTACGACGACTGGATCGATGACGTCCCTTTTTCCTATGCGACCGCCTTTCGACTCTGCAAAGGGCACGACTGGACACTGTCTCGCCAAACGCGCACGACCCATGACGAGCCATACACATGGCCGCATGCACTCAACCTGATCCAGGTGCTATCGAGCCAATCATCTTTCTGCCAAAACCAAGGTAAAGGCCATCTATGGACGTGGCAGCGCAACGCATGAAGCAACCCCATAGCCCGCCACGCGCCTGGCGTTTGGTCGCCACTGCGCTGTGCTTCCTCGTCTTCGGCGTAGGCGGGCTATGTTTACGGCTGATCGTCTTCCCGCTGCTGGCTGTCGTGCCCGGTGACGCATTGGCGCGCCGACGCCGCGCACGCATGACCATCAGCCGGTTGTTCTGGCTATTCGTCCAGTTCATGAGCCGGACCGGCGTGCTCTCCTACGAGATCCAAGGCCAGGAGCGACTTGGCCAGCCGGGTCAGATGGTTATCGCGAATCATCCGTCCCTGATCGACGTCGTCGTACTGATAAGCCTCATTCGCGACGCCAATTGCGTGGTCAAGGCCTCGCTGTGGCGCAACCCGTTCACCCGCGGCCCGATTCGCGCCGCCGGTTACATCAGCAATAGCGGCAGCATGGACATGCTGGACGAAGCCGCCGACGCCTTGCAGGTGGGCGAAACATTGATCGTGTTTCCCGAAGGCACGCGAACCACTCCTGGCCAGCCGCCCTGCTTTCACCGCGGTGCCGCCGCCATCGCCTTGCGCGGAGCACGGGTCATCACGCCCGTCGTCATCACTGTTTCGCCATCGACGCTGACCAAGGCCGAGCCCTGGTACCGCATTCCAGCGCGCCGATTTCACTTTTGCCTGCGCGTCGGTGCCGACATCGAGCCGAACAGCTTCACGGCTGGCCATTCGCTGCCGATAGCCTCACGCAAGCTCAACGACCACTTACACCAGCATTTCATCAAGGAGCTCGCCCGTGAGCCTTCTGCATTTGGAAATCAAGAACCTGATCATTGATGCCCTCGGGCTCGAAGACATCGGTCCGTCCGACATTGGCAACGAACAGACCTTGTTCGGCGAAGGGCTCGGCCTCGACTCAGTCGACGCCCTTGAACTGGGGCTGGCCATCCAAAAGCACTTCGGCATTCGAATCGACGCCGATGCCAAAGACACGCGCGTGCACTTCACCAACGTATCCACCCTGGCGGCCTACATCAGTGCTCGCCAAGCGGTCGCCTGAGGAATAGCCATGCAGACCCGTGACGAAATCTTCAATACGCTACGCGACGCACTGGTGGAGCTGTTCGAACTGGACGCCGAACGCGTGACCATGGACGCCAATCTCTACCAGGACCTGGAAATCGACAGCATCGATGCCGTCGATCTGATCGACCACATCAAACGCCAGACCGGCAAGAAGATCGCCGCCGAGGATTTCAAGGCGGTGCGCACGGTCGGCGATGTCGTCGATGCCGTCCACCGGATGGTCGCCCCCGCGTGACCCGATTGATTGGCCTGCTGTTGCTTGGGGTAGGTATCGCCTATCCGTTCGCCGTGTACTTCGGCCTGCAACACCTTTCGCCCAGGGTTTTTGCAGTGCTGCTCGGTGCGCTTTGGCTGCTGCGCGCAATCAGCCCTGGGCCACGCGCACTGCAACGCTGGATGACCGTGCCGGTGTTGGCGTTCTGCTTGCTGCTAGGCGTTGCCGACCATGAAGATTTGCTGCGCTGGTATCCCGTGCTGGTCAACCTGATGTTGCTCACGCTGTTCGGCTCGAGCTTGAAGATCGGCATGCCGGTCGTCGAGCGGATGGCGCGGCTGCGCGAGCCTGCCCTGCCGGCGCACGCCGTGCGCTACACGCGGCGCGTCACCGAGGTCTGGGTACTGTTCTTCATCGCCAACCTTGGAATCACCATCGGGCTGACGCTGTGGGCGCCGCTGGCGTGGTGGACCCTGTACACCGGGTTGATCGCCTATCTGCTGATGGGCGCGCTGTTCCTGGCGGAATGGCTGATACGCCAGCGCGTGAGAGCAGCAGCATGAGCGGATTCATCGCGCTTCGCGACATTCTTCTCGACGGCGTGGACGAGCGCACAGCGGCGGTCGGCCCTGCGCTCGAACGCCGCGAGCTCGTGGACGATGCCTTGCGTTTCGCGGCGGAACTACAAGCGCGGCACATCCAGCAGATCGCGCTCCATCTTACGGACGCCGCAGCGGTCGCCATCGCGCTGCTGGGTGCCTGGCGTGCGGGCGTACGCGTCGTCATGCCTGCTGACCTGCAGGACGACAGCCGTACACGCCTCCTACACACAGTCGACGCCCTCATCAGTGACGACCAGCCCTTGGATACGTGGCTGACCCAGGCGCCATTGACGCCTGCCCCGCTGGCCCCCTACGACGCTTGCCTGGTCCTGAGCACCTCGGGCTCAACAGGGCAACCGAAGCTCATCGAGAAACGCCTTTACCAGCTCGCGAACGAGATCGCCGCGCTGGAGCAACAGTGGGGTGCCGCACTGGGTGACGCACTCATCGTCGCCAGCGTTTCGGCACAACATATCTACGGCCTGCTGTTTCGGGTGTTATGGCCGCTGTGCGCCGGGCGCCCGTTCGTGCGCGAAGTTCAGCCCTATCCCGAATACCTCCAGCAGGCCAGCCTCGGGCATCGCCAAGACTTTGCCTGGGTGACCAGCCCGGCATTGCTCAAACGGCTTGGCGATAACCTCGATTGGCAGGCGCTGCGTTCGGTACGCAAGGTGTTCTCCTCCGGCGGTCCACTGCCTGCGGGCGCCGCAAACGACGTACAGCGTCGCTTCGGCCAGCCCGCCTGCGAAATCTACGGAAGCTCCGAAACCGGCGGTATCGGCTGGCGTGAAGGAACGCTGCCCTGGACGCCGTTCGCAGGTGTCAGCATCGAGCCCAGCGGCGACGGTGGCTTCCTGATCAAGTCTGCATATCTGCCTGCCGGTCACGCCGAGCCCTGTGCCGATGCCGTACGTCATCTCACCGACGGCCGCTTCGAGCTGCTGGGACGGCTCGATCGCATCGTCAAGCTCGAAGAAAAACGCATATCGCTGCCCCGCCTCGAACAGGCGCTGCTGCAGCATCCTTGGGTCGCCGACACGCGCCTGGGCGTCGTGCACACCAATCGCGCCTTCCTCGGCGCTCTGGTCGCCCTCTCCGAACAGGGGTTACAGGCCTTGCGCAATGGCGGGCGGCGAGCATTGACCGAGGCATTGCGCAGCCACCTGAGTGGACATTGCGAAGCCCTTGCACTGCCGCGGCGCTGGCGCCTCGTGGGGCAACTGCCATCGAATAGTCAGGGCAAATTGCCGCAACGAGACGTCGATGCGCTACTGGCCGCCGAACGTACCCGGCAGCCCGAACGGCTCTCCCTCGAACAGCAAGACGACGAGTGGAAGGTCACCCTGGCCGTACCGCTCGATCTCGCCCATTTCAGCGGGCACTTCGCGACGACACCGATTCTGCCGGGCGTCGTCCAGGTTGATTGGGTTATGAGCCTAGCCCGCGAGCTGATGCCGTTGCCACCGCGCTTCGGTGGCCTGGAAGTCCTCAAGTTCCAACAGCTGGTACGACCTGGCGATCATATTCTGCTGACCCTGAGGTTCGACACGGAACGCAGCAAGCTGTACTTCACCTTCCACAACGGCGAGGCCACCTGCGCCTCCGGCCGAATCGTGCTAGAGCAGGCCCATGCATAGCCCGTGTGTGGTGATCCCCGTCTACAACCATGAGCACGCGCTGCCCATCGTCATCGAACGTTTGCAGCGTGCCGGACTGCCCTGCGTGCTGGTAGATGATGCGTCCAACCTCGCGTGTGCAGCGGTGATGGACCGCCTCGCCGAAACGGATGGCATCCATCTCGTGCGCCTGCCCGCGAACCAGGGCAAAGGCGGTGCCGTCATGGCGGGCCTGCGTGAAGCATCGCGTCTCGGCTATAGCCACGCGCTGCAAGTCGATGCGGACGGCCAGCACGATTTGGACGACCTCGATGCCTTTCTCGATGCATCCCAACGCCATCCCGAATCGCTGGTCTGCGGCTATCCGGTCTACGACAGCAGTGTCCCCCGGAGCCGCTTGTATGCGCGTTACCTCACGCACGTCTGGGTTTGGATCAACAGCCTATCCCTGTCGATTCGCGATTCCATGTGCGGCTTCCGGGTATACCCGCTGAAGGCGACCCTCGCCGTGATCGACAACGCCCGACTCGGGCGGCGCATGGATTTCGATCCTGAGATCCTTGTCCGCCTGGCTTGGCGGGACCAACCCATGCAATGGCTGCCAACCAAGGTTCATTACCCTCTGGACGGCGTCTCGCACTTTCGTCTCTGGCAGGACAACGTCCTGATTTCCAAAATGCACGCCCGTTTGTTCTTCGGCATGTTGCTCAATGCCCCCCGAATCCTCTGGCGTCGAGCACGCGCATGACCGACCGCCAATCCCATCATTGGGCCGATCAACGCGAGCGTGGCAGTCTCATGCTCATGCGCCTGACCGCATGGCTGGCGCGCACCCTGGGGCGACGCACGCTGACCCCGTTGCTGTATGTCATCGTTTTCTATTTCTATGTCTTCGGCCGCCGCGCCAGAGACTGTGCACGCCAATACCAGACGTACCTCGCTAGTTGGAGCGGTCGCCCGGAGCTGCGCCCTACGCGCCGGCGCGTTTTCACTCAATTCATGACCTTTGCCGAACACCTGCTCGACAAACTGGACGCCTGGAATGGTCGGTTGCGCTACGAGCACGTGGTGTTGCACGACCCCGACGGCGTCCGCCAGGGCCTGAAAGGGGAACGCGGCCAAATGCTGGTGGGGGCCCACCTCGGCAACCTGGATGTCTGTCGCGCGCTGGCCGAAGCGGGCAAACGCGTGAAGATGAACGTGCTGGTGCACACGCGCCATGCCCAGCGCTTTAACCGCCTCCTTGGCGAAGCCGGTGCCGACCAGGTACAGCTGATCCAGGTCAGCGAACTCAACCCGGCCACGATGCTGCAGCTGTCGGAGCGGCTGGAACGAGGCGAATGGCTGGCCATCGCCGGGGATCGCGTGGCACTGGGGGGTGGGCGTCATGCCGAAGTCGACTTTCTTAGCCACCCAGCACGTTTTCCGCAAGGCCCCTGGATGCTCGCCGGCCTCTTGAAGTGCCCCGTCAACCTGCTGTTCTGCCTCAAGCAGGAGGGGCGCTACCACGTTCACATCGAGCGTTTTGCCGATGCCATCGAATGGAAGCGCGATACGCGCGAGCAGGTCATCCGGCAATGGGTCGCGCAGTACGCCGAGCGGCTTGCCCAGCGTTGCCTCGACGCCCCCTTGCAATGGTTCAACTTTTTCCCCTTTTGGAGCGAGCACGATGACCGATCCCGTCATCTTCGGTGAAGGTCACCTGTCCATCGAAGCGATCATGGCCGTTGCGCACCGGCAGGCACCGACGCGGGTGCAGAAGGATGCCGAGTATCAGGCGCGAATCACGCGTGGCGCGCGCTTTCTAGACACGCTGCTCGACAAGGAGGGCGTGATCTATGGTGTGACCACCGGCTACGGCGATTCCTGCGTGGTCGCGGTGCCCCTGCATCAGGTGGACGCACTGCCGCGCCAGCTGTACACCTTCCACGGGTGCGGCCTCGGTCAGGTGCTCGACGCGACATCCACACGCGCGGTGCTGGCTGCACGTCTTCGCTCGCTCAGCCACGGCGTATCTGGCGTCCGCTTCGCGTTGCTGGAGCGCTTGCAGGGGTTCATCGAGCAGGACGTATTGCCGCTGATCCCGGAAGAAGGCTCCGTGGGCGCCAGCGGCGATCTCACGCCCTTGTCCTACGTGGCCGCCACGCTGTGCGGAGAACGCGACGTGCTGTGGCAAGGCGAGCGCCAGACAGCGGCTGCCGTGCACGAGGCCCTGGGCTGGACGCCACTTACGCTGCGGCCAAAGGAAGCGCTGGCCATCATGAATGGCACTGCCGTGATGACCGGCCTTGCCTGCATTGCCTTCGCCCGCGCCGATTACCTGCTCAAGCTGGCGACGCGCATCACGGCGCTGAACGTCATCGCCCTGCAAGGCAACCCTGAGCATTTCGATGAGCGCCTGTTCGCGGCCAAACCGCATCCGGGGCAGGCACAAGTGGCCGCCTGGATTCGTCAGGACCTTGCCGTGAGTGGTCCGACACAAGCCTTGCACCGCCTACAGGATCGCTATTCGATCCGCTGCGCACCGCACGTACTGGGCGTATTGGCCGACAGCCTCGGCTGGTTGCGGCAGTTCATCGAAACGGAGCTCAACAGCGCCAATGACAACCCCATCATCGACGGTGACGACGAGCGCGTCCTGCACGGTGGGCATTTCTATGGTGGCCACATCGCCTTCGCCATGGATGGGTTGAAGAATCTGGTGGCGAACGTTGCCGATCTTCTGGACCGACAACTCGCGTTGCTGGTGGATACCCGCTACAACCATGGGCTGCCGAGCAACCTGTCCGGCGCGCCCACGAGCAGCGCGATGATCAACCATGGGTTCAAGGCCGTACAGATCGGTGCCAGCGCCTGGACCGCTGAGGCCCTGAAGAACAGCATGCCCGCCAGTGTCTTTTCCCGCTCGACCGAATGCCACAACCAGGACAAGGTCAGCATGGGCACCATCGCCGCCCGCGATGCATTGCGCACGCTCGAACTCACGGAACAAGTCGCGGCCGCTACACTGATTGCCGCGAATCAGGGGATTTGGTTGAGAACCCGAGCGGGCAACCTGAATCTGCCAGCCCCGCTACAGGCCATGCACGACCAGTTGCAGGCCGACTTCGTCCCCGTCATCGAAGACCGAGCGCTGGAACCCGAGCTGCGTCTGTGCCTGGACCGTATCCGCTGCCAGCACTGGGGGCTGTATGCGCCCAAAGGCTAACGCCCCTACTCTGATCTGCTCTCGCGAAATGGCCGCTTGCCGCGGCACAGCCCGCGTCGCTTTCCGGAAACGCCTCCGTCCCTGTAGGAGCGAGCTTGCTCGCGATCCCGTTATTCGCCTCACCCCAAACGGTACGTCCAACACCGCTCTCTTGAACCCTCGCCAGCACTTCACAGCCTGTAGAAGCGGGCTTGTCCACGAACCGCTCATTCACCTCATCCCGCTCCACAAGGACGCCCACCATGCGTAGCACCGGTGTATTGCATGCTGAAGTTGAGATCGTCGTGCCGTTTTTCGATGTCGACTCGATGGACGTCGTGTGGCACGGCCACTATGTGAAGTACCTGGAAATCGGACGCTGCGCACTGCTGGATACGCTCGGACACAACTATCTGCAGATGCGCGAATCAGGCTATGCCTGGCCGGTGATCGACCTTCAACTGCGCTATATACGGGGCGCCGTCTTCGGCCAGCGGCTCGTCGTGCGGGCCGACCTCATCGAATGGGAAAACCGGCTAAAAATTCACTACCTGATAGCGGACGCGTGCACCGGTGAACGCATGACCCGTGGCAGTAGCGTGCAGGTCGCAGTGGAAATCGCCAGCCGGGAAATGCAGTTGGCGTCCCCCACCGTCTTTACCGATGCCGTGGAGCGAGCCCTGACATGCGCGTGATTCGGCTGCTGATCGCCATGCTCCTGCTCGGCCCTGCCACGCTTGCCCAGGCACTGGAGCTCACGCAGCTGACCGAACGCCTGCGCGAGCCTGCCGTCATCCGCGGCGCGTTCATCCAGGAAAAACACCTGCGGGCGCTCGCCAAGCCCCTCACCAGCCGCGGCCATTACGTGCTGGCACGCGACCAGGGATTGCTGTGGGCGCTGGAAAGTCCGCTGCAACAGGTCTACCGCATCACCCCTGACGGCATCGAACGGCGCACCGACGATAGCTGGCAGCCGACGCAACCCAACGGTGCCAGCGGCCGGCAAAATCAGCTCTCGCTGGCATTGCTGAGCGCGGACCACGCGCGGTTGTCACGCGATTTCGAGTTGCAACTAAGCGGTACCGATGCCGAATGGCAACTGGTCCTGACCCCAAAATCCACGCTGCTCAAGCAGATTTTCCGAGCGATAACCCTGCACGGCAGCAGCCGCGTCGAACGTATCGAGCTGGACGAAACGCAAGGTGACCGCACCATCTTGCGCCTGATCGATGGCCAACCGGATAGCCAACTGACAGCCCAGGAGCGGCATGACTTCGAACGTTGAAGCGGCGCGGCGCCAGCGCTGGCCGTTCGCGGCATGCCTCGCGGCGCTGCTTGCGCTGCTGGCACTGGCCGGGTGGCAATGGCGCGCTGGCGCACCCGTGTCGACCGACCTGCTGCAATTGCTGCCTCACAGCAGTACCACGCCGCTGGCGGCGCGGGCGGAAGCGCGTATGCAAGCAGCGGTCAACCGTGACGTGGTTCTGCTGATCCGCCACGAAGACTCGGCCATCGCTAAAGCACTCGCTGCGGATATCGGCCAGGCCTGGGCACATTCAGCCCGCTTTGCCACGGTCCAGTGGAACCTGGAGACCGACCTGCCCGCCGTGCGCCGCCAACTCCTCGATGGACGCTTGGCGCTGCTAAGCCCTACGGACCGCGCGCTCATACAATCGGCCCCCGCGCGTTTTGTCGAAGAACGCGTGGGCACCCTTCTCGATCCAGTCGGGGTGAGCATCGTTCCGCCAGAACAGGACTGGTTCGGCTTTGCCACTCGCGCGCAGCAATCCCTCCCTCGTCCCGGCAACGTCACCGCCGATCTGGATGGCAGCCTGATCGCAGAGCACGATGGCCAAAGCTGGATGGTCTTGCGAGCGCAGACGCAAGGCAGCGCGTTCGATGGCGACTTGCCGGCAAAGGTTGCTGCTGACGTCGAACAAGCTCGCACCGAGGTGCGCAAGCGTGGCGGCCAGGCGATCGCGGCCAGCGGCTTGCTCTACGCCGCCGGAGGCGCGGAGCAGGCTCGCCGTGAAATCAGCCTGATCGGAGGTTTGTCAGGCGTCGCGACCATCGCCCTGCTGTGGGCGCTTTTTCGCAGGCTTCGAATGCTTCTTGCGGTGGTTCCCGTCGTTATCGGCTTGCTCACCGGCATCACGACCTGCGTGGCGCTGTACGGCACTATCCATGTCTTGACGCTCGTCCTGGGCGCAAGCCTGATCGGTGTCGCGGTGGACTACCCGCTCCATGTCCTGTCGAAGAGCTGGGCACTGCGGCCCTGGAACCTTCGCCACGCGCTCCGTCTGACCTGGCCAGGGCTGACGCTGGGCCTCATCACCAACGTGATCGGCTACCTGGCGCTCGCCTTCACACCGCTGCCGGCGCTGACGCAGGTTGCCGCGTTTTCGGCGGCGGGCCTGATCGGTGCCTACCTTGCCACACTGTTCTTGCTGCCCGCGCTGATCGGTCGCGAGCCGATCGAGCCCTGGTCACCACCGCTGCGCTGGGCCGAGCGGTTGCTCGCTTGGCACGTGGCGTTCGTAGGACGGGTGGGGACGCCTCTTCTGTTGATCGGGCTGCTGGCGTTCTGCGCATTGGGTGCGTCACGCCTGAGCCTGCACGACGACATCCGCCAATGGATCAGTCGCTCACCCGCTCTGCAGGCTGAAGCCATTCAGGTCGCTCAAGTGACCGGCTTTCAGCCGACGAGCCAGTTTCTGCTGGTCACTGCAGCGGACGAAACCGAGTTACTGACACGTCTTGCGGGGCTTCGGCCCGCGCTGGACAGGCTCGTCGGAGACGGTGTGATGACCGCCTATCTGTCGCTGGATCAGCTCGTCGCACCCGCTCCCGCCCAAGACGCAGTCCGTAGCGCGCTGCCGGAACTGCTCGCAGCGTCAGCCCCTTTTCAGGGGCTGGGCGTCGATCCTCGCGCGCTGGAAGCAGAGGCAGAAAAGATCGAGAAGCTGCCAAGTGTCACGGTCGATGCGGCGCTGGCCGGCCCTCTGGGAGAGCCCTGGCGCCCCCTCTGGCTGGGCCATGACGACAACGGCGTAGCGGCAATCATCAGCGTACAAGGGCTCACTGATTCCAGCCGTCTTGCAGACCTCGCCAAGACGCATGAGGGCATCCAGGCAGTGGATCGCTTGGCCGAACTCAACGGAATGTTCAGCGACACTCAACGCAGCGCCGCTGTACTGAAGCTCCTGGCCTGCGCACTGATATTCGGCTTGCTGTGCCGCCCCTTCGGGCCCAAGGGCGCCGCGCGAATCGTTGCCATCTCATTGCTTGCGGCACTGTGCAGCCTCGCGTGCCTTGGCTGGCTGGGTATGCCACTGACCTTGTTCGGTCTGTTCGGGCTGCTGCTGGTGACCGCGATCGGCGTGGATTACGCCATCCTCCTGCGCGAACGTGTTGGCGGCCTGCCGGTAAGCCTTCTGGGCACCCTGCTTTCCGCCATTACCACCTGGTTGTCGTTTGGTTTGCTGGCGCTATCGGACACACCGGCCGTGAGCAGTTTCGGCATCACGGTCACGTTAGGGCTCATCTTCAATTTCCTGCTGGCGCCTTGGGCGGCAGAGACGCAAAAGCGAGCCCTATGAGCGCTTTGGCCTTGCCAACGATGAAAACGGTTTCCCTGGTGGGGGTCTGGTGCGGCCCTACCCTAAACAATTGGAGGTCATATGGTCCCGCCTGAAATGCAATCTCGCGAAGTCGTGGTCATTGGCGCGGGCCCGGCGGGAGCGCTCGCATCCGCGCTGCTCAAGCGAAACGGCCACGATGTATTGATTCTGGAGCGTCAGCGTTTTCCCCGCTTTTCCATCGGCGAGAGTTTGCTCTCGCATTGTGTCGACTTTCTCGAAGAGGCCGGCATGCTCGATGTGGTGCGAGCCGAAGGCTTTCAGGCCAAGAATGGCGCAGCGTTCGCCTGGGGTGAAAAGCGCACGCATTTCGACTTCCGCGAGACGTTCACCCCCAGTGCGGGCTGGACGTTTCAGGTTCAACGTGCGCGCTTCGACCAGATCCTCGCCGACGAAGCAGAGCGCCAGGGCGTCGAGATACGGTATGAGGAGGAGATCATCGCGGCCGACATGGCTGGCGACCGCCCGCGCCTTTCGGTGCGCCGCCACGACGGCAGCCGCTATGTCGTCGACGCCGCGTTCGTGTTAGACGCCAGCGGCTACGGGCGGGTGCTGCCGCGCCTGCTGGATCTGGAGGCGCCGTCCGGCTTCCCGGTACGCCAAGCGGTGTTCACTCACGTTGAAGATCGTATCGACGCGAACGACTTCGATCGCGAGAAGATTCTCATCACGACGCATCCTCGAATGCGCGATGTCTGGTTCTGGAGCATTCCGTTCAGTGACGGACGGCTGTCCCAAGGTGTCGTGGCGGCAGCTGAGCGCTTCGAGGGGCGGCCAGAAGACTTGACCGAGTGCCTGAAGAGCTTCATCGATGAAACGCCCAGCCTGTCGAGCGTGTTGAAGAACGCGGTATGGGACACGCCGGCGCGCACGCTTGGCGGCTATTCCGCGAACGTTAAACGGCTGCACGGTCCCGGCTTCGCATTACTGGGCAATGCCGCGGAGTTCCTCGATCCGGTATTCTCGTCCGGCGTGACCATCGCGATGCGCTCATCGAGCCTGGCCGCCGACGTGCTTCACCGTCAGCTATCAGGCGAAATCGTTGACTGGGAAGGCGAATTCGCGGTGCCGCTGAAGCGCGGTGTCGACACCTTCCGCGCCTACGTCGAGGGTTGGTACGACGGGAGTTTCCAAGACGTCATCTATTACGAAAACGCAACCGACGATATCCGCCGGATGATCAGCGCTATCCTCGCCGGCTACGCATGGGATACGAAGAATCCCTATGTCGCCGAACCCAAACGCCGCTTACGCGTCCTGGCCGAGCTTTGTGCCAGCACGCGGGCTTGACCTATCGTTTTATGGGCATTGTCCCTTCGAGAGCCTTGAACCCTATGCGCGCAGTACGCCGTTTCTGTTTGTCCCTGCTGAGTCTGTCCCTGCTGGTCATCCTGACAGCCTGCGCCGGGCGCCCCACCATGCCAGTATCCACGCCGGATCTTTCGCTGCCACAGCAACTGCGCATCGAACGCGTGCACCAAGGCACAGAGGACGACTCACTGCTGGTCATCCAGCAGGAAGGGGACGCGCTCCGCTTTTCCCTGTTCGATCCACTGGGCGCGCCCATTGCACGCCAGGTGCTGGCCGGCGGCGAGTGGAAGCGCGACGGGTTATTGCCGCCCAACCCGGAAGCCCGGCAGCTGTTCGCGGCACTGCTGTTCGCCTTGACGGACGAAGCCGAACTCTCGGAGGCCTATCCGAACGATGACTGGCGAGTCACGGAAAACCGCCGCACGCTTTATCGCGATGGAAAGGCCCACTGGCAGGCGCTCTACAGCCAGGAGGATGACTTTGACCTTCGCATCGCCGGGGATGCGCGCTATCACATCGTGCCCATCGAGAACGCGGAAGCCTCTCAGCCGTGACGGCGTATCTCGACGCGCTGGGCGTCGTCTGCGCGCTGGGGCGCGGCCAGGCGGATGTTGCGCAGGCGCTGCTCGCGGGGGATGACTCCGGCGTTCGCCCGACCAACAATTGGATCGCGGGGCGAACGGTATCAGTGGCCGAGGTGGCGACCCCGCTGGTCTCGCTTCCCTCCACATCGCCTGGTTTCGATACCCGCAACAATCAATTGCTGTGGACCGCGGCGCAGGAAGTCTTCGAATCGCTGAATGAAGCCATCGTGAAGTACGGTCGCCATCGCATCGGGATCGTGCTCGGCACCAGCACGACAGGCATCGACGAAGCCACAGCGGGCATCCGTGAATACCTGACCGCAGGACAGTTTCCGCCGGACTACCACTACGCCCAGCAGGAGTTGTCCGCACCCGCAGCGTTCCTCGCCGAAGCGCTGGATATCACCGGGCCACGCTACGTGATCTCCACCGCCTGCACCTCCAGCGGTCGCGCCATGCAAAGCGCCCGCAGGCTCATCCGCCAAGGCATGTGTGACGCCGTGTTGTGCGGTGGGGTGGATTCGCTGTGCGCGTTGACGGTGAGGGGCTTCGCCGCACTGGAAGCCGTTTCCGATCGCCCGTGCAATCCGTTTTCGCGAAACCGCGACGGTATCAACATCGGCGAAGCGGCTGCCGTGTTTCTCATGACCCGCGATGCACTCTGCCGGCGAACTGGAAGTGCGACAGCGCCGATCGCAATACTTGGCGTCGGCGCCAGCTCGGATGCGCACCATATTTCCGCGCCTCATCCCGACGGCCTGGGCGCGATCGATGCCATGCGCAAGGCGCTGACGGACGCGCGCCTCGCGCCAGGCGAAATCGGCTATCTGAACCTGCACGGCACGGCGACGCGCCACAACGACGCGATGGAAAGCCTCGCCGTGCACGCCGTGTTCGACACCGGCACGCCGTGCTCATCCACGAAACCCATGACCGGCCATACACTGGGCGCTGCAGGTGCGCTCGAAGCTGCCTTCTGCTGGTTGTTGCTGAGCGAGCACAACCCTCACGGCTGCCTTCCTCCGCATCGTTGGGACGGCGAAGCGGACCCGGACTTGGCGACCCTGAACCTCGTTACGCCGGAAGACCGGCTCGAAGACATTGCACCGCGTTATCTGATGAGCAACTCCTTTGCATTCGGCGGCAGCAATCTGAGTCTGATCCTGGGAGACACGCCATGAATTGGCCGATCGCCGACCTCATTCCCCACTCCGCCGACATGGTGCTGCTGGATGAACTGATCGCCTGCGACGACGAAACCGTTCATACACGGCTCATCGTTCGCCCCGACAGCCTGCTGAGTGGGCCCGACGGCAGCATACCGGCCTGGTGCGGGATCGAACTCATGGCCCAGAGCATTGGGGCTTATGCAGGCTTTCACGCACGCCGCGGCGGCCAACCGGTGACGATGGGGTTTCTGCTGGGGACGCGGCAGTACCGCTGCAATGTGGAGCAGTTTCCGCCCGGTACGGAATTGCATATCCATGCCCGCGCCTCGCTTCAGGATGAGAACGGCATGGGTGTATTCGAATGTGTCTTGACCGGCCCCGACATCCAGGCCGAGGCCCGGTTGAACGTTTTTTGCCCGCCGGATACGGGCGACTATCTACAGGAAGAATAACGATGACCGAAACCGTATTGGTCACCGGCTCGAGCCGCGGCATTGGCCGCGCGATCGCTCTACGTCTTGCACAGAGTGGCTACGACATCGTGCTGCATTGCCGATCGCGACGTGACGAGGCGGATGCCGTTCGCGAAGCGATCGAAGCGTTGGGGCGCAAGGCCCGTGTTCTGCAATTCGACATCAGTGACCGAGCCTCATGCCGCGCGACGCTAGAGCAGGATGTCGACACTCACGGTGCCTACTACGGCGTCGTCTGCAACGCGGGCCTGACCCGCGACGGCGCATTTCCCGCGCTTAGCGACGATGACTGGGATCTGGTCCTGCGCACCAACCTCGATGGTTTCTACAATGTGCTGCACCCGCTGACCATGCCGATGGTGCGCCGGCGCCAGCCGGGTCGCATCGTCTGCATCACCTCGGTGTCGGGCATGATCGGCAATCGCGGCCAGGTGAACTACAGCGCCTCCAAGGCCGGCGTCATCGGCGCGGCCAAGGCACTGGCGGTGGAACTCGGCAAACGCCGTATTACCGTGAACTGCGTTGCCCCCGGTCTGATCGAGACCGAGATGCTGCACGAAGATCTCCCCGTGGAAGACATGCTCAAGATGATTCCAGCGCAGCGCATGGGCACCGCCGAAGAAGTCGCAGGCGCCGTCAACTTCCTCATGTCCGAAGAAGCCGGCTACATCACCCGCCAGGTGCTGGCCGTCAACGGAGGCCTGTGCTGATGCCTCTTCATCGCGTCGTCGTCACCGGTATGGCGGGCGTCACTTCGCTCGGTGCCGACTGGCCGACCATCGAGGCCAATTTCACGGCCAGCCGGAGCGGTATCCGCCGCATGGATGAATGGGACCGTTTCACCGAACTCAATACGCGCCTCGGTGGCCCTGTCGATCATTTCGAGACACCTCGGCATTGGACGCGCAAGCAATTGCGCAGCATGGGTCGAGTTTCCAAGCTCTCCGTCGCAGCGGCGGAGCGCGCCCTGGCCGATGCCGGTTTGCTGGATGACCCAAGCATTGCAGATGGCCGTATGGGCGTCGCCTGTGGCTCGTCCACCGGTAGCACCGAAGAAATCAAAGCCTTCGGCAACATGCTGCTCAACTCCGTCGCCGACGGTCTGAACGCCAATTCCTATATCCGCATGATGCCGCACACCACCGCGGCCAATATCAGCATCTTCTTCCGACTGAAAGGTCGGGTGATCCCGACCTCCAGCGCCTGCACCAGCGGCAGCCAAGGGATTGGTTATGCGTACGAGGCCATCAAGTTCGGGCGTTTGCCCATGATGCTCGCGGGCGGCGCCGAGGAACTCTGCCCCACGGAGGCGATGGTGTTCGACGCGCTCTATGCCACCAGCCTCAAGAACGAGACCCCACAATTGTCCCCACGGCCCTACGATGCGGCGCGCGACGGACTGGTGATCGGTGAAGGTGCCGGCATGCTTGTGCTCGAGTCCCTGGAGCACGCGCAAGCCCGCGGTGCCCGCATCCACGCCGAGCTGATTGGCTTTGGCAGCAACGCCGACGGGCAACACGCTACCAAGCCCGAACACACCACCATGCGCCAAGCCATGCAGTTGGCCCTCGACGATGCCGGCCTGTCAGCAGAGTCGATCGGGTATGTGAACGGCCACGGCACGGCGACAGAGCAGGGGGATATCGCGGAAACGCAGGCGACGGCCGAGTTGTTCGGTTCGCGCATGCCGATCAGCTCGCAGAAGAGCTTCCTAGGGCACACGCTGGGCGCTTGTGGCGCTTTGGAATCCTGGTTCAGCATCGAGATGATGAATCGTGACCGTTACATCCATACCCTGAATCTGACGCACCTCGATCCCCGCTGCAGCGCGCTCGACTATATCGTCGACGCACCACGCCAGATGCAGCATGAGTACGTGATGAACAATAACTTTGCCTTTGGCGGGATCAATACCTCGCTGATCTTCCGCCGCTGGCCTTGAAACTCTTCCATCCAACGTTCGATAAGGAAACATCAATGAACATCAAGAAATGGACGCTTGCAGGCGTGCTCCTTTGCCTCGTCCCGGCGGTGAGCCAGGCGCGCGATACCACGCACTATCTGCCATTCGACGAGGTCGTCAACGAAGCTCTTCAAGCCGGTCGTTTGGATGGGTCGGTCAAGTTCTACCTGGCAAGCACGCCCAAGGGCGCGCAGATCGTCAACTCCCAGATCACCACGAACCAGAAGACCAATGCCTTCAACAAGAGTGACGAAGAGGCCTGCCGTTGGGTGCTGCAGTCCGCGCTGATCAAGCTGCAGGACGCCGCGAAGGCCGCAGGCGCCAACGCAGTGGTCGACATCACCAGCTACTACAAGAAGAACGAACGCCGTGATGCGAAGACCTACGAGTGTCACGCCGGCGCAATCATCGCGGGCGTCGCGCTGAAAGCCAAGTTGGCGAAGGTTCGCTAAGCCCAGGGCTGCGTTTGTAGGGTGGATTAGCGACGCAGTCGCGTAATCCACCGTTCACCGCGTCGTCGCCAGTGATCCGGTTCCCCGCCCCCGGTAAACGGTGGAAGCCCTTCGGGATTCCATCCTACGCGCTAGGCTTTCCTCCTGTGGGAGCGGGCCATGCCCGCGAAGGGAGCTATGCAGGCAAAACGGTAGTGGGCTTGAGTCCGCTTCGCGGGCATGGCCCGCTCCCACAAATCAAGAAAGACTGCGCTGCCAGCTCGGCCCGCAAAGCGTGAGTCTCTGGAGCACCTTTTGATCCAAGGCTAAGCCCGCTGCCGTTTGGCCTCTTCCGAAACGATATCGACGAACGCGCTCACCACCGGCGATGCATCGGCGGCGCGCCGTACCAGCAGCACCGAGGTTACCGCGCCGGGATCGGTCAGTGGCCGATAGACGACATTCTCGATCGCAATACAGCGATACGAAGCCGGCAGGACGGACACACCCAAACCGGCCGCGACTAGACCAATGATGGTCAGCGAATCCCCAACTTCCTGCGAGATTTTCGGCGTAAATCCCGCCTGCCCTGCGAGCGTCATCAGCTGATCGAACAGACCAGTTCCGAAGCCACGGGGGAAAAACACGAATGCTTCGTTGGCAAGCGCCGACAACGAAAGCGGCGCATCGCCCTCATGGCCCAAGGGGTGATCGGCGTTGAGCACGGCAACCAGCGGTTCATGGAAAAGCGGTAGTGCCGTGATCTGGGCAGGCAGGTCGATGGGACGGATCACACCGACTTCTGCCTTGTCCGCGAGCAGGGCCTCCACGACACTACGGCTGTTCATTTCCTCCAGGTCCAAATGCACCATTGGATAGGCACGACGAAAGGCAAGGAGGCTGCGGGGAATCACCGTAGTAAAGGGTGCAGAAGGGGTGAACCCCATGCGTAACGCGCCCACCTCGCCGCGCTGCGCCCGCCGAGCCACCTCTGCGGCCTTGTCTACCTGCTGGAGCGCGAGGCGCGCCTGTTCCAGGTATAGCTGCCCCGCCTGGGTAAGGGCCACCCTGCGTTTAGTGCGCTCCAGCAGCCGTACCCCTAAGTCCGCTTCGAGCAGTTGAATCTGCTGGCTCAACGGCGGTTGAGAAATGTTCAGCCGCTCTGCTGCGCGGCCAAAGTGCAATTCTTCCGCGACCGCAATGAAATAGCGAAGGTGTCTAAGCTCCATCGTTTAAGTCGCCATACCTATTAATCAGGACGATTAATATATTGGAAATCCTAAACGGTGACTCGTATTCTTGACACATTCCAATACATAACACCACGCGCCTGCAGCGAGACACTTCGCTTGTAACGGTGCGCGGTTTTCTATTGTCCAGAGAGGCCTAGCCGTGAGTAATCCCCGGGTCCAGCAGTCACCCGAACAGATCGCACTGACCGAAACCGCAGTGGCCGCCGCGCACGACGTGTCGGAAGCCGTGGAAAGCACCGAAAGCTTCATCGAAAAAGGCACGCCGCAATTTATGCGCACGTCGCTGGCGCTGTTCGCCGGGGGCTTTGCCACCTTTGCGCTGCTGTATTGCGTGCAACCGTTGATGCCGATTTTCTCCCAGGCCTTTGGTCTAGACGCCGCGAGCAGCAGCCTGGTGCTCTCCATCTCCACCGCCATGCTCGCCATCGGCTTGCTGATCACCGGGCCGATCTCCGATGCCATTGGCCGCAAGCCCATCATGGTCGTATCCCTGTTTGCCGCTGCGCTATGCACACTGGCCTGCGCGGTGACGAGTAACTGGTACGCGCTACTGTTCTTTCGTGCCTTGATCGGCTTGTCGCTTAGTGGGCTCGCCGCCGTTGGCATGACGTATCTCAGCGAGGAGATACACCCAAAATTCATTGGGCTGTCGATGGGGCTCTACATCAGTGGCAATGCCATAGGAGGGATGGGCGGGCGCCTGGTGACGGGCGTTCTAGTGGATTTCGTATCCTGGCGAGTCGCTTTGGCCGTGCTGGGCCTGGTTTCCCTCGCCGCTGCGGTGGTGTTTTGGAGAATTCTGCCCGAGTCGCGGCATTTCCAGCCACGGCGCTTCAACGCGACCAATTTGGTCAACGGATTCACCCTGCACTTTCGCGATCGCGGTCTGCCCTGGTTGTTCCTTGAAGCCCTGCTGCTGATGGGCGCGTTCGTGACGATGTTCAACTACATCGGCTATCGGCTACTCGAGGCGCCCTATCACATGAGCCAGGCCTGGGTAGGACTCATCTCTGTGGTCTATCTCTCCGGTATCTACAGCTCGGCGTTCATCGGATCGCTGGCGGATCGTATGGGCCGCGGGCGGGTGTTCTGGGCGGTCATCGTACTCATGGCGTCCGGCTTGATCTTGACGCTGTTCGAAAGCCTCTGGCTGGTACTGCCGGGCCTGCTGATGTTCACTTTCGGTTTCTTCGGCGCACATTCCACCGCCAGCAGCTGGATTGGCAAACGCGCGCCGGTCGCCAAGGCCCAGGCATCGTCGCTTTACCTATTCAGTTACTACGTGGGGTCGAGCGTTGCGGGTACCTTGGGCGGGGTGTTCTGGCATCTGTATGGCTGGACTGGCGTGGGCGTGTTCATCGCAAGCCTGCTGAGCGTATCCATCCTGATCGCGCTACACCTTGCCCGCGTGCCGCCGCTTCAACGCGCCGGTTTACGCCTACAGCAGGCATGAGCCGAGGCTCTCTGTCGGGGCGACCGGGCGGCGATCCGCTTTAGTCGCCTGACGTTAGCCGGCTCTGACCTGCATCAAGGCGACTGAAGCGGATGGCCGCCCCGTCGCCCCTACAGCCTCCTGAAAGGGAATCACGTTTACGCAGTGGTGTGGTACTGGGCTGACAACTCGTGGACAGCCTCGATGAACGCACCCGCGTTCGCTGGATCGACCTGTGGGGTGATGCCGTGGCCCAGGTTGAATACGTGCCCCTCGCCGTGACCGTAGGATTCGAGAATGCGCGCCACCTCCCGACGGATCATTTCCGGTCGGGCATATAGGGCGCTCGGGTCCATATTGCCTTGCAGCGCGACGCGATCCCCTACGCGCCGGCGGGCATCGCCAATGTCGCAGGTCCAATCCAAACCCAAGGCATCCGCACCGGTGCCCGCCATCGACTCCAGCCACAGCCCGCCGTTCTTGGTGAACAGGATGACCGGTACCGGGCGCCCGTCGTGCTCACGGATCAGGCCATCGACGATGCGCTTCATGTACGCCAACGAAAATTCGAGATAGGCCACCGAGGACAGGTTGCCGCCCCATGTATCGAAGATTTGCACCGCCTGGGCACCGTTGCGGATTTGCCCATTGAGGTAGGCCGTTACCGACTGCGCCAGCTTGTCCAGCAATGCATGCATCACTTCGGGCTGGTCGTACATCATGGCCTTGATCTTGCGAAAATCCTTCGAGGTACCGCCCTCGACCATGTAGGTTGCCAACGTCCACGGGCTACCGGCAAAACCGATCAGCGGAACCCGACCATTCAGCGCACTGCGAATGGTCCGAACTGCGTCCATTACATACCCCAGGTCAGCGTCCGGGTCCGTGACCGGCAGTGCGGCAACGTCCGCCGCTGTCTCGATGACCTTACGAAAACGCGGCCCTTCGCCTGTCTCGAAATAAAGCCCCTGCCCCATGGCATCCGGAATGGTCAGGATGTCCGAAAACAGAATGGCTGCATCCAGCGGATACCGATCCAACGGTTGTAGGGTCACCTCACAGGCGAATTCCGGACTCTGCATCAGACTCATGAAGTCCCCGGCCTTGGCGCGACTCGCGCGGTACTCAGGCAGGTAGCGCCCAGCCTGGCGCATCATCCACACCGGCGTGACATCCACTGGCTGCTTGAGCAGGGCACGAAGGAAACGGTCATTCTTCAAGGCAGTCATGAGCGCGGTAAGCCCCAGGGCAAAAATGTGACGGCATTGTCGCAAACGTCACGGCAAAAGACATCGCGCAGCGCTGCCTTTGGGTCGGCTGCGACGATTTGACCGATCCAAAAATGAACAGGCCCGGCGCACGCGCCGGGCCTGTTCCAATCAGAAATGCGCAGCGTTTCGTTAGACCTCAAGGTAATCGAGAATGCCTTCCGCCGCGGTACGGCCCTCGAAAATCGCCGTGACCACGAGGTCAGAGCCGCGCACCATATCGCCACCTGCGAAGATCTTCGGGTTGCTGGTCTGGTGCTTGTACTGGCCGATGCCGGGCGCCACAACGCGGCCCTGGCTGTCCATCTCGATACCGAATTCCTCGAACCATGGCTCAGGGCTTGGGCGGAAACCAAAGGCGATCAGTACTGCTTCCGCAGGAATGATTTCCTCGGAACCTGGGATCGGCTCGGGGCTGCGGCGGCCACGGGCGTCAGGCTCGCCGAGTCGCGTCTCTACCACTTTCACGCCTTCCACCTTGTCCTCGCCCACGATGGCGATGGGCTGGCGGTTGAAGAGGAACTTCACACCCTCCTCCTTGGCGTTTTTCACTTCCTTGCGCGAGCCCGGCATATTCGCTTCGTCGCGGCGGTAGGCGCAGGTGACGGCCTTGGCGCCCTGGCGGATGGACGTACGGTTGCAGTCCATGGCGGTGTCGCCCCCACCAAGCACCACGACCCGTTTGCCCTTCATATCGACGAAATCTTCGGGCGTCTTTTCAAAGCCGAGGTTACGGTTGACGTTGGCGATGAGGAAATCCAACGCGTCATGGACGCCCGGCAGGTCTTCGCCCGGGAAACCACCTTTCATGTAGGTGTAGGTGCCCATCCCCATGAACACGGCGTCGTATTCGTCCAGCAGCTGCTGCAAGGTCACATCCTTGCCAACTTCGGTGTTCAGGCGGAACTCGATGCCCATGCCGGTGAACACTTCACGGCGGCGGCTAAGAACCGACTTCTCCAGCTTGAACTCGGGGATACCGAACGTCAGCAGTCCACCGATTTCCGGGTTACGGTCGAAGACGACAGGTGTCACGCCGCTGCGTACCAGGACATCGGCGCAGCCGAGGCCAGCTGGGCCCGCGCCGATGATGGCGACGCGCTTGCCGTTGGGTACGACCTTCGACATGTCTGGCCGCCACCCCATGGCAAACGCCGTGTCGGTGATGTACTTCTCGACCGACCCAATGGTCACGGCGCCGAATCCGTCGTTCAGGGTGCAAGCGCCTTCACACAGACGGTCCTGCGGGCAAACGCGACCGCAGACTTCAGGCAAGGTGTTGGTCTGATGGGAGAGCTCAGCTGCGGCGAGGATGTTGCCTTCGGACACGAGCTTGAGCCAGTTGGGAATGAAGTTGTGCACTGGGCACTTCCACTCGCAATACGGGTTGCCGCAGCCCAGGCACCGGTGTGCCTGCTCGGAAGCCTGCGCCGGTTTGAAGGCGTCGTAGATTTCAACGAAGTCACGCTTGCGCTGACGAAGCAGCTTCTTTTTCGGATCCTTGCGCCCGACCTCGATGAACTGGAAGTCGTTGTTGAGACGTTCGGTCATTTCAAAAACCTCTAACGGCAGCGGCTATCTTCACGCCGCACGGTCATCACGGTGCCAGACGTGCACCGTCCACGCTCATGCATGGGCGGTGCACGTCGATGCAGCTAATTATTGCGGGTTCGCGCGGGTCGAAGACAGCAACGTCTTCAAGCTCGCTGCCTTGGGCTTGACCAGCCAGAACCGGCGCAGGTAGTCGTCCAGATTCTCGTGCAGATTCGCGCCCCACTCGCTACCGGTTTCGCGAACATATTCCGCGAGCACCGACTGCAGGTGGCTACGGTAGGCCTCCATGGCCTCGCTGTTGATGCGTTGAATCTCGACCAACTCGTGGTTCACCTTGTCGACGAAGGTGTTATCCATGTCGAGCACATAGGCGAAACCGCCGGTCATGCCGGAACCGAAGTTGTAGCCGGTCTTGCCCAATACGCAGATGAAGCCGCCAGTCATGTATTCGCAGCAGTGATCGCCCGTGCCCTCGACCACAGCATGGGCACCCGAGTTACGCACCCCGAAGCGCTCACCCGCCGTACCCGCCGCGAAGAGCTTGCCGCCCGTTGCGCCGTACAGACAGGTATTGCCGATGATCGCCGACTCCTGGCTTTTGAACACACTGCCCTTCGGTGGGGTAATCACCAGCTTGCCGCCAGTCATGCCTTTGCCGACGTAGTCGTTGGCATCGCCTTCCAGGTGCAGATGTAGGCCACCGGCGTTCCACACACCGAAGCTTTGGCCCGCCGTGCCCTTGAAGCGGAAGACGACGGGCGCGTCCTTCATGCCCTGGTTGCCATGCACACGCGCAATTTCGCCGGAGATACGTGCGCCGATGGAGCGGTCGCAGTTGCAGATATCGAGCGCGTATTCACCACCGCGTTTTTCAGCGATCGCCGACAGCGACATTTCGACCATCTTCTCGGCCAGCAGTCCTTGGTCGAAAGGCGGGTTCTTCTCGACTTGGCAGTACTGCGGCTTGTCTGCCGGGATGTGATCGCTGCCCAGCAGTGGCGTGAGATCCAGGTGCCGCTGCTTTTCAGTCTCGCCAGGCAACCGTTCGAGCAGATCGGTCCGCCCAATGAGCTCAGCCAGACTACGTACACCCAGGCGAGCCAACCATTCGCGCGTTTCTTCGGCAACGAAGGTGAAGAAATTCACCACCATATCCACGGTGCCGATGAAGTGATCCTTGCGCAGCTTGTCGTTCTGCGTAGCGACACCCGTCGCGCAATTGTTCAGGTGGCAGATGCGTAGGTACTTGCAGCCCAGCGCGACCATTGGCGCCGTGCCGAAACCGAAGCTTTCTGCCCCGAGAATGGCGGCCTTGATGACATCCAGACCGGTCTTGAGGCCACCGTCGGTCTGCACCCGGACTTTGCCGCGCAGATCGTTACCACGCAGGGTCTGGTGCGCTTCGGCAAGACCGAGCTCCCAGGGCGATCCCGCGTATTTGATCGAGGTAACAGGCGACGCGCCCGTACCACCGTCATAACCGGAAATGGTGATCAGATCCGCATAGGCCTTAGCAACGCCCGCCGCAACTGTCCCCACACCTGGCTCGGACACGAGCTTCACCGAAACCAGCGCCTTCGGGTTCACCTGCTTGAGATCGAAGATAAGCTGGGCAAGGTCTTCGATCGAGTAGATATCGTGGTGCGGTGGTGGCGAGATCAGGGTCACCCCGGGCACCGCATAACGCAGTTTGGCGATCAGCCCGTTGACCTTGCCACCGGGCAGCTGGCCACCCTCACCGGGTTTCGCGCCTTGGGCCACTTTGATCTGCAACACCTCGGCATTGACCAAATACTCTGGCGTCACACCGAAGCGGCCCGTTGCAACCTGCTTGATCTTGGAGGTTCGAACGGTCCCATAACGCGCGGGATCTTCACCGCCTTCGCCGGAGTTCGAGCGACCGCCCAGCCGGTTCATGGCCTCGGCCAACGCCTCGTGCGCTTCGGGAGACAGCGCGCCGAGGGAAATTCCAGCCGCATCGAAACGCTTGAAGATCGACTCCAGCGGCTCGATCTCTTCCAGTGGCAACGGCTGGTCCGAGACCTTGACCTTTAGCAGGTCACGGATCATCGCGACCGGACGGCTGTCCACCAGGGCCGTGTATTCCTTGAATTTCTCGTAGCTGCCCTGCTGCACCGCGACCTGCAAACTGGCCACGACATCTGGGTTGTAGGCGTGATATTCGCCGCCGTAGACGAACTTCAGCAGACCGCCAGGCTGTAGCGGCTTGCGGTTGCTCCAGGCCTCGTTGGCGAGCAGTTTCTGCTCGACCTCAAGATCGCTAAAACGGGCGCCCTTGATGCGGCTGGCAACTCCGCGGAAGCAGGCATCGACGATCTCGTCGGACAAGCCGACCGCTTCGAACAGCTGGGCGCCGCGGTAGGACGCGACGGTCGAAATACCCATCTTCGACAGGATCTTGAGCAATCCTTTCGAGATGCCTTTGCGGTAGTACTTGAACACCTCGTATAGGTCGCCGAGCACTTCGCCGGTACGGATGAGGTCGCCAAGCACTTCGTACGCCAAGAACGGGTAAACCGCTGTGGCACCGAAGCCCAGCAGGACCGCGAAGTGATGAGGATCACGCGCGGTAGCGGTCTCGACCAGGATGTTGCAGTCGGTCCGCAGGCCCTTTTCCACCAGGTGGTGGTGCACGGCGCCGACAGCCAATGCCGCGTGGGCAGGTAACTTACCTGGCGCGATATTGCGGTCGCTCAAAACGAGTAGCGCGCGCCCGGCGCGGACGGCTTCTTCGGCCTGCTCAGCAATATTGCGAATCGCCGCTTCCAACCCAACGGATTCGTCGTAGTTCAGGTCGATGACCTGACGATCGAAGCCCGGACGCTCCAGTGTCATGATCGTCCGCCATTTGGCTGGCGAGATGATCGGTGACGTCAGGATGGCTCGGTTCGCGTGGTCCGGCCCTTCCTCGAACACATTGCGCTCGGCGCCAAGGCAGGTCTCGAGCGACATGACGATCGCTTCACGTAGCGGATCGATCGGCGGGTTGGTGACCTGCGCGAACTGCTGGCGGAAGTAGTCGTACGGCGAACGGATGCGCTTGGACAGGACAGCCATTGGGGTGTCGTCGCCCATGGAACCAACCGCTTCCTGGCCTTGCTCGGCAAGCGGGCGCAGCACCTGATCACGCTCTTCGAACGTGACCTGGAACATCTTCATGTATTGCTTGAGACGGTCGGCCTCGTAGAAAGCCGAGCCATGGTCATGGTCTTCCAACGTCGCCTGGATACGCAGGGCATTCTTGCGCAGCCATTGCTTGTAGGGGTGGCGCGACTTCAGGCGGTTGTCGATATCGTCGGTATGCAGAACTTGCCCGGTTTCGGTGTCGACAGCGAGAATCTGGCCGGGACCGACTCGGCCCTTCGCAATCACGTCCTCCGGCTGATAGCTCCATACGCCGATTTCCGATGCGAGCGTGATGTAGCCATTGGTGGTGGTCACCCAGCGCGCTGGACGCAAACCGTTGCGGTCCAGCAGGCATACCGCATAGCGCCCGTCGGTCAGCACAACACCGGCTGGGCCATCCCACGGCTCCATGTGCATGGAGTTGTACTCGTAGAACGCGCGCAGGTCGGCGTCCATGGTCTCAACGTTCTGCCAGGCAGGCGGAATGATCATCCGCACGCCACGGAACAAGTCGACACCGCCCGTCACGAGAAGCTCGAGCATGTTGTCCATGCTCGATGAGTCGGAGCCGACGCGATTGACCAGCGGCCCCAAGTCATCGAGATCAGGAATCTGCTCGTTGGCGAATTTCGGCCGCCGCGCCTGCGCCCAGTTGCGGTTACCCGTGATGGTATTGATCTCGCCATTGTGCGCGAGCAGCCGGAACGGCTGGGCCAACGGCCAGCGCGGCAGCGTATTGGTGGAGAAACGCTGGTGAAACACGCAAATCGAGGTTTGCAGGCGCTCGTCACCAAGGTCGGGATAGAAGGCGGCCAGATCGGCCGGCATCATCAGACCTTTGTAAATGATGGTTTTGTGCGAAAAGCTGCAAATGTAGTGTTCGGTGTCGTCTTGGTTCGCCACAGACGAGCGACGCCGCGCACTGAACAGCTTCACGGTGAACGCCTGTTCATCGAAGCCTTCGCCGCCAATGAAGACCTGCTCGATACGCGGCAAACGATCCTTGGCAAGCGTACCTAGAACGGTCGGATCGATGGGCACCTGGCGCCAGCCGATCAATTGCAGGCCCGCGGCAAGGATTTCGCGGTTCATGTTTTCGCGAGCCGCTTCGGCTTTGGCGGCGTCCTGGTTGAGGAACACCATGCCGACGGCGTACATGGCCGGCAACTCAGCCTCAAACGTTTCTTGCGCCATGGCGCGTAGGAACAGATCGGGTTTCTGGATCAACAGCCCGCAGCCGTCGCCCGTTTTCCCGTCAGCGTTGATGCCACCCCGGTGGGTCATGCAGGTCAACGCTTCAATGGCAGTCTGCAAAAGATGATGGCTCGCCTTGCCTTCCATATGGGCAATCAGGCCAAAGCCGCAGTTGTCCTTGAACTCTTCAGGATGGTACAGACCTGCTTTCATAGAAAACTCTCACCAAGCGGCCTTTCTGCGAAGGCGATAATTCAAATGGATCAACCACTTACCTGACAAAAAACGCTATTAATCACGTTTTGAACAGGCAAAGGGAGGCCATTGTACATAGGCGCCAAGGCCGTCACAAATTTTTATGACGACGACTTGAACGCCAATGTCGCAAGAATGAAAGAAATACTACGAACGGTTTGCTAATGCGCCTGGGCCATTTCCTGCTGGATGCTCGAAAACGTCTTGGGCCAGGGCTTACCGGACTGCACCTTGGCCGGCAAGGACTTGAGCGCTGCCTGAGCGGCATCGCGGTCCGCAAACGAACCGTAGGTGACTACGTAGAACGGCTTGCCTTCCAGCATTTTGCGGAAATAACGGTAGTCAGCGCCATTCTGTGCGACGAATGCCCTCGCGCTTTCTTCTGAGCGCGTTCCCAGTATTTGCAATGTGTAGCGCGATCCTGCAACTCCCTGGTACCAAGCAGCATTTCCTGAACCAGCAGCTTCGCTCTTCGGAGCAGGCTGTTCGGCTGGCTTCGGCGCATTGGCGGCTTGCGCAGGTGCCTGCCGAGGTGCGGCCTGCTGCTCCGCAGCAACGGGCTTTTCAGCCTGAGTCGCGGGCTGGGACGATGGCGCTGCCGGACGCGGCGCTTGCGCTTGCGTTTCAGCGGCACGCGATGAAGATGCCGACGTGTCCACGACGGGCGGCCGTTGCGCAGACGGCATGCCACCCGTAGGCGGCGCAAGCATCTCGCCGATACCATTGTCGCGCTCTTCAGGGCCAGCAGCCTCCGCGAGCGGCTGACGGACGACCGGTTCCGACTCCGCGTTCAACGGCAATTGTAACGGCTGGCCATTCCCGTCGGGGGACGCACTTGGCGCTGCGGCGCCTTCGTTGGTCGATGGAGTGGCCGCAGTATCAGGTGCCGATGTTTCCGACGGGCCGCTTCGCATCAGCCACGCCGCGGCAATCGCGAGGACCACCACGCCAGCGGCCACGACATGCTTTTTCGGCATCCGGAAAGGCAACCCAGCAACCTTGTCGCTTCCGCGCTCGGCGAGCATTGCATCGATCAGCGCATCCCGCGCTACTTGATTGATAACACCTGGCCATCCACGCGACTGCTGGTGAATATCCGCGATATGTTCCTCAGAGAATACGTCGAGCCCCGCTCCAGCACCCTCCAGGCGCTGGGCCAGGTATTCACTGGTTTCAGCAAGCTCATAAGGCTGCAATTCGATCACGTGATGTCGCTCCTGCCCGCCGCTCAACGCGTCGAGGCGCGACACGATGGAAGGCTCGCCGAACAGAAAGACATGAGCACGACTCTCTTCGGTTCCCGCGGCCAGGCCGTACAACGCCTCCAGCGCGGAATCTTCCAGCTGCTCGGCGTCGTCGACCAAGATGTAGGTCTCTTGCCCCGATAGCGCCCGCTGATTGACGTGATCGAGCAGATCCCTTACTTCCGGGCGCGATGACTCCATGCCCTGGGCGACCTGCCGGAGAACGCCATCCGCGTCCCCTGCTCCGCGCGCCGATACCACGACGCTGTGCACAACTTGCTTATTAGTGCTGGCGACCAATGCCTGACGCAACAGTGACTTGCCACTGCCGAGCGGACCCGTGACCACGAGCAGCAACTGGCTATAACGCGCCAGGTGATGGAGCTGCCCCAGCACCGGCTTGCGCTGTGCGGGAAAGAATTTGAAACCCGGAACCCTGGGGGCAAACGGGTCATGGCTGAATTGGTAGTGATCGAGGAATGCTTCTTCCGCGTGCAAAGTGCTCATTTCGACTCTCGGTTGATACCGGCCTCTTCGGCAATATCGTGGTAATTCGCGGTCAGTGTCGCTTCAAGAAGCGCCTTGGGGTATTCATCGGTGACGATTGCTTCACCCAATGTTTTCAACAGCACCAGGCGAAGGCGCCCATCCAACACTTTCTTGTCGACGGCCATGTGGGCCAGGAAATCGTCCGGCGTCATCGCCTCCGGGGGAACGACGGGCAAACCGCCCCGGGCAATGAGCCGTATTGCACGGTCGCGCTGCGCAGTGCTTATCGCGCCCAACAAGCGTGACATCTCGAGGGCCATGACCATGCCTGCGCCTACAGCTTCACCGTGCAACCAAACGCCATAGCCCATGTGCGTTTCGATCGCATGGCCGAAGGTATGCCCAAGATTCAGCGTGGCACGAATGCCGGTTTCGCGCTCATCGGCACCGACCACCTTCGCTTTTGCGGCACATGATCGCTCGATGGCATAGGTAAGCGATGCGTCGTCCAATGCCAGCAGGGCCTCCACATTATCTTCGAGCCACGCAAGAAAAGGCTCATCGCAGATAAGGCCGTATTTGATGACTTCTGCCAACCCCGCAGACAGCTCGCGGCGCGGCAATGTCTTCAGTGTCGACGTATCGATCAGAACGAGACTCGGCTGGTAGAAGGCACCTACCATGTTTTTACCGAGCGGATGGTTGATTCCCGTTTTTCCTCCAACAGAGGAATCCACCTGGGACAGCAACGTGGTCGGCACCTGGACGAAATTGACTCCGCGCTGATAACAAGCTGCCGCAAAGCCTGCCATATCACCCACCACACCCCCGCCAAGGGCTATGACTGTGGTTTTACGGTCATGGCGATTGCTCAGCATTGCATCGAAGATGGACTGCAGCGTCTCCCAATTTTTGAAAGACTCGCCATCGGGAAGCACGATTGGCTGAACCTGTCGCCCCTCCAGCGAGCGATGCAAACGGTCGAGATAAAGAGGCGCAACGGTTTCGTTCGTCACGATTGCCACCTGGCGCCCTACCAGGTGCGGTACGAGCAGATCCGGGCGGTCCAAAAGGTTCGCCCCGATATGGATGGGGTAGCTGCGCTCCCCGAGATCAACCTGAAGTGTTTGCATGTAGCCCCCGAAACAAGGGCCCTAGGATAACGCGTTTCGGCGCTGGCTTTAACGGGGGGAAAGGGCGCGTAGTCGATCCATGATCTCCTGCACAACTTGACGTGGCGGACGCTCGTCAGTCTCGATGATGATATCCGCGATCTGCCGGTACAGCGGATCGCGGATAGCCATGAGGTCGGTCAGGATTTGCCGCGGGTTGGGTGAGCGCAACAATGGACGATTGCGATCCCGCGATGTTCTGTGGACCTGCTGATCCACCGTGGCGTGCAGGTAAATGACGGACCCGCCACGACTCAGTGCGGCACGGTTATCCTCCCGCAACACCGCGCCACCACCCGTCGCCACCACCACGCCGTCGGAGGCCGCGAGCTCAGTGATCACGCAATGTTCTCGCTCGCGAAACCCGGCCTCACCTTCCACGTCGAAAATCCATGGAATATTCGCACCGGTGCGTTCCTCGATCTCCTTGTCGGAGTCTTTGAACGGCAGCCGTAACTCTTTCGCCAACATGCGGCCGATGGTGCTTTTTCCAGCCCCCATCGGCCCTACCAAGAACAAATTACGCACGTACTAGCGACTCACGGTGGCTGCCTGGCCGTTGACGATACGGGGGGTCAGGAAAATCAGCAATTCCGATTTGTTGTCTTGTATCACGTCGCGACGGAACAGGCGCCCCATATAAGGCAGGTCGCCCAGGAACGGCACCTTGTCCACCGACTTGGTTTGCGTGTTGGAGAACACACCACCGATTACGATCGTTTCGCCGTCCGCGACCAGCACCTTGGCGTTGACCTCGTTCTTGTCGATGGTAGGCGTGTCTTGGACCAGGCGCGAGAAGTCCGGCGCATCCTTGGTGACCTTCACCTCCATGATGATGCGGTTGTCCGGGGTGATCTGCGGAGTGACCTCGAGGGCGAGTGCAGCTTCCACGAAGGTCACAGACGTCGCGCCGCTCGAACTGGATTCCTGATAAGGAATTTCCGAGCCCTTGAGGATCTTCGCGGTTTCCTTATCCGAAGTGACGACCTTTGGTTGGGAAACGACTTCACCGTTACCGCTGGCCTCCATCGCTGTCAGCTCGAGATCGAGCAACAGGTGATCGGTGACATAACCGATCCCGAAACCGGACGTACGACCGGAGACGCCGAGATCCACGAACGGTACGTTCGGACCAATGTCATCGCCGGTGTTGCCGCCTTCATCGCCCTGATCGTCATTACCGTAGAAAGCGCCACGGCCGTTAGCGAAGGTTTGAGTACCGCCCCAGCGGACACCAAGGCTCTTCTCATAGCCAACGTTCGCTTCGACGATGCGCGCTTCGATCATGACCTGACGCACCGGAATATCGAGCTGGCTGACGATGCGGCGCAGCTCATCGAGCTTGTCCTGGGTTTGATAGGCAATGATGCTGTTGGTGCGTTCATCGACGGTGACTGAGCCACGAACATCCGCAGTACCGCCCGCATCGCTGGCCGTCACCGACTGAAACAGCTTCGCGATATCGGCCGCTTTGGCGTAATTCACCTGGATCAGCTCACGGCGCAAGGGTGCCAACTCAGAAATCTGCTTCTGCGCCTCGAGTTCCTGACGTTCGCGCGCCGCAATCTCTTCGGCTGGCGCGACCAGGAGCACGTTACCCACCTGCCGCTTGGCGAGGCCCTTGGTTTTCAGGACCAGGTCCAGCGCCTGGTCCCAGGGTACGTTTTGCAAGCGCAGCGTAATGCTGCCCTGCACCGTATCGCTCGCGACCAAGTTCAAGTTAGTGAAATCGGCGATCAACTGGAGCACGGAACGAACGTCGATATCTTGGAAATTGAGGGACAATTTCTCCCCGGAATAAACGAAGCGATCGGCTTGCTGACGGTCGACTTCTTCCCGCGTCAGCGGCTTCACGCTCAACGTCAGTCGGTTATCGGCCTGATAAGCCAAGTAATCGTAGTTACCGCTAGGTTCGATGACGATCCGCGCATCGGCGCCGTCCTGGGTCACACTGACGAACTGAACAGGCGTCGCGAAATCCTTGACGTCGAAGCGAACCTTCAGCGTATCCGGAACCTGAGTGCCGGCGAAACGCAGACTGATGCGCCCGCCTTGCTCCTGGATATCAGGCGTTACGCCCGCGCCGGAAAGGTCGATGACGACATTCCCTTCGCCTTGCTGACCGCGCTGAAAATCGACATTACGCAGTGTCTTCCCCACAGCCTGGTATGGACGCGGAGCCTGACTAGGGGCGGTCGCCGGCGCATTTGGAGCCGTCGGCGCGATCACCGGCGCCGGCGCTGGGCGATTGGCCAGTGCCGGCGCCGCAGCTGCGGTGGCGTCGCCAATCAACACATAAAGGTTGTTGCCTTCCACGCGCGTGCTGTAAGGCGCGATCGTCGTCAGGTTGACAATAAGACGGGCGCGGTCCTTGGTTTCCACCACGGTTACGCTGCGCGCGTTGCCCATTCCCAATTCGCGATTCTTGCTACCCAGCTGATTGGTTACCCCCGGTAGGTCCAGGGCAATACGTGCCGGCTGCTCGATGGTATAGCCCTTTGGCACCGCCACAGGCTCATCGAAGCTGAGTTTGAGCTCGACCCTGTCTCCGGGTAACGACGCGGCATCGAGCGTTTGCAACGAGGCAGCCCAGGTGATCCCAGGTACGAGCAACGCAGCGAGTGTAAGGCTCGCACCCAACGATAGGCTCTTCATCTTAAAATTCCATCGTGCAGATCGATCATTCATGTTCATACGTCCTGTACGCTCAGGTGCGTTCCTTCAGCGAAATGCTTCGTGGGCGCTCCAGCCATCCGCCGTCCCCATCTGGAACGATCTCGACGACATCGATCTGCCCCTCATTGATGGAAACGATCCGCCCATCGTTGCGGCCTAGATAATCACCAACCTTGACGCGGTGAACGCCTCCCGCCCCGCGTACCAGCGCGAACACGCCCTTGGTATCGGAAAGCGTACCGACCATTTCGAACACTTCGATGTTGAAGCCCTCGAGGAATTGCTTCGCCCGGTTTTCATCGGGCTTGACCCGCTGGCTACCCTTTTGGCGATTGGCCAAATCGATCTTCACCGGCGGCTGGAATGGGTTACGCATCGACGCAGCGCTGTAGGTGAACGCTTCGTAGGGCTGGAACTTCGGCAATGGTTCTATCGAGCCCTTAGGCTTGGCGCGTACCTGGTCCATATAGGCCTGAAGGTCGGAAAAATCGCGCGATCCATCGCATCCGAAGAGCAGTGCGCTGACTACGATCAGCGTAAGACTACCGACCTTCATTTGCTCAATCCTTCATCGTTGTACCGGTAGGTCTTGGCCAGGATGCTCATCCGCAGTTTGGAGGAACCCTCTCCCTCGACGGGCTTTATCGCGAAGTCGTGCAGCGTGACGATACGCGGCAGGCTGGAAACTCCGCTCACGAACGTCGCGAGATCGTGATAACTGCCCACCACCACGATCTGTATCGGAAGCTCGACGTAGAACTGCTTGGCCGCTTCCGGTAGCAACCTAATTTCCTCGAACTCCAATCCACTGCCCAGGCCAGTCTGGGTAATGTCCTCGAGCAGGCCAGGCACCTCGGTGTCGCTTGGGAGCTGGCGCAGCAACTCGCCGAAAGACGTTTCCATCTCCTGCATCTGCGCTTTGTACGCTTCGAGGTTTGCCGCTTGGAAAGCCTTGGTCGAAAATTGACCCTTCAGCGTTTCCTCTTGCGCGACGGCGCTATCGAGCTGAACTTCCATGTCTTTCAAGTAGAAGTTATAGCCCAGCACCAGCACTACGATTAGCAACAGTATTGCGGTGATGACCTTGACGACCGGCGGCCAGGAGCCGAGGTTATTGACATCGAGGTCCGCGAGATCGACTTTTTTCAGGCTTTCCAGCGCATCTGCGAGGCTCATTGGGAAGACTCCGCATCAGTGCCAGGCTGCGTTTGCTGCACGGTCAGCTGGAAAACGTTGGCCTGATCCACCGCGCCCGCGGTAACCGCTTTGACTTCGGTAAGGTTAGGCGCGGTGAGCCAATCGGACGCATCGAGGTTACGCATAAGATTGGATACCCGGCTGTTCGACTCGGCAGCTCCGATGATCGCGATGTTCTTGCCAGTCATCTTGAGATCCGTGAAATAAACACCATCAGGCAAAGTACGTACCAATTGGTCGAAGACACGGCCGATGATGGGGCGGTTGCCCTGCAAGTCCTGGATGATCTTCATCCGTTCCAAGAGCTGCTGGCGCCGCTGCTTCAATTCGCTGATCTCCTTGATTCGCGAATCCAGCACGGCAATTTCACGCCCTAAAAAGTCGTTACGCGCGTTCTGCTGTTCGATAGCGGTGGAGAAGTACTGATCGCCAGCGAATATCAGCCCCAACGCGAGGAGGAGGACAGCCCCAAGCGCGGCGAGGAAGTGCTTCTTGCGCTCCTCCCTCCGCTGCTCACGCCAAGGCAGCAGGTTAATTCTTGCCATTAGTCGAAACTCCTCATTGCCAGACCACACGCAATCATCAGCGCAGGTGCGTCACTGGCCAGGGCGGCGGCATTGACCTTGCTGCTTAGAGACATGCCCAGAAAAGGATTGGCGACGACAGTCGTGGTGCCAATTTTTTGCTGTATCAGACGATCCAGGCCACCTATTGACGCGGTACCACCCGCGAGCACGATGCAGTCGACGTCGTTGAATTGGCCGGCAGCGAAGAAGAACTGAAGCGATCGGGAAACCTGCTGGACGACGGCATCCTTGAACGGAGTCAGTACTTCACTGTCGTAGTCGTCTGGCAGCCCTCCTTGCTTCTTGGCGAGACCGGCTTCCTCGTTGGATAACCCGTAACGCCGCTGGATTTCCTCGGTGAGCTGGCGCCCACCGAACAACTGCTCACGCATGTAAATGGTTCGACCGTTATGCAAAACACTCAACGTCGTCATCGTGGCGCCAACATCGACGATGGCAACCGTCATCCGATTGGCGTCGCCTTCCAATTGCGGAGCGAGCAACTCATAGGCGCGCTCGAGCGCATAGGCTTCGACGTCGACTACTCGAGCGTTCAGCCCGGCCAAGGCCAGCGCAGCCTCACGAACCTCGACGTTTTCCTTTCTGCACGCGGCGAGCAGGACTTCAACACGCTCGGAAGACCGCGCGGTAGGGCCTTGGACCTCGAAGTCGATGGCGACTTCTTCCAACGGATAAGGGATGTATTGGTCCGCTTCGATCTTGAGCTGGGTTTCCATTTCGTCGTCGGAAAGACCCGCATCCATTTCGATTGTTTTGGTAATGACCGCAGACCCAGCCACGGCGACAGCGGCGGACCGATTGCTGGCTTTTGCCTTCGCCAGCACTCGCGTCAATGCGTTGCCGACACCCTCCATTTCGGCGATGTTCTTCTCAACGACCGCATTGGCTGGCAACGGCTCGACGGCATACGCCTCGACCCGGTAGCGCCCGCCAGAGCGGCTGAGCTCAATCAGCTTCACTGAGGTCGAACTAATATCCAGCCCCAGCAACGTATTCGCCTTTTTCTTTATGAGCCCTAGCACGATTAAATCCCTGTGTATCCAATACTCATGGCGGTCCTTGTGAGGGCCGCATTAGATAGCACTCCATAAAGGAGCGCAAACGGGCTGCTTGCAAAAAAAGCGCCTATAATGTGAACCGCTTTTCGCTTTGTTGAATAAGCAAGTGCGAGCCCGCTCTCTAAACGTGGAATCCGATACCCTTGATGCGTGTTCTGAAGTTTGTCATGTGGTCCCTGATCGCCGCGGTTTGCGGCCTGTTGCTGTGTTTCAGTGGTGCCTACCTGTACCTGAGCCCAGGCCTACCTTCAGTGGAATCACTCCGCGAGATGCGGCTTCAAATTCCTCTGCGCATCTACAGCCAGGATGACAAGCTCATCGCCGAGTATGGTGAGATGCGCCGGTCTCCTGTCGCTTTTGCCGACATTCCGCCGGATTTCATCAGTGCCCTGCTTGCCGCCGAGGACGATAATTTTAATCACCACCATGGCGTGGACCCCACCAGCCTCCTGCGCGCAACGTCGGAATTGCTCAAGACCGGCGAAATTCAAACAGGCGGCAGCACGATCACCATGCAGGTGGCGAAAAACTTCTTCCTTTCCAGCGAACGTAGCTTTTCCCGTAAAGCGACGGAAATCCTCCTAGCGCTGCAGATCGAGCGCGAACTCACCAAGGACGAGATCCTCGAGCTTTACGTCAACAAAATTTATCTCGGCCATCGCGCTTACGGCATCGAGGCGGCGGCCCAGGTCTATTACGGCAAATCCATCCGTGACTTGAGCCTAGCTCAACTTGCAATGATTGCCGGGCTTCCCAAAGCGCCTTCTCGCTACAACCCGCTGGTAAACCCCGAGCGCAGCAAAGCTAGACGTGACTGGATCCTTGGGCGCATGCGCCAACTCGGCCGCATCGACGAAGCACGCTACAAGGCGGCAATCAACGAACCAGTTGGCGCCAGCTACCACTACCAATCGCCCGAACTCTACGCGCCTTATGTTGCAGAGATGGCGCGTGCGGAGATGGTGGGGCGCTATGGCAGCGAGGCCTATACCGAAGGCTTCCGCGTGCGCGTAACCGTACCAAGCGATCTGCAAAACGCGGCAAACACCGCCGTACGAAGCGGTCTTATCGAGTACGACAGGCGCCACGGCTACCGCGGCCCTGCCAAACAATTTCCTGGCCAGTCGCATGACGAATGGAAGGAGGAACTGACGAAATTCGCCAGCATTGGCGGACTAGAGCCGGCCATTGTCACCCAAGTAGAAAAGAGCGGCCTCTTGGTTCTCCTGCGCGATGGCAGTGAGCAGGCCGTATCGTGGGAAAGCATGCAGTGGGCACGACGATTCCTGGGTACCGACAGTCTTGGCCCACGCCCAAGCGGCCCGGCAGACGTTGCCAAAGTCGGCGACCTCATCCGCGTCCAACCTCAAGCTGAAGGCGGCTATACCTTCGCCCAGATTCCCGCGGCGCAAAGCGCACTGGTTTCTCTGGACCCCGCAAACGGCGCGATCCGAGCACTGATTGGCGGCTTTGCGTTCGACCAGAGCAACTACAACCGTGCCATTCAAGCCAAACGCCAGCCTGGCTCGAGCTTCAAACCATTCCTCTACAGCGCAGCGCTCGATCGCGGCTATACGGCTGCAAGTCTGGTGAACGACGCGCCCATCGTGTTCCAGGAATCAGGCATGCAAGAAGCCTGGCGACCCAAGAATGACAACAATACGTTCCTCGGGCCGATTCGCCTCCGGGAAGCGCTATATAAGTCGCGCAACCTTGTCTCAATTCGCGTTCTGCAGTCGGTCGGCATCGATTATGCGCTCGATTACGTGACGCGCTTTGGCTTCGACCGCAATCAGCTGCCGCGCAACCTCTCCCTCGCCCTCGGCACCGCTGAACTGACCCCGATGGAAATCGCCACCGGCTGGAGTGTATTCGCTAACAACGGGTACAAGGTCGCGCCGTACCTTATCGAGCGCATCGAGAATAGGGATGGCGATACGCTGTTCGTCGCAAATCCGCCGCGGGTACCAGTGGATGATGAACGCCATGTCGAAGCCGTGGCGAAGCCGCTTCCCGCCGCGCCAGAGGAGCCGTTGATCACCGGAGACGAGCAGGAAGCCGCCAACGATGAAGCACCTAAGGTCGCAGAGCAGGTGGTCGATCCGCGCACGGCCTACATCATGACGAGCATGCTGCAGGACGTGATCAAGCGAGGCACCGGACGACGCGCCATGGCGCTGGAGCGGACCGACCTGGCTGGCAAAACCGGTACGACCAATGATTCGAAGGACAGCTGGTTCTCCGGCTTCAACGGCAACTATGTCACGACGGTCTGGAGTGGTTTTGATCAGCCTGAAAGCCTGGGCCGTCATGAGTTCGGCGGCACAGTCGCGCTACCGATCTGGATGAGCTACATGGGAGCAGCGCTGAAGGACAAGCCAGCCTATCTTGCACCTGAGCCGGACGGCATTATCAGCCTGCGTGTCGACCCACGTAGCGGGCGCGCAGCACCACCTGGAACGCCCGATGCCTACTTCGAACTGTTCAAGAGCGAAGACACGCCGCCGCCGATGAATGAAGTAGAACCTGGTTATAACGCGCCTTCCAGCCCGCTTCCCGCGGACGACGAAGCAGCGCCAATGAACTTGTTCTAACCCGAATCGCATCGAAAAGCGCCACCTACGTAAAGCCCCGCGTCGTTACAGCGGGGCTTTCTCGTGGCCGAGCGTTTTCAGGGGAAAGATAGGGCCTCTGTAGAAACCGACATACGACGGTTGGTTTCCGGGCGACAGGGATAAACCGAACGTCTCGTACTGCCTGATCCTAGATCGCCTATAAATGGGCTCCTACAGGGATCGGGCAGAGCGGGCTCCATCGTAGCAGCCCATTTATGGGCGATTAGGAACCGACAGACCCTTCCATAGCGCCCTGACAACTTCGATCGCCCGGCTGCGGGGTGGAATCCCGAAGGGCTGCCACCGTTTACAGCAGGCGACCCGATCACTGGGGACGCGTGATGAATGGTGAATCACGCCACTACGCAGGCAATCAACCTACATATCTGTCTTTCCTTGCATCCCGTGAATAAACCACAAAAAAGCCTGAGTCCGGCGAATACCGAACTCAGGCCTTGATTGCCTGGCTACCTCAACCGTTCCACTAGCGGTGGTCGGTGCATCGCCGCAGGCTACTTTCCATCATCGCGTTCGCGCTAAGCGCATCACGCGTACAACGCGGTACTCGCTTAGCGACCGAATACGTCGTCGACCGAGTTCAACGGGTAATTCGCCGGATAAGGAAGGGTGGCTACACCCGATTCGATAGCTGCCTTTGCCACCGCATCGCAGATGACATTGATCAAGCGCGCATCCATCGGCTTCGGAATGATGTATTCACGGCCGAATGCCAGCGAGATACCGCCATAGGCGTCGCACACTTCCTGTGGAACCGGCAATTTGGCGAGTTCACGAAGCGCCTGAGCTGCAGCGATTTTCATCTCCTCATTGATACGCGTAGCCCGCACATCGAGCGCACCGCGGAAGATGAACGGGAAGCCGAGAACGTTGTTGACCTGATTCGGGTAGTCGGAACGCCCAGTCGCCATGATGACGTCATCGCGTGTCTGGTGCGCCAGTTCCGGCTTGATCTCCGGATCAGGGTTGGAGCAGGCGAACACGATCGGGTTGGCCGCCATGCGCTTGAGATCTTCTGGGCTCAACAGGTTCGGACCGGACAGCCCGACGAACACATCGGCGCCGTCGAGGGCGTCGGACAACGTGCGCTTTTCCGTTTCGGTCGCGAAGACCGCTTTGTACTGATTCAGATCGTCGCGCCCGGAGTGGATGACACCCTTGCGGTCGATCATGAAGATGTTTTCGACGCGCGCACCCATGCTGATCAGAAGCTTCATGCAGGAGATCGCAGCAGCACCTGCGCCGAGGCAAACGATCTTGGCCGACTCCAGCGTTTTGCCGGCGATTTCCAACGCGTTCAGCATGCCGGCGGCAGTAACGATCGCCGTACCGTGCTGGTCATCATGGAAAACCGGAATGTCGCATTGCTCGATCAGCGTACGCTCGATCTCGAAGCATTCCGGCGCCTTGATGTCTTCGAGATTGATGCCGCCGAACGTGATGGAGATCCGCTTGACGGTATCGATGAACGCCTGCGGGCTTTCCGCGTCGACTTCGATGTCGAATACATCGATGCCGGCGAAGCGCTTGAACAGAACTCCCTTGCCTTCCATAACAGGCTTCGACGCCAAAGGCCCCAGATCACCCAGGCCGAGAATCGCCGAACCGTCGGAGATTACCGCGACGAGGTTGCCCTTGGCGGTGTAACGGTAGGCGAGTTCTGGATCACGAGCGATTTCACGCACCGGCTCGGCAACGCCTGGGCTGTAGGCCAGAGACAGGTCGCGTGCCGTGGCAGTGGGCTTGGTCAGCTCGACGCTGAGTTTCCCTGGCCGCGGGTTGGCGTGATATTCGAGCGCAGCAGTTTTGAGGTCAGACATGGGAGCATTCCGCTGTTCTTGGTTTTGAGGAGCCGGGGCGTGTCCCGATGTATGACGAACCGCGCCGCCGCGAGAACTTAGCCGCGAACAGAGCGCAGATCGCAGTGATCGACCCTAGCCGGTACGTAACAGGACCGCCGAGGATACGCCCCTGACTCTGACGCTACAAGCAACGCCTCTGCATAGGCACCACTGCGGCTCGCCGCAGTGGTAGATCACTATGTGACGATGCTCGAACGCTAAGACATGTCCCGGGCTCATGGACGTGCTAGCGCATGCTCAATCGAGCACGACGATCATTCCCGGGTCAGTCAGCCGCAGCATCCAACGAGCCTGCCCCTTGCGGACACCGCTTCGTGAACGATCCACCACCCAGCCACGTACTTCGATCGTTTTGCCTTTCATCTCCGCCAATGACTTCACGCCAAAGCGGTCGATGGATTCGCGCGGTACGTTCAAAACCAATTCGCCGCCCATTTCGAGCCAGACGCCGCCGCCATTGCGATCAAAACGGGTTACCTGCCCCTTCACCAGAGCAAAGCCCCCGCGACTGATCGCCGAAGGCGAAATGACCTGTTGATCCCGCCAAAGCCCAGCTTTGGTCTTACGAGCCACCTGCTCTGCGGCAAGGTGACAGGTCGTCAACGCCGTGTTCGGTGCGATGGCCACCATTCGCCCGAACCCCTCACTTAACAAAATCTCCTCGAGATTGCGCCCTTTTTGGTCATAGAGATGGGCGAGCACCCGACCATATCGGTCCTGGCGCTCAGCGCCATAAACCAGCGACACGCGCCCACCATTCGCCGTCACCAGCACCGCGAGCCGGTCCCGAGCGGCCACCGCGAATGGCTCGTCCGTTCGCCCTTTTCGGCCCATTTCAGGGGTATCGATGCCAATCAACCGAACGCTGCGGCCATCCACCAGGCGCACCGTGTCGCCATCGACGATGCGCGCGACACGCGCTTCGGTACTGCGGTCCGGCGCCGGGCAAGCCGCGAATGCGGGCAACGCCAAAACAGCCGCCATAAAAAAAGCGCCCGAAAAAGGCGCTTTTTTCAACAACGTTCGACAGCACATTAGGCCTGTCTCAGCGTGACGATTACTTGGAACCGAAAACGCCAAAACGCTGCTTGAAGCGATCGATACGACCACCCGCATCAAGCACTTTCTGCTTGCCGGTGTAGAACGGGTGGCATTCGGAGCAGACGTCCAAGCTCAGCGGTTTGCCCAGCGTGGAACGCGTCTGGATGACGTTGCCACAGCTGCAAGTGGCGTCGATCGCTACGTAATTCGGATGAGTATTCTCTTTCATGGCTATGCCCTCTATGTCATGCGTGCCGCCACCCAACCCTATGTCAGGTACCGCACGGAAACAGGCGGCGACTATACCAGAGCACCCCCTTGATGCAAGCGCAGCGGAATGTCCGCGACAGATGGCATCTGCCCGAATCCGGACCGGACAACCTTTTGGGCAGCCGGTAGACTCGGCATTCGCGACGGCCCCTCAGCACCCCACCTTGACGCCTGGAGAAATGAAGTTGCCAGACTCCCGTACGCCTATCTTGCGCCTGGCCTTGCCGTCTCCTTTGCGTCGCCTGTTCGATTACGCCCCACCCGCAGGCGTTAGCCTATCGACTCTGCAACCCGGCGCACGCCTTCGCGTCCCGTTCGGTCGGCGCGAAGTGGTCGGTGTCTTGGTAGAGACCGCCGATCGAACCGATGTCCCGCCAGATAAGCTCAAGCGAGCGACCGAGCTGCTGGACCGATCATCGCCACTGCCGGCAGCGCTTTTTCAACTGAGCTTATGGACAGCTCAGTATTACCAGCACAGCCTTGGTGACACCTTGAGCTGGGCACTGCCCACGCTGCTACGCCAGGGCGAACCTGCCGAGGCGCGCCAGGAGCGTTATTGGCACGTCAGCGAAAACGCCAGCGTCGAGGATGCACGGCTCGCGCGCGCCCCGCGTCAGCGCGAGACCCTCAAGGCGCTGCTTCAGCATTCGCACGGCGTTTCCCATGAACTGTTGAGCAAGCTTCAACTCAACCGCGACAGCCTGGAGCAACTGCGTCAGAAGGGGCTCGTATATCAACAGGTACGCCGCAGCAAGCCACTGGAACGCCACGGAACCTGGCTGGCACAACCTGAGCTTCCGCTGAATCCCGAGCAACGCTCCGCGACGGAAGCCATACGGGCAAGTTTCGGTGATTTCAGTGCCTTTCTACTGGCCGGCGTGACCGGCAGCGGCAAGACGGAAGTCTACCTTCAGCTCATCCGCGAAACGCTGGAGGCCGGCAAACAGGCGCTGGTGCTCATTCCAGAAATCAATCTAGGCCCACAGACCCACGAACGGTTCGCCAGACGTTTCAACGCGCGAATTGCCCTGCTGCACTCCAACGTCAATGACCGCGACCGCCTCGACGCCTGGCTCGCGGCGCGCGACGGCGAGGCCGACATCGTGATCGGCACCCGATCGGCGCTGTTCACGCCCTTGAAGAGGCCGGGCATCATCATCGTGGACGAAGAACACGACAGCTCCTATAAACAGCAGGAAGGCTTGCGCTATCACGCTCGCGATCTTGCCGTAGTGCGCGCACGCATGGAAAACGTACCGGTGCTGCTTGGCTCGGCAACGCCGTCGCTAGAAAGCCTGCACAACGCCTACGCAGGCCGCTACGCCCTGCTGCGCCTTACGCAACGCGCAGGCAACGCAAAACCTCCGCGCTATCTTCGCCTTGATATCAAAAGCCGACCACTGGATGCCGGCATCTCGATGCCGCTCCAACAAGCCATGGCACAAACGCTCGAAGCGGGTCAGCAGGTGCTGGTGTTTCTCAACCGGCGTGGCTTCGCGCCTACGCTGCTTTGCCATGACTGCGGCTGGACCAGCCAGTGCCCGCGCTGCGATGCCCGGATGACGCTGCACCAGCGCAGCAATGAGCTGCGTTGCCACCACTGCGGGCATGCGGAAACAAGACCGCACGCCTGCCCGAAATGCGAACACGTCGACCTGAGGCCAGTCGGTGCGGGCACCGAACGTGCGGAAGAACGCCTGGAAACCCTCTTCCCCAACTTCCCGATACTGCGCATCGACCGTGACAGCACCGCGCGTAAGGGCGCCATGGATAAATTGTTCGCGACGGTCAACAAGGGCGAACCCTGCGTGCTGGTCGGGACGCAGATGCTCGCCAAAGGGCACCACTTTCCCCGCGTGACGCTGGTGGCGATCCTCGATGCCGACGGCGGCCTGTTCTCCGCCGATTTCCGGGCCAGCGAGCGTATGGCGCAGATGATCGTTCAGGTGGCGGGCCGTGCAGGCCGCGCGGAAGAGCCAGGCAAGGTCATCATTCAGACGCACCTTGCAGACCATCCACTGCTGGTACAACTGACCGAGCAAGGCTATTTCGCCTTCGCCGAACAGGCGTTGTCCGAACGCCGCGCCGCGGGCCTGCCACCGTTTGCGCACCTTGCCCTCTTGCGGGCGGAGGCCCACAAACCAGGGCAAGCTGAAGCCTTTCTGCAAGCGGCGTGCGACGAGGCCGAGCAGCTACAAGCAGAGTACGGCTTCGAAGGCCTTGAGCTCCTCGGCCCGGTCCCCGCGCCCATGGAGCGACGGGCTGGCCGCTACCGCGCCCAGCTGCTAATGCAAGGCTCCGCACGCAGCACCCTGCACAAGCTTATGGGGCGCTGGGCGCCGTTGCTGGACCAGCTGCCCGGCAGTCGAACGGTTCGCTGGTCGCTGGACGTTGATCCGATCGACCTTTACTGACCCGCGCAGTCCGCTTGAGCCATCGGGCACAGGTGCGGATAATGCCCGGCTCAAGCCCGCTGCCGTAGCCCTGCAATGAAAGAAGATATTCGCCACCTGATCCAGCAAGCCCTCGACCATCTCATTGGCGAAGGCGTCCTGCCCGAAGGCGTCAGCCCGACGATCCAGGTCGAAAACTGCAAGGACCGCAGCCATGGCGACTTCGCCAGCAATATCGCACTTATGCTGGCCAAGCCCGCGGGCATGAAGCCGCGCGATCTCGCCACCCGCTTGGTCGACGCCCTTCCAGCCGAGACCCGTGTGAAGAAGGTCGAAATCGCAGGGCCTGGCTTTCTGAACTTCTTCCAAAACGATGACGCGCTCGCCGAGCGATTGGAAGCAGCCTTAGGCGACGAAAAGCTGGCCGTAACCAAGGCATCTCCCAAAGAAACGGTCGTTGTGGACCTGTCGTCCCCCAACCTCGCCAAGGAAATGCATGTCGGCCACCTGCGCTCGACCATCATTGGCGACGCGGTGGCGCGGGTGCTCGAATACTTGGGCGACAACGTGATCCGCCAGAACCACGTCGGCGACTGGGGCACTCAGTTCGGCATGCTGCTGGCCTACCTTCAAGAGCAGCCAGCCGCCGCCGAGAGCGAGCTCGCGGACCTGGAAACCTTCTACCGTGCCGCCAAGCAACGCTTCGACGAATCCGAAGACTTTGCCGACCACGCCCGCAGCCTAGTGGTGAAACTGCAGGCCGGCGATGCAGAATGCCTACGCCTCTGGACGCGCTTCAACGAGATTTCGCTGAGCCATTGCCAGGAAGTCTACGACCGCTTGAACGTCCGCCTCAGCCGTAAGGATGTGAAAGGCGAAAGCGCGTACAACGACGACCTCGCGGATGTCGTCGCCGATCTCCGTAAGCAACATTTGCTGAGTGAAAGCGAGGGTGCGCAGTGCGTCTTCCTCGATGAGTTCAAGAATGCCGAGGGTAATCCCCTGCCCGTGATCGTGCAGAAGGCCGGTGGCGGTTACCTCTATTCGACGACCGACCTCGCCGCGATGCGATACCGCAGCCGCGCGTTGAAAGCGGATCGCTCGCTGTACTTCGTCGATCAACGCCAGGCGCTGCATTTCCAGATGGTGTTCGCGGTCGCGCGACGCGCCGGCTTCGTGCACGAGGGTATGAAACTCGAGCACATGGGTTTTGGCACCATGAACGGCCCGGACGGTCGTCCGTTCAAGACCCGCGATGGCGGCACGGTCAAGTTGATCGACTTGCTGAACGAAGCAGAGCAGCGTGCCTATACGCTAGTAAAAGGCAAGAACCCGGAGCTGGACGAGCAGGAACTGCGGCAGATCGCCCATTCGGTCGGCATCGGCGCGGTGAAATACGCAGACCTGTCCAAGCACCGCACCAGCGACTACAGCTTCAACTTCGAACAAATGCTCAGCTTCGAAGGCAATACCGCGCCCTATCTGCTCTATGCGTACACCCGCGTCGCGAGCATCTTCCGCAAACTTGGCCAGGGTGTCGAAGAGATCGAAGGCCGCATCAATCCAGTTGCCGAACAGGAGCGCGCGCTTGCCGCGAAGCTTGCCCAATTCGGGGAAGTGCTGAACAACGTCGCAGACAAAGGGGTCCCACACCTGCTGTGCACCTATCTCTACGACGTGGCGGGTCTGTTCTCGAGCTTTTACGAGCATTGCCCGGTCATCTCCGCAGAGGACAAGGACGTTCGTCACAGTCGCCTCCGCCTGGCGGCGCTGACCGGTCGCACGCTGAAGCAGGGCATGGAACTGCTCGGCTTGGAACCTTTGGAAAGGATGTAACGGACTACCAGCATGGCGAAGAGAAAAGCTCCCGCGAAACGAGGCGCGAGCCGCACCACCGCATCGAAGAAGAACTCTACCGTTCCGGGCTGGATGTGGTTGGCATGCGGGCTCGTGGTCGGCGGATTTTTTACGTTCCTTTTCAATCTCGAGCCCGGCCGGGACGACATCAAGCGGCCAAGCCCGGAAGAGAAGGTTGCGAAAAAAGAAACGGCACCCGAAGCAACGAAACCGAAGTACGACTTTTATACGCTGCTGCCAGAGTCTGAAGTTATCGTGCCACCGGAAGCGGTCCCGCAGCAGCCCGCAGTGACGCCGCCAAAACCGGTGACGCCAGAGGAAGCCGCCAAGATCGACGAGGCGCGGGCGCAGGCAGCGCTTAGCGGGCAAGTGCCCCCCCCTCCACCCACGGTGGCCAAAGCCGCCACGACGACACAGTTCTTCCTGCAGGCCGGCTCGTTCCGCCGCAAGGACGATGCCGAAAGCGTGCGCGCGCAGATCATCCTGCTTGGCCAACAAGTGCGAGTGGAATCAGGCACTGTGCGCGATGAAACCTGGCACCGCGTCTTGGTCGGTCCTTTCGCCGAACGCGGCCAGCTCGACGCAGCGCAAAAGGAACTCAAAGGGCACGGCTTCAATAACCTGTTGTTACAACAGCGTAAGAGCGGCTAGTCCCTATCCGCTCTCTGTAGGAGCCCACCGGGCTGCGGTCAGCTTGTGGGCGATCGCTTTGTGCGACGTTAAGGCGCCGTCATTGCAAGTTTGGATCGCCCACAAGTGGGCTCCTACAAAGGCCGTCCTCGTTGATTCGAATTTGCATCGGCAGTCAGCTTCTTCCACCCCACTTTTCCCCCAGGGTTGAACCCCGCACACCCCGCCCCCATCTCCCTCGACATCGGGTAGCTTTTTGCCCTCATAGCGTGGAGAGATTCCTTTGACCACCATCGTCTCAGTCCGCCGCCACGGCAAAGTCGTCATGGGCGGTGACGGCCAGGTTTCCCTGGGAAATACCGTCATGAAAGGCAACGCCAAGAAGGTGCGGCGCCTTTACCACGGTCAGGTTCTGGCCGGCTTCGCTGGCGCCACCGCCGACGCCTTCACGCTTTTCGAGCGTTTCGAAGGCCAACTGGAAAAACACCAAGGGCACCTTATTCGGGCCGCCGTCGAGCTCGCGAAAGACTGGCGTACCGATCGCTCGCTAAGCCGACTCGAGGCGATGCTCGCAGTCGCGAACAAAGACGCCTCTCTCATCATTACCGGCAACGGCGACGTCGTGGAGCCCGAACATGGCCTGATCGCCATGGGATCCGGCGGCGGATACGCCCAAGCCGCTGCGCTTGCATTGCTGCAGCACAACGATGCCCTGAGCGCCCGAGAAGTAGCGGAAACAGCCCTGAACATCGCTGGCTCCATCTGCGTCTTCACCAATCAGAACCTGACCATCGAGGAGCAGGACTCCGCGGTATAAGCGGCGCCCTCTCCGGAGACAGACGAATGTCCATGACCCCACGCGAGATCGTTCACGAACTCAACCGCCACATCATCGGCCAGGACGACGCCAAGCGCGCCGTCGCCATCGCCCTGCGTAACCGCTGGCGGCGCATGCAACTGCCGGCAGAACTGCGCCAGGAAGTCACCCCTAAGAACATCCTGATGATCGGCCCTACCGGCGTCGGCAAGACGGAAATTGCGCGACGCCTGGCGAAACTCGCCAACGCGCCGTTCCTCAAAGTCGAAGCCACCAAGTTCACTGAAGTGGGCTACGTTGGGCGCGACGTCGAATCGATCATCCGGGATCTGGCGGACGCAGCGGTCAAAATGCTGCGCGAACAAGAAATCGTAAAAGTCCGTCACCGCGCAGAAGACGCGGCCGAAGAGCGCATCCTCGATGCGTTGCTCCCACCTGCCCGCGCCGGTTTCAACGAGGACGCGGCGCCCAGTCAGGACTCCAACACTCGGCAGCTGTTCCGCAAGCGCCTGCGTGAGGGCCAGCTGGATGACAAGGAAATCGACATCGAGGTCGCCGAAACACCAGCAGGTGTAGAGATCATGGCCCCACCTGGCATGGAAGAGATGACCAGCCAGCTGCAAAACTTGTTCGCCAACATGGGGAAAGGCAAGCAGAAGTCGCGCAAACTCAAGGTCAAGGATGCGATGAAGCTGATCCGCGACGAAGAAGCTGCACGCCTCGTCAACGAAGAAGAACTCAAGAGCCGCGCCCTAGAAGCGGTCGAGCAGCACGGTATCGTCTTCATCGATGAGATCGACAAGGTTGCCAAGCGCGCCAACGCGGGTGGCGCGGACGTTTCCCGCGAAGGCGTCCAGCGGGACCTGCTCCCATTGATCGAAGGCTGCACGGTGAACACCAAACTCGGCATGGTGAAGACGGACCACATCCTGTTCATCGCGTCTGGCGCCTTCCATTTGTCGAAGCCTAGTGATCTCGTGCCTGAACTTCAGGGCCGTCTGCCCATCCGCGTAGAGCTGAAAGCCCTCACGCCGGAAGACTTCGAACGCATCCTGGCCGAGCCACACGCCTCGCTGACGGAACAATACTGTGCCCTGCTGAAGACCGAAGGGCTCGAGATCGAGTTTGCGAACGACGGCATCAAGCGCTTGGCGGAGATCGCCTTCCAGGTCAACGAGAAGACCGAGAACATCGGTGCACGTCGCTTGCACACGCTGCTGGAGCGGTTGCTCGAAGAGGTGTCGTACAGCGCATCCGATCTGGCGGGCCAGCAAAGTGGCGAAGTGCTCAAGATCGACGCCGAGTACGTGAACACCCACCTTGGCGAACTGGCCCAGGACGAAGACCTGTCGCGCTATATTCTTTAAAGGTCTTCTTGGCCGCGTGATCCATCTGCGATCCGCGGCCCTTCATCTGGACGGATCATGCGTATTCCTTCTTCGATCAAGCTGCACAAAGCTTCGCGAACGCTCGAGCTGGTTTACGGCGAAGAGCGCCATTTGCTAACCGCTGAGTTCCTGCGTGTCCACTCGCCGTCGGCCGAAGTGCAGGGGCATGGCAACCCCATCCTTCAGTACGGAAAACAGAACGTCGGACTTAGTGCGCTCGAGCCTGCGGGCAATTACGCATTGAAGCTGATCTTCGACGACGGGCACGACAGTGGCCTCTACAGCTGGGACTATCTGTATCAGCTCGCAACGCGCAAGGATGAACTGTGGCAAGACTACCTGGATGAGCTGAGAGACGCCGGGCGGAGCCGCGACCCCGACGTCTCGGTCGTCAAGCTGCTGTGACACGGCCTGACAGTTTGCCCTGGATCAACGCGGCGGGTTTTCATCAGGAAGAATAATGGTCTCGCTGGTCGTCACCGAGGCATCCGGCGCGCTAGGGTCGACAATGTGAGGCTCTGCCCCGGTTGGTACGCCTTCCAGCTTGTCGATCCGCGCGTTCAACGCATCGATTCGATCCTTCAAGCCTTGAATCTCGCTCCGCGTGGGTACGCCGAGACGATCTAGCGTGCTACCCAGGCGGCGATCGAATATCTCCTCAAGCTCGCTCCACTTGCCCGCCGCGCGCTCACGGGCACGTTCGAAACGATCCCGGGCATGTGCGCTCGCGGCCTCACCGCCCTGCCCTTCGGCTTGCCGGCCCTGCTGGCGCGCTTGCTCCGCCTCCTCGCCGTCTTGCACCAGGCTGTCGAACAATTTAGCGCCGTCCTTGCTGAATCGAGAGTAAGCACCCAATCCCGCAAGCCTGATCTGCCGGGAATAGCGCTCCAGTTCGCCCATCCAGCCCCCGTCACGGCCAGTTTCATTTCTCTCGGACATTTCAATTCCTCCGGAAAAGGCCTCGCATGAGGCGTAAGGCTGCTCGCTCAAGCCAGGTCGCTATGCTCCTCAACGGCTGAGAGCTGAAGAGACACGGCACCCCAAACTCGATGGCCCGAGCATTTTCACTTGCAGCCGCCTGCGGCGAGAACCTGAGTTCATACATAGCAGCAGACCTGTCCTAGGTCCGATAATTCGGTACTTGGGTTCGATGTCGCTGCCGCCTTTTCGGATCGGCATGAGCGGTGAAGCCACGACCGACACGCCACATCCGGAGCATGCGGCGTCAAGACAAAGTCGGCAGGCAGCGATTAGAATGTCCGCCTTTGTCCCAGGTGAGAGTCCCATGAGCGATCCGCGCAAGACCCCTGACAGCGAGCCGACCACACACTTCGGTTACCGCGATGTTCCAGAGAGTCAGAAGGCCGAACGGGTAGCAGAGGTATTTCACTCGGTTGCTGCCAAATACGACGTCATGAATGACGTGCTATCCGGCGGGCTGCACCGCCTCTGGAAGCGCTTCACTATCGAGCTATCCGGCGTCAGAAGCGGACATCGGGTACTGGACATCGCTGGTGGTACCGGCGATCTGGCACGTCAGTTTTCGCGCCTGGTGGGCGAGCGCGGCGAGGTGGTACTGGCGGACATTAATGCCTCCATGCTCAAGGTGGGCCGCGATCGCCTAATGGACCGGGGCGTGTCGGGCAATATCGCGTTCGTTCAGGCGGATGCCGAATGCCTGCCCTTCCCGGACAATCATTTTGACTGCGTCACCATCGCCTTCGGCCTGCGCAATGTGACCCACAAAGAGGATGCGTTGCGCTCCATGCTGCGCGTTTTGAAGCCAGGCGGCCGGCTATTGGTGCTGGAATTCTCCAAGACCCGCAATCCCATTCTGGGCAAGATCTACGATGCCTATTCGTTTGGTTTCATGCCCCTGGCCGGCAAATTGATCACCAACGATGCCGAGAGCTATCGCTACCTTGCCGAATCAATCCGCATGCACCCTGACCAGGAAACGCTGAAAGGCATGATGGCGGATGCGGGCTTCGATCGCGTCACCTACCACAATATGACGGGCGGTATCGTCGCCCTGCACCGGGGAATAAAGCCCTGATGGCAACATCGCTGGTCTTGCAGGCGCTGCTTGCCGGCGTTGAGAGCGGTCTTCGGCGTGTGTTGGCGCTGGACCCTAAGGCGCTCGAAGCGCTTGGCGGGTTGCAGGGCAAGGTGATCGCAATCCAATGCACCTCACCCGCTTTCGTGATCTACCTGCTTCCCGCGAAAGATGGCCTGCATTTGGCCGCGAACCATGAGGCGCTTGTTGACTGCAGACTGATCGCGCCCGCCGGCAGCCTCGCCCGCCTGGCGACAAGAAGCGACAAAAGCGCCGTTTTGCACGAAAGGGGCGTATCGCTCGAAGGTGACAGCGGGCCACTTCTTGTTTTGTCCGAGATCACGCAGCAATTGAATCTTGATTGGGAGCACGAGCTGTCCCGCTGGATTGGCCCGCTTGCGACAGCGCTGCTCGCTCGCGTGGCCCGAGGTCAGCACGACTGGGCGAAACGCACGGCGACCAGCCTGCATCAGGACGCTGCGGATTACTTGACCGAAGAAGCACGAACGTTGGTGGGACGCCGCGAGGCGGAAGCACGCTTTTGCGAAATCGACGACATTACTTTGCAACTGGACCGGCTCGACGCTCGCATCGCGCAACTGGCCCGAAACCGCCAGGAGCGCCCCGAGTCCCCATGAATCTGCTCGCTGTACGTCGCCTGTTCCGCATTTGGTGGATTCTTGTCCGCTATCGGCTGGATGATCTGCTCTGGGCCATGCCGCTTCCTTGGTACGGCCGTCTGTTCAGCTACCTGCTGCCTTGGCGCTGGCTGCCGCGAAGCCGCAAGGTCGCACCACGGGGTGAACGCCTGCGCCTGGCACTCGAGGGCCTCGGCCCGATCTTCATCAAATTCGGCCAATTGCTGTCCACGCGGCGCGACTTGCTGCCACCGGACATTGCCTTGGAGCTCGCGTTTCTTCAGGACAAAGTGCCGCCCTTCCCTCCCGCTCAAGCGATAGCGCGGATCGAAGAAGAGCTCGGCGCGTCGGTAAAGGAAATCTTCGCACGCTTCGATGCCAAACCGCTCGCGTCCGCCTCGATCGCGCAAGTGCACGCCGCCCGTTTGCTCAGCGGCGAGGAAGTCGTGGTTAAGGTAATTCGTCCCAATCTGCGCCCGATCATTCGTCAGGACATCGCCTGGCTGTTCGCACTGGCGAAAATTGCCGAGCGCCTTTCCGCCGATGCCCGCCGCCTTCGCCTGGTCGAGGTGGTCGACGATTACTCGCGCACGATCTACGACGAGCTGGACCTGTTGCGCGAAGCGGCGAATTCGTCGCAATTACGCCGCAACTTCGAAAACTCGACACTGCTATATGTACCGCAGGTGTATTGGGATCTATGCCGTCCTCAAGTGCTGGTCATGGAGCGCATCTACGGTGTGCCCGTCACTGATCTGGCCGCTCTTCGGGATCAAGGCACCGACCTTCGTCTTTTGGCGGAGCGCGGAGTGGAGATATTCTTCACCCAAGTATTTCGTGACAGCTTCTTTCATGCGGACATGCACCCCGGGAACATCTTCGTCGCCACTCAGCGTCCGTGGGACCCGCAGTACATCGCCATTGACTGCGGGATCGTCGGTAGCCTATCGCCGGAAGACCAGGACTATCTCGCTCGTAACCTCTACGCCTTTTTCAAACGCGATTACCGCAAGGTCGCGCAGCTGCATATCGACTCGGGTTGGGTGCCGCAGGAAACCAAGGTCAATGACTTCGAGGCCGCGATCCGTACCGTATGCGAGCCCATCTTCGAACGGCCGCTGAAGGACATTTCGTTCGGTGTATTGCTGTTACGGCTCTTCCAGACAGCGCGCCGGTTCAATATGGAAGTACAACCACAACTCGTCCTCTTGCAGAAAACCCTGCTGAACATTGAAGGGCTTGGCCGTCAGCTACACCCCGAGCTGGATCTTTGGGTCACCGCCAAACCCTACCTTGAGCGCTGGATGCAGGAACGCGTTCACCCGCGCCGATTGGTCAAGAACATGCACGCCCAGATTGAGCAGCTTCCGCATCTCGCGCGCATGACGCGTGATTTGCTGGAGCGAATGTCATCGCCACATGCGGAAGATCCACCCGCGCCTTGGAAGAAGCCCAAAAGCGAACGTTCGCTGCGAGCGCTCGGGGCCATTCTGATCGCGGCAGGCGCCGCGCTGGCCATGACCGCGCCTATGTTGAGCGATCTGGCCGCTTGGCCGGCTTGGTTGATGCTCGGGGCTGGCTTCTACTTGACCGTGCGTCAATAGCCACGAGGTCTGGGGGCTGGCACACTAGCGCCTTGGACATCAAAGAGCTTCCCTTGAGAAAAGCGGTACGCGAATGAACGATTGGCTGGACGAAATCAAATGGAATGAAGACGGGCTGGTGCCTGCCATCGCGCAGGATCACGTCACCGGACGCATTCTCATGATGGCGTGGATGAACCGCGAATCACTTTCTTTGACCGCTGCTGAAGGCCGCGCCATCTATTGGTCACGCTCGCGCGGCAAACTATGGCGCAAAGGCGAAGAGTCGGGCCATGTACAGACGCTTCACGAGCTTCGTCTAGACTGCGACGCCGATGTCATCGTGCTCGTCGTCGAGCAGCTTGGCGGCATTGCCTGCCATACCGGCCGCGAAAGCTGCTTTTACCGGGTCTATCGCGAGGGTACCTGGCACACCGTCGACCCCGTTCTGAAAGATCCACATGCAATCTACCGCGAGCCGCATTCCCATGAGTGATACCCTCTCCGAACTGGCGCAAGTACTCGAGTCCCGCAAGGGCGCCGCACCAGAGAGCTCCTACGTGGCCAGCCTGTACCACAAGGGTCTGAATAAGATCCTGGAGAAAGTCGGCGAAGAGTCGGTCGAAACCATATTGGCGGCGAAAGATGCAGCAACGTCCGGGGACTGCAGCGACGTCATCTATGAAACGGCCGACCTGTGGTTCCACAGCCTCGTCATGCTTGCCGCCCTCGGCCAGCATCCGCAGGCCGTGCTCGACGAGTTGGAGCGTCGCTTCGGTCTGTCTGGCCACGCCGAAAAAGCCGCCCGCACCTAACCTTTAATTGCTACCGAGAAAGAGATTCCGCGATATGGGTATTTTTGATTGGAAACACTGGGTCGTCATTCTGATCGTAGTCGTACTGGTGTTCGGTACGAAAAAGCTCAAGAACGTGGGCTCCGATCTCGGCGAAACCATCAAAGGCTTTCGCAAGGCGATGAACGAGGACGAAGCCAAGCCTGACGAACAGGCGACCAAGTCCCAGACGCAAACGCCGCTGAACCAGCACAACACCATCGACGCGCAAGCGCAAAAAGTCGAAGAGCCTGCGCGCAAGGACTGACCGTATGTTTGACATCGGTTTCAGTGAGCTGCTGCTGGTCGGTGGCGTTGCGCTACTGGTCCTTGGACCGGACAAGCTGCCAGGCGCGGCGCGAACGGCCGGCATCATGATCGGACGGCTAAAGCGCAGCTTCAACAGTATCAAGAGCGAAGTCGAGCGAGAGATCGGCGCGGACGAGATTCGTCGCCAGATCAGGAGCGAGGAGCTGCTGAGCCTCAGGGATGAGATGAAGAACCATATTCACCCTACAAAGCCTGCGCCGACTGAGCCTGCAAGTTCCGCAGAGACGGTGAAGGCGGCACTCGACCCTGAACCTAAGCCAGACGTTTTGACTGAAGCACCTGCGGCAGTGAAACCGGAACTTAAAACTGCCCCCAAGCCTGACTCGAAATCGCCAACATGAGTGACCGCCGTCCCGAAGACGACCAGGAAATGCCTCTGGTCTCACACCTGGCCGAACTTCGCACGCGCCTATTACGCTGCGTACTTGCCGTATTCATCATATTCGGCTGCCTGTTCTATTTCGCCCAGGACATCTACACCTTCGTCTCTGCCCCGCTTCGGCAGTTCTTGCCAGAAGGGGCAACGATGATCGCGACCGATGTCGCATCGCCGTTCCTGACCCCGTTCAAGATGACGCTCGTCGTCGCCCTGTTCGTATCGATGCCGGTCATTCTGCACCAGATCTGGGGCTTTCTCGCACCGGGCCTGTACCGCCACGAGCGGCGTATCGCCGTTCCGCTACTGGTCTCCAGTATCTTGCTGTTCTACGCCGGCATGGCTTTCGCGTATTACTTCGTCTTCCCGCTGATGTTCCACTTCTTCGCCAGCGTGACGCCCCAAGGCGTTTCGATGATGACGGACATCGCCAGCTACTTCGACTTCGTGCTGACGCTGTTCTTCGCCTTCGGCGTGGCCTTCGAAATTCCAGTAGCCGTGGTTTTGCTGGTCTGGATTGGCGTGGTCGATGTCGCTTATCTGCGCAAGATTCGGCCCTACGTCATTGTGGGTTGTTTCGTGGTCGGCATGATTCTCACGCCGCCCGATATCTTCTCCCAGACACTTCTGGCGGTACCCATGTGGCTGCTGTTCGAAGTCGGCGTTCTGGTGGGCAGCATGGTCCGCAAGCGCAGCAACGCGTCCGAGGAAACGCCGACCGATAGCTCGCCACCCAGCGTACGCCCTTGAATCTGCTGCTCCTCGAAGAAAGCGATTTCATCGCTGAGAATCGGGTCATCCTGCGAGACCGGCGCCTGCGCCATATGCAGGAGGTTCATCAGGCCGAGTCTGGCGATGAGCTTCGTGTCGGGTTGATCGAGGGCGACATGGGGCGAGGCACACTGCTTCATGTCGAGGCTGACTATGCTGAGCTTGAGGTTGTCCTCGATACACCGCCTCCCACCAAGCTGCCTGTCACGCTAATCCTGGCGCTGCCCCGCCCCAAAATGCTGCGGCGTGTGCTGCAAAGCGTCGCGAGCATGGGCGTTGCCCGGCTGATACTCGTGAACAGCTATCGTGTCGAGAAAAGCTTCTGGCAGACGCCATTTCTAACGCCTACGTCGATTCGCGAACAGCTGATTCTTGGGCTGGAGCAAGCGCGTGACACCCGCCTCCCAAGCGTTCAGATTCAAAAGCGCTTCAAACCTTTCGTCGAGGACGAGCTACCCACGCTCGTGCAAGGAACACGCGCCCTCGTCGCGCATCCAGGCGATTGGCCTACCTGCCCAAGGTACGTCGAAGGTGCTGTCACCTTGGCCATCGGGCCCGAGGGCGGCTGGATTCCCTACGAAGTGGACAAGTTACGCGATCAGGGCTTTGAAGCCGTCCAACTAGGCGACCGAATCCTGCGTGTCGAAACCGCTGTCGTCGCGTTACTGGCTCGGCTTTTCTGAACGATTGCGGACGCGGTGGTCCGTTCTATCCCTGCCCGCCTTAAACGCGGCGCTCTCAGCGTTATCGCCAGATGCTGGGATTTGTCCTGTTGTCCAAAATTTGGCAATGCCGACGACGAACGGGCCCCATCAATCGCACTCGCGGGCAAGCCGCCCCTACAGACAATCGATGATCGCTTTTTGTAGGCGTCACGCAGCAAACTGAAGGTATGGCAGCAATTCTCGTGCGTTGCACCTTTGGTTATGCAAGGAAAGATGGCTCCGGGCCTCACTATGTGGGAGCGGGCCATGCCCGCGATGGAGTTACGCCATGCATAGTGCTCGGCCATTACCAATCGCGATCCGCTTGCCCGCGAACAGGGTCATGTTTTTCCTGGAGAACGAGGTACTGCTTGAAACGCAAAAGCCCACCGAATGGTGGGCTTTCGCGTTCTTCGTCACACTGACTCAGCTAGACGTTACCAACATTGAGCGTCGGTGCTTTCGTGACGGCACCGGTTTCAGCATCGCTCGTATGCCCCTCGCTTCGCTTGAGCTTACGCCAGGGCTCAATCCACGTGGAGACATTGTCTTGCCAGATCGCAGTATGCAACTGCGACAGTATCGCGGGATCACTCAGCATGTTGAGACGCATCGGCGCTGGGAGCTTGTCGGGGGACGAGCTCAGTGCCAACTTGATTCGCTCCTCCCGCACCCGCTCGATTGCCGGAACGGTCTTATGCCGACTGGTCGCCATCGCAACCGCCAGAGCGTTTTGCGAAGGGGCTACGATTGCCCGCAGGAAACCATCCTCCAGCGGCGCGGCGCGGTTAGCCTGCGTGTACTCGTCAGTCGCAATCAACGCTTTGGGCGTGTCGTACTCCTCGGGGATCAGGAAGATGTTCGAGGAACGCATCGAACGCCCGATACTCACCCGGCTCGTGATGACAGACACGGGAATGGACAGCATCAACGCGACCACGATGGGGGCAAGCCACCAGAGGAACACCGGGTCCAGCCAACCAACCAGTGCGGCCCAGGCGATACCCAGAAGCGTCTGTCCTCCGTGAGCCCGGATAGCGTCGCCCCAAGAGGTCGCGCCATCTTCCCGCTGCGGGGATTTCCATTGCACCGACCAGCCAAGAAAGGCAGCGACGACGAAGCGCGTGTGGAACAACATCCGCACCGGCGCTAGCAACATCGAGCAAAGCACTTCGATGATCATGCTCAGCGTGACTTTGATGGGTCCACCGTACTCTTTGGCACCCTTAGCGTAGATCAGCAGGATGCTCAGCAGCTTTGGCAGGAACAACAGCGTCAGCGTCGTGGAAAACAACGCGATTGCTTTTTCCGGATGCCACTGCGGCCAGATCGGGAAAAGCTGCTGAGGTTCCATGAAGTACTGCGGCTCCATCAGCGTATGCACCGCCAACAATGCGGTCGACAGTACGAGAAAGAGGAACCACAGCGGCGCCGACAAATACGACATGACCCCGGTGAGAAACACCGCCCGGTGCACGGGATGCATCCCCTTCACCAGGAACAGGCGGAAGTTCATCAAGTTACCGTGGCACCAGCGTCGATCGCGTTGCAGCTCATCGAGCAGGTTCGGCGGCAATTCTTCATAACTACCCGGCAGGTCATAGGCGATCCAGACACCCCAGCCGGCACGACGCATCAGCGCTGCTTCGACGAAGTCGTGAGAGAGGATCGCACCGGCAAACGAGCCTTTACCGGGCAACGGCGCCAGGGCGCAGTGTTCCATGAAGGGCTTCACACGAATGATCGCGTTGTGTCCCCAGTAGTGGGACTCCCCCAGCTGCCAGAAGTGAAGGCCAGCGGTGAAGAGCGGCCCGTAAACGCGTGTCGCGAACTGCTGCATGCGCGCATAGAAGGTTTCCATACCGGACGCTTTCGGCCCGGTCTGGATGATCCCGGCATCGGGATGAGCCTCCATCAGGCGCACGAGCTTGGTCAGGCACTCTCCGGTCATCACGCTATCAGCGTCCATCACGACCATATAGCGGTAGTCCGGGCCCCAACGGCGGCAGAAATCATCGATATTGCCGCTTTTACGTTTTACGCGGCGACGCCGACGCCGATAGTGAATACGGCCGAAACCGTTCGTCTCACGACACAACTCCATCCACGCCTGTTGTTCGGCAACCGCGATATCCGCGTCGTAGGTATCGCTCAGTACGAAAAAGTCGAAGCGATCGAGATCACCGGACTCCGCGACCGACTCATAAGTCGCCCGCAGCCCTGCGAAAACCCGGGACACGTCCTCATTGCAGATCGGCATGACAATGGCCGTTCTCGCGTCAGGCGCGATGGGCTCATCGCCCGAGCTTGCCGCGGAAATACGGTATTTGTCTTGCCCGCTCAGCAATTCCCAAAAGCCCATCAGCGCGGTCCAGAAACCGGCCGACACCCAACAGAAAAGGATGGCGAACAGGGCAAGGACCGAGAATTGCACGATATAGGGCAATACCTGCTCGGCACTGACCAGAATCGGCTGCTGAAAGACCAGCTGTAGATCGATGAACGACCAGCCCTGATACGGCAGAACCCCTTTCATATAGTAGGTGGCGATCGAGGTCTGTCCGAATACGAGTAGAAGCAGGCAGAGACGCCGACGCGCACCGACCTGCCGCCAACGCTCTTTCTTTACTTCATTCTTGCTCTTGACCACTTGCCGACGTTCGCGCCCAAAGATGCGTCGCCAGCCCCGGACCAACACGTTGGTGATCCAAGGCTCCGGCACCATGGTGCCGCGATTGATGCGCGGGGCCGACTTCAAGCGAGGCCGACCGCTTTCGTCGCGGTCGAGCATACCTTTGTCTGTGAGGCGAGCGCCCGCCAGGGATTCGATACGCGCTTGAGCGTCGTCCGAAGTGCCAGGCTGGTCACCCATCGCCGCGCGGGGATCGTCTGATTTATTCATTGGCAGGCAACTGATAGCTCCATGTTTCGCTAAGAACGTCCTCGCCCTGAATCAGGTGAGCGCGCAGCACAACTGGCTTGGTCGGATCCTTGAGCTTGACTCGCAACGTCAGACGCCAGCCTTTGGTGGCTTCGTTGTAGCGCAGTTCGTTCTGTAGCAACTCGGTGTTTTCGTCCGTCGTAACCTGGGTGCTGACCGGCGCATCGGCTGGAAGTTCGGCCAGCTTCGGACCAACGAAATCAACCAACAGCGCCGTGCTGCCATCTGGCTGACGCACTAGGTTGGACTGGCGTACATCGCCCGCCGAGCGAAGCGTTTGCTTCACCCATGCGACGTCTTGGTCATGATGCGCCGCTTCATCCATCGTCCAATAGGTACGGTAGGAGAACTCGAACGGCTCACCCACCTTGGGCATGTTCTCAGGCACCCAGAAAGCGACGATATTGTCGTTGGTTTCGTCCGGTGTCGGAATTTCAACCAATTCGAATCGCCCTTTGCCCCAATCACCCTGCGGCTCGATCCAGGCACTCGGACGCTTCTCGTAGTGGTCATCCAGGTCCTCGTAATCGCTGAACGCGCGACTGCGCTGCAGCAATCCAAAGCCCTTCGGGTTTTCCGCCGGATAACTCGACAGCGACAGTCGGCGAGGGTTGTTCAGAGGGCGGTACAGCCATTGGCCATTGCCGTCCTGAATGGAAAGTCCCTCGGAATCATGCAACTGCGGGCGATAGTTCACCTGCGACGAGGGCTGATGCGAACCGAACAGGAACATGCTGGTCAGCGGCGCGATACCGAGCTTGCTGACTTCCGCACGGAGGTACACGCGTGCCTTTACGTCCAACACGGCTTCGTCCCGCATACGCAAGATGAAGCGATAGGCACCCGTTGCGCGCGGCGAATCAAGCAGCGCATAGATGACGAGATGTTTGTCCTCGGGCTTCGGGCGTTCGATCCAGTACTCCGTGAACCGTGGAAATTCTTCTCCGGACGACACCGCCGTATCGATAGCCAAGCCACGGGCGGACAACCCATAGACCTGCCCCTTACCAATAACGCGGAAGTAGCTGGCACCTAGCATGCTCAGCACTTCGTCCGACTTGTCCTTACCATTGAGCGGGTATTGCACGCGGAAACCGGCATACCCCAGATCACGGGTCGCGGCTTCGTCGACAGACAGGTCCGCGAAGTCGAAACGATTGCGATCGTATTCAATACGGTGAGTGCTCGTGGCCGTTACTTCATTGATTCTCACCGGGGTGTCGTAATGCATACCCTGGTGATAGAAATTGAGTTTGAACGGCGTTTTGATATCCATCCATTCCGCTTTGTCGTCCCGAAAGCGGATTTTCTGGTAATCGACGAACTTCATTTGCCGCAGTGCGGTCGGGAGATTACTAGTAGGCGCGGAATAAGCCTTCGCCGACAGCTCTTTGGCCTTGGCATCTACGTCATCCAGGCTGAAAGCAGCCGAAGGCCCGGACACCAGAAACGCTGCGGCCATTGCGCCGAACAGCAGAAGGCCGCGTGAGGCCTTACCTGGTGCAGGTCTCGAAGTACTATTGCAGGTCACAACTCCCCCAAATACTCGAATCGAAAAGGGCCGGGCACAGCCCGGCATCCTGTTCCGACCCAAAAAGGGTTCGATGATTCCCTGATGGTCCTCATCCAAGCCGGCGCGCACATGCTAGACGGAGCCGCTAATGCCTGGCTAGTAGAGTTTTAACGCTAGCTCTCGAGTAGAAACGTGACGGGGCCGTCGTTGAGCAAAGACACCTGCATATCCGCGCCAAACCGCCCACAGCCAACATTCGAATGGCGTTCCCGCGCGAGCGTCAGCATCAGTTCGAACAGCTCGCGGCCCTTCTCAGGAGGGGCCGCCGACGAGAAGCTGGGCCGCATCCCGCTTTGGGTATCAGCCACAAGTGTGAACTGGGACACTAATAACAAGCCGCCCTCGACATCGGCGAGTGACCGATTCATTCGGCCATTCTCATCAGCGAACACCCGATAGCCGAGCAGTCGTTCCAATAGCCGTGCCGCCCGGCTTGGGTCGTCCTCCCGCTCCACGCCAATGAACGCCAACAAGCCAGCGTCGATAGCGCCAACTACTTCTCCGTCGACCTCGACTCGCGCGTGCCGCACCCGCTGGATCAATGCCTTCATGCTTCTTCCGGCGGCAGGTCCAATAGACGGGTTGCAACCTGGCTAGTCGCCCGGACCAACGCATCGGTTATGCAGGGCTCCGATGCCGCGTGCCCGGCCTCGCGAATGATCTGCAGCTCGCTATTCGGCCATGCCTTGTGCAATGCCCAGGCGTTATCCACGGGGGTAACCACATCGTAGCGACCGTGCACGATGACACCGGGGATATGCTGGATCTTGTGCATGTCCCGCAGTAATTGATCGGGCTCGAGGAAGGCATCATTGACGAAGTAATGGCATTCGATCCGCGCAATAGCGAGCGCGCGCTCGTGGAAGCGCTCGACGACTTCCGGCGATGGACGCAGGGTAAGCGTGCGCCCTTCCCAGCATGACCATGCTTTCGCGGCATGCATCTGCGCGATCTGATCGCTTCCGGTAAGACGTTTGTAGAACGCCTGCATCAGATTGCCCCGCTCTTCCACGGGGATAGGTGCAACGTAATCCTGCCAATAATCAGGAAACAGACGGCTCGCCCCTTCCTGGTAGAACCAGTGGAACTCCTGCGGTCGACAAAGAAAGATGCCACGCAGGATGAGCGCGTGAACACGCTCGGGATAGGTCTGTGCGTAAGCCAGGGAAAGCGTCGAGCCCCAGGAACCGCCGAACAGCACCCACTTTTCGATGCCCAGATGTTCGCGGATGCGTTCCATGTCGGCGACCAGGTCCCAGGTAGTGTTTTTCTCCAGGCTCGCGTGCGGGAGCGAGCGTCCGCAGCCACGCTGGTCGAAGGTGACGATCCGGTAGAGCGCGGGATCGAAGAAGCGCCGTGACAGCGAGTCGCAGCCACCACCGGGACCACCGTGCACGAACAGCACGGGAAGACCGTCCCGCGTACCGCTTTCATCGACATAAAGCACGTGCGGCTCATCGACTGCCAGCTCGTGCCGTGCGTAAGGCTTGATCTCCGGAAAAACGGTCAGCATGAAACGCTCCCCTGTCTTATTAGTACGCAAGGCGCCACGCCTGCTACGCCGCATCATAACGACCTTTGTACTGGACAGCGCGCGCGCCGAGAAGCCCACCGGTCGTAAATCATACTGCTGCCGGATTGCCCGTCGAACCCGATCTGGTTGACGAGGGTCAGGATAAGTCCGAATTGCTGAGAGTCGCGCCTCCCATGGAGCGCTGACCATACTAGGGGCGCTCTATATGTGTAGTGCCCTGCTACACTGCCGGACCTTCATCGGCCCACCTATCCAATGATCCGGAACAGATTGCGCTGCCAACGACCGAACTGTCTTCTGCCATCCGTTGCTCAAAGAAGGCGGACATGCGATCCCCAGCCGCGCCAGGCGTCTCGCGATGCTTGAGTTACGTAATGTCTCGTTCAGCTATCCCGGCGCCGAGCGCCCCGCACTGGAGGGCGTGAATCTCGATATTGGTGCCGGTGAGTGCCTGGGCCTATTAGGTAGCAACGGTGCAGGCAAGACAACGCTGTTTTCTCTGTTAGCAGGACTGCGACAGCCTCAGGTCGGGCATATTCGCTGGCAGATCGAGGGCCGGCCCGGTCTCATTCCCCAGCAGCCGGCCTACTACGGCCAATTGAGCGTCAGGGAAAATCTGGAGTTGTTTGCGGACTTGTATCGGCTGCAAGGCAAGGAACGACGTGAGCGCATGGAGCGATGCCTGGAAGCCGCAACCCTCGGAACCCTATTGAACAGCCGGGCACACGGGTTATCGGGTGGTCAACAGCGTCGCCTGAACTTCGCCATTGGCCTGCTTCAACCTGCCAAGGTCTACTTGTTCGACGAGGCAACCGTCGGCGTTGATGCCCAAGCCCGCCAGCGGCTGCTGGACACGGTTGCGCAATTGCCGAAGGAAGGCTGTGCGGTGCTCTACACCAGTCACTATCTCGAGGAAATCGAGCGTGTCGCTCAACGCATCGTACTGCTGGACAGCGGTCAAGTTCGTCTGGACCTCAACAAGCGGCAGCTGCTAGACGGCACGCCAAGCCTGCTGCTCGAATGGCCACACACGGTGCCGCCCGGCCTGGAGGCATTGCTCGCACGCCTTGGACTCAGCGCCGACCCGCTTCCCCACGGCGTTCGCATCGCACGTCTTGATATCGCGCAACTGACGGAAATTTGCGCCTTCCTTGCGCTTCAACAGGAGCCGCCTAGCCTGCTGCGTTTCGGACAGCCGTCCCTGGAGCAGTTGTACCTACACCTCTGCGGAGGTGCGCTGTGATCCTCGCGGCCTTGGTCCGCAAGGAAGTATTGCTGCTGTCCCGCGACCCCCATGCGCTGGGCGCGCTGTTATTGATGCCGACCCTGTTCATCGTGTTGATGGCGTTCGCCCTGTCGGCGGTGAATCAGGAAAAACTGCCTCCCATCGACGTATCGTTTACCAGCGCAGCAACTAATACGGATACCGCGTTTTTCAAACAGGCGCTCGCCAAGCAACTGGGCGAAGGGCACCTACGAGATGCCACCCCGGACAAGACGCAGGTTCACCTTGCAGCAGACTTCAGCGAGTCGCTTTTGGACACGGACGCCCGTACGGTGCAGGTGACCTACCCGCCCTCTGTCGACACGGTAACGCGCCAGCGGGTTCGCGCCATCATTCAGACTGGGCTGGCCCAATCGCGCCTGCATGCCTTCCTGCTCGAGACCGGCGATCTTTCCGCCGAACAGCCGCTGGCCGAACGCTTGGACGATGTCGCCCAACGCACACAAACCCTGCTCGATGAGCGCGAACTGTCCAACAGCGGCACGCCTACCGAGCCGGCCAATGCCAGTCAGCACAGCGTTCCCGCCTGGCTCATCTTCGGCATGTTCTTCGTCATGCTGCCGATGGCCCACAGCTTTCAGCACGAACGGCAAAGCGGCGCCTTGATGCGGCTGCGCTGCTTGGATCTGGATACCTTCACCATGGCGTTCAGCAAACTCGCGCCCTACCTTGGTCTTAACGTGCTGCAGTTCGTAGGGTTTCTGGCGCTTGGCACTTGGGGGCTGCCACTACTGGGGTTGCCTGGACTGAGCATGGCGGGCGCCCCTCTCGCCTATGCGGCACTGGCCATATCGCTTGCGCTGGCGGCCTGTACGCTTGGGTTGGCCATCGCAACTTTGGCCCGGAACGCCGAGCAAGCGTTGTTGTTGAGCGCGGGCATCAACATCATCCTGGCCGCCATTGGCGGCATCATGGTTCCCAAAAGCGTCATGCCGGACGCCATGCGTCATGTGGCCGAACTTTCACCCATGAGCTGGGCGCTGGACGCCTTTCGGGCCTTGCTGGTCGGCCATGGCGACCTGACCAGCGTGGCGCCGTTCTGCGGGCGCTTACTGCTGTTCGCCTGCATCGTTGGCATTTTTGCGATCGTGCTGTTTCGGCGACGACTACGGGATATGCAGTGGGTGGCACAGGTCTGAAACGCGAGAACGTCTTGAGAAGGATTCGGTGATGGCAGACAGGAAACGGGATACGACACGAACCCGCGCAGCATGCCTGCTCTCCGTGCTGCTCGGGTCGAATATCGCGCAGGCGGCCAACATACGGATCGCCACCGATCCGCCCTTCGATAAGGGCACGCTTTACGCATCCATTCATGCAGCCGACGCCCCAGACTGGAACACACCTCTGCGCACCCTCGAAAGCGATGAAGCTGACCCCATGTTCGAGGGACTCGCGCCTGGACGCTACGCGGTTCAGCTATTCATCGATCTCAATGGCAACGGTTCGCTGGACACCTCGCCGCGGGGATTTCCCCGCGAACCGGTAGGGTTCTCGCAAAATCCCTCCTTGCTCAGAGGACAACCTGATCCCAATGACTGTGCATTCGAACTCGGTGATCGCAACGTGGAGCTACGCGTGCGGTTGTACCAACCGCGAAATCCAGTCACCGCGAAGTGAGCTAATTGCCTGGGAAAACAGCCCCGCTTACGTGCGGCGCGCTCGACTCACTGCAGGGCTCCGGCGACCTGCGACCGGCGACCGTGCAGCGAATCGTCCGCCATATAAATCATCGCGCGTTCGGCATCGCCTCGTCCGGCGTACGCCAGATCAGCTTTTCCGTGTCATAGCCTTGTTTGCGCGCAGCAAGGAGCATCTTGTTGAGCGCATCCTGATCGACATTCGGCTCCCTGGACAGCAACCACAGGTAGCTTAGGCTGGAGTCCCCAACGACGGCGTTTTCATAGTCGTCGTCGAGATAAATGATCCAGTACTCGCCACGCGCCAGGGCACTCAGCAATTTGCTTTCGGTAAACGTGACGGTGAGTTTGTCCGTGCTGCCTTTGACCTGCGGCGTGGCCGTACCGTGGACTTCCTGCCATTCACCTTTCTTGTCCAGGCAGCGATTGAGCACACCGACCTCATCAGCGCTTTTCAGCGTGTAGTGCGCCTCGGATTGCAAGCAATCGCGCTGAAAGAACATGGGCAACCGTGCCAATTCGTACCAGGCACCCTGATAACGCTCCAAATCAACCTTGCCCACCGTTTGCGGCGGCGCTTGTCCGGTTCCAGAGTTAGCGCAGGCCGTTAACAACAATAGGCTGATGAAGACGCTTAAGAGTCGCATCGAAGCTCCCTTGAATGAATTTATTGAAGGCCCTTGCCGGAATACGTCAGCACGATATCTCTGGCGTATTGCACGCTGATCGAGCGTTGCGCATCACCCCATCTACAGCTGGAAACGCCCATCGCCGAATCACATTCGGCAGGCTTACCCAACAGCGTTTCGACATCCGCTTTGGACATTCCGGTTTTAAGCTGCGCGTAATTTTCCTGACTGACTTTGCTGCAAGCAACCAGCGCGGCACAGATGGCCAGCATCACGACGGCACGCGAGGACATGTTGGTACTCCTGAACACAGGGTTGGGCGCTCAACCTGCCGCCACCACGGGGCAGTCTGAAGGGAGCGCAGCGGCTTGGACTTTGCCGGCTCGGGGAAGTTGCGGTCGCGGTACCCCTGGCTTTCGAGAAAGCACACTCGCGACGCCAGCGGCTCGTAGGCCAAGCCTTTTAGAAACGAGAACCTGGTTCTTGCAGGAACGCATGTTCTTCTGGCGTGGATGCCCGCCCCAGAATCGCATTGCGATGAGGAAAACGGCCAAACCGTTCGATGACGGTGCGGTGACGTCTCGCATAGTCCAGGAAACCGTCAAAAACGGGAATATCCGCATCGCTGCACGTGTCGCGCAGCTGCGAAAACAACGTGACGGCTCGATCCTGTGAAGCGAGGTCTTCCGCATGTTCGAACGGTAGATAGACGAAGACTCGTTCGATGGGCGCAAGCGCCAAGTGCAACCCTTTCGCGATCCCGGCCTCGGCGGCGGCCAGCGCCATGGGATCGCCGGAAAACGCGCGAGGCGTTCCCCGGTGGATCATCCGCGGCAATTGGTCCAGCAGCAGCGTCCGGGCGAGCCAGCCGCCGGAAGACTCGTTCCAATGAACCAACCCGCCGGCGAGCGCTTGCTCCGTCATATCTGCGAACAGCGCTCGCGCTTCTGCGTCTTGCGACGCCTGATAGCCGAACCACAGGCGATGCTTACGTTCCGACGCTGCCCGCGCATCCAGGCCGCCCTCCTCGGAACGCGGCCCGAACCACCAGTCGAGTAGCGGCGTCCAGGCGCTCATGGCTTACGCGTTGTGATAGCCGGTGACGCGGTCGACTTCTTCCTTGGACCCAAGGAAAACCGGTACACGCTGGTGCAGCGCGGTCGGTTGGATATCGAGAATGCGCTGCGTACCGTCCGTAGCCACGCCGCCCGCCTGTTCGATGATCATGGCCATTGGGTTGGCCTCGTACATCAGACGCAATTTGCCTGGCTTGGAAGGATCGCGCTTGTCACGTGGGTACATGAACACGCCACCGCGAGTCAGGATGCGGTGAACGTCGGCCACCATCGAGGCAATCCAGCGCATGTTGTAGTTCTTGCCCAGCGGGCCTTCCTTGCCGGCCAGAAGCTCGTCCACGTAGCGCTGAACGGGCGCTTCCCAGTGACGCTGGTTGGACATGTTAATGGCGAACTCGGCCGTGGATTCTGGCACGCGGATGTTGTCGTGCGTCAGGACGAAGCTGCCCATCTCACGATCCAGGGTAAAGCCGATGACGCCCTCGCCCAGGGTCAGTACGAGCATGGTTTGCGGGCCGTAGACCGCATAACCCGCGGCGACTTGCTGAGTACCCGGTTGCAGGAAAGCTTCTTCGCCCAGCGAGTCGTTCTGGCTGAAACATTCACCAGGGCAACGCATGACGGAGAAAATCGTCCCGACCGACACGTTCACATCGATGTTCGAGGAGCCGTCCAGCGGGTCGAACGTCAACAGGTAGGCGCCCTTCGGATAGCGACCTGGGATCTGGTAAGGCTCATCCATCTCCTCGGAGGCCATCGCCGCCAAAGTGCCGCCCCACTCGTTCGCCTCGAGCAGGATTTCGTTGGACAACACGTCGAGCTTCTTCTGAACTTCACCCTGCACGTTCTCGGTTTCGGTGCTGCCGAGCACGCCACCCAGTGCGCCTTTGGAGACAGCATGGCTGATCTCCTTGCAGGCCCGTGCCACTACTTCGATAAGAAAGCGCAGATCCGCAGGCGTGTTATGGCTGCGGGTCTGCTCGATGAGATAGCGACTCAGGGTTACGCGGGACATTAGCGGACTCCGAAAGGTAGGAAAGCCGCGCAGTTTAGCGCGAGCAGGTGAGCAATGCTCCTGTCAGACCGGGATTGCCGGGGAAGGTTTCCCGCTTCGCTTGTAGCGGTTTTAAAAATTGACTACTCAAGGTGGCGAGTTAGGAGAGGTTAACCACCTTAGCGGCGGATTTCTTTTCGCGAGATAGGCCTAAAGAAACAACGGCGGCATGCCTTTGGATCTGCAGAGCCCCCATCAACGCTTTCGCGGGCAAGCCCGCTCCTACAGGGTTACGGGCGCTTTTGTAGGCGCGGGCCGGGCGGCGAACCGCTTGCCCGCGAACACGTAGGACGGATCGATTCTGACATTCCAGACAGGCTGGAAATACGGCATCACCACCAGATAGCCACAATCCTGACATTCCAGTAAAACGTGGAAGTCAGATATCGCCACAAGATCTCCACAACACGCAGGTTTCACCCGCCCTACACCAAAGCCTGCGCTAGGCATAGGGCGGCAATCGCGTCGGCTTTTAGTCCAGCGCCTTCCAGATATCCCGCGCGTACTCACGGATGGTACGGTCCGACGAGAACCAGCCTGCGCGCGCCGTATTGAGAACCGCCGAACGCCACCACAGCTTTGGCGAGCGCCAGTAGGCCGCGACCTTGCGTTGCGCATCCCAATAGTCATCGAAATCGGCGCATACGAAGAAGGTGTCGTGTGCGATCAATCCGTCGATCAGCCCTTTGTAGCGGTTGGGGTCATCGGGCGAGAACGCGCCGCGATGGATGGCTTGCAACACCTCATTCAGGCGCGGCGACGCATCCAACCATGGCTGCGCATTGAATTCACCTGCGGCTTTGCGCGCCTCGACCTGACGCGCGCTCATGCCAAAGATAAACATGTGCTCCTCACCGATCTGCTCGCTCATCTCGACGTTGGCGCCGTCCAAGGTGCCGATGGTCAACGCGCCGTTGAGCGCGAACTTCATGTTGCTGGTGCCCGAAGCTTCGTAACCGGCGGTGGAGATTTGCTCGGAAAGATCGGCCGCCGGAATGATCGCCTCCGCCAGGCTGACGTTGTAGTTCGGCAGGAAAGCGACCTTCAGCATCCCACGCAGCGTTGGGTCATTGTTAACGGTGCGCGCGATGTCGTTAGCCAGCTTGATGATGAGCTTTGCGGAGTGATAGCTCGCTGCGGCCTTGCCCGCGAATATCTTCACACGGGGGACCCAGTCGATATGCGGCTCAGCACGCATCGCCTGATACAGCGCCACCGTGTGCAGCAGGTTGAGCAATTGCCGCTTGTACTCGTGGATGCGCTTGACCTGAACATCGAACAGCGCATCTGGGTCGAGCACTACACCGATGCGCTCGCGGACCAAATTCGCCAGGTGCACCTTCGCCTCGCGGCGCTGCTCTACGAATTGCTTGCGGAAGGATGGCTTGTCCGCGAACGACTCCAGTTGCAAGAGGCGGGTCTCCGGTTCATCCAGAACCTCCGGACCGATGGCGTCCACCAGCATTCGCGTTAAACGAGGGTTGGACTGATACAGCCAACGACGGAAGGTAATGCCGTTGGTTTTATTGTTGATGCGATCTGGGTACAGCTGGTGCAAATGCTTGAACACGGTCACCCGCATCAGGTCGGTGTGCAAGCCGGACACGCCATTGATGCTGTGGGAGCCAATGAACGCCAGGTTGCCCATACGCACCCGTCGCCCGTTGTCTTCCTGGATCAGTGAGACCGCACGCAGCAGCTCGAAATCGTGCAGGTCTTTGGCTCGCAGCGCATCAATGTGATACGCGTTGATCAGGTAGATGATCTGCATGTGACGGGGCAGCAGATGCTCCATCAAGCCGACGGACCAGGTTTCCAATGCTTCCGGCAGCAACGTGTGGTTCGTGTAAGAGAGCGTCCCGACAGTCGCCGTCCAGGCTTCGTCCCAGGTCAAACCATGCACGTCCACCATCAGCCGCATGAGCTCGGCAACCGCAATCGCGGGGTGCGTGTCGTTGAGCTGGATCGACACATACTGTGGTAGTTCACGCAGATCGCCATTCTGCTTCATGAAACGGCGAATGAGATCTTGCAGCGAAGACGAAACGAAGAAGTATTCCTGACGCAGCCGCAGCTGCTGCCCCGCTTCGGTGCTGTCCGCTGGATACAGCACCCGCGAGATGCTTTCCGCGCGCGCTTCATCGAGCACGGCGCCAACGTGGTCACCGGCGTTGAAGCGTTCAAGGTGAAGATCGCTTTCAGCGCGGGCGCGCCAGAGGCGCAAGGTATTCACCGCCCGCCCCCGCCAGCCTACGACTGGCGTGTCATAAGCGATAGAGCGCACGACGTCCGCGGGCTCCCAATGTTGACGCTCGCCTTTGGGATCGTCCGGCAGATTGGTGACGCCACCGCCAAAACCAATCTTGTACGTCACCTCCGCGCGCTCGAATTCCCAAGGGTTGCCGAAGTCGAGCCAGGTTTCGGTCTGCTCGTGTTGCCAACCATCCACGATCGCCTGGCGGAATAGCCCGTGCTCGTAGCGGATACCGTACCCGTGCGCCGCGACGCCCAGCGTCGCCATGCTTTCCATGAAGCACGCTGCGAGTCGTCCCAGGCCGCCGTTGCCAAGCGCGGCGTCGGGCTCGAGCTGACGAATGCGATCGAGATCGACGTCCAGATCCGCCAGCGCCTGACGGGCAACGTCGAGCAGGCCGAGATTGCTTAAACTGTCGAACAGCAGCCGACCAATCAGAAATTCCAGCGAGAGGTAGTAGACGCGCTTCTGGTTGCCCCGATAGATGCGCCGGGTGTGGTCCATCCACGGGTCCACGATGCGGTCGCGGGCGGCCAGTGCAATCGCTTCGAACCAGTCATGGTCGAAGGCATGTTCGGGGTCTTTGCCGACGGAATACGTCAGCTTCGACAGAACCGCTTCGCGGAATGCGGCCACTTCGGCGGGATCGATTGAAACGGGGGACTCCTGGGACATTGACATGCATCCTCGGCTGGCGAAAGACAGGCGGAGGGCCAAACAACGGCCTCGTGAGTGTGACCATTAGGTCATTTTGGCGTTCGCTGCAAATGCGAACGGGGATTCATATCCCTCTATTGTGCGAACCAAAAGGTTACAGAATTGGCACAGATGGCTTGAACGGCGTTTCAGCGAGAGGCGTCCACAGTTGTGGCATGGCATCCCTCCATAACCATTCGCCGACCCATGTACCGACCACGGGGACCCCATACTCCGCATGTTCAAGAGCCGCCCGATTTCTCGCCCGTCCCGCCGCAGCTTATCGGCGCTCCTGCTGACGGGCCTGCTGTTCAATACCGCTGTTTTCTCTGCACCCTCGACCTCTGACTGGTCGAGCACGCTCGATGCGAAACTTAAGAATATCGAGCAGTCCTACCCCGGAAATATTGGCGTATACGTAAAGGATCTCCAGACAGGTCAAAGCTATTCATTCAAGGCGGAAGAGCATTGGTACCTCGCCTCGATGGTAAAAGTGCCAGTGGCGATTGCCGTCATGCGTGCGGTGGAGCGTGGCGAGCTTGCCCTTGACCAGCGCCTGCCGTTGCTGTCGAGCGACTATGTTGATGGCGCTGGACAGACGAATTGGCATGGCCCGGGTGAGCGATTGACGGTGGACTGGCTCATCAGCCAGATGCTGATCAATAGCGACAACACCGCCACTGACGTCCTCATCCGCCAAATCGGCCTGGATGCGGTGAACCACGTCGTTGCCGAGCTCGCACCTGGCAATATTGAGACCATCACCCGCCTCGCAGACGTCCGGCGCCATGTGTATAGCCATTACCATCGGGCTGCGTTCGAACTGGTTGGGCGGCAGTTCTTGACCTTACGCCAGCAATCCACTGAAACCGAGCGGCGCCAAACCCTGGCCCGCCTGCTTAAGGTCCCTGCTCAGGAAATTGCCCAGATCAGCTACCACCAGGCGTTCGATCGCTATTACAGCGAAGGGCTCAACAGTGGCGCATTGACGGCCTACGGCCTGTTGCTGGAGCGTTTCTTTCGTGGCGAGGCGCTGCAGGCCGAGAGCACGCAATACCTGTTGAGCACGATGGGCAAGGTCGCAACCGGTAGAAAACGTCTGAGGAACGGATTACCCAAGGGCGTCGCACTGGCGCACAAGACCGGAACTCAATACGGACGCTTCTGCGATGCAGGCATCGCCCAGACCGGAGAAGGTGACATTCGCCATTCGGTGATCATCGCAACGTGCACACGAGGGGACATGTCGATGGCGCGCTCGGAAAAAGCGATCAGTGATGTTGGACGTGCGATCGGGATGTCCGGCGTACTGTCCGCCCCCATCACGGTTGGCGAGGCAAGCCGATGAAAAGGGTCATAACGGTCAGCCTATTGACTGCGCTCCTTTTCGTCGCCGGATTTAGCTTCTACAGCGGCGACACCAAGCACAGCAGCGCCATGCCCGCACTCGAGCAGCAGATAGCCGACTTGGACGCCCGCACACCTGGCGCACTAGGGGTGTACATCAAACACCTTGGCGATGGCCGCACGGTGCACCATGGTGATGATCGCAGTTGGTACCTCGCCTCGACCATCAAAGTGCCCGTGGCAATCGCGACGCTGCAGGATGTGGATCGAGGCCGGCTTACCCTCGAAGATACCGTCTCGCTCGAGGAAACAGACAAGGTCGACGGCCCCGGGGAACTCGTCTGGCAGGACGCAGGCACCGAGCACGCTGTCGACGAATTACTGAAGGACATGCTGCAAATCAGCGACAGCACCGCTACCGGCATGCTGATTCGGCGCCTGGGCGAAGACGAGTTGAATCGCCGCGTCCAGCGGGATATCGCCGGTGACGGCTTCGGCACGATCACTAGCATCCTGGGCGTTCGTTATGCGCTGTACAGCGAGTTCACGCCGCGCGCCAGGCAACTCGATAACGAGCAGATCATCAGCATCGCATCGGTCGACTTGAGCGACAGACGCCGGGATGCCTTGGCCGACACGCTCGGGCTGTCAGCAGACGATTTTGCTATTCAGACGCTCGAACAGGCCTACGAGAATTACTACGCCACCGGACAAAACACCGCGAAATTGGACGCCTATGGCGAGATGCTGGAAAAGCTCGTACGCGGCGAACTGCTGGAGCCAGCAACGGCAGAGCGACTCTACGGTTACATGAAACTCGACACCTATGAGGGCTATCGCCTCGAAGCCGGTTTAGATCAAAAGATCCCTTTTGCGCATAAGACCGGTACGCAGTTCGAGCGCACCTGCCATGTGGGCATCATCGACCCGCTGACACCACAAAACGCAATCGTCGTTGCCGCCTGCGTGGCCGAGACCGACGAAGATGAAGCCGCCGAAACGCTCACTGAAGTCGGCAAGCTAATAAACACCCTGGTAGCAGAGTCGCAGCCTGAAAACGACGCACAGGCTATGCGATAGGAGAGAACCTGGGCGGGCGCTCAGCCCCTCCGGCAACAGACCTCGAACACCTCTCCCGGACTGAGAAAGACGGTCTGCTCCGCATGGTGCACCTCGATGGCAGTGCGGTTCTCAGATGCTGACCTTAGACGAAGTCGTGTTGCCTGCAATTCGACAGTGAGTTGCAGGCCTCGACACATGAACCCCAGCGCCACATCGCCAAGGGCCGCTGGCGGCGCAGGAGCCAGATGTATCCCCCGTACCGTTAAATGAATGCCCAGATAATGCCGCTGCAACACGTCCAGCGAACCCGCCATGGCCCCAAGATGCACCCCCTCGCGTGTTCCTCCGTCTGATGGCGAACAGAGATCGACGTCGAGACATTGCGTAAAACACGACCAGGATGCTTCAGGATCAGTGCGCGCAAGCGCACCTGCGCAGACCACCTGCGACAGACTGGACTCATGGGTGATACGCGCCATGTAGTAATCGATCGTCCGACGCGCGGCGTCCTCATCGACCGCGTAGCCCAAACGAAGGATCAGCGCGTTCAATTCGGGCACCGTGAACAAGTACGCCAACATCAACACGTCGGCTTGCTTGGTGAGTTGATACCGGTCGCACGAATCACCACGTGATTCAAGTAACCAGTCGAGCCTGGGCTGACCATCCTCGAGCCAGCTCGGTTCGGGAGTCTCCAGCGTGTCGAACCCTTCGAACTGAGCGAGTACGCCATCTTCGAGTACCGGCAAGTACATGCGCCGGCTTACATCGTCCCAGCGCGTGACTTCCTCATCGGTAATGCCCAGCCTGCCCCTCAGGCCATCAGCCGAGGGCTTCGAGAGCAACGTCAGTACGTCCAATGCGCGGCACAAGGTCCACACGGCCATCACATTGGTGTACGCGTTGTTGTCCAGGCCTGGCTGAGAGGCACCTGGGTATCCGTTGTGATATTCGTCCGGGCCAATCACGCCGCGAATCACATAGCGCTGCCGGCGTTCATCGAACTGCGCGATTGAACTCCAGAACCGTGCGACCTCGACGATAAGCTCGCCCACCTCGTCGGCCAGGAGCTTTTCATCGCCGCTCGCAAGGTAAAGCAGCCACGCGTCGAAGGCGATCGCCGAGCCGATATGCCGCTGCAGATAGGTGTGGTCCGGCATCCACCGCCCTGACAGGGGATTGCATTGATAAGGCGGCGTTTCTTCATGTCCTGTTCGGCCACTGCGCCACGGGAACATGGCACCTGAGAAACCCGCCCCCGCTGCGAGCTCACGCGCCGCAGAAAGGCGTCGATGGCGATATCGCACCAATCCGTGTGCGATATCCGGGAGGTGGGTGACCAGAAACGGAAATGCGAAGATTTCATCCCAGAAGACCTGACCGTAATAGCCTTCCTGCCAGCCTTTGGCGGGGAAGCCGATGTCGCGCTTGGCGCTGTGCGGTGTTGCCGTTTGCAGGAGGTGAAAGACGTGCAAGCGCAGCGGCAATTCAAGCTCAGGCCGGGACATATCCAACGGCGTTGCGGCCCACAGCCCGGACCAGGCTAGTCGGTGGCGAGACAGCATTTCGTCGAAGCGGATATCCGGCAGGTGCTCCAATACCGCCCGACGTGCATCGGTATCGTACGGGGGAAGTTCGGTGTCGACCAGGGCGGCTACCGAAAGCTCGACGGCGAGTCCGCCGTCCGCAGGCCGAACGCAGGCGAACGTGAACTGCGCGTGATCGTCAGCATGAGTAGCACTTACATGCTCTGGTGCAGGATAGACCCGCACCCGGCTCGCCATCGCTACCCGCCAACGCCGATCGTGCAAGGCTGCGCTGACTGCGGCGTCTCCCTCGCCCGCAACTTCCACCTCGATCGCCTGTAGTCGTTGCCCCTCATACGCTCGACTACGAACAAGCGCAGTGTTCGCGACGCGCGCGTCGATAGCACTTCGGACGTCCAGACGTTCAACCGCCGGGGGAATGCGTAGCGTCCAGCACAGCGATGCGCGGTTTGCCTCCGCCATATCGACCAGCCAACGCTCACGCAGACTGATTTCATGTCCGTCGAGAAGAAACGTCATCTCGCGTTCGACGATGGCGTCGTTCAGATGCAACCGCTGCCGATAGTGCCGTCGCTCCAGGGTCTCGGTCGAAAGCCACTCGCCGCCATCCAGACGAATGCTCAAGCCGAACGGGTGAGGAAGATTCACTAACGCCGCGACGTCGGTGGTACGGCCTGCGACCAGCCGCGGCGCGTCGTCATACCAACCGGCGCGATAAAAACCCGCATAGTGCTCACTGTCTTGCCCAGGAATGCGGCCTTCCGCCGCCTCAGGTGCGCTCGGACGGCAGGAAAGGACACCGTTGCTCAACGCGAACAACGAGGTCCGCCGCCGCTCGTCATCCTTGTCGTAATGATCGAACTCGACACGCCAATCACGCTCAAGCATCCAACGTCCTCGCTCGCTCGAGAATACGAGGCACTCTGGCCAATAATTGCTCACGATCGGGATAGCCGGGCTGGGAGCCATAGACCGTCACAGCCCGATTCGCCCCCGCCACGCCCCACGCGGCTGCCTCGCGTGGGGCGTGCCCTTCGGACAAAGCAATTGCGAACAGCCCGGTAAATGCATCGCCTGCACCGGTACTGTCAACGACATCGACGCGTTCCGCAGGCAGGTGAGTCAGCGTGTCCGCAGTCGCCAATACACAACCTCCATCCCCAAGTTTCACGCACACGATATCGACGCCCCGTTCGCGCAGCGCTTTGGCGGCCGTAGCGGCTTGCTCAATGGAGGCTGCCGGCTTTCCGGACAGCCCCTCCGCTTCGTCAGGATTTGGTGTAATGGCGAGGAACGCCGGCAATAAATCATCTGCTACGCGGTCCGGGAACGAGGGATCGACGACTACCTTGATCCCTCGCGCCTGCGCCACCTCTACCGCCAAACGAACCACAGCCGCAGGCACTTCGAAATCCAGGACTAAAAACGCAGGCAATGCAGCGCGCACGATGGCCTCGCGCATCTGACCGATGGCCGCATCATCCCATTGGTCATTGGCGTTGGAAGCCAGGACGATATGCTTTTTGCCGTCCGGCGGTACCAAGATCATCGAGACGCCAGTGGCTTCACTTTTCGCGGTCGAAACGCCTTCGAGGCAGACCCCCAGATCCCGCAGTGGGGCAAATGTCTGCTCGGCTAAACCGTCATCCCCTACCCGCCCGATCAGCAAGCTGGGATGACCGAACCGCGCTGCCAGGTACGCCGTATTGCTGGCCTTACCGCCTGCGAATCGGCAGAAGTCTCTTGCCAGCAGCGTTTCCTTCGCGCCCGGTGGCTGGTCGATCCGCACCTGGAAATCCGCGTTAATGCTTCCTAACGAGATCAGCGTGGCCCGAGTCACGAAGCGCCTCTTTATCTGAATGACGTTAGCTGAGAGACCCATGACGATCCGCTCGGGTTCGTCCGGTGACACGTGCTGTAAAGCTCTGACGGGATAAGGCGAAGAACCCTTCGCCGCGCCATCGGTCCCGCGCCGGGAACCTGACGACCCGCGTTTATTTCTATCCAGAGACAGCGCGAGCGCCGGAGACCGTGATGAAACCCAGACTCAAACCCCTGAATGAACAAGTGATCGTCATCACTGGCGCTTCGAGCGGCATCGGCTTGGCGACGGCGGAAGCGGCGGCCCGCGCAGGGGCGCGATTGGTGTTGGTGTCGCGTAACGAAACGGCCTTGGCCGAAATCGAGCACCGCCTGGACCACACCGGCGATCGCGTCATGCACATGGTCGCCGACGTGGGTAATCGAGAAGACGTCGAGCGCGTCGCCACCGAGGTCATCTATCGCTTCGGTGGCTTCGATACCTGGATCAACAATGCCGGCGTGTCCGTTTGGGGGCGCCTCGACCAGGTCAGTGACGATGATCATTGGCGGGTGATGCAGACCAATTTCTGGGGCACGTTCTACGGCTCGACGATCGCGCTGGCGCATTTGCGCAGCAAGGGTGGCGCCATCATCAATATCGGCAGCGTCGAGTCCGAAACCCCTCTGCCCTTCCATGCCAGCTACAGCGCCAGCAAACATGCGATCAAGGCGCTGACCGATACCATGCGAGTGGAGCTGGAAAAAGTATCTGCGCCGGTGTCGGTGACACTGGTACGCCCCACTTCGACCGATACGCAGTTCATCGACCATTCGAAGAACGAGCATTCCAGCGCGCCCACGCTGGCGCCGCCCGCGTACGCACCAGAAACCGTTGCCGATGCCATTCTTCACGCCGCGCAACATTGGCAGCGGGACGTCTACATCGGCAACGCAAAGCCGCCATCCGAATTGGCCGGGCAAGTGCCTCGTGCGTTCGACTGGCTTAAAGGTAAGGTGACCGCGAATTGGACGCCCCGCAGACGCCATGACGATTATCCTAACGGCGTCCCCCATCGGATGACCCGGCAAACTTGGCCAGGCGGCTCCACTGCCCCTAGCGGTCATCCAGATTCACTCCTGCCAACCGTATCGTTGCGCGTCAGGCAGCATCCTGTCGCGACGGCCGCGCTAGTTGCCATTGGGGTGATGGCGGCTGTCACACTGCTGCGCAGAAAACACTAAAAGCAGACCATCAAGGCGGTTTAATGCTCCGCAGGATTTTGCTCGTTTCATTCGCTCTGATCGTAGCGACTGCACTGCTGATTTCAGCATTTAACCCCATGGACCGGACCACGTGGCTCTTGGAAGTGAGCCCGTTGATCGCGCTGTTTCCCGCGCTCATCTACCTTCATTGGCGTTTCCCGTTTAGCACGTTCGCCTACCTGCTGCTCACCGTGATGGGTGTAGGGCTCTCGATAGGCGCGCATTATGGCTTTGCCCACGTTCCCGCAGGCTTTTGGCTACAGGACGCGCTCGAGCTCGACCGTAATCCGTACGACCGTATCGGTCATGTATTGCAAGGCATCGTACCCGCCATCCTGGCGCGGGAATGGCTGATCCGCCACGAGCGCGTGCGGGGCAGAAAATTGCTACCGCTGCTCTGCGTCGCGGTAGCGATGAGCGTCAGCGCAGTCTACGAACTCGCCGAATGGGTTGCCGCGTTGGCCCTTGGTCAAGGTGCTGAGGAATTTCTTGGCATGCAAGGTGACGAATGGGATACCCAGGCGGACATGGCCTGCGCATTGTTCGGCGCACTCATCGCAATGACGGTGCTCGTGCCCTTGCATGACAAAAGCATGATCGCCGCCCGAAATGGCGCAGATCGAACAGATCGTAAATCACGGCGAGCACCGCCTGCCGTGGGCCACGCAACCACTCTGCCCACTACGCCGGAAAGGCTCGTCGGCAGCTCATTCAAGTCCCATGACAGAGACCCGCAATGAAAACGAATACCCAGACACTTCGCGCTTTCGGCCTTGCCAGCCTCGTTACGCTGGCCACCGCGTCCAGCGCATTTGCACAAACGCCCCCACCGGGCGGCGCGGCGGGAAATCCTGGTCAGGGCAACAATCCCAATATCCAGCAGGAGACGCACGGCGAATGGCAGGTCCGTTGCGGCAATGTTCCCACCGGTCCCGCCAGCGAGGGCAAGCCTGCGCCACAGCGCAAGATGTGCGTCATGTCCCAGGAACAAACGGACGATAAATCCAAGCAGCGCGTCATGGCGGTCGAGATGATTCCCGATGGCCAGGAAATACAGGCCACCTTCATCCTTCCGTTCGGGCTGTCCTTGCAAAAAGGCGTCAACCTTCAGGTCGACAACGGCACCGCCAGCGGCGCACTCCCCTTCCGGACCTGCCTACCGATCGGCTGCATCCTGCCGATCCGTTTCGATCAAAAACTCGCCGCCGACCTACGCAAAGGCAGCAAGCTGAATGTGACCGTCACGACTGACCGCGGCGAGGAAGTGAAGCTGGCGTTCTCACTGAGCGGGTTCACCAAGGCGATTGGGCGGGCAGGGGAAATGGCGAAGGGGTAACGCGGACTGCGTTTTCGATCTACCGCATACGCTGCTAACGACGTGGCTGCCATCCGGAGTGCCGGCTGGCAGTCACAGCCCATATCAGGCTAGATGGCCCGCCGTATCCGGGTACAGGCCTTCCTACCTCGTAAACCTATGCCTTGAGGGCCCGCGACTACCAAGATCCGTACGGAATTCCATGCTTCTCTATATAGGTTTTAGACTCAGGTTCTAGATCCGGCCAAGCATAACGGCCACCCGTTTGCCCCAGAGACGGTCCCCGCTTTTCAATCTTCGCTTCAACACGCTCGATTTCTATGGGTTCCAGACAAGGGCCACCGACCCACGCCTTAGCTATCCCGCCTGGAGCCATACCGATAGAAATAGTTTCTCGATAAAGATTATCGACGTACTTCCCATCCCAATTACAGAAGGCACGGTGTGGTTTAACCATTTCATCACGTACCCATTGTGGAATATCGATGCGTGCATAGTAGGTCTGAGGTTCAACTAGGGACTGCCAGCGCACAAAGATAATTTCGGGGAGATCGACGTTACTGATAGGTTTGGTTGCTCCGCCCCCACGCCCACCATTCCATCCGACAGTCCTACTGTAGGACGGAATGCCTCCGTGTACACGCTCGAACGCTAGTCCTCGCTTGTCTATTACATCGACCCCCTCTATCCACACCTCCATAAAACGAGGGGCAATTAGCCCTATTTGCCAGGTGCCATAAGGTAATTTTGACCGAGTTTCCCCACCAGCACAGGCTGTTAAAATAAAGACCATAAAGCCCATCAGAATAGTTTTCATTCTGGGTAGCGCTCCTGGGGTTTATTGCTATATACCAAACGTCGATTTGGCGCTGGCTTGTTTACCAAAAGCCCAGATACGGGCGTCCAATTAGCGGATAGATGAATGTACTTTCCAAAAAGCAATCGGTTATCGGCAACGCTCAATTTTTTTGAGCCACTAAGGGCATTAGCAAAAATTTTCTCGGCGATAGGCTGCAGATCTGAAGGAACCGCGAATGGATAAGCGCCTGGGATTTTCTTTAAAGGAACTCCGTGTTGCATAGCCAACTCCATCATCGCACGCAATGCCACCTTTGAAAGATCCCCATAAACCGTACGCTGAATAGCAACGGCTACAAATACACGCTCACTGACAGGAATTGAACCGCCGCGAGGCGGCTGTGGCGATTTCCAGAACGTGGGCTGCAAGCGTCCATCCCCAGGTAAACCTTGCGCTTCCAATTTTTCAACCAGTGCTAGAGCGCGCTTCCAAGCCGGACTATGCTCCAGTGGTCGCTGACGTGTCACCAGTACAAGCTCGGGTCGACTGAGCAAAAGTTTCTCTGTTTGCCTGGATAGGTAACCACCGCCAATATCAGAGTGAGCACCGGGTAACTCAATGTCCTTATGTTCCGGACCCACACTATTCAAGGCAAAGTTCCAGCGCCGCTCATCACGGGCAGTCAGGTGTACGACTTTGCGAGCGCACCCAGAGGGCAGATAGAGATTAACGCCTCGGTTATGATGATTTGCAGGGCTAAAATCACCACTTCTAACATCAGCGATTGCAGCAACAGTATCGAACAGGCCAATAAAATTTAAGCTTGCATGCGTCTGCCAATTAAACTCTGGCAACAAGCCACCTTCTCCCGAACGAAGGATATTTCCCAGAACACCACCATCATTTTTTAATACCTCGTTAGCGAAATGTCGAGCAGCCGCTGCGCCTCGACTAAAGCCAAAAACATCAAATTCAACATCACTGACCTTAACCATTGGGTTCGATTGGAAGAAGCCACGCAATTTATCAGCTATTTTATTCGGACTTTGCTCAACTCGCCTAACGACTCCTGTCTCGCCACTACCCGTTCCCTGACCATAAATAGAATCGATGCTACCGCTCCGTGTGCCGATTCCATCTATATAGGCTTTTACGTAGCCCATGGTAGCGTCAAGAGAGATTTCACTTGAGGCATCGTCCTTATACAAATCAAACAACAGCGCTATGTTACTGGCTGTATTACCATAGCTGTTGTTTGGCGTCGTACTAAATACACCGTCCTCGCCGATGTCCTTGAAACCATAGCGAGCACAATGGTCAACGATACTTGCTAACGCGGCGTCATCGAACTGTTCCCGATCTTCTCGTCGACACTGCTCGGTAATTGCCGCATTGGCGAGGTTATTACCGGTACCGTCGAAGAAAATACCAATGCGCAGCGTGATGATCTGTTCAAGATCATCTTGGGAGGCCTCTCTCGAAGTTTCTTGTTTTTCTTCTCCCCAGACGCGCCTAACGATAGCCGGTAGCGGTTCCAACGCCCGAGCATTAGCAATTGGAGCTTTCAACAACAAGCCGGCCAAAGCTATCTCAGCCGAACGCGGAAGCACTGTTGGCTTGATAGAGGCGCTGGCGCCCTGACCTGGGGCCCCGCCCGAATTCAAGTTGATATTTACGCCGGAAAAGGTCACGCCACTTGGATCGACCTTAAGAAAACTTCCGCCGGCGCTGGCAGTCAGCTCCATACCGGCATCGATGACGACTTTCTCACCAGCGTAATAATGGATCTCATCGCCTGTTTCTATTAACAGGCCAGTGCCGATCTTGATGTGCTGGGTTTGGCCGACAGCGAGGTGGTCGCTAGTTTGGATCTCGCTCTTGCGGTCGCCATGGGTGGTGCGGTGCTCTTCGGCCTTGAACTCGCTGTAGCTATTCGCCTCAACGGTATCGTGACGCTCGTGGCCGACGCGGATCTTCTGGTCGTGCTCAATGTTTTCGTCCCAGTCCCGCTGGGCATGGATGTAGATCTGCTCCTGCCCTGTGCGGTCTTCGATGCTTAGTTCGTTGTAGCCGCCACCGCCGGGGCTGGACAGGGTTTTGAAGACGCTGCGGGTCTTGTTCGCCGGCAGGTCATAGGGGACGGCGTGTTCCTTGTGATACAGGCAACCGGTGACCAGGGGTTGA
>NZ_BMPO01000006.1 GCF_014647635.1 Pseudomonas matsuisoli
TACTCGAATCCGCCTTCCGTGCAACCTTTAATTTAAACCTAAACCCTTGATCTACAAGGCTTTTCAGGTTCAGGCTGCGCCGGAAGTGGTGCGCATTATAGGCCCTCAAATCAGGCCGTCAATAGGCAGATGACACTTTTATTATTCGCTGTTGCGCGCTGGCCTCCTTTTAATGAGCCATGCGCGAACAACGCCTACTCGCAACACCATCAATATGGCAAAGATCACGGCATAGACCGCCCAATTCCCGATGTCCGACCGGGCTATCCAAAGCATGTGGAGCAAGCCTAAGCAAACAGCCAGATAAACCAGTCGATGCAGTGGCTTCCACTTCTTACCTAACAACCGCATCGCCCGTCTATTGGAACTGCCTGCTAACGGCAGCAGCACTAAGAACGCTAGAAAACCCACCAAAATATAGGGCCGCCGCTGAATTTCGACAGCCAGCTGGCTCCATTCAAAGCCAAGCACAAAGGACAGGTAAGCCAGCAGGTGCAAAAGTGCATAAGCAAATGACCACAGCCCGAGCTGACGCCGGAAGGCGATCCAGCGCCAACCTGTAAGTTGTTGAAGCGGCGACATGCATAAGGTAGCCAGCAACAACCCCAGCGACCATTGTCCGAGATTCCATAAGAGCACCCGACCTGGATCGGGACCTAGTGCGAACGTCCACGCCTGATAGAACCAATAGCCGAGCGGGCAAAGCAACGTAAGAAACAACGCAAGCCGCAAGTACGGATGCGGCATCAATAGTTCGCCCGCAGATCAAGCCCTGAATAGAGGCCTGCAACCTCATCTTCGTATCCGTTGAACAGGCGGGTATCCATTAGATTCGGACTGAACAGGCCGCTAGGGAGGCGGCGTTCACGCGCTTGTGACCACCTTGGATGATCGACGTTTGGATTAACGTTCGCGTAAAAGCCGTACTCGCTCGGAGCGAGCGACTCCCAACTCGTGCGAGGTTGCTCCGGTACGAACGAGATCTTAACGATGGACTTGATGCTTTTGAAGCCGTACTTCCATGGAACGACTAGCCTTATTGGCGCACCGTTCTGATTAGGCAGACTGCGTCCGTACATACCGACAGCGAGCAACGTGAGCGGATGCATGGCCTCATCCATACGAAGCCCTTCGACATATGGCCAGTCCACTAGCGAAAAACTAGACCGAACCCCAGGCATTGCCTTTTCTTGAACGACGGTTTCCATCCGTACGTACTTAGCCTTCGAAGTCGGCTCTACCTGCCGGATCAGCCCTGACAGGGGAATGCCCAACCACGGAATCACCATTGACCAAGCCTCAACACAACGTAAGCGATAAATTCGCTCTTCAAGGCGGTCATCCGCCAAGAGTTTCGTCAGATCGTAACGACCGGGCTTGGCGACTTCGCCATCAATCATTACTGTCCACGGCTCGACGACCAACCCCGACGCATTTCGCGCGGGATCGCCCTTGTTCGTACCGAACTCATAAAAATTATTGTAGGAAGTCGCATCCTTGAAAGGCGTGATGGGCTCATTGGTCGAAACCGCTTTCCAACGGGCATCGACCAAACGCGGCTCTAGCCATGCAGGTACATCGACGCTTGGTACGTCCGGATATTCCTGCGCGGCAAGGACCGCTGGAAGAGCACTTGCACCTAGACCTACAGCTGCACCCGCCTTCATGAAACCCCGGCGCGACAGGTAGACGCTTTCAGGCGTGACGTCAGACTCTTTGGCCTCAGAACGGGCCGGAAACTTGATTAGCATGCCTTAATCACTCCTACCAATACGTGCGCCACAGACCTCAGCTTTTTATGCGATTAGCTGTGCTTGCGGCGCTGCAATTGGATCAGGTATTGAATTGGACCTGAAGCGGCGTATGCAAGGAAGATCAACAGAAGAATGCGCGGCGGATCACTGAAGATGACGGCGAACAACAGGACAACTACAAGAATCGCCACGAATGGCACACGACCCTTAAGGTCCAGATCCTTGAAGCTGTAATAGCGTATGTTGCTGACCATAAGCATCCCGGAGGCGGCTACGAGCACCGCGACGAAGAATGCCATGTCGGCGCCCCGGACGCCGGAGTCGCTGAACGCCCAGACGACACCAGCAACGACACCTGCAGCTGCAGGGCTTGCCAAACCAGTGAAATAGCGCTTGTCCACCTTTCCGATTTGCGTATTGAAACGGGCCAAACGCAGGGCCGCCCCTGCCACGTAAATAAAGGCGACCATCCATCCCGCTTTACCAATGCTGCCCAACGCCCACTCAAACGCAAGTATCGCCGGTGCCATTCCGAACGCGATCATGTCGGATAGGGAATCGTACTCCGCACCGAACGCGCTTTGTGTATTCGTAAGCCTTGCAACACGGCCGTCGAGACTATCAAGCACCATCGCAACGAAAATGGTCGCCGCGGCAACATAGAAATTGCCGTTCATGGCGTTGATAACGGAATAGAAACCGGCAAAGAGGTTGGCTGTTGTGAACAGGTTCGGAAGTAGATAGACACCACGGTGACGGACCTTCCGCCCTTCGTCGTCGTGCCCTTCTTCTATATGCTCATCGATAGGAAGAAGACTGTCCGGGGCGCGCTCGCTACCTGCGGTCTCATCGTGACGTTCACTCATACTTTGGGGACCTTACACCGTAATCTGGTTATTTTTTCGACAGCCTACACGGGACGGCAGTTCGTGATGTGCTGCAGGCGCTTTATAGCAGAGGCCGCCCCCACAACGAAAAAACGCGGCATTCGCCGCGTTTCTTCTTTGATTGGAGCGCGTCAGTTTTTCGCTTTATCAACAATACGATTTGCCGCGATCCAAGGCATCATCCCACGCAGACGCTCGCCAACCTGCTCGATTGGGTGAGCCGCGTTGTTGCGACGGTACGCCGTCATGGATGGATAGTTGCTCGCGCCTTCACTGATGAACATCTTCGCGTATTCACCGTTCTGGATGCGCTTCAGCGCGTTACGCATAGCTGCACGGGATTCGTCGTTGATGACCTCAGGGCCAGTTACGTACTCACCGTACTCGGCATTGTTGGAGATCGAATAATTCATGTTCGCGATGCCGCCCTCATACATGAGGTCGACGATCAGCTTCAGCTCGTGCAAGCACTCGAAATACGCCATTTCAGGCGCGTAACCCGCCTCGACCAACGTTTCGAAACCTGCCTTGACCAACTCGACCGCACCGCCACAAAGAACGGCCTGCTCACCGAAGAGATCGGTTTCGGTTTCGTCTTTGAACGTCGTTTCGATGATGCCGGAACGACCACCGCCGACGCCGCACGCGTACGAAAGCGCTAGGTTCTTCGCATTACCCGAAACGTCTTGGAAGATCGCGACCAGGTCAGGGATACCGCCACCTTTAACGAACTCGGAACGGACCGTATGGCCGGGCGCCTTCGGCGCGATCATGATGACGTCAAGATCCGCGCGCGGCACCACTTGGTTGTAATGGATCGAGAAACCATGAGCGAAGGCCAAGGTTGCGCCCTTCTTCAAATTTGGCTCGATCTCGTCTTTATAAAGGCGCCCTTGGAATTCATCAGGGGTAAGGATCATCACAACATCAGCATTGGCAACGGCGCTAGCCACTTCACTCACTTTGAGGCCATGCGCTTCCGCCTTGGCAACGGACGACGACCCAGCGCGCAGACCAACAGTGACATCGACACCTGAGTCCTTCAGGTTGCAGGCGTGCGCATGGCCCTGTGAGCCATAACCAATAACGGCGACTTTCTTGGCCTGGATAAGCGACAGATCACAATCTTTATCGTAAAAAACTTTCATTGAATTCCCCTTTTATTGGCCTACCGGCCCATCAGTTGGCTACTTGTTCTAGACGCTCAACACTTTGTCGCCGCGTGCAATACCGGTCACACCGCTACGAACCGTTTCTACGATTGCTGCAGTACCGATGGCCTGGATGAAGCTGTCGAGTTTGTCGCTGGTACCGGTCAGCTGGATCGTATAAGTGCTTCCCGTAACATCGACGATCTGTCCACGGAAGATATCGGTCGTGCGTTTTACCTCTGCCCGCTGAGCGCCGGTCGCCTTGACCTTAACCAGCATGAGCTCTCTTTCTATGTGGCCGCCCTCGGACAAATTGACCAACTTCACCACCTCGATCAACTTGTTGAGGTTCTTGGTGATCTGTTCGATGGTCTCATCGTGGCCAATCGTAGTGAGCGTCAAACGCGAAAGCGTTGGATCCTCTGTGGCAGCAACGGTAAGGGTCTCGATGTTGTAGTTGCGCTGAGAAAAAAGCCCTACCACGCGTGAGAGCGCACCAGGTTCATTTTCAAGCAACAACGAAATGATATGACGCATGATCAGGTTCGCTCCGTCTTGCTCAGCCACATGTCCCGCATCGACCCGTCACGGATCTGCATGGGATACACGTGCTCGCGTGTATCCACTGCAATGTCCATGAACACCAATCGATCTTTCAATGCGAAGGCCTCTTCCATCATCGGCTTGAGGTCCGAGAGGGAAGTAATCCGCATACCCACATGGCCGTAGGCTTCAGCGAGCTTCACGAAATCAGGCAGAGACTCCATATAGGAATGCGAATAACGACTGTTGTATTGCATGTCCTGCCACTGGCGAACCATCCCCAATGCGCCGTTGTTGAGATTCACGATTTTCACCGGTAGGTCGTACTGCAGGCAGGTCGACATTTCCTGGATGTTCATCTGAATGCTGCCTTCGCCCGTAACGCAGGCCACATCTGCATCGGGGAAATTCAGCTTCACCCCCATTGCAGCCGGGAATCCGAAGCCCATGGTTCCAAGACCACCAGAATTGATCCAGCGGTTCGGCTTGGCGAACGTGTAGTACTGGGCCGCGAACATCTGGTGTTGACCGACGTCCGAGGAAATATAGGCTTCGCCGCGCGTTACCTCGCAAAGCGTTTCCACGACCGTTTGCGGCTTGATGATGCTTCCATCGCCCTTGTCGTAAGGAAACAGCCCGCGCGAACCGCGCCATTCTTCGATCTGCTTCCACCAACTCGCGACACCTTCAGGCGCGCCTGAACCGATCTCACGAACGATGGCGACCATTTCGGTCAACACACTGTCGACTGGGCCTACGATCGGAATGTCGGCCTTGATCGTTTTCGAAATGGAAGCCGGATCAATGTCGATGTGGATGATCTTCGCGGTCGGGCAAAACTTAGCAGCGCCGTTAATGACCCGATCATCGAACCGAGCACCCACAGCGAGAATGACGTCCGCATGGTGCATCGCAAGGTTGGCCGTATAGCTGCCATGCATCCCCAGCATTCCCAGAAAACGACGATCCGTTCCTGGATACCCACCCAACCCCATCAGCGTGTTGGTCACCGGCAGGTTCAGCATCTGCGCCAGCTCGGTCAGCGGCGCCGAGGCATTGCCCATGATGACTCCGCCGCCCGAATAGAGAACCGGGCGCTTGGCGGCCAATAGCATTTCGGCCGCTTTGCGGATCTGACCGGAATGCCCACGCGTCGCGGGGTTGTAGGAGCGCAGCTTGGCTTTCTTCGGAAAGACGTACTCGAACTTTTCCGCCGGGTTCGTCAAGTCCTTGGGAATATCGATGACTACCGGCCCCGGACGACCGGATTGCGCGATATAGAATGCTTTTTTCATCACTTCCGGAATTTCGGAAGGATGCTTGATCATAAAGCTGTGCTTCACGATAGGCCGGGAAATACCGATCATGTCGGTTTCCTGGAACGCATCGGTGCCGACCATGTTGCTCGCCACCTGTCCCGAAATAATCACCATCGGGATCGAATCCATGTATGCCGTAGCGATACCGGTGATTGCGTTCGTTGCGCCAGGCCCGGAGGTTACCAATACGACGCCCGCTTTGCCGGTCGCTCGTGCATAACCATCGGCCATGTGCGTGGCCGCCTGCTCATGGCGAACAAGGATGTGCGTGACTTCCTTTTCCTTGAACAAGGCATCGTAAATATGAAGGAGGGCGCCACCCGGGTACCCATAAATATGCTTAACGCCTTCGTCACGCAGGAAGCGGACGACCATTTCAGCGCCGGACAAGAGCTCCACGTTATTCACCTCTAACACGCTAGAACGCCATTCAGGGGGAGAACGGCTCCAATAGGTTTACTTGCTAGTAGAGCATGAGCGACGGTGGTCGCCGACTACGTCAGCATACTTGGCAAGTATTGGGATACTCCGAACGTTTGGAGAGCATCCCACCCAGCGCGAGGTAACGCGTTGCGGGTGTTGCAGAAGTCGGCACGGGTATGCGCCTCATGTCTACTGAGCTGCAGGCAGCTTGCGGCTGGCTCCACTACAGTTGACGCGACATTGTTAAGTCTTCAAACGTGGCAAGTCAACCCGTTCAGCTGAAACTTCGCCCGTTAGTAAGCTAAATCATTTCCAAAGCACGGCCTTTGCTATAGTCGCCGCGTAGCGTCGAGAGAAAGGATCTCCACTATGCGTCGCATCCTCACAGGGTTTGCCCTAACAATTGCCTTCAGCAACGCCGCTTTTGCTGTGCAGGTTTATAAATGGCAAGACTCGAGCGGCGTCATCCATTTCTCCGCTCTTCCTCCGGAGGATGCTTCTGCGGTCAAGGTCGACACTCGCCTTGCGCAACTGAGCAAAGGCGGTTTTCCACCGGCGCTGCCAAAGCTAGATAGCCAGATCGCCGCAGACGAGCAATTGGCCATTGATGAACGCGTGAAGGCGCAGGTCGCGCAGCAAGAGGTGAACAGGAAGAAAGCATGCACCATGCTTCGGACCAACCTGTCGCATCTGAAAAACAATCCGCGCGTTCGTATCGAAGAGCCCGCCGGACAAATGAGAAGGCTGACCGAGGAAGAGCGTCAAGCGCGTATCAAAGATACGGAAAAAGGGATCGGCGCAAACTGCGCCTGAACCCCTCGCCCTAGCCGGTAATAAGCGCGTCGAAACGACCGAGCGCCTCTATTAGAGGCCTAGCATCGGCTAGCCGCGCTTGGTAAACGTATTCTGCCATTGATCGTATGCCCGACGTCGTCGGCAGTTCCGCGTCTTGCTCGATCATCAGCTTCATACGCGGCAAGAATATCCACTGAAGCCACTGCGAGAAATCCAGCGTATCGACGCAGAATGGCTGCTCGCTTGTAAGCGCCTTGTCTGGTGGTGGAATATCCTCCCACCATCCCAATCGGCGCAACTCCCGCTCTACCAGCAGCAGTTGATCCGCAAGCAGCGGTAGGCGACTGTCAGTCACGACCCCACCCGTGCACGCTGGCGCGCTTCGTTGGCCCCTGCCGTATCACCCTGACTCTCACGCGCCTTGGCGATGATGTTCCACAAGCCAGCCTGCAAAGTCTGGCGACCGTTGGCGTACGTCAGTCCTCGGCGGGCGAACTGTTCAGCCTGAGCGGCGTCCCCTTGCACAAGACGGACTTCAGCCAGCCGATACAGGACCTGAGGCTCGCGAGGGGCGATACGTTGCGCCCGCTCCAAACTGGACGCTGCGCCGTTCAGATCGCCCGAGCTTTGCAAACTCTGAGCGGTGGTCAGCAGCGCCAGCACCGGCCCATCGAGCTGTTCATCGGCAGCCAAACCTGAACCGGCACTCGTCCCCGCATTAGCGCTAGGAATACCCGTAGGCGAAGACGCCCCCGGTGCAGCAGACGGCGTGTAGACCGGCTGCGCGGCAGGCGCCGGCGCGTTGAACCCAGAATCGTTCGCCGGAAACGTTTCTAATGGCGCGCTGGACGCACCTTGAGGGACCATCACGACGACCCCCGATTCTTCGGGCGTCGGTGCCGCTTGCCGCTGAGGCTGTGCTTGGCTGTACCCTCGATTCGCGTTTCCCTGCTGACTCGAAGACAGCGGCGCACCTGCATCCACGACAGGGACCGAACCACGCGGGTTGGTCGAACATCCAGTCGCCAGCGCCAATAGCGCTAACGTGAAAAGGCATTTCTTCACACCATCACTCCTCAATTACTGGAGCCAGCCGCGGACCCAATCCATCACCGTATCGGAGGGCGGTTGATCGGGCTGACCACAGGCAGCGCCAGCAACCGGCTCACTGCCTCGAATATAGGGCATCTGTACCGCATTCTGGCACCCTTGCGCAGAGCCTTGTCCACTGTACGCATCGATCCACGCGTAATCGACATTGTCGGGTACCGGCATATCCAGAGACATCGGATAGGTCTTACCCATGTATCCCGACCAAATCTGCAATGCACCGGTCGCTCCGGTCAGAGGCGTTTTCCCGTTGTCATCACGGCCGATCCACACGACGGCTAACTGATCCTGGCTGAAGCCGGCAAACCAGCTATCACGGGAATCATTCGTGGTGCCGGTCTTGCCGGCAAGATTCACCGAAGACGGTACCTGATTGTAGGCCGAACGCCCGGTCCCTTCGCGCATTACGCGTTGCATCGCATTCTGGACCAGGAAGATCGCGCCGGGATCGACAGCCTGCTGGATCTGGAACGGATACCGCTTCAGAGGCTCCCCGTCCGCAGCAAGAACGCTCCGGATCCCGCGAAGCGGCGTATTGAAACCACCATTCGCGATCGTCTGGTACATCGTGGCCACTTCCATCGGGGTAAGCGCCCCCGCACCGAGCAACATCGACGGGTACGCAGGCCACTGCCGGCTGACACCGAGTTTCTCGATCGTTTTCAGAACGTTTGGCACACCCACATCCAGCCCCAAACGCGCGCTCGATAGGTTGTACGAATTCATCAACCCTTGATAAAGATAAATGGTGCCGTGCGCTTTTCGATCATAGTTCTGGGGGCTCCACACCTGGCCGTCAGCGCCTTTTACCGAGAACGGCTCATCCTGTAGCCAGCTCGTCAGCGTGTATTTGGTCGGCTGTTCAAGCGCCGTCAGGTATATAGCCGGCTTGATCAACGAGCCAATCGGACGCACCGCATCGAGTGCACGGTTAAAGCCTGCAAATCGCGTCTGGCGGCTACCGATCAAAGCCTGGATTTCGCCGTTTTCGGGGTCGGCGACCACCATCGCTGCTTCGGTCTCGTCGACACCCTTGCGGCCATCGAGGCGCTTGAAGGTATCGGTCATGGCCGCCTCGGCCTTCCACTGCTTGATCGGATCGAAGCTGGTGAAGATACGCAGACCTTCCTCGGTCAAGTCCTCTTCACGATAGTCCTCGCGGAGCTGGCGTTTGACCAAATCCAGGAACGCCGGGAATGAGCTGTCCGCTACGCTGCCCCGAGCGGTTACGCCGAGCGGACGCTTCTTGGCGGCATCGATTTCCTCAACCGTTGCAACACCCTGTTCAGCCATTACGTCCAGGACGATGTTACGGCGCTCCAACGCCCGCTCGGGATGGCGGCGTGGGTTGTAATAAGTCGGGCCCTTGACCATGCCGACCAGCAAGGCGACCTGATGCAATTGCAACTCGGAAAACGGCTGCCCGAAGAAATATTGGCTGGCGAGCCCAAAACCATGGATCGCCCGCGGACCGTCCTGGCCGAGGAAAACCTCGTTCAGGTAAGCCTCGAGGATTTCCTGTTTGTCGTAATGCATTTCCAGCAGGACGGCCATCATGGCCTCGGTGCCTTTACGGGACAGGCTTCGCTCATTGGTCAGGAAGAAGTTCTTCACCAACTGCTGGGTCAGCGTGCTGCCGCCCTGGCGCACTTCACCCGAGGTTGCATTGACCCAGACCGCGCGCATGATTGATTTGGGCGACACGCCGAAGTGGCTGAAGAATTCGCGATCTTCCACCGCAACGAGCGTCTCGACTAACCGCGATGGCGCCTGGTCGAGCTTCACCAGAATCCGATCTTCCTGTTGGGCAGGATAAATCCCGCCAATAAGCATCGGTTCCATCCGTGCAACTGGCAGGGGGCTGCCGCTAGCTTCAGTTAGACCAGCGACCGAGTTGCCAGAGAATCGCACGCGAATGCCGCGCGATGGCTCAGCGCCCTCGTAAGATTGGAAGCCCCGGGTATGCAAATCGATTGTGTTGCCGGACACGGACGCATCGCCTGGACCGTCCGCAACGCTCTCACGGCGATAACCCAGCGCATCGAGCTCGCGGAGGAAATCGTCCTTGCTCAACCTTTGGCCGGCGAACAGCTCGAGCGGGCGCGCGTAGACCTTCGCGGGAATGGTCCACCGTTTGCCGGAGAATTTCTGCTGAACGACCGCATCCAGATAGATCGCGAACCCAGCCAAAATGACGAGACCGACAAGACCAATCTTGAAGGCCCATCCTAACCAGGGGCGAAGTCCACGGGAGCGGCGTTTGGAACGGGAGCGAGGGGAGCGTGCACGTGTCATGGCGGCGGATTATACGCATTTCATCGTGGTCGGCTATGGACGTCCGGCGGTTTGCACCTCAGAGATTCGCGGCCAATAATGCGGGCCATTTGATGACAACTCATAAGGACTGCCCGCCGTGACCCAGCCCCTGATCGACGCCCTGCAAAACCCGGCACTGTACCCGCATCCCGTGGAGCACTTTCAGGTCATCGAGACCCACATCTCCTGGGTGATCTTGACCGGTCCCTACGCGTACAAGATCAAGAAAGCGGTCAATTTTGGCTTCCTCGACTTCACCGAGCTGTCGGCCCGGGAGCATTTCTGCAATGAAGAACTGCGCCTGAACGCCCGCTTGACCGACGGACTGTATCTCGACGTCGTGCCAATCACCGGCAGCATCGACGCCCCTGCTCTGAACGGAACGGATGCACCGATCGAGTTCGCACTCAAGATGAAGCAGTTTCCACAAGCCGATCTGCTTGCCGAAGTGCAGGCTCGTGGAGAACTGACTGCCGCACACGTCGACGAATTGGCGCGCCTGGTTGCAGATTTTCATACCCGAACGCCTGCCGTCGCGGAAGATCATCCCTTGGCATCCGCCGAAGCCATCGTTGCCCCGCTCCGCCAGAACTTCGAACAAGCGCGCCCGCTTCTGAAAGACAAGGCCGACCTCGACCAACTGGCGCTGCTGGAGAGCTGGACCGAAGACAGCATCGAGCGTCTGTTTCCCCTGCTTCGTGCGCGGGCGAGGCAAGGCGCTATTCGTGAATGCCACGGTGATCTCCACCTTGGCAATGTCACGCTCATCGACGGCGCACCGGCCGTTTTCGATTGCATCGAATTCAATGAGCCCTTCCGCCTGATCGATATCGCCTCGGACGCCGCGTTCGTTGCGATGGACTTGGAAGACCGCGACCTGAAACCACTGGCCCGCCGCTTCGTCAGTGGATGGCTCGAGCAAACCGGCGATTACGATGCGCTTGCCCTGTTCGATCTGTTCAAAGCCTATCGCGCCATGGTCCGGGCCAAGGTCACCTTGTTCCGCCTTGCCCAGGAGCAGGATGCAGTCGAGCGCGCCGTGATCCTGAGGCAGTACCGACGATATGCCACGCTAGCGGAAACGTACGCCGCTATCCCCTCCCGCTTTCTGGCCATCACCCATGGCGTATCCGCCGTGGGAAAAAGTCATGTAGCACTGCGATTGGTCGAAGCGCTCGGCGCCATTCGGCTGCGCTCGGACGTCGAGAGAAAACGCTTGTTTCCAGGCGCGTCGTCCGAAGCGCTGTATGACCAAGCGGCAGGTGAAAGAACCTACCAGCGGCTGCACGACCTGGCAGGCCAAGGCCTCAATGCCGGCAACCCAATCATCATCGACGCCACCTATCTCAAGGCTAAACAGCGCGAGCAGGCCGCCGCAATCGCCGAAAAACACGGTGTGCCATTCCTGATCATCGATTGTCATGCACCGGAAAAAGTCATCGCCGAATGGCTCGAACAACGGCGCCAGGAAGGCGGCGATCCTTCGGATGCCACGCTCGATGTGGTTCACGCGCAGCAAGCGAGCCGCGAGCCCCTCAGTGCGTTCGAGCAAGAGCGCAGTAAGCGCGTCGATACCAACGATGCCAGTAGCGTCGACAGTTTGATTCAACGGATACGCCAAAAGCTGCCGGGGTTATAAAGGCCTGAAATGAGCCGGGAATAGCGCTCAAGCGTCCACTGAAAGACCGTTCATCGCCCAAAACCTATAAAATGGAAATAATTCTCAAAAAGATTTGACGATGAAATGAGAATTGTTACTATTACCTCAACTGGTCGCGAGGCCAGCCAGATAAGCTGAAAAGGTCGGACTCGAGCTCTTCAGGCTATCTCCTCATCAGGCTAATCACGGTTATTGACCCGGCTCTTGCCGGGTCTTTTTTTGCCTCGCATAAAGCACTCACGGATCAAGTACACGCAGACCTGCCGCTACGCGGCTCAAGCCCTGGCACTGCTTAACCTACCGGCAGCGTCCAACAGCAACGCTTCAGTCTTCTCCCAACCAAGGCAACCGTCCGTAATGGAAACGCCGTAGGCAAGCCTATCGCTCAACGGCTGCGCGCCCTCCCCCAGATGGCTCTCGAGCATAACGGCTCGCAACGCCTCATTACCTGCCAATCGCTGACCGATGACATCGGCCATGACCGCAGGCTGGCGTTGTGGGTCCTTGCCACTGTTGGCATGACTGCAATCGACCATGATTCGCGGATTCAGGCCTTGGGCACGCAACGTTTCGCACGCGAGTCTCACGCTACCGGCATCGTAATTCGGCCCGGCCTGGCCACCGCGTAACACAAGATGCGTATCCGGATTGCCCAGCGTATCGACCGTTGCGGGAAAGCCATTGTCATCGATTCCGAAATGCTGATGCGGCCTGCACGCCGAGCGCATTGCGTCACAGGCGATACCGATGCTGCCATCCGTACCGTTCTTGAACCCGACAGGCATATCCAGCCCGCTCACCATCTCGCGATGAATCTGCGACTCGCTCGTGCGTGCGCCGATGGCGGACCAGCTCAACAGATCGTCGACATAATTGGCCACCAAGGGTTGAAGCAATTCCGTCGCCAGCGGTAGCCCCATTTCCACTAAACGCAGCATCAAGCGACGCGAACGGTGAAGCCCTTCGGCAATGTCACCCGTACCGTCCAGGCGCGGATCGTAAACGAACCCTTTCCAGCCGACGGTCGTGCGCGGCTTTTCGATGTAGGCGCGCATGACGATGAGCAGCTCGGAATCAACGCGCTTGGCGAGCTTGACCAGACGCTCGCCATACTCGATAGCAGCATCTTCATCGTGCAGCGAGCACGGGCCGACGACGACCAACAGGCGCGAATCGCGACCGTCCAGGACCTGACGGACCGCATCACGCTGCGCGTGTATCTGGTTAGCGCGGGCGGGATCCAGGTGGACGTTCGAGCGTAGCTCTTGTGGTGTGGGTAAGCGCTCACTGCGGCGGTTTTGCGCAGCCGGCTGCGATGGCTCGACGGATGAAGGCATGGGTGACAACGGGGACAATACAGCGGACATATCTACGGCTCCTGACCGAGCGGGCAATGTGCCCGCTCGGTAGCTATCTATTGGGTTTTCGCGACGGGGTGTGCTGAAGGCTCAATTGCAGGTATCGCCAGGAAAAAATGCCGTAGCCAAAAAATTGATAAGTGCTCATGTGTTACTCCTCAATCAGTTCACGTGCTTTAAGCCGCCAGAAAACGAAAAACCCCCGGTCGGGTTACCGACCGGGGGTTTCGAAAAACACACTGGCGGCGACCCGGTTTAGGGCCGCCTGACAGGTATCAGGCTAGCCCGTGGCTAAACCAATACCCATAAAACGAATAGGAAACGCCGGGCACATCACGCGAACCACAGGTCACCGCACTGCGGTGAGCAGTGAGCGAACGAGGCACTTCTGTGCAAGGTGCTGACATGTCGTTTGTCTCCAAAGAATGACCAGACGTTACTGCATTGCCAAACGTAGATCAACTGCCGAATCGAGCGGGTCAACCTCACTCCAGCGTGAACTCGTCCGACCGCACATCCACCGAGTCAAGGCCCACCATAATCTTGAAGACGCCCGGCTCTGCCTGAAAATCGAGTGCCGCATTGAAGAATTTCAGCGCGTCGATGCCAACATCGAAGGTCACGTCACGACTTTCTCCAGGCTGCAACGCGATCTTGCGGAAACCCTTGAGCTCCTGGACAGAGCGACTGATGGACGCAACCTTGTCCTGAAGATAGAGCTGCACCACGGTTTCGCCCGCACGCGACCCCATATTGCGCACCGTAACTTGCGCCTCGATGCGCCCGCCAGACGACAAGGTCTTCGACGACAGGCGAATCGGCGACACCTCGAAATCGGTGTAGCTCAGTCCATAACCGAAGGGGTACATCGGCCCATGTTCCACGTCGAAGTAGTTCGATGTGTATTTGCCCCGATTTTCCGGCCGGAACGGACGCCCGCTATTGAGATGGTTGTAGTAAAGCGGCACCTGACCCACCGTCCGCGGGAAGGTCATGGGCAGTTTGCCCGACGGGTTGTAGTCACCGAACAGAACGTCCGCGATCGCGTGTCCACCTTCGGTTCCTGGGAACCAGGCCTCGAGCATGGCATCCGCTTGTTCGTGCTCCTTTCCAAGCGCCAGTGGTCGGCCGTTCAACAGCACCAGCACCAGCGGCTTGCCAGTCGCCTCGAGCGCAGCGATCAAGGCTTGCTGTGCATCGGGAATCTGCAGGCTAGCGCGGCTCCCTGACTCATCCGCCATTCCGCGCGCCTCACCTACCACCGCCACGACCACGTCCGCCTGGCGGGCAATGGCCACCGCCTCATCGATCATCTGTTCAGGTGACCGCGGATCGAGCGGGCTCACCACCTCATAGGCGTTGATGAACTGCTGAATCAGTGGATCGTTACTGAGGTTCGAGCCCTTCGCATGCAGCACGCGACCACGATCGCCCATCGCTTCGGTGACGCCCCGCAGTACGGTGACCGCCTGGTTGGGAAGGCTGGCTGCGGACCAGCTTCCGATGATGTCGTTCTGGCTATCGGCCAATGGACCGATTACCGCCAACGTACCGCTCTTTTTCAACGGCAGGACACTGTCGGCGTTTTTCAGCAGGACCATGCTCCGCCGCGCGATATCACGCGCGTCCGCCCGGTGCAGACGGCTTTCCGCGTTGCGATCCGCCGGATCATCCGCGACAACACCCGCACGCAGGTAGGGATCATCGAACAACCCAAGCCGGTATTTCGTGACCAGCACGTTACGGCACGCGGCGTCGAGCACAGCCATCGGCACCTTGCCAGAATCGAACAAGGCCTTCAGTTCATGCAGATAGGCATCGTCATTCATGTTCATGTCCGTGCCGGCATTGATCGACATCTGCGTCGCTGCCGCCGGATCCGCCGCCACACCATGCCGCATCAGTTCCAGCACGGCGCCATGGTCGCTCACGACCAATCCATCGAAGCCCCATTGCTGGCGAAGGACGTCGCGCAGCAGCCAACTGTTCGCCGTTCCCGGCATGCCGTTCAATGCACTGAGCGAGGTCATGACCGCGCCGGCACCCGCGTCCACCGCAGCCTTGTAGGGTGGCATGTAATCCTGAAACATCCGCTGCGCGCTCATATCGACGGTGTTGTAATCACGTCCACCTTCGGTGGCACCGTAGAGTGCGAAATGCTTGAACACCGCCATGATTGAATGGGGATCCCGCAGACTGTCGCCCTGATAAGCTTTTACCAGCACTTCCGCGATGCGGGCCGTGAGGTAAGGGTCCTCACCGAAACCTTCCGAGGCACGTCCCCAGCGCGGTTCACGGGTCACGTCGATCATCGGCGAGAAGGTCATGTCCAGGCCGTCAGCACTGGCTTCGAGGGCGGAGATCCTACCGCTGCGTCCAATCGCCTCGAGGTCCCAGCTGGACGCCAGGCCAAGGCTAATGGGAAACGCGGTTCGGTGGCCGTGCGTCACGTCGTAAGCGAAGAAAAGCGGAATCTTCAGCCGGCTTTCCTTGACTTGGTCTTGAAGAAGGCGAATATCTGGGCGCGTCACCGTATTGAAAATGCCACCGACCTTTCCCTGGCGGATGTCGGCGATCAGCGTCTCCTTCGGATGTTCCGGCCCCACGCTCACCAACCGCAGCTGGCTGATCTTTTCATCGACCGTCATCTTCTCGAGTAGCTCGTCGATGAACCGGTCCTGCCGGTCCTGCGCATCGGCTCGCTCATCGGCGAATGTAGGTTGGACCAGCAAGCCCGCAAGTAACCCGAACATCCAAAGCGTTTTGATCATGTGCTCTATTTCTTATGACGGCAGGGTGGGGCAGCGCGCACGAAAGACCCAGCAGGAATGACAGGTGTGCGTCGAAGTCGGCATAAGGTGGGCTGCGCGAGGAGCGAAGTCAACGCGCCCGCATAGACAAACTGAAGTGCGGACGCAGAATCGCCAGAAGGGCTCGCAGGCCCTTCTACGCGCTGGGGATGGTCGCTGCAGGACGAATCAATGGGCGTCGGCGTAATCCAGGCGCCGTTTCGCCGTTTCAGGCAGCGACATGCCCCCGATCATCGCGAGCAGAGCAATCACGATAAGGTAGAACGCTGGCGACATACGGTTGCCGGTGACATCGATCAACCAGGTCGCAACCAACGGCGCCGTGCCGCCAAAGATCGTGTAGGCGACGTTGTAAGTGAACGCCGACGCGGTGTAACGAACCCGCGTGGGAAACTGCTCGGAAAGCAAAGCCGCTGTGACGACGCCACAAGCAACGGCGCCAACGGCAAGCAGCATGGCGCCGATCGCAGCATTCAGAAATTCCCCAGTGGCCGCGAGCATGAAGGCGGGATAGACGGCCACGATCAAGCTGCCACAGGCGGAAAGAATCGTTCTGCGCCGCCCGACCCAATCCGAATAAAGCCCAACGAGCGGGCACAACAGCGCGGCGAAGACCAGCGCCATCAGGCTTGCGAGTAAAGCCGTCGGCCGCGAAGCGCCACCGACGACCTGCATATAGGTCGCAAGGTAGGTGGTGAACATATAAAAGGACAGCGCCGTCGCCGAGATGAACGCCGACAGGCAGATGATGGGCTTGGCGTGATCGCGCAGTGTTTCCTTCAGCGGCGAATGAGCCTTTTCGGACTGCTGCGCGATCGCCTGGAACGCCGGTGACTCATCGAGTCGCAGCCGCATGTAGAGCCCAACAAGCCCCAGCGGCGCAGCGATCAGGAACGGCAGGCGCCATCCCCAGACTTGCATCTGCGCTTCGGAGAGAAACGTACCAAGGCCAAAGACCAGGCCGGCCGCTGCCGCGAACGCGGTAAACGTCGATACCGGCACGAAGCTGCCGTATCGTGCCTTGCGGTCGGTAGGCGCATGCTCCATGACGAACGCGCACGCACCCGCGTATTCACCCCCCGCAGAGAAACCTTGCAGGCACCGCGCCAAGGCCAGCAATAACGGCGCGATCAAACCGATGGTCTGGTAGGTCGGTAGCAAGCCGATCAATGTCGTCGCACCCGCCATCAACAGGACGGTGATGGACAGCACACGCTTACGGCCAAGCTTGTCGCCCAACACGCCGAAGAAGATTCCCCCTAATGGCCGTAACGCGAACGACACGGCGAAAACGGCGAACGTCTGCAAGAGAGCGAGTGATGCGTTGCCGGGAGGGAAGAACAAACTCGCGATGGTGACGGCAAGGAACCCATACACCGCAAAGTCGAACCATTCCACGAAATTGCCAATGGCCGATGCGGCGATCACTTTCCGTAACGTGACCAGATCGACATGCTGATCCACTGCTTGCTCGCTTACCTGCTCCATGCGCCACTCCGGTACCGTGAGAAAGGGTCGGGCGCGTCTAGATCACTGTTCGCGCCCGGCTGTCACGCACGCTACGCGTCCTCGCCGCCCTTGCTCGCGCCGTATACGACCGATGCATAGCCGAGAGCGACGCGTCGGACAGGGAAACGCTCAATCGAGCAAAACAGGAAGCCTATGGGTAACCACCAGTCGCGCCGACGTGACCGAAACCCCATAAGCCAGCACCTCGACGCCGTCGCCTATCGCCTGGCGCAGTGCGAGACCGTAGGCCGGATCGACCTCGTCGGCCATACGCACGGCCTCGATACCGGACAGGTTGACGCAGTACAACTGGACCGCACGTACGCCTGCCCTTGCCAATGCCGCGAGTTCACGCAAATGGCGTGCACCGCGCAAGGTGACGGCATCCGGAAAAGCCGCGACGGCGGTGTCGTCGAATCCCAGGGTAACACTCTTCACTTCCACATAAGCAGGACCGGTGGGGTATTCGAGCCGGAAGTCGATGCGGCTGCGCTCTTCGCCGTACGCCACCTCGCGCCTTAGCGAAGTGAACCCTGCCAGCTCGGCGATTATTCCGGCGCGCAGGGCTTCTTCGATCAAACCATTGGCTCGCCCGGTATTCACGCAGGCCATGCGTCCCTGGGGGGTTTCGGCGAGCTCCCAGGTTCCCGGCAGTTTGCGGCGCGGATCATCGGTGCGACTGAACCACACCTCACCTCCCGGCACCATGCAGTTGTGCATCGAGCCCGTATTGGGGCAATGAATACAGATCGTCTCGCCCGTTTCGGTGACGATATCGGCCAGAAAGCGTTTGTAGCGGCGCGCCAAACGGCCACGCTCCAGCGCAGGTACGAACTCCATCAGGGCTGCCAGCTCCGCAATCCACGCGCGATGCGCTCGACAGCCTCTTCCAGACGCGCCAACCCTTGGGTGTAGGCAAAGCGCACATGATGAGGGGCGCGGTGGAGGCCAAAGTCGATGCCCGGGGTGAACGCGACGTGCTCGGTTTCCAGGAAGTGGCGGCAGAAATCCGCGGCGGCCCCGCCGAATCCGGAGATATTGGCATATAGATAGAACGCCCCTTCCGGCTCGACCTCGATCCCAAATCCAAGGGAACGCAACGCCGGTAGTAGAAAGTCGCGCCGCCGACCGAATTCCGCGCGCCGCGCTTCCAGTATTTCGAGGGTTTCGGGCGCGAAGCAGGCCAGCGCCGCATGCTGGGCCATGCTTGGCGCGCTGATATAGAGATTCTGCGCCAGCTTTTCCAGCTCGGGAACGGCATCCGACGGGGCTACCAGCCACCCAAGGCGCCAGCCCGTCATGCCGAAGTACTTGGAAAAGCTATTGAGCACGAAGGCGTCGTCATCCACCTCGAGAACGCTCGGCGCGTCCATGCCATAGGTGAGACCGTGGTAGATCTCATCCACGACCAGATGCCCATCGCGCGCCTTCAAGGCTTGGGAAAGACGGCTCAACGCCTCTCGCGAAAGAACGGTACCGGTGGGGTTGGCCGGCGATGCGACCAGCGCGCCGACACTTTGATTGTCATAGTGCGCCGCTACGCTCTCGGCACTGAGCTGATAGCGCTCTTCTGGGCCCACCGGCACCAGCTTCGCGGCGCCTTCGACCAACCGCAGGAAATGGCGATTGCAGGGATAGCCCGGGTCAGCGAGCAGCCAATGCTTGCCGGGATCGACCAGCAAGCTACTGGCCAACAGCAACGCGCCCGATCCACCGGGAGTAATCAGCACCCGTTCGGGGTCAATGCATAACCCGTAACGGCTGAGGTAGAACTCGGCGATCGCTGCGCGCAACTGCGGAAGCCCCCTGGCAGCGGTGTAACGGGTATGCCCAGCGGCCAGCGCAGCCTGTCCAGCGGCGACGATGGGCGCGGCCGTTGTGAAATCCGGCTCGCCAATTTCGAGGTGTATGACGTCATGTCCGGCGGCTTGCAATTCGTTGGCTCGCGCCAACAGGGACATAACATGAAACGGTTCGATAGCGCGGCTGCGAGCGCTGTAGGACAGGGCCATTGGCCTTCCTTTTATCAGGTCGAAACGGCGATTCTAGCGAAGTCGACACGGCGGCGGCAGCCGGCCCATTGACTGGAGTAGCGGTCACCCTGGCGATCTGGTAAGTTCGCCCGCTTGCAGACGCGGGGCCGGTCGAACCGGCGAAGGACATTTTCCTGCGCAGTGGATTAGAAAGAGCGAGAGGCGGTCATCCATGCCCACCAAAGAGAACGAATTGAACAGCCAACTGAACCGCGGCGTAGCGCCTTACCAGGAAACCAAGGGTGAGGAGTACATGAGCGATGCCATGCGTGCTCACTTCACGCATCTGCTCAACCGCTGGAAGAAAGAGCTGATGGAAGAAGTGGACCGCACCGTGCATCACATGCAGGAAGACGCGGGCAACTTCGCCGACCCTGCTGACCGTGCGACCCAGGAAGAAGAATTCAACCTTGAACTGCGCACCCGCGACCGCGAGCGCAAGCTGATCAAGAAAATTGACGAGACGCTGCAGCTGATCGAAGACAACGAATACGGCTGGTGCGATTCCTGTGGTGTCGAGATCGGCATTCGTCGCCTGGAAGCGCGCCCTACCGCGACCCTGTGCATCGACTGCAAGACACTGGCGGAAATCAAGGAAAAGCAACTCGGTTCCTGATCGCCAAAAGGGGCGCCGCGGTCCACTCGAAAACAGGGTTCGCTCAACGTTTTCAAAGGGACAAGCGGCGCCCTTTTTTTCATGCCCAATGAATAAAAAAGCCTACGTCGGGCGATTCGCGCCCACTCCCAGCGGCCTTCTGCATTTCGGCTCACTCGTCGCCGCGCTGGCCTCTTACCTCGACGCTCGCGCCGTGGGCGGACGCTGGCTCGTGCGGATGGAAGATCTCGATCCCCCACGTGAAATGCCCGGTGCCCAAGACCTCATCCTGCGCACACTGGAAACCTATGGGCTGCACTGGGACGGCGCCGTCGAGTATCAAAGCGCCCGTCATGAGGCGTACGCCGAATGCGTCGCCCGCCTGCTCGCCCAATGCTTGGCCTACGCGTGCACCTGTTCGCGCAAGACCCTCGAGCCCCATCAAGGCGTCTATCCCGGCCTATGTCGCGAGGCGAACCACGCAGCCCATGACGCGGCGATTCGCGTGCGCGTGCCCGCCCTCGCCTATCGCTTCGAGGACCGCCTGCAGGGCCAGATCGAGCAGCACCTTGGGCGAGAGGTCGGGGATATCGTGATCCGCCGACGCGATGGGCTCTACGCCTACCAGCTCGCTGTCGTACTGGACGATGCCTGGCAAGGAATCACCGATATCGTCCGCGGCGCCGACCTCCTGGACTCCACGCCCCGGCAGCTCTATCTGCAAGAGCTGCTGGGCTTCGCGCATCCGCGTTACCTGCACATCCCGTTGATCGTCCAGCCCGACGGACACAAGCTCGGCAAGGCCTATCGTTCACCACCCTTGCCGCCCGACGAGGCACCTGCGCTACTGACGCGTGCCCTCCGCGCACTGGGGCAATGCCCGCCCGAGGACCTCGCGAAGGCGCCAACCGACACCGTCATCCACTGGGGTATCACCCACTGGAACGCCGAACGCATCCCTCGCCACGCGACCTTGGCCGAAGCCGACCTGCTCTGATCGTCGCTCGTCAGACTCGCCAACCCTGCTAACAGCCTTTATAACGGGTAGCCCAACGCTCAAGGCCAATCGACCTCATGTACATCTATCGACTGGTTCTGATTCTCGTGGTCGGAATCTACCTGTTCTCTCCCGCCATCATGGATTGGTGGATTGCCCCCGGTAGCGCCTGGTATCGCCCCTACCTGCTCTGGCTGATCCTGATCGTCGTCACCTTCCTGCTACAGAGCCATCGCGATGCAGACGAGCTATAGCCTGACTCAGCTGATTCTCATCAGCACCGCGTACCTGCTCCTGCTTTTCGGCGTCGCCTGGTTGAGCGACCGGGGCATCATGCCGCGCCGCCTCATTCGTCATCCCCTGACCTACACGCTATCGCTGGGTGTGTACGCCAGCGCGTGGGCGTTCTACGGCACGGTGGGGCTGGCCTACCAATACGGTTACGGCTTCCTGGCCGTCTACCTCGGACTGTCCGGGGCGTTCCTGCTGGCCCCCGTACTGCTCAATCCGATCCTGCGTATCACGCGCACCTATCAGCTATCCTCGCTCGCCGACCTATTCGCGTTTCGCTTTCGCAGCTCCTGGGCCGGCGCGCTGACCACGCTGTTCATGCTGATCGCGGTCTTGCCGTTGCTGGCGCTGCAAATTCAGGCCGTTGTCGATTCCATCGGCATCCTCACCCGCGAGCCGCAGCCCGCACGGATCGCATTAGGGTTCTGCGCCTGGATCATTCTTTTCACCATCCTGTTCGGCGCTCGGCATATCGCGACCCGGGAAAAACACGAAGGCATGGTCTTCGCCATCGCATTTGAATCGCTGGTGAAGCTCATCGCGATTGCCTCGATTGGACTCTATGCGGTGTACGGCGTTTTCGGCGGTCCGGGCGCGCTGGAGCTTTGGCTGATGGAGAACCAAGTCGCCCTCGCGACCCTGCACTCGCCGTTGCAGGAAGGTCCATGGCGAACGCTCTTGCTGGTGTTCTTCGCGGCCGCGATCGTCATGCCGCACATGTATCACATGACCTTCACCGAAAACCTCAACCCACGCTCGTTGGTCGTCGCCAGTTGGGCGCTACCGCTTTTCCTGCTGCTCATGAGCCTGGCGATACCACCCATCCTCTGGGCGGGGTTGCGACTGGGGATCGACACGCATCCCGAATATTTCACGCTGGGCCTCGGTATTCAGGTCGACAGCCCGCTGCTGTCACTGGTGGCCTATGTCGGTGGGCTGTCGGCCGCCAGCGGACTGATTATCGTCACGACGCTCGCGCTGTCGGGGATGGCGCTCAACCATCTGGTGCTGCCGCTGTACCAGCCACCTGCCGGCGGCAATATCTATCGCTGGCTTAAATGGACGCGCCGCGCGCTGATTGCCGCGATCATCATGGCGGGCTACGGCTTCTACTATCTGCTCGGCCCGGGCCAGGGCCTAACTAACCTTGGCATCGTGTCTTTCGTAGCGACGCTGCAATTTCTTCCCGCCGCCCTCTCGGTGCTGTACTGGCCGACGGCGAATCGCCGCGGCTTCATCGCCGGACTTCTCGCGGGCGCGAGCGTCTGGAGCCTGACCATGTTGCTCCCGCTAATGGGGAGTTGGCCAGGGTTCTACATCCCGGTGCTGGACGTCGTCTACGTGCTGGACGACACGAGCTGGCACCTCGCCGCGATCGCGTCACTGGCCGCCAACGTGCTCGTGTTCACCCTGGTCTCCCTGTTCACCGATCTCAGCCCCGAGGAACAGGCCGCCGCCGAAGCATGCGCCGTCGACAACGTGCGCCGGCCCCAGCGGCGCGATCTGGTCGCCGGCTCACCCCAGGAATTTGCCGAACAACTGGCCAAGCCGCTGGGCGCGAAGACCGCGCAAAAGGAAGTCGAGAAGGCCCTGCGGGATCTCGACCTACCCTTCGACGAATGCCGCCCTTACGCATTGCGGCGGCTGAGGGACCGTATCGAAGCGAACCTATCCGGCCTAATGGGGCCGAGCGTTGCGCAGGACATGGTGGAAACCTTCCTGCCCTATCGTACGGACAACGAAACCTATGTCACCGAGGACATCCACTTCATCGAAACCCGGCTCGAGGAATATCAGTCCCGCCTGACGGGCCTGGCCGCGGAGCTGGATGCCCTGCGCCGCTACCACCGCCAGACGTTGCAAGAGTTACCGATGGGCGTCTGCTCGCTCGCCAAGGATCAGGAAATCCTCATGTGGAACCGTGCGATGGAGGAACTGACCGGCGTTCCCGCATTGCAGGTCGTAGGGTCGCGCCTGACGACTCTGCCGAATCCGTGGCGCGATCTGCTGCTGGATTTCGTCGGGCAGTCGGATGAGCATCTGCACAAGAAAAGGCTTGGGCTCGATGGCCAGACACGCTGGCTCAGCTTGCACAAGGCGGCCATCATCGAACCACTTTCGCCCGTCAACAGCGGATTGGTCCTTCTCGTCGAGGATCTGACCGAAAACCAGTCTCTTGAAGACAAGCTGATTCATTCAGAACGCTTGGCCTCCATCGGACGCCTAGCTGCAGGCGTTGCCCACGAAATCGGCAATCCCATCACCGGCATCGCTTGCCTCGCCCAAAACCTGCGCGAAGAACGGGAAAACGATGAGGAAATCATCGAGACCAGCAGCCAGATCATCGAACAGACCAAACGCGTCTCGCGCATCGTCCAGTCGCTCATGAGCTTCGCCCATGCGGGGAGCCGGCAGAGTACTGAAGCGGTCAGCCTTGCGGACACCGCCCGCGAGGCGATCGGCCTGCTGTCACTCAACAAACGGGGCAACGACGTGCAGTTCTACAACCTGTGCAACCCCGAACACCTGGTGGACGGCGATCCGCAGCGGCTGGCTCAGGTGCTGATCAACCTGTTATCCAACGCCCGCGACGCCTCCCCCGCCAACGGTGTCATCCGCGCCCGGAGCGAAGCCGGTGAGCACACGATCGATCTCATCGTCGAGGACGAAGGCACAGGCATTCCCAAGGCGATCATGGACCAATTGTTCGAGCCATTCTTCACCACGAAAGAGCCAGGCCAGGGGACCGGATTGGGTCTGGCGCTGGTCTATTCGATCGTGGAAGAGCATTATGGCCAAATAATTATCGACAGCCCGGCCGATCCGATCCAACAACGCGGTACCCGGATCAGGGTCACTTTGCCGAGGCATGTCGAAGCGGCGTCCGCCCTGACATAGACGGCTGCGATGAGGCCTCCACCAGGCAACGTGTCTGGAATGGGCCTTCCAGTCGAATAGATCGTCGAGAGAGCCTGTTTACATGCCACACATCCTGATCGTCGAAGACGAAAGCATCATCCGCACCGCCTTGCGCCGACTGCTCGAGCGCAATCAGTACGAAGTCAGCGAAGCCGGCTCCATTCCGGAAGCGCAAGAACGCTACACCCTTTCGAGTTTCGACCTCATCATCAGCGACCTGCGCCTTCCAGGCCCGCCGGGCACCGAGCTCATCGGCCTGGCTGAAGGCAAACCGGTACTGATCATGACGAGCTACGCCAGCCTGCGCTCGGCGGTAGACTCGATGAAAATGGGCGCGGTGGACTACATCGCCAAGCCATTCGATCACGACGAAATGCTCCAGGCCGTCGCCCGGATCCTACGCATGCGCGCAGCGGCAGCGGAAACCCGTCCGCCAACTGAATCGCCCAGCGCTGATGCCAGCGATCAGGACGACATCGGCATCATTGGTCGCTGCGCACCGATGCTGGATCTGTTCGGCAAGATTCGTAAGGTCGCGCCCACCGACTCGACCGTGCTTATCCAAGGCGAATCGGGAACCGGCAAGGAACTGGTCGCTCGTGCCCTGCATAACCTTTCGCGACGTGCAAAGGCGCCCCTGATCTCGGTCAACTGCGCCGCGATCCCGGAAACCCTCATCGAATCCGAGCTGTTTGGCCATGAAAAAGGCGCATTCACCGGCGCCAGCGCGGCCAGAGCAGGCCTGGTCGAGGCCGCGGACGGCGGCACGCTCTTTCTCGATGAAATCGGCGAGCTGCCTCTGGAGGCGCAGGCACGTCTGCTTCGCGTACTCCAGGAAGGGGAAATCCGTCGCGTGGGTTCGGTGCAATCGCAAAAGGTCAACGTACGGTTGATCGCGGCTACGCACCGCGATCTGAAAACCCTCTCGAAAACCGGGCAATTCCGCGAAGACCTGTATTACCGCCTCAATGTCATCGCCCTGCGGCTGCCGGCGCTACGCGAGCGCGGCAGTGATGTGAACGAAATCGCCCACGCCTTTTTGGCGCGCCAATGTTCGACCATGGGCGTGTCGACGCTGCGTTTTTCTCATGATGCTGAGCAGGCGATCCGTCATTACAGCTGGCCTGGCAATGTGCGTGAGCTGGAGAATGCCGTGGAACGGGCGGTCATCTTGTCAGAAGGTCCGGAGATTCCGGCGGATCTGCTGGGGATCGACATTGAGCTCGAAGGATTGGATGACGACGGCTTCGACGATGTCCCGGGCGCCCAGGCGGCCGACGATGCAGCGCTTGAGCCGACGGAGGATCTGTCGCTCGAGGACTATTTCCAACATTTCGTACTCGAACACCAAGACCACATGACGGAAACCGAACTGGCACGCAAGCTTGGTATCAGTCGGAAATGCCTCTGGGAGCGGCGCCAACGGCTCGGGATCCCGCGTCGTAAAGCGAGTACGGTCTGACACATCTGTTACGGCGCAGCGCGCGCGTAACGCAAAACCGGGGTGGACGGTAACGTTTCCCCGGTTTTTTTACGCCGCAAGGCTGCACAGTTTTTCATAAGCTTTTGTTTATAAAGGATATTCTAAAACTGGCACACGCCCTGCTTTACTGAACCGTACAACAACAATAAAAACGGCCACCCACAATAAGAACGATATATACGGCTCCGCATAACAACGATAAAAAGCAGAGACGCAGCTAACTGATTCTTTTGAAGAACGTTGTCACGGGCACGCCTGCAACCGGTTAAGAACAACAAAACTGCCTTGAAGGCAGCGGCGCTCGGTTGGATCTACAGGTCATGGCAAAAACGGCGATCAAAGCAATCCGTTTGCTACTCGCTCCCAAATCGGGAGCGCTGGCTGAAAAACAAAAACGACAGGCCAGCAGTACGATATTCGTACACTTTCAACATCTAGGGGAGCTTCGGCTCCCCTTTGTTCTTTTGACAGCTAGCGCTACCGCGTTCATCATCCGCCGGTCAACCTTAGAACATGCTCATGATCTTGCCGGGCGATCACGCAACGCCACGATCGAACGGTTCCAATCGAATTCGGCACACGAATTTCGAAAGATCGCTGGCAAGCCTCGCTATTTCCACGCAAACGGGGCCACCTGCCGCAAGTCATGAACAGATTCCGAGACTTTCGCGCCCCTAAAGCCATTACCATCGGCCACGGCGATTTCCCGGTCACAAGTCCAATCCAATGCTGAAAAAGCTGTTCCAGTCCCTCCGTTTTCCAAGGCGTCCGGCCAATGCCGTTCGCACCACGCCCCAAGTTCTGAATAAAAGTCAGCACGCACTGACGCGAGCGCAAATCAGCCGCCATGCGGTCAGCGTCGTCGAGCGCTTGCAGAAAGCCGGTTATGACGCTTATGCCGTCGGTGGATGCGTACGCGATCTACTGTTGGGGCTCTCGCCCAAGGATTACGATGTCGCCACCAACGCCACGCCTGAACAGGTACGTGCCGAGTTTCGTAATGCGCGCGTGATCGGCCGCCGCTTCAAGCTCGTGCACGTGCACTTCGGCCGCGAGATCATCGAAGTCGCCACCTTCCGCAGCCATCATCCGCAAGGCGATGATGACGAGGGTAACGCGCTCGCCTCTCAGCACGAGAGCGGCCGTATCTTGCGGGACAACATCTACGGAACGCTGGAAGACGATGCGCAGCGTCGCGACTTCACCATCAACGCGCTGTATTTTGACCCGAGCAGCGAACGTATCCTCGATTACGCGAATGGCATGCCAGACATTCGTAATCGCCTGATCCGGCTGATCGGCATGCCAGAGCGACGTTACCAGGAAGATCCCGTTCGGATGCTACGAGCGGTACGTTTCGCCGCCAAGCTCGACTTCGAAATCGAACGGCATACCGCCGAGCCGATCGCCGAACTGGCGCCCCTGCTGGAAGACATCCCGTCACCGCGCCTTTTCGACGAAGTGCTCAAGCTGATGCTTGGCGGCAACGCCGAGCGCACCTACGAACTGTTGCTGGAATACGAGCTGTTCGAGCCGCTCTTCCCGGTCACCGCCCGTGCGATGGAGCAAAACCCCGACTACACCGATGCACTCGTGCGCCACGCGCTGGCCAACACGGATGAGCGGATCCGGCTCGGCAAACCGGTAACGCCCGCGTTCCTATTTGCCGCCCTGCTCTGGCCTGCGCTGCCTGGGCGTGCCTTGCAACTGCAGGATCGCGGCATGCCGCCGCTGCCCGCATTGCAGGAAGCTGCGCATGAATTGATCGTCGAGCAGTGCCGGCGCACCGCCGTCCCCAAGCGTTTCACCATTCCCGTACGGGAAATCTGGGATATGCAGGAGCGACTGCCCCGCCGGCACGGCAAGCGCGCCGATATGCTGCTGGAGAATCCGCGCTTTCGCGCCGGCTACGACTTCCTGTTGCTGCGTGAACAAGCGGGAGAACGCACCAACGGTCTTGGCGATTGGTGGACACGCTACCAGGACGCCAGCGATACCGAACGGCGCGGCATGATCCGTCAATTGAGCAATAACGACAGCGCAGCGCCTGTTAAGAAGAAGCGTCGGGGTGGACGCCGACGCGGGCCGCGTACGGACCGGCCGAGCGGCGAATGAGTACGACGGTGTTCATCGGCCTGGGGAGCAACCTGCAAGACCCGGCCGCACAACTGCGCGAGGCGCTGGCCGCGCTCGCCGCGTTACCGCAGACCACGCTCACCCTGGTGTCCTCGCTTTACAGCAGCGATCCCCTCGGCCCCGCCGACCAGCCGCGGTACGTCAATGCTGTCGCCGCGCTGGACACAACGCTCGAGCCGCTCGATCTGCTCGACAGGCTCCAGCAGATCGAGCAGGAACAGGGCCGGGTCCGCAAGGCTGAACGATGGGGACCGCGCACGCTTGACCTCGACATTCTGCTCGTCGGCGATACCGCGATCGAGCATCCGCGCCTCAAGGTGCCGCACTATCATATGCATGCGCGCGCGTTCGTTCTTTACCCTTTGGCCGAGATCGCCCCACACCTGATATTGCCTGACGGCCGTTCCTTGCAAGAACTCTTGGCGAGCTGCCCTCGCGAAAGCCTCGAAGTCCTGGCGCCGGCGCCCTTGGTAACGCGGTAACACCCTCGTAACGCTACGAATTGACTTCGTTACTGACGATCAGGACTATAGGCCTCCCTTTACAAGAGCCGATGCCAAAATCGGCATGACCAGGTCATAACGGATCGCCGAACGTCTGATATCTATCTAGACGCGCAACCGCTATGCACCTGTAGCGAGGACCGAAATGCCTGCCAAGACCCTGACCACGCTGCAGAAGCTCAAGGACAAGGGCGAGAAGATCGCCATGCTCACGTGTTATGACGCAACCCTGGCCCATGCCTGCGAAGAGGCCGGCATCGATGTGCTCCTCATCGGAGACTCCCTGGGCATGGTCCTACAGGGACATGACAGCACCTTGCCAGTGACCGTGAGCGATATCGCCTACCACACGGCTTGCGTCAAACGCGGCGCTCCTGGTGCACTGATTGTTGCCGACCTTCCCTTCATGGCATACGCCACCCTCGAACAGACGTTCACAAGCGCCGCCCAGCTGATGCGGGCCGGTGCACATCTGGTCAAGATCGAGGGCGCCGCCTGGCTCGCCGAATCCATCCGGCAATTGGCGGAGCGCGGTGCGCCGGTTTGCGCTCACTTGGGGCTGACCCCGCAGGCCGTGAACGTACTAGGCGGTTACAAGGTACAGGGCCGTGGCGATGAGCAGGCCCGTCAGCTATTGGAAGATTGTGTGGCCGTGGCCGAAGCAGGCGCGGCGATGCTGGTGCTCGAATGCGTACCCAGCGAATTGGCCGCGCGGATTACCCAGGCCGTCTCGGTGCCCGTGATCGGCATAGGCGCTGGCCCCGATACCGATGGCCAGGTGCTCGTGATCCACGACATGCTCGGTTTGTCGCTATCAGGCCGGACTGCGAAGTTCGTTCGCAACTTCATGCAAGGCGAGGGAAACATCCAGGCAGCATTGCGTGCCTATGTCAAAGCCGTGAAGAACAGGGAATTCCCTGCGCCTGAGCATGGATTCTCCGCATGATCCTCGTCGAAACGGTGGGTGAGCTGCGCAACCATGTCGCGCGTGCACGGCAGGCCGGGCAACGTATCGGCTTCGTTCCAACCATGGGCAATCTTCACGCCGGCCATATCGCCCTCGTGCACCGGGCGCACGAATTGAGCGACTTTGTGGTCGCCAGCATCTTCGTCAATCCGATGCAGTTCGCTCCGACCGAAGACTTGGACAAATACCCGCGTACGCTCACCGAGGACCGCGAGAAACTCACAGCAGCGGCATGCGATGTACTGTTCCTACCTAGCGTCCGTGAGATGTATCCGCACGGCATGGACGGCCAGACGCGCGTGACGGTTCCCGGCGTGTCGGAAGGCCTTTGTGGCGCCAGCCGGCCTGGCCACTTCGAAGGGGTGGCTACCGTTGTCAGCAAGCTGTTCAACATGGTCCAGCCCGACGTCGCCGTGTTTGGCGAAAAGGATTTCCAACAGTTGGCCGTCATTCGCAAGATGGTGGCCGACCTCAACCTTCCTATCGATATCGAAGGCCTGCCAACCGTTCGCGCGGAGGACGCGCTGGCCTTGTCGTCGCGCAACGGCTACCTCGGCGCCGAACAGCGCGCTAAGGCGCCGGAGCTCTACCGCCACCTGCGCAGGCTTGCGGATGCGATACAAGCTGGCGCGCGGGACTACGCAGATCAGCTCGGTCGCGAGTCGGCCGCACTGGAAGAGGCAGGCTTCAAGGTGGATTATCTGGAACTTCGTGAGCCGGCCACGTTGAAACCCGCCACCGCAGACGATCGCCACCTGATTCTTCTCGTGGCGGCCTACCTTGGCCAAACGCGCTTGATCGATAACCTGGCATTCGATGTGAACTGATAGCCTTCTTCACGCGCGGCGGCAGGCATTGGATGTACCGCCCCGCGCATGGACGTTCACGCGATGTCCGATAGGCAAACGATGCGAAATGAATGACGCTCGTCGTCGGAACCGCTTGATCTTTTTGGGCTCGAATACTCGCGACTGTGCCTGGCCACGCCTTCGCACGGCCACGCGGCATCCATTCAGGACGAGCCAAGGGCATACAGACAGTTAAAGAAAGGAAGCCGACCCGCCATGGCGTACTATCAGAACCCGATCGATGTCACTACCCTTCCCTCCTGGAAGGCCCTCTCCGAACACCGACTGGAGATGCAGCGCTTCAGCATGCGCGAAGCGTTCGCAACGGATGAAAAGCGTTTCGACAAGTATTCGTTCACTACGTCCGGCCTGTTTCTCGACTACTCCAAGAACCTGATCAACGACCAGACGTTGTCGCTGCTCTACAGCCTGGCGCGCGAAAGTGGGCTGGAACAAGCGATCCATGCGTTGCTCGAAGGCGAGTTCGTCAATTCCTCCGAACATCGCCCTGCGCTGCACACCGCACTGCGCCGTCCGCTGGGTGACCGCTTGCCCGTCAACGGCCAGGACATCATGCCCGAGGTTCATCGGGTGATCGGCCAGATGACAGATATCGTTGGGCGTATCCACACCAATCAATGGCGCGGTTACAACGACAAGACCATCACCGATGTCGTGAACATTGGCATTGGCGGTTCCTTCCTGGGTCCGCAGCTGGTCTCCGAAGCGTTGCTCCCCTTCACGCAGAACGGTGTGCGCTGTCACTATCTGGCGAACATCGATGGCAGTGAATTCCGTGAAGTCACCGCCAAACTGAACGTCGAAACGACGCTGTTCATCATTTCCAGCAAGACGTTCGGCACCCTCGAAACGTTGAAGAATGCCCAGGCCGCACGCGCCTGGTACCTGGCCCGCGGTGGTACCGAAGAGAAGCTTTACCGCCACTTCATTGCGGTAACCAGCAATATCAAAGCCGCCGTCGAATTCGGCATTCGTGAGAAGAATGTGTTCCCAATGTGGGACTGGGTTGGCGGTCGTTACTCGCTGTGGTCGGCAATCGGTCTGCCCACCGCGCTGGCCATCGGCATGTCCAACTTCAAGGAGCTGCTGTCCGGCGGTTACGCCATGGACCAACACTTCCGCAACGCGCCCTTCGAAGAAAACATGCCGGTCCTGCTGGCGATGCTGGGTGTCTGGTATGCGAACTTCTGGGGCGCGCAAACGCACGCATTCCTGCCGTACGACCACTACCTCCGCAACTTCGTGAAGCACCTGCAGCAACTGGACATGGAATCCAACGGCAAATCGGTGCGCCAAGACGGTACCCCCGTCTCGACCGCTACCGGCCCGGTTATCTGGGGTGGCGTCGGCTGTAACGGCCAGCACGCCTATCACCAGCTGTTGCACCAAGGCTCACTGATGATTCCTTCGGACTTCATCGTCCCCGTCACGAGCTACAACCCGGTGGCGGACCATCATCAGTGGCTGTACGCCAACTGTCTGTCCCAAAGCCAGGCAATGATGCTCGGCAAGACGCGCGAAGAGGCCGAAGCCGAGCTGCGCGCCAAAGGTATGAGCGAGGACGAGGTACAGCGGCTGGCGGCCCACAAGGTCATCCCAGGCAACCGTCCGAGCAACACCCTGGTGGTCGAACGTATCGATCCACGCCGCCTCGGCGCACTCGTGGCGTTGTACGAACACAAGGTGTTCGTACAGAGCGTCATTTGGGGTATCAACGCGTTCGATCAGTGGGGCGTCGAGCTGGGCAAGGAACTGGGTAAAACCGTCTACCAGCAGATGACCGGCCATGATCAACTGCCCGCAGACGACGCCTCTACGCAAGGTCTCATCGACTACTTCCGCAGCCGTCATCGCGGTTGATCCCCTTCGCACCGCGCCGACCCGGCGCGGTGCGTTACCTCTCCTCGGCATGCCGCAACGGCTTCACCTATGTGCTACTGAACGCTTTGGTCGCAATCCGCTCTAGCAGGCAAGACGCACTACCGATACCGCATCTAATACCGCTTTCGCGGCCAAGGCCGCTCCTACACTAAAGCGTGCCGCCTCGTGGTTCCGGAACCAGCATCCGCTGCCTGTAGGGGCGACTTCAGTCGTCTTCACCGCTAACACAGATCGCCGGGCGGTCGTCCCGACGCAGATACGATGCCGCAATGACGTTGCATACCGTCTTTCTGTAGGAGCGGCCTTGGCCGCGAAAGCGAATGTGGACTCGAGACATTAGGTGAGCCATCGCACCTCTTCCGCCGAACCCGCAACCGAAAATCAGGCCTAACCCGGTAACGCTCCTTCGCCAGTAACGCTATTCCACAACGCCGGCGAACCTATCCACAACAACAAGGAGTCCGCCATGACCGACACCTATCCCGTTCCTGATGCCGTGCGCACGCACGCCCACTTGGATGACGACGGCTATCAACGCCTCTATCGTCAATCGATCGAACAGCCCGACCAGTTCTGGGCCGAACAGGCCAAGCAGTTTCTCGAATGGTCGAAGCCATGGGACCAAGTGCACAGCAGCGATCTGAAGCGCGGCGAGGCTAAGTGGTTCGAGGGAGGCTTGCTCAACGTCTCGGCGAATTGCATCGATCGCCACTTGGCGACCCGTGGCGATCAGGTGGCCATCATCTGGGAAGGTGATAACCCTGACGACACCCAGAGAATCACCTATCGCCAATTACACGAGCACGTTTGCCGGCTGGCGAATGTGTTGAAGTCCCGCGGCGTGGCGAAGGGCGATCGAGTCTGCATCTACATGCCTATGATTCCGGAGGCGGCCTACGCCATGCTGGCCTGCGCGAGGATTGGCGCAGTTCACTCCGTTGTCTTCGGCGGTTTTTCACCCGATGCCCTGCGCGACCGTATTCAAGACGCCGACTGCCACACCGTGATCACCGCAGACGAAGGCATCCGCGGCGGCAAACACATACCGCTCAAACAGAATGTGGACAACGCGCTGGACAGCTGCCCGGGCGTTTCCACGGTCATCGTGGTTGAACGCACTGGTGCTGACGTCAATTGGGTAGAAGGGCGCGATTTGCGCTACGGCGACGCTACCCGGCAAGCATCGCCCGATTGCGCCGCCGAGCCCATGGCGGCCGAGGATCCACTGTTCATTCTTTACACTTCGGGCAGCACCGGCAAACCCAAGGGCGTGCTACACACCACGGGTGGCTACTTGCTTGGCGCCGCGATGACTTTCAAGTACGTATTCGACTATCACGACGGTGAGGTCTATTGGTGCACCGCCGATGTCGGCTGGGTGACCGGCCATAGCTACATCGTCTACGGCCCCCTCGCGAATGGTGCCACGACCCTGATGTTCGAAGGCGTTCCCAGCTATCCCGATGCTTCCCGCTTCTGGCAAGTGATCGACAAGCATCAGGTCAACATCTTCTACACGGCACCCACGGCGTTGAGAGCGCTCATGCGCGAGGGTGACGAGCCGGTCAAAACGTCGTCACGCCAAAGCCTTCGCCTGCTGGGAACCGTCGGCGAACCGATCAACCCGGAAGCCTGGGAATGGTACTACCGGGTCGTCGGCGATAGCCGTTGCCCCGTGGTCGACACGTGGTGGCAGACCGAAACGGGCAGCATCCTCATCACTCCGCTTCCAGGCGCCACCGCACTCAAACCCGGCTCGGCCTCCCGGCCCTTCTTTGGTATCCAGCCCGTGCTGCTGGATGAAAAAGGTAAGGAAATCACCGGGCCAGGCGCCGGCGTACTGGCGATCAAGGCCAGTTGGCCAAGCCAGATCCGCAGCGTTTACGGCGACCACAAGCGCATGGTGGAAACCTATTTCACTGCCTATCCGGGCTATTACTTCACGGGCGACGGCGCGCGCCGTGACGAAGACGGTTACTACTGGATCACCGGCCGCGTGGACGACGTCATCAATGTTTCCGGCCACCGCATCGGCACTGCCGAAGTGGAAAGCGCGTTGGCCTTGCACGATATCGTCGCTGAAGCCGCGGTCGTAGGTTGCCCGCATGACGTGAAGGGTCAATGCGTCTACGCCTTCGTCACGCTCATGCACGGTCAGGAGCCAAGCGAGGAATTGCGCCAGGAGCTCAATCGCATGGTCAGCCAGGAAATCGGCTCGTTCGCCCGGCCCGACTACCTGCAGTGGGCACCAGGACTTCCCAAGACGCGTTCCGGCAAGATCATGCGCCGCATCCTGCGCAAGATCGCCTGCAACGAGATCGACAGCCTGGGCGATACGTCGACACTGGCCGATCCGAGTGTGGTGGAAAATCTGATCGCGGAGCGGCAAAACCGCTAAGCTCGCTGCATTTCGACGCATCATCAGCCGGCACACGCCGGCTGTTTTTTGGAAGACAGGATTTATGGAGTGGGCACGTCAGCGCATCGAGCGCGAAGTAATAGGCCTAACAGGCTTGTCGTTGAAAGGCGTCGACTTCGAAGCCCCAAAGGGTGACCCCGGGCTATTCGGCCCGCAGGCCGTGTGCTGGCGGGTTCATGGTGACTTCACATCGATGATGGTTGGCGGAATCTCCGCGCTGATGCTGCAAATGCTTCACCCGGCAGCGCTGGCCGGCGTATGGGATCACTCCAATTTTCGTGAAGACATGCTGGGACGCCTGCGTCGCACCGGGCAGTTCATCGCAGGTACGACATTCGGTCCTCGCCAGGACGCGGAAGGCCTCATCGCGCGTGTCAAAGCGATTCACGACCAGGTTTCAGGCGTCACCGCCTACGGCGTTCCCTACTCTGCCAATGATCCCCATCTTCTGACGTGGGTTCACATCGCCGAGGTATGGAATTTCCTCCAGGCGCATCTGCGCTATCTCAACCCTCATCTTTCACTGCAGGATCAGGACACCTATTTTGCCGAGACCGCGACTATCGCCGAGCGTCTGGGCGCGGAAAATGTGCCGCACTCAAAAGCCGAGGCGGTTGCATTTATCGAAGCGATAAGGCCTGAGCTGCGCTTCGACGACCGTACCGGGGAGGTATTGAGCGTTCTCTTCGGCGCGCCTGCACCTCGTGCGATCGTGAAACCCTTTGGGCGGTTGATGACACGTGCGGGAGTCGATTTGCTACCCGACTGGGCAAGACAGCAATTGGAGTTACGACAGTTGCCGGGCGAGAAGCTGCTTGTCCGTACCGGCGTCAATTGCATTGCGCCGCTGCTGAGATGGGCTGTCCGCAATGGTTCTTCACATCGGGCTCATCGGAGATTGGGGCTTACGCCACCGAAAGCGGGCACGACCACGCAAGGACCATAGGAACCGAAGCGGCGTTCCGCACTCCAAGCCATCATTTCACTCGGAAGCCGCTACAGATGCCTCGTAAAGCGAAGCGCACCGCGCTCATCACGTTGGCCGTTCTAGCCGGATATTCGGTCTTAGGATTTTTTCTCGTACCAGTGATCGCTCGCCACGTTATCAACGGGCAGCTCGAGACCTATGCCACCGTGCCGGCTAGCCTTGAACGGGTCAGATTTAATCCATTCAGCCTCGAAGTCACCCTTTTCGACTTGAAGATTGGCGAACCCGGCATCGAACAGATCGCTTTTCAGCGCCTGTACACCAATCTCGAAATCGATAGCATCTGGAAAGGCGCGGTGCACCTTTCACGACTCGAACTCGAACAGCCAGTCCTGGATGTTCGGTTCGACAAGAGCGGCAATCTGAACCTGGCGCAGCTGTTCGATGTTCCACCTTCCGAAGCGAGCGAAGAGCCGAAGAACGATAGCCTTTTCCCTCTCATCGTTGACGAGCTGTCTATCCAGCGCGGTGATTTGAAGTTCGCGGACGCCCGCCCGAGCGATCCTGTCACCCTCAACTACACCCCGATCGACCTGGAACTACAGAACCTCAACACGTCACCGGAACAGAGTACTGACATGAGGCTGACCGCTTCGGAGCCAGGCGGCGGGCGATTGGAATGGACTGGGAGCTTCGAGCCGGTACCGATTCGGTCGAGCGGCCAATTGTCGGTTTCGGATTTCGACCTCGCATCAATATGGCCGTACATCAAGGACGCAGTACCACTCACTCTGAATCAGGGACAGCTCAGTGCATCCACGCATTACTCCCTCGATCTCGCGGAAACGACGCAACTGATCCTCAACCGATTCGCATTGAACACGCCCATTCCACTCTCCGTTGATCGCGCGGACGGCAAGCCACTGATCCGGATCAAGCAACTGGAGATAGGCGAAGGCCAGCTGGATCTGACCCAGCGCAGCGTCGCCCTTAAACGCCTGCACAGCGAGGGCTTGGAAACCTGGGCAGCGCGTGAAGAGGATGGTCGCCTTGATTGGCAAACACTGTTCTCAGGCGACAGCACCCCGACCGAGACGAGTACCGAGCCTGCGGGAACAGACGAGCCAGCCCAGCCCTGGCGAGCTCAGGCTGAGCAAATACAGCTGCGCGATTACCGTATCCACCTTACAGATCGTGTACCGCAACCCGAAGTGGCACTGGAGCTCGGCCCACTGAACGTGGACGTCGAAGGCTTCGATACAGCGCCCGACGCTTCTTTCGCTCTCAAGCTGGACACCGCGATAGGTGAGCAGGGGTCACTGTCGGCAGCGGGGAATATCCAACTCGAACCGATGACCGCGAAGCTCCAGGTTGAAACGAAGGATATCGACCTGCGCGTAGCGCAGTCCTACATCACACCCTATGCGCGCGTGGAGTTGCGAGCCGGGCGCTTGTCGAGCGCTACAAGCGTCGAATTGAGCGCTATCGAGCCGCTGGCACTGAACGTTACCGGTCGAGCCACGATCGACCAGCTGCATACCGTGGATACAGATCACGAACGGGACCTGGTCAAGTGGCAAAAGCTCGACCTGGAAGATATTGCCTATGAGCACGGCAAACGCCTGTCCATTGAGCGCGTTGGGCTGGAGCAGCCCTATACACGCTTCGTGATCAACGAAAATCTCACCACAAACTTCAGTGACCTGCTGGTACCTCAGGCCGGCAACACCGATGGGGAAGACGGCACGGAAACCAGCGATCCGCTGGCCATCCATATCGGCAAGGTGGACATCGCCGATGGCTCAGCAAACTTTGCCGATTTCTCTCTGCGGCCACCATTCGTGACCGCGATGCAGAGCCTGAACGGCAGCATCGGCACATTGGATAACGCGAGCAAAACGCCCGCGAACGTCACTATCAAAGGCAACGTCGATCGTTACGCGCCGGTGAGCATCACCGGCGAACTGACGCCGTTCGATCCAATGCAAAAGCTCGACATCAGGACGAGCTTCAATCAAGTGGAACTCACGACGCTGACGCCCTACTCCAGCAAGTTTGCGGGGTATCGCATTCGCAAGGGGCGACTTGACCTCGATCTGCATTACCGCATCGACGACAGCCGGTTGAACGCGGACAACCACGTCACTCTCGATCAGCTGGAGCTTGGCGAGCGCGTAGAAAGCCCCGACGCAGTCGACCTGCCCATCCGCCTGGCGATCGCACTGCTCAAGGACAGTAACGGTCGCATCGATATCGCCTTGCCGGTACAGGGCGACTTGGACAACCCGCAGTTCGACGTCATGCCCGTGGTCTGGCAGACACTGCGAAACCTCGTTCTGCGCGCGGCGCAAGCTCCCTTCAAGTTCATGGCCGGGCTGGTCAGCGGCGCTGGCGATCAGGATCTCAGTGTGGTTGGCTTCGCGGCGGGCTCCAGCGAGCTGAATGACAACGCTCGCTCAGCGCTCGACCTTTTGGCTCGCGCCCTGGCCGAGCGCCCGGCATTGAGGATCGAAGTGGAAGGCACGAGTTCACCTGCTGCCGACGGCCCGCTGCTCGCGCAGGAGCGGCTGGAGCGGGAGTACCAGGAGGTCTACTTCCGAATCCTTCAGCGTCGTGGCGACACTGTGCCGGCAAAAGCCGAAGCGCTGCAGGTGCCCGAAGAGGACAAACCCGCGCTGCTGGCCGGCATCTACCGTCAGCGCCTCAAACAGCAGCCACCTGAGGCATGGAATGAGTTGCCCGACGAGGAACGCACGCGGAACATGCGCTCCGAGGTGCTCGCATCGTGGCAAGACAGCGAGCCATTACGGCGCCTGCTTGCGCAGCAACGTGCTGAACAGATCAAGGAATATCTGGTAAGCCAGAGGCTTGCAGCCGATCGTATTTACCTTATTGATGTAAGTAACGACGACGCAAAGAACGGCCAAGTGAATACCCGGTTGCAACTGGGTGCCATGTAGTCGCCAGACATATTTTGAGCTGTACAAAAAAGCCGCTCATTCGAGCGGCTTTTTCTTAACGCTGGTAGACGATCCGATTACTCGGTCGACTTCAGGCCATCCGCGGAAACCTCGCGAACACCTTTGATTGATTTTGCTTTCTCAACAGCCAAGTCACGTTCGGCATCGGAAGGTACTGCACCCGACAAGGACACGACGCCCTTATTGGTTTCAACCTTGATGTCCATACCGCTGATGGAATCATCGGCCAGGAAGGCGGATTTCACCTTGCCGGTGATCCAGGTATCGGAGACCGCTTCTTCTGCGTTGTCGACAGTGTTGGCAGCGAGAACCATAGGTTGAGCCCCGTTTGCGCGCGTGCTGTCCGCATGAGCGGCATTGGCCAAGGAAAGGCTCAGGGCGGCGGCAGCAACAGCGGCAAAAGTCCACTTTTCAAAGGGCGTCTTCATACTCATTACTCCATTTCTTCTGAGGATCGCGTGCTATTAGCACACGCTTGAGAGTAATGGTTGCATTCGACATGCCAACATCAAACACAATAAAATTGTGTTTAAAATCAGATAGTTAAAAATAATTCTCTTAGTACGGTTATTGCAGTTTGCACGTAACGCCTATCTCGGCGTTGCATCCTGCACGCCATCAAATTAGCCTCAAAAAAAGGGCCCGAAGGCCCTTTTTTTCTACCAAACGCCTTAGGCGCCCGAATTTTCCGCTGCAGCGACGTCCTTGATGGAAAGCTTGATGCGACCGCGGTTGTCCACGTCCAGTACCAATACCTTCACTTCTTCGCCTTCCTTCAGCACGTCGGTGACTTTCTCGATCCGCTGATCGCTGATCTGAGAAATGTGCACCAAGCCATCTTTGCCCGGCAGAATGTTCACGAAGGCGCCGAAGTCGACAATACGCTCAACCTTGCCCACGTAAATCTTGCCGATTTCCGCCTCAGCTGTGATGCCCAGCACGCGCTGCTTGGCCGCTTCAGCTGCTTCTTTGGTTTCGCCGAAGATCTTGATGGAACCATCGTCTTCGATGTCGATGGACGCTTTGGTCTCTTCGCAGATCGAACGAATGGTCGCGCCACCTTTACCGATGACGTCACGAATCTTGTCTTGATCGATCTTCATCGAAATCATGGTCGGTGCATTGGCGGACAGTTCGCTACGCGACGTCGCAATGACCTGGTTCATCTGGCCAAGGATGTTCAGGCGCGCTTCCAGCGCCTGACCCAGCGCGATTTCCATGATCTCTTCGGTGATGCCCTGGATCTTGATGTCCATCTGCAGAGCGGTAACGCCTTTCGCGGTACCGGCAACCTTGAAGTCCATGTCGCCGAGGTGGTCTTCGTCACCGAGGATGTCGGTCAGGACTGCAAATTTCTCGCCTTCCTTAACCAGGCCCATGGCGATACCGGCAACCGGCGCCTTCATCGGCACGCCCGCGTCCATCAGTGCCAGCGAAGCACCGCACACAGATGCCATGGAGCTGGAGCCGTTGGATTCGGTGATCTCGGAAACCACACGAATGGTGTACGGGAATTCGTCAGCGCTCGGCAGCATGGCGGCGACGCCACGACGCGCCAGACGGCCGTGACCGATTTCGCGGCGCCCCGTAGCACCCATACGACCGCACTCGCCTACCGAGTAGGGAGGGAAGTTGTAGTGCAGCATGAAGGGGTCTTTCTTCTCGCCTTCGAGCGTGTCGAGCAGCTGTGCATCACGCGCCGTACCAAGGGTGGCAACGACCAGCGCCTGCGTTTCGCCACGCGTGAACAGTGCCGAGCCATGGGTCTTGCCAAGTACGCCGACTTCGATGTTCAGCGGGCGAACGGTACGGGTGTCACGACCATCGATACGCGGCATACCGTTGACGATGTTCTCGCGAACGGTGCGGTATTCCAGCAGGCCGAACGCATCCTTGACCGCGCCAGCCGAAGGCTGACCTTCTTCATCACCGGAGAAACGTGCGACGACCTGATCACGCAACTCGCCCAGACGCGCGTAGCGGTCCTGCTTGATGGTGATGGTGTAGGCCTCGGAGATCGCAGCGCCGAACTCGCCCTTGATGGCGGTCAGCAGTGCAGTGTCTTCTGCGGCAGGCGCCCAGTCCCAAGTCGGCTTGCCGGCTTCTGCGGCGAATTCCTTGATCGCGCTGATGACGGCCTGGAACTCCTGGTGAGCGAACAACACGCCGCCCAGCATTTGATCTTCAGTCAGCTCTTGCGCTTCCGACTCGACCATCAGCACCGCTTCTTCGGTACCGGCAACGACCATGTCCAGGCTCGAAGCCTTGAGCTGCTCGTACGTCGGATTCAGCAGATAGCCGGTGCTTTCGTGGAAACCAACGCGCGCAGCGCCGATGGGGCCATCGAATGGGATGCCGGATATGGCCAGTGCCGCGGAGGTACCGATCATGGCAGCAACGTCCGGATCGGTTTTCTTGCTCGTGGAAACCACGGTGCAGATGACCTGGACTTCGTTGAAGAAGCCTTCAGGGAAAAGCGGACGGATCGGGCGGTCGATCAGGCGAGAAGTGAGGGTTTCCTTCTCAGAAGGACGCGCTTCGCGCTTAAAGAAACCGCCTGGAATCTTGCCAGCTGCGTACGTTTTTTCCTGGTAGTGGACCGAGAGGGGGAAGAAGCCCTTGGTTGGATCAGCGGACTTGGCGCCGACCACGGTAACGAGGACGGTCACGTCGTCATCGACGCTGACCAGCACGGCACCAGAAGCCTGACGCGCGACGCGGCCAGTTTCCAGCGTGACGGTCGACTGACCGAATTGGAATTTCTTGATTACCGGATTCACGGATATTCCTTCTCTTTGTTGCCTTTGGGGAAATAGGTGGAAAGCTCGGGAGTCGGACCCGACGCATTCCGCTGATGATCACGACCTACTTTGCAGCATTCTGCACAGGTCATCGTGAACACCTCTTTAAGAATCGAAAACGGAAAAAAAGAAGCTGGAAGCAAGAGCGATCTCCTACTTCCAGCTTCCATTTCCCGCTTCGGACTCTAGCGCGTCTTAGCGACGCAGACCCAGACGACCGATCAGGGTGCTGTAACGCGTGGTGTCCTTACCCTTCAGGTAGTCCAGCAGCTTACGACGCTGGTTTACCATACGGATCAGACCGCGGCGGGAGTGGTGGTCCTTGCCGTTGGCCTTGAAGTGACCTTGCAGCTTGTTGATGTTGAAGGTCAACAGTGCAACTTGCACTTCAGGAGAACCGGTGTCGCCTTCAGCTTGCTTGTAGTCGTTAACGATCTGGGCTTTTTCTTCAACGCTCAGTGCCATGGTGGGCTCCTTGAGTGAACAGGCCGGGACAAATCCCGTGTTTTAAAAGGAGGTATGACCGTGCCTGCTGACAGCCACCCTCGTTACAGCCGAATCAAGTGAATCCAGGACTCACTCATTCCGACCGAATCAGTCGACGCGGAGCGATCTGCCCGTCGTCATCCACCTCACCGATACCGATAAAGCGGTTCGTATGATCCTGAACGCGCACCTTGCCGAACTTGGGCGCGTTTGGTGCCCGTACCGGCTGGCCGTGTAGCCAATAATACGCGCTATGCTCGGACAGCTGGACCAGCGGCCAATGTTCCAAACCACTGTCCACAGGAAGCAGGAAACGATCGAGCGCTTCATTGCCACCTTGAGCGTGCGCTTCTTCGAGCTCCTCGAGGCTAATGGCCTGCACGAGCCCGAAAGGACCTGCCTGGGTCCGACGCAACGCCGCAACATGCGCACCGCATCCCAGCAACTGTCCAATATCTTCGACCAACGTACGCACGTAGGTGCCTTTGCTACACGAAACTGCCAGGCGCGCATCGTCGCCTTCGAGGCCGAGCAATTCCAGGCGCGCAATATTAACAGAACGCGGCTCGCGCTCCACTACTTCTCCCGCACGCGCCAATTTGTAAAGCGGTTGGCCGTCGCGCTTGAGCGCCGAATACATGGGCGGAATTTGCTGAATGTCACCGTGAAACCGCGGTAGAACATCAGTGATGGCCTCGGCGCTGGTCTCCACCGGCTTGCGTTCGAGAACGTCCCCTTCCGCATCACCTGTGGTCGTAGTGACGCCCAGGCGCATGATCGTTTCGTAACCCTTGTCAGCGTCAAGCAGGTACTGCGAAAACTTCGTCGCTTCGCCGAAGCAAAGCGGCAATACGCCAGTGGCGAGGGGGTCGAGGCTACCTGTATGCCCCGCTTTTTCCGCGTTCAGCAACCAGCGAACCTTTTGCAGTGCGGCGTTCGAAGAAAAGCCCTTAGGCTTGTCCAGCACCAGAATTCCGTCGACTTTGCGTCTGATTCGTTTAACTTGGGCCACGCTCAATCCTCGTGCTTGCGATCTTCGGTGACCGCCCGCTCGATGAGCGCAGACAGTTCGGCGCCTCGCCGAATGCTTGCGTCATAAACGAACTGCAGCTGCGGCACGGTTCGCAGCTTCATGGCTTTGCCCAATTGCATACGCAAGAAGCCAGCCGCTTCCTTGAGGATGTCGAGGTTCTGCTTGATCTCGTCCGGGGAATCCTTCCCCATTACCGTGGTATAGACGCGGGCATGTGAGAGGTCCCGCGTGACGTCAACCGCGGTGATGGTCACGAGCCCGAGACGCGGGTCCTTGATTTCACGCTGGATCAGCAGTGCCAGCTCGCGCTGCATCTGATCGCCGATACGTTGTGTACGACTGTATTGCTTGGCCATAGATACCGCCTTGGGCTGCCGGCCGCAGCCATTGATTCACATGCCACAAAGAGAAACGGCAAGCACCCGACAGAGTCCGGGGCTTGCCGTTCAGCCTTGCGATACCGCTTAGAGCGTACGCGCGACCTGTACCTTCTCGAAAACTTCGATCTTGTCGCCGGCCTTGACGTCGTTGTAGCTCTTCACGCCGATACCGCACTCCATGCCGTTACGCACTTCAGCGACGTCGTCTTTGAAGCGACGCAGGGATTCCAGTTCGCCTTCGAAGATAACGACATCGTCGCGAAGAACACGGATCGGACGGTTACGGAAGACCGTACCTTCGATGACCATGCAACCGGCGATCGCACCGAATTTCGGCGAGCGGAACACATCGCGTACTTCGGCAACACCAAGGATATTCTCCCGGACGTCGCTGCCCAACATACCGGACAACGCTTTCTTGACGTCTTCGATGATGTCGTAGATGACGTTGTAGTAACGCAAGTCCAAGCCTTCCTGCTCGACGATCTTGCGCGCACCGGCATCGGCCCGCACGTTGAAGCCGAACACGACTGCATTGGACGCCAGTGCGAGATTGGCATCGCTCTCGGTGATACCACCAACACCGCCACCCACTACGCGAACCTGTACTTCTTCGTTGCCCAGGTCAGCCAGTGCACCTTGCAGCGCTTCCAACGAACCGCGGACATCGGACTTGAGTACGATGTTGAGCGTCTTGACCTCGTCCTGTCCCATGCTCTCGAAGATGTTCTCGAGTTTGGCGGAATGCTGACGAGCCAGCTTGACCTCGCGGAACTTGCCCTGACGGAACAAAGCCACTTCGCGTGCTTTCTTCTCGTCGGCAACGACGGTCATTTCATCGCCAGCGTCCGGCGTGCCATCCAGGCCAAGGATCTCGACCGGGATCGACGGGCCGGCTTCCTTAACAGGCTTACCGTTTTCGTCGAGCATTGCGCGAACGCGGCCGTAGTTGACGCCGACCAGGACCATGTCGCCTTGGCGCAGCGTACCGTCCTGAACCAAGACCGTCGCGACAGGGCCACGACCTTTGTCGAGACGAGATTCAACGACCACGCCGCGTCCAGGTGCCTCAGGACGTGCAGTCAGCTCGAGTACTTCAGCTTGCAGGAGGACGGCTTCGAGCAGCTCATCCACGCCGGTACCTGCTTTCGCGGAAACCGGTACGAACTGCGTATCACCGCCCCACTCTTCCGGAATCACGTCACGGCCCGCAAGGTCATTCTTGATGCGGTCGAGATCAGCTTCCGGCTTATCGATCTTGTTGACCGCAACCACGATAGGCACACCAGCAGCCTTGGCATGCTGTACGGCTTCTTCGGTCTGCGGCATGACGCCATCGTCTGCGGCAACGACCAGGATCACGATATCGGTCGCCTTCGCACCCCGTGCACGCATTGCCGTAAACGCAGCGTGGCCGGGGGTATCGAGGAACGTCACCATCCCACGATCGGTTTGTACGTGATAGGCACCGATGTGCTGCGTGATCCCGCCTGCTTCGCCAGCAGCGACTTTCGCGCGACGGATATAGTCGAGCAGCGACGTCTTACCGTGGTCGACGTGACCCATGACGGTCACGACTGGCGCACGATGGATCGCCTCGCCTTCGTACTTGAGCGACTCGGCAAGCTGTTCTTCGAGCGCATTCTCGCTGACCAACTTGACCTTGTGCCCCAGCTCTTCGGCGATGAGTTGCGCCGTTTCCCGATCGAGCACCTGGTTGATGGTGACGGGTGTCCCCATCTTGAACATGAACTTGACGACTTCCGCGCCCTTAATGGACATCTGGGCGGCAAGTTCTGCCACGGTGATGGTTTCACCGATATTGACTTCGCGAACGATCGGACCAGTCGGGCTCTGGAAGCCATGCTGGTTACGTTTCTTGAGCTTCGCCTTTCCGCGCCCACCACGACGACCGAAGCCTTCGCGATCGTCGTCACCCGACGTGGTGCGAGGACCTACGCGAGAGGTCATGCCCTTGTCCTTCAAGGAAGGCCGGTGCTGAGCATGCTTGCGATCGCGACGGTCATCGTCATCACGCGTTTTCTCGACGCGCCGTGGCGGCTCATCTTTCTTGCGCTCAGGCGCAGGGCTAGCGACCGGAGCCACGTCGGCTACAGGCGCTGCAGTCGGCGCAACGGGCACATCTTGTTCGACCGATGGACTCTGATCGGCCGCACTTGCGGTCGATGCAGCCGTCGCTTGAACGGCTTTCGCTGCCTCAGCTTCCGCTTTCTTGCGACGCGCCTCTTCTTCTGCAGCTATACGCTTGGCTTCCGCGTCGATCGTCGAACGAGACGCTTCCTCGGCGGCGCGCTGCTCTTCCAGTTCGCGCTGCTTTTCAGCCTCGAGTTCGTCGGGGCTGCGCTTGACGTAGGTCTTTTTCTTCCGGACTTCGACATTGATCGTCTTGCTGCCGGCAACACGCAACGTAGTGGTGGTTTTGCGCTGCAACGTAATCTTGCGCGGCTCTTCCACACGCTCTCCATGGCTACCTTTGAGGTGAGCCAGAAGCGCTTGTTTCTCGTTGTCGGTTACCACCTGATCAGCTTTGGTGTGCGGCAGTCCCGCCTCGCGCATCTGTAGCAGCAGGCGTTCCACCGGCGTATCGACCACACTGGCCAGTTCTTTCACCGTGACTTGCGTCATGCATTCCTCTCCTCAGGCCGCAACTTCTTACTCGAACCAATGGGCTCGGGCGGCCATGATCAATTTGCCAGCACGCTCTTCAGTCATGCCTTTGATCTCGAGCAGGTCGTCGATCGACTGCTCTGCCAGGTCTTCTCGGGTAATAACGCCGCGCATAGCGAGTTCGAGAGCGAGGTCTTTTTCCATGCCCTCGAGCTCGACAAGATCGTCCGCAGGTTGAGCGTCAGCGAGCTTTTCTTCAGTGGCGATTGCTTTGGTCAGCAACCGATCTTTAGCGCGGGAGCGCAGCTCATTGACGATCTCTTCGTCAAACCCGTCTATGTTGAGCATTTCCTCCATTGGCACGTAGGCAATCTCTTCGAGGCTGGTAAAGCCTTCCTCGACCAGAACCTGTGCCAACTCTTCATCGACCTCGAGCTCATCGATGAATGTCTGAAGGATGTCACCCGTTTCAGCTTGCTGTTTTGCCTGAATGTCCTTCTCGGTCATCACGTTGAGCGTCCAACCGGTCAGCTGGCTCGCCAAGCGGACGTTCTGACCGCCCCGGCCAATGGCCTGAGCGAGGTTGTCCTCGCCAACAGCAATGTCCATCGCGTGAGCATCCTCGTCGACGATAATCGCGACAACTTCAGCAGGCGCCATCGCGTTGATCACGAACTGTGCGACGTTGTCGTCCCAGAGAACGATATCGACACGCTCACCACCTAGCTCGCCGGATACTGCCTGGACGCGTGATCCGCGCATACCGATGCAGGCACCTTGAGGGTCGATGCGCTTGTCTTTCGAGCGCACGGCGATCTTGGCGCGCGATCCCGGATCACGCGAGGCCGCCATGACCTCGATCAGGCCTTCCGCGATTTCAGGCACTTCGATCCGGAACAGCTCGATCAGCATTTCCGGCGCGGTGCGCGACAGAATGAGCTGTGGCCCACGGTTTTCAGTACGAATTTCCTTGAGCAGCGCCCTCAGGCGCGCGCCGACCCGAAATGTTTCGCGCGGGATGATCTGGTCGCGAGCCAACAGCGCTTCCGCGTTATTGCCAAGATCGACGATCACGTTGTCGCGAGTCACTTTCTTCACGGTGCCGAAAATGATGTCGCCCAGCTTGTTGCGGTAGGCTTCGACCACTTGGGCGCGCTCGGCTTCGCGCACTTTCTGCACGATGACTTGCTTGGCCGTTTGCGCGGCGATACGACCGAACTCGATCGACTCGATCTTTTCTTCGATTACGTCACCGGCTTTGGCGCCTGGCTTTTGCTCCTGAACGTCTTCTACCGTCAACTCGGAAGCTGGATTCTGGAAATCTTCGTCTTCAACGATGTTCCAGACGCGATACGTATCGTAATTACCGGTGATACGGTTTATCTCGACCCGAAGCTCGACTTCGTCGTCGTAACGTTTTTTTGTGGCGGTCGCTAACGCCAGTTCCAGCGCTTCAAAAATAACGCCAGCCGGTACACCCTTTTCATTGGAGACCGATTCAACAACCAGCAGTACTTCTTTACTCATGTACGCCTCGCCTTTCGCAATCCATTTGGCCCGCGGACCCGTGGCTCAATCAAAACGGGGAATGATATTGGCCTTGTCGATCAGATCGATCGGTAGCAGATATTCGTGTTCCTCTACACGAATAACGACATCCTGATCCTCAACGCCCTGAAGAAGACCCTGGAAATTGCGTCGACCCTCAAAAGGAGCGCGCAGTTTGATCTTCACTTGTTCACCAACATGGGCCGCATACTGTTCGACGGTAAACAGTGGCCGGTCCATACCCGGTGAAGAAACTTCTAGCGTGTACTCACTACTGATCGGATCCTCGACATCGAGTACACCGCTGATTTGACGACTCACTTTTTCGCAATCGTCAACGAGGATCCCATCGGGATGATCGATATAAATACGCAAAAGCGAGTGCCGGCCCTGGGAAATGAATTCGACTCCCCAGCATTGATAGCCAAGCGCTTCTACGACAGGGCCCAAAAGGGCCTGCAACTGTTCTAGCTTGCTCGACACCTGAGCCCTCTCTTGCGTGCGATACAAATAAAAAATGGGCAACACGCCCATCCCTGATTACAGCCATATCGAAACGGCATGAACTGTCCAGCTAATAAAAAGCCCCTGAACAGGGGCCTTTTATATGTGGTTGCGGGGGCTGGATTTGAACCAACGACCTTCGGGTTATGAGCCCGACGAGCTACCAAACTGCTCCACCCCGCGTCAAAGCTGGTGCCGGATTATAAGGCGTCACCGCGTGACGGGTCAACCTGACATCCGAAAACAAGAAAGCCCGCAAAGCGGGCCGTCTTGTGTTTATGGTACCGAGGAGGGGACTCGAACCCCTACAGCCTATGGCCACTACCACCTCAAGGTAGCGTGTCTACCAATTCCACCACCTCGGCAAAACACCTTACTTCTGCTCTTGCACCCCAGGAACGTCGCCTGCTTCAGCAGGAGATTGAGGCTTTTCAAGAACAGGCACATCGTCGTTAGGAGCAGACTGCTGAGGTGCCTGAATGGCAGCCGGAGCAGGAAGACCTACACCACTAAGTGCTTCAGCCTTTTCTTTAGCAAAATACGCTAACCCAAGGCTGGTCAAGAAAAAAAGCGCGGCAAGTATACCAGTAAAACGACTCAGAAAGGTAGCAGAACCTTGTCCACCAAATACCGTTGCAGAACCACCTGCACCGAAAGACGCGCCCGCATCTGCGCCTTTACCTTGCTGAATTAACACCAGACCCACTACGGCCAGTGCTACCAACAAATGAACAACGATTACGATCGTCTCAACCATCACTTACGTCCAGCGGCGCGGATAATCGCACCGAACTCATCCGCATTCAAGGAAGCCCCGCCTACGAGCGCACCATCAATATCCGGCATCTCGAAAAGCTCGGCCGCGTTGGCAGCTTTAACGCTACCGCCGTACAGCAGACGAATAGACGAGCCAATCTGGCCATCCTCACTCGACAGCTGATCGCGAATCGCCGCATGAACAGCCTGAGCCTGTTCTGGCGTCGCAGTAAGACCAGTGCCAATCGCCCAAACCGGCTCATACGCAATTACCGCCTGCGCAAAAGCACCAATACCCAACTCTCGAATCACATTGCCCAACTGATCGGCAATGACCTCGAGCGTCTTACCCGCTTCGCGCTGTTCCAGGGTTTCCCCTACGCACAACACCGGGGTCAGTCCATAAGACTGCGCCGCATAAAACTTGCGACTGATCACATGATCATCTTCCTGGAACAGCTGCCGACGCTCCGAATGGCCTACCAGCACCATCCGGCATTGCGAATCAGCGAGCTGCGCCGCGGATATTTCACCCGTGAACGCGCCTTGCTGCGCCTCGACCGAACAATTTTGAGCACCGACAAGCACTTGCACGCTCTCGATAGCAGAAATCACTCGCTCGATATGAAGCGCTACAGGGAGCACCGCAACATCAACACCTGGCACAACTTCAAGCTTTAGAAGCCCTTGCACCAACTCATCTACCGATGCGCGAGTGCCGTGCATTTTCCAATTGCCTGCGACCAGTGGACGACGCATGCAGTGTCCTCATCGATCAAAGTGGGTGCGGATATTACCCAAGCCTTTTCAGGCTGACAAGCAAAATCAAGCACATACCTCTTTAACGATGCCCGCCAGCTCCTCGGCGTAACCCCGCACGCGCGCTTCGTCGGAACCTTCGACCATCACACGCACCAGCGGCTCGGTACCGGATTTACGCAAAAGCACCCGGCCCTGCCCGCCCATCTGCGCGGTAACTCGGTCACACGCCTCTTTGACAGCCGGATGCTCTACCGGATCAACCCCCCCGGCGAAACGCACGTTCACCAACACCTGCGGCATCTTCCTGACCCCGCGACGTGCGGCTGCCAAGTGTTGCTTGCTGCGCTGCAACGCCATCAATACTTGAAGCGCCGCAACCGTGGCGTCGCCAGTTGTGACGTATTGCCCACAAACGATGTGCCCAGAGTTTTCGCCTCCTAGTCGCCAATCATTTGCCTGCAGCTCGGCCATGACGTAGCGGTCACCGACCTTCGCCCGCACGAACGGAATATCCAGGTCCGCCAGCGCCAACTCGAGCCCCAGGTTGCTCATCAGGGTTCCGACGACGCCGCCCTGTAATTTTTGCCGCTGACTAAGATCGCGAGCAATAATGTAAAGCAGCTCGTCCCCGTCCACTGCGGCCCCCGTATGATCGACCATCAACACCCGATCACCATCGCCATCGAATGCGATACCCAGGTCAGCCGACTCCGCCACCACTGCAGCCTGTAAAGCCGCAAGATGGGTCGAGCCGCATTGATCGTTGATATTCAACCCGTCGGGCTGTGCAGCCAAGGTGACGACGCGTGCGCCCAACTCCTTGAAGACGTTTGGGGCAATCTTGTAAGTCGCACCATGCGCGCAATCGACGACTATTTTCAGGCCAGCGAAGCTCGTTCCGGCGGGGACCGTACTCTTGCAGAATTCGATGTAGCGGCCAGCGGCATCGTTGATGCGCGACACCTTACCGAGCTTGACCGATTCGACGACGGTCATCGGCGCATCGATCAGCTCCTCGATCATTAGCTCAATCTCATCCGGAAGCTTAGTGCCCTGAGCCGAAAAGAACTTGATTCCGTTATCGTAGTGAGGATTGTGCGAAGCACTAATCACAATGCCCGCGTCCGCATGGAATGTGCGCGTGAGATAAGCGATTGCTGGTGTTGGCATCGGCCCAAGCAGCATGACATCCGCCCCTGCCGCCGAGAGTCCCGCCTCCAAGGCAGACTCGAACATGTACCCAGAAATACGCGTGTCCTTGCCGACTAATACACGGCATGCACCCTGCTTTCGGAAAGCCATACCCGCGGCCCAGCCAAGGCGGAGCATAAAGTCAGGCGTAATAGGAAACTGTCCGACGCGCCCACGAATGCCATCGGTACCGAAATATTTTCTACTCATTGGAGCTCCGAATCGCTTACTCCGCCGCTTCTACGGCGGCGATCATTCTCACGACATCGACGGTTTCCGCGACATCGTGCACACGCAGTATGCGTGCGCCCTTTGCAAGTGCCAGCGCTGCGAGCGCAAGGCTTCCAGCTAATCGCCCCTGGACCGGGCGTGACAGCGTCTGACCAATCATACTTTTTCTGGAGACACCGACAAGCAAAGGGCACCCCAGGTCAGCCAATTCGTCCATTCGCTTGAACAGCACAAGATTGTGTTGAAGCGTCTTGGCGAACCCGAAGCCGGGATCGATGATCAGCCGATGTTGCTCGATACCCGCCTGTGCGCAGGCAGCAATGCGCGCTTTCAAGAACGCATGTACCGCTTCGACGACATTATCGTACTGAGGGTTGTCCTGCATGGTCGTCGGTTCACCGACCATATGCATCAGGCAGACCGGCAGCCCGGTCGCCGCAGCGGCCTCCAACGCGCGCGGACGCATCAACGAGCGCACATCATTAATCAGCCCTGCTCCCAGGCGCGCGCCTTCGGTCATGACTTCGGGCGTAGAGGTATCGAGCGATACGACCACATCGAACCGCTGGACGATAGCTTCCACAACCGGCGCAACGCGATCCAGCTCCTCAGAACGCGTAACATGCGCCGCGCCAGGCCTCGTGGACTCGCCACCCACATCGATAAAAGCGGCCCCTGCCTCCACCATCGACTCGACATGGCGCAACGCTGCGTCCAAACGACTGAATTGCCCGCCATCCGAAAAAGAATCGGGCGTCACGTTCAGAATGCCCATCACTTTCGGAAGGGCTAAATCGACAACACGGCTGCCGAATGGCAGCCGTGTTGGGTAATGCACGTCGAGCATTAAAAGACCTTAATGTTCGCCAGCTGGACCACCAATCGGCGTTTCGGGACGCCCCGCTTCTTCACGCGGCGGCGTAGGCGTACCAGATCCGCCCTGCCAGTCGCGAGGCTCGCGCGGGTTACGGCCAGCCATGATGTCGTCAATCTGATCGACGTCGATGGTTTCGTACTTCATCAATGCCTCGGCCATCATGTCGAGCTTGTCACGGTTCTCTTCGAGTAACCGCTTGGCCGTGCTATAGCACTGGTCGATGATGCTGCGAACTTCCTGGTCAATCATCTGTGCTGTCTCGCCGGAGACATTGCTCTGCTGGCTGCCTGCACTACGCCCCAGGAATACTTCACCCTCTTCTTCGGCATACATCAGCGGGCCAAGTTTTTCCGACAAGCCCCATTTGGTCACCATGTTACGGGCCAGTTGCGTGGCCCGCATGATGTCATTGGAGGCACCGGTTGTGACGCCTTCGAAACCAAGCGTCATTTCCTCTGCGATACGGCCACCGAACAACGAGCAGATCTGGCTAATCAGCGCGCGCTTCGAGAGGCTGTAGCGATCCTCTTCCGGCAGGAACATCGTCACGCCCAGCGCGCGGCCTCGCGGAATAATAGAGACTTTGTAAACGGGGTCATGCTCAGGGACCAGACGCCCCACAATCGCGTGCCCTGCTTCGTGGTACGCCGTGTTGAGCTTTTCTTTTTCCGACATGACCATGGTTTTGCGCTCGGCGCCCATCATGATCTTGTCTTTCGCCAATTCGAACTCGCGCATATCGACGATTCGCTTGCCCGCACGTGCGGCAAACAGCGAGGCTTCGTTCACGAGGTTCGCAAGGTCAGCACCGGAGAAGCCTGGAGTTCCACGGGCAATTACTGCAGGGTCGACGTTTTCGCCGACGGGCACCTTGCGCATATGAACTTTGAGAATCTGCTCGCGACCACGTATGTCGGGAAGGCCAACCACAACCTGACGGTCGAAACGACCTGGGCGTAGCAGTGCAGGATCGAGCACGTCCGGGCGGTTCGTTGCGGCAATAACGATGATCCCATCGTTCATCTCGAAGCCGTCCATCTCTACCAGCAGCTGGTTAAGGGTCTGTTCGCGCTCGTCGTGACCACCACCCAGACCGGCACCACGATGACGACCAACCGCGTCAATCTCGTCGATAAAAATGATGCAGGGCGCGTGTTTCTTGGCCTGATCGAACATGTCGCGAACGCGGCTTGCACCTACACCAACGAACATCTCGACGAAGTCGGAACCGGAGATCGTGAAGAACGGAACCTTGGCTTCACCCGCCACAGCCTTGGCCAGTAGGGTCTTACCAGTACCAGGCGAACCCACCATGAGGACACCACGAGGGATCCGCCCGCCCAGGCGCTGGAACTTACCTGGATCGCGCAAGAATTCGACCAGCTCACTGACCTCTTCCTTTGCCTCGTCACAGCCCGCCACATCGGCAAACGTGGTCTTGACCTGGTCCTCAGAAAGCAGGCGAGCCTTGCTCTTGCCGAAGCTCATCGGGCCGCCTTTACCGCCAGCGCCCCCCTGCATCTGCCGCATGAAAAACATGAATACGGCGATGATCACCAAGATTGGGAAACTGGCGACCAGCAGCTGCGTCCAGATGCTCTGCTGCTCAGGCTGCTTGCCTTCGATGACCACATTGTTATTAACCAGATCGCCAATCAGGCCGTTGTCCTGGATGGCTGGTCGGATGGTCTTGAAGTTCTCGCCGTTCTGACGCTTACCGGTAATGACGTAGCCGTCTACCGTGACACGCTCGACCTGACCGTCCTTCACCTGCTCGATGAAGTCGGAATAGTTCAGCGTCTGCTGTTCGCTGGGGCTGGAGAAGTTGTTCATCACCGTCACCAGTACAGCTGCAATGATCAGCCACAGGATCAGGTTCTTTGCCATGTCGTTCAATTCGCTACCCTCTGAAGCCGTCCGAGCGGACAAACCCCGCATGACGGCCGGATGTTCACCGGCCTAACTTACTACACAACCCCGCTCCTCGCAGGCGCCGTCTGTAACCCTTTGTTTGCCTTGGACGCAAAAAACAAGCTCAAGTGCAGTGCGCCGAAGACTTTAAATGCTTAGCCATCGCGATAACCACGCGCCAGCAGGTATTGCTCACGGGAACGGTCTCGAGACGACAACGGTTTCCGCATCTGCACCTTATCGAATTCGTCGCGAACCTGCTTGAGGTATTGGTCGAATCCTTCACCTTGGAAAATCTTGATCAGGAAGTCGCCGCCGGGTCGCAAGACTCGCCCAGCAAGATCCAGCGCCAGCTCGCATAAATACATGGCGCGTGCCTGATCAGCGGTCCTGACACCACTCATATTGGGTGCCATGTCCGAAATAACAAGGTCCACGGGATGTTCGCCAATCGCGTCCAGTAATTGCTTGAAGACCTTGTCATCGGTGAAGTCACCCTGAATGAACGTGACATCCGGGATGCTATCCATCTCCAGTATGTCCGATGCGATTAGGCGACCACGATCCCCAATGACGCGACTGGTCACCTGCGACCAACCGCCAGGCGCAGCGCCGAGGTCGACGACAGTCATGCCTGGCCTTAACAAACGATCCTTCTCTTGCAACTCGAGCAGTTTGTAACTGGCACGCGATCGGTAGCCATCCTTCTGCGCCATTTTGACGTAGGGATCGTCGAAGTGCTCTTTTAGCCAACGAAGGCTAGTCTTGGAACGCGCCAAAGGAACCTCGTATCGAATCATCAACAGCCGCGCATGCTTTGCGGAGCTCGGGTAAACTAGCCCGCTTTTTCGCACGGCCGAACATAGGGGTCAGATTATGCCGCTCACTCAAGAGCAGAGGAAACAGTTCAAAGCTATCGGCCACCACCTGAAACCGGTATTGATGATTGCCGAAAACGGTCTTAGCGAAGGCGTGATGGCCGAGCTGGATCGCGCTCTGAACGATCACGAGTTGATCAAGATCCAGGTTCGCGTCGCTGAGCGTGAAGATCGTCGCGCCATCATCGAAGCGCTTTGCACGGCAGGAAGCTGCGAGCTCGTTCAGTCGATCGGCAAGGTGGCACTGGTATATCGGAAAAACCCAAAACCCAATCGCAACCTGTCCAACATCAGCCGCAACGCCGGTTGAGCACGTTTATCCTTTCCGGTACTCCGGAGCGGGACGCGACAACAGCCACAACCCTGAAGCGACGAGCAGCATGCCGGTGATGCGGAAATCGTACATCGGCAAGGCGCCCTGAATGAATAGATCGATCAGGCATACGACCGCTACAAGTGCCAGCGCAAGCACTCGCGCATCACGCAAGCGCCTTGCTTGCGGCGAGGCGATCATCAAGAGAAGCCACTGAAAGGCAGCGCACCACAGAGTGGCTTCAATCTGCATGCGTGTCAGCACGAGCCTCACATCGTCCGCAAGCATCGGCGCCAGACCTGCGAATTGCAGGCCCGGCAGCGATACCAACTGAAGCGAAAGCGCGCCGCCGACCCAAAACGCCAATGCAATGTGCCAGGCGAGAGCGACGAATCCAGCGCGTGACTCAGACGTGGCGGACTTCGACAATCTCGTACTCGATCAGTCCGCTTGGCGTCCGCACCGTGACGACATCACTCTCTTCTTTTCCGATCAAAGCGCGAGCGATAGGCGAGCTCACTGACAACTTGCCTTGCTTCACGTCGGCCTCGTCGTCACCCACAATCTGATAGGTCGTGGTTTCGTCGGTTTCCACGTTCGCGATATCGACGGTAGTGCCGAAAATCACCTTGCCCGTATGCGGAATCGCCGCCACATCGATGACCTGCGCGTTCTGCAAACGGCCTTCGATGTCGCGAATGCGCGCTTCGACCATGCCTTGCTGCTCACGCGCAGCGTGATACTCCGCATTTTCCTTTAGATCGCCGAGCTCGCGCGCTTCTGCAATCGCCTGAGTGATTTGCGGGCGCAACTCGCCTTTTAGGTGTTTCAACTCTTCTTCCAGGGCGCGAGCGCCCTGGACCGTCATTGGGTACTTGGTCATATATCGATTCCTGCATGTAGATCCTGCAAGCGGCGCACGGTTTTCTCGGGACCGTATTTGAGCGCTTCACAGATTGCCTGACCGCCCGCAATCGTAGTGGTACAGCAGATCTTGTGCTGCAGAGCATTGCGACGAATGGAATAAGAATCAGCGATGGACTGACGCCCCTCGGTGGTATTGATGATCAAGGTCACTTCATCGTTCTTGATCATGTCGACCACATGCGGGCGACCTTCAGTGACTTTGTTGACGCGACGGACGGGTAGACCCGCGTTTTCGATCACGCGCGCAGTTCCTGCCGTGGCAACGACTTCGAAGCCCAGTTTCACCAGATCCCCGGCGACCTGTGCCACGAAGGGCTTGTCATCATCGCGTACGCTGATGAACGCACAGCCAGAATTCGGCAGCACTTCGCTTGCACCGATCTGCGCCTTGGAGAAGGCTTCGGCGAAGCTATCGCCGACCCCCATTACCTCACCGGTGGATTTCATCTCTGGGCCGAGGATCGGGTCCACGCCGGGGAACTTCGCGAACGGGAACACGGCTTCCTTCACGCTGTAATACGGCGGAATGATCTCTTCGGTGAAACCGATCTCGGCGAGGGTCTTACCGGCCATGACGCGTGCCGCGATCTTCGCCAGCGACGTCCCGATGCACTTGGATACGAACGGAACCGTACGCGAAGCACGCGGGTTCACCTCGATGACGTAGATATCCTCGCCCTGGACCGCCATCTGGACGTTCATCAGACCGACCACATGAAGCTCGAGCGCCATCTTTTTCACCTGATCCCGGATTTCATCCTGGATGTGCTTCGGCAAGGAATACGGCGGCAACGAGCATGCGGAGTCGCCGGAGTGAACACCCGCCTGCTCGATGTGCTGCATGATTGCGCCAATAACAACGGTGGTGCCGTCGCTCACGGCATCGATGTCCACCTCGATCGCACAATTGAGGAAGTGATCCAGCAACACTGGGCTGTCATTGGACACCTTCACTGCGTCGCGCATGTAACGCTTGAGCTCGTCCTCCTGGTAGACGATCTCCATCGCGCGGCCGCCTAGCACATAAGACGGGCGTACCACCAACGGATAACCGATGGCCTTCGACGCCAGGATAGCTTCGTCTTCACTGCGGGCTGTGGCATTCGCCGGCTGACGCAGATTCAGACGCTGAACCATCTGCTGGAAACGCTCACGGTCTTCCGCCCGATCGATGGCGTCTGGAGTCGTGCCGATGATCGGTACGCCCGCCTCCTCCAAGGCCCGCGCCAGCTTCAGCGGCGTCTGGCCACCGTACTGGACGATCACGCCTTTCGGCTGCTCGACGCGTACGATCTCCAGCACGTCTTCGAGCGTGACCGGCTCGAAGTAGAGGCGATCCGAGGTGTCGTAATCGGTCGAGACGGTCTCAGGGTTGCAGTTCACCATGATGGTTTCGTAGCCGTCTTCGCGCATCGCGAGGGCCGCATGAACGCAGCAATAGTCGAACTCGATACCCTGCCCAATACGGTTCGGGCCGCCACCAATGACCATGATCTTGTCGCGCGAACTCGGATTAGCCTCGCACTCTTCCTCGTAGGTCGAATACATATACGCCGTATCGGTCGCAAATTCGGCCGCGCAGGTGTCCACACGCTTGTAGACCGGCAAGACCTTCAGCTTGTGGCGATGGCTACGCAGGTTTTTCTCGGTAACGCCCAGCAACTTGGCGAGGCGCGCATCCGAAAAGCCTTTGCGCTTGAGGCGGCGCATCACCGAATAATCGATGCTGGACAGGCCCAACGTCTTGACCTGCTCTTCTTCTTTCACGAGGTCTTCGATCTGCACGAGGAACCATGGATCGATCTTGGTCAGCGCAAAGACTTGATCCACGGAACGGCCGGCGCGGAACGCGTCGGCCACGTACCAGATACGGTCAGCGCCCGGGACGGTCAGCTCGCGCTTGAGCGTACTTTCAGCTTCAGCATCATTGAGATCAAGCTTGGGATCGAAGCCGGCAACACCGACTTCCAAACCACGCAGCGCTTTTTGTACGGACTCCTGGAAGGTGCGCCCGATGGCCATGACCTCACCAACCGACTTCATCTGCGTCGTCAGGCGGGCATCGGCATTCGGGAATTTCTCGAAGGCGAAGCGTGGGATCTTGGTCACGACGTAGTCGATCGACGGCTCGAAGGACGCTGGGGTGCGCCCACCGGTGATGTCGTTCTGCAACTCGTCCAGCGTGTAGCCGACTGCCAGCTTCGCGGCGATCTTGGCAATCGGGAAGCCCGTGGCCTTCGATGCCAGCGCGGAAGAGCGGGACACCCGCGGGTTCATCTCGATCACGACCATCCGACCGGTGTCCGGACAGATACCGAACTGCACGTTGGAACCGCCCGTTTCCACTCCGATCTCGCGCAGTACCGCCAGCGAGGCGTTACGCATGATCTGATATTCCTTGTCAGTCAGCGTCTGAGCGGGCGCAACAGTGATCGAGTCTCCGGTATGGACACCCATCGGATCGAAGTTCTCGATCGCGCAAACGATGATGCAGTTGTCCTTCTTGTCGCGGACAACCTCCATCTCGTATTCCTTCCAGCCGATCAGCGATTCGTCGATCAGCAACTCGTTGGTCGGAGACAAGTCCAAACCACGTGCACAAATCTCTTCGAACTCTTCACGGTTGTACGCGATACCACCGCCGGTGCCGCCCATGGTGAACGACGGGCGAATGATGCACGGGAAGCCGACCTGCTCGAGGACGCCGTAAGCCTCTTCCATGCTGTGCGCGATACCTGAACGCGGGCAGGCAAGGCCGATGTCTTTCATCGCCTTGTCGAAGCGCGAGCGGTCTTCAGCCTTGTCGATGGTGTCGGCGTTGGCACCGATCATTTCGACACCGAACTTTTCGAGCACGCCGTGACGCTCGAGGTCCAACGCGCAGTTGAGCGCAGTCTGCCCCCCCATGGTGGGAAGCAGCGCATCGGGGCGCTCCTTCTCGATGATCTTGGCGACGGTGGCCCACTTGATGGGCTCGATGTAGGTCGCGTCGGCCATCGCTGGGTCGGTCATGATGGTGGCCGGGTTGGAGTTCACCAGAATGACGCGAAAACCTTCTTCCTTCAGCGCCTTACAGGCTTGCGCACCGGAATAGTCGAACTCACAGGCCTGGCCGATGACGATAGGGCCCGCGCCGAGGATGAGGATACTTTTAATGTCTGTACGTTTTGGCATGTGCTTACTCTCGAATTCCTTGGCTCGACAAACTCAACGGCGCGCGGCCATGGCTTCGATGAAACGGTCGAACAAGGGCGCAACATCGTGCGGCCCTGGGCTCGCTTCAGGGTGACCCTGGAAGCTGAACGCCACTTTGTCCGTCCGCTCGATACCTTGCAGCGTGCCGTCAAACAGCGATTTGTGCGTAGCGCGAACGTTATCGGGCAGCGTCGCTTCGTCCACGGCGAACCCGTGATTCTGGCTAGTGATCAACACCTCGCCGGTTTTCAGGTCCTGTACGGGGTGGTTAGCGCCGTGGTGACCATTCGGCATTTTTACCGTTTTGGCCCCGGACGCCAGCGCGAGCAACTGATGCCCCAGGCAGATCCCGAACACGGGAATTTCCGTTTGCAGCACTTCCTGGATGGCCTTGATCGCGTAGTCGCACGGCTCCGGGTCGCCAGGACCGTTGGCCAGGAATACGCCGTCCGGATTCAGCGACAATGCCTCGCTTGCGGGCGTCTGCGCCGGCAGCACCGTGATACGGCAACCGCGCGCGACAAGCATGCGCAAAATGTTCACCTTGACGCCGTAGTCAAACGCAACGACATGGTAAGGCAGCTGATCAGCAGGAATGTCGGAGTGGCTGTCGCCCTCTAAATTCCACACCGTCGAACGCCATTCGTAGCGCTCCTTCACACTGACTTCTTTGGCCAGGTCCATACCCTTCAAACCTGGGAAGCCTCTGGCCAGCTCCAGCGCGCGCTCTTCCGTTGCATCGTCCCCGACAAGAATGCAACCGTCCTGCGCACCTTTCTCACGCAAGATGCGCGTCAGGCGGCGCGTATCGATATCGGCGATAGCGACAGTGCCATTTTCCTTAAGGTAAGCGTCGAGGGGCTGCTTGTTGCGCCAGTTGGAGGCGATCAGCGGCAAGTCACGAATGATTAGACCGGCGGCCCACACCTGATTGGCTTCGCTGTCTAGCGGTGTTGTACCGGTATTGCCGATGTGCGGATAGGTCAGCGTAACAAGTTGCTTGGCATAGGAGGGATCGGTGAGGATTTCCTGATAGCCGGTCATGGCGGTGTTGAACACCACCTCGCCGACTGTATATCCGTCGGCACCGATGGATTCGCCACGAAAAATGCTGCCATCGGCAAGGGCGAGTATGGCTGGCTTAGTCAAGAAAGACCTCCCAAGGATCTAGAGCTGACGCAAACGCAGATTGTAAAAAAGCGGGATGACGTATCGACCGTCACCCCGCTTTTTATTTGAGCCATTTTCTGCGCAACTTTTAGTAAACATACTAAAGCGGGCATTCTATAGAGGTTGCGCTTTAGGGTCCACCGCAAGGTCGATGAGGAATCTAATCAGCGTAGACCCAAAACGTCCTGCATGTCGTAAAGACCGGCTTCACGACCCTCGAGCCACAATGCCGCGCGAACGGCGCCCTTGGCGAACGTCATGCGACTCGATGCCTTATGGGTGATCTCGACACGCTCTCCCTCTGCCGCGAACAGCACGGTGTGATCCCCAACGACATCACCTGCACGAACCGTAGCGAACCCGATGGTCTCACGCTTACGCGCGCCCGTCTGGCCTTCGCGACCGTAGACCGCGACCTCATTTAGATCACGCCCAAGCGCCTCGGCAATGACCTCCCCCATGCGCACCGCGGTACCGGACGGCGCATCTACCTTATGCCGGTGATGCGCTTCCATGATTTCGATATCAACGTCATCACCTAATACGCGAGCCGCAGTATCGAGCAGCTTCAGGCACAGATTGACCCCGACGCTGAAATTGGCAGCAAAGACGATAGGGATAGTTTTTGATGCTTCAACCAAGTGCTCACGCTGCTCAGGCGAAAAACCAGTTGTCCCGATCACCATGGCCTTGCCTGCCTGACGACAGGCAGCGATGTTCTGCACGCTAACCGAAGGGTGAGTGAAATCGATCAGCACATCGAATTCATCGACCACTCGAGCCAGGTCCCCAGAAAGTGGAACGCCTATGCGGCCGATTCCCGCCAACTCGCCTGCGTCGGCACCGACCAGACTGCTATCTGGCCGGTCGATCGCAGCGGTCAGCCCTGCTGCGCCACTACTCTGCTGCACAGCCTCGATGAGGTTCTTACCCATGCGCCCGGCGGCGCCAACTACGGCTATACGTCGCATTAGAACGTTGCTCCAGATTTTGGAAGCCGGCTCATGACGAGCCGACGATTCCTTTGTTATAGGTCACCGAAGAAACGCTTCACGCCTTCGAACCATCCGCTCGCCTTAGGGGAATGAGAGCTGTTGCCCTTGAGGCTGCCACGGAACTCTTCCAGCAACTCGCGCTGGCGCTTGTCCAGGTTGACAGGCGTCTCCACAGCGACACGGCACATCAGATCACCAGGACCGCCGCCACGTACCGGTGCGACGCCCTTGCCGCGCAAACGGAACAACTTTCCGGTCTGGGTACCTTCTGGAATCTTGAGCTTTACGCGCCCATCCAGTGTCGGCACTTCCAGCTCGCCACCCAGTGCTGCATCGACGAAGCCGATAGGCACTTCACAGAAGAGATCGCGTCCATCGCGTTGGAAGATCGCGTGCTCACGCACATTGACGACGACGTACAGATCGCCTGCCGGGCCTCCCAATGCGCCCGCTTCGCCTTCACCGGAAAGGCGAATGCGATCCCCCGTATCCACACCCGCTGGCACCTTGACCGAAAGCGTCTTGTGCTCTTCAACGCGCCCCTGCCCATGACAGGCTTCGCACGGATCGGGAATGATCTTGCCGCTGCCATGGCAACGAGGGCAGGTCTGCTGAACAGAGAAAAAGCCCTGCTGCATGCGCACCTGGCCGATACCACCGCAGGTAGGGCAACCAACCGGAGAAGAGCCTTTCTTGGCGCCGCTGCCGTCGCACACCTTGCAGTTGACCAGCGTCGGCACCCGGATGGTGACATTGGTGCCGCGCACGGCCTCTTCCAGGTCCAGTTCCAAGGTGTAGCGCAAGTCGCTGCCGCGTTGCGGACCGCCGCGCGAACCGCCACGGGCCCCGCCGAAGAAATCGCTGAATACGTCCCCGAAGATGTCGGAGAAATTGGCGCCGCCCATACCGCCCGGACCGCCACCGCCCATCTGCGGATCGACGCCGGCATGGCCGTACTGGTCGTACGCCGCGCGCTTGCTCGCATCGGAGAGCACTTCGTACGCTTCGTTGGCTTCCTTAAACTTCTCTTCCGCAGCTTTATCGTCCGGATTGCGGTCCGGGTGATACTTCATGGCCAAGCGGCGATAGGCCTTCTTCAGGTCCCCTTCGCTAGCACCACGCTCGACCCCAAGGATCTCGTAATAGTCTCGTTTTGCCATGATTCTCTAAATTCCTCTCTCACTCCTCCAGACATGCCTACGCGGGAGCAAGCCCCCGCGTAGTCAGTTAGGGGGTGCGACGCAAGCCGCACCGGAGCAAAGCAAACGTGACGTTTACTTGTTGTCCTTGACCTCTTCGAACTCCGCGTCGACGACATCGTCGCCAGCAGATTTCGAGGTACCCTCAGGCTTGGCCGCATCGCCAGGCTGCTGCTCGGCGTACATCTTCTGTGCCAATGGCGCAGACGCTTGAGACAACGCGTTGACCTTCGCTTCGATCGCTTCCTTGTCGTCACCACGCACCGCGGTTTCCAACTCACCAATCGCCGTCTCGATCGCAGCCTTCTCTTCAGCAGTGGCCTTATCGCCCGCTTCAGTCAGCATTTTGCGCGTTGCGTGGACCAGTTGGTCACCCTGATTACGCGCCGAAACCAGCTCCTCGAACTTGCGGTCGTCCTCGGCATTCGCCTCGGCGTCACGCACCATTTGCTCGATTTCTTCCTCGGACAGACCGGAGTTAGCCTTGATCACGATGGACTGCTGCTTGCCAGTCGCCTTGTCCTTCGCACCGACGTGCAGGATACCGTTCGCATCGATGTCGAAGGTCACTTCGATCTGTGGAACGCCACGCGGTGCCGGTGGAATCTCGGCGAGGTCGAAACGCCCCAGCGACTTGTTCTGCGCCGCTTGCTTGCGCTCGCCCTGCAACACGTGGATGGTCACCGCGTTCTGGTTGTCGTCCGCGGTGGAGAATACCTGCGACTTCTTCGTCGGAATCGTGGTGTTCTTCTCGATCAGCGGCGTCATCACACCACCCAGGGTTTCGATACCCAGGGTCAACGGGGAAACGTCCAGCAGCAGTACGTCCTTCACGTCACCGGCAAGTACCGCACCCTGAATCGCAGCGCCCATAGCCACGGCTTCATCCGGGTTGACGTCCTTGCGCGCTTCTTTATTGAAGAACTCGGCCACACGCTTCTGCACCAGCGGCATACGGGTCTGACCACCGACCAGAATCACGTCGTTGATGCTGGAGACGTCGATACCAGCGTCTTTCAAAGCAACACGGCAGGGCTCGATCGTGCGCTCGACCAGATCCTCGACCAGCGACTCCAGCTTGGCGCGCGAGATCTTGACGTTCAGGTGCTTCGGACCGGACGAGTCAGCCGTGATGTACGGCAGGTTTACGTCGGTTTGCTGGCTCGACGACAGCTCGATCTTCGCCTTCTCAGCCGCTTCCTTCAGGCGCTGCATCGCCAGTGGATCGCCCTTGAGGTTCATGCCGGACTCTTTCTTGAATTCGTCGACGAGGTAGTCGATAAGACGAATATCGAAGTCTTCACCACCCAGGAAGGTGTCGCCGTTAGTCGCCAACACTTCGAACTGGTGCTCGCCGTCAACTTCCGCAATCTCGATCACCGAGACGTCGAACGTACCGCCACCCAGGTCATAGACGATGACCGTATGATCGCCCTTGGCCTTGTCCATGCCGTAGGCCAGCGCGGCAGCAGTCGGCTCGTTGATGATCCGCTTGACGTCGAGACCCGCGATACGGCCCGCATCTTTAGTGGCCTGACGCTGGCTGTCGTTGAAGTACGCTGGAACGGTAATCACCGCCTCGGTGACCGTTTCGCCGAGGTAGTCTTCGGCGGTCTTCTTCATCTTCTTCAGAATCTCGGCCGATATCTGCGGAGGCGCCATCTTCTGACCGTTGACTTCGACCCAGGCGTCGTTGTTATCCGCCCGGACGATCTTGTACGGCACCATCTGAATATCTTTCTGCACGACGTCTTCATCAAAACGACGACCGATCAGACGTTTTACCGCGTACAGCGTGTTGTGCGGGTTGGTCACCGCTTGACGCTTGGCGGACTGACCGACCAGCGTCTCGCCATCGTTGGCGTAGGCGATGATGGAAGGCGTCGTACGTGCACCTTCAGCGTTCTCGATAACCTTGACGTTACCGTTTTCCAGGATGGCCACACAGGAGTTGGTGGTTCCCAGGTCGATACCAATAATCTTGCCCATAATCCTCTCCGAAAACGTTGGATTTCGTGCGGCCCGACCAGGGCCATTCAATGTTTGGTTGATCACTTAGGTGGGGATCACTCCCCGGATTTTCAAGCTTTTTCGTCGATGCTCGGAGGCGGTTCGACGGGCGCCTTGCTTACAACGACCATTGCAGGACGCAGGAGGCGGCCGCTGACGAGATAGCCTTTCTGGAACACCTTGAGCACGCTGTTCGGCTCGACATGGGTGCTTTCTTCCATCGCCATCGCCTGGTGATGCTCTGGATTGAACGGCGCCCCGTGCGGATCGATCGCCTCGATCTGGTGGCGCTTGAGCGTGTCCTGGAGCATCTTCAGCGTCAGCTCCATGCCCTCGCGCATTGGCTTGATGCTCGCATCATCGGGATTGGACAGCTCCAGACCACGCTCCAGGCTATCCACGACGCCCAACAGATCGCCGGCAAACTTCTCGAGCGCAAACTTGTGCGCTTTCTCGACATCTTGCTCGGCCCGGCGGCGTATGTTTTGCAGCTCAGCCGCACTACGCAGTGATTGATCCTGCGCGGCAGCCAGTTGCTCTTCCAATTGCTCGACACGAGCCGACAAATCACTGTCGGCTGATTCGGTCGTGGCGGCGATGTCTTCGGGATTCTGGGTATCCAGCTTCTGCTCGTCAGCCATGCGTTTCTCCTCCAATTTATCGTTCGGATACGCGGATCCGATTCGCTTGCCGGCTATATGGGGACGACCGGCCAACCTTCAAGGGGCGGAAGCGAATGGACGTCGCGCGCGGGTCGACATCGGTAGACAAACGGTACGTTGCCAGCCGAACTGGACAACTGTATAAATAGACAGCACTGAATGTACGAACATATTCGGAGCCTTCCCATGCTGGTGCATCTGTCCGTTCACAACTATGCAATCGTCGAACACCTCGACCTGGAGCTGCGTGGTGGCATGAGTGTCATCACGGGCGAAACCGGCGCGGGCAAGTCCATCATGCTCGATGCGCTGAGTCTTGCCTTGGGTGATCGAGCCGACAGCGGAGTCGTGCGTCCAGGTGCCGACAAAGCCGATATCCTGGCCAGCTTCGATCTTCGCGACATTCCCGAAGCGGCGGCATGGTTGTCCGAACGCGACCTCGAGCATGACGGCCACTGCATTCTGCGTCGGGTCATTACAGCGGAGGGCCGCTCGCGCGGCTATATCAACGGCACGCCGTGCCCACTCGCCGACCTGAAAAGTCTTGGCGGGCTGATGATCGATATCCACGGCCAGCATGAGCACCAATCTCTGCTCAAACTCGACACACACCGCCGTTTACTTGATGAGTATGCCGGCGCGGTCGACCTGGCACGCCAGGTTCAACTGGCATCCCAGCGCTGGAAACAAACACGCAGTGAATTGGAGCGGCTTTCGCGGAGTAGCGACGAGCACAGGGCGCGCCACCAGCTGCTCAGCTACCAGCTCGAAGAGCTCGACAACCTTGCGCTGGTGGAGAACGAGCTCGAGGATCTGGAACAGGAGCATAAGTCACTCTCCAACGCCGAAAGTCTGTTAAGCGCATGCCGACAGGTTCTGGAAATGTGCAGGGAAAGCGACGGCGGTAATGTCATTGCCGCGCTCACGGCCAGTCTCAACCGGCTTACAGCGAGCGGCGACGGGCAACCCGAGGCCATGCAAGAGGCGACCGACCTGTTGACCAGCGCGCAAATCCAGGTCGAGGAAGCGGTCGGCCAGCTGAACCGCTTCATCGACAACTTCGATGCCGACCCCGAGCGGCAGCAGTACCTTGAGGAACGGCTCGACGCCATCTATACGCTGGCCCGCAAGCACCGTGTCCAGCCAAACGAACTGGGACAACTGCAGAGCCAGCTGCGTGCCGAGCTGGCCGGGCTCGATGCCAGTGACCAAACCGTCGGCGTGCTCGAGGAGGAGCTGACCTCTTATCTACGGCATTACGCGGAAAAGGCCACCAAACTGAGCGGTCTGCGCAACAAGGCCAGCAAGGCGCTTGAGATCAAGGTCGAGAAAGAAATGCAGCGTCTCGGGATGCCTGGTGGCCGTTTTTCGATCGAGTTACGCGGTATATCGAATGACGAGCCGCAACCCTTTGGGCAAGAGCATGTGGAATTTCTCGTTAGCGCCAACCCTGGCCAGCCGCTGAAGGGCTTGGCCAAGGTAGCGTCGGGCGGCGAGCTTTCGCGGATCAGTCTTGCCATCCAGGTCATCACGGCCCAAACCTCCCGCGTACCAACCCTGGTGTTTGACGAAGTGGATGTGGGCATCGGCGGGCCGACGGCCGAGGTTGTCGGCCAATTGTTGCGTCGATTGGGTGATCGCGGACAAGTGCTGACAGTCACTCACCTGCCGCAAGTTGCAGCGCAGGGTCATCAGCATCTGTTCGTACACAAGGCGCGTGGCAGCAAGGAGACGAAAACGGCCGTCAAATACCTCGGCGACAAGGACCGCGTGGAAGAAGTCGCACGCATGCTGGGTGGCGTGGACCTCACCCAGGAATCGATCGCCCACGCGCGAAAAATGGTGGAAACCGTGCAGGCCTGAGCGCCAGCGACCACATTGCTAGCCAGAATCCTGCTGGAGCCGAACCCTTGAAAACCGGCTGGGAGCCTCATTTACGAATGGTAAATGAGGCTCCCAGCCGGCGTTTAACGCAGGAAGAACCAACGCGCAGCAGATTGTAGGCGGGTTCTGAAGACGTCGTGCTCAGGCCTGCACCTTCACCTTTCAAGCTTTTTTCAGGGCCATTGTTTGACGATGGCCGTCTAGGAACGGCTTTTCGGCAGGATCGATGCGATCCATACCGGCAGTAACACGATGCCAGTACGGGTAGAGGGGCGCCTGACGGGTGACGCGTTCGAGTCGGTCAATGTCCTCTCCCGTCAGCTTCAATTCCGCAGCGGCAAGATTGTCGCGCAGGTGCTCCTCAGTCCGTGCCCCGACGATCACTGAGGTAATGCCAGGGCGATCTTTTAGCCAGGCAAGGCAAACGCGTGCGGGCGACACGTTGTGGCTTTCACCGATAGCGATCAACGTTTCGATAATGTCGTATGCCCGCTCCATGTCATGCACGTAGGGTTCGGGCCAATCATTACCCTGACGCGTCCCCTTCGGCGTCTCTTGCCCGCGGCGCACCTTGCCCGTCAGCAGTCCTTCACCCAGCGGGCCCCAAACCAGCGTCGCGATGTTCTGGTCGATCGCCATGGGTAACAGCTCGTATTCGGCATCACGCGCTTCGGGGGTGTAATAGATCTGCTGCGCGATAGGCTTGACCAGCCCTTTGAACTCGGCTGTTCCCAGTGTCTTCATCATTTGCCACGCGGTGTAGTTCGACGTGCCGACATAGCGAACCTTGCCTGACTGCACGAGGTGGTCGAGCGCCGCCAGCGTCTCTTCGATAGGGGTCACGCCATCCCAATTGTGCATTTGGTACAGGTCGATATGGTCGGTTCGCAGCCGCTTGAGACTGGCTTCGCATGCTCGAATCAGGTGATAGCGCGAGGCGCCGCTATTATTTGGATTATTGCCCATCGGGCTTCGCGCCTTGCTGGCCAGAACGATCTCATGGCGTTTGTCGCCCAGCGCCTGCCCGACCACCTCTTCCGCGAGCCCTGCCGAATAGAGGTCAGCAGTGTCGACCATGTTCACGCCGGCATCGAACGCGAAGTCGAACATCCGTCGAGCCTGTTCCACTCCGACTTCTCCCGTTTTGCTGAAATCACCGCGTCCACCAAAGGGTATGGTCCCGACAACAAATTCAGATACCAATAGGCCAGATTGTCCAAGCGGGCGGTATTTCATGGGTGTCTCCTCTGAACGTACGAGTTTGGAAAAAGACGGCCAGGCGAACTGAAAGCTGGGTTACCTCTGCTTACGGTTTATGTGACCTGCCCTTCTAACAGGACTCCCAGCGAATCTCAGTCGTTCGAATCCCACGCTAGACAGCTTGCGCCCCATGCAGGCGGATGACGCCTGAAATGCCTGTAACCGTTTCCCGCGCCAGGCGCAACACGGGGCCTTACGCTTTCGTACGTCGGATCCTTCCTCATACAATGCGGTCTTTGACATTGGAGCGATCCGTGAGCCACCTACCGCCCTGCCCCGAATGTGATTCCCAGTACACCTACGAAGAAGGTGTACTGCTGGTCTGCCCCGAGTGTGCCCATGAATGGGCTATCGATGATCCACTTCGCGATGACACGCCGGGTAGCGTCATCAAAGATTCGGTGGGCAACGTACTTCAGGACGGCGACACGGTGACGGTCATCAAGGACTTAAAGGTCAAAGGGTCCTCGGCGGTCGTGAAAGTAGGCACCAAGGTAAAGAACATTCGCCTGGTCGAAGGCGACCATGACATCGACTGCAAGATAGACGGGATCGGCGCGATGAAGCTCAAATCCCAATTCGTGAAGAAATCCTAAGACCTAACCTGGCAACACCAAGACCGGTTGACGCGGGACTTTCCGTCCCCCTCTCTTAAAACCGCTTCCGATGAAGTACGGGCGTCGACTCCTCTCGCCGCCCTCATCATCTCGAGACTCCGCATGCACCGTTGCGCCCAACTCACGGCGCCGTCGTATCCCGCATCGGATTGAACCGTGACCTTCTACGCATTTCGCTGAGCCGCTTAACCGGCGAGGCGAAAACCTTGAACGCTCCGTTCGCCTGTCATGTCTACCCGACCTAAGACACTTTCGGTTACAACCTTTGCGCCACTGTTTTCGTAACGACAGATAGGCCGATTGCAGTTAGGTGCTGATAACAATGAATTCAGGGAAGGAGTCCCTCACATGTCGAATTACCGTGGTATCGAAGGCGCGCGCGCCTGGTTGGCGTGGATCGTTGTGTTCACCCACCTTGTGGCACTGACAGGGGTTTCACAAGTCGCACCACTCCTGGGTCGCATCCAATTGGCGGGCGACTGGGCTGTTCAGCTTTTCGTGATCATCAGTGGCTTTGTCATCAGCCACCTCCTGCTAGCCCGTCGAGAGCCCTATCTCACCTACATCACCCGGCGCGCATTTCGCCTGTTTCCGGCTTATCTCGTTGCGCTTCTACTTGCCATTGCCGTACTCCCGGCCACGGTTGCTGCGTTCGATGCACTGCCTTGGCACGACGCCACGCAAATCCTGCATTTCAAGGCTCAAAGCGCGCAGTTGCACGATGGCTTGGCGAGCCTGCATGTGCTCTTGCATGCGTTGATGCTGCATGGCGCTGTCCCCAATACGCTGCTTCCAGAGTCCGAATACATGTTCCTGACGCCAGCCTGGAGCGTGTCCCTCGAATGGCAGTTCTATCTCGTGGCGCCGGTACTGCTCGCCATGCTCGTGCGCGAGCGGCTGCAGATCGTCGTGTTATTGCTGGCAGCGATGAGTTATGCCGCCTATCGACTAGGCCTTTTCGGGCAGTTTTACCTGCCCAGCTTTTTACCGGGTGCGATCGGTTATTTTCTGGTGGGAATGGGCACACGCCTGGCGGTAGATAAGCTTCCCGCCTTACAGCGTTATCCGACGGCCCTCGTCAGCGGCTGCCTGATTCTCGCTCTGAGCTCCGGGGCGCTGGTACCTATTGCCGCCTGGGTCGCTTTGATGAGCTACGCCTTGCTCGATGCACGAGCGTTCGACCAGCCCGATAGCGCAACACGTTGGCTACGGAGGCTATTGGACAGTCCACTCGCCGTAGGCGCCGGGATGCGCTCGTACTCGGTCTACATCCTTCATTGGGTCGTCATCAGCCTCATGATGTGTCTTGCGACCATCGACGCCCTGGATGCCACGCCGTGGCAGCAGTTCGGGCTGATGGCGACCGGCACGGTACTGTTAACGATAATCGGCGCCGAGGTTCTCTATCGCTGGGTGGAAATGCCCGCCATCGCGTTCGGCAAGCGGTTTACACGCAAACGCGCTCCTTTAACCCAGGCGCCGCAATGCGCCGAAGGCTCCATCGCCGTCGCGATACGATCGCCGCATTAGCCTCGCCGTCTTATACTCCCGGGCTTTGCAAAGCCCGGGTAGACATCCATGAAATTTTCCGACTGGTCCCCACGTGAACGTCTGGTCGCAGCGCTATGGGCGGCTGTTGCCGCTGGCTGCCTCATTTATGCATTGGCGTCCAACGTGGCAGTGTATTCCAGCGAATTCTTTTCGATGCTCGCGATCATCGCACTCTTGGTGGGGCTGGCGCTGACGCCATCCTTCATGTTCAAGCCGCTGAAGCTCAGCCTGGGTGAGGAAATGGAGCCCTCGTTGAAGGTCGCGTTTGGTTTCTTTTGCGCATTCCAATTGGTCGCTATCGGAATCCGCATCCTGTAGGCAGCCAACGCAGGCGCGAGTAGATACCCGCCTCTCGGCTTATTAGCTCAGTAACCCTCCGCTCGAAAGGCTCAAAGCATGCAACGACGCTCGAGACCCCTGTCGCAAGTCAGCGATTTCGATATCCGCCTTTTGAAGCTTTTCCGCACGGTCGTCGACAGCGGTGGGTTCGCCGCAGCCGAAAGCGTACTCGGTATTGGCCGTTCGGCCATCAGCCAGCAAATGGGTGACCTCGAACAACGTCTAGGGCTGCGTCTCTGCCAACGGGGCCGTGCGGGATTCTCGGTTACCGAAGAGGGCGCCGAGGTCTATCGCGCCACAGAGCGCCTTCTGAGCGCTATGGAAAGCTTTCGCACTGAAGTGAATGGACTGCACAGCCACCTGCGTGGCGAACTCAACATCGGTTTGACGGATAACCTGGTCACCGTTCCGCACATGCGCATCACTCATGCGCTAGCAACGCTCAAAGAGCACGGGCCGGACGTTCGCATCCAGATCCGCATGACGCCGCCCAGTGAGGTCGAGAAAGGCGTGCTCGATGGTCGACTTCACGTTGGCGTCGTGCCGCAGGCAGGCGCGTTGGCCGGGCTCGACTACCACCCGCTGTACGAGGAACGCTCCCAGTTGTACTGCGCTGTCGGTCATCCGCTGTTCTACGTCAGTGATAACGAGCTCGACGATGCGCGCCTCGACGCCCAGGATGCCATCGCGCCGAACTTCCGCTTGCCGGCGGCGGTTCAGGCGCACCACCAGCGGCTCAATTGCACGGCCAGCGCATCCGACCGCGAAGGTATGGCTTTTCTGATCTTGACCGGCCGCTATGTGGGTTATTTGCCGGATCATTACGCTCGGCAGTGGGTTCAGCAGGGCCGGCTGCGAGCGTTGAAAGTTGCCACCCGCTTCTACGACCTCAGCCTGGCAACGGTCACGCGTCGCGATCGGCATGCGCATCTGGTGCTGGAATGCTTTCTGGAGGCCCTTGCGCAGACGCATAGAGCCGAGCCGACATCGCAGTAACGTGCCCTGCACCCCGTAGAGGGCATCCAACTCCGAACCTTATAAAGCAGACGCAAGATCTGCCGACACGATGAACTTCGCACCCTCGAACACGCCCTCAGGAGCCCCATGAAATCCACCGCAACATCGTTGCTGATCGCTGGCAGCCTCTTCTGCGCAGCAACCGCACACGCCGAAAGCCCACTGATCTGGCAAGACAACAGCCTGACGTACCTCTACGGCAAAGACTTCAAAGTAAACCCCGCCATCCAGCAGACCCTGACTTTCGAGCACGCAAGCGCGTGGAATTGGGGCGATCTGTTCATCTTCGTGGACTGGATCAACTACAACGGCGAGTCCGACAGCAATCTCGGTAAAGAAACGTACTATGGCGAATTCACGCCCCGGCTTTCGTTCGGAAAGCTGAGTGGGAAGGATCTTTCGTTCGGGCCGATCAAGGACGTATTGCTGGCCGGCACTTACGAGCGCGGAGAGAACCGCAACCGTAACTATCTGCTCGGCCCAGGCTTGGACATTGATGTCCCCGGTTTCGACTACTTCCAGATCAACCTGTACTACCGCAAGCCCGATGGCATTACGCAGCAACCGTCCGGCCAGTGGCAGGTCACGCCCGTGTGGGGCATCACTCTCCCCGTCGGCAACTCCGATCTACTGATCGACGGCTACATGGACTGGGTGGTGAACTCGAAGGGCTCCGAAGCGCGCGGCGACCGACTGGAAAGAAACCTGCATTTCAACCCACAGATCAAGTACGACTTGGGCAAGTCGCTTGGTTACGAGGCCAAGCATCTGTACGTGGGTGCCGAGTACGATTACTGGAGCAACAAATACGGCATCAAGGACGGCGGCTTCGTAAGCGAGAACTTTGTCGGCAAGACGGACCAGAACACCGCAAGCCTGCTGGTCAAATATCACTTCTGACCGACTGGATAGCAAAAAGCCCGGCCATCATCGCCGGGCTTTTTGCTGACAGGACGCTATCGCCCTTATGCGAGCTTTTTGTACTTCACCCGCTTCGGCTGGGCCGCCGCGTCACCAAGGCGCTTCTTGCGATCGGCCTCGTACTCGGTGTAGTTCCCTTCGAAGAACTCGACGTGCGATTCATCTTCGTACGCCAGGATGTGCGTTGCGATTCGGTCCAGGAACCAACGATCGTGGGAAATGACGATCGCCGCACCGGGGAAGTCCAGCAGCGCCTCTTCCAGTGCACGTAGCGTTTCCACGTCGAGGTCGTTGGACGGTTCGTCAAGCAGCAGCACATTAGCGCCCTGCTTGAGGGTCAGCGCCAGGTGCAAGCGACCACGCTCACCGCCGGACAGATCCTTCACGAACTTCTGTTGGTCCGCGCCTTTGAAGTTGAAGCGGCCGACATAGCCTCGCGATGGCACCTCATAGTTGCCGATCTTGATCATGTCGAAGCCGTCGGAGACCTGCTCCCAAACCGTCTTGGTGCCTTCCAACTCATCGCGCATCTGGTCGACGCTGGCCAGTTTGACGGTGTCGCCCACCTCGATCGTCCCGCTATCAGGCTGTTCGGTGCCCATGATCATGCGGAACAGAGTCGACTTACCGGCACCGTTGCCGCCGATTACCCCGACGATGGCGCCCTTGGGCACAGAGAAGCTGAGGTTGTCGATGAGCACGCGATCGCCGAAGCCCTTCGACACCCCGTTGAATTCGATCACCTTGTCACCCAACCGCTCGCCGGCGGGGATGTAGATCTCGTTGGTCTCGCTACGCTTCTGGAATTCCTGGGATTGCAGCTCTTCGAAACGCTGCAGGCGCGCTTTCGATTTGGCTTGACGCCCTTTTGCGCCCTGCCGGACCCACTCCAGCTCGGCCTTCATCGCTTTCGCATGGGACGCTTCCTGCTTGGATTCCTGGGCCAAACGGGCGGACTTCGACTCCAGCCAGCCTGAATAATTGCCCTCGTAAGGAATACCGTGTCCGCGGTCGAGTTCGAGAATCCAGCCAGCAACGTTGTCGAGGAAGTAACGGTCGTGAGTAATGGCCACGACCGTACCGGGGAAGGCGTGAAGGAAGTGTTCCAGCCAGGCGACCGAGTCGGCGTCCAGGTGGTTGGTGGGTTCGTCCAGCAACAACATATCGGGTGCCGAGAGCAGGAGGCGGCACAACGCGACACGGCGTTTTTCACCTCCGGAGAGGTGTTCGATCTTGGCGTCCCAGGCGGGCAGGCGGAGCGCATCGGCAGCGACTTCGAGCTGGCGCTCGAGGTTGTGACCGTCGGACGCTTGCAGAATCGCTTCGAGCTTGGCCTGCTCGGCAGCCAGCGCGTCGAAGTCCGCATCCGGCTCGGCGTATGCAGCGTAAACCTCGTCAAGACGGGCCTGCGCTTGCTTAATCTCGCCTACCGCCTCTTCAACGATGTCCCGGACGGTTTTCTCGGGGTCAAGTTTCGGCTCCTGCGGCAGATAACCTACCTTGATACCGGGCATCGGCCGCGCTTCGCCGTCGATCTCGGTGTCTACGCCGGCCATGATGCGCAACAACGTCGACTTGCCCGCGCCGTTGAGGCCGAGCACACCGATCTTGGCGCCAGGGAAGAACGACAGAGAGATGTCCTTGAGGATTTCGCGCTTCGGGGGCACGACCTTGCTGACACGGTGCATGCTGTAGACGTATTGAGCCATGGTGACCTGACTTTCGGTGAGGTTGATTGAGATGACGCGAATGGTCCGCAAGACGTGCCCCGCAGAACCGATGACTATCGACCGAGGCGTCGGGCTGAGCGATTGCCGGCGTTTGGGAGCCGACTCGCGTCGCGCGCATAGTAAGAGACGCAAAGCTACCGGAACCGGTGTTGGAGGGTCAAATGGCGTGTCGTCGGACATACTGGCAGTTTGCCTTTTTTCAAGGCATCCTATCGCGCCCTGGAATTCGTTCACGACCTCGAGCGGATGCCAAGTAAAGGCTTTGCACACTCGCAACAAGCAGCAAGGAAGCGCATCGGCCCCGCGCGCCGGTTTACGTAAGGTTAATAGGCAGCCGGAGCAGATCTTCCAAGGCCGAACAGCCGATGCGCAGCAGGTTATGGACAGGCTCTGTAGGCGCTTCACGCATTGATCAGGTACTAGCTGGTGTCCAAGGCGCTCCCACCGTCCGCTCCACCCCCGTCTCAGAAATTACGAGAAGCCACGTTGCGTCGTCTTTCCGTGAAGAATCTGTTCATCGGTTTGGTCATCTTGACACTTGCCCTGCTGCTCTGGGACCTGCCGGAGGAATACGAGCAGCTGCAGACGCTCGAACGGCACCATGCCGAGCGTAGCCTCCACGACCAAGCCGAGCGCTTGAATGCGCTCTTGAAAGCTAAAGCTTCAGCAGCACGCGTCGCGCTCGAGCAAGCGGGCAACACTCAGGTGCGGGATGACGCCGCGCATGCGCTAATGACGACGTTGCGAGGGGTGCTGCCGAATACGAGGGGAATCGCGTGGCTGGACGAAGATGGCCGCCTGGTCCACTCCATCGGCGAGCCTGAAACGTCAAGCCATCTGCAAACGCTATTCGAACGTATCGACCCAAGCGTGAACTATTTCTACGCGTCGACGCGCGGCGAAAATACTCGTCTTGACCTTGTCGTACGGGGTGCGGCCGTTTGGGTCGTGCACGTCGAAACGAAGGCGTTACAGCACTGGCTCGATGAAGCGGGCATTCCGGACATTGGCTGGGCGCTGGTTGATCGCCAAGGCAACGTATTGAGCGAATCCGCTCACGCTGGTACGTCCCGTCCCGCCGACAGTCTTCACGTTCCAATCGCCAATAGCGAATGGTCGCTATACACCACGGATACGCCGTTGCACCCTGAGCGCATGGTGCCGTTCGCCACCAAAGCTGTGCTTTATCTTATGTGTGCCGCACTGACACTGCTCGCGCTCGTTGCGCTTCTCCGTGAATTGCGTAGCAAGAGTGCGGCTTCCAGCCGCCAGCTCGAACAGACGACAAGCGTACTGTCGACAATCGACCAGCCGGTACTGCTTTCGCGCACAGACGGCGAATTGCTCTATCTGAACCGCCGCGCCGAGATCATGTTGGGCCAGGCACCGGCGACTACGGCGACGAACCTGCTGTCCGTCCTGCCCGAGCTTGCCGACATGCTTGCGGCGCCTTATTGCGATGTGCAACGCCGGATCGTCACTCTCGAACGCGCAGGAAACGTCCGCCGCTACACGGTCGAGCGGAGCGGAATGGGTAACCACAGCAGCCTGGGCGGGTATGTCTGGGTCATGCGGGACGAGACCGCAGCACTGCAAGCCTTGGCAACGCTCGAAGAGACGCGGCGTCGCTACCAGGACATCTTCGAAGGCAGCGGCGCCGGGCTTTGCGTGCTCGATCTGTCCAAGCTGGCCTCAATGCTGAAAGCGCTGAATTTCCAGAACCGCGATGACTACCACGCATGGCTGCGCGCATCCCCTGATGCGGCGGACGATATCGAGCAGCGGCTGCAGGTAACCGAAGCCAACGCAATGGTGGCGCGCCTTCTAGGCACGCGCGATACCACCGATGTCTGGCGACACTTGACCGCCCGCAACCCAAACTGCGAAAGCGTGTGCGACGCGATCGTTTCCGCTCTGATCGAAAGCGACCGCCACATCGAAGTGGAAGTCTGTGTCGAGTGCGATACCGGCGTCCGGCATTTCTGGATGACGGCCCGCTTCCCCGAGCGCCGGGAAGACTTCCGCGCGGTGACGGTCAGCCTCAACGACATGACCAGCCGCAAAGCCATGGAGCTCTCGCTGATCGAGCGGGAGCAATTCTGGTCGGGAATCGCCTACGCCGTGCCGGACGCGCTCTACGTGCTCGACATGCAAAGCCGCACGCCCGTGTTCAGCAATAATCGCCTACGCCGGCAGCTGGGCTACGAACACGCGGATCGCTTCGACTGGAAAGACCTGCTACACCCCGACGATCAAGCCCGTTTGGAGACGGTGCTCCAGGAACAGGCGGCGCCGTCCCGGCTGATCCAGGGCCAGGTCCGCCTGCGTCATCACAACGGAAGCTGGCGCTGGTTCGACATCCGTGAGCAGGCGCTGGAACAGGTGGACACCACGGTGCCGACCACCCGCCTGATCGGGATCGCCAAGGACATCACCGAGCAGATCGATGCCAACGAATCACTGACAACCAGTGAACAGCGTTACCGCTTGCTAGCGGAAAGCATCAGCGACGTCATCTTTTCCAGCGATGCCGCGCTGCACCTGAACTACATCAGCCCGTCCGTAGAACAGATGCTCGGCTACCAGCCCGAGGAACTGCTGGAGACCGGTATACGCAGCATCATCGCCAACCCCCAGCAAATCGCCGGGCTGACCCATCTCGTTGCACGCGTACACGGTTGCTTGAACGACCCGCGCAAACTTGCCGTGCTGAGACAAGACGTTCGACCGCAGCATATGGTCATCGATTGTTTGCGAGCCGACGGCCGTAAAGTGCCGGTGGAGATCCGCGTCGTGCTCATGTGGGACGACAGTGGGCATTTCCAAGGGCTGCTGGGTGTGGGTCGCGACATCAGCCGCCAGCGCCGCGCGGAAAAAGACATGCGCATGGCGGCCACGGTTTTCGAACATTCCACCGCGGCCATTCTCGTTACCGATCCAGCCGGCTACATCGTGCAGGTGAACCGCGCATTCAGCCGGATCACCGGCTATGAAAGTGGAGAAATACTGGATCAAAGCCCGGCCTTGCTGACCGCAGACCGGCAGCAGGCCAATCATCTGCAATACATCATCGGTCAGTTGGACATCACCGGGAGCTGGGAAGGTGAAGTCTGGCTGAAGCGGCGCAATGGCGAAACGTATCCGGCGTGGGTCGGCATCACTGCCGTACAGGACGAAGAAGGCGACCTGGTGAGCTATGTCTGCTTCTTCAGTGACGTGGGCGAGCGCAAGGCCAGCGAGCAGCGCATCCATCGCCTCGCTTACTACGATGCCCTGACTCAGTTGCCCAACCGCACGCTGTTCCAGGACCGGCTACACACCGCGCTGCAAACTGCCGAGCGCAATCGCGCGTGGGTCGTCCTGATGTTCCTCGATCTCGATCGTTTCAAGCCGATCAACGACTCCCTCGGACACGCCGCAGGCGATCGCATGCTCAAGGACGTCGCCCAGCGCCTGTCAGGCTGCGTGGACCAGGAAGATACCGTTGCACGCATGGGGGGTGACGAATTCACCTTGCTCCTCCGCGCGAGCGAGAATCGGGAGAACGCCCTTACCCGGGCCATTCACGTGGCCGAGCGAATCCTCGGCAGCCTGTCCCAGGCCTTCGTTCTTGAAGGACGTGAGTTCTTCGTCACCGCCAGCATCGGTATCGCGCTCAGTCCGCAGGACGGCAACGAGCTGAGCCAGCTCATGAAGAACGCCGATACCGCCATGTATCACGCCAAGGAAATGGGCAAGAACAATTTCCAGTTCTACCAGGCCGACATGAACGCCCGCGCCCTTGAACGCCTGGAGCTGGAGAGCGACCTGCGACATGCCCTGGATAACGAGCAGTTCCAGCTTTACTACCAGCCGCAGTTTTCCGGCGACGGCAAACGCCTGACGGGCGTCGAGGCGTTGCTGCGCTGGCAACACCCACAGCGCGGCTTCATCTCGCCAGCGGACTTCGTGCCAGTGCTGGAAGAGCTCGGCCTGGTGGTGCAGGTGGGCGACTGGGCCCTTGCCGAAGCGTGCCAACAGTTAAAACGCTGGCACCGCGCCAAGGTTCGGGTGCCGAAGGTGTCGGTGAACATCTCGGCCCGCCAATTTGGCGACGGCCAATTACGGTCGCGCATTGCCCGCATTCTCGAGAACAGCGGTCTGCCGCCCAGCTGCCTGGAGCTGGAGCTGACGGAGAGCATTCTGATGCACGACGTCAGTGAAACCATGGCAATGCTGGACGGGCTTAAAAAGCTCGGCATCTGCATTGCCGTGGACGATTTCGGTACCGGGTATTCGTCGCTCAACTACTTGAAGCAATTCCCGATTGACGTGCTCAAGATCGACCGCACCTTCGTCGACGGACTTCCCGACGGCGAGCAGGACGCGCAGATCGCACGCGCGATCATCGCCATGGCGCACAGCCTCAACTTAAGCGTGATCGCCGAAGGCGTGGAAACCCAGGAGCAACTGGACTTCCTACGTGAGCACGGCTGCGACGAAGTGCAAGGCTTTTTGTTTGGCAGACCCATGCCCCCGGCGCAGTTCGAGACGCTCTACAGCAACGATTCGCTGTTCATACTCAATTAAGTCCGCTTTTCTCGGTGCGGCCTACGACACGACGTAGGTCGCCTCCCGCGACGTTGCACAGGCACCATTCGTCGGCCATGGCGAGGGGACCGGCACTTTCAATGCTCGCGTGGCTTCCATTCTCCTAATGCGTTCTGTGACCGCTCTACGTCGGGGCTCACGTCGCCGTGTCCATGAGATATGCGGAGAACATATGTCGGTCAATACCTCGTCATCTCGACACACATCGATGAAAACCGTTGCGGTGGGCAGCTTCATGGGGTCGATGCTGGAATGGTACGACTTCTACCTTTACGGAACGGCGGCCGCGCTGGTGTTCGCCAAACTGTTCTTTCCGGACTTTTCCGCGCTTGGCGGCACTCTGGCCGCATTCGCGACTTTCGGCGCAGGCTTTTTCACCCGGCCGCTGGGTGGGCTGATTTTCGGACACTACGGAGACAAGCTCGGGCGCAAATCGATACTCGTGCTGACGTTATTGATCATGGGCGTGTCCACCCTGCTCATCGGGTTGTTGCCGACCTACGACAGCGTTGGCTACTGGGCGCCGACGATGTTAGTTGCCCTACGCCTGCTTCAGGGGCTTGGCTTGGGTGGCGAGTATGGCGGCGCGGCACTGATGGTGATCGAGCATGCACCAAAGTCCAAGCGAGGCTTTTGGGGCAGCCTGCCGCAAATCGGCTCGCCTGCCGGGCTACTGCTCGCAACCGGCATCTTCACGCTTTGCTCCTTGCTACCCGAGGATCAGTTCATGAGCTGGGGCTGGCGCCTGCCGTTCGTATTGAGCGCACTACTGCTCGGTGTCGGCTTGTTCATTCGCCTGCGGGTACAGGAGACCCCGGAGTTCGAAGCGGTGAAGTCCGAGGGTAAGGAATCCGCGATGCCACTCAAGGACCTGGTCAAGCATCATCCCCGCAGCACAGGACTCGCCGTCGTCTCGCGGCTGGCTGATGCGGCCGCGTCCAATATTTTCAACGCATTCGCACTCGCTTACATCAGCCAGCAGCTGAAACTGCCCGACACCATTGCGCTGACGGGCGTCATCATCGCGTCCGCCGTGCAGCTAGGTTTGCTTCCTTTGTTCGGCAAGCTTTCGGATCGTTGGGGCAGGCGCCAGCTCTATGCGACCGGTGCGGCGTTCACCTGCCTCTATGCGTTCCCATTCTTCTGGTTGCTGAATACCGGCTCCACACCCCTGATCTGGCTGGCCATCACCATCGGGTTTTCGCTATGCACGGGGCTGATGTTCAGCGTGCAGCCCACATTCTTCGCGGAAATCTTCAGGCCTGAAGTGCGCTACACCGGCTTATCGGTGGCCTACCAGATTTCGGCGCTGCTCGCGGGTGTAACGCCCTTCATCGCGACGTCGCTGCTGGAGTTTGGGGACGGTAGTCCGTGGGGCGTTTCGGTGTACCTCTTCGTGATCGCGGCGCTGTCGTTTCTTTCGATCTTGCGGCTCGCAACCACCAAGGACGATACGTTGGCGTAACCCTCGACCTCCCGGACCGCAAGGGGCTCGTCCTGCACATGAGCCCGCCTCGTCTGGACATGAACGAGGCGCGATACCCTGCCGCGAGGGCATGACGTAGAATGCGCGTCTTTCGAAACCGCCACAGCCGGGGAATTTGCCATGTTCAGTCGGGAACAGACCCTTTCACGCTTCGATGCAGAACTGTTCGAAGCCATGCAGCAAGAGGCCCAGCGCCAGGAAGATCACATCGAGCTGATCGCTTCCGAGAACTACACCAGCCCGGCAGTGATGGAAGCACAGGGCTCTGTGCTGACCAATAAATATGCAGAAGGCTACCCCGGCAAGCGTTACTACGGCGGCTGCGAGCACGTCGACGTCATCGAGCAATTGGCCATCGATCGCGCCAAGCAACTGTTCGGTGCCGACTATGCCAACGTTCAGCCACACGCAGGCTCGCAAGCCAACTCAGCGGTCTATCTCGCTCTACTGAGCGCTGGTGACACCATTCTCGGCATGAGCCTGGCCCATGGCGGTCACCTGACCCACGGTGCCAGTGTTTCGTCCTCGGGCAAGCTTTACAACGCCGTGCAGTACGGCATCGACGATAACGGCTTGATCGATTACGCCGAAGTCGAGCGCCTGGCCGTCGAGCACAAACCTCGCATGATCGTCGCGGGCTTTTCCGCATACTCCCAAGTACTGGACTTCGCGCGCTTCCGCGAGATCGCGGACAAGGTCGGCGCCTACCTCTTCGTCGACATGGCCCACGTCGCCGGCCTCGTGGCCGCGGGCGTCTACCCGAATCCAGTGCCGTTCGCCGACGTCGTGACCACGACGACACACAAGACCCTGCGCGGCCCTCGCGGCGGTTTGATCCTGGCGCGCAAGAACGAGGAAATCGAGAAGAAGCTGAACTCGGCCGTATTCCCCGGCGCACAAGGTGGCCCCCTGGAGCATGTCATCGCGGCGAAGGCGGTTTGCTTCAAAGAAGCCTTGCAGCCCGAGTTCAAGACCTACCAGCAGCAGGTGCTGAAAAACGCACAAGCCATGGCCTCGGTCTTCATCGAGCGTGGCTTCGACGTCGTTTCCGGCGGCACCCAAAACCACCTGTTCCTGCTGAGTCTGATCAAGCAAGGCCTCACTGGGAAGGACGCGGATGCGGCCTTGGGTCGCGCCTTCATCACGGTCAACAAGAACTCGGTACCGAACGATCCCAAGTCGCCGTTCGTGACCTCGGGTCTTCGTATCGGTAGCCCTGCTGTCACGACCCGTGGCTTCAAAGAAGACGATTGCCGCGAGTTGGCAGGCTGGATCTGCGACATCCTTGAAAACATGGGTGACGAATCCGTGATCGATGCGACGCGTCAGAAGGTACAGGCCATCTGCAAGAAGCTGCCGGTCTACGGCCAGTAAGCATCGGGTATTGCAAAGCAAAAGCCCGGGTTGCATCGCAACTCGGGCTTTTTTGTGTCGAACGTTTTATCGCAGCAAGCGTTGGGTCAGAACACGAAGCGTACCGGGCTCCTACCGCCCTCCTTCGATTTTCCCGCTTGGGCCAGCTCCGCTGGGCCGCCCGAACGATCGCCCACAACGCTCAGGACGTCTTCCGAACGAATGATGGGCACATGACCACTGTTAGGAGTAATGCTCGCCACACGAGCAGGAGACCTGACGTCATGGGCGAGAATGGCGGCGATCGCCATCGCTACTGCAACCAATAGCGCACCTACTGCGTACAGAGGCAACATCGCATCGAAATCGTTGAACCGAATCACCTTGCGTTCATGTAGACGCACCTTGCGCTCGAGTCCGGCCCACACGCGTTCCACGCACACCGAATCCCCGCACTTCGGTCCATTCATATCAATTCCCTCTGAGGTACTGCACCGACGCATCCGTCCCGTCGTGTGCGTAGTAGACACTAAAGTAACTGCTGGCATTAAGCTGTCAAAAGAACCTTTTTGCATAAACCATGACCGAGTCGCCAATATTTCTTAGGTGTGTGGCAATAGCGCGCGTGGAGTCGGCATTTTGACGGAAGTTCGTTTGTGCTTGCTCTATGGGCGTGGGACAGGTATTCGTGACGCTTCAAGAAATCATCGCCTGCGGCAGGAGTACGTCATGTCCAACGATAGCCAAGAGCGCCGGCGCTTTCACCGGATTGGCTTCGATGCGAAGACCGTCATCGCACAAGGTCAGCGACAGTGGGTCACTGTGTCCCAGGACATCTCGTTCAAGGGACTGCTGGTACGCCGCCCCGATGAATGGGATGGCGACAGCAATGCCCCCTTCATGGGCTCGGTCGCGCTGGGGGATGACATTGAAGTTGCCATGCAACTGACGCTCAAGCGCAGCGATGATGCCTATCTCGGTTTCAGCTGCGATCACATCGACATCGAATCGATCAGCCATCTACGCCGTATCGTCGAGCTCAATCTGGGTGACGAGGCACTACTGGAGCGCGAGCTGGCCGCACTCGGGTCGTAAGGTAGCGATGCGCTACTCGAACAGCGCATCCAGTGCTTGCTCCAAACGCGTTACCGCGATGATCTGCAAACCAGGTGGCGCATCCTTGGGCGCATTGCCTTTTGGCACGATCGCGCGCTTAAAGCCATGCTTGGCGGCCTCTTTCAGACGCTCCTGGCCGCTGGGCACTGGCCTGATTTCGCCGGAAAGCCCGATCTCACCGAAGACTAATAGATCATGTTCCAGTGGTTTGTTACGCAAGCTGGAAATGACGGCCGCCATTAGCGCAAGGTCGGAGGCGGTTTCCAATACCTTCACGCCGCCCACCACATTGAGGAACACATCCTGGTCGTAGGTGGCGATGCCGCCGTGGCGATGCAGAACAGCCAGTAGCATCGCTAGACGGTTTTGGTCCAGGCCCAAGGTCACCCGCCGGGGATTGGCCAAATGGCTCGTATCTACCAGTGCCTGAACCTCGACCAACATTGGCCGCGAACCTTCCCAGGTGGCCATCACCACGCTTCCGGGAACGGCCTCTTGCGCCCGCGTCAGAAAGATCGCCGACGGGTTGGACACTTCTTTCAAACCCTTGTCGGTCATCCCGAACACGCCCAGCTCGTTGACAGCACCGAAGCGGTTCTTGACGGCGCGCAGGAGGCGCAAGCGCCCGTCCGATTCCCCTTCGAAATACAACACCGTATCCACCATGTGCTCGAGCACCCGTGGCCCGGCCAACGAGCCCTCCTTGGTCACATGGCCGACCAGGAATATCGCGGTGCCGCTCTGCTTGGCGAAACGTACCAGCAATGCCGCGCTCTCACGCACCTGCGCGACACCGCCCGGTGCAGATTGCAACTGCTCGGTAAAAATCGTCTGGATCGAGTCGACCACCATGACCTTCGGGCGCTCACGCCGGGCGGTGTCGATGATGGATTCAATGCCTGTCTCCGTCATGACCTTGAGCTTGTCCAACGGGAGATCCAGGCGCCGCGCGCGCATTGCAACCTGCTGTTGCGACTCCTCGCCAGTGACGTACAGCGCCGGAAATCGCTCCGCCACGTTGCACAACGTCTGCAGCAGGATCGTGGATTTACCGATACCAGGATCGCCGCCAATCAAAACGACCGAACCGTCGACCAATCCACCACCGAGCACACGATCGAGTTCCTTGGAGGCGGTGGAAAAGCGCGGCACCTCCTCGACGCTTACTTCGGCGAGCGTCTTGAGTTGCGCTTGCTGACCAGACCAACCCCCGCGTCCCGAGGGCGTGGCCGTGCCTTCGAGCACCGTTTCCACCAACGTATTCCACGCGCCGCACTCGGCACACTGCCCCGCCCATTTCGGGAAGGTTGCACCGCACTCGGTGCAGCCGTACATGCGCTTGGCCTTGGCCATGACGTGATCCTGTGTGCTCGAACGAAGGCCGAACGATACCGAACAACTGGATAAAATTACAGCTCTAACGAGGCCAAATTCAGCAGGCAGTAGAGCGCCACTCCTAGACGTAATGGAACGTTTTGGCGCCTACCGTTAGCTGTCGGACGAGCTGCTATCGAGTAAGACGTACAGACCACTCAACAGGACTGTCCAACAGTACAATGCGCCCATTGACTACCTTAGGGCATTCAACGTCGATCCGGGTCGACGTAGCGCTAAGCCAGCTTGTCGTCCCCGAGGCTCTGATGAATACACCGTTGCATGCCCTTCCCTCCTGCGCCCACTGCCGCGACGGCGCACCGCTCGATTTCGCTATCAGCATGGCATTTCAGCCGATCATCGATATCCAAAGCGGCTCGGTCTTTGCGCATGAGGCGTTGGTCCGAGGCACTGCGGGCGAAGGCGCGGGAACGGTACTTGCGCGGGTCGACGAGGCCAATCGCTATGCGTTCGACCAGGCCTGCCGAATGACGGCGCTAACCAAAGCCTCCCCCTTGAACCTGCCTGGCATGCTATCCATCAACTTCATGCCCAACGCTGTGTACAAGGCAGAGACCTGCATACGGGCGACCTTCGAAACGGCACGCAAACTTAACTTCCCCCTCGACCGGGTGATCTTCGAGGTCACCGAACAAGAAGACATTCTCGACCTGCCACACCTTGTCGATATCCTGCGTGCCTACCGCAAGATGGGATTTCTCACCGCGATCGACGACTTCGGCGCAGGTTACGCGCACCTCAATTTGCTTGCCGACTTCCAACCCAACCTCATCAAGCTCGACATGCACCTGATCCGAGGAATCGACGCTGACCGCGTGCGGCAGGTCATTGTTGAATCCACCCTACAGGCTTGCCGTCGGCTAAACATCCGCGTCATTGCCGAAGGCGTGGAGACAGCGGATGAATACGTGACCCTCCGCGAAATGGGCGTGCGTCTGTTCCAAGGCTATCTATTCGCGAAACCCGCGTTCGAAGCACTGCCGGCGATTTCCTGGCCAAACGACTTGAACTGATCGCGCGTCGCCCGAGTCTGCCATTAGGGACGGCGCCATCGGCGTCGCTTTGCGCCAGGCGGTCGCGGTTTAGTCGTGTTTCGCAGGACGAACTACACTGAACTGCAGTGCCCGCGCGGCTGGCAGTGATGCTGTCGGCGCTGACGAATGCCGTCATCGACGCTTGTTTCTCCTTTCGAGGCGTGGACGATTTCACCCTCAGATCAAGCGACATCTACACCAATAGAAGGAAACGCGTGCATGAGCTTCATCCAGGAATTCAAAGCCTTTGCCATGAAGGGCAACGTCGTGGATTTGGCCGTCGGGATCATCATCGGCGCCGCGTTCGGCAAGATCGTGTCCTCGTTCGTCGGGGACGTGATCATGCCGCCGCTGGGGCTGCTGATCGGTGGAGTTGACTTCTCGGACCTTGCGATAACGCTCAAGGCGGCCCAAGGCGATACGCCGGCAGTGCTGCTCTCGTACGGACGCTTCATTCAGACCGTCTTCGATTTCCTGATCGTTGCGTTCGCGATCTTCATGGTCATCAAGGTCATGAATCGTATGCGTCACAAAGAGGAAGCCAAGCCTGCTCCTGCGGCGCCACCTGCGCCAAGCAAAGAGGAAGTGCTATTGGGCGAGATTCGCGACCTGTTGAAGCAACAGAATGAGAATCCACGTCCGCCGCTTTAAGCGATCAAGAAAAGAGAACGGCAGCCTGAAGGCTGCCGTTTTTGTTTGCGCGATAACGGATGTTCCACAATGAAGCAGCGTTCAACCAACCGTAGACCGGGTGCTCCGATCCCAAGCCGGTCTCCAGAACCAAAGCCGCGGGTTTTCACCCGCCCTACGGAAGCGCCCATACGCCGCCCGTAGACCGGGTGCTAACCCGGATACCCCGATCCCTTGCCAACCTCTGGACAAAAAAGCCGCGGGTTTACCCGCCCTACGGAAGCTATGCCTAACATCGTGGCTAGCGCCCTAGGGGAACTCAACGGGAAGCAGTACCCTCCCGTCCGCTCCGATATCAAGCCGTTACTGGACTTCCATCCTGATCGTTGCGTCGCATCAACAAGCGCGTAATACGGCGTTCCTTCACCTCGGTCACGGTCAGCGTCCAGCCCGCGAACTCCACGCTGTCACCGATCACGGGCAGCCGGTCGAGCTGGTGCATCGCAAGTCCGCCCAGGGTTTGATAGTCCTCGCTGGCCTGCGCATTGAAGCCGAGCCGCTCACGTAGCGCAGCCAAGTTGATCGCGCCGCTGACCTGATAGCCCTGTGCCTGGGACTCGATGTCCGGCCCTTCCATTTCGCTGGCGTCCGGTAGCTCACCAGCGATGGATTCCAGGATGTCGGTCAAGGTCAAAAGTCCTTCGAAATTACCGAACTCGTTGACCACGAATGCAACGTGGGTGGACGCCTTGCGCATTTGCTCCAATGCACTGAGCACCGTACAGCTATCCGGCAAATTCACCGGAGCACGCACCAACTGCTCGATGTCCGGCTCCAGGCCGCTCAGCATCTCACGCAGCATTTCCTTCTTGTGCACGTAGCCGAGCGGTTCATCGATCGACGAGCCCCGCGAGACCACGAGACGCGAATGGGGCGATTCGAGCAGCGCCTGTCGAACCTCATCCAGCGGTGCATCCAGATTGATGTGGTCGACCTCCATGCGATCGGTCATGACCCGTTCGATGGACAACTCGGCGAGCCGGAGTACCCCGCTGATCATGACGCGCTCTTGGCGTTCGAACAGCGCGACGTCGCCCGTATTCTTGCCCACCATATCCGCAATATCGTCGTCGACCTCGCCCTCATGGGTGCGCCCGCCAAGCAGGCGCATCACCGCATGCGCCGTGCGATCGCGCATGCTGTGTTCACCCTGGAGATGACGCTTACGTCGCCAGCGCGCAACCTGGTTGAAGATCTCGATAAGCAACGAGAACCCAATCGCCGCGTACAGATACCCCTTCGGAATATGGAAGCCCAGACCTTCGGCCGTAAGGCTGAAGCCGATCATCATCAAAAAGCCCAGGCAGAGCATGATGACCGTGGGATGCGCGATGACGAACGCAGTCAGCGGCTTGCTCGCGACCATCATGAGCGCCATGGAGATCACCACGGCGATCATCATGACTTCCAGATGCTCCACCATGCCGACGGCGGTGATGACCGCATCCAGCGAGAACACGGCATCCAACACGATGATCTGCGCGACCACCGGCCAGAACGCGGCATAGACCCGGTTCGTCTGGTGCGTCTGCATTCGCCCTTCCAGGCGCTCGTGCAGCTCCATCGTCGCTTTGAACAGGAGGAACACACCACCCAAGAGCATGATCAGATCACGGCCGGAGAACGCCTTGCCGAATACCTCGAACAACGGCTGTGTCAGCGTGACCAACCAGGCGATGCTCGCCAGTAGGCCCAGGCGCATGAGCAGCGCCAGCGATAGACCAATGATGCGTGCCTTGTCGCGCTGATGCGGCGGCAGCTTGTCCGCCAAGATGGCGATGAACACGAGGTTGTCGATACCGAGCACGAGCTCCAGCACGATAAGGGTAAATAGGCCCAGCCAGGCCGTAGGATCAGCGAGCCACTCCATCAGCGGGCCTCAAGAAGACGTTGGGAGAAAGTGCGGGAGAACGAAACACTGCGCAGGGGCGCAGACGTGTCCGTTATCGGACGGGGGCGTGTTGCGGTGCGACCGGAAGGGTCTGGAGGAGTCTCTGCCGCGCTCGTCTGAAGCGAGAGCGGCCGCCTACTGTCACTGTTCATGCAGCTCATTCTGGTAAGAAAGGAACGCTCATCCTATGCGATCCGTTCAGCCGCTGTTCAATTAAAAAAGATTTCCAAAGATGAATGGCGTATGTCGGGCGGGTTTGCGACGTAGAGAGCTGGAAGGTGCAAAAGCTAGGCAGGTTGGAAAATAGCCGAAAGATAGGCTCCTGTTTTCAAGCATGGTGAGCGCGCTTATCAAATAGATAGGGCTTGTTATGAGATACCGAATCTCTGCGCTGGCGTGGCTTCTGTAGGAGCGGGCTTGCCCGCGAATACGGCGGCAGGAGCAACTTAATCTTTATGGCTGACTATCGCTTTCGCGGGCAAGCTGATCGCAGCCCGGCCCGCTCCTACAGGAAGTTTAGGCCTGCGACACAATCGCGCCGCAGGAAAGACCCTACCAATAATTCTCCACCGCCACCTGCCCTGGCTTGCGCGTCAATGCCAGACTCATGCCTTTGGTTTTAAGCACTGCTCGCGTGTCCTCGATCATCTGCGGATTACCACACAGCATGATCCGCGAGTGCTCGGGTTCGAGCGCGATACCGGCAGCACGCTCGAGTTCGCCATTCTCGATGAGCGTGGTGACGCGCGCATTCAGAGCGCCCGGCACCTGTTCGCGCGTCACCACGGGCACGTAGGTGAATTTGGCTCCTGCGCCCTCCAGCCATTCACGCTCGGGGATGTCCTTGATCAACTCCTGGTAGGCAAACTCACTGGCCTCCCGTGCGCTGTAGACGAGCACGATCCGCTCGAACCGTTCCCACACGTCGAGCCCCTGCAAGATGGAAAGAAACGGTGCCAGCCCGGTGCCCGTCCCGATGAGCCAAAGGTCTCGTCCATCGGGGAAGCGATCCAGCGTCAGGAAGCCGAACGCGGTCTTGTCCACCAAGAGTTCATCCCCCACCTTCAGACGCCGCAACTCGCTGGTGAATTCTCCGTCCGGCACAACGATCGAGAAGAATTCCAAGTATTCATCGTGTGGTGACGACACCATGGAGTACGCGCGCCAGACCACGCTGCCGTCCGCCTTCGTCACCCCCAACCGGGCAAACTGACCCGCGGTGAAGCGATAGCCGGCATCTCGCGTGGTCCGTAACGTAAACAGGTTAGGCGTCAGCGTGTGTACCTCGGTCAAGGTCTGGCGGGTGAACTTCTCGTCGCTGGCGCTCATGCGGGTCTCCTGTGCTTGGGAACGGCAGTGTCGCGCAAAACGCAGCGCCTAAACACCGACGTTGCACGAGGGATTTTCATTCGACTTGAGCGCATAGGTCGGTGCGTGGAGAATGCTCGCCTGCTGCCTTGGAATGCCCATGCCTCTTCTCGATACCCCTTTCGCTCAGCTCGATCTCGTCCGCCAGCCCCCGCGCCGCGACGATCCCCTTCAGGCCTTCGATGCGGCCGACGAATACCTGCTCAATGCAACGCACGAAGCGGGCATCGCCAACCACGCTCGCGTACTGGTGCTGAACGACACCTTCGGCGCCCTGTCCATCAGCCTTGCACAGCATGCCGTAGTGAGCAGCAGTGGCGATTCCTATCTCGGCGCGCTTGGCTTGCGCGACAACCTCAAGCGCAATGGTTTACCGGAGGACAGCGTTCGCTTCTCGCCGGCCAGCGAACACATCGTCGGCCCCTTCGACACCGTCTTGATCCGTATCCCGAAGACGTTGGCATTACTGGAAGAGCAACTCATCCGACTGCAAGGTCAACTGGCGCCCGGCGCCAAGGTCATCGCCGGCGGTATGATCAAGCACCTCCCTCGGGCCGCGGGTGAATTGCTGGAACGCTATATCGGTGATGTGCACGCATCTCTGGCCGTGAAGAAAGCTCGTTTGCTCCACGTCACCGTGGGCGAGCGCCCCCCGGCGGTATCGCCTTACCCCAGTCGATACCGCCTCGAACATCCCGCCATCGAATTGCTCAACCACGCCAACGTGTTCTGCCGGGAGGGGCTGGATATTGGCACGCGTGCGTTTCTGCCGCACTTGCCGGGCGGGCTTGGCAATGCGCGCGTGGCCGATCTGGGCTGCGGTAACGGGGTGTTGGCCATTGCCAGCGCGCTCGCCAATCCGGATGCGCAGTACACGCTGGTCGACGAATCCTATATGGCAGTGCAGTCCGCCGCCGAAAACTGGCGAGCCACCCTTGGTGAGCGACCGGTCACGGTGCGTGCTGCGGACGGACTCGCGGGCCAGCCGGAAAACGCCCTGGATGTCGTGCTGTGCAATCCGCCGTTCCACCAACAACAGGTCGTCGGTGACTTCATCGCCTGGCGCATGTTCCAGCAAGCTCGTGACGCACTGGTCGCGGGCGGATCGCTGTGGATCGTCGGCAACCGCCATCTGGGCTATCACGCCAAGTTGAAAAAATTGTTCCGGGGCGTCGAACAGATCGCGGCCACGCCCAAATTCGTGGTGCTGAAAGCGCGTAAGTAAGCCACTGCGGATGACCCTCGGGCCGCTCATCGCCCGGCGCCCCACTGCTGCGGAACGATGCGAACTCCCAAGCGCACATAACGGCCCAATTCTCGAGCTGCGACATGTTGCCTAATGCGACAGTGCGCCCACTGGGCATGCTCGAAAGAGAGGCGCAGCATTGATGCAGATCAACATCACGAGGATGGATCAATGTTCGGCCTCGATGCCTTGGAGCTGGCCCGCGCTCAGTTCGCCTTCACGGTTTCCTTTCATATCGTCTTCCCCGCCATCAGCATCGGGCTTGCCAGCTACCTGGCCGTGCTCGAAGGGCTTTGGCTAAAAACGGGACGTGATGTTTACCTCAACCTCTACCGCTTCTGGCTGCAGATCTTCGCCGTAGCCTTCGGCATGGGCGTCGTGTCCGGCGTGGTGATGAGTTACCAGTTCGGCACGAACTGGGCAGGCCTATCGAATGCAGCCGGCAGCATCATGGGGCCGCTGCTAACCTACGAAGTGCTGACCGCGTTTTTTCTCGAAGCGGGTTTTCTCGGCATCATGCTATTCGGCATGAACAAGGTGGGCAAAGGGCTGCACTTCTTCGCTACCCTGATGGTGGCCATCGGCACGCTCATATCCACCTTCTGGATCCTTTCCTCCAACAGTTGGATGCACACCCCGCAGGGCTACGAGCTGGTGGATGGCGTGTTCTACCCCGCCGATTGGTGGGCCATCGTCTTCAACCCGTCCTTCCCCTATCGCCTGGCGCACATGGCGATGGCCGCCTTCGTCAGCGTCGCCTTCATCGTCGGCGCCACCGGTGCCTGGCACCTGCTCAAGGGGCGCCGCAGCGCGGAAGTCAAAACGATGTTTTCCATGGCAATGTGGATGGCGCTGCTGGCGGCACCGACCCAAGCCGTCATCGGCGACGCGCACGGGCTGAACACGATGGAGCACCAGCCCGCGAAGATCGCGGCCATGGAAGGGCACTGGGACACGGAACGCGGCGTGGATCTCTTGCTGTTCGGCATCCCCGACATGCAGGCCGAAACGACGCACTACGCCATTGGCATCCCCCGGCTCGCCAGCCTGATTCTCACCCACGACCTCGATGGCGAAATCAAAGGCCTCAAGGAATGGGCCCCGGAAGATCGTCCGAATTCCACGATCGTGTTCTGGAGTTTCCGGCTGATGGTCGGCCTTGGTCTGCTCATGGTGCTGACAGGCTTGATCAGCGCCTGGCTACGCCTACGGGGACAGCTATACGACGCCCGCCTGTTCCATCGAATGGCGTTGATCATGGGGCCGTCCGGGTTGATCGCCGTGCTCGCCGGCTGGGTCACGACGGAAGTCGGACGCCAGCCCTGGGTAGTCTATGGCCTGCTCCGCACGGCCGATGCCGACTCGGGGCACAGCGCAACCCAGGTCGGCACCACCTTCGCGCTGTTCGTTATCGTGTACTTCCTGGTCTTCGGCGTCGGCATCACGTACCTGCTGCGCATGATGCGCAAAGGACCGAAGCTCAAAGCGGTGGAACATCAGACGGATATAGAAGGTGGGCCAGGCCGCGCGCGTACGCCGTCGCGCCCCCTGTCCGGCGCCAGTGAGTCGGATGACCGAGCTGACAGCGACGAGGGAGACCGCCATGAACATTGATATCCCGCTGATCTGGGCCGGCGTGATCGCGTTCGGTATCTTCATGTATGTGGTCATGGACGGGTTCGATCTAGGCATCGGCATCCTTTTCCCGTTCTTCAAGGAACGGGACAAACGTGACCTGATGATGAACAGTGTCGCGCCCATCTGGGACGGCAACGAAACCTGGCTGGTACTCGGCGGCGCCGGATTGTTCGCCGCCTTTCCCCTCGCCTATGGGGTCGTGCTGTCGGCGCTGTATCTGCCGTTGATCCTGATGTTGCTGGCGCTGATATTCCGGGGCGTGGCGTTTGAGTTCCGCTTCAAATCCAAGCGTTCGAGGCCGGTCTGGGACCTCTCGTTCATCTTCGGCTCGCTGGTCGCCACGTTTTTCCAGGGCGTCGTGTTGGGCGCCTACATCAATGGCTTTCCTGTCGAGAACCGTGCCTTCGCGGGTGGGCCGTTCGACTGGCTTGCACCGTTTCCCTTGTTCTGCGGCGTCGCGCTGGTCGTGGGTTACGCGATGTTGGGCTGCGGCTGGCTGATCATGAAGACCGAGGGTGAGTTGCAGGACAAAATGTTCAAGCTCATGCCACCGCTAACGATCGCGCTGGGTGCCTGCATCGCCATCGTCAGTCTATGGACGCCGCTCGCCCACGAGGCCATTGCGTCGCGCTGGTTCGATCTGCCCAACCTGCTGTACTTCTCGCCGGTCCCCATTCTGGTGCTCGCCAGTCTGGCCGCCCTGCTGCGCTCGGTCCGCCTGAAAAAGGACAACCAGCCGTTCCTGCTCACCCTGGCGCTCATCTTCCTGGCCTATACCGGACTGGCCATCAGCCTCTGGCCAAACATTATCCCACCCGCCATCAGCTTCACCGCCGCCTCAGCGCCCGAATCGAGCCAGAAATTCGCATTGGTCGGCGTCGTCGTCATGGTGCCGATCATCTTGATGTACACGGTGTACGGATACTTCGTGTTCCGCGGCAAGATGAAACTGGGCGAGGGCTACCACTGATGCAACGTCCTCTCTGGAAACGCCTTGCGTGGTTCGTCGGCCTCTGGCTGGGCGGGGTGCTCGCGGTGTCAGTGTTGGCGTATGGCATTCGGTTGATGATGGGGTTGTGAGGTTGGGCGTAGGTGATGAGCAGGCCAGTGTTACGACGCAGCACCTGTAGGAGCCAGCCGGACTGCGATCAGCTTGCTGGCGATCAGGTAGTCCTGGCGACGGCGAAATTAAGCAGTTGCCGCTGATACTGATCGCCCACAAGTGGGCTCCTACAAAGAAGCACGTGATGCGCAAACCTGTGTTACGACGCGATACCTGTAGGTGCCCACCGGACTGCAGTCAGCTTGTGGGCGATCAATATCAGCAGCAACCACGCAATCTCAGCGTCGCCGCAACTATCGGATCGCCAGCAAGCTGGCTCCTACAGGAATCGCGTCGGAGCTCAAGTCCGCGCATCACCCGCTTTTCGTAGGAGCCAGCCGGGCTGCGATCAGCTTACTGGCGATCCAGTCGACCAGTCGCCACCCACCTGCACACCGTACCCGCTCCTTACCTAATCCACCCAACGCCCCACACCCAATCTCACCCAGCAATAATCTGTCACAAACGGCTAAGATGCCCGGCTCCGTCGCGCAACTCCGGTGCCTTATGTCAGCCGAAACGTCCCTCCTCCGCCATCGCCCCTTCATGGCTTTCTGGTTCGCGCGGGTGTTTACCGCGAGCGGCTTCCAGATGCTGACCGTTGCCATCGGCTGGCACATGTACTCGCTCACCGGCAGCGTGCTGGACCTCGGTCTGGTGGGCTTGGTCGAATTCATGCCGAAGATCCTGTTCATTCTGTTCACCGGCCACGTCGCGGATCGCTTCGACCGGCGTCGCGTGGCCGCAATCTGCCAAGCCGCTCAGGGATTGGTGGCCTTGGCCCTGCTGCTCGGCAGTTCGACCGGCACGGTCACCCGCGAGATGATCTTCGTCATTGCGTTCCTGCTGGGCAGCGCGCGTGCATTCGAGATGCCAACGACCCAAGCGCTGCTGCCGAATATCGTGCCGGCGGGGCTGTTTCCCAAGGCAGTAGCCGCAGCCGCATCGGCGATGCAATCCGCGACCATCGTCGCGCCGGCGATTGGTGGCCTGCTCTACGCGCTTGGCGCGGGCTGGGTTTATGGGCCGAGCGTGGTGCTCTACGCACTGGCCCTGAGCCTGATGCTGAGTCTTCCTTCTCGCCAGCGGCCACTGAAGCAAAAGGTCTCCATGGAATCCCTGCTTGCGGGTTTTCGCTTCATTCGCAGCCGTGCGGACATTTTCGGCGCCATCTCGATGGACATGTTCGCCGTGCTGCTGGGCGGCGCCACGGCGTTGCTTCCCGTATTCGCCAAGGACATCCTGCTTACCGGCCCTTGGGGGCTCGGGCTGTTGCGCTCCGCCCCCGCCGTCGGCGCGCTTCTGATGTCGTTCTGGCTGGCGCGCTTTCCCATCGAACGCAAGGTTGGCCCGGTCATGTTCACCGCCGTGGCGATATTTGGCGTTGCGACCATCGGTTTCGGGCTATCCACGTCGCTCTGGTTTAGCTTGGCGACGTTGGTCGTGCTGGGCGCTGCCGACATGATCAGCATGGTCATCCGCGGCGCCTTCGTGCAATTGCAAACACCGGACGAAATGCGCGGACGGGTGGGCGCCGTCAATGGCCTGTTCATCGGCGCGTCGAATCAACTAGGGGAATTTAGGGCCGGCGTCACGGCGGCGTGGATCGGCACGGTGCCGGCGGTGGTCGCAGGTGGTGTCGGCGCCATCGTGATTACTGGGCTGTGGGTGAAGCTGTTCCCGACGCTCGCGCATCGGGATCGGATGCATGAAGCGCCGGTGCCGTGAGAGGCAGAGCTATTCCGCCAGATCAGTAGTATCGCGGCTAAAGCGGATGCACCGAAGGTTAAGACGGCCGACTACAACACCTTATCCAACGTGATCGGCAACTCCCTCACCCGCTTACCCGTAGCGTGGTACACCGCATTGCCGATGGCCGCCGCGACGCCGACGATGCCGATCTCCCCGACGCCTTTCGAGCCCAGGGCATTGACGATCTCATCGTGTTCCTCGACGAAAATCACATCGAGCTCTGGCGAATCCGCGTGGACGGGGATGTGGTACTCCGCCAGGTTGTGGTTCATGTATCGCCCGAGCTTGTGGTCGATCAACGTCTCTTCCTGCAGCGCCTGCCCAATCCCCCAGATCACGCCGCCCTGAATCTGGCTGCCCGCCGTCTTGGGGTTGACCACACGGCCTGCGGCTACCGCGCTGACGATACGCACGACGCGGAGGGTACCCAAGGCCTCGTCCACCCGTACTTCGGCGAAAACCGCCGAATGGGTCGCGGTAGCGTACTTCTCGCGCGCCTCCCCGGGCTTGCCGTCCACTTCGGCTTCGATGGGGCCACAGGTTGCCACGATGTCTTCCAGCGCCATCCCGTGCTCAGGCGAATCGCCCAGTTGCAGACGTCCGTCCACGAACCGCAGGTCATCGACCGCGCCCTGCGCTAAGGGTGAGTCCGCCAGCTGCCGCGCCGCTTCCCAGATTTTTTCCTTAAGCGCATCGCACGCTTTCTGAACCGCGCTGCCCACCGACGACACCGTGAACGAGCCGCCTTGCAAAGGCGCTTTTGGAAACGATGAATCCCCGAGACGAAACTCGACGCGCTCGACCGGCAGGCCAAACGCTGCGGCGGCGATCTGCGTCATTACGGTATAGGTGCCAGTACCGATATCGGTGGTGGCGCTGCTGACACGCAGAGTTCCGTCGCTGCATAGCGCCGCCTTGGCGCTGGCGGGCATCTGCATCGCTTCCCAGACACCGGTCGCCATGCCCATGCCGATCAACTCGTGCCCTTCTCGCATGCTTCGAGGCTCGGCTGATCGCTTATTCCAATCAAAGCGCGCGGCACCTTGGGCGTAACACGCCCGCAATTCTTTGCTCGAATAGGGCTTGCCTTCGTTTGCATTGAAATCGGTGTAGTTCGCCAAACGGAATTCGACCGGATCCATGCCCACCGCGCAGGCAAGCTCGTCCATGGCGGACTCCAGTGCATAGACGCCCTCGGTGGCACCGGGCGCGCGCATGTCCAGCGGCGTATAGACGTCGAGCGGCACCAGGCTGTACTTCAGTGCCACGTTGTCGCAGTGATAGAGCATCCCTGACCATTCGGCGACGTGTTCGGTGAAGTCCTCGAACCGTGATGTTTGCCCGATCACGCTGTGCTCGATCGCTTGCAACTTACCGTCCGCCGAGGCGCCCATGCGTAACCGCTGGGACATGCGTGGTCGATAACCGAAGGTGAACATCTGCTGACGCGTCAGGGTTACGCGCACTGGCGCTTTCAACGTCAGCGACGCCATTACGGCGAGCACCAGTTGATATTGCGGGCGCAGCCCTGAGCCAAAAGCACCGCCGACGAAGGGCGCACGCACGCGGACCTGCCCTTCCAAACCGAAGATTTGCTCGATGTAAGCCTGGCTGTTCTGCGTGCCCTGGGTCTTGTCATAGATCAACAAGCTGCCGTCCGGGAAATACATCACCGTGGACGCATGCGGCTCCATCGGGTTGTGATGCTCAACTGGCACGCGGTATTCGACGTCGATGGTCTGGTCGGATTTCGCCAATGCCGCATCGACGTTGCCACGCGCCTCGGGCAGTTCGGCTGGGGCGTCATGCGCACGGTCCAGCTGCGCGTAAAGATCGGTCTCGTGGGACTCCACGTCATATTCGACTTCGATCAGCGAGACGGCATGCCGCGCGATTTCCAGGTCTTCCGCCACGACCAGTGCAATCGGCTGGCCGCTGTAGAGCACCCGGTCATTGTAGAGCGGCCGAAAAGGCGCACCATCAGCGGCGTCCATATCTTCGTAGGCATCGTTCTCGCCGGCCATTTTCGGCCGGTTCAGATGCGTCAGGACGAGGCGAACGCCCGGGACGTTCTCTGCGGCTTCGGTATGAAGGGTCAGAATGCGGCCGCGCGCGATGGCGCTGGACACCGCGCTGCCATAAAGCAGACCTGGCGCGTCAAACTCACCGGCGTACTGCGCTTGGCCGGTAACCTTCTTGGGGCCGTCGACGCGGTCAAGCGGCTTGCCCACTGGGGATTGCATGGCTGTCATTGCGTGATACCTCCCGCGGCTTCACCCAGTGCCCGAATGATGGCGCCGTGGGCGAGCTCGACCTTGAACGCGTTGTGTTCCAGCGGTTGTGCGCCGCGCAGCAGCGCATCCGCCGCCTTGGCAAAGTTGGCCTGATCCGCCAACTGGCCGACCAATAGCGCTTCGGCCTCTGCGACCCGCCAGGGTTTGTGCGCAACGCCACCTAAAGCGATTCGCGCCGTTGAAATGCGGTCGCCGTCCATTTCCAGCGCGGCCGCAACCGACACCAGCGCAAACGCGTAGGACGCACGATCACGCAACTTCAAATACGCGTAGTGCGTGGTAAAACGCTCGGCGGGAAGCTCGACTGCCAGGATGAGCTCGTCTGCTTCGAGCACGTTGTCGCGCTCCGGCTGATCCCCAGGTAAGCGATGGAAATCGGCAAATGGAATGCGCCGCTCGCCGCCAGGCCCGGTGACGATCACCTCGGCTTCGAGCGCTGCCAAGGCCACGCACATATCGGAAGGGTGCGTCGCCACGCATTGGTCGCTGGCGCCCAGGATCGCGTGAATACGGTTGACGCCCTCTTTCGCAGGGCAGCCGCTGCCGGGCTCGCGTTTATTGCACGGCACCGCGCTGTCATAGAAGTAATAGCAGCGCGTGCGCTGAAGCAGATTACCGCCGGTAGTCGCCATGTTGCGCAGTTGCGGCGAAGCCCCGGCGAGAATCGCCTGAGACAGTAACGGGTAACGCGCTTCGACCTCTGGATGCCAGGCGAGGTCCGAGTTCGGCACCAGAGCACCCACCCGCAATCCGCCGGTGGCGGTCGTTTCTACATCGCGCAGCGGCAGCGCATTGATGTCAATCAAACGCTCAGGGCGGGCGACGTTCTCCTTCATCAGGTCCAGCAGGTTCGTGCCACCCGCGATGAAGCGCGCGTCCGGCCCGGCCATCTTCACGGCTTCATCCACTGCCGTCGGTTTGCTGTAGGCGAACGGAATCATGCGGTGCCCTCCCCACGGCACACAGGCAAGGCTTCCTGCACCGCATCGTGGATGTTGTTGTAGGCGCCACAGCGACACAGGTTGCCGCTCATCATTTCGCGAATTTCGGCGCTGCTGTGGGCGCGTCCTTCGTTAGCGAGCCCAACGGCAGAGCAAATCTGGCCTGGTGTGCAGTAACCGCACTGAAACGCGTCATGTTTGACGAAGGCCGCTTGCATGGGGTGCAAGGCGTCTTCGCTGGCCAGTCCTTCGATGGTGGTCAATTCGGCACCATCGTGCATCACGGCCAGGGTCAGGCAACTATTGATGCGTCGGCCATCGACAAGCACGGTGCACGCGCCGCACTGGCCGTGGTCGCAGCCTTTCTTGGTACCGGTCATCTGCAGGTTTTCACGCAGCAGATCCAGCAGTGTCGTCCAGGGGCGAACCTCGAGTTCGTGCTTCTTCCCATTAATGCTCAGGGAAATGAGGTGCACGGCATGGGAATTTCCGCCCGGGGGTGGGGTAATCGCGTTCATGGGAGCCTCACGGTTAAAGGTGTGCGCAGTCAGCTGCGTCTCCTGGATTGGGACGAGAGGCGGCTGCTGATCGTTCCGGTCAACGGGTAAACGGCAAGAAGATCAGGGAGGTGCGGCTCATCGGGTCGAAAACACGATACGGGCGGAGAAACCTCCGGCTTGCTATGCTCGCGCGCCTTTCTCGGCCCATCGTTTGCAAGCTCGGCCGCACGTACTTCCTATGACTTTGGCGATTCGCCATACGGGGACCTTCTTCCATGCTGGAAAGACTCTTCCAACTCCAGGCCCACGGCACCAACGTTCGCACTGAGATTCTCGCGGGCGTGACGACCTTTCTGACGATGGCCTACATCCTGTTCGTCAACCCCAGCATCCTTGGGGAAACCGGCATGGACAAAGGCGCGGTTTTCGTCGCGACCTGCCTCGCCGCCGCCTTCGGTTCCGCCGTCATGGGCTTGATCGCCAATTACCCGATCGCCCTGGCACCCGGAATGGGACTGAACGCGTTCTTCACCTACACCGTCGTGCTCGGCATGGGCCACACCTGGCAAGTGGCACTGGGCGCGGTGTTCCTGTCCGCGTGCCTGTTCTTCTTGTTGTCGATCTTCAAGATTCGGGAATGGATCATCAACAGCATTCCCCTCGAGCTGCGCTCGGCCATCGCAGCCGGTATCGGGCTGTTCCTGGCGCTGATCGCCCTGCAAAGCGCCGGCATCGTGGTAGCGAATCCGGCAACCACGGTAGGCCTCGGCGACCTGTCCGCGCCGCCCGCATTGCTGGCGATTCTGGGTTTCTTCCTGATCGTCGGATTGGAAGCACGTGGTGTGACTGGCGCCGTCCTGATCGGCATCCTGACGGTCACGGTCATCAGCATTCTGCTGGGCATCAGCGCGTTTGGCGGCCTGGTGTCCATGCCGCCATCCTTGGCGCCCACCTTCATGCAGCTCGACATTGCGGGTGCGCTGGATGTGGGTTTGATCAGCGTGATCTTCGCCTTTCTGTTCGTAGACCTGTTTGATAACTCCGGGACGCTTATCGCCGTCGCGAAAAAGGCAGGGCTGATGCGGGCGGATGGCTACATGCCGAAGATGGGTCGCGCGCTGATCGCCGACAGCACGGCAGCCCTAGGCGGCTCGATCCTTGGCACCTCGACGACCACGAGTTACATCGAATCCGCCTCCGGGGTGAGCGCTGGGGGCCGTACGGGGCTGACCGCGATCGTAGTGGCCGTGCTGTTTTTGGGCGCACTGTTCTTCGCACCACTGGCCGGCAGTGTTCCGGCATTCGCGACGGCGCCGGCCTTGTTGTTCGTCGCGGTACTGATGGCCTCGGGGCTCGCTGAAATCGATTGGCGCGACCTCACCACCGCGGCCCCCGTGGTGATCACCGCGCTGGCGATGCCGCTGACCTACTCCATCGCCACGGGCATCGCCTTTGGCTTCATTGCCTGGGTCGCCATCAAAGTCATCGCGGGCCGCTTCCGCGAGCTGAATGGCATGCTGGTAGCACTGGCGATCTTTTGCGTGGTCAAGCTCAGCCTGTTTTAACCACAATACGTCCCAGCCCGGATGCAACGCGTCCGGGAGACACCGCACGCGGGTTCCACCCGCCCTACGGCTCCTGCGGACCGGCGCAATCCGAATGCTGCCGTACACCGATCGCCGCCACTGCACGGCTTTTTGTAGACCGGGTGCCAACCCGGGTACCTCGATACTTTCGACCGGCACGCAAAGAATGAGAGCGCTGACCGCTCGACGCAACGACCCTGGCGACCGCGCATCCCGTGCGCCAAGTCCGTACAATGCGCGCCGTCGTCCGTATCGTCCCCGAGTGATCCATGAGCGCCACCGTTTTCGACCCCGCCCAATACGATCAGCAGCTAGCCGAAAAAGTCGTTCGCCTGCGTGAACTGCTGGCGCCATTCGCCGCACCCGAGCCGGAGGTATTCGATTCGCCGCGCGAGCATTACCGCCTGCGGGCCGAGTTTCGCTTATGGCGCGAAAACGAAGAACGCTTCTACGCTATGTTCGCGCCGGGGGACAAACATACGCCGATCTTGATCGAAGACTTTCCCATCGCCAGCCGGCGCATCAACGAATTGATGCCGCGCCTGAAAGCGGGATGGCAGAGCAGCCAGACGCTGTCGTTCAAATTGTTCCAGGTGGAATTCCTGACCACGCTTTCTGGTGATGCTCTGATCACGCTCGCCTATCACCGCCCGCTTGACGAGGCGTGGCAGAGGGAAGCCGAACGTTTGTCGGCAGACCTGGGCGTTAGCATCGTGGGTCGCTCCCGCGGCAAACGCATCGTCATTGGGCGCGATCATGTGGACGAAGAAATGACGGTCGCGGGCCGTACCTTCCGTTATCGCCAACCCGAAGGCGCGTTCACTCAACCCAACGGCGAGGTGTGCGCAAAGATGCTCAACTGGGCGTACGAGGTTATGGGCGAGCGTACCGATGATCTGCTCGAACTCTACTGTGGCAATGGCAATTTCACCCTGCCCTTGGCCACTCGTGCACGCCAGGTATTAGCAACGGAAATCAGCAAAACGTCGGTCAACGCCGCCTTGCATAACCTGGCGGATAACGGGATCGACAACGTGTCGCTGGTCCGGCTTTCTGCCGAGGAACTCACCCAAGCACTGAACGACGTGCGACCTTTCCGCCGTCTCGCGGGTATCGACTTGAAGGGCTATGACTTCGGTACGGTTTTCGTTGACCCACCCCGTGCGGGCATGGACCCAGACACCTGTGAGCTGACCCGGCGTTTCGAGCGGATTCTTTACATCTCGTGCAATCCGGAAACGTTGGCGGCCAACATCGCGCAGTTGAGCGATACCCACCGTGTCGAGCGCTGTGCGCTGTTCGATCAGTTCCCGTATACGCATCACATGGAGGCGGGAGTGATGTTGGTTAGGCGGTGACGTACCTGCCGTCGGTGATGCGGTCGTTTTGACGATCGCTGATCGCCCACAAGTGGGCTCCTACAATGCGCTGCGAACCGCGTAGGAGCCCACCGGGCTGCGGTCAGCTTGTGGGCGATCAGGGTCGGCGAAAAACCAAAAAAGCCCGGATGCTTTCTCAAGCACCCGGGCTTTCCGCATTCAGCGATCAACGCCCCGGGAACAGCGACCAGCTCACCCCGAAGTCGAAGCCCAGGCCCCACAGGGCAACGGTTGCCGCAAGCAATAGCTCCAACACCAGTACACCAATTGCCAGCGTACCGCCGGTGATGGTGAAGCCTTCCTTGAAGCCTTCGGCCAGGCTTACACCCAACAGCGTCGGATACCCGGTATAGAGCAGGTAGCCCGTATAAGCCACGGCGATTACGCCGACGATCGCCCACAGGATCAGCGATGGATACAGCAGCGCCAACCCGCCAATGAACAGCGGCGTTGCGGTGTACCCGGCAAAGAGCACGCAGCGACGGCGGCTCGGGCGATTGTTGAAGCGTTCGGACATCCAGTGGATCACGTTACCCATGATGCCGACGGCGACCAGGATCAATACGTAGAACGTCAATGCCATCGCCAGGCCAGTCGATACCGCCACTCGGTCTGCCTCGGTATCCACTCGCCAACCGATCTGTGTGGTGCCAAGGAATGCGCTGATTGCGGGGATCAATGCCAGCAGCAGCACATGATGCGCGTACATGTGCGTGATCGTTTCACCCTCGCCGCGGATGTTCTTCCACTCCTGGGTTGGACGAGATAACAGTCCCCAAACATGATTGATCATGAGATTCCTCCTACGGCTTGGTCCGGCGCTTATCACTTGGCAGCACCGTGTTCGGTTGCCTTACGTAGTTATGAGTCGAGCGCCACGCGATAGGTTCGATGGAGAACAGCGCCGCCCGGCAAGCAACCGCCGCGCGGCGGAGCGCAACCTGTTTCAACGTGTAAGCCCTGCGCGGAACGAGCCGGTCGAACACACGTCTGATCTACCGGGCGACATCACATCAGGAGACCGCGATGCGTTGGCAACGAGCAAGGCGCAGCGACAATGTCGTGGATGCACGAGGACGAGGCGGTAGCGGCATGCGTGTTGGCGGCGGGCTCGGGCTCGGCGGCATCGCTATCGTGGTCATTCTCAGCCTGGTGATGGGCGAAGACCCCCTGCGGGTACTTAGCCAGATTCAGGGTACCGCCAGCGAAGCACCCGCTCCCCGAACGAGCGGGTCTGGCGAGGCCGATCCTGAATTGCAATTCGTTCAGTCCATCCTGGGCGACACCGAGGACACCTGGGACGCACTGTTCGCCACCGAAGGCGCCCAATACCAGCGCCCAAAATTAGTCGTGTTCAACGGTGCGACACAGTCCGCATGCGGCTTTGCCTCCTCCGCCGTGGGACCCTTTTATTGCCCCGGTGACGGCCAGGTTTACCTAGATCTGAGTTTCTTCCAGGAACTGGAGCAGCGCTTCCAGGCAGCCGGCGACTTTGCCCAGGCGTACGTCATTGCCCATGAAGTCGGTCACCACGTGCAGAACCTACTGGGTTTGCCCCGGCAGATCCAAGCCGCCCGCCAACGCGGGACGCCGATGGAAGGCGCTACGGGGCTTTCCGTGCGCCAGGAGCTACAGGCGGATTGTTATGCAGGCGTATGGGCGTTCAATGCGCAGCAGCGCCTGGACTGGATGGAGCCTGGTGATCTGGAGGAAGCGTTGAACGCAGCCACTGCGATTGGCGATGACCGTCTGCAGCAGCGCGGCCAGGGTCGCGTCGTGCCTGATTCGTTCACCCATGGGTCCTCCGAGCAGCGCGTTCGGTGGTTCAAGCGCGGATATGAGGCGGGCTCTCCCGCCGAGTGCGACACGTTCCGGGCGAAGCAGCTTTAGGGGTGGTTAGTTTTATAGAGTCGCGTTCCAGATGAGTCGGCGGCTAAAGCCGCCCCTACAGTAACCGCGCCGTACGTGCGGCCTAGCGATCTCACGAGCAAACGCACGTGTGGAATATCGACCACGCGTAACGGCCTCATCGCGTCGCTCTACTCACCTATCCCCGCGCCACCCATGCCTGAATTTCCCGGCAATCCTGCGCGATCGCATCGCCGAATTCGGGCCATGGGTTGTGGGGCAAATTGACGAGGATGCTTCGCGCGCCAGCCGCATGCGCGCATGCCAAATCGTTCAGGTGATCCCCGATCATGACCATGTTTTGCGTCTCGACGCCCCATCGCTCAGCGAGGTGAAGCAAACCGCCAGGGTGCGGTTTGGGCGGCGCGTCGGCGCGCCCCAGGACATCCTCGACCGAGAAGCAGTCTGCCAGTCCGATAGCCTCCAGCGTAATCAGGGCAAGCTCGTGAGCGTTGCGGGTAAGAATGCCAATCTGGTCGCCACGCTCACATAGATACCGCACCAGTTCCACCGCCCCTGTCGCCGCTGTAGACGCCTCCGCTAGTGCGCGCTCGTGCTCCAGCAACCAGGCGTGCTTGGCCGCTTGCTCGGTTTCGGGCAACGCCGCCAGATGGTGCAGGATGTCATCTTCTGCCGGGATGTCGAGGTGCCGCTTGATGGCGGCGAAGTCATGCACGGCGACCGTCAGCGTGCCATCCATGTCGAACACCCAGTGACGAATGTCAGCGCACTTCATTGCACATCTCCGCGCTGTCGGATGAGCCCTTCCTGGGCGACCGACGCAATCAGGCGGCCCTTAAGATCGTACACGCTGCCCCGACAAAAGCCGCGTGCGCCGCCTGCCCACGGGCTGTCCATCGCATACAGCAGCCAATCGTTCAGGTTCGGCTCCTGATGAAACCAGATCGCATGGTCGAGGCTCGCCACTTGCATCGACTTCTGCCAGAACGACACGCCATGGGGCAGCATCGACGTCGGCAACAGATTGAAGTCCGAGGCGTAGGCCAGCAGGTAACGATGCAATGCCGCGTTGTCCGGCAGAGTGCCGTTGGCGCGAAACCACACGTGCTTCACCGGCTCGGCGGCCTGCGGCGCGAAGGGGTCCTGGAAATGCACGGGACGCATTTCGATCGGCCGATCACCCAATACGCGCTCGCGGATCGCCGGCGGAATGCGTTCAGCGATCCGCTGCGCCAGTTCCGCTTCGGACACCAATCCGTCGGGGCCTGGCACCTCGGGCATCGAGGTCTGGTGCTCGAGACCGGCTTCGACGATCTGGAACGACGCACTGAGGAAAAAGATCGGTTTGCCCTTTTGAATCGCCGTCACCCGGCGGGTACAGAAGCTGCCGCCATCCCGAACGCGATCGACCTGATAGAGCACCGGCATCGCGGCGTCGCCCGGACGCAGAAAATAACCGTGTAGCGAATGAACAGGGCGGCTAGCGTCGACCGTCTGCGTGGCAGCCGAGAGTGCCTGACCGACTACCTGCCCGCCGAACAGCTGGCGGAAGCCAATATCCTGGCTTGCCCCCCGGAACAGGTTTTCTTCGATGGGCTCCAGGGTCAACAGGGCGACAAGGTCATCCAATACACGGCTCATGGGGTTTCCTTAGGCAGGCAATCGATTAATGGGGGCATATTAGGGTCTGTTGCCGTTTCATCGCGAGCCGCGTTGCCACGCAACCCGTTCATGGACGATCCAAAAGCGCATTAGCCACGTGCCTGCCACGCAGCACGACTCAAGCGATACAACAGGTGATGCCGTAGGCGGTGCTCCGGCGGCAAGTGGGGATGCTGAAAGTCATCCCGTGCATCGTAGGTCATGCCCAGACGCTCCATGAGACCCAGCGATGCCAGATTCGCGGGCACCGTGAACGCGACGATTTCCTCCAGCCCGGCGCGATCAAAGGCGAAATCGAGAACGGCCTCGGCGGCTTCATGGGCATACCCTTCTTGCCAATGCTCCGCAGCGAGTCGCCAGCCGATGGCGACGGCAGGCGCGAACGGTGCCGCGAAATCACAGTGCTGAATGCCGACGTAACCCACGAACGGGTCACCGCCCTTTACTTCGACTGCCCACCAGCCGTAACCGTGTTCAGTGAAATGCGCTTGGATAGCGTCCGCCAGCGCATCGCTTTCCACAGGTGTCATCGGCCCGGGGAAAAAGCTCATCACTTTCGGGTCACCGCTTTGCTCGGCGAAGGGTATTCGGTCGGCGTCACGCCAGGGACGCAGTAGTAAACGCGGTGTATCCAGGGTCGGCAAACGGTCCATAGGCACTCCTCGGGGCTCCTCCATCCGACCGTACACCGACGACGAGGTGCGACACGGCGCCAAAGCGGCTCGCCGTCCCCCTTCGACGACCCGAATCCTCATCGGCATCATGCAGGTGGTACCCTCGCCTCATCTTTTCAGCGTGCGCCCGATCATGTCCGTCGACTTCACCTCCAAACTTTCTCGACAACGCCCCCATAGCCGCCTCGAACATCGCTTGACGGCGTCCGACTGTTCACCCAACGAACTAATGCAGGCGTTCGAAAGTGACCGTGGTCGCATCGTTAATTCCGCTGCCGTTCGCCGCCTCCAACAAAAGACTCAGGTGTTCCCGCTCGAGCGAAATGCCGCCGTACGTAGCCGCTTGACGCACTCACTGGAGGTTCAGCAGGTCGGTCGATTCATCGTCCGGACGCTGTTCCAGAAACTGGGTGATCAGGCGCCTGGATATGGCCTCGCAGGCCTGGAGCGCGCCGTCGAAAGCCTGGTGGAAATGGCCTGTCTGATGCACGACGTGGGCAACCCTCCATTCGGGCACTTTGGCGAGTTCGCTATCAGCGAGTGGTTCGAACGGCATCTCGATGAGCATTTCGACACGGCGTTGGCGGACACCGATCATGATGCTGCCTTGCGCCACCGCATGCTCGCCGATCTGAAGCAATTCGAGGGCAACGCGCAAACGATACGCCTGGTGGTCAGTCTGTTGCGGCTGAACCTGACCTACACGCAGACCGCGTGCCTGTTGAAGTACGTGCGCGCCGCCTACCGGCCACGTCCAGCGGCCGGCACTGCCGGTGCTTATCTTGCCAAGAAGCCGGGTTTCTATCTGTCGGAAGAGCCTTTTGTGGAGGCGCTTTGCCTGACACAAGGCATGGCGCCCGGCAGTCGACACCCACTGGCCTACGTCATGGAGGCGGCAGACGATATTTCCTACTGTCTGGCGGATATCGAGGATTCGGTGGAAAAAGGCATTCTCGATATCGAAACGCTCGCCGAACTCCTGGTGAAGACGTTCGCTCTGCATCGGCCGGACGATCCTGCGGTGGATGACAAGGGACGTCGCTTCGGTGCTCTGATCGCCTATGCGCGTGAGCGCTCGCAGAACGAATCGATCAACAAGGTAAGCGAGTTCTTCATCTGGCTACGCGTCAACATGATTCATCCGCTGGTGGAGCATGCAGCCGACCAGTTCATCGCGCACATCGACGCCATTCATGCCGGCACCTTCGACCGCGCCTTGATGGAGGACGACAGTCCGGCGCATGCCGTGGTGCAGACGTTCAAGGATGTCGCCCGCGAGCGGGTGTTTTGCCATCGTGAGGTAGAGACGCTGCACCTACAGGGCTATCGCATCCTGCAAGGTCTGTTGGATTTCTACGCGCCGCTGCTGCGCGTCGATCCGGCCACGTTCGACGCTCTCACGACCGGCCGATACGCGCGGAACCCGCATTTGCAGATGCTCGCCCGACGCCTGCCCAGCCAGTTGGTGAAGGCTTATCACGAAGCCATCAAAGCCCGCGATGGCTTGCCGGATCAGGCGCTGTGGGAGTTCTATCATCGGTGCCGGTTGTTGCAGGACGTTATCAGCGGTATGACCGACCAGCACGCGCAGGACGAATACCGGACGTTGGCCGCCCTTTGAAACCGTACCTGCCCTACCCGTAGGGCGGGTGCAACCCGCGGCTTTTGGGACGGTCAACCCCATCGAACCGCGCGGCCCTGAGCGGCCATGTCTGGTTTCACCTGACCTACGTAGTGCGGGTGCAACCCGCGGCTTTTTGCGATGCTCATCCCGTCAAACCTCAAGAACCCTGCACGTCCACGTCGGGTTCCACCCGACCTACGAGGGCGGTCATCCGACTGTACGGGTGCATTAACCGGGGACTGTGCCGCTCGTCATATCTGGTAACAGGTGACAATCCCCCCTTTCCATCCGTTCGAGAGTGACTGCGATGTCTCCCCGTGATTTGCTGCTGGCGCTATCCATCATCGTGGCCTGGGGGGTCAACTTCGTCGTCATCAAGGTAGGGCTCGACGGCCTGCCACCGATGCTACTTGGCGCGCTCCGCTTCCTGCTGGTTGCGCTTCCCGCATGCCTGTTCATCAAGCGCCCTGCGCTTCCGGTTTTCTGGCTTGTCGCCTATGGCTTGACCATTTCGCTCGGCCAATTCGCCTTCCTGTTCGAAGCCATGGCGCAAGGCATGCCGCCCGGCCTCGCCTCCCTGGTACTGCAGGCGCAGGCCTTCTTCACCATGATCTTCGCCGCTTTATTCATCGGTGAACGGTTGCGCGCCAGCAACCTGCTCGGCTTGCTGGTTGCCGCAGGTGGCCTGACATTGATCGGCCTCGAAGGCAATCATGTCACGCCGGTGCACGCGGTGATCCTAACCCTGTGCGGTGCAGCGATGTGGGCGCTGGGCAACATCATCACCCGGCGTTTCGGCAACGTAAACCTACTGGGTCTGGTGGTGTGGGGCAGCCTGATTCCGCCACTGCCGTTCCTCGCGCTGTCACTCTGGTTGGAAGGTCCCGAACGTATCGCGACGGCCCTGCACAACATCGGGTTCAGCTCGATCTTTGCCATTTTCTATCTGGCATTCGTCGCCACGCTCTACGGCTATAGCCAGTGGAGCGTGCTGCTTTCACGTTATCCCGCGGGCAAAGTCGCGCCCCTGTCTTTACTGGTTCCCATCGTCGGTCTCGCCTCTGCCGCGTTGATGCTGGGCGAGGAACTCAGCGACTGGCAATGGGTAGGTGGCGCCCTGGTCATGGCGGGCCTGCTGATCAATGTGTTCGGTGGCCGGATGATGCAACGCTTGCGTCCTGCGGCGGCGGGCAACCCCTAAGGAGAGCTCACCGCTCATCTGCGCCGTGAAACCCTTGCGTTCTCGCTATCGCCTACTGGAAGACGCCCACCAGGGCTAATCCACCTGCGGGAGATGAGCGACCATGCAAGCGTTGACCTATCACGGGACCAAAGACGTACGCGTCGACAATGTGCCAGACCCCGTCATTCAGGAACCGGATGACATCATCCTGCGGGTGACCGCAACGGCCATCTGCGGCTCGGACCTGCACCTGTATCGAGGCAAGATTCCGCTGACCAAAAGCGGCGACATCCTTGGCCACGAATTCATGGGTATCGTCGAAGAGGCAGGCCCAGCGGTCACGAGCGTTAGAAAAGGGGATCGGGTCATCGTCCCGTTCGTGATCGCCTGCGGCGATTGCTTCTTTTGTCAGATGAATCTGCATGCGGCGTGCGAAACCAGCAATCCTGACCGTGGGGCCATCGTCAACAAAAAATCGCTTCCCTCGGGGGCCGCGCTTTTCGGCTACAGCCACTTGTACGGAGGTATGCCTGGCGGCCAAGCCGAATACGTACGCGTACCCAAGGCCAACGCAGGCCCCTTCAAGATCCCGGATACGCTGCAAGACGAACAAGTGCTGTTTCTTACCGACATCCTGCCGACGGGCTGGCAAGCGGTGCGTAATGCCGGCGTGGGCAAGGGCTCCAGCGTTGCAATCTTCGGCGCTGGACCGGTCGGCATGATGGCGGCCGCGTGCGCCCGCATGCTGGGTGCAGAGCAAATCTTCATGGTCGACCATCACCCGTTCCGACTGGAGTTCGCACAGAAGACCTACGGTGTAATTCCCATCAATTTCGACAAGGAAGACGACCCGGCAGAGGTCATCCTTGAAGCGACGCCAGGGCATCGCGGCGTGGACGCAACCATCGATGCCGTAGGTTTCGAAGCCAAAGGCAGCACCACCGAAACCCTGCTGACCGCGCTCAAGCTGGAAGGCTCCAGTGGCAAGGCATTGCGCCAGTGCATCGCTGCGGTTCGCCGTGGCGGCACGGTGAGCGTGCCTGGCGTCTACGCCGGCCCCATACATGGCTTCTTGTTCGGCGATGCGTTCGACAAGGGGCTGACGTTCAAGATGGGGCAAACCCATGTCCATGGTTTCCTGCCGGAGTTGCTGGGACACATCGAGAGCGGCGCGTTAAAGCCCGACGTCATCATCAGCCACCGGCTGCCGCTGTCGCAGGCTGCCGAGGGCTACAAGATCTTCAACGACAAGCAAGAGGATTGCCGCAAGGTTGTGTTGGTCCCCGACAGCGCGCCGAACTTCAAGTCGACGCCCGCCCAAGAGCAAATGGCTGGGGGTACGGCGGGCGTATCGCCATTGGGATGAGTCCGTATGGAAAACGGTGGGTTACGCTGCGCTAACCCACCCGACGGGCTACAATCCCCGCCCTTTTTCTGCTTGCCGGCCACCCATGATCGACCATCCCTCCTCGTCCATCGCCATCATCGGTGGCGGCCCTGCCGGATTGATGGCCGCGGAGGTACTCGCCGAAGCGGGCCTGGCAGTGGACCTTTATGACGCGATGCCTTCGGTGGGGCGCAAGTTCCTGCTGGCGGGCGTGGGTGGCATGAACATCACCCACTCTGAAGCTTATCCTGCGTTCGTTAGCCGTTACCGCGAGCGGCAGGACGCCATCGACGCCTGGCTAAAACCTTTCGACGCAGACGCCTTATGCCAATGGATCCACGGTCTGGGTATCGAGACCTTCGTGGGTACGTCCGGCCGGGTATTTCCCTCCGATATGAAGGCCGCCCCGCTGCTGCGTGCCTGGCTTCGGCGGCTACGCGAACTCGGTGTGAACATTCACACGCGTCATCGCTGGACCGGCTGGGACGAGGCCGGACACCTGTGCATAACCGGCCCGAGCGCCACGCTCACGTTGTCCCCACGCGCGACGGTGCTGGCCTTGGGCGGAGCCAGTTGGCCACGCCTCGGTTCCGATGGTGCATGGGTTACCGCGCTGGCTGAACGGGACCTGGACATCGCGCCACTATGCCCCAGCAATTGCGGCTTCGACGTCGAGCGCTGGAGTGCGCTGCTGGTTGAGAAATTCGCCGGTTCGCCGTTGAAGAATGTCGCCTTGAGCCTCGACAGCGAGCCGGCCAAGACGGGCGAATTCATCCTGACCCGCGACGGCATCGAGGGTAGCCTGGTGTATGCGTTCTCAGCGCCGATTCGCCAGGCCATCGCCCGGAGGGGAACCGCAACCCTGCACCTGGATTTACTGCCTAGCCGCAGCCGCGAGCAGATTGCCGCCGCCCTCACCAAACCCAGGGGTAGCCGCTCGATGAGCAAGCACCTCCACACGCAAGTCCGTTTGGAGGGCGTGAAGGCCGCGCTATTGCGTGAGCTCGCGCCACGGGAGGCTTTCGATGATCCGACCCTATTAGCAAGTTGGATCAAATCGCTACCGATCGTCCTGCACAGGCCAAAACCCATTGAGGAAGCGATCAGCAGCGCAGGCGGCGTTCGCCTGGAAGGACTGGATGACAATCTCATGGCGCGTGCTCAACCGGGATTGTTCTTCGCGGGCGAAATGCTCGACTGGGAAGCGCCTACTGGCGGCTATCTGCTGACCGCGTGTTTCGCGTCCGGGAGGAAGGCGGCGAAGGGCGTGCTGGAGTGGTTGAGGGTTGCGGAGGAAGGATAAGCCGGGGCATTACGTACGTTTCGTAGCAGTCTGACGGGGCTCGCCAAGTCGACCGCAGATTGTCAGACGTTGCGGCTTAGCCGGTCAGATCGTGATCGCCCACAAGTGGGCTCCTACACGGTAGACGCGGCGTTCACCCATTCCCTGTAGGAGCCCACTTGTGGGCGATCAGGATCCAATTAGCGACACTGCGTTCGTGACAGACACCGATCGTCTACATCCCATTCGCCCAAACTGATCGCCAGCAAGCTCGCGCCTACCCGGCGTAGCCCATCAACATCAACGCGGCTTCTTAGGGGACTTTTTCCCGAACCCTGGCATCGCCCGTACCGGTTTTACGCTCGGTTTGGCGTCTTCCTGAAACGCACCGAGATGAACGCGAGACGCTCCGCTGCCGTCCTTTGTGCTGCCAGGGATCAACTTCTGCTTGGGCTTTTTTGGCTTCTTGATCACCTGACCACCCAGCGTCGTTTGCGGTACCCGATGATCGGGGACGAAGTCTGGTTCTTCTCGCCGAGGCAGGACCTGCCGGATCAAAGTTTCGATCGCCGCCAGTTGCTGCACTTCATCGGCGCAGACCAGTGACACGGCTTCGCCTTCGCTTCCCGCACGTCCCGTACGTCCGATGCGGTGCACGTAGTCTTCCGGAACGATAGGCATGTCCAGGTTCACCACCAGCGGCAGCGCCTCGATATCCAACCCACGCGCCGCCACATCGGTAGCGACCAATACCCGCACCTCGCCGGCCTTGAACCGTTGCAGCGCCTTCAAACGCGAGGGTTGCGGCTTGTCCCCATGAATGGAGTCCGCCGCGATGCCGTTGGCGATCAATTCGGCTGTCAGCTGCTCGACGCCCTTGCGCGTTTTGCCGAAGACCAGCGCCTGCTGCCAGCGCCGCGTGTGCCAAAGGTGTTGAAACAGCTCCGTCTTGCGCTTCTTGTCGACCGGCACCAGCCATTGCTTGACGCTCTGTGCCGCGGCATTGCGCGGGCTGACGTCGATAGACAGCGCGTCATGCAGCAGCCCATCCGCCATTTGGCGGACCTCACTCGAAAAGGTCGCGGAAAACAACAGGGTTTGCCGTCGTTCGGGCAATGCCCGGAACAACGCATCGAGTTCCCGTGCGAACCCCAGATCCAGCATCCGGTCCGCCTCATCGAGCACGAGCGCTTGCAGCCGCTCGAAACGCACTGCGTTCTGGCGATGTAGGTCCAGCAGCCGCCCAGGTGTCGCGACGATTACGTCAACGCCCTTGCGCAATTTCATCATCTGCGGGTTGATGCTCACGCCGCCATAGGCCACCAGGCTGCGTAGCGGCAAATGCGCCGCGTAGGCCTGAATATCCTGATGCACTTGCTCAGCGAGCTCGCGCGTCGGCACCAGGATCAGCGCGCGCACGCCATTGGCGCCCGCGGGCACCCCCTGCTGCATCAACCGCTGTAGCAAGGGCAATGCGAAGGCACCCGTCTTGCCGGTTCCGGTCTGTGCGGCCGCTAACACGTCGCGACCACTCAATACTGCAGGTATCGCTTTCGCCTGAACGGGCGTCGGCGTTCGATGGTCCAGTGCATCCAGTGCGTTGAGCAACGGTTCGAACAGGCCAAGCGAAGCGAAAGTCATCGTGGGAAATCCGGGGCGTGAAAACAGGCGCGCAGTTTAACCCCACGCGTTTGTTTCAGCAGGACTCCGCGAGCTTCTGCGTACGCCGTTGAGGCAACCCGATAAGAATGACCGCGCTAACGATGACTGCCATCGCCAAGAGTTCTTCCCCACCGACGCGCTCGCCGGCGAAGCCCACGCCAAGCAGGACGGCAACCACGGGATTGACGTAGGCGTAGCTTGTCGCCGCGGCAGGACGCACATGCTTGAGGAGATAAACGTAAGCGCTGAACGCAATGATCGAACCAAACACGATGAGATAGGCCAAGGCGAACCAGCCGGTCGCCGTAGGCGCCGCCGTCATGCGCTCCCCCGAAATTAAGCTGGCCATCAACAGAACCACGCCCGCCGCGAGCATTTCCACGCCGCTGGCCATTGCACCCCGAGGAAGGGGCAAATGCTTGCTCCACATCGAACCGAATGCCCAGCTGGCCGCGGCGATCAGAATCAAAACGGCGCCTAGGGTGCTTGCCTGAAGGTTGGAGCCGAGATTGAGCAGGCCGATACCGAACAGACCCAAAGCGATGCCGGCCCACTCCAAACCTCGTGTGCGCTGCCCCCAGATCATGCCGAACAGCAGTGCGAACAACGGGACGGTCGCGACGCAGAGCGCGGCGATGCCCGAGTCCACGCCCATGTGCTCGGCGACCGTGACACCGCCATTGCCCACTGCCAGCAAAAGAATACCCACGATCGCCCCGGCCCCCCACTCACGCAGGGACGGATTGGCTGCACCGCGAAAGCGGCACCAGGCATAGATCAACGACCCCGCGACGAGAAAGCGTATGCCTGCCATCAAAAGCGGTGGCCAGGAGGCGATGCCGAACTTGATCACAAGATAGGTCGAACCCCAGACGAAATAGAGGGCGAAAAAGGAGGCGATCAACAGCAGCGGATTGGCGGGAGGCATAACGGCTCGGCAGGGGTAAGCGATAGGCAGGACGCCCGCATGGGGGATGCAGGCGCTATCAGTAGGCACCAGTCTAGACAAGCTTGGCAGCCAAGATTAAGTACAGAAACTGGCTTTCAAACAGGTACAGCGTGCTTGCACCAGGACGCTACATGTAATCGCAAGGCCTTCGGGCGTAGATCGATGCCGCCAGCGGCGACACCTTGCAAAACCCGAAGGCCAAGACAATCGCCGGTTCGCTCAGACCACGTCCACGGTCAACGTCTGCAAGCCGTCGATCGTAGCCACCATGCGCTCGCCTTTCTGCACTGGGCCAACGCCTTCGGGTGTGCCGGTGTAGATCAGGTCTCCGGGTGCCAGGTCGACCTGCTTGGACAATTCCGCAATGATCGAAACGACGTCCCAGATCATGTGGTCCAGGTCGCTGTCCTGGCGAGTCTTACCCTCCACCTCCAGCTTGATGCGGCCCTTGGTCAGGAAGCCGGTTTTTTCCGCGGGCGTGATATCACCGCAGGGGGCGCTGTCTTCGAAGGATTTGCCGACCTCCCATGGCTTCTCCATCTTCTTCATGTCGCTTTGACGGTCGCGCCGCGTCATATCGAAACCCACCGCATAGCCGTAGATGAGCGAATTCGCGTTCTCTTTGCTCACATTGGACCCACCCGTCTTGAGCGCGACGACCAGTTCCGTCTCGAATTGGAAGTCCTTCGTCAGTGCCGGATAACGCACCTTGCCGCCGTTGTGCACGATCATGTCCCGCTGTTTTTGGAAGAAGAACGGTGGCTCGGCTTCATTGTTGTTGAGCTCGCGCACGTGGGCCAGGTAATTGCGGCCCACGCAGTAGATACGGCGTACCGGAAACTTCGCGTCGGAGCCCACGACATTGAGCAAGACGGGGGGCGGTATGGGGACGACAGTGGTATCGGCGGCATTGGTTTGAGCAGCGCTCGTCGTGGAGGCGGTGGCAGCAGCGATGCCCGCTGTAGCGATGAGGCTGGTCGCGATGAACTCGCGGCGCGTGTTATCGACCATGAGCAGGTGTCCTTCTTGAGGTTCTTGTTGTTGGGGCGTCGCATGACCCTGACCCCGGCGACTTGCTGAACTGCGAGCCTACGGCCGATACGCGCACTGTTAGGCACGCATGCGCCACTACCTCCACGCACCAGGCACAACCAAAAGGTGACGACACCGGTAGGTGTAGCCTATGAAGGGAGCGCTGCCAAAGTCGCCTGACCGCAGGGAATAGGCCCGCGTGGATCAAACCGCCTCGCGGTCTACGGAGGAGACAGCCGGTCTAGGCGGCCCGCGACCTACCACACCCCTTTCAGGGCAATCGCAGCCAGCACAAGCAGCAAGGCACCACAAAGCCCATGGCTGACACGGTGCCAGGTAGGCGAACTCGCCCGACGCAGCCAGTCGACGAGCGCCGCGCTGATGAAGCAACTCAACACCGCCGCCGTCATGAAGCCAGCAAAGAACATCGTCGTCTGGGTGAATGTTGGTGAATCGCCCACGATTCCCGCCAACGCGCTGCCCAGCGCTCCCCAGAAGACAATGTTCTTGGGGTTCGTGATGGAAAGCGCAGCGCCGGCCAACAATGCATTTCGCGCCTGCGGGGCCGCAGCGCTTTCGTCCGCTGATGGCGACCAGGCGTCTTGGAAACTGCGGAAGGCCAGCCAGGCCAGGTACGCCGCGCAAACGAACGTCAAAGGCACGCGCACCGCGTCCAGCGTCAACAGCAACGCCAGCCCGGTCAACCCAATGACGGCCCACAATGCATCTCCCAGCAGCGAGCCGATTTGCACCAGCAGCGCTGGACGAAACCCGTGCAAGAGGCCGCGGCGCAGCGTCTCGGCCAGCACTGCGCCCGGAGAAAGACAAAAGACAAAACCGGACAGCAGAGCGGACAGAAAGACGGCAAGCATAAGACGGCCTCGGCGACGAAGCGCACGATTTTAGTCCGTCGACAGAACGCTGCAACACAGCGATGCAGTGCGAACGAGTGGGCGACACCGCTTCGTTATGCTCAAATCGACGACACAAAAAGAAACCTTATTCAGTCACCGGACGATACCTTCCCATGTCTGTGCCCACTTCCGCTGCGTCTACCACCTCTGCCAATCCAATGGTGTTCAAGATGGTTGGCGCTGTTGCGCTAGTCCATCTCATCAATGACCTCGTCCAGGCGGTACTGCCGGCGGTGTATCCGCTACTCAAGGTCAACTACGACCTGACGTTCACGCAGATCGGCCTGATTACCTTGACCTTCCAGCTCACCGCGTCGCTGCTGCAACCTGGAATCGGCTTTTACACCGACCGCCACCCGAAGCCTTACCTGTTGCCGATCGGCATGACCTGCACCCTCATCGGCATTCTCATGCTGGCCGCAGTTGGCAGTTTCGGCGCGTTGCTGGTGGCGGCAGGATTGATCGGAATGGGTTCATCGGCGTTTCACCCGGAAGCCTCCCGCGTCGCGCGCATGGCGTCCGGAGGCCGTTTTGGGCTGGCGCAGTCGACCTTTCAGGTTGGCGGCAATACCGGGTCTGCGCTTGGCCCGCTGCTGGCAGCGGCGATCGTCGTACCGTTCGGCCAGAGCCATGTGGCGTGGTTCGCGCTGTTCACCGTCGTTGCGATCCTCATCCTCTACCGGGTCAGCCAATGGTACGAAGCCAACCTCGAACGCTTCCGGCGGAGCGGCAAGCACGATCACGAAACTGGCCTGACCCGCCGCCAGGTTCAAGGCGCGTTACTGGTACTCGCCCTGTTGGTCTTCTCGAAATACTTCTACATGGCCAGCCTGACGAGCTACTACACCTTCTACCTCATGGAGCGCTTCGACCTGTCGGTCGCCAGCTCTCAGCTGTACCTGTTCCTGTTTCTTGGTGCGGTGGCAGTGGGGACGTTCATGGGTGGACCGATCGGCGATCGCATCGGGCGTAAGGCGGTGATCTGGTTTTCCATCCTCGGCGCCGCGCCGTTCACCCTGGCCCTGCCCTACGTCGACCTGTTCTGGACGGCCGTACTGAGCGTGATCATTGGCTTGATTCTGTCGTCGGCGTTCTCGGCCATCGTCGTCTACGCCCAGGAGCTGGTGCCGGGGAACGTCGGCATGATCGCCGGCATTTTCTTCGGTTTGATGTTCGGTTTCGGCGGTATCGCTGCTGCCTACCTGGGACACCTGGCGGACATCAACGGCATCGAGCACGTGTATTGGCTGTGCTCGTTCCTTCCCTTACTGGGCATCTTTACCGTGTTGCTGCCGGACACACGCAAGGCGCGCTTGGCCAAGGGGTGAGCCGCCTTCAACGTTGTGGGAGCGCATGCACGTTCGATGATCGCTAAATGAGCAACGGTTCTTCGATAGGGATGTAAGTGGTGGCCGCGCGAACAAGTGATTGTGCCGTGAGGCCGGGCGCGCCATAGACGAGCGATTCGGTGCCGTAACGTTCGCGAACGCGCTCGAGCAGCATGTCGAAGTCACCGTCGCCCGACACGAGCACGACCTCGTCCACGCCGCTCGCCGCCTCGAAGATATCGAGCGTAATACCGACATCCCAGTCGCCCTTCGCTGAGCCATCGCTGCGTTGAATGTAGGGTTTAAGCTTCACGACGAAGCCAAGGTTACGGAGAATTTGCTGGAATTGGCGCTGTTTAGGGTCGCCACGGTCGGTCGCATAGGCCACCGCTTCCACTATCTGCCCGCGTGCGGCGACTTCCGCCCACAGCTTGGAATAATCGAAGTGCCGGCCGTGCGCCTGCCGAATGCTGTAGTAAATGTTCTGGACGTCTGCGAACAGCGCGATACGTTTCACGAGGGTTTAAACCGGGCATCAGGTGCGCGGCAGTATAAGCCGCACACCTGCTCCCGTCCCCTGCCAGCATGTCGCGCCGTCTGGCGCCTGGCATCGAGACCAGGCGAATCGGTCAGATAAAGCTGTCGTCGTCGCCGAAGATCCCACCGGCGTCACCAAAATCGCCTTCGTCAGCACCGGCATCCTGAAACCCACCGCCGCCCTGATCGTTGAAGTCCTGGCCCATGTCAGTACCCGCGAAGTCCTGGCCCTGCAGGTCATCCACCGGCGGCGCATCATTGATGACGTTGACGATCTCTTCGGGTTGCGACTGGCCGAACATGTCCATCAGCATGTTTCCCAGCACCAGACCACCGGCGACCCCAGCGGCCGTTTGCAATGCGCCACCAAGAAATCCGCTACCCGCCCGTGCGCCGCCAAAATTGCTGCCCGTGGGTGGGGGACTTTGCCGAAATCCAGACACATTGCCGATGCCCGATCGGCTCCCAGGCTCGTTCCAGCCACCGCCAGCGCGGGGCTGACGCGCCTCTTCGCGCTGGCCGCTGCCAAACAGGCCAGCCAGAAAGCCACCGCTGCTTTGTTCGGTAGCGGGTTGTCGATTGCGCTCTGCCTGCGTCTCCAGATCGCGCACGCGCTGTTCCAATTGCTTGAGTGCGGCTTCTTGAATCAGGATGGTCTGGGCCATGTAATACGGTGCCGCGGGCTGGCGGTCGACATGCCCGGTGATCGCCCGCTCCGCGTCTGCATCACGAGGCACGGATTGACGCTCGGCCTCTTTCAAACGGGAAAAAAGACCATCGATCAACTGTTGCTCTTGAGATTGCATGGCAGTGCCTCGCTTACGTCAAAAAGAGGTAGGGTCGTTGCGTGCAGTTCTGGCGCTGGCGGGCTTGAATTTCAATGCCTCTCCGCCAACATCGCCTTCTGCTTTCATCCTGGCGCGTCCCCTTCTGACCGCTGAATTCACGAGGAGTCGCAATGAATCCGATGGCTTTGATCATCATCGACATGCAACAGGGCATCCAAGACCTTGCGCAACGCCAGCGGAACAACCCGTCGGCGCTCAGCCGCATCGGCGCACTGCTCGCCACATGGCGCGAAGCGAATGCCCCGGTCGCGCATGTTCGGCACATTTCGCGAGACGATGATTCAGTGTTCGCGCCCGGCCAGCCCGGATGCGTTTTTCACCCTGCAGTCGCACCGCGACGCGATGAGGCCGTGTTTGAAAAGAATGTAACGGATGCTTTCCTGCACACGGGGCTCGAACGCTGGCTACGTGTGCGAGGAATCCAGCGACTCGTCATCGTCGGCGTCGCCACGGAAAATTCGGTGGAATCCACTGCACGGACGGCGAGCAATTTAGGCTTCGACACCCTCGTCGTCGAAGACGCCTGCTTCACTTATGCCAAGGCCGATCATGCCGGCCGATTGCGCACGGCGGAGGAGGTGCACGACATGGCCCTCGCTAACCTGGCGCAGGAGTTCGCCAGGGTCGTCGATACCGATATGTTGCTGGGCGAGGCACGCGTTTAGGACTCCTCCAGGGGCCTTTCGATGTTTGCTCACGGCGCGGGACGCCCGTAAAGTGGCGCCCCTTCGTGTTCACTACCCCGTCATGATGAATCCATTCAACGTACTTCGCGATGCCTGCTATTTCAGTATTCGTAACCTGTTGCCCCTGGCATTGATCTGCTTGCCGTTCATCGCTCTGGAATCTTCACTGCAACGCGTGCTCGGCGAAGCGCTGGACCATCAAGTACCGCCGCTGTATCCGATGCTGATCGCACTCGTCATCTACCCGATCTACAGTACGTCCCTGATCCTGTTCATGGACGCACGGACTCGCGGGGAAATGCCGCGCGTCGGCGCGCTGTGGTTGTCGAGCGCGCTGCTCTGGCCGCGAATGAGCGTGCTCGCCGGTATCAGTACGCTGCTGATCATGCTGGGCATGTCGCTGTTCGTCCTTCCCGCCCTTTGGGTAATGACGCGCCTGGCGTTTGCCGAGTACCTGCTGATCCTAGAGGGCCGTACGCCGCTGCAGGCGATGCGGGACAGCTACGAACTGACGCGTGGGCATTTCTGGACGATTCTGCTGTGCCTGATCGTCGTCCTGGTGCCCGTTTGGACACTCGAGTTCTGGCTCACCGATGCGCCGGACGAACCGCGAATGGACGCCGCAGCGGAAATCCTCAGTGGCAGCCTGATTGGTTTCGTGCAGATGTTCAGCAGCGTGGTGCTCTACCGGCTGTACATGCTGCGCCAGGCAGAAGGACACGCCTGAACGTCATGTCCCGCGAGGCTTGGCCCGCGCCGTTGGCTCTGCCACCCGCGGGTCGTCGGGCCAATAGTGCTTCGGATAACGCCCTTTGAGGTCTTTCTTCACGTCCGCATACGTATTGGCCCAGAAGCTCGCAAGGTCCTGTGTCACTTGTACCGGACGGCGCGCTGGCGATAGCAGATGAAGTTTCAACGGCACCCGCCCGCCCGCGATACGCGGCGTGCTTTCCAAGCCAAACAGCTCCTGTAGACGCACCGCCAGAACCGGGGGCTGCTCGTTGTAATCGATCCGCACCGCCGACCCGGACGGCACCTTGATCGACGGCGGCGCCCATTCGTCCAATCGCGCAGGCAATGGCCACGGCAGCATGCCCTGCAAGATCGCGGCAAGGTCCAGGTGGCCGAAATGGGCCAAACGGCGCACCTTGGCCAAGTACGGGGCAAGCCAGGTGTCGAGCGTTTGCAATAGATGGGCGTCGGATACATCCGGCCACTCACTGACGGCTGCATCCGCCATGTCCAGCGACCGCAACAGTGCGACCCGCGCCTGCCATTGACGGACCTCGGCGGTCCACGGCAGCAGTTCCAACCCTTTGCGCCGGACGTAACGCAGCAAGGCATCCACCCTTGTCTGCTCATCCAACCCCGGATGCGGCTCACGCGATAGCACCAGTTCGCCGACGCGCCGCTGGCGCTCGGCGAGTAGCGCACCTTCCCGATCATCCCAGTCCAGCTCGTCGACGACCGTAACCTGCTCGGCCAGGACGGTATCGAACAAGGTCGGGTCGAGTGCCGCGGCTAAATGGATACGCTCCTCGCGTTGCCCCTGACGACTGCCAAGATCTGCGACCACGAGCCATTCGTGCTTCATCAGCGCATCGGCGTCAGTGAACATCGCCGCGCGCCCGTTGGACAACCGATATTCCGCCCCACCCGGTCGGCGTTGCCGGGCGATGCGATCGGGATAGGCCAATGCAAGCAACGCCCCCTGCCAACGGGCATTGTCGGGGTCGGCTACCGGATCGGTCGCCGAGCCACGCAAGCCCGCACGGTATTGCCGTGCCAGTTGGCGCGTGCGTTGTACGCCGCCGCGGCTCGCTGCCCCCACTCGCTCGCCTGCCAATAGCCCGATACGCAACGCCAGATCTGCACCTTCCCCGCGCAAGAGGTCTCGTTCCCCCAGCAGCGCGGCGATGTCGCAGGCCAATGGCGCCAGACCCAACCCTTCGGCCCTCGCCAGCATGTGTGCGATACGCGGATGAGCCGGCAACGCGGCCATGGTCTGACCGTGCGCGCTCAACCGCGCCGCATCGTCCAATGCGCCCAGACGGCTCAGAAGGTCGCGCGCCTGAGCCAATGCCGCACCCGGCGGTTCGTCGAGCCAGACGAGATCGCTTGCCGCCATGCCCCAACGGGCCAGCTGTAACGCCAGTCCCGCAAGATCCGCCTGGAGAATTTCCGCTGTGCCGTAGGCGGGCAGTTGCTCGTGCTGATCCTGCGACCACAGGCGATAGCACACGCCTGGCTCGAGCCGCCCTGCGCGACCGGCCCGTTGGGTAGCGGATGCCTGGGAAATGCGCCCGGTATCGAGCCGTGTCATCCCGCTACCGGGATCGAACCGCGGCACACGTGCCAGCCCGGTATCGACGACGACGCGGACGCCTTCGATCGTGAGGCTGGTCTCAGCGATATTGGTCGCCAGTACGACCTTGCGTCGACCCGGCGGTGCGACTTCGATGGCCAGACGCTGTGTGTGCAGATCGAGCTCGCCATGCAAGGGACAAAGCAATACATCCGGTCTGTCGCCAACCGCGTTCTCGAGACGCTGATGGACCCGGCGTATCTCGGCCTGCCCCGGCAGAAACACCAACACGCTGCCGGCCTGCTCATCCAGCGCCTGATGGATGGTTTCCACCGCGCGCGCATCGATCCACTCGCCAGTCTGCCAACGCCGCCCCCAACGCACCTCTACGGGATGCAGCCGGCCTTCACTACGAACCACCGGGGCGCCACCCAACAGTTGCGACAGGCGCTCCCCCTCCAGCGTCGCCGACATCACCAACACCTTTAAGGGCTCGCCCTCGCGCAGAAGCTCGCGACCACTTAGGGTCAGGGCCAACGCGAGATCAGCATCCAGACTGCGCTCGTGGAATTCGTCGAAGATGACGAGGCCCACGCCTTCCAAAGCAGGATCGTCCTGCAGACGACGCGCTAAGATGCCCTCGGTGACCACTTCGATTCGGGTGCGCGGGCCCACGCGGCTTTCCAACCGGATTCGATACCCCACGGTTTCACCGACGGTTTCGCCCAATTCGCTTGCCAAGCGCTCGGCCGCCGCCCGCGCCGCAAGCCGGCGCGGTTCGAGCATGAGAATGCGCTGTCCAGCCAGCCAAGACTCACCGAGCAGCGCCAGCGGGACACGGGTTGTCTTACCCGCGCCTGGAGGCGCTTCGAGCACGGCCTCGTCGGCACTCGACAGGGCGGCCCGCAATGCAGGCAATACAGCATCGATGGGCAGGGCGTTCATGGCATCTCCCGTTAAACAGCCCGCGAGTATAACGGCGAACAGAGCACGTCTTCTGACGGTCTCAACAGCGCAGATTTGCTAATTGGCGCTTGCTATAGTGGCGCCCACTTCACACAGGAGAAGCCTGAATGGGCATGCGTACTCGCGTTATCGGCGGTGCTTTGGCCGCTGTGCTGGTTACCCAACTCAGTGCATGCGGCACGATTTTCTATCCGGACCGCCGCGGCCAGATCGAAGGCAAGGTCGATCCGGTCATCGTGGCACTCGATGCCATCGGCATCTTGTTCTATGTCATTCCCGGCCTCGTTGCTCTGGGTGTGGACTTCGCCACGGGCGCGATCTACCTGCCGGATGGTCAAACCTACTCGGTCGCGCCAGAGTCGCTACAGGAAACCATCGGCGAGAACGGCGAAGTCGACCGCGCCAAGCTCAAGGCATTGATCGAGCAAGAGACCGGCCACAGCCTGCCCCTCACCGATCCGCGTTTGATCCAGCACAGCGGGAACATTCAGCAGTTGGCCGCCTACGGGTTGCGCCCCACCACGTGAGTGTCCACGCGTGAACGCCAGCGAGCTCGACCATGCCAGGCTACTACGCTGCGCGACCTGTGCTGCGCTGGCGACAGCGCTTTTACTGGCCGCCGCCAAGGCCATTGCTTGGTGGATGAGCGGCGCCGTCAGCCTATTGGCAGGCCTCACCGATTCCTTGCTCGATAGCGCTGCATCGCTGCTGAACCTGCTGGCTGTTCACTACGCCCTGCGCCCCGCCGATGACGACCACCGCTATGGGCATGGCAAGGCGGAAGCCCTGGCCGGATTAGGGCAAGCGCTTTTCATTGCGGCGAGTGCGATCCTCGTCGGGCTGCAGGCCATCGAGCGCCTAGCTGATCCACAACCCCTCGGCACGACAGGCATCGGCATCCTCGTCATGGTGCTGTCGCTCGCGCTGACGACAGCGCTGCTTCTCTATCAGCGGCACGTGGTGCGGGTCACGGGCTCTACCGCCATCCGTGCGGATTCCCTGCACTATCGCTCGGACCTTCTGCTAAACACCGGCATCCTTATCGCACTCGTGCTCACGGCCATGGGCTGGCCGCGCAGCGATGCGCTTATCGGACTCTGCATCGCGCTCTACATCTTCTACAGCGCCTTCAGCATCGCGCGCGAGGCCGGATCGGTGTTGATGGATAAGGAATTGCCTACCGATGTGAGTGAGCGGATGTACCGCTTGGCCTGCGCTGTGGACGGCGTTCTGGATGCGCACGACCTGCGGACGCGGATGTCGGGATCGCACTGGTTCGTGCAACTGCACATCGAGCTGCCCGGCGCGCTATCGCTGACCCAGGCCCATGACTGTTGCGTCGCTGTCGAGCACGCCATCACCGCGGCATTTCCTCGCGCCGAGGTGCTGGTCCACGCCGATCCCGATACGGTTCGCCCATCTTCTCGTTCTGCTCAGCACGGTTGAACGACAGACAGCAAAAGGGCGAAGGTCAGCGCCTGACCTTCGCCCTTTTGCCTGCTGTCCCATTCGCATCGATTGTGTCGTCGCCTCTGTTCCGCCCGCCGGGTTAGGCAGTGCGAGCCCGGGCCACACACAGCCCGGTTGGACTGGTAGGCACCGATCGCCTGGTTCGGCGAGTCGGGTTGGACAGGTCGTCCGGGCCATCGAATGCGTACAGGTTACGCTCAAGCAGGGAGCAGATCATTGCTAACATTGCGCACCTTGGGCATATTTGCGCAACGTTTCGTCTCATTTAACTCTCAAATAGCAATTCGAGATAAACCCATGGAAAAGCTGGATCGCTACGATCTTCGTATCCTTGCCGAACTTCAGAAAGACTCGCGTATTTCCAATCAGGAACTCGCAGAGCGAATCGGTCTCTCCCCTTCTCCCTGCTCCCGCCGGGTCAAGCAATTGGAAGACGAAGGATTCATCACGCGCCAAGTCGCGTTGCTTGACCGTAAGAAACTCGGCCTGAGCCTGACCGCCTATGTGCTGATCGGCATGGACCGGCACACGCCGGAGCGTTTCGAGCATTTCCAGAGCATCATCCTCAATTGCCCGGAAGTCCTCGAGTGTTGCCTGGTGACGGGAATGGACGCTGATTACCAGTTGAAAGTCGTGGTGCCCGACATGGACCACTACCAGAAATTCCTGCTGGGCCAGGTCACGCGGATCGAAGGCGTTACGAGTGTCCGCTCGAGCTTTGTCCTGAATCAGATTCTCGCCAGTACCGAGCTACCCCTGGAACACCTGAAAAGCTGAACCCGCGCCACACGAACGATGCGCCGGTTTCAGGTGGGATCGCGCAGCCATTCGAGAAACCGTTCGATAGCCGGCGAGCTTCGCTCCGGTTTGCGTCGCAGCAGGCCAATCGGGCGTGGCGCTTGTACTGAAAGCGGTTCGATCACGAGCCCGTCGTTCACATTGAATGTTTCTGCGCAACTCGCCGGCAGCAGGGTAAAGCCAAGCCCAGCACGCACCAGCGATGCAGCGGTACTCATGTAGGACACCTCCCAGCACGGTGGCCGGCAATAGCCCAATCGTTCGAGGGCAGCATCCGCTAATGGACGGATCGAGGTATCAGTACCCAACGCGATATAGGGCTGGTCGTTGAGGTGTGCGGAAGCGCAGCTTTCGGGGTGTGGGCGGACCAGCACGAGTCCATCGTCGAAAAGCGGCGTAAAGCTCAAGCCAGCCATGTCGTCCGGAAAGGAACTCAAACCTACGTCGACCTCACCGCTCATGATCCAGCCCCGAATTTCCCCCGCGCGGCCGTCACGCAGGTCGATCTGGATGCCGGGGTACTGCTGGCTAAAACCGGCGATCTTCAGCGGAATGAACGCGGCTGCCGCCGACGGCAACGCCGCAATGCGGACGCGTCCCCGGCTGAGATTGCGCTGCGTATCAGCCTCACGCAACGCGTCCTCCAGCCCGCGCAACAGGTGCCGAGCCTGAGGCAGGAACTGCGCGCCTGCTTCGGTGAGTTCGACACTGCGGGTATTGCGCGTCAGTAGCGAGACACCGACGGCATCCTCCAACTTGCGGATCACATAGCTCAACGAGGGCTGGGACAAATGCAACTGCTCGGCCGTGCGGGTGAAGCTTCGTGTTTCAGCGGCTAATACAAACGCACGCAGCTGTCGGAAATTGATGTCCATGCGTTGCTCATAGAAAAATTAGATGAGTTCATCCTACATTTAAAATTCTCAAATGACTGTGCGTCGCGCAAGCTGGCTTCTCATTACCGAAAAGCCTCAGCCATGACAAAAACAATCTACGTCGGCTGTGGCGCGGGCTTTGCCAATGACAGGCCCGACGCCGCACGTTCGTTAGCTTTGGATCTTGCCACACGACAGGGTCCCCGCTACCTGATGTTCGAGCTCCTTGCCGAACGCACGCTCGCCGAAACCCAGATGCGGCGCCTTGCCGATGCTGACACCGGCTATGCTCTCCGCCTATTCGATTTCCTCGACCCCGTGCTCGACCTCTGCCTCGACGCCGGCATTCCTATCATCACCAACGGCGGCGCGGCGAACCCTCGTGCAGCGGCGCGCCGTTTGCGCAAGCAGCTCGCCAGCGGCCGGCATAGCACGGCGAAGATCGCCTGCGTTCTGGGTGATGATCTGCTCGAACAAGGGCAAACGCAGTGGGCACCGCAACCAAGTGACGGTCGTGAAACCGTATCGATCAACGTATACGTGGGCGCCGATGGGATCGTCGACGCGCTGAACGAAGGCGCTGATATCGTCCTGTGTGGTCGCGTCTCCGATCCATCGCTGGCGGTCGGCGCCATTCGCCATGGCCTCGGCTGGGCGGCGGACGACTGGGACAAGATGGCGATTGCTACCGCAACCGGGCACCTTCTGGAATGCTGCACGCAGGTCACCGGCGGCTATTTCGCCCACCCTGGTCGCAAAGACGTTCCGAACCCTGCGAACCCCGGGTGTCCTATCGCTGAAATCTCTGCCGATGGCAGCGTAGTCATCGGCAAGACAGAAGAATCTGGCGGCTGCGTGACCGTTCGCACGGTGCGCGAGCAACTACTGTATGAGGTTCATGATCCCGCGGCGTACCTGACGCCAGACGTGATCATGGACCTAAGCGCGGTCACAGCGCAGGCCGTTGGCCCGGACCGGGTCGCGATCAGCGGCGTGCGCGGTCATCCGCGACCCGACACCCTAAAAGGACTGGTCGGCCTGCGGGGTTTGTGGTTCGGCGAAGGCGAGATTTCCTACGCAGGCCCCGGTGCACTTGCGCGTGCGCAGTTGGCACGGGACATTCTTCGCGAACGCTTCGCCCAGTTGGCGCCAGATGTCTCTCCCTGGATCGATCTGTCCGGTGTCGCTAGCGTGTTCAACGATCACCAAGGGCAATACCTCGACCGCCAACTGTCGAGTGCGATCGCGCTCGACGACGTTCGCGTGCGGGTAGGGCTACTGCATGCCGATCGCGACCTCATCAACATCCTGCTGCAGGATCTCGAATCGCTTTACACCAATGGCCCTGCCGGGGGCGGCGGCGTGCGGCGACATATAAGCGAGGCACTGGGCACGCAGGATTTCCGGCTACCGCGCGAAGCGGTTCCCACCACTGTGGAGTGGTTCTGATGAGTACACCTATTCTGCTGGCCGACTACGCCCACGCGCGGGCCGGCGACAAAGGCAACACCTTGAGCATCGCCGTTTTCCCCTTCGACGATGACCATTACGCATGGTTGTGCCGGGAACTGACGACAGAACGCGTCCGCGCCCAATTTGCGCACAGAAATCCCTCAACGATTCAGCGCTACGAGGTGCCTGGCCTGAAGGCGCTCAATTTCGTGCTGGAGGACACGCTGGAAGGTGGCGTGAATCGCAGTGCTGGTCTGGACCGCCACGGCAAGAGCCTTAGTTACCTGTTGCTCGCGATCGAACTACCCAAACCCTGATCTTCCGACTTCCATCATCAAGCCCAATAAAAACAATATCGAGGCCTCACCATGATTACCGCACTCGGTTTCATCATGATGTTCAGCATCATCGCCCTGATTCTCGTCCGGAGGATCAGCCCGCTGGTGGCGTTCATCACCTTTCCGATCCTGGCGTGTTTGATCGCTGGGTTCGATCTGAAGCAAATCAGCGATTTCGTGAAAACCGGGCTGGGCGCCGTCGCACCCACCGCCGTTCTGTTCATCTTCGCCATCCTTTATTTCGGACTGATGCGCGATCGTGGACTGTTCGATCCGCTGGTGAACTTCCTGATCCGTTCGACCCGCGGGCGTCCCCTCGCCGTCGCACTCGTTACCGTCGCAGTGACGTTCGTGGTGCACTTGGATGGCATCGGCGCTGCGACGTTTCTCCTCGTCATTCCAGCGTTCCTGTCGCTTTATCAGCGCCTTAACATGAGCCCATTGATGCTGACTTGCCTGGTCGGGACCAGCGCGGGAGTCATGAATATGGTGCCTTGGGGTGGTACGACCGCGCGCGCAGCCGCAACGACAGGGCTCGATCCCACCGTGCTCTGGACACACCTCATCCCGGTCCAGTTCGTGGGCCTGCTCTGCATGCTAGGTATCGCCACTTTTCTGGGCTTGCGAGCCCAACGCCGTATGCCGGGTTCACTGGGCGCGGCTGCTACGCAAGCGTTGCCCGGTGAAATGGAGGCAAAACCGTTCGCACTTCCCGTGACCCATTGGCGGTACTGGGCCAACGTAGCGCTGACTATTGGAATTCTCGCGTGTCTGTTCACCGGTGCCCTCCCCCTGCATGTCAGCTTCATGGTCGGTGTGGCTATCGCGCTGCCGCTCAACTTTCCGTCGTTGGACCAGCAAGGTGAGCGCCTGAAAGCGCATGCCGGCGATGCGATGCAAATGACGTTGGTCATGTTCGCGGCGGGCATTCTGCTGGGCGTGTTGTCCGGCGCGAAGATGTCGGAAGGCATGGCGCTGGCGATGATCGACGTGCTGCCAGCGGGCTCCGCGCAGTACCTGCACGTGATCGTTGGCGCGTTCGGTGTGCCGCTCGGCATGCTGTTCTCGCCTGATGCCTATTACTTCGCCCTGTTGCCAATCATTCGCGATATCGCCGTAACGGCGGGTGTACCGCTGGAGTCCGTCGCACGAGCCATGCTGATCGGAGAAAACGCCGGGTTCGCCATCAGCCCGGTCGTACCGAGCGTCTACCTGCTGATCGCACTGGCGGGCGTAGAATTGCGCACCCACATTCGCTACACGTTTTTCTGGGCATGGGGCGTCAGTCTGGTAATGCTGGCCTCCGCAATCGCCTTTGGCGTCGTTACGTTTTAACGCGAAAATGCACCGACCCTACGAGCCGGTGCCCACCCAGGCGGTGATCGGCCATGCCCACAGGCTTGGCCGACGTAGGGTGGATAACGGCGCCGCCTTATCCACGTCGCTGTAAAGCCGGGCGCGACAACGATCTGCCGTGCCCGCGATGGAATGACACCGTGCAGAAATGCGTTTTGCTCCATCCCCTATCGCGAGCATGGCTCGCTCCCGCAGGATGGGTGCATCAAGGCGCTTTCTTGACTTGCTCCAGCAACGGGCCGCACTGATCGGCCTGACCACCACTGGGTGCAATCAGCGCCAGCAGCCCAGCGGCGGGTCCCACGGTTGCACCGAGGACGACAAGCCCTGCGCCGCGAAGCGCGAGCGGGCCGGCGTGTACGCCTGGGCTTGGGTTCTTGAACGTACCGTCGACGTACAACGGCGAACGCAACGAAATGATGCGTAGCCCTTTGGAACGGGGAACCACATCCAGATCCAGCCCTTCGGTCTTCAGGTTCACGCTGCCGGCGATGTTGATCACGGCGTTTTCCGTGTCCAGCACGAAGACGCGAGGTGTTGCCAGACCGTCTTTGAAATTGATGTCGGACACTGCGCAGTTGATCTGGACCTCATCGTCACCGAACAGCCGTCCAACCAGGTAGTTACCGACATTCAAGCCCGCAATTTCCATCAGGCTCCGGCTGACGGTGCCATCGTTCATCAGCAGTCGCAGATCGCCATTCGCGGTGCCAAGCAGGGCTGCGACTGAGTTGCCAGTCCCGCGAATATCCGCATCGCCGTTCAATTCGCCAAGGCTGTTCTGCATGGTCTCGACCGTGGGGAACAACTGCTTGAGCTTGAAACTGCGTGCTTTCAGCGTCACCTGACCGCTCAACGGCGAGCGCTGCCCATCCAGGCGAATTTGCGTATCCAGCCGGCCGCCTGCGACACCGAGGCTCAACGGCTGCAGACTCAACACACCGTTCTCCAGCACCACATGCGTACTCAGGTCGCTGATGGGTAAGGTTTCGCCATGCTCGATGCGCTTGCCGGTGAAGCGGACGTCGGCATCCATGTCGCGCCAGCGGTCTGTTTTGAATTCCTCGGTTGGTAACACTCGCTCGCTTGGCTGCTTATCTTCGACGCCGCGGGCCTTCTTCTCTTCGCTGGAGTCCGCGCCGATTAGGGGCGCAAGGTCTGCAAAAAGCAGCTGATTGGAGGTGAGATCGCCGGTCAATTTGGCCCGTGGCTCACCGCTGATGAAGGCAAGATCCCCGTGAATGTCACTGCCGCCGATACGGCCATTGAAGCCTTCGTAGCGGAACGTAGGGCCCTCCGCATTTTGCAGCTCGGCCCGCAGACGGCCATCCGTTGCATAGGCACCGGTGTCCGGCAGTGTGACGCCGGTCAGTGGGTACAGGTTGCCCAGGCTGTCGCCGGACAACCGAAGCCGCAGGTCCAGCGCGCCTAGGTTGCGAGGGTCGGTCAACGTGCCCTCGACCACCGCACGCGTATTGCCAGCCCGGAGATCGACCTGTACGGGAAACGGGATCGCTGCATCCTGAAGGGCGAGCAAACCGCCAATCTTGCCCTCACCGGACAACGCCTGCCCACGATAACGCCCCTTGGCGTCCCAGGCGAACGCGTAGTCTTGTGGAGCGGCCGCTTCGTCGTTCCGCTTGCCGACCGCCCCGCCAACGATCTCGTTGTAGGGAATCGGCTTGCCGAGCGGCGTGACGTTCAGGGCGACATCGACGCGTTGCGCTTCGTCAGCGACAGTCACCGCGCCCTTGTCGAACCCAATAGTGCCGATATCCAACGTCCAGGCGGACGGCGCCTTCTCTTTCTCCGCATCGTTGGTATCCGTCGTGAGCTTTTCGAACGTCCAGTTCGCTCTGCCGTCAGCCAAACGCTCGATGTGCGCAGAGGGGCCTGTTAGCTGGATCCGGGGGATAGCAATACGTTTGCCCAGCAGCGCAAGCGGAGAAAGCTCGAGTTCGACGCGTTCCAGCCTTACGAAATACGGGGCCTTACCCCAGTCGGCGTTACCCAGGGTGATCGATTCCGCGCTTGCGGTCGGGTGAGGCACCCAACGCCGCCAACCTTCTGCCTCGTGATCGCGTGCCCAATGGACGTCCAGGTTACCCTCGATGGCAAACGGACGCCCAAGCGTCTCGGAGACCTGTTCATTGATCGTGGGCTTGAGCAGGTTCCAATTGAAAACCGCCATGAAGATGACCAGCACCAGCAGCAGAAAGACCAGCAAGCCTGCTACGGCGTAGAGCGCTATTCGAAATCGCTTCATCGGATACTCGTTTCGTACGACGGAAGCACCGCCTTCACAAAAGGTCTGACTGATCGGATGCCGGGATGACTCATCCTAATCACGCTCAGCGTTGTACAACGCTCGATTCGTCACCTCCATCCGGGCGTCTCGGCGGCCACGTCGTGCTACGCGATCACTGCCGAAACGTGCATCCCTGACGGCCTGCTCGAATTGAATCACGAACGTCGATGTTTGCTATCGGCCCGTTTGTCTTCCGCCAATGCGTCTACAGCGCGAGCATTGTTCCCAGATTCACTTCCCCCCCGAACTGGAGAACACTCATGAACGTTAAACAGAACTTCCTCGCCGCTCTTATATTAGCCACCGCTACCAGCACTGCATTCGCATTGCCTGCTACGCCGCAAGCGCCGGTTGGCGAGGTACAGGACACGCCTTCATCAAGCCGACTGGAAAGCCCTGTCGCGCAGGACGGTTTCGATCGGACGCCGCTCGGCGAGAAGATCGCTGCGGATGGTTTCGAGCGTACTCCGCTTGGCCAGAAGGTCGCCGCTGATGGCTTCGAACGTACCCCACTTGGTCAGAAGATCGCTGCTGACGGCTTCGAACGTACTCCGCTTGGCGAGAAGATCGCTGCTGATGGCTTTGAACGTACTCCGCTTGGCGAAGCGCTCGCAGATGACGGCTCGGACAAGACACCCCTGGGTCGCTTTATCTCCAATGACAAACTCAGCCCTGCGGAACAGGATCAAACGCTCGCGGCCGACGGTTTCGAACGTACGCCACTGGGTCGTCAGATCGGCTGATGCGGCGGCTTGTAGCTTCGGGCCTTGCCACCCACGGACGACATCCGCGCTCCGTGGGCGGCGACTTCGGCCTCCCTACGGCGACCGCTCAATGCCCGCCCAGATACGCGTTACGCACCTCTTCGTTACCGAGCAGTTCGCTGCCCGTACCCGTCATGCGGATTTCCCCAGTCACCATGACATAGGCACGATCACTGAGCTTAAGCGCGTGATTGGCATTTTGTTCGACGAGGAATATCGTCATGCCGCTCTTCGCCAGTTCACGCAAGGTCGCGAAAATTTGCTTCACCACAATGGGCGCCAAGCCGAGCGAGGGTTCGTCCAGCAGTAGTAGTTTCGGCCGGCTCATCAACGCACGCGCGATCGCCAGCATCTGCTGCTCACCGCCGGACATGGTCATGGCCCGCTGATTGCGCCGTTCCTGCAAACGCGGGAAGAGTTCGAACATCCGCTGCTTGTCCTCATCCGCGTGCTTCATACCAATTGGAATCGTCCCCATCAGCAGGTTTTCCTCGACCGTCATGTCGGGAAATACACGTCGCCCCTCGGGTGACTGGGCGATACCGTTGGAAGCGACGTAATGCGCGGACTTCTTGGAGATATCCGCTCCGCGGTAAAGAATCTGTCCGGATGCCGCACGGGGCTGGCCGAAGATCGACATCAACAGCGTCGACTTCCCCGCGCCGTTGGCGCCGATCAGGCTCACCGTTTCCCCTTCATCGATGTGCAGGCTGACACGCTTCAAGGCGTGGATCTGCCCATAAAACACATCGACGTTCTTGAACTCCATCAATGGGCCAGCGCTCATGCCACCTCCTCCTCTTCCGCACCGAGGTAGGCTGCGATCACTTTCGGGTCGTTCTTGACTGCCTCCGGCCCGCCTTGGGCGATGACCAAGCCGTGATCGAGCACGACAATATGGTCGGAAATGCTCATGACCATGTTCATGTCGTGTTCGATCAACAGCACAGTGATGCCGTGCCCATCGCGCAGTACGCGGATCATGTTCGCCAGCGCAGCGGTCTCGGCAGGGTTGAGCCCCGCAGCGGGTTCATCGAGGCAAATGATTTCGGGGCCAGTACACATTGCACGGGCAATTTCCAGGCGCCGTTGCTGGCCATAGGAGAGCTCGCCCGCCAGCCGATTGGCGTGCTCCACCAGATCGACCACTTCCAGCCAATAGAAGGCGGTGTCTAGCAGACGACTTTCGGCATTGCGGTAACTCGGCAAGTTGAAAACGCCGGCGATCAAATTGCGGTTCGCCAACATGTGCTGAGCCACCAACAGGTTTTCCAGCACCGTCATTTCCTTGAACAGACGGATGTTCTGGAAGGTACGGGCAAGACCCGCTCGGTTCACCAGATGGGTGCCGCCGAACATCTTGTACCAGACGCGCGAGCCGAACTGACTCGGCTTGACGAAATCATCGAATTGAAAGGGTTCGCCGAGAATCTGGATGACATCGGTGCTCCGGCCCTGGGCATTGAGCAGGATTTTCCCCCCCGTGGCCGAATAGAAACCGGTCAGGCAATTGAACACCGTCGTTTTGCCGGCACCGTTTGGCCCGATCAAGGCCGATATGGACCCCCGCCGAATCTCGAAGCTGACGTCATTCAGGGCCTTGATGCCGCCGAAATGCATCATCAATCGCTCTACGGAAAGAATGACGTCGCTCATGGCGCCACTCCCTTACGCGGGGCAATGCCAATCCGGTTGATACGAATGAGCCCCCGCGGCTTCCAGATCATCATGACCACCATCAACACGCCGAACAGCAATACCCGATAGTCCGCGAAACTGCGCAGCAGCTCGGGCGTCACCGTCAGGACGAAGGCGGCGATGACCACGCCGACGGTCGATCCCATTCCGCCAAGCACGACGATCGCCAGAATCAGCGCCGACTCGAAAAACGTGAACGACGCCGGATTGACGAAGCCTGAATAGGTCGCGAAAAACACCCCGGCAAGGCCCGCGGTCGAGGCGCCAAGCATGAACGCCGAGAGTTTCACCAGCACATGGTTCAACCCCATGGCGCGGCAGGCAATCTCGTCCTCGCGCAGCGCCTCCCAGGCGCGCCCAACGGGCATGCGACTCAGGCGATGTTTGATGTAGAGCACCAGCAGCACGACGACGAACAGCACGGCGTAGATGAAGAGGAACTTCATGTCGGCGTCATAACTGACCCCGAAAAACTCGTGATACGGCGTCCCGCCATCCTTGGCACGGCGTGCGAACTCCAGGCCGAAGAAGGTGGGCGCCGGTGCCGACATCCCGTTTGGTCCGCCGGTGAACGACAGCCAGTTGTTCAGCACCAGGCGAATGATCTCGCCGAAGCCGAGCGTCACGATGGCCAAATAGTCGCCATGCATGCGCAAGACCGGAAACCCAAGAATCGCGCCCGCCAGCGCCGCGGTGACGGCAGCCAGCGGCAATACCGTCCAGAAGCCCAGCCCCAGGTACTCGTACCCCAGCGCCAGTCCGTAGGCACCGATCGCATAGAAACCAACGAAACCGAGGTCCAGCAATCCGGCGAGGCCAACCACGATGTTCAGCCCGAGGCCGAGCAGCACGTAGATCAGCCCGAAGATGACGACCGTCAGCAGGTACTTGTTGGCGAAGAACGGGAAAATGCACGCCAGTACGATCAGCGTGAGGATGACCCACTTGATCCGTGACTTGTGCCCCGGCGGCAGCACGCCCACTCCGCCACTGGTTTGTTCGAAACTATCGAGAAGACGCTGCCCACGCGCGGTTTGCAGGAACACGCTGAGCAGCAGGCGCCCAACCATGAACACGCCCACCATCCATGCCACTCGCCCGGCTTCCATCTGGAAGGCGTAGCCCTGCAGCACGACGCCGACGATGGGCCCGAACACGACCAAGGCCAACAGGCCGGCCATCAATGCATCCAGTACCGCCTTTTTGAGATCGATCGAAGGACTGCTCATGGCGCTACACCTTCGTCACCTGGGGACGCCCCAGGAGCCCTTGCGGCCGAAAAATCAGGATCAACACCAGCAGCGAGAAGCTGAACACGTCCTTGTAATCCGTGTTGACCATGCCGGAGAACTGCGCTTCGGCGATGCCGAGGATCAGCCCACCGAGCATCGCGCCGGGCAACGACCCGATGCCGCCCAACACCGCAGCGGTGAACGCTTTGATGCCAATGATGAAACCCGCATAAAAATCGAACGTACCGTAGTTGAGCGTGATCAGGACACCGGCAAGCCCCGCCATGGCGGCACCAATAATGAAGACGTAGGAGATCACCCGATCGGTGTTGATACCGAGGATCTGCGCCATCTTGCGATCTTGCTGGGTCGCCCGGCACATCCGCCCTAGCCGCGTCTTCTGGATGATGAAGGTCAGCGCCAACATGCCGAGCACGGCCGCAACGAGGATGAACACCTTGGTATAGGTGAGCTGCACGAAGTCGTCACCGATATGCAGGCGTAGGCTGCCTTCGAGCAACGTAGGAATGCCTTGCTGACGCGCACCCTGGCTGAGCTGAACGTAGTTCTGCAGGATCAGCGACATGCCGATGGCGGAGATCAGCGGTGCGAGCCGCGTGGAGTTGCGCAGCGGTTTGTAGGCGATGCGCTCGATGGCGAAACCGTACACCCCGGTCACCACGATGGTGAAGATCAATGTCCCCAGGATCACCAGCGGGAAAGAATGAATCCCAAAGAAACCCAGTAGCGCGATGGCGATGGCCGCAAGGTACGCCGACACCATGTACACCTCGCCGTGGGCGAAATTGATCATGCCGATGATGCCGTACACCATCGTATAGCCAATGGCGATCAGCCCATACACCGCGCCCAGGGTGAGGCCGTTGACCATTTGCTGCCAGAAAATCGCATCCATCGATCGAGTCTCGCTTGGGACTGAAAAGCGGATCGCGCGCGGGACGGGCTCGAAGCCAAAACGAAAACGACTGACCGACTCGAACCGCCGACGCGGCTCGAACGCGGGAAAGAAGTACGTGTCGCGCGCAACCCTCTATTAGCCTGCCGCGCTATGGCACGGCAGGCGTTCAACGATTCGCGACCTAGAGCTGTTTGTACTTGCCGTCAGCACCCCACTGGTACATCACGTAGTCGGATACCTTCAGATCACCCTTCTCATCGAATGACTTGGTTCCCATGACGGTCTGGACGGGATGGCTCTTCAGCCACTGGCTGGCTTCGGCGCCATCGGTACTGCCTGCCCCATTGAAGGCCGCCGCGATGGCCTGGACCGACGCGTAGGAATACAGCGTGTAACCTTCCGGCTCGTAGCCATTCGCGCGGAATTTCTCGATGACGGCTTTGCCGTCTGGAATCAAGCGAGGATCTGCGCCGAACGTCATCAGCACTCCATCCACGAATTGCGGCCCACCGGCAGTGCCGACGAGTTCATCCGTGACGATGCCATCGCCGGACACGAATTTGGCCGTGACACCTTGCTCGCGCATTTGACGCACCAGCGGACCCGCCTCCGGGTGCAGGCCACCGAAGTAGACGACATCCGCACCGGACGCGCGGATTTTCGTCACCAACGCATTGAAGTCCTTTTCGCCACGGGTCAGGCCTTCGTACATGACCTCCTTCACCCCACGCTTGTTGAGTTGCGCGCGGGTAGCGTCCGCCAAGCCCTGCCCGTAGGTATCCTTATCGTGAATGACGGCGACTTTCGTAGCCTTCAACGTATCGACGATGTAGTCGCCGGCGATGGTGCCCTGCTGGTCGTCGCGGCCGCACATGCGAAATTCACCCGTCAGACCGCGTTCGGTCACCTGCGGGTTGGTCGAGCCAGGCGTAATGGAAATGATGCCCGCTTCATCGTAGACCTCGGACGCCGGAATCGTGGACGACGAACAGAAGTGTCCAACGACCGCGACGACGTTATCGGAGTCCACCAAGCGGTTCGCAACCGCCACCGCCTGCTTGGGCTCGCATGCGTCGTCGGCTTTGATGAGCGTGATCTTCTCGCCATCGATCCCGCCGGCGGCGTTGATATCGGCTGCGGCCTGTTCCGCACCGCGCCAGAACTGCTCGCCGAAGGCCGCGTTCCCGCCCGTCATGGGGCCTGCCACACCGATAATGACGTCAGCCTGCGCGAGCGTCGTTAGCCCGGCCGCGTAGGTGATCGCCATTGCCATTACCGCTTTACGGAAACCATTGTGTGGCATGTGCTGCTCCTGAGGAGAATTCGCTGAGTGGACGCAGAGGCTTGAGCAAAGCCTATGCCAGCGGATTAGGTGCCCCCATTACAGGCCCGAGGATGGGACACCCATGATGGTGCCGATATGCATGGCCTAAACCATTGTTTCAATTGTGTTTCGGTCATCTGGGCGGCACGCCGGAAGAAGCATCTTCAAAGCGGCGGCAGAAAGAGATCAGCAGGCGCAGCGCGGTCGATTTAGGTGCAGAAAATCCACACGTTCGCACCATCTCGGCGATGCAGGCCGGGTGCATCGTTACGTTCCGTTGCGCCCAGTCCGGGAACACCGGGCGACAGTGCCACTCAAACAGGCTCTTTTCATCGGCAGATCCCCGCCTGCAGCATGTTCAAAATCGAGCGATTCGCCGGTCCGCCTTTACGGGAAAGCACGTTGAGCGGGTTATTGGGCGCGGCTAGAATGCCTACCTCTCGATCAGGAACGCTCATGCGTCAGATGCATCGATCCGCCCCGCTCGCGCCCCCATCGCGCCCCCTGAGGTACGAGGCTCGGCATGTCTGCGGACACCTTGAGCAGGCGCTCGAATGCCACCCTGGCGCGCTTCCCACGAATTTTACGATCGGCGCTCGCAGCTGCACGGGATTGCCCGCGGCCTTTCTGGTTCTCGCAGGCGCGATCTCAGCGCTCGCCCGATCGACACCGCTTTCTTTCAACCTTACGAGACTTTCCAATGAACCCACGTATCGTGATCGTCGGCGGCGGCGCCGGTGGCCTTGAGCTAGCAACCCGTCTGGGTAAAACCCTGGGCAAACGCAAGAAGGCGACCATTACCCTGGTCGACGCCAACATGACGCACATTTGGAAGCCCCTGCTCCATGAAGTGGCGGCAGGGTCGCTGAATTCGTCGGAAGACGAGCTCAACTATGTCGCACAGGCAAAGTGGAACTCGTTCCATTTTCAACTGGGCCGCATGGGCGGTCTCGACCGCCAACGTAAGGTCATCACCTTGCAGGCCTCCCTGGATGAGAATGGCGTCGAAATTCTCCCCCAGCGTGAGCTCGCCTACGACACGCTCGTACTGTCCGTGGGTAGCAACACCAATGACTTCGGCACGCCCGGTGCGGCCGAGCACTGCATTTTTCTCGATACCCGCGCACAAGCTGAACGCTTCCATCGTCAATTTCTTGCGCATTACATGCGGGCGCATGCCGGGCAGACGGCGGGATCGACGATTGACATCGCCATCGTCGGGGCCGGTGCGACCGGTGTGGAGTTGGCTGCCGAGTTGCACCATGCCGCGCGCGAACTGGCCGACTACGGTCTCGACCGCATCCAACCCGATGACTTGCGCATCAGCCTGGTCGAAGCCGGACCACGGGTATTGCCCGCGCTTCCCGAGCGAATCAGCACCTCGGTGCACCAGACGCTCGAAAAGATTGGCGTGAAGGTCTTGGTAGGTTCAGCGGTCGCCGAAGTCAGTGCCGAAGGTCTCACTACGAAAGATGGCAGCGTCATACCGGCTTCGCTCAAAGTTTGGGCGGCGGGCATCCGCGCACCGGCGTTTCTCGCGAACCTGGACGGGCTGGAAACCAACCGCATCAATCAATTGGTGGTTCGGCCAACCCTGCAAACGACGCTGGATGACGATATCTTCGCCTTCGGCGACTGCGCCGCCTGCCCGAAAGGGGACGGCAGTGAGCAAAACGTCCCCCCCCGTGCCCAAGCCGCCCATCAGCAAGCCTCAACGCTGGCAAAATCCTTGCAACAACGGCTGCAAGGCAAACCACTGTCAACTTACCGTTACAAGGATTACGGGTCACTGATTTCGCTGTCCCGTTTCAGCGCCGTGGGCAACCTCATGGGTAACTTGATGGGCAGCGTGAAACTGGAAGGCTGGCTTGCTCGGATGTTCTACGTCTCGCTGTACCGGCTGCACCAAACCGCGCTTTACGGCCCGGTTCGTACCGCCCTGCTGATGCTGAGCGACCGAATTGGCCGTAGTACGGAGCCAAGACTGAAGTTGCATTGACGATCCAAAGCGCCGCTTTTGCGCGTGACGACCAACCGGCACGTACGCGCTCGAGCGGACTCCGTTCCCTCGTGGCCAGCCCACACGGTGGTCACGTCGACTCAAAGGTAGAGAGATGACCGCCACCGCTTTCGCACCATTGCTGATCGTTCAGATGAGTGTTCCTCCGGAAGACCTACGACGACAGGTGGGCGAGCAACTGGACTGGTTCAACGCCTTGCTCGAAGAGTTGCCGGTCGAATCCGTTTGCGTCCGCCCGCACTTGGGCGAACCGCTGCCCAGCGCGTCGTGCGTAGGCGCAGCCATCATCAGCGGGTCCTGGTCGATGGTGACTGACCGTGCGGACTGGAGCGAACGCACTGCGCAGTGGATTCAGGATATGCACGCCGCGCACGTACCACTGTTCGGCGTTTGCTACGGACATCAGCTGATTGCACATGCATTGGGTGGTCGCGTCGACTACTTGCCTGGCGGTCGAGAGCTTGGCGCCCATACGGTAAGGCTAAGCCCCGAGGGCCGGACACATCCGCGGCTCGCGCATTTCCCGGACACGTTTACCGCCATCCTTAGCCATGAGCAAAGCGTACTGGACCTTCCACCAGACGCACGCGTGCTAGCCGGGACGAAACGAGATCCGCACCAGATTCTTCATTACGGCGGCGAGACCTGGTCCAGCCAGTTCCACCCGGAATTCACACCGGAACTCTTGGCGACGTGCCTGGAACGCAAGCGAAGTGTTCTGGAAGCTGAAGGCTTGAATGTCACGGCCTTGATCGAAGGCCTCGACACCACGCCGACCGCAGCGAGGCTGTTGTTGGAGTTCGTCGAACGAAGCCTTCAATGCCCCAACATTCGAACGAAACGAGCGAGGGTGTTGACCACCGAGCCGTAGCCGCTCAACGAATTCCCGGACGCCTGCGCCGTCCGGGCCTACCCGACCGGATCTACCCGACCGGATCTACCTACACGCTGCAGCAGCTTGCGTGCCGACTGAATTCGAGCCCAGAACGACAAAACCCTCCACGAGGGAGGGTTTCGATCGAAATGTGGTGGGTCGTGTAGGATTCGAACCTACGACCAATTGGTTAAAAGCCAACTGCTCTACCGACTGAGCTAACGACCCTTGGTCGGGGTAGAGAGATTCGAACTCCCGACATCCTGCTCCCAAAGCAGGCGCGCTACCGGACTGCGCTATACCCCGATTAGAAGTTGGCTCCGCGACCTGGACTCGAACCAGGGACCCAATGATTAACAGTCATTTGCTCTACCGACTGAGCTATCGCGGAACAGTACTTCTAGCCTCCTTGACCCGCCCCGCTAATGCGATTCGCGTCTCAGAGGCGCGCCATTTTACGTTTCCGCGAACCGCTGTCAACCCCAAAACCTCTTTTTTCTTCAAGCATTTGCAGCCCACTGGCACAGTGCTATATATGAGCCCCGGTCAGGCACGTTCTCTGCGCCGCTCGCAGCCCTGAAGATCACCACTATGTCGAACGAACTTCCGCCCTCCTCATCGAAGGGAAGCCAACCCGGATTTGGATACGGTCTCCTGGTTCAAACCTGTCGAAAACTCCAACTGGACCACGTGGCTGCCGGCCTCGAACACGTCTTTACCCATGCCGACGACACGCTTCTGGAATGTGCCGAGCGCGCCGAGAACAATCAGGTGCAGACGATGTTTCTCGATAGCCTGCGCGCGGTACGCCAGCAACATGGCGCGATCGAGCAGGCATTCATTCGGCGCCTGAGCCAAAGCTATGTCCACTATTTCCAGCCGAACCGGATCCGCTCGTCAGAACCGGCTGCCGCCCCAGACACGCTGGCATTGATAGAGCAGGACCTGTTCGAAGAACGGCTGCAGGTCGAAAACACCGTAGCCTGGTCACGGCAGGAGCACCATGCGCTGCTAGCGGGCATAGAGGCGCGCCTGCATATGCTGGTGTCTCACGCGGCAGTGTCCGGAGAATCGCCGTTAACGCCCCGCACTCTCGCCGACTGCTTCCACCACGCACTCGGCCAGACGTCGCTGCCCTCGAAGGTCAAACGCGTCGTCTATACGCTGTTCGATCAACACGTTATGCGTGAAGCGGGCCCGCTCTATAAAGCAATTGACGCACTTTTCACCCAGGCGGGACTAAAGGCGCCCCAAAAGCCAGCGAAGCCGCCGCAAAAGCCAACCGCGACTCAAACGACCCACGCAGCTTTCTCGCCAGCCGCCAAATCGCATGGCAGCACCGCCGTGGACCCGAGCTCGCTCTCGGAATACGCACGCGCCGCCCAGCGTGTCAGTGATATCCGGCACCTCATCGAGCGTGTTCGACAAACGTCCATGGCGCAACGATTGCCCGGAGGCAGTCACCCGCTGACATCCGCTGCACCCACGAGCGAGCCTGTCATCGGGCGAGAGGCGATCGATGACCTGCTGATCCATTTGCAACAGCAGGCGCGTACCCACACGGCAGGATCAATCTCGTCCGAACATCTAAAGCAAGCGCTCCAACGCGAGCTGGCCGTGCGTCACCGCTCCAAAGGGCGCGTGGCGGATGGCGACGCGCAGACAATCGATCTGGTCGGCATGCTGTTCGACTATATAAAAGCCGACGCCCGCGTACCCAACACGTTCCAGCAGGCGTTGGGTCGGCTGCATATCCCGTTTTTGCGGTTCTCCCTGGACGAGCCGGACGTGTTCGTCGATCCCGGGCACCCCCTGCGTCGCCTACTCGATCGACTAGCACTCGCGGTGGACCTGTCAGCGGGAAATGAAGCGAACGAAAGCCGTTTGATCGATGAATTTCGGCAGATCGACAACACACTGCTCGCCGACGCCCTGCCCTCGCCTTCATCCATCCGCGAGCTGACCGACGCCGTCGACCGTTTCATTAATGAGCTCGAAGAAAAAGCACGCTTGCGGGAACAACGGGCAGTGGAAACCGCAAAAGGTCACGACCGCCTTGCGAGCGCCCGGAGCCGGGCCAATGCGGTCATTGCCCGCTTGACGGCCGACCACGCGCTACCTTCCGCGATCGAAGACTTCCTGCGGCTTACATGGAACGACGTGCTGGTGTTCATTCAGCTGCGCGAAGGCGAAAACAGCGAGAGTTTCAAAGCTGCGCAGCGCACCGCGCAGACGTTAGCACGCGGCGATACTCGTCACATTGGCAACACCCAGGGCCATGAAGCGTTGATGGCGGGCATCGCCTCCGGCCTGAACCTGCTCGGGCGCTTTTCGAGCACGGAGATCGCGAAAATCCAGAAAGCGCTCGGCAGTGCCTTATCGGCACCGATGCCTGCTGCCACCCGAGCTGCCGTGGCCACGCCGGCAGCCGCAAGCGCTCCGCCATCCGAAGCGTCCATGACACCACCGATGGATGCCGCGCTGGAGCATTCACTGAAAGAACACCTGCGGGTACTCGAACACGTCGAGTACGGTCGCTATTTCGAATTCCAGCAAGACGGCGGGAAGGTTCAACTGAAACTATCGTGGTTCAGCCCAACCACGGAAAACTACATGTTCGTGGACAAGATGGGCCAGCGGGTCGCGGTGAAGCCGATCCGTCAGCTCGCCATGGAAATGCTATCGGGTAGCGCACGACTGCTCGACAAGACCGAGCAGCCCTCGCTCGTCGATCGCGCCATACACGCCATCCACCGCATGCTCACGAAGATGACCACGCGTGACTGACCAAGGAGAACGCATGGAGCGTCGCAAGCACATTCGGTACAGCGGTGACGTGTTGTTGGAAGCGGTTCATATCGCGAGTGGCGCACGGTTGGGCCGGGTGGTGGATCTATCGGTGGGCGGTACGATGCTGTTTTGCCCAACGCTCCCTGTCGAAGAGTCTGTCTGGGTTTGCCAACTCGTACCTGCTTCTCCAGGCACGCCGACGGAAGCGGTCAGTCTCACCCTGGATTGCTTGTGGACGCGCCCTGCCAGTGATGGCATCGGTGGTTGGGCAGGCTTTCAAATCGTCGATGCCGACGACAGCCAACGTATTGCCCTTGCTCGCCTGATCGAGCGATTGCCGACACCGATCTGATGCAGTGCGCCGGTGGGCAGCTACGTGAGTGCGGTAGCAGCCTTTGATATAGAGTCGATGATAACTGGCGCCGTACGCGCCTTACCCCTGGAGCAAAACATGCGCAAGACTTGTATCTCCGTCGTGACCGCCCTGGCGTTGGGTGCGCTCTGCAGTACCGCCATTGGTGCAGAGTCGCCCACAGGCCGTTGGAAGACCATCGATGATGAAACGGGCCGCACCAAATCCATCGTCGTAATACAGTCAGGACCGAGCGGAACGCTTAGCGGTAAGGTCGTCCAGATCCTGCAATCCGACAAAGGCCCTCACCCCCTCTGTGACGCCTGCGATGGCGAGCGCAAGAACCAGCCCATAGAAGGCATGACCATCCTTTGGGACCTCAAGCCGGATGGCGACCACGTCTGGTCCGGTGGCACCGTACTGGATCCGTCGAAAGGCAAGACCTACCGCGCCAAGCTTACCCTCGATGAGGACGGTGAAAAGCTTCAGCTACGCGGCTACATCGGTATTGAGGCCCTGGGCCGAACGCAAACTTGGCTACGCGAGTAAGCGTCCGCAGCCCGGACGTCGCGCATCTTCAGTACGAACCGCTACCGCTGCCCGATGCCTCGATCTGGGTCTCGTAGTGCTTCAAGTCGACACTCAGCCGACAGAAATGGTCGCCCTGTCGCCACCCCATCGCCAAACGCCCCGGACCCGACTGCTGCAATTCGAAGCGCCCATCGAAGGCCGGGTGCGCGTTGCGTAAGCGCATTAACGCCAGCACACGCTGTACGACTGGGCGCTGCAACTCGGCTTCGGCCTCCTCTAGCGTATAAACGTGGCGGTTAACGTCCCGGGACTCACCCGTCGCATCGCACAGATCGAAATCATTGCTGCCGGCCAGCAAACCGACGTAGTAGACCTGTGGAATGCCGGGTGCGAACAACTGGATCGCACGCGCCGCTACGTAGGCGTCGTCGTTCTTCTGCAACGCCTCGTAGAACGTGCAGGTGAGCTGATAGATCGCACCCACGCTGTGAACATTGACGGCAGACCGACGCATAATCGGGTCCGCGCTACGGGCGGACACTTGCTCGATCAAATGACGAATTTCGTCCTCCGGCAACAAGCCTTCGACATCGGGAATGCAGATACCGTCGTGCGTATCGAGCACCGTGACCTGATTGCGCGGACACATCCGTAGCCAGCGCTCGAGATGCACGCTGCTGCCCTGAAGAAACGCGTGCAGCACCAACGGCGGCAACGCAAAGCCGTAGGGCCGCATCCCCCGCCGCGAAATGGCGTACTGGTAGCTGATGTGGTCATGTACCTCCGGCAGCATTTCTGCGCCGTGTTTCGCCCCCGCTTCGCGAAACCACTCGAGGATCTGATAGACATCCGGTTCGACCAGAAAACAATTGGTCCCAACGCGCTTGGTGGTGTAGCCGAATGCGTCCAGACGAAACAGCTTCACGCCGCGCGCCGCGAGAAACGCCAGGTAGCGCTCCATCAGGCGGTAGGTTTCCGGTGACCGGTAATCGAGATCGATCTGGCGCTCGGTGAACGTGCACCACACGCGAGAGGCGGTTCCGTCAGCGTGCTCGACGTCGCGAAAAGGCTCCTTTTCCTTGCGGATATGAATCTTCGCCAGGTCTTCCTGCGAGATATCACCCAACGTTTCCACCTGCACGAACAAATCGGCGTACGCCGATGCGTCGCCCTTCGCGACATAGTCGAGAAATTCGGGTGACGCGTCAGCAATGTGACTGATGATGAGATCGACACACAGATCGAAACGAGCCGAGATTCGCTCGACGTCCGCCCAACTGCCGTAGGCCGGGTCTACTTCCAGATGCGTCAACGGTGAAAAGCCGCCGTCCGCATTGGACGGATACAACGGCAGGATATGAACGCCGCCGACGGCGCCGTCTAGATGCTGTTCGAGAAAGTCGGCCAGTTGACCGAGGTTGTGACCCAGGCGGTTTGGGTAAGTGATCAGCTGAACTGCATTTCGCAGGGGCATGCTTCCTCCTCGGGCGATTGACTGCGCGGCTGGCGCAGGAAGGCGGCGATGTTGGAATGCGTTGCGGCTGCTGCTCGGGCCGCAATCGGTTAAGGTGTCGACCGTTTCTGAACGAGGATTGCACCATGTCCCTTGAAATCGTTGACCATCCCTCTATCGAAGTGATGGGTCTGCTATTCGAACCCGGCAAAGGCGAAGACATCGCGGGACTGTGGCGGCGCTTTGCTAGCCAAGTCGGCTCCATTCCAGACCGTGTGGGGGATAGCGATTGGTACGGTGTCAGCTGGCAACAGGCGGGGGCGCTTCACTACCTGGCTGCGGTCGCGACCGAGCCCGGCGCTTCCGTGCCGTCCGGGCTGCTGCGCCAAGAAATTCCCGCCGGCCGCTATGCCCGCTACGTCCACTTGGGCACCGCGCCTGGCGTCGCCACGAGCTTTCGCCGATTGTTCGCAGAGCTGCTGCCCGCACGTGGCCTGCAGCCCCGGCCAGGTGCCTGCTTCGAGCATTACACCGAAGCGTTTACCGGCATCGATGCGCAGGACTCGCAGATCTTCCTCTACGTCCCCGTTTTCTAATTCTCTGCCAATGCGCGCCTGACGGCGCGCTGCGAGGCCTGAGCTGCTCTCTTTAAGTGGGCTATGCCCACGTTCGGGCACTCCCCCTGGGCGCTTCGATCGCCACGCGTCTATGTCGCCCCTATCGCGCAATTGTCATACAAGCGTGGTAGCGCGCATCGCGGCAGACGTGGCACAGTCCAGCGCTTATAGAGAGAGGGAATAGGGAGCGAATAGGCGATGCGACGCGTGGTGTTCAATCAGAAAGGGGGTGTAGGCAAGTCCAGTATCACGTGCAACCTGGCCGCGGTTAGCGCATCGCAGGGTTACCGCACATTAGTCGTGGATCTGGACGCCCAGGCGAACACGAGTCATTACCTGACGGGCCTGGACGTCGACGATATCCCCACCGGCATTGCCGAATTCTTTCAGCATTCGCTGGATGGTGGTCCTGCTGCCAAAAAAGGCAAGGTCAAGATCTACCAGACACCTCACGAAAACCTGCACCTGGTCACGGCGTCACCCGAGCTTGCCGACCTGCAGCCGAAGCTCGAGTCGAAACACAAGATCAACAAGCTGCGCAAATTACTGGATAGCCTGGAAGACGACTACGACCAGATCTATCTGGACACCCCACCGGCGCTGAACTTCTACACCGTATCGGCATTGATTGCCGCTAACCGCGTGCTCATCCCTTTCGACTGCGATAGTTTTTCCCGCAACGCCCTTTACGGCTTGCTCCGCGAAATCGAAGAGCTCAAGGAAGACCACAACGACAGCCTCGAGGTAGACGGCATCGTGGTGAACCAATTCCAACCGCGCGCCAGCCTGCCCCAGCAGATGATCGACGAATTGGTCGCCGAGGGCCTGCCCGTCCTGCCGGTGAATTTGATGAGCTCAGTCAAGATGCGCGAATCCCACCATGCGTGCGTACCTTTGATTCATCTGGACCCTCGCCACAAACTGTCGCAGCAGTTCGTCGAGCTGCACGATCTTTTGCAGCAGTAAGGCGCGTCCCGAAAAAGCCATAGCACCACTTCCAAGCGCTCCCGAGCATCGCAACGGAGCCATTTCACCGTCTCTATCGGCTTTGCAGTGGCAAAACGCAACGATTTAAATAAGAATCCTTATTATTAATACTTAGGCTCCGTCACTGATCCGCCCGGAGCCACGAATGTCTTCCTCTTTCCTGCGCCGCCCCTTGAACCTGGCCGTTTGCGCGGCCAGCGTCTCACTTTCCTGGACGGCATTCGATGTCTACGCCCAGTCCGATAGCCTCGAACTCGCACCGCAAGCGATTACCGCAGAAGAGATTGAAGAACGCGGTGACGGTCCCGTAGAGGGGTACACCGCCAAGCGAACGCGCACGGGGAGTAAAACCGACGCGGCGATTACCGAAGTTCCGCAATCCGTCTCGGTCATCACCGCACAGCGCATGCGCGACCAAGGCTCATTGACCGTGCAGGATGCGCTGCGTTATGTCTCCGGCGTTCGAGGTGAAGCCTACGGCCAGGACAGCCGTGGCGACTCCGCATTGGTCCGGGGAAGCACACCGGCGACGTTTCAGGATGGCTTGCAACGCACGTTCGGCTCTTTCAACACGACCCGCCCGGAGCCGTTTCAACTCGAACGCATCGAAGTGCTAAAGGGCCCTTCGTCGATGTTGTACGGGCAAAGCCCGGTGGGCGGATTGCTGAACATGGTGACCAAGCGTCCGCAAGCCGAACGCAAAGGTGAAATTCAGCTCCAGTACGGCAATTTCAATCGTCGCCAACTGGCCGTCGACACGACGGGACCCTTGAATGAAGACGGCACCCTGCTCTATCGCCTGGTAGCGCTCAAGCGCGAGAGCCAAACCCAGGTCGACCATGTAGACGATGATCGCCTGTTGCTGGCGCCATCCATTACCTGGCGACCGAACGACGCATTCGAATGGACCGTCTTGACCGATTACCAAAAGGACGAATCCGGTACGAACTCAGGCTTTCCCCCTCACGAGGGCACCCTCTTTTCCGCTCCGTTCGGCCACATCCCCACCCATCGATTCTTCAGTGAGCCCGGCTTCGACGAGTACGACAGCAAACGCAAATCAGTGACGTCGCTCATGAGCTATCAGCCGAATGACGCCTGGACGCTGCGCCAAAATCTGCGCTGGGAAAACAGTGACGTGAGTTACCAAACGATGTACGGCGCCTTCCCACCCACGATCAATCCAGATGGTCGAACCATGAACCGCGTCTATTCCATTTCCAAGCCGGAGGTCACCGTCTGGACTGCGGATCATCAAGCGGAGACCCGCTTCAACCATGGGCGCTTCGAGCACTCTCTGCTGTTCGGCTTGGACTATCAGCACGTCGTTACCAATGACGACAGGGCTTCGGGCACGGCAACGCCCATCGATCTCGTCGACCCCGTCTATGGCTCCTTCGATGGCAGCGGTATCACGTTGACCGCGCAGCCGGAGCAGCGCATCGCGCAAAAGGGCATCTATGTCCAAGACCAGATCAAGTTCGACGAGCATTGGTTGCTGACGCTCGGTTTCCGCAAGGACTGGGCGCGTACCGCGGTGGATGGTAGCGAGGCGCAGAAGGACACCGAAACGACCAAGCGCGTTGCGCTGACCTATCTGTTCGACAGTGGCATTGCGCCCTACATCAGCTACAGCGAATCCTTCCAACCCACCATCGGCTTGAATGCCGTGACGGGCGAGTCCTACAAGCCGTTGATGGGCAAGCAATGGGAGCTCGGCGTGAAATACCAGCCGGTCGGCACGGACAGCCTCTACACCGCTGCCGTGTTCGATGTTCGCGAGGAAAACCGACAAGTGCCGGACCCGACCGACCCTACGGTGTCGGCGCAAGTGGGCGAATCCCGCGTACGTGGGCTGGAGTTGGAAGCACAGGTCGCCGTGACCGACGCCTGGGACGTCATCGGCAACTACACCTATCTCGACACTGAAGTGTTGAAGGGAACGCCGGGTGTGGACGAAGGCAATCGCTTGCCCAGCGTGCCGCAGCACATGGCGTCACTGTGGAATACCTATCGGTTCAACGTCGCCGGTATTCCCGGCTTTCGCGTCGGCGCAGGCGTTCGTTATGTCGGCGCCAGCTACGACGACCCCATCAAGACCGATTCGACGACGCTCTATGACGCGATGGCAGGGTATCGCTACGAAAACTGGGACTTCAGCGTCACCGGCACCAACCTCGCGGACGACTCCTACTACACGACCTGCCTGGCACGTGGAGACTGCTTTACGGGCAACCGTCGTGCGGTGGTAGGCACGGTGAGCTATATGTTCTAAGCCGAACGACAGCTTTCGTAGGGTGGGGGCAATCCGCGCCAATGACTCGAAAAGCCGCGGTTTACGCCCGCCCTACGACTCACGCTATTCGAATCGGGTAACTCAACAAGAGAAAGTGCAGCAGGTTCACCGCCGCATGCAGCGCTATCGCGATAGATAGTCGACCGCTGTAGTGATACGCCAATCCATAGCCAAGCCCGGCAACAGCCGCGACCAGCGCGAATGATGCGCTAAACGGCACGTGCACCAGCCCGAATAGCACCGCTGTCAGGCCGATGCCAACGACGGCTCCGCAACGTTGCACGAGCAACCCTTGCAACATTCCGCGGAAGATCAACTCTTCGGCTAGCACCGCCACGCCTAGGTTGATCGCCAGCCAAACAGGCAGTATCTCTGGCCATTTGGGCTGCCAACCTACGACCCCGATCAGCATCGCAAGCGCCGGTACGCCTATTAGCGTCGCGATGCACACAGAGGCTATTCGGCATCGGCTAGTACCTCGCGCTGGCGCACCCCACGGCCACAACCCCAATAACGCGGCGCCAACCAGACATTTGTCCCAGGACAACCGCAATTGATAGGGCGGCGCATCGGCGCTGACGGTATAGGGCGTACGGACGTTCAGCGGAAGGAATCCCGGCACCACATGGGCGGCCAGCGCAATCGACGCGACCAAGATCAAAACGTTCCAGAACACCTCGCCCATCCATCGCCGGCCGTGCAAAACCAACGCGATAAAGACGAGCCCTGACAGCACGCCAGAAGCCGAGATGCAGCCTATTAACGCACCAAATAGCAGTACCAGAAGGGGCAGCGCATGCCGAAGCGCTGCGGCTGCCGTGTCGGTCAACTTTTCATGAACCCGCGAATGGCTGCCGGCAGATCGGCAGGCAGCACCACCAGCTTCGAGTTGTTGCTGTCACCGAGGTTTTCCAAGGTCTTGATGTAGCGCTCGCCGAGCAGGTACATCATCGCGTTGCTGTCTTCCCCCAGCGCCTCCTTCACGCTGCGGATCGCTTCGGCAGACGCCCGCGCGAGGGCAACTTGTGCATGGGCATCGAGCTTCGCGGCTTCGAGGCGCCCTTGCGCATCCAATACCATCGCCTCTTTTTCACCCGATGCCTTGGTCACCGCCGCCTTCCGCAGACGCTCCGCAGCGGCTTGCTGCTCCATGGCGAGCTGCATGGATTCCGACGGCTGGATGTCCTGCAGTTCGACCGAACGCACCGTGATGCCCCAATCGCCGGTGCTGTTCGCCATTGCATCGATGAGCTGTGCCTTGATCTGCTCGCGCGACGACAGCGCCTTGTCCAACTCCATCTCACCGATGATCGAGCGCAGCGAGGTGGTCGCTAGGCTGATGACGGCCTGGGCATAATTTTCCACGCCGTAGGACGCCTGTTTGGGATCGGTCACTTTGATGAACGCGATGGCATTCGCGAGGATCACCGCGTTATCGCTAGTGATGACCGCCTGCTGCGGTACATCGAGGATCAGATCTTTGGTGGGTAGCCGATAAGCCACCCGATCGACGTAGGGAATGATCAGGTTCAAACCGGGCAGCAGCGTCGCCCGGTACCGACCCAGCCGCTCGACGACCCACTCCTCCCCTTGCGGCACAAGGCGCACACCGGCGCCAATGGTAATGACGACGAGCAGGAGAATGACGGCGGCTACGATGAGTTCAGGCATAGGAGCTTCCTTTAAGCGCGGGCGACTTTCGCCACGTTTCCATGAATTTCGACAAGTATGACCTGCTCGCCAACAGCGAGACTGTCGTTCGACGTGCAGCTCCATTCGTCGCTGCCGAGGATTGACCGGGCGAAGCGGACTCGCCCTTTAGTGAAGGTATCCACCGGAGTCAGGATGATCCCCGAAGTGCCTTCATAGGCTTGCGCAGTCCAGCGCTGGTCCGCCGGTGCTTCCTTGCGGAAGAAGCGGAACCACACGACGACCATGAGGGCAGAAGCGGCCGCCCACAGCAACAGCTGAGCGGCGAACGAAAGCCCCGGCACGACCAACAGCGTGACGCTGACCAGCGCCGCCCCCAGACCGAACCAGAACACGAAGAAGGCAGGCACGAGCAGCTCCGCTGCAATCAATACACCCGCCGCAACCAGCCAGTACCACCATTGCACATCCATGCCTGCGCTCCATTCATTCGGGCACGGCAGTATGCCGGTGATGCGACTTGTTTTCAGTAGCGGCTATGGGACTTTTTGCACAAGGTCGGTGCAGGGAGCATGAATGACCGTGACGCTCGGCAGACGACGCAGACAGCCCAGGCCGCCCTGAGGATGAGAGACCACTATTCCGTGGGAACGGGCCATGCCCGCGATGCTTTCATCATCGGCTCCAACGGGTACCCGGACTCCCCTCACCCCTAGGCAAACACCTGCACCGCCGTCACGACAAACATCATTGCAACGATGAGCATTACGCCCGAATCAGCCAGTCGATTGGCCACAGAAGCCTCCATTACGCCGCGCGCAGCGCTTGAATGAGTTGCTGCTTGCGCATGGTCGACCGCCCGCTAATACCCTTCTTGGCCGCACGCGACTTGAGCTCGCTGACCGTCAACGCGTCCAGCGAACCGTCATTCGCGCTGCCGCCGTTGGACGAACGAGCCGAGCCTTTATTGGGTGAACGACCGCGCTTGGTCGCGACGGCACGTTTCGCCGAGTCCTCACGGGCAGCGGTCTTGGCGGATGCGCTTTTACGCTGGCCCGAACCGCCTTTGCGCTCGCCGCCGCCGGACTGTTTATTCACCGTCGCCCATGCCCGGGCTTCGGCTTCCTCCGAAGAAACGCCGCGTTGCTCGTAGCTCTCTTCAATCTTCTCCGCCTTGCGCTGTTGCTCGACGGTGTATTTACGCTTATCTCCGCGAGGCATGGGACACCCCTAGCCATTTCGTTGGACACACCTCTTTCGATTTGCCGACGCACATGCCGTTCAGCGTCAACGACAAACGTCGATCTCTTTGCCGATAAAACTTTTTACATCTCTCCGCTTTCCAATCGATGAGACGACATAGCGGCGCCTGCGAGCGAGAGACCGCCCCCTGATACGTTGGAGACCGAGATGAGCTACGTACAACTGAGCGACAAGCACACCCTGCGCGAACGCGCCCGACAGCATGTGGAAAACGGTGCCGTCACTGAAACCTACACCGCCGACCGCGAAACCATCCTGCGCTTGCTGAACGAAGCCCTAGCGACCGAGCTGGTGTGCTGGATGCGCTACAAGCGTCACTACTTCATGGCCAACGGCGTCAAAGCCAGCGTCGTCGCGGATGAATTCCAGGAGCACGCCGACCAGGAGCAGGAACACGCCGATCGGCTGGCCGAGCGCATCGTCCAATTGGGCGGCGAGCCTAACTTCAACCCCGAAGGCCTGACCGAGCGCGCCCATGCCCAGTACGTCGAAGGTGAAAACCTGCGTGAGATGGTGATGGAAAACCTGATCGCCGAACGTATCGCCATCGACAGCTACCGCGAAATCGTTCAGTACATTGGCGACAAGGACCCCACCACCCGCCGCATCTTCGAAGACATCCTTGCCCAGGAAGAAGAGCACGCGGATGACATGGCCGGGCTGCTCGACGGTATCAATTGATCTGCCGGCTCCGCTAACAAGAACGCCACCTCCTCGGGTGGCGTTTTTGTCTTCGCAGGTGAGGGTTGGATGGACCTGTCGCAGGCATGGCCCGCTCCCACAGGTGTCATGCTGGCTCCGTTAGGTGGCCGTACACATGTGTATAGGTGGGAGCGAGCCATGCTCGCGATGCGGTACTCCTTCCCATGTCGGCCACCCTCCCCGCTAACGCTCCATCAGCAACGGCTCACTCCGCGGCTCACTCTGCAAAAGCCGGCTCGGACGCGAGCAACTGCCGCTTCACACTTTCCAGATGCAGCCTGGCACTTTCCGCGTTGCCGTCGAGCATCTGCTGGCACGCAGCATGGGCGACGTCGTGAGGCACGGTCTTCAGCGGCCGCCCACTGGACATCGCCTTGAGCTGCACCTCTGCTGCGCGCTCCAGGTAATAAAGGTCGTCCCACGCTTCCGCGATCGTCGGTCCCAACACGAGCGGGCCATGGTTTTTCAGCATCACCACATCCGCATCCCCCGCAGCACGCGCGATGCGCTCGCCTTCGGCGTTGTCCAGCGCAAGCCCGTTATAGTCTTCGTCGACCACCAGCCGATCGTAGAACTTGAGCGCAGTCTGGCCTGCCCAGACGAAAGGCGCGCCCTCCAACAGGCAGAGGGCGGTGGCATTCGGCATGTGCGTGTGAAAAGCCGCGGTTGCGCGCGGATTGAGCCGATGGAGTTGGGCATGGATGTAGAACGCCGTCGCTTCCGGGCGCCCATCACCCGCGATGACGTTGCCATGGAAGTCGCAGATCAATAGCGAACGAGCCGTGACCTCGGCAAATGCCAGCCCGAACGGGTTCACCAGAAACAGGTCGGGGTGTCCGGGCAGAACGAACGAAAAGTGGTTACAGATACCCTCCCCCAGGCCCAGTCGCGCCGCCATACGGAAACAGGCCGCCAGGTCTATGCGTGCTTGCCGTATGGCGGCACTGTCGAGTGTGTCGTAGATGGGGCTGCCTTCGCGTATCGCGCCTGGGGTGAATGCATGTGCCATGTGGGCCAGCCTCGGATAGATGGGTGTGCACTCACTCTAGCCGCTGAGCGACTGCTCCGTAGGGCCAGATCTCTGGATCAGAAGGGACAGCGCTGACCTGCCCTTCCGCGCGATCTGGCTCTACGTCGCACCGGTGGATGTTCATAAGGTGCCGATACCGCCCTATCACCGACAAAGGCCGCCATCATGCCCGTCAGCAATCAGTACGTTTACGATCTCGATCGCCAACACGTTTTCCATTCATGGTCGACGCAGGGCAACCTCAACCCGCTTGTGATCGCAGGCGGCCGTGGCTGCGAACTGTGGGATTACGATGGCAAACATTATTTGGATTTCAGCAGCCAGCTGGTGAACACCAACATTGGACATCAGCATCCCAAGGTGATCGAGGCGATCAAGGCTCAGGCCGATACGCTCGTGACCATCGCTCCGGCAACCGCTAACCTGATGCGCGGCGAGGCGGCCAAACGCATTCTCGCCCACGCGCCGGAAGGCTTCAGCAAGGTGTTTTTCACCAACGCGGGTGCGGACGCCAACGAAAACGCCATCCGCATGGCCCGTCTGTTCACTGGCCGTGACAAGATCCTGTCCGCCTATCGCTCCTATCACGGCAGTACCGGCGCGGCGATCGTCGCCACGGGTGACCCACGCCGAGTGCCGAACGAATACGCGCGTGGCCACGTGCACTTCTTCAACCCGTACCTGTACCGCACAGAGTTCCATGCGACGAATGAAGAAGAAGAATGCGAACGTGCCTTGCAGCATCTGCATCGTGTGATCGAGTGCGAAGGTCCCGGTGCGATCGCGGCAATCCTGTTGGAAAGCATTCCGGGTACAGCAGGCATTCTCGTACCGCCTAAAGGCTATATGGAGGGCGTCCGCGCGCTTGCCGATCAATACGGCATCTTGCTGATTTTCGATGAAGTGATGGCAGGTTTCGGGCGCACAGGAAAATGGCTGGCGCTCGACAACTTCGGCGCCAAACCCGACCTCATCACCTTCGCCAAAGGCGTCAACTCGGGGTATGTGCCGGCAGGCGGCGTAATGATCTCCAAGCCCATCTGCGATTATTTCGATACCCACTTCTTTCCAGGTGGCCTGACCTATTCGGGTCATCCGTTGGCCATGGCGGCCATCGTCGCAACGCTGGACGCGATGGCCGAGGAACGGATCGTGGACAATGCCCGGCAGATCGGTCAGGAAGTGCTGGCGCCGGGGCTGACGAAGCTGGCGGAGAAATATCCGCTGATCGGCGAGGCGCGCGGGATTGGGTTGTTCTGGGCGCTAGAGTTCGTCAGCGATACGAAGGCAAAGACACCGCTAGCCGGGCCTATCGTTGCCGAGATGAAGAGTGCACTCATCCAGCGCGGCCTGCTGACGTTCACCGTGGAAAACCGCCTGCACGTCGTGCCGCCGTGCATCGTAACGGCGGCACAGGTAGGGGATGCGCTAGCGATTCTGGATGAGGTGATCAGGGTGTTCTCCGAGAAATACGCAGGTCGCTAAGGGCGGGGCAGGCCGCAAGCGACGGAAGCAGACGCCCGTCTACAAGTAGACCGCAGATCTCTGTAGGGGCGACTTTAGTCGCCTGCGGTTTACATCCTGTGCCCCGCTCTATCCATTCGCAGCCGCATGAATGTGGATTGGCTATTGCCACTGGAATCTCCTCTACATGGCTCCCTTAGTTGCAACGCTGATAAATGGGACAAGTCACACGCCAGCGCTATCTGAGGGCGAGTAAGGTCCGATCCTTTTCGTTAAGGCAAAAGGATCATGCCAAGAGATCGATTGCGATTGGGCCGGCATTCAGAACGCGCCCGGGTTTATCACATCACCACGTGTACGGCGGATCGCAGAGCGGTTTTCCAAGACGCGACGTGTGCCCGGCTATTGATCCAGCAAATGCGTGCGTTACATAACGAACACTTGGTTAAGTCATTGGCATGGGTGGTGATGCCGGATCACCTTCACTGGTTGTTTGAGTTGGGCAATAGCGTTTCGGTGTCGACAGTCGTTCAGCGTTTAAAAGGCGCCAGCGCCCGCCAAATACGTGAGCGAACGTACCTGACTGAAACGCTTTGGCAGCGGGGCTTCCACGATCACGCACTGCGTCACGATGAGGATATCGCGGACATCGCTCGGTACATCGTTGCCAACCCGCTTAGGGCAGGATAAGTGAAGCGGATTGGCAATTACCCTTGGTGGGATGCGGTTTGGCTTTAAACCGCAGGCGACTAAAGTCGCCCCTACAAGGGAGCGCTACCGTACCTGTAGGGGCGACTTCAGTCGCCTGCGCTCACAAGGAAAGACCATTCCCACCGAGTCACACCCCTTCCATCACCTCCGCCAAGGCTCTTATGCCTGGCCGGATGCGCTCTAGGTCGATGGCGTGGAATCCCAACCGCATGAAGTTCGACGGCGGAGCGTCGTCGAAGAAGAATTGCGCCCCCGATTCGATCAGCACGCTGCGTTGCGCTGCGGCCCAGGCCAGGCGTTGCGTGTCGACACCCGCAGGTGCCGCTAGCCAGAAGGCGCTCGCCCCTGAGCTGCCCATCTGGCGGCAACTGCCGAGCGCCTCGCTCAACGCTTGCTGCATGGCGTCGCGCCGGCGCCGGTGTTCCTCACGGAAGCGCCGAAGATGGGCATCGTAATGCCCTTGAGAAAGAAACTCCGCGAGCATGCGTTGATTGTTCAACGGGGGATGTCGGTACATGAGCCGCCGCAATGCGCGGAGCTCGTCGATGAGCTCCGCATCGGCCACGAGATAACCGATACGCAAACCCGGTGAAAACGCCTTGGATAAGCTGCTGAAATAAATGACGCGCCCATTGCTGTCACTGGCCTTGAGCGCCGGCAACGCGCCGTTGTCGATGTTGAACTCCGCGTCGTAGTCATCCTCGATGACGACTTGATCATGCGTGCGAATCTGCCGGAGTAGCGCACCGCGTCGCTCGCTGCTCATCGCGATCCCGGTCGGTACCTGATGGCCTGGCGTCACGTACAGGTAGCTGCAATCGTTCAGCCGCGCGTCGATGACCAATCCTTCTTCATCCACGTCCTGCAGCTGCACATCAGCGCCCTGCAACTCGAAAAGACTCAACGCGTCGCGAAAGCCGGGGTTTTCCATGCCGACCTTCACGCCCTTGGCCATGAGCAAAGTCGCCAGCAAATACAACGCGTTCTGCGACCCCAGGGTGACGAGGATTTCATCCGCCCGCGCCCAAATACCGCGCTTGGGCAACACGCGCGTACGCAACTGCTCGATCAGCATTTCGTCATCGCGATCGAAGCGGTCACGCATCCAGCACTGGTCGCGCTCGCTGCGCAGACTGTTGCGTGAAACTTCGCGCCACCGCTCGAGGGGAAACAGGTCTCGGATCGGCTGCCCGTAAACGAAAGGATAGGTAAAGCTGGCCCAATTGGTCGGCCGTAGAACGCCGTGCTTCAAGCCAGGATGCATACGCAAACGCGCGCCCCAGTTTGGTGCAGGATCGATCGAACTGTCCGCCGTATTTTCCGTCTTCGACAGCGGCGTAATGCGCAAGACCGGATCGGAAGCCATCGCATAATCCGGGTGCAGGAAGTAGCCGCTTCGAGGGCGACTGACCAGGTAACCGTTATCCAACAAGCTCTCGTAAACCAGTGCCACCGTATTGCGCGAGATGGAGAGTTGCTGCGACAGCCTGCGGCAGGACGGCAGCGGCTCGTTGGCGGGAAAGCCACCGCTCAGGATCGTGGAGACCAACGACTCGCGCAGTTGCTCCTGCAAGCCACGCTGCCGGTCGAAATCGAGATGGATGAAATGGTCGATCATGGCACGCCCTCCTGCTCTCTCCTGCGGTAGCAATTAGCACGCCACGGACGCTCAGCCGCGCTCGGTTCGTCGACTGGCCAGCCCTTTGCAAGGAACTGCACCTATCGCTGCGATCCGGCCGCTCTCTATGTTGAAAACGAAGCCGTGGTCGACTGCGAGCACGGCCAACCGAACACTGTCGACGACTGGAGCACCCACATGATGTATTCGAGCAAGGATTCGATGGCCGCGAAGTCGCGGGGGCTGGTACGTAAGATTGCCCTGGCCGGGTGCCTGTTATCGGCGTCACTGACGGCGTACGCCGACCTGTCCGACATCAAGAGCAAGGGCACGATGACGGTCGCCACCGAAGATGATTACGCGCCGTTCAATTACATCGTCGACGGCAAACCTGAGGGCTTTCACAAGGAGCTGCTCGAAGACCTGAAAACCTATGCCAAGGAACAAGGCTTCGATGTGAAGCAGGAAATCCTGCCGTGGACAGGTTTGCTCGCAGCGGTCTCTTCCGGCCAGTACGACATGGCCTTCACGGGTGCCCTGGTGACGGATGACCGCCTGCGCGTGTTCAACTTCGCCCCGCCGTTCGCCTCGGCCCAGCACTTCTTCGCCAAGCGCAAGGACGACAGCAGCATTACCGACGAGATGAAGAGCCTGTGCGGTAAGACCGTCGGCTTGCAGGCCGGCAGCGCCCTGCTTGCACGTCTGCCCGAACTCAAGGCCATGCTGGAAAAAGAAGGCTGTGCAACCGGCGACGTGGTCGAGTACCAGTCCTATCCGGAAGCCTACGCAGATCTCGCCAACGGTCGTCTCGACTATGTGATTAACGCGCTCATTTCCATCAATGACCTGGTGAAAACCCGTGGCGATACCTTCGCCAAAGGCTTCGCAGTTTCCGGCGACGGCTTCGCCGCCTGGCCGGTGCCGAAGAAAAGTCCGGAGCTGCTGGAGTTCCTCACCGGCTTCATGAACCACGTTCGCGACAACGGTCGCTTGGCCGAGCTGCAAACCAAATGGTTCGGCGAGGCGTTCCCCGCGATGCCGAAGACGCCCATCAGCAGCGTCGAACAATTCCACGAACTGGCCGGCATGAAGTGATCCACCCGCCCTCGGCATTCGCCGAGGGCTTGTTCACGAAACAGGAGACACCATGAACGGACAGGCCTGGATGTTGTTGTTGGAGGGTGCCTGGACCACTGTCTGGATCTCCGGAATCGCCATTGCGCTCGGCGTGGTCATTGGCCTGGTCATCGCAATGGTGCGCATGGCGCGCATCCCATTCATCGACCAAATTCTCGTGCTCTACGTGAGCCTTGCACGTGCCACTCCCCTGGTCACGCTGTCGCTTTTTCTCTTCCTGGCAACCCCCACCTTCGGGATCGCCATGGACCGCAATACCGCAGCGATACTCGCCCTGACGTTGAACACCGCAGCGTTCAACGCAGAAGTCTGGCGTTCGGCATTTCTCAGTTTTTCCCGCGAGCAAAAGGAAGCGGCCATGGCCTGTGGCATGACCAATGGCACGTTCTTTCGCCGCATCATGCTGCCGCAGATGTTCACCAGCAGCTTGCCGGGGCTGGTCAATGAGATGTCGTTTCTGATCAAGAGCAGCCCGGCCATCGCCGTCATCGGTGTGGTCGAACTGACCCGCGTCACCAACCGGATCACCGCCGTGACCTACGAGCCGCTACCACCGATCCTCGCGGCCGCGGTGCTGTACATGTTGATCATCGGCGCCCTGCTCAAACTGCAGGCGATCGCCGAGAAAAAAGCCAATCGCCTGGCAATGTGATCCATTGGGAGTCCGAGACGAATGAGCGAATGGAGCATTATCTGGGAGGCCCGCGACCTGTTTTTCGCGGGTATATGGAACACGCTGGTGTTGTTCGTGCTGTCGTTCGTGGCGGCGTTCGTTCTGGGTTGCGGAATGCTGTTCCTGCTGGAGGAGCGTACGCGTCTGTCGATCGTGCTGCGCTGGGTGATCAACCTGATGCGCATGTTGCCGTTCCTGATTCTCGCCTACCTCCTGTACTACGGTCTGCCGCAACTCGGTTTGCGCATGAGCGCCTGGACTGCGGGCCTCATCGCGCTGACGATCTACCACGCGGCCTATATCGCCGAGATCCTCCGCGGCGCCCGCATCGTGTTGCCGGCGGGTCAAATCGAGGCGGCGAAAGCACACGGGTTTCGCCCCTTCCGGCTGTTCTACCGCATTCTGCTGCCGCAACTGGTGATCAAGACGCGCCCGTTGCTGGGCAACCAGTTGATCTACGCACTCAAAGACACGGCGTTCCTCACCATCATCACCGTGCAGGAACTCACCGCCGCGGCGAATTCGGTCCAGGCGACCTATTTCATTCCGACCGAAGCCTTCGTGGTGGTCATCTTCTTCTACTGGATCATCAGCATCGCGCTGGAGCTTGCCCTGAAGTGGGCGGGCCGGTTCGGTGCCAAGCGAGGGTTCGAACATGTCTGACGCACCGGCAGTGCAGATTCATCGGTTGTCCAAGAGTTTTGGCGGTATCGAAGTCCTGCGTGATGTGGACCTGACCGTGTACAAGGGCGAGGTCGTCAGCGTGCTGGGTTCCTCTGGCTCCGGCAAGTCCACCATGTTGCGTTGTATCAACTGGTTGGAAGAGCCGGACAGGGGCACCATTCGCATTGCTGGTACCCGTATCGGTGTCGACGACAAGGGACGCAAGATGAACAATCGGGAGCTCGCCGCCATTCGTGCACGGACGGGGATGGTGTTCCAGAGCTTCAACCTGTGGCCGCACCTGACCGTGCTGCAAAACGTGATGGAGTCACCGATCCAGGTCAAAGGCATGCACAAAGACGAGGCGCACGCCGTTGCCAGCGCCCTGTTGGAGAAGGTCGGCATGGCGGAAAAAGCCGATGCCTACCCCTTCACGTTGTCCGGCGGCCAGAAGCAACGCGTGGCGATCGCACGCGCGCTGGCGATGAGCCCTGAAGTGATTCTGTTCGACGAGCCGACGTCGGCACTGGATCCGGAACGGGTAGGCGAAGTGCTGCAGGTGATGAAAAACCTGTCCGCCGAGGGCTACACCATGATCGTGGTCACCCATGAAATGGAATTCGCCCGTGCGGTGTCCGACCAGGTGGTGTTCCTGGAAAAGGGGCTGATCATCGAGAAAGCGGCGCCGGAAAAGTTCTTCACCAGGCCCGAGACCGAGCGGGTGCGCCGGTTTCTGGAGCTTTCGGCCTGAGAAGCTTCCCCATATAAAGAGAGCGGTTTCTACTAGGTCGCATCCAGGGATATGCCGGATACCCCTATCGTCAAATGTTATCAGGGGTCCTGTAGGAGCTAGCTTGCTGGCGATGCTCTTCAACAGAAGATCACCGCCGGCCAGCCACTACAAAAATGCATGCCCCTTTTTAAGCCGCAACACGCTATAAAAGGCCAGATTTCGAGCCGGTGCCGATGTGCGCCGGTCCAAACTCCCCCAGAACGAGGTCAATCATGAGCAATGTCGTTTTCATCACGGGTGCTACCTCCGGTTTCGGCCGTGCCACTGCGCGGCGCTTCGCCGAAGCGGGCTGGTCGCTGGTGCTGACAGGCCGTCGCAGCGAGCGTCTGGAAGAGCTCAAGGCCGAGCTGGGCGCCAAGGTTCCTGTCCATATCGCGACGCTGGACGTACGGGACGCAGAAGCCGTGAAGAAGGCAGTAGCCGACCTCCCCGCTGAGTTCGCCCAAATCAAGGCGCTGATCAACAATGCCGGCTTGGCCCTGGCGCCCCAACCCTCGCAGAACGTCGACCTCACCGACTGGCACACGATGATCGACACCAACATTACCGGCCTGGTCAACGTCACCCATGCCGTACTGCCAAAACTGCTCGAGACCGGTAAAGGCGCGAGCATCGTCAACCTCGGCTCCGTCGCAGGCGAGTGGCCTTATCCAGGCGGCCACGTGTACGGCGCGAGCAAGGCGTTCGTGAAGCAGTTCAGCTTCAACCTGCGTTGCGATCTGATCGCCACTGGCGTGCGCGTCACCGACATCGCCCCCGGCATGGCCGAGACCGAATTCACCCTCGTGCGCACGCGCGGCGACCAGGCTGCTTCCGACAAGCTCTATCAGGGCACGACGCCCCTGACGGCGGAAGACATTGCCGAGCAGATCTATTACGTCGCCACGCTGCCGGACCACATCAACATCAACCGCCTCGAGATCATGCCTTCCCGCCAGGCGTGGTCACCGTTCGCGGTCGATCGCGACAAATAAGCCGCGGTATTCGGCGGACGGTGGATCACGCCACGGCGTGGCTGATCCACCCCGGCATTGCTGGGCCTAGTCGCTAGTGTTTGTTCTGTATGAGCGAGCCATGTTCGCGATCGCTTTCGCGGCCAAGGCGGATGGCCGCCCCGCCGCTCCTACCAAAGCGCGCCGGACCTGTGAGGTTTCAGACACGCAGGGCTTCCACTGTTTACCGCGAAGTCTCTGCGATGAGGTGAGCGGTGGGCTGCGCCTTGGGGCGGCTAATTCACCCTACCTTGCTGATTTACCCGCCATACCAATAAAGCTTCCACAGCCCTGAACACAGGACGATGGAGGACATGACGACGAGCAGCCCACCGACCGCCCAGCGCAATGAAACGGGAGGCCATCGCCGATACAGCCATTGACCGGCCAGATTCCCAAGCAATGCGGGCAGCAACAGCGTCAGGGCCAGCGATGCATGGCTATGATGCAATGCGTCGAACAACCAGAAGCCCAACAGCGATACCGTGCTGGTAACGGCGAAGAAGACGACGGCCACGGCGCGAAGCCGAATGGGGTCAAGGCCGCTTCGTAGCAGGTACAGGATCAGCGGCGGCCCTCCCGAAGACGCCAACGACATCGCCAAACCCGCGAGCACGCCTGCTGGCAAGGCCATATGGCTGGAAGCAGGGCCTGCGGAGACCACGGGCCGCCACAAAACAAGTACCCCGCCAATCAGGCAGAACAACCCCACCAGCGGCGTCATCCAGAGCGCAGGCACGTGGCTGAGCATGGCCGTTCCCAGAGGAATCGCCAGCAACATTCCGCCGATCAAGCGCATCCCGATCGGGCGATGAAACGCCTTGATTGCGGACGGCCACAGGCTGAAGCTCGCTGCGACGTCTAGCATCAAGGCCACGGGTACGGCTTCTGCAGGCGAATACCGCAGCAGCAGGCCGAGCGACAACAGCATGGCAAACCCGAAACCGCTGTAACCCCGCACGAGCCCCGCGAAGAATGCAAGACACACCAACATGTTCGCTGACTCCCGGCACGACTCCGCCATTAGGCAATGCTCAATACCCCGCGCCTAGAGCCAGTGGACAAGATCGCCGGGGTCAGTCCGGCGTTCGCCAAAAGAGGCTGCGCGACCGATCCGGAATCAAGTACGTAAGCCTCGGACGTTCACTCTTCGAAACACCCCGACGCATCGCGATCCCGCGCATATTGCCTTTTGAGTGGGAATGACGGGAGCCAGGCCTCGCGCCGAATGACCCAGCTTTCGTAGGTTGGCATCAGCTGATCTGGCGCATCGAGGGAACCGAGATTCACTTCTATTTCATCCGCCGTACGTGCGAATACGGACGAGCCGCAACGCGGGCAAAAATGCCGCCCGGCAAAGTGATGTGTTTCGCCCTCGACCGCCACGGCATCCAGGGGAAATACGGCTGCGGCGTAAAAAAGGGCGCCGTGGTGTTTACGGCAATCGAGGCAATGACATAGGCCGACACGGTACGGCTGGCCCGATGCGAGTAAGCGAACGCTGCCACAAAGGCAGCCACCTGCGAATGTATCCATTGCGCAATTCCTCCGAACAGCGGCACTCCTGTAGGCGCGACCGGGCGGCGATCACTCATCAACCGAACAACGATCCCTGTCCCATCGGCATCCCAGACCAGATTTCGTCCACGTTCTTCAAGCCCCATGCCTCGGCAGACTCAACGCCAACGATCTTGTCATTGACCATGGGTTTCGCGAGATCGACGACCTGCTGGGGGATGGGCACTTTCGAGCGCGCCGATAGAAAAACCCGGACCCGCGGCATCAACAACGACTTCTCATTCTGCTCCAGCACCACGCCCAGTCGGCCACTTTCCAGACGCACCAGCGAGCCCACCGGATAAATGCCTACGCTTTTGACGAAGGCCTTGAACACCTGGGTATCGAAATGCCCCTTCCACTCAGCCATCTTGCGAATGGCCTCGGCCGGATTCCAGCCACGGTTGTAGGCGCGGTTCGAGGTAACAGCGTCGTACACGTCGCACACCGCGCCCATCCGGGCGAATAAACTGATCGCGTCGCCCTGGAGACGGTGTGGATACCCACTGCCGTCCACTTTCTCGTGGTGATGAAGGCAAACATCGATAACGGTCGCCATCAAACCACTACCTTGTTGCAACAAGCGGGCGCCTGCCTCTGGGTGTCCGCGCACGACAGCGAACTCTGCGTCAGTGAGCTTGCCTGGTTTGTTCAAAATGCTGAGGGGGATGACCATCTTGCCGAGGTCGTGCAGCAGGCCCGCCATTCCCGCTTCGCGGACCTGATCGGCGTTCAACCCCATCTGCCGGGCAAGCGCGATCATCAACGCACAAACGGCCACCGAGTGCATGTAGGTGTACTCGTCGCTCGTTTTTAGACGTGCCAGGCTGATGAGCGCACTTTGATTACGCATCACCGATTGGGAAATGTCCTCGACCAACGCCAGGGCTTGTTCGGTATCGACTGCCTTACCCATTCGGGCGTCACTGAACATGCTCATGACGGCACCCTTGGCGCGCCGGCAAAGTGCGAGCGATCGACGCGCCTCATCCTCAAAATCGACTTGTAGCGGCTCGGGTGCAGAGGAAACAACGGGCGCCACATCGGCCAACAGCGCATTAGTGGATGCAGTGACTGCTTCGCTGCTTTCGCCACACCCGACATCCCTACCCTTCTCGGTATCGATCCAAAGCTCGGTGATGCCACACTCGCGAATGCGTTGCAGATCTTTCGGCTGATCGACGACAAACTTGGCTTTCCAGAAAGGATGATCCATCCAGGAACCGCAAAACTCCTGGACGTACATACCGAGCTGGAGGTCGGTGACTTGAATACGCTTTAGCATGGAGAGGCGTCAGAAATGGGGGAGATCGAAAGCGCGCATCATGGCTGATCGATATCAGGCTGAACAGGTCAGGCAAGTGCCGGAAACCGTCATTCGTCGGAGGCATTCGAATTAAGCATGGATACACGCACTTGCCGACCGCTCCTTAACGAGTGAATCGCAGCCGGCACTCCACGCCAGGGCTCAACGCCTTCAACTCGGCTTCGGAACCGATCTGTTTTGCCAGCGAGGTAATCAGCTTCATACCCAACGAGCGTGAGGTATGGATATCGAAGCCCTGCGGTAGCCCCACACCCTCATCCCAGACACGCAACTCGAAGCGCTGATCGCGCTCGGCGAGCGAAAGCCATACCGTCCCTGCACCTGCACCTGGATACGCGTACTTCAAGGCGTTGGTAATCAACTCATTGACGATCAGCGATAGCGGTATCGCTTTGTCCAGTGAAACGTAAACGGGAACGGTATCGACCTCGAAGCGCACTTTGGCGGACACCGTATCCCTCAAGCCGTCGATGAGCGAGTCGAGGAAGACACTAAGGTCCACCGACTCGGTATCTGACGCTTGATAAAGCTTCTCGTGCATCAAGGCAATGCTCGAAATACGTGCTTGGGTGTCCATAAGCGCTTTTTTGGCGATCGGATTGGTAAGTCGCCGCGCCTGCAACTGGATCAAAGAGCTGATCAGTTGCAGATTGTTCTTCGTACGGTGATTGACTTCCTGGAGCAGCAAATCCTTCTGCGCCAGCAATTCATTCTTCTGCGAGATCGCAAGCCGCAGCTCCATCTGTGCGAGCACTTGGTCAGCGAGCGTCTTTAGCGCCTTGCGCTGGCTACCTGATAGCTCCCGAGGGCGGCGATCGAGTACGCATAGCGTGCCTATGCCTTGACCATTCGGATCTTCCAGTAGGCAACCTGCATAAAAACGCAGCCCTGAGTCTTTGTTGACCAAAGGGTTAAAACAGAGACGCTGGTCGTCTCGCATATCCTCAATGACCGTGATACCCGGCTGCAGCAACACGTGGCGGCAAATCGAGATGTCGAGCGGCGTTTCGCGGATCCCCAACCCGACCTCAGCCTTGAACCACTGGCGATGCCCCTCGATAAGATTGATCACCGAAATAGGGGCTTCACAAATACTGGCGGCGAGCTCCACCAGTTGATCGAAAGCGGGCTCGCGCGGCGTGTCCAGTATCTGATAGCGATACAGTGCGGCCAGACGCTCCGGGGATTGAGTGGAGTCTTGATCGTCCAACATGAAGGGTCTCGAAACGGGCAAATCTGAGGTGGACCAGAAGCATTCGCCTACCGCGAGACTGCACCTTTGCGTCCAGATTTTAGGGCGTTGCCACTGAAACGGACGGCGGTCATGCTATCAGTTTCGAACGCAGCGGCGCTGTCTGAACGTCGAACTTTACCGTTCCTCCCGCTTACTATTGATGAACGGTGTACTTTCATGGAAACAGGTAGCAATAGCTCCCGTTTCTTCCTCGATCCAATGCCTGACGGAATCACACATGCACATTCGCGACGCACTGGAAGCCGATCTGAAAGGCATCCGCGAGATTTATAACGAAGCTGTGGAAAACAGCACCGCGATATGGAATGACACGTCGGTCGATCTTGAAAACCGTAAAGCGTGGTTTGCCGAGCGGCGTGCGAACGGCTTTCCCGTGCTGGTCGCCACCGACGATAACGACAGCGTGCTCGGTTACGCGACCTATGGGCCATGGCGCCCGCACGATGGTTTCCGGCATACGGTCGAGCACTCGGTATACGTTCGCGAAGGACAGCGCGGCAGCGGAATCGGCCGCGCGCTGATGGAAACCTTGATCGACCTCGCGCGCCAGGATGGCAAGCATGTAATGGTGGGTGCTATCGAAAGCGCCAATCGCGGTTCGATTCATCTTCATCAGCAGCTGGGCTTCCTGCATGTGGGACAGCTGCGCGAGGTCGGAACGAAGTTCGGACGTTGGCTAGACTTAACATTCATGCAGCTCAACCTCGAGCCGCGCGCTTGATGCGCATACGCCAGCTAGACGCTCGCGCGTTCGATATCTCACGTGACGCCATGACCTCGCTGCTACGCGACAGCGTTGCGGCGGGAGCTTCAATTGGCTTCTTGGCGAATGTGACGGACGAAGAGTTGGCTCGCTACCTGAACGAGGTAGGCGAACGACTTTCCCGGGGTGACCTTGTGGTTTGGGCCGCCGAGCGCGAAGAAGCGCTCGTTGGCTCGGTCCAACTGTCGCTGATAACAAAAGCCAACGGCCTGAACCGAGCGGAAGTGCAAAAGCTCCTCGTCCACTCCCGCGCTCGGCGTCTCGGCATTGCAACCGCCCTGATGCAAGCCGTTGAACGCCATGCACGCGGAATCGGTCGGCGGTTACTGTATCTCGATACCCTCGCTCACTCGGATGCCGAGCGCCTCTATCAACGGCTTGCATACCAACGGGTAGGCGAAATCCCGGACTATGCGGCTGATCCAAAAGGCCACTACTGCGCAACTGCCCTTTATTACAAGCAACTTACCCACATGGATTAACGTCGCCTTCCGCCTACGACGAAATACGTCTTCTTACTATAGGAGGCGCCGCGCTGTCGCGCAGCAGACAGGGACATGGCAGTGAGTGCAGACCTTGTGGGAGCGGGCCATGCCCGCGATGAAGTTGTGCACATGCCAATCGCGAGCATGGCTAATCGCAGCCCGGCTCGCTCCCACATGGGCTATCTATACCGCTTCAGTTTTTCCCCTAAAAATCAACGAGATACTTTTTTGATAGGAGCGGGTCACGCTTAATTTAGATGGGGAAATTGCTGTACCGCGCAACGTGTTTCTGCCCTTCGCTGTCGATGAAGGTCAGCTCGCGGTTGTTCTCCATGTTGGTAAGTTCGTCCTTCTGCTCATGGTCGTAGTAACGGTTGATGACCATGTCGAGATAGTCCGAAAAGAAAAAGTGGAGGACTGGTGGCGGAGTGGTGGTGCCTGCGATGTTGGAATCGCAGCGATATTGGTGGATGTCGCCAGGGAGCCGGGAAACCAGGGTCTCCGCCTTCACCGTTTCGACGAACTGACAGTCACGCTCGACTCGGAGTTGTCCGCCCGGAGCTGACGCGACGACCGTCTCGCTGACGATACGGAAGTTTCCGCGTGGGAAAGTGGCGTCTTCCTGATACTCGAGTTCGCCGAGTTCGTACTCGTCGTCAATGGAGAGGAAGCCATGAAAGGCCTGAAGGATGCGTTTTTCGACAGCTGGCCCTTCGATTTGTCCAGCGCCGTAACCATCCCGCCGTGCTACCTCGGCGTAGTTCCCCTCACGCTGGACACGCTGGATGATCTTGTAATTGGGATAGCTGACATCGATGTCTAACGAAATGAAGTGCTCGTTGCCCGCCGCCGAGTGGGCGCTCTCTTCGGTATAACGCTTAGCACCGTCGCTGAAACGCACCCACTCAGGCAGAACCCCACCTGACGCCGCACCAGCCTGAGCGGCCCAAAATCCCGCCATTACCGCGCATACGATGCCGCATCGCCTCATGAAGATCATCCTGTCCTGCGCTCATCCAATGGGGCATTCAACCCAATATCCCTAGGCCATTCAAGCAGTTTGGACGCCCACCAAGAGGCGCTCTACGAAAAGATAGGCCACTGTTCTCTATACGGCTATCGATCGCATGGAAGGGTTCAATGCTTAGTGGCAATGGAGAGAGCGTGGAACGTCTCTCTCCCCGTCGAAGTCCGAAAATGAGCAATGCAAGTTTTTATACAACGTGAACAACAAGGACTCTTATGAAACTTCATTACTTGCTCGCGGGCGCGCTGCTCGCTACTGCCGGAACCGCGTTCGCTCAAGACCACGCAGGCGCACCCGGCATGGAAAAAGACGGCATCCTCGTCGACCATAAGGGTATGACGCTGTACACCTACGACAAGGACGACGACGGCAAGTCGATGTGCAACGACAAATGCGCGGAAAACTGGCCTCCGCTAAAAGCCGAGCACGGCGCGAAGCCGATGGGTGAGTGGACGATCATCACCCGCAACGACGGCTCGATGCAGTGGGCCTACGACGGCGATCCGCTTTACACCTATGCCAAGGATGCCAAAGCTGGGGACCGTACTGGCGACGGTAAAGCGGACGGTGATTGGGACATTGCCGAGCCCTGATCAGCGGCAATTCGGCACAAAAAAGCCCCGATGCGCTTGCGCACATCGGGGCTTTTTCAATCGCGAATCATTTGCTGGCTTTGTCGATCGCCTGCTGCAGCGTCGCGAGATCGGCAGCACCAGGCACAACAGTTACGTTGTCGGCATTGGCACCTTTGATCGGCAATACGATAAAGGTGGGCGTCCCCGAAACACCGACGTTCGAGCCGAGTGTCATGTGTTTTTGCAGTTGTGTATCCAGTGCGTCAGCGTTCTTTTTCACGTCATCCAGCGAGACGCCCGCAGTCTTGGCTACCTGTTCGATATCGGTCCCGGTCAGCTTGCCTTCGTTCTTGCCCGTCGCGTAAAGACCGTTGTGGTACTTCACGTAGGCATCGGCACCCTTGCTCTTGAACACTTGCAGGCCGGCTTCAGCGGCTAGCGTGGAGGCAGGCCAGCGGGAGCCGAAGATGGGGAATTCCTTGAAGACGAAGCGAACGTTCTCGTTCTTCTCCATCAATTGCTCGACGGCGCTGGACATCTTGAAACAGTAGATGCATTGGTAGTCGAAGAACTGTACGACGGCGACTTTGGCGTTCTTAGGGCCTGTGGCAGGCGTGGCAGCATCACTGGTCAGTTCGGACGCCGACTTGATGGCGCCCTGCAGCATCTGCTCGGTTTGTTGCTGTTGTTGCTTCTGTTGCAACGCCTGGCTGACCTGAACCAGGACCTCCGGGTGATCGATCAGGTACTGTGCGGCAATCTTGCCGATCGCGTCCTGTTGAGCCGCATCGAAATCACCAGCGGCAGCCTGCGCAAGCGCAGAACGCTCGCCAGCGACCAGCATCGCCGCAGCGGCCATGAGAGCGAACAGGGTTTGACGATTGAATACGGACATCGTACTTCCTTTAAAAAGGCACATGAACACGCCGCGAGTGCAGCGCAAAGCAGCGCCATACTAGGCGCAAAGAGGTACAAGCGTCGAGCCGACGCAGAGCCGCCCCACATCGACCAGGAGAACCCTATGACCACGCTACATGAGATACCGGTAACCACCATCGACGGCGCGGCGACGTCACTGTCCCACTATCAGGGCAAGGTGCTATTGATCGTCAACGTTGCATCGAAATGCGGGCTTACCAAGCAATACGAGGCGCTGCAATCGCTCTACGAGCAGCGCAAAGACGCAGGCCTCGAAGTCCTCGGCTTTCCCGCGAATGACTTCAAGGAACAGGAGCCTGGGAGCGATGAAGAGATCAAAACGTTTTGCAGCACCACGTATGAAGTGACATTCCCGCTGTTTTCGAAAGTGTCCGTGGTCGGCGAAGACAAGCATCCGCTGTTTGCAGCGCTCACGGCTGCCAAACCGAATGCCACCGGCGAAGGCCCCATGCGCGAAAAACTCAAGGGCTACGGCATAGAAGCCAATCCCGTTCCGGAGGTGCAGTGGAATTTCGAAAAATTTCTGGTTAGCCGCGAGGGGGAAGTGATCGAGCGCTTCGCGCCCGATGTGACACCGGACGACGCCCGACTGGTCAACGCCATTGAAGCCGCACTGGCGCGTAGCGCCTGATCCGACCTTTGTCAGACGCACGTCGTCGGCCAGCGCCGACGGGTGCTCATCTCAACTGACTGTCTTTACTGCCGCGGCGGTTATAGCCGCCAGCGGCGGAATGCGTCTTGTCGTACTCGACCTGACATCTGATGCACAAGCGCACACCTGGGACCGCCTTTCGGCGCGCCTCCGGTATCTCGCTGTCACACTCCTCGCAGAATTTCAGGCTCTCGCCTCGCCTGATCTGGCTACGCGCACGCTGGACGGCGTCATCCACCGTGCTGTCGATCTGGTCCTGTACCGCACCGTCATGCGCCCAACCAGTTGCCATGTCGCGCCCTCCGCGCCTGAGTTCTGGACAAGCCCCCGGGCGCGGCCGCGTTGCTTACTCTTTCACGTCCATGTATTCGCGGGCCCAAATCCGATACTCGTCCGGGTGGGTGTACTTCTTTGACAGCTCGGACGCGCTAAGGTCCGACGCATCGACTTCGCGTTGCTCGCGCAGGCAATCATAGGTCGCCTTGATCGCGGCGAAGTACGCAGCATGTCCGTTGACCACAATGCGTACGCCCAGCTTGGCCAGACGTGCGTTATCACGCAATTTCGGATTGCCATACGTCACCAGCATCAGCGGGACGCTCAGATGCCGGGCGATGGCTTCGAGATGCTCGAAATCATCGATGCCGACCATGCAAATACCGTCAGCACCTGCGGCTTGGTAAGCGCGCGTGCGCTGAATCACTTCGTCGACGCCGAGCACACCGGCGTTGGTGCGAGCGATGATCGCAAGATCTGGATCGGTCCGCGCCTCAATTGCCGCGCGAATCTTGCCGACGGCTTCTTCGACCGAAATGAGATCGGTCGACTTGTGACCAAACTGCGCCGGCAGCAACGTATCTTCAATGGTCAGCGCCGCGATGCCAGCACGTTCGAGTTCAACGACCGTGCGCATCACGTTGAGCGCGTTACCGTAGCCATGATCCGCATCAGCGATGACGGGCAGGCGCGCCACGCGCCCGATCCGTACGGCTTGCTCGACGAATTCGCTCAAAGTAATCAGCGCGAAATCCGGAGCGGCGAGCACTTGCAGAGAGGCGACCGAGCCGCCGAGGATACCGACTTCGAAACCCAGATCTGCGGCGATACGCGCCGACATCGGGTCAAAAACGGATGCCGTGTGATAACACGCATCGGAATTGAAAAGCGCGCGGAACGCGTCGCGAAGTTCTTGGTGGGAAGCTCTATGCATGGCAGTAATCCACTACGACTGTCAGTTCTGTTTTCGTCTTTAGCCCACTATTACAGCAAAAGCCGTACCGCTGCCCCCGTCGCCAGGCAGCCATGAGGCAGGGCTCGCCGCTCGACCAGAGCTTGCGTCAGTGGCGGTTATTGGCCATTTTAGCCTGCGAATATGGCGATAAAGCGCCACCTACGACCACTTATAACCGATGCAAAAAACGCATCGCCGCATAACCCGTTACAATCCTGACCAGCATCTTAAATGCAGGAACGAGCCGCGATAGCGGGTCAATCAATCGAACCATTCTTCCCGAAAAGAAGTCAGGACGAAACAACCGGTAACGCCGAAGCGAGGCTTTCAAGTTGCTGACATCGATAGGCTCCGAGATACTTCCGGCGGCAAAAATCCTGTCGATTTCCAGCAGCGTAGGCTTCAAACACGACGAGGCTTTGGGGTCTGCTGCTGAATCACGAGCACAGCACTACAGACCTCTACAAATTACGCCGAACGCAATTGTGGTCAGGTTCGAGGTTTTTCTTTGATGATCAAACGCAGTGACGCAGTCTGGACGTTGATCGGCCTTTTTGCGGTCGTTCTGTCCTGCTATCTGCTCTACAAGGAAGTACGAAATATCTCCCTTGAGGAGCTCAAGGAAAGCCTTTACGCGATCCCTCTGACGGGCTGGGTCTGTTCGGGTTTGGCCACCCTTGGCGCGTATTGCGCGCTGGCCTGGTACGACCGCATTGCAATCGCTCACCTCGGTCGGAAAATTTCGTGGTGGTTCATCACCCTTTGCTCCTTCACGACCTACGCGTTGGCCCATAACATCGGCGCATCGGTTTTCTCCGGTGCTCTAGTGCGCTACCGGGCCTACCGGACGAAGGGTATCTCTCCCCACGAGATCGGCGTACTCATCGTCTTCTGCTCATTCACGTTCGCCCTCGGCACGATTCTCGCCGCCGGTTGCGTACTGGTGGCCAAGCCCTCGCTCATTCAGCGTGTAGGAACGGACATCGGCCCCTGGGTTTCGATCGGGGTTGGGGTGTTTCTGCTCGCGCTCGTCGCGCTCTACGTTCTGGGCTCGTGGCTGCAGTTCAAACCGTGGAATTGGGGCAAGTTCCGCTTGGAATACCCACGGTTGAAGATCGTGCGCCGCCAGCTGCTGGCGGGCCCGCTCGAGCTGGCCTGCGCGGCGGCCATCATTTATTTCGCTCTGCCGGCTCAGGACAACCCGGGCTATCTCGTGATCCTGGGTGTATTCCTCGCATCTTTTTCGCTCGCACTGCTTTCCCACGCGCCAGGTGGTCTGGGCGTACTGGAAGTGACCTTCATCGCCGCGCTACCTGAGCTGCGAACCGCGGACGTGCTCGCAGCGCTCATCGTTTTCCGCGGTTTCTATCTGCTCTTACCGTTCGCGCTGTCCCTGTTCGTCGTACTGGGATTCGAATGGCACCAGTGGCGAGGCCGGCGTCAGATCCAGCAAAACATCCCAGGCGATTCCTAAACCCGGCGGGGTCTGGTCCACGGATGCCGTGCTTGGCGCGCAGCTCGCAACTCGCCGCAACAGCCCCTACAATGCGCGCCCTTTTCCTACCGGACCGTAGCAGATGATCCAGACTCCGGCCCGCGCCTGCGGTATCGATTTCGGCACTTCCAACTCCACTGTCGGCTGGTTGCGGCCCGGCGGAGAAACACTTATCACCCTAGAAGACGACAAGCCTACGCTGCCGTCCGTGGTGTTCTTCAACACCGAAGAACGCCGGCCAGCCTATGGCCGTCTCGCCTTGCACGAGTACCTTGAGGGTTACGAGGGGCGCCTCATGCGTTCGCTCAAAAGCCTGCTGGGCTCCAAGTTGCTGAAAAGCGAGACGACAGTGCTCGGCAGCGCCCTGCCCTTCAAGCAGATCCTCGGACTGTTCCTTGGTGAGCTGAAGCAGCGCAGCGAAGCGCAAGCCGGGCGTGCATTCGATCAAGTCGTGTTGGGGCGCCCGGTCTTTTTCGTGGACGACGACCCGCTGGCCGACCAGGAAGCGCAGGACACGCTCAGCGCCGTGGCACACACCCTTGGCTTCAAGGACGTGTCCTTCCAATTCGAACCGATCGCAGCCGCCTTCGATTACGAGTCGAACATCACGCGTGAAGAGCTCGTGCTGATCGTCGACATCGGCGGCGGTACCTCCGACTTTTCGCTGGTACGCCTATCGCCACAACGGCGGGCCGATCCGGATCGAGAGTCCGACATACTGGCGACCGGCGGGGTGCATATCGGTGGTACGGACTTCGATAAACAGCTCTCGCTGAACGGGGTGATGCCGTTATTCGGCTATGGCAGCCGAATGAAGAGCGACGCGTTAATGCCCACCAGCACCCACCTGAATCTCGCCACCTGGCACACCATCAATGCGGTATATGCACAGGCATCGATTCGGGCGCTGAAGAACATGCGCTATGACATCGTCGACCCAACGGGCATCGATCGCCTGCTGTCGTTGATCGAGCAGCGTGCTGGTCACTGGCTTGCGATCCAGATCGAAGACAGCAAGATCGCACTCACCGAATCGACGTCGCGCCGTATCGACTTCGGGCGGATCGAGCGTGATCTGGTGGCGGACCTCACGCGTACATTGTTCGAAGAGGCTATCGACCCACTGCTGAACCGCGTGAACCTGAGTATCCAGAAGCTTCTACGGGACGCCGGCGTCAGCGCTGACGGTATCGATACCGTCTTTTTCACGGGTGGTTCCAGCGGCATCCCGGCCTTGCGCAAAGCCGTCGCCGAACAGCTTCCCAACGCACGCGCCGTGGAAGGTAATACCTTTGGCAGTATCGGCAGCGGCTTGGCCATCGAGGCCTGGAAGCGCTACGGCTGAGCCGGCACCAATGTGATGTCCACCGGCGCGCCTGGGTTATGACTGCGAATTCGCCATAGCGCAGGTTCGAGCTCGAGGATTTCGATCCGATACGGCTGACCATCTTCGATCATGGTCAGTCCGTTCGCATCCTGCTGCCAGCGTCCCAGTGCGGGCTTATTGCCCTTAGAGGCGATGACCAGCGTGCCCTCCGAGAGAAACGTGTATAGCGTGCCGGGCTGCACAGCGCTAGACGCCTTCACCTGCCACACCCGGTCGACGTAAGTGGCCTGCTCTGCATCGCACGCGGCCAGCGACAGGACGAGTATCGACACCCCGATCGCCATGGCAGGCAGGCGCTGCAGCCGATTCAAAGATCGACGAATCGATGCCACAACACCCGCTTCCGTAACGCCTTCGAACGCCTGCGCACTATCGCCGTTGCCAATCAAATAACCGTCTCTCACCTGCGCACTCTCCAGATCCGAATCGTCCAGCTCGAGGCTATGCACTCGTCTCCAATATCGCAACCGGAGGCGCTGCAGCGCCTACCGTTTGGCGGGTTCGACGAACAGGACGCCGCGAGCACCTATCGAAAATCGTAGTAACCGCTGGAGTGAATGCGATGAGCCACTATGAAATTCATTACACCATGATGGGCGAACCTCATACGGACGTGATCACCAGCCTCGATGTCCCGGTCGTAGATGTCGTCGTGGACCTTGCTCGTAAAAACAACATTGCCGTGAACGAAGAAGCGTTCGACGTTCCCGGCGCAGCCGCGGCCCTTGCGATCAGCGATGTCAGCATTTGCGATCTGGACGAAGCGGACTGACGCTCCCCCGGCCGGGCATCTCTAAAAACGTCGGCGAGGCCGTCAGCGCAAGGAAAAAACCGCCGAGAAAGCGCAGTTTACGAGTGGTAAATGAGCATTTTGAGGCGGTTTTTAACGCAGCGATGACAACGCAGGTAGTTTTTAGCGGTGCCCGACCGTCGAACTCTGCGGGAGCCTGCGCGATCCATACAAAGGCATACCTCGAAAAGGAAGCTGCTCAATGTACAAATCAATAACTGCTTCAGCACTTGCCTTGGCCGCGCTGACCGGCTGCTCGTCCTACAAAGTGGAGAATCCGGTCGACTACGTGACCTACCGAGACCAACCCCTCGTCAAGCAGGTCGAAGACGGCATGACGAAACAACGCGTAGGCGAAGTAGCGGGCCCCCCGTCGACTGAAGTACTGCTTACTGGCAACCGTGGCAGCTGTAACAACTACGTTCTTAATCGTGAAGGTAAAGAGCAGCCGTATTACGTGGCGTTCGACGTGAATGACCGTGTGGTAGGGAAAGGCTTCATGACGTGCGAGCAGCATCAGCGCAACGAGCAGGAAAAGCGCAAGCTCTGAGACATTCGAGCGTAGCTCAACTGGCGCTTGTTGTAGGCGCCGGTTGAGCTGTGATCAGTCGGGCTGCGACCAGCGTGTGGGAGAGTGTGCCTGAATCGGCCGGGACATCGGCCTCGCAGGCTGGATCGGCGTCGCTCCGGATCGCCAGCAAGCTGGCTCCTACAAGGCTTTGCTAACCCGTTAGACGGTACGCGTGCCTTACGCGTTCGTTACTTTACTTGGCCCTGCGCTGTACGAATCGCTCTACATAGTCATCCGCAGGATTTTGCAGGATGTCGTCGGGCGTTCCCACCTGAACCAGTTCACCATCTTTCAAAATGGCGATGCGATTTCCCAGACGTATCGCTTCGTCCAGATCGTGCGTGATGAACACGATTGTCTTATGCAACTGCTGCTGTAGCGCCAATAGCTGATCCTGCATCTCGGCGCGAATCAGCGGGTCCAGCGCGCTGAATGCCTCATCCATCAGAATGATGTCGGTATCCGTTGCCAGCGCCCGCGCCAGACCGACCCGCTGACGCATGCCGCCTGATAACTGATGCGGATAGGCATGTTCGAACCCTGTAAGCCCGACAGCCTCGATCCAATGCACGGCACGTTCGCGGCAGTCGGCCCTGTTCTCCCCACGGACCTTGAGGCCGTAAGCCACGTTATCGAGCACCGATTTGTGGGGCAGCAACCCGAAGCTTTGGAACACCATGCTAATGGTCTTTCGCCGGAAGTCCCGCAACGTTCTGCGATCGAATTGCAGGATGTCGCGGCCATCCACGCGAATCGTCCCGCTGGTGGGATCGATCAACCGGTTGAAATGACGCACCAGCGTGGATTTGCCAGAGCCGGACAGCCCCATGATGACGAAGATCTCCCCTGCCTCGATGCGCAGGGACAGATCGTTCACCCCAACGACGCACCCCGTGGAGGCCAGAACATCAGCCTTACTCCGGCCCTCCTGCAGCAACTTCATCGCTTCATCGGCACGTCGTCCGAAGATCTTGTAGACGCGTTCGACCTCGACCCGGCTCATGAGCGCACCTCCTGGCGTGGACGACCATACGCCTGGATGATGCGGTCGAATACGACAGCGAGTATCACGATCGCAAGCCCCGCCTGGAGGCCACGGCCAACGTCCAGCGTCTGAATACCGATGAGCACCTCCTCGCCCAATCCCCGTGCTCCGATCATCGAGGCGATGACGACCATCGACAACGCCATCATGGTCGTCTGGTTGACGCCCGCCATGATGCTCGGCAACGCTAACGGCAGCTGCACACCGAGCAACTTCTGCCAGCGACTGGCGCCAAACGCGGTCACGGCCTCCATCACTTCACGGTCAACCTGGCGAATGCCCAGATCGGTCAAACGAATGAGCGGCGGTACTGCATAGATGACGGTGGCCAGAATTGCCGGGACCTTGCCCAGCCCGAACAGCATCAACACTGGGATCAGATAAACGAAACTCGGCATCGTTTGCATGATGTCCAGCAAGGGCGTCAGCACCGCGCGCAAGCGGTCGCTGCGGGCAGACAGGATGCCCAGCGGCACGCCGATCAGCACCGAGATGGACGTTGCCACCAGCATGAGCGCCAGCGTCTGCATCATCTTGTCCCAAAGCCCCATGACGCCCACGAGAAACAGCAAAGCGCCAATCACGATGGTCGGCACGACACGCCGAGTGGCGTGCCAGGCGATCGCCACGATGACGATCAGCACCAGCCACCAGGGTGCACCGCGTAATGCACCTTCCAAGGCAACGATGATCGACAGCACGGCGTCCGAGAACTGCCGAAACAGATCGCCGTAATGAGTGACCAGCGCGTCGACCCAGGCGTTGACGGCGTCGGCGATGGAAAAGGTTAGGCGCTCGGGAAACATCGATGATTCTCTGGATAACGTATTGATGGGAGCACACCGTGCTCATACGCGCGGCTTTGGTAGGGCGGGTGCAACCCGCGGTATTTGGTACCGCACCCACGCGGGTTGCACCCGCCCTACCAAAGCGATGAGCCCGTTCCAAACCATGTATCGGTGAAACGGTGATGGCTCTTAATGGAAGACCAATTGACCTACAGCGACGCTTCGATCTTCTTCGCGGCCTCGGCACTGACCCAGGCGTGCCATACCTCCGGGTGCGCCTTGAGAAAGGCTTGCGCCAGCTCGCTCGAGTCCGCGCGCTCTTTCGCCATGCGGGCGAGGTTTTCGTTCAGCAGGTCGATCGGGAAATTGACCTTCTCCAGCACCTCCACCAGTTCCGGGGCACCCTCGTGGAACGCCTTCGATAGCCCGACCTGAATCTGAATGCGCTTGTCCACGCCTGGCTCCTCGAGCTTGACCAGGTCCATCTGCCCGATCAGCGGCGTGGGCGACCAGTAGTAAAAAACGATGGGCTCTTTACGGCGGTAGCTCGATTGAATGGCGGCGTCCAGCGCGGGGCCGGTACCGGGGCGGAAGTTGGTGAAGCTGCCTTCGAGGTCGTACCGCTTCAACATTTCGCTGTTTTCGAGCTCGCAGGTCCAACCCGCTGGGCAGTTGTAGAAGCGCCCTTTGGAGGGTTCTTCCGGGTCGCGAAACAGTTCGGCGTACTGACGTAAATCAGCGACGGTCTTCAGCTTTGGCGCCTTGGCGTCCGCACCTTCGATGAGGTAGCGCGGCACGTACCAGCCTTCGACGGCGCCAGTGATCGGTGCCCCGACGCCAACGACCTTCCCTGCCTCGGCGGCCTTGTTCCAGGCATCGCTGCGTCCGATCCACTCCTCGGCGAAAATCTGAATGTCATTGTTCGAGAGCGCCTGTTCAAGCGTGATCGAATTGCCAGGCAACGCATCGGTCTTGCAGCCATAACCTTCCTTGAGCACCGTTTCCAGCACCTCGGTGAGCAGCATGCCGCTTTCCCAGTTCAAGCCGGCGAAGTTGACCGGTTTGCCGGATTCGCACCACCCAGCTGCTTGCGCAGGCAGCTGCCCCGCCGACAGGCCAAACGCGCACATCACGCCTAGTATTTTCTTATTGAATCGCATCGTCCGACGCTCCTTGGAACGGGTGGAAATCCTATGGCCGACGCGCCATTCGCCGGCGAACACACGTGAAAGGTCCAGCGATCGAAATCGCGGCTCTCGTCATGGGACCGCTTCGTTACGCAATCGTCCAACGGGTAGGCGATTGATAAGATAATTGCCGCCTTCGAACAGTGTGCTACGGGCGCAGCCCGGATCGCGCGCGAATTAATGACGGGCGTGGACAGCCGGCGTTGCCGCTTCGCTCCGCTTGTCGCCCGTGCTGCGCGTAAGCAGAACTGCGCGGTCCCATTCGTTTAGGGACCTCATTCACGACAATTTGGAAGAAGCCTGTGTCCGAACTTCTCGACCTGTTTTCTGGCTGGCTATGGACGTATCTCGCCATACCGCTACTGCTGCTGAGCGGCGTGTACCTCACCTTCGTTTGCCGCGGCGTACAGATCCGGATGATTCCGGAAATGATCCGCGTCATCACCGAACGCAACCATGGCAGCAAGGAATCCATTTCGTCGTTCAAGGCGTTCACGATTTCGGCCGCAGCACGGGTCGGCACTGGAAACATCGCGGGGGTCGCGACCGCTATCGCGCTGGGCGGGCCGGGCGCGGTGTTCTGGATGTGGGTCGTCGCGCTCGTGGGCGGGGCCACGGCATTCGCGGAGTCCACGCTTGGCCAGCTGTATAAATCCGATGCGCATTACCGCTATCACGGCGGGCCGGCATACTACATTCAACGGGCGCTGGGCTGGCGCTGGCTTGCGATCATCTTTGCCGTGATGATCAGCATCACCTACGGCTTGGTGTTCAACTCGGTCCAGGCCAACTCCATTGTCGACGCACTGCAAACCTCGTTCGGCGGCACCGAGGGCAGCGCGGCGCTCAGCTGGGGCGTTGGGATCGTGCTCGCCACGCTCACCGGCGTCATCATCTTTGGCGGTGTACAGACCATTTCCAAGGTGTCGGTGACCGTGGTTCCAGCGATGGCCTTGATGTACCTGGGCATCGGCGCAGTCGTGATCATCATGAACATCGATCGCGTGCCCGGCGTCTTCGCCGACATCTTCGCCCACGCGTTCGGCATGAAGGAAATCGCCGGTGGCGGCCTGGGCGCGGCAATCTCCATGGGTGTGCGCCGCGGTTTGTTTTCTAACGAGGCTGGAATGGGATCGGTCCCTAACGCGAGTGCTACCGCGTCGGTCTCCCATCCCGTCAAACAGGGCCTCGTGCAAGCGCTGGGGGTGTACTTCGACACCCTGGTGATCTGCAGCATGACGGCAATCATCATCCTGCTCGCCGACCCGACCCATGCCTACGGCGACGGCACGCTCGGTGCAAGCCTCACCCAATGGGCGCTGGCCGAACAACTCGGTGGCTGGGCCGTGCACTACCTGGCGCTCGCCATCCTGCTCTTCGCCTTTACCTCGGTCGTCGGTAACTACTATTACGGCGAATCGAACATCCAGTACATGTTCGGCGACAAGGCTTGGCTGCTGTTGGCCTTTCGACTGTTGGTCGTCGCGTTCGTATTGCTTGGGGCGGTGGTCAAGGTTTCAGTGGTGTGGTCCATGGCGGATGTCTTCATGCCACTGCTGGCGCTCACCAACTTGATCGCTGTCCTTCCCCTAGCCCGTACCGTATCACGCTTACTGACGCACTATCTCGAGCAACGGCGCAGAGGCGAAGAACCGGTCTTTCACCGTGACGACATGCCGGATCTAAAAAATGTGGAATGCTGGGACGGTAGCGACGTGACTGCACGGGCGGAGACGTACGCGGACGACAACCTTTCCCCTGCAACGCGCTAGGTTGCCGGACTCATCAACCATCTGCCCGACACGGGCACAAAAAAGCCCGGCGAGCCGGGCTTTTCTCTTCAACCGAGGTTATCTCGATAGCGCGACGCGGCGCGCTTATCGGTTCACCTTGATGACGTCGCCAGAGACCGTAGTTTTATAGCCGGTCAGAACGTACGCCCAGAACCAGTTTTCCTGAACCTGGGTATTGATCAGCGCGTCGCCGCCCTTGGCCTTGATGGCCGCGTTCTGTGCACGTACAAAGCGGTCGTTCTGCTTGATCGGGATGAATCCGAAAAGCAACAGGCCAGTGGCCTTCCCTTCACTGTGACCGATAACGGTGTACTGGCTGCTGTCGTACTGCTGGGTTTTCATCGGGGTACCGGTGCAACCTGCCAGAACCAGTCCGAGTGCTGCTGTGGCGATCGCCTTGCTGATGCTTTTCACTTGAAACTCCATAAAAAACGCCCGGGATCCATTTCACGGGCGCGCAACTTTAAAGAAGCTGACGCCCAATTGCCATCGGCACGCTTCGCTTCCGTCGGCGTATTGCCCCCGTTCGTACAGCCGCCTTTAACGGTCCTGAATGGCCCTGGCCCGCTCCACACTGCCAGGGTGGGTGGAGACGTAGCTGCGCCAGTCATCTTGCGAACAGGCATCGTCAGCCGCATCGCAGTGGGTCTGCTCCAGCCGTTCGAGCATGGCCGTCAAACGTGACACCGGAATGCCGGTTTTCACCAGCGCCTCCGCAGCGTAGCGGTCAGCTTCGTATTCAAAGGCACGGGAATAGCCCAGCTCGGTGAGGATGACCGGCACCGCAGTCACCAGCGACGACACGGACGAAACATCGCCCACCAAGGCCATCGCGAGGATGCCGAGCGCCGAGCTCTGGATGAGCCGACGCAGCGCGTGCCGGCGATCCAAGTGGCCCATTTCGTGCGCCATGACGGCGAGCAGTTCCTCATCGTTCGGCGCGAGTTGGACCAGTTGATCAGTGAAGACGATGGTCCCGGAGGGCAAGGCCAATGCATTGGGGCCTATGGTTTTCGCGGTATCGCGAAACACCACCTGCACGTCCAGCCCCGGGTCCACGCGCTTGGCGAAGTCCATCAGAACGAGCTGCAGCTCGGCCTGCCGCCCAGCCGGCAACGTACTCGGGCCCAGCAACCCCTGATCCATTACCGCCAGAGCGCCATCGCCGACCTTGCGACTGACACTCTCCGGCAGCGTGAACGCTAATGCCTCGGCGACCGCGGGTACGCCGTAGCGAACACCACCCCAGGCGAACAGCACCGTTACCAACAAGCCAAGCACGACATAACGCCAGTGGGATTCCAGGCGATGGAGCAGCCCATGTCGAGGGTGGTTGGTATTCAGAACAGCATCGATAGCCTCGTTGTCACCCGTTTCGAAACTGCCGCCGTTAGTGAACCGCAGGAAGCGGGGAGTGTTGCCGATGCGCGAGGAGATCTCCACATCGGCAACCGCGGCGGGACCGGCGAGCGACGACTCGTCGCCCGCGCGGATCTCGAGCCCGAGCTCACTGACATGCAGGCGGGCATGCTGACGATGCGAGCTGCCTGCGGCGCAGTAGAAACCGGGTACAGGCGAGTTCACAGCCCGAGGTCCACGCTGAAGAACTCGGCGACCTCACCCCCCGTCGCGGTGGCGCTGTTGCGCTGATCGGCGACGAATCCGTCCAGGTCACCAGAGACGTTCATGGCGACGTGCTCCGCCGCATAACACGCCGTGCGCACTCGCGCCCACGGGTAGAACAAGCCTAGGGTGCACAACAGCGCGAGGCCGTTGGTCACGACCAACGCTGCGTAGGAGCCATAGGCATACCGTGCGTTGAGACGATGCGGCCCAAGCGTAGAGGACGAATAGGCCACATTGATCAATGCGACCCGGAAGTAAACGAAGGTTGCCAAATAGGCGAGCATCATCGGCACGACAAAATGGCCGATCATTTTGCCTACGAAATACGCCAGGCCGAAGCCGCCGAACGTGACCAGCAAACCGATACCGGCCACCGCGTAGAACACGCCTGGGCCGGCAGTGAAGCCGAATTGCGTCGCGCCATAGCGGCTGTGTTCGATCAAAAACCGCTGTTGGCGCTGGAGTGACAAAGGGAACAACAACCCCAAGGTCAACAACGCCAATAGGGGCCAGCCAATGAATGCCCAGGCGGCGGACCCGACCTTTCCATCGAAACCAAACCGCACACCGCGCCAGGCACTGTTATGTAGATGAAAGCTGAGCCCGCGTACGATCAACCAAGGCGTCGCGATCGCCACCAGCAAACCGCTGAACATGCCAAACAGCGGCCAAAGCGTGCCGATGACGCTGTACAGGATCAACAGTACGACCGCGATGATGCGCCCTTTCAATATCTGCATCGGCTTGGCGAGATACTCGAAACTGTTTTCGTCCAACCGTGTATTGCCATAGAAATAGCGCAGCGTCCGCACTTTCGCCCAGGCTGAATAGATGCCAAGCGTGACGATGGTCAGCAGCAGGTTGACGATCCAGATGCGGAAAAACTCACCACCGCTGCCGGTGAACTCAAAGCCTACCGAGCGACGCTTCGGCTCATCGCGTGGCATCGTGCGCGGGGGTATCTGGATCGGGGCTGCCGGGGCAAGTTGCGCGGCGGGTACTTCCTCAACGTCCTTGGCGACGAGCTCCAGTGCAAACGGACGAGCCGTTTCACTAGGCTCCAGCTGCACTCGCGCGCCCAGCACATTCAACTTGTCGAGATAGCGCTCGGCATCTTCTAGCGTCAGCCCACGCTTGATGACGGTACGCGGCGCGTTGAACAGCTGCTCCAGACGCTCGGCGCCCAGCTTGAACAAGCGAGCGAAATCCTGCTTGACCTGGTCACGGTCGAAGCCGTCGGCGATCTCGCCACTGAAGACGAGACTGTAAGTTGGATCGGACATATACGTTTCCCTACGTAGAAAGGCATCCTTTCGCTGCCGGTCGGCAGCCCGCGCGCATCTTAGTGGGTTATGGACGCGGCGAATACGAGGTAACAAATATTTTATGTGGCCGTATGGCCATGTTTTGGATACCCGATTCTGCAGGTGTTTTTCTCAAGCAAGGCAGACACGCAGCAACAGCTACGCCCGCGGCCTCCTGTAGGAGCGAGCTTGCTCGCGAAAGCGGTTTCGCCCGCGAAGACGGTGCTGAGCGCGCCACCGCATTCGCGAGCAAGCTCGCTCCTACAACAGTGTGCTATCCCGGAAATCGGCTGCACACTCATCCAGCTGATCACCCGCAACCTATGCATCCCCCTCGCAACCGAGGCGGATCACGTTAATAATCGCCTGCAGCAGATAGGCGCCGGCATCAGCGTTCGCCCTATTTGACGAAAAGTAGCTCCAAGAATAAATCCCTCCTTTTCGACCTGCTCAACGAGTGCTGAACATGAAGAACACGGGCAATACAACGCGCGAGACCCTGCTTAAACAGTTGACCGATGTAGTGGGCAGCGCACACGTACTCACCGACGAACAAGCCACTCGCCGCTACCGCAAAGGCCATCGCACCGGGGAAGGCAACGTGCTGGCGGTCGTCATGCCCGGTACATTGCTGGAGCAATGGCAAGTATTGAGTGCTGCTGTCGCAGCGGATCGCATCGTCATCATGCAGGCGGCAAACACGGGTCTGACCGGCGGCTCTACACCGAACGGCAACGATTATGATCGCGAGGTCGTTCTTCTCAGCACGCGGCGCCTGGTCGGCGTCCAGCTGGTGAACGAAGGCAATCAGGTGGTTTGCCTGCCGGGCGCCACCCTGGATCGCCTCGAGCAAACCCTTGCGCCACTTGGCCGTGAGCCTCATTCGGTCATCGGTTCTTCCTGTATTGGTGCCTCGGTACTGGGGGGCGTCTGCAATAACTCCGGGGGCGCACTGGTAAGACGCGGGCCCGCTTACACCGAGCTTGCGCTGTATGCGCAAGTCCGTGAGGACGGCACGCTCGAACTCGTCAATCACCTTGGGATCGAGTTGGGGGATACGCCCGAAGAGATACTGTCCCGCCTGCAAAACGGTGATTACCGACCCGAGCACGTCCTTAACGAAAACGCGGGCAAGGCGTCCGATGATCGCTACAGCGACCACGTCAGGGATGTCGATGCCGACACGCCGGCGCGCTTCAATGCGGACCCGTCACGCCTGTTCGAAGCCTCCGGCTCTGCCGGCAAGCTGTGCCTCTTCGCGGTGCGCCTGGATACCTTTCCCAAGGAGCCGAGCACCGTCTTCTACATCGGCAGCAACGATCCGAACGATCTCACCGAAGTCCGCCGCCACTTGCTCGCCAAGCTGCCGCGCCTACCCATCGCGGGGGAATACATTCACCGCACGGCGTTCGATATCGGCGAGAAATACGGCAAGGACACCTTCCTGCTCATCGACAAGCTCGGCACCGCGCAAGTCCCCAAGGCGTTCGACATAAAAAGCCACGTGGACGCCTTCTTCGAGCGGTGCGGCATGCGTGGGGTGACTGACCGCGTCATTCAGGCGCTGATGAACGTACTCCCCAGCCACCTGCCCAAACGCATCCGTGATTACCGCGAGCACTACGAGCATCACTTGCTGCTGCGGGTATCGAACGACACGCTCGACGCAACCCGTGCGTTTCTCGAGACGTATTTTTCTAACCGGACATCGGGCGCATTCTTCGAGTGCGATGCAGACGAAGGACGCAAGGCGTTCCTGCACCGCTTCGCCATCGCTGGCGCCGCCATTCGTTATCGAGAAGCCCATCGCAGCAGCGTGGAAGACATCGTTGCGCTGGACATCGCCCTACGCCGGAACGACCGTGACTGGGTCGAAACGCTGCCAGACGAAATGGAGCGCGACATCATCCACAAGCTCTACTACGGCCACTTCTTCTGTCATGTCTTCCACCAGGACTACATCGTCAAGAAAGGCGTAGACCCAATGGACATGGAGCATCGCATGTGGACGCTGCTGGACGGTCGACGTGCGGAGTACCCGGCCGAGCACAACGTGGGGCACCTCTACATCGCCAAGCCAGCGTTGGCTGGGTTCTACCGCGAACTAGACCCGACCAACACCTTCAACCCCGGTATTGGGCATACCTCGAAGAAACGCGGCTGGGGTGAGTGTTGCGGGCAGGAGCATTGAGAAAACGGCAATACCTGTAGGAGCCAGCTTGCTGGCGATCGCTTTGGCGTACGACATCGAAATCGCTGATCGCCAGCAAGCTGATCGCAGCCCGGCTGGCTCCTGCATCACCTCTCATTTCATCTTCGATAGATTTCCAGCTCAACAAGCTCTTGTAGGGGCGGGTTTACCCGCGAATACAGCGGCGGGGACGTCGCTATTCTTTGCAACGGACATCGCTATCGCGGGTAAACCCGCCCCTACTGGGATCGAGCTTGAAGCACGACAAGACCGCACACCTAAAGCCATCGTCGTCTCAAGCCACTTCGATCACGAGGGTCTGTTGCCGTTTCGTCGCGAGCCGCGTTGCCGCGAGAAATGGCCTCCGGCTAGGCGCAGGATGCAGGTAATGACCAGACTGGCCGTGTCGCTCCCTTACCAAATCCTGCAACGACGGCGGAGGCCATTTCCCGCGCAACCCGCAGGGACGGGCCAGTTTTTGCGCGCGGCGTTGTTGCTCACCTTGGATTTGGCCCGCCAAACCCTGCGGTTCGCGCCTAGCCTCGCGCAAAAACAGGCACCGTCGCGGCCGCGCCGAAACGGCAACAGACCCTAGCATCTAAACCCTCGATTAGTGCCCCCTGAAGAACGATGGTAAAACGAGCGCCTTCTTTGATTCACGGAGGTAGCCATGTCCCTTCGCTCGCTCGTCCGCAGCCACCCGGCCCAGCGTGACGACATTGCCGATCTCACCACGCGCCGTCCTGTCCCGGGCCCGACGCTGGAGCACCTCAATCCTTTTCTGTTTCTCAATCATCACGGCCCGCAGACCTATCCGCCACATAACGCCGGTTTGCCGTTCGGACCCCATCCGCATCGCGGTTTCGAAACGGTCACCTTCATTCTCGAAGGCGATTTGGCCCATGCCGACACAGGTGGCCATGAAAGCGTCATCCATGCAGGCGGCATTCAGTGGATGACCGCCGGCAGCGGGCTGATTCACTCCGAGCTATCGCCCGAATCATTCAAACAGCAAGGTGGCGCACTAGAGATCCTGCAACTCTGGCTGAACCTGCCCGCGAAGCTGAAGATGACTACACCGCGCTATGTCGGCGTGCAACGTGACGCCATCCCGGTATTGCCTACCACGGACGGCATGGGCGAAATCAGCCTTATCGCCGGTAGGCTTGCGGAGACCACAGGCCCGGTCGAGTCGCTGACTGGCGCGTTCATGAGTTCGATAACCCTTAACGCGGGTGGACGCGTTCGACTCGACGGGCTGACCGGCCGTGTGGTCTTTCTGTACGTCGTCCGCGGCGATGTCCAGGTCGGCGACGGGTCGCTCTTGGCATTTCAGCTCGCTGAGTTCGGCGAAAAGGGTGATGCCGTCGAGCTGGTCGCGAATGAAGACAGCGTGCTGCTGTTCGGTCACGCGGACCCGATCGACGAACCGGTCGTGGCTCACGGCCCCTTTGTCATGAACACGACGACCGAGATTCACCAGGCGATTGCCGACTACCGCGCCGGTAAGTTTCAGGTCCAACCCGACTGACCTGGACGGCCTTCAGAAGCCAAAGCCCATCTGATCCCGGCCTGTCGTAGCGGCACGCCGGGGCTGTCGTATTGCCTTCGCCCCACTGCCCGCCGGCGTCTCGACGACCAACAGCGTCAAGCCGACTTCATTTCCACCCTGTTTGAGCCGTACGCAGAGATCGCCGCCCAACGCGTCATCCACATCGCCCGAAAACGACGCGCTTGCCGACAGACTGGCGGAGATTGCCGTCAACGTCGCCGCGCGACGCCGATACGGGGCGAATACCAGCATTAGCCTTTCGCTCGCTGCACCGGGCTCTGCCGACAACAGCGCGTTCAGTTCGTCCTGGAAAAACGGGTCACCACGCCAGAAAACACAACGCCCCCAGAGCGACGCGTGCCCCTCGATCTGCAGTGAAAAATCCTGGCTGCCGCGAGCCACGAACGCGTCGCCGGTACCCGGTGCTTGCAAGCACGCGTTCAACCGCAGCACGTGATAGTCGCGCAAGCTCGGCTCGGTCATCACAGCGAACATATCAGGGCTGTGGCAAAGCCCTGCACTGGCAGACCTTAGCATCTCGACGATCCGCTTGCGGGCATCGACCGAGAGAGGAAGTGCGGCGTCGGACGCAGGCGTCTCTCGCGAAAGCGGTGGTAGCTCCGCGCGTACCCGTTCATGGTCTGGCTCGTCCGAAGGTTCGCGCGGACTCATCGAAACGCCGAGTGCGGTCAACAATGCCCGATGCGCCTGGAGGGCCTGTTGCCGGGCACCCACACGTGCAGCGGCGCGTTCCACGAGCCCATCGTTATAGGCGGTGACCTGCCGACCGATCTCATCCAGGCTGCGCCCGAGCGCTCGCAACGCTTGCTCGACCAATGCACGTGCGTGCTGCTCTTGCCCCTGCTTGATACGAAATCCCAGCACCAGAAAACGGGATTCGATACGCACGGCGGCCTGGGCGAAAGGCGTACTTCCGACCGCGGCACCGAACAAGGTCTCGTCGCCACTGTAGGCGACCCGGACACTCAGACGATGCGCCAGATGGCCGTCTTCATCGGCTTCGAGATCCGGATAGTCCTCTTCAGCGTCGGCGCTCCAGGCGTCGAGCTCCGCAACGAGCGGCTCGACACGATAACGCTCCACCAGATAACCGGTGAGTACGTCCAGCGCGCTATGCAGCACTCGCTCGGGCTCGAAACGCTCGATCTCGGCATCGAATGCTCTTAGGCGGTCGGCAAGCCATGGGGCCAGATCGAAATCGGAGAACAGCGTGGAGGTCTGATCGTTGGTACGCATGAATAGCCTTGGCAGTTCAGCTGCCAACCGTGCAAAAGGCGCAAAAGCCGGCCCTGCCAGCTCCGCGCGAATGGGATTGAAGCATAAGCGTCAGCACGACATTAGAAACGATCTGTGGCACCGGCATAACGCCACTGCCCCTCCGGCACTTTGCCAATGGAAACACCGCCCACCCGCAGACGCTTCATCGATTCGACCTTTAACCCAACACTTGCACACATTGTTTGAACCGCGTCGAGTGCGGGGTTCTTCAGCGCAAAGCGCAGGCGGGTCTCGTTCTGCCAGCTGACCTTGCACGGCGGAATCGGTTGCCCTTTCCAACTGTGTCCACGCTTGAGCCGCTCTAACCCGTCCTCATGCATTTGGCCGCTCACTTCCGCAACGTACTCCTGCTCGAGCCGGTAACCGTCCGCGGTGATCTTGCGCAATGTGCGCCAGTCCTGGGTGAAGATGGCCAACCCACCTGCCCCCTTCTGCAAAGACAAACCTGGGGAAAGCCGCACGAAATGCCCCTTCAGTACGCGCGTCTCGGCGGGGTCCTCGGCCCAGTGCGTGGCCGTGCTCAGTAACGCCCGTAGCGTTTCCGGATGATCATCGCTGCCAGCCGGCATATTCAGCAGCAGCGTGGCAGGCGCCAACGGTGTCGCGCTGGCGCCGGGCAACAACGCGACCGCATGCGTATCGACCTTGAACTGCGGCTCGTCCACGACGGCACCGTCTACCGTCACCCAACCGCCCTCGATATAAAGCTCTGCCTCGCGGCGCGAGCAGCCGGTGAGTTCGATGAGGCGTTTGGAGAGGCGAATCGGCTCTGACATGGGAAGCACCAATAAAGGGGTGCGCCATTGTAGCGAGGCTCGGCTCAATCACGCGATGCTCCCGACACGATCAGAGAGCGCGCCACTATCCGCCGCGGCCGGTATTACGTACCAGGCAATGCTCATCCAATTGATCCAGGCAGGTTGCGCCCAGTAGTGCCATATCACGCCGAAGCTCACCCGCGAGCAAGCCGATCGCATGCGCGACGCCGGCCTGGCCAGCATAGGCGGCGGCATAATTGAGGGGTCGGCCGATGAATACCAGCCGCGCGCCTAGGGCTAGTGCTTTGATCACATCGGTCCCACGACGGAATCCACTGTCCACCATCACGGGCAAGTCGCCGACCGCTTTCAGTACCGCCGGCAGTGCGTGAAGCGAAGAGACCGCCCCGTTTAGCTGTCGGCCGCCGTGGTTCGAAACGATTACGCCATCGGCGCCACAGGCCTGAGCCCGGCGCGCATCGTCGGGGTGGAGAATCCCCTTCACGATCAGCTTCCCCGGCCAGAGCGCGCGTACCCGCTCCAGGTGCTGCCAGGTCAAATGGCTTCGACCGGAGAAATCGCGTTTGACGTCCCGGGAAATCACCGCGATGCCGCGTGTGGCGTAATTGTTCTCGAAATGCGGCATGCCGTGGTTGAGCAACGTGCGCAAGAAAGTACCGAACAGCCAGCGCGGCCTGATCAGCCCATCGAACATCAGCCGTGCGTTCGGCCGTAGGGGTGAGTAAAAGCCGGAACGCACGTTGTTGTCGCTGTTCGGTGGAACGGGATAGTCGACGGTGATCACGAGCTTGTCGAAGCCGGCTTGGCGCACCCGTGCAATCAGCGCCTCGATGCCCTCGTGATCCCCGGGAAGATAGGCCTGGAACCAATCCGTTCGGCCATGGCCGAGCACCTCCTCCATGCGGATGAGTGAGCTACCGCTGAGGATCATCGGAATGCCCGCCTCGGCAGCTGCCTGCGCCTGAACCAGATCACCCCGGTACGCCGACAGCGCGCTGATGCCCATCGGCGCAATGCCAATAGGCAAGGCGTAGCGTTGGCCGAACAGCTCCGTTTCCAAGCAGATACTGGACACGTCCACCAGCGCCCGAGGCAGAAAGGCATAGTCATCGAACGCGCTGCGATTGGCCCGTGCGGTATGCCCATCCTCGGCCGAGTTGGCGATATACCCGTAGATCGGTCTGGGGAGGTGTCGTTTCGCCGCGCGGTCGAGGTCGTGCAGGTTGAGGATCGATGCCAGGCGTCGGGAGTCGCTATCGCGCATCGTGCACGCCCTCCTCTGCCGGGGCCGCACCGTGGCGCAGCACCCAAGCGTCGGGATTTACCAAATCCCGCGGGCGCTTACCATGCAGGGCCTGGCACAGGTTCTCTACGGCACAATCGGCCATGGCTTCGCGGGTCTCATGCGTAGCGGAACCGACATGAGGCAGCGTTACGACATTGTCCATTCGCAACAGCGGTGACTCCGGCGACACGGGCTCCTGCTCGAAAACATCCAGCCCGGCACCGGCGATCAGCCCCTCGTCCAAGGCACGGATCAACCCAGCTTCATCGACGATATGGCCACGGGCAATGTTCACGAGAAAGGCGGATCGCTTCATCGATCGGCACTGGTCGTAACCGATCAGATGCGTCGTCTCGGGCGTGAGCGGCACGGTCAGACATACGAAATCCGACTCTGCCAACAAGGCGTCCAGACTGCATCGCCTGACGCCCCATTGGCTTTCGAGCGCAGGCTTTGGGGAGGCATTGCTGTACAACACCGACATACCGAACCCGAATGCACGCCGCGCCACGGCCTGACCAATACGGCCAAAGCCGACGAGGCCGAGGGTCTTTCCGTGCACATTGCGGCCGAACCAGGGTTCGCCGATGTGCTCGTTCCAGCGGCCTTCACGCACCATGTTGGCAAGTTCGATCGCGCGCCGCGCACTGGCCATCAGGAGCAAAAAGCCCGTATCCGCCGTGGTCTCAGTGAGTACATCCGGAGTATTGGTCAGCAAAATCTTGCGACGAGAGAGTTCGGCCACCGGCAGATTGTCGTAGCCCACCGAGATGGTGGAGACGGCTTCGAGAAACGGCGCCGCGTCGAGCAGCGCCGTGGTGACATGCAGTTTGCCCCCGATCAATCCGTGCGCGCGGGACAAACTATTGGCAACCTCGACGGGGTGATGCTCGGGCACATCGAAATAGTCGACATCGAATGCCTCACGCAGCCGGGCCAGTTGCGGCGCTTTCAGTCGTCGTAGCGCGACGACGCGTTTTCGCTCCATCACCCTCTCCCGGTCAGCCGTGCTTGAGACCCGGCATGTCGAAACTGACAGCGTCCAGTTCGGCATGGAGCGCCTTACGCTGTTCCCCACTCAACGCCACCAACGGCGGACGGACTTGCGCCCAGTCTTCGGCCCCGCTGTAACGCGCGGCTGCGGCCTTGAGTGCCGGAATCATCGGGAAGCGCTCGAAAATCGAACGTGTATGCGTCAGCGCCGCCTGCTGCTCGTCGGCATCGGCGCCCTGCCAGGCTTTTGCGAGCGCGGCGATTGGCCGTGGATTGACGTTGGCCGTCGCACTGATGCACCCAGCACCACCCGCACGCAAGGTCTGCAGCAAGAAATGCTCGCTGCCGGCGTAGACCTGGAAGCCGTCACCGGCAAACTGCTCGATCATCGCGTAGGTATTGCTCCAGTCGCCTGAGCTATCCTTGACGCCTACGATGTGCTGCGGATAGGCCTTGATCAGGCGCTCGATCAAGGCAAGCGTCAGCGGCACTTGTGACACCTGCGGAATATGGTAGACGTAAATCCGTAGACGACGGTCGTCGACCTGCTCAATCACTTCGCTGTAATAACGGTACAGCCCCTCTTCCGAGACACCCTTGTAGTAGAACGGTGGCAGCATGAGCACACCCTCTACACCCTTCGCCACTGCATGACGGGTAAGCGCGACTGCGTCTGGCAACGCGCAGGCTCCGGTGCCCGGCATCATGCGATCCGCAGGGATACCACCTTCCACGAGCGCATCCAGAAGAGCGATTTTCTCGTCTACCGACAACGAGTTGGCTTCGGAGTTGGTGCCGAATACGGCAAGCCCCACGTCGTTGTCGATCAACCATCGGCATTGGGTGACGAACCGCTCAGGATCGGGCGTAAGCGCACTGGTAAACGGTGTGATGACGGGGGACCAAACGCGACCAGAGGGAAGACTCATCCTTATTTCCTTTTAATTGTCATTGTTAGGGGCAGCTACGCACTGCCGATTGTCTTGCCATGTCATGCCATCTGGGAACGCCGCCGGAACGGCGCGAGCACCCAGCGAAAGAACGGTGTGGCCTGAAGGATCGACAGCACCGCGATACCCAGTAGCACAACTGCGATCGGGCTGGAAAGAAAGATGCTGTATTCGCCACCACCAATCAGCATCGACTGCTGGAAGCTGTTCTCCATGACCGGCCCGAGAATCAAGCCAATGACCATCGGCGCGGGGGACACGCCGGCCTTGCTCAACCAGTAGCCGAACAGGCCGAAACCCAGCATGAGCCCGACTTCGAACAGGCTGTTGTTGATGGCGTAGGCGCCGATGATGCACAAGGCGATGATCGCGCAGGCAATGAAGCCGTCCGGGATGCGCGTGACCATTACGCTGGCCTTGGTGAACATGAGCCCGACGACCAGCAATCCCAGGTTGGCGAACACCACCGCCCAGATCAGGGTATAGGTCACGTCGCCATAGTCGATCAACAGGTTGGGCCCGGGAAGGATGCCCTGCACCATCAGCGCGCCGAGCAGGATCGCGGTGGCCGAACTGCCGGGAATGCCCAGCGCGATCGTGGGAATGAGCGCCCCACCAACCACGGCGTTGTTGGCAGACTCTGGCGCTGCGACACCGGCGGGATCGCCATTGCCGAAACGACTTTTATCTTTAGCAAAGCGCTTGGCTTCGTTGTAGGCGAACCAGCTGGCGGTGTCGCCGCCGGTCCCTGGGATCAAGCCCACGATTACGCCAATCCCGCTCGAACGAAGGATGTTCGGCATCAGCGCTTTAAGCTCTCCCCATTTTGGAATCAACCGATCAGTGATCCGACTGGCGACCTTGGCGGGCGCGTTCGAATTCTCCACGAGTGACAATGCCTGCGGAATCGAGAACAGACCGATCAGTGCGACGGTGAAACTGATCCCCGAAAACAGGTTGATGTTGTCGAACGCCATGCGTGGCGTCCCCGTCGTGAGGTCCATGCCGACCGTACTGACCAGCAGGCCGATCATCCCGGAGAACAGGCCATTGACCACCGAGCCTTGGGCGAGCGAACCGATGATGGTGATACCGAGTACGGCGATGGCGAACAGTTCGATCGGGCCGAACTCAACCACGATGCTGCCCAGCAGCGGCGCCGCCAACAACAGCGCGAAACCGCTGATAGAGCCGCCGATGAACGAGGCGAACAGCGAGATACCGAGCGCCTTGCCCGCCTGCCCCTGCTGGGACATGGGAAAGCCGTCGAGCACCGTTGCGGCCGCCGAAGGCGTGCCCGGCGTGCGCAGCAGGATTGCCGCGATCGAGCCGCCGTACGACGCGCCGACATACAGCGAGGCCAGCATGCTCAGGCCCGTGGCCGTATCCATGCTGAACGTCAGTGGGAGTAGCAACGCCAGCGCCATGGTGGCCGAAAGACCGGGCATGGCACCTACGAAGATACCCAGCAGCGTGCCGCCCAGGATGGCGGCGATGTTGTAGAAGGTGAAGACGTTGGTCAGACCCGTCATGACGATCGACGTATCCACAGGGAGTCCCTCGTCGAAAAGTGAGTGGGTGCGATCAGGAGATCGCAGGCGGCAGCATCGGTACGGGCAAGCCCAGGAACGTGATGAAGACCAGGCACACCACGGCGATCAAGACCGCCGCCCCGATCACCGCAAACCGCAGCGAGACGGTGCGGATCACCAACAAGGCTGCCGCCATGAAGAGCACGCTGGACAGCAGATAACCCAACGTATTGAGCGCGGCCATGTACGCCACGGCGAGCAGGAACACCACGGCCGTGGCGAGGTAGCGCGGCTTGATCGGCGCTTCCTGCGGCAGCTCGCTGCCATTACCGACCTCTGCCGTAGTGCGTCGTCGACCAAACAACTCCGTACCCACCATCGCAAGCGACAGCAGTGCGACCAGAACGGAGTAGATCAACGGCATCTGTGCGGCAGCCTCCGGGTACTGCAACGCATCGACGAAGAACACGATGGCGACGGCGATACCGAAGAAGCCGAGAATGAGTCTGTTCTTGTTCATGAATGCCCCCAGGCGCAATCGGCGGATGGCTTATTGCTTGGCGGAGACATCGTCCCAAATACCCTGGAATTCCGTTTCCATGTCCTGGAACATCTTCGCGTAATCGTCACCCGTCACGATGTCGATGTTCAGCGCACGCTTCTTGGCATCGGCGAGAAATGCCTGGTCGGTTTTCAAAGACTCGAAAGCGGCAATGAGTTGTTTGCGCGCTTCCTCGGGAATCCCCGCAGGGGCGCTGTAGCCGCGCGAGGAGCCGGCCACCACGTCGATGCCCTTCTCTTTGAGCGTGGGCACATCCGGGAGATCTTCGACTCGTTGTTCGGAGAACACCGCAAGCGCTTTCAGATTGCCGCTCTTGATCTGGCTGTAGACGGTGCCCACGTTGTTGAAGCTGACATCGATCTTGTTGCCCATGGCTGCGGTTGCGGAGGGCCCGTCGCCCTGGAATGGCACTTTCTGAAAGGAGAGCCCGGATGCCCGCTCGACCAGCAATGTCGTGAAGTAGTCGTCCCCGCCCACGCCCGAGTTGCCGACCGTCACCCGCCCAGGCTTTTGCTTGGCGGCTGCGAAGAGGTCTTCGATGGTGTTGTAGGGGCTGTCCTTGGCGACCACGGCGATACCGGGATCGGTGACGACATTGGCGATCGGCGTCAGGTCCTTGATGTTGTAGGTGATCGCGTCGTTCATGATGTAGTTGGTCATCAGCATGGGTGTGTTGGTAATGCTGATAATCGTGCCGTCTTTTTTCGACTGCCGCGCTAGACGCGTCCAGGCGATGGCGCCCGTGGCGCCGGGAATGTATTCGTTGACGAAATTGACGCCGAGCTTTTTGGTCAGGTAGGGCTGTGCGAGCTGCGCCAGGACATCACTACCGCCTCCTGCCTTGAAGCCCTGGAGCACGGTGACATCGTCGCCGGCGACGTATTCTGCTTGAGCGGCATAGGAAAAAGCAGACGCTATTGCAGCGGTCAGGATGGTAGCGAACATCTTTTTGTTGGTCTTCATTTCGCTGACTCCGGTTTTTCTTGTTTGGTTATTCTTGTTCGGTGCAGCCTGCCGAGGCACACGCACGGCAGTTGCAGCACGCCGTGGTGCCAGGTTTTGGCACCACGGCGGTAGACGGGACGTCTCTAGCGAGTGCCCTCCAAGAGACGCCACGGCGACTGCCCATTGATCGAGTAGCGCTCTACCGCTTTCTCATCGAAGTCGAACCCAAGGCCAGGGTGACGGTGGAGCTTGATGTAGCCGTCTTCCTGTTCGAGCTGACGATCGATCAGACGGCGGAAGTTGAGCACCTGGTCATCCCAGAAAAACTCGACATAGCGTGCGTTCGGCGTGGCGGCGACCAGCGGGGCATGAACGTCATGGAACCAGTGCGGGTACATAGGGACACCATAACCCGCGGCCATTGCGGCGATACGACGCCACTCGGTAATGCCGCCACACACCACCGCATCGGTTTGCAGAATGGCCGCACCGCCCTTGTCGAGCAGCTCCTTGTGGCGCCAGCGCCCGACCTCAACTTCACCCGTGGCGATCGGAACGGGGGTGGACCGCGCCAGCCGTGCGTGACTGTCGATGTCATCGACGAGGAACGGCTCCTCCACGAAGGCGGGGTTGTACCGTTCGAAACGACGGACGTATTGCAACGCTTCGGTGACGTCGCTCCAGCCATTGTTCACGTCAAGCATGAGTTCGATATCGGGGCCGATAGCCTCACGCGCGGCGGCTACACGGGCCTCTTCTTCCTTAGGGGAAAGGCGTCCGGTCTTCATCTTCACGGCCTTGAAGCCGAGCGAGACGTAGTGCGCCATTTCTTCACCCAGCAACGCTGGGGTTTTGCCGTCCAAGTAATAGCCGCCACTGGCATAGCCAAGCACGCGATCTGCGGACGCCGCACCCAAATATTTATGCAGGGGCAACCCTGCGCTGCGGGCATTCAGGTCCCAAAGTGCAGTATCAAGAATGCTGATGGCCCGCATGACGACACCGGCGCGTCCCTGGAGCAGCGCTTCCTGGTACATCTCATGCCACAGCGCCTCGACGTCCAGCGAATCGCGCCCCAGCAACACCGGAGCCAGCAGTTTTTCTACCGCGACTGGCAGCAACTCGCCACCGGCGCTGCCGACGTAGCAGAAGCCGATGCCGGTAATACCGTCTTCGGAAGTGACCTTGACCAGCCCATAGTCGCGGGCATGAACGGTTCGGTTGGAAAAGGACGTGACGCGATCCAGTGGCACGCGAGCGGCGCATACAGAGATGGAGCGGATGATGGCCATGCTTTTTTCCTTGTTATGAGGCTGTTTTCAGGCGTGACGCCTATTGGCGGCGGGAGCCTTCTGTGCATGAAGCAATCCAGACAAGCAAATCGAAGGAAACATCTTTACAACCGCCTGTAACCGGTTACATTTGCTAAGAGGCGTTATGTAACCGTTTACAAAACCTAGATAGCGTTGATATTTATGTCAACCGATTTTCTCGAATCACTGCGACCGACGACCTTCATGAACGAAACAGACGTTACGCAATCCCCCCTGCTTTCCCGCACTGGCCTGCGGGATGTGGCCCGACTCGCCGGTGTATCCACCGCGACGGTGTCGCGTGTACTCAATGGCAGCGCCACGGTTCGAGACGACAAGCGGCAGGCCGTTCAACGTGCCTGTAGCGATTTGGGATATGTCCTCAACGCTGCCGCACGCACCTTGTCCTCCCGGCGCAGCATGACAATCGGCGCCGTTGTTCCCACCCTCGCCACCGAGACCTTCTCGCGCCCACTCGCCGCGTTCCAACGGACCGTGCACGAGGCGGGTTACACGCTTTTGGTTGCAAGCTTCGGGTTTGACGAGCAGACCGAACTCAAGGAAGTACAAACCATGCTCGAGCACGGCGTGGATGCTTTGATGGTCGTCGGCCGGACCCATGACGCGAAGATGTGGCACATGATCGAGAACAAAGGCGTTCCCTGCGTACAGGCCTGGACCCAGGACGATGCCCATCCCAGCGTTGGCTTCGATAACGCAGGCGTCGCCTGGCAGATGGCCGATCACTTGCTGACGTTAGGCCACCAGCGCTTCGCCATCATGCTCAACGAGCCTTACTTCAATGACCGCGTCGGCGATCGTCTACGCGGCACACGACAGCGCCTGGCCGAAGCTGGACTCGACATTCCGGCGCACTGGTGCCTGGAAACGCACCTGACGCTGGAAGACGGCATCGCTGCGATGGAACGCTTGATGACCGCACAAACCCGCCCCACTGCGGTCATCTGCGCCAATGATCTGCTGGCGTTCGGCGCCTTACTCGCCGCCAAACGACTCGGTATTCGAGTGCCAGAAGACGTCTCGGTGGTGGGTTTCAATGATTTCGACTACGCCCGCCATCTGTCTCCACCCCTGACGACCATCCGCGTGGCCCTCGATGAAATCGGCGTCAACGCTGGCACCTATCTGCTGAATGCGCTGGCTGGCCACACTTACCAGACACCTGTCGGTGTTACGACCGAACTGATCGTGCGCGACAGTTCGGGCCCTGCGCCTGACCCTTCCGGCTGAGGCCACGCCTCACCGTTCCTCGAATGCCTCGCTGGCATGAACAACAACAATCAAGAGGTAACGTCCGTGTCTCACTCTGATGAAGCAAACAAGGCATCCCGCCAAGCGGCCCAAGGCATGCGCAAAGGCCTGACGAACTACGGTGATGCCGAGTTCTCGCTGTTCCTGCGTAAAGCCTTCATAAAGGGCGCCGGCTATTCCGACGATGCGCTTTCCCGGCCCATCGTCGGCATCACCAATACCGGCAGCGGCTTCAACCCCTGTCACGGTAATGCCCCTCAACTCATCGAAGCGGTCAAACGCGGTGTGATGCTGGCCGGCGGGCTGCCGGTGGATTTCCCCACCATTTCGATCCACGAGAGCTTCGCTCATCCCAACAGCATGTTCCTGCGCAACCTCATGTCGATGGACACGGAGGAAATGATCCGTGCACTGCCTATCGACTCGGTCGTGCTCATCGGTGGCTGCGATAAAACGGTTCCAGCCCAATTAATGGGCGCCGCCAGCGCGGGCGTGCCCGCCATCCAATTGGTCACGGGATCGATGCTCACGGGATCGCATCGCGGCGTCCGGGTAGGTGCCTGCACCGATTGCCGCCGCTACTGGGGCATGTACCGGGGTGAGGAAATCGACGATCAGGAAATTGCAGAGGTCAACGACCAGCTCGTCGCCAGCGTGGGAACCTGCTCCGTCATGGGCACGGCCAGCACCATGGCCTGCATCGCCGAAGCCCTGGGCATCATGCTGCCCGGGGGCGCTACTGCACCGGCGGTCACCGCCGACCGCATTCGCATTGCCGAGCGCACCGGATCCCTGGCCGTCAAAATGATTGAAGCCGGCATGACCCCGGACCGCATTCTTACCGAGAAGGCCTTTGAAAACGCGCTCATGGTGCTGCTCGCCATCGGCGGCTCGACCAACGGGATCATCCACCTTGCCGCCATCGCGGGGCGCTGTGGGATTCGACTTGAAATGGAGCGCATCGACGAACTTGGGCGCCACATCCCTGTGCTGGTCAATCTAAAGCCGTCCGGCAGCCATTACATGGAGGACCTGCACAAGGCCGGCGGTCTCGCACCGGTGTTGCGCGAGCTACGCCCCTTCCTGCACCTGGATACACTAACCGTGACTGGCCGCACCCTTGGCGAAGAGCTGGATTCGATCGCAGCGTTTCCGCAGGAAGTCGTCCGTCCGCTGAACGATCCTATTTACCCACAAGGTGGTATTGCGTTCCTACGCGGCAACATTGCGCCGAATGGCGCCATCATCAAACAGTCTGCCGCCAATCCCGAACTTATGGAGCATGAGGGCCGCGTGGTTGTATTCGATGGCTTGGAGGATCTGGCGCAGCGCATCGACTCCCCCGATCTGGACGTGAACGCGGATGACGTGCTCGTGCTGAAGAACATTGGCCCCAAAGGCGCACCCGGCATGCCGGAGGCTGGCTACATTCCGATTCCGCGCAAGCTCGCACGAGCGGGTGTGAAGGACATGGTGCGCATCTCGGACGGAAGAATGAGTGGCACGGCCGCCGGCACCATCGTTCTTCATGTAACGCCCGAGGCTGCCGAAGGCGGTCCCTTGGGCTTGGTACAAAGTGGCGACCGCCTGCGCTTGAGCGTGAGCGAGCGTTCGCTGGACCTGTTGGTGAGCGACGACGAATTGGCGCGGCGCCGTCTTGCCGCCCAACCTCAACCACCGCGTGAAGGCGATGATCGGGGCTATCGTCGGCTATTTCTGGAACACGTGACCCAGGCCGAAGACGGATGCGACTTCGACTTCCTGAAAAGCCTGAATATGCAGGGGCACATTCCCATCCGGAAGTAACCCGCGGCGCGTTCGCCTCAATCAATGCATCGCGTATTTTCTGAGCGGCGATGGGGCACGTCGGAATAAAAAACCGGAGCCTTTGCTCCGGTTTTTTGTGCAACGTTAAATTGGGTCGCCGTTACCCGAACACGATCTCGTCGTTTTCCACCTTCGCATGCACCGTCGCGCCTGGCTCGAACTCGCCAGCCAGTATCTGCTGCGCCAGCGGGTTCTCGATCCAGCGCTGAATCGCGCGCTTGAGTGGGCGTGCGCCGTAAACAGGGTCGTAGCCAACGGCGACGAGCTTGTCGATCGCGTCCGCAGACAACTCCAGCCCAAGATCGCGCTCGGCCAGGCGCTTGCGAAGACGCTGTAATTGAATCTCGGCGATGCCGGCGATCTGCTCGCGGGCCAGCGGCTCGAACACGACGACTTCGTCGATCCGGTTGACGAACTCCGGGCGGAAGTGGCTGCTGACAGCATCCATCACAGCGGCATGCTGGGCTTCGCGGTCGCCGGCCAGCTCCTGGATCTGTGCCGACCCTAGGTTCGAAGTCATCACGACCACGGCGTTGCGGAAGTCCACCGTACGGCCGTGGCTGTCGGTCAGACGGCCATCCTCCAGCACTTGAAGCAGGATGTTGAAAACATCCGGATGTGCTTTTTCCACCTCATCCAACAGCACCACCGAATAAGGCTTACGGCGAATGGCTTCGGTCAGATAGCCGCCTTCTTCATAACCGACGTATCCCGGCGGTGCGCCGATCAAGCGGGCCACGGAATGTTTCTCCATGAACTCGGACATATCGACACGCACCATGGCGTCTTCGGTATCGAAGAGAAATTCCGCCAGTGCCTTGCACAGTTCGGTCTTGCCCACACCGGTCGGGCCGAGGAACAGGAAGGAGCCACTGGGACGATTCGGATCAGCAAGCCCGGCGCGCGAACGGCGTACCGCGTTGGAGACCGCCACGACGGCCTCATGCTGGCCGATGACGCGGTTATGCAGCACGTCCTCCATGCGTAGAAGTTTGTCGCGTTCGCCCTCGAGCATTTTGCTGACCGGAATGCCCGTCCATTTCGAAACGACCTCGGCAATTTCCTCGTCGGTCACCTTGTTGCGCAGCAGCTGGTTCTCGGTCTTGCCGTGCTGGTCGACCATCTGCAGGCTGCGTTCGAGGTCAGGAATCGTGCCGTACTGCAGCTCGGCCATGCGGTTCAGATCACCCTTGCGGCGCGCGGCTTCGAGCTCGGTGCGGGCCTGTTCGATCTTTTGCTGGATCTGCGCGGAGCCCTGGACTTCGGCTTTCTCGGACTTCCAGATTTCCTCGAGGTCGGCGTACTCCTTCTCCATCCGCTCGATGTCTTCTTCGAGCTTGGCGAAGCGCTTTCGCGTGCCTTCATCTTCTTCTTTCTTCAGCGCTTCGCGCTCGATCTTGAGCTGAATCAGGCGACGATCGAGACGGTCCAGCGCCTCGGGCTTGGAGTCGATCTCCATGCGAATGCGGCTGGCCGCTTCATCGATGAGGTCGATGGCCTTGTCCGGCAACTGGCGATCGGTGATGTAGCGATGGCTGAGCTTGGCAGCCGCGATGATCGCGCCGTCCGTAATGGTCACGCCGTGGTGAACCTCGTAGCGCTCCTTGAGGCCACGCAGGATGGCGATGGTGTCTTCTTCACTCGGCTCGTCCACCAGCACTTTCTGGAAGCGGCGCTCCAGCGCGGCGTCCTTCTCGATGTATTGGCGGTATTCGTCCAGTGTCGTGGCGCCTACGCAGTGCAGCTCGCCGCGCGCGAGGGCAGGCTTGAGCATGTTGCCCGCGTCCATTGCACCTTCGGCCTTGCCGGCACCGACCATGGTGTGAAGCTCGTCGATGAACAGGATGACGCGACCTTCCTGCTTCGAAAGTTCGTTGAGGACGCCCTTCAGGCGCTCTTCGAATTCGCCACGGAATTTGGCACCGGCGATGAGCGAGCCCATGTCGAGGGCCAGCAGGCGCTTGTCCTTCAAACCATCCGGCACTTCGCCGTTGATGATGCGCTGAGCGAGGCCTTCGGCAATGGCAGTCTTGCCGACGCCGGGCTCGCCGATCAGGACCGGGTTGTTCTTGGTCCTCCGTTGCAGAACCTGGATGGTGCGACGGATTTCATCGTCGCGACCGATCACGGGGTCGAGCTTACCCTCTTCGGCGCGCTTGGTGAGGTCGACGGTGAATTTATCCAGCGCCTGACGGGATTCCTCGGCATTAGGATCGTTTACCGCCTCGCCGCCGCGCAGGTTGTTGATGGCATTCTCCAGCGCCTTCTTGGAGACGCCCTGCCCAATCAGCAGCTTGCCCAAACGGGTGTTTTCGTCCATCGCCGCCAGCAGCACGAGCTCGCTGGAGATAAATTGGTCGCCCTTCTGCTGCGCCAGGCGATCGGCCTGATTTAACAGGCGTGCCAGGTCCTGCGACAGGTTCACGTCACCCGTGGGGTTCTGAATCTTCGGCAACTTGTCCAGTTCCTGGCTCAACGCCAGCTTGAGCGCGTTGGTATCGAAGCCGACCTGGCGCAACAGCGGCTTGATGGAGCCGCCCTGTTGATCGAGCAAGGCTTGCATGAGGTGCAACGGCTCGATGGCTGGGTGATCCAGCCCTACCGCAACGGACTGGGCATCGGACAGCGCAAGCTGAAGCTTGCTGGTCAAACGGTCGATTCGCATGGTTCATCCTCACAAAGAAAGCGGGCTGACACGATGGCTTGCGTCTGAAAAGGTGAATGCCCGCGAGATGCTTCTTAGATAGGGCTGATTGCTGGGGATTCAAGCGAAGCGGGGTTGACGTGGCGCAGGGTGTTGGGTTGCTGCAAAAAAAGCGATCGCCAGCAAGCTGGCTCCTACAGCCGATCGCGAGCACACCGAGAACCGTGTAGGAGCCAGCTTGCTGGCGATCAGGGAGTAGGGTTCAGCCACTTACTGTGGAGCGGCCGAGTAACGATCCGCTTCAACTCAAGACATCAACGCGTCAGCCAAACCAACGATGCGAAACGCCCGGTTGGATTCGCCCGCCGATAGGAAAAGAAGCGCATATCGGTCACCGTACAAAAGCCGCCGCCACTGACCGACTGCACGCCTGCCGAGGCAAGGCGGATGCGGCCGAGTGCATACATGTCCGCGATGAGCTTGCCGTCATTTGTGCTTGGCCTGAAGGCATGTTCGGCCTCGGGATGAGTACTCACGAACGCATCCCGCACTTCAGGGCCAACCTCGAATACTTCCGTCCCGATGGCAGGCCCCATCCATGCCAGGATATTTTCTGGCGCGATATCCATGGCAGCGACAGTCGCCTCCAACACACCGTTGGCCAGCCCGCGCCAGCCCGCATGCGCGGCGGCGACCCGTGTTCCCGCGCGATCGCAGAACAACACAGGAAGGCAGTCCGCCGTCATTACCAGCGCGGCGACACCGGGTGTCGAGCTCCATGAAGCGTCGCCTTCCAGCACCTGTAGGGGATTGCTTTCGACCACGGTCGTGCCGTGCACCTGATCCAACCACGTAGGCTGGCAGCGAAGACTTTCACTCAGGTGTAGGCGGTTCCGAGCGACAGCCTGCGGATCATCCCCAACATGAGCGCCGAGGTTGAGGCTATCGAAGGGCGGCAGGCTGAAGCCGCCGCTGCGCGTCGTCACGCATGCACGGACGTTTTCAGGGGCGGGCCAGTCCGGCGTGAGCCAGTCGAGCGCGTCCCCCTTCATCAAACGAAGGACTCATGATCCTGCCGCAACAGGCTGAGCATCCAGACGAGGTCTTCCGGTAGTGGCGACTCCCACTTCATGCGTTTTCCCGTTACGGGATGATCGAGTTCGAGGAAACGCGCATGCAGCGCCTGTCGTGGAAATTCCTTCAACGTCTGCACCAGCGTCTGGCTGGCGGCAGGCGGGATACGGAAACGCCCGGCATATAAAGGATCGCCGACTAGCGGGAAGCCCACGTGCGTCATGTGAACGCGAATCTGGTGAGTGCGTCCGGTTTCCAGCTTGACGCGCACGTGCGTATGGGAGCGGAAACGTTCAAGCACGCGGTAATGGCTCACCGCTGGCTTGCCGCCCTCGATCACTGCCATGCGTTGCCGGTTGGCAGAACTGCGGCCGATCGGCGCGTCGATCGTCGACCCGGAAGTCACGACGCCAATGACGATGCATTCATAGATGCGACTGACAGTGCGCTTTTGCAGCTGATCGACCAGCCGGGTCTGGGCTTCCAACGTTTTGGCCACGACCATTAGGCCGGTGGTGTCCTTGTCCAAACGATGGACGATGCCTGCACGCGGCACGTTGATCAGCTCTGGAGAGTGATGCAGCAGTGCATTGAGCAGGGTCCCGTCGGCATGCCCAGCAGCCGGATGCACGACCAGCCCTGACGGCTTGTCCAGCACCAAGATGTGTTCATCCTCGAAGACGATATTCAATGCGATGTCCTGCGCGACCCATTCGCCCTGCGCTTCTAGTTCAGCCTGAAGCTGCAGACGAGCGCCGGCGTGGACGGTGTCACGCGGACGCAGCACGGTGCCATCGACGGTAAGGCGACCTTCCTTGATCCAGGCGGCGAGGCGTGAACGCGAATGCTCGGCAAACAGTTGCGCGGCGACCTGGTCTAGGCGTTGCCCACCCAGTTCAAAGGGAACATCGGCGGCAAGTTCAATAGTGTGTTTGGGAAGCTGGGACATGAGGGGCACGAGAGGGGGCGGAGCCTTTTGGTTTCGGTCGCACGCTGTGGTTAAATACGGCGACTTTTTGTCCCGGGTCAGCCGGGGCGCCCACTATAACAGACGGTTTGCCACAACACAGCCAGCCGTCCAGGGACGCACGCACCATGCAAGTGAAACACCTGCTGCTGATCACTACGCTCGTCTTGACCGCCGCATGCTCCTCGAAGAAGACCGAAATCGACGAGAATTTGAGCGAAACCCAGCTTTACCAGCGCGCGCAGACCGCCCTGGACAACGGCAGCTACAGCCTGGCCACCGATAACCTCAAAGCCCTCGAATCACGCTACCCCTTCGGCCGTTTCGCCGATCAGGCGCAACTCGAACTGATCTACGCGAACTACAAGAACTCCGAGCCAGCGGCCGCTCGTGCCGCAGCGGATCGCTTCATTCGCCTCCATCCACAGCACCCGAACGTGGATTACGCCTACTACCTGCGTGGCCTTGCCTCGTTCGATCAGGACCGTGGCCTCCTGGCGCGCTTCCTACCGCTGGACATGACCAAACGCGATCCCGGCGCTGCCCGCGATTCCTACAACGAGTTCGCCCAGCTCACCAGTCGCTATCCGAACAGCCGCTACGCACCCGATGCCAAGCAGCGCATGATCTACCTGCGCAATCTGCTGGCCGCTTACGACATTCACGTCGCCCACTACTACCTGAAGCGCGGTGCTTATGTCGCCGCTGCCAACCGTGGCCGCTACGTGGTCGAGAATTTCCAGGAATCCCCCGCCGTGGGCGATGGGCTTGCGGTGATGGTTGAAGCTTACCAACGGCTGGGCCTGAACGACTTGGCCGCGACAAGCCTGGAAACCCTAAAGCTCAACTACCCGGATAACCCAAGTCTCGAGGACGGCGAATTCGTGCCGCGCGAAGAAGACGTCAGCCAGCGTTCCTGGCTGGCCCGCGCCACCCTTGGTTTGATCGAAAGCGATGCACAGGAGCCGCCGAAGCAATCCCAGGCCGCTCGCGACATTATTCGTCAGTACCAGGACGCGCAGCAGGACTTGCCGCCGGAGCTCGACAACGTGCTGGAAGAGCAAAAAGCCGAGCAGCCGGATGAAGGCGGACGTTCTTGGTTCAGCTACCTGACCTTCGGTTTGTTCGATTAAATCCGAACAAGCCTCTCAGCAAAGGTCAAAACGAAAACGCCGCTCTCGACAGGGCGGCGTTTTCGTTCTGGGATGTTTAGCCGGGAGGTACAGGAGCCTTGGTCAGTAGCTCTTTTACCTTACGCCCCAGCACGTCGATACCGAATGGCTTGGTGAGTAGGTGCATCCCCGACGGTAGCTGCCCAACACCGAAGACATCGCTTTCGGCATATCCCGTGATGAACAGCACCTTGAGCTGCGGGCGCGCGATCCTCGCCTGGTCAGCCATCTGCCGTCCGTTCATCCCGCCCGGCAATCCAATGTCGGAAATGAGCAAGTCGATGCGTACGCTGGACGACTGCAACGCCTGCAAACCGGATTCCGCATCGCCCGCTTCCAGCGCGCGATACCCCATGTCTTCCAAGACATCCGTTATCAGCATGCGGACTGTCGGCTCATCGTCGACGACGAGTACGGTCTCCCCCGCGCCTGTGCGCGGCATATCTGGCGGTACTTCGAAATTATCGGCCTGTGTCTCACCCACATAGCGAGGCATGTAAAGCGTGACCGCCGTCCCCTGCCCGAAGACTGAAGCGATTTTCACCTGCCCGCCGGATTGCCGGGCGAATCCATAGATCATCGATAAGCCAAGTCCGGTTCCCATGCCGAGCGGCTTGGTCGTGAAAAAGGGATCGAACGCCTTCGCGACCACGTCTGACGGCATGCCACAACCGTTGTCGATCACGCTTAGCGCAACGTAATGCCCCACGGGCAGATCCACCTCGGCCGCAGTCCGGCTGTTCATCCACACATTGCTCGTCTCAATGAGCAAACATCCGCCGCCCTCCATGGCGTCGCGCGCATTGATGCACAGGTTCAGCAAGGCATTTTCCAGTTGGTTCCGATCGACGAGCGTCAACCACAGATCCATCGTGCATTCCACGTCGATCTCGATCGAAGGGCCGACGGTACGGCGAACCAGTTCCTCCATGCCTTCCACCAGCGAATTGATGTTGACCGGCTTGGGATCGAGCGTTTGCTGCCGAGAGAACGCAAGCAAACGGTGCGTCAGTGAAGCCGCACGCGTGGAAGCGCCTTGGGCGGCTTGCATGTAGCGCTCCAGACCTTCCAGCCGCCCTTTTGCAATTCGGTTCTGCAACAGCTCCAGGCTACCCGCGATCCCTGTCAATAGATTGTTGAAATCGTGTGCGAGCCCGCCCGTCAACTGACCGACTGCTTCCATCTTCTGCGACTGCCGTAGCTTTTCCTCGGACTTCAACAAGGCTTCGGTACGCTCACCCACTTCCCGTTCCAGAGAAGCGTTCAGCGCTCGCAACTTTTGCTCGGCACGCCGGCGCTCGATCGCCGCGCGAGCCCGAGAGGCGACTTCGAGTACGAAGGCAATATCCTCTTGCTGCCAATGCGTGACTATCGATCGACATACGAAGAACACGGCGACGGTTCGTCCCAGTTCCGTGATGGGAACCTGCAACATCGAACCAATGGAGAGCGCCTCCATGTCTACCGCATGACCCTGCGTACGCGGGTCCGCGCGAATGTCGTCCACCACGACAGATTCTCCACGCAGCAGCGTATCGGCGAAACCACTGATGGAGCGCAGCGAATGGGTGCCTGCGAGCAGCGGCATGCCCGGCAAGGCCCAATCACGTTCGACGGTCACCGCGCGGTAACGCTCATCCAGCGTGCAATAGCCTGCGCGGCTGACCGCGAGCGTTCGCCCAAGCATTTCCGCCGCCGCGTACGCCATGCTCTCGATTTCACCGAGGTCGTGAAAGCGGTCGAGCAGATCGAGCAACCCTCGGCGCCGCACGTCTTCGAGTCGTCGCTGCGTTACGTCCTGGAAGGTAACTGCAAAACGATCCCCGTCCAGATGATGGACACGTCCCTCGTACCAGCGCCCCAGAACACCGACCTGCCGGACGAATTCCTCGGAGACGCTGGTCTCCACGACGTTCGCAATATGGCTAATCCACTCGGGCTCAATGCCCGGCACCACATCACGCACACTACGCCCCGCGACGCCTTCGAGCGGTATGCCGAGCATGGTGCCCCAGGCCGGATTCACGTCGAGGTAACGCCAATCGCACGCCTGACCGGACGCGTCGCGAATCAGTTCGCCAAGAATGAAGCCTTCCTGCAGCGTTTCGAATACGCCGCGCCAATGCGCTTCACTGCGTGCTAGCGCCAACTCCGCCTGCCGCCGCTCGGACAGGTCGTTGAACAAAATGCCGACACGAGCTGCCGCTGGGTCGCCGATCCGCACCGCATAGACGTCATACCAACGCCCAAGCGCTTCCGCGTTGTTCTCGAAACGTACGGGCTTGCCGGTGAGCGCAACTTCCCCATAAATGTCGAACCAATGCTGCTCATGCTCGGCCGCGATTTCACGCATCCAGCGCCCGGCCGCATTGGCGATGCCGGTATGGCGCTCGAAGGCTGGGTTCACTTCGATGAATCGGTAATCCCTGCCTCGCCCGTTTTCATCGAAGGCCATCTCGATGATGCAAAAGCCCGCATCGATGGAATCTACGAGTGCGCGGTACCGTGCCTCTTCTTCTTCAAGGCGTAGCCTGACCTGATGTTGCTCCGTTCGGTCGTGCAGCACCTTGAAGTAACCAATCTGTTCACCATCCGCGGTACGAAGTGGCGTCGTTTCTCCTGCGCCCCAAAAGCGTTGCCCATCAGCGCGGACCTGCCAGCGCTCGCTTTCGAAACGCCCTTTTTCCAAGACATTGCGCAACTCTAGGTCTGCCCACCCCGCCGCGCGGTCTTCCGGACCAAGAAGGCATTCGATCGAGTGCCCAACCATTTCCGCGGAGGTCCACCCGAATAGACGTTCGGCACCGATGTTCCAGCCAGTCACCCGGCCATCCAGATCCATCGCGATGATCGCGTGGTCGATGGCGCTGTTGAAGATCGCCATGCGATGAAGGTCGAGCCCTCCGAAAGACATATCGCGACGCCCATCCAATTGGACGCACAGGGCTCGGTTTTCGGCTTCGAGCGCTGCCAGACGTTGTTGAAGCTGCTGCAAGGGCTGGGAGGTCATTCCGTATCCGCTCAATAAAAAAGGCGTCCAGAATTCAAATGCACTGGGCGCAACTACAGCATCCATGGCCCCGCATCTACGGACCCATCTTGCAGACTTCGAACCTGTCGGACAGAGGCCCTCGACAGAGTCATTCGCGTTTCTTTACTCAGCGGGCACCTTACAAGATCGAACCCTCCTACACACGTCCCACTACACGAACGAGTAACGCACAATGCGATGCGCGAATGGCTAAGGCTTGAAGACGCACAAAAGCGCCCGTTCGACCCCATCGCTAGACCACTGTCATCATCGCGGCTGTTACCTGGCCTACATCAACGATGACTGCAATCGAGCCTGTCACGGTAACAAAAGTGGGTAATACGGTAACGAATCCAACCAACTCCACGACGGTAGCTCGCCATAAAAATCAGTATGTCATTGATTTCAATGATTTTTTTATAAGATGGCACGGCGCCTGCTTCATTCTTGGCATAACAAAAATTAAAACCAAAAGACATAACAAGAATTAGACGAATCGCCTCCCTTAGAACAACGACAATATTTTGGAGACGCAGCTAACTGATTTCTTTGGAGAAGATTGTCTTCGGTTGATACCGCGATCAGGTGAAGAAGAACAAGAACTGCGTTCAAAGCAGTGTGGACCGATCGGATAAACATCACGACAGCTCAGCTTCCAAACAAATCCGTTCGCTCTTGGTCCCGCATAAGGACGCCGGCTGAAAAACAAAAACAAGCCAAGCGGGCAGCGCAACAAGAACAATGGCAGCGCCATGAACAAGAAGGAGGAGCCTCGGCTCCTCCTTTTTTTTGCGCAGTCATTGACGACTCAGTCGCTACGGATACGGGCTCGCCAAAGTACCTATCACTTGGCGACGCGCCGGTCACGCCGCTCTTCCCGTGGAGCGACAGGCTCCTTCGCCACCGCCGCCCTGCTTGCCCGTAGCAGCGCCTCAACGCTGCGACCGATCTTCAATACGTCGGCGTCCATACCGTTCAGCCCGACGATAGACAGCCCCACCGGTAGCTCCTTGTGCTCCTGGCAGGGCAAGGTCAACGCACACCCATCGAGAAAGTTGACCAGGCTGGTATTGCGCCGGGCACGCGCCTCGCGCTCGAAGTAATTCGCACAGGGCTCACCCGAACCCAGCTCGTCGAGCCGGGGCGCGGACATTGGCACCGTTGGCATCAACCAAGCATCCACATCCATGAGCCGCGCTCTTGCCACTTGGATCAACCGCTGACGCTCGGCCAGCAGGTCTAGATAGTCGTAGGCACTTAGCGATTCGCCCTGGCGCAGACGCTTGAGCACGACCGGATCGTAGCACTCGAGCGCTGCCGCTTGTGCATTCTGCCGGTGGTGATACCACGCCTCGACCGCCACGAAATCTCCCGTATCGCTTATCCGCCCTAACGACGCCAGTTCCGGAAAATCAAACCAAACGAGTGTTGCACCCGCATCGGTCAAAAGCTGCAAAGCGCGCTTGAAAGCGTATTCGACATTCTCATCCAGCGCGTCAAGGACGTAATCGGATGTGACTGCCAAGCGTAGGCCTTTCAATGGACGACCGCCGACTTCTCCGCGCTCACCTGACATGATGGCATCCAGAATGACGCAGTCATCCACGTAGCGGGCGATCGAACCAATGGAATCGAGCGTCGGAGAAAGCGGGTACAACCCTCGAGTCGAAACGCGATTGGCACTGGGCTTGAACCCGACCAACCCACAAAAGGCCGCGGGTATCCGGATAGAGCCCTGCGTATCAGCGCCCACGCCGGCAACGGCCATCTTCGTCGCGACGCTCACCGCGAGCCCGGAACCTGATCCACCAACGACACGACACCGGTCCATTGGTAGCGTCGGTGTTCCGTAATGGGAATTCGTGCCCAGGCAGGAGAGCGCGAACTCGCTCATGTTCGTGCGGCCAAGCAGAATCGCACCCGCGTTTCGCAGTCGGGCGACGACCAATGCATCAATAACCGCCGGAGAGCTAGAGGAGCGCACCTTGGACGCCGCGCCGGTTACGCATCCCGCCATATCGAACGCATCCGTGACCGAGATCGGCAAGCCTGCCAAGCTACTGGGTACGAACCCGGCATTGCGCATGCGGTCGCTTTCTTGGGCAAGGCTCAGTGCGCCTTTGACATCGACACTGACGTACGCGACGCCCCCTTCTGCCCGGTGTGCATCGATCGCCCGAACAGCTTTCGTGATTAGCGCTTCGCTACTGGCTCGTCCATCGGCAAGGCGCCCCGCCAAAGTGCTGATCTGTCCAGCACGCATATCAAGTGAATCAACCATATATCGAGCCATCGCTAAGTGCTCGTCGTGCCATTGCCTGCTGCGAGGCAACCAAAGCGGCAACTACGGACAAGTGGAGCGTCCTAGATACCCGAAACGCGTCATCTGCGCGATTTCGATCCTCTCTGTGAGTAGTGGCAGCCTCTAAAGTGCTCCACCTACCTGAAGATTAATCGTTTTTGTGCATTTGTGAGCATGATTCCTGACGATCAGTCGAATTGGTCAATAGATAAACGCTTGTCGTCTTCCTGCCATACGCGAGATCGCTGCTAAAGGGTAGTGGCTAGAATTCGAAAATCGTCTTGCACACATTTCCTGACACAAAAGTGCGTCGAACCGAGCGCCGCCATAAGCATTCTGAAAGGCACCCACGGCACTATGCCCGAACACTATTTGGAAGCGCTCCTATGGACTACCTCATGCAGCTAGCCGCCGACCCCACAGTCTGGGTCGCTCTCGCTACGCTGATCGCAATGGAAGTGGTGCTTGGCATCGACAACCTGATCTTCATTTCCATCATCACCAACAAGCTCCCCGAAAACCAACGAGACCGTGCACGGCGTATCGGCATCGCACTGGCCTTGGTGCTTCGCCTTGGGTTGCTCGGCACCGTGGCGTGGATCGTTCAGTTGACCGAACCGGTGATCGAAGTCTTCGGCCAGGGCCTGTCCTGGAAAGACATGATTTTGATCGCCGGCGGCCTGTTCTTGCTGTGGAAGGCTACCAAGGAAATCCGCCACACCGTTGATCCTGAGCCCGATGGCGACATGTTCGAGGGCAAGCAGGGCAACGCAGTCGAGATGACATTCGCCTCGGCCATCGTCCAGATATTGCTGCTGGACTTGGTGTTCTCGGTGGACAGCATCATCACCGCGGTCGGCATGACCCCTCACGTGCCCATCATGGTCATTGCGGTGATCGTCGCCGTCACGGTCATGCTGCTTGCCGCGAACCCTTTAGCACGCTTCATCAACGACAACCCCACGGTAGTCATGCTCGCCCTGGGCTTTTTGATGATGATCGGCATGATGCTCATTGCCGAAGGCTTCGGGGCGCACGTACCGAAAGGCTACTTGTATGCGGCGATGGCGTTTTCGTCGCTCATCGAAGGGCTCAACATGCTGGCACGCCGAGCAAAACGGAAAAAGGAACAAGGGGCCAGCTGATCACCTAGGTCAGCTGTGTGTTTCGAAGTAGACCAAGCCAAGCCGGGCGGAACCCGGCGGTGCTAGCCGCGGCGACGCGGATCGATGTAGTAGCTGACTTGTTGGCGGGGATCGAGGTACTCGAGCTCGTCGATCGGCACATCCTTCGGCGCCACGCTGCTGGCGATGGCCAGAGAAGGCTCTTGCTCCAGATCGACGATCAACGCCTCTGACTTCGGCAATTCGGCGTCATAGAGAATGACCGTCGGCTTCAGTGGCAGCGTCGGATGCATGCTCAGCACCAGTCCATGCCTCCCGTCTTCCATGCACACGAGGCTTCCGGGCGGATAGACCCCCATGCAGCGGATGAACGCACGCAACGCCACGTCGTCATAACGCGCACGCTCTGGCCCGAACATGCGCACGAGCGCCTCATGCGGGTTCAAGGCCGGGCGGCCATGACTCGGATTGCACAGGTTGTCGAAGCGATTGGTAATGCACACCAGTCGACTCAGTCGGCGAATGTTCGCTTCATGACTGCCCTTCGGATAACCACTGCCATCGCAATATTCATGGTGCTCGTGGATGATCGACAGGACTTCGTCGTCCAGCATGAGCTTGTGCCCCATCCGCAGGCCGTACTCAGTGTGCAGCTCCAGAAACTTCTGCTCGGGCTTGGTGAGTGGCCCAGGCTTGAGCAGTATCGGGCTCGGGATATCGAGCTTTCCGATATCGTGGAGCAACGCGCCCAGGCCAAGGGTGTGGCAGTCCTCGGAATCGAGCCCCATCTGCCGCCCCAGCATCATCGACAGTACCGTGACGTTTAGCGAGTGCACATAATTATCTTCAGCGGACTTACCGTTGATGGCGTGTAGCGCCGCGCCGTCCTCACCCAGTACCGACTGAACCATTTCCGTGATGACTTCACCCGCCTGCGCCAGCACCTTATCGGGCTGATTACGTAGCGCAGTGTTGATCCCCTTCACCCGCTGGCTGGCTTGCACGAACGTTTTGTCCACCTCCGCGAGGCGTCGGCGTACGGCCCCTAACTGCACTGCGCGGGCTTTGCGCTTGAGTTCCTCGGCGGTCGGCACTGATGGCGGCAATTCCTGCTCGGGGGCAGGCTCAACGGGCGCTGGAGCCAGAGGCAGCGGCTGGGCGTCGCTTCTGGCCGGGTCATAGCGCACCTGTTGCAACCCGAGCTTGCGCAGCGCTTCGACCTGCGAGGCGTCCTTGATCTTGAAGTTACTGAAGGTGAATCCGTGCTCCCACCATTTCAGATCGAGCTGGACATAGAGACCCACGCACAACTGTTCTGGCGAAATGTAGGAGGCGTCACTCATTGCAGGCGCAGGTCCGTAGGGTTTTCAGCAAGTCTAGCCGGGTCCGCGCGCGCTGCCGATAGTACAGCGCGCGGATTTTCCGTCAGGCAAAAAGGTACCCGCACCCTACTTTGTTAACGGGACTCGCTTGACACGCTGTTGCCACGCAGCGGCAAAGCCGCTCAGACAGATGATGGCAATTCCGCAAACCGTCGTGGTGTCCGGCTGATGACCGAAGAAGACGAGACCAAGCAGGCCCGCGAAGACGATCTGGCAATAGCTAAAGGGCGCCAGGATTGCCGGCGCCGCATAGCGAAACGCCTGGGTCAGGAAAAGATGCGCAGTCATGCCGAAGGCACCCAATGCCAGCATCATCACACCGTGCCAGATGGTTGGGGTTTGCCAAAAGAACGGGATCAAGGCTGACATCACCAGGGTATTGAACAGCCCGGCGAAGAAGTTGCTCGTTGTTGGGCTATCGATGGTACTCAACTTGCGCGTCAGAAGTTGATAGGTGGCGAAGCACATCGCCGAGCAGAAGGGCAGCAGTACCGCTGGCGTGAACAGGTCACCACCGGGATGAACGATAACCAAGGTGCCGGTGAATCCCACGCCCACCGCCACCCACTGACCACGGGTCACGGTCTCTTTCAGCAGCGGTACAGACAGCGCAACGACGATCAAAGGGGCAAGAAAGTTGACGGCTGTGGCCTCTGCAAGCGGTATGTAGCGCAGCGCCGTGGTGAAGAACAGGCTGGTGCCCAGCAAGCACAAGGCGCGAATCGCCTGTAGGCCTGGCCGACGCGTACGCAGTACCCGAAGCCCAGACTGCGGAACGAAGATGCCGGCCATGAGCAGCGTGTGCACAAGGTAGCGTACCCAGACGACCAGTACGACCGGATAGAAGCCAGAGAGGTACTTCGAAACGGCGTCGTGACTGGCGAAGAGGAAAGTGGCAGCCACGATGAGAAGAATGCCCTTGAGCGGCTGATTGTTGCCGGACAATGGGACGCTGGAGGTGCTCATCGTTGTTCCTGGAACAGAAGCCGCATCGATGGCAATCGCAGCAGAAAGTCTGCATGCCATCGGCGAGGTTGCGGGAAAGTACACCGAAGCATAGCGAAGCGGACCTGCGCGCTCAATCGCCAAGATGCGGTTCCGACCGACGACGCGCGTGGCGTTGCGACCGGTGAGCGCCGCGCATGATGGACTTCCTTGGCTCTCATCGCCATGATGCACGGCGCGCGCGTGCGCGTTGCAATACGCACATCAACGCACATCACGCTCATGCCCCAAACGAAGTTCCCATACCTATTTCCAGGAGCCATCATGGCCAAAGAACCACGCCCAAATCGGGCCAAGTCACTTGTCAGCCAACCGCTGTTTCGCTGCCGACGAGAAAAACCCAAGAAAGGAAAAGGCAGCTACCGCCGCGAAGCCTCCCAGTCCCACGACTCGGAGGCTTCGGTCTTTCTGGGCACCTCGAAAACCTGCGGGTTTTTGCTGGGCAGCTCACGGGTCAGGCCACCGCTTCGATACGCTTGAACACCATCGCTTTCAGCCCACCCGTCGGGTCGATGTCGCTGAACTCCGGTGGATTCTCCAGACGCTGAACGAACTCGAACATCGTCGCCTCCTCCGTCATGCTGTCAATGATGAACCCGGGACCAACACCCGGATCGTTCACGCATGCCAGTACCGAAGCCCCTTCGCGGGTCAGCTCCGGCAGCTTGCGCAAAATTTTTCGGTAGTCGGACGTCAACGCGAAACTGCCCTTCTGGAACGACGGTGGATCGATGATCACAAGATCGTAAGGTCCGCCACGGCGAACCTTTCCCCATGACTTGAACAGCTCGTGCCCCAGAAAGCTCACCCGACTCAAGTCATGATCGTTAAGCCGATGATTCTCACGACCCTGGTTCAAGGCGGAGCGAGCCATGTCCAGGTTGACCACATGCTCGGCACCGCCCGCGATGGCGGCGACAGAAAAGCCACAGGTGTAGGCAAATAGGTTGAGCACCCGTCGTCCTTGCGCATGCGCCTTCACCCACTGACGGCCGTAGCGCATGTCGAGGAACAGACCTGCGTTCTGGTTTCGCCCAAGGGTCAGCCCGTACCGCAATCCATCCTCGTTGACGGTGTGCTGGCCTTGCGCATCCCCAGCGAGCCATTCGCATGCGGCTTCTGGCGTATAGCGGTGCTGAAGAGTCAGCGTATGGGCACCCGATGCAGCCCACCCCGGCGAAGCGGCAAGCGCCGTCAGATGCGCGCGCAGGGCTGTGGCGAAATCCGGCTCGACAGGCTTGAACAGCGAAACCAGCAACACTCCTTGCAGCCAGTCAACAGTGATGTGCTCGAGGCCAGGCCACCGACGACCGCGACCATGAAAAAGCCGTCGGGCTTCATCCGGCGCGCGCGAAAGAGCAGTCAGCAGATGCGTGCGTAACGTATCGAGGGCGTCGATGTTCATGCGCTGTCGTCCAGAAAACGGGGCGCCATCCTAGACGTAATTGCGGTGAAAGCCCACGCCGTCATCAGCGCAAAAAAACCGACGGCAGTCACCTGGCGTCGGTTAGGTACTTATTGAGACATAGCTTTTTGTAGGAGCTAGCCGGGCTGCAATCAGCCCGGCTGGCTCCTACAAAAGCGTGCTCCCTGGCTTCCAATCCTTAGGCTGCTGCATCCTCCGCACGACGCTCAGCACGGCGGCGGTACGTCCGCCAGATCGGCAACGCGATCATGCCGACGACCATTGCCCAGACCACCCAGGTGATCGGACTGGAGAACAGGATGCCCAGGTCACCATTGGAGATCGACAGCGCCCGGCGCAGGTTCTGCTCCATCAAGCCACCCAAGATGAAGCCCAGGAGGATCGCTGACAGCGGGAAGTCCATCTTGCGCAGGATGTAGCCTGCGACACCGATGCCGGTCATCAGGAACAGGTCGAACGTCGTCGCATGTACGGCGTAGACGCCGATCGAGGTAATGATCGCGATCGCGGGCACCAGCGCCCAGTAAGGCACCGCAAGGATCTTGGTGAAGAACTTGATCAGCGGAATGTTCATCACGATCAGCATCGTGTTCGCCACGAACAAAGATGCAATCAGGCCCCAAACGATTTCCGGCTGGTTCTGGAACAGCAGCGGACCGGGGGTAATGTTGTACAGCGTCAAGGCACCGATCATGACTGCGGTCGTACCCGATCCAGGAATACCTAATGTGAGCATGGGCACCATGGAACCACACGCGGAGGCACTGTTCGCCGTTTCAGGTGCAGCAAGGCCGCGCAGGTCGCCGTTACCGAACTTATTGTCCTTACTGGCTAGGCGCTTTTCACTCATGTACGTGACCGCACTGGCGAGCGTAGCGCCCGCGCCCGGCAGCACACCGATGACGAAACCGGCAATCCCGCTCCGAATGTTCGTTGCCAGTACGAACATCATCTCTTTGACGTTGAACAACATGCGTCCACTCGCCTTCACCGCCTGCTCGCCATGGTGCGTACGCTCCAGCAGCACGAGGATCTCGCTGACTGAGAACAGTCCCAGCACCAGCACGACGAACTGGATACCGTCGGCCAGGCCAAGGCTGCCGAAGGTGAAGCGATACACGCCGCTGTTAGCGTCGATACCGATGCAGGACAGGAACAAGCCAATGCAGGCTGCAATAGCAGTCTTCACTGGTTTGTCGCCGGCCATGCCCGCCAGGCAGACGATAGCGAAAATCATCAACACGAAATATTCGGCCGGCCCGAACGCCACGGCCCACTTCGCCAGTAACGGTGCGAATAGCACGACGCCAGTGGTCGCCATGAGACCGCCGACAAACGAACTCCATGCCGAAATCGACAAGGCAACACCGGCTTTGCCCTGTTGGGCGAGCGGGTAACCGTCGAAAGCCGTCACGACGGCGGAGGCTTCACCCGGAATATTCAGCAGGATGGAGGAGATCCGCCCGCCGTACTCGCAACCAAGATAGACCGCGGCCAATAGGATCAGCGCCGTTTCCGGCGGCAAGCCCAAGGCGAATGCGATCGGAATGAGCAGCGCGACGCCATTGATCGGGCCCAGTCCCGGTAGCAGCCCGACGATAGTCCCGATGAAGGTACCGCACAGCGCGGTCAGCAAATTGTAGGGGCTCAATGCAACGCCGAAGCCTTGCCCCAGATAACCGAATGTATCCATGGACTAAATCTCCAGAGACGAAAGAATGCCGAGCGGTAGCGGCACATCGAGCAGCTTGTCGAACAGCAGGTACATACCAACGCCCAGCAATAGCCCGGCGATCACGCTGGCGCGCCAGGAGCCGCCGTAGAGCCGTGCCATGCCGATGGCGAAAACCGTGCTGGCCGGAATGAAGCCCAGTAATTCGAACACCGCCGCGTAGATCACGAGCAGCACGACGCAGGTCGTGACCTTGCGAACCACATGACGATCGAGCGGCGGTTCGTTGGAAACGGCGTGGGCGCTTGCAGGCTTCACCAGCAGGTAGATACCGCCAAGTGCCAAAAGGCTCAGCAGTAGCAAGGGATAAGCCCGGGGGCCAACGGGCTCGTAGGAAAAGGGGGCCTGATACCCCCATGCCGAGAGTGCAAGCCCGATGCTTGCAACCAACAGCACTACGCCGAAAATACGTTGAGACATGACAGATCCTCAATTGTCCGCCAATTGCGGAAAGACACGAATCGCCAGGGCCGAGGACCGGCCCTGGCGACGTGGAGGCCTTATTGAGTCAGGCCAAATTCCTTGGCCATCCCGCGGTAATGCGCGACGCGCTCCTTGACGTATGCGTCGAGTTCGTCCCCAGTCATGGCGAATGGATAAAGCTCGCGATCTTCCCGCAGTTTCTTGAAGTCATCCGACGCCAGCAGCTTGTCGAACGCGTCCTTCCACCAAGCGTAGGCCTCGTCGGTCACTTTTGGCCCAACGTAGAAGCCGCGGATCACCGGCCACTCGACGTCATAGCCCTGCTCTTTCGCCGTTGGAATCTCCGAGACGGTTTCACCCGGCAGGCGCTTGTCGGCCAGGACCGCAAGAATGCGCATGTCGCCTGCTTCCACGTGCGGCACCGAGTCGGCGATGTCAGTACTGGCTACCTGGATGTGGCCGCCCAACAACGCGGTAGCGAGCTCGCCACCCCCTTCCATCGCAACGTAGCGCATCTGTTTAGGATCGATACCGCCCGCCTTGGCGACCATCGCCGTCTGCATCCAGTCCTGGCTACCTACCGTGCCGCCAGCGCCGATAACCACGCTACCTGGGTTTTTCTTGATCGCGGCCAGCAGATCATCCAGCGTCTTGTACGGCGAATCTGCTCTGACCGCGATTGCGCCGTAGCTGGTGCCAACAGCCGCCAACCACTTCACCGCGCTCTCGTCGAAACGGCCGAACTTGCCTTGCGCCAGGTTCAGCAGCGAACCGCTGGAAAACGCGGTAATGGTGCCCTCGTCCGCCGGACGCTGGGCAACAACTGCGTTATAGGCAACAGCGCCAATACCACCTGGCATGTAGGTGACGCGCATGGGAGAGGACAGCAGTTTTTCCTGTACCAATGCGCTCTGCGCCAGCTTGCAGGTCAAGTCGAAGCCACCTCCAGGCGCTGCCGGGGCGATGCATTCGGGACGGCGCGGCTCGTCGGCGAGGGCCTGACCCGCAAACAGTGCGCAAGTCGCGGAAAAAAAGAGGGTTTGCAGTGTGAGTTTCATCGAGTGTTCCTTTTGTTTTTGTCGTTACCAATCAACGTACTGCCTTACTCCGCTATGGAGTGGCGGCACGAACGAAGGACGCAGCGGCAGGCTCAGGACATGCGGGGTCCCAGATTGACCACGGTCTTGAATGAGATAGGGGATGGAGCGAGCGCGTGGAGCGCGGCGTAGATCGATAGGTGTCCAGCAACGAAAGGCATCGCAGGAAATCTCCGGTGTTGTTCTTGTTTTAGCGGTCTCATCAAGAAGACCGTCCACCGGCTACGCCGGACACTGAATAGTTACGACATAAACCTTTCGCGAAACTTTCACCAACCCTTCAAAAGGCTTTCAAACGGACGACCGTCAATATATTCCGCGAGTTTCCGGCACAGTTGTAGCGGCAAAAGTCGTGCTGCCAAAGCCACGTTGGGGCAGCACGACCTACAACGTGTCGTACGAGGCCATATCTGGCGCCCGGTATCGTTCACTGGGTAAGGCCAAACTCTTGCGCCATTGTGCGGTAACGGGCGACCTGCTCCTTGACATACGCATTGAGCTCGTCGCCGGTCATGCCATAGGGATAAAGCTCTCGCTGCTCGCGCAATTTGGCGAAATCTTCGGACGCCAGCAGCTTATCGAATGCCGCCTTCCACCACGCGTAAGCCTCGTCGCTCACTTTCGGGCCAACATAGAAGCCGCGGATCACTGGCCACTCCACGTCGTATCCCTGCTCTTTCGCCGTAGGAATCTGCGAGACAGTCTTGCCCGGCAGCCGCTTGTCGGCGAGTACTGCAAGGATGCGCATGTCGCCCGCTTCGACGTGGGGAACGGAATCCGCGATATCAGTGCTGGCCACTTGGATGTGGCCACCCAGTAAAGCGGTCGCGAGTTCTCCACCGCCCTCCATGGCGACGTAACGCATCTGCTTCGGATCGATGCCACCGGCCTTGGCGACCATCGCCGTTTGCATCCAGTCCTGGCTACCAACCGTGCCGCCTGCGCCAATCACGACGCCGCCAGGGTTCTGTTTGATCGCCGCTACCAGATCATCCAGGCTCTTGTAGGGCGAATCCGCGCGTACGGCGATGGCGCCATAGCTTGCACCCACCGCTGCCAGCCACTTGACGGCGCTTTCATCGAAACGTCCGAACTTACCCTGCGCAAGGTTCAACAAAGAGCCACTGGAAAATGCCGTGATGGTACCGACCTCCGCGGGCCGCTGAGCAACGACGGCGTTGTAGGCCACCGCGCCGATGCCACCAGGCATGTACGTCACGCGCATGGGCGAGGACAGCAGTTTTTCCTGCACCAGCGCGCTTTGCGCAAGCTTGCATGTTAGGTCGAAACCTCCGCCAGGCGCGGCGGGCGCAATACACTCGGGTCGGCGCGGCTCGTCTGCAGTTGCATATACCGCAAACAGCGCGCAGGCGGTCGAAAGCAAAAAGTGGTGAATATGACGCTTCATAACTCATTCCTCATTGTTTTTGTTGTTACAAGAATGGGTAGCAGATTAGAGCCTTACGTTTGAAGCGACCAATGACCGACGCACGCAACGCTCGGGCACACGGTGCGAGAACGCAGCGGCGCTTGCAAGATGGAAAATCAGTGGATTAGAGACCGGCACCGCTCCTGAAGATTGAAAGATACACCTGCATCCGACTGAGTAGTCAGTGGCATGACTTACCGTCGTATTTTCGGTTAGCGCATAGCCGGAAGACGCACGCTATCGAGAAACAATGCCAGAAGAGGGGCAGGTGCTGGCCCACGAGCGACCTTTGCAATCGGAACCTCTTGTAGAGGAAACGGTCGTAGCGCAGCGTTCAATGGGCATCGTTCAGTTCGCTTGCCTGTAATAGAAGTGAGAGCCAGCGCACGCTCTGGGATCTTTTCCGGACGTACTGCCGTCACGCTCTGATTCAGGTCGTCTAGGATAGGCGCCTTCTGGAGGGCTACAGATTCAAATGTCGCCCATCCAGAGTAATTGACCGCGCGGCTATCTGTAGGAGACGAGCAGAACCAAGCGAGCGCAATATAGTGTCACTTTGACATTGAGCTCCGCACCGCGCCTGGTTCAGGCAGGGATGTAACAGATGGAAGTCATTCGCGACGAAGGCAATCAGCCTTCGCCCCCCAAAGAAGCACCGCTGATGAGCATAGGAACATTTCGGGTCGCTTGCCGAGGATTCGGGGAGCATGAACAGCGTCTGCTGCAGCAGCAACTGAAGATGCTGCGCGGCAGGACGGAGATGGAGTGGCACTATGTTGGCGACGACCGTACGGCCGAGCTGACACTGCTGCGCGACGAGAATCAACCAGCATCTTCCGTCGTAGCCGTATTCAAGGACGGCAGGTTCACCATGCGTCATTCAGTCGAATGGCCGCTGCGCATTTTTGGACTGTATGACTTGCTAACCGACTGCGAGCGCGATCTGGCGCAACATACGCCCGCTACGGTGCCTGCACTATCGATACGGCTTTCCAAGATCGTCTCGGCGACTTATTACGATCACGAAGGACTGAGCTTCGTCATCCTTCCGCATGAAGACAGCCTGTATTGCGACATCGACGACTTTGAAACGCTGGTAGAGCGGATGGCCGCCCTGCCGGAAGAATTGACTGCCGCGCCGCTGAACAGCGCGCCCGGTAAGCAGACGCTACAGCATGCCTACTCGCTGAAACGCATCATTTGGGCGCTTTGCCTGGCCGAGCCGGCGCCGATCGACCAGCTCGAAGGTGCGGAGGCAACGGAGTACCGGATCGCAGCCTGGCCGGACTACGGCGAATGGAAAAGCTCGCCTGCGTTGCTGAGGCTCGCCGCACTGTACAGCCGCCAATACGCGACGGTCGCTGAAGGCGTGGAGTTCGCCCGCACATCGACCGAAGATGTCGTGGCGTTCCTCAATGCTTGCGAGCGCTGCGCATTAGGCGTATCAGCGCGCAATGGCCGGCCGAAGCCCGCTATTCCCGCGCGCCCTACGGAAAAAAACCAGGAAGGATTGCTGCTACGTTTACGCAAGCGGCTAGGAATGGCATTCGGAAAATCTAATCAGACATGAAAATACTTTTCATAGGCCCGATGGGGGCCGGAAAAACCACCGCCATTCATTCTGTCAGCGACATTCCGCCGGTAAATACCGAAGCAGAAAACACCGACGCAGCACAGCATTCAAAAGCGACGACGACGGTCGCGATGGATTACGGTGAAATCCATCTGGACGAAGGCGATACCGTTGCGCTCTATGGCATTCCCGGCCAGAACCGATTTGCCTTCATGTGGCCGATCTTGGGTGAAGGTGCGATGGGCGCGGTGCTGCTCCTGGATCACTCCCGTGCCGATAGCCTGGAAACATTGACCACTTACCTGGATGCGTTCCCGGCGCTGGTCGAGCGTGGTGCCTTGGTAATCGCAGTGGGACACACGCAGCAGAAACAATCCGAAGTGCTTCCCGCCTACCGCGATATCCTGGCCGGCCGAAGTCTTGCGCTGCCGCTGTTCGTTACCGATGTGCGAGAGAAGCGCAACGTGTTGCTGCTGATCGAGACCCTCATTGCCAACGCCGAAGTCAATCAGCTACAGGACGCGCTATGAACGCCCCGACCATTTCCTCCCCGCTTCGCACCATGTGCTTGGGACATCTGGAAACGCTGCAGAAGGTCGACCACTTCCGCATGGCTGCCGTGTGCTCGACCGATGGCTTCCCCATTGCGACATTGGGCGCGGATCCACAGCAAAGCCGCCGAACGACGGCTATGGCTGCAGCGCTGGACGGCTTGAGTAAATCGATCACTCAGGAACTGTCGCTCGGCACGCTCGAAGGCACCGTATTGGAATGCGAACTTGGTTTGGTGCTGTGCCGTCAGGTGCACGCTTCTAACCGCAACCTGGTTTTGCTCATGGTGTTGAGCGAACAGGCAACTTACGGCCAGGCGCTCTGGGCGATCAAGAACACCGCCCGAGAAATGGCTGCGTCTCTACAGCAACTGGTTGAGCAGAACGCCAGCCTGTAAACCAACAACCCTTACCGCTCAAAGGAAATTGCAATGGCAAGCCTTACCGAAACACTGAGTCTCCTGCTGGATATCGATGGCGCAATGGCCGCCTCCGTCGTGGACTACTCCAGTGGCATGCTGCTCGGCTCTGTTGGCCAGGGCGTTGACATGGAGCTCGCTGCCGCAGGTAACACCGAGGTGGTGCGCGCCAAACTCAAAGTCATGAAGATGCTCGGTCTCAACGAGAACATCGAGGACATCCTCATCACACTGGGCTCGCAATACCACCTCATTCGCCCGCTGACGCAAACCAACGAGCTGTTCGTGTACTACGTACTCGACAAATCCAAGGCCAACCTCGCCCTGGCTCGTCGCAAGCTGCAATCCGTCGAAAGCCAGATCTCGGTTTGACGACACTGGCAGTGCCGGCTCCCCTGGCACTGCCCTCCTCCATGCTCTATTGGCCTGCCTCGCACGCGACCCAGTCGCTCGCGCTCATCTTGCAAGCCAACTAGAACACTTCCTTTGGCGTTGACACGCCGGAAGAATGTTCCCAGCACCGACCCCATGCCCCGCCATTACATTTCATGCGAACACCCCCGTGAAGCCGCGTCTCCGCGCGTATTCAAATCTCCCTGATATTCAAGGCACCAACGGTCCGCGCTGGCGCATGCAGTGCAGGAAAGGTAACCGCCGCCTGGCTGCCTCCTGCGGTAGCACATACGCGTAAACACTTCTACGCTCAGCCTGATAGCGATCGCGGCGAACCGGACGGTTTTACGCGTCTATCGATTAGCATGCGAGAGGCTTGCAACCCATGTACGACCTGACTGCAACCCGGCTGGCTGCACTGCATGAACAGGGCTTCACGCTGTTGCCCGGAGTACTTCACGCGGACCAGATAGACGCGGTGAAACAGGCCATCGATGAGCTGAGCCCCATTCATTGGGACTACACGGGCCTCGTGGACCATTACAAATGCGTGTTCAACCGCGCCGCGCACTGGCTTCGTTACCTCGACCTACCTGGCGTCATCGAGCTCGCGGAGGCCGCGTTGGGCAGCGACTGCCATGTCGTCGGCCAAACCGCCTGGCGCTCGCACCCTGGCTTCATCGGCGCAGACCTCCACCTCGACTACCTGCCGATGCCATTGCCTGAAACATGGCTGAGCGACCCGTCGTTCGAGCTGCCAATGCTGCTGTGCACCGCGATGATCTATCTGGACGATATCGACGAAGCACTGTGCCCCACCTACGTGGTGCCACGCAGCCACCGCAGCGGTCGCGCGCCTCGACCCGGTGAGGAGGGTTGGAATGGCCACGTGCCCGAACCGGTACTCTGCCGGGCCGGCGACGTGCTGTTCTTGCGCAGCGATGTGTGGCATGCGGGCAGTCGCAACGCGTCCAGCGACCGCACACGCTACTTGCTCCAGGTCCATTACGGACGACGCATGGTGGCGCAGAAGTTCTCACCTTATCTGGCCTTCACCTTCAATCCAGAGGTGTTGGCCGCGGCAACGAAACGCCAGCGCCGCCTGCTTGGAGAGCATGTAGAGGCAGAGTACGACTAAGGCTGTTCACAGGTCGTGATGCAGATAACTCGCCTGACGCGGCAAGCGCATGCTCACGAAGAACGCCAGCACCATCATGACCGTTACGTAGCCATAAAACGCTGACTCCATGTCCAGGCTCTTGAGACCCAACGCTGCGTACTCCGCCGAGCCACCAAACACCGCATTCGCAATGGCATAGGACAGACCGACCCCTAGCGCCCGAACCTCCGGCGGAAACATTTCGGCCTTTACGAGACCCGCAATCGAGGTGTAGAAGCTGACGATTGCCATGGCTACGACGATCAGGCCAAACGCCAGGAATGGATTGGTCGTATGGGCGATTGCCGTCATCAATGGCCAGGTGCCAACGGCACCAAGGCCACCAAATAGCATCATCGATGCGCGGCGTCCGATGCGATCGGACAGCATGCCGAAGAACGGCTGCATGACCATGAACACCAGTAGTGCGCAAGTCATGATGGCGCTTGCGACCTTGGCATCCAAGCCCGACGTATTGACCAGATACTTCTGCATGTAGGTCGTGAAGGTGTAGAAGATCAGCGAGCCGCCTGCGGTGTAGCCGAGCACGGTGAAAAAAGCAGCCTTGTGGTGCTTGAAAATGCCCGAAATCGTACCCGAGTCCTCGCGCTTCATATCTTCGGTTTTCGCCGTTTCGTTGAGCGACCGGCGCAGGACCAACGAGATGAGCGCAGCGATAGCTCCAACCACGAAGGGAATGCGCCAGCCCCACGCGCGCAGCTCGTCTTCGGCCAGCAACTGCTGAAGAATCACCACGACCAATACCGCAAGCAGCTGACCGCCGATGAGCGTGACGTACTGGAAAGAGGCGAAAAAGCCACGCTGCCCTTTCAATGCGACCTCACTCATATAGGTCGCGGTGGTGCCGTACTCGCCGCCGACCGAAATGCCCTGGAACATCCGCGCCGCCAAGAGCAGTGCAGGCGCCCACATGCCAATGCTTTCGTAAGTCGGCAAACAGGCAATGAACAACGATCCGGCACACATCATCAGCACGGAAATGACCATCGACGTCTTACGGCCTTTGCGATCCGCAATGCGACCGAAGATCCAGCTTCCAATCGGACGCATCAGGAACCCAGCGGCAAACACACCCGCGGTGTTCAGTAACTGGACGGTGGGGTCACTCTTGGGGAAGAACGCGCCAGCGAAATAGATCGCACAAAACGCGTAGACGTAGAAGTCGAACCACTCCACGAGATTGCCCGAAGAGGCTCCGACAATTGCGAACACACGTTTCTTGCGCTCTTCCAGCGAATAATGCGGTGAAGTCATCAGGCCATTCCATCGGTAAGGATAGGCATGTCGACTGTTACACAATGTTTCCGTTCAATTGATTGCTGCCTATCCCTATCCAGCCGAAGCGTCAACCACGCAACCTGCGCCGGCGCTGCAGGTCCTATCTCCCATGAACATCACGATTGCTTATACCCGTCTAGGTTGGCTCGTATTCACGGCACTGCTCCTGTTTCTTTCAGGTTGCAACTCACTGACTGGAAGAGAGCCACTTACCGTCAATCTGGTGGACGTAGCGCCGCTGGCTGGGGGCAATCTCGAAGTTCGCTTCGCCTTGGAGTTACGCTTCCAGAACCCCAACGCGGATGCGCTCAACTATGACGGGGTGTCGCTCGCGCTGGATTTGAACGGTAAGCAACTGGCCCGTGGCGTCAGTGACGCGAAAGGCAAGGTTCCCGGCTTTGGCGAGACGCTCGTTACCGTTCCAATGAGCATTTCGGCGTTCTCAGCGCTTCAGCAGGCGTGGGCGGCGTCTCGGAATGTCACGAGCGAGGCCTTGCCATACCGTCTGTCCGGGCGACTGGGTGGCGGTTTTCTCGGCAACCGGCGGTTCGTCGACGAAGGCACGTTGACGTGGCCGGATTTCGAAAATCGTCGCTAAACGAAAAAAGCGGCTCTAGGGCCGCTTCTTTGAAAACGCTGTTTGCGTTATTTCGATTTACGCACGTAGAGAACGAGATTGTGGTCGACCAGCTCGAAACCGTGCTCTTCCACGATTTCCTTCTGGCGCTTCTCGATTTCAGCATCCATGAACTCGATCACCTCACCCGTATCGACGCACACCATGTGATCGTGGTGACCGCCGTCCGCCAGCTCGAACACCGCATGGCCACCATCGAAGTTATGGCGAACGACAAGTCCGGCAGCTTCGAATTGAGTCAACACGCGATATACGGTGGCCAGACCGACGTCCTCGCCCGCATCCATCAACGCTTTGTAAACGTCCTCTGCGCTCATATGACGCTGGTCTGCCGTGTCCAGCATCTGCAGGATCTTGACCCGCGGCAGGGTTACCTTGAGGCCAGCTTTGCGCAGTTCGTTATTTTCTACCATGTTTGCTTTCTCGCGGATGCTGCTTCGCAGCTCCCAGTAATGCGGGTATGATCGGGGCTTCGTGCCAAGCCAAGATAGTGGAAGTCACCCACCGATGCAAAACGCCAAGCTAATGCTCTCCAGTCTCGCTTTTACAGGGCTGGTGGCACTCGCCGGTTGTTCATTCCCCGGGGTCTACAAGATCGACATTCAGCAAGGCAATGTCGTGACGCAGGATATGATAGACCAGTTACGCCCTGGAATGACCCGCAGTCAAGTAAGGTTTATTATGGGGAACCCGCTGATCTCGGACACCTTCCATCCGACGCGTTGGGACTATCTCTATAGCCTGCAACCCGGTGGCGGTCAGCGTCAGCAAGAGCGTGTCAGCTTGCAGTTCAATGAAAGCGATCAACTCGTTGCACTCGAAGGTGACTTCATGCCGGGCGTCAGCCGCGATGAAGCGATTCTCGGCCAGGACGGATCCACCGTTTCCCCTGCCACGCAACCTGCAGAGCAAAAACCCGCACCGGGCTCGCTCGAAGAGGAAATCCAGCGTGACATCGATACGGTCGAGCCGTTTCCGGTACCGACGCCAGAACCCCTCGATACCAACCCGAACTGATCTACGCCCGAATCCAGCTCATCGTATTGATCTGGGTTCGAGGCGAGTTCCGCCAGGTTAGTGGCAGCATCGGGTCAAGCGTTGCAATCTTTCTGACCGGCCGTTGCCGCTGATCGCGCTGCGCGTCTCTTGCGTGCTTCTTTGGGATCGGCCAAAAGCGGTCGATAGACCTCGATACGGTCCCCATCACTCACTGCCCGCTCGTTAGCGTTGTCGATACGACGCCCGTACAGCCCTAGCGGCGCCTCGCTCATGTCGATCGAGGGAAAATCACGCTCGATTCCAGAAATTAAGACGGCCTGACGCAGCGTCGTTCCCGGTGTGACGTTCAAGGTCAATAGACGTTGCGATTCGGCCGTGGCGCAGGCCACTTCGACACGCACCAATGACTCGTCAGCCATACAGCAGCTTCGCGCGCTGGCAAAACGCGTCCACCAACGTATTCGCTGCTTGATTGAATAGCGGCCCCAGCGTCGCGCGGATCACGGGCCCAGCATAGTCGAAGGAGAGATCCAGGCTGATCTTGCACGCTTTGTCGGTAAGCGGTTTGAAGGTCCAGACGCCGTGAAGTTGGCTGAACGGCCCCTCTTCGAGGTCCATGACAATGGATTGCCCCGGCTCCAGCGTGTTGCGAGTCACGAAATGCTGGCTGATGCCCGCTTTAGCAACAGAAAGACGCGCACGCATGAGGCGATCGTCATGCTCCAGGATTTGCGTGTCCGAGCACCACGGCAGGAACTCTGGATAACGCGCAACGTCGTTAACCAGTTCGAACATGGATTGTGCAGGATAAGGTAACAGCGCCGAGCGCTGGATATGGGTCGTCATGCTAACTCCGTCAACTCCTCGTTTACGACGGGCCCACCGCGTTACCGAGTAGTCGACACGAAATGAGCAACGTCCGGCATGCCCTGGCATGCGACCGAAGAGGAAATATTGTCCGGCATTCATCCTCATGCCTCAAGCACAGCCTTCCACAACCCTCGAGACCAGTCGCCATGCGCCTGGCAACTCCCTATAATGCGGCCCCTATGGCTAAACAGAAGAAACAACCTCAAGGCACCATCGCGCTGAACAAAAAGGCGCTGCATGACTATTTCGTCGAAGACAAATTCGAAGCCGGACTCGCGCTAGCGGGTTGGGAAGTGAAAAGTCTACGCGCCGGAAAAGCTCAATTGGTGGACAGCTACGTCCTGCTCAAAGACGGCGAAGCCTGGCTGCTGGGGAGTCACATCACCCCATTGAAGACGGCAAGCACTCATGTGATTGCCGACCCTACGCGCACGCGCAAGTTGCTTCTGCACAAGCGAGAACTGGGCAAACTGTTCGGTGCAGTACAGGCGAAAGGTCATACCTGCGTAGCATTGGCTCTGTACTGGAAGAAGCACCTGATCAAGTGCGAGATTGCTCTCGTTAAAGGCAAGAAGGAATTCGACAAGCGCGCGACGGAACGTGAACGCGATTCGGATCGCGAGATTCAGCGGGCAATGCGCACCAAAGGCAAGGACGAGTAATCGTCAAACGCCTCGACGCCGCTGTGCTCGATCGCAGCGGCGCTTTTCTTCCTGAGCCTCATGCAACACTTCCTGCACATAACTGATGTGGCGCTGCGAAACGTTCCGTGCCTCTTCTGCGTTACGCGCAAGAATGGCCTCATACAGGTCGCGATGCTGTTGCAGCAGTATGTCCCGGGTTTCACTACGCTGCGCATACATACCAACGATGTTGGTGACCATATGATTCTTGAGCAGATCGAACAATCCACGAATCGTATGTAGCAATACCGCGTTATGACTCGCTTCGGCGATCGCCAAGTGGAAGGCGGCATCTGCGGCCCCCTCTTCCTCACGCGTCACCTCGCCGGCACGTGAATAACAGTCCAGTACCTGCGCAAACGCTTCCTGCAACCGTTGTTGATCGAACTCGGTCGCCCTAATAGCGGCGTAGTACGCACATGACCCTTCAAGGGTGTGCCGGAACTCGAGCAAATCCTGCTGCGCATTCGCACTGCGCTCAAGCAATTCAACCAAGGGATCCCGAAAGGTCGACCCGACGTTACGTGCGACATAATTCCCGCCGCCTTGCCTGCTCAACAAAAGCCCGCGCGCCACAAGCTTCTGAATAGCTTCGCGCAATGAGGGTCGCGAAACTCCAAATTGCTCGGACAGCACGCGCTCGGCAGGCAAGCGCTCCCCAGCTCTGAGCGTGCCTTCGAGAATCATCGTCTCGATGCGCTCCACGATAGTGTCCGAGAGCCGTCGAGACTGCACAGGTTGCAAGCTAACCATGGGTGTCGTTTTGCACTTCGATTGAACGTCGACCTTTCGAGCGACCGATACCCTTCCGTATAGCCCGCACACGTATGACGTGCCAGCGAACCTATACGAAAGTCTCGGTGCGACGAATTGACAGTTGAAGACTGGAATTTTAGGCTGACGAAGCTGCTCTGTAAATTGGTATGACCAATTTCATGCAGTCAGGATAAGCAGTCGAACTACAAGCCCATCGCTAATAACAATAGAGGCTCCGACAGATGGAAACCTGGCAACAGCTCTACACGCCCTTAGGCAGCCTTACGCTGTCGGCTTTAGCGGCACTCGTTCCAATCGTCTTCTTTTTTCTCGCGCTTGCCGTGTTCCGCCTCAAGGGACATATCGCGGGCACAACGACCATGCTCATCTCCCTCGCCATCGCGATGCTCGTTTACAAGATGCCGGCAAGCATGGCGCTCGCCTCGGCGGTCTATGGGTTCTTGTATGGCTTGTGGCCTATCGCCTGGATCATCGTAGCGGCGGTCTTTCTCTATAAGCTGACGGTCAAGGCCGGTCAGTTCGAGATCATTCGCAGTTCGGTGCTCTCGATCACTGGCGACCAGCGTATCCAAGTACTGTTGATCGGCTTCTCGTTCGGCGCCTTCCTCGAAGGGGCTGCAGGCTTCGGGGCGCCTGTGGCGATTACCGCCGCACTGCTCGTCGGGCTCGGCTTCAACCCACTCTACGCTGCGGGCCTCTGTCTGATTGCCAATACCGCACCGGTAGCCTTCGGTGCTCTGGGGATTCCGACCATCGTCGCAGGCCAGGTGACCGGCATCAGTGCGTTCGACATTGGCGCAATGACGGGCCGGCAGCTGCCCTTCCTTTCCGTCATCGTGCCGTTCTGGCTCGTGGCGATGATGGACGGCTGGCGGGGCATCCGCGAAACCTGGCCGGCTGCGCTCGTGGTCGGCGTCAGCTTCGCCATCACGCAGTACCTGACGTCGAACTTCATGGGTCCAGAATTGCCGGACATCACCTCATCGCTCGTCAGCCTCATCTGCCTGACAGCGTTGCTCAAGGTATGGCAACCAAAATCGGAAGGCACAGAAGTCGTAGGTGTGACTGCAGGCGGCGCGGCCGTGGCAGGCTCGACAACGAATGGCCGAACCGAACCTTGCCCATACAGCGCAGGCGAAGTCATTAAGGCCTGGTCGCCGTTCCTCATTCTGACCGCGCTGGTCACGATTTGGACCCTCAAACCCTTCAAAGCGCTTTTCCTACCTGGTGGCGCGCTTGAAAGCCTGGTGATGATGATTCCGGTTCCCTACCTCGATCAGTTGGTGCTCAAAGGCGCGCCCATCGCGGCGACCGCAACGCCGATGGCGGCAGTCTTCAAATTCGACCCCATATCGGCAACCGGCACCGCCATCCTGATTTCGGCGCTGATTTCGATGGCCGTCCTGAAACTCTCGCCAAAGCTCAGCCTGCAGACCTTCAAAGAAACGCTGATTGAGCTGAAGTGGCCGATTCTTTCGATCGGCATGGTGCTCGCTTTCGCCTTCGTGGTGAATTACTCAGGCATGTCATCGACGCTGGCACTGGTTCTGGCGGGCACCGGCACGCTGTTCCCGTTCTTCTCGCCTTTCCTCGGGTGGCTCGGCGTTTTCCTGACCGGGTCCGACACGTCTTCGAACGCGCTGTTCGGCTCGCTTCAGGCCACCACAGCCAACCAGATCGGCGTAAGCGACACGCTTCTGGTCGCAGCCAACAGCAGCGGCGGCGTGACCGGCAAGATGATTTCGCCCCAGTCGATCGCCGTTGCGTGCGCCGCGACAGGCATGGTGGGACGGGAGTCCGATCTGTTCCGCTTCACGCTCAAGCACAGTCTCATCTTCGCCACGTTCGTGGGCATCATTACGATCGCCCAGGCTTACGTGTTCACTGGGATGCTGATCCCCTGAGCAAACGGCCAGTCCTCGGCTGGCCGGTGTTTCCCGCCGTTGCGCGGGTGTATTCCGACAGGCGCCCGAAGTCGCCTGTCGCCCTTTCGTAAGAGACGAAACATATGATCATTTCTGCCTCTACCGACTACCGAGCTGCGGCCGAACGCAAACTTCCCCCCTTCCTCTTCCACTACATTGATGGGGGCGCCTACGCCGAATACACCCTTAAGCGCAATGTCGAAGACTTGTCCGGCATCGCGTTGCGTCAGCGTGTGTTGCGCAACATGTCGGAGCTGAGCCTGGACACCGAGCTGTTCGGTGAAAAGCTGTCGATGCCGGTCTCGCTGGCGCCCGTCGGCCTACTTGGCATGTTCGCGCGCCGGGGCGAGGTGCAAGCCGCCAAAGCCGCCGAAGCCAAAGGCATTCCCTTCACGCTGTCGACCGTCTCGGTCTGCCCGATCGAAGAGGTCGCGCCCGCCATATCACGCCCGATGTGGTTTCAACTCTACGTGCTGAAAGACCGCGGGTTCATGAAGAACGCCTTGGAGCGCGCCAAAGCCGCCGGCGTCAAAACGCTCATATTCACCGTCGACATGCCCACCCCTGGCGCTCGCTACCGAGACGCGCACTCCGGCATGAGCGGAGAGCGCGCGGCGATGCGAAGGATGTGGCAGGCCTTCACTCACCCGGCCTGGGCTTGGGACGTCGGCCTCTTCGGGCGCCCCCACGACCTCGGCAACATCTCCCACTATCGAGGCCACCCAACGGGGCTGGCGGACTACATTGGCTGGCTGGCGAACAACTTCGACCCGTCGATATCCTGGAAAGACCTGGAGTGGATCCGCGATACCTGGGACGGTCCAATGGTCATCAAGGGCATCCTCGATGCAGACGACGCGCGCGATGCCGTGCGTTTCGGCGCAGACGGCATCGTTGTTTCCAACCACGGTGGGCGTCAGTTGGACGGCGTCCTCTCGAGCGCCCGGGCAATGCCCGAGATCGCAGACGCGGTCAAAGGCGACCTGAAAATCCTCGCCGACTCAGGCATCCGTAGCGGCCTGGACGTTGTGCGCATGATTGCCCTGGGCGCGGATAGCGTCCTGCTGGGCCGCGCATTCATCTACGCGCTCGCGACCGCAGGCGGTGCAGGCGTTAGCAACCTACTGAACCTTATCGAAAAGGAAATGCGGGTCGCCATGGTGCTCACCGGCGCAAAAAGTATTGCCGAGATAGACAGCAGTGCCCTCGTCCCACAGCGGCCCGTGGTGCCCTGACCCTACTATCGGAACCACAATTTTCTCGAGTACATAAAGGTGATGGCATTTCTGATATCAGCGTGACTGAACCGTTGGTCGCGCTGCGCAGTCCACTACATAGTCCGGACAATATCGGATGTCACGCGACCTGCTGGCGATACCGCGCGCAATTTAGCGGAGCCATTCGGCCAACCGGCCTTTGGTGCAGCAGAGCCAGTCCCTGGCATTGCAGCAGACGTGAACATGCTCTATCACCCTTTTTAGCACCGAGGAGATACACATGAAACGTGCCGCCTTCATCATCACCGCAGCCCTGATGGCCTCGCCAGCGTTCGCCGAGGACCTGTGCGCGATAAACCTGCAACAGATCGACGACGCCACCACGACCAGCGCTGCAACGCTGGGCGACCCACTCAAGCAGCAAGTTACCGATCTCAAGAAAGAAGCCATGCAGGCGCAGAAATCAGGTGATACCGAGAGCTGCATCACTGCAAGTACTCAGGCTTTACAACTGCTCAAAAGCCCAGCGGGTGAAGGCTCTAACGGCGGTGGTTCAGGATCAGGTAGCTAATACAGCGTCCGCCTAACGCGAGCTAAATAGTGTCGCAACCGCCGACTAATCGTCACCCGACATCACTGGCGGTCGACTGCAACGATGGATAGGCGTAGACTCTGCGCCTAGGCCATCAAGGCTATGGGGCCGATTAGGATTCGACGCCGGTAGCGAAACTTGAGGGGCATGCCGAGTGGGTAACAGAACTCGTAAATCCACTGTTGCAAATCATTAGTTGCCAACGACGACAACTACGAAGGGTACGCGCTAGCCGCCTAACCTTCATCTGGTCGCTTCGGCGCCAGCGGTCATGAGGGGATGCCTGTAAACCCAAAATGACCGTCAGATAGAACAGGATCGCCGCCAAGTTCGCTGTAGACGTAACGGCTAAATCTCATACAGCTCGCTCCAAGCACCCTGCCATTCGGGCGGCGCGGAGTTAACTCAGTAGAATTGGCTAAGCATGTAGAACCAATAGCGGAGAGCTGGCGGACGGGGGTTCAAATCCCCCCGGCTCCACCAAATAAACAAAAAAGGACGTCTTCGGACGTCCTTTTTTGTGCCTGATGGAAAGTGAGAATGGTGAACTCGGCACCGCTGCCCCGTGTTCGTCTATCCGCGAAGCCGGATACGAGTCTGGCTTCGCTAAACCGACATCAACCTATCCCGGCCGGCCTGCGCCATCTATTCGCGTTCATACCGATGCATCATGTGCGATTGCATCAATCCGACCGACCGAGTTCTGCTCATTCAATTGTTAGGATGACGGTCCCCGTATCAGTACGGTAATCACTCCCGTAACAAATGCTATGAGTAAGCACGCTCGCCGTGACTGCCGATATCAAGACCCTGCTGCTCCACCTCTTCACTAACACGAAGGCCACGCGTAACCAGCCCTATGGTCTTAAGCAAAACGAACGTCACGATTGCGCAATAGACGATCGTGAACAACACGCTCTTGGCTTGGATCAGTACCTGGGACGCAATGTCGATGTCCTCGAAGCCACCCAGGGAAGTCGAGGCGAAAACACCGGTGAGAATCGAACCGACGATGCCGCCCACCCCGTGCAGGCCGAAAGCATCCAGGGAATCGTCGTAGCCCAGCGACCGCTTAAGCCAAGCGATGGCGAAGAAGCAGATGATCCCGGTGAAGAAACCCATGACCAACGCCCCGCCCGGTCCAACGAAGCCGCAGGCCGGGGTGATGGTAACCAGCCCGGCGAGCGCACCGGATGCCGCGCCCAATGCGCTTGGCTTGCCGCTCTTCCACCATTCGATCGCTAGCCAGCCGACGATGCCGGAACACGCGGCGATTTGCGTAGTGAGCATGGCCATACCGGCGTTCGTACTGGCAGCGACAGCCGAGCCTACATTGAAGCCAAACCAGCCGACCCACAGCAAGGCCGCGCCGGTAAGCGCAAAGCCCATGTTGTGTGGCGGCATGGCGGTAGTCGGGTAACCCTTGCGCTTGCCTAGCACCAGGCAGGCGACCAAACCGGCAACGCCAGAATTGATATGCACCACGGTGCCGCCTGCGAATTCGAGAATGCCCCAGTCCCACAGCAAACCGCCGGGCCCGCTCCAAGCCATGTGCGCCAGCGGGATGTAGCAGAAGGTGAACCACAGGGCGGCGAACAACACCACGGCAGAGAACTTCATGCGTTCGGCAAACGCACCAGCAATGATCATTGGCGTGATTAACGCAAAGGTCATTTGAAAGGTGGCAAATACGCTTTCCGGAATGGCTGCAGTAAGGCTTTCCCGCCTTAGATCCATCAACAGGAAGTGTTGAAAGCCGCCGATTAGGCTATGCAGGTTGACCACGCCCTCCTTCATCCCTGTGGTGTCGGAGAACAGGCTGTACCCATAGATGACCCAGAGCAGGCCAATAACCCCGGCCACGGCGAAGCACTGAGTAAAGACCGAGAGCAGGTTCTTGGCGCGCACCATGCCACCGTAGAAAAGAGCAAGCCCCGGCACCAACATCATGAGAACCAGGACCGTAGAGACCATCATCCACGCAGTGTCGCCACTGTCGAGGGTGACCTCTTGTGCGCTCGCTAATGCTGGCAACATGGCCAGCCCGAATAACGCACCTTTACGTTTTTGCTCACCCATTACGTCGATTCCTCACATCTGAAGTTGAAAGGATCGGCAGTAGAAGAAACACAGATGCGACCGCAGCTCTGATGGCGCGTATCGACGCTAGAACCAATTGTGGCTTCAACACGATTACTGAAACGGTCAACGAGCCTAGCCAGGCGAACAAAAACGCCCGGGGAAATCCGCCGGGCGTTGTTGAAGCGCTATCAGTATTGCTGCCCAGGAACCCAGTTGGTGCCCGCCAACGGCACCCGGGCCATGGCCGCGGACTCCACGGTCAGCGCCACCAGATCCTCGGGGTCGAGGTTATGCAGGTGCGACTTGCCGCAGGCGCGGGCCATGGTCTGGGCTTCCAGCACCAACACGCGCAGGTAGTTGGCCAGACGGCGACCGCCCTCGACCGGGTCGAGACGCTTGGACAGTTCCGGATCCTGGGTGGTGATCCCGGCCGGGTCGCGACCGTTCTGCCAGTCATCGTAGAAGCCGGCGGCCGAGCCGATCTTCTTCAGCTCTTCGTCCAGACGCGGATGGTTGTCACCCAGGGCGATCAGCGCCGCGGTCCCGATAGCCACGGCATCAGCGCCCAAGGCCATGGCCTTGGCGACGTCGGCACCGTTGCGGATACCGCCGGACACGATCAACTGCACTTTGCGGTGCATGCCCATTTCCTGCAGCGCCTGAACGGCTTGCGGAATGGCCGGCAGAATCGGGATGCCGACGTGTTCGATGAACACTTCCTGAGTCGCTGCGGTACCGCCCTGCATGCCGTCGAGGACGATCACGTCGGCACCGGCCTTAACCGCCAGTTTCACATCGTAGTAAGGACGGCTGGCGCCGATCTTCACGTAGATGGGCTTTTCCCAGTCGGTGATCTCGCGGATCTCGGCGATCTTGATCGCCAGGTCGTCCGGGCCCGTCCAGTCCGGATGGCGGCAGGCGGAGCGCTGATCGACACCGATCGGCAAGGTGCGCATACCCGCGACACGCTCGGTGACCTTCATGCCCAGCAGCATGCCGCCGCCGCCCGGCTTGGCGCCCTGGCCGAGCACAATCTCGATGGCATCGGCCTTGCGCAGGTCGTCCGGGTTCATGCCGTAACGCGACGGCAGGTACTGATAAACCAGGTGCTGCGACTGGCCGCGCTCTTCGGGGGTCATGCCACCGTCGCCAGTGGTGGTGCTGGTGCCGGCGATGGTGGCGCCACGGCCGAGCGCTTCCTTGGCGTTGGCCGATAGCGCACCAAAGCTCATGCCGGCGACGGTCACCGGGATCTTCAGGTGCAGCGGCTTCTTGGCGAAGCGGTTACCAAGGATCACGTCGGTACCGCATTTCTCGCGGTAGCCTTCCAGCGGGTAACGCGACACGCTGGCGCCGAGCAGTAGCAGGTCATCGAAGTGCGGCAGCTTGCGCTTGGTGCCGCCACCGCGAATGTCGTAGATGCCGGTTTCGGCGGCGCGCTGGATTTCCTGAATCGACAGACGATCGAAGGTGGCCGACTCGCGCAGAACTGGAGGCACAGCTTTTGAGTTAGAAACGTCGCTCATGGGTAATGCTCCTGATCAGTACGCGGAAGCGTTGTCGACTTTGAAGTTGTACAGCTGGCGAGCCGAGCCATAGCGTTTGAAATCGGTGGCTTTCTCGTTGAAGCCAGCGCGATTGAGCAGCTCTTGCAGTTCTTCGATGTGCTCAGGACGCATCTCTTTCTCGATGCAGTCCGAGCCCAGCGATTCGACGCTGCCTTTGACGAAGATCTTGGTTTCGTACAGTGAATCGCCCAGCGCATCGCCGGCATCGCCACACACCACCAAACGACCGGCTTGGCCCATGAAACAGCTCATGTGACCGATGCTGCCGCCGACCACGATGTCGATACCTTTCATGGAAATCCCGCAACGCGCACCGGCGTCACCTTCGATGACCAGCAGACCGCCATGAGCAGTGGCGCCGGCCGCCTGGGACGCACTGCCCTTGACCCGTACGTAACCGCTCATCATATTTTCTGCGCAGCCGACACCGACGTTGCCATGCACGGTGATAGACGCCTTCTGGTTCATACCCGCGCAGTAGTAGCCGGCATGGCCCTGAATATCGATGGAAACGGCCTCGTTAACGCCAACCGCGAGGTTGTGCGCACCGTTGGCATGGGTGACGACCCACTCACGATCCTGAACATTGTTAACTTGGTCGTGCAGTGCCTGGTTAAGGTCGCGCACGGTTGCAACGGATAGATCGATGGTTTTCATGTGCGTGCTCCTTAAGCCGACTCGCGTTCCCAGATGTACATGGTGGCGGGAACGGGTTCCCAGACCTTGGCCTTCTCGATACCCGGCAGGCTCGACAGCGCCTGGTATTCGGAAGCCATGGCGACGTAGTCGTCAGTCTCAGCGAGGATCGCTGGCTTGCAGGCAATCGGGTCGCGAATCACCGCGAAACCGTTACGGGTGCCAATGGCGAAGGTAAAGAAGCCGTCCAGCGCTTCCAGGGAGCTGTCCAACGCGGTTTTCAGCGAGTCGCCTTGCTGCAGACGCCAGGCCAGATAGCCGGCAGCCACCTCGGTGTCGTTTTCTGTTTCGAAGTTGATGCCTTCGCGGCGCAGCTCTTGGCGCAGACGGAAGTGGTTGGACAGCGAGCCGTTGTGCACGAGGCACAGGTCGGCGCCAGTGGAAAACGGGTGGCTGCCTTCCATAGTCACCGCACTCTCAGTGGCCATGCGGGTGTGGCCGATGATATGGCTGCCCTTCATGTTGGCTAGGCCGAAACGCTCGGAAATTTCCTTCGGCAGGCCCATACCCTTAAGGATCTCGATGCTCTGGCCGGCGCTCATGATACGCACGCCCGGCGCCAATTCAGCGAGCGCGGCACGTACTACCGCTTCTTCCGCTTTGGCCTTGAGTACAGCGGCACTGGCGTTTTGAAACCAATTGAGGGACGTTGCCAAGCGGCCTTCCAGCTCGCCCATCAGGGCCTTCCAGTCGGAGCTCTCGGTCGTCGACTGCAAGGTCAACTTGATCCAGCCATCGGCCACTTCATCACCATAGATGGCGAAGCCGGCACTGTCGGGTCCACGATCGGTCATGGCTTCGAGCATCGGCTCGAAAAGTTTGCCGAGCTGTGATTCCAGCGCCGGGTTTTTCAGGTAAAGCCCCACGATTCCACACATAGCTATAACTCCTGGGCAGAAGGCACCCGTCATCGACGAGCACCGGGAAAACGGTTGTCGTTGGTCGGGTCAGAAGAATTCGGTGTAGCGCTTGATCTCCCAGTCGGAGACGTGGCGGCTGTATTCCACCCACTCCATGCGCTTGAGTTTGATGAACTCGCCGACGATCTCTTTGCCCATCACCTCGGCAAACAGCGGGTCGGCTTCCAGCGCATCGCAGGCCTCCTTGAGCGATTGCGGGAGGGTCTTGATACCTTTGGCGGCAATGGCTTCCAGACCCAGCGAGTACAGGTTCTCGTTGCAGATTTGGTCAGGCATCAGTTGACGGTCGATACCGTCCAGGCCCGCCGCGATAATCGCCGCAGTCACCAGATAAGGGTTGCAGCCGGCATCAGGCAGGCGGAACTCCAAGCGACCATGAGGCACTCGCACCATGGCCGAGCGATTGTTCGCGCCAAAGGCAATGAAGGCCGGCGCCCAGGTTGCACCCGATAGGGAATTACCAACGACAAGGCGTTTGTAGGAGTTCACCGTCGGCGCGGCGAAGGCGCACAGCGCAGGGCCATGGGCAAGCAGGCCAGCTGCGAAGTGGTACGCCATCTTCGAGAGCCCCATGCCGTTCTTGTCGTTGGCGTCGAAGAACAGGTTCTTGCTCTCGGCGCTGGAGATAGAAAGGTGGAAGTGCATGCCGTTGCCGGCGCGCTTCGGATCGGGCTTGGGCATGAACGAGCAGATCATCCCCAGGTCATTGGCGATCTCGCCGGCCGCCATGCGGAAGAACGTGAAACGGTCCGCCGACTCCATGGCATCGCTATAGGTGTAGTTGATCTCGAACTGCCCGTTGGCGTCTTCGTGATCGATCTGATAGATGTCGAAACCGACTGGCTGCAACGCTTCAGTCAGCTTTTCGAGAAACTCGCGGGAGCGCGACAAGCCCTTGTAGTCGTAGCAGGGCTTGTCGAGGTTATCGCTGGCATCCACCAGTTGCAGGACGCCGTTTTCATCACGGCGCATCAGATTGAATTCGGGCTCCAGGCCTGTGTTCAGCGTCCAGCCCCGATCCTCCAGTCGCTCTACCTGCTGCTGCAACACATAACGGCTGTCGTAGGGCCACGGTTCACCATCGACATGCCCGATGCACACCACACGACCGTAGCCAGGCTGCCACGGCACTGGCATCAGCGTGGAAAGATCACCCTTTGCCATGAAATCCGGCCCATGCGGCTCCATGCCCATACCGCAGATGGCAAAACCCGCAAAGCCGGCACCATTCTCAGCAACGGCCTCAAGCCCAGTGACGGGAACTGACTTCGTTTTGGCCGAGCCGTGGATGTCCACGAATTGCGCCAGTACATATTTAATGCCGTGCTGCTCGATCAGGTGCTGAGTTTCGGTAGGCAACATGATGCAGGTCTCCAATTGACGGATAGGGTATTTATTCCCAGTTAGAAAGTAAATTTCCTTTTGAGAATGCAAACCTTCTGCCAGCTTGAAGCCAAGCCTGTCTTACGGCATACCAATATTCATCGAATCAGCCATGCAACCCGCGTAACCGCTGGGAACTTAAGTTTCTTGTGCAGCAATTTGTAGGGCATGATTCGCGCTAGCGCGGCCATCTGATGACCGCCTGAAACTCGATGACCGCACTTGACTAGTGCGAATAAATTATTACTAGAACCAGAATGAAGCATTCTTGATGACAAACGCCGCTACGCCTGAACCTCGCCTCAAGATCGAGCAATACATTGGCATTCAGATCAAACGGCAGCGCCAAAGCCAAGGGCTCAAGATCGCCGATGTCGCGCGCTTGGCGGGTATCAGCCAAGGGATGTTGAGCAAGATCGAGAACGCCCAGGTCTCTACGAGCCTGGAGACACTCAATCGCCTGTGCGACACGCTGGGCATGCCGATGTCGCGCCTGTTCAGCCAGTTCGATCAACAGGGACGTGACGCCCTGCTGGTTAAGGCAGGCGATGGGATGGAGGTCGTGAGGCGAGGAACCGAGAAAGGCCATACCTATCACCTGCTCAACCACTCGCGCGGGCCGAAGAAAAGCATGGAGGCCTATTTGGTGGCCATGGACGACGCCAGCGAAGAGTTCCCGACGTTTTCACATCCCGGCACCGAATTCATTCACGTGCTACAGGGCCATATCGTCTATCGCCACGGGAATCACCTCTACGAGCTGGGCCCAGGGGACAGCCTCACGTTCGACAGTGATATCCCTCATGGCCCCGAGAAGCTTTTGGAGGTTCCTATCCAATTGCTTTCCATCATGAATTACAGCTCCGACTAGACATCGGGGCTATCGACCGCACGCCACCCAGACATAACCGACAGGAAATAAATTTTCACGAGCGCTAGACGTTCAGGGCCGTTTTCGCCTATAAAAACGCTTTAAGAAAATAATATTCCTACAGAGAATTTTTCTGCTGCCGCGTCATCTTGCCCATTCATCCAGTGCAGTCGGAGACACCATGCAAACAGCACAGCCCACTCTAATTCTTAAAGTCAGTTGCCCTGCCACCTCAGGTATCGTCGCCGCCGTGACTACCTATCTGGCCGGCAGCGGCTGCTACATCAGCGAGCTTGCGCAGTTCGACGATGAGTTCACCGATCGCTTTTTCATGCGCGCTGTTTTCCGCTTCAACGACGGCTCACCGAACGATATGGAAACCCTCCGCGAAGGCTTCCGGGCAGTAGCAGCGGACTTCGACATGCGCTGGGAGCTGCTCAGTGCGGCTCAACCCACAAAAGTACTTTTGATGGTTAGCAAGTTCGATCACTGCCTGGCCGACCTTCTGTACCGGCATCAGAAAGGTGAGCTGAACATGCAGATCACCGCCATCGTGTCCAACCACCTTGATCTACGCCCGATGGCGGAGCGTGAAGGCATCCGCTTCGTGTATCTGCCTGTAACGAAAGATACGAAGAGCCAGCAGGAAGCTGAGCTGATGAAAATCGTCGACGAGACCGGTACGGAACTCGTGGTACTCGCACGCTACATGCAGATCCTGTCCGACAGCCTGTGCAAACAGCTATCCGGCCGTGCAATCAACATTCACCACTCATTTCTACCTGGCTTCAAAGGCGCCAAGCCTTACCATCAGGCCTTTGAGCGGGGCGTGAAGCTTATCGGTGCCACCGCTCACTACGTGACTTCTGACCTCGACGAAGGCCCGATCATCGAGCAGGAAGTCCAGCGCGTGGACCACGCGTACCGGCCTGATGACCTGGTCGCTATCGGACGCGACACCGAAACCGTCGCGCTATCGAAAGCGGTGAAGTACCACACCGAACACCGTGTATTCCTCAACGACGACCGCACGGTGATCTTCCGATGAATGCCAAACGTATCGACGGCGTCGCAGCGGCGACACGTGTTCTCCAAACGGTTCGCCAGGACGTTGCGGAGCTGACGCAAAGCGGCGTGCAACCCTGCCTCGCGGTTGTGCTTGTGGGCGATGATCCGGCAAGCCATGTCTATGTCCGCAACAAGGTCCAGCGTGCCGCCGAGGTGGGCATACGCTCTCTCGAACACCGGCTCCCTACCGATATCGACGCCCGTGAATTACTCAGCTTGATCAACACGCTGAACGCCGACCCAACCGTGCACGGCATCCTCGTACAGATGCCGTTACCGCCGCAGATCGACGAAGCCAGCGTGATTCAGGCCATACGCCCAGAGAAGGACGTGGATGGTTTTCATCGCGAAAACGTTGGCGGCCTGGTGCTCGGTCAAAACGTGCTCACACCCTGCACGCCGACGGGTTGCCTGTACCTTCTGGAACAGGTGCTCGGCGAGCTCAGCGGCAAGCATGCCGTGGTCATCGGCCGCTCCAACATCGTCGGCAAGCCGGTGGCGTCCTTGCTACTGCAGGCGCATTGTTCGGTGACCCTCGTCCACTCCCGCAGCAAGGACGCCGCCGCCCTCTGCCGCCAGGCCGACATCGTCATCGCCGCCGTCGGACGCCCACGCATGGTCAACGCCGAATGGATCAAGCCCGGTGCGGTCGTCATCGACGTCGGTATCAATCGGATAGAAGAAAACGGCCGCTCGAGGCTGGTCGGTGACGTCGACTATGACGCCGTACTGCCCCAGGTTTCGGCGATCACGCCGGTACCGGGGGGCGTCGGCCCCATGACCATTGCCTTCCTGATGCGCAATACCGTGCGTGCGGCGCGTCTGCAAAATTCGCTTCCGGTTCAGCCGGCAGCCATTCGTTGATCCGGAGCCGATCATGCCCTTCAGTCTTTTGAAATACGGCCTGTCGTCGGAGTACCCCGTCGAGGTCGACCTACCCGCGCCAAAAGAGCTCAAGTCCTCCTACGACGTCGTCATCATCGGTGCCGGCGGCCACGGCGTTGCCACCGCTTATTACCTGGCCAAGTACCACGGCATCACCAATATCGCCGTACTGGAAAAGGCTTACCTGGGTGGCGGCAATACCGCGCGCAATACGGCAGTAATTCGCTCCAACTACCTGACCAGCGAAGGCGTGAAGTTCTACATCGAATCGGTCCGCATGTTCGAGAACCTGTCGAACGAGTTCGACTTCAACATCATGTACTCAGGACGCGGTCAGCTGACCCTGGCCCACACCGATTCCACCGTGCGCGCCTTCCGCCAACGTGCCGAAGTGAACAAGCATTTCGGCGGGCGCACCGAGATGATCGACCGCCAGCAGATCCGCGAACTGGTGCCAAGTCTCAACCTCGATCCTGGTCATATTCCAGTGCTCGCCGGCCTCTGGCATATCGACGGCGGCACCGCCCGCCATGATGCGGTGGCCTGGGGTTACGCCAAGGGCGCGGCCAAGCGCGGCGTGGAAATCCATCAACTCACCGAAGTGCAGGATTTCGTCGTCGAGAACGAGCGCATTCGCGCGGTGAAAACCAATCGCGGCACCATAGGGTGTGGCTGCGTAGTGCAGGCCGTGGCCGGCACCAGCTCGCTGCTGATGAACAAGCTGAAGATCAAGGCGCCGATCCACACCTACCCGCTGCAGGCCATGGTCACCCAGCCGTTCAAACCGTTCCTCGATCCCCTGGTTAGCTCGTCCGCCCTGCACTGCTACGTACAGCAGACCAGCCGCGGCGAGATCGTCTTTGGCGGCGGCTCGGACCCGTACCCGCTGTACAACACACGCTCGACCCTGGACCTCAAAGAAAGCCTGCTGGCCCACGCCATCGAGATGTTCCCGTTCATGGCCAACGCCAAGTTGATGCGCCAATGGGCAGGGATCACCGACATGACCCCGGATTACAGCCCGATCATGGGCCTGTCACCCATCGACGGTTACTACCTGGACGCTGGCTGGGGCACCTGGGGCTTCAAGGCCACACCCATTTGCGGCAAGACCATGGCCGAACTTGTAGCCAGCGGCGGCAAGGTGCCGGAGCTGATCGCACCGTTCGGTCTGGATCGCTTCAGTCGCTTCCAGCAGGTCAACGAAATGGGCGCTACGGCGGCCAGCCACTGACGGGTCACAGAAGATGAAGATCATGACTTGCCCGCTCAACGGGCCACGCAACATCAGCGAATTCACCTACGGCGGCGAGCTCAAGCAGATGCCGGATCCGAACACCTGCAGCGTCGCCGAATGGGCCGACTACGTGTTCAACAGCGAGAATCGGCTCGGCGTGGTCACCGAATGGTGGATGCACACGGCCTCCAGCTACTGGTTTCTGGCCGAGCGCCACACCGGCAGCGACGAGATCCTTCGCACCTTCGACCCCAGTGAGCTGTTCAACCAGCGCATCGACTTCGCCGTACCGGAGGCCGCCCAATGAACCGCCTGCCCGCCCCCATGGGTCTGTTGATTGACCGTAACAAACCGCTGACCTTCAGCTTCGACGGCACGACCTGCCAAGGATTCGCCGGCGATACCATCGCCAGCGCCCTGGCGGCCGACAGCCGCTGGCTGCTGTCGCGCTCCTTCAAGTACCACCGTCCGCGTGGCCCACTGACGATGGCCGGCCAGGACGCCAACACCCTGGTGCAGCTGCCGGACGAACCCAACGTGCTGGCCGATGAACACCAGCTGCAAGCCGGTTTGAACGTTACGCCGCAGAACGTAAACGGCACTTTGGAAAAGGACCGCGACGCCCATCTCGGCAAGTTCTCCAAGTTCATGCCAGTGGGCTTCTATTACCGTGCCTTCTACAAGCCCAAGGGCATGTGGAAACGTTGGGAACCGCTGATCCGCAAGAAAGCCGGCCTCGGCGTGCTCAACCTAACGTTCGAGCCTACTTACCACGACAAGGCTTACCTATTCTGCGACCTGGCGGTGATCGGCTCCGGTCCCGCCGGCCTGTCTGCCGCCCTGTACGCCGCCAACGCCGGCGCCAAGGTGTTGCTGATCGAACAGAACCCGCTGCTCGGCGGCTCGCTGACCTACGCGCGCTTCAGCCTCAATGCCAATGCGGCCATGGGCCTGCGCGAGGAGCTGGTGGGCGCCGTGCGTGACCACGCCAATATCCATATTCTCGACTCGGCGATCTGCAATGCCTGGTTCGCCGACAACTACCTGCCGGTGATCCAGGGCAACCGGATGTACAAGGTGCGCGCCAAACAGTGCATCGTTGCCAGCGGCTCGTTCGACCAGCCGGTGATCTTCCGCAACAACGACCTGCCCGGCGTAATGCTCACCAGTGCTGCCCAACGCCTGATGCGGCTGTACGCCGTGAAACCGGGCCAACGCGCCGTGGTGCTGACGGGCAACGACGACGGCTACCTCGCCGCGCTCGATCTGCACGAACAGGGCGTAGAAGTCGCCGCCGTGGTCGACATGCGCGAGCGCGTCGACACCGCCGGACTGGCCGCGGCCGTGCAGGCGAAGGGTATCCCCTGCCATGCCGGGCATACTGTGTACGAAGCCATCGCCCGCAAAAACGCCCGGCATATCGCCAGCGTCGATGTGCGCCGTATCACCGGCCAAGGCAAGGTCGCCGACTCCAGCACCCGCATCGACTGCGACCTGCTGTGCATGTCCGCCGGTTACATGCCGGTCTACCAGCTGCTTTGCCAAGCCGGCGGCAGCCTGCGCTACGCTGACGAGCACGCCGCCTTCTCGATCCAGAACCTGCCGAAAATCCTCCGTATTGCCGGTTCGGTAAACGGCCGGCACGACCTGCAACGCGTGCTCGCGGATGGCCAGCGCGCTGCCGCCGAAGCTCTGGCCGATCTGGGTCTAGAAAGCACGCGCGTGGAGGGAGCCGACAAAGACGACAGCAAAGTCAACTTCCCTTGGCCGATCTTCGCCCACCCGCAGGGCAAGGAATTCGTCGACTTCGACGAAGACCTGCAGATCAAGGACATCGTCAACGCCACCCGCCACGGCTACCGCGACGTGCAACTGGTCAAGCGTTTCTCCACCGTCGGCATGGGCCCGTCCCAGGGTCGCCATTCGGCACTGCCAACGGCACGCCTGGTGGCAGACGCCACCGGCCGCAGTGTCAGCGACACGGGCGTGACCACCGCACGTCCACCCTTCTCTGCCGAGAAGCTCGCCCATGTGGCCGGTCGTGCTTTCGACCCCTATCGGCAGACCGCCATGCACCGTCGTCACGTCGAACTGGGCGCCAAGCTGATGCCCGCCGGCGTATGGCAGCGCCCGGCGTTCTATGGCAAGGCCGAAGACCGTGAAGCCTGCATGCAGGCGGAAGCGCACCACGTGCGCGAAAAGGTCGGCCTGATCGACGTTTCCACCCTTGGCGGCCTCGACGTGCGCGGGCCGGATGCTGCCGAATTGCTGGAGCGCATGTACACCTTTGGCTTCAAGAAGCTCCCCGTCGGCCGTACCCGATATGCGCTGATGACCGCCGAAGACGGCGTGGTGATCGACGATGGTGTGGCCTGTCGCCTCGGCGAGCAGCACTTCTACGTGTCGGCCACCACCAGTGGCGTAGATCGCGTCTACCGCAGCATGCTCAAGTGGAATGCGCAATGGCGCCTGAACGTCGACATCGCCAACGTCAGCGCGGCCTTCGCCGCGGTCAACCTGGCCGGCCCGCTGTCGCGCCAGGTGCTGGAAAAGGTCTGCACGGATGTCGACCTGTCATCCGAGGGCTTCCCGTATCTGGGCGTGCGTGAAGGCAGCGTCGCCGGCGTGCCCGTACGTTTGATGCGGGTCGGTTTCGTCGGCGAACTGGGTTACGAGATCCACGTGCCGGCACGCTTCGGCGAGCACCTGTGGGACGCACTGATGGACGCCGGCAAGGCCCAAGACATCCGCCCGTTCGGCGTGGAAACCCAGCGCCTACTGCGCCTGGAAAAAGGTCACGTCATCATCAGCCAGGACACCGACGGCATGAGCCATCCGACCGAACTGGACATGGGCTGGGCGATTGGCCGCAAGAAGCCGTTCTTCGTCGGCAAGCGCACCATCGAGATCCTCGAGTCGCAGCCGCTGAAGCGCAAGCTGGTCGGCTTCACCCTGCCCAAGGGCAGCGCCAAACCACTGGAAGGCCACCTGGTGCTGAAAGGCCCGGACATCAGCGGCAACGTCACCTCGTGCGAGTACTCCGAGACCGTCGGCGCGATCATCGGCATGGCCTACGCCGGTGCCGATCAGGCCACGCCCGGCATGCAGATTCCGATTCGCGTGGAGGGCGGCGAAATCGTCCAGGCCACCGTGGTGAAACTGCCGTTCTACGACCCTGAAAGCCAACGCCAGGAGCTGTGATTATGAGCCTGTCCATTCACCACCATGCTGAACGCAGCCCGATTTATGAGCTGCACGGCAACGCCGCGCTGACCCTGCTGGGCGAACGGCTGTTCGTCGCTGGCTCACAAAGCGACAGCGAGCAACTGCAATGCTGCGCACTGATTGACCTGAGCAATCTGCCACGGGTTGGTTTCCGTGGCACGGACAGTGCGACCTATCTGCAGCGCGAGGGTTATCAACTGCCGGACGCGCCCAACCGGGCCGTCGTGCAGGCCAGTGGCGAAAGCCTGCTGCGCCTGTCGCAGACCGAGTATTTTCTGCTCGGCAGCCTACACGACGGCGGCGCCCGTATCGCCTCCGAAGAAGCCAGCTGGCACTACGACGAAGGCCAAGCCAACTACCTGCTGCCGCGTCAGGACAGTCACGCTTGGTTCGCCCTGACGGGCGCCTACCTGCCAAAGCTATTCGCCAAGGTCTGCGGTGTCGATCTCCGCGCCGAGGCCTTCAGCGTCGATGCAGTGGTACAGACATCAGTAGCGCGCGTGAACGCCATTGTCGTCAATGCCGGCATAGCGGATCTCCCCATCTTCCACCTCTTGTGCGACCGCGCTTCCGCACATTACCTGTGGGGCGCATTGCTTGATGCCATGGAGGAGTTCGACGGTAAACCAGCTGGGATTGGTAGCCTGCTTGACTCCGCCACCTCCGCCGCGGGTTAGTGCTGTTTGACTGGCAGTGAAATGAAAAGGGACCGCCTCGGCGGTCCCTTTTTTCAACACGCTAGTTTTTCAGTTCGCGCTTGCCCACCGGGACAGCGTCGAAATTTGTTGCCGGCGATAAGGCGTGTCGCGCCGCGCCAGCAGCCAGTACAACGGCGCCGTCACGATAATGCACACCAACCAGGACAGATCTGCCCCATCCAGGTACGCAACGACCGGACCGGTGTAGATCGGTGTTGAGATGAATGGCAGCTGCACGATGATCCCAATCAGATACGCCGTCACTGCGTTCGGGTTATAGCGTCCGTAGATGCCGCCGTCTTGGGCGAACAACGACGGTACGTGATAGCGCATGCGCTGGACAATGTAGAAATCCATGAGGTTGAGCGTCGCCCACGGCACCAGCACGATCATCATCGCCAGAATCAGCTTCATGAATTTTGCGATGAAGTCTGCAGGCGCGGTAACGGCAACCGCACAGCAGGCAATCAGTAGCACACCAGAAAGCACTACACGAGCACGTCGGCTCGGCGTCCAGTCAGCCGCGAAGGTCTGTACCGAAGTGATCAGGGCAAGTACGGCGCCATAGAGATTCAACGCGTTGTGACTGATGATGCTCAGGATAAACAACACCATCAGCACCGGTCCAAATTCACCAGTCGCGCCCTTCACGGCTCCCATGATGTCCGCATCCGGGGCTACGGTCAGTGCGACCAGCGTACCGAAGATGAAGCACAACGAGGTACCCAGCACGGCGCCACTGTAGGTCGCAATAAAAGGCTTCCAGATGCCGACATCTTCTGGCAGATAACGAGAGTAATCAGACGTGTAAGGGGCGAAGGACATTTGCCATATCGCGCCCAGCGAAGCCATCGCTAACCAACCCGCAATGTTGAACCCACCGCGGCTAGCAAAGCCCTCCGGCAGGCCGTTAATGAAGAGGAAGACGAAACCACCCAAAAGGCCGAACCCCATCACCCAAGTACCGAGCCGGTTGAGGGTATGGATGAAGTTGTAACCGAGGATACCGATCAGCGTGGCGGCGCAAGCGCCGGTCAGAATTGCACCTTCCAATGGCATGGCGGGCACCATCGTATGGATCGACTTACCGGCTAGAACGCAGTTGGAAATGAAGAAACCGACGTACAGAATCGCGGCAATCACGACTACCAGCAACGCGCCATACCGGCCGAATTGCCCCCGGCTTTGCAGCATCTGAGGCAGACCAAGCTGCGGGCCTTGCGCCGAGGCAAGTCCCAGTACGATGCCGCCGATCATGTGTCCCACGACGATGGCGCAGATTGCCCATACTAAGCTGAGGTCGAATACCTGGATCGACATTGCGCCTGTAACGATGGGCAGCGGGGCGATATTGGTACTGAACCAGAGGGTAAAGAGGTCGCGCACGCGACCGTGCCGATTGGCCGGGTCGACCTGGCCAACGGAGTTACTTTCGATGAGTTCTTCGGAACCGGGGGAATGAGACATACAAGGCTCTCCTTCACGACAGCGATGACTTCTGTCGCGCTAACGTTGGCTACGGCGTGTGGTCCAGTTGCTCAGTCGAGACGGATATAGGACGCGGAGCGCGGGAGTTCGGGAGATACAGCGAATAACGGCCTTGAAACCGATAGGAACGCACGGGGCATGATGAAAAAACCTGTTTTTGTCTTTTTTGGAGTGGCTCAGAGGTGAAACGAGCTCCGGTCAAAGCGACATGACCGGAGCCTTGCGAGGTGTCAGCGGAACGCGGGCACCACGTGTTTGATGAAGAGTTCGAGCGACTTCTTCTTTTCTTCGTAAGGCAGGCTGTTGTCCGCCCAGAAGCTGAATTCGTCTACACCCAACTCTTCGTAGTGACGGATGCGCGCGATGATCTCTTCCGGCGTTCCGATCATCGCGTTCTTGCAAATATTTTCCAGCTCGAAGTCGGGGCGCTCTTTGAATTTTTCTTCGGGGCTCGGCGCTAGCAAGCCGTCTACGGGTGTCGTCTTGTTGCCGAACCAGGCATCGAACGTGCGGTAGAAACGGGAAATTGCCTCGGCGCCCACCTTCCAGCCCTCGGGATCGTCCGCCGTATGTACGTGGGTATGACGCAGCACCATGAGCTGTGGACGCGGCACGTCAGGGTTCGCAGCCAGCGCGCTATTGAATTTATTGTTGAGGTCGACTACCTCTTCGTCCCCTTTCATCAGGGGCGTGACCATTACGTTGCAGCCATGCTTAACGGCGAAATTATGCGAGTCAGGGTCGCGTGCGGCAATCCAGACAGGCGGCTCCGGCTGTTGCAGTGGCTTGGGCGACGAGGTGCTGGACGGGAACGACCAGATCTCGCCCTCATGCGTATAGTTGCCCTTCCACAAGGCTTTGACGGCAGGGACCATCTCGCGCAGGTACTTACCGCCATCGGAAGCCGACATGCCGTTCGCCATGCGGTCGAACTCATACTGGTAAGCGCCGCGCGCGAGGCCAACTTCCATACGGCCATTGCTGATGACATCGAGCAATGCGCACTCACCGGCTACGCGGATGGGGTGCCAGAATGGCGCAATGATGGTCCCAGCGCCAAGGCGAATGGTTGTGGTACGTGCCGCCAGGTAGGCAAGCAACGGCATCGGGCTTGGCGAGATGGTGTACTCCATCGTGTGGTGCTCGCCAATCCACACAGTGCTGAAACCACCTGCTTCAGCAAGCAGCGTGAGCTCCGTGAGCTGCTCGAAAAGTTCGCGATGGCCGACTTCTTGGTCGTAACGCTCCATATGCACGAACAGAGAGAACTTCATACTTGCTTACCTCGCTTTTTTGTTGACGGTCGAAACCGGCGCGCACCGATATCGACTGGCTGATCACCTTATGGTTCATGGTATACCATAATATAATCTTTCAAAGCGAATTTTTTGGATACGCCGAGACCGCAGAAAATCTGCCTTTCCGCCCGCTATCATGCGGCGGCGCCCATGGTTGAGACCGAATGTTTTCTACGCGCTTATCCACGCTATATCAGCGCGATGCCGACCCTCAAAAGGGTGATCTGTGAATGAGCGCCTGCCGATAGAGTTAACCCGCCGACTTTCCGGCGAGTTAACTCTGCATGCTTAGTGCGCGCCGGCACCTTTGCTCAGATCGGCGTCATTCCATTGATCGTACAGGCACGCGTCTGCAGCGGCCCAACGTACCCGGACATCAGCGCCCGGCTGTACGTTTTGCAGGCCGCTGCCGAGGCTCTTCACCGTAAGCTCGGTACCGCCTGGCGTGACAACGTTGCAGGTCAGGCTTTCACCGAGAAAAACGATCTCGCGGACCTTCGCCGAAATTTCATTCCAGCCCGAAGGCAGCGCAGTTTGCTGGGCCGCCTCGACAGAAAGCGCTCGGATTTTCTCCGGGCGCAGCATCAGCAGCACATCCTGCCCAGCTGTGAGCCCGCCAACCGGAACCGTCGTCAAAGATTGCCCTTCGAAACTGGCCGAGGCATTTGCAACCGACTTCACACGCAAAAAATTCGAGTTACCCAGGAAAGACGCCACAAAAGCGTTCGGCGGCGACTGATAAAGGTCATAGCCACTCCCAAGCCCGACGATCTGTCCGTGACTGAAAATCGCGATGCGCTGAGACAACCGCATCGCCTCCTCCTGATCATGCGTGACGTAGACGATGGTGATACCCAGCCGCCGATGCAAATGACGCAGTTCGTCCTGAAGGTCTTCACGCAGTTTTTTATCCAGCGCACCGAGAGGTTCATCCATCAACAAGATGCGTGGCTCATAGACCAACGCCCGCGCGATGGCCACGCGTTGCTGCTGCCCTCCGGACAACTGGGCAGGACGCCGATGAGCGAACGCTTCGAGCTGAACGAGCTTCAGCATCGCGTCGACACGTTTTTGCCGCTCCGCTGTGGTCATCTTGCGCAACGTCAGCGGGAATTCGATGTTGTCGCGCACATTCAAATGAGGAAACAACGAGTAGCGTTGAAACACCATTCCGATATCGCGTTTATGGGGCGGCACGTTGATCAGGGATGAGCCGCTAACGAGGATTTCACCCGAACTTGGAGTCTCGAAGCCAGCCAGCATCGACAGCGTCGTGCTCTTGCCGGACCCACTGGAGCCGAGGAAGGTCAGGAATTCGCCGTCCCTGATCTCCAACGAGATGTTGTCGACAGCTGTGAAATCCCCGTAATGCTTGTTGAGATTGCGCAGGCTTACCAAGACGGAAGAAGGCTGATTTTCGCGAACGACGGCATTCATGTTTTTATCCTCAGCCTTTAAGTTCGGCGCGCCGGCGCAAGAGCGCAGCAACGAGCATGATAAGAATCGAGAGCGCAATCAGTAGCGTCGAAGCGACGGCAATGACCGGGGTAAGGTCCTGACGCAGGGTGGTCCACATTTTCACTGGCAACGTTTGCAATCCGGGGCTGGCCATCATGATGCTCAACACCACCTCGTCCCATGAGACGAGAAAGGCAAACAAGCCACCCGCGACGAGACCGGGCCGAATGGCGGGAAACGTCACTTTAAGGATCGCTTGCCAACGCGAAGCCCCGCAGATCACTGCTGCGTCCTCGATGGACTGATCGAATAACTTCAGTGAGTTGATGATCGAGATGATCGTGAATGGCAGCGCGACGATGACGTGACTGATCACGAATGCCGTGAGCGTGCCGGTGTAACCGAACTTCAGGAACAGCGCGTACGTAGCCACCGCTATGATGACCAAAGGCACGATCATCGGCAGCGTAAACAGAGCATATAGCAGGTCTCTTCCAGGGAATTTCCCGCGCACCAGCGCAAAGGCCGTAGGCAACCCGAGTACCGTAGCGAACACAGTCGTCAGCAGCGCGACCTTCAAGCTGACGAAGGCGGACTGCATCCATTGCGCATTGGAGAAGAACTGCTCGTACCATTTGAACGTCCAACCTGGCGGTGGGAACACCAACCACTGGGAGGACCCGAACGACAACAGCACGATGAACAGGATCGGTAATAACAGGAAGGCAGCGATCACTGCATTCACCGTAAACAGGCCGAAGCGCAGGCGCGGCCCCATGGCGTTGGCAGACAGCAACATGATGCTTACCTCGCAGTGGCCGAAGCGGCCGGCGATTCCGGCTGCAACTTCAAGTAGACGTAGAACAGCGCAAGCGTGATCACGATCAACAACGCCGCAGCGGCACTGGCGACGCCCCAATTCAGGAACGACTGCACCTGCTGGACGATGAACTCAGGAAGCATCATGTTCTGAGCGCCACCGAGCAACGCCGGTGTCACGTAGTAGCCGAGAGACATGACGAACACCATGAGCGCACCCGAGAAAATCCCCGGTCGGCACAGCGGAATGAACACTCGGAAGAAGTTGCGCCACGGGCTAGCGCCGCAGATCGAACCGGCTTGCAATACCATTGGATCGATAGCGCTCATGGTTGCCTGAAGCGGCAAAACGATGAACGGAATCATGATGTAGGTCATCCCGATCACCACGCCCGTGAGGTTATGCACCATCTCGAGCGGCTGATCGATCACACCGAACGCCATCAGTACCTTGTTGATCACACCGGATGCTTGCAACAGCACCAGCCACGAATACGTCCTCGCAAGCAGGCTTGTCCACATCGACAACAGCACGATACCCAAAAGCGCGCGACCCCAACCCCGCGGCACCAGCGTAATTGCCCACGCTAACGGAAACGCGAGAAGAAGACTGATCAGCGTCACCAAGCCCGCCACGGCGAAGGTGTTGAACAAGACTTTCGAGTACGCGGAGTTGGCGAATAACTGGGCGTAGTTACTCAGCCCTGGGGTTGGCTCCAGAATGCCGCGCAGAAGCAGCCCGATCAGGGGCGCCAGGAAAAACAGTCCCAGGAAAATAAGAGCAGGCAAGAGGTAAGGCGCACCCCGCCAGCGGTCGCTGGCTAAACGCGCCTTGCCCGAAGTGGCCGTGTCGACCAACGTCGTTCGAAGGGCCGTCATGTCACTTCACCAACCATTCGTTCCAGCGACCCGCGATCTCACCGCCGTGCTTTGCCCAGTAGGCAAAATCAAGGGTGACTTGATCCGCTTCGTGGGCGGTAGGCAGATTCGGAGCCAGGTCGGCGTCCAGGCTTTGTACGCTATCCAGGTTCACGGGTGCGTAAGCCGTCAGATTGGCGAATTCGGCCTGGCCTTTCGCGCCACTGGCATTGGCGAGGAACTTCATCGCAGCGGCTTTGTTCGGCGCGCCCTTCGGAATGACGAGAAAGTCCGCCATGACGAGGTTCTGCTTCCAACTGACGCCAACCGGCGCGCCTTCCTGCTGCAGCGCATGGATACGACCGTTCCAAAACTGGCCCATGCTGACCTCACCCGAAGCGAGCAATTGCTGAGATTGCGCGCCGCCGCCCCACCAGACGATATCCTTCTTGATGGCATCCAGCTTCTTGAAGGCGCGGTCCAGATCGAGCGGATACAGCTTGTCCTCTGCAACGCCATCCGCTAACAGCGCGAGTTCGATCACGCCGGGGCTCGGCCACTTGTACAGCGCGCGTTTGCCCGGATAGGTCTTGGTGTCGAACAGTGCGGACCAGGAGTCCGGCTTGGAGGCGCCGATCCGCGACGGGTTGTAGCCAAGCACGAAGGAGAAATAGAAAGAACCGACGCCATGATCGGACACGAAGCGAGGATCGATCCGATCCCGCTGAATCACGCTGAAATCAAGGGGTTCAAGCAGCCCTTCATTGGCCGCGCGCATCGCGAAGTCGGCTTCCACATCGACTACGTCCCACTGGACGTTGCCGCTTTCGACCATTGCCTTGAGCTTGCCGTAGTCGGTAGGGCCGTCTTGTACGACGGTTACGCCGGTCTCGGCGCTGAAAGGGTCCGCCCATGCCTGCGTTTGCGCATCCTGCGTGGTACCGCCCCAACTGACGAAATTGACGGTATCAGCAGCAGCTGAAGCAGCGGCGGCACTACCGATCAAGCTTGCACAGAACGCAGCGACGATTCGTTTACGAAATACCATCTTGCTTGCCCTCATTGTTGTGTTTTTGTGCAAGCGGGCGCTTTTGCCCGCCTGACGGGAGCAGTGGATCCAGCGGATCTGAAAATGGTGGTCTGACCGGATATTGTTCGTGTGTCCTGCTAGCAGGGTCCGGAAAAGGGGATCGACCTTATGAATTCCATATTATGGTATTCCAAACTTTCTGCAAGCGTTTCCCGTTCATTCGAACGGGACGCTTTCCACCACCTCGAGATCGTATCCGGTGAGACCTGCGTACTTGAGCGGGGGGCCAAGATGGCGCAATTTTCCAACGCCCAAATCCTGCAAAATCTGCGCGCCAGTACCGACCTCGGAATAAATCCGGGAAGAGCCCTGATGGTAAGGGCGTTTAGGTTGTGTCAGCTGGGGTACACGCTCCAGCAGCGCTTGAGAAGACTCATGGTTCGCCAGGACCACAACGACTCCCGCGCCCTCTTTGGCAATGCGCTCGAGTGCAGCCCAAAGCGTCCAGCTTTTCGGGCCGATGTATTCCGCGCCCACCAGATCACGCAATGGATCAATGGCGTGCACGCGTACTAGCGTCGGCGTCTTGCGGTCTATTTGTCCCATCACCATCGCCATATGGACGCCGCCGTTGATGCCATCCTCATACGTGATTAACCGGAACTCTCCATGGACGGTCGGCAGTTCGCGCTCGCCGATACGCGTGACCGTGTGTTCGTTGCTGAGGCGGTATTGAATGAGATCCGCGATGGTGCCGATCCGAATGCCGTGCTGGCGCGCGAACGCTTCCAGTTCTGGCCGCCGCGCCATGGTGCCGTCATCGTTCATCACTTCGACAATCACCGCGGCCGGCGTAAGACCCGCCAGCCGGGCTAGATCACAGCCTGCTTCCGTATGCCCCGCCCGCGTTAGCACGCCGCCTTCTTTTGCCCGTAGCGGAAAGATGTGACCAGGCTGCACCAGATCGGCCGGTCCGGCATCCGGGCGCACGGCCTCTCTCACCGTGTGCGCTCGATCGGACGCGGAAATACCCGTCGTGATGCCAGTAGCGGCCTCAATGGATACGGTAAACGCAGTCGAAAACGCGCTGCCATTGCTGGGGACCATCTGCTCCAGACCGAGACGAAGGCAATGCTCGTCGGTCAACGTCAGGCAGATCAGCCCACGCGCCTCGCGCGCCATGAAATTGATGGACGCCGCCGTGCAATGTTCGGCGGCAATCAAAAGGTCGCCTTCGTTTTCGCGGTCTTCGTCATCGACCAGCAGCACCATCTTGCCGCCGCGAAAATCCTCGATGAGCGCATCGATTGGATGGAATGTCATGGCTATCCTCACCTCATGGAAAAACCGAGACTCATGGTATACCGTAAGACCATCATTCTCCCAAGAGGCGATTCCCATGAAGGGCTACTGGATTGCGCACGTCGACGTCACCGACCCCGAGCGCTACACGGAATACACCAAGCACGCGCCGGCTGCGTTTGCTGCATACGGCGGGCGGTTACTGGCGAGAGGCGGGCAATCGGAAGCAATGGAAGGACGCGCTACACCACAACGAAGTGTCGTGATCGAATTCGAATCGTATGAGCAGGCGCTCGCGTGTTATCGGTCACCCGAATATCAGGAAGCGGCGAGTTACAGGCAGGGGGTCGCCAATGCAGAGGTGATCATCGTGGAAGGCGTCCCGCACTGATGAGTGCGGCGTAGCGGCGCGGCGAACTATTGAACGAAGTGAACACGTCCAGTCGCGTCGTTGCCCACATAGAGGCCGTAGTGCCCTTTGTCACGCTCTTGAATGTAACGCTCGAGAATCTGCCGTATCGCCGGGTAGTAGATCAAATCCCACGGAATCTCTTCGGGCGCGAAGAAACGGCACTCGAGCGTTTCAGGACCGAAGTGGCCTGTGTCCTCGATCATCGTCGCGCGAAAGATCAGGTACAGCTCACTGATGGTGGGGACACTGAACAACGAATACGGGCATAGAATTTCCGCCAAAATCCCGGACTCCTCCCGCACTTCCCTAAGCGCCGCATCCTCTGCAGTTTCACCGTTTTCCATGAAGCCGGCAGGCAACGTCCATGTACCAATGCGCGGCGGGATGGCACGTTTACAAAGCAAATAACGCCCCCCGTGCTCGATGATGCAGCCCGTGATGATCTTGGGATTTTCATAGTGAACGTAGCCGCAGCTCAGGCACACGAGCCGTGGGTGATCGTCGCCTGGAGGCAAGCGACGATCGAGCGACGCGCTACCGCATTGGCAACAGAAGCGCGGCACGATGAGCATGCTTCACATCCCGATCCGAGGGTCTTTCAACGCAATCGGCGGCACGATTTCACGCGCTTTGGCGCCTTCCTGCTTTGCTTCGAGATATTCGAGCGCGACCTTCGCGGCGGAGCGGACATGGTCGACCGAGGCTTTGTGCGCGGCGATCGGATCACCGCTCTTGATCGCCTCAACCATCCGTTCCATCTCCTGATTGCTCGAACCGCGGCGATTGATCTGCGATACCGAAGTCGCACGTAAATAGCTGATCCGCGCTTGCAACTGACGCAACTGACCCGCCGCGATATCGTTGCCCGAGCCTTCCATCAGTACGTCGTAAAAATCCTGTACGGACTCCAGCACCTGCTGTAGCTCGCCGTCCTGCAGCGTCTTGCGGTTGTTTTCCAGAGCACGTTCCAGCGCACGGATATCTTTGGCGCGAGCACGCAATGTGAAGAGCTGGACAACCATCCCTTCGAGCACGCACCGGAGCTCGTAAAGATCGCAGGCATCCTCGAGCGTAATAATCGCAACCCGTGGCCCCTTGGCGTCGGCGAACTCCACCAGCCCCTCGGATTCCAGATGCCGAAGCGCCTCGCGTACCGATGTTCGGCTGACGCCCAGCCGCTCGCACAAATCGCGCTCCACGAGACGATCACCGGGAAGCAGCTGGAAATTCATGATGGCGCTACGGAGCTTTTCGAGCACCATTTCACGCAATGTCACTGGGTTGCGACTCACCTTAAAGCTATCGTCTAGAGGCTGGCGTTTCATTCAGTGCTCGACTGTTCTGTTCATGGTGGCGTAAGTGCCTTCAGGCTGACCACGCTCAAGACGGTTCACGATCAACAATGCGACACGCATTTACTCCACCGTGAACACGTTCTTACATCCCCTCCTCAGCCTCGGCGAACGCCTCGCGCGCAATTCGAAAACTGTCGACGGCAGCAGGGACGCCACAGTAGATGCCGACCTGCAGCAGAACCTCTCTGATCTGCTCTTGGCTCAACCCATTGCGCAGAGCGCCGCGGATGTGAAGCTTCAATTCGTGGGGACGATTGAGCGCGGAAATCATGGCCAAGTTTATCATGCTGCGTTCTTGCATCGATAAACCCTCCCGCCCCCAGACATGACCCCAGCAGTACTCGGTAACGAGCTCCTGCAATGGTTGGTTGAAGTCGTTGGCATTCTCGATGGAGCGATTGACGTAGTCATCGCCCAGCACTCGGCGCCGAATTTCCAGACCTTTTTCGTATTTCTCGCTACTCATGATTCCACCCCATCATCCAGGCCACCCATCAAGGTGTATTTGATTTCCATGTAGTCGTCGATACCGTAGTGCGAACCCTCACGACCGAGACCGGACGACTTGATCCCGCCGAACGGCGCGACTTCCGTGGAAATTAACCCTTCGTTGATGCCGACCATGCCGTATTCGAGCGCCTCACTCATGCGAAATGCACGCCCCAGATTGCGCGTGTAGCAATACGCGGCGAGACCGAACTCCGTATCGTTCGCTCGCTTGATCGCCTCGGCTTCAGTACGAAAGCGAAAAACCGCCGCTAAGGGCCCGAAGGTTTCCTCGGTCGCCACGCTCATCCGCTCGTCGACATTGCTGATAACAGTTGGCTTGAAAAAGTTTTGCCCAAGCGGATGACGCTCACCGCCACAATGCAGCTCCGCGCCTTTTTCCAAGGCGTCTCGCACATGCGCCTCGACCTTTTCTACCGCGCGCTCGTTAATCAGCGGCCCCTGCTCTACGCCTGCACTGAAGCCCGAACCCACCCGCAATTCGTTCACGCGCTCTGCCAAACGCGCCACGAACGCGTCGTGAATCCCATCCTGCACAAGAAAGCGGTTCACGCAGACGCAAGTCTGACCGGCATTACGAAACTTCGCGATCAGTGCACCTTCAACCGCACGCTCGAGGTCAGCATCGTCGAACACGATGAAAGGCGCATTACCACCGAGCTCGAGCGACACTTTTTTCAAGGTGTCGGCACTTTGTCGCATCAAGAGCTTGCCGATCGGTGTAGAGCCGGTGAACGAAAGCTTGCGCACCACCGGGCTCGCACATAATGCATTGCCAATCGCGACGGCATCTCCGGTGACCACGTTGAGCACACCCGCGGGGAGACCTGCCTGCTCGGCCAATGCTGCCAGCGCCAGCGCGGTGAAAGGGGTTTCGGGCGCTGGCTTGACGATGCACGTACAGCCTGCCGCGAGCGCCGGTCCAACCTTGCGCGTGATCATTGCCGCTGGAAAATTCCAGGGCGTAATAGCAGCCACGACGCCAATCGGTTCGCGGGTCACCAGGATGCGTGCATCGGCGCGATGACTGGGAATGGTATCGCCGTAGGTGCGCCGTGCTTCCTCGGCGAACCACTCGATGAAACTGGCGGCGTAAAGAATTTCCCCGCACGCTTCAGCTACGGGCTTGCCCTGTTCGAGTGTCAGGAGTTCAGCCAATGCATCGGTATGCTCGATCATCAGCGCGTGCCAGCGCTTGAGCACCGCACTGCGATGCGCAGCCGTCAGTCCGCGCCACGCAGGCAATGCCGACTCGGCGGCCTCGATCGCCTCTACGGTCTCGCTTTCGCCCATATGAGGAACCGTTCCGATCGACTGATCAGTCCCAGGGTTCAGGATGTCTTGAACGCTACCATTGGCAGCGTCGCGCCAGATGCCATTAATGAAAGCCTGCTGGCGCAGGAGAGATGCAGCAGGTGTCATGACCACTCCGCAAAAAAAAGGCCGCGCGGAACACGCACGGCCAAAAGGGTGATTTCAATGCTTGGACGGTCAGGCATTTTCCGGTCCGTCAGGGCGTCAGTCAGGCAAAGGCTGGCAACGGTCCCAATTTGCCCCGGTGATAGATCATCGGGATTGGCGGCTCTTCCGGCAAAATCAGGTTCTTGACAGCGCCGACCATAATGGCGTGATCGCCACCATCGTACTCGCGCCACAACTCACACTCGATGATTGCAGTTGCGCCAGCCAGCAATGGGTTACCCAGTTCACTGAGCTCCCACTCGATGCCTTGTGCCTTTTCCTTGCCCTTTTTGGCGAATGCATAGGCTTCTGCCTGTTGCTCGCCGGAAAGCAAGTGAATTGCAAAACGCTTACTGTCGCGCAGCACTGGGTACGAGTCTGAGGTGTAGTTCGGACAGAACAGCACCAAGGCCGGCTCGAGCGACAAGGCGCTGAAGGCACTCGCGGTCAAACCAACGATGCCACCGTCGCTGTCGAGCGTAGTGATGACGGTTACACCGGACGGGAACGCGCCCATTACGGATTTATAGAGGCTCGGATCGATCATGTTGTTGTTACCTCATTACAAACGGATCAGGCATTGGTGCTTGGGACAAATTGATCCAGACGGTCTTCAATTCGGTGTACGCAAGCACCGAATCGATCCCGCTTTCGCGGCCGTAACCGCTGTTGCCAAAGCCACCGATTGGCGCCATGGCGGATACCGCGCGGTAGGTATTCACCCAGATGATTCCGGAACGCACGTCACGGGCGAGGCGATGCGCACGCCCCAAGTCACGAGTCCAGATACCTGCAGCCAGGCCGAATTGGGAGTCGTTGGCGAGCTCGAGTGCTTCCGTCTCATCCTTGAACCGAATGACTGACGCCACGGGGCCGAACACTTCTTCCTGCATGATGGTCATCGAATGGCGATCGCATTCGAACAGCGTGGGTTCGTAGAACCAGCCGCCTGCTTGACCTTCCGCGCGCTTGCCGCCCATTCGCAACTTCGCGCCTTCGGCCTTTGCTGCCTCGACCAAGCCCTCGATGACACCGAGCTGCTGAGCCGTAGCAATTGGGCCCATTTCACTGGCATCGTCTTGTGGATTGCCGATCCGAATGCGCTTGGCGCGCTCGATCAGACGCTCGACGAATGCATCGTAAATCTCGTCTTGGATTAACAGCCGCGAACCTGCGACGCAGCTCTGCCCAGAGGCGGCATAGATGCCTGCGACCACGCCATTGACGGCGCTATCAAGATCCGCATCGGCAAAAATGATGTTCGGCGACTTGCCGCCGAGTTCCAGCGACAACTTGGCGAAATTCGCTGCACTTGCCTTGACGACATGGCGCGCCGTCGCCGCACCACCCGTGAAGGCAATCTTGCGCACCAACGGATGGCTGGTCAGGGCCGCGCCCGTGGTCGGTCCGAAGCCCGTAACCACGTTGAGGACGCCGGCTGGAAAGCCGGCCTCTAACGCTAAACGCGCTAGTTCCAGGATTGTTGCCGAGGCATGCTCGGACGGTTTCAAAACCACCGTATTGCCAGCAGCCAATGCCGGAGCAACCTTGATGGCCGTAAGGTAAAGCGGGCTATTCCAAGGAATGATGCCTGCCACGACACCCAAAGGCTCATGGACGGTGTAGGCGAACATGTCCGGCTTATCCAGCGGCAAGGTGCCGCCTTCAAGCTTGTCGGCCAAGCCTGCGGTGTAATGGAAGAACTCTGGCAAATAGCCTACCTGGCCCCGCGTCTCGCGGATCAATTTGCCGTTATCGCGACTTTCTAGCTGCGCCAGGGCTTCCTTGTTTTCGGCAATGAGGTCGCCTAAGCGACGCAAAAGCTTGCCGCGTGCGGTCGCGGAAAGTCCACGCCAGCTTGGATTATCGAAGGCCCGCTGCGCCGCAGTAACGGCGCGCTCGACGTCAGCCTCTCCTGCATCTGGAAGCACCGCCCAAGGCTGGGCGAGCGCTGGGTCCAGGCTTTCGAACGTCGCGCCTGACTCGGCATCGACCCACTGCCCGTCGATACACATCTGATAGCGTGAAAGCGTCATGCGACGATCCCCTTTGCTCTGTCCTGCAGGCAATCGGCCCGCAAAAGAAAATCCAGCAATAGTTGATTGACCAGGCGCGGCGATTCGACCGGCATCATGTGCCGCTGCTCTTCGAGCACCACCGCTTGCGCACCAGGAATTCGCTTTGCCAATCCGCGCGCCATTTCCGGCGTCGACCCAGGATCGAGCTCGCCCGTCGCGATCAGCGTCGGCACTGCAATACGGTGCAGCTCGTCGGCGCCGTACATATCCTGCGTGGCGAACAGCGAATAAGTTGTCAAGTAACCCTGATGGTCGTTATTCGCTAACGTTTCCCGGATAGCACTCACCTGCGCAGGGTTCGCGCCTTGGTACTCCAGGCTGAACCAGCGCTTGAGCGCGGCTTCGGCATTTGCGTCAGGACCGTGCTCGGCAGCTTGCGCCGTCCGGGCGATCACGCCTGCGCTTTGCTCAGGAGAGCGATTGAAAACGCTGTTGAGCACAACAAGCGAGGAAATGCGATCGGGATGGCGCAGTGCAAATGCACGCGCGACCAGGCCGCCCATCGAGAAACCAATCACTCCAGCTTGCTCGATACCCAAATGATCGAGAAGCTCGACCAACTGATCGGCGTACCCTTCTAGACCACAATCGCCACTCGGACGCGGGCTTTCGCCGTGCCCCAGCATGTCGTATGTGACGACCTGAAAGTGCGGCGCCAGGCCGACGACCTGCCCGCCCCACATGTCCTTGTTGAGACCCACGCCATGAATGAGCACGACTGGGCTACCTTGCCCCGTGACTCTATAGCTGGTCTGGTTAGGCGTACGCTCGGCGCTGGGCCCGATCATGTCGATGCTCCTGCTCACTTGGCTTCGGCGGCCAACTCTTCCAAATCGATGTAACGGTTGCCGATACGCGGATGCAGACGGCCACCGTCAGCAGCACCTAGCACAACGACGATTTCGTCTGCCCGCGGTGCGTCTTCGATCTGCATCTCAAGCGTGATGTAGTGAGAACGCAGGCCTTCATCATCCTTGTGCATCATTGGGATTTGAATGGACGTACCAGGACCGCCACGCTTGTTGGTGAAGCTCAGGTAGCTCTTGGCCTGAACCGCTTCGCGGTAGTGGTTGCCAAAACGCAGCGTGTGAATGACAGCGGACGCGTGCTCGATCTCACCATCAGCGCCAACCACCGCCGCCTTGCCGTATGCTTCGATACGCGCGGCGCCACCAATGGCTGCGGTCAAACGCTCGACCATCAAAGCGCCCAGTTCGGAGCAATTGCCCTTGATGACAGGCTTGAGGTCTTCAACGAAGCCCTGACCTACCCATGGGTTCTTGATGACGACAGCCAGACCGACCATCTTCACTGGCTTATCGGTTGCCTTGCCACCTTCGATCAGCGTTTCTTCTACGTAACTGACGATCTTGCGGATCTCGAAGCCCATGATAGCCCCCTGCATTGTTGGTTTCGGTATTATGGTATACCAGATTCCAAGATATGCAACTGTTTATGAATAGTTGCCGCAGGCCAGTGAACACGGGCCCTCACTAAAAGCCTATGCAGGCATCGTGTACCGCGATCAACCCTGCGTTGGAGACTCGCCATAGGCGTTCGCGCGGCCAAAATTAAGGATTTGAACCCGCGCTAAAAGCGATCCAGTAGCAAAACTCCCGTACCGCGCGCTTGACGTGTAAAACGATCGCTTTACACTCGAGCCATGGACAAGCACAACGCAATCGTCGTCGGCGCAGCCGACGTTTTTGAAACCGAGGGTTTCCGCGGGATCGGCATTGACCGGATCATCGCGTCTTCCGGCGTGTCGACACGTACGCTGTACAAGCACTTCGGCTCTCGTGACGGCCTGGTCATTGAAGTGCTCCGAGCGCGCCACGCCGCTTTCATGGAGCAACTCGCCGCTGATTCCAGTGCAGCCAACCCCATCGCGCACCTCTTCGATACGCTACGACACTGGATCGAGGGCCGTGGTGCTCGCGGGTGCATGCTGCTACGCGCCCGAAGCGAGTACGCCTCCGCATGTGAAGAGATCGTGTCGCTCGTTCATCAGCAGAAAGACGAATTCCGCGCCGATGTGGCCAAGCGTGTTCGCCACTGCCTTGGTCGAGATGACGCTACGCTCACTATGCAGATCTGGCTGATATTCGAAGGCGCGACCGCAGGCGCCAGCGTCGCGGGTGCCTCGGTCATCGAAGATGCCAAGCAGGCCGCCTTAGTGCTCATTTGCACGGCTAGGGACCGCGCCTCATGAAAGGCATTAATCTGGTTGCCGCAGCCTTCGCACTGACGGCGCTGTCGTATGGCCTGGCGCGGTTCGCGTACGGACTGTTCCTCCCCCAGATTCGCGAGGACCTTGCGCTTAGCGTGCTTGCATCGGGATGGATTGGCGGAGGTGCCTTCGCGGCCTATTGCCTGGGAATTGGCTTCACCTTCGCCGCCAGCGGAAAAATCGCCCCACGGATGATCGCCCTGTTCGCCGGCGTTGCTGCGACCGCAGGCATGGCGATCGTCACGATTGCCGCGTCAGGCTGGGTTCTGGGCATTGGTATCGCACTCGCCGGGTTGAGTTCGGGCTTGGCGTCGCCGCCCCTCGCGTCGGCGGTGTCCCGACAATTCCGTGAAAGCGAGCGGCCCAAGGCGAACGGCACCATCAACGCGGGCACCGCCGTCGGCATCGTTTTTTCCGGGATAGCCGCGCTAATGGCAACTGGGTCGTGGCGCGAACTCTATACACTGTTCGCGCTGATCGGCGCCGGGGTGTCGGTTTGGCTGTGGCTTGCTCTTCCACCCGGTACCTACGGTGAAAACAATAGGGGCTTTTCATTTGCAGTGCTGAAACGCGACGGCGTACTCACCCTCTGCCTGAGCGCGTTCGTCGCGGGCGTATCCAGCACGGCGGTGTGGACGTTCGGCGCCAACATCCTGCGCGGCGATTTTGGATTTTCCACCACTCAAATTGCCTGGGCCTGGATCGTCTTGGGCGCCGTAGGCGTCGCAGGCTCGTTGACAGGCGTCCTCACGCATCGCTACGGCACCTTATGTATTCATGCGTGGGCGTTGCTTGGTATTGGCGCGGGGACTTTGGGGCTTGCCGCCACGTCCATCTCTGATGCCTATGGATTCGCTGCCATGGGGCTGTTCGGCATGGCCTACATCATCTCGACGGGAACCTATCTAATACAGGGCATCGAGCTACTTCCCGATCAGCCCGACCTCGGCCTAGGTATCCCGTTCCTAATGCTTGCCCTCGGTCAGACACTAGGCACGCCGCTGTTTGGTGCGACGCTGGAGGCCGTCGGCACGCTTGGTGCGCTATGCATCTTTGCCATGGCCGCCGGCTGCGCTGGCGCGATTCGCCCACGGCAGGCGATGCGCGATTCCGTCCCACATTAAACGTACACATCTCATCGACCGGCCGATAACTGGTGAAAAGTCCTCATCAACCCATACAAGTTGGTGAGGATTCTGTCGCGGCGGATACCTGGATAGGATAAGGCTTCCATCCATACCGGGAGACAGACATGGCAAAGACATGGTTGATCACAGGTACATCGTCCGGCCTTGGTCGCGTGCTGGCGGAGCGTGCTCTAGCGCGCGGCGATCGCGTCATTGGAACCGTACGCAAGCCGAGCGCACTGGATGACCTGAAAGCACGCTACCCAGAGCAGTTGCACGTGCTTGAACTCGAACTCACCCGTACCGAGGCCATTCGCGAATGCGTAAAAGCGGCATTCGAGCACGCCGGAGACATCGACTACATTGTCAGCAATGCCGGGTACGGCCTGCTCGGCGCCGCCGAAGAGCTAAGTGATGAGCAGATCGAGCAGCAACTGGCGACCAACCTTGTGGGTAGCATTCAACTCATCCGCGCTGTGCTTCCCTATCTACGGCGTCAAGGCGGCGGACGGATCGTGCAGGTCTCCTCCGAAGGCGGCCAAATTGCGTACCCCGGCTTTAGCCTCTATCACGCCAGCAAATGGGGCATCGAAGGGTTCATCGAAGCCGTCTCGCAGGAAGTAGCGGCGTTCGGTATCGACTTCATCCTGGCCGAGCCTGGCCCGACCGAGACGCAGTTTGGCGCGAGCGTCAATTACGCAGATCCGCATCCCGACTACGCCGGAACGCCTGCTGACGAGGTTCGCAGTGGGTTGAAGTCAGGAGGATTCAAACTGAAGGGCGACGCCGAGCGCACCGTGGACGCGATGCTGCGCGCTATCGACCAAACCAAGCCGCCCTTCCGCCTTCCCCTCGGCAGCGTGGCCTACGAGAACATCCATGCGGCGCTAACGACACGCTTACAGGCGCTGGAAGCCTATAAGAGCGAAGCGCACTCCGCGGATAAAGTGTAGGCCTGACCGTAGCACATCAGCCATGAGGCGCGTGGTGACACCGCCCCATGGCGGGTGAATCCAGAATCCGCGCCCGTGCCTTACAGCGAAAACGTCAATTCATGACCGAAATAACGCACCGACAGCGTATGGCCCGCACCTTCGATATCGAACGGCTCGCACATCGCGCCGCTGGAGACGATGTCTCCTGCACGTAGCGTCTCGCCTCGCTCCGCCGCATGGGCGTAAAGCTCCGCAAGGGAGTTCAACGGATCGGTAGCGGTTTCACCAAACAGCCCTTTGGCTTTGGGCGCGCCGTCCAAATGCACCACCGCTGTTTCTGCCAAAGTGCGCAGCACCTCGCGGTCAAGCCCGGCACAGGCATTCGCACCTACGACCAAGGCCTCAAATCCCACGTTATCGCCCGTGAAGCTTGGCCAACCGACCGTTTTGCGGTCGACGAACCGCGAGCGCACCACTTCGAATGTCAGGCACGTCGCGCGAATATCGTAGGGCTGTATCTCCCGCCCCGGCTGGGGAGGCAGGTCACGAGCCAGGGTGAACGCGATCTCGCACTCAATGGTAAGGGTCGTTGGCGACGGCAGGCTCAGGTGCGCGCCGCTGGCGTGAATACGCGCCTTATCCAACTGGCCCACCAGTGGCCGAGACAGCCCTGCACCGCGCATGGCCGCAGGGCTTCCGACGCCAAGTTTCCATCCACCGCGCGCGCCGCCCGCGGCCTTGAAAAAGGCGTCCTGCACGTCGTAGCCCTGCTCAAGCGTTTCCGGACGAAGCGCCTCGGACAAGGCGTTCAGCAGGTCGCCGGTTTTCCAGGCGTCGAGAAGTAAGGTTGCAGGGGCGGCAGGATCGAACGGCAGGGTCGGCATGAGGACTCCAATAGAGGGTTGGCGTGAGCGTGACTAAGCGAAGCGTAATCCACCATCACCGCCGTAGGAACCGCTGTAGACGTTTGCCACGCATGGGCCTGCGCGCGAAACGGTCCCTTGCGATGATTGATGGCGCTGCTTACGCCGGCGACGCAACCGGCCAGTCCCGCTCCCCGAGTAATGCGCCAACGGTACGCTCACCCAATCCCAGCCCCACGCTCATGCCGAGCCCGGTGTGCATTAGTACACCGGTCACCCCTTTACCCGCGCGCAACACGCTGAACGGGCCCGGACCGCGTGCGCCGTAAACACCCTGCCAACGCTCCAGCACATGTAAGCGCCCGCCGAGCGTATGTTCGGCCAAGTCGACCAGTAGCTCATCGACCGCCTCGGTATTGAACGGTTGGGCATCGCTGCCGTAGTCATGGGAGTCGCCAATGATGAGGTCACCATAAGGGGTCGGACTCACCAACAGGTGGATACCGAATGCCTCCAAGGCAGGCTGCTCACGCCGGATCTCCTGACGGATAGCCTCAGCCTCGGGCAAATCGGCGAATGCGCCATAGTGCACGCAGCTCAAGCCTGTCAGTACCGCATGCTGTAGATCGAGCGGCTGATCGAGGCGCGCACGCAACATTTGCAAGCGACATACCGAGGGTCGTAGCGTGGCCATCGGTTCGGCCAGCAACGTCTGGTAGTCGTGCCCCGAGCACACCACGATGTGCCGCGCGGTGAAGCGTCCTGCTGTCGTCTGGGCGATGCCCTCGTCGACATCGCGTACCAAGGTGGAAAAATGGAAATCCACGCCCAGCCCCCGCAGATACTCAACCATCTGCGGCAGTGCCTCGCGGGAAAACAATTGCTGATCATCCATGCCATGCAAAGCCGCCCGATGATGAGCGAAGCAGCCGCCGTATAGATCGCGCAGTTCGGCACCGCGCAGGAGCTCTACGCGATAGCCGAGCTCACGGCCACGCCCTGCGCAAAACGCTTCGAGCATGGCCTCCTCGGCTTCGCTGCGCGCGAATATCAAGGAGCCTTTTTGTTTCAGGGACAACCCGGCGGCCTTTCCCAGCTCACACCAGAGCCCATGGGATTGGCGCGCAAGATCGAGCATCGGCCCAGGTGCCTGCCCCGTGACCAGTGCCTGCCCAAAATTACGTACCGAAGCGCCCAGCGCCCGGTCGCTTCGCTCAAACACTCGGACTTTGAGCCCGCGGCGAACGCCTGCCCAGGCATGCGCCAGACCAAGAATGCCGGCACCAACGATCAATAAGTCACAGTCTTGCTGACTCATACAAAAACTCCTGGATGAGAAATGGCGTGCGCGTCATCGGGATACGGCTTCGGATTTGCCGTCGTAGCGCTTACGCCATTCGGCGAGAATGCGATCGCGGTTCTCCGACGCCCAATCGAAGTCGTTCTTGATCAATCGCTGCTCGTAATCTGCCGGCAGCTCTTGAAAACGCTCGGCAATACCTGGCTGGGCCAATACCGCGAAGTTGGCTTTGTACAAATCCATCGCTTCGCGACTGGCGGAGAAGTCCGCGAGCTTCTTCGCCGCATCGAGATGGGGGCTGCCCTTGATGAGCGCGGTGGCCTCGATTTCCCAGCCCAGCCCTTCCTTGGGAAGGACGATGTCCAGCGGCGCACCTTTACGCTTGAGTTGGATGGCCGGGTACTCGAACGAGATACCGATTGGAAATTCGCCGGCTGCCGCTTGCTTACAGGGCTTGGAGCCCGAGTGGGTGTACTGCCCGATGTTCTGGTGCAGCTTGTCCATGTAGGCCCACCCCCCTTCCTCGCCAAAGGTTTGCAGCCACGCGCTGACGTCCAAATAGCCCGTCCCCGACGATGCGGGGTTGGGCATGACGATCTTGCCGCGGTAGATCGGGTCTGCCAGGTCTTCCCATTTAGTCGGCTTCGGCAAGCCTTGCTTTTCCGCCTCAATGGTATTGAAGCAGATGCTTGCCGCCCAAACGTCCATGCCGACCCAAGCGGGCGGATTGGCACTATCACGGTAATGAGCACCGATCCGGTCCAGACTGCTCGGAGCATAGGGTTCGAGCATGCCCTGCTGCTTCAGAACAGCGAGACTCGAGCCGGCCAGCCCCCAGACCACGTCGGCCTGTGGGCGATCTTTTTCGGCCAGTAGCTTTGCGGTAACGATACCGGTGGAGTCGCGGACCCACTTGATGCGAATGTCTGGGTTCTGCTTTTCGAAGGCCTGCTGGTAGGGCTTGAGCTGCTCGACTTCCAACGCCGTATAGACAGTCAGTTCGGTCGCGGCTTGCGCCGGCAAGACACCCGCAGCGAACAGCCCGGCGGCAAAGGCAATACGTTTGAACATGGTGAGGCTCCTGTAATGAAAGGGCGAAGTGGCGAGTCAGCTTGCCTGCGGGCTTTCGCCGCGGCTCAGACGTGCGTTGATGGCATCGATGACAGGCGGTAGATCGGCCAGCGTATCGATCAGGTAGTGCGGGCGGCTGGCGGCGAACAATGTGTCGATACGCACCCGTTCAGTGGCCAATTGCGACGTGGAGAGCGCCTGGAACTGCGCCCAGTCCAACCCCAAAAAATTTCCCGAAAACCGCAGCGCGACTGTCCACATACCAGCACTGCGGCCTTCGAGGATTCCGGGCTCGGTGTCGTCGACCTTGACGCACGCCGCCACGTCGTCGATCTCCAGCGCGACCACGTTGGCCAGCGCCTGCGCTGGGCCAGGACGGCCCTTGGGTACTTCGTCGGTCGCGACCACGTGGTCGGGGTGATAACCGGCGTCCGCGGCAAGCTCGATCACTTTCTGCATCACGACCCTGGGATAGCCAGAGCAACTGCCAATCTTCAGGCCGCGTGCGCGCAGAACCGCCACGGCCTCCAATGCGCCAGGGATCGGTGCCGAATGCTCGCCCACCTTGGCGATCTGCAACGGCATGAAACGTTCGTAGATGGCCGTCACGTCAGCATCAGTCGGCGCACGACCGAACCGCCCGCGAAACCGCTCGGCGATCTCGGCTTGGTTGCACAACGTGCGGATGTGATCCCACTTTCCCATCCCCATCGGCCCGCGGGCTTCGTCAAGGCTGATCTCGATATCGAACGCGGCGAAGGCTTCGACGAAGATCCGCGTAGGCGCGAAGGAGCCGAAATCGACCACGGTGCCCGCCCAGTCAAGGATGGCCGCTTGCAGGTGTGTCGGGTGTTGGTAGTGCATGGACGTTCTCCGAAGGATCAATGAGCGGGCGCGCCACGCCAGGCCTGGGACCGGCGCAGCAAACCGCGCGAGGCCCCGGCCAGCAGCAGGGAAACGCCAGCGGACGTGAGCAGGATCAGGGTGGACATGGCTGCGGCGCCGCCAACGTTGCCGGCGTCATCCATGTTCAGCACGGCGACCGAAGCCAGCACGGTGTCAGGGCTGTAGAGGAAGATCACGGCCGAAACGGTGGTCATCGCAGACACGAACAGGTAGCGGACGATGTCCAGCAGCGCCGGCAGACAAATAGGCAGTGTCACGCGAAGGAAGTGACGCAGCAGCGGTACCTTGAGCGAAAGCGCCGCGGCTTCGAACTCCCCGTCCAGTTGCCGCAACGCTGCAGCGGCCGTCATCTGCGCCGTCGTCAGAAAGTGCGCCACGGTGCAGATGACAAGCAGCGTCAGGCTGCCGTAGAGGCCGTGCAGCGGGTTGGCCGGGAGATTGAAGAAGAACACGTAGCCAAGCCCGAGCACCAACCCCGGGACCGCCATGGGGATGAAGCACAGCAGGCGCAGAACTTGGGTCAGTGGCGTTTGCCGTGTCTTCTCCAAAAGGTAGCTGCCCGTGAAGATCAGTACGCTACCGAACAGTGCGCAGGCGCAAGCCAAAGCCAGGCTGTTACGATAAGCCAGCCAGCCGCCGGGCAATTCGGAAAAGGCATAGTTGTGCAGGGACAGCGATAAATCGTAGGGCCAGAACTTCACCAGCGACGAATACACCGCCATGCCGAAGACGCCGAGTAGTACCGCGCAGATCGTCACGACCAGCAACAGGAAACTGGCATCGCGTCCACGCTGAGGCGTGGCGTGGTATGGCTGCGCGCGCCCACTGAGGGCATCGCGCTGCCGGCGACGCAGCCACAGGTCCACAGCAAAACTGAGAAGCGCCGGCACCAGCAGGAAGAGCCCGATCAAGGCACCCCGCCCAAACTGCTGCTGCCCCAGTACCGCCTTGTAGGCTTCCAGCGCCAGCGTCTGGTAATCGCCACCGACGACAACGGGCACGCCGAAATCCGTGATGCACAGGGTGAACACCAAGCACGCGGCGGCGAATACCCCTTGCCGGCTACCCGGCCAGGTGATGCTGCGGAACGCGCGCCAAGGTGAAGCGCCCATGCTCGACGCCGCGTCGAACAAGCGGGCATCGGCCAATGCCAATGCACTGAGCAACACCATCAGCGCGTGGGGAAAGGTATAGATCGCCTGCCCCAGCACGATGCCCCAGAAGCCGTAGATGTTGCCCGGTATCCACTCACGAAGTACGCCCTGATTACCGAACAGGTAGATCAACGCGATGCCCGGCAGCATGGACGGCGCCAGCAATGGCAGCAGCGAGATACCGCGCCACATCCCCTTGCCCGGCACGCACGTACGCTGCAGTGCGTACGCGAAACCATACGCGAGCGGAACCACGATCAGCGCGACGCATAACGCGCTTGTCACGCTGTTACCGAGCAGCCAACGAAAGTTCGCGCTGCCGAACAGCTCAGTGGCGGCGGCCAGGCCACCGCCCTGCGCAGGGTCACCGACAAGGCCGCGCCACAACATCGCCAGCAGCGGCAGCATGACGGCGAGTACCAGCAGGATCAGCATCGACCACTGCCCACCGTTCACGAACAAACGGTCGGCCAGGTCTGCTCGCCCCTTATGATCAGCCGCGCGCACGGTCGCCCTGATGGTCATGGTCTGCTCCATCAGGCGAATACCTGAAGGCTGCGCGCGGGTAGCGCAACACGAATATGGTCATCCCGCAGCTGCGGCATGGATTCGGGCGCGATTTCCGCCAGCAATGCGTGGCCTGGTAGTTCATCCAACTCGAAGCGCAGACGGCAGCGATTACCCAGGAACGTCATCTCGCGCATCCGTGCCGAGAATTGGTTTTCCTGCTCGGCATCCGGATTGATCAGTACGGCCTCTGGTCGGCAGAACAAACGCCCCTGGGTCTGAGTGCCGGGCGCCTCTAGATGCAGGCTTAGCCCACCCACACGTGCGCGAACGCCTTCACGTTCGAACGGCAGCCAGTTGCCCTGCCCGACGAATTCGGCAACGAAGGCACTCGCCGGCGCGTTGTAGATCGTTTTCGGCAAGGCGTACTGCTCGACACGCCCACGGTTGATCACGGCGATACGGTCGGCCATCAACATGGCTTCGTCCTGATTGTGCGTGACCATCAAGGTAGTAATGCCGAGCTGACGCTGCAGATTGCGCAGCTCCCCACAAAGATGTTCGCGCACCCGCGCATCGAGGGCGGACATCGGTTCATCGAGCAACAGCAGCGAAGGGTTCGGGGCCAACGCGCGTGCCAGTGCCACGCGCTGTTGTTGGCCGCCGGAGAGCTGCGCGGGGAATTTCTCCGCGCTACCCGCCAGACCGACCATATCGAGCATTTCACCCACACGTGCGCGCATGGATTCGCGCCCCTGATTGGCCAGGCCGTAGCCGACGTTCTGAGCCACCGTCAGATTGGGGAACAGCGCATACGACTGGAACAGAATGCCGTAGTCCCGCGCCTGAGGCGGCATCGCCGAGACATCGCGCCCTGATCGGTAGATCTGGCCCCGATCTTGATGCTCCAGGCCGGCGATGCACCGCAGTAAGGTTGTTTTGCCGCAGCCGGACGGCCCGAGCAGACACACCAGTTCGCCTGCTGCAACATCCAGCGAAACGCCATCCAGTGCTTTGAAGGCGCCGAAGCCCTTGTGAATGTCGCGCAGTTGCAGATCGACGGTAGCCATGCCAGAACCTCGTATGAAATCGGTCAAGGTTCATGGTGGGCGCGACGTACTAAGGCTTCATGGCAATAAGGCAAAAGCCGTCGATGAGGGCATCGGGATTTTTGGTATAGCGGAAGGCGCGCGTCAGGGTGCGGAAAACTCTCGGGCAATGGCGAGAAACGCCGAAGGCAATCGCGCCTGCCGGCGTTCACGCAGGCAATAAAGGTATTCGGGAATAAGCGGCGCGTCGTCTAGGGCAATGACCCGCAACGCGGGATTGTCCGGCACCTCATGACGCGCGATCACACTGATGCCGATATTGCGCAGGACGGCTTCACGAATCGATTCGCGGCTACCGATCTCCAGCATGTTGGTCCCGGTGACACCCGCCTCTTGCAGCATCTGCTCGGTAAGCTGACGTGTCGTCGAGCCTGTTTCCCGCATCAACAGGCACTGGCCCGAGAGGGCCGATGCGGGTAGACGTTCGTGGTGGGCCAGCGGATGGCTGTGGTGCACTGCGAGAACCAACGGGTCCTGACCGAGCACCATTCGGGTAAACCGTGCGTCCTGCTCCAGTTGTGAGGAGGCAGCAAGATCGACCCGATACTCTTCCAACGCCTCGATGACCTGCTGGGAATTGCCGATTTCCAAGGTGATCTGCATCTGCGGCAAGCGCTCGCGAAAGCGTTGCACGACATCCAGCACGTAGTACGGCGCGGTGGCGGCGATACGAAGGTTGCCCTGGAACTGCCCGCTGTTACGCAGGAAGAATTCAATGTCCGCCTCCTGCTGCAGTAATTTCTGCACCATTGGCAGCAGCCGCGCGCCGTCATCGCTCAAGCTGAGACGACGCCCGCCGCGATAGAACAATTCCACACCGTATTGCGCCTCTAGATTTCGGATCTGAGTCGTCACGGTCGGCTGGCTAAGACCGAGCTTCTTCGCGGCCTGGGTAACGCTGCCCAGACGCGCGACCATGTAGAAGGATTTGAGCTCTGCGGAATGCATTTCCGATACAGCTCCTCATGAGGCCGGCGGCGGCCATGGAAGAGAAAGTGAATAAAATCGTTCCGGAACGCACAGTAGCGCATTCGACCTGCTGACCGCGTTCCAAAATGTGCCGGCTTGCTGCAGGTATGGGCGGCGACCCGCTTGCGACCGGGTGGTGATGCGGAGATGCTTTGCACCCACACCGCTCCGGCGGGAGTACTCATTTCACCCGTGTCCATACGATATGGACGCGGGTACCGTCCGGGCGTTGAAAGTCTTCGGCCATTCGATCACCGTCGACGTCCAGCGTCAGGTCATCTCGCGTGCGCGTCGCGCCCACCCAATTCGGAAACGTTGAGCCTTCGACGGTATTGCCAGCGAACTCGCCGTTCTCATCGACGGTATAACGCCCGAAGAAGCCAATGCTTCCTGCCATGGCCGCCCGATTTTCATCGTCGGTTCCTTCGCCGCGAACCGCGGACTTGAACTTTGGAACGCGCGGATCGGTGAGCACCTCGACAAACGTCAGCTCCTCGGTGAATACGAGCCAACCATGCGGGCGCGGCCCATAGGCCTCAGAGCGAACGCCTTCACGTTCCAGCGTCGCTTCGACCATCTGCCAGGTGCCTACCAAGACGTTACGCTTTTCTGCAAATGCTCCACCGTGCAGCACAAGTGCAACCAATGCACTTAGCGCCAACAGCATTCTTTTCAGATTCATACCTGCCACCTCACCTTTGGTTGTACCTATTCCGATAAGCGCGAAGCCGCTGTATCGGTCCCCGGGGGGATTCATCTTATTGCGCCCTATAGGTGGCATAATCCTTCGAAAATAGAACGCGCCGGTGAGGCAGATTCACCGATGAAAAGGCCCTCTTGGAATGACTTGCAGGCGCTTGCCGAAATTGTCGCGAGACGTAGCTTTCGGGAAGCGGCCGATACCCTTGGCGTTACCCGCTCGGCTCTTAGCCATACCATTCGAGTCATGGAGCGCGACTTGGGCGTGCGGCTACTGCACCGGACGACACGTAGCGTATCGCCCACACCGGAAGGTCAGCGCCTGATCCAACGCATGCTGCCGTTGATGAACGAGATGGACGGCGTGCTGGCCGATCTCGTACCGAACGCCGAGTACCTTCGGGGCACGCTTCGTATTAACGGCAACGAAGGCGGCATTCGCTTGCTGCTGTCCACGGTCGTGCCGCCATTCATGGCGCAATACCCCCACGTCGAACTGGACCTCGTAACCGATGGCGCTTTGGTCGACATTATCGAACAGGGCTTCGATGCAGGAATTCGTCTGACAGAAGCGGTGCCACGGGACATGGTGGCCGTGCCGCTGGGCCCACCGTTGCGGTTCATTGCGGTCGCTTCGCCGCGCTATCTCGCAGGCCACTCCGCGATCAACGAGCCGGGCGAGCTATCTACGCACTCTTGTATTCGCCAGCGTCTGCCCAGCGGCAAACGTTACCGTTGGGAGTTCGCCCACGATACCAAAGCGGTTTCGATCGACGTTCCTGGGCAACTGACCCTGGATAGCAACACCCTGATGCTCGAAGCAGCCATTGCCGGTCTGGGAATCGCATACGTGCCGGAGCCCTATGCTGTCGCGGCGATCAGTGACGGTAGGCTGCGGCGTGTGCTGGAGGATTGGTGCCCGCTGGAACCTGGGCTGGCGCTCTACTACTCGGGGCATCGGCAAGTGCCTGCAGCTCTGCGAGCGTTCATCGACATGCTCAAGTCGACGTAGGCGTTCGCCTATGGATGGAAAGAGGCGCTCCCGCCCCCATGCCCGCTGCATCTTGCGTAGGACGGAGGCGATCTGCCTCGGTCAATAGACATCGTGAACGGACTGACCGCGCAGAAATCCTGCTCAGTGCCCGCCGACCTGATGTAGCTGCTGAGCGTTCGCGGTATAGAGAGAGAGTCGATCAAGACCGCTTATGGACACTTCGCTGCCATCCGGCCGGGTAACCGACCAATGCGATGCTCCAAGCTTACGGACGGTACAGCCGGTCTCAACGAGCCACGCGCAGAGATCTTCTTCAATCAGCGCATCGACATCGATCGGATGGGCGTCGAGATCGTGAATGTGATCGATCGACACGACTTCGGCAGAGGCACTGGAAAACAGGAGGGCTTTCATAGGATCTAGCGTTTCCATAGGCCTGACGTCCTGTCGGGGCGGTTAAACATCTGTGCCTACGTTAAACCGAGTAACATTCCGTGTTTGCCTACCGCGTCTCAGATCTGCTCGATGTTTTTCTACGCCGTGGTTTCTCGACGAGAGGCGCTCGCGTCCCGCTTTTGCAGCACGACCTCTTCCACTTTCGTGAGAAACGGTCTCGGCACGCCGGAAATCTCGGTGATGGTGATCCACTGCCGGTCCATCTCAGTCGACACCGTGCTTAACTTTGCCAACACGTGAGCGCTGGCGCGGCTCACCCGAGGATCACTGCTGCGAGCAAGCTCGAATGCAAAAGAGGTCACGACGCTCGTGAGCTGAGCAATGGACAGCGCATTCTGTGCCATCAGCTTTATGAGTTGTTGTTCAGTAGTGGTCATTTGGGATCCGAAGTACGCACATCCTATGTGCAACGTCGCAGAAGACAGGGTTAACCCTGCCTAGAAGGCCTGCGACGGATAGTATCAAAACGACATCAAGCGACACCGTTCTGCGAATTACTTCAGCGTTCTAATGTGACCTGGTTATCATTTAATCAGGCCATTTCTATCCAATACCATTCGGACCTTCTTCGCCAATTCACTGGGCATGTAGGGCTTGGTAATGACGTCGAAATCCACACCGCCAATATCGGTCCGCTCGATCGCGCTTTCGGCGTAGCCCGTAGTCAGCAGCACCTTTACCTCGGGGTATTGGCGCTGAGTCTCACGCGCGAGCACAACGCCGTTCATGCCGCCAGGCATGATTAGGTCCGTGAACAGGAGATCGAAACGCGCCCGCTCCAAGCGCGCAAGCGCCTGTTTGGCATCGAGCGCAATTTCGGTGACATAGCCGTAATCCTTGAGTATTTCCTCCGCCAGCGCTGCCACGTCCTCACGATCATCGACGATAAGGACGCGCTCGCTTCCGGTAGCGTCCGTCGATATGTGCGTGTCCGCCTCGGTTGGCTTGACGGCACTCTCTTCTGCCGGGAAATAGAGGCGCACCGTAGTCCCGTGCCCTTCCTCCGAGTAAATCCGGACCGTGCCCCCCGATTGCTTGACGAAGCCATACACCATCGAAAGGCCGAGCCCAGACCCTTTGCCTTCATCCTTGGTAGTGAAGAACGGATCCATCACGCGCTGGCGTATCTCGTTCGGCATTCCCGCACCGTTGTCCGAAATGGAAATGCAGACATATCGCCCTGATGCCATGCGTGCGCGGCTACTCGCGGCCTGCTCGTCCAACTCGACGTTGCGTGTCTCGATCGACACATGCGGCGACCCCGCACCTTCCAATGCGTCACGCGCATTGATCAGGATGTTGAGCAAGGCCACCTCGAGCTGCGTGCCATCGACACGACAATTCCAGAGGTCTGGCTGCATGGAAACCGAGAACCCGGCCTCGCCCAGCGTCCGCTCCGCCAGATCATCCAGCGCGCTTGCGAGGCTGTTCAAATTGAGCACTCGGCCCTGCAGCTTCTGCTTTCGAGCAAAGGCAAGGAGTTGTTGAGTCAGCGTACTCGCCCGGGCCGCGGCATCCTTAGCCAGACCGGCACTTCGAATGATCCGCTGCGAATCAACTTCCGGCTTGGACGCACTGATTTGAATAAGGTCGATATAGCCCGTGATCACCTGCAAGAGGTTGTTGAAGTCATGGGCAATACCACCCGTAAGCTGCCCAAGCGCCTCCATTTTTTGCGACTGCCGCAACGCGTCCTCAGCATCCCGCCGACGGCTGACGTCGAGCTGAGAAGCGAAGTAGTAAATGAGCTCTCCGGCGTCGTTGAACACGGGGGAAACGAAAAGGCCGTTCCAAAATGTGGACCCGTCCTTTTTATAGTTCAGGATCTCAGTCTGAATTTCATGGCGGTCAGCGATCGCCGTGCGTACTTGAGCCACCACCTCACGGTCAGTCTCGGGTCCTTGTAAGAACCGGCAATTTCGACCGATCAACTCCGCCAAGGAATAGCCTGTCAGCTCCAGAAAGGCGGGGTTTGCAAAGATGATCGGATTATCCGGTTGATTAGGATCCGTGACGATCATCGGCATGCGAGTTGTCTCGACCGCCGCGAAGAAAATGTTCTTTCCGGGATCGGAAAGGTCCGCTGTCGCGCTGTTATCCACGCGCGTTTCGGGATAACGCGTTTTATGCCTTTCAGTCATTTGAGGAGAAGCCCATCCTAAGCAACGCTACGGGCATCGTTAAGGCGCCCAAGCCAGATAGCACTTCGATCCCACGGCGAGATAGGCGTTCCAACCCAATGCGCAGGAGGAAACATAGAAAAGGGGACGGCAGGCGACCGACACGACTGAAGGAAATCGACTTTTTAAAGGCAACAAAAAACCCGCCGAAGCGGGTTTTGCCGACCACGTCCCAATGTCCATATCGGGCTGCCTTCCTGGCGGTGGCGTTTCATCCTTGAGCGACCTGAGCACGTCCTGTGCTGCAGTTGATGGACGTAGATTACGCCGATCCCACCAAGCACCCAATCGCCAGTTTACGTCTCTGCGTGTAAGACATTCGCTATAGCGCTCGAGACAATTCGGCAGTCATCAGGCCGCATCGCTGCCTTCGGCAACCTGACGCTTGCGAGCATCGAGGTACGCCTCGAGACGCGCGACCTCCGCCGGTGAAAAGACCAACTGCAATTTGCTCCGGCGCCAAAGAATGTCATCTATCTGCGAAGCCCATTCTTCCTGACAGAGGTATTCCACCTCGCGCGCATACAGGCCATGCCCGAAATGCTCTCCCAATTGCGCGACCGAGCGGGCGTCGCCCAGCAACGTCCATGCGCGCGTGCCATAAGCACTGGCCCAACGCATGGCCACATCGGGCATCAGACCTTCTACACGCCGAGTCAAGGTGTCCGCCAACGCCGCAGGGGAATCCATATCCTCGCCGCCCGGTAGTGGCGCGGAGGCAGTCCAGCTTGCACCCATATTCGGCAAGAAAGGCTTTAGCTGTGACATCGCCGACTCGGCCAGCTTGCGGTACGTTGTCAGCTTGCCGCCAAACACCGAAAGCAGCGGGGCCTTTCCGCCGTCGTCGGACACCGACAACGTGTAGTCACGCGTGATCGCTGAGGGGTTATCGGACTCGTCGTCACACAGCGGACGTACGCCGGAAAACGTGTGCAACACATCTTCCGCCGATAGCTGCTTCTTGAAGTGAGCGTTCGCAACGCCCAGTACATAGGCGATCTCTTCGTCGGTCATGTCCACTTTCGCAGGATCGCCTTTGTATTCACGATCCGTCGTGCCGATCATCGTATAGCGCCCCATGTAAGGGATCGCGAAGACGATACGTCGATCTTCGTTCTGCATGATGTAGGCGTGCTCGCCCTCATACAGTTTCGGCACGATGACGTGGCTTCCCTGGATAAGCCGAATGCCATACGGCGAACGCTGCTGGAGATGCTCGCCGATGAACTTCGCCACCCAAGGCCCCGCTGCATTGACCAACGCCCTCGCACGAATGGTGAATTGAGTACCATCTTCGCGCTGCAAATCGACGGACCACACACCGTCTACACGAACCGCTTTCAGGCACGTCGTTCGCGTAACGATATCGGCGCCCTTCTCTCGTGCATGCATTGCGTTGAGCACTACCAGCCGAGCATCGTCCACCCAGCAGTCGGAATACTCGAAACCTCGATTGATCTCGGGCTTCAGCGGGCTCTGATTGCCGAAGCGCAGCCCCTTGGACGCAGGCAGCTTTTCGCGCTTGCCCAAGTGGTCATACAGGAACAGCCCCGCTCGGATCATCCATGCCGGACGCAAATGCGGTCGGTGCGGAAGCACGAAGCGCATTGGCTTGACGACGTGGGGCGCCTTCGCCAACAAGACCTCCCGCTCCGCAAGCGCCTCGCGCACGAGCCGGAATTCGTAGTGCTCAAGATACCGAAGCCCGCCGTGGATCAGCTTGCTGCTGGCCGACGAGGTGTGACTCGCCAAGTCATCGCGCTCGCAGAGAAAGACGTCCAGGCCACGTCCCGCTGCGTCCGCGGCAATGCCTACGCCGTTGATACCACCGCCAATCACGGCGATATCGTAAAGGTCTCGATAGCTGGAAGCGGGCGCACCCATGGTTCTCTCCTGCCGAAAACGAACATTCATATTCGAATATGAACATCATAGGCAGATAAAATTCCATTAGCTAGCCGCGCGTGTTCATTTCCGCGTTAAAAGAAAATTATCGAACTGATATGAAAATACTAATGACGCGCTGAGGCATCAGCTCACGACTTCGAGTTTTACCCCGTTCGCCGCCAGCAACTGAATGAAATGGCTGGAGGGCTCCTCATCCGTAAACAACACGTCGATCTGTTCGAGCGTGCCTAAGCGAGTCATCGCGTTCCGCCCAAATTTGCTCGCGTCTGCCGCTAGGTAAACCTTGCGTGCGTTCTCGATGATGGCTTGTGAGACGCGTACTTCCTGGAAGTCGAAATCCAAAAGTGTACCGTCCTCATCGATGCCGCTAATCCCCACCAGGGCATAGTCCACTTTGAACTGCTTGATGAAGTCCGCGGTGGCCTGTCCAACCACGCCCCCATCCCCACGGACATGACCGCCCGCCACGAGCACATCGAAGTCTTCCTTGGCACTCAGGATGTTCGCGACATGCAAGTTATTAGTGATGATCTTGAGATCGCGGTGATTCAGCAGCGCGTGGGCGATCGCTTCGGTGGTGGTACCGATATTGATGAACAGCGAGGCCTGATCAGGTACCTGCTGGGCAACGGCTTCCGCAATACGCCGCTTCTCGTCGCGGGCCTGGCCTGAACGCATGCTGTAGGCGGTGTTCTCGACACTGGAGTCGTGTGCCGCGCCACCGTGATAGCGGCGCAACAACCCGGCCTCGGCCAATTGGTTGATATCACGACGGATTGTCTGGGGGGTGACAGAGAAGTGCTGGGCCAGCTCCTCGATACTGACGTACCCGCGCTCGCGTACGAGATCGAGGGTGTTCTGCTGACGGGGCGCGAGACTCATGCAGGTGTCCTTATTATTAAAACCGGACCAAGCATGCCCGACTACTGCCTGTGGGAAAAGCGATGCCACATAACGCAAAGGGCGGAGCCCCAGGCTCCGCCACTCGTTACCCATGATTTAGGCTAAATCAACTTTCTTCAGCCCAACCCTTGGTGCGTTCGACTGCTCGCTTCCAGCCTTTATAGAGAGCCTCGCGATGCGCGACTTCGCTTTCAGGTTCGAACACGCGCTCGATGGTCGCTTTCTTGCGCAATTCATCCAAGCTGCCCCAGAACCCAGTCGCCAACCCTGCCAGATACGCCGCACCCAGCGCGGTGGTCTCTTTCATTTCCGGACGCTCCACCGGCGTACCCAGCAGGTCCGCTTGGAATTGCATGAGGAAGTTGTTCGCAACCGCGCCGCCGTCGACCCGTAGCGATTTGGCACGCTCGCCGGCGTCCTGCTGCATCGCGTCGAGGACATCGCGCGTCTGATACGCGATGGATTCCAACGTCGCCCGGATGATGTGATCGACCTTGACGCCGCGCGTCAGTCCGAACAGCGCACCACGCGCATACGGATCCCAGTAAGGTGCGCCAAGCCCGGTGAACGCAGGGACTAGATAAACACCGTTGTTGTCCTCGACCTTCATTGCGAAGTATTCCGAGTCCAACGAGTCGTTGATGATCTTCAACTCATCGCGTAACCACTGGACGGTAGACCCGCCATTGAAGATTGCGCCTTCGAGGGCGTAGTTCACTTCGCCTCGCGGACCACAGGCGATGGTCGTCAACAGGCCGTGACGCGATTCGACGGGCTTGTCGCCGGTGTTCATCAATAGGAAACAGCCGGTGCCGTAGGTATTCTTGGCTTGCCCTGGTTCAACGCACATCTGACCGAAGAGCGCGGCCTGCTGATCCCCAGCGATACCCGCAATCGGAATGCCGGTGCTCTGCCCGGAGCCAATGTAGGCCTGCCCATAGACCTCGGAGGAGGAGCGCACTTCCGGCAGCATCTCGCGCGGAATGTCGAGCTTCTCGAGCATGACCGGATCCCAGTCAAGCTTGTTGATATCGAACAGCATGGTGCGTGCAGCATTGGTGTAGTCGGTGACATGCACATCGCCGCGCGTCATCTTCCAAATCAGCCAGGAATCGACGGTCCCGAAGAGCAGTTCACCACGCTTGGCACGCTCGCGTGCCCCTTCGATGCGATCGAGAATCCACTTGATCTTGGTACCGGAGAAATACGGATCGATGACCAAACCGGTCGTCTTACGGACGTGATCCTGCATACCTTCGCGCTTGAGCTCATCGCAGATGGCAGTGCTTTGCCGGCTCTGCCAGACGATAGCGTTGTAAATGGGGCGCCCGGTCAGCTTGTCCCAGATGACCGTCGTTTCACGCTGGTTAGTGATCCCGATCGCTGCAACTTGTTCATTGCTGATGCCGGCTTGCGCCAGCGCCTCGACGAACACACCGCTCTGCGTGCCCCAGATTTCCATGGGGTCCTGTTCCACCCAGCTCGGCTGCGGGTAAATCTGTGCGACTTCTCGCTGGGCGATAGTGACCACGTTGGCATCACGGTCCAATACGATGGCCCGGGAACTGGTCGTGCCCTGATCCAGGGCGACAATGTATTGCTTGTTGTTCTCGACAGTCATGGCGACAACTCCTTATCTAATTTTTGACGCGTTTGCAGTGGACTCGGCGTCGTTCGCGACACGCGCGTCCGTGCTGGACGCTTCACAGGCACCCGAACCCAGCTTGGGCAGATGCCGGCAAATCAATGCCTTGTACCCGGCGGCGCCCAGGCAGGCGCCAACGATTGGGCCAAAGATCGGCACCAGGAAGTAGGGAATATCGCGCCCGCCCGTGAAGGCGATCTCGCCCCATCCCGCCAGATAGGTCATGAGCTTTGGTCCGAAATCGCGAGCAGGGTTCATCGCGAACCCGGTCAGCGGCCCGGTCGCGCCGCCAATCACCGCAATCAACAGACCGATGAGCAACGGCGCCAGCGGCCCTCGGGGCAGCCCGTTACCGTCGTCGGTCAACGCCATAATCAGCGCTAGCAGGATGGCCGTGATCACCACTTCGACCAGAAATGCCTGGCCGATGGAAAGCGATGCATGAGGATACGTGGAGAAGACGGCTGCGAGCTGTAGGCTCTCGACACTCCCGCGCACGATTTGATGGGTCTGTTCGTAATCGAAAAACAAACTGACATAGATACCGTAGATAAGCGCAGCACCGCTAAAGGCGCCCGCCACCTGCGCGACGATATAGAAAGGCACCTTCTTTCGATCGAAGCCACCGAACAGCCAAAGGGCAATCGTGACGGCTGGACTCAGGTGCGCACCGGATACACCGGCGGCGAGGTAGACGGCCATGCTAACGCCGACACCCCAGATGATGCTGATCTCCCACAACCCCATGCTGGCACCGCCCACGACCGCGGCGGCTACGCATCCGGTACCGAAAAAGATCAACAGCGCGGTACCCAGGAATTCGGCAATGCATTGTCCCTTCAACGAGGGAACGAGAGGAGTACTCATAAGGAGCCTCATGATGTTTGTTGTAATTGTTCACTCGGACCGCGAGCGCGACCGGGAGTTTTCGCAACCGAAAATTTAATTTCAGAAATGAATCCTGTCAAAGCGATAAACGAAAATACAGACAATTCGTTAGTGGCTTGGATAGGTCGATCGAGCGGGTGGATTTGGAACGAGCGCCGAACGGTCCTTGGCGGCCTGGACCGCGCCGCTTCCGGGTAGGAGCCAGCTTGCTGGCGATCATTATCAGCAGGTCACTACGGCGTCGTCGATCAGACCCGGATCGCCAGCAAGCTAGCTCCTACAAAGGTCCTGGGCGATTCGCGTTAACGGCGTCTACTTACGGGCAATCCAGAACCGTAGGGTGGATTAGCGGCCCGGCCGCGTAATCCACCGCTCACCTCGCGCCATCGAATTAATCGCCCGCGGTAAAGGGTGGAAGCCCTACGTCCATGCGTTAAACCCGACGGTCGTGAATCAATCGCCAATACGCCAACCGGATGTGATCGGGTATCGCCGGTCACGCCCGAAGCCACGCTCGGTCACTCTGGGCCCTACGGCCGCCTGGCGGCGCTTGTACTCATTGAGATCGACCAGGCGAATGACCTTGTGCACGGTATCGCGCTCGAAACCTGCTCCGACGATCGCATCGGCGGAGAGATCATGCTCGATATAGAGCCGAAGAATCTCGTCGAGAACAGGATAAGGCGGTAGCGAATCCTCGTCCTTCTGATCTGGAGACAGTTCGGCTGACGGCGGCCGGTCAATGACCCGTTGTGGGATGACGTAGCCCAGCCCGTTGCGATATTCACACAAGCGGAACACCAGCGTCTTGGGCACGTCTTTAAGCACGTCGAACCCGCCCGCCATATCGCCGTAAAGCGTGGCATACCCGACCGCCATCTCGCTTTTGTTACCCGTCGTCAGCACGAGATAGCGCTTCTTGTTCGAGATCGCCATCAACAACGTACCGCGGCAACGGGCCTGGAGATTCTCTTCGGTCGTATCTTTCGCAAGCCCCTCGAACACCGGCGCGAGCGTTCCGAGAAACGCCTCGACCATCGAAGCGATGGGGAGCACGCTATATTTCACCCCCAGTCGCTCAGCTTCCTCTTTGGCGTCGTCCTGGCTCATCTGGGCGGTGTAGTGGTACGGCATCATGACGGCCTCGACATGCTCAGCCCCCAGCGCGTCGACGGCAACGGCAAGGCTCAGCGCCGAGTCGATACCGCCGGACAGTCCCAACACAACGCCCTTGAATCCATTTTTACGCACGTAGTCACGCACGCCGACCACGAGCGCCTGATAGACATCGGCCTCGATGCTCGTCGGGGCCGCACGGGTACCGGCGCGTGGCAATACCCGCTCGCCGTCCACCTCGAATTCGGCGAGAAATATGCCCTCTACGAACGCAGGCGCGCGCTGTATCACCTGCCCAGCCCCATCCACCACAAAGCTGCTACCGTCGAACACCAACTCATCCTGACCGCCGACCTGATTCACATAAACGATCGGCATCTGGCCCTCGCCGGCCCTCGTGCTAAGCAATGCTTCACGCTCCTGCTGCTTGCCGCGATGAAACGGCGAGGCGTTCAGACTCAGCATCAAGCGCGCGCCGGCATTTCGCGCCTGGCTCATCGGTTCGGCGAACCAGATGTCCTCGCAGATCGTGATCGCAACGGGCACACCTTCGATATCGATGACGCACGGTCGACCACCGGGCTCGAAGTAACGCTTCTCGTCGAACACGCGATAGTTGGGCAGTTGTTGCTTGTAATAACGCGCGCGTTGCTCGCCATCGGTGATGACCGCACACGCGTTGTAACAGACGCCGCCCTCCTGCCAAGGGAAGCCGACGACGATGTGAATGCCGCGCACTTCCTCCTTCAAACGCTGCAGCGCCTGCTCGATACGTCGCTGCATGCTCGAGCGCAACAGCAAGTCCTCCGGAGGGTATCCGCACAGCGTCAATTCGGGGAATACGATGACGTGGGCGCCCAGCCGGTCGCGCGCCTCGTGCGCAGCCGCGATGACTTTTTCTACATTGCCGTGCACGTCGCCGACACGCATGTTGAGCTGGGCCATGGCGACCCGCAGACGATGGCTCATGAGCCCTCCTGAATAGACGATACCGTGCGCGCCGCTCAAGGCCGCATTCGCGGGCATTCTACGCATCCGCCCTGCGCCGTACAGTTCGCTCATTGCGATGTTTTCGCGAACCTGTACAAGACGACGCCATCGACTACCGTGATGTCGCTGTGAAGCGCTATTAACCTTGGCTACACTGCGGCATCTGCACTGGATGAGTCCGCCATGCTACGCCTGCTATTCTGGATCGCCGTCATTGCCCTTGTTGTCTGGTACTGGCGCCGCAAGAAACGCGCAACTGCGCGAACAAACGAAACCAACGTACGCCCGGAAGAGCCCGCGCCGATGGTGCGCTGTGCGACCTGCGGTGTGCACGTCCCGCAGCAGCAAGCGCTTCTGCAGGACCAGAAATGGTATTGCAGCCATACCCATCTGCCGAAGACCGGGTCTACGGGTGATCACTGAATCCATCGATACCGAATCACGCGAGCACCGGGCACTCCGCGTTCTACGGCTTTACCATCTCTATCGGCTCACCGTTGGGCTCGCGCTGGTCGTACTGACGGCGACGGAACTGAATCGAAACCTGCTGGACCTGTCCCAGGAGACGACGTATCAGTACGTCAGCTGGAGCTATCTGGCGATCAACCTGGTGCTTGCGTTCGTCATTCGCAAACCGCACAAGCGCGCCCAGATCTTCGCCGTGGCGCTCTTCGATATCAGCATGCTGTTGGTGATGTTCTATGCCGCCAGCGGCGCCGCCAGTGGGATCGGCAACTTCATCGTCATCGCCGTGGCTATCGCCAATTCTCTCTTGCGACTTCGTTTCGGACTGATACTGGCCGCCATAGCCGCTATCGGTATGCTTTATATCACCATCTATCTCGGCTTTGCCTTTCCTGATCGCTCGACGTTCTACCTTCAGGCAGGCTCGCTAGGCGCGCTGGGCTTTTCGCTTGCGATCCTCGTTCAGGTCATGACTCGGCGCTTGCGCGTAACGGAGGAGTTGGCAGAACGCCGCGGCGAGGATCTGGCCGACCTGCAAGCGCTGAATGCGCTGATCATCGAACGTATGCGCACAGGCATCATGGTGCTCGACGACGAACTGGATATTCTCTTGGCTAACCAACATGCCCGCATTGCGTTGGGTGAAGAGCGCTTGGAAGGTAAGAACGTCGATCAACTGTTCCCTGAGCTGGTACCGCAGATCGATCGCTGGAAGCAAAACCCCGCTTTGCGACAAAGCAGCCTCAGTGCGCCAGCATCAGGGCTCACATTGCAGCCCGCTTTCATTGCATTGCAACGCAGTGGCGCGGATCAGATCCTGGTTTTTCTCGAAGACGCCTCACGCGTCACGCAGCAAGCTCAGCAGATGAAGCTCGCCTCCCTTGGGCGTTTGACTGCAAGCATTGCGCATGAGATCCGCAACCCACTGGGTGCCATCAGCCATGCTGCGCAGCTCCTGCAGGAATCCGAAGAACTGGATGATGCAGACCGTCGCCTGACTCAGATCATTCAGCAGCACTCGCGGCGGATGAATCACATCATCGAGGACATCCTTCAGTTGTCCCGACGCCGCAAGTCGCTTCCCCAACTAATCGACCTCAAATACTGGCTTCACCGGTACGCGGCGGAATTTCGGGAAACCGCAAAATCCGATCAAACGCTGCATATCCAGACAGAAGGTTCTAGCCTACTCACCCGCATGGACGCGAACCAGTTAACGCAGGTCATCAACAATTTGGTTCAGAATGGCTTACGGTACAGCGAACAAAAGAATGGAACAGCCCAGGTGTGGCTGAGGCTCTATAGAAATGTGAAGAGCGAGCTTCCTGTTCTGGATGTTATCGACGACGGTCCTGGCGTTTCGTCGCAACAGCTGCAAAATCTTTTCGAGCCATTTTTTACCACCGAAAGCCAGGGCAATGGTCTAGGGTTGTACATCTCGCGCGAACTATGTGAGAGCAACCAGGCGCGCCTCGATCATCAACCTCGCGAAGAAGGAGGCACTTGCTTCCGCATTACATTCGCTCATCCACAAAAGCAGACGGAAACTGAATAACTAATGAGTGCCTCCCGACAGCGGGCGTTAATCGTCGACGATGAGCCCGATATCCGCGAACTACTGGAAATCACCCTCGGAAGGATGAAATTGGACACCCGCAGCGCACGCAACCTCAAGGAAGCGCGTGATTGCCTCGGGCGAGAATCCTTCGATCTTTGCTTGACGGACATGCGCCTACCCGATGGCAGCGGCATGGATCTGGTCCAATTCATTCAGCAACGCTATCCATTGACGCCAGTGGCCATGATTACCGCCTATGGCAGCATGGATACCGCCGTCAATGCGCTCAAAGCCGGCGCTTTCGATTTCGTAACCAAACCCGTCGAATTGCCGCGGCTTCGCGAACTCGTCGCGACGGCTTTGCGCTTGAAAGCCAATGCAGAGGGTGCGACACAAGTCGACGCGCGCCTGTTGGGAAAGTCGCCACCGATGGAGACGCTGCGTAAGCAGATCACCAAGCTGTCGCGCAGCCAGGCGCCCGTCTACATCAGCGGTGAATCCGGTAGTGGTAAAGAGCTCGTGGCGCGCCTTATCCATGAGCAAGGCCCTCGCATCGACCATCCTTTCGTTCCCGTCAACTGCGGCGCCATTCCCTCTGAATTGATGGAAAGTGAGTTCTTCGGCCACCGCAAAGGCAGTTTCACCGGCGCGATGGAAGATAAACAGGGCCTGTTCCAGGCGGCGAACGGCGGCACGCTCTTCCTCGACGAGGTCGCCGACCTTCCTCTTGCAATGCAGGTGAAACTGCTACGCGCCATCCAGGAAAAAGCCGTACGCGCCGTCGGCGGCCAGCAAGAAATCGCGGTTGATGTCCGCATCCTCTGCGCCACGCACAAAGACCTTGCCGCCGAAGTCGCTGCAGGGCGTTTCCGCCAAGATTTGTACTACCGCCTCAACGTTATCGAACTACGTGTGCCCCCCCTGCGTGAGCGCCGCGAGGACATTCTGTTGTTAGCGGAAAAGATGCTGCAACGCCTGGCCGATAACGGCAGCAACCCCGCCACGCTAGATGCAGGCGCACAAGAAAAGCTGAAGAACTACCGCTTTCCAGGCAACGTTCGCGAGCTGGAAAACATGCTTGAGCGCGCCTACACCCTGTGCGAGAACGATGTCATCTGCGCCAACGATCTTCGCCTGGCCGAGGCCCGGCCCTCGGAGCAAAACGGTGAAGTCGGTCTCGCTCACATCGACAACCTCGAAGACTACCTCGAAGAGCTCGAGCGCAAACTGATCGTCCAGGCCCTGGAAGAAACGCGCTGGAACCGGACAGCGGCGGCTGAACGGCTCGGCTTATCATTCCGCTCCATGCGTTACCGCCTGAAGAAGCTGGGTATCGATTGATCAGCACAATCCGGCACGACCCCATCGTGCCGGCCCTGTGCTTCTTTTAACGCTCACGACACTCGCTATCGCGCAACGAACATCCGGTCGGCGCTCGTCTTTCTGTAGGGGCGACTTTAGTCGCGTTAAGCCACCTCACTCGGGACAACATTCGCTACCCACCTTGGCCACTCACCATCAAACACTACACATCAATCAATCACTCCCGGCCGCATGCGCTCCACCGTAGGCCGATATGGCGCCGGATCGATGATCGCCTCGCGCCCCACCATCAAATCAGTAAGCAACTGACAGGAAGCCGGCGCAAGCACCAGCCCGTTGCGATAATGGCCACAATTGAGCCATAACCCCTCGTGCCCCTCGACTGCCCCAATGAACGGAATTCCCTCAGGCGCGCCAGGCCGCAGTCCCGCCCAATGCCCTACACGCGGAAAGTTCGCAAGCCCGGGCAGCAGCTCGAGCGCGGACGCTTCCAAGCTTGCCAATGCGTCGCCAGTCGGCGTTTTGTCGAATCCGGCGTGTTCCAAGGTACTGCCGACCAAGACATGGCCGTCACACCGTGGAATGGCATAACGACTCCGCGCCAACACCATCGTCGGCAAGAACTCCGCATCGCATTTATAGAGAATCATCTGCCCTTTGACCGGCGACACAGGAAGCTGCAAGTGGAGAGCGCTCAGCAAGCTGGCGCTCCAGGCGCCGGACGCGATGACTACCTGATCCGCGTGCAAATTACCCGCCGCCGTCCTGACGCCAATGACGCGGGATCCCTCCTGGATCAAGTCAGCTACGGCCTGGTTCGGTAGCAAGGTCACGAGCGGGTTCGCAGTAAGCGACGCCAGCAACGCTTGGACCAAACGCGGATTTCGAACGTTGGCGATATCTGCCCGGTACATCGCACGCGAGAAGCCCTTCCCCAGTCCTCCGACGGCGCGATACACCGTTTCGATCGGCACCGATTGCACCGGCGCGCGCTCCTGCTGCGCCCACTCCAGCGCATCCGCCTCATCGTGCATATCCAGCCAATACAACCCAGTCTGATAGACCTCTGGATCGATACCCGTTTCCGCCGCCAGCGTTGAGCCTAGCGTCGGGTAAATGCCCTGCGACCATTCAGCCAACGCCTTGACCGCCGAGCCGTGGCGCCACGGATACAACGGTGAAACGATCCCGCCCCCGGCCCAGGACGCCTCACGACCGAAATCAGCACGATCCAACACACAAACCCGCATGCCTGCCTCAGCCAGCCGCAGGGCTGACAACATGCCGATCACCCCTCCGCCCACCACGATCACGTCCGCAAACACCAAACACTCCTCGGTAACAGGTCACAAAGCCAGGGGCGCTTCGTTGACATAAAAAATGCCTGGCATAGAAAAGAAAGCCGGCCAGGAAGGCCGCACATGATAGGTGCAAAGGAGATGCCCATGAACTATCAATCGCAGCGCGCGTTCACGCTGGTTGAACTGGCGATTATCGTTTCGCTCATTGCAGTTCTCGTGAGCTTTGCGCTTCCCGCACTGGGAGAGTTACAGGCCAGGAACGCCAGGGACGCGATAAGAAACGAGCTCATGGCTAGTCTCGCAAACGCACGTTCAACCGCTGTTACGAGTGGGCGCACCGTAGAGCTTTGCGGATCTAGCGATGGCGAAGCATGCGATGGAGCATGGTCTTTTGGCTGGCTCGTGCGTGTGAATAAGGAAACAATCCACACACACCGAATGATCAGTCCAGGCCAACTTTCATGGCACGGCGTGCGCAAAGTAATTCGCTATCAAGCGAACGGAACGACCTCCCTCAGCAATGGCCGCTTCGTGTTCTGTCCCGCAATGCCGACACTTGAAAACTGGCACCTGATAATCAATCGGCAAGGCAGGACCAGAATTGAAACGCGCGCTCCCGACGCACCGTCAAACCGGTACTGTGAGACCTAGTTCACCGAGCGACAAGCGAACAGACCGGTCATGCGCGGGCATATGCCGGCCATCCCCCACGTCGAGACATTCGAAAGTCCAGCGAGGATCATTCGTCCCAAGAGAAATTGGGATCTGAATGCATGCTTAACAGACGCAGCACATCGGGGTTCACGCTTGTGGAACTGATGATCATCGTCGTCCTTCTCGGGGTAGTGACCGCCGTCGCCTTACCTAGTTTTTCGCAACTGGTCAGTGGCAACCGGACGCAGTCGGCAGCTTCGGAGCTCACGGCCCTGCTGCAGTTCAGTCGCGAATCTGCGTTGACACGTCGCGCAGCAGCAACAGTGTGTCTAGACGACAGCACCGTGTGGTTCGTGAGCCCTGGTAACCAATGCGATCAGGACAACACGCTACGAACCATGGAAGTAGCTGCTGGCGTACAAGTCGCGACCTCGGACGATAGCCTTGTCTTCCGCCACAACGGCAGTGCACCGGAACAGACCATCGTTCTCTGCCACGACGAAGACTTTGCCAATGGCTACACACTGACAGTCCAATCGAGCGGCTTGGTACGCAGCTCCAAGCGCGGGCAGACTGCCGATGAACAACCAATGAGCAGTTGCGAACCATGATCACAGGACTAAAACGAGAACAGACCGGCTTCAGCATGATTGAAGTGCTCATCACCATGGTCCTGATCTGCATCGGTGTCCTGGGAATGATGGCCTTGCAGGGCCGTACGATTCAGTACACCCAAGATGCCGTGCAGCGCAACGTTGCGGCAGGGTTAGCCATTGAACTCGTAGAAATGATGCGTGCACGTCCCGAAGGCCTGCCTGGTACTTCCGGCTTTCTAAAGGGCGCGAACGCCGATTTCCCGGCCAAACCTGACAAATGCACACCGTTGCCAGACGACACTGAAGACCAACTGGGCTGTTGGGCGGCGAAGGCCGCTCAAGTCCTTCCTGGCGATTCAGAGCTAATGAAAAGCGAATACCACGTATGCCGTTCCAAGACCCGTGGTAATTGCACCAACGATGGTGATGCGATCGAGATTCGTATTGCCTGGCGAGTCCGCGCGGGCGAATGCGAAGTTCAGGGCGGCGATGCCACCGTATGCTCCTACACCCTTAGAACCCAGCTTTAAGGACAGCCATGAACAACGTTCATCAACGTGGACTATCGCTGGTTGAACTGCTGGTCGCGTTAGCAATAAGCAGTTTTTTGATCCTTGGCGTGACTCAGCTCTACATCGACAATAAGCGCAGCTATGTATTCCAGCAGAGCCAGTCACAAAATTCAGAAACTGCACGATATGCGCTTTTAATACTGCAACAGGAACTGGCAAAAACCGGTTATCGACGCCGACCCGACGAAGCTTTCGAAGGCGCGTTCCCCGCATCCAATGTTGGTGAGTGCGACTTTGCTCCTGGCACGACTTTGATAACGGCTAAAGACTACAGCGCGACAAATTCCAATAAACAAAATGCGGAAGCAGGAATATGTCTGCGCTACCAGCCTAGATCCGAGCACGACTTGGACTGCCTAGGTAATGCAGTCACAAATACAACCGGAATCGATAAACCGTATACAAGTACGAGCGAAATCGTCGTTCAGCGATTCTACGTCGCGGGCGATACGTTCAGGTGCGAGAGTAGGCGAACCGACAAGGACGGTACCGCAAAGGGGAACACATCCAGCGCGGAACTAACGAGCGGACTGACGGCCCTGAAGTACGAGTTCGGCGTAGGTACCGCAGCGGATAACCGCGCCATCACGAACTACACCGGTGACCCCACTGATAAACCTATTCTTGCAGTCCGATACACAGTCTTGCTGGAAAGCGGTGCTAATTTAAGAGAAAGCGTCGGCGCCGATGATGCGTTGGCCGAATGGCAAACACTGACAAACGCAGACGCCGCTGAAATGGCTTCACTCAAAACAGCCGACGAGCGCCAGCTGTATCAAGTATTCCAGAACATGATTGCCTTAAGGAACTTGCTGCCGTGAGAAGGAATTTTCCAAGACGACAATCTGGCGCTGCGCTCTTTATCGCGTTGATCATGTTGTTGATCATTACCCTCTTGGCAGTATCGAGCGCTAGAGAGGTAACACTTGAATACCGAATGACCGGAAACTTTCTAGAGCAACAACGCTTACTAAACGCAGCAGAGTCCGCACTTCGCGAAGGTGAACGATCAATTACGGCGCCGGCCAAGCCCTTGAATGCAACAACGACCTGCGCACCCAAAAAGCCGTGTTTGCTAGATCAAGATCCCGAGTATAAACAGGTATTCGAAAAAGGGGTTGCATACGGAGGTGCCGACAACAATGAAGGCCCAAGCAACATTGATATCACCTGGTATGCAGTCCCTCTACCTGCAGACATTCCAAACGGGCAGGCCGAAGACCCCGAATACGGGAACCTGATGCAAGGGATCGGTACTTTTAGATATGAAGTTAACAGCGAGTCGCGCAATGCCCAAGGGGAAACTACGCGTTTGCGCTCCACTACGGCCAAGGTATTTAACTAATCATGATTAGAGCGCATGTAAAATCTAAGCGAGCGCGCCTTGCAGCCATCAGCTTCGCAGCCAGCAGCTTCTTTTGCTTCGGTATCGGACAAACGCAGGCCTCGCTGTTAAGTATCAGTCAAAAACCGTTAGTTCTATCTGACAGCGTTGCTCCAAATCTTATCCTTAGCCTCGATAACTCTGGCAGCATGCGCTGGGCGTTTGTACCGGATGATGCTCGTACATTAGATACTACACGTCGCGTAAAATCAGCAGCATTCAATCCGATGTATTACGACCCAAACATTACCTACCGCACACCGGTTAAATACGATAGTAACGGACAAATTTCTCAAACGCCCTATAGCACAACCTTCACGAAAGCCTGGAACAATGGCTTCTTACCGGATACCACCAGAGGCTCGCTGGATCTTTCTACCGACTATAAAGTGACGTGGGCGTATCCAACCGAAAATGCGCTTCCAACTCAATACGGGCAAAGCAATGATAATCCTCGACTAGCGGTAAACCCCCAGTCAGACTTCCTTCTTTCCCCGAATTCATTAAATACCACTTATCAGGACTCGCGCACCGGCATAAAGTACTCAGTTACGGGAAATGCCATTGATTGCAAGGCAAACGTACCCGGCTTCCCAAACGCTAGCTGTAGCTTCAACTGGTGGACTCGCCGTTATGAAATTGATCTAACGCAGAAAGGGGTTCCCGCTTATTACTACCGATACAAGAGTAATTTAGCCTCTTGCAGAACGACCAACGAAGATTGCTATGATCTTGTATTCGTCTCTGCGACCTCGGGAGTGGTGAGAGCAGATGATAAAGCGAGTGGTACTGATGAAAGGCAGAACTTTTCTAACTGGTATTCTTTCTACCGAAATCGCGCGCTAGCAACAATAAGTGCTGCGAACCTATCATTCACAGATTTACCTCAATCCATACGTGTAACTTGGCAAACTATCAGTGGCTGTAACTCACCGATACGCGATGGTGCTCTTTGTGGATCGAACTTTATTGGCACTTTTACTGACGCTCGCAAAGGCGACTTCTTTTCCTGGCTTCCAAGCATCCGGTTCGGCGGGGGAACGCCCTTGTTCGAGGCCACGTCGCGGGCAGGGGAACTACTTAAGAAGGACGCTGCTTGGCGTGAAAATCCCGCCGGCACGGACGAAGCAGCCCGAGGAAAAATCTACAGCTGCCGACCTAGCTTCCATGTGCTAATGACGGACGGTGTCTGGAGCGGAGATGGTACAGGCCACAAATTACCAGGTGAAAGCAATAGTTTTGGAAACTACGACAATAAAAGCCATACTCGCGGAGACAATAGCGAGTACTCACCGGCCGCGCCTTTTGCGGACGGCGTGCCAAACACGCTAGCGGATCTTGCCCTTTACTATTGGGCTAACGATCTCATGCCAGGCCTTGCTAATAACGTCAAACCTGTAATTAATGTCGCTTCAGCTAATCCCTTTTCAAATCCGCGCAATAATCCAGCAACTTGGCAGCACATGGTGAACTATACGGTTAGTTTTGGTCTTAGCGCAGCGCTGGACAGGAACAACGTGCCTTGGACTGGAGAAACTTACGCAGGAGCGGGTTATGAAGCGCTTTTAAGCGGCAAAGCAACGTGGTGGCCTTTAAACAACTTAGGCAACGAGCAAATCAACGATCAGGGAAAGGTCTACGACCTCTGGCACGCTGCAGTCAACTCCCGAGGTGAATTCTTCAATGCAGATAGCCCAGATAAAGTCGTAGATGCATTTGCTCAGATCATTAATCGTATCGGGAATTATGCAACCTCCTCGACGCGCCCAGCGGTCGCAGCATCGCAAACAACAGACTCCACGCAAAGGGAGATTTACGAGACTGAATTCTCTAGTGGGGACTGGAGCGGAGATGTCAAGCGCTACAATCTCAATGCAGCGGGTGCCCGAACTCTTGTATGGAGCGCGAAAAGCAAGTTAGTAGCAGCACGCACCGTCAAGATGGCCAGTACGGATGGGACAGTTGGATTACAAAATTTCACCTGGGGCAATCTAAACGCAGCTCAACGTGACTATCTAAACGTTAATCCGTTTAGCACCAGCCAAGCTTCGGATCTTCTGGGCGAACCGCGTACGGAATACATCAGAGGCGTGCGCACCCGCGAGGGCACCGGTAGCACCGACTTCCGCCCGCGCAGCACCGTGCTCGGCGATATCGTAAATTCGACTCCGGTATTGGTGAAAGCCGCGCAATACGTGCCCTATCTTGCGGATCGTATTGACGGCAGCGCAGGCACCTATGCATCGTTCCAGAGAACAGTAGCTACACGTACGCCAGTCGTCTATGTAGGCGCGAATGACGGCATGCTGCATGGGTTTAACGCTGAGACAGGCGATGAAACCTTCGCCTTCATTCCGACTGCTGTGTTTCCGAACCTGAGTCGCCTAACAGGGCAGAACTACAAATCCGGCGGCCATCGCTTCTACGTGGATGGGACACCTGTGGTATCTGACGTGTACTACGATAATGAGTGGCATACCGTGCTAATCGGTACGTTAAGGGGAGGCGGTCGCTCGCTGTTTGCCTTGGACGTTACCAACCCAGGCGATGTAAAGCTTCTCTGGGAGTTCTCCCATGAGGATCTAGGCTATACCTTCGCAACCCCCACAGTAGCCCGACTGAACAACGGCAAGTGGGCAGTCGTAACTGGCAACGGCTACGGCAACCAGAACGGTAGTACACCTGACAAGGCAGCACTGTTTGTGCTCGATGTGAAGACCGGCGCCCAACTCACACCCGATCAAAAACCTCTGGTAGTTACGGGCGATACCACCAAGGCGAACGGTCTCTCCAGCGTCCGGCTGGCCGACAATAATAGCGATGGTATCGCTGACTATGCTTACGCTGGCGATCTACAGGGCAATCTGTGGCGCTTTGATTTGTTCGATGCTTCGACGACCGCGTCAGATACGCCTTTCTCGAGTACAGGAGTGAGCATTTCATACAACGCTAAACCGCTGTTCAAGGCAGTTGACGCGAACGGCAACGCACAGGCAATCACAGCACCTCCATCACTTGTACGACACCCCACTCAGCGCGGCTATCTGGTGATCATTGGTACTGGTAAATATTTCGAGGACAAGGATGCTGCAGTGGACACGACGCGCGCTCAAAGCATTTACGCCATCTGGGACCGTAAAACCAAAGGCGAAGCAACCGGTGGCACTAACCCGCCGAGTATCACACGCAGCTCGTTAATCGAACAAACCATTACATCGACAACCGCGAGTGGAAGTAGCAACCCGGTTCGGCTCCTCAGCAAGAATGTGCCCGTTTGGTATAAAGACGGCACGACAACGGCTCAGCAGGACAACGACAGCAGTGTCAGGCATTGGGGATGGCGCATGGACCTGCAGGTGAGTACATCCAAGCTTGGTGAGATGATGATCAGTCCAATGACGGCGAGAGGAGATGCACTGATATTCACTACGCTTACGCCTAACGACGACCCTTGCAAAGATGGTGTAACCGGCTGGTTGTACGGACTCAACCCCACCTCCGGTGCCCGTACCAGTTTTAACGTGTTCGACTTCAATGGCGACGGAATCGTCGACTCGGATGACAGTGTTGACGGAGAAGTAGGCTCTGGCTATCAGCTGGATTATGCCGGCGGTCATACGCTGAACGGTGACGTCGTATTCAGCACAGGCGAGAATATACGCGCCAACTTCGGCCCGACATCCAACGGTCGTCAAACATGGCAACTGATTCCCTGCGACGATGAGGACAACGAATGCGAACCCAGCGAATGAGTAAGGGCTTCACCCTGATCGAAGTCATGATCGTGGTGGTGATCATCGGGATTCTGGCGTCCATCGCTTATCCGAGCTATCAGAGCTATGTACAGCGTGGCAACCGCACGGAGGGCATGGCGTTGCTGAGCGACGCGGCCGCGCGGCAAGAACGCTATTTTGCGCAGACTAGGACTTACGTGACTGACAGCAGCAAGCTCGAAAGCCTCGGCCTGCAAAAGAGGGACGGTGCGTTCATGTCGCAGACGCAAAAGTACCAGCTGACGGTGAGCGGAACCGACGGCTACACCTTGACCGCAACACCGAAAGGCGCGCAAGCAAACGACACCAAATGCGGAAACCTTACACTGAACGCCGCCGGCACGCGCGGCGCCAGCGGTTCGGCAGGCGCGGCAGAATGCTGGCGGTGACCTGATGAAATATGAGGCTTCGTAGGCAACAGCCCTACGAAACCTCTTTCACCCGCAACTCTTTCGGCACTGAGAACACGATGTTCTCAGGCCGACCATCCAGCTCTTCCGCACCGGATGCGCCCCACTCCCGGAGCTGGGCAATCACTTCACGAACGAGAATGTCCGGCGCGGAGGCACCCGCGGTCACGCCAATGCGCGCGACGTTTTCGAACCACTCGCGCTTGAGATCACTGGCTCCGTCTATGAGATAGGCCGGTGTATCGAGACGTTCGGCCAATTCGCGCAAACGGTTGGAGTTCGAGCTGTTAGGGCTGCCGACCACGAGCACCACATCGGACTCGCTCGCCAGTTGCTTCACCGCGTCTTGGCGGTTTTGCGTGGCGTAGCAGATGTCGTCCTTGCGCGGGCCTCCAATGCTGGGGAACTTCGCACGCAGGGCATCGATGACCTTACTGGTGTCGTCCATGGACAGGGTGGTCTGAGTAACAAACGCCAGGTTCTCGGGATCACGGACGCTCAGGTTACGGACGTCTTCCTCGTCTTCAACCAGATAAATCGCACCGCCATTGCTGCCGTCGTACTGCCCCATGGTCCCTTCGACTTCCGGGTGACCTTCGTGGCCGATCAGGATGCATTCGCGGCCTGTGCGGCTGTAGCGGGTCACTTCTAGATGCACCTTGGTCACCAGTGGACAGGTCGCGTCGAACACTTTCAGTCCACGGCTATCGGCTTCTTTGCGCACTGCCTGGGAGACGCCGTGCGCACTGAAGATGACGATAGTGTCATCCGGCACTTGATCCAGTTCCTCGACGAACACTGCGCCGCGTGCACGCAGGTCTTCCACCACGAACTTGTTGTGTACGACCTCGTGACGGACGTAGATCGGCGGGCCGAAGACTTCGAGCGCGCGGTTGACGATCTCGATGGCCCGGTCGACACCGGCACAGAAGCCGCGGGGGTTAGCGAGTTTGATCTGCATGAAGTACCTGGACGGTTACGGGGCGCACCCCTGTCACGTGGATAGTTTGGACAACACTGTTCCGAACAGTTCGCGGGCCGATCGACGTCAGAACGGATCAGGCCCGCTCGCTCACTGTATCGACTGAACCTCAATGATCTCCACATCGAAGCTCAACGTCTTGCCCGATAGCGGATGATTGAAATCGATGGTGACCTGGTTGTCGTCGAAGTGCCGGACGATACCTGGCAATTCGGCATTAGCCGCGTCGTTGAAAATCACCAGCAGTCCTTCCGAAAGCTCCATACCTTCGAACTGATTGCGCGGCATGATCTGGACGTTTTGCGGGTTGGGCTGACCGAAGCCCTGCTCCGGCTCAACGCTTAACGTGCGCTTGTCCCCCGCTTTCAACCCATAGATCGCTTGTTCGAAACCCGGCAACAGGCTGCCGTCACCGACCTTGAACGTCGCAGGTTTCTTGTCGAACGTACTGTCAACGACATCGCCGTTGTCGAGCTTGAGCGCGAAATGCAGGGTCACCTGCTTGTCAGGGCCGATGCGTTGTTCACTCATGGGCGGCCTCCTCGGGTTTCTTGCTCTTGAACATGTCCAGCGCCAGCATGATCGCGCCGACGGTTATCGCGCTGTCTGCGAGATTGAAAGCAGGGAAATACCAGCGGTTCTGCCAGTGCACCAGGATGAAGTCGACCACGTGCCCCAGCAGCATACGATCGAGAAGGTTGCCCAGCGCACCGCCCAGGATCAGCGCAAGGCCAACGGCTAGCCAGGTCTCATCCGCCTTGAGCCGCTTGAGCCAAACGACCAGAACGATGCTGACGCCTGTTGCGATCAGTGCGAACAACCAACGCTGCCAGCCCGACTCATTGGCGAGAAAGCTGAACGCGGCGCCCGTGTTGTAGGCAAGCGTCCAACTGAACAGGTCCGGGATCACCACGATCTGCTGGTACAGCGACAAGGTTCCTTCGAAATAGAATTTGGTGATCTGGTCGAGCACGAAGACTACGACACTGAGCCAGATCCAGGGCAGCTTGCCGAAACGCGAAGTCATACGCAGGACTCCGCAGCAACCACCTGGTGGAAGCCCCGGCGGGGATCCCACCCTACGACAAGCCCGTAGGGTGGATTAGGCGCGAGCGCCGTAATCCACCATGCAGCCTCGCAGCGCGAGAAATCACGCATGATGACGCTCCTCGCCAGAGCCATAGACGTTGCTCACGCAACGGCCACAGATTTCCGGATGCGCAGGGTCGACGCCAACGTCTTCACGGTGATGCCAGCAGCGCGCGCACTTCGTATGCGCGGACTTCACGACACTCAACTTGAGACCCGCCAGCTCGCTGGCCACGGCACCTTCCGGTGCTGCCGCCAAGGGCTGTACGGAGGCTTTCGAGGAAATCAGCACGAAGCGCAGTTCATCGCCCAGACGGGTCAGCGTCCCCTGCAAGGACTCATCGGCATACAGCGTGATCTCTGCCTGCAGGTTGCCGCCGATGGCCTTGGCGGCGCGCTGAGCTTCCAGCTCCTTGTTGACGGCAGATTTCACCGCCATCACCTGTTCCCAGAAGTCGCGGCCCAGCTCGACGTTCGCCGGCAGCTCGGTCAACCCCTCGTACCATGTGTTCAGCATTACGGCTTCATTGCGCTCACCTGGCAGGTACTGCCAGATCTCATCCGCGGTGAACGCCAGGATCGGCGCAATCCAGCGTACCAGCGCCTCGGCGATATGGAACATCGCGGTCTGGCATGAGCGACGTGCAACGCTATCCGCCGCTGTCGTGTATTGACGGTCCTTGATGATGTCGAGATAGAAACCGCCGAGTTCCTGTACGCAGAAATTGTGGACCTTCTGGTAGACGACCCAGAAGCGGTACTCCTCGTACGCCTGCTCGATTTCACGCTGCAACAGCAGCGCGCGATCCACAGCCCAGCGATCCAGATCCAGCATCTGCTCGGCGGGGATCGCATGCTGCGCGGGGTCGAAGCCGGTCAGGTTCGAGAGCAGGAAGCGCGCGGTGTTGCGAATGCGACGATAGGCGTCCGCACTGCGCTGCAGGATCTGATCGGAGACGGCCATCTCGCCGGAATAGTCCGTAGACGCTACCCACAGACGCAGGATGTCCGCGCCCAAGGTGTCGTTCACCTTCTGCGGCGCGATGGTGTTACCCAGCGATTTGGACATCTTGCGGCCGTTCTCGTCCACGGTGAAACCATGGGTGAGCAGCGCCTTGTAGGGCGCATGACCATCGATGGCACAACCGGTCAGCAGCGATGAGTGGAACCAGCCGCGATGCTGGTCGGAGCCTTCCAGGTAGAGGTCCGCCCGCGGTCCTTGGGAGTGCCCGAAGGAGTGCGAACCACGCAGTACATGCCAGTGCGTGGTACCGGAATCGAACCAGACGTCCAACGTGTCGCTGATCTTGTCGTACTCCGTAGCCTCATCGCCCAGGAGTTCTGCGGCATCGAGCTTGAACCAGGCTTCGATGCCCTCTTGCTCAACGCGCCGGGCGACGGTCTCCATCAGCTCCACGGTACGCGGATGCAGTTCACCGCTTTCCTTGTGCAGGAAGAACGGGATCGGCACACCCCAGTTACGTTGGCGCGAGATACACCAATCCGGGCGCCCCGCGATCATATTGTGCAAACGCGCCTTCCCCCACGCAGGGACGAATTGAGTCTGCTCGACACCTTCGAGCGCACGCTCGCGAAGCGTGGCGCCCTCGACCGGCGTCTTGTCCATCCCGACGAACCACTGCGCAGTGGCGCGATAGATCAGTGGCGTCTTGTGGCGCCAGCAATGCATGTAGCTGTGGGTGATCTTTTCACTGGCCAGCAAACAACCGACTTCATCGAGCTTTTCGACGATGGCAGGCCCGGCCTTCCAGATGAACTGGCCCCCAAAGAACGGCAAGGATTCGGCATATACACCGTTGCTTTGCACCGGCGTGAGAATGTCATCGTTGCTCATGCCATAGCGCTTGCAGCTGTAGAAGTCATCCTCACCGTAAGCCGGCGCCGAGTGGACGATCCCAGTACCTGCACCCAGCTCCACATAATCCGCCAGGTACATTGGCGAAATGCGCTCGTAAAACGGATGGTTGAATTCCATCAGTTCCAGCGCGGCGCCGGTCGTGGTTGCAATGACGTCGCCCTGAAGACCGTAACGCTGCAGGCAGGACTCGACCAGCTCGCTGGCGATCAGCAGCAGGCGCTCGCCGGTATCGACCAGTGCATATTCAAATTCTGGATGGACGTTTAGCGCCTGGTTCGCAGGAATGGTCCAAGGCGTAGTCGTCCAGATCGCAACGGCGGCCGGCTTGGACAGCGACGCCAAACCAAACGCCGTGGCGAGCTTTTGCGGATCGGCGGCCGGGAAGGCTACGTCGATGGCGTTGGATTGTTTGTCCTGATACTCGACCTCGGCTTCCGCCAGCGCAGAGCCACAATCGAAGCACCAGTTGACGGGCTTCAGGCCTTTGAAGACGAAGCCTTCTTTGACCATCTCCGCCAGCGCGCGGATCTCACCGGCCTCGTTGGCGAAATTCATGGTCTTGTAAGGGTTGCTCCAGTCGCCGAGCACGCCCAAGCGGATGAAGTCCACCTTTTGCAGTTCGATCTGCTCGCTAGCATAGGCACGGCACAGCTCGCGCACTTTGTCGGCGGGCAGGTTCTTGCCATGCGTGGTTTCGACCTTGTGCTCGATCGGCAGGCCGTGGCAATCCCAACCCGGGACATAGGGTGCGTCGTACCCCGACAGGGTTCGCGAACGCGTGATCATGTCCTTGAGAATCTTGTTCAGCGCATGACCGATATGAATCGCGCCATTCGCATAGGGCGGGCCATCGTGAAGAATGAATTTCGGGCGCCCCTCTCCGATCGCACGCAACTTGCCGTACAGGTCAATACTGTTCCAGCGCTGCAGCGTTTCCGGCTCGCGGTTAGGCAGGCCGGCCTTCATCGGGAATGCCGTTTCCGGCAGATTGAGGGTCGCTTTGTAGTCGGTCATCTTCATTCAGGCTCGTTAGTGAAGCGGTTGGCCGAGCCAGTAGGCCCGGGCGGCAGCGACATCGGAATCGATCGCTGTCTTCAACGCCTCCAAAGAGGCGAAGCGCTGCTCGTCGCGCAGCTTTTGATGAAACAACACACTCATTCGGCGATTGTAGAGATCGCCTGAAAAATCCAGCAGGTGTACCTCGAGATGCGGCCGCCCATCACCCTGAACCGTTGGCCTCACGCCAATGTTGGCAAGGCCATGCAGCGGTTCGCCGCCTTCGATCCGCGCACTCACAAGGTACACTCCAGCCATGGGCGCCTTGCAGCGCTTGAGCTGCACATTGGCCGTTGGCGTTCCCAGCTGGCGGGCCAGCTTCTGCCCATGGAGCACACGCCCGGTGATGCCGTAAGTGCGCCCCAACAAGCGTTGAGCCAAGGCGAAATCGCCTTGTATGAGCGCTTTGCGTATGCGGGTACTGCTGACCCGCACACCATCGAGTTCGATGGTAGTCGCGGCCTCGACGCTAAAGCCGAACGCCTCACCGGCGCTGCGCAGAAAGTCGAAATCGCCCATCCGATCGCAGCCGAAACGAAAGTCGTCGCCGACTTCGAGATGCTGGATCTTCAGCCCCTCGATCAACACAGCTTGGACGAAGGCAGCCGCACTGAGCTCGCGCAAGCGGCGATTGAAGGCCAGGCACAACACTATGTCGACACCCTCGGCATTGAACAGCTCAAGCTTGTCACGCAGCCGGGTTAGACGCGCAGGCGCCCCCTGGGGATCGAAATACTCACGAGGTTGAGGCTCGAAGATCACGACACAGCTCGGCACACGCAATTCGGCCGCACGCTCGCGCAGGCGTTTAAGAATTGCCTGGTGCCCACGGTGAACGCCGTCGAAATTCCCGATGGTGGCTACGCACCCTTCAGGGAGGGGACGTAGGTTTTGAAGCCCTCGAACCAGCTGCATAGTGCGCATCTTGTTCACAAAGTGGTCGATTATACGCACACAGGGCAGCTGGCGACAGGCCAAACCCCGAACACGCGGTCGAGCGGAGCCGGTGTCAAGCGACTGCGCGGCGGGAGAAATGACGCGGGCGAAATCCCAGCAAGGCAAGCGCGGCAAAATACGTTCCGGCCCCCGCACCGACGACCAGCATCAAGCGCAACAGACGTTCCACCATCAACCCCTCGCCCCAAGCAGGCATGAGCCACAGAAGCGCTAGAAGCACACCCGCCATCAGGACCACCGCAATGCCGATTTTTACCGCAAAGGCTGCCCATCCTGCCTGCGGCTCGAACATCTTCTGCTGGCGGAGCTTCCAGAACAGCAAGCCTGCGTTAAGGCACGCGGCAAGGCTGATCGACAAGGCCAGCCCAACGTGCTGCAGCGGACCGATGAATACGAGGTTCATCAGTTGCGTAGCGACCAGCGTCAGCAAGGCGATACGCACGGGCGTCCGAATGTTCTGGTGCGCGTAAAAACCAGGCGCAAGCACCTTGATCAGAATGATGCCGAGTAGCCCCACGGCATAGGCAATGAGCGCGCGCTGCGTCATCAAGGCATCGTGCGCGGTGAACTTGCCGTATTGAAACAACGCCGCGGTCAAAGGCTCTGCGAGCAACGCCAGACCAACCATGCACGGCACGACCAACAACAGACAGAGACGCAACCCCCAGTCGAGCAGGCGCGAGTACTCGCCACGATCCTTGCTGGCGTAGGTCTTCGAAAGCGACGGCAGCAGGATCGTCCCCAGCGCCACTCCCAGCACGCCGGAAGGCAACTCCATCAAGCGGTCGGCGTAGTACATCCATGAGACTGAACCTGCCGCAAGAAACGACGCGAAAACCGTATTGATGATGAGCGAAATCTGCGCGACCGAGACCCCGAGGATCGCCGGCAACATTTGCTTGAGTACGCGCCAGACACCGGTATCGCGCAGATTAAGGCGAGGCAGCACCAACATCCCGATCTTCTTCAGATACGGAAGCTGATACACCAGCTGCAGGACGCCTCCTGCGAGCACGCCCCACCCCAGGACCATCACAGGCGGATCGAAATAAGGGGTCAAAAACAGCGCGAAGACGATCATGCTCACATTGAGCAAGGTGGGCGCGAAGGCCGGGATGCTGAATCGGTTCCAGGTGTTGAGAATAGCGCTGGCGAACGAGGACAGCGAAATCAGGAATATGTAGGGGAACGTGACACGCAAGAGGCCCGAAGTCAGCTCGAACTTTTCCGGATTGGCGGCAAAACCAGGGGCGGTCGCCCAAACGATGAACGGCGCAGCGATGACGCCTAGCAATGTCACCAGCGCCAATGCCAGCGTAAGCAACCCTGCGATATAGGCTACGAACGTGCGCGTCGCCTCTTCGCCCTGCTGGTTTTTGTACTCCGCCAGAATCGGCACGAAGGCTTGTGAGAAAGCACCCTCCGCGAAAATCCGCCGCAGCAAGTTCGGTAGCTTGAAAGCCACGACGAATGCATCGGTTGCGATGCCCGCGCCAAATACCCGAGCGATGATCGTGTCGCGTACGAAGCCCAGGACCCTGGACAGCATGGTCATCGAACTGACAGCAGCCAGCGACCGGAGAAGATTCATGAACCGTGCACACCTGCGTATCTGCGCCCGCATCGAAACCGATACAGCCACATTCTGAACGAAGCCGCCGAGTGTAGAGCCGGACACAAAAGAAATCATCCGCCGCGACGACAGGAACCTTTAGTCGCCCACTAAATACGCTGCTTGACAAGCACCAGCCACGACGGCAAGATTCGCGGCCTTATTTGTTCGTATCCCATTTCGAGGAGCTTGACGGTGGCAAATACACCTTCTGCCAAAAAGCGCGCTAAACAGGCTGAGAAGCGTCGTAGCCACAACGCCAGCCTGCGCTCCATGGTCCGTACCTATATCAAGAATGTGGTCAAGGCGATTGACGCCAAGGACCTGGAAAAAGCTCAGGCAGCCTACACTGCCGCCGTCCCGGTCATCGACCGCATGGCGGACAAGGGCATCATCCACAAGAACAAAGCTGCTCGCCACAAGAGCCGCCTGAATGGCCACATCAAGGCCCTCGGTCAGGCTGCTGCGTAAGCAAGCAAGTTCTAGAAAAAACCAGCCTTCGGGCTGGTTTTTTTGTGCCTGAAATTCATGCCCTAAAGCATGAGCCGGCTGAAGCGGACGGACGCCCGGTCGCCTAGGCGCACTACCGAACTCACTACCCAGCGCAAGCTACTGTAGGGGCGACTTTAGTCGCCGAAGCAGCGACCAGCCTTGATCGCAAACAGCAACAGCGGCCTCGAGACGATTATCAAGAGAGCGGTTGCGATGGAGGAAGCCTGGAATTAAATGAATACGACGCGAACGAGGAAAGGGCGACCTCCGGCCGCCTTCGCGACTAAAGTCGCCCCTACAGCGCGCTCGGCGATGGCTTCATCTTGAAGAACTCATAGATCTTGCAGGGGCGACCGGTGGGGGAGGACGATCCACTTTAGTCGCCAGGCACCACAAAACGATGCGCCACCAAGCCCGCTACACCAAGACCAAATTATCGCGATGCACCAACTCAGGCTCACCCATATAGCCCAATAGCTGCTCGATCGCATCGGACGAACGTCCAACGATCTTCTGGGCCTCCAGCGCACTGTAGTTAGCGAGACCGCGGGCAACTTCGCGCCCTTCGCCATCGATGCAGACCACCATCTCTCCGCGCCGGAAAGACCCCTGCACGGCACGAACCCCTACCGGCAACAGGCTCTTTCCATCCGTAACCAGCGCCTTGACAGCCCCAGCATCGAGCACAAGCGTGCCGCGCGTCTGCAGATGCCCAGCCAGCCATTGCTTGCGCGCAGCGAGCATCTCACGCTCAGGCGTCAGCAAGGTGCCAAGCACCTCTCCCGCCTGCAAGCGCGCCAGCACTTGCTCGATACGACCACCCACAATGACGGTGTAAGCACCAGAACGCGCCGCCAGGCGAGCCGCGCGCAGCTTCGTCTGCATGCCACCCCGACCCAGCGCACCGCCCGCGCCACCCGCAACCGCATCAAGCGCCGCATCGTCGGCACGCGCCTCACTGATCAACTGCGCATCGGGGTTTGCACGCGGATCGGCATCGAACATACCGTCGCGATCGGTGAGAATGACCAGCAGGTCCGCCTCCACCAGGTTCGCCACGAGCGCCGCGAGCGTGTCGTTGTCACCAAAACGAATTTCGTCAGTAACAACAGTATCGTTCTCGTTGATGACTGGCACGACACCCAGATCCACAAGGGCGCGCAACGTGCTACGGGCATTCAGGTAGCGCTTGCGGTCGGACAAATCGTCATGCGTAAGCAGGATCTGCGCAGTCTGGCGCCCTCTTTCCCCAAAGCTGGACTCCCACGCCCGGATTAGCCCCATCTGACCAACAGCGGCCGCCGCCTGCAATTCATGCATGGCCTTCGGGCGCTCGGACCAACCCAGCTGACTCATACCCGCGGCGACCGCGCCGGAGGACACCAGCACCAACTCGATTCCCGCCTCACGCAGACCGACCATCTGTTCGACCCAGACAGCCATCGCCGAGCGATCCAGCCCTCGCCCATCGGCGGTCAGCAAGGCACTACCGATTTTCACCACCCAGCGACGCGCACTCGTAACCTTGTCCCGCATGCTTCCACCCTGCACAAAGTCAATCGGCACTTATCGCCGAATACGATCAGTCCCGCACGTAGATGATTTCAGGACCGTCTTCATCATCGAAGTCATCGTCATCGAAGTCGTCATCCGAGACATCGTCGACACTTTTCAGCCCCGAGCGACGCAACGCCCGGCGATCATCCAACGCCTGCAGGCGTGCACGCGCTTCATCCTCGATACGCTGATCGAGCTCCGCCACCGCTTCCGCGTATTCGGGCTCCTCAGCGATGCGCAGCGTACGCTCGTCAAGGTAGCGCATGATGTCCTGACTCAACGCCTCGGTCCCCTCGCGCTCGAGCGCGGAGATGACGTGAACCGGACCCTCCCACTGCAAACGCTCGATCATTGCCTGCAGACGCGCTTCACGCTCGTCATCCAGCAACTGATCTGCTTTGTTGAGCACTAGCCAGCGGTCGCGCTCGGCCAGCGCCGGACTGAACCGCTCGAGCTCACGAATGATGGCCTCAGCCGCATCAGCGGGATCACTTTCATCCAGCGGCGCAATATCCACGAGATGCAACAGCAGACGCGTACGCGCCAAGTGCTTGAGGAAGCGAATGCCCAGCCCCGCGCCATCGGAAGCACCCTCGATCAAGCCCGGAATATCCGCCACCACGAAGCTTTTGTAGCGCCCGATACTGACGACACCCAGGTTAGGCACCAACGTGGTAAACGGGTAATCCGCCACCTTGGGCTTGGCCGCCGACACCGACCGGATGAAGGTGCTCTTACCGGCATTCGGCAACCCCAGAAGACCAACGTCCGCCAGAACCTTCAGCTCCAACTTCAGATCACGGGACTCCCCCGGCTTACCAGGCGTTGTCTGACGAGGTGCACGATTGGTACTGGATTTGAAGCGCGTATTACCCAAACCGTGCCAGCCGCCCTGCGCAACCATCAGACGCTGCCCAGCTTTGGTCAGGTCACCGATGATCTCTTGGGTATTGGCATCGATGATGGTCGTACCTACCGGCACCGGCAGCACCAGATCCTCACCCTTGCGGCCCGTGCAATCCTTGCTTCCACCGTTCTCGCCACGCTGCGCGTCAAAACGACGGGTATAGCGGTAGTCCACCAGCGTGTTCAGGTTCTCGTCGGCCTCGATGAATACCGAGCCGCCGTCGCCACCATCACCGCCATTTGGACCACCCTTCTCGATGAACTTTTCGCGCCGAAAGCTCATCAACCCATTGCCGCCGTCGCCGGCCTTTACGAATATCGATACTTCATCGACGAATTTCATTTAGCGCCTCCCGCCCCAAGGCGGGCCGAGTAAACAGGTAAAACACAGGATCGCAGGTCACGGCCGCATGCCGCCAACACCGATCACGCAGACAAGACAGCACCCGAAGGCGCCGCAATCACAATAAGGTATCGCCATCTCAACCCTGCGAGCGAGCCCGCCATGGACAGCGAAAACAAAAAAGCCCTGCCAGAAGACAGGGCTTTTTCGACAGGACTGCGATTAAGCAGTGACTACGCTAACGTAGCGACGACCGAACGCGCCCTTGACTTCGAACTTAACCACGCCGTCTGTCTTTGCAAACAGAGTGTGGTCCTTGCCGATGCCAACGCCGTAGCCAGGGTGGAACTGAGTGCCACGCTGACGAACGATGATGTTACCGGCCTTGATGACCTGGCCGCCGAACAGCTTCACGCCGAGGCGTTTACTTTCTGAGTCGCGACCGTTGCGGGTGGAACCGCCAGCTTTTTTGTGTGCCATGTGTCATAGCCTCCTAAAAGATGATCAGGCTTGAATGCCGGTGATCTTGATTTCGGTGAACCACTGACGGTGGCCCTGACGCTTCATGTGGTGCTTACGACGGCGGAATTTGATGATGCTGACCTTGTCGTGACGACCTTGCGAAACGACTTCGGCAACAACCTTGGCACCATCGACCACCGGAGCACCGATGGTGACGTCATCACCATTAGCGACCAGCAGAACACGGTCAAACGTGATGGATTCGCCAGTGGCGACTTCCAGCTTCTCGACCTTGAGGAATTCACCTTCGGCAACTTTGTATTGCTTGCCACCGGTAACGATTACTGCGTACATGGATTATCTCCGTTGATCCTGCTCACCCAGCGCTTTATAGGAAGAGTGTTGGCTGGCATGGCTGCCCGGCGCAGGAAGAGACGCTCAGGCAATTGCGTAAGGCAGGGAAATGCCCAGGGAAGTTCAGGGTGCGCGATTGTACGCAAGACGCCTCCGGCACGCAAGCTGCGCCGGTGCTTGCCTTGACAGCCCTAGACCCGCCCCATAGCATGCCGCGCAACCGATGAGGAGTGACCCCGTTGACGCAACCCCAGGCCTTTTACAGCGTGGTGGCGGATGATTTCGCCGCCGTCGACGGCATTATCAAGCAACAGCTGACATCTCATGTGCCACTGGTCGAGAAGATCGGTGACTACATCATCTCCGCTGGCGGCAAACGCTTGCGCCCTTTATTGGTTCTTCTTTGCGGACGCGCGCTCGGTCACGAGAAAGAAGACCTGCGCCTGCTGGCCGCCACGATCGAATTCCTGCATACCGCCACCCTGCTCCATGACGACGTCGTCGACATGTCGGGCATGCGGCGCGGCCGCTCCACGGCGAACGCCCTGTGGGGCAACGCGCCCAGCGTGCTAGTGGGTGATTTCCTCTATTCGCGCTCCTTCGAGATGATGGTCGAGCTGGACTCGATGGCCGTGATGCGCATTCTGTCCAAAGCCACACGCGTCATCGCCGAGGGCGAAGTGCTGCAACTATCGAAGATTCGCGATGCCAGCACGACCGAAGAAACCTACATGGAAGTTATCCGCGGCAAGACAGCAATGCTGTTCGAAGCCTCCACGCACAGCGCGGCGTCTCTCGCAAAAGCCTCGCCCGAGCTACGTGAAGCGTTGCGGGCCTTTGGTGATCACCTGGGCGTCGCCTTCCAGCTCGTCGACGACTTGCTCGATTACCGGGGTGATGCCGATACGCTGGGCAAGAATGTGGGCGATGATCTTGCCGAAGGCAAACCGACACTGCCGTTGATCTACACCATGCGCGAAGGCAGTGAGGCCCAATCCGCGCTGGTTCGCCGAGCGATCCAGAAAGGCGGCATCGACGATCTGGAAAGTATTCGCGAGGCGGTCGAATCCGCCGGCGCGCTGGACTACACCGCATCGCTTGCACGCGATTACGCCGAACGCGCCATCGCCTGCCTCAGCGACCTGCCCGACAGCGAATACCGCAACGCGCTCATCGAACTCAGCCAATTCGCCGTCGCGCGCACGCACTGATATCGAGCGATCGAAGCTACTGCGACGACGGGCAACCACCGCTTCGGTCGTCCGGCTCCCTACCACCTGCACAATAGGCGACTAAAGCGGATGGCCGCCCCAACAGACTGCACCGCCCGTATATCACCGGGACAAAACGCCGCACATCGGGCATGCGCAAATTATGCCTTGCCATTTTAATAATAAGAATTATTCTCACTCAAAGCGATTATTGAGGAGAACAAGGCCATGACCTATTTGATCGATGCATGGTTGGAACGCCCCCACCCCTATCTACGCATCCTGCACCGGGAGACCGGGAAGGTATGCGCCGAGCTGGAAGGCGACGCTCTGGAAGAACTGCGAGAGCTTGGCGAGCTGGACTTACCGAGCTTGTCTTCGGCAGAGCCGCCCGTGCTCAAGGAAATGGTCCGCGACCTTTTCCTGTTCTGCTACGCACGGGCGCTACGTCCCAGCGCAGAAGCGACGCACGCTTGATTACCGAGTTCAAGCCAGGCCGCAGGCGCTGCATGGCCGCTGGTGGGCACCTAGCGGCCATGCCTGGGGATCAAAGGATTTCAAGAAGCTCGACGTCGAACACCAGAACGCTGTGAGGCGGAATGTTGCCAACGGCCTGGCCCGCATACGCCAGCTCACTCGGCACATGCAGGCGCCATTTGCTCCCAACCCCCATCAGCTGGAGCGCTTCGACCCAACCTGGAATCACACCGCCCACGGGAAACTCAGCCGGCTGGCCGCGCTCGTAGGAGCTATCGAACACCGTGCCGTCGATCAATGTGCCGTGGTAATGGGTCCGCACTTGGCTGTCACGCGAGGGCTTTTCGCCAGCGCCTTGCGTGATGACTTCATACTGCAGGCCTGACGGCAACACCGTTACACCTTCTCGTCCTGAATTGCGCTCCAGATAGGCGCGCCCTTCACCCGCAACCGCTTCCGCCTTGGCCTGCGCTTCGGCATGCATGCGCTCGCGTATGACCCGGAACGATTCGTTCAGCGCCTCAGTTTCGACGCGGCTGGCGGCTCCACCGAAGGCATCACGAATCCCAACGATCACCGCATCCAGATCGATTCCAGGCGGGGGATTTTCCCGTAGCTGGTCGCCTAATTGCCGGCCGATGCCATAGCTGACCCGAGATTCGTCCGTGGAAAGTTCGATGTCGGACATGGTACTGCTCCGCTGTCGTCAAAAAAGGGCGGCAAGCCTAGCACAGACAGCGGAAACGCTGGCTTACGTCGCACGCGCGAACCAGCGCCACCGGACCTTCGCCACGTTGAGAAACCATAGTCATGCGTTGATTCCGCGCAAGTTAACACCCGCCCTTGTATGTCGACTCCCGTCTCCAAAGAGGCGATAGTCCCCGACTGATCATCGGGGGAGGACCGCAAGCCGCACCCGCCCTTAAGCCTCGAGCTTGTTGTGTAGATTGCGCTGCGCTC
>NZ_BMPO01000007.1 GCF_014647635.1 Pseudomonas matsuisoli
TACTCGAATCCGCCTTCCGTGCAACCTTTAATTTAAACCTAAACCCTTGATCTACAAGGCTTTTCAGGTTCAGGCTGCGCCGGAAGTGGTGCGCATTATAGGCCCTCAAATCAGGCCGTCAATAGGGAATTCAAGAAATATTCTGCTGCAGCGAAATCCTGGCGAATGCTTTCTTACCCGCCTGGAAAACATGTATTGCTCCGAGCTTAACAATATAGCTCCGATCTACTGCCTGACCGTCCACCTTTACGCTACCTGCAGCAAGCAGATCTCGAGCAGCGGCCGCGTTCTTCACAAGGCCTGCTTTATTAAGCAATGCGGAGATGGGCATATCGCTCTCGGCTGAAACGACTATTTCAGGAAGGTCATCCGGCAGCTCGCCATCCTTCATACGATTACCCGCCGCGCGATGAGCAGTCGCGGCTGCTTCTTCACCATGAAAACGAGCAATCAACTCTTCGGCGAGCTTGATTTTAATATCTCGTGGATTTGCGCCCTTCGAAACGTCGCTACGCAGCTCTTCGATTTCCGCAAGAGAGCGGAAGCTCAGCAGCTCGAAATAACGCCACATCAAGGAGTCGGGCAGCGACACGAGTTTGCTGAACATTACCCCGGGCGCCTCCTGAATCCCAACGTAGTTGCCCAATGACTTCGACATCTTCTTCACGCCGTCCAGCCCTTCGAGCAACGGCATAGTGACCACACATTGCGACGGCTGCCCATAGGCGCGCTGTAGCTCCCGCCCCATCAGCAGATTAAATTTCTGATCGGTTCCGCCGAGCTCGATGTCAGCTTTGAGCGCGACCGAGTCATACCCCTGAACCAGTGGGTATAGGAACTCGTGAATAGCAATCGACTGATTGGCGCTGTAACGCTTCTGAAAATCATCGCGCTCTAGCATCCGCGCAACCGTGTAGTTCGACGCAAGACGCACGAAGTCTGCCGCACTCAAATCGTTCAGCCAGGCGGAGTTAAAAGCCACCTGCGTCTTGCTCGGGTCGAGAATTTTAAAAACCTGCTCTTTATAGGTCTCAGCATTGCTGAGCACCTGCTCGCGCGTAAGCGGCGGTCGAGTCGCGCTCTTACCACTCGGATCACCGATCATCCCGGTGAAATCTCCAATCAAGAAAACCACCTGATGGCCGAGATCTTGAAATTGCCGAAGCTTATTAATAAGCACGGTATGGCCAAGATGGAGATCCGGCGCCGTCGGATCGAAGCCAGCCTTGATCGTAAGCGCTCGCCCGCTTTTTAGCTTTTCAACCAGTTCCGACTCAATCAGAACCTCATCTGCACCGCGCTTGATCAGCGCAAGTTGCTCTTCTACCGATTTCATGGCGAACTCACGACGAATATGTGAAAGCGCGCAACCTTACAAGATCGTCGCTGTTTTACAAATACAGTGCTAGGCCCGCCCATCCGCACAGCTGAGTGGTGCCCTTGCCTGCAAGTACGTTTGATTATATTTTAGACAGTTATTACTCGGCAAAACTTCCCCAAGACCATGACTCGATCCGGACACAAGGTTCCGCTCTACCCGAAGAGCCACCTGCTGGCAGCCAGTGGGGTCGCCGCACTTCTGAGCCTTGCCTTACTCGTATTTCCATCGCGCGAAGTAGAAGCGAAGAGAACGTATTTCAATCTCGACCTGAATGATGCGGCCACGCAGGCGAGCCCGATGCAGCCCCCCCTGCACTCAGAAGTCGATAACGAAGAAGAATCGCAACCATCGCCTTTTGCTCAGATAAACGAACCTGAATCCACCGAAACGGCTCAGCAGCTAGAAGAGCGAGAGACTGCTACGGAGGAACTGGCCACTAACCCATTCGAGCGCGCCATCGTCGTTGCAAGTGGCGACACGCTCTCCACGCTGTTTGCAAAAGTCGGTTTGTCCAGCCAAGACGTTCACGCCGTACTGGACAGCGGCAAAGGCGCAAAGCAATTCAGCCGATTGAACGTCGGGCAGACACTGAACTTCACACTGACACCTGAAGGAAAGCTGGCAACGCTCAGTACGCAGGTTTCACCGCTCGAAACGATCAAACTGAGCCTGGTGAATGATCGATACTCGTTCGAATCTGAGCAAATTAAACCGAACGTCCATCAACGCTACGCGAGAGGCGTAATCGATAGCTCGCTGTTCCTGGCTGCCGACCGCGCAGGCCTCCCTCATTCAATGACATTCGACCTTGCCAATGTCTTCGCCTATGACATCGATTTTGCAATGGACATCCGGAAGGGTGATGAATTCGAGGTCATTTACGAGGACAAGCTCGTCGAAGGGAAACGCGTAGGCACCGGACAAATCCTCGCCGCACGGTTCACTAACCGTGGCAAGACCTATACCGCAGTTCGCTATGTCGACAAGCAAGGCGGTGCCAGTTACTACACTGCCCAAGGCGAAAGCATGCGCAAGGCGTTCATCCGCACCCCGGTGGACTTCGCACGTATCAGCTCACGGTTTTCCAATGGTCGCAAGCACCCGATCCTGAACAAGATCAGAGCCCACAAAGGAGTCGACTATGCGGCGCCGCGTGGTACTCCGATCAAAGCAGCAGGAGACGGCAAAGTTGTGCTTGCAGGTCGTAAAGGCGGCTACGGAAATACGATCGTGCTGCAGCATGGAAACAGGTACCGCACGCTATATGCGCATATGCAGGGATTTGCCAAGGGCGTGAAAACCGGAGGCTCCGTTAAGCAAGGTCAAGTCATTGGCTATATCGGCACGACAGGCCTATCTACGGGCCCGCACCTTCACTATGAGTTCCAGGTGAACGGCGTACACGTCGACCCTCTTAGCCAGAAGCTGCCCATGGCAGACCCAATTGCAGGCAAGGAAAAGCAGCGCTTCCTGCAACTCAGCGCGCCCCTTATGGCGAAGATGGATCAAGAGCGTACCACTGCGCTCGCGATGAACACCGAGACAGCGCCGAAGCTATGACGCTCTATATTGGATTGATGTCCGGGACCAGCCTAGATGGTCTGGACATCGCTCTGATCGAGCAGGCTGAAAAGCCAACCCTTCTCGCGACACACTACCAGCCGATGCCATCCGAGCTTCGAAAGCGGTTGCTCGAATTGTGTACGCCGGGCGATAACGAAATTGCCCGGGCGGCGGTCGCGGAGAACGAGTGGGCAACCCTTTCCGCAGCCGGCATTCTGAACTTGCTCGAGGCCCATCAAATTGCGCCGCAAGACGTCAGGGCGATTGGCAGCCATGGCCAGACAATTAGGCACGAGCCGCGGTCGGGGTACACCGCTCAAATTGGCAATGCCCCTTTGCTCGCCGAGCTGACCCGCATTACAGTCGTCGCAGATTTCCGTCGTAGAGATGTCGCCGCTGGAGGTCAAGGGGCACCTTTGGTTCCGGCCTTTCACGAAGCGCTCTTCTATCAGAAAGGTAAAAATCGTGCGGTGCTCAATGTAGGGGGCTTCAGCAATCTGAGTCTTCTATTTGAGACCAAAGACGTTCATGGCTTCGACTGTGGGCCCGGAAACGTGCTGATGGACGCTTGGATCAACCAGCACAAAGGCGTCAGCTTCGACGAATCCGGGCAATGGGCCGCAAGCGGAAAGGTAGATGAGCAGTTGCTATCGAAAATGCTTTGCGACCCATTCTTCAGCGGGCGCGGCCCAAAGAGTACCGGGAGAGAGCTGTTCAATCTCCCTTGGCTCGACCAGCATTTGCACAGTTGCGACGCAGTTTCCCCTTCGGACGTCCAGGCCACGCTGCTGGAGCTGACGGCTCGAAGCATTTGCGATTCGCTTAAAGCCGCACAGAGCCATACAGATGATTTACTCGTCTGCGGTGGGGGTGCTCGAAACGTCGCATTGATGCAACGTTTGCAAGCGTTGCTGGCAGACGTTCGGGTGACGACGACAGAAGCGGAAGGGGTACCAGGCGACTGGGTCGAGGCAATGGCCTTTGCTTGGCTAGCGCACTGTTGCCTTGAAGGCATTCCAGGCAACCGCCCCAGCGTCACCGGGGCAAACGGCTTAAGAGTGCTCGGCGCGATCCATCCGGCGTAACCGAACCATCCTCACGCCAACAGCCAGCGAGGCTGGCTTAGATCGAGAAAGACTGACCACAGCCGCACGTAGTGGCAGCGTTCGGATTCCTGATGACGAAGCGAGAGCCTTCCAGCCCCTCTTGGTAATCAACTTCAGCACCCGCTAGGTATTGGAAGCTCATCGGATCGACGACCAGGCTGACACCTTCGCGCTCGATAATCGTATCGTCATCTGCGAGATCTTCGTCAAACGTAAATCCGTATTGAAAACCCGAGCAGCCGCCGCCGGTCACGAACACGCGGAGCTTCAAACGAGGATTGCCTTCCTCATCAATAAGATTCTTGACCTTGCTAGCCGCACCCACCGTGAACTGCAGGGGCGTGGGAGTGAAGGTTTCGATGGACATTTGATAGATCTCCCGGCGCGCGCCGTTGGCCGTATTTCAGCGCGCCATTATCGGCTTGACCTACCAAACTGGTCAACTATTGATCGACGACCGCAAAAGTCTACTCATGCGCAGAGCACGGCCATTTGCTTGCAAGGCATGAGTCTGGTGCAATCTGTCTGATACATTATCGAAGCGAGGCAGATATGAGTAACCAGCGACACTATTCCACTGCTGACCGTCTGCTCCTCCAGGCTGATACCGCCTTGCGAACGCTGCTTCCGTTCAACGGCCAAGCCAGTCGAATGTCGCCTGCTACGTTGGAAGACAGCGCGCCACTCGATGCAGCAGAAGCTAGACACGTAGCAGGGCTCATGCGGATCAATCATACCGGCGAAGTTTGCGCCCAAGCCCTATATCAAGGACAGGCATTGACCGCGAAGCTGCCGGCTATTCGTAGCGCCATGGAAGAAGCCGCCGAAGAAGAGATCGATCACCTTGCTTGGTGCGAACAACGAATCCGCGAACTCAGCAGCCATACGAGCGTGCTCAATCCCGCGTTCTACGGATTGTCGTTCGGGATCGGAGCCTTGGCAGGGCTGGTCAGCGATCGCGTGAGCCTTGGTTTTGTCGCTGCGACCGAAGAGCAAGTGGTCAAGCACCTGGACGAGCACTTGAGTGACATCCCTGCAACGGACCGCAAGAGCCGAGCGATATTGGAACAAATGCGCAAGGATGAAGCCGCGCATGCCAGCAATGCTCTCCACGCCGGCGGACACGTATTCCCGCGCCCAATCAAATTCGGCATGACGCTTCTCTCCAAGGTCATGACGAAAACTACCTACCGAATCTAGTCACGCGAACGCCGCGCAAAGTGTGCGCCTTGCCGATGTTGTGCGGACGAGTGTCCTTCATTAGGCTCGAACGCACTCGAGCACGCTAGCGAAGCGTGCTCGCTGTCGCGCCGATTACGTCAACTCAACGATCTCGTAGTCATGGGTGATCTCGACGCCCGCCCTGCCGAGCATGATCGAAGCCGAGCAATACTTGTCCGCCGATAACTCGACTGCACGCTTGACCTGGGCCTCCTTGAGGCCACGTCCTTTCACGACGAAATGCAGATGAATACGCGTGAAAACCTTTGGCTCCTGATCCGCACGGTCAGCGTCCAGGAACACTTCACAGCTGTCTATCGGCTGCCTGGCTTTACGCAGGATACTGACGACATCGAAGTTGCTGCATCCGCCTAATCCGATAAGCACCATTTCCATCGGCCGGATCCCCAGGTTTCGTCCGCCATTTTCCGGCGGCCCGTCCATCACGACGGCGTGGCCACTGCCCGACTCACCAATAAACAATGCCTCACCCGCCCATTGAATCCGCGCCTTCATCGCAACTCCCCGCGTGGAATAAAAGGTCTCCAGCGTAGCACAGCGAACCCCTTAGCCTTTGGGTGATTGGTTTCGTCGCCGTATTCGAATTTGCTATTCAACGCACAAATGGCGCGATAGCTGGGTGAAGACTGTGGCCAGTTGCCGATCATCAAGGCACACTCTTTGCTCAGGAAGCGTAACGACCTAGATGGTCAACCCTTTAGTCAACATAGGTACGCAGCATGGAAGCTTTAAAACTCCCTCCTCGAATCAAGATCTCCGACAAGTTGCTCGCTCACTGCCATCGCCGTCGCTATACGGCGAAAAGCACGATCATCTATGCGGGCGATCGTTGTGAAACGCTGTTCTTCATCATCAAAGGATCGGTGACAATTCTCATCGAGGATGACGACGGCCGCGAGATGATCATCGGCTACCTCAATGCGGGTGATTATTTCGGAGAAATGGGGCTGTTTGACGTCGAAGGCCGTGAGCATGAGCGTAGCGCCTGGGTGCGCGCCAAGGTCGAATGCGAAGTCGCTGAAATCAGCTACGCTAAATTTCGCGAACTTGCCCAGCACGATCAGGAAATTCTATTCACCCTTGGTAGCCAAATGGCAGACCGCCTGCGCCGTACCACGCGCAAAGTGGGCGATCTTGCATTCCTCGATGTGACTGGCCGAGTAGCGCGCACGCTCCTAGACCTGTGCAAGCAGCCGGACGCCATGACGCACCCGGACGGCATGCAAATTAAAGTAACCCGCCAGGAAATCGGCCGCATCGTTGGTTGCTCTCGTGAGATGGTTGGCCGCGTACTGAAAAGCCTCGAAGAGCAAGGGCTCGTCCACGTCAAAGGCAAGACGATGGTGGTCTTCGGCACGCGTTGACGTAAAACGGCAAAAAAGGCCGTGCTTCGAAAGAAGCACGGCCTTTTTTATGCGGGACACCTCAGGGTCAAGCGTGGGGGAAAAACAAGCGGCGCAGCTCATCGCCAGGAGAAGCGGCACGCATGAATGCTTCACCGACCAAAAACGAGTGCACGCCTCGCGACTGCATCAGCTCGACCGCCACACGGTCAAGAATGCCACTTTCGGTGATGACGAGCTTATCCGAAGGAATCCGGTCCAAAAGCTCGAGCGTCGTGTCGAGGCTAACCTCAAACGTATGCAGGTTACGATTGTTGATGCCCACCAACGGGGTATCCAACACGCGTAGCGCCCTGTCGAGCTCGACCCCGTCATGGACCTCCACTAGTACGTCGAGTCCGACCTGTTTTGCCGTAGCCGCCAGCTCCGACATCTGGCCATCGTCCAAGGCCGAGACGATCAACAAAATGCAATCGGCGCCGATTGCCCTTGCCTCGACCACCTGATACGGATCAATCATGAAATCCTTACGGATCACAGGCAGCGAGCACGCGGCACGCGCAGCTCGAAGATAGTCATCAGCGCCCTGGAAGAAATCCACGTCCGTCAGAACAGAAAGACAACTCGCGCCGCCCGCTTCGTAGCTCCGCGCGATTTCGGCGGGGTCGAACGACTCGCGAATAACACCCTTACTAGGCGACGCCTTCTTGATCTCGGCGATAACGGCAGGCAGCTGACGCGACGCTTGCCCCATGAGCGAAGCGGCGAATCCCCGCACAGGCGGCGCGTGGTGGGCCAGCGTTTCCTGTTCCGCAAGACTTATGCGCGCGCGGCATTCGGCAACTTCTTCTGCCTTACGGGCAAGAATCTTCTCGAGGACGGTTGGTAAGCTCACGCTTCATTCTCCAGTCGGCATACGGCGGTAAACGCGACAAGCTCTTGCAGCTTCTCCCAGGCAAGGCCGGTGTGCAGCGCATCGTGGGCTAGCTCGATTCCATTCGCCAGCGTGTTAGCTTGATCAGACGCATAGAGTGCAGCCCCCGCATTAAGCACGATCATCTCTGCCGCTTTTTGCCCGTTTTCAGTCTTCCGACGCCCCAACGCATCCTTGATCAACTCAAGAGAAGCGGCTGAATCTTCCACACTCAGACCAATCAGGCTCTGGCTCTTGATACCGAAGTCCTCGGGCTGGATGCGGTACACGGTAACACGGCCGTTCTTCAGCTCGGCCACATGCGTAGGCGCCGCTAGGCTGATTTCATCGAGGCCATCCTGAGCATGCACCACGAGGACGTGCTTGCTACCCAGACGCGCTAACACTTCGGCCATCGGGCGGCACAGAGCGTGACTGAATACGCCGATCACTTGATGCTGCACACCGGCCGGGTTGGTCATTGGCCCAAGCATGTTGAAGACCGTGCGCAACCCCAGCTCGCGCCGCGGGCCAATCGCATACTTCATCGCGCCGTGGTGCGCAGGGGCAAACATGAAGCCGACGCCAACGCCTTCGACGCACCGTGCCACCTGTTCTGGGGTGAGGTTGAGATAAATGCCAGCCGACTCCAGCAAATCAGCGCTACCGCTCTTGCCCGACACGGCACGGTTTCCGTGCTTGGCCACCTTCCCGCCCGCGGCGGCGACGACGAACGCAGCCGCCGTCGAAACGTTGAAGATGTTCATCCCGTCGCCACCCGTTCCACAGGTGTCGACCAACTGCTCGACAGGAATGCGTACAGGCGAGGCGAGTTCACGCATGACCACTGCCGCACCAACGATTTCATCGATGGTTTCGCTCTTCATGCGCATACCCATGAGGAACGCACCGATCTGCGCGTCGGTGCATTGCCCGGTCATGATCTCGCGCATGACGTCTTTCATTTCATCGGTCGTCAGATCCAGCTGCGCGACGATTCGATTCAACGCGTCCTTAATATTCACCGCACGCCTCCTTGCTGCTTTAGGAAATTAGCGAAGAGCTCATGCCCCTGTTCCGTGAGGATGGATTCGGGATGGAACTGCACCCCCTCGACATTCAACGTCTTATGACGCACCCCCATGATTTCGTCGATGCTGCCATCTTCAAGCGACGTCCAGGCGGTGACTTCCAGGCACTCTGGCAGTGTTTCGCGCTTCACGACGAGGGAGTGATAACGCGTTACCGTGAGTGGATTGTTCAAGCCGGCGAACACGCCCTGATCGAGATGGAAGACAGGACTGGTTTTGCCATGCATCACCTGGCGCGCCCGCACGACCTCACCACCAAACGCCTGCCCAATGCTTTGGTGTCCCAGGCACACACCAAGCACTGGCAGCCGGCCAGCGAAATGGCGGATGACATCCAGCGAGACACCCGCTTCATTGGGCGTGCAAGGCCCCGGGGACACGACGATACGCTCAGGCGCCAGCGCCTCGATCTGTTCGATCGTCATTTCGTCATTACGGATCACGCGAACGTCAGCGCCAAGTTCGCCCAGGTACTGGACGACGTTATAGGTAAAAGAATCGTAGTTATCGATCATCAGCAGCATGGTGAGTCACCTTCGAATGGACTGCATCGTTCTGTGGCTCGGCAACACCGGGGAAGAAAGGGGTGTAGCCGATTGACAAGGCGGGCCGGGTAGACCGGCAGGGGACGTTAGGCGCGCCAGCGCCAACGGGCGTGCGCCTTGAGGATGCTCATTAGAAGGGAGCTGCTCGATGTCACGGGGAAGTCTCGCGTGGTTCTGGCCGCACAGTAGCCCAGCCGCCGCGGCCGTGCAACCTCCCGCGCTCACCCGCCACGGCGTCCATAAGCCGCCAGAACGGTCCGTTCGGATTGCACCAGATACGTCTCCAGTGCCACGGTTGCTTCGTCCGTACGGCCCTCCTCTAGGTGGTGAACGATGGACGCGTTCATGTCGATGTAAGGCGCATGAAGGAATTCAGGGTCCTTCAGCACGCCAAACGCCAATCGCAACTCCGCGGAGATGTGCGCGTAAAAGGTCGAAAGGCGCGGACTGTCCGCGAGTTCGACGATTGCGCTGTGGAAAGCCATGTTCGCGGTCCCCACGCTTACCCAATCCTCGACTTCCCGCGCACGCTGCGCGGTCTCCACCGCTTCGCGCATACGGCGCGTACCGGGATGCCGCGGATAGGCCTGCGCCAGCGCCTGGCACTCGATAAACCGTCGCACGCGGTAGATGTCGATGATCGAGCCCATATCCGGTACCGAGACGAACACGCCTCTATTCGGCTCGTGCTTGAGCAGGCCTTCCTGCGTCAGGACCCGAAACGCCTCGCGCAACGTATTGCGAGAAATCTTCAAGCTCTCCGCTAGAGCCGCCTCGGAAAGACGCTGCCCCGGCACGAGTTCGCCATCGACCAACTTGCGACGGATTTCTTCGGTGACGATCTCCCCGAGGGTACGAACATGATCAGGCAGCTCAGTCTTCACAAAAATCCTTGGCGATGGGGCTTACAGGTAAGGCGCTCGATATTCCGTGAGGGGTGACATTTAGGCAAGCCGAACCGCATGGACGCACCAATAGGTAGCACACCTGAGTATTTGCGTAACAATACGGTGCATGAAAGAGAACCATATAAATTGAATTGTTGAACAATAAAGCTTTGTAAGACCAACGAAATAGCGCGACTGGCCAGCGATGGCACGCGCGTTGCGTAAACAATAAAAACAATCCCTCACAGGTATCTGCGCCGTGACCCAACCCGCTAACGATTTCGCCAAGGATCGCCGCTCATCATTGATCGCCGCGATCTTCCTCATGGCCACGTCCGCTATCGGCCCTGGCTTCATCACCCAGACTGCAACGTTCACCACCACGCTCGGTGCGGCGTTCGCGTTCGGCATTCTGGCATCGATCCTGATCGATTTCGTTGTCCAGCTGAACGTCTGGCGGATCGTAACCTTGACCCGCATGCGCGCTTCGGACATTGCCAACGCCGCCATCCCCGGAAGTGGCTACCTACTCGCGTTCCTGGTGATGTTCGGGGGCTTGGTCTTCAACGTGGGCAACATCGCGGGCGCAGGCTTAGGGCTCAATGCACTGATGGGCCTCGACCCGAAATGGGGGGGAGGTCTCAGTGCGCTGGTTGCCATTGGCATCTTCATGTCGCGCCGTGCAGGGCTGGCGCTCGACCGGATCATCGTGGTGCTTGGCCTTCTCATGATCGTGTTGACGGCGTTCGTGGCCATCGCCTCCAACCCGCCGGTTGGTGAAGCGCTGCGCCAGACTGTGATGCCCGAAACGCTGAGCTTTGCAGCCATCACCACCATCGTCGGCGGCACGGTGGGCGGCTACATCACTTACTCCGGCGCCCATCGCCTTCTGGACAAAGGCACCGTCGGCGAAGAAAACCTCGGCGCAGTCACCCGCGCAGCGCTCAGCGGCATTGTGATGACAGGGATCATGCGCTACGTGCTGTTCCTCGCCATCCTGGGCGTCGTCGCCAGCGGAGTGGTCATCGACGTGTCCAGCCGTACCGCAAATCCTGCTGCACAAGCCTTCCAGGCAACTGCAGGCGAACTCGGTCTGCGGGTGTTCGGACTGGTCTTCTGGGCCGCCGCGATCACCAGCGTAATCGGCGCTGCGTACACCTCCATGTCTTTCATCACCGTCTTCGCCAAAGGCATTACCGAACGTGGGCGCAACCTTGCCACCGTCCTCTTCATACTGGTTTCCCTGAGCGTGTACTTGTCCCTTGGGACGCCTCCTGCCGCGCTTCTGGTATTCGCAGGCGGGTTCAACGGCCTGATCCTGCCGATCGGTCTGAGCATCTTCATGTACGTCGGCTGGCGTCGGTCGGATCTCATGGGTGGCTACCATTACCCACGTTGGCTACTGGTGCTTGGCGCCCTGACCTGCCTGCTGTCCTGGTACATGGCGGTCATGTCCGTCGGCCCGGTCTTCGCCTTCCTCAACGCCGCCTGATCAAGGAACACCATCATGCCTAACATCGACCTGAACAGTGACCTGGGCGAGAGCTTCGGCCAATGGCGTATGGGTGACGACGCCGCAATGCTGGACGTCGTCACCAGTGCCAACGTCGCCTGTGGCTTTCACGCCGGCGACCCCGCAGGCATCCTGCGTACGGTGAAAGCCGCCGCCGCCAAAGGCGTCGCCATCGGCGCGCACGTCGCCTATCCCGACCTCGTGGGTTTCGGCCGGCGCAACCTGGATATCGCCGACGACGAACTCACGGCCGATGTGATCTACCAGATCGGCGCCCTGCAAGCGTTGGCTCAAAGCGCCGGCGCACGCGTCACCTACGTCAAACCCCATGGTGCGCTCTACAACACGATCGCCCATGACCGGCGCCAAGCCCAGGCGGTCATCGAAGCACTAAAAGCCCTCGACAGCAGCCTCGTACTGGTATGCCTGGCCGGGTCGCCCTTGATCGGCTGGGCGCGGGAGGCCGGATTGACCTGCGTGGCCGAGGCGTTCGCCGACCGCGCGTACACGCCCGAAGGCACGCTGGTATCCCGCAAGCTGCCAGGCGCCGTCCTGCATGACGCAACCCAGGTAGGCGAACGCATGCTGCGTCTGGTCCGCGAAGGTGTGATCGAAGCCATCGACGGTAGCCTGGCGCGCATCGAAGCCGACTCCATTTGCGTGCACGGCGACAGTCCTGGCGCGGTCGAAATGGCCCGCGCGCTGCGTCAGCACCTGGAAAACGCCGGTGTAATGCCAAAGGCCTTTACGGAGATTCGCGCATGAATGCCCTGCAGATCGCTCGCCAGGCGGCCATCACAGCCGCTCGCGAAGCGCGCACGTGTTACCGTAATGGACTGGTCGCGCCCTCGGCGGGCATCGCGCCGGGCATGACCCAGGCGAATCTGATTGCCCTGCCCCGCGACTGGGCGTACGACTTTCTTCTCTACGCCCAGCGCAATCCGCAGGCATGCCCCGTGCTCGATGTCACCGATGCCGGCAGCTTCGTGACGCCCATGGCAGAAGGCGCTGATTTGCGCACAGACCTGCCGCTCTACCGCATCTGGCGTAACGGCAAGCTCGCCGAGGAAGTCAGCGACGCCCGCGGCGCCTGGGCAGAGCATCCGGACATGGTGACCTTCCTCATTGGCTGCAGCTTCACCTTCGAAACCGGGTTGCTGGAAGCCGACATCGATGTACGCCACATCACCGACGGCGGCAACGTGCCCATGTACCGAACCAATCGCGCCTGCCGTCCAGCCGGGCGCCTGCATGGCGAGATGGTTGTCTCCATGCGACCGATCCCCGCGGACCGGGTGGCCGAAGCCGCGACCATCACCGGTCGCTACCCTGCCGTGCATGGCGCGCCCGTTCACGTCGGCGAACCCTTGCAGATCGGGATTACCGATCTCGCCAAGCCTGATTTCGGCGAGGCTGTGCGTATCGAACCAGGCGAAATTCCCGTGTTCTGGGCTTGCGGCGTGACACCCCAGGCGGCGGTCATGGCGTCCGGGGTGCCATTCGCCATCACGCACTCCCCAGGGCACATGTTCATCACCGACGTGCCCGACAGCACGTACCACGTATAGGAGAAGCCCCTTGCGTTTTCTTCCAGTCAACCTGGATGCGCTGCTGGTGGAGCTGGCGGATCTGGATGAAACACTGGCGCTTTTCGACTCCCTGCAGAACGCCCCCATCGCTGGCGTCGAGGAGATCGTACCGGCGGCGCGGACGCTGCTGGTGCAATACCGTCCCAGCGCCGTCACGGCTGAGGCTTTGGTCGATCAGATCGCGTCGCGCTCCCTGAACGGGGACGGTCGTCAAGCCGGCAAGGTGGTGGAGATTCCCGTGCACTACAACGGCGAGGACCTTGCCGACGTGGCTGCACATCTAGGCATCAGCGTGGATGAGGTCATTCGCCGCCATACGGGCAGTGAGTACAGTGCCGCGTTTTGCGGCTTCGCGCCGGGCTTCGCTTACCTCAGCGGCGGCGCAGGCTTCGAAGTGCCCCGCCGAAGCACGCCCCGCACCCGTGTACCGGCTGGCGCCGTCGCACTGGCGGGCGGCTTCAGTGCGGTCTACCCGCAAGCCAGTCCCGGCGGATGGCAGATTCTCGGCGTGACCCCGCTACGCATGTGGGATCTCACCCGCGCGGAACCGGCCCTTCTCAAGCCCGGCTACCGCGTCCGCTTCAAGGATGCCGGCCCGTTGCCCGAAGGCGGCTTACCGCCCCACGCAGAAGCGCCCGACGCACCCGCGCCCGATACCCTGCATGCCTTGGGCATACGCGCGACCGGCCTGCAGACGCTGCTACAGGATCTCGGCCGCCCCGGGCAAGCGGGCCAAGGCGTATCCACCTCCGGGGCGCTCGATCGCGGCGCGGTACGTGCGGCTAATCGCGTGGTGGGCAACGACCCGGCCAGTGCCTGTTTGGAAGTGCTCATGGGCGGGTTGTCCTTCGTAGCCGATGGCCCGGTGGTCATCGCGGTCACCGGTGCGTTGGCGCCGATCGAAGTCACCTCCTCCAGCGGCCGCCGCTTGAAGCCATGTCATTACCAGCCGATCCAACTGGAAGACGGCGACCAGGTGACCCTGGGAACCCCTCCAGCCGGGCTGCGTAGCTACGTGGCCGTCCGCGGCGGCTTCGCGGTCGCACCCGTGCTCGGCAGTTTGTCCACCGATACGCTGGCGCAGGTCGGCCCCAAACCGCTCGCCATTGGCGACCGCCTGGGCGTACATACAAAGATCGCAGGCCACGCCGTCGCGCTCGACGAAACGCCCGCCTTCGATATGCCCCGTGCGGACGATGTCGTTACACTGGACGTGGTCATGGGCCCCCGCAGCGATTGGTTCACCCCCGAAGCACTCGCCTGCCTGGCCGAACAGACATGGCGTGTCACGCCACAATCTAACCGTGTTGGCATACGGCTCGCTGGCGATACGCCGTTGGCCCGCGAGATATCAGGCGAGCTGCCGAGCGAAGGGACCGCCGTGGGCGCCATCCAGGTACCGCCCAGCGGCCAGCCGGTCCTGTTCCTGGCCGACCACCCCCTCACCGGCGGCTACCCCGTGATCGGCGCAGTCGCCAGCCATCATCTCGACCTGGCCGGCCAGATTCCGGTCAACGCTCGTATTCGTTTCAACCCTCTGGGGACGTTCGAGGAACTGCGCCCCACTCCCCCCGACGAGGCCACGCACACACCATGAAAAAAGTCCTGATCGCCAACCGCGGCGAGATCGCAGTCCGCATCGCCCGCGCCTGTCGTGATTACGGCGTCACGTCCGTCGCCGTCTATGCGGACGCCGATTTCGAAGCGCTGCATGTGCGCCATGCGGACGAAGCCTACGCACTGAAGGGTGAGCGCCCTGCGGACACCTATCTCGATATCGCAAAATTGCTGGACGTCGCCCGCCGCGCAGATGCGGACGCCGTGCATCCGGGCTACGGGTTTCTCTCCGAACGCGCCGACTTCGCCCGCGCGGTGATCGACGCCGGCCTGACCTGGATCGGCCCAGACCCAGCGACCATCGACGCGCTGGGTGACAAGGTCGAGGCACGCCGGATTGCTCTGCGCGTCGGCGCACCGCTCGTGGCAGGTACCGAAAACCCGGTCGGCGGTGCCGCCGAAGTGCTCGCGTTCGCCGAAGAACACGGGTTGCCCATCGCCATCAAAGCTGCCTTTGGCGGCGGCGGCCGTGGACTGAAGGTGGCGTGGCGAATGGATGAGGTGGCCGAACTTTACGAATCTGCCGTTCGCGAAGCGGTCACGGCATTCGGTCGGGGCGAGTGTTTCGTGGAGCGCTTCCTCGACAAGCCTCGCCATATCGAGGCCCAGGTCATTGCCGATCGCCACGGCCGTGTCGTGGTTGTCGGCACTCGGGACTGCTCGCTGCAACGGCGTAACCAGAAGCTCGTCGAGGAAGCCCCTGCGCCATTCCTGGACGAAGTCTTACGCCAACGCATCCATGACTCGGCTCGGGACATTTGCGCTGAAGCCGGCTATGTCGGCGCGGGCACGGTCGAGTTTCTGCTCAGCGCCGACGGCACGCTGTCCTTCCTCGAAGTGAATACGCGCCTTCAGGTCGAGCATCCGGTCACCGAAGAGACCAGCGGCATCGATCTTGTCATCGAGCAGCTGCGCGTTGCTGACGGGCTCCCCCTCTCCTTCCATGACACACCGACGCCGCGCGGGCATAGCTTCGAGTTTCGAATCAACGCGGAAGACGCCGGTCGCGGCTTCCTGCCAACGCCGGGGCCGATCGACCGTTTCCAACCGCCTTCAGGGCCGGGGATACGCTTGGATACCGGTGTCGAAGCCGGGTCGCGCGTGCCGGGCACCTTCGATTCGATGATTGCCAAGCTGATCGTCACTGGCGCCACTCGTGAACAGGCAATCGCGCGCGCACGCCGCGCATTGGCAGAATTCGAGATCGATGGCATCGCTACGGTGCTGCCATTCCATCGCGCGGTCATGGATCACGCTGACTTCACCGGTGAAGGTTTCGCGGTGCATACGCGCTGGATCGAGACGGTCTTCGCTGAACAGATTCAGATCGCGCCTCGCAGCGATAACACTGCCGATGTCGGCGTATTGCGCACCTTCGTGGAGATCGATGGCAAACGCCATGCACTTGGATTGCCGAGCGCATTGCTACAAGGCTTGAGCGTTGCAGCGCCGGCTGCTGGATCAGGGGAAGCATCCGCTGAAGCTGTCGACGAACAGGCGCTTCGCGCGCCTGTCGCTGGCAACCTGCACACCTGGACAGTGGAAGACGGTGCCACCGTCAAGGCGGGTCAGGTCGTGGCGATCATGGAAGCGATGAAGATGGAAACGTCTGTAACGGCGCCGCACGCAGGCCGACTGTCGATCGCTCAGGAGCCAGGCGGATACTTTGAGGCAGGGGCAGTGTTGGGGCGTTTGGAGAAGAACTAGCGTCGTAGAGATGTAGGGCGGATTACACCGCGGATGTCTGAATGGCCCAAGGGTCTGTAGGGGCGACTTCCAGTCGCCTTCGCGACTAAAGTCGCCCCTACGGCTAGGTGGGTTCGTGAAGACTCGCGTCGTGGCGCCACGGCGACTGAAGTCGCCCCTACAACACCGTAGGGTGGAATCCCGAAGGGCTTCCACCGTTTACCGCGAGCCCTGCAGCACCTTCAGAATGTGCATCCGTCGCCGTCAAGACTCGACACTACCTTCCGCCAGCGCCACTGCCCGGAACATCGCACGGCGCTTGTTCAGCGTTTCTTCCCACTCCAGCGCAGGCACGGAGTCGGCCACGATGCCTCCACCGGCCTGGACGTGCAGTTCGCCATCCTTGATCACGGCGGTACGGATCGCGATGGCCGTGTCCATGTTACCGTTCCAGCCTAGATAGCCGACCGCGCCGCCATAGATGCCGCGCTTGACCGGCTCCAGCTCGTCGATGATTTCCATTGCCCGAATCTTCGGCGCGCCGGACAACGTGCCCGCCGGGAGAATGGCGCGCAGTGCGTCCATCGCACTCATGCTCGGATCCAGCTGACCGGTGACGTTGGAGACGATGTGCATGACGTTGGAATAGCGCTCGATCACCATCTTCTCGGTCAGCTTGACCGAGCCCACGCCCGACACGCGCCCGACGTCGTTACGACCGAGGTCGATAAGCATCAGGTGCTCGGCAATTTCCTTGGCATCGGACAGCAGGTCCTTCTCCAGCTCAAGATCCGCCTCTTCGGTCGCGCCACGTGGCCGCGTACCGGCAATGGGCCGAACGGTGACCAAGCCGTCCTCTACACGTACCAACACCTCAGGCGAGCTGCCCACTACGTGGAAGTCGCCAAAGTTGAAGAAATACATATAGGGCGTCGGGTTGAAGCAACGCAGCGCACGATAGAGATCGATGGGCGCCGCTTTGAAATCGATGGTCATGCGCTGGGACGGCACGACCTGCATGCAATCCCCCGCCAGGATGTATTGCTTGATCCGATCGACCGCGTGCTCGTAATCCTCGCGACTATAACTGGAGCGAAACGCCGGCTCCGCTGCTTGTCCCATTCGGCTGAAGTCCAGCCCCAGACGCGGCGCGATTGGCTGGCGAATTTTTTCGCGCAATGCCGTTAGCCGTGCCAGTCCTTTTTCGTAGGCATCCGCCTCGGCAGGATCGACCAGCACGATGCAGTGCAGCTTGCCGGCGAGGTTGTCGAAGACGACGACCTCATCCGACACCATCAGCAGGATATCCGGCGTACCCAACGGATCCGGATTCGGCGATTGGCCAAGCCGCTTTTCGACATAACGCACGCAGTCATAACCGAAGAAGCCCACCAGACCGCCATCGAATTTCGGTAGCGTCGACAACACCGGCACCCGGTAGCGCGCCTTGAACGCCTCGACGAATGCCAGCGGGTCTTCGACCTCGAGCGACTCGAGCTCACGATCGCCTTCGGTCACGCGCACCTGATACCCGTGCACGCGCATCACCGTGCGGCATGGCAAACCAATGATGGAGTAGCGCCCCCATTTCTCGCCGCCCTGCACGGACTCGAGCAGGTAGGAATTCGGCGCGTCGGCCAGTTTGAGATAGAGGGATAACGGGGTGTCGAAATCGGCCAGCGTTTCGAACGCCAGGGGAATACGGTTGTAGCCTTGCTCGGCCAACTGCTGGAAGTCTTCGCGCGTCATGGGAACCTCGTGGTGAGCGCCGATCGCGCTCGCGGGAAATGGATCGATATGCAAACGGGCCGGCTGCACCGGCAAGAAGATGTCAGGCGCGCCAGCGCCAACGGGCCAAGGCCTTGATGACTTTCATCCAGAGTTTGCAGGCGACCACCACGGGGACACTCTCGTCAGGCGGGACAGGGAGGTCGTCACGGTAGCGCAGCCGACAGGGCCGATCAACCGGGCAACAAACCGCGAAGGTCATCCAACACCAGATCGGGGTTTTCAGCCTCGATCGGCTGCCCGTGGTTATACCCATAGGTCAGCCCTACACAGCGCACACCGGCGGCACGCGCCGCGCCAATATCGTTACGCGAATCGCCTACGAACAGCGCGTCGTCTTTCGCAACCTCCGCCTGTGCCATCACATGCAGCAGTGCGGTGGGATCAGGCTTCTTCTGCGGCAGCGTGTCGCCGCCAATCAGCCAGTCGAAATAATGACCGAGCCCTTTCTCGTCCAACAGCGGCGCGACGAACTGCTCCGGTTTATTGGTGACCACCGCCATGCGCACACCGCGCGCCTTCAACCAATCGAGCGTCGCGTGCACGCCCGGATAGACCTGCGTGTGTGCGTGGCTTTCGGCATAAGCCTTCATAAAAAGTGCGAGCGCGTGATCGGCTTGCTCGTCGTCGATTGACGCATGATCGAGCTGCCCCGCCAAGGCACGGCGCACCAATACCGGCGCGCCATTGCCAATCCATTCGCGAACGTGCGCAATGCCGGCCGGCTCGCGCCCGAGGAGCATCAGCATCTTGTCGACCGCGGCTGCCAGATCAGGGACCGAATCCACCAGCGTGCCGTCGAGATCGAACATCACCAGCTTCGGCAAGCGCCCGGGGAACAGCGTTTCGAGGCCGTTCATGGACGGACATTCGCCAGTTCGGCACGCATGGCGTCGATGACGGCCTTGTAATCCGGCTGACTGTAGATGGCTGAGCCGGCCACGAAGGTATCGGCGCCCGCTTCGGCGATTTCGCGGATGTTCTTCACGTTGACGCCACCGTCGATTTCCAAACGAATGTCGCGGCCGCTGGCCTCGATCAGCCCACGCGCTTCGCGCAGCTTGTCGAGCGTCCCGGGAATGAATTTCTGCCCACCGAAACCGGGGTTAACGCTCATCAGCAGGATCATGTCCACCTTATCCATGACGTACTTCAGCACGTCCAACGGCGTCGCCGGATTGAAGACCAACCCCGCTTTGGCGCCGCCATCACGGATCAGTTGCAACGAGCGATCGATATGCTCCGAGGCTTCCGGGTGAAACGTGATGTAGCTGGCACCCGCCTCCAGGAAATCACCAATGATGCGATCCACCGGCTTGACCATCAGGTGCACGTCGATCGGCGCCGTGATCCCGTACTTGCGCAACGCCGAGCAGACCATTGGGCCAATCGTCAGGTTGGGTACGTAGTGGTTATCCATGACGTCGAAGTGGACGATATCGGCACCCGCGGCGAGTACCGCGTCAACCTCCTCACCCAAACGAGCGAAATCAGCGGACAGGATCGACGGGGCGATGGCGAAAGGCTGCATGGTGGACCTGCTGGGGCATTCACGAGAAAGGCGCGCATTGTACCCGCTCCAGCTGCGGACGCCGAGACGGGCACGGATTCCGTCGTACCGGTTACCTAAATCCCACTGCCGCGCGTCGTTCGTGGGAGCGGGCGATGCTCGCGATGCAGAGACACACCCTATTTTGCAATTAAAAGGCTGCGCTTTCGGGTAGATCGCTCTACTTCACCAATCAGCGCAAGGCGTTCTACCCTTAGAGCGCTTATCAAGGATGCTTACCATGCCCGTTGTCTCCCGCTCACTCTTCGTACTGCTGCTCGCAAGCGCTACCGTGTTCGCGCAAACCTCCCCTCCCGAGTCACCTGGCGCCGAAAAGCCTGCGGATGTGCCATTACGCGCGGCACTTCCAGAGCGCAGCGAGCAAGAAGCGGCTGCATTGGCGGCGCGGCTTCCGACGGAGCAACAGCGCATGCTGGAAGCGGATGGCGCATCCTTCCTAGCGCTTTGGCTACCGGCGAATCGCGATACGGTGAAAGGCACCGCGATCATCATTCCGGGCACCAACGAGACGGCAGACTGGCCACGCGTCGTCGGCCCGTTACGGCGATCGCTTCCCGATGCAAGCTGGCAAACGCTTAGCCTCACCTTGCCCGACGCCCTCGATACGCTGTCGGGCTACACGATCGGCACGGCGCCATCCCCCCTGTCTTCCGAGCAAACGCCGTCAGCGGAAAAGCCCGAGACACCCGTCGAAGAAGCCCCCGCAGCAGACGCACCGCAGGCCACGCCGGAGACTACGGACAGCGAGCGCCAGGATGCTCACGCCAAACGTGTGCTGTCCCGGATTCAGGCCGCAGTGGACGAAGCCACCAAAACACAACCCGCAGACGTGGTGCTGATCGGCAACGGCACGGGTGCCTACTGGGCCGCGCGCTTCGCCAGCGAGCAGGCGCCAGATGCCCTACGGCATGTGGTGTTGGTCGATGCCGCCGTGCCCGCAGGTTTCAGTCCAGACCTGGAATCCCTGGCCCCGGGGCTCAAAGCGGGCGTGGCTGATATGGTGACGAGTACGGCTCCGGATGACCGCGCGCTTGCGGAAAAACGCCTACAGGCGAGCAAGCGACTGAAGCATCCGAACTACCAGCAAATGCGTCTGGATGGACTTTCGAGCGATCGCGACACTGCACAGACGCAAATCGCCCGCAGGATCAGAGGCTGGCTGGAACGCCAATAGCACGGCTTCAAACTCTCGCACGTCCTCGAGACCTTGTAGGGCGGGTGAAACCCGCGGTTTTGCGTATGACCTACGCGGGTTCCACCCGCCCTACAAAATAGAGGCAATCAGCGAAAATTACGCACCTGCCGCACGAGCTGATACGCCTGCTGCACCACCCGCGTCTTCTCCGTCGCTTCGCGTATCTTGTCAGCACCCGCACCCTGCCCCGCCAGCTTGTCCGGGTGATTGACGCTTAGCAGTCGGCGATAGGCTTTCTTGACGGCCTCCGGCGGCGTATCCCGGCTCACGCCCAGCACACGCATGGCTTCAGCGTATCGCGCTTGTTCGCCGAGGGCTGGCGGTGTCGGTTTTGCACGACGGGCCATGCCGAGGGACTCGACCTCGGCCGCGGACCAGCCCATCCATTTGCCCCATAGGAAGATCAGCTCGCGCGAGCCTGCCGATGCGCGCCGCTCCGTATTCGCCATGCGCCAACAAGCCGCGAGCATCTTGGCCGCCCCCTCCCGGTCGCGCTTCAAGCGCCCCAGCGGCACGTGAAGCTTGAGCTCTTCGGTCTTGCCGCGACTGAACGCGTCGATCGCCTTGCGCTGCTTCACGCTGTCGAAGCCCAGCAAATTCATCTCCGCGCGCGCCTGACGAATATGCGCATCGCGGACGACGCCATCCCGCTTGGCGAGCCGACCCAGCATGCTGAAGAGCAGGACGTCGCGATCGACCGGCTGCCAGAGCCGCGCACGAATATCGGCAAGCGACTGGAGTTTCAGGCGGCGATCCAGCACCTGCCCCAGCAGTGCACCCAATAAGGCACCAGGGATGTCGGCCGCGGCGTACCCCAAGAGGGTGCCTGCGATGGTGCCGGGCCAGATCACGAGGACGCGCTCGCCAACAGCGCGTCGACCTCCGCCAGACGCTCATGCGTACCGACGTCGACCCAACGCCCGCGCAGAAGCTCTCCGCCAACGCGCCCGGTTGCCATCGCCGCGCGCAACAACGGCGCCAGTTTGAAAGCACCCGGCGCGCACCCGGCGAACAGATCAGGGTGCAGCACCGAAATGCCGCTGTAGGTCAGCCGTCCTTCGCCCGCATCGACTATACGCCCCTGCCGCAACGCAAAATCTCCGGCAGGATGGTGAGCGGGGTTGTCGACCAGCACGAGGTGAGCGAGATCACCCTCTGCAAGCCGCACCCTACCAACGTCATAGTCCGTCCAGATATCGCCGTTCACCAGCAGAAACGGTTCCTCTCCCAGCAACGGCAGCGCCCGAAAGATGCCGCCGCCCGTCTCGAGCGGCTCGCCTTCGGCGGAATACTGGATGCGCGCGCCAAAGCGCTGTCCGTCGCCCAAGTGCGCCACTATTTGCTCACCGAGCCACGCATGGTTAATGACGATATCGGTAATCCCAGCGGCCACGAGCGCGTCCAGGTGATACTCGATCAGGGGCTTGTCACCGACCCGCACCAAGGGCTTGGGCGTATGCAAGGTCAACGGGCGCAACCGCTCGCCCTTCCCGGCCGCCAGAATCATGGCTTTCATGCAGGCGCCCCTGGCTCGCTCGGCAAGCTCGCCAGCAGTTCGCTTAACGCCTCGAGCTCTGGGCGTCGCTGGATTACCGCCTGGATATAGGCGAAGAAGCGCGGCACGTCCGCCAAGTAACGAGGTTTGCCGTCGCGATGGCAGATTCGCGAAAAAATACCGATGACCTTCAAATGACGCTGGACGCCCATGAGGTCGCTCGCACGCAAGAACGCATCGACGTCGCTGCCTACGGGAATCCCGGCGCGACCCGCCCGCTCCCAATAGCGCCGAAGCCAGCCGTCGACCCGCGCCTCCGGCCAACTCAGAAACGCGTCCTTAAAGAGACAGGTGATGTCGTAGGTGACGGGCCCCTGCACGGCATCCTGGAAATCCAGCACACCGGGGTTCGGCGAGGACACCATCAAATTCCGTGGCATGTAGTCGCGATGCACCAATACGCGCGGTTGCTCGAGTGCGTTGGCAACCAGCAGCTCGCACGTCGAGGCCCACTGTCGCGCCTGCTCGGCGTTCAACTCGACGTTCAGATGCCGGGCGAGGTACCAATCGGGAAACAGTTGAAGCTCGCGGCGCAGCAGCGCGTCATCGTAGGCGGGCAAACCGCTGACGTCGCCCCGCGATTGCAGGGCGATCAGCGCATCGATCGCCCGATCGAACAAGACGTCGGCATTGGCCTCGTCGATGACATCGAGGTACGTCTGGGTGCCCAGATCGCTGAGGATCAAAAAACCTTTTTCCAAATCGGCGACATGCACGATTGGCACGTTCAATCCCGCGGCGGCGAGCACCGAAGCCAGGCGGACGAAAGGCTCGCAGTTTTCCTGCGGCGGCGGGGCATCCATCACCACCAGGCTGTTTTCGCCGCTACGCCAGCGAAAGTAACGGCGGAAGCTGGCATCGCTACTGGCCGAGGACAGCTCGACATCCTGCCCTGCGGGCCAGCCGAGTTGGTCCAGCAACGCTGGCAAACGTGCTGAGAGCCAGGTCTGAAGCTGCTGCAAACGTACATCCTGAGTCATTGCTCGAAGGTCTCCACCGACACGAGGCGCAATTGAAGGCGCCAGCGTAGGCGATGCGCCCCCCGGAACGGAAGGCGCTCGACGCCCGGTATTGAAGGAATACGCTGAAATCCAGCGCCTACCCCGTGGACGCAGGCCGCTGGCAGGCATGAGTTGCGCGCCCGGCACCCTGGGAGAAAGGCCGCAATAGCTGTTTTTCTCGAGAACCTAGCCGTTGCGCAGGTCATGCTTTATGATCCAGCATCTTTTTCAGCCCATCGAGAGGCATGCGGCCTCCTGCTCAGGCCGATGGCGCCAGGAAGCTCCGGACTACAAGATGGCATCGAAATCCCCCGCGTTCCGTACAAAGTTCCCCCTTCTGTTCACCAGCGGCTTGCTCCTTCTGCAACCCGTTAGCAGCATCAATGCTGCGGAACAGTTCAATTGCCAACCTGGCCCGACGGGCACTTGGGCATGCAGCCCGAAGAGTGCTTCAGCGCCGCTTCCGCCTCGCCCACAGCATAGCGATGCCGCCGTGAGCGCGACGGCTAGCCGCTCGGCATCCGATGCGTCGGGAGAGCCTGCACGTGCTGCCGCCGAATCCCGCCAAAGGGCCGAGGACTATAGCCGTCTGGATTGGGTACCGCGGGATCAACTGACCCCCGCACAACTTGCCGAAGCGGGTCCGTTCTGCGCCGGTGCGTACGTCGAGCCGACGCGCCCAGGCATGAACGACAACACGCCCATGAGCGAGGCGCCGACGTACCTGTCCGCAAAAGCCTCGCGCTATGAACAGAATGAACAGATCGCAACGCTGGCAGGCGATGTCGTCATGCGGCAGTCGAGCCTGCAGGTGGAGGCCGATGAGGCCAACCTCCATCAGCTGGACAACCGTGGCGAGCTACTCGGCAACGTTCGTTTACGCGACAAGGGCATGCTCGTCCTGGGCGATCGCGCGCAGATCCAGCTGGACAGCGGCGAAGCGGACATCGACAACGCGCAGTACGTCATTCACGACGCGCATGTTCGCGGTACCGCGAGCTACGCGAAACGCGAGGTCACGTCTATCGTCCGCTTGAAGGACGGTACGTATACCCGTTGCGAGCCGGGCGACAATGCCTGGCACCTGAAGGGCAACAACGTGACGCTGAACCCCACCACCGGGTTCGGTACTGCCACGAACGTCACCCTGCGCGTGAAAGACATTCCGGTTTTCTACACGCCTTACATCTATTTCCCGATCGACGATCGCCGTCAGTCTGGCTTCTTGCCGCCGAGTTTCAGCGTTTCCGGAGACAACGGTTTCTCGCTGGTTACGCCGTACTACATCAACCTCGCGCCGAACTACGACGCGACGTTGTATCCACACTATATGGCTAAGCGCGGCCTGTTGATGGAAGGCGAGTTCCGCTACCTGACGCAAAGCAGCGAAGGCCAGATCGGCGCAGCCTTCCTGCGTGATTCGGAAGATGAGCGCGAGCTACAGTCCGATTACCGCGAAGATCGCTGGATGTACAACATCCAGAACCGCACGGGCCTGGATTCTCGCCTGTTGGCCGAAGTCGACTACACCGACATCAGCGATCCGTACTATTTCCAGGATCTGGAAAGCCAGATGGACGTAGGCAGTCAGAATCGCGAGTTCGTCGATCAGCGCGGTACGTTGACTTACCGTGGCGACAGCTACACGGCGCGACTGAATGCTCATGCGTATGAGCGGGCGTCCGTCATCAACATTACGCCGTACAACCGCTTGCCGCAGTTGACGCTGGACGGTCAGCTGCCCTTCCAGCCGGGCGGATTGAACTTCGCCTACAGCACCGAAGCCGTTCGCTTCGAGCGCAGCCTGGAGAACGGTTTCTACACTAACGACGACGGCATTCCGGAACTCTGGTACGACGAGCGTCTACAAGGCCTCGCGCGCGCCGAGGGCGATCGCCTGCATGTTGAGCCATCTGTCAGCCTTCCACTGGACTGGACCTGGGGCTTCTTCAAGCCGACGGTCAAATACTTCCAGACCAATTACGATCTAGATCTCGATGCTCAAGGGCGCAGCACGCTCGCGAATACAGGCGAAACCTACAACAGCAGCGTAAACCGTGGCGTCGGCCTGTTCAGCGTTGATAGCGGCCTATATTTCGACCGCGACACCACCCTGTTCAATCGCCAGGCTCGCCAAACCCTCGAGCCACGCCTGTTCTACCTGTACGTCCCCAACGAAGATCAGGACGAGATTCCGGTCTTCGATACCAGCGAATACACGTTCAATTACTCATCGCTGTTCCGGGAAAACCGCTTCTCTGGTCGTGACCGCATCGGTGACGCTAACCAAGTGTCGCTGGGCTTGACGAGCCGCTGGATCGAAGAAAACGGTTTTGAGCGGCAGCGCGTCAGCCTCGGCCAGGCGTTCTACTTCCGTGATCGCGAAGTGCAGATGCCACTGATCGACTACCGCGAGCGGGAAGACGCGACCTCCGACGTCTCGCCTTACGCGCTTGAGTACATGTATCGCTTCAACCGCGACTGGCGCCTGAACGCGGACTTCAACTGGGATCCGGACAGCCACAGTACCCGCTCGGGTAGCGCCATGTTCCACTACCAGCCAGAAAGCGACCCACGCAAGATCGTCAACCTTGGTTACCGCTATCGCAACGACACCATGCGTTTCGACCAGGCGACCGGTCGTTGGACCTTCGGCGGTGACTACGGCACGCCCGGTACTCCGGAATACATCAAGGACTACTACAAGATCGATCAGCATGACTTCTCGGTCATCTGGCCGATCGTGCCGCAATGGAGTGTCATCGCACGCTGGCAGTTCGACTACAACCGCAGCCGCACGCTGGAAGCGTTCGGCGGTTTCGAATACGACAGTTGCTGCTGGAAGCTGCGCCTGATCAATCGCTACTGGGTCGATTACGACGAGACCAGCTTGAACCCGGATCTCAACGAAGAGCCGGATCGTGGCATCTTCCTGCAAGTGGTCCTCAAAGGCCTCGGCGGCATTTTCGGCAACAAGACCGAAGGCTTCCTCGACCAAGGTATTCAAGGTTTCAGAGAACGTGAAGATCAATCTATGTAATTTCGTCCGCCCGGCACTGCTCGCTGCAGTGCTGGCCGGAAGTACGTTGGCCCACGCCCAGGTCCAGCCGCTCAACCGCGTCATCGCCATCGTCGATAACGACGTGGTGATGCAAAGCCAGTTGGATCAGCGCGTTCGCGAAGTCCAGCAGACCATTGCCCGCCGCGATGGCTCGGCGCCCTCTCCCGAAGCGCTGCAAGCTCAGGTGCTGGATCGTCTTATCGTCGAGAACATCCAGCTTCAGCTTGGCGAGCGCGCAGGTATTCGTATTTCGGACGACGAGCTGAATCAGGCGATGGTGACCATCGCGCAGCGAAACAACCTTTCCTTGGATCAGTTCCGCCAGGCGCTCAGCCGGGATGGGCTCTCCTACGATCAGGCCCGTGAGCAGGTCCGCCGCGAGATGATCATCAGTCGGATCCGCCAGCGCCAAGTCGCTGAGCGTATTCAGGTCAGCGATCAGGAACTGCAGAACTTCATGGCATCGGACCTGGGTCGCATGCACCTGTCCGAGGACTATCGCCTGGCCAACATCCTGATCCCAGTCGCCGAGGGCGCGTCTAGCACCGAGATCCAGAATGCCGAAGGGCGTGCGCAGCAGGTATACGCCCAGCTTGAGCAGGGTGCTGATTTCGGCAAGCTGGCGATCGCCAACTCGGCGGGTGAAAACGCCTTCGAAGGCGGCGAGATCGGCTGGCGCAAAGCGGCCCAGCTTCCAGCGCCGTTCGATAGCATGGTCAGCAGCATGTCGCCCGGAGAGGTGACCCAGCCGATCCGCACCCCCGGCGGCTTCATCATGTTGAAGGTGCTGGAAAAGCGCGGCGCCGGCAATCAGGTGAGGGACGAGGTACACGTCCGCCACATTCTCATCAAGCCGAGCGAAATCCGTAGCGAAGCCGAAACACAAAAGCTGATCGACCGCCTCTATCAGCGCATCGTGAGCGGTGAAGACTTCGCGACACTGGCGAAGAACTTCTCGGAAGACCCAGGCTCTGCCCTCAACGGTGGCGATCTGAACTGGATTGATCCGAACGGCCTGGTACCCGAATTCCGCCAGGTGATGGCCGACACCCCAGCAGGTGAGCTTTCCAAGCCGTTCCGTTCACAGTTCGGCTGGCACATTCTCGAAGTGCTGGGCCGTCGCGCCACTGACGCCAGTGACGACGCCCGTCGCCAACAGGCTTTGACGCTCCTGCGTAACCGTAAGTACGACGAGGAGTTGCAAAACTGGCTACGTCGAATCCGCGATGAGGCCTACGTAGAAATCAAGCAGTGACACCGTTCGCGGTCACTGCTGGCGAGCCGGCAGGCATAGGTCCCGACCTGTGCTTGCTGGTCGCTCGTCACGCACATCAGGCACCACTCGTGGCTATCGCCAGCCACGACCTGCTCCAAAGCAGAGCCCACCTCCTTCGCCTCACCATTTCCCTGATCCCCGTATCCATCCACGCCCTGCCCACGACCCCGGCCGAAGCAGGCGAGCTGTATGTGCTGGATGTTCCACTCGCAGCGCCCGCCCGAGCTGGCGTGCTCGACTCCAGCAACGCGGCTTACGTCCTTGAAACCTTAACCCTCGCCGCGGCCGGCTGCCTGGATGGCCACTTTGCCGGCATGATTACGGCTCCCGTGCACAAGGGGGTCATCAATGACGCAGGCTTGCCGTTCTCCGGCCATACCGAGTTTCTCGCGGATCTCACCGGCACCGACCAAGTGGTGATGTTGCTAGCAACACGGGGCTTACGCGTTGCCCTCGCAACGACTCACCTGCCATTGAAAGACGTCCCCGCGGCCATTACGCCCCCTACGCTGAGCGCTGTACTGCGCATTCTGGATCATGACCTGCGCGCAAAATTTGCCATTACGTCACCCAAGATCCTGGTGTGCGGACTGAACCCTCACGCGGGCGAAAGCGGTCATTTGGGACGCGAGGAAATCGAGGTCATCGAACCTACGCTGGCCGCGCTTCGTAGCGAAGGATTGAACGTGATCGGGCCGTTGCCGGCGGACACCTTGTTCACACCGAAGTACCTGGACAGTTGCGATGCCGTACTCGCGATGTACCACGATCAGGGCTTGCCGGTACTGAAGTTCAAGGGCTTTGGGGCCGCAGTCAATGTAACCCTTGGCCTACCGATCGTCCGCACCTCGGTGGACCACGGCACCGCGCTGGACCTGGCAGGTACCGGCAATATCGACACGGGCAGCCTCGAGACGGCTATCGAAACGGCGTACGAAATGGCGGGCGTCTCGCGCTAGCTTCACTGCCCGTACACCGCCCCTGTAGGAGCCAGCTTGCTGGCGATCAGTATTCTCTGACAAAGTCGACGGACCGCCAGCAAGCTGGCTCCTACAAAAGCCCTCCAATAGCTCGTTATTGCCCCATCGGATGGAGATCGGCAAAAACAACGATGGGCCCTCACACCCAAAGAACCTTCCCCGCTTCTGCTAAACTGCCGCGTTTTCGCACCAGCCTTGTCCGCTTTCTCGGGAACCCTATGTCCGAACTCCAGCCGCACCGCGCCCGTAAACGTTTTGGCCAGAACTTTCTGCATGACGCAGGCGTGATCCACCGTATCCTGGGGGCGATTCATCCGAAGGAAGGTGAACGTCTGCTGGAGATCGGGCCAGGACAGGGAGCACTGACTGAAGGCCTGGTGGGCAGCAAGGCTCGTCTCGATGTCATCGAGCTCGACAAAGACCTGATTCCCCTGCTGAAGCTGAAGTTCGGGCTCTTGCCGAACTTCAATCTGCACCAGGGCGACGCAATGAAGTTCGACTTCACCACCCTCGACGCGGGCTCCCATGAGCTTCGCGTCGTCGGCAACTTGCCCTACAACATTTCCACCCCCCTTATCTTCCACCTGCTGGCGCACGCCCATCTCATTCGCGATATGCACTTCATGCTGCAGAAGGAAGTCGTCGAACGCCTGGCAGCGGTGCCCGGGGGTGGAGATTGGGGGCGTCTGTCCATCATGGTGCAGTACCACTGCCGCGTGGAGTATTTGTTCCACGTCGGGCCCGGTGCGTTCAATCCGCCGCCCAAGGTGGACTCGGCGATCGTTCGCCTAGTGCCCCATGAAACACTGCCGCACCCAGCCAAGGACCCGGCATTGCTGGAGCGCGTCGTTCGCGAGGCGTTCAACCAGCGCCGGAAAACCCTGCGCAACACGCTTAAAGCCCTCATGACCGCCGACGACATTGCCGCCGTGGATGTAGATGGCAGTCTTCGTCCCGAGCAGTTGGACATTGCTGCATTCGTAAGACTGGCTGATCGACTGGCGGAAAAGACTGTCGATACTTCCAAGCCATCATCGAACGGATGACTGTCGCCCATGCACGAATCGCACTATCAAATTGATGTAAGCGTCGTTACGCGCTTCCTTCCAGAGCAATCCCAGCCTGAGCAGGAGAAATACGCCTTCGCCTACACCATCACCATCCAAAATAACGGGTCACTTGCAGCGCAGTTGCTGTCCCGCCATTGGCTGATCACAGATGGCAATGGCAAGGTGCAAGAAGTGCGCGGCCCCGGTGTCATCGGTCAGCAACCGACCCTCGAACCCGGCGAAAGCTACACCTACAGTAGCGGCACGCTGCTCGCCACCCGCGTGGGTAGCATGCAAGGCAGCTACCAGATGATCGCCCGTGACGGCCAACGTTTCGAGGCGGATATAGCCCCCTTTCGCCTGGCCGTTCCAGGGGCCCTGCACTGATGGCGGTCTATGCCATAGGCGATCTGCATGGCTGCCTCGATCCGCTCAAGTGCCTACTCGCGGACGTCCGCTTCGATCCCGCGAAGGACCGCCTTTGGCTGGTTGGGGACCTCGCTAACCGCGGGCCCCAACCGCTCGAGACGCTTCGTTATCTCTATGGCATGCGCGAATCCCTGGACATCGTGCTCGGCAACCACGACCTGCACCTGCTCGCGGTGTACTACAACATCGACCGCCAGAAAAAGAACGACACGCTGCGTGACATTCTCGAGGCCGACGACTGCGCTGACCTGATGAAGTGGCTGCGCCAGCAAAAGCTCGTTCGCTACGACGCCGAGCGACGCACGGCCCTCGTGCACGCCGGCATTCCGCCGCAATGGACCATCGAGAAAGCGCTCAAGCGCGCCGCCGAGGTCGAGACGATCTTGCAGGACGATGCCCAAATCGTCGAGTTTCTCGACGGCATGTACGGCAACGATCCCGCAAAATGGAACGGTAGCCTGGAAGGGATCGAGCGGCTGCGCGTCATCACCAATTATTTCACCCGCATGCGCTTCTGCACGGCGGAAGGCAAGCTTGAGCTGAAATCGAAGGAAGGCCTCGATACGGCGCCGATCGGCTATGCGCCGTGGTTCGCCCATCCGCGAAAAAGCGAGGGTACGCGCATCCTGTTCGGTCATTGGGCCGCCCTCGAGGGCCGTTGCGACGCGCCCGATATCGAAGCATTGGACGGCGGCTGCGTTTGGGGCGGTCGCATGACGCTCATGGATGTGGATAGCAACCAACGTACCGAATGCAGTTGCGCATCGACCTGATCCATTTCATTTACCCAGCGAGGCGCCCATGACCGACACCTTCAAACGCATCACCCCCGAGCAAGCGCAGGCCATGCGCGAGCAAGGCGCAACATTCGTCGACATTCGTGACCCGAACAGCTTCGGCGCTGGACACATCTCCGGCTCGACGCGCCTGGATAATCAAAACTTAGGCGACTTCATCGCCGCGGCCGACCTCGACCACCCGCTGGTCGTCGTCTGTTATCACGGCCATTCGAGCCAAGGCGCCGCGAACTACCTCATCGGCCAGGGATTCTCCGACGTGTTCAGCATGGACGGCGGATTCGAGCTCTGGAACAGCCAGTATCCCGAGCATGTTGCACGCGCCAGCGACGAGTGACGGTCGTGAGCCCTTTTGCATGAAAGCGGCCTAGTCATATAAGCGCCTACCGCCAGAAGCGCCGCTCTTTGTAGGAGCCCATTTATGGGCGATCGCCTTTAACCGCTGATCGCCCATAAATGGGCTCCTACAAAAGCATTTGAATGGGATTAGATTGGTCTCCCGCACAAGCGGCTTCCTGCTACACCACCAGCCCCACACGCATTTCCCTCCGCGCTTCAAAAAAGTTTTCACAGCGCATCCCGCGTCATTGCTGGCGTTCAGCGGGCGCCAAAAACTGCTAGCCATAATATTCACGTAACACTTGCCATGGCCGCTCAGATAAAGAACTATCCTTGACCACAGGCCATCAAACTTTTGGGGAGAGCCGGTCAACGGCTTTCGGGACCTCTGCAGCGTCCATTCAGGTGTTTATGGAGTTCGTCGGATCGTCACTGACCGGCGGCCTGTTATGTGCGTGAACGATCCCGCGCCGGCTCTATGCAGCGAGCGAGGAGACGTCATGAGTATATTCAGCCATTTCCAACAACGCTTCGAGGCAACACGCCAGGAAGAGTATTCGCTTCAGGAATACCTCGACCTGTGCAAACAGGACCGGAGTGCATACGCCTCTGCGGCAGAGCGTATGTTGATGGCTATCGGAGAGCCCGAACTGATCGACACCGCTGTCGATTCGCGTCTTTCACGCATCTTCTCCAACAAGGTAATACGGCGCTACCCGGCTTTCGCTGACTTCCATGGCATGGAGGATGCGATCGAGCAGATCGTGTCGTACTTCCGCCACGCGGCGCAGGGTCTCGAAGAGAAGAAACAGATCCTTTATCTCCTCGGCCCCGTTGGCGGCGGCAAGTCGTCCCTGGCTGAAAAACTCAAGCAACTCATCGAAAAAGTCCCCTTCTATGCGATCAAGGGCTCGCCGGTATTCGAATCGCCACTGGGACTGTTCAATCCTCGCGAAGACGCCGAAATCCTTGAGGAGGACTACGGTATTCCGCGCCGCTACCTGAATTCCATCATGTCGCCATGGGCCACCAAGCGCTTGCAGGAGTTCGGCGGCGACATCAGCCAGTTCAAGGTCGTCAAACTCTACCCGTCCATCCTCAATCAGATCGCCGTCGCCAAGACCGAGCCCGGCGACGAGAACAACCAGGACATCTCCGCGCTCGTGGGCAAGGTGGATATCCGCAAGCTGGAAGAATTCCCGCAGAACGATGCGGACGCCTACAGCTATTCAGGCGCGCTGTGCCGGGCCAACCAGGGCCTGATGGAATTCGTCGAGATGTTCAAGGCGCCGATCAAGGTACTGCACCCGCTACTGACCGCGACTCAGGAAGGCAACTACAACAGCACCGAAGGCCTAGGGGCGATTCCTTACAGCGGGATCATCCTTGCCCACTCCAACGAATCGGAATGGCATACGTTCCGTAACAACAAGAACAACGAAGCCTTCATCGACCGGATCTATATCGTGAAGGTGCCGTATTGCCTGCGCGTGTCCGATGAGATCCGGATCTACGACAAGTTGCTCATCAGCAGCTCCCTGGCGAACGCCCACTGCGCGCCGGACACCCTGAAGATGCTCGCGCAATTCTCAACCCTGTCGCGACTGAAGGAGCCCGAGAACTCCAACATCTACTCGAAGATGCGGGTCTACGACGGCGAAAACCTCAAGGACACTGACCCGAAAGCCAAATCGATCCAGGAGTATCGCGACAACGCGGGGGTCGACGAAGGCATGAATGGCCTGTCCACGCGCTTCGCCTTCAAGATTCTCTCGAAAGTCTTCAACTTCGATCCGCATGAAGTCGCGGCTAACCCCGTGCACCTGCTCTACGTGCTCGAACAGCAGATCGAGCAAGAGCAATTCCAGGCCGAAACCCGCGAGCGCTATCTGCGCTTCCTGAAGGAATACCTGGCACCGCGCTACGTCGAATTCATCGGCAAGGAAATCCAGACCGCCTACCTCGAGTCCTACAGCGAATACGGCCAGAACATCTTCGACCGGTACGTGCTGTACGCGGACTTCTGGATTCAAGACCAGGAATACCGCGACCCGGAAACCGGCGAGATCCTCAACCGCGGCGCGCTGAACGAGGAGCTGGAAAAGATCGAGAAGCCGGCTGGTATCAGCAATCCCAAGGATTTCCGCAACGAGATCGTCAACTTCGTGCTGCGGGCACGCGCTAACAACAATGGCAAGAACCCGAGCTGGCTGTCGTACGAGAAGCTCCGCGCGGTCATCGAGAAGAAGATGTTCTCCAACACCGAGGACCTCTTGCCCGTCATCAGCTTCAACGCCAAGGCCAGCAAGGAGGACCAGAAGAAGCACAACGACTTCGTCACGCGCATGGTCGAGCGTGGCTACACCGAGAAGCAGGTCCGCCTGTTGTCGGAATGGTATCTGCGGGTTCGTAAGTCGCAGTAAGAGACGTTTAGGCCGATGGATGGCCGTCGGGCGAAGGCGATCGGTGCTGGGACTGTCACGTACGGCAGGTACGTTTCATGTCTCGCACGCGCGTCCGGCGGCGTCACGCATCCGCCAGCGGCTCTACACAACGTTGTAGAGCGAGCTGATCCATACGGACTTCAGCTCGCTCAAGGATTCGCCCAAAAGCTGCCGTCAGGCGATAGCAGATTTCGCGCGGATTCTCAGCCCGGAGGGCTCTCATGAGCTACGTGATCGACCGACGTTTGAACGGCAAGAACAAAAGCACCGTGAATCGCCAGCGATTCCTACGGCGTTACCGCGAACACATCAAGAAGGCCGTGGAAGAGGCAGTCAGCCGGCGCTCCATCACTGACATGGAGCATGGCGAGCAAATCAGCATTCCTGGCCGCGATATCGACGAGCCGATCCTCCACCACGGTCGAGGGGGCAAGCAGACCATCATTCATCCGGGCAACAAGGAATTCACGTCCGGCGAGCGCATTCCACGCCCACAGGGTGGCGGTGGCGGCAAAGGCGCTGGTAAAGCGAGCAACTCCGGCGAAGGCATGGACGACTTCGTCTTCCAGATCACCCAGGAAGAGTTTCTCGACTTCATGTTCGAGGACCTGGAACTCCCGAACCTCGTGAAACGCCACTTGAATGGCGCCGAAACCTTCAAAACCGTCCGCGCCGGCATCAGCAGCGAAGGCAACCCGTCGCGTATCAACATCATCCGCACCCTGCGTTCCGCCCACGCGCGTCGTATCGCCCTATCGGGCAGCAGCCGCGCGAAGTTGCGGGAAGCGAAGCTGGAACTGGAGCGCCTCAAGCTCCAGGAGCCGGATAACATTGGGGATATTCGGGCCATCGAGGAGGAAATCCTCAAACTGCGCGCGCGCATCGAACGCGTTCCCTTTCTCGACACCTTCGACGTCAAGTACAACCTGCTAACCAAGCAGCCCAATCCCAGCTCCAAAGCGGTGATGTTCTGCCTGATGGACGTGTCCGGTTCGATGACGCAGGCGACGAAAGACGTCGCCAAGCGCTTCTTCATCCTCTTGTACCTGTTCCTGAAGCGGAACTACGACAAGATCGAAGTTGTGTTCATCCGCCATCACACTAGCGCCAAGGAAGTGGACGAAGAGGAGTTCTTCTATTCACGCGAAACCGGCGGCACCATCGTTTCAAGCGCCCTCAAGCTGATGCAGGAAATCATGGCCGAGCGCTATCCAATCAACGAATGGAATATCTATGGCGCTCAGGCCTCGGACGGCGACAACTGGAACGATGATTCACCGGTCTGTCGCGACATCCTGATCAACCAGATCATGCCGTTCATGCAGTACTACACATACGTCGAGATCACACCGCGTGAACACCAGGCGCTGTGGTACGAGTACGAAGCCGTACGCGACGCATTCTCCGACGCCTTCGCCCAGCAACAGCTGGTTTCGGCGGCGGATATCTACCCGGTCTTCCGGGAGCTCTTCCAGAGGAGGCTTGCCGCATGACGCCCCGCGAACGGAAAGGCCCCATTTCCACCGGATCGGAATGGACGTTCGACCTCATCCGCACCTACGACCATGAGATCGCGCGGATCGCCGAACGCTACGCCCTGGACACCTACCCCAATCAGATCGAGGTGATCACCGCTGAGCAGATGATGGACGCCTATGCGTCCGTCGGCATGCCCCTGGGCTATCACCATTGGTCCTACGGCAAACACTTCCTGCACACTGAGAAAAACTACACGCGTGGCCAGATGGGCCTGGCGTACGAGATCGTGATCAACTCCGATCCGTGCATCGCCTACCTCATGGAAGAAAACACCATGTGCATGCAGGCGCTCGTGATCGCGCATGCCTGCTACGGCCACAACAGCTTCTTCAAGGGTAATTACCTGTTCCGCACCTGGACGGACGCGAGCTCGATCATCGATTACCTCGTGTTCGCCAAGCAGTACATCATGAAGTGCGAGGAGCGCCACGGCATCGATGCGGTGGAAAACCTGCTGGACTCCTGCCACGCGCTGATGAATTACGGTGTCGATCGATACAAGCGCCCCTACCCCATCTCCGCGGAAGAAGAACGGCAGCGACAGAAAATCCGCGAGGAGCATATTCAGCGCCAGATCAATGATCTCTGGCGCACGATCCCGCGTGGCGAGCACAAGTCGGATGAACGGGATGCCAAGCGTTTCCCCAGCGAACCGCAGGAAAACATTCTCTACTTCATCGAGAAACACGCGCCTCTGCTCGAGCCCTGGCAGCGCGAGGTGGTAAGGATCGTTCGCAAGATCGCGCAGTACTTCTATCCGCAGCGCCAAACGCAGGTGATGAACGAAGGCTGGGCAACTTTCTGGCACTACACCCTCGTTAACGATCTGTACGACGAAGGCCTCGTCACTGACGGTTTCATGCTGGAATTCCTGCAATCTCACAGCAGTGTCATCTTCCAGCCGGCTTTCGACAGCCCTTACTACAGCGGCATCAACCCCTACACCCTGGGTTTTTCGATGTTCATGGACATCCGTCGGATGTGCGAGAACCCCACCGAAGAGGACAAACGCTGGTTCCCGGACATTGCCGGCACCGATTGGCTGAGCACGATCAAATTCGCGATGCAGAGCTTCAAGGACGAGAGTTTCATCCTGCAGTACCTGTCGCCGAAGGTCATTCGTGACCTCAAGCTATTCAGCATTCTCGACGACGATCACAAGGACGAGCTGCTGGTCTCCGCGATCCACGACGAAAGCGGCTACCGCACCATTCGCGAATTGCTGGCAGCCCAGTACAACCTCGGCAACCGCGAGCCCAACGTGCAGATCTGGAATGTCGATCGCCGGGGCGATCGCTCGCTGACACTGCGGCACACCCAGCACGACCGCAAACCCCTGGGTGAATCGACGGACGAAGTCTTAAAGCACCTGCACCGCCTTTGGGGATTCGACGTGCATCTGGAAACGGCGTCGGGGGATCAAGTCATCAACGTGCAACACATGCCGCCACGAAGCGAACACGCCGAAGGCAGCGAATATCCCCGCCTGGACCTCGCGTTCTCGCCCATATGACAACCTCGATCCGTAGGGTGGATTAGCCGCAAACGGCGTAATCCACCACGCGTCTCTCACCGTTAAATAGCTCGAACGCGATACTGGCGGAAGCCCCCACGGGGATTCCGCCCTACTCATTCCAATCTTCCACGTCTTTATTACTGGCTAAACCCGTCTCATGCATCCCGTAGGGCGGGTGCAACCCGCGGCTTCAATCGCCCTTCCCATCATCGAATTACTCAGTCCCCTACCAAAACCCTTATCCTCCGCCCCACGGAGGATTCATATTCATGCAGATCTACAAAGTGGGCGGCGCCGTGCGCGACCGGCTGTTGGGCCGGCCTGTAACGGACATCGACTGGGTCGTCGTCGGCGCGAGCACAGAAGAAATGATCGCCCAAGGCTTCAAACCCGTAGGCGCTGATTTTCCGGTGTTTCTCCACCCTAGGAGCGGCGAGGAATACGCTCTCGCCCGCACAGAGCGTAAAAGCGGGCGCGGCTACGGCGGCTTCGTCTTCCACGCCAGCCCCGACGTGACACTCGAGCAGGACCTGATCCGCCGTGACCTGACTATCAACGCCATGGCCGAAGATGCCGAAGGCGAGGTGATCGACCCTTACGGAGGACGGGCTGATCTGGAAGCTCGTGTGCTTCGCCATGTATCGCCGGCATTCGCCGAAGATCCTTTGCGCGTGCTCCGGGTAGCCCGCTTTGCTGCACGCTACGCCCCGCTCGGTTTTCAGGTGGCCGACGACACCCTTGCCCTCATGCGCACCCTCGCCGAATCCGGAGAACTGGAAGCCCTTACCGCGGAACGAAGCTGGAAAGAAATCTCCCGCGCGTTAATGGAAGCGCGACCCGACGTATTCATTTCGACGTTGCGGCGCTGCGGTGCATTGGAAAAACTGCTGCCGGAGGTCGACGCGCTGCTTCACGTGAATGGCGACCACGTGCTGAACGTTCTCCAGCGCTGCGCGGACGAACAAACCGACCTGCCCATTCGCTGGGCATCGCTGCTTCGCAATGTAGCGGATTTGCCTGGCTGCAACATCGATACGATCGACACGCTGAATCGCCGCGGGAAAGTGCCCCGCGACTGCCAGGAGCTCTCGCGGCTGGTCGGCGAGTTCCACGGGCCCGCCGCCGCTGCAACGGCACTACCGCCCGCCGATCTCCTCGACATCCTGCAGCGGTTCGACGTTTATCGCCGACCGCAGCGCCTGGAGGACTTTCTTCAGGTCGAGCACATCAACGCGCAAGCTCTGGGCTCCAATTACCCGCAAACAGCCTATCTGCGCGGCGCCACGAAGGCTGTTCGTGACGTGCAGCCGGCAGCGCTCATGGCAAAAGGGTTCAAAGGCGCAGCGCTCGGCGAAGCGTTAAGCGCTGCGCGGCTCGAGGCACTGGAAACGTTTAAACGCGAATATACGCAGTAGGAACGCAAACGGTGGAAGCCGGACTTCACCCTACGGCGCTGTGTGAGCAGGCTTTGAACATTGTGGGAGCGGGCCATGCCCGCGATTGGGGTCAGTTGAGTGAGGCCGTGGTGGGTGAAAAGCGCATCGCGGGCACTGCTCGCTCCCACAGATGCTGGAAGCTGCTCAGGTGGACGGCACTACGCCAAATGCTCGGTTCTCGAACTGATCATTCGTGACTAGCGCGTCACAGACGCCCCAACCGCCAGCAACTCAGCCGACGTCAACGGCTCTCCTCGCCACTCGAACGCAACAGGCAGGAGCGATTGCGCAATCTCCGCATCTCGCCAGAGATCAGTCAGTGACTTCTCTGCGATGGGATGAACGTAGTCCGGCGCCAACAAGGACAACGGCCAAAGGACGAACGCGTTATGCAGAATCTCGGCACGGGGCAGCTTCAGACCATTGAAATCGCCTACGAGGTCATCATAGAGGAGGATATCGATGTCGAGCGGCAAGCCCTTGCGATCCGGCGCATAACGGCCGTTGTCCGCCTCGATATGCTTGAGTTGCAGGCTCAGCTCCGCCAGCGGTAGATCCGTGTAGGCCATGACCGCGAGATTGAAAAACGGGCCACTTTTGATCCCGACTGGCGCACTTTCAAAAACCGCCGAGCACCTTATTTCCCCCAGCAGCGCAGATAACGCCTCCAGCCCAGCCGTCAGATGCTTCTCACGCTCGACGTTCGAACCCAGCCCCAGATAAATCCGTTTCACGCTTGGCCACGCTCGATTTCAACGCCGACGCCGCGTGCCGCTGGCACGGCGCCCGGCTTGGTCACCTTGATCCGCAGCCAGCGAATCCCAAATTCGGCGATCAGACTTTCCGCCAGGCGTTCGGCGAACGTCTCCACCAATTGAAAACGCGCGGCCTCCGCAAACTGCTGAATTCGCTGGGAGGCGGTGGCGTAGTCGAGGGCTTTCGTCAGGTCATCACCTTCTGCGGGCGCGCGGTTATCCCAAGCGAAGGCCAAATCCAGGATAAGGCACTGCCGAATGTTCCGCTCCCAATCGTAGGCGCCGATGACCGTGTCAACTTCCAGCCCTTCGATGAATACCTTGTCCAAACCGTTCTCCCCACACGCGACAGCTGCTGGAGCTGTCGCTAGAATCCAGGCATAAGCCCTGGATAATTTCAATGTACTGGCTGCTGCTTCCGCTCGCTTACTTGCTCGGATCCGTCTCGTTCGCCATCTTGCTGAGCCGGCGCACGGGATTGGATCTTCGCGCGAGCGGTTCCGGCAACCCCGGCGCGACCAACGTCCTGCGCTTGGCAGGGCGCAAACTCGCCTTGCTCACCCTGTGCGGTGACATCTGCAAAGGCCTTATCCCGGTTCTGGTTGCCAAGGGCCTCGGGCTCTCCTTAGGGCAGCAAGCCTGGATTGGCCTGGCTGCCTTCCTAGGCCATTTGTACCCACTCTACTTTCAATTCCGCGGCGGCAAGGGTGTCGCCACCGCAGCAGGCGTCATCACGGGCATCTGTTGGCCGGCGAGTGTACTGGCCACTGCAATATGGTCGATCACCTTCGCGCTCTCACGCACCAGCTCCATCGCCTCACTCGTCGCCGCGCCAGTCACGCTGCCGCTAATCGCCTGGTATGCGCCCACTGCGTTGATTCCCATGAGTGTGCTCGTGCTTCTGATCCTATGGCGCCATCGCCGTAACCTGAAAAGCCTTATTGCCGGCAGCGAGCATCACTTCTAGCGCCTACACCGCAGGTAGCGTCTCCATAGACCACCGTGCCTGAACGCCGATACCCGGTCCATCGGGCCGCTGCCCGGCGAGCAGTCGCTGGCACCCCGCGTAGGCGATCATCGCACCGTTGTCGGTGCAGAATTGTGGCCGCGCATAGAACACTTGCCCCTTGGCCTCTTGCAGCATCGCTTCAAGCGAGGTGCGTAACGACAGATTCGCGCTGACGCCGCCTGCAATCACCAGATTCTTCAGGCCGGTCGCTTTCAGCGCGCGCCGGCATTTGATGACCAAAGTCTCGACCACCGCCTGCTGAAAGGCCAGCGCGATGTCGCTCCGGGTTGCCTCGCCGTCGTCGCCAGCCGCTTGGCACTTCTGCCACGTATTGAGCGCGAACGTTTTCAGGCCGCTGAAACTGAAATCGAGCCCCGGGCGATCGGTCATCGGCCGCGGGAAGACAAAGCGGCCTGGCGTCCCTTGCAAGGCCAGCCGCGCAATCTCCGGCCCACCGGGGTATCCTAATCCGAGCAGCTTCGCTGTTTTGTCGAACGCCTCGCCCGCCGCATCATCGACCGATTCGCCCAGCAACTCATAACGCCCGATTCCGTCGACCCGAACCAATTGCGTATGCCCGCCCGACACCAGCAGCGCTACGAAAGGGAATGCAGGAGGCTGCGCTTCCAGCATGGGCGCGAGCAGGTGACCTTCCATGTGATGAACGCCCAGCGCCGGAACGTTCCAGCCGAACGCCAGAGCCTGCGCACACGAGGCACCCACCAGCAGGGCGCCAACCAAACCAGGGCCGGCGGTATAGGCGATCCCATCGATATCGGACGAACGGACATTCGCCTCGCTCATGACCTGACGGATCAGCGGGATCATCCGCTTCACATGATCTCTGGACGCGAGTTCTGGGACTACGCCGCCATAAATACGGTGCAAATCAACCTGACTGAAGAGTGCGTCCGCCAGCAGGCCCCGCTCGCTGTCGTAGAGCGCGACGCCTGTTTCGTCGCAGGAGGTTTCCAGGCCTAGTACCAGCATTGGCGCGGCTACCCATAGGAAAAGGAGAAGGCGCGCATCATAATCGTGGGCACCTGCACCGACCAGTGGTTTTCGACGAACCCTTTGCATTCGGCCAGGCAAGGCGTTACTATCCGCAACCCTTGAAAACTGACGTACTCCCAGAGCCGATTGCCGGGAATGCGTTGAACAACCCGGTAAAAGTGAAGGTACGACCTGGATGCCAGCCGTCAAAGTCAAAGAAAACGAGCCCTTCGACGTAGCCCTGCGTCGTTTCAAGCGTTCTTGCGAAAAAGCCGGTGTTCTGGCTGAAGTTCGCAGCCGCGAATTCTACGAAAAGCCGACCGCTGAGCGTAAGCGCAAAGCTGCTGCTGCAGTTAAGCGTCACGCTAAGAAGGTCCAGCGCGAACAGCGCCGTCGCGAGCGTCTGTACTGAGTTCTACTCGGAACACGCTCTCGTGACACGAAGCCCGGCCTAGCCGGGCTTCTGCTTTTGCAACAAAACTTCCTGTTCTGTATTGCCGCCTCTGGCTAAATAGGCAAAGTCACTCTGCTGCATCGCCGTTTGCCCATTCACCCGCTGGGGCCAATATGGCTGGCCTGATCCCGCAAAGCTTTATCGATGACTTACTGAGCCGCACCGACATCGTCGATGTGGTGAGTTCGCGCATCCAACTGAAAAAAGCGGGAAAGAATTTCACAGCGCGCTGCCCTTTCCATAACGAAAAGACGCCCTCCTTCAGCGTCAGCCCCGACAAGCAGTTCTACTACTGCTTTGGCTGCGGCGCCGGGGGTAATGCGCTTGGCTTCGTCATGGATCACGATCATCTGGACTTCCCCCAAGCGGTCGAGGATCTTGCGAAGCGCGTCGGCATGGAAGTTCCCCGGGAAGAGGGCCGCAGCAACAAGCCTCGGCAACCGGTCGACTCGCCGCTCTATCCGCTACTCGATGCTGCCGCTGGGTACTATCGACAGGCGCTGAAACAGCACCCGACGCGTAAGGCCGCGGTGGAATATTTGAAAGGCCGCGGCCTGTCCGGCGAAATCGCCCGCGACTTCGGTCTTGGCTTCGCGCCGCCCGGATGGGACAACCTGCTCAAACAGTTCGGCAGCGATACGTTGCAGCAAAAAGCAATGATCGATGCCGGCCTACTGATCGAGAACGCCGAAACCGGCAAGCGTTATGACCGCTTTCGTGACCGCGTGATGTTCCCCATCCGCGACAGCCGAGGCCGAGTCATCGCGTTCGGCGGCCGTGTCCTTGGCGACGACAAGCCGAAATACCTGAACTCGCCAGAGACCGCTGTCTTTCATAAAGGGCAGGAACTCTACGGTTTGTACGAAGCACGTCGACACAACCGTGACCTAGACGAGATCATGGTCGTCGAAGGCTACATGGATGTCATTGCGCTGGCGCAACAAGGCCTGCGTAACGCCGTGGCCACCCTAGGCACCGCAACCAGCGAAGAGCACCTGAAACGACTCTTCCGGATCGTCCCCAGCGTGTTGTTCTGCTTCGACGGAGACCAGGCGGGTCGGAATGCGGCTTGGCGCGCCCTGGAGTCGACACTGACGAGTTTGCAGGACGGACGCCGCGCGCGCTTCCTGTTTCTACCCGAAGGGGAAGACCCGGACAGCCTGGTACGGCGCGAAGGACAGGATGCCTTCCGAGCGAGGATCGTCCAGCAGGCCCAGCCGCTGGCGGACTACTTTTTCGAGCAGCTTTCCGAAGAAGCGGACCCGCGTTCGCTCGAAGGCAAAGCGCACTTAGCAACACTGGCCGCACCACTTATCGAAAAGATTCCCGGTGCCAACCTGCGCGCCTTGATGCGACAGCGACTAAAGGACATTACCGGGCTCAGCGGCGAATCGCTGGAAAACCAAGCGCAGCGATCAAATACGGCAGCGGCGCCCGCTGAAGATTACGGCGTCATTTATGACGAGGATCAATACGCGCCTAGCTACGAGCATTACGCTACGGAAGCGCCAGCGACCGCGTACGGGGAACCCGTAAGGAAAAAGAAAACCGAATGGAAAGGTGACGGGCGGAATTACAAAGGCAAACGGGATGGCAAGTACTTCAGGCCGCCCCCGCGCACAGAGGTTGCCGTCGAATCGCCTAACCTTACCGCTCTACGAACACTGCTCCATCATCCCGAGCTTGCAGGGAAGGTAGAAAATGCCAGCGTAATCGCTGGAGAAAACGACACATATGCACAATTGCTTGTTGCACTGCTGGAAGCGGTGCAGAAGAACCCATCGTTACGTGCCGTACAGCTGCTTGCTCGCTGGCACGGCACCGAACAGGGCAAATTGCTGCGTGCATTGGCCGATAAAGAATGGCTGATCCGCGCCGACAACCTTGAACAGCAGTTTTTCGACACCATAACTAGGTTATCCGCGCGCCAACGCGAGAAAAACCTCGAATACCTGCTACTAAAAGCACGTCAAAGCGAACTGAGCGCAGAAGAAAAGGACCAACTACGAGCATTGCTCGACCGCAACGGCTCTGCCGCTCCTCCGACCTCATCTGGCGCCTGAGGTCCTCTTTCAGCTATAATGCGCGGCTTATTTTCAGCCCGCCAAGACCTTAAGTGGATAGGGTGTTATGTCCGGAAAAGCGCAACAGCAGTCTCGCCTCAAAGAATTGATCGCCCGCGGCCGTGAACAGGGTTACCTGACGTACGCCGAGGTGAACGACCACCTGCCGGAGGATATTTCAGATCCGGAACAGGTGGAAGACATCATCCGCATGATCAACGACATGGGGATCAACGTATTCGAGAGTGCCCCGGATGCGGATGCCCTGTTACTGGCCGAAGCCGACACCGACGAAGCCGCCGCTGAAGAAGCGGCTGCTGCGCTCGCTGCGGTCGAAACCGACATCGGTCGTACTACTGACCCGGTGCGCATGTACATGCGCGAAATGGGTACCGTCGAACTGCTGACCCGCGAAGGCGAGATCGAAATCGCCAAGCGCATCGAGGAAGGCATTCGCGAAGTCATGGCGGCCATTGCCCAATTCCCGGGCACCGTCGACGGCATCCTGTCCGAATACAACCGCGTCACGACTGAAGGCGGTCGCCTGTCCGACGTTCTTAGCGGTTACATCGATCCGGACGACGGTAGCGCGCCTGCGGAAGAAGTCGAGCCCGTTCAGCCGCAAGGCAACAAGGCCGACAACGCCAAGAACGACGACGATGACGACGAGAACGAAAACGAGTCCGATGACGACGAATCCGAAGGCGATACCGGGCCGGACCCGGAAGAAGCCGCTCGTCGTTTCGGTGCCGTTTCTGATCAGCTCGAAAAAGCCAAGAAAGCCCTGAAGAAGCACGGTCGCCATTCCAAGGAAGGCGTTGCCGAGCTCGAAGCGCTGGCCGAGCTGTTCATGCCGATCAAGCTCATACCCAAGCAGTTCGAAGTACTGGTCCTGACCGTCCGTGGCGCGCTGGAGCGCGTGCGTCGTCAAGAACGCGCCATCATGCAGCTGTGCGTCCGTGACGCCCGCATGCCACGCGCCGACTTCCTACGTCAGTTCCCGAACAACGAAACCGACCTCGAGTGGGCCGATCGTCTGGCGAGCGGCAAAGGCAAGTACGCCGAAGCCATCGGTCGCCTGAGCGATGACATCAAGCGTAACCAGCAGAAACTGATCGATCTGCAGAACGAAGTGGACCTGAAGGTCAACGAGATCAAGGACATCAACCGCCGGATGTCCATCGGTGAAGCCAAGGCTCGCCGCGCCAAGAAGGAAATGGTGGAAGCCAACCTTCGTCTGGTGATCTCGATCGCCAAAAAGTACACCAACCGCGGCCTGCAATTCCTCGACCTCATCCAGGAAGGCAACATCGGCCTGATGAAGGCGGTGGACAAGTTCGAATATCGCCGTGGTTACAAGTTCTCGACCTACGCCACGTGGTGGATTCGTCAGGCGATTACCCGCTCCATCGCCGACCAGGCGCGCACCATCCGTATCCCCGTTCACATGATCGAAACGATCAACAAGCTGAACCGGATCTCGCGCCAGATGCTGCAGGAAATGGGTCGTGAGCCAACGCCGGAAGAGCTCGGCGAGCGCATGGAAATGCCTGAGGACAAGATCCGCAAGGTACTGAAGATCGCCAAAGAACCGATCTCCATGGAAACCCCCATTGGTGACGACGAAGACTCGCACCTGGGCGACTTCATCGAAGACAGCACCATGCAGTCCCCGATCGACGTCGCCACGGTCGAAAGCCTCAAGGAAGCGACGCGCGACGTCCTTTCCGGCCTTACCGCCCGTGAAGCCAAGGTCCTGCGCATGCGCTTCGGTATCGACATGAACACCGACCACACCCTCGAGGAAGTCGGTAAGCAGTTCGACGTTACCCGTGAGCGTATCCGCCAGATCGAAGCCAAAGCGCTGCGCAAGCTGCGTCACCCGTCCCGTAGCGAGCACCTGCGCTCGTTCCTCGACGAGTAATCGAGCGACACGATCCACGAGAAGCCAAGCCCCGGTACCCGCCGGGGCTTCTTGTTTACGGGTCAAATTTGTCAGGAACGGTTAGATATCTGCAGAAGCCAACATAGGGTGTTTAGTTTGCCGGTAACCGGGTTTGATCGAGCACGTCATACGGCCTAACCATCCTCAATCGCCCATGAATGGGCTCCTACAACAAATCCTGCCCGACGCGATCCTTGTAGGAGCCCACTTGTGGGCGATCAAAGTCCGACTAAACAACGGCATCGCAACCCGCTAACCACGACTGCCCCACCGTTAACCGCAAGCGACCCAATCACCAGTGACAAAGCGGCGAATGATGGATTGCGCGACTACATTGCTAATCCACCCTACATGCCCTTCGTTCCTGGGCGTTCGCGAAGAACGTTTGTTTCCATCCAATAGCTCATGTGATTCAACCGGTTGGCGCACCGCCCTCCCCTCGGTATACTCCGCCATCCTTCTGAGGGCCTATAGCTCAGTTGGTTAGAGCAGAGGACTCATAATCCTTTGGTCCACGGTTCTTATGTGGTACGCACTTCGGTGTGGTATTTGGACCGTTGGTTGGTGGTGTCATGATTCATTTGGGCCTCTAGCTCATGTTGGTTAGAGCAGCGGACTTAAGGCGAGAGACCTAAACCCCAAATGGGGCATGGTGGATCGCGGATGGGTTGCCCTGGGTAAGTTCACTCTGCCCAGAGGTAGAATCGCTCAAATTCGGGGAAACCTCTGCTTCGGCGTGGCAATCCCGAGCCAAGCCTTACAGTAAATGTGAGGAAGGTGTAGAGACTGTACGGGTGAGCCGAAAGGTAAGAGACAGTCCAGACCACAAACCCGAAAGGGGCAGCGAAAGTTGTAGTGGCAAGCATAATCCGTTGGTGCCCGGTTCGACTCCGGGGGGGCCCACCATATAGAAGAGACCGCATCTATGATGCGGTTTTTTTTTGCACACTAACTCGATCGGCAATCTCAAAATCATGGCCAACTGGTCTGTCCCGGACCTGGTGGAGTACGAATAACTGGGCACGATGCAATGCAGCAGGAGTGGAGCCTAGTAATCATAGGCGGGGTATTCGCAAGCGCAATCCGAGTACAGCAGCACCTGAGTCAATAGTTGGCGGCGCGCATCATGCGCCGACCGCATGCCATAAGGCTTTGCGCGATTTTCACGTAGCGGTTTCCATGCTTTGCAACAGCGAACTCCTTCAGCGAAAGAGATGGCGTATCGGGCGCCTGAGCAAGGCGATCCATGCCATACCTAACTAAGGATGGCTCAAGGCTGGCCGTCGTGCTTTCTGAGTCCCGCGCCGTCGTCAAGCGGGCGATGCAAAACTAAACGCAGCAGCCCCTGGTACATGCAGCCGCAAGGAATGACTGCCCCCAAATACATGTACAGTACGCTTGTGGTTTTTTGAGATATTTGCCGACTGTGCATCTACGAATCTGCACAAAGGACGCGCCAATGACGGTGTTCCGAGTAGGCCGAATAAGGGGCTGCTGGGCGATTTTAGGACATGTGTATAATCACTCTATAGTTGGTCTATAGTCGCTCTATAATTCCCTATAATTGTGCTAAGTGGAGCCTGCACGGCCGTCCAAGGCTAGTAGCTCAGTTGGAATGCACTGCCCAAAGCTGATCAATCCGTGTAGTAAACGACTGACTCATCATCTCTCGCCTCATACCCCACTCTGGCGCAACGGGCACTCTGCCCGGCCGGAGCGTGCCTCTACCCCACCGCCCGTTGATCTGGTCCATTACGCCCATAAGGCGCTCACTGCTTTCGGGCTGGACGGAGGCGAATAGATCGTCGGAGTATTCGCCGCGCTGACAGAGATCAACAAGCAAGACCTCAGCTTTGCTGTATGCGTAGCCGTCACGGTAGATACGGTCCAAACCAGCTATCGCTGCCGCAGTTATGACTCGGGTATCATCAGTTGGATACGGTAGTTCGCATAGCGCACCGTTCGCATATCTAGGCTGGTTCGGATTGAACATCCCGGTTCGGATGCCCACCCTCACGCGCTTGCACAGTGACGACTGCCGCCGAAGCTTCTCAGCAGCCCGAGCGGCGTAACTGGCTACGGCTTCGCGGATTGGCTCAATGGATGTGAGGCGGTTCCCAAACATTCTTGAGCAGCAGATTTCTTGCTTGGGTGGGTCGGCTTCGTCTAGCTCTAAGCATGGCGTTCCGCGCAGCTCTCGAACCGTTTTCTCGATGACAACGCTGAACTGCTTCCTCAGCGACCAGGCGTCCGACTGCGCGAGATCCCAAGCTGTCTTGATGCCAAGTGCGTTGAGATGTTCGTTCATCCGCCGACCGACACCCCAGACCTCGCCAACCTCTGTTGCTTTCAGCAGTTTGTCCCGCCGCACCGGATCGCGGATATCGACCACACCGCCGGTTTGCTTCTGCCAGCGCTTCGCAGCGTAGTTTGCCAGCTTGGCCAAAGTTTTCGTGCCAGCAATACCAACCCCTACAGGAATGCCGGCATCCCTCAATACGCGCCGACGTATCTCCCGGCCGATCGGCTCGAGCGCACCTGGAATTCCCGTGAGGTCAGCAAAAGCCTCGTCGATCGAATACACCTCAACCGCAGGCACCAGGCTCTCAATGATGCTCATCACCCGCGCACTCATGTCGCCATACAGCGCGTAGTTCGAGCTGAACGCAACGACTCCCCAACGCTTCAGGTCGTTGCGGATTTGGAAATACGGCGCTCCCATCTTGATACCCAACGCCTTCGCCTCAGACGTCCGGCTGATTACGCAGCCGTCGTTGTTTGAAAGCACTACGATGGGCGTCCGCATCAGGTCAGGCCTGAAAACTCGCTCACATGAGCAGTAAAAGGCATTGCAATCGATCAGGGCGAATGCAGGTTCATGCTTTGCCATGAAAGCGCACGCTGTACTCAACAACGCCCCATATGGCCAGCTCGTCACCCTCCAAGATATAACGTGGCGGAAAGCGTTCGTTAGCCGACTCAAGCACAATCTGCCCGTCTTTTCTCTTAGTGAATATCTTGACGATAGGGTCGCCGTTCACAGAGACGATGGCGACAGATCCTGTCGATGGCTCGATTGATCGATCAACGACCATGAGATCGCCCTCAAAGATCCCTATCCCAGTCAGGCTTTCACCACCACACCGCGCGTAAAACGTATGAGGTGCCCGCAAATTCATCAGCTCGTCCAGACTGATCGGACCTTCTATGTGGTCCTGGGCAGGGCTTGGAAATCCCGCAGGCACTCGGTACGAATAGATAGGCACACTCGATGTACCGGGCACGTGATCGTAAATAGCGGTAACGCGGGCCATAACTGCTCAGCTCTTGAGATACTGTATATATAAACAGTTAAACCGAGCTTTGCGCTGGCGGTCAATTGAAAACCAGCGAGCTACGACAGAAGGCAGCACCGATGTGCGGACGATTTACGCAGTACCGAATGGCGCTCGAATATTTGGAGATGCTCAAGCACGATTTACCTTTGGACGGAGGCTTCGATCCTGAGCCGATCAACCGATACAACGTGGCCCCACGATCGCGCGTCATGATCCTTTTTGAGAACGAGAAGGGCCTTCGTTTTGCGAAGATGCCATGGGGCTTCGAACCGTTTTGGGCTCAAGGTAAACGTCCGCCAGCCATCAACGCCCGCGTCGAAACTGCCGCAACGAGCAAATTCTTCAAGACGGCCTGGCCGAACCGGGCACTGGTCGGCGTGGATGGATGGTATGAGTGGGTGACGGATCCGAACGACCCAAAGAAAAAGCAGCCGTATTACATCACGCTCAAGTCGGGTGAACCGATGTGGTTTGCTGCAATCGGTCAGTTTGATCGTCAGGGCACTGACGTAAAGGACGGGGACGGATTCGTGATCATTACGGCGGACAGCGATGAAGGCATGGTGGATATCCACGATCGCCGACCTGTTGTGTTGTCTCCTGATGAGGCGCGGGAATGGATCGAACCAGGTCTGTCTTCAGGCCGTGCAGAACAGATTGTGCGAAATGAAGGATTGCCGGTTCGCGACTTTGAGTGGAAGCCAGTCAGCAAGGCGGTTGGAAATGTAAAAACAGACAGCGCAGAGCTGATCAGGCCGACTGAAGATGCTCGAAGGCTCGGACATTGAATGCAGGTAGCGCTACGCAGCGAAACACCAGCTTCCCTGGGCTCTATTACTTTGTCCAGCCTGTGAAGAAAAAGTGAAGAGTGCTTCAGGTCGACAGGTAGATTGGACTACCGCAAAAAAGGATATTGGTGGTAGGTCATATCCAATGAGTCAGCTGTGACGAAGCTTCGCAAGAGTCCAGCTCAACGGGCCTATAATGCGCCTCTTCTTTTTAGTAGTCGTGTTGTAGTCAATGGTACGCGCAGTCGCAATAACCGCTTTATCGCTTCTTTCCTTCCTCTCAATCGCCTCCCCTCCCGACAACTTTCCTCAAGCGAAGATAGTTGCAAAGAACAGCATTTATTTCGACCAAAACACCGGTTCGCTTGGTGATCTTTACTGCGGCTGTCAGTGGACATGGCTTGGCAAATCAGGAGGCAGGATCGATTTCGCGTCGTGCGGATACCAAGTCCGGAAGCAGCAAAATCGCGCTGAGCGCATTGAGTGGGAGCACATCGTCCCGGCTCAGACGTTCGGTCGACAGCGACAATGTTGGCAGAACGGTGGACGTAAGAATTGTGTTTCTGAGGATCCCGTTTTTCGTGTGATAGAAGCGAATTTGTTCAACCTCTACCCATCAGTGGGAGAGGTGAATGGAGACCGAAGCAACTTCAACTATGGAGCTGTACTTGGGGCGGCTTCGCAATACGGACAATGTAGGACAAAAGTCGACTTCAGTGAGCGCGCCGCAGAGCCGCGTGATGAAGTCAAAGGGTTGGTAGCGCGTGCCACCTTTTACATGTTCGACCGTTACAACCTAAACATGTCTCGGCAACAGCAGCAGCTCCTAATGGCGTGGAACAAGCAATATCCGGCGACTGCCTGGGAGCGTCAGAGAGACGACCGCATCGCGGCCGTCATGGGCCATCACAACAAATTCGTGACAGGCGAGCGAAGCTGGACTGTAGGTTACAAGCCGGTCGGGGATGGGGTAATCAGTAAAGTTCAAGGCCGCGCAGCTCAGAAGCCAGGCACTGCCACCCATCAATTACAGGGAAACGGAATGATCATTGGCAACCGCAACAGCCAGGTATACCACCTGCCGCAGGGCTGCCCGAGCTATGGGAACGTGTCTGGGAAAAACCAAGAGTTGTTCACTCTGGAATCGGAAGCTCAAGCAGCTGGCTATAGAAAGGCTGGCAATTGTAGATGATTGAGAACGTCCATTTGTGGTCGGCAGTTGCCAGTCCCAAATAGCGGCTTCCGGCCAGAAGCGGTCATTCGCATAACCTGAACATTTGCGATGCCCCGCGCTCAGCACGCTAAGTTCAGGACACCGGGTAGCCGTGCAAGCTATATATCGAAGGAGATGTCGCGCGTCCATTGCCCTATGACTGCACAGAGGTGAGAGTCGTGAGCTACAGTCCCGGCTGTTGCTAGAACGTAAGCGGCCGGTGATTACGTCTTTCAATTTGATGAAGGCCTCGCATGGCCTGACGGTCATCTATCGTTGGCCGACGCGAAGTCCTTGGTCACACTGAAAAAGGTTTCAAGGGAGCGGGAGATGAACTTGTCTCTGTGATAAACCGCGTGCAACTGCCGCTTGTGCTCAGGGATCACGTGGTTCAACGAGACCAGACTGCCCTCGGCGATGAGATCTCCGACCACCCAATAGGAAAGGCAGCTGATTCCGACGCCAGCCGAGACCATCCGCTTGATGGCTTCTGAACTCCCAATCTGCCGGGCGTTACGCCAGGCACCCAGATGTGGAAAAAGCCAGCGCTGCACCTCTTCAGCCGTACCCGATCCCTCTTCGCGTACCAGCCAGCGCGCGTCTTGCAGGTCACTGAGCGAAAGCCGCCCCTTGTGGGCCAAAGGGTCATCTGCCGCTGCGACAATGATCAACTCGTCTTCACACCAGGGCTGCACAGCAAGAGTGGGCTGGTGGCTCGGCCCTTCGACCAGGCCAACGTCAATTGACAGTTGTGCCGCCTGCCGTGCGATCTCTGTGCTGTTGCCCAGGATTACATCAATCTGTGTCCCGCCGGCACGCTCGGCCATGTGTTGCATCAGCAGCGGCATGATGTAGTTGCCAATCGTGGTACTGCAACCTACTCGCAGCCGCGCGCAAGCCTCAGTCTGAAAACCACGCTCGATATCCAGCGCAGCCTCCAGCAGGCGGATAGCCTTGGGCAACAATGTTCGGCCGTTGTCGTTCAACACCAAACGTTTGCCAACGCGGTCGAAGAGCCGAATACCCAAAGCACCTTCGAGTTCATGGAGGGCCGCACTGGTCGCTGACTGCGACAGGGCAAGGGCTGCGCTGGCTTTGGTGGTTGAACCCAGTTGGGCGATAGCGCGGAAGATGTCGAGTTGCCGAAGTGTGAGCTTCACTTTTCTACCTTGAAAATAGGTATGTCATATCCAAAATATCCGTTTTTCCAGATAAGTGCATGTCGCTATTCTGAATCTGTCATCGCATCGCGATCATTCGGAGGCTTTATGCGCGAGATCAGCCTGACCAAGATCATGCAGGGCGGCCAGCCGCTCTCGGCGCTTTCCAATCCCAAGGAAGCGATACGACAGTTCACGCCTAACTGGTTTGCCGCCACGATGGGCACCGGCATTCTGGCCTTGGCCCTAGGGCAGTTGCCGGGTCACAGTACGCTGCTTGCAGGTATTGGGGAGGCCCTTTGGCTGTTCAATATTCTGCTGTTTACCGTCTTCACTCTGATGTACGCCGCCCGCTGGGTGTTCTTCTTCGATGAAGCCAAACAGATCTTTGGGCATTCCACAGTTTCGATGTTTTTCGGCACGATCCCGATGGGCCTGGCAACTATTATCAACGGCCTGGTTCAGTACGGTCTGCCGAACTGGGGAGAGGGTGTGATTGCCCTGGCCCACGTGCTCTGGTGGCTGGACGTCGCCATGGCACTGGCATGCGGTGTACTTATCCCATTCATGATGTTCACCCGACAAGAACACAGCATCGATCAGATGACTGCTGTATGGCTGCTTCCTGTGGTAGCGGCGGAAGTGGCAGCGGCGAGCGGCGGTACCATCGCACCGCATCTGGCCGATACCAGCGCTCAATTCACGATGCTGATCACTAGTTACGTCTTGTGGGCCTACTCAGTTCCGGTGGCCTTGAGCATTTTGGTTATTCTGGTACTGCGCCTGGCGCTTCATAAGTTGCCGCACGAGAGCATGGCGGCATCGTCCTGGTTGTCGCTGGGGCCGATTGGCACCGGTGCGCTGGGCATGTTGGTCATTGGCAACGATGCACCGGCCATCTTTGCCGCCCATGGCATGCCAGGCATAGGTGCGGTGGCTGCTGGCATTGGGGTGGTATCGGGTGTTCTGTTTTGGGGGCTTGGCTTGTGGTGGATGCTCTTGGCGCTGCTCATTACCGCTCGCTATGCGAAAGGCGGCATCCCTTTCAATCTCGGCTGGTGGGGCTTCACTTTCCCGCTGGGCGTCTATGCGGTAACAACGCTCAAGCTCGGTGTGACGCTGAAATTGGCTTTTTTTGATGTGCTGGGCATTATCCTGGTGATGATGTTGGCGATTATGTGGCTGGTGGTTGCAACCAAAACCGCCGCCGGTGCATACCGTGGCAACCTGTTTGTATCGCCCTGTATTGCATCGCTGAACGCCAAGCGCGTCAGTCGCTAACGATCAGGCATTGGCCACGCTCGCCGCTCGGGTGAGCGTGGTGACGATGTTTGCAGCGACATCAGGGTGCTGACATATCGAAAGCGGACTCGGATGGGGCATCGCGAGCAGGCTGAGTTCGGGGCCATGCTGCTTGATTTCTGGTGCCGCTCTCTGCGCCACGCGCCCTGCCAGGACCAAGACGCGCAGGCGCGGTAGCAGATCCATCACTTCTTTCAGCAGTGTGACGCCCTCTATGATCTTCGAGCGGGTGATCGCTTCGGCAGGACTGTCGAGATCCGGCAGCCATGGATACAGATTCCACAAGATGGTCTGCTCACGCACGAGACACGCCTGCTCAAGGAAGCGCTTCAGGTTGCGCTGGGAAGGCCCTGTGTTGTCGCGGGAAACGAAGCGTGGCCACGAGCAATCCCTGGCCGGAGATTCCAGCAATATCAGAACAGACGCATCGACCCCACCATCCAGCGGATCAAAGTACGGCAGTCGTCTAGCTCCCAGGCTCCGGGCGTCTACCCACTTGTTCAGACTGCCAACAGGCTGGGAGTACAGACGATGTCTGCGGGTATCTTGAATATTCATCTAGTCTCTGGGCGTCGAAGGAAACCGTGCTCGCGTCAAGGCTTGCAAAGCACTGTTTACGTAACAATTGCGCGAGTGATATGTTGCTTCGAAGGAGATGGCATTCCTCCTCACAACCGCCCCGTGCTGATGATGTCTACGTGAACCCTGGACAGGGTGCGTAGGTGTGCCCCCTGTCCGCCAATCTAGGACAGGAACTTGACTCAAAAATCCGTATTAGCTCTCTTTCGCAATCTGCGGTCAGCACCTCCTCGGCCCTGCCAGCTCAGAGGAGATTTGCAGTCATGCTGAAATCACTCTTTGTCATTGCCATCGGCGCATCACTTGGTGCCTGGTTGCGCTGGTTCCTGGGTATGAAGCTCAACGCGCTGTTCCCGACTATTCCCCCAGGCACTGTAGTGGCGAACATGGTCGGAGGGTACATCATCGGCCTGGCCATCGCGTTCTTGGCCGCATCTCCCTCCTTAAGCCCAGAATGGCGCCTGCTGATAATCACGGGCTTTTGTGGAGGACTTACCACCTTTTCCACCTTCTCAGCCGAAACAGTTGCCCTAATCCAAGAAGGAAGATTGCTGTGGGCGCTCGGCTCAATTTCATTGCACGTCGTAGGTTCGTTAGCGATGACCGCTGCCGGACTACTGTCCTACCAAATGATTGGTACTCGCTGAGGAGATCAAAATGAAAGGCTATATGGTCGTTTTCTTCACCCAACAAAAACGTCGTTACCAAGGAAAGATGCTTGGCGAATGGATCGTCGACGTGGCTAAGGAAATGGGGCTGCGAGGTGCCACGCTATGCACTGGGATCGAAGGTTTTGGACACACCGGAAAACTACACTCATCGCACTTTTTTGAGCTGGCTGATCAACACACGGAGATTCGCCTGGCAATCACGGAGGATGAGGCAGAGCGGTTATTTAAGCGACTGGATTGTGAGGAAATATCGGTGTTTTTCACGAAGACGCCAATCGAGATGGGCACACTTGGAAAAGCGCCTTCCAGCGTAGCCCCGTCCACAATTTCGGAGCTATGAACATGTGGTCTGTCCCGGGCTGAGTGGACACTGACTTAAGGTGGACACCATCGCCTCAAGCGATGGATTCAGGAAGATGTGTTGCCCGGACGCTTACGGTCCGATCCCCATCCATACCGCATAGGCTGTCCCAACTGGAATAGCGCGTGTCGCCAGAGAGAGCAGGTACATGCTCAGACAGATAAATGCCCCACAGAACAGACTAGGCATCGATCGTGTAAACCCCTCTGTACGAGGCATCGCGGCTGCGTAGAAAACTTCGCACGCCCCCGCAAGCAGCAGAAAAAACCATCCCACTTCACAGATTCCTTATCTGGAAAGAGCAGGTAAAAACGTGCTCGCAAATAGCTATTCACACCGCAGGCGCAAACAAGCTAATCATCGCATCAATCATGCCAGCAGGGCCCAGCTAACCCTTAGATCGAGCCTAAATTGGCTCGCTTAAATAGGCTCTCAGCTGCTTCCTTGCGTTCCGAATAACGGTCAACCAACTCGGGATGATCTCTGAGCAGAAGCGTAAAACGAAACAACTCCTCCATTACATCGACGACGCGGTCATAGTAAGGCGAGGGCTTCATGCGGCCAGCATCATCAAACTCCATATAGGCCTTCGGCACCGAGGACTGGTTGGGGATGGTGAACATACGCATCCAACGACCGAGAACACGGAGCTGGTTGACGACGTTGAATGATTGCGAGCCGCCGCAAACCTGCATCACCGCCAGTGTCTTCCCTTGGGTCGGGCGGATCGCACCAAGTGCCAAAGGAACCCAATCGATCTGGGCTTTGAACACGGCGGATAGCGCGCCATGACGTTCAGGCGAACACCAGACCTGGCCCTCTGACCACAGCACCAGATCACGCAACTCCTGAACCTTGGGATGCTCCACCGGAACATCGTCTGGCAGTGGCAAACCGGACGGGTTGAAGATGCGAGTTTCTGCGCCGAAATGTTCCAGCAGTCGCGCCGCTTCCTCCGTCAGCAAACGGCTAAAGGAGCGCTCTCTTGTCGAACCGTAGAGCAGCAAGATGCGAGGCCTGTGGTGGCTATCGCCATGGGCCTCTGACTTTTCTTCGAACAGTGCTTGGTCGAGATTGGGTAGGTGGTCTGTCATCGTTAAAACGCTCGCTTATAGGGTTCCGATGCTATCTAGTTCACGCTTGAGTTCATCACGACTCAGACGCTCGAAAGGCAGGGCGAGGAAGGCGCGGCAACGTTGTTCGATGCGTGCCAGTACGCCCCGAAAGGCCGCATCCACTTCCCGCTCATCGCCTTGCACATCGGAGGGATCTTGCAGGCCCCAATGGGATTTCACAGCCGGGCCGAAGTAAACCGGGCAAGCCTCGCCAGCAGCCTTGTCGCAGACGGTGATAACGATATCCGGGGGATTGGACTCGAACACATCGTTACCCTTGCTGCTCAACCCTTCGATGGAGATGCCGGCCTGCTGCAAGGTCGTGAGGCTGCGTGGCAGTACCTGCCCTTTGGGGAAGCTCCCAGCGCTGACAGCCTCGAAACCCTCCGGAGCCAGGTGATTGAACATTGCTTCAGAAAGGATGCTGCGACAGCTGTTGGCCGTGCACATAAAGAGAACGCGCATTCTTTGCTCCTGTACGTTTAGATGGCCAGACGCAATGCCAGGGCCGAGAGAGAGACCAGCAAAACCGGCAAGGTCAGCAGGATGCCGACCTTGAAGTAGTATCCCCAGGTGATGCGGATTCCTTTACGTTCGAGCACATGCAGCCAGAGCAGAGTCGCGAGACTGCCGATGGGAGTGATCTTCGGGCCCAGGTCGCAACCGATGACGTTGGCGTAGATCATGGCCTCGCGGATGATGCCGTTGGCTTCGCTGGCCTGGATGGACAGAGCGCCGATCAGCACGCTGGGCATGTTGTTCATCACCGAGGACAGAGCCGCCGATAGCAGGCCCGTGCCCAAGGTCGCAGCCCATAATCCCTGTTCGGCGAGGCGGTTCAGCACCAGAGTGAGGGAGTCTGTAAGTCCGGCGTTCTTCAAGCCGTAGACCACCAGGTACATACCTAGCGAAAAGATAACGACCTGCCAGGGGGCATCGCGCAGCACCCGGCGCGTGGCGATCACATGCCCCTTGGCTGCCACGGTAAACAGGATGGCCGCACACACTGCCGCCACTGCGCTGATGGGTATGCCAAGGGGTTCCAGGGCGAACAGGCCGACCAGCAGTAACAGCAATACCCACCAGCCAACGATAAAGGTCGAGCGATCACGGATTGCCTCGGCGGGCACCTTTAGCGCATCGGGAGCGTATTGCGCCGGGATGTTGCGACGGAAGAACAGGTAGAGAACTAGCAAAGTCGCAACAACACTTACCAGGTTGACCGGTACCATCACTGATGCGTATTCGGCGAAGCCCAGATTGAAGTAGTCCGCAGAGACAATGTTCACCAGGTTCGATACCACTAGCGGCAGGCTGGCAGTATCCGAGATGAATCCTGCGGCCATGACAAAGGCTAGCGTGGTAGCGGCAGAGAAGCGTAGCGCCAGCAGTATCGAGATAACGATGGGAGTAAGGATCAGCGCTGCGCCATCGTTGGCAAACAGCGCGGACACGGCAGCGCCCAATAGTATGCAGAAGGCGAACAAGCGGTGAGCGTTTCCACCCGCCCAGCACGCCACATGCAAAGCAGCCCACTCGAAGAAACCAGCCTCGTCGAGCAGCAAGCTGATGATGATGACCGCTATGAAGGTCGCGGTGGCATTCCATACGATGGCCCAGACGGTAGGGATATCTTGCAACGACACCACGCCAACTGCGAGAGCAATGAGCGCACCAAGTGCAGCACTCCAACCAACGCCGAGGCCTCTCGGTTGCCAGATGACCAGTACGAGCGTGAAAAGAAAAACGGCAGCGGCAGTCAGCATGATGATCTCTTGCAGATAAAGATCAGCAGCAGGCACGGACAGGGCGTCCGTCCATGTTGCAAAGGCGGGTGGAATTGATCGCTAGCCAGTCGGCGTTGGCTTGAAGCGTTACCTTGAGAACCTCTACGGCCCATGCCGGCAACTCTGGATTGAGCCGGTAGTAGACCCATTGGCCCTGGCGGCGGTCGAGCAGCAGACCGGTGCTACGAAGCAGGGCCAGATGACGGGATATTTTGGGTTGGCTATCTTCCAGCGCGCACATGAGTTCGCACACGCACAACTCTCCGTGCTCAGCGATCAGCAATGTGGCGCGAGCGCGGGTTTCGTCCGATAGGCACTTGAATAGCTCAGATGGGCTCAGCACGGCAGTGCCTCATTACATATGGATTTTCAAATATATGGAAATTCATATGTAATGAGAACCCCGGAGGCCCGAGTGACTGCTTCTGGCCCAGAGTGTGTAAAAACACTTTCGTATCGTAGATGCCTCAGCCCTGTGCAGTTGGGCGGGTCGATTGCCTGCGCATTTGCCAATATCAGCACCGGTAACGCTCCAACGCGCTTATGAAGCGTTTAAGCGGCACCTGGAGCAGCAAAAGCCGGGGGCTTTTACGCCGCCATTGCCTTCAATAAGCCTTCGGCACCGATGATTTTCATGACCCGCTTCATGTTGTAGGCGAGCACATTCAGACTCATCTCCGCGCTGACGCCGGCCAGCCTACGTGTGAGGAAATGCGTGGATCCCATCCATTGTTTGAGCGTCCCGAAGGGATGTTCAACAGTGCGCTTTCGGACTCGCATCATGTCCGGCGCATGGTTCAGTCGGTTCTGCATTTCGTCTAGCACAGCTTCATGCTCCCAACGTCGCACTCGTCGCTGCTTGCTTGGCGTGCACTGAGTTTTCAGGACGCAGCTCTGGCAGTTCGAACTCCAGTAGCAGTGCATGTTCAGGCCCTTCTCGACGCTGGAGAAACGCCAAATCAATGCCTCATCAGCTGGGCAAACGTATTCATTTTTAACAGCGTTAAAAACGAAGGCATCTTTGTTGAAACGCCCGTCCGCTTTAGCTCCTGAAGTCATCGGTTTGGGTACATAGGCGGTAATTTTTGCATCATGGCATGCTAGGATTTCCTCGCTTTTGAAGTAGCCTCGATCAGCCACGACCGACAGCGTTTCTGAACCAATGGCTTCCCGCGCCTGCTTAGCCATCGAGCTGAGTTGGTCGCGGTCAGAGCCAACGTTCGTGACCTCGTGAGCAACGATCAAATGGTGCTGGGTATCGACCGCCGTCTGTACGTTGTAGCCGACGATGCCAATGCCACGCGTCATCATCGAGCGGGCATCGGGGTCAGTCAGTGAAACCTGTTTGTCTGGAGAGTCGTTGAGCTGAGATTCGATCGCCTGAAGCTCTTTCATCTGGGCTTTGAGCTTGGCGATTTTCTCTTCCAGGCGCGTAGCATCTGGCTCAGCGGCGCTTGGCACTTGCCGATCAGCTGCATCAAGGGAGGTCAGGTAACGGTTGATGCTCGACTCGATTTCTTCCATTCGCCGCTTCAGTTTGGCGCTGGTGAAATTGCGGTCGCGGTTGTTCACTGCCTTGAATTTGCTCCCGTCGATGGCCACCAGGTTTTCGCTAAACAACCCCAACTGTTGGCACAGCACAACGAACTGGCGGCACGCGCCGCGAATGGCTTTGCTGTTGTCTTTTCGGAAGTTGGAGATGGTTTTGAAGTCGGGCATCAAGCGCCCGGTTAGCCACATCAATTCGATGTTGCGCTGGGCTTCTCGCTCAAGACGTCGACTCGATTGGAGGCGGTTGAGATACCCGTAGATGTAGATCTTCAGCAGGATCGCAGGGTGGTACGCAGGTCTGCCGGTTTCGGCTGGAATGACGCCATCAAAACCCAGCGCGGCCAAGTCGAGTTCATCGACGAAGACATCAACCACCCGTACCGGGTTGGAATCGCTGACGTAGTCGTCGAGGCTCTCGGGAAGTAAGGTGCTTTGCCCTCGGTGCTCACCCTGGATAAACCGTTTCATGGGCTTCCCTTGCGATGAAATTCTCAGAAATCATAGCAAGGGTATGTCCGGGCGTTTTTACACACTCTGGGCCGACAGCAGTCACTCTGTACGGGCAGCCGTTAGCTAAGTCAGGGCAGCTAGCGATCGCTTCGCGGCCGGGGCACGATGAGATGCGCCTCCCTTTGAGCTTTTTTAAAGTTTTCTGACTCATAGATCTCAGATGCGTCCTGAGCCAAGCCGCCACAACCCACGACTCGAATCGACTTCACAGCTATCAAGCTTTCTAGCAGTGGGTCAGACTTACGCTTCGGCAAGAGCTTGGACAAAAGAAGTAGCATAGACTTACCCCAAAGAACCTTTCGCTTGTGAAGGTAGCACGCCACTGCGGTCCGCTGGACAATCCACACGGATGTCAGCAGAACACCACTGCTGGATGATCCCGCAAAGCGGGCTCCAATAGGTCCGGGCATGAGACCTGTAGATTTCACTGTGATGCCAGCAAGGAGTCGGACTTACCGAACCAACGACAAAGCGCTAGTCCTCTGGTCTGACTCGACCAAAGCTTTCATCAGAGTTCATTAGCGCAGCGTCTTCACTGAAGAGATGCTCGACTCGTCTTTGCTGCCTGAGCGCTAGTAGCGCGACGAAAAAGCACTTCTCGCACAAACGCAATTCGTAACGCTCACCCTCATGCTTTGCTCCGGCACTCCAATTTGCTTGCATGGTTCCGTACTGGGAGACACCCTTCGACGTCTTTGTAGACAACAGACATGCGTCGCACATGACATCGTTGGCTGATTCTGAATCACCTTTGTCGTTCACAAGCATTCTCTCGCAGCAGCCTTTGGCCCATCGGTGGTCAAACGTTCTCAAAAGCAGCCCCAACATTCTTCCGGTATTTTCGGTAGCTATCAGCCAGCAAGTAGGTCCTCGTAAATTGCGTAGGGATACAAAGCTGGCAGACCGGGCCATGCCCATTTTGACTCTTGGTTATCTGTCTCTTAGTCGTCCGGTTTTGCTCAGATGCTGGATATAGGGCTTCAGACTCTCTATATAAGCCTCAACAAACTCATTAGGATCTAAATTGCTCATACCTGCGAAACGCTGCTCCATAGCTTTTCTCGAATTGGCAAGAACCTCTTCTAGATGCTGCTCCTGCTGCCGCTGGATCTCATGAGGAAGGACAGCGTGTAGACATTCCAGAGCTACCTGAGGGTCATAGAGCTGATATTCATAGATTTTCCTGACGTCAGATTCGTCAAAATCCAAATCAAAATCGACAGATATTTCCTGGCCCTTGGTTGGGTCGATCGCATATGCATATTTGAATTCATCACCCACGTAGCCTGCGCTCAAGGAGATAACGATTCGTGCGATGCCGAAGTATTCGAGATACGCTTGAACCGTCCGCGCAGCCTTATTGCCCCTTACGCAGATACAGTGGATGGGCACGCCGATTGGTCGGTTGATGAGTAGGTCTCGGTCGTAGTAGTAGCCAAAACACGGCTCATCGTTATTGAAGATATAGGCGTTCGCTCGCTCGCAGATATTGGGATTGATACCGTTAGAGGACAGCAGAGCTAAGGCAGTCTTTACGAGCGATTTTCCAACACTCAGGCCCCCGAAACTGAATTCGAAGTGGAAGTGCCCATCAGGGTATTTGGGCTGTGCCGTCGCACTGGTTAAGGCTTTGTCGACATCAAGTGTGGGGTAGGTGCGTTTCAAACCTGCCAAGATCTGGCGAGCCTGTTTCATGTCATTGGCGCTAATTTGAAAGTGAATGCCATCTTCTTTCACTTCCTTATTGATCTCTGGCGCGAAGAGCTTCAACGAGGTTTTGTCATAAATTAACCTTTCGCCAGCAGTAGTCTCAATAACCTCAGCGCGGTTCTCGCCTCTGTCGCGTACGACTCGGAAAAACACGGCCAGTTTGTTTAGCTGCTTGGCCAGATCTGTGTCCCACGTCTCCCCGGCTTTACCATTGCACTTACGACAGATGAAGCCTTTAACCTCACGTATTCCGCCGATGGAGTTGGGGATGATGTGCTCACTAGAATCGTTTTTGGGTGTCAGCGGCTCTTTGCATAAATAGCAATCCATACCTTCTCCTAACAGCACAATGATCTTCCCTCTCAATTCTTCATATCACCGGCACTGGATGTACCTTGAGGCTACCTTTAATCTCGCTCGTAAGGCATACGTTCGCGCGGTTTGGGTGCCTAACCGGTCGTATAGGCCGGGAATGTCTACCGGAGCAGGGGTAGTTTATCCACCTAAAATAAGTGTCCACTTAGCCCAAAACAGACCACATAGCTTTACGTGTTTTCGATTTCGCGCCTACCTTTCGCTTCGCGTAACGCGGCACTGAGCTGAACGACAGCAAAAAGCGCTGCACGCTTAATTGGGGCTCCATATCCGAGCGCGCTTGCTCAGTACTGGCTTGGGCGGCTTTCAATTGATACCAGGGATCCAGTCTGAAAAGCGGCTGACTCAGCCGTGCTCGAAGCACGGTTCCGCTACGCGATCGACGAAGCTCAGGTTCATCCCTACTTAGGGTGGAACGGTCGGTCGTGGCTTCGGCGCTTAGATTTGGTAGCACCCCTGCTTTGGCTTGCGGAATTGCTTCTCTTTTCGCCAGAAAAGCGTGGCGAACAGCGGAAAGCTAAGCATCGTTTTCTGCTGCCAACTGATAGACCGAAAGAAGAGAGACCCGATTTAAGTCCGGGTGTCTGGGAGCGGACGACAAAAGCGGACAGAGCGCTAGCGTTGCGCTCAATATACGAATGGCTACCGCATCTACAACATCCCTGTATGCAAAAGGCCGATAGCCTCACTTCTACTATTACGATCGTATGAAGATTTTGGCCAGCGCTAACTGGCTGGATGATGGAACCACTCAGCCTAGCGACGACGTGCAAATAGCGGCTTAAGCCGCATTGACCACAGCATCAAGCCGCTACCCAAATGCGTGCTACTGGACGGGCTGGTTAGGCTAGAAGCCGAGCGCAATTGTCGTAGACGCAAACGCTGCACCAACGGTGAAAGCTATTACGTTCGCAAACAAGAAAATTACGAGAAGGAAAGCGTACTGCACTGCCTTGAGCATTTGATCATCCTTGATCCGAGCACTTACCAGGGGAAATCCTGCCGCTTAGAAAATGTACGTAGCAGGCATCTGGCCTAGGCGCTCGATTGTGCTGAAAGACTTTGGAGGGTCCACGCGGTCACCCGCTCCAACTGAAGCGGTCAGGAACAGAAACGCGAAGAAACTGAGTACGCGAGAATGCATGATATTCATCCATGAATGAGCGGCGATCCTTGCCAGCGTGGGCGATACTATCGTATCCACGCCCGCCGTCATGTGAACCGGATCTCAGGCCCGCATTAGCTTCGGCACCGCCCTACCCGCTACGCCCCATCTGAACGAGTAACTATGCGAACTGGGATTTACATTGACTTCGAAAACATTGCATCCAACAAGCTAGGAGCAATCGACTTCGCAGCACTCCGCAGATTCTACGAAAGCACGGGAGTCGTTGTGCAGGCTCACGCCTACCTCGCGATCGATGAGCAACGTGAGGCCGAAAATTCGAAATATGCTGGATGGCGTAAGAACTGCCGGATCCGGCTTGAAGCGGGCGAATTTAAGCTCCATCAAAAGTCGGTGAAGACTTACCAAACAGACTCAGGCGAAACTACCACTAAGGCAAATGTCGACGTCGATCTGACAGTAGACGTCATGCTTCACGCCGAGCGGCTAGACCGAGTTGTGCTTCTTTCAGGAGACGGGGATTTCGTTCGGCTTGTAGAGGTACTTCAAGACAAGGGAATTTGGGTTGAAGTCGTCGCGGTCGCAGGCTTATCTGGGGGCCTGGCCCGGGCATGCAATCGGGTTACGAACCCACTCCTGATACCCGGCGTTCACTACTCGAACGAGCACAGCTATCACCGAATCATACGAGTGATAGCGTTCGATCATCACAAACGCGAAGCCACTGTAGAGTACTGGGATAGTTTTCCCAAAACACTGTCAGTCAGCGACCCTGCCTTGAAGCGAGAGAGGCTTCAACTGGACCCTCAAATGTACGAATCACAGCGATTTCGCCCTGGATCAGTGATCGGCTGGACAGGCGCAGCTGGTCTTTCCGCGTACCACGAAATTGGCTAAGGCTCGCCTGACCAATCCCAGAAAAGCAAGATGTCATTAATACCTAGGGAGTCAAACATATAAATGCCGGCGTTTTCCTTCGAAATTTTCGACGCGAAAGATTTAATACTACTCTTTTTAGGGGCCACGCTTGGCTATATCTTCAGCCTAATAGCCTCTAAACAAACAGAGAAAAGAAAAGATTTAGTTTTGGAAATACTTGGTCGACAGATAGTAGCCGAGAGCGGGAAGTCTTGTCCATTCAAGATAATTGATCGTGCGGGCAACACACTAGATAACATCTATTTTGTTGTAGCCCGTATTTGGAACAGGGGACGAGATACCGTTCGAGGTGATGAAATTTCGCCGTCAGCGCCTCTTACTATAGAAGTAAACGAGTCGGCAAGGGTAATCGGAGAACCCGAGATAGTAAGACCTCACTCACAAATGGAATTTTCTATAACTTCACCGCATCAAAACAAATTCGTTTTTTCCTTTGACTGTTTAAACCACGACGAGTGGGTGCAGGTAGGGTTTTATATAACAGGAGATCCTCGGGCTTCAATCAAAGGCGCTGGACGAATTTTCGGACAGCATTCAGATTTCGAGGTTACCACGGATGATTCTAAAGCAAGTTTTTACGAGAGATTAACTGCCTCCATTGCATTTTTAATTGTAGTTTCAAGCCCATTTGCGCTTATTGGCGCACTCTGGTGGACTTACGAATATTATTCTATAACTGACATATTCTTTAATCCTGACAGCCTACCAAAATCACTTATGTTTTTATTAAGCTTAGGAATGATGGTTATTTCAGCCGCATCTATGTATTACTTATCGCTTTGGATTAAACGCAAGAATAACCCTAAAGGCTATCCGATCCGTGAAGACTTTGAGCCAACACAACGTCAGTCGCTAAGAGCCTTCTTCCTAACAGCCTTACACGGCAAACGATACGAGGTCTCAACATCTGTGCACGATTACGGTGAAATTAAAACTCGCTCAAAAGGGCAAAGCAGCTCTAAAAATAGAGACTAAAAATTCCATAAAATTTTCGAATCAAAGAATGGAATTGCCATTAACGACGAAATATAAGACTCGTTTACTATCATCTGATGATGTCCATCTTCGGTGAAAATCTCAGGGCTCAATAAGCCTGAAGCCGGATTAGATTATTCACCGAATACAAATAGATTGCTCGTGCCTGTAGCTTCACAGTTTAGGCAACTCGAGCCGCCTAATTTCTACGTACGCCCAATTATTTTTTATAAATGCTGATAGTTCTGCCGACCGCATCAACTGGAGGGCTCTTGCTAGAATAGCTAAACCCACTTACGAGTTGAAAACTCAAGTAGTGTCTGACGCCTCCGGCAGGTCGTGACTCCTCGAAAATCAATGCACTGCTCACCTGCTCTACCCTAAGCCCGTCATCTCCCGTGAACGCTAAATGGACAGACTGGATGTTTTCAGGAGCGTCCAACGCCTGTAACTGAAGCTCAGTACAATCGGTTGTCATCAAAACACCTGATGAGTCAGCGATCATTAGGAAATAGACACCTTCACTGATGTGAACAGAACTCCAAGTCTGATACTCATCGCTTTCTAGGATCGGCCAGGGATCTAAGCTCGGTTTGACAGGCGAAAACATAATATAAACCTTCGTTGGGTTCTGCGTTATCAAAAGCCTCATTTAAATACTAGGCTCTTTTTTTGGGGCACGATGGAAGGTGATTGCCTATCCAGATATCGCCAATTTATGCTTGACGCATACGCCACATACGGAAGTAGATATGGACAATGAAAACAGCGCTCCAATACCAGATATCCCTGCACAGACTAAAAAGCGTATAGATTTTTTAAACGATGCAGACTTCCGTATACCTGTAACCGTCGAAGAATTTAACCGAGGCGATGAAGAAATCATCGCCCTGTTCGAGCGAGACTAGGCAGAAGATGACTAAACTCCGTTCTGCTAGCGATTAGCTGGCATGGACTTTCTAACCACTCAGCGTGGCTCAGGCCTGCGGCGAGGTATATCTGGTATGACTGGCGCTCCTCCGCCAAGCTCTACAAATTTATAATAGCCAGATATCTTCTGCTTTTTGCGAACAGAGCTGCGATTTCGAGACAGCGTTCAGCATTCTTCTCATTCAACTCTTTACGCTCTTCATCGCTGATATTGCGTAGCTTCTGTAGCTTTTCTTTTTAACGCTTCACCTTAAAGGCAATTATTTCCTCAAAGCTCAGGTCGTTGTATATTCTTTAATCATCATCGCGTCTCTTTAAATGAGTCAAAATGACCGAATGATCTTCGACTTCTATGCTGAATTCGTCACCCGCTTCCCACCCTTCCTGCTTTAAGAGTTCTGGCGGAAGATCAATGAAACCGTCACCCGTACCGTCGGCTGCGTCGTGAAGTGTCAGCACCCATCGTCTCTTACTAGTCATTCCACCTCCGCAAGAGCGATACGTCATTAACAGGTGATAAGGTGCCGCGCGTTCAACCTGATTTCGGACGAACATCAATCTAATACGCTATCATTTAGCCGCGATAGCAATACCATAACTTTGTCACAGCCTGACTCTGTTGAAAGCACTTCAGCAGGTGTTAGTCCACCTAATGCAGTGGCTGGCAGTCTAGCCCATGCAGCAGACTGAACTCCGAATTGACATACAATATCAAGAATCACACTTGCCAACTTCCGCCCATGCGCTAACATCATTAGCTTGGAGGCCTCTACTGATTGGATGCTTGTAGTCAAATGATGCTCACCGCATCTGACATTCAACCACCCTCTATCATTTGCTAGCTCCCCTTCAGCGCCGCAGCATTCACATACATGCCCTGATACCATCTCGATTATTTCAAGAGCGATCTCACTAAACGCATTAGTACCGCCACAATATATTCTTAGCTTACCGAACTTCTCTTTTATCTGAACAACTATAATTTTTTGATCGCGATGTTTCTTGTATGAGTTGAGAATGCCCAGTGCGGCGTAAACCAGTCCAAACCATCCGCTCGCACATTGGCATGCGAACGTGTCGTTCCGGCTCGTGCCGTAGGTATCTAGCAGGGAGCCGTAATCAACAGCTAGTTGGCCTTCGTAAACGCTATCCATTTATCTCCCTAGTAGTACGACACCTGACTGCTCGTACGGATCACGTCTGTGGAAAGGTGAGCCAAATGCAGTACGACTGTGACATATAATAAATATGAAAATATGCACATATGTACATAGCCCTTGATGGCGCATTCTGGCTCCATTGTTTTCATTTGCCAAGAGCAATGAACACAAAAAACGATATCGCTAGGGCTGTACGTGAATTCCGGGCTGCTATGAATGTGCCTCAGACCAGTCTGGGTATGGATCAGGCGTACATCAGCCGCGTAGAGAGCGGAAACCGGACGCCAACGCTTGCAAAAATAGAAGAGATCGCCGAACGACTAAACGTCCATCCTTTGGCGATCGTTGCTGCCGCTTATGTTAGAAGCCATGACGAATGGCGCGCCTTAGACAAGATGCTACAGACTCAGCTACGTGATGTTCTTCCGCCGCAATAGGTATAGTCAAAAAACGCTTAGTTGGAAGGCACCTCTTGCTGGAAGCAAATTTAACTAGCTCGTTGACCGAGGCGCGAACAGGTGTCTCCATCTACCGGGTGAGCATATAGGTACTAAGCCGCAAATGTGCAACTAAAGGCGCGGAATAGCGCATATTTGAGGAAGCAATCAACGTGTTGTATTTATTCGACTATTTTCGGATGGATGCAGGCGTTACCCGGCATTTCGGTTCGAGTCCGGGGAGGCCCACCATTCAAATAGAAAGACCGCACCGAATGGTGCGGTCTTTTTTTGGGGACGAAACGCCCGTATGGCTCAGTTGCTTGGATTAGGACCCAGTGACAGGTCAGTATCATTCCCACTTGCCCTGGATACCACCGACGACACAAAGCCGCCCATCACAAACACACAGACCAAAAGCTGTATCGAGATCAGACCGCGTACCCATTTTGAGTTGCCGACCACATCACCATAGGTGGTCGTCGTTGAAATACCGATACTGAAAAAGAGGAAGTCCAACCATGAGACAGCCTCCAGGCGTTGCTTGCGCCAGGTCTGGGCGACGTCGATGAGTTCTGTGCGCTTCTGCATGAGTTCCGTCGCAACCACTTCACGTTCATGGGCCTGGGCCTGAGTCGTGTCATGCAATTTATCCATCTGTGCCATGAGCAGGGGATCGCCGAACTGCCCGATGTTGCTCACGAAAAAATCATAAGCGTTAGCCATTTGTTGAGCCTGAATGACCCGCAAGCCCGCAAGCTTCACTCTCAGATTGGCCTCAGCAACACCATAATCCTGCCCTGACGAGCCACGTTCCAAGAACGCCTGCAAGACGTGCTCCGCCTCAGCAACATTGCGAGTAGCCACAGCGGTGATGTCTTGCCGGTACCGCTCGCCATTGGTCATGGTGATGGTTTGGTTGCGCCTGCCTACCTCGACGAGTTCTGCGCGGCCAGAGTCGACTTTCTGGTCTAAAGACCTCACCTGGAGGTCGAGTTCGTTGATTCGGGCCTTGATGCTTGCCAGCTGAACACTAATGCCACCCAGGCTAGGAGCACCTATCGTGGTGTGAGTATCCATCTCCTGCCACGCCAGCAATGGAATATCGGACAGTGGGTCCAGGTTCAATTCACTGTTGACGATAAAACTGTCTGGACGAACGCTCCAGAGGAAGTAATACAACCAACTGAACAGCAATACGATTGCGAGATAGCCCAGGAACCATCTGTTTACTTTCCTGAGCAACGCCAAAGATCCCTTCCAAACCATATCAATTCTGACCAACGAAAAATTCCTAGAATGCGCGTGAGAAGCATCGAGGACGCGCTAGCGTCCGCAGTGCTAGATGAACACATTTGTACGCAATGGACCACGAGGTGGTGGCTGGACCGTAGTTTGGTTGAGAGCCTGTTCAGGCGAGACGTAGAGCAGGAGACCGTCCAGGCCATCTACCCAGAAGGAACAACCAAAGCTGTTGTGGTCGGCATCATCCGGCTATGCCCGTTTCAACAGCGAGAACGCCTGCATTCGGGGAGCGCCCGCTCAAGGTCAACGCTCGTCAAAAAAACTTTGCGGGACATCGGACTTCAGGCAATGAACCCTCCTGACAGAGCTGCAACGTCTCAATAAAATCCCCAGTACCTAGGACAGCTTGGACCATATCGACGAGGGCAAACGTGGCAATACCCAGCCCATCTTGCTCCTTAGCAAAAGGGCCAAGATCTCGCAGAACAGCCTCACACTTTTTTCCATCGTGGTGATACTGAAACGAATTCAGCCAGTCCATCACTACTAGGTAGGACAGCGGTGGTCGTCCTGGACCAGAGAGCCGCATACGCTGGTTCATCGGTTTGAGCAAATACGCATCGCGTAACCGTCAAGGTGCCGGTGAAATACCCGGTGGCACAGACTCTTTTTGAGCACCTTGAGGATTGATGGAAGGTAGCATCGCTCGTTCTGGAGAACGAACGGGCGAAGCTTGAGCAACATCGCCCAAATGGGTTCCTCCTCAAGTCGCACACTACTCATCCGTGCGGGCGCGCCCTGTTTCCAGTTGAGCCTTATGGAGCTACCGCGCCCCTCCTGCACGAAACGAGTCGAGCGGAGCACCTCGGCGTGTCGCCAGAACTCCATGAGCAGCGCCCGGTCCACCTCCGGAATCTCGAAGCGTACCGATTCTCGGTGAAGGTCATTGTTGGCTATAAGGGTGGTTGCAATGAGCACGACGTCTAAGCTCCGGCAGTTTGGTCTGTCATAAGCCCTAACTGAACGCTTATTTGCAATGTGCAGATTTTGCACATTGGCCTTCACACAATAACTCTTTGCAGCTGATAACGGACTGCACATGGACGTCCAGCTCGGCACGTTCGCGCCAGTGGCAACGCGCCAATCAGGCATTTGTATGCAAAACGCTGGCTGGGCGCTCTATGCGCCCTGGCCCCTCCTGCCCCCCTTGACGGTTATCAAATCCCGTGAGCCATCAGTAGCCTGGACGGGGTGCTGGCATTTCAGTAGCCTCCATCAAGCCGTCCACGCCTTCAGTTGCTTGGGGCGTCCACGGACTAGCCACCGTCTCTTTGGAGGTCAGGATGCCATTTGCCGCAATTCGTGGTGGTACTGCTCTATCGGATGAAACCGAGCTTGAGGCATATCTCGCCTCGCTACTAAGACTAGAAAACGTCGGCCTACTTCTAGGCGCAGGCGCCTCAGTAGCTGCTGGCGGTCACACGATGATCGCCCTTTGGACTGACTTCATCGGAACGTCGCCTGAAGAAGCTGCATGGATGGTTGAGTATGGATTCATCGCCGAGAATGCAACCTCGCTTCCTAGACCCACCACACCCAACTTCGAACACCTAATAGATAGCATCGAAATCGCCCTCTCCGACTGGACTAGGCAGATGGGCATGTTCGGAGATAATCCAATTGAGTACGAGCCAGCCGAGCAAGAATTGGAGAACAAACTCAGCCGCCTCAAAAGCGTTAAAGCAGCGCTTTTCAGATCGGTCGTCAACGCGGCCTTGCTCCGTCGAGAGTGGTGGCTCTCCCCTAGTGGGGTTGAGTCACACGACGAAGGTCTCGCAAGCCAGCGGACAATTCTCCAGAAGCTAGTTTCAGCTCGCCAACCGGGTCAATCGTCCCCCTGGGTTTTCACTACAAATTACGACCTCGCTATCGAGTGGGCTGCTGAGTCCATTGATCTTCAGGTCTCAAATGGCTTCCTAGGTACGCACACCCGTCGCTTCTCTCCGCAGAGCTTCGACCTTGGCTTCCGGAATACACAAGCGAGGGGCGAAGCTAGATTCGGTGTTTACAACATTTATCTCGCTAAATTGCACGGATCACTCACCTGGAAGGAAGAGAGTGGCCAGGTATTCGAGGTGTCTGCGCATCTCGCCCATCAACGTATTGAAACATTCATGGGCGAGCGAGACGGCTCTGGCCTCGGCCTGATGGTGATGCCACGAGCAGCAAAATACATGGACACCATCGGCTACGTTTTGGGTGAGCTTTTCCGCCGATTTGCAGAGTTCATGTCTAAACCGCAAAGCTGCTTGATCTTGTGCGGCTATGGGTTCGGAGATGAGCACATAAATCGATTGATTCGGTCCGCTCTCCTAAACCCTACGCTCCAATTGGTCATCTACTCATCGGGTTTCAATGGTGATCCAACAGATGTGAATCTGCCTACGGCCCTACGGAAACTGCTTTCACTGAAGAACCCTCGCATAACTGTGGTGGGCGGTGGTAGTGCTTTCGCGTATATCGACTCCTTGGCGCGCCACCTACCTGATCCTCTGATCTACGACGAGGACATGCGTAAATTAGAGAAAGCCCTAAGGGACGAACGAGAGGTTCAAGAACGGGAAGTTGCGCAGGGTGGGCGGCTATGAGAGGACGCCTACCTGTTGGCTATGTGGTCCGGATTGAGGGCTCAGATGTCACACTCAACTTGCTCGACATGCACCGTGGACAGTTAGCGTCACATGCTCAAGGCGTATCGTCTGTGACAGAGGTCGGTAGCCTACTGGTGCTGGATGCGGGTAGTCGTGCTTTGGTGATGAAGGTTGTCTCCCTTAGCTTTGATGAGCCTCGTGAGGCGCATCGGTTGGGGATAGGGTCCAGCACTCATCAGACCGAACCGCTGCGCAATATTTCAGGGGCCGTCGTTGGGCGGCTGTCCAGGGAGCAAGGCAAAGCGCGCTTCACAAGCGACTCACTCGCAACCCCTCCGCTCGGTGCTGAAGCCTTCCCTCTTAGTAACGAGGAATTGGCAGCAATCCTGTGCTGTGATGATCAGGACGACATTCCTCTCAAGTTAGGTGATGACTTACGTGGCGGCGGAAGCTTGAATGTTGGCCTCAAAAATCTGATTTCCAGGCATGTCGCAGTACTAGGTAGCTCTGGCCAGGGTAAGAGCTGCTTTACAGCAGCCGTACTCCAGCAAATAGTGAACCTGCCCAGCGCACGGATCGTTGTTTTTGACATAAACGGAGAGTACGAAGCTGCGCTTAACCTTCCTGAGCTTCCAGAAGGTGCCGTGAAATGTACAACCATCGGTGGGCCAGGAGAGGACACCTTCAAGATTCCGTACTACGCACTCGGACGGCACGGACTCAACCGGCTGCTGATTCCCAGCGAAAAAACACAGCGGCCAGCGCTAACCTTCGCTCTGGAACACCTCCACCAAGTGAGATGGTTCTCCCAACCTAGAGGGGCTGGGCTAGGGAACGACGCACAGCCCTTCCTTTTCGACGACTGCCGCCAAGGAGGAGCCGCTGAAGCCGATAGTCGGATTCAGCAGATCCGCAGTGGTCGAGCTGAAGCCGCTCGGGTGTGGCCTCATATGGCCGCTCTCGCCTCACTCGTAGCTGAAAGCCATGGGATACAACCGTCAAGGAATGGAGCCGAGAGAAACGCCTTTAGTTACTCGAACGTTTCCCCACTGATTACTAGGATCAACCGATTCGCTGAAGACCCTATGTTCCGTGCTGTTGTGGACGTCGAGGGCGGTGAAGGATCGGGAACCGCGCTTGATTGGGCGCAGGAAGCCACCAATTTGGTCGAACAGATTTTTGGTAATCAGGATGTCCCTTGGCGGGTGCACATCATCAACCTTCGGCATTTATCACATGACCTGACTCCCTTTGTTCTGGGGTCACTGTTGGAGCTTTATGCATACGAGCTTTTCCGCAGAGGACAGGAAAACAAAATTCCAACCCTGCTCGTTCTGGAGGAAGCTCACCATTACTTGCGTCCCATCGGTTCTGGTGACGATGCCGGTGAAAACTCACTTGCTTATGAACGACTGGCCAAAGAAGGCAGGAAGTTCGGCCTAGCGCTCTGGCTGAGTACGCAGAGACCCTCAGAGATATCCCCCACCGTCCTTTCGCAATGCAACAACTGGATTTCCTTCAGACTGACCTCTGAAAAGGACCTCGCAGCCATCCAGTCAGCCAGTGAATGGGCTGATCGACGAGAAATCCGTCGTATCGCAGGTCTACCGCGGCAAACGGCAATTGCCTTTGGGGGAAGCATCGCAATGCCGACACTGATACGTGCTGCTGATGCGTCTCCGACTCCACACTCTGGTGATGCTGACTTCAGTGGCTGGGCAACCAGAAGGCCTGATGCGCAGCCTCCACAGCCAGCAGCGCCACCTCCACCTCCACCGGCTCCGGCTCCAGCGCCGCCACCACTGCCATGGAATCCACCACCAGCACCTGCATTTGACGATGATGTGCCCTTCTAGGGTGAACACCATTCCCAACAACAAGATGATCATTGTGTTTTTTGGAGGAAGGCTTGCTCGGATCACAATTTCCAACCCCCCACACATCCCCAGCAGATTTTGAGCGCCAAGTCCGTGCAATGCTCGATGCGATGGGGCATCAGGTACTTGAATATCGCTCAGAGCACCAAGAGGTAGTTCAAGGTTTAGATGGGGAGTACGAGATTGATGTCACGGTCCGATTCTCGGCATTCGGAATGGATTTCTTGGTCCTAGTCGAATGTAAGCATCACAAAAATCGAATTAAGCGCGATGTGTTACAGGTCTTGCAGAGCCGGGTGGCCTCTGTAGGCGCACAAAAAGGCATCGTGTTTTCTACTGCTGGATTTCAATCTGGTGCAATTGAATATGCGAAAGCACACGGCCTCGGGACCGTTCAGGTTGTGGATGGTCGTAGCATCTACCTAACGCGATCCTTTCAGGCTGAGCCAGTGGAGCCTCAACCATTTGTGGATGATCCGGTGCTGGCTGGGTGGTTGACGGATGGGAAGCACTTTTCACTTGTATCTGCGGACTACGGGGATGGGCTCGCAGAGTTCATTTTTGGCCAGCATTAGACGCAACTACCATGGGGTTAGAGTCGCAAGGCGTTTTGATATCGGGGAGCCCACGAGCTGCGCCCTACCCATAGGTGTGTGGGGCAAACACCACTTCATATCTGACTGCTGGGAACCACGGACCCAGTGACCGATGGTGTGGCTGATCGGCGACAGGTGGCTCATCCGGAAGCATGCTTCCGGTAGCCAATCGAATGGATACTTCCTGTTCGGTTGAACGCGCAAGGTGTCGAATGCTTGGTTTTGGACACGCAAAAAATGGAGCACAACCTGGCTTTCGGCACAGCCTTTAGGCGCCTGCGTCTCATAAAGGAGATGACTCAGGAGGACTTTTCGTCTGTCGTTAGCGAGCGGTACATCCGCATGCTTGAAAAGGGCCAATACTCGCCTTCACTCTCAAACCTTATAGAGTTGGCTAAGGTGTTAGACATTGGTGCCGTATCACTGGTGGATTTGGTCGAAGCGGAGGCTGAAGGAACAGAGGCAGCGGTGGTTGCTAGGCAAGTTTTAGTCGAGCTGATGGAGCTTGTTCAGACGCACGGCTCCTCGTGATTCGTCTAACCAGCGGTGGGCAACATAGCTGCTCAGAGGAGCGTCGAAGCGAATCGCCGTTTCTCGCCATCACATTCTGTGGGATTGGGTTCACGGCCCCTGCGATCTAAGGCGTAAACTAAGCAAGCGCCAGGCTTTCCTACTAGTTATCACTGAACTAGCGATTTAAGTGAAACGCTGGAAGCGCCATTGCGTTCATTCCTCCAAATGGCAAACACAGATCTGCTCTCCTCAAACTCACCCCCGTCCCTCAGCTGCCAAGGCAGCAATCGCGCTACATCACCCTAGATTTTTCATCGATATTCGAGCAAATAAATAGTCCTCAATTTTCGATTGTTCAATCTTCCAAATAATTGAAAATTCGGATCATTCGAATGTTTTTGTCAATCACATTTACAAAAACCTAACTTAGGCCACTTTTTGTCAATCACATAAACTATTTCGCCCAAAGTGCAGATAGGCGCAGTAAGAGGGGGGTTGCCCCCATAAATATCAGTGGATACGATGAGCCTCTCCCATCCCTAGAATTTCAACTAAGCAGCTAACGCAAGCTGACGAACCCGGCTGGCTTTGTTTAGCGCAATTCTGTTGATCTTCTCTTTATATCTGAAGAATTCAAGTGTGAAAAATTTTGTACTGGTTAAGGCTCCCCTTACAAATGAAGCAGACTATCTATTACTCCACCTAGACCCAGACCTACCTGATGATAAACGGGAATTCAAACCCTTTTTCCACTACGCCGTGACCTTGAAACGTAGAGGTTATGCACCCGCAACGAACAAGTTGTATTGTGAGCACGTAGGTCGTTTCATTGATTTTGTATACGAAGCTTCGAAAACTAATTTCCCTGCCGATGTCGAAGTTACGATTGCAAGCATAATTTATAGTTATGAAGCATATTTACTTTTTGGAAAAGATGCCACTAACCCGATAGCTCGCAAACTCGCTGAAAGCTTGAACAAAGAAAAACCCACAAGCCAAAAATCCCTTTCGGAAACGATTGAGGCATCAATCAGCTTGTTTTACACGGTTTCGGCAGCAAGGAATGAATTCGAACCCGATCATTTATTCAGCCCCTTTTATACTTGCCGCGTCGAGTACCGAACTCAATATGAGGTTTCCGCTAGAAAAGCCAAATCCTGGCTTGCTGCGGTCATTCGTGACTCTTTCAAATCTGTAATGCCAAAAAAGAAGAAGAACACCCTATTCCCTCAAGCAAAGCGGAGGAATAGAAAGAATGACAAGGCAGCATTCAAAACAATTGCATACCCTATCGAAAAATCCGTCGACCTAGTGAGACAAGTAAAGCCACGTATGTCCAAGACATTCTACAGGGACATGACTCTTTATTCTTTTCTCGCTGCTACTGGTGCTCGTACAAGCGAAGCACTTCAGATCAGGATGCCTGACATCGATAGTGATGAATTCAGAATTTTCCTGCGAGATCCATTTGCGAGGAATACCCCTGGACTCACAGAGGATGAATACGGGCTCCTTAAATGGAAAGGCCGTGAAACGGAGCTGACCTTCATGACTGAGCCTTTCGCTAGCATATTCTGGGAGAACCTTGAGAAGTATCTAAACCTCGAATACAACTTCAGCGTAGGTCACGACTTCTTATTTCAGAATTCGGACGGCAGGCCTCTCTTTACAAGTGATAGAAGCAGCAGAAACAAAACCTTTAAAAAGTACGCTCAGAAAGCAGGATTGCTGGACATCACTAACATCAGCCTGCACTCGCTCAGGCATATGTACGGAACTTACACGCTGAACTACATGCCAGTTCCAGCCCAGAGCGCCCCTGGACTGCCGATGACATATGTGAAGATACTAATGGGCCATGCGAGCATCTCTTCAACAATGAAATATGCCAAACATGACACAGACATTATCGAAGCCTACATACAGCATGCCAATCAGCATGTAACAAAGCGTGGTGAAAATTCCTTTATGAGTATCCGCGAGGAGTTCCACATTCGACAGTTAGAAGCATTGCGGGGAGAAATTAAACGAATCAAAGGAGCCGAAAATGATTAATTTAACCAGGGACATTCTCATCACTCAGGCCGGAGAGCAATTGGAGAGATCGATAAAAATAGCAATAACCAAGGCCAAAGACTGTACCTGCAAAGAGCTTTTCAATACTAGCTATATAGCTCCAAGTAAGGTTACTAGCTCGAATCGAAACGAATATCACACCGCTTCGATTGTACGCCTCTTTGAGAACCACCTAGACCCCGCAAACGCGCCAACTTACAATGAGGAATGGGTGCAGAACGCCTATTTATGCACCCAAAAAACACCTAATTTTAATGTTGCTAAAGCCGTTGTCGTGAAAACCTCACATGACTGGCTTAACAAGACTTCTCTTGAGAAACTGAACAGGGTGTGCTTGCTGATTTTTCACTTTCTTTGGCAAGAGAGAGCGGTCCTATTACCGGTTGATATGAAGAAGCCGATTATAGGAGATCCTAGAAAGACTTCGAATTTCTTCGAGCTTGCCGCCGCTTATTACTCGGAAGTTCTGGCGTTGGTCCGGCAACCATTTCTGGATCATGTTTCGTACAAAGACATTCCGAATATAACTACTGTAATGCATCCTAACGCTGTCAGCAATTTTGATTGGTATGCGTGGCGAATGATCCGGTGCACAGACTGGCATCGGATCGAAGATATCGATCCTGCTGAGATCTCTGCCCTGACAACACATATTGCTTTAGCCAGGAAAAGCAAGGTGGACTGGCCTCAATACCCAATGGCTCCAGCCGCATTCTGGGGCTACGTCCAACGCCTGTATCCTGAGCGCTGCCAAACGGTTGACGTTGAGGCCCCGATTAAAAATGCTATCCAAGCTAATAGGAGGGCTCTTATTTCTGGCGAATTTGCATATCCTGCAAAATACAAGGACGTGGTTGAGGTATGGCTGAAGCTTCAGGACAAATTTGTAGGAATTTTGAAGTCCCGTAGAATTAAAACATTCGACTCTTATGCCAAGAGCTTTTCCCCTCTCAACACTTATCTTTTCAGCGACTTCCCAATCTCCACAGGCTTACTCCCACCCTTACCAAAAGACTTCAATCGAAGACACATTGAAGGAGATGGTTTCAAAGGCTTTATCTCATACATAAACCAAGGAAGGTCAAAGCCAACAGTTAAGGGTTTACTTTACAAGATCAGTGCCTTATTTGATTATCTTGCCGCAAACTCCAACATCGACAATAACCTGACCGGTTTTGTAAACCCAATAAGCCCCATTGACTTCCCTATCGTTAAGAAAAATTCAAGCTCTACTAAGCCTGCATTTTCATCGGAGCACTTCCCGTACCTTCTACAGTACTGTTACGCAGTAGAATCCTTTGGCAGCTATATTTTCGAAAAAGTTTTGGAGGATCAAGTCAACCTCTATGACGAGCGCTATAGATCGGACATTGACACCAAAAACTGGATTGACGCACATAAAATTATGCAGACTAGCAAATTTGGCTACGTGCCGATTGTATTTTATCGCAATCCGCTTTTTGATGTTTCCCAGCCAAAATCAGAAAAAAACAACCTGGTAAGCTATGAGGCACTACACCTTTTACCAAGCTTTCTCTTTCCCCTCGCCGAATTTAAGAACAAACTTCTTCACTATCCTCAACTTATTTACATACGGCATAACCTGGTTGCTCTTGAAACGGGGATAAGGAGCATCCATATTCGTTGGCTTGACAAAAGAACCTATGATAAAAACATTGACCGCTCTATACCGTTACCAACTATTTGCAAACTGCACGTTAACACGGACAAGGTCAACGATGCTTGGGATTCCACTGTTTCGAAAAACGTCATTGAAGTTCTAGATCGCCATAAGAACATGAACTCTTTGATCAATGACCCGCTGATGAATACTGAGGTCTGGTACGACTACCATGAAGAAAGTCCATTTGGAAAAATTATCAGCATTTTTGCCAAAGGAGGTACTCCTGGAGTGCTTGGAGCGCAGTCTTACGCCAAATACTTCAAGAAATTAATTTACGCTTTTGACCTGTTTTGTCGATTTCAACTAGGAATTCTCTCAACCAATAGGATGCCACAGGCGATATGTGAACTTGAGTCAATCGATGACCCTCATGATTATTTGAAAGCGCTTAAGCTCACAAGTGAAGCCACCACAATGATTGAGCATACGCCCCATTCTTGCAGGGTATCCGTGGTGTCAGAATACATCAGGGTATTACCCCCGCATATAATTGGGACCTTTATCACTGGCCATGCCACACAAGAGCATGTTGTGTATTACGCAAAACTTGATCCTGCCTACCTGAAGAGCGCCGAAAAACATCAGAAAAATAGCGTTGAGAACGCTTGGCTCATAGACCGACCGGCAATGTCTTCAATCAAAGCTGAAGACGTTGCATCAAAGCTGCAACAAGCATTTCAACGAGATCCTGTAAAATCTCTAATTGATTTCGGCGCCATATCTTTTGAACGCGAATCCAACGACGAATTGTTGTCAGGGATTAAAATGGCCAAACAGCGCCCCATTGACTCCCTGGCCTGTATGCCAACCCACATCTGCCCATTTGGGAATCAATGCCCAGCAGACATTATCAAAGATCTTGGTGCTGTGCCTGGATCGAGGATGCCCTGCGGCGGTTGTTATTACTCAATCAAGACTGTCGATCACCTTCCCAGAATTCATGGACACATTCGTGTTCTAACTGACGAGTGCAATGAGTTGGAGGCCCACATCGCAGAAGCCAAAAGGAATAATGCATCGCATGAGAGCCTGTTGCCGAAAGCCAATCATAGAAAATACATAGCTTCGGAAATAATCTCATGGAGTGTTACCGCTCACTGCCTTGAGCAAATGTATAGCGAGATAAAAACACGATCTAGCTTTTTGGTAGAAAAGCCTGAGATTGTCTCAGAGCATCTGGAGCGTTTAGAGCTGAACAACTGCACCCTATCTAATCTTCTCGCACGCACTGCCGAAGCAAAATCACATGCCGAATATTTCACCCCGCAACTGAAACACCAGATTATGGTTGCGCGAAACAAACTTCTAGCGTTTACCGGAGATTTCAATCGGATGCTGCAAGAGACACCGACCGGATTTACGCTAATCGACGAATTTAGAGGATTGATTCGATCTACCTGTGAAGTCCTCGGTCTCTCACTGCATGATTTGAGTAAAGAAATGAGTAGGCCCATGACTCTCGAACGCCCGAATGCGGTTCTGAAACTGATAGCTAGCCCTGGGACTGTCCCGGCATGACCAAAGGAGCTAAACCCGGACAGAACCGTTTTGCGGGTGCCCAACAGCGCCAGCAGGAGTTCAGGGCTAATCGAATCAAAGAAGACGTCATTCCAAGGCTCAATGCTGTCGCAGGGAAAGCTTCATTTGACGGACCAACACCTTTCTCTAGGTTCTGTGCCGAGCTTTACAACGATGGCCTACCTGTGAACGAAAAGAAGATAGGCTACAGAACCATCGTACAAAGCACAGAGTATTGGGGCCTGCTCAAGCCTATCTATTACAAGCACTGGGGTCCATCCAGCGACACGGAAGCCAAGAAGGACAAGATGATTGCTAAGCTGGCGGTCCAGCGAGCTGACCTGCTACAGGCCGAGCTAGAGAAGGTCAAGAAGGATAATGATGCGCTTCGTTCAGCGCTCCGCAGTCATGGTGCCTCGCCTACGCCGCAACCGGTAATAAAGGAGATCGATCCAGGCTACATGGCCAAATTCGACAAGACTTGCCGGTCACTCAAGCTGGTACTTGATGCAAGTGATGGCATGTTTGCCGTTGACATTGAGTCCAAAAAAATCAGCTGCACCTTTAATGATCTTGAGCCATCAGAAGGACTCGTACCTACTGAGCTTATCGAGCCATTTGTCCTTTGGATTAAACGAAGGCAGACCAGCGACCTCTGATCCAACGGATCGACCACCTGCGGCGGCTCTTTGCATTGGCTTGGAAGCCGCTGAGATTTCTCTGCTCATCCAGGTTCATCGCCAACTGCCTTCTAATGCGGCTCACGCTCTCAACCATTCACTTTCATCCATCACCTCTTGGCGAGCCAAGCAATCAGCGACGGCTTGACCGGTGACTCTCACTTCCTGGCTGCGCTCAGTTGTCCATCAGACGACAGCGCTTGGTCCAGCGACATGTGCAGAGGGTCATGATGGGAAAGCACAGCACCAAACAGCACACTCCAAAGACCACATAGGTGTGGCCCTTATAGATCCAGCGTTTACAGCTTAGAGCTACTCGCGGAAGTGCCCTGTTTCATTGGCTCGCCCTCAAATCCGAGGTGTACAGGTACAACACCGGTGGAGGACTAGTGCACCACATAAGGGTTCGAGTCCGTGTGGGCCCACCACCTCCAAAGCCGCGCATTGCGCGGCTTTTCCGTAACTGCCGGCCAATACGTTCAATATGCCCGCCATGCCTATGGCTACCTCTGTAGCTACGCACAAATCGAGCGGGCTTTTATGCTGCTTTCGTTTTCTGACCCTTGCAGCAACACGATGGTCCGAGCCCATCCCAGGTAGCGGAGAGCTGAGTGACCGGCATTATCAGCTCACGATATGAGCCGAATAGCCTCACTAATCGGCTCACGGTCCATTTCGCGCATGTGATCTTTTCTGAATATGGCAGCATCCAGAGGCCGAAGATGAGTTCCACCCGCCGGCCCATCGCGCACGCTAGCCTGCACTGACGAGAACCGCCTCACTCCTCAGGATACCCCCAAGGGTACGCATCGCCCGCTCGCTCTCCTCATCCCACTGATACCCATAATTCAGCCGCACGCAGTTCACAAAACGTTGCGAGGCCGAGAAGATTGGCCCTGGCGCGAGGGAGATGCCTTGAGCGTGGGCCAGGCGGAAGAGTTTCAGGGAGTCCACATGTTCGGGGAGTTCGAACCAGAGGTAGTACCCACCTGCCGGTGGGCTGACCCAGGTCTCAGCCGGGAAATACTGCGCCGCGGCGGCGAGCATTTGGGTCTGCTGAGCTTTTAACGTCTGCCGCAGCTTCCGAAGGTGCCGGTCATAGCCGCCGTGTTGCAGGTAATCGGCAATCGCCATCTGCGCGGGGACCGATGCGGAGATTGTCGTCATCAACCGCAAACGGTTAACGCGTTCGGTGAAGCGTCCCGCCGCGGTCCAGCCAACGCGATACCCCGGCGCCAGTGATTTCGAGAACGAGCTGCAATGCATGACCCAGCCTTCCCGGTCGAAATGCTTCACCGGTCGCGGCGGCTGCGCGTCAAAGTAGAGCTCCGCGTAAACATCATCCTCGATGAGCGGAACCTGATGCCGAGTGATCAGCTCGCATAGCGCGCGCTTTTTATCCTCGTCCAGGCTAGCGCCGACCGGATTTTGCAGATGGGGCATGAACCAGCATGCCTTGATCGGCAGCGTTTCGAGTCGGTCCGCGAGCACCTCAAGATCGAGGCCGTCACGTGGATGGACCGGAATCTCCACCGCCTTGAGCTTCAGCCGTTCCAACGCCTGGAGCGTTGCGTAAAACGCAGGCGCTTCGATCGCCACGAGATCGCCAGGCTGGGTCACGCACTTTAGGCAAAGGCTCAGCGCCTCCATTGCGCCATTGGTAACCACCAATTCCTCAGGCGCCAGGGCCACGCCATTCACGCCGTAGCGCAAGGCAATTTGTCTGATCAGGTCGGGATCGCCTGCCGTGAGCTTCGCGACCAGCGACGACCCGGACATGGCCTGCACAGCATGGCTCATCGAGCGTCCCAACCGCGCCAACGGAAACAGGTCCGGGCAGGGGAATGCAGCACCGAAAGGCACAGTGTTCGGATCACGCAGCGCACTCAGTACCGAAAACACCAGGTCGCTGACATCCACCTCGGCCGCCAGCGATTGCGATGCAACGGTCTGCCGCTCATGCAACGGTACTCGAAGCTGTTGCCGCACGTAGTACCCCGACCGCGCCCGTGCGCTGATCAGGCCTCGATCCTCCAGTAGGTAGTACGCCTGAAACACGGTAGAAGGGCTGACGCCGTAGGACTGACTCGCGCGGCGCACCGACGGGACTTTCTCGCCCGGGGACAGCGTCCCTGCGCGTATCAACCCAGCGATTTCGTCAGCCAACTGCTCGTAACGCTTCACGATCGCCGCCCCTTGCTGAGCTGTCCAGGCCACTATCGTATCGCCCAAGACCCTACTAAATATAGGGATGAGGCAATCCGTCGCAGCCGCCAAAGCCGCAGGAATAGCGGCATCGCTCTGATACGGTTTTTTCCGTCGCAACTGATGCTGTATCGAATATCGCGCTGCCACTAACGTCCGCGCCCAACGGGTCAAGAGTCGGCTCGGCAGGAAGACACAGGCCATATGGCGCTAATTAAAGGCCACAGCCGGTGTCACTTCGCGCAGCCAAGCCTCGAGCAGGCGACAACGCGCACCTTGCCGACCAAACGACTCGCGCTCCAGCCGGCCATGCGTGCAGATCCGGCATTCGCTCTTCAGTCCATGCCGGGATGAACCGACAACGACGCCTATGTAAGGCGCCTCCGAAAACCTGCCGAATATTGAATTTGAGCTCGCTGTAGGGCGGGTGTAACCCGCGTGGCCGTACCTAAAGCCGCGGGTTGCACCCGCCCTACAAGAACCTCCTCAAATTTGAAACTCATAAAGAGTTATCGCGGTTTTCAAGGGTGCCCTGCTCGGGCCGCCGCTCCAAGCGCGCACTACGAACGCGCCGTCGAACCTCATCCCCGCCCTCCGGCACTGAGCGAAGCCTCGAAATAAACGAGGAATACCGAGGCCTGCCTCGGCTATGGAGTTCACGATGTTCGGAAAGCTCACACTCGATGCGATCCCGCTGCACGAGCCGATCCTGGTCGTCACCATGATCGTCGTCGCACTCGGCGCCATTGCACTGGTCGCTGGAATCACCTGGTTCGGTAAATGGAAATACCTGTGGGACGAATGGCTGACGACCGTCGACCACAAGAAGATCGGCATCATGTACATCCTCGTCGGCCTGATCATGCTCGTGCGTGGCTACGCCGACGCCATCATGATGCGCACCCAATTGGCCGTCGCGAACGGCGGCTCCGAAGGCTACCTTCCGCCGCATCACTACGATCAGATCTTCACCGCCCACGGCGTGATCATGATCTTCTTCGTGGCGACGCCCATCATCGTCGGCCTGATCAACATCGTGACGCCCTTGCAGATCGGCGCTCGCGACGTGGCGTTCCCGCTCCTCAACTCGTTCAGCTTCTGGGTCTTCGTTGGCGGCGTGATCCTCACTAACCTGTCGTTGTTCGTGGGCGAATTCGCCATGACCGGCTGGGTCGCCTACCCGCCCCTATCGGGCGTCGAGTACAGCCCTGGCGTCGGCGTGGACTATTACATCTGGGCCTTGCAGCTCTCCGGGATCGGCACGCTGCTCACGGGCATCAACTTCATCGTGACCATCATCAAGATGCGCGCGCCTGGCATGACCATGTTCCGCATGCCGGTCTTCACCTGGACGGTCTTCTGCGCCAGCGTGATCATCGCCACCGTCTTCCCCATCCTGACCGTCACGCTGGCGATGCTATCGCTGGATCGCTACCTTGACTTCCACCTCTTCACCAGCACCCTCGGCGGCTCACCGATGATGTACGTGAACCTGATCTGGGCGTGGGGCCACCCGGAGGTCTACATCCTTATCCTGCCCGCCTTCGGGATCTTCTCCGAAGTCACCGCCACCTTCGCGCGCAAGAAACTGTTCGGCTATCACTCGATGGTCTGGGCGACGATCGCCATCACCGTCCTCTCCGTCGCCGTCTGGCTGCACCACTTCTTCGCGATGGGCTCCGGCGCGAGCGTGAACACCTTCTTCGGGATCGCCACGATGGTCATCGCCATCCCGACTGGCGTGAAGATCTTCACCTGGCTGTTCACCATGTACCGCGGTCGCCTGCAATTCACCACGCCTATCCTGTGGACGCTCGGCTTCCTGGTGACCTTCTCCATTGGCGGCATGACCGGCGTACTGCTTGCCGTTCCCGGCGCCGACTTCCTGCTGCACAACAGCCTGTTCCTCGTCGCCCACTTCCATAACACCATCATTGGCGGCGCGGTGTTCGGCTACCTTGCTGGCATCAGCTACTGGTTCCCCAAGGCGTTTGGTTTCAAGCTGCATGAAGGCTGGGGCAAAGCGTCGTTCTGGTGCTGGATCAGTGGCTTCTATCTGGCCTTCATGCCGCTGTACATCCTCGGCTTCATGGGCATGACACGCCGCCTGAACACCGTCTCCAATCCAGAGTGGGTGCCCTATCTGCAGATCGCTGTTGTCGGCGCCGTGCTCATCGGTCTCGGGGTCGTCTGTACGCTCATCCAGTTCGGCGTCAGCATCTGGAGGCGCGAGGAATACCGCGACCGCACCGGCGACGTTTGGGACGCCCGTACCCTCGAATGGGCAACCGCCTCGCCACCGCCGTTCTACAACTTCGCCGTCATCCCACGCGTCAACGATCTCGACGCCTTCCACGCCATGAAACAGGACGGACTCGCACCGCCACCGGCGACCTACGCGCCCATCCACATGCCGCGGAACACCTCGATTGGCCTGATCGCCGCGCTGTTCATGACGATCCTGTGCTTTGGCCTGATCTGGCACATCTGGTGGTTGGTCGGCGCCTCATTCATCGCTACCGTCGCCTGTTTCATCGTGCGCAGCTACAACGAAGACGTGGACTACTACGTTCAGCCCGATGAAGTCGCGCGCATCGAAGCGGCGCACCAGGCGCAACTGACCCGCTGACCGCACCACGGCCCGAAGGCTGCGATACGCCTTCGGGTCCAACAGCGCGCGCCGTCTCCCAGCGTGAAACGGGCACGGCGCGATCCCAAAGCCTCCCCATCAACGGGAGAACCGCACATGGAAATTCTCTTCTTCGTCGTCGCGAGCTGCCAACTCCTGCTGGCCGCCATGACCTACCGCATGGGCCTGCCGCGCTTCGCCTTCGCCATCGCGGCAGGCGCTGCCTTCGGCTACGTCCTCTTCTATTCAGGCCAAACCGGATTGGGCTTTGTCGGGCTTTTCACCGGGCTCGGTTTTTTGCTTTGGAGCTATTCGATTCTCAGGCACGAGGAACAGATGGGACTCTAAATATCGTGAATACCGTAGGGCGGACCAGCACAGCGTAATCCGCCGTTTCCTACCCAATCGATACACCATTCTGTCGCCTCAATTCTCGCTAGTCCGTCAAATCACGCTGCATGTCGTCTTCCGCTAGGCTCACGAGCTCTGAACGTTCCTACGTGCTTAAAGCCTGGCGCTCGCAGCGCGCCCCCCACAACCCCAAAACACCGTCTCCCACACCACGCACGACACCGCCCGATCACTAGGCGACACGGCTTGTCGTCTAGTGGCATTACGATTTCATTGCGCCGCCCTGTTTATTGACGAGCGTTCATCACGCTGCTTTTAGAGGCCTATTGGCTAAAGAAGCACGTGAGGTCGCCGATGACCTCTATCGATGGAGCCAGGGGCGCGCGAGTTGAACATTGCACTTTCCCTTTGATCAGGAATATCGACATGAAAAATCTACTTGCCACTATCGGCTTCGTGGTCGTTGCCAAAGCCGCTTACGAGCTCTACCAGGAACTGTGCACGTTGCGGCAGGAGAAAGCCGAACGCGAGAGCACGACGTAATGGTCGTGCCCACCCGCAAGGTCTTTGCCTTTTTGGTCGCCCAGTGCAGTGACTGCGGCAAAGGCATGTTCTCCCGTATCGACTCGCGCCTTCTCAATAACGAAGGCGTCAGGCTGCAGCCTGAAGTGGTATGTCCACGCTGCGGGGCAAACGTGGCGCGTACACAGATCGAACCGCGCGGGCTTCACGCACTGAACATCCTAGAGCACGCGTGCATGGTCACACGCCTGTGGGCGCACGTGCCCGAACTGACCGCCCTGTGGACCGGGTGCAGAGTCATTCACAATTGAACTCAGGAAGCGCATGGGCCGAGCAATACCGTGCCGAGCCCCAATCCTGAACTGCAAGGAACGCCCATGCCGCAAGCCAAGGACACACTGCTCCGACTGGTCAGCCTCCTCAAGCTGATACCCCGCTATCCACATCGCATCGCCTCCACCACGTTGCAGGAGAAGCTCCGCGAGGAAGGATTCCACGTCGACCTACGCTCGATCCAGCGCGACCTCAACAAGCTCGCTGGCCCGTTCATGCTGCTTTGCGATGAACGCGAAGTGCCCTACCGCTGGAGCTTCGACCGCAACGCACCGCTCGACCTGTCAGCAATGGACACGTCCACCGCACTGGCGCTGTACCTGGCTGAAAGCCACCTGAAAACCATCCTTCCGGCCGCGGTGCTCGACCAGCTCGCACCGCAGTTTCGCAAAGCACGGCATTACCTCGATGGCCTTGGCCACAACGATCTTGCCCACTGGGCTCGCCGGGTACGCAGCGTGCCGAACGGCAAGGCCCTCATCCCGGCCCAAATCGATCCGGAAATCTGGGCCAGGGTATCCACCGCCCTGCTGGAGCGCCGGCAACTAAAGGTTAGTTATCTGAGCCGCAGCAAGAACGAACTGAAAACCCTGCGCCTGCACCCCGCCGGGATCGTCTCTCGCCACTCGATCACCTACCTCATCGCTAGCGCCAACGACCACACCGACATCCGCCACTTCGCCGTCCACCGCATCAAACAGGCCAAACTGCTGGATGAAACTGCCACCGACCAACCCGACTTCGACATCGACCAACATCTCGCCGGCGGTCTGTTCCGCACGTCCGAGCCGGTTAAAGAAGTTGAACTGGTAGCCGATGTTTCTCCGCAGATAGCGTGGCTGTTGAGCGAGACGCCGTTGAGTGCGGAGCAGAGTTTAGAGCCGATAGAGAGCAGTAGCTGGGCACGGTTGCGCGCCATTGTGTCGAACAATCAAGAGTTATTATGGTGGTTTTATTCGATAGGAGATCAGGCGCTTATTCAACGGCCAACTTCCTGGAAAATTAAAATCAAAGACAAGCTTTCACGCATGAATAAAACTTACAAACCGCACCAGCAGCACAACTAATACGGCGAAGTAAACGGCGCCATAGCGAAGGTCCAAGCATGCTGCTATTTGCAAACTGAGTAGCGCAACCTCAGTTAGACAAAGGAAAGAATATGATTTTACTGGCACTGCAGGACGAAATTAGAACCCTGATTGAGAAACAGCAAACCTTAATGACCAAGTTGAGGGATGACGAGACTATTTGGAAGTACGAGTCCCAAGCAAACACTCTGACACAGGCTGACCTGGAGCGACAGCGTGAGGCGCTGGAGAGCGACAAGGTTAAGGTGCAGATGCTGGAGTCGACCATTGCCGTGATAGGGACCATGAAGGCAGGGAAGTCGACCACTATAAATGCGTTGATAGGGAAGGATGTACTGCCCCATCGACTGACGGCCATGACCACATTGCCTACTTTGATCAGGCACAAGCCTGGCCAGAAAGAGCCGGTACTCAGGCTGCACAAGCTAGATGTGTTTAAGAAGTTAGTTGACGAGGTGAAGGCGAAGGTCGATGCATCTGGTGGGCAAGAGGCCGATCAATCGAGAATCAACGAAGCTCTGGCTACAGTTAAAACAAAGTCAGCGGATATTCGCGGGGAGTACGCAGGTAAAGACGAGGTCCACCAGGCGCTGTTTCTGATCAACGACACGTTGCGACTGGCGGGCCATGGCAGCTTTGCTGTTAACTTAGATGAGTATCTAGGACAATTCACCGAACTGACCAGTCTGCCCACGATTGAAGTGGAGTTCCGCTGTCTAGCCGGCAAGCCCCTGAGCGATCATCCAGGCTCTCTGGCGTTGCTAGACACGCCTGGCCCAAACGAGGCTGGGCAAAGCAAACTTCTGAAGCATATTCTCTCTGAGCAAATTGGAAAGAATGCGTCGATGGTTTTGCTGGTGATGAACTACACCCAACTCAACACCGAGCAGGACTCTGAAGTTCGAAAACAGATCAGGGATATCAAAGAGGTTTTCAGGGATCGCTCGTTTGTGGTCGTGAATCGCTTCGACGAAAAAAAACAAAATGACCTGGATGAGGTCCAGACCAAGAAGATGGCAAGCGACTTGTTGAATGACAGCATCGATGATGATGACTTCATCAAGCCTGATGCCGTCTTCCCGGTCTCATCACATTTCGCTTTCATCGTGGAAAGAGTCAGGCAACAGATCGAGGCAGGGGTAGAGCTCTCAAGGTTTCTCGCTGCTGAGCAGAATCGTGACTTTATTACGGCCGCCTTCGGAATAATAGAGGACGACGAGATTGAAGAGCTGACCTTCGAAGACATCGAGAAGAAGTACGCTCGCTTGTTAAAGCGTTCTGGCTATGAGCCCTTTATTAATAACATGCTTGAAAAGGCCTACACCAAGGCGGGCGAAAATAGCCTTCAGGCGGCACTGGCTAGACTCAACGAAAACGCCGTCAAGATTGATAGCTTTTCCACGGCAGTTCGAGGCGGTCTGGCGCAAGAAATGGGTGCATTAATGGAAAGCATCGAGCGGACCAAAAACCTCGGCCATGCTATTGATGCTGTTTATCGCAAGCTGGACGAGGTAAAGAGCAGTGGTATTTCTGAGTATAGGGATCAGGCGCGCGCTGCGCTGGTGGAGCATGTTGGGGAAATAAAAAACAGCATCGGAGAAGAATTTGTCAGAGCGCGGAGAGACTTGCTTGGGAGGCTGGAAGAAAACTTAGAGGCGAAGTCCAGTGAACAGGTCGATCAAAAGCGGCAAAGATCTATGTCTCGCTCCGCATGGATAGATCGGAACGTTATTGAAAGAGATCTGAGGAACCTGCGTGCTGAAATCGATAGACACTCAAAGGGTGGGGATGGCGTTCTTGACTTTGGCGTAGACAAACAAGCCGCATTGAGCTTCAGCAAAAGGGCGGGCGATGTGATTACGGAATTGTTCTCTTCAATGGTCGGGTCGCTGCAGGCCCAGTTGAGTGAGTTCGAGGAGAATATTCAGCGGGACATCCAGGTTGAGCTGGTGGGTCGGTTGGGGGAGCTCTGCCAGGATTATGAAGCTGCAATGCAGGAAAAGGGTTTCGATTTTAATATTCATCTGACAGATAGTCTCGCATTGGATGTGCTTAGTGATGCGCAGGTGCGCGTCAATGAGGGCGATGCGGTAGAAGCCTACAAAGAGCGTGTGACGAAATCCTGGAAGAAGCAAACTCGACGCGAGGGCTGGGTTCACAAGACCTTGAAGGTGCTCAGTTTTGGTCTGAGGGACGACTACACCGTAGAGCTACAAACCAGCAGTGTTGATGAGCAGCGTTATAAAATCACGCTTGACGACTATGTTCAGAAGTCCCAAAAGCTTGCCGACTCATTTTATGCGAATGTTGATGCGCGCCTTGCAAAGCAGTTTGAAGAGAGGCTGGTTCCGGCGGTAGACGAGGTTTTCGCTGGCGTGATCGAGAAGGTCAGCGGCATCGAAGGGGCTTTGGAGAAATCAAAAAAGCTTAAGGCTGAAAGTGTGGCTGTTACGTCTGCAATTTCAGCCATGATGGATAGAGTAAAAAGCGACAACGTTACTCAGCTCAAGCGACTGGAGGTTGCAAGGCTGGGCATTAACTCCTTGGCGGCCGGTAAATAGGAAAGGGTATGACAGCTTTAAAGTCTGCTGAGATGGAGCGCCTGGTTGAGGCCTATCCGCATCTTGAAGAAAAGGCGATCGTCGACTTCATCAACGGCTTAAGCGTGATGTCGGATCACCTTAGCGAAAAGCGCAAAGTGGCCCAAAATGGGCTCTCTGCCCGTATTTTGGATCGCTTGACCGGACAGAGCACCCAACGTCAAGAGTTAATCGACTCCAGCGTGGAGACTAGCCTGAATTTTATAAAGGACTATGTGGTTACCAATGAGCAGCGCCTGACCAAAAATGAGTACTTCTTACGACAAGTAATGAGTGGCGTGGGCCTGCTGTCTACAAAGTTACAGGAAGTGACTGCAGATACCACTGACCTGCGTCAAGACTTGACTGAGTTAGCTGGCAAGGTTGATTACATGAAGCATTCTCTTAACCAGAGAATGGACGGTTACGAGCAATATAACCGCGCAATGGCCGAGGCTAATCTTGCAATTAGTATTTTTGCCAGGAGGGAGTCTCTGCTTTCACCGGAGCAGAGTCTATGGATGCTGTTAACTCGTCTTAAGTACGGAGAATTTGGACGCTGGATCCAAGCTGGCAGGGGTAACCAGCAGCATGAGAAGGCTGTTCAGTCCGCTTTGCAAACACTAGAAAATGACTGCACGCGCATCTTGTGTGAATTGACGGGGCGCCCGATGCATTGTGTGGTCGACCGCCAAGCTCTTTTTGCTCAACTATCTGCGAAAGATGAGCTACTGCAGGATGCGCTGAGACTGGTTAGCGAGCATGGTTCCAGTGAATTAGAGCAAGTATTGCTGGCGGTCAATAGTGGCGAGGCGCCTAGGACGGGAGACGAACTTCCCTACGTGTTTTCCAACCAAAGCATATATGACGAACTGTCGCAATTGCTGAAGCCGGGAGCGCATCATGCTGCAATCCACTAAATTGGGGTTGGTCCTATCTGGCGGTGGGGCTAAAGGAGCCTATCAGGCAGGTGTCTTGCGTTATCTTGCGGAGAAAAACATCCAGCCAGACGCAGTCGCTGGGGCAAGTATTGGTTCCTTGAACGGTGCAGTTGTTGCGAGCGCAGGCAACGTGCGAGTAGCAGCCGAAACGCTGGAACAGGTGTGGCATGAAGTTGCCGAGAACTCGCCGTTGAAAATGGATGCATTGGCATTTCTCTCTTTCATTATGCGTATTTCGATGGCGGCATTTGGAGGTCCCCCAGGGCGAGTTGCTGCAGCTTCAACTCAGTATCTGCAATATGTGCTGCCAGAGAAGTACCACAAGTATGTGGGCGACCCAGCGTTTTTCGATAACTCTCCAAGCGTTGATATTTTGAATCGCTATGCAGGGCTGCGCGAGAAAAAGTCTGGCCTGCCTTTTTGGGTGTCCGTCTATGAAAGCGACGGAGCGATCAAAGATCTGATGGGGTTTGCTAAGAGTAGCTTGGGCCTGTCCGATTCGAAAGACTCAAGCTTCATATGTATAAATCCGTTGTCAGAGGACCAGAGGCGAATGGTACTGCTGGCTTCTTCGGCAATCCCCTTAGCTTATGAAGCGCAAACCATCGGTGGGAAAAAATACTATGACGGTGGGTTGGGTGGATCTAGAGCTGTGCAGGGTAATACACCGATACTGCCGTTAATCAAGCATGAAAAGTGCAGTCACATCATCGTAACCCACCTGCAGGATGGAAGCTTTTGGGATCGTAACCGCTTCCCCGATACGACGATCCTAGAGATTCGCCCTCGTGGTATTGGTCGTAAAGGGTTACTCGACATGCTCAGCTTTGAGCGTGACATCATTCTAGAGTGGATGCAGCAAGGCTACGAAGACGCTAAAGCGAGTATTGAGCCGGTCGCAGAAGGCCTGGCCGCCTTCAGCAATAGCCGAGAAAGCCAGAATAACCTGGATGAGGCTGCGAAGCAGATGGCCGAGGCATTGCAGTGGCTTAAGCGCTAAGCAGATAGGCTGCTGCGCTTTGGGCTCATCAATGTTTCTGGCAAGTGTTTGTTAGGGAAAGGCGGCGCAGTGCATAGCAAGGTGCAGTCAGCGGACAATGCGGTTCAAGCTGACGGTTTCGACCTCGTCTAGCAGATACAAGTGCATCCGCAGCGCTCCGATTACACTGCAGCTGTATTCGGAATCTTCCTTACAAATGCGATTCAGCAACCTCGTTCTCCTGAGCACGTAGATCCGCAACCGCCAGCTATAAACCCAAAGGACGCCAATGCCCTCCCCCACCAACTTCACCTTCCTCCAGGAACACCCACCCGTTTTCCTAGAGCTCGCCACCACCGCTGAGCAAGTGTTCGCCGCCTCCCCCAACACGACGCTCATCAAGCTGCGGCAGTTGGGTGAGGCGTTGGCACAGGATCTGGCCGGGCGGGCGGGGGTTGAGTTTGATTCGGCGGTGAGTCAGTCGGATTTGCTTTATCGCCTGGGTCGGGAAATCAAGCTGGATCGGAACATCCTGCAGTTGTTCCACACGCTGCGGGTCGAGGGAAATAAGGCGACGCACGAGTTTCAGACGCGGCATCGTGAGGCGTTGGACGGGTTGAGGGTCGCGCGGGATTTGTGTGTCTGGTATCACCAGGCGTTTGGTAGTGCGGGCACGCATTTCAAACCGGGCGCCTTCGTGAAGCCGAGCGATCCGAGCGAGCCGTTGCGCGGGTTGCAGGCGGAGATCGAAAGCCTGAAGGCGCAGCTGCGTGCATCCAGCGAAGAACTTGAAAGCAATCAGGATTTGGCGAAGCTGCTCAAGCGCGAGGCGGAGGAGTATGCCGTGCTGGCCGAGCAGATGGATGCCGAATCGCGCCTCTATCAAGAGCAGGCAGCCGCGCATGAGACCGAACTGAAAACCCTTCGTCAAACGCATGAGCAAGAACTCAAGGCGCTGCAAAAACAGCTGGAAGATCAGCCGCAAGCCAGTCAGCAGGTCCAGCAGAAAACGCAGAAGGCGACATCGGCTTTTGACCTCAGCGAAGAACTCACGCGGATCCTCATTGACCAGCAGCTCAACGCCGCCGGCTGGGAAGCTGACTCCCTGGATCTCAGTTACAAGAAAGGCGCACGCCCCGAACGCGGCAAGAACAAGGCGATTGCCGAGTGGCCTACCTGCGTACCGAAAGAAGATGCCGACTATGTGCTCTTCGCAGGCCTGACACCGATCGCCATTGTCGAAGCTAAGCGCCAGCGGGTGAATGTTGCAGACCGCATCCCTCAGGCGGAACGTTACGCGCGTCAGCTCATTCTCGACGGCGATTTTCAACCCGCCTGGCAACTCCAGGGCTTAGCCACAGGCTGGAATGACGGCCAACAAGGTCTGTTCGAGGTGCCGTTTGCGTTTGCCTGCAATGGCCGCCCTTACATCAAGCAACTGGCACAGCAATCCGGCACGTGGTTCCGCGATTTGCGTAGCCCGGCCCATATCAGTCGTGCACTGCAAGATTTTTATACACCGGACGGGCTTCTCAACCTGCTCAAACGGGACCAGGCCGAGGCCGAGAAATCGTTGGAGACCGAAGGCTTCGCCTACCTCAAGTTGCGCGCCTATCAGATCAAGGCCATCCAGGCGGTCGAGCAGGCGTTGGCCAATGACCAACGTGACTGCCTACTCGCCATGGCCACCGGCACGGGCAAGACACGCACCATCATTGGCCTGCTCTACCGCTTCCTGAAGGCTGAGCGCTTCAAGCGCATCCTCTTCCTCGTCGACCGCAGCGCGCTAGGTCAACAGGCCATGGATGCGTTCCACGATATGACGCTGGAACAGAACCAGACGCTCGCGCAGATCTACAACATCAACGAGCTGGGCGACATGGCCGCCGAGGCACAGACACGTGTACAGGTAGCAACCGTACAGGCGATGGTGCGCCGCCTCTTTCAGTCAGATTCGCCGCCGCCCATCGACCAGTTCGACTGCATCATCGTCGACGAGGCGCACCGCGGTTACACGCTTGACCAGGAAATGAGCGAAGGCGAACTGGCGATCCGCGACCACAACCAGTACCTCTCACAATACCGCCGTGTGCTGGACTATTTCGACGCCTGCAAGATTGGCCTGACTGCCACGCCCGCGCTGCAGACCAGTGAGATCTTCGGCAAGCCGGTGTTCATCTACAGCTATCGCGAAGCCGTGGCGGACGACTGGCTGATCGACCACGAACCGCCGATCCGTTACCTCACTCGCCTCGCCCAGCACGGCATCCATTTCGAACGGGGCGAGACAATCAACGTACTCGACACCCAGACCGGCGAAGTGGAAGCGGCGGAGCTGGAAGACGAGCTCGACTTCAATATCGAGTCTTTCAATCGCAGTGTCATCACCGAGGCATTCGACCGAGTCATCTGCGAGGAGCTCGCCAAAGAACTCGACCCCTTCGGCGAAGAAAAAACCATGATCTTCTGCGTCAACCAGAAACATGCCGAGCGCGTGAAGCTGCTACTCGATCAGGCCTTCTCCGCGCATTACGAAGATCAATACAACCAGGCAGCGGTCAGCATCATTACTGGCAAGAGCGACAAGGTGGCTACGCTGATCCGCAGCTATAAGAACGAGCGCTATCCAAACATCGCCATTACAGTCGACCTCCTCACCACCGGCATCGACGTGCCCAGCATCTGCAACCTGGTATTCATGCGCCGGGTGAAATCGCGCATCCTCTACGAACAGATGAAGGGCCGCGCCACCCGGCGCTGTGACGAGATTGGCAAGACGGTATTCCGCATCTTCGACCCTGTGGACCTCTACACCGCGCTGGAAGAAGTCGACACCATGAAACCGCTGGTGAAAGACCCGAACATCAGCCTTGAGCAATTGGTGACCGAACTCTGCGATAGTGCCAGCCTCGACGCGCCCGGCAATACCCAGGACACCAGCCACGCCCATGATGTGCTCGCGCAGTTAAGCCAGCGCCTGATGCGCGTCCTGCGCAAGGCCGAACACAGAGCCGAGAGCAAGCCGACCCTGAGAAAACGGCTCGACGAACTTCAGGACGCCTGGGGCGTTGCCCCGGCCGAGCTACATAAGCACCTGCATGACCTTGGCCCACAAGGCGCCGCCGGATTCATGCGGACCCACAGCCGTCTGCTGGAGCAGTTGGATACCATCAAAGCCTTGCTCGTGTCGGAAAACTACCCAGTGATCTTGGCGCATGACGACGAACTCATAGTGCGCGAACAAAGCTATGGGCAGAACCAAAAGCCGGCTGACTATCTGGAAGACTTCAACGCGTTCATCCGTAAACAGCTCAACCAATCCGCTGCGCTCAGCGTGGTCGTCAATCGCCCGCGCGACCTGACCCGTGAACAGCTGCGCGAAGTGCGCCTGCTGCTCGACCAGCACGGTTTCAGCGAAGCCAGTCTGAAGAGCGCCTGGCGCAACCAGACCAATCAGGAGATTGCCGCCAGCATCATCGGCTACATCCGCCAGGCCGCGATTGGTGAAGCGCTGCTGCCCTTCGATCATCGCGTCGCCAACGCCATGCAGAAAATCCATGCCCTGCAACCCTGGAACACCGTGCAGCGCAAATGGCTGGATCGGCTGGCCAAACAACTGGTGCACGAAGTGGTCATCGACCCACAGCAGGTACAGGATGCCTTCAAGAACGACGGCGGCCTCAAAGGACTGGACCGAAACCTGGGCGGCAAACTGGATGTCGTGCTGGACGCGTTGAATGACAACTTGTGGTCGACGGCAAGTTGAGTGTCAGGATTGCCCCATGCATCGGCGCGATCGCTCATTCCAAGACCCTCTGTGCCCGTGAACGCTGCACATCGGACGCAGAACGCCCGTAGCTGCATTCCCCGCAAAGCGGGTGGAACAATCTTAAAACTGTCCGCTGTCCCAGGACAGCGGACACTCGCTAGCAGAACATAAACCGCCGGACCAGCCCTAAACATAGAGCAACCAATCCAAGCCCTTGCCAAAAACGCCATAAAGACCAAGAATCGACAAAATTTCGTTAGAAGCTAAAGAATATGATCAGATCCATCCGATTCTCAAACTTCTACAGTTTTGCCGACGAAGCCGAAACCGACTTCACCCTGGGCAAGAAGCCGACACCCTCCGGTTTCGATATCGAACTGGCGGATGGCAGCCGGCTGAACAAGGTGATCGCCGTGGTTGGTGCCAACGGCTCAGGCAAGACACAGTTCATCAAGCCGCTGGCTTTTCTGAGCTGGTTTGTCTGCGACTCCTTTTTGGGTAACGACCCCGATAGTGCAGTGTTTTACCGGCCACATCGTCTACATGCATCAGGCGAAACCAAGCTGGAAGTCGATTTTCTACTCAATGGTATAGAGCACCGCTACCAGCTCGAACTCAAAGCCGGTCAGGTTTGCAGTGAGGTCTTGCTACAGCGCACCAGCAGCCAGTTCAGCTACTTGTTCCGCCGAGAGCGCAATGCTGACGGCAACGGTTTCAGCTTCAAGCAAAAAGGTTTCCCTTTCCCCAAAGCGCAGGCCGAAAGCATTCGCGCCAATGCATCATTGTTGGCGGCTGCGCATAGCTATGACATCCACGAGGCTCTACCCTTTATCGAGTATTTCGAGAGCATGACCAGCAACGTCAGCGCCATGGGGCGGCGACACTTCCAGCGCAGCGCGCTGTTCACCGCAGCAAAAGACTATGAACAAGTCCCACAACTCAAGACGCGCATGATCGAAGCCATGCGCGAATTCGACCTTGGCCTCAACGATATCGCCATTCGCCAACGCGAAATCACCCGTGAAGATGGCAGCAGCGCTACCCTGCATGAGCCTTTCGGTATGCATCGCAGCACAAGTGGCGAAGAGTTCGAGCTCAGTTTTCTCGACGAATCCAGCGGCACTCAATCCACCTTTGTACTGCTTGGGAAACTCCTCAAGGCACTGGAGTTCGGCGGCATTGCCGTCATCGACGAAATCGACAACGACCTGCACCCGCACCTGATGCCACGCATCCTCGACTGGTTCCGCTTCGAGCATAGCAACCCGCATCAGGCGCAATTGATCTTCACCTGCCACACGCCGGAACTGCTCAATCATCTGCAGAAGCATCAGGTCTATCTCTGCGAGAAACGTGACCAATGCTCGGAGGCCTGGCGGCTGGATGAAGTGCAGGGGCTGCGCGCCGACGACAACCTCTACGCCAAGTACATGGCCGGCGCCCTCGGCGGAGTACCGGAGCTATGAACCGCAAACTGCGCAAGGGATCGCGCAGCCTGATGCGCAGCACGCTGCTGGTGGTCGGTGAAGGCGCCGATGACAAAGCCTTTATCAGCCACATGAAGGGGCTTTACTGCCCGCGAGACAGTGGCCTGAGCGTCAAGGTCGAAGCCGGTGATGGCGGCTCGGCGGGCAATGTCATCACCAACGCCATTCGCAAGTACCAAAGCGTCGGCTATGACCGCCGGCTGTTCCTGCTCGATGCCGACCTGCCGCCAGATGACAGCGAATACAAGCGTGCCGCCAAGGCTGGCTATGAAATCATCCTCTGGCAGCCGCAGTGCCTCGAAGGCGCCCTGCTCGACACACTGGGCGAAGCCGTACGGCCCCATGAAAGCAGCCAGCAACTCAAGGCGCGCCTGCATCCCCGCTTGAACGGTGCGCATACCGACGCCAGCGCCTACGCCGCCTTGTTCCCGCAGCAGATTCTGGATAACACCGCTAATGCGTCCGTCAGCCAAACACGCGACGCCCTGCTGCCGCCCGAGAAGCACTGAGGCCGCCATGCCCGGCCTTGAAAAGCACGGCCCCGGCCACTACCCTCGCCCACAACATACCCGCCATGCCTCTGACTGCCCGGCCAGCCACGCACAAATCGTGCGGGTTTTTTATGCCCCGCCAGCCCTGCAGGCCATCGCCTGCAACCTTGGAAATGGCGCCCGACCCAGGCAAGCACTCAAATGACCCACTCCGATATCGTCCAGAAGCTCTGGAACCTCTGCGACGTCCTGCGTGACGATGGCATCAACTACAGCGACTACGTCACCGAGCTGGTGCTGCTGTTGTTCATCAAGATGGAATACGAGCAGGCACAGAGCGGCAGCGCTTTCGAGCATCGCCTGCCGGAGGGCGCGCGCTGGCCAGACCTCACCGGCAAGTCCGGGCTGGTGCTGCTCGACCACTACCGGCAGATGCTGCTCGATTTGGGTAAGAACGCCGACCCGCTACTCGCCGCCATCTACGCCGATGCGCAAACGCGCCTGAAAGAGCCGCGCCATCTCGAGCAACTGATCAAGAGCCTGGACGCCATCGACTGGTTCAGCGCCCAGCGCGACGGCCTCGGCGATCTCTACGAAGGCCTGCTGGAAAAGAACGCCAGCGAAACCAAATCCGGCGCCGGGCAGTACTTCACCCCGCGCCCACTGATCGACAGCATCATCCGCTGCATCAAGCCCCAGGCCGGCGAAACCATTCAGGATCCGGCCGCCGGTACTGCCGGCTTCCTGATCGCCGCCGATGCCTATATCAAGCAGCACACCGACGACCTCTACGAACTCAACGACCGCGAGCGCGCCTTCCAGCGCAACCAGGCCTTTATCGGTGTCGAACTGGTCTCCGGTACTCGACGCCTCGCACTGATGAACACCCTGCTGCACGGCATGGAGGGCGATGCCGAAGGCGTGGTGCACCTGGGCAATGCCCTGGGTCAGACCGGCGCCAATCTGGCCAAGGTCGACGTGATTCTCTCCAACCCGCCGTTCGGCACCGCAAAGGGCGGCGGCGGCCCGACCCGTGACGACCTCACCTTTCCCACCAGCAACAAGCAACTGGCGTTTCTCCAGCACATCTACCGTGGCCTCAAGCCCGGTGGCCGCGCCGCCGTGGTACTGCCGGACAACGTACTGTTCGAGGCCGGCGTCGGCACCGACGTGCGCCGCGACCTGATGGAAAAATGCAACCTGCACACCATCCTGCGCCTGCCCACCGGCATCTTCTACGCCCAAGGTGTGAAGACCAACGTGCTGTTCTTCCAGAAAGGCACCCAGGAAAATCCGCGCCAGGAGCAAGGCTGCACGCAGCGCGTGTGGGTCTATGACCTGCGCAGCAATATGCCCAGCTTCGGCAAACGCACGCCGTTCGGCGCCGGCCACCTGAAAGCCTTCGAAGATGCTTACGGCGAGGACGCCAACGGCCCACGCGCCGAAAACGTTGAAGGCATTGGCGAACTAAGCCGCTTCCGCGTCTTCACCCGCGAGCAGATCAAGGAGCGCGGCGACTCCCTGGATATCACCTGGCTCAAGGACGCCGACAGCCTCGACGCCGCCGACCTGCCCGCTCCGGAAGTGCTGGCCGGCGAAGCCATGGCCGAACTGACCGAAGCCCTGCATGAGCTGGAAGAACTGATGAAGGCGTTGGGGGCCGGAGATGAAGTGGAGGCGCAGAAAAGGTTGATGGCGGAGGTGATGGGGCTGGAGCAACCGCAAGCGGCAAGTCGGCAAGTGGGAGAGCGGGGATGAGTGGGTTGCCGGAGGGATGGGCATTTGCTCGCCTGGACGAACTCGCCGATATAAATCCGAAGCAGAGCTTTGCCGATGACTTGGATGCTGGCTTCGTGCCAATGTCCCATGCACCAACCAACTTCCTCGATAAGTTGCGCTTTGACTCACGGCCTTGGGGTGACATTAAAAAGGCTTACACGAACTTCCAAGATGGTGATGTAATTTTCGCCAAGGTCACGCCTTGCTTTGAAAATGGCAAAGCTGCTTTTGTAGATGGCCTACCAAATAGGATCGGTGCCGGCAGCAGCGAGTTTTATGTGCTCCGACCCGCTACCGAAGATATTTCTGCCAAGTACCTGCTTGCAGTGATCAAGAGCCGTGACTTCCTCTTGCAAGGTGCCGCGAATATGACGGGAGCAGTGGGCCTTCGCCGTGTTCCCAAACAGTTTGTTCAGAACTATACCGTCCCTGTACCACCAGCAGCCGAACAAACCCGCATCGCCGAAAAACTCGATGCACTGCTGGCCCAGGTCGACACCCTCAAAACCCGCATCGACAGCATCCCCGCCCTGCTCAAGCGCTTCCGCCAATCCGTCCTCGTTGCAGCGGTTTCCGGGCGGTTAACGGAGGAGTGGCGCGCAGAAAATACAGGTATTAACCCAACTGAACAGATAGAGACAATCCTGAAAGATCGCCTTTCTTCCTCCAAATCGAAGAAAGCGCCAGCGAGCCACCTGAAAAACGAAGAGTATGAAATACCAAGCACTTGGTGCTGGGTTTCACTTGATTCGCTCGCCGCCAAAATAGTCGATGGCACACACCACACGCCAACCTATGTGGGTAATGGAGTACCATTCATCTCGGTCAAAGATATTCGCGACGGCGTTATAGATTTTACTAATACAAAATTTATTACCACCGAAGAGCACGCTGAACTTTGCAAACGCTGCCATCCTGAAAAAGGAGACCTACTAATTACAAAGAGCGGAACAATTGGCAGAACAGCAATAATAGCAACCAACAATGAGTTCTCTTTATTTGTTAGCGTCGCTCTAATTAAGCCTGCATCAAATCTGGTGAACATGGAGTTCATCAATATAGCTTTGAGGAAGTGGATTGGAGAAATTGACGTTTCGAGTCGCATAGTGGGTAGCGCAATCAAAAACCTTCACTTAACTGATATGAAAGTTTTGGCAATACCATTTGCCCCCCTTACCGAACAAACCGAAATCGTCCGCCGCGTCGAACAGCTCTTCGCCTTCGCCGACCAACTCGAAGCCAAGGTCGCTGCTGTCAAGACCCGTATCGACCACCTGACCCAAAGCATCCTGGCCAAGGCATTTAGAGGCGAACTGGTGCCGCAAGACCCGAACGACGAGCCGGCCAGCGTGCTGCTCGAACGCATCAAGGCCCAATGCGCCGCTGCGCCTAAAGCCAAGCGCAGCAGAAAGACGAATGGGGACCTATGACTTTTCAAAACATTCCAGAAGAGAGCGATAGGGAAGACGCCGTTCTGCAGGTATTGGCGCTGCTCAGCAAATGCGAGCGTAGCAGTGCGGAACTTACCAAACGTGAGCACATGGCAAATTGGTTGGCTAGATGGGGCCTGATCGTGTCGGCGGGCTTAACGGTCGTGAACGCAGGATTGGCCTTTTGGCACGTCAATCTCCACACGTTGCCTTACTGGCTGCAATGGGCAGCGGTGGCCGTGTCACTGCTGGCAATCGGCATAGCACTCTTGGCGCTGATTGCTCCAATCGTTGCATCCGCGGTAAGCCTGCTGTCTTGGAAAAAACCAGCTTTTTGAACCTGAAGAAAGAGCTCCGCCACGACACGAGCCATGTCAACAAACTCGAACACTTCGATAACGCAACATTAGAAGAAGCTAGGCACTGGATCGAACTGAAACTAAGCCGAATCGAGTCGCGCATCAGTTATTTCTTCGGAGAGAAAACGGCGATCTTCGCAATGCTCGCGATCTCGTGGTCATTCTTCAAAGAGCTGGGCGGCATACCTTGGATTAATGAAACGCTGGGAACGGGTTTTACACTGGGAAATATCAGCGACTCTTTGCTGTTGTGGGGCGGTGCGTTCGTATTGGGAATTTCACTCGGCGCAGCGCTTTTAAAGTATGTCGCCCAACATTACGTTTATCAGAAAGAACTGCTGATCATGGCACTGAGGAAGAAAGCGCTGCAGATCGGTACACCGGAAGCCCAGCCATCAAACGGAAATTTGGAAACGCCATGATGACGACATCTAGCAACGTTCTATATACGCCACCGCGCACACTGATTAAATGCGCGACGAGTAGCCTGCGATCTGCCGCCAAGCGGTTGGCTAATCCTGGACGAATAGGAGCTGCGGCTCTCCTGCTCTCACTGACCGGATGCATGGACTCCACCCACTTCGTCCGAGACCAGTCGGCGTTCATGCCAGCACGTTCCACCTACTACATCGCCCTGCCCGATGACGGCATGTACGGCGCCAAGCCCTACCCTCGCTCCGGGCAGATGACCAGCGCCGTCATCCGATCGGCATTGCAGAGGAATGGGCAGACGGCGATAGTCGCCAATCGCGTCGAAGGCTTGGATCAAGCCCTCAACAGCGCTCGCCAAGGTGGCTATAACTATTTGGTGTTCCCAATCATCCTGCACTGGGAGGACCGCGCGACCGAGTGGAATTTCAGGCGCGACAAGGTGGAAGTGAAGATCGACTTGATCGACGTGTTTAGCGCCAACGTGGAAAGCTCCACGCTAATCGAAGGCAAAAGCGGCATTGCCACGCTTGGCGGCGACCATCCGCAAGATCTGCTTCCAGAGCCGATTAATGAGTATTTCCAGAGCTTGTTCAGCGGATTGCAACACTAACGCCTGTGTTTATCGCGCCGATCGGGATGGAGCCTCGGTTGATATAGGTGCGCAGGGCAGATGAACCCGCGGGTGAACCCGCCCCTACAGGTACCGCCTCACCGTAGGGGCGACTTCAGTCGCCTAGCCGTCCCAAACTCTGCTAGCTCCCGGGCGCGCCCGGCAATACGATCGCTCTGTGCGGGAGCGCGCACGACAACCAAATCACAACTTCAATTTCCGCTGCTTCTTCGTCAGATGAAGATGAAGCACGGCGGCTGCGCGAGCACCGTCACGCTTGGTCAATGCCTCGAGCAGCTCCGTGTGTTCCTGTACCGATTCGGCCCACTCCGTCTCATCGAAGTTGGAGCGAAAACGAAGCGACTGTATGCGGAAGTTCACGCGCTGGTAGAGGTCCTGAAGGAGCTCGTTCCGGGCCGCCTTACTGATCAGCGCATGGATGCGCATGTTGATGTCGTAGTAACCGGGAAGGTCCTTGCGGGTGTAGCACGCCAGCATCTCGTAATGGAGGGCGTGTATCTCATCGAGCTCAGGCTGTGTGATGCGCTCACACGCCAGCTCCCCCGAAATGGCTTCCAGCCGGGCCATGACCTCGAAGGCTTCCGCGATCTCGCGGTCGGATAGCAGCACGACCTTCGCACCTCGGTTCGGCAGCAACTCCACGAGCTTCTCGTTGGCCAACACCTTCAGCGCCTCGCGCAGTGGCGTTCGGGAAATCTGAAGTTGTTCGCACAGCGCCTTCTCGTTGATACGAGACCCTGCTTCCAACCTTCCCTCTACGATCAGTTTTCTCAGCCGGTCGACGACGATCTGGTGCAACCCTTGACGGTCCAGCGCGAGATTTTCGGATGTAACCGAGTGTTCCAAGTTTTCGTCCTCTTAGCGGCGCACTACGACAGGTGAAGCAGACACGCTTCAGACCCTTGGCGGCCCGTTTGATTCTAGATGTGCCCAGCTACAGATACCACGGGCGACAGTTCAATTGGCCAATTTTGAATTCAAAATTCACACGATCTAAGAATACAAATAATAAATAACTGATTTAAAACGATATTTACCAGTCATCCGAATACGTTGACGAACATAATTATGAATTCATAATCAAGTCAGCGTATCTGCCCACGGAACGCTGCCAGGTCTTCGACGAAAAAATCCAAGGCCGGCTCTGCACTCGCTAATAACAAATACAGAGGAAAGGGCATGAACAGATTCATCCGAAAAACGCTTTTCGCTTTGCCTTTGCTGGCGTCTTTGCAACACGCAGCGCCGGTACTCGCGGCGGTCGAAATCAAGTTCGGCCACGTTGGCGAACCGGGCTCCCTGTTCGAACAATCCGCTACCGAATTCGTCCGCATCGCCAATGAGAAGCTGGGAGACAAGGCGAAGGTGACTGCCTTTGGCTCGTCTCAGCTGGGCGATGACAACGCGATGATGAAGAAACTCAAACTGGGCACGATCGACTTGGCCTTACCTTCCTCGGTCATGAGTTCGGTCGACCCCGCCTTCGCGCTGTTCGAGATGCCTTACATCGTCAAGGATCGCGAGCACATGGCTCGAATCCGCGAAAAGGTGATCAAGCCCATCATCTATCCGATCTCGGAAAAGAAGGGCTATCCCATCCTCGGCGTTTGGGAAAACGGCTTCCGCCACATCACCAACAGCAAACGCCCCATCGTCAAACCCGAGGACCTGGCCGGCATCAAGCTCAGGGTCCCTCAAGGCGTCTGGCGTATCGAGATGTTCAAGAGCTACGGCGCCAACCCCGCCCCGCTGTCCTTCTCGGAAGTGTTCGTCGCCCTGCAGACCGGCGTAATGGACGGCCAGGAAAATCCGATCTCGCACATCTGGTTCGGCCGTTATTACGAAGTGCAGAAATACATGTCGCTCTCGCGGCACGTTTATACGCCCGCGTACCTCGTCGCCGGCGCGAAATGGAAACGGCTGGACCAGGACATCAAGGACGCCCTGATCGCGGCGGCCGAAGAAGTCGAGCCGTTCGTAGCCAAAACGGCCGCTGAAATCGACGATAAGTATCTCGGTGAACTGCGCAAGGCAGGCATCGAGGTCAACGAGGTCGACCAGGAAGCGTTCGTCAAAGCCTCCGAGCCGATCTACGCCAAATTTGCCGAAGAAGTCGACGGCGGCAAAGACATGATCGAGCAGGTTCGCGCGCTGCGCGATTGATCCCCCATTTCGTTCCCAACCGGCCGGGTCCCATGACCCTGGAGGTTTTTCATGTCGGCTTTAAAAAATGGTTTCGAGCGGCTGCTGGAAATCATCGTCGTGGTGCTCATGCTGGTGCTCGCGGCCATCGTGATCGTGGGCTTCACCTCTCGGCTGATAGGCGCCCCCCTCGTCTGGTATGACGAAGTCGCGTCCATTGGATTGGCGTGGCTCACTTACTACGGCGCGGCGCTCGCGGCCGCTAAAGGCGCGCACATCGCCTGCCCGAACATCGTCAATATGTTCCCGCCGCCGCTCCGGGTCGCATGCGCGATCTTCGCGGAGCTACTCGTCATCGGCTTCTTTGCACTGCTTGCGTATACCGGCATGCAAGTGCTGATGATCCTGGAAGGCAGCACCCTCGTGAGCGTCACGTCGGTATCGCTTCAGCTCACCCAATCGGTGATACCGGTGGCCTCGCTGCTCTTCATCATTGCCGAGGTGCTTCGCCTTCCGGACGTCATTCGCCAAGCCAAAGGGGCGGGCTTCGTCGATCACGAACTTGAAGAAGCCGGGATATCGACCGTCAGCCATCCGGCCACTGCCACCACCGGGAGGGCATGACGATGATCATTGCGTTCATGCTCCTGGGGCTGATCCTGCTGATCATCCTAAATGTCCCGATCGGCATTTCGCTGGCGTTGGTCGGCGCGATCGCCATGTTTGCCAGCTATGGCGTGGATGCCCTGCCAAACATCGCGCTCACGATGTTCGAAGGCGCGACGAACTTCCCGCTACTGGCCATCCCGCTGTTCATCCTCGCTGGCGCGATCATGAATGCGTCGAGTATCTCGCGCCGGCTGATCAACCTTGCATCCGCGATGCTCGGCTTCATCAAAGGCGGATTGTCGATGGTCACCATCGGCTCTTCGATCTTCTTCGCCGAAATCAGCGGGTCATCGGTCGCGGGTGTCGCGGCGCTGGGCAGCGTGCTGATCCCGGCGATGAAGAAGAAGGGCTACTCGAAAGAGTTCTCAGCGGCGATTTCCTCCTCCGCCGCAACCCTGGCGATCATCCTGCCGCCCTCCATCCCGATGATCCTGTACGCGGTGATTTCGGGTGAATCCGTGGTGAAGATGTTCGTCGCCGGCATCCTGCCCGGCATCATCGGCGCGATGGGTTTAGCCGGTATGTCCTACTACCTCGCGGTCCGTAACAACTACCCCTCAGAAGGACGCTTCCAGGCTTCCGTACTGTGGACGGCCTTCAAGGAAGCGGCCTGGGCGTTGCTGATTCCGGTGGTCATCCTCGGCGGGATATTTGGCGGTCTGGTCACCGCAACGGAAGGTGCCGGTCTTGCCGTCGTCGTTGCGTTGTTCGTCAGTGCCGTCATCTATCGCGAGTTCAACTTGCGGACGCTGTGGAAGGCCTGCATCGAGGGTGGCATCCAAACCGCCGTGGTCATGCTGCTGGTGGCGAGCTCCGCGTTGATTGGCGTCTACCTCACGGAGACCCAGCTGCCCCAGCAGCTGGCCGGCTCCATCGCCGACATCACCAACAACAAGTACGTGGTGCTGGCGCTGCTGAACGTGCTGTTCCTCATCCTCGGCATGTTCCTGCACTCCGCCGCGGCCATCATCCTCGTCGTCCCCATCGTGCTGCCCCTGGTGGTCGCGGTCGGTATCGACCCGCTCCACTTCGGCATCATCGTCACGCTTAACCTTGCCATCGGCCAGCAGACGCCCCCGGTCGCCAGCGTACTGATCGCCGCGTGTTCGATCGCCAAGGCGGACATCTGGAAAACGACCTGGGTGAACCTCTGGTTCATCGGCGTCCTGTTCGCGGTGCTGATGGTGAACACCTACCTGCCCGACGTCGCGCTCGTTCTGGTGCGCGTGTTCTACGGGAGCTAGGCATGAATACCCCGTAACGCCACGACTTACCGCTTCACGCACCGACACTCCGCTCCGGCGGACTGTCCGGTGGCGTGCGGCCTGAATTTGACGAACCGAATCAGGACTTCACATGAATCAAGACGAGATCTACCTCGAAAAAGACGGTCACCTGGGCTGGATCAGGTTCAATCGCCCGGACGTCCGAAACGCCATGACCTGGCACATGTACGACCGGTTGGAAGCGCTGGCGAATGAAGTCGAGGCCGACGACGACATCAAGGTCGTCGTGTTTCGCGGCGTAGGGGGCGAAGCCTTCGTCGCCGGCACCGACATCCGCCAGTTCACCGACTTTTCCAGCGGCGCCGATGGCGTCGACTATGAAGTCCGCATCGACCGCGTCGTCGAGCGTGTAGAGCGGATCGCCAAGCCAACCGTCGCCTTGCTCGAAGGATTCTGCGTCGGCGGCGGCGCGACCATCGCCCTCGCCTGCGACTTCCGCTACGCCACGCCAGCGCTGAAGTTCGGCGCGCCGATTGCCCGCACCCTGGGCAATTGCCTCTCCATCGCGAACATCTCCCGGCTCGTGGACTTGCTGGGCGTCGCCCGAACTAAGGAAGTCCTGATGCTAGGGACCCTCGCAGATGCGGATACCGCATTAAGCGCAGGCCTGGTGAATGCCCTTCACCCGGCCGAAACCATCGAGGCCGCCGTACGCCAGGTCGCTGAACGACTCACCCAAAACGCCCCGCTGACGTTGAACGCCGTCAAGGAAGCGGTTCGCCGTACACAGGCGCACCGCCGTCTGCCCGCCGAAGGAGGTGAAGACCTAATCCGCAGTTGCTACGGCAGCCAGGACTTCCGGAACGCCGTGCGCTCCTTCCTCGACAAGACGCCTCACCAATGGCGCGGCAACTGAAACGACATCGCGATCTTTCCCCTATCGAATCTTGAGGTGAACACCATGTTGGCTTTGGAAAACGTACGCGTCCTGGATATCTCACAAATCATGGCCGGCCCCTATTGCACGATGGTGCTGGGCGACCTCGGCGCCGAGATCATCAAAATCGAAAAGACCAATGGCGGCGACGACAGCCGTCAGATGGGCCCCTACATCAATGAAGAGTCCACGTGCTTCGCGCAGATCAACCGCAACAAGCGCAGCGTGGCCCTGAACCTGAAATCAGACGCCGGCAAACGCGTCTTCTTCGAGCTGGCGAAAAGCGCCGACATCATCGTCGAGAACTACCGACCCGGCGTCACGGAGTCCCTTGGCATCGACTACGAGTCGGTTCGCCAGATCAACCCCGGCATCGTCTACTGCTCGATTTCCGGCTACGGCCAGACCGGGCCTTACCGTCACAAAGGTGGCTTCGATCTGGTCGCCCAAGGCATGACCGGGTTGATGTCGATGACCGGCGAGCCCGACCGTCGACCGCTGAAAACAGGCATCGCCGTGTACGACATCGGCGCCGGCATCACCGCCGCCTATTCGGTGCTCGCCGCCTATGTGCACAAGCTGCGCACGGGTGATGGCCAGCACGTGGACGTCGCCATTGCCGAATGTGGCTTGCCCTGGTTCACCTGGGAAGCCGCCGCCTATTTCGGCGCCGGCACCCTGCCGCAAGCCACGGGATGGCGTCACCGCGTGTCCGCTCCGTATCAAGCGCTAAAAACCCGCGACAGCTATCTCATGCTCGGCTGTGCCAACCAACGCACTTGGGAACGGCTCTGCAATGACGTGATCGGCAAACCGGAGTGGCTTACCGATCCGCGCTTCGTCACCAACCTCGCCCGCGGCCAAAACGTCGAGGCATTGGAAGCAGAGCTGGAAGCCATTCTCGCCGAGCAAGACAACAGCTACTGGCTCGAACGCTGCGAAACGGCAGGCGTGCCAGCAGGGCCGATCAATACCTTCGCCGAGGCTGTGCAAAACGAGCATTACCTGGCGCGCGAAATGGTTCAGGAGCTGGACCATCCGGTGATCGGGAAGATGAAGACGATCGGCTTCGCCAGCAAACTCTCGGCGACACCGCCGCGCATCCGTCGGCCAGCGCCGTTGTTTGGGCAGCATACGGATGAGGTGTTGGCGGAGCTGGGCATTGCGAGTTCTCAGGTTCAGGAGATGAGGGCTGAGGGGGCGGTGAAATAAAGGAGGCAACGCCTGCGTTCTGTGTATGCCGCAATGGCGTGCGCAGAACGTTACCCGACAAGTCGAGACAAAAATCGGCGGCTGTATTGTTGGCCCGTATCAACACAACAATTAAGCGTCTTTCGCTTCACAGATTCTCGCTAAGTCCCTGCAGCACACGAAGATAGTCCATCCTCTGTTTGTAGCCCACAAGCCACAAAAGTCGCTTATATCAATTATTTTGTAGCCTGTAAGCTACATTTACGACTTGTCCACTTTGTAGCCTAGAAGCTACATTCCTGAGACAAAGCTGAATTATTGATGCCCAGGGGCTACAAAAATGTCTTCTCTGTTCGATGTTGCCGAGATGCTAAAGCAGGCACGCCTTGAGGCGAAGCTTAGCCAGACGGCCCTGGCCGACCGTGCAGGCGTATCTCGCTCCACAGTGGCGCGTATGGAAACACTCGCCAAAGGCGATATGAGCGTAACGGCACTGGTCCGACTGCTGGAAGCAGCCGGCTACGACTTGAAATTGGTGAAAGCCGGTCACGAAAGGACCGTTGAAGACATTCTCAACGAACAACGTTCAGGGAACATCTGATCATGATTCTTGACGTGCATGTCCGCTCGAAACAAGTCGCCAAGCTTTATCGCGAGCGAGACGAATATGTTCTGAGGTACCTGCCTGACGCGGCTCCAGACGACTTCGTCAGCTTGGCGATGCCCGTCCGCGAACAGCCTTGGCGCTGGCCGCGTGACCTCTTTCCGTTTTTTCGCCAGAACCTCCCGGAAGGGTACTTACTGAACGTCATCCGCGAAGAGTTCGGCCCGTTGCTGGACGGTACCGACCTGTCGCTGCTGGCTTTAGTAGGAGGGAGCGGTATTGGCAGAGTCGCCATCACGCCTGAAGGTATTCGACCCGGAATCGATATCGAGCCGCTGGAGATAAACCATCTGCTCAAGGCGGAAAACACCAGCCAAAAATTCGCGGCATTGGTACGGCAATACGCTCGTGTAGCGGTCTCGGGGGTCGTTCCAAAATTCATTGCAACCGATACCAAGCAACCTCAGAGCCCCTTGGGCAAGCCGACCCTTCGGACGAACCGCCACATCATCAAAGGCTCCGATGACGCCACTCCGTATCTAGGCTTCAACGAGTTCTACACCATGCGCGTGCTCGCACGACTTAATGTCGTGCCCGTCGCCGAGTGCCGAATGTCTGAAGACGGCAAGATTCTGGTGGTCGATCGCTTTGATGTGGATCAGCACGGAATCCCAAGTTATGGGGTCGAGGATGCCTGCGGCCTGCTGGGTTTACCGCCACATGAAAAATACGCACCGACTACCGAAAAAGTGTGGAACGCGACCCGAGCCTACATCCCCGCCGAGCGCCTCCAGGCCCAACGGGAACATCTGGGATGGCAGTTGCTGACCAACTACGTGGTGCGTAACGCGGATTGCCACTCGAAGAACATCGCGTTGTTCTACACCTCTCGCACCGATGTGGCCTTCACGCCGGTCTATGACCTGGTGACCACTCAGGCCTACCCGCGCTTCGCAGAAAGCCCGCCAGGGCTATCGATTGGTGGCAGGCAAACCTGGACTCCAGGCCGCTCGCTGGAGTCGTTCTTCAAGGCCGTCCTGAGCATTCCCCCACGGCAGTACGCGACCATGGTCGAACAGCTTTGCGAGTCAGCCGTGGTGGTGGGTAAAGAAGTAATCGAATCCTCGAAAAACGAACCCGCATGGCGCAACGTTGCCAAGCACATGGTGCACGCCTGGAATGACGGCATGGAAACCCTGCGTAGCCCGAAAGCGGCACCACAGTGGCGCGGCTTGGACAGCGCCATCGCCGAAGCCGGCTTCTCAGGACCGCGCAAACCCGAGCGCAGCCGACAAGCCATTGGCCGCTCCGAACTGTTAGGGAAAAGGTAAGGCCCTGATAGTGATGTCGGCGATATGCATTACAGGGACCGGTGAAAAGACGACCTAATTGAAGCAGCGCGGCAGGTCGGGCATGTAACGGCCGGCCACCTACAGATGCCGCTGCCCTATACCCACGCATCCGAACCAACCCTCTTCCCAATACCGCGGCTGCGACTTCCTATTGATCCCAGGCCAAGATTTGGAAGCAAGCCCATGCCTCGACGTCTAAAAGACGAACGATGCTTGCATCCTCTTGAGCGAAACGAAGCAATTGGCCATTATCTGCGCCAGTGCCAAACAGTTCACACTTTGGCACCCCAACTGGCCCGGATAGCCGGCGCTATGGACTAGCAACACTCACGGAAGAACGCGCACATGGATCACGCGGTTATTTTCGCTCCATTGATAAGCATGATGAGCTGGCTGCTCCCAGCCATTTTCTTCATAGGCCTACTCAAAACGCCTTGGGCCAAAGGACATATCGGCGAAGGCCTCGTCCGCCTGTTCGCCCACTGGCGACTCGACAAACACACCTACCGGCGCCTGCACAACGTCACGCTCAACACGCCCGACGGCACCACGCAGATCGACCACATCTTCCTCTCGCCCTACGGCATCTTCGTACTCGAAACGAAGAACATGAGCGGCTGGATCTTCGGCAGCGAGAGGCAAGCGCAGTGGACCCAGAAGATCTACAAACGCACGTTCAAATTCCAGAACCCATTGCGGCAGAACTACAAGCACCTCAAGGCGCTGGAAGCCACCCTCGGCCTTAGCCTCGAGCATCTGCATTCGGTTATTACCTTTGTAGGCGGCAGTACATTCAAAACCGAAGTGCCGGCTAATGTGACCGAGGGTGTTGGGTTTATTCGCTACATCAAGTCATTTCAGCAGCGGGTGTTCAGCGAAGCTGACGTGGACACCATGCTGCGAGCGCTGCAAACCGGGCGCCGTGCGCCGACATTCGCGACTCATCGTGAGCATGTGCAGAACTTAAAGCGGCGAAGCGATCCGACGGCTGAGCGGCAGTGCCCAAAGTGCAGCGGCGTGCTACTAATCCGCACGGTGAAGTCCGGTCCAAAAGCCGGGCAGCAATTCTGGGGCTGTTCGGCGTTTCCCAAGTGCAGAACCATGCAAAGCTTTTAACTGGCGGCCTTACCATCAACACAGTGCCCGGAGTTGCAATGCCCATCTCAACCTACGACAAGTTTATTGATCCGATCCCACGCTACTTCGCCGCCATTCTCAAACTCGTCTATATACGAACCAACTAATCGTTGCCGCCACCTAAAAGCGATTCAAATGAGAGGAAAGCATGGGGCCGAGAAAGATACGGCAAAAACTAAATCATGCGAAATATCCACCATCATCTTTAGTGCAGCTGTTAAGCCCTGATGACTGGGAAAACTTTATAGAAGACTGTTGCCGAGTATACATGGGCGACGGCGAGAAATATAAATTTGTCCAGCGAATTGGCGGAGCAGGCGATGCCGGGCGAGATATTGAAGCACGCTACACATTGGAGCTTTCTGACGGAATGTGGGATTTATTCCAGGCAAAGCACTATACATCAGCTATCGGCGAATCCACGTTATATCCAGAGCTAGCAAAAGTCATACACCACATAAGCATTAAAACCTATCCGTCGCCAAACTTTTACTACGTCTGTGCACCAAAGAACACAACACCGAAGCTGCATGACTTGATCGCCAAGCCAGACATTTTGAAAATAAAATTCCAGCAGAGCTGGACTGAGGGAAAGTACGGAATTGATCCAGAAAAATTCCCTCTCACAAAGGAAGCATTAGACATTCTAAGAAAATTTGATTTTTCAAAAATCAAAGAATACCCAATCAAAGACCTAATTGACCTGCATTCAAAAAACCATTTGGCTCATGAAATTCTTTTTGGCGTCGAATCAACCAGGGGGGATAACCCTGCAATCCCAGAACTACCCACTTCTAAAGAACTAATATATATAAATCAGCTACTTAAAGTTTACTCCGAGCATGGCGGCAGTGACCTCACTCTCGATCACGCACTTAAATCGGTGGAATATGGCGAGCATCTAAGCGGGTGCAGAGGTGAATTTTATAGCGCTGAAGGACTAAAACGACTTAGTCGAGATGTATTTCCTGGGGAATTTGAAAGATTCTTAACAGCGGTACTTGACGGAATTAAGCGTGTATCCGCGAGTCCTGTGCATAAAACCGGCATGGACCGACTAGAGTTAGTTCTTGAACGTGCATCGAATCTGCAGATTACCAACAATCCATTATCTAGACGACTTTTGCCTGCAGATCTTCCTGGGGCTTGTCACCAACTAGTTAATGAAGAGAAATTAAAATGGGTAAAATAAACCCTTTAGGAACAGCGCCTTTTAACTCACCCTATGAACTTGGGATTAGAATGGTGTACATGCTTAGCAGCCTATTCCCAAACGGCGCAGACTTGCAGAAATTAATTTTATTGGATTATGCAGCTATATACTCAGGTGATTTTGGAGGCCCCAATAGTCTACATACACCAGTACCCTTCAGAAATGCCGAACTTTATGGTAGACGAAACCTTGTCCAAACAGGGCTTTATTTAATGTCCACAAAAGGACTCGTAGATGTCCAATTAGATAAAGACGGAATTACCTACTACGCCGGCGAAAACTCCAGAGCGCTAGTCGGCTCAATAGGGTCATCATACTCGCTAAATCTAGCACAGCGCTGTGAATGGGTAGTCCTACGCTATGGCTCGATAGACACCATTGAACTAACTAATATCTTCCATGATATCGGGCGGCGCTGGGAGGCGGAAATTGATGGCTTCGCAAAGGGAGTGGACAGCTGATGTCAATAGTTCTACAAAGACTAATTTCACGCGGCCTTAATCAACCTGACGCTGATATAAACTTTAAATCACTGGGCACTCTTATAAGAGGCCCTAGTGATACTGGAAAATCTTATATTAGAGACTGCCTTTGGTATTTGCTAGGAGGGGACAAAGTACCTAAGGAAATCCCTCAAAGCAAAGGGTATGACAGTCTACTTTTACAGCTACGTGTTTTTGGCGGCGATGTATATACTATCAAACGCTCGCTCTTTGGCGGAGCAGCAGAGATATACGCAGAAGAAATCGAATGTATTAAAACAGGCGAGCCATTGCCTGACGATATCGGGCAATTATTAGTAGGATTATCTGGGGCAAAAGAAAAATTACTACTGCGATCCGCTGCAAAGCGTGGGCCGATGACGGGCGGAGATTTACGTCATTGGTCTCTTTTGTCTCAACCGGCGATGATTAGTGAAGCCCCTACGACTGGCGCACCTACAGAACAGACTCAAAGGAAAGCAGCATTCTCGGTCTTCCTGACTGGCCAGGATGACTCATCAGTAGTACTAGCTCAATCAAAAGATGAAAAGATAAAAATAAAGGCATTGATTGCAGCAATTGAGAAAGATTTAGAACGCGTAAATTCCGAGATCCCTGAAGGAAAGACCAAAGTAGAGATTCAAGACGCTCTAACGAAGGTCGACGAAACACTTGACATACTTTCTACGGAGCAAATAGAGCGATCATCGCAGCTGCGAGAAATTCGCAATTCATTATCTACAACGCTAAAGGAGCTTTCTGATACCGAGAAAAAACTAAATCAGTCGAAACTTATGGCCTCTCGATTCAACTTATTGGATGATAAATACACGAGCGATTTAGAGCGACTTCGATCAGTTGGTGATGGCATTGCAGTTTTTGAGACTCTCGAGGATCAACCATGTTTGCTCTGTGGCACACCGATCGAAAAGCAGATTGATATAAGCCTTTTGGCTAAAGATGCGACCCAAAAGCAACGTGTTGCCATGAATGCTGAGGCGAGAAAAATTGAAAGCTTAAGAATCGGACTGCTCGATGCGTTATCCAAGGAAGAGCACTCTATTTTGACTTTTACTAGCGAAGTAGCACGACTCACAAATTCATTAGACAAGATAACCGTCAACGAAAAAAACGCAATTCGCCTGAGCGCGGCAGAGTTCAGTGCAGACCCTAAAAAGCTGGCTGAGGTCAGGACTGAATATGCCGCGCAGGTTAAGCTTTTCGATGAGCTCGATAGATTAAAGTCTGAACACAGTAGAATTTCAGGACTTATTCCGGAGAAAAAACAAAAACCTATAAAAAGGCAAACAGATGCAGACTCGGTAAAAGTTGGAGAACTGACACAAGAAATCCTACACTCTTGGGGATTCAAGCAAATAAAGACAGTAGAGCTTGATGCATCTGAATGCGATATAAAACTTGATGGCCGTTCAAGATTGACCTACGGCGCAGGTAAACGAGCAATATTTTTGTCCGCAATGACTATTGCCTTAATGCAACACGCGATGTCCAGCAATTACCCACACTTAGGATTAGTAGTTCTTGACTCCCCAATAAAGTCCTATTCCGACCCAGAAAACAAATCAGATGTAACCACTTCACCAGTAATTGTCAGAGAATCTTTCTACGACTGGCTATCTAAGTGGCAGGGCCCTGGCCAAATTATTGTTCTAGAGAATGAACCTATACTTACAAGTACAGCTAACCAGCTTCTTCCTATAGAGTTTTCGGGCTCTACTTTTGAGGGACGTGCAGGATTCTACCCCGGGATTAAATCTTAATTTCTAAAGAAACATATGGAAGAACAATAAAGCTGTAATATAGGGGTACGGATTATTTTTCTCTAAACGGCAGTCGTACGTAGCGCCGTAGGCGTTGATTAGCGCAGCTTAATCCGGCGCTCGCTCCAACTGTATGTTCCGGTTAACGCCGGCGCAGCCCGTCCGTGACAGCTAATTCACGTCCGGTACCGCGGGACAAATGGTGGATTACGCGGACTAAGACGCTAATCCACCCTACGCACTTGCCCTAATCGATAGAAAAGCCACCAATCCCGCTCAAGACGCCAAACGCTTATCCGGCGTCAGCTGCAATGGATCAGTCACCAGTTCAATCAACGCCACCCCGCCCCGAGCCTGAGCGCGGGCGAATGCAGCGGAAATTCCCTTGCGTGCTCGACCTTCTCTCCATTCGCGCCGAAGGCCTTCGCCAATGCGACGAAATCCGGGCCTTGCAGGCGGGTGCCGCTGACGCGTCCCGGATATTCGCGTTCTTGGTGCATGCGGATGGTGCCGTACATGCCGTTGTTGACCACAAGTACGATCAGCGAGGCGCCGTATTCGACGGCGGTTGCCAGTTCCTGTGGGTACATGAGGAAGCAGCCGTCGCCGGCCATGCATACGACCGAGCGATCCTTATGGCGACTGTCGTTGGCGGGCCGTAACCCGTCGAGCCGCAGGGGGTCGCCAGTTAGGTACGCGACAAAAGGGGGACAGATTTATCTTCCTAAACCGCAGCCACGCTGTTTTGGCTAGTTGTATCCGAGCGGCGCACGGCGGACTCCGAGAAAGAGGCGGGGCGGAAAAAGCATCGAATAAGGGGCCATTACAGACTGTGTGAAAACCTAGCAATCTGCAGGTCGCTTTAAGAAAATGCTTCGTATCGGAAGGTACGGAGCATTTTTTGTTATGGCGTACATACAAGGAGAGTCCCGCAGCCAGGCCAGCCTGTTCCCAGCCTCGCTAGAGGAACTGATTCCGGAAGATCACCTTGTACGGGTCATCGACCTGTATGTCGCCAAGCTGGATCTGGGCCAGCTCGGCTTTGAGAAAACTCAGCCCAAGGTCACCGGGCGCCCCGCGTACGACCCCGCCGATCAGCTCAAGCTCTACCTTTATGGCTATTTCCAACGCATTCGCTCGTCCCGGCGCCTGGAAGCCGAATGCCAGCGCAACATCGAAGTGATGTGGCTGATCAACCGGCTCAAACCCGACTTCAAGACCATCGCCGACTTCCGTAAGAACAACAAAGCTGCGTTCGTCACGACATGCCGGGCCTTCGTGCAGTTCTGCCGAACCGCCGGTTTGATTGCCGGTGACTTAATTGCCATAGACGGGAGCAAGTTTCAGGCAGTCGCTTCTGCGCGGCGCCATCTGAACCTGAATCAGCTTAAGCGTCAGGACGAGAAGCTTGATAAACGGATTGCCCAATACCTAGTTGATTTGGATGCCGCTGATAAGACTGAGGGCGAGCAGGTGGTAGATCGCACTGCGATCAAAGTGGCCTTGGCAGAGCTTGAGGCCAAACAGCAAGACAACCGCAGTTGCCAGGCCTTGATGCTATCGATGGGGCTGGAGCAATTCAACACACATGAAAGCGGTGCCCGAATGATGCGCACGCCCAAGGGGGCGCGTGTTGCCTATAACGTGCAGGCCGCCGTTGACGCAGAACACTGCCTGATTTTGCATCACGAGGTGACGCAAGAGGGCGATGATCGCAAGCAGCTTGAACCCATGGCTAAAGCGGCTAAGGCTGAGTTGGGGCAGGAGGCGCTGACCGTAGCAGCGGACATGGGCTACTCAAACGGCCAGCAGTTCCAGGCATGCGAGGAAGATTCGATTACTGCGTACGTGCCGCCAAACCGAACATCCAACCCAGGTGGAAAGGCATTATTCGAGCGCAAGGACTTTACCTACGACGCCGAACAGGATCGGTACCGGTGCCCTGCAGGTCAGTGGCTAACGCTGAAGCAGCATCATAAGGGCGACCGTATCTACCAGGCGGCAATCAGCGACTGTGCTGGGTTTGCGCTGAAAGCCCAATGCACGACGGCCAAGCGCCGCTATGTCTCGCGCCACGCTCAAGAGGAAGCCTTTGAGCACATGGCGCAGCGGATGAAACTGCATCCAGAGATGATGGAGCGGCGTAGATCCATCGTGGAACACCCGTTTGGCAATCTCAAACAGTGGCTATTTGGAAACGGGCGCTTCCTGCTACGACAACTCGAAGGCACAAAAGCTGAAATGGCTCTAGCCGTGACCGCATACAACCTCAAGCGAGCGATCAGCGTCATGGGTGCCAAGCAAATGATGCAACTGATGGCCTGAAGAGCCTTTTTTAGCAGAAAAACAAACGCCCCGAACAAGTCGGGGCGTTTGGTCTAGGGCCAGTCAGTGTGTTTTCACACAGTCTGATTAGGAGCCAGAGCGAATACGCTCATTGCCTCGTATCACCATCGAGCTACCGCCGCTGCGTGACCACGAGCACGCGGGTAAACCCGCCCCTTGTACAGTTTGGGCGGCTGTGTGCTTGGCAGATGCGGCGCTCTGCCCCTTCGTTGGTCACGCCCGAAGGGGACGCGCCATTTCGGTGTTTACGGCCCCTGCCTTATAGTCCCGCCAACAACAATGACAACGGAGCACGCCCTTGAGCAGCGGGACGATCGATAGCACTTTCCCGACGTTCGAATCGTCGGACTTTGCCGGTGAAGGGGCGTTTTACTTTGATCTGGTCAGGCTTGAGAGCCGCAACGATATCCCGCGTGGCTTTCCGCATCGGCATGGTTATTACCATCTGCTGTGGATGACCGAGGCGCAGGGTACGCATCTGGTCGATTTCGAGACGTTCGAGGTGCGGCCGCATTCGGTGTTTTTCATTTCCCCGGGGCAGTTGCATGCGTGGACGTCGTCCATCAAGCCGCATGGTTTCGTGATCAACGTCAGCACCGAGTTTTTCGCGCAGATGTTCCCGCGCGCGGATGACATCGCGAAGTTTCCTTTCTTCCATGCCACGGGCGGCATGCCGGCGATGTACCTGTCGCGCGCCGAGCATGAGGCGTTGGTGCCGCTCCTTCATGCCCTCGAACGGGAATACCGCGACCGCAAGGTCGGGCGGTTCGATGTGGTGCGTTCGTATCTGCTTATCCTGCTAACGCAGTTGCGGCGGCTCTACCCGGCTGACGAAGGCGTTCATCCGCTCGATCCGTATTACGCACTGACGCGGCGTCTCACGCTGCTGATCGAGGAGCGCTATCTGCAATTCAATGCCGTCGGGCAGTACGCACAGGCCCTGAACGTCAGCGAGCGGCAACTCAATGAAGCGCTCAAGCGCACGACGGGCAAGACGGCCAGCCGGCTCGTGCAGGAGCGCATTGCGCTGGAGGCCAAGCGCTTGTTGAGCAACACGACACTAAGTACGGCGGAGATCGCCTTTGGGCCTCGGGGATCTACGCCGCCACCAAAGCCGGTATCGACCAGATGGTGAAGGCGTTCGCGGCCGAAACCGGACCGTATGGCGTGCGCGTCAACGCGGTAATGCCGAGCATCATCGAGACCCGCCTGACCGCGCCGCTCAAGGAAAAGCCGGAGATCTACAAGACCTATGCGGGCCATACCGTGCTCAACCGTTGGGGCCAGCCGAGCGAGGTCGGTGCGGCGGTCGCGTTCCTCGCGTCTGACGCAGCAAGCTACATTTCAGGGAGCAGCCTGTCGGTCGACGGTGGCTGGACGGCCATCGACGGGCCACCCACCGGGCTGACCCAGACACGCCCTTCGGAGTAGACCGACAACGCCCGTCTGCCGCACAACAGCGGGTAGGCGGGCTCACTGTCTTGCCATTTGCCACTCAGGAACGTTACCTCATGCCTGATCACACCCCATCCCGCAACGGCGGCCAGATCCTGGTCGAGGCGTTGCGACGCAATGCCGTCGATACGCTCTATTGCGTACCTGGCGAAAGCTATCTGCCTGTGCTGGACGCACTTCACGACACGCCATCCATTCGGACCATCGTCACGCGTCACGAGGGCGCGGCGTCGAACATGGCGGATGCCTACGGCAAGCTGACCGGCCGGCCCGGCATCTGCTTCGTCACCCGTGGCCCCGGCGCCACACATGCCGCGAATGGCGTGCATACCGCCAAGCAAGACTCGACGCCGATGATCCTGTTCGTCGGCCAGGTCGAAGGTGGCTTCATCGGGCGTGAAGCCTTTCAGGAAGTCGATTACCGGCAAATGTTCGGCAGCCTGGCCAAATGGGCGTGCGAGATCGACAGCATCGAACGCATACCGGAGATCGTCGCCCGTGCATTCAGTATTGCGATGTCCGGCCGACCGGGGCCGGTGGTCGTCGCCCTGCCCGAAGAAATTCTCTTCGGCAGTGCCATCGTCGCCGACGCGCCCGCGGTACGGGTTACCCATGCCGCGCCGGACGCGGCTGCGCTAGAAGAACTGCGGGGGTTGCTAGACGATGCCCGGCAACCGCTGGTGATCGTCGGCGGTACGGGGTGGGACGCTGAAAGCGGTGCCGCGCTGAAGCGCTTCGTCGAGGCGTACGACCTTCCCGTCGCTGCTTCTTTTCGCCGGCAGGACCTGTTCGACAATCGCGACCCGCACTACGTCGGGATGCTCGGCCTGGGCATCTCGCCCAAGCTCGCCGAGCGCGCCAGCAAAGCCGACCTGCTGCTGGTGATCGGTTCGCGTCTGGCGGAGACAACATCTTCGGGCTATGCGCTCTTCGAAAGCCCGGCCCCGCAACAAACACTCGTGCACGTCCATCCGGATTCGCAAGAGCTGGGGCGCGTGTACCAGGCGCAACTACCGATCCAGTCCGCGCTCGGCACGTTTGCACACGCGCTGGCAGCCTTGCCGTCACCTGCTGCCACGCCCTGGTCCGACTGGACTCGCAGCGCACGGGCGGATTACGAGGCGCATTCCTCGCCTCCGTCGCCGCACCCGGACTTACAAGGCGTAGACATGGCGCAGGTCATCTCGCACCTGAACGCTGTGTTGCCGGATGACGCGGTACTCACCAACGGCGCGGGCAACTACACCGTGTGGCTGCACCGGTTCTACCGTTATCGCCAACCTGGTACCGAGCTTGCGCCTACCAACGGCGCAATGGGCTACGGATTGCCTGCCGCAGTCGCGGCAGCGCTGCACCGCCCCGAACGTCCGGTCGTATGCCTGGCCGGCGATGGCTGCTTCATGATGTACCCACAGGAGCTGGCGACCGCGATGCAATACGGCGCGCCGCTGATCGTGATCGTGGTGAACAACGGCATGCTCGGGACCATTCGCATGCACCAGGAGCGTGAATATCCGGGGCGCGTTTCAGCGACCGCGCTGAGCAACCCGGATTTCGTCGCGCTCGCACAGGCATTTGGTGCTCAGGCCGAGCGCGTGGAACGAACCGAGGACTTCGCCGCGGCGTTCGACCGAGCACGAACGGCGGGCAAGGCAGCGCTCATCGAGCTGCGTACCGATCCTCGGCAGATCACGCCCGCCGCGCGGTTGAACGAGGACTGAAGCGAATCGCGATGCGGCCGTCTCCGTCCGGCTGATAGCGGGACGGAACGCCCCGCTTAATTAGCCCGGACGTTTACCACTGCCCACTGAACAAACAGGTCGCCGCTTCGATGCCGCTAAACATGTACCAGGGCGCTGGGTCGTTGCAGCCGCTGACGAAGATGGCGACGTGGGTGGCGTCGGCGGGCAAGGTTTCGCTAGCCGAGGCGAAGACGTTTCCTTGAGCGCGCGGCATGCCGAGGTCAGCGGCAAGGCCTGTCGGCAGTAGGCTTTGCGAGGCGGAGTTCGATACGAGCGTGGCAGCAGGTGTGGTGCTCGCATGGGCGGAGAGCATGGTGGTGCTGGCGTAGGTAAAGGTGAATGCGGCGCCAAGGAGAAGGGCTTTTCCGATGCGTTTCATGATGGAGTCCTTTTGATGAAGAAGGCCGCACGCACTTCAGCGACGTCTGTCACGTTAGTTGCGGAGCGCGTGGAACTCTATAGCGCTGTCGGGCTAGTTACATTGTGCTAGGGCCCCTGCGGCCCGCCTCCACCTACCGCTGGATTAAAGGCGCGGAGGATTAATCCCTCCGTACCGCGCCATTGCGCCATTTCCAGCCGATTGGGTGATACCGCTCCGTATGGACACACTCCACACTGTCGCCGCAGCGAACTTCGGCCATTGGAAGGCCCGCGTCCGTCTCAATTGGAACGCCTGCCGAGTCTGCCGCCGCGCGGAACGTTTGCTTCGCGCGGCGTCCTCTTTCACGGCCACGGAGATTCGATATGCATATCACACGTCCCCTGTACGGATTGCTCTGGATACTGGCTGCATCCGCACCCCTTGCGAACGCTCACGATGCGCGCCAGGACCAACGCGGCGATGGCAACCAGGCAACCATCGAACAAACCAATCTGGCGCATTTCGCGCAGCAAACTCAGGTAGGTAGCGGATACCGCAGCACGATCACGCAGGACGGTATCAGTCAGTACGCCACGAGCCGGCAGGAAGGCGGCGCAGGCAGCGCTATCCAAATCGTCCAGCTAGAGGCTTACAACACGGCGCAGGTGAGCCAAACGGATATTTACGAGGGCAGCATCGACCTTCGCCAGGACGGCACTAATCACTTCGCAACGATCTCCCAGACGGGATCTGACCTGGACTTTGGCTACTTCGGCGGCCGCGTCGAACTGGCGCAGACTGGCGAGTATCAACAGGCTGAGATCTTTCAGCGAGGCAGCTACAACCTGGCCTCGGTGCGTTCAAGCGGTGAGTGGAACTCGGTCGACATCACGCAGGCGGGATCTAATCAAACCGCCAGCATTGACCAATCAGGCGAGCGCAACCGTGTGTCGTTGACGCAGCTGGGCGAAGCCGACGCCACGCTGAACCAGTCAGGCAGCGGCAATACGATCGAGTTGAGCATGGGCGCTTATTGGAGCGGCAGCCCCGTCGCCCAGATCTCACAGACCGGTGAGGGCAATGTCTCGGTGGCCACCGTAGACGCTGGCGGTAACCGGCTCGATGTCATTCAGGCCGGCACCGGCAATGAACTGACCACGGACGTGTTGGGTGGCGCCAGTCGGGCGGACATCGCGCAGACCGGCGATTACAACGAGGCAAGCGTCCTGGCGTATGACGGCAACGCGCGACTGATCCAGCAAGGGGACCGCAATGAGGCTTCGCTTCTCACCAGCAGCGAGGCGAGCATTACGCAGATCGGTAATGCCAACTCGGCACAGGTCAGCAATCTGGACATCGGTACGTGGCGCAGCATGAACGGGAGCATCTCCCAAACCGGCAATGCCAACGTGGCGTCTATTTTTCAGCAGTAAAGAGATCGATCCGGCAATGCGAGGGGGCGCTTGAACGCGCCCCTTTTTGTGCGCTGGTCATACGATACGGAGCGGTCATCTAGGTTAAATCAAACCGTTCCAAGCTCCCGCCACGTCAGGTACACCCGCAGATCGAACTCCAACTGGTGATAGTCCGGCAGCATGTGTTCGCAGAGTTGGTAGAACGCCTTGTTATGGTCGAACTCCTTCAGATGCGCCAGCTCGTGCACAACGATCATTTGCAAGAACTCAGGGGCGGCGTCTTTGAAGACGGAGGCGACGCGGATTTCTTTCTTGGCCTTGAGCTTGCCGCCCTGTACGCGGGAGACGGCCGTGTGCAGTCCGAGCGCTCGGTGGGTGAGGTCGAGGCGGTTGTCGTAAAGCACCTTGTCGATGGCCGGAGCGTTGCGCAGGTGCTCCTGCTTAAGGGCGGCGACGTAGGTGTAGAGGGCTTTGTCGCTTTGTACACCGTGGCGGTCGGGGTAGCGGCGTTGCAGGTATTCGCCCAGCCGACCGTTGTCCATGAGCTGGCGTATCTGCGCCTGCAATGCCGGCGGGTAGGACTGGAGGTATTTGAGGGGTGTCATGGGCGGTAAGTGATCGGTGTGCAGCGAGTGGGTATTTGAGCACAAAGGGGATTTGGGAGGTGGTCGCGACCGGTGCTTTCGCACTTTTTTGTAGGAGCCCATCGGGCTGCGGTCAGCTTATGGGCGATCCAGATCTAGCCGGCGACGCGTTATTGGCTGATCTAAACACGATCGCCCACAAGTGGGCTCCTACAGGGGGCGCAGTGTTTTCGTCCTATTCGACGGTAGATGGCTTTTTTTGTAGGAGCTAGCTCGCTGGCGATCGGGATTTGACCGGCAACGCGTTACTGCCTGACCTGAACGCGATCGCCCACAAGTGGGCTCCTTACAGGAGAGCGGATCGCCAGCAAGCTGGCTCCTACAGGGGGGGCAGTGTTTTCGTCCTATTCGACGGTAGATGGCTTTTTTTGTAGGAGCTAGCTCGCTGGCGATCGGGATTTGACCGGCAACGCGTTACTGCCTGATCTGAACGCGATCGCCCACAAGTGGGCTCCTACAGGAGAGCGGATCGCCAGCAAGCTGGCTCCTACAGGGGGCGCAGTGTTTTCGTCCTATTCGACGGTAGATGGTTTTTTTGTAGGAGCTAGCTCGCTGGCGATCGGGGTTTGACCGGCAACGCGTTACTGCCTGACCTGAACGCGATCGCCCACAAGTGGGCTCCTACAGGAGAGCGGATCGCCAGCAAGCTGGCTCCTACAGAGGCCGTACTATGTATTTTTGCCCTGGCCGCAGGAAACGATGGTGCCTCGCTTTCTTTGTAGGAGCCCATTCATGGGCGATCTAGGTCCAACCGATAACGCGGTATCGGCTAACTCATAAGCGATCGCCAGCAAGCTGGCTCCTACAAAAAGCCGTCCCTGCGTGGACCGTACCCCAATGTCCGACACGGGGGTTAGGGCCGAAACGACACGCCCCTTGTAGGAGCTAGCTTGCTGGCGATCAGGTTCTGGACGACAACACGTTTTCGCCTGCCTGAACGCGATCGCCCACATGTGGGCTCCTACAGAAGAGCTGCGCTGCTACCGTCGCTTGTGCGCGGGCAGCGTTTTGCCGGTGAAGTAGGTGGATGAGTTCCAGCGGGCGATGAGCATGAGCACCAGCCCGAGCAACAGGATGGTGACGGCGACGATGAACACCAACCCAAGTCCTCCGACGTGCGAGCCGCTGCCGAAGTCGGGGGACATGCTGTCGATCGCGGTTTGCCAGAAGATCACGGAAAGCAGCACACCGCCGACCAGGGGACATACCCCGCGCAGCAGGGCGTGGCGCAGGCTGTCGGTGAGGCTGTGGCGGAAATACCAGACACAGGCGAACGCGGTCAGGGCGTAGTAGAAGCAGATCATCATGCCGAGCGCGGTGATGGTGTCGGCCAGCACGTTTTCACTGAGCGTGCGCATGGCGACGTAGAACGCGGCAGTCGCAAGCCCTGCGCAGATCGTCGCGTAGCGCGGCGTCTGCGAGCGCGTCGAGACCTTGGCAAAGCGGCCGGGCACGGCGCCGTAGTAACCCATGGCGAACAACGTCCGCGCCGGCGATATGAAGGTCGATTGCAGCGACGCAGCGGTACTCGCCAGCACGGCGATGGACATCAGGATCGCCAGTGAGCCCATCACCGGCGTCGCCAAATGAGCGAAGACGTTTTCCTGAATTTCGGGATTGCCTAACCCCAAACCGGCGTCCCCAGTGCCCGCGAAGCGCAAGGTCGCGGCGGCGGTCACGAGATACAACGCCAAAATCAGCAGCACGGTGATGGTGGCCGCACGGCCCGGCACCTTGTCACTGCCGACGGATTCTTCGCTGACCGTCAGGCACACGTCCCAGCCCCAGAAGATGAAGATCGACAACGACAGCCCAGCGGCGAAGGCCGAGAACGACTCGATGTTGAAGGGGTTGAACCAGCTCCAGTCGAAGGCCACCCGCGCGCTGGCCGGCGTGTTCATGAAGGCGGCGATGGAGAAGCCGATCAGCACCAGCAGTTGCAGGGTGACGAGCACGTATTGCACGCCCATGGTCATGCCGATGCCGCGGCAGCAGATCCACACCGCCAGGCCAATGAACACGCAGCAGGTCAGCACATTCACCAGCAGGTTCTGACTCAACGCGGCCAATGCCTCGTTGCCGGTGAGCTGCGAAAGAAAGAGATAGAAGAAGTCCACCGCCACACCGGCGAGATTGGAAAGCACGATGGTGGTCGCACTGACGAGGCCCCAGCCACCGATCCAGCCGATGGTGGGTCCGAAGGCGCGGGCGGACCACGTGAATGACGTGCCGCTGTCCGGCTCGACCGCATTGAGTTCGCGGTAGCCCAACGCCACGAGCAGCATCGGAAGAAAGCCGACGATGAAGACCGCGGGCAGATAAACACCGACTTCGCGCACCGTTGGGCCCAGCGCGCCCGTCAACGTGTACACCGGGGCGATGGTGGAAATGCCCAACACCACGCAGCCGAGCAGCGTGACTTTCCCACGCGCCAGGCCTTTGGAGGAATTCGGGGAAACGACGCTCGATTCCGCCAAAGGGCTACGGGATTCCGCCTGTGCGTAGTCAGTCATTCGGTGCCTATTCGCTGCTAAACAAAGTCGCCCGGCTGCGTGATGGCCGCTTCGCCTTGGGGACGGCTATTCGGCAAGCGGAGAGGTGCGACGGTTCAAACGCCGGATACGGAGAATTGCCGCGGATGAGGCGGCTGGGAAATGCGCGGGTTTCACCCGCCCTACGGAACCATGCATGCCTGTAGACCGGGTGAAACCCGGGGGACGCATCCGCACATGGCGCTTCAACCGCGAAAGGAGATAAATCCGTAGAAACAGGTCGGGCGGCGATGCGTTTGCTTGAGAAAGCGATTTCACCGCCAGCACTTATCGTTAATTCAGCATCGTATTCGCGAACAAGATGATCGCAGCCCGACTGACCGCAGCCCGACTCACTCCTAAAACCGCCCCGCAAACCTCACTGCTCTTTCGCCAATCCACCCAACTGATCCACCAACTCATCGACGTGATCCGGCATCCGCGGGGTCTTACTGAGCACCAGGCAGGGGGAATTGCCGATGTACTCCTCAATCAGGTACAGCGAATCACCGACATCGACGCCCATCTCCTGCAGCAATTCGTCCGGGATACGGATACCGCCGTCGCCGTCCCAATCCTCGATCAATACGCGTTTTGTCGTCATGGTGCCTCCGTTATCTGGCCGCACAGGGTAACGCAGTGGCGGTGTTGTGGCGTGCGCTCGAATCATTCTGTCGCAGGGATGGCCCTTAGTTGAAGCCAACCAGTCTGTGGGAGCGGGCATTGGTTTTTTCGTACTGGAGGGTGGAATCCCGAAGGGCTTCCACCGTTTACCGCAAGGCGTGTGGTTCGATGCGGCGGCGTGGTGAACGGTAGATTACGCCACTGCGTGGCTAATCCACCCTACGTTAGAGATGCGCGGGTTGTACCCGCCCGACGACAGAGGGCTTTGCGGTGCATCGGTTGCTCGCCCAACGGCATCGCCCCTAGACTTCGGGTTTTCCCCGCATCGAAGAGCTCCCAATGCCCAAGGTCGGAATGCAACCGATCCGCCGTTCCCAGTTAATCGCCGCGACGTTGGACGCGGTGGACCAGGTCGGCATGAGTGACGCCAGCATCGCTTACATCGCCCGCATCGCGGGTGTCTCCACCGGCATCATCAGTCATTACTTCCAGGACAAGAACGGTTTGCTGGAAGCGACGATGCGCCACCTGATGACCGAGCTCAACAGCGCCATTCGGGCGCGCCGCGACACGCTACCGATCGACGACCCCGAAGCCCATTTGCGCGCGATCATCGAAGGTAACTTCGACGACAGTCAGGTCAGTGGGCCGGCAATGAAAACATGGCTCGCGTTCTGGGCGAGCAGCATGCATCACCCCAACTTGCGGCGCCTGCAACGCATCAATGACCACCGGCTGTATTCCAACCTGTGCGGGCAATTTCGCAAGGTCCTGCCGCAGGAGCAGGCTCGTCCAGCCGCGCGCGGTCTGGCGGCGCTCATCGATGGGTTATGGCTACGCGGCGCGTTGACGGGGCAGGAGTTCGACTCGCGCAATGCTGCGCGTATTGCCTTCGACTACCTGGCCTTCCAGCTCGGCAAGGCAGGGGCTGGCGACTGACCGTCAGCGCTCCGCCCAAGGCTGGCCGAGCATGGCATCGCTCAGGTAATCCAGAAAGCAGCTGATCCGCGATGCCAGGGCGGTATTGCGGTAGTACACCGCGTGAATGGGCTGGCGGCTTTCGAGCGTGTGCTCGGTCAGTATTTCCATCAAGGCGCCCTGCTCCCGGTCGTCCTGGGTCATGAAATCCGTCAGGCACACGATGCCGCTTCCGGCGAGGGCCAATTGGCGCACCGTCTCCCCGCTCGACGCCTTGATCACCGGTGAGATCGTATAACTGTCGCCATGCGCATGCCGAAGCGGCCAGCTGTTCAGGTTCTCCAGCCCGGTAAAGCCAATTAGGTGGTGGTTCGCGAGATCCTCCACGGTCATGGGTACGCCGTGCCGCTGTAGATAGTCAGGGCTTGCCAGTACGCGTATCCGACTGCTGCCCAGGGCACGCGCATGCAAGGTGGAATCGCGAAGAGGGCCAATGCGGATGGCGAGGTCGGTGCGTTCCTCCAACAAATCGATGTATTGCTCATTGCTGTTGAGCTCCAGTTCGATCTGCGGATAGCGCTCGCGAAAACCGCGCATGAGGGGGATCAGCACGTGCAGTACGAAGACCGATGCCGCATTCACCCGCAACAGGCCGGACGGCTGTTGCGTGCGCAGGGCCATATGCTCCTCGGCATCTTCAACGCTGGCCAGGATGCCACGCGCTTGCCCGAGAAAGACGTCACCCTCCTCAGTCAGCTCCAACCGCCGCGTGGTGCGACGGAGCAGCGTGACGGCAAGCTTGTGCTCTAGCCGGCTCAGGCTGCGGCTGATCGCCGAAGCGGTCTGATCAAGCTGAGCTGCCGCCGCGCTGATCGAGCCACTCTCCACGACACGTACGAACGCCTGCATTTCATCGAGCGTGATCTTCATTTTCTCTGCCTTGATGCCACATACCTCTGTGGCCCACGAGTTCGGTGGCGAGCGCAAGAGGGTAACCCATTGATCCGGCAAGGGCTCTGCCAAATGGCGCCTGCCGGTCATCGTCTGGTTCGCGCGGGCCCCATAACAAATACGGACTTTTCTGTTAGCGGTGCGGTCCGTTCAAAACGGACTTGCTGAATCGAATAACGGTGAGCCGACCCGTGACCAACCTGAATGGGGCCGCTCACGCCCGCGCGATCATATCCGTCCGAGAACGGAGGAATAGCCGATGTCGGTGAACTGCCGCATCGAGTCGTCATCAGCTATCCGTCGTGTGCGCCTGAGTCGTCCTTTTGACGAGGATTTCCATGAGCGACTCGATCCTTCCTGGCCGCCGGACTTTTCTCAAGTCCGTTGGTGTCTCCAGCCTTGCCGTCGCCGCCGCGCCCGCTTGGGTCCAAGCGGCCCAAGCCGTACGTGTCGATGACAGCGAACAACCGCTCAAACCCGGCGAGCAACGCATCAACCTCAAAGTGAACGGGCAGACCCACACGGTCAACGTGCCGGCCAACGCCGTACTGCTGGACGTGCTGCGTGACCGTTTGCAACTCACCGGTACCAAGAAAGGCTGCGACCACGGCCAATGCGGCGCCTGCACCTTGCACGTGAATGGCGTGGCGGTGAACTCCTGCCTGTCGCTCGCCGTCAGCCACGACGGTGACGAGATCACCACCATCGAAGGCCTGGAAAAAGACGGCACGCTCCATCCCGTCCAAGAGGCCTTCTGGGAGCACGACGCCTACCAGTGCGGTTACTGCACGTCCGGGCAGATCATGAGCGCGGTCGCGATTATCAACGACCCGGCGATCGGCACGGATGACGCAAGCGTCCGTGAAGCCATGAGCGGCAACATCTGCCGCTGCGGCGCCTACAAGAACATCCTGTCCGCCGTGCAATCGGCACGCGAGAAAATGAAGGGGGCCAGCTAATGCGTACCTTCCAATTCGATAAAGCGACCGATACCGAACAGGCGCTGAAAGCCGCTGGAGCGGAGCAGGCCATGTTTTTGGCAGGCGGTACCACCCTGCTCGATCTCGTCAAACTCGATGTGATGCAGCCCGAAAGGCTGGTGGACGTCAACCGCCTGCCACTGAACAAGATCGAGACGCTGTCGGATGGCCGCGTGCGCATCGGTGCGCTGGTGACCAACACCACGTTGGCGCGCGATGAGCACATCGTCGAGCACTACCCCGTGCTTTCCCAGGCATTGCTATCGGGTGCCACGACCCAGTTACGCAACAAGGCAACGACGGCCGGCAACGTCATGCAGCGTGTGCGTTGCCACTACTTCCGTGACAACGTTTCGCCCTGCAACAAACGTGAGCCGGGTAGCGGCTGCTCCGCCATCGAAGGCGACAACCGTTCGGTACACGCGGTCCTTGGCACCAGCGAACACTGCATCGCAACGCACCCATCGGACATGTGCGTCGCCATGGCGGCCATCGGCGCGACCGTGCAGGTACAGGGGCCGAAGGGAGAGCGTGAGATCGATTTTCTCGATTACCACCTGCTGCCGGGAGACACACCGGAGCGCGAACACGCCCTGCAACCCGGCGAGCTCATCACGCATATCGTTCTCGCCGCGCCCTTGGCGGACAGCCGTTCGGCCTATTTGAAACTACGTGATCGCGCGTCGTACCAGTTCGCCCTGGCATCGAGCGCCATCATCGTCAGGCTACAAGGCGACCGCATCGCCGAGGCCCGTATCGCCCTGGGCGGCGTCGGTACCAAACCCTGGCGCGCAACCGAAGCCGAGCAAGCGCTGCGAGGGCAACCGGCGACCGAGGACAGCTTCCGCCGTGCGGCGGATGTCGCGATGCAGGGCGCCAAACCCTATCGCCAGAACGCCTACAAGATCCCGCTGGCCAAGCAGGCCATCGTCCGCAACCTGCAAACACTCACGGGAGCAGTGGCATGAACGACATCATCGGCGCCGCGCCCAAGCGGGTAGACGGACGGCTCAAGGTCACCGGCAAGGCGCAATACGCCGCGGACCACGGCCTGGACCGAATGGCATTCGCCTACGGCGTGTACAGCACCATCGCCAATGGCCGTGTCACCCGCATCGACGTAGACGAAGCTCGGCGCATGCCGGGCGTGCTCGATATCTTTCACCATGGCCATTTTGCCGACCTCTACCGTCCCCCGAGCATGCAGATGAATCCTGCGCAGATCGAGCGGCTGGTGAAGGTGGACGAAACCCGGCTGCCTTTCGAGGACGACCGGGTGTATTACGCGGGCCAGTTCGTCGCCATCGTCGTGGCCGACTCGTTCGAGCAGGCGCGCGCGGCGGCCTACAAGGTCAAGGTCGACTACAAGGAAGAGCCCGCCGTGGCCACGCTCGGGCAGGCGAAGAAGGCGCAGTCGCCGCAGTCGTCCGGCAGTGATTACTCACGCGGCAACGCGGCAACGGCCTTCGACAGCGCCACGAAAAAGATCGATGCGACCTACACCACACCGGTGGAAACGCACAACCCAATGGAAATGCACGCCACAACGGCGTACTGGGAAGGCGACCGGCTGTTCGTTTACGAAGCCACGCAGTCCGTGGTCGTGCACCGCAACACCCTCGCCCGCATCTTTGGGTTGAGCCCGGACAAAGTCGAACTGCGCGCGCCCTTCATCGGCTCCGGCTTCGGCGGCAAGCTCTGGGCCTGGCCGCACTCCGCTGCCACCTGTGCGGCGGCGCGTGCGGTAAAACGCCCGGTGCAATTCGTCCTGCCGCGCCCACAGATGTTCACCACGGTGGGTCATCGCCCGGAAACCGAGCAACGTATGCGGCTGGCCACCGACAGCAAGGGCAAACTGGTTTCAGTTCGCCACGAGTCCATCAACGGCACCTCGTTCACCGACCCGTACAGCGAAACCTGCGGCAGCGTGACGAAAAGCCTCTACAGCTGCCCGAACCTGGCCGTCACCCATTCGACATTACAGGTGCATCACGGCACGCCCACCTCAATGCGGGCGCCTGGCGCTGCGCCGGGACTGTTCGCCCTGGAATCGGCGATGGATGAAATGGCCGAGGCAATCGGCATGGACCCACTGGCCTTCCGCAAGCTGAACGCCTCCACCCGTGACGAAGGCAAGGACCTGCCGTGGTCGAGCAATCATTTGCAAGAAGCGTTCGACAAAGGTGCGGCGAAATTCGGCTGGGACAAGCGCACGCCCGCGCCCGGTTCGATGCGCGAGGGCCACGAAATCATCGGCTATGGCGTTGCAGCCTGTAATTGGGACGCCCTGCGCTGCTCCAGCGACGCGCGTGTTTCGCTACGGGCCGATGGCACGGCGTTCGTGACTTGCGGCGCCCAGGACATTGGCACCGGGACGTACACCATCGTCGCGCAGACGGTGAGCAAGATCTCCGGGCTTCCGTTGGAGAAGATCACCGTGCAGCTCGGTGATTCGTCGTTCCCTCCGGGCCCGGTGTCGGGTGGTTCATGGGCGACCGCAAGCATCCTACCGGCGGTCGCGGAAGCCACGCGTGATGCCATCGAGCAGCTCAAGGGCTTTGCCGTCGAAAACGGCCCGTTCAAGGGGGCAGACGCGAAAGCGCTGCAATTCGCTGAGGGCCGCCTGGTCAATGGCAACGATACGTTGGACTTCGGCCATTTCCTGCGTGAGCAGCGCCTTGGCAGTGCCGAGGGCGAGGCCCACACGGGCGTGGCCGACGGCGATGTGTCCATCCGTTCCTTCGGTGTGCATTTCGTAGAAGTTCGTTGGGATCCCGGTATTTCCCGCCTACGCGTGGCCCGGGTAGTCAGCGCGATAGATGCCGGCCAGGTCATCAATGAAAAAGCGGCGTTGAATCAGGTCGAAGGCGCGATCGTCATGGCCATCGGCATGGCAATGTTCGAAGCGACGCACTACGACGAGCGTAATGGCCGCCCGACCAATAACGACTACGCCGAGTACATGGTGCCGGTGCATGCCGACCAGCCGCCGGAGATGGACATCATGCTGCTGGATTACCCGGACTATGCCCTGAACGAGTTTGGCGCACGAGGAATCGGCGAGATCGGTACGACTGGACTTGCCGCGGCTATCGCCAACGCGGTGCACCATGCGACCGGCAAACGTATTCGCGATCTGCCGATTACGTTGGATAAGTTGATGGAGGATGCGCCGCGGGTAACGGCGTAAAGCCATCGTTAATCTGTGGGAGCGGGCTGGGCTGCAACCAGCCATGCCCGCGATGGCTGTCTGCCCAGACCCTATCGCGGGCATCGCCCGCTCCCACAACACCTCAGCTCAACACGTAGGGCGGGTAGAACCCGCGCGCCACTCAATGCGAGCGCACACGATCGTGAAAATTACCGCTCCCTGAACGCCTCACCCCGTGCACGAAGAATAGGCTTGAGCAGATAACTCAGGATGCTTTTCTCACCGGTGATGATGTCCACCGACGCAACCATGCCAGGGATGATCAGCAGCGGTTTGTCATCGGTACCAAGGTGGTTCTTCTCGGTGCGCAACCGGACGATGTAGAAGCTGTTGCCCTTCTCGTCGGTGATGGTGTCGGCGCTGATGCTTTCGAGCTGCGCCTTCATCCCGCCATAGATGGTGTAGTCGTAGGCGGTGAATTTGACGACGCCTTCCTGACCTGGACGTAGGAAGCCAATGTCCTGCGGCCGGATCTGTACTTCCACCAGCAGCGTGTCGTCGAGCGGGACGATCTGAACAATGTCGCTACCTGGCTGGACGACCCCACCGACGGTGTTGACCAGCAATTGCTGCACGATGCCGCGCACGGGCGAGGTGACCAGCGTACGGCTGACGCGGTCTTCCAGCGCCTTACCCGTTGCCTGCACGCGGTTGAGATCGGTGTTGACCTTGTTCAGCTCAGTCAGCGCTTCGCTCTGATAGCGGCTGCGGGTTTCTTCGATCTTCTGCTGTACTTCCTGGATCGCCGCCTGGGCGCGGGGAATCGCCAGGGTCGCCTGTTGCAACTCGCCACGCGTCTCAACTTCGGAGCGTTTCAGGCGCAGCACTTCCACCTGGGAAATAGCGCCCTGAGCAATCAGTGGTTCGGACAGGCGAATTTCCTGCTGGAGCAGGTTCAGGCTGTTCTGCTGCGCGGATTGCTTGGACTGAAACTCACGCAACTCCTGTTGCCGCTGCGTCAGCTGCTGCTGCAAACCTGAGACTTCCTGATTGAGCTGCTGGCGCCGGCTGTTGTAGAGCGCCGTTTCGTTCGCCGCGATGCCGGGGGCCTTCTCGGTCACTTCCGCAGGGATGGCGATGGGGCGGTCTTCGGTCTGCGCGCGCAAACGCTCGGCGCTCGCCAGCAATGAAAGCCGGTCCGCTTCGGTCTCGCCCACATTAGAGGAAAATCGTGTGTCATCCAGCCGCAACAAAGGCTGGCCGGCCTCGACCACTTCGCCTTCGTGCACCAGCAGCTCCGAGACGATGCCGCCTTCCAGGTTCTGGATTTTCTGCAAACGCGACGACGGCACCGCCTTGCCCTGCCCTCGCGTCACTTCGTCGACCTGCGCCAACGCCATCCACAGGAACATGAACAGGACGAAGCCGATCAACGCCCAGATCGTCATGCGCGCCAGGCGCGGCGTGTCTTCGATGAGCGCCTTGTTGAGTTCCGGCAGGGGCGTATCCGGTTCGTCACGTTTGCCGAAGAAGTCCCGAATGGCCGGGAGCGAGCCTTTATCAACGCGAAACACTGATCTGTCCTCGCTTCAAGGCGTCCATGACCGTTTCCTTCGGGCCGTCGGCAACGATCTGGCCGTGATCGACGATGATCAACCGGTCCACCAGGGACAACATCGACGCCCGGTGCGTCACCAGCAACACCGTCTTGCGGGCGATCGCTGGGGCCAACAGTTGCTTGAGTCGCTCCTCGCTGGCGTTATCCATCGCGCTGGTGGGCTCGTCGAGGACGAGCATCGGCGGATCGAGCAACAGCGCGCGGGCGATCGCCACGGCCTGGCGCTGACCACCAGACAGTTGCAAGCCACGCTCGCCGACCTGCAAATCGTAGCCGTCGGGGTGGAGGCGCGCGAAATCGTGTACGCCGGACATTTCCGCCGCCCGCAGCATCACGTCGTCCTCGACGTAGCGCGCGCCGCTTACCAGGTTGTCGCGCAGAGTGCCGCTGAACAGGTGGATGTCCTGCGGTACGTAGCCGATGTTGTGGCGCAAGTCAGTCACGTCCAACTGCTGCATGTCGACACCGTCGATGAGGATCGCGCCCTCAGTAGGCTCGTGCAGCCCGACGATAAGCTTTTCCAGCGAGCTCTTGCCCGAGCCACTACGGCCGATCACGCCGACTTTTTCGCCGGGCTTGATCTTGAAGTTGATGCCCTGCAGCGAGGCGTGCTGCTGGTTGGGGTAACTGAAGTCGACGCCCCGGAATTCGATCGCACCCTCGAGCCGGGCCCGGTTCAGAGGACGCTCGTTCTCCTGACGCTCCTGGGGCAGATTCATCATGCTGTCGGTCGTCGCCATCGTCAGCTTGGCCTGCTGGTAACGGGCGATGAGACCCGAAAGCTGGCCCATGGGCGACAGCGCCCGGCTGCTGAGCATGTAGCAGGCGATGAGACCACCCATGCTGAGGTTACCGGCCATGATCTGGTAAACGCCGAAGGTCACCACCACGACGCCGGCGACCTGCTGGATGAGCGCGACGATATTGGTCGCCAATGAGGACAGGACCTTGGCGCGCATCTCCAGGCGGCTCAGAGTGCCGATGGTCTGCTCCCAGTGATACTGCCGCTCGCTCTGGGCGTTGTTGACCTTGATGGCGTCGAGCCCACCGAGGGTTTCCACCAAGCTGGCCTGACGTTCGCTGGCAAGTTTCAGGGTGCGCTCGATGCTCTCTTGCAGCGGCTTCTGCATGAGCCACGCGATACCCAATGCCAGTGGGAACGCGGCGATCGGAATCCACACGAGATGCCCGCCAATGATGGCGATCACCAACAGAATGATGAGTGTGAACGGCAGGTCGATCAGGGAGGTAAGCGTCAGGGACGCCAGGAAATCCCGTAGCGACTGAAACTCGTGAATGTTCTGCGCGAAGGCACCAATCCGCGCAGGCCTCGCCTTCATCGACATCCCGGTGATGCGCTCGAACAGCGTCGCCGAAACGATCAGGTCAGTCTTCTTGCCGGCCATGTCGAGGCAGACGCCGCGCAGGGTTTTCAGAATCAAATCGAAAATGAACGCGCCGCTGATGCCAACCACCAGCACCCACAGGGTCGCTTCGGCCTGGTTCGGTACGACGCGGTCGTAGACGTTCATGGTGAACAACGGCGTACCGAGCGCGATCAGGTTGATAAGCAGGCTCGCGCCGATAGCATCAATGTACATCCGCTTGGACAGGAACAAGGTGTCCTTGAACCAGGCCTTGGTGCGAGGGATGAGCGAACCATGGTGGACGTCGTAACGGTGACGCGGCTGCGCGAACAGCGTGTAGCCGGTGTAATCCTCCAGCAACGCTTCGCGCTCGGCGACGACTTCGCCGCCTTCCGTTTCGCTGAGCAGCAGGCGGGCCTTGCCGTCTTCCGTCCAGCCCAGCAGCACCGCGGCACGCCCTTCGCGCAAGAGCAGCATGGCCGGCAGCGCGATGTTAGGCAGGTTATTCAGGTCACGCTTGAGCAAACGTGCCTGCAAGCCTGCACGCGCAGCGGCCCGTGGCAGCAGCTCGGTGTTCAACCGATGATCGGGCAGCGGCAGGCCTGCCGTCAGGGTCGCCCGACTCGCCTGTTTGTTGTGGTACGCACACAGGATCAGCAAGCAATCCAGCAGGGGATCATCGTGTTCTGACCGCGGGTCGCGGTTCAGCTCGGGGCTCGTGGCGCCTTGCTGCGTCGTGTCGATGTCGCTCTGGGAGAGCATGCTCATCAGTAAACCTCTTAACCTGGCCTACTGCGGGTAGACCTGTTCCTGATCAGGACGGATGCGAATCACCGATAGGCGGTTCGCCACCTGACCCGTTACGCGCGGGATCAATCCAAGCCTGGCAAATGCACCTGCGACTTCACATCGTTCAGCGACACGCCCGCCATGGGCGCCGCGACGGATTGGCTACGCAGCAATTCACCAGTGGCCGCCATGATGCGGTACTGAGAAAACAGTTCGGTGAAACGAATGTCCGCCAGGTTGCGTTGCGCGGTAAAGGTTTCGTTCTCGCTGTCCAGCAGATCCAGCAACGTGCGGTCGCCGAGGCTGAACTGCGCTTGGTAGGCGGTCCGCACCTTACCGGCACGTTCCGCGTATTGCTGGGCGACAGGCAGTTGCTGGCGTGCGGTTTCCAGCGCGTTCCAGGCCAAGCCAATTTCTTCGTTCAGCTGGCGCAGGGCGTTGTTGCGAATGTCCAGCGCTTCCTGAATCTGGTAGGCGCGCGATTCGCGTTGCGCCGAGCTGCCGCCACCGGCAAACAGGTTGTAGCGCATGCGCACCATGGCCTGCCATTCCTCGTTGCGCCCACTCACGCCATCGATGTTGTCGTCCGCGCTGCGGGAAATCTCGGCATCGAAACGGGGCAGGAAGAGCGATCTAGCGGCCTCGTATTGCTTTTCCGTCGCGGCAATATCGGACTCGGCCGACTTCAGCACCGGGTTGTTCTCGATGATCGTGCGACGCGCATCGTCCAGGTCCTGCGGCATACGGCCAGCAAGCCCATCGGGAATGCTCAGGTCTTGCGGCGCGTTGCCCACGGCACTGAGGTAATTGATACGCGCATCGGACAGGTTGGTCTGCTCGGTCAGCAGGTTGCTGCGCGCCTGTGCGGTACGGGCTTCGGCTTGATCGTAGTCTGCCGTACGCCCGACGCCGCGCTCGGTGCGCAGGCGAATCTGATCGAGAATGCGCTCATGGTTGGTCAGGTTTTCCTGGGCAAGCCGAACCAGCTCTTCACGGCGCAGCACATCGATGTACACCTCGGCCGTGCGCAACGCGATGCGCTCCGCCGTCCCCAGCACGCGGAACGCGCGCGAGTTGACGGTCGCCGCCTGACGCCCAACCTCACCCTTGGTCGCCCCGCCGTCATAGATCATCTGACTCAGGCCGATCCGCGCCTCAGTACGGTTCATGTCGCGCCAGCTTTCCTCGCCCGCACGCGTACTGTTGTTGTTCGTCCCTTCACGCCCGTAGCCCGCGGACAAATCCACCGACGGCAGGTAGCCCGCCCGCGCCGCCCGCAGGTCTTGATCGGCCGAAAGTCGACTGTTGATCGATCCCTGTAACTCGGGGTGCGAATCGATCGTCTGTTGCATGGCCTGCTGGAGTGTTTGCGCCTGCACGTAGCCGACTGACAGAGCTAAAGCGATGGCGGAGGCGAGGCGTAACCGCATAGTTGAAAGACCTTACTGGCTGGCAGAGGAAAGGAAGTTGAATCTCGTAACGGTTATCGCGCGAAGGCAGATGACCTTGATGACAAGCGTAGCCCATACCGACCGGCGGTAATCCACGACACCGTCTAGGCTTAGGCAAAATCGTTTTTAAACGTTAAGAATTGCTGCACATAATTCTTGTGAAGCAATTCAACTATTACAAGTCACGGCCGAAGTAATTGTACCGATCTTCCCAGTAGAAGAAATCAATTCGCCATCACGGCCGCCCCCGCGCACTATCGCCGCAATTTTGTCGGAGTCCCCCCTTATGAGCAGTCTCGTCGGTGTCGTTTCCCGTATCGTCGGCCAGGTATATGTCATCGGCCTTGACGGTGTTCGTCGGGCGCTGATCGAAGGCGATCGCATTATGGCGGGCGAGGAAATCGTGACTGGCGCCGATGGTGCGGTCTCGATCACCCTGGCCGACGGGCGCACGCTGGACATGGGGCGCGACAGCCAGTGGGTCGCCTCGGACGCAGGCGCAGGCAGTACGTCGCTGGCGACTGCGGACCCGAACACTGACATCGAAGCGCTGCAACAGGCGATCGCCGAGGGGCAGGACCCGACGCAAGTACTCGATCCAACAGCCGCAGGGCAAACAACGGGCGGGGGCAGCGCAGGGGGCAGCCACAGCATCGTTAACCTGTCGCTGACGGCGGCGCGCGTGGCACCGAACGTGGGTTACGTGACCATCGGCCTGCCTAACGCGCGTGCGGCAGACGAACAACGCGTGGGCACCACGGCAGACTCGTCCACTCAGGGCACGACCACGCCAGTCACACCAACCACTCCGACAACACCTACGACGCCGAACACTCCGGCGGAGATCACCGGCGATATCGCCGGCAACACTCAGGAAGATGTGGTGTATTCCGCGTCTGGTCTGTTGGTCGTCAACGATCCCGACGCAGGCCAATCGAGCTTCGTTGCACAAACAGGCACGGCAGGCACCTACGGCGTTTTCAGCATCACGAACGATGGCCGTTGGGTCTACACGCTCACCAACGCCGCGCCGAATGTGCAAGCGCTTGCACAAAATCAGCAAGTCACTGAAACCTTCACCGTGCGCAGCGCGGACGGCACTACACAAACGATCACCGTGACCGTGCAAGGCACCAACGACGTGCCCGTGGTCAGCGCAGCCGCACGCAGCACAGGTGAGAACACCGCATTCGATGGCCGTGTGCCGACCGCGACCGATGTCGATACCGGCGACACCGTCGCCCGTTACGACGTTGTGCGTGACTTGGGCACCGGTAACGGCACCCTGACCTTCAACGCTGACGGCTCGTATCGCTTCGAGCCCGGCACCGACTTCGACAGCCTGGCCGCCGGCCAGACGCGCCAGGTCACCTTCACCTACACCGCCACCGACAGTAATGGCGGCGTCAGTGCGCCTGCGACCGTCACCATCACTGTGATCGGTGCCGACGATGCACCCGTCATCAGCAGCGGCACCGGTGCGGTGGTCGAGCGTACACAACCGTCCATCGACGGCCAGCTCAGTGCCTCGGACGTGGACAACCCCGCCCTTGCCTTCAATGCAGGCACGGTCAATGGCGCATACGGCCAACTGCAAGTAGCCGCCGATGGCCGCTGGACCTACACGCTCGACAGCCGCGCGGACGTCCTGACCGCAGGCCAGCGCACGAGTGAAGTCATCAGCGTGCGCCTGAACGACGGCTCGACCACCACCGTCACGGTCAACATCACCGGCACCAACAACGCTGCCAGCATCAGCGGGCAGGACAGCGGCCGTGTCGTCGAGAACACAGCCGCCACACTCACCAGCAGCGGCACGCTGCGGGTCAGCGATGTCGATCTGGGCGAGAACGTCTTCCGTCCTGGTGCCGGCGCCTATAAAGGCACGGACACACCGCTGGGCAGCCTGACCATCACGACCGATGGCCAGTGGACCTATCAGGTCACGAACGGCGCCGTGCAGTACCTCAATGCAGGCGAAACCCGCACCGAAACCTTCACCGTGACGTCCGCCGATGGCACGGCCACGCATGACATCACCGTGGTCATCGTCGGCGTGAACAACGCTGCCGTGATCGCTGGCGACCTTGCGGGTCAGGTCCAGGAAGACGGTACTCTTGTCTCCAGTGGCGCGCTGACGGTCAGCGATGCAGATGCGAGCCAGAACAGCTTCCAGGCACAGACTGGAACAGCCGGTGCGTACGGCAGTTTCAGCCTGGCTACCAACGGTACCTGGACCTACACCCTGAATAACGCTGCGGCCAACGTGCAGGCGCTGCGCGAAGGTCAATCCGTTCAGGAAGTCTTCACCGTGCGGAGCGCGGACGGTACCGCAAAGCAGGTGACTGTCACGGTCATCGGCGCCAACGATGTGCCTGTCGTGTACGCCGATGCCCGGACCACGACGGAAAACGCCGTCCTCGACGCCCGTGTAGCGACGCCGACCGATATCGACAGCGGCGACCGCATCGTCGCTTACCAGATCGTCGATAACCTGGGCGCTGGCAACGGCAGCGTGACGCTGAACAACGACGGCAGTTACCGCTTCAACCCCGGCACCGATTTCGATGCACTGGCGCAGGGGCAATCGCGTCAAGTGACTTTCACCTATACCGCGACCGATGCCGCTGGTGGCATCAGTGCGCCTGCCACCGTCACCATCACGGTGACCGGCACCAACGACGCGCCGGTCATCGCTGCTGTTGGCCCACTAGCGGTCAACGAAGGTGGCGTCACCGTCAGCGGTCAGTTGAGCGCCACCGATGTCGACCAGCCTGCCGGCACGCCGCTGGTGTTCACCACCAGCAACCCTGCGCCTGCCGGTTTCGAGCTAGCACAGAACGGCGCCTGGTCGTTCGATCCAAGCAACACGGCCTACAACCACCTGCCGGCTGGCACCAAGCTCGTTCTCGATATTCCGCTGACCGTGACCGATGCACTTGGCGCGACGAGCACCACGACGCTGCAAGTCACCATCACCGGCACCAATGACCTGCCGGTCGCCAATGCTGACATCAACGAGACCGGCCAGAACCAGGCGATCACTGTCGGCGCCACCAGCGGCGTGCTGAGCAACGACACCGATGCCGATGACGGCACCGTGCTGCGCGTCAGTGAAGTGAACGGCGCTGCGGCCAATGTCGGCACGGGCATCACCGGCTCCAACGGCGGCACCTTCGTGCTCAATGCCGACGGCAGCTACAGCTTCAATCCAGGGACGGCGTTCAATAGCCTTGGCGCCAATCAGAGCGCGACCACGCAGGTTCGCTACACCGTCAGTGACGGCCAGGGCGGAACCGCCACTTCGACCCTCACGGTCACCGTCAACGGCGCCAACGATGCGCCGACGGTCGCGGCTGCGCTCTCGGCGCCTGCCACCGAAGACGGCGCACGCGTCAGTCTCGACCTGCTGCAAGGCGCAAGCGACCCGGACGCTGGCACGACGCTGAGCGTCATCGGCCTGCCCGCCACATTACCGGCGGGCGTGACCTACAACGCCACCACGCACACGCTGACTCTTGACCCGACCGATGCCGCCTTCCAGAACCTGGCGGAGGGCGAGCAACGCCCCGTGGTCGTGAACTACACCGTCAGCGACGGCCAGGGCGGCACCGTTGCCCAGAGCGCAACCTTCATCGTCACCGGCACCAACGATGCGCCGGTGATCGATACCGTTGCCCCGCGGGATGTTCTCGAGGGTGACGCCACAATCCGCGACCAGCTCACCGCGAGCGATGTCGACCAGCCGGCCGGTACGCCGCTGGCCTTCTCCACTACTGCCAGCGATGCTGGTTTCAGCCTGCAACCGAACGGCACCTGGAGCTTCGATCCGAGCAACCGCGCCTACGACTCGCTGGCCGCAGGCACCAAGCTGGTCCTGAACATCCCGCTGACGGTCACCGATGCGCTGGGTGCGACCAGCACCACCACGCTGCAGATCACCGTCACCGGAACAAATGACGTGCCGGTCGCGCGCGCTGACGTGAACACCACGGGCGAGAACGACGCCCTTAGCGTCGACGCGGCCAACGGCGTGCTGAGCAACGACACCGACGTCGATGACAACACCACGCTGACCGTCAGTGCGGTCAACGGCAACGCGGGCAGTGTCGGCCAAGCCATTACCGGCTCCACCGGCGGTACCTTCGTGCTCAATGCCGACGGCAGCTACCGTTTCAACCCCGGTACCGCCTTCGACAGCCTGGCCGTCGGCCAGCAGGCCACCACGCAGATCACCTACAGCGTCAGCGATGGCCAGGGCGGCACCGCCAGCTCGACCTTGACGATCACCATCAACGGCACCAACGACGCACCGACGGTCGCGTCCGCCCTTTCCGCGCCAGCGACGGAAGATGGCCAGCCCGTCAGCCTCGACCTGCTGACCGGTGCCCGCGACGTCGACACGGGTGACACGCTCAGCGTTATCAACCTGCCCGCGACGCTGCCGGCAGGTGTCACCTACGACCCGGTCACGCACCGCCTGACGATCGATCCGAGCAACGCGGCGTACCAGAACCTCGCTGCCGGCGAGCAGCGCCCTGTCGTGGTGAACTACACCATCAGCGACAACCATGGCGGTACCGTCACCCAGAGCGCCACCTTCCTCGTTACCGGCACTGACGATGCTCCGATCATCAGCGTCGGCACAGGCACCGTCGTCGAGCAGACGCAACCGAGCATCAGCGGCGTTCTGACCGCCACCGATGCCGACAACCCGACCCTGGCCTTCAACCCCGGCACTGTCGCCGGTGCCTATGGCAGCCTGAGCGTCGACACGAACGGCAACTGGACCTACGCCCTGAACGGCAATGCCGACAGCCTGCGCGCTGGGCAAACCGCCAGCGACACACTGACCGTCACCCTCAACGATGGCTCGACCACGACCGTCACCATTGGCATCACCGGCACCAACAACGCCGCGACCATCACCGGCCAGTCGTTGGGGCAGGTCGAGCAGAACAACGCTACGCCAACCCTCACCGCCAACGGCCAGCTGAACGTCAGCGACGTCGACACCGGCGAGAACGTGGTACGCCCGGATTCCGTCACCTTCCAGGGCAATGGCGCACCGCTCGGCCAATTGACCATCAGCCCGAACGGCAGCTGGACCTATAGCGTCCCGAACGAATCCGTACGTTTCCTCGACGCGAACGAAACCCGCGTCGAACGCTTCACCGTGACCTCAGCGGACGGTACCGCCACGCAAACCATCAGCGTCACGATCGTCGGCACGGCCGATGCTCCGCTGATCGGCGGCGACACCGCAGGCTCGACGCTGGAAGACCGTGTCACCACGACTTCGGGCCAACTCACCATCGAGGATGCCGACGCAGGCCAATCGAGCTTCGTCGCCCAGCAGAACGCTCCGGGCACCTATGGCTCGCTGACTCTCGGCACGAACGGTTCCTGGACCTACACGCTGAACAACGCTGCCGCCAACGTGCAGGCGTTGAAAGCGACGGACCGTGTGGTCGACAGCTTCACCGTCACCACGGCGGATGGCACGACACGCACCATCGACGTCACCGTACTCGGCACAAACGACGCGCCGGTCGCCGTCAACGACAACGCGGCCGTGATTCAGGGCGGCACCACCGCGCCGGCCAGTGTGCTGGGCAACGACACGGACATCGACCGTGACACCCTGACCGTCACCGACGTGCGCACCGGCGCCGAGAGCGCGACCGGCACCGCTGGCAGCCTGGGCACCGCGCTGAACGGCGCCTACGGTCAACTGACGCTCAACGCCGACGGCAGCTACACCTACGTCGCCAACAACGCCGCTCGCCTGCCGGCGAATGTCACCGGCCAGGATCGTTTCACCTACACCATCAGCGATGGTCAGGGCGGCACCGACACCGCCGAACTGGTCATCACCGTGACCGGCAGCAACGACGTCGCCACCATCAGCGGTAACGCGTTCGGTCAGGTCACCGAAGACGCCACGCCCACGACCCTGACCACCAGCGGCGAGCTGACGGTCAGCGATGTCGACACCGGCGAGAACGTATTCAACACTGGCAACGTCAGCTACCAGGGCGCCACAGGCACCACCAACGGTGTCGGCACCGCGCTCGGCACCCTGACCATCACGGCTGCCGGTACCTGGACCTACAACGTATCCAATGCCGCCGTGCAGTACCTCGGCGCGGGCGAAACCCGCACCGAAGTCTTCCGCGTCACCTCGGTCGATGGCACCGCCACGCAGGACATCACCGTCGTCATTCGCGGCACCAACGATGCCGCCGTGATCACCGGTGACGACCGCGGCGCAGTGGCCGAAGACGGCACCCTCGTTGCCGAAGGCACGCTGATCGCGACCGATGCGGATGCAGGCCAGAACAGCTTCCAGGCGAACACCGTCACCACGACCTACGGCAGTTTTACCGTCGGCACCAACGGCGCGTGGACCTACACCCTGAACAACGCCTCCCCGGCGGTTCAGGCATTGGTCGCCACGGACCGCCTCACCGAAACCTTCAATGTGCAGAGTGCCGATGGCACCGTGCACCAGGTGGTCGTCACCATCGATGGCCGTGACGATACGCCGGTCATCGCTGGCGTCGATACCGCTACGATCACCGAAGATGCGGCCGTGCTCACAGTGGGCGACCGCCTCACCGTCAGCGACCCCGATGCTGGCCAGAGCAGCTTCCAGGCACAAACGAACACACAAGGCACCTACGGACGCTTCAGCATTGCCGCCGACGGCACCTGGACCTTCACGCTGGACAACGCCTCGACGCAAGTCCAGGCGCTGGCACAGGGTCAATCCGTCTCCGATACGTTCAACGTCCGCACTGCCGACGGCACGCTTCATCAGGTCGTGGTCACGGTCAACGGCAGCAACGACCTGCCTTCCGTGAGCTCCGCCAGCTCCGCCACCGACCAGAACACCGCGATCACCGGCCAGGTGCCGGTCGCGACCGATACCGACACGCTCGACACCATCACGGGTTACGGGCTCGTCACCGGCCTAGGCCCGAACAACGGCACCTTGGTGTTCAACACCAACGGTAGCTACACCTTCACGCCAGGGCGCGACTTCGATGCGCTGGCAGCGGGTGACTCGCGCCAGGTCACCTTCACCTACACCGCCACCGATAACCACGGCGGCGTCAGCGCGCCGGCGACCGTCACCATCACCGTGACGGGTACCGACGACCTGCCGGTGATCAGCACCGGCAGTGGCTCCGTTGTCGAGCAGACCGAGCCGAGCGCCAGCGGCGTACTCACAGCGACCGACGTCGACAACCCGAATCTGGCCTTCACGCCAGCCACCGTCGGCGGCAACTACGGCAGCCTGATCGTCGACGCCCGTGGCAACTGGACCTACACCCTCGACAGCCGCGCCGACTCGCTCATCGCGGGCCAGAGCGTCAGCGACACGATCACCGTGCGCCTGAACGATGGTTCGACGACCACCGTCACCCTCGACATCACCGGCACCAACAACGCGGCCAGCATCACCGGCCAGGCTACCGGTGACGTCCTCGAAGACAGCGCAGCACCTACCCTAAGCACCAGCGGCACACTCGTCGTCCGTGACGTCGATACCGGCGAAGCCGTGTTCCGTACCGGCTCGGTCGTTTACCAGGGCAGCGACAGCGCACTGGGCCAATTGACCATCACCGCCAATGGCCAGTGGACCTACAACGTCGCCAATAGCGCCGTGCAGTACCTTGGCGCGGGCGAAACCCGTACCGAAGTGTTCCGCGTGACCTCGGCGGACGGCACCGCCACCCAGGACATTACCGTCACAATCACCGGCACCAACGATGCTGCCGTGATCGGCGGCGACATCACCGGCACAGCCCAGGAAGACCTCAAGACCGTCACCAGCGGCCAGCTGACCATCAGCGATGCCGATGCCGGTCAGGAAAACTTCCAGGCACAAACCGATACCCAGGGCACCTACGGCAGCTTCAGTGTCGGCACCGATGGCCGCTGGACGTACACGCTGGACAACACCTCGACGCGCGTTCAGGCGCTGGCACAGGGTCAATCCGTCTCCGATACGTTCAACGTACGCGCCGCTGACGGCACCCTGCAGCAGATCACCGTGACCATCGATGGCACCAATGATCTGCCGAGGGTAAGCAACGACAGCCGCACCACCGAAGAGAACACGCCGATCATCGATGGTCGCGTTCCAGCCGCCGCCGATGTGGACGCAGGCGACACCATCGTCAGCTATCAAGTGGTGAACGGGCTTGGCGTCAACAACGGCAGCCTCACGTTCAACAGCGATGGAAGCTACCGCTTCAACCCCGGTACCGACTTCGACGCCCTGGCGGCAGGCGCCTCGCGCCAGGTCACCTTCACTTACACCGCTACCGATTCGAACGGCGGAGTCAGCGCGCCTGCGACGATCACCATCACCGTCACCGGCACCGACGACCTGCCCGTCATCAGCACCGGCAGCGGCACGGTCGTCGAGCAGACACAGCCCTCTATCAGCGGCCAGCTGACGGCGACCGACGTCGACAACCCGGCGCTGGCATTCAACGCCGGCACCCTGAATGGCACCTATGGCGGGCTCGTCGTCAATGCCGACGGCACCTGGACCTACACGCTCAACAGCAACGCCGATCGTCTCACCGCCGGCCAGCAGGTCACCGACAGCGTGACCGTAACGTTGAACGACGGCTCGACCACCACCGCCTCCATCGGCATCACCGGCACCAACAACCGTGCGGTCATCGGCGGCGCGGATCAGGGTGAAGTCACCGAGGACGGCACCCAACGCACCAGCGGCACCTTGACCATCAGCGATGCGGATGCGGGCGAAGCGACCTTCGTCGCGCAACCTGCAACCGACGGCACCTACGGCCGCTTCACGGTCGATGCGAACGGCGCATGGTCCTATCAGCTGAACAACGCCGCAGCCAATGTGCAGGCACTGGTCAGCGGACAGCGCGTAACCGACAGCTTCACCGTCACCAGCGCCGACGGCACCACACATCAAGTCACCGTCACCATCAACGGTGCGGATGATGCTGCCCGTATCGGCGGCAGCGACAGCGGCAGCGTGACCGAAGACGGCACGCTCACCACCGGCGGCACCCTGAGCATCGTCGATCCTGACGCAGATCAGGCCGTGTTCGTCGCCCAGCCATCCACGGCGGGTACCTACGGCACCTTCAGCGTCGGCACGGATGGCGTTTGGAGCTATGCGCTGAACAACAGCGCGGCCAACGTACAGGCGCTGATCAGCGGCCAACGTGTCACCGAAACCTTCACGGTCACCAGTGCCGACGGCACGACACATCAGGTGATAGTGAACGTCAACGGCGCCGACGATATCGCGGTAATCAGCGGCACCCGTACCGGTGAAGTCACCGAGGACGCGGCCGTTTCGACAGTCAGTGAACAACTCACAGTCAGCGACCCGGACGCCGGTCAGGCCGTGTTCCAGGCCCAGACCCAGAGCACCGACTACGGCACCTTCACTCTCACCGAAGGCGGCCGCTGGACCTACGCGCTGAACAACGCTTCGCCGAGCGTCCAGGCGCTGGCACAGGGTCAATCCGTCCAGGAATCCTTCACCGTCCGCAGCGCGGACGGCACCGCGCAGACCGTGACCGTCACGGTCAAGGGCAGCAACGACGTGCCCGTGGTCAGCGGCACAAGCGTAACCACCGAGGAAAACACCCCGGTCAGCGGCAATGTGCCGACTCCGACCGACGTCGATGCGGGCGACACCATCGCCGCCTACACGCTCGTCCGTGATCTGGGCACCGGCAACGGCACGCTGAGCTTCAACAGCAGCACGGGCGCGTTCACCTTCACACCGGGCCGCGACTTCGACAGCCTGCCGGCCGGTGAATCTCGCGATGTGACCTTCACCTACACCGCCACCGATTCGAACGGCGGCGTCAGCCTGCCGGCAACCGTCACCATCCGCGTGACCGGCACCGATGACCTACCGGTGATCAGCGTCGGCAGTGGCGATGTGATCGAGTCCACCAGCCCGAGCGCCTCCGGCCAGCTCAGCGCGACCGACGTGGACAACCCGAACCTCGCATTCGTCCCCGGCACCCTGAACGGCAGTTACGGCAGCCTGGTGCTCGATGCCACCGGCAAGTGGACCTACACCCTCGATGAGCGCGCCGACCCATTGACCGCTGGCCAGACGGCCAACGACACGATCACCGTCACGCTCAACGATGGCTCGACCACGACCGTTACCCTCGGCATCACGGGTACCAACAGCAATGCCGTGATCACCGGCGACGATCAGGGGCGCGTCGCGGAAGACGGCACCACCGTCGCCAGCGGCAATCTCGCGGTGGATGACAGCGATGCCGGCCAGGCGGAATTCCAGCCGCAGTCGGGCGTGACCAACGCCTATGGCACCTTCACCATCAACGCTGCCGGCAACTGGACCTACACGCTGAACAATGCCTCGCCAGCCGTGCAGGCGCTCGTCACCGGCCAGCAGGTTGTCCAGACCTTCACCGTCGCCAGCGTCGACGGCACGCCGCATCAGGTGCGCATCGTCATCGATGGCCAGGACGACCGTGCCGTCATCGGCGGCGTCGACAGCGGTGCCGTGACCGAAGACGGCACCACCCGCGTCGGTGCGCAACTGACCGTTACCGACCCGGATGCGAACCAGGCGGCATTTGCCGCCCAGACGTCCACGACGCCACAGGGCACCTTCACCCTCGCTACCAACGGCACCTGGTCCTACACGCTGAACAACAGCGCTGCCAGCGTGCAAGCGCTGGGACAGGGTCAATCCGTCCAGGAATCCTTCACCGTTCGTACCGTGGACGGCACGACACATATCGTCACCGTGACCCTCAACGGCACCAACGATGTGCCGGTGGTGAGTGCGCAGACGGCAGAGACCGGCGAGAACACCGTGCTCCAGGGCGTGGTACCGACCGCGACCGACATCGACACCGGCGACCGCATTACCGGCTATCAGCTGGCTACCGGTGTAGGCGCTGGCAACGGCACCCTCACCTTCAACGCGGACGGCAGCTACCGCTTCGATCCGGGTACCGATTTCGATGCGCTGGCCGCTGGCGCGACCCGTACCGTCACCTTCACCTACACCGCCACGGACGCCAACAACGGGGTCAGCCAGCCCGCCACCGTCACCATCACCGTGATCGGCACCGACGACGCGCCGGTGATCAGCAGCGGCGCCGGCTCGGTCATCGAGCAGGCACAGCCGAGCGCCAGCGGCACGCTGACCGCTACCGATGTCGACAACCCGAACCTCGCGTTCGTCGCCGGCACCGTGCAAGGCAACTACGGCAACCTGGTTCTGGGCACCAATGGTCAATGGACCTACACCCTGGACGGCCGCGCCAACGCGCTCACCGCCAACCAGAACGTCACGGACACGGTCACCGTTCGCCTGAACGACGGCTCGACCACCACCGTCACTGTGGCCATCACCGGCAGCAACAACGTCGCCTCAATCAGCGGCGACACCACCGGCCTGACCAAGGAAGACACCACTGTCACCGCCAGCGGCAAGCTGGACGTGACTGACGCCGACGCAGGCGAAAGCCGCTTCCAGGTACAGCCGGGAACGGCTGGCACCTACGGCACCTTCAGCGTCAACGAATCCGGCGCCTGGACCTATACCCTGAACAACGCGGCAGCCAACGTGCAGGCGCTGGCGCAGGGTCAATCCGTCAGCGAAACCTTCACGGTACGCAGCGCCGACGGCACCGCGCAGCAGGTCACGATCACCGTGCAGGGCACTAATGACGTGCCGCGCGTCACCGACGTGAGCGACGCTACGACCGGCGAAAATACCGTGCTCGAAGGCGTGGTTCCGAGCGCGACCGACATCGACACCGGCGACCTCATCAGCAGCTACCAACTGGCTACAGGTGTAGGCGCTGGCAACGGCACCCTTACCTTCAACGCCAACGGTACCTACAGCTTCAACCCAGGTACCGACTTCGATGCCCTGCCAGCAGGCGGAAGCCGTACCGTCACCTTCACCTACACCGCCACCGATTCGAACGGCGGGGTCAGCCAACCTGCGACGATCACCATCACCGTCACCGGTACCGATGACCTTCCCGTCATCAGCACCGGTAGCGGCACTGTCGTTGAGCAGACGCAGCCTTCTATCAGTGGCCAGCTAACGGCGACCGACGTCGACAATCCGGCCCTGGCCTTCGTCGACGGCACCCTTTCTGGTAGCTACGGCAGCCTTGTGGTCAACGCCGCCGGCCAGTGGACCTACACGCTGGATAGCCGCGCCGATGCGCTCACCGCCGGCCAGGCAGCCAGCGATGTCATCACCGTCACCCTGAATGATGGCTCCACCACCACTGTCACTGTCGGCATCACCGGCACCAACAATGCCGCGGTGATCACCGGCGATTTTGTCGGCAACGTGCAGGAAGACGTGCGCACCGCCGCCAGCGGCAACCTGACTGCCACCGATCCGGACGCGGGCCAGAACAGCTTCCAGCCGCAGGTCAACACGGCGGGCACCTACGGCCAGTTCAGCGTGAACAGCACGGGCGCCTGGACCTACACCCTGAACAACAGCGCCGCCAATGTGCAGGCGCTGGCACAGGGTCAGTCCGTCCAGGAAACCTTTACCGTGCGCAGTGCCGACGGCACCACGCAGCAGATCACCGTCAACGTACTCGGCACCAACGATGTGCCGGCGGTGACTGCATCCTCGGAATCCACAAGCCAGAACACCAGCTTCAACGCCAACGTTCCGACCGCTTCCGATCTGGACACCGGCGATACCATCGCCAGCTACCAGGTCGTCAACGGGCTGGGCAGCGGCAACGGCGCGCTGACGTTCAACAGCAACGGCAGCTACAGCTTCAACCCGGGCAATGACTTCAACGCTCTCGGCGTTGGCCAGACTCGCCAGGTGACCTTCACCTACACCGCCACCGACAATAACGGCGGCGTCAGTGCGCCTGCGACCGTGACCATCACCGTCACGGGCACCAATGACACGCCCGTGGTCCGCGATGCGACGGTGACGACCGAAGAGAACACCGTTCTCAGCACGCAGGTCCCGGCGGCGACGGATGTGGACAGCGGCGACACCATCGTCGGCTACCAGCTGGTGAGCGGTGTCGGTGCCAACAACGGCACGCTGACCTTCAACCCGAACGGCACCTACAGCTTCAACCCCGGCACTGACTTCGATGCGCTGCCTGCGGGTCAGAGCCGCACCGTTACCTTCACCTACAGCGCGACCGATTCGAACGGCGGGGTCAGCCAGCCTGCGACCATCACCATTACCGTCACCGGTACCGACGATCTGCCGGTCATCAGCACCGGAAGCGGTAACGTCGTCGAGCAGACGCAGCCTTCGATCAGCGGCCAATTGACCGCGACGGATGTCGACAACCCGGCGCTGGCGTTCAATGCCGGCACCGTGTCGGGCAATTACGGCAACCTGACCGTCGATGCCCGTGGTAACTGGACCTACACCCTGGACGGCCGCGCCACTGCACTGGCCGGCGGCCAGAGCGTGAACGACCGCATCACCGTCACCCTCAACGATGGTTCCACCACCACCGTTACCGTTGGCATCACTGGCACCAACAACGCCGCCGTGATCGATGGCGTCGCCACCGGAGCCGTCACCGAAGATCTCGACGTGACCGCACAGGGCACGCTGGTAAGCACCGGCAGCCTGACCATCAGCGACGCGGATACCGGCGAAGCCCGCTTCACCGCAGGAACCGCCACTCCGAACCAGACCGGCACTCTCGGCGTGTTGACCATCACCGAGAACGGCACCTGGACGTACAGCGTCGCCAACGGCGACGTGCAGTACCTCGGCGCCGGCCAGACGAAGACGGAAACCTTCACCGTCACGGGCGTCGACGGCACCAGCAAAACGATCGAAGTCACCATCACCGGCACCAACGATGCCGCGGTGATCACTGGCAATGCCGGCGGCACGGTCACCGAAGACACTGACGTCAACACCGCGAACAACCTTGTCAGCACCGGCAACCTGTCCGTCACCGACGCCGACACCGGCGAAGCCCGCTTCGTCCCGACCAGCGCTGCGCCCGTCGGCACTGGCGTGCTCGGCTCGTTGACCATCACCCCGACCGGCACCTGGACCTACAGCGTGTCCAATGATGCGGTGCAGTACCTTGGCGCAGGCGAAACCAAGGTCGAACGCTTCACCGTGGCCACGGCGGATGGCACTACGCAGACCATCGAAGTCACCATCGTGGGCACAAACGACGCGGCCACCATCAGCGGCAACGCGCTCGGCGACCTCACCGAGGATCGCAACGTCGATGCGGCCAACAACCTGGTCAGCACCGGCAGCCTGAGTGTCAGCGATGCGGATCAGGGACAGAACCAGTTCAACACCAGCAGCGTGGCCTTCACCGGTGCCAGCGGCGCCACCAACAACGTGACCGCCGCCCTCGGCAGCCTGTCGATCAATGCGGCCGGCAGCTGGACGTACAGCGTTTCCAACGACGCCGTGCAGTACCTCAACGCGGGCGAAACCCGCGTGGAAACCTACACCGTGGCGTCGGCGGATGGCTCCGCTACGCAGACCATCACCGTCCGCATCAATGGCACCAACGATGCGGCCGTCATCAGTGGCCAGACCACCGGTGGCGTAACCGAAGACAGCGGCGTGACCGCCGGCAAGCTGGTGAGCACCGGCATGCTGACCTCCACCGACGCCGACGTCGGCCAAGCCAACCAGTTCACCCCTGGCACCGCCAGCGCACCCACCGGCACGCTGGGTAGCCTCGTCATCGGTAGCGATGGCGCCTGGACCTACAGCGTCGCCAACGACGCCGTGCAATACCTCGGCGCGGGCGTGACGAAGGTCGAGACCTTTACCGTCACCGCAATCGACGGTACGCCGCAGACCATCAGCGTCACCATCACCGGCGTCAACGATGCCGCAGTGATCACCGGCGTCGATACCGGCCGCGTGACCGAAGACACGGATGTCACCACGGGTGGCAACCTGATCAGCAGCGGCTCGCTGTCGATCAGCGACGCCGATACCGGCGAAGCGAGTTTCCGTCCGGGCACGGCCACGGCTTCGGCAGGCACCCTCGGCAATCTGAGCATCAATAGCGAAGGCGCCTGGACTTACAGCGTCGCCAACAGCGCGGTGCAGTACCTCGGCGCGGGCGTGACGAAGGATGAAACCTTCACCGTCACGGGCCTCGACGGCACCACCAAGACCCTGACCGTGACGATCGTCGGCACCAACGATGCCGCCGTGATCACCGGTGCCGCGACTGGCACCGTCACCGAAGACCGCGACGTCAACGCCGACGGCAAACTCGTCAGCGGCGGCACGCTGTCCATCACCGACGTAGATACCGGCGAAGCAAGTTTCCGTCCAGGCGCAGCCATTGCAGCGCCCGGTACCCTCGGCAGCCTGAGCATCGACAGCAACGGCGCGTGGAGCTACAGCGTCGCCAATAACGCCGTGCAGTACCTCGGCGCGGGCGAAACCAAGGTCGAAACCTTCACCGTCACCAGTGTCGATGGCACCACCAAGACCATCGAAGTCACCATCACCGGCACCAACGACGCGGCCGTGATCACCGGCAACGCGGTCGGCGGCGTGACCGAAGACCGTGACGTCTCCACAGATGGCAACCTGATCAGCAGCGGCAACCTGTCCATCACCGATGCGGACAGCGGCCAAGCGGCCTTCACCATCGGCAACGCCACACCAGTGGGCAACACGCTGGGCACGCTTTCCATCACGGCAGGCGGCGCCTGGACCTACAGCGTCTCGAACGCTGCCGTGCAATACCTCGCGGCTGGCGAGAACAAGGTCGAGCAGTTCACCGTCACGGCCGTCGATGGCACCAGCAAGGTCATCGAGATCACCATTACCGGGACGAACGACGAGGCCCGTATCAGCGGCAATCCGGTCGGCGATCTGACTGAAGACACCAACGTCGATACGGCGCAGAACCTGGTCGCCACCGGCAGCCTGACGGTGTCCGATGTCGACACCGGCGAGAACGTGTTCAACACCGGCAGCGTGGTCTTCAACAACGCGACCGGCGCGACGAACAACAATGCCGGCGCCCTGGGCAGCCTGTCGATCACCGCCAACGGCACCTGGACCTACACCGTCGCCAACGGCGCGGTGCAGTACCTGAACGCGGGCGAGACCCGTGTGGAAACCTTCACCGTAACGTCGAAGGACGGCACGGCGAGCCAGGTCATCACCGTTACCCTGCACGGTACGGCGGATACCGCGGTCATCACCGGCAACGCCCGTGGCGACGTGACGGAAGATCAGGGCGCGGACACCGCCAACCGTCTGGCCACCACCGGCAGCCTGAACGTGTCCGATGCCGACGCCGGCCAGTCCGCGTTCAACACCGGCAGCGTCGCCTACACCGGTGCCACCGGCACCACCAATGGCGTGACGACCGCCCTGGGCAACCTGTCGATCACCGCCAACGGCACCTGGACCTACACGGTCGACAACGCCCGTGTGCAGTACCTGAACGCGAACGAAACCCGCACCGAGACCTACACCGTGGCCTCGGCAGACGGCTCCGCCACGCAAACCATTACCGTGGTCATCCACGGCACGGCAGATGCCGCCACCATCACCGGCAACGCGAGTGGCAGCGTCACCGAAGACACCGCCATCAACGCCGGCCGCCTGAATACCGAGGGCACGCTGAGCGTCAGCGACCTCGACGCCGGCCAAAGCGTGTTCAACACCGGCAGCGTGACCTTCACCGGTGCCACCGGCACCACCAATGGCGTCGCCACGGCGCTCGGCAGCCTGTCCATCGACGCCGCCGGCCATTGGAGCTACAGCGTTTCCAACAACGCCGTGCAGTACCTCGGCGCCGGCCAGACGCGCACCGAAACCTATACCGTCGCGTCGATCGATGGCTCGGCCACGCAGACCATCACCGTGGTCATCAACGGCACCAACGATGCAGCAGTAATCAGCGGCGACACCAGCGGCGTGGTCACCGAAGACCGCAACGTCAACGCGGGCGGCTACCTCGTGAGCACCGGCGCACTGACCTCCACCGACGCGGACGTCGGCCAGGCCGGCGTATTCACCGCTGGCACCGCAACACCAGCCGCCGGCACCCTCGGCACACTGGTCATCAACAGCGCGGGCGCCTGGAGCTACAGCGTTGCCAACGCCGACGTGCAGTACCTCGGTGCGGGCGCGACCAAGGTCGAGACCTTCACCGTCACGGCCATTGACGGCACGCCACAGACGATCACCGTAACCATCACCGGCACCAACGATGTCCCGACCATTGGCGGCGACAACGTCGGCAGCGTGACGGAAGACACTCGCCTGCAGGAAAGCGGCACCTTGACCATCGCTGACGCGGATCGCGGCGAATCGGTGTTCGCGCCACAGGCAGCGGTGAAAGGCACCTACGGCACGTTCAACGTCGATGCCAACGGCCGCTGGACCTACGACCTCGACAACGGCGACGCCAAAGTCCAGGCCCTCAAGGCCGGTCAGCAGGTCACCGAAACCTTCACCGTGGTCAGCGCGGACGGCACTGCCAGCCAGGCGGTGACCGTAACCATCAACGGCACCAACGACGCCGCGAGCATCAGCGGCACGCGTACGGGCGATGTCGTCGAAGACGGTACCCGCACGGCCAGCGGCAAGCTGGACGTGACCGACGTCGATACCGGCGAAGCGGGCGTCGCCCCACGCACCGACGTGCCCGGCACCTACGGTTCCTTTAGCGTCGCCGCGAATGGCAGCTGGACGTACACCCTCAACAACGTTGCGACCAACGTCCAGGCGTTGACCGCGGGCCAGCGCGTGACCGATACCTTCACCGTCACCAGCATCGATGGCACCGCGAGCCGCAGCGTCGTGGTCACCATCACCGGTACTAACGATCAGGCGAGCATCAGCGGTAACGCCACGGGCGCCGTCACCGAAGACACCGGCGTGTCCAGCGGCAAGCTGACCACCACCGGTACGTTGACCGTCAGCGATGTGGACACCGGCGAGAACGTCTTCCAGACCGGCACCGTGACCTATCGCGGCACCGACACACCGCTGGGTAGCCTCACCATCACCGCCGGCGGCAACTGGACCTACACCGTCGACAACAGCAAGGTGCAGTACCTCGGCGCCGGCGAGAGCCGTACCGAAACCTTCACCGTGACCAGCGCAGACGGCACGGCCACCAAGGACATCGTGGTCACCGTCAACGGGACCAATGACATCCCCACCATCGGCGGCACTGCCTCCGGCGTGGCCACCGAAGACGTCAAGACCAGCGCCACCGGCACGCTCACTATCAGCGACGCCGATGCTGGGCAGTCTGCCTTCATCGCGCAGAACGCCACGACCGGTACCTACGGCAACTTCAGCGTGAATGCTGGCGGCGTCTGGACCTTCACCCTGAACAACAGCGCCGCCAACGTGCAGGCGCTCAAGGGCGGGCAAGTCGTCACCGAGACCTTCAACGTGGTCAGTGCCGACGGCAGCGTCAGCACCCCGGTGACCATCACCATCACCGGTACCAATGACGTGCCGGTGATCGGCGGTGTCGCTACCGGCGAAACCACCGAGGATGGCACCACCCAGGCTCGCGGTACGCTGACCATCAGCGATGCGGACACCGGAGAGTCGAGCTTCCTCGCCGGCAACAGCACCGGCTCCTACGGTTCCTTCAGCGTCGCTGCGGATGGCACCTGGACCTACAACCTGAACAACAGCGCCGCCAACGTGCAGGCGCTGGCAGCAGGCCAGAAGGTCTACGACACCTTCACCGTCACCAGCTTCGACGGCACTGCCACACAGGTGGTGACGGTCACCATCAACGGCACCAACGATGCGGCCGTGATCGGCGGCAACGCCAGCGGCGCCGTGACCGAAGATCTGGATGTCGACAATGGCCGTCTGATCAGCACCGGCGCACTGACCGTCACCGACGTCGATGCGGGCCAGGCGGGCTTCGTCGAAGGCAACGGCACGCCAGTCGGCACCGGTACGCTCGGTAACCTGACGATCGCTGCCAATGGCAGCTGGACCTACTCCGTCGACAACAGCCGCGTGCAGTACCTGGCCGCTGGGCAAGAGAAGGTCGAGCAGTTCACTGTACGCACCAGCGACGGCACCACGCAGGTCATCAGCGTCACCATCACCGGTACCAACGACGTTCCAACCATCGGCGGCACCACCGTTGGCGTGACCACCGAAGACGTGAAGACCAGCGCCACCGGTACGCTCACCATCAACGACCCGGACGCCGGACAGTCGAGCTTCCAGGCTCAGAGTGGCGCGACGGGTACCTACGGCACGTTCAGCGTCGGCAACAACGGCGCCTGGACCTACAACCTCGACAACAGCGCGACAAACGTACAGGCGCTCAAGGCTGGCCAGCAGGTCACCGACAGCTTCACCGTGGTCAGCGCCGACGGTACGGGCCGCCAGACGGTGACCGTCACCATCAACGGCACCAATGACGCCGCCACCATCACGGGTAACGCATCCGGCACGGTCACCGAAGCCGGTGGGCTTAACAACGCGACAGCAGGTACTCCAAGCGCGTCCGGCACACTGACCGTCAGCGACGTCGACACGGGTGAAGCGGCCTTCCAGGCCCCGGCCTCCGCCAGCCTGAACGGCACCTACGGGACCTTCACGTTCAACGCCAGCACCGGCGCCTGGACCTACGCGCTGGATAACAACCGTGGCGCGACCCAGGCCCTCACGGCCGGCCAGGCGGTGCATGACACCCTGACCGTCACCAGCCTCGACGGCACCGCCATGCAAGTCATCGACGTCACCGTCAATGGCAGCAATGACACTGCCGTGATCGGCGGTACCGCGACCGGTGCCGTGACCGAAGCAGGCGGGATCAACAATGGCACTGCCGGCTCGCCAAGCGCGTCCGGCACGCTCACCGTCACCGACGTGGATGCCGGCCAGTCGAGCTTCCAGGCTCCGGCCAGCACCAGCCTGAACGGCACCTACGGTACCTATACGTTCAACGCCACCAGCGGCGCCTGGACCTACACGCTGGACAACAGCCGTGCAGCGACCCAAGCCCTGACGGCTGGCCAGACAGCGCATGACACCCTGACCGTCACCAGCCTCGACGGCTCGGCAACGCGCGTGATCGACGTCACCGTTACCGGCAGCAACGACAACGCAGCCATCAGCGGCACCGCGACCGGCGCCGTCACCGAAGCCGGCGGCATCAACAACGGTAACGCCGGCGCGCCAAGCGCGACCGGCACGCTGACCGTCAGCGATGTCGATGCGGGCCAGGCCACCTTCCAGGCTCCGGCAGCCGCCAGCCTCAACGGGACCTACGGCACCTTTACCTTCAACACCGGCACAGGCGTGTGGAGCTATACGCTCGATAACAGCCGTACCGCGACCCAAGCCTTGACCGAGGGGCAGATCGCCCATGACACCCTGACCGTCGCCAGTGCCGATGGCACGGCAACGCAGGTGATCGACGTCACCGTCACCGGTGCCAACGACACTGCGGTGATCGGCGGTACGTCCACGGGCACAGTCACCGAAGCGGGCGGGCTCAACAGCGGCACGGAGGGTACACCGACCGCCAACGGCACGCTGACCATCAGCGATGCCGATGCTGGGCAGGCGAGCTTCCAGACGCCGGCCGCAAGCACGCTCAACGGCACCTACGGTACCTATACGTTCAACGCCACCAGCGGCGCCTGGACCTACACACTGGACAACAGCCGCGCAGCGACCCAAGCGCTGACGGCTGGCCAGACCGTGCATGACACCCTGACCGTCACCAGCCTCGACGGCTCGGCGACACGCGTTATCGACGTGACCGTCACCGGCAGCAACGACAATGCGGCCATCAGCGGCACCGCGACCGGCGCCGTCACCGAAGCGGGCGGCATCAACAACGGCACCTCCGGCACGCCAAGCGCGACCGGCACGCTGGCCGTTAGCGACGTGGACGCCGGCCAGGCCACCTTCCAGGCTCCGGCTGCTGCCAGCCTTAACGGCACCTACGGCACCTTTGCCTTCAATACAGGCACCGGCGTGTGGACCTACACACTCGATAACAGCCGCAGCGCCACTCAGGCCCTGACGGCTGGTCAGGTCGTGCACGACACCCTGACGGTGACAAGCGCCGACGGCACTGCTTCGCAGCTCATCGACGTGACCGTCAACGGCGCCAACGACAACGCCACCATCAGAGGTACGGCCACCGGCACGGTGACCGAGGCAGGTGGTGCCAACAACGCGACGGCAGGTTCGCCGAACGCCAGTGGCACTCTTACCGTCAGCGATGTCGATGCGGGCCAGGCCACTTTCCAGGCTCCGGCAGCCGCCAGCCTGAACGGCACCTACGGTACCTTCACGTTCAACACCGCGACCGGTGCATGGACCTACACCCTCGATAACAGCCGCAGCGCCACACAGGCCCTCAACGCCAATCAGGTCGTCCATGACACCCTGACGGTCGCCAGTGCCGACGGCTCCGCGACGCAGCTCATCGACGTCACGGTCAACGGCAGCAACGACAACGCCACCATCAGCGGCACAGCCACAGGCAACGTGACCGAAGCAGGTGGTGTCAGCAACGCTACCGCCGGTACGCCGACCGCCAACGGCACCCTGACCGTCAGCGATGTCGACGCGGGCCAGGCGACCTTCCAGGCGCCAGCCGCCAGCACGCTCAACGGCACCTACGGTACCTTCACGTTCAATACCGCGACCGGCGCCTGGACCTACACGCTCGACAACAGCCGCAGCGCCACACAGGCCCTCAACGCCAATCAGGTCGCCCATGACACCCTGACCGTCAGCAGTGCCGATGGCACGGCGTCGAAGGTCATCGATGTCACGGTCAACGGTAGCAACGACAACGCCACCATCAGCGGTACGGCCACCGGCAGCGTGACCGAAGCCGGCGGCATCAATAACGGCACCGCCGGGTCACCCACCGCGAACGGCACTCTGGCGGTCAGCGATGTCGACGCAGGCCAGGCGACCTTCCAGGCGCCAGCCACGGGCACGCTCACTGGCACCTACGGTACCTTCACGTTCAACACTACGACCGGTGCCTGGACCTACACCCTGGACAACAGCCGCACGGCTACCCAGGCGCTCAATGCGAACCAGACGGCGCACGACACGCTGACAGTTACCAGTGCCGATGGCACCGCGACACAAGTCATCGACGTGACCGTCAACGGCAGCAACGACAACGCGACGATCGCGGGCACCGCTACGGGCAACGTGACCGAAGCGGGCGGCATCAATAACGGCACCGCCGGGACACCAACCGCGAACGGCACCCTGACCGTCAGCGATGTCGACGCAGGCCAGGCGACCTTCCAGGCGCCAGCCGCGGGTACGCTCACTGGCACCTACGGTACCTTCACGTTCAACACAACGACCGGTGCCTGGACCTACACGCTCGACAACAGCCGCACTGCCACACAAGCCCTCAACGCGGGCGAAGCCGTCCATGACCGGCTGACCGTGACCAGTGCGGACGGCACGGCTTCGCAGGTCATCGATGTCACCGTCAATGGCAGCAACGACAATGCGACGATCGCGGGCACCGCGACGGGCAGCGTCACCGAAGCCGGTGGCATCAACAACGGCACGGCGGGTACACCGACCGCCAATGGCACGCTGACCATCAGCGACGTCGACGCCGGCCAGGCAAGCTTCCAGTCGCCTGCGGCCGCTAGCCTCAACGGCACCTACGGTACGTTCACGTTCAACGCCACCAGTGGCGCCTGGACTTACACGCTGGATAACAGCCGCAGCGTGACCCAGGCCCTCAAGGCCGGCGATGTCGTGCACGACACCCTGACCGTCAGCAGCACCGACGGCACTGCCTCGAAAGTGATCGATGTCACCGTCAACGGCGCCAACGACAATGCAACCATCGGCGGTACGGCGTCCGGTACGGTTACCGAAGCGGGCGGCGTCAACAACGCCACGACCGGTACGCCGGATGCGTCGGGCACCCTGACCGTAAGCGACGTCGATACCGGTGAAGCGGCCTTCCAGGCCCCGGCCTCAGCCAGCCTGAACGGCACCTACGGTACCTTCACCTTCAATGCCGGCACCGGCGCCTGGACCTATAAGCTCGACAACACCCGAGCTGCGACCCAGGGGCTCAATGCCAACCAGACAGCGCACGATACGCTGACCGTGACCAGTGCCGACGGCACCGCCACGAAGGTGATCGACATCCTCGTCAACGGCAGCAACGACAACGCCAGTATCAGCGGCACCGCCATCGGTACGCTCACCGAAGACAGCAACGTCAACGCGGCGAACAATCTGGTCACCACCGGTAGCCTCACCGTCACCGACGTCGATACCGGCGAGAACGTGTTCAACACCGGCAGCGTCACCTTCACCGGCGCCAGCGGCACCACCAACGGTGTCGCCACTGCGCTCGGCACACTGTCCATCACTGCGAGCGGCACCTGGACCTACACCGTCAGCAATGATGCGGTGCAATACCTCGGTGCCGGCCAGACCCGCACCGAGACCTACACCGTCAAATCGGCGGACGGCACGGCCACGCAGACCATCACCGTTACCGTCAATGGCACCAATGACGTCGCCACCATCAGCGGCAATGCGGCCGGCACCGTGACCGAAGCCGGCGGCGCCGACAACGCCACGGCCGGCACGCCGACCGCCTCTGGCACACTGACCGTCAGCGACGCCGACGTTGGCCAGTCGACCTTCCAGGCGCCTGCCAGCGGCAGCCTGAACGGCACCTACGGTACGTTCACCTTCAATTCCGGCACCGGTGCCTGGACCTACACGCTCGACAACAGCCGCAGCGCGACCCAGGCCCTCAATGCCGGCCAGACGGTGCACGACACCCTGACCGTCACCAGCGCCGACGGCGGCACCACGCGTCTCATCGACGTGACGGTCAACGGCAGCAATGACAACGCCAGCATCGGTGGTACCGCGACCGGTGCTGTCACCGAGGCCGGTGGCATCAATAACGGTACGGCCGGTTCGCCAACGGCATCCGGGGCGCTGACGATCACCGATGTGGACGCCGGCCAAGCCGCATTCCAGACGCCAGCCAGCCTGAACGGCACCTACGGTACGTTCACCTTCAACGCCACCAGCGGCGCCTGGACCTACACGCTCGACAACAGCCGCAGCGCGACCCAAGCCCTCAACGCCAATCAGGTGGTGCACGACACCCTGACCGTCGCCAGCGTCGATGGCACGGCATCGAAAGTCATCGATGTCTCGGTCACAGGCAGCAACGACAACGCCACCATCAGCGGCACCGCTGCCGGTTCCGTCACGGAAGCGGGCGGTATCAACAACGGCACCGCCGGGTCACCAACCGCCAACGGCACCCTGACCGTCTCCGACGTCGACGCCGGCCAGGCGACCTTCCAGGCACCGGCCAGCGCCAGCCTGAACGGCACCTACGGCACGTTCACGTTCAACGCAGGCACGGGCGCCTGGACCTATACGCTGGATAACAGCCGCACCGTCACCCAGGCCCTGACAGCGGGTCAGGTCGTGCACGACACGTTGAGTGTGACCAGTGCCGACGGCACCGCCACGCAGGTCATCGACGTCACGGTCAACGGCGCCAACGACAATGCCAGCATCACCGGCACGGCCACGGGTACCGTCACCGAAGCGGGCGGTGTCGACAACGCCACCGCCGGCACCCCGAATGCCTCGGGCACGCTCACGGTGACCGACGTGGACAGCGGCCAATCGGGCTTCCAGACGCCGACCAGCCTCAACGGCACCTACGGGACCTTCACCTTCAACGCCACGACGGGCACCTGGAGCTATGCGCTCGATAACGCGCGCACCGCCACCCAGGCACTCAAAGCCGGCGATGTCATGCACGACACGCTGACCGTTACCAGCACCGACGGTACGGCCACGCAGATCATCGACGTCACCGTCAACGGCGCGAACGACAACGCCACTATCGGCGGTACCGCCACCGGGACTGTCACCGAAGCTGGTGGCATCAACAACGGCACCGCCGGGACGCCAACGGCGAATGGCACCCTGACCGTGACCGACGTGGATGCGGGCCAAGCTGGCTTCCAGACACCAGCCAGCCTCGCCGGCACCTATGGCACGTTCACGTTCAACGCCACCAGCGGCGCCTGGACCTACACGCTCGACAATAGCCGCAGCGCGACCCAGGCCCTCAACGCTGGCCAGACCGTGCACGACACGCTGACAGTGACCAGCACCGACGGCACCGCCACCAAGGTCATCGACGTCACGGTCAACGGCAGCAATGACAATGCCACCATCAGCGGTACCGCCACTGGCGCGGTCACCGAGGCTGGCGGCATCAACAACGGCACCTCGGGTACGCCGACTGCCAATGGCACCCTGACCGTGACCGACGTGGATGCAGGGCAGGCGGGCTTCCAGACGCCTGCCAGCCTCGCCGGCACCTACGGTACGTTCACGTTCAACACGGGCACCGGTGCATGGACCTACGCGCTGGACAACAGCCGTGGCGTGACGCAAGCGCTCACCGCCGGCCAGACCGTGCATGACACCCTGACCGTCACCAGCACCGACGGCACCGCTTCGAAGGTCATCGACGTCACCGTCACCGGTGCCAACGACAACGCCAGCATCAGCGGTACCGCAGTCGGCAGTGTCACCGAGGACACTGCCGTCAACGCTTCGAACAGCCTCGTCACCAGCGGCAACCTGACCGTCACCGACGTCGATACCGGCGAGAACGTCTTCAACACCGGCAGCGTCACCTACACTGGCGCCAGTGGCGTGACCAACAACGTCGCGACCGCACTCGGCACCCTGTCCATCACGGCGGGCGGCGCCTGGACGTACACCGTCGATAACGCCAAGGTGCAGTACCTCGGCGCCAACGACAGCCGCGTCGAGACCTACACCGTCAAGTCCGCCGATGGCACCGCCACGCAGACCATCACCGTCACGATCAATGGCACCAACGATGCTGCCGTGATCAGTGGCACCAGCACGGGCGGCGTGACCGAAGACCTGAACCCGACGGCAGCAAACACGCTCGTCAGCAGCGGCACGCTGACCATCAGCGATGCGGACGTTGGCCAAGCGGCGTTCGCCGCAGGCACCGGCATGCCCGTGGGGACGACACTCGGTTCGTTGACCATCGCGGCCAACGGCACCTGGACCTACACCGTCGACAACGCCAAGGTGCAGTACCTGAGCAGCGGCGACAGCAAGGTCGAGCAGTTCACTGTGAGCAGTGTGGACGGCACCCGCCAGGTCATCACCGTGACCGTCAGCGGCACCAACGACGCGCCAGTCACCAACGCGACGTCGGCAAGCGGCGACGAAGACACCCTCATCGCCGTACGCCTAAGTGGCAGCGACGTGGACGGTACCGTGGCCAGCTTCAAGCTGACCTCTGTCGCCAACGGTACCTTCTACAGCGATGCCGCCGGTACGCAGGTCATCACCAACAGCACGGCCATTGCCGCGACAGGCAATGGCGCGACCGTGTACTTCAAGCCGACGCAGGACTGGAACGGCAGTACCAGCTTCCAGTACACCGCGACGGATAACAAAGGCGCGACGGGCGCGGCGGCCACCGGCACTATCAATGTCGCACCGGTCAACGATGCGCCGGATGCCATCGACGACAGCTACCTGAACGCCGCGACCACGTTGTCCGGCCTGCGCGCCGAGTACTTCGCCTACAACGAAGGCAGCAGCCTGGATGGTGCAAACCTGACCACCATCGCCCAGGTACGGGCGTTCATGGCGCTCAAGGGCCAGCCAGATTCCACCTTCATCGCCAGCAACCCGAGCTACACCTACATCAGCGGCAACCTCGGTACGCCCGGCAAACTCGCGACCTTCCTGGGCAGCGATGCAGCAAGCCTGAACAGCACGACGCAGAAGAGCGGCAGTGACGCCATCGTCCACATGACGGGGCAGATCCAGCTGCAGGCCGGCACCTACACGTTCAGCGTTCGCGCAGACGACGGCTACCAGATCCTCATCGACGGCAAGCAGGTCGCGGCGGTAGATGCCATCCAGAGCCCGGCGACGAAGAACGAAACGTTCACCATCGACACCAGCGGTACCCACACCATCGAGATCCTCTACTGGGATCAGGGTGGTGAGGCGATCTTCCAGCCGACCCTGCAGTTCGGCAGTGGCGCTTTCCAGCCGCTCAGCGCCTATACGCTGACGCAGACGCTTAGCACGGTCGAGGACGCACCGCTTTCGATCAAGGCAAGCGACCTGCTGAAGAACGACGTGGACATCGACGGCGATACGCTGACCGTGACCAGCGTCACCAACATCAGTGGTGGCCACGGCACGGCAGTGCTGAAGGATGGCTATGTCATCTTCACGCCTGACGCCAACTACAACGGCCCGGCGTCGTTCCAGTACACCATCACCGACGGCAAGGGTGGCTACGACACCGCGACCGTGACGCTGTACGTCACGGCGGTGAACGATGCGCCGGTCGCCTCGGCACTGACGGTCAACGGCAACGAAGACACGGTGATCGCCGTGAACCTGTCGGGCACCGATGTGGACGGCACCGTTACCAGCTTCAAGCTGACGTCCCTCGCGGCCAACGGCACCTTCTACAGCGATGCCGCCGGTACGCAGGCGCTGACCACCAGCTCGGTGATCACGGCCAGCAACAATGGCGCGACGATCTACTTCAAGCCCAACCAGGACTGGAACGGCAGCACGTCCTTCAAGTACACCGCCACCGACAATGCCGGCCAGGTGAGCACGGTCGCCTCCGGCGCTATCAACGTCGCTGCAGTAAACGACGCACCCGTGGCCCGTGACGACATCGGCGCCGTAACGCAGCAGGCTACGCTCAACGTGAGCAACGCAGCCAATGGCGTGCTGGCCAATGACACCGATGTTGAAGGCGACACCCTGACGGTGGTCGGCATCCGTACCGGCGCCGAAAGCGCGACGACAGGCACCACCACCGGCAGTGTCGGGTCCTCGCTGATCGGCACCTATGGGACGCTGACGCTCAACGCCAACGGCACCTACACCTACGTCGCCAACGACGCCACCAAGGCGTTGCCGCAGGGCGTGACCGCGAAGGACGTCTTCACTTATACCGTCTCCGACGGTCAGTTGACCGATACCGGCGCATTGACCATCACCATCACCGGAACCAACGATGTCGCCAGCATCAGCGGGACGGTAAGTGGAACGGTCACGGAAGACACCAAGCTCAGCACCACTGGCAACCTGATCGTCACGGACGCGGATACAGGCGAAGCCGCCGTTACCGCACAGTCGAACGTCACCGGCACCTACGGCACCTTCTCGGTGACGAGCGCCGGCGTGTGGACCTACAACCTCAACAATGCGGCAAGCAACGTACAGGCGTTGAAGGCGGGCCAGCAGGTCACCGACACCTTTAACGTGACCAGTGTCGACGGCACCGCGACCAAGACCATTACCGTAACGATCGTGGGCACCAACGACGCGGCGGTGATCAGCGGCACGGCCAGCGGTAGCGTGACCGAGGACACGGGCGTCACCAGCGCCGGCACCTTGGTCGCGTCTGGCACGCTGACGTCCACCGATGTGGATGCCGGTGAAGCCGGTATGTTCTCCACGACCGTCGTGCCCGCCGCCGGTACCCTCGGCACGCTGACCATGAACGCCAACGGCGCCTGGAGCTACAACGTCTCCAACAATGCCGTGCAGTATCTCAAGCAGGGCGAGACCAAGGTCGAGAGCTTTACCGTCAGCGCCATCGACGGTACGACCAAGGTCATTTCGGTCACCATCGTCGGGACCAACGAACTGCCGGAAACGAACGATGTTCGTGTCACCGGCAACGAAGACACGATGATCGCCGTCAACCTCAGTGGCAGCGACCCGGATGGCACGGTGAGCAGCTTCACGCTGACCAGCCTCGGCGCCAACGGGACCTTCTACGCCGACGCGGCCGGAACCACCGTACTGTCGGCGAATGCAGTGATCAACGCCACCAACAACGCGGCGACGGTCTACTTCAAGCCGAACACCAACTGGGCCGGAACGTCCTCACTGCAGTACGCCTCGACCGACAACAATGGTGGCAAGGACGCGACCCCTGCGACCGCGACCATCAGCGTGGCGGCCGTGGCGGATGCACCGACCATCGGCCTGAGTGGCAACGGTGTCACCAGTTCGAAGCTGCTGCTCGAGACGTTCTCGATCACCACGCTCGGCACCAACGGCAACGGCGCCAACCCGGCGACGATGCAGGCGGCGATCGATGCAGCGACACCCGCGAGCACCGGCACCACCACCGCTGCCAACAACGGCAACGTGGCTGCAGGTACCGGCACACACCTGTCGGGCTACCTGTATCTGGAAGCGGGCAAGACATACACCTTCAGCGGCACGGGCGATGACAGCGTTCGTGTACTGATCGGTGGCACAGTTGCCGCGGAAGGCACCTGGGCAACCACAAGCGGTGCGATCCGCGGCACGACCTATACCCCGACCACGACGGGCTACTACACCTTCGACCTGTACCACCACAACCAGGCCGGCGCGGGTAACTACGCGCTGAACCTGAGCGTGAACGGCAGTACGGCCACGGCGTTCAACAGCACCAACTTCAACATCATCCAGAACATCAGCGAAGTGGATTCGGCACAGGTGAATCGTTCGTCCACCCTGTTGGGCAGCGATGGCCAGGGCAACGGCTACTACGCCGTCTACGGTATGAACTCTGGCGATGAAGACACGCCTATCCGCCTGTCGAAAGTGGTCGCAGCGCTGACAGATACCGATGGTTCGGAAAGCCTGAAGGTCACCATCAACAGCATTCCGGTCGGCACCACGATTACTGATGGTACCAATACGCTCACAGCCACGACGGGTAACACCAGCGTGGATGTGACAGGCTGGAACCAGAGCAAGCTGACGCTGACCACCAAGCTGGACTACAACGGCACCTTCAACCTGATTGCCACCGCCACCTCCACCGAGGGGAGCAACGGCAGCACGGCCAGCACCAGCGTGACCATTCCGGTCACGGTGTATGCGGTGAACGACGCGCCGGTGATCAATACCGGCAGCTCGACGCTGGCGGTCGCCGTTTCTGAAGAAGGCCTCGCTGGCGGCAACACGGACACGGTGGGCAGCACCAGTACCAACGACACTACCAACTCGCCCACCGCGACAGGCAAGATTGTTGCGACCGATGTGGATGGCGACACCTTGTCCTACACGCTGACGGCGCCAACGAACACGTTGACTTCAGGCGGCGCGACCGTGACTTGGTCGGGTTCCGGGACGAGCACACTGATTGGCACCGCCAACGGTGTCGAGGTCATCCGTGCCTCAATCGGAAGCAACGGCACCTACACGGTGACGCTGTCGAAAGGTCTAGACCACCCCGTGGCGGGCGTCGAAGATGTCGTCTCGCTCAATCTCGGGGTCACCGTCAGCGACGGTAAGCTCACCACCAACACTACGGTGACCGTATCCATTGAGGACGACTCACCCGTAGCGAATTCGGCTACGGTGAAAATGGAACAGGGGGCGATTGGGACCAACGTACTGCTCATTCTGGACACCTCGGGTTCAATGGCCGAAGGCAGCGGCGTATATGCGAACGGCGTGGAGCTCACACGCATGCAAGTCATGCAGAAAGCGATCCGCGAGATGCTCAACAGCTACGACGACATCGGGACCGTGAAGGTCGCCGTCGCTTCCTTCTCGGACAAACTCGACAGCAGTGCCAAGTACACCTGGATGAGTGTCACCGATGCACTGACGGTCATTAACAACCTGACGGCTACCGGCGGTACGAACTACGACTACGCACTGAGCAACGCCCAGCTCGCCTGGAACGCATCAGGCAAACTAACTGGCGATGTACAAAACGTCTCGTACTTCTTCTCCGACGGCTCGCCAACACTGTCCAGCCTCTATCCAACCGTGAACAACGCGGTCAATGGCAAGAACGTGTTCAACTCGGGCACGGCGACCGACGTTAGCTTGGGCGACGGAATCGATGCGAGCGAAGAAGCGGATTGGATCAAATTCCTGAGCGCGAACAAGATCGACTCCGTAGCGCTTGGCTTGGGCACAGATGTAAGCCAAACGTATCTGAATCCAGTTGCCTATGACGGGCGTACAGGGACGGACATCGACGCGGTCGTCGTGACGGATCTGAACAACTTGTCTCAAGTCGTCGCAGGCACCATCACGATGCCGCTTTATCAGGACAGCATCATCGCGGGCAGCGCTACCGGTACATCGTCCTTCGGCGGCGACGGTGGCTACGTGAAGTCGATCGTCATCGATGGTGTTACCTACACGTATAACGCGACAACGGGCGCTCTGACTGCCTCGTCTGGCACGGCCGGAAGCAATTACTTCTATAACAGCGCCGACCACACGCTGACGGTAACGTCGAAGCTTGGCAGTACCTTCGTCATGGATATGGACGACGGCACCTACAAGTACACCTCCAAGGCCAATAGCTTCGGCACCGACAAGTTCACCTATACGCTCAGCGACGTCGACGGGGACACGGCGAGCAACACGTTGAACTTCAACGTGGTGAGTGGCCTGAGCGCCGCGGTGGACGATCGCATCATCACCAACATCGCGAGTACGTCATCGACCAGTCTGACCCTGTCGGCGGACGTGCTGATGGCCAACGACATTGCGAAAGACGGCCGGACTATCAGTACTGGTGCGATAACGGTAAATACAGCTGGATGGAACAATTTCAATGATTTCGCTCACGCGACTACTGTTCCATCTAAAACATACGCAAACACCGCTGCTTTCACCGTCAATCGAAGCGATCTTTCTACAGTTGCAGGAACCGATACCGCCGCACTGAATGTTATTGGAACCATTGCCGCGGCAGGATCAGGAACGTTCGCAACCGACACCATCACGATCCGCCTCAAAGCTGGAGAAACGCTGTCGCTATATGACGGCAATAGCAACATCAATCTTAGCTATATGAAAGCAGGCGGCAGCAGCTATACCTCACTAGCGGACGGAGGCACGATTACCGCTAACACCGACTCTGACTATCTCGTGAAGGTTGGCAACAACACGAACAGCAATCAGAGCTATACGCTGTCGATGAGTATTGATTACGCAGGTACGGGCACTGGAAGCTACACGCTCAAGGACAGCGGCGGCGATACCGACAATGCGGATGTATCCGTCAACTTCCAGTACGGTCAGACACTGACTGGAACTGTCGGCAACGACACCCTCATCGCCAACGACACCGCTACCACGCTTAACGGCGGTAAAGGCGACGACGTGCTTTGGGGAGGCAAGGGTAACGACATCCTCAACGGCGGCGAGGGTGACGATATCCTGCGCGGCGGTCTGGGCGATGACACCCTGACAGGCGGCGCGGGACGCGATACGTTCCTTTATCTGAAAGGCGACGTTGGTAAGGACACCATCACGGACTTCAAGGTCAGCGAGGGTGACACGCTGGATCTACGTGATTTGCTTATAGGCGAGAAGGATTCCACCATCGACAACTACTTGAAAGTAGAGACTTCGGGCGGGACGTCGACGATCAAGATCAGCACGACGGGCAACATCGCGACAAGCTCGGACGCCTCTATCGTGTTGAAGGACGTCGATCTGACCACCTACGGTTCGACCTCTTCGGACATCATCCATAAGCTGATCGATCAGAACGTCATCAAAACCGACCATTGAACCTGTGCCCCGCCACCAACCGGTGGCGGGCGTTTAGCGATAAAGGGGCAAACCATGTTCTACGTTGAGCGTGATAGCGCAGGCCACTTGGCACGCGTCGAAGCATTACCGTTCGATGGCATGACCGAGATACTGGCGTCCGACTCCCAGGAAGTCGCCACCTGGCAAGCCAGCCGGAGTGCGGAGTCGAGCCTGGAGAAATTGAAATCCAGTGACTTGGAGATGGTTCGGGTCTTGGAGGACTTGATTCAGACGTTGATCAGCAAAGGCGTCATCATGATCACCGATCTGCCACCCGCCGCGCAGACCAAGCTGCTCAACCGCCGTCAGGCGCGGGAAAATCTGGGCGGGATCCATCGCTTAATCAACGACGACGAGCGAGGTTTTTTTTAACCCCGCGCTCGTAGGCGGGTGCAACACGCGGCGCTTGGGCTGTCAGGGCGTCTTCAAGCGGGTTTTACCCGCTTTACCGCTCAAGCTCGATCCTGTAGGAGCCCATCGGGCTGCGATCAGCTCATGGGCGATCAGGCCTGGCGGGCAACGCTGAACCAGGGCGCATGCGCAGGAGCGCGGGTCTCTTTCCAGCCGCGTCTAGGGCCTGTTGACGTTTCGCTCGCGACCGCGACAAAACGCCCCTAGATCAATCCCTCATCCTCGAGCAATTGCTCGAGCGCGGCCAGATCCGGGACCTTCACGACCTCGCCGCCAATTTTCGCAGCACCCAATTCCAGTGGCTCCAGAGGAACATCTGCCGATTCAAGGTTCTGCTCGACGCGTATCGACCTCGGGATGCCTTGCAGCAATACGGCCAGAAACTTCACATGTTCCCGCTCGCCTAGCGCGTTGATCACCGCGACCCGGCAGCGGTCGTGTATCACGGGTTTCGAGCCGCTGGCCGCCTCGAACGATAGGAGCGGCAGACGCAAGTCGCGCCATTCGACCTGCCCAAGGTACCAATCGGGACCACTGACCGCGCCCCGCGTCGGATGGTAGGACACCAACTCGGCCATCGACACCTGCGGGAGGATCAAGGTTCGATCGGCCAGCGGCATCAGCAAGGTCATCAGGTTGGCAGGCAAGGCGCGAGTGGTTTGGCTCATGAAGCCTCCTGTTTTCCGAATCGATCAACCAAATGAGCCATGAAGGCTTCGGCAAGCTCACGAGGCTCTCCACTGAAGGCGACTTGGCCGGTGGCCCGCGCGCTGTCAGGCAGCGCAGGGCAAAGGCACGTTTCCCCGCGCTGCGCCCATATTTGCGCATCTTTGCGGCGCGCGTAGGGAAGCGACGCGCTACCGTCGCAGCCGGTACCGCTGAACAGGATGACACCTGTCTTGCCGCCAAAATGCTGCACGAGGTTGAGCACGGTCTGGTCAATGGACGGATTGTAGGGATCCTGCCAACCTGCCGCGGACAGGCGAATTCGACCGTCATCGTGGAAGTACATGCCCTGCGCGACCGGAACGATCGTCACCTCCCCGCATCGAATCGGCTCACCGTCGCTCGCCTGTTTTACCGGCCATTGGCTATGGCGCGCGATTGCTTCCGCCAATTCTGCCTCATGGCCAGGTTGCATGTGCTGGGCATAGATGAAACCAACGGGCAGACCGCCGGGCAAAGCATCGAGAAAGGTTTTGACCGCCTGCGGCCCGCCAAGCGATCCCGCCAGCAACCAGACCTCGTTCGCCGGCTCGCCCGCTTGCAGGGGCATCGCTGCAAGCTCGACGGGAAGCGGAAGTCGCTCGGGGCGGTGACCTTCGTTGACCAGAACTTCCAAGCTCGGCGCTACAGCCTGACTCGCATCGCCAATGAGCTTCTTGAGCTTGCCGAACAGCCGCTTCTCCCATATCGGGTATTGTTCCGAATGACGCTCCGGCGCCTGCCCCTCCCCATACAGGACCGGTGCGTCAGCCTGCTGGAGAAGCGCGTCGATCAGCGGGGAATCTTCGGCGAGCGCAAGGTCCACCAGCCAAAGATCGACACTGCTGTCCGCCAACGTTTCCTCATCCAATCTCGAGGGGCTGCTGTTCAGCACCACCTGATAGCCGTTACTGGTCAAGGCTTGCTGCAATGCACCGCGCTGCAGGGACGTGTCGGCCAGAATTGCGACACGCGCCATGGATTGTTCCTTCATGTTCACGATTCCGTAGGGTGATCTTTCAGCGGATGCGCGCTTGGATGGCTTCCGACCAGGCTACGAATGCTGGCTAGAAGCGTGCTCTCCTGGTAGGGCTTACCCAGGTACTCATTTACACCAATGGCCAAAGCACGCTCGCGGTGTTTTTCACCTGTACGTGATGTGATCATGATGATCGGTAGGTCTTTCAAGCGAGAGTCATGGCGGACCAGCGTAGCCACCTCGAAGCCATCCATACGGGGCATCTCGATATCCAGCAACATGATGTCGGGCTTGCGTTCCTGAAGCTGCGTGATGGCGTCGACCCCGTCTTTCGCCGTAATGACATGCATGCCGTTACGTTCGATCAAACGACCGGTCACCTTGCGCACCGTAATGGAATCGTCGACGACCATGACCAGGGTCGGTCGGTCCACGGCATCGCTTTGCCGTGGCGACAGCAAGCCATGGCGCGCCTGGGGCAGTGCACGCGTATAGCGGGCGCGGATGGTTGCCAGCAGGTCGAGAATCACAACGACCCGCCCATCACCCAGAATGGTCGCGCCGGACAAGCCAGCGACCGAAGCAAATTGCGGCCCAAGGCTTTTCACCACGATTTCCCGTGAGCCGGCGAGTGCATCGACCTGAACGGCCACCGTGTGTTCGCTCGAACGTACGAGGATGACCGGTAACGGCAGGCTCTGCCCCACGAGTTTGGGGTGCTGCCCGTTTTCCAGCAGATCCCCCAGATACGTCAGCTCATATTCCTGACCGGCGTATGCGTACTTCGGCGACTCCATGCCGTAGAGCGCTTCGAGCTCATAGGGCGAGATACGAACGATACCTTCCACGGTGTTGAGAGGTACGGCGTAGGTATCGTCGCCCGACCGCACCATCAGGGCACGGTTGACCGATACCGTGAATGGCAAGCGAATCAGGAATCGTGTGCCCTGACCAGCAACCGAATCGATACTCATCGATCCACCGAGCTGCTTCACCTCCGAATGCACCACGTCCATACCAACGCCACGCCCCGAAATCTGCGTGACCTTGTCGGCGGTCGAGAAACCGGATTCGAGGATGAATTGCAGCAATTCCTGATCGCTCAGCGTCGAGCCTTCATCGATCAAGCCACGTTCGATCGCTTTGCGCCGGACGGCATCCAGCGGAATGCCCCGACCGTCGTCGCTGAGCGTGATGAGGATGTCGCCGCCCTCTCGGGCCAAGGTCAGCCGGATCTGTCCTACCGCGTCTTTGCCCGCCGCAATCCGTGCTTCTTGAGGTTCCAAGCCGTGGTCCACGGCATTGCGCAGCATGTGCTCCAGCGGAGCCACCATGCGCTCCAGCACCGTACGGTCAAGTTCGCCCTCGGCGTTGCCGATGGAGAATTCGACCTGCTTGTTCAGCTCGGCGGACACCTGCCTGACGATACGACGCAGCCTCGGCACCATCCGTTCGAAGGGCACCATGCGCGTACGCATCAGCCCTTCCTGCAGTTCGGTATTGACCCATGCCTGCTGCTGCAGCAGCGTCACGGCATCGCGATTACGCGTGGCCAGTGTTTCCTTGAGGTCCAGCAAGTCGGACGCCGACTCGAAAAGCGACCGCGACAGCTGCTGGAGCTGCGAATAACGGTCCATTTCGAGCGGATCGAAGTCTTCGTAACCCGCACGCTCGCTTTCGGCCTGGTAGCGGCTGAGAATTTGCGCCTGGGTCTCGGTATCCAAACGACGCAACTGGTCACGCACTCGCTCGATCGTGGCGTCCATTTCGCCCAGCGTAAACGCGAAGTCGCTGACTTGCTGTTCGACGCGTCCACGGAAGATCGACGTCTCGCCCGCCAGGTTGACCAGCCCCTCCAACAAATCGGCGGGCACCTTCACCGTTTCCCGCGACGTGCGTCGTGAAGCCAACTCCTGCGCGACTTCGGTCGCCCGTTGCATGAACGGCAACACCACATCGGCGTCCTGCGCGGGCGCAGGCTCGACCGCGGCAGTCAGTAACGGTTTGTCTTCGAGAAGAGGCTCGGATGCGACGTCAATCGCTGGCGCTTCATCCTGCGCCAGACGCTCGCGCAGCTGCCGCAATTCGACGGCCAGCTGCTCATAGCCTTCCTGCATCTTGAGCACGCTGTTGTCGAGCATCGGACCAGGCTGGATATCGCCTTCGGCAAAGGACTGCTCGAGCGAATGAGCAAGGTCTCCCAGTCGGGTCAGGCCAGCAAGGCGCGCACCGCCCTTCAAGGTATGCAGAACGCGGAGGATTTCCTCGACCGGCTCAGTTGCGCTTCGGTCGGATTCCCACCGCGCGATCGCGGCGTCCATTTCCTCGAGCAGGTCGTCGCCTTCTTCCAAGAAGATGTCGAGGATCTCTTCGTCGCTCTCTTCGTCCCAGGCCGGCGCCACATCCGTAGCGGCAGGGCTGCGGAACACAGGCAAGGTCACCGGGCGCGAACGGAAATCCCGAATCGCGTCGAAGACCGCAAGGTACGCCGGCCACTCGGACGTGTTGACGCATGCATCCAGCATGTCAACGAGGCAGTCGTGGCAACGGTGCAATAGTTCGAACAGCGCGGGCGAGGCGGTCGAACGCGCGGCGCCAACGTCGCTGTAGATCGACTCTAGTTCATGGGCCAGCTCGGCAATCGGTCGGACGTTGGCGAGACGTGCACCGCCTTTGAGGGTATGCAAGTCGCGCTGCTGGGCGACCAGCAGGTCGCGGTTCTCGGTATCCCCCAGCCACTGCTGCAACCGCAGCGACAGCCCATCCACCAGGTCGCGCGCTTCGTCGACGAATCCGTTCAGCAACTGTTCCTCGGACGCTTCCGCACCCTCGACCGGCAATTCGGCGCGGACGCCAGGCACATCGGTTTCGGACGCCAACTGGCGTACCGTAAGAATGTGCTCGATGAGCGAATCAGGATCAGCTAGCGGATGGTCACCCTGTAATTGGTCAAGCTGTAGAGACAGATGATCGTGGCAATCTTCCAACAATTGACCAAGCGACTCGACGTGGTGATAGCGTCCGTCCAGCAGCCCCTCGTAGAGGCCTTCCAGCTCATGCGCAAGCCGGCTTATCGGTTCGACGTCCGCCATGCGAGCCCCGCCCTTGAGGGTGTGCAGGTCGCGCTGCAGGGCATTAAGAGCCGATGTGTTGGACGCATCTGCTAGCCAGCGTTCGAGCGATTGATTGGCACTCTCGAGGATATCCACGGCCTCGTCGAGGAAGATGGAAACCATTTCCTCCTCGATGGAAATACGTGGGAATGCGGACGGTTCGAGAGGCGGCATCGCCTCGGCGAACAGGGTGTTGGCATCAGCATCCGCTTCGACAGGTAGCGGATCTTCCGTCAGTGCTAAGGTTTCAGATTCGGGGTCGGCTGCGAACGGAACGTCGTCTTCTTGATCGAACGACTCCAGCGCCTCGGCCGCTGAATCGCCTGCTGTGCCCAACAAGCCATTGAGTGCGGCTACCCGCTCCGGGCGTGCCTGCACGTCGAGTCCGGCAGCGGCTTGATCGATCATGCCAACCAGCGCGTCATGTGCAAGGCCCGCTTCCGTGAAGAAGCGCTCGCTGGTGGCCAGTGTTCCATCACCTACCGCGCGATAGACCGTCTCCAGCGCCGTAGCGAGTTCGTCGACTTGCGGCAGTCCAGCCTGCCGCGCGCCCTGCTCCAATTCGTCCAGTGCGTTGACGAGCCGATCGATTTCGCGACGGTCTTCCGGCGTTTTCCGCCATGCACCCAAGAGATCCTCCGCTGCGAGCAGATGATCCATGCCATCCGAAAGCAGGGGCAGCAGCATTTGGCTGTTGGACGCCACGCGCTCCGGCTCGGTCGTTGCCGAACCGGTCCCCAGGCGTTCGTGTTGCTGCTCCGCCACACGTCGGCTGAAGTCATCAGCACCCATAACGGGCTGTAGCGGAGAGATATCCAGTTGCTCGAGCCCAAGCGTGAACAGGCCCAATGCCTCGGCGAGCAGATCGGCCTCGATGAGATCCATCGACACCTGATTGATCTTGTATTCCTTGGCCATCCGCTCAAGCGGCGCGGCGATGTCCGCTATTGGCTGAATACCCGCCATCGACGCGCTGCCCTTGAGCGTATGCAACGCACGCTGCAAATCGTCGGTGATAGGCTGCGGCAGCTGTTCAGAACAGGCTTCAAGATAGACAGCAAGGCTCTGCAAATGGGCTTCGGCCTCGTTGCGGAATACCTCCAACAGTTGCGGATCCAGCGGCTCTTCGGCTTCTTCCGGAGAAATCGCAGGCGCCGCCGTGGTGGCGGTATTGGAAGCGCTTCTCGCATCCAACAGCTCCGATTTCCCCAGCGCCAATGCATGCGCGTTGGCTGCCAGAATATCCACGTCGTTCCGCTGCCGCTGCGCATGCGAGGCATATTCGTCGACCAGCGACGGAATCAGCAGCACGACTTCATCCACTGCGCGTAGAACGGACGCATCCGCAGCACGCGTGCCGTCGAGCACTCGGTTTAGAAGGTTTTCGACCGACCAGGCCAGCTCTCCGAGCACCAGAGCACGAACCATCCGCCCACTGCCCTTCAGGGTATGGAAAGCACGTCGAATTTCGGTCAACGAATGACGGTCACCCGGTTCTGCGTGCCAAATAGGCAGATGCTCTTGAAGCGCCTCGATGACTTCTCCCGCCTCTTCGACGAATACTTCCTGAAGTTCTTCGTCGACGGGTTCTTCATCAGCAGGAGGCGGCAACAGCGTAGGCGGTACCTCCAGTGCTGGCGGATTGATGGGCGGCACACTGCCGGCCATCACACTCGCCAGATCCGTTGCGGGTTCTTCTTCCTCCGCCATCTCATCTGGGAAGCTGAGCTCCGACAGATCGTCGTCTTCAACCAACGCCCAATCATCTTCGACCGCGTCAGGCAATTCGGCATCGAACGCATCGAGTTCGTCGAGCAGGCCTTGCTCAGGCGCTTCCGGTGGCATCTGAAGGTCATCTGCCAAGTAGGGTTGCCCAGACTCATCAGGGGCAGCCGCTTCGGCGTCGTCGGCCGGAGCGTCCGAAGGTTCGAGCTCGGGCGCCAGTGCTTCGGCCTCGGCGGCAAGAAGCTCCACTTCCTGCACGGGTTCCGCCAACGGTGCTGCATCGGCAAGAACGGCAGATTCGACCGGAAAATAGCCTAGGGTTTGCAAACGGTCCTGGGCGACATCCAGTATCGCGTTGCCTTCGCTTTCCGGATCCTCGGCAAGCCGCTCGAGGTAGTACTCGATACTGGTGATGGCGTCCGCCAGCGTATCCAGATTTTGCCAATCAGGAATGGCGGCGTGCGCCAACATCTGCTCGAGGATGTAGCGACTGCACGCGTCGAGAAGCGTGGCCGCGCGCTCCAGCGGGATCATGGCCAGACCGCCACGGACCTGATTCAACAGATCGGGCACTGGACGCAAATGATCGTGATCCCACTGCGAAACGATGAACTCGATCATCGAGTCTTTGGCCTGCTCGAGGCCCTTACGCGCTTCTCTGACAACAACCTGGTGAATCTGGGCAACATTGGTACTCGGGAGTAGATCGCTCTCCTCGCGAGCACCTTCCTTTGGCGCCGCCGTATCGGCCAGGCTGGCTTCGACAAAGAGCAACGCACCTGCGATCTCCATCAGTCGAGCATCGTCGGCCAGGGATTCACCGTGGGCAATGAGCTGCAGTTGCTCGTACTGTTCGAGAATGGCCTTGCGCAGCGGCCCCATGCCGAGCATCGCCAAGGTGTCGGCGATCTGCTTGACGGGGATGAGCAGGGCTTCGAGCGACGAGGGATCTCTTTGCTCACTTCGTACGTAGAGGTCGAAGCTGTCCTTTACGCGAACCAATTCCTCGCACAGGGCGGTTACGGCCGAACGCATCGCGTCGCGATCAGGGCCGACTAGACGCGGCTGCGCAGCGACCGTGGACGGCGCCTCCGGCAAGGCTTCGGCCAAACGGTATTTCTGCTTTTGCAGCTGAATGTAGGGCGAGTCGACGTCAGCCTTGGCGACGTAGAAGAGCAGGTTCTTGATCAGCTCTTCAGGCGCCGTTCGGCCGAGACCAATGCTCTCGGCCAATAGGCTTTTGAACTCCTTATCAACTTGCCGCAGCAAATTACGAACAGATGCGCCGTTCGCGATACCGCCATTCTGCAAGCCTTCTACGACCGCGAGCGCAGCTCCCCAGAGGGCAGCGATTGGCATATCGTGGCAAAGCCGCTCCAACCGCTCGAATACCTTCGCCATATAGCTCAGGTTCTGCGCGGTATCTTGATTGCGAATAACCCCTGCAAGGGCGACTTGCAGCATCTGGCGAAACTTGCGCAGATGCGTCAGCAGCTCTTCGTTGACCGGGAAGCTACGGCTTTCGACATCCTGTTCCTGAATGCTGGATAGATCCGGAGCGAACAGCGTGGTTTCGGATAGCAGGTTTTCCCCGCGTGCCGTGCGCAAATCATTGAGCAAAGGCAGCACGATCACGGGCAGATCACGCCGAGCTTCTTGTACGCGATCAAGATAGGACGGCAGTTGCAGTACCGCTTGCATAAGCGTTTCCAGCGCCTCGCGCTGACTACTCACGCGGCCGTCGACCAACGCCTCGGTAAGCTGCTCCATTTCTTCGGCGAGCAAGGCCGCGCCGTAAAACTCCACCATCTGCAAGGTGCCATGCACCTGATGCACATAATCACGGCATAGATAGAGCGGAACCGGCTCATGCGGGTTCTCGACGAATGCCTCAATGGCCTGCCGGGCCTGCTTGAGGGTTTCGCCAATCTCGCCCTTTACCCACTCTAGGGCGACATAATCGTGCCGATCACCCATACCGACTCCAATCAAAGTGCTGTCCCTGCCAGATGAAAAGCCCAGTCTTTGCCATAGGCAACTCAGACGGGCTTTGGAACCTAGCTGGCAATTCATCGATAGCGCGGCCGGCTAAGGCTACGCTCGATGCCTATCGGTGCAGTGCCGCTCGGTTGCTCGCGGCCTGCCTACGTTTGGAGCGAATCGCCGGTCCTAGAACCGGCGGTTGCATCACGCGTTGGTATGCGCGTCCGGCAATGTGAACCCCGACACCGAACGGCGCATATCGGTCGCCATCTTCGCCAGGTCACCGATGTTGCGTGCGGTGGCGGTCGTACCTGCCGATGTCTGCGAGGTAATTTCCTGGATGACGTTCATGGTGTTGGAAATCTGGCCGGCGGAGGAGGCCTGCTGACGAGCCGCGTTGGAAATGTTCTGGATAAGATCCGCGAGCGTCTTGGATACCCGTTCGATCTCCTCCAGAGCAATACCGGCGTCCTGGGCGAGATGCGCACCGCGTACTACTTCCGAAGTCGTTTGCTCCATGGAGATGACCGCTTCGTTGGTATCGCTCTGAATTGCCTTGACCAGCGCCTCGATCTGTTTGGTCGCTCCGGATGAACGCTCTGCAAGTCGCTGGACTTCGTCGGCGACGACAGCAAAGCCGCGGCCCGCATCACCGGCCATCGAAGCTTGGATCGCAGCGTTCAAGGCAAGGATGTTGGTCTGGTCGGCGATATCGTCGATGAGGCTTACGATGTCACCGATTTCCTGGGACGACTCACCCAGACGCTTGATTCGCTTGGACGTATCCTGAATCTGCTCGCGAATGTTATCCATGCCCGTGATGGTGTTGTGAACCACCTCATTGCCTTTGTTGGCAATGGCTACCGAACGTTCCGCTACCGCCGTCGACTCGGAGGCGTTGGCCGATACCTGGTCGATCGAGATCGCCATCTCGTTGATCGCGGCAGATGCACCTGCGATTTCCTGCGCCTGGTGCTCAGAGGCTTCGGCGAGATGCATGGCGGTCGACTGCGTTTCCTGAGCGGCCGAGGCCACCTGAACCGCGGTCTGGTTGATGGTTTCCACAAGTTCGCGCAACTGGTCGATCGAGTAGTTGATCGAGTCCGCGATTGCGCCGGTGAAGTCTTCGGTTACGGTTGCCGCCACCGTCAGGTCACCATCTGCCAGGTCAGCAATTTCATCGAGCAAACGAAGAATAGCAGCCTGGTTACGGTCGTTCTTTTCGGCAGTTTCGGCCAGCCGGCGGTTGGCTTCGCGAGTGATGGTCACACCGATGATCACGATGGAGATCAGAATCAGCGCGCCCAGCAGGTAGCCCAGCAAGGTATTCAGCGAACGGTTCTGATCAAGGGCCTCGAAGCCCGTCGTCAGCGCCGAAAGATCGTCTAGAAGCTTCTGCGATACGGTAAAGCTGCTTTCTGCACCTGCACGTACCTGGAACAACTCTGGAGACGTCTCGATGATCTCGTCTACCGAGCCGGATACGAATTCGAACAGCTCGGAGATATCCCGTAGTCGACCGATCGCCTCGGGGTTCGTCACGCGCGGTATGTCTGGGCTGCCTTCGAGCATTGCCCGCAGGACCTGGCCAAAACGGTTTGCCTCACGTCCGAACGTATCCGCAGCGCGGACCGCGTCCTGGCCGCCGGCCAATACGGAGTTCACAGCGCCAAGTACCCGCTCGGCGAGCAACGACTGGCGCTGGGCTACGCTGACCAGTGACGCCGGTGCGTTGCTCTGCAGCAGAAGGTTGACCACTTCTTCATACTCACTTTGGAGCTGAGGAACGGTCTCAGACAACGTTTCCGCCACCTGGTGGAGCGAAAGGACGGTCTGCTCACTGGAGATGATCGCGTCGGTGTCATTGCGCAAGCTGTCCCAGCTCGCCTGCACGGCGGACATTTCGTTTTGCACCTCGGCTGGTGCGGCAGGCAGACCTGTCGTCGGATCCCCCTTCACCAGCGCATCCCAGCGGCGGGCGAACTCGTTACGTGCAGTGGTGAGCAGCGCGAATGCCTCCGGTGTACCGGCCGCCGCTTCCGTGGCGTTTTTCGCGATGGACTGGGACAAAACCCGCAGCTCTCCAGCCTGACCGATGTATTCGGCGTCGTTCGCCGAAAGCCGGTTGAGATAGGTGAAGTTGGCAAACAGCAAAACGATAGCCAGAACCAGCACCACGAATGACACACCGATCAGAGTGCTGCTCTGCACGCCGCCGAATGGACTACCTTTCTCAAAGTTCTTCATTTATTGGCCCCCGCCTGGACCTACAGCATTGCTTTCCATCTATGCTTCGTCTGGATCGGCTGCACCGACCCGCCCCATCAAACCTGCCACTGTGCAGACCTGCACCACTGCCTTCTAGACTGCCACCGCCAGGAAGCTCTGATTCGTCGCTAAAGAATGCGGACTGAACAGAAGCCAGGAGTCCTTGCGTTGGAATTGCCCATGCACGAATGGCCGAAACTCCGGCGCTATCGACTGGACATGCTCTGAGTAGTCGGTAATCGGAAAATGTTGCATCCCGAACACCTCATCCACGATCAACCCTACGAACACTTCGCCGCGCTCGACGACCAGTACGCGTCTTTGCTTGAGCGGATTGTTCGAGTCGATTCCGAAATAGCCACAGAGATCGAGAACCGGTAGCAACCGACCCCGCACGTTGGCCACGCCTTTCACCCAAGGCTTGACGCCGGGTAAAGCTGTCAGCCCAGGTTCGTGAAGGATTTCTCCCACCTCCCCCATGGGCGCCACGAGCAGCAATCCGCCCAAGCGAAACCCGATACCACTCCAGGTGCGTACGGATTCTTGCTGAGCAGGAAGATTCGCGGCGAGTTCGCGACAGCGTCGATCGATGTCGACCAGCATTGCAAACGGCGAATGTTGTGAATCGGCCATGCCTTTTCGATCCGTCCCTTGGAATTACCGATCAGCCGGCCAGTACGGCCTTGAGCGTACTGACGAGCGTGCTTTCATCAATCGGCTTGGTCAGATAGTCACGCGCGCCCTGGCGCTTGCCCCAGACCTTGTCGGTTTCCTGATCCTTGGTAGTGACGATGACCACCGGAATGCTGCTGGTTTCGCTGTCTTTCGTCAGTTGCCGCGTCGCTTGAAAGCCGTTCAGCCCAGGCATGACGATGTCCATCAAAACGGCATCCGGCTTCTCCTGGCGAGCCAGGGCCACGCCGTCGGCACCATTTTCGGCTTTGATAACTTGGTAACCGTTCTTCTCCAGCATCGCGCTGAGTTTGAACATTTCCGTTGGCGAATCGTCAACGATAAGAATTCGAGCCATGTGTGTCCCCATACGATAAGCAAAAATGGCAAACGCCAAAAAATCAGGAAGCCCGTTCTACGGGGACGAAGCTCGGCACATGCGTCTTGATAGCGCCTAGTAATTCTTCCTTGCTGAACGGCTTGGTCAGGTATTGGTCAGATCCGACGATACGTCCCTTTGCCTTGTCGAACAGACCGTCCTTGGATGACAGCATGATGACGGGCGTCGAACGGAACGCGTTGTTGTTCTTGATGAGCGCGCAAGTCTGGTAACCATCGAGGCGCGGCATCATGATGTCGACGAAAATGATGTTCGGTCGGTTATCGGCAATCTTAGCCAAGGCATCGAAGCCATCGACTGCCGTAATCACGTCGCAACCCACTTTCTTCAGCAGGGTTTCGGCCGTGCGGCGAATCGTCTTCGAATCATCGATCACCATTACCTTCAAGCCTTCGGAATGTTGTTCCATTTCGCTTACTTAACGCCTCGATGGATCCAGCAACGCCTTATATCAGGCAACCCGGAATTTTTCCGCCGCTCGCCGCACACTGGGGCGAATTCTTTTAGCATACACCTGCCGCCTACACGCACGGCGGGGTCAGAAGCTGACCCTGGAAAGCACTTACTGTGGCATGTACCCACAACCCAAACGGTCAGTACCTGCCAATTTTTTTCAATCCCATTGAAACCAAAGGAGCTTCGATGAGCGTTCGCCTCGGGATCGTGATGGACCCCATTGCACAGATATCCTTCAAGAAGGATAGCTCGCTGGCCATGCTGCTTGCCGCGCAGGAGCGCGGTTGGTCACTCCACTACATGGAGCAAAAGGACCTTTACCAAAGCAAAAGCAAAGCCCGTGCCCGGATGCGTTCACTCAACGTATTTCCTGATCCAGAACGCTGGTTCGAACTCGGCGAAGAAGTGGATGCATCACTGGACGACCTTGATGTCATCCTCATGCGCAAGGATCCTCCCTTCAACAGCGAGTACGTCTATTCCACGTACCTACTCGAGCTTGCCGAACAGGCCGGAGTGCTCGTGGTGAACAAACCGCAGAGCCTGCGTGACTGCAACGAGAAGTTTTTCGCCACCCAATTCCCGCAATTCACCCCGCCGACCTTGGTAAGCCGCCGGTCGGACATTTTGCGCGAGTTCGCAGCTGAGCACGGTGACGTTATCCTCAAACCGCTGGACGAAATGGGTGGCGCTTCCATATTCCGGCACCGTGAAGGCGACCCGAACCTCTCGGTAATTCTCGAGACACTGACGCTGCACGGCACTCGCCAGATAATGGCACAACGCTACCTCCCCGCGATCAAGGATGGCGACAAACGTATCCTCATGATCGACGGGGAGCCGGTTCCTTACTGCCTGGCGCGTATTCCTGCACAAGGCGAGACGCGCGGCAATCTCGCCGCAGGCGGGCGCGGAGAGGCACGACCATTGACTGAGCGCGATCTCGAGATCGCGCGTAATGTAGGGCCAGCCCTGCGCGCGCGGGGCCTGTTGTTTGTCGGACTCGATGTCATCGGCGAGCACCTGACCGAAATCAACGTCACCAGCCCAACCTGCATTCGAGAGATCGACGCCACCTTTGGAACGCAAATTGGCGCGCAGCTCATGGACGCTATCGCCAAGAAGCTTGATAGAACCTAGAGCCTGTTGACGTATCGTCGCAAGCCGGGTTGCTGTGAGTAAATAGTCAACAGACCTTAAACGTTGCGCAGTCCGCAGACTTGCTCGCCAAGTCTTGCGGCCCCTGCGGGCTATCGGCAGACTGCCCCGCACATCCGCTATCAACGACCTCCATGAATGCTGCCGTGAAGCCCACTCGTTTGAACCCTGAACCGGTTAGATCCTCGGATCGCCTGGGCTTCACGCTCTTTCTCGCCGCCGTGCTGCACGTTGCCGTGATATTGGGCGTGGGCTTTACCCTGTCCGATCCGCTGGAGCTCAGCAAAACGCTCGAAGTGACGCTCGCGACGTTCAAGAGTGACCAAGCACCCGACAACGCGGACTTTCTCGCTCAGCACAATCAGCAGGGCAGCGGCACGCTTGAAGAGAAAGCCGTTCCCAAGACCACGCAGCAGGCTGCGTTTCAAGACACTGAGGTCAACGAGGTCAGCCCTCCGTCGTCGCCGCCGCCTGCCACCCAACAGCTTTCCCCCAAGACTGCAATCGCTACGCGCTCACCACAGCGCGAGAAGACGCCGGCAACGACTGACGAGCGCGACGAGGCACCTACGCAGGAAGCGCCTACGACAGAGAGTGAGCCACTCACGTCAGAGATTTCCAGCCTGGAAGCCGAGCTGGCCAATGAAGTCGAACGCTACGCCAAGCGTCCGCGGATCTACCGGATCAATGCAGCCTCGACCATGCAAGACAAAGGCGCGTCCTATAAAGAAGATTGGCGTAAGCGCATCGAACGCGTGGGCAATTTGAATTACCCCGGCGAAGCGCGCCGCGACGGCATCTATGGCAGCCTTCGCCTGCTCGTCTCCATCAACAAAGACGGCACGCTGTATGAGGTGCAGATCCTTGAGTCATCTGGCAAGCCGGTGCTTGACCAGGCTGCGCTGAGAATCGTCCGGTTGGCAGCGCCCTTTTCGCCCTTTACCGGCGACCTGTCCGATATCGACCGCCTCGAGATCATTCGGACGTGGCGATTCGAACGTGGCGATCGTCTCTCCAGCCAATAGTCGTAACGCTTCGGCCAAATCCGCTTGATGCCCGACAGTGGAAGGCCGAAACTAGCGATCCATGAGAGACACCACTTCTAGCTATTTAAAGCATCAGTTTTTGATCGCCATGCCGCACATGGCCGATCCAAATTTCGCCCATACCCTGACGTACATTGTCGAGCACAATGATCAAGGCGCCATGGGTATCGTGGTCAACCGACCCTCCGGCCTCAACCTTGCTGACGTCCTCGAACAGCTGCGCCCGGACACCACCGCCGATGCACGCAGCATTGCGATGCCGGTGTATTCGGGAGGGCCAGTCCAGACGGACCGCGGGTTCGTGCTTCATCCCGCCGGCCCGACCTTTCAGGCGACGCTTGAGCTTGGAGAGATCGCACTGTCCACGTCGCAGGACATCTTGTTCGCCATCGCCGATGGTTTCGAGCCGCAACGGTCGCTGATCGCCCTTGGCTATGCCGGCTGGGGCGCAGGGCAACTCGAAGAAGAACTGGTCCAGAACGCCTGGCTCACCTGCCCTGCCGACGCATCAATCCTGTTCGAAGTGGAAAGTGATGCACGCGTTGCCGCAGCCGCGGCATGTCTAGGGGTCGACCTGACCCTGCTGACGTCCCAAGCGGGTCATGCATGACCGGGTCACGCCAGACCGGGGCGCTTCGCCTCCTGCTCGGCTTCGACTACGGCACCAAGCAAATCGGCGTTGCTGTCGGCCAAGCCGTCACCGGCCAGGCGCGTGAGCTCTGTGTGCTCAAGGCTCAAAACGGCGTTCCAGATTGGTCTCGAGTCGAGGCCCTTATCGCGGAGTGGCAACCCGACGCGGTCGTGGTCGGTCTCCCGCTGAACATGGACGGTACGCGCAGCGACATGAGTGACCGCGCGGAAAAGTTCGCGCGCCGCCTCAATGGCCGCTTCAACCTGCCGGCATTCACCCACGATGAGCGCCTGACCACCTTCGAAGCCAAAGGCCACCGAATGGCGCAAGGGCAGCGAGGCGGTTACCGCGATCGACCAGTGGATGCATTGGCCGCCGCCTTGCTCTTGGAAGGATGGCTCGAACATCATCCATCCACCCTGTAACCGCATACAAAGAAGGACAGATGCTGCCCTTTAGCGGCATCCATAGAGGACACGCCATGACACTGCCATTACCCGGCGAACTGCTGCCAAAAATGGCTGCTGAGTTGCAGACCTACCTCGCCGATCGCCGCATCGACACCCCTCACTTCATTGGCATTCGCACGGGCGGTGTGTGGGTCGCACAGGCCTTGCTCGAACAGATGGGGCGCGACGATAAAATGGGCGTACTCGATGTGTCGTTCTATCGCGATGATTTCACGCAAAACGGGCTTCATCCCCAAGTCCAGCCGTCCGAACTGCCTTTTGCCATCGAGGGCGAACACCTCGTACTGATCGACGACGTGCTCATGAGCGGTCGGACGATTCGCGCAGCACTCAATGAGCTATTCGATTACGGCCGCCCTGCCAGCGTTACGCTGGTATGCCTGCTCGACCTCAATGCGCGCGAGCTTCCCATTCGCCCGGATATCGTCGGCGCCACCCTTGCGCTGGGCGACGATCAGCGCATCAAGTTGTCCGGCCCCGCGCCGCTTGCGCTCGAACTGCAAACCCTCTCTGCCTCCTGAACACAAGGCCAGCCACATGCCTAAAGACGTGATGCGTTCGCTGCAACTCAATGATCAGGGCCAGCTTCGCCACTTTCTCTCGCTCGACAATTTACCGGGCGCCCTGCTGACAGAAATTCTCGATACCGCTGACTCGTTTCTCGAGGTGGGTGCGCGCGCTGTTAAAAAGGTGCCGCTGCTGCGCGGGAAAACCGTCTGCAACGTGTTTTTCGAGAACTCGACGCGAACTCGGACAACGTTCGAACTGGCTGCCCAGCGGCTCTCGGCTGACGTGATCAGCCTGAACGTGTCCACCTCGTCCACGAGCAAAGGCGAGACACTCTTCGATACGTTGCGCAATCTCGAGGCCATGGCCGCCGATATGTTCGTCGTGCGCCACAGCGACTCCGGGGCCGCCCATTTCATTGCAGAGCACGTCTGCCCGAACGTTGCGATCATCAACGGCGGAGACGGGCGCCACGCGCACCCGACCCAAGGCATGTTGGACATGCTGACGATCCGCCGACACAAGGGGCAGTTCGAAAACCTGTCAGTCGCGATCGTTGGCGACATCCTGCACTCCCGCGTCGCCCGCTCGAACATGCTGGCGCTCAAAGCATTGGGTTGTCCGGACATTCGCGTCATCGGGCCAAAGACGCTGCTTCCGGTCGGTGTCGAGCAGTACGGCGTCCGCGTCTACAACGATCTCAGCGAAGGACTAAAAGACGTAGACGTCGTCATCATGCTTCGGCTGCAACGCGAACGTATGCAAGGCGGCCTGCTTCCCAGCGAAGGCGAGTTCTATCGCCTCTACGGCCTCACGGAACAGCGGCTGCGCCACGCCAAGCCCGACGCCATCGTCATGCACCCTGGCCCGATCAATCGCGGAGTCGAAATCGAATCCGCAGTCGCGGACGGGCCGCAATCCGTCATTCTCAATCAGGTCACCTACGGTATCGCCATTCGCATGGCCGTGTTGTCGATGGCCATGAGCGGACAAACCGCACAACGTCAGATGAACCAGGACGCCGAGGAGCACGCCTGATGCCTACCGAAATCCTCGGAGCCCGCGTTATCGACCCCACCTCCGGCATCGACAAGGTTGCTGACCTCTATCTCGACGCAGGCAAGATCGTCGCGGTCGGTGCGAAGCCTGCCGGGTTCGAAGCCCGGCATAGCATCCAGGCGCAGGGATTGATCGCGGCCCCCGGCCTCGTCGACCTGTCCGTTGCGCTTCGCGAGCCGGGCTACACGCGCAAAGGGTCGATCTCGACCGAAACGCTGGCAGCGGCAGCCGGGGGCGTAACGTCGCTATGCTGTCCGCCCTTGACCCGTCCTATACTGGATACCGCGGCCATAGCCGAATTGATCCTGGACCGCGCCCAAGAAGCAGGTCACGCCAAAGTCTTCCCGATCGGCGCGCTGACCAAAGGATTGGCGGGCGATCAGCTTTCCGAACTCGTCACGTTGCGCGACAACGGCTGCATTGGCTTTGGCAACGGGCTCGCCCCCATGGCCAACAATCGAGTACTGCAGCGCGCCCTGGAATATGCGGCGACCTTCGACCTTACGGTCGTTTTCCATTCGCAAGACCCGGACCTTGCCAACGGCGGGTTGGCCCACGAAGGCGCAACGGCGAGCTTCCTTGGTCTTGCCGGCATCCCGGAAACGGCCGAAACGGTCGCCTTGGCGCGCAACCTCCTGCTGGTCGAACAAACCGGAGTCCGGGCGCATTTCACGCAGATAACCAGTGCCCGTGGCGCGCAAATGATCGCCGACGCCCAGGCTCGGGGGCTCTCCGTAAGCGCTGACGTGGCTTTGTATCAGTTGCTGCTAACGGACGACGCCCTTACGGGTTTTTCGAGCCTTTATCACGTGCAGCCACCGCTGCGCTCCCGGCAGGATCGGGAGGGACTACGGGAGGCCGTCAAATCAGGCGTGATTCAGGCTATCGCCAGCCATCATCAACCCCACGAAGCAGACGCCAAGCTAGCACCGTTCGCGGCGACCGAACCCGGAATAAGCAGCGTCGAGATACTCCTGCCACTTGCGCTGTCCCTGGTCGAAGACGGGCTGTTGGATCTACCAACGCTATTACAGCGGCTGACAAGTGGCCCAGCGGCGGTATTTGGGCTTCCCGCAGGAACCTTGAACGTCGGGGCCGCCGCCGACATCGTGCTATTCGACCGGGCTGGAAAAACCACTGCTGGCGAGCAGTGGTACTCCAAGGGCCGAAACTGCCCCTTCATGGGTGACACCCTACCTGGAAGCGTTCGCTACACATTGATGAACGGCCGCCTTAGCTTTCAGGCCATTAGCGCTTGAGATAGCCGGGCCGCCCGCTACAGGGTGGCCCCAACATCGATCAAGGGCGAGTCCCAAACGTTTCGGTCGCGACGGTCCACGCCACGGCTTGCTCACTAAGACTGAACCCCAAGCCTGGCCGATTCGGCACCCACATGCGTCCATCGCGCAGTTCCAGACGCTCGTTGAACAACGGCTCCAGCCACTCGAAGTGCTCCAACCATGGCTCGGTCGGGTAGGCAGCGGACAAGTGCAAATGGATCTCCATGGCGAAATGCGGCGCCAGCTTCAGGCCGTTGAAACTCGCCAGGTTCATGATCTGCAGGAAAGGCGTGATCCCACCCACCCGAGGGGCGTCGGGCTGCACGAAGTCTGCGGCCTTCACCCCGATGAAGCGCGCATGCTCCTCGAAGCTCGTCAGCATCTCGCCGGTGGCGATTGCCGTGTCGAGGGAAGCGGAAAGCGCCGCATGACCCTCATGGTCCTGACAGTCGAGCGGCTCTTCGATCCAGGTGAGATCGAATTCCTCGAGCTTGCGGCAGAAACGCTGCGCAGTGACGCGGTCCCACTGCTGGTTTGCGTCCACCATCAAGGGGAAACCTTCACCCAGCTTCTCGCGCACGGCTTTGACCCGCGCGTAGTCGATCGCCGTGTCCGGCTGGCCCACCTTGATCTTGATGCCGCCGATGCCGCTAGCGCGACTGCTTTCGACGTTCTCCAGAACCTTGTCCAACGGCGTCGATAGAAACCCGCCCGAGGTGTTGTAGCACTGGACGGAATCACGGTGTGCGCCAAGCAATTTGGCAAGTGGCAAGCCGGCACGTTTCGCTTTCAAGTCCCACAGCGCAACGTCGAAAGGCGCTACCGCCTGAACCGCCATACCACTTCGTCCCATGGACGCGCCCGCCCACAGAAGCTTATTGAAAATCTTCGCAATATCGTTCGGGTCTTCACCCAGCAGATTCGGGGCGATCTCCTTGGCATGTTCGAACATGCCACGACCACCCGCACGCTTGGAATAACCAAAACCAATACCTTCATGCCCGTCACGCGTGCGGATCTCGGCGAACACGAACGCGATTTCGGTCATCGGCTTTTGGCGGCCAGTGAGCACTTTCGCGTCACTGATTGGCGCCGCGAGTGGCAGGAAAAGCAGGGAAAGCTTCACCCACTCGATTTTATCCACGGATGCCGGCCCGGCTTCCATCGAAGGAATCTTGGCGTCGATATATACGTTGCTTTCGATCATGCTCATGAAGCGTCTCCATCGAATTGTTGTTGGCGTTACAGACGTTCGCGAAAAAATGAACCAAACTCGATGACAACGCTAACATAATGACAGCGCTGTCATGCAAGTCTTACTGATGAAAAGCGACAGATAATTTTCTAAACCGCTGAGTGAAGTCGCTATGATCGCGGCAAATCAGGTAATCGATAAGAGCGTATGAAGCGGGAAATGGAATCGAAGAGCAGTCATTTACAGAGCCCGCCAAGCCCCATGAGCGCCACCCTCGCCGACGTCGCCCGCCTGGCTAAGGTCTCGTCGATCACCGTGTCTCGCGTGCTTAATCATCCACACTTGGTATCGGAAAAAACGGCTAAACGCGTCAAAGCGGCGATTGCCAAGACGGGTTACGTACCTAATCTTCTAGCGGGCGGACTGGTTTCTCAGCGCAGCCGCCTGGTTGTGGTTGTGATTCCAACGGTGGCCAATCGCGTGTTCGACGCCACCATCGAACACCTTGGTCAATGCCTCGCAGACGCACGTTATCAATTGCTGCTGGCCCAATCAGATCTCAGCGAAGAAGGCGAATCCGCGCTCATCGACAGTATCCTCGCCCGCCGTCCAGACGGTCTGGTTCTCACCCATCCATTGCAGTCGCCTGCGGCTCGAGAAAAGCTGCTGGCTCGTGGCATACCGGTCATCGAAGCTTGGGAAATTCATGATCGCCCCATCGACACGCTGGTGGGGTTCTCCCATCCTGATGCCGGCAAGGCGATGGCTGAGCACATCATCGAACGAGGTTACCGCAAGGTGGCGCTGGTCTGGAGCGGCGACGCGCGCGGGACCCAGCGCCGAACGGCTTGCGAGCAACGCCTCATCGACGCCGGGGTGCACATCACAGCTCGTCACATTACGCCCGTTCCGGTGCTGGTCGGATATGGTCGAGAGGCGATGAAAGCGCTGCTGGACGAATCCATGGGCATGGACGCGGTGATCTGCAGCATCGATCTTTTGGCACAAGGTGTCATGGCGGAGGCGCAATCACGCGGATTACGAATACCCGAGGATGTCGCCGTCATGGGCTATGGAAACTTGGAGTTCGCTGCGTATACCCACCCTCGCCTGACGACCATTGCAATCGATGGCGCTCTGATCGGACAGCTCATCGCGCAACGCCTCCTACAGCGTCTCACCGGCGAGCTGGTAACGCGTACCAGTGTCGACGATGTAGGGTTTCGGCTTGTGGTTCGAGAAAGTACTTAAGGGCTCGTTCAGTACCGCTGCCGTGCGTTCTTCAACGACACCTGGTCATTGAGCGTCCAAAAGTCATAGAGCACACCTAAAAAGAACAAGCCGCCGGTGCATAGATACAAAAGCCCGGTGATCCATTTCCCTTGATACATGCGGTGCACGCCGAAAATCCCAAGGAAGGTAAGCAAGACCCACGCAACGTTGTAATTCAGGTGCCCGGCGTTGAAGCGCAAATCGGCTTCCCGATCCATCGCGGGAATCAAGAACAAGTCGATGATCCAGCCGATCAGGAACAACCCGAACGTAAAGAACCAGATCGTCCCCGTCACCGGCTTGCCGTAATAGAACCGGTGTGCGCCCGTAAAGCCAAAAATCCACAGCAAATAGCCAATGACCTTGCTATGGGTGTCTGCGGTTTGCATGTGCTACCTCTCCACTCTCGTTTCGAACATCGCCTACGAACCTGTTCACGATCTGCTGCGCGTCGGCTAAACGGCGTTGAAAACAGCTTCGGCATGCTCATTTACAGCACGTAAACTCGTGTGCGAGCCCAGTGCGCAGCCCTCAGCTGTTTTCGCCCCCGTTTAGCTCTAGCTCGCGAGATCGTGAACAGGCTCTAAAACTCGCATCGTACATTGGAGTTATCCGCAGCGCTGGCCATGCGCTCCGACGTACGGAAGTGGCCGGCAGTTGTCACGTCCACGCCCGAGTACGATACTGTATTTTCATACAGTATTAGAGCCCGCCATGGACCTCACCGACAAGCTGATCGTACTCGCAGACGCCGCCAAATATGATGTTTCCTGCGCCAGCAGCGGCGCGCCGAAACGCAGCTCCAAAGGCAAGAGCGGGCTGGGCGCCGATACCGGAATGGGCATCTGTCATAGCTTCACCCCCGATGGCCGCTGCGTATCGTTGCTGAAAGTGCTGTTGACCAACTTCTGCATCTATGACTGCCAGTACTGCGTGAATCGCCGCTCCAGCGACGTGCCCCGTGCGCGCTTCACGCCGGAAGAAGTCGCCAAATTGACGATCGACTTCTATCGAAAGAATGTCATCAGCGGCCTATTCCTCAGCTCTGGAATTATCCGCTCCTCGGACTACACCATGGAGCAACTGGTTCGCGTGGCGCGTCTTCTGCGCAATCAGTATGAGTTTCGCGGCTACATCCATCTCAAGACCATTCCCGATGCGGACCCGCAGCTGATTGCAGAAGCCGGCCTGTATGCGGACCGGCTTAGCGTGAATATCGAGCTGCCAACGGAGATCAGTCTGGAAAACCTGGCGCCGGAAAAAAACGGCCAGAGCATTCGCAAAGCCATGGGACGGATTCGCTTGGGCGTGGAGGAATCCACCGCAGAGACCCGCGCACCCCGTTTTGCCCCCGCAGGGCAAAGCACGCAGATGATCGTCGGTGCCGACACCACGGACGACCGGACCATTCTCGACACGGCGCAACGGCTGTACGGCGCCTATGGCCTCAAGCGTGTGTACTACTCAGCGTTTAGCCCCATTCCCAAGAGTCCGGGCACCGTCCCGCTGCAACCTCCACCCTTAATGCGTGAACATCGGCTGTATCAGGCGGACTTTCTACTGCGCGGGTACGGATTTCAAGCCGATGAGTTGCTGTCTTCTGGCAATCTTCCGCTGGATATCGATCCCAAATTAGCGTGGGCATTGAATCATCGGGAGCAGTTTCCGATGGACCTCAACCGGGCGGATGCGATGCTGATCGCTCGTATTCCTGGGATCGGCATGCTCAATGCCAAGCGTCTGGTGCAACTGCGGCGGGAGCGCCGGATCCGCTTCAACGACCTCGTGCGACTCCGTTGCTCGATGGAAAAGGTGAAGCCTTTCATTGTCACAGATGACTATCGCCCGCAGCGCGATCAGTGGGAATCACACTCTCTACGGCGATCGCTTACCGAGCAGCCTGCACAGATGGCGCTCTGGTAAACGTGCGAACGATCCACTTTGCCGGCAGTTTTGAAGCCTGGCGACCGATTGCACGCAAACTGCTGCTGGATCAAACGGCTCCCGACCAGATCACGTGGCAAGCGGGAAATGATCCTGCTGCCGATCTTTTCGCCTCGCCCGACGTTCTCGATGAGCCGACGCAACCGTCGGTTGCCCTTGCGATCCCGCGCAAGCTGCCCGAGCTTTTAAAGTACGCCGCCTGCTACCGTGCGCCGGATCGGTGGGCGTTGCTGTACCGCGTGCTCTGGCGTGTGACGCGCGGGGACCGGAGCGCAATGCTTGCGGGCGATATCGACGGCGCGCAGCTGCATGGGCGGGTCAAAAGCGTGCGGCGTGAAGCCCATCACATGCACGCCTTCTTGCGTTTCGCTGAACGCGCTGAGGACGCGACACCTCGATTCGTCGCCTGGCATGAACCCGCCCATGATGTACTGGAACTTGCGTCGGGCCATTTTCATCATCGAATGGGAAGCGTTAGTTGGCTGATTGCCACTCCGGAAGGCGCCGCAGTCTGCGACGGCACCTCGCTCTCCTTTCTCTCACCCTGCCCCGACGATTTGCGGCAGTTGGCCCAGGGCACGCGGGACGACGGCGAGGCGCTATGGCGGGCGTATTACAGCAGCACGTTCAACCCTGCCCGAGTTAACGAAAAGGTCATGCGCGGACATATGCCTGCGCGTTTCTGGAAGCATCTGCCAGAAGGCGATCTGATTCCACAACTGGCAACCCAAGCCCGCGCCGGGCAGCAAAAGCTTGCGCAAACCGAGAGCGTCGGAAAACAAGCAGGTCGACAAGTACTGATTGCCCGGGAGCGTGCGCAGCCAGTCCGTCCGCTGCCCACCTCCCTGGACGAGTGCCGTCAATGCGATATCTGGCAGAACGCAACCTGTGCTGTTCCTGGCGCGGGCAGTTCACATGCGCAAATCATGTTGATTGGCGAGCAGCCTGGCGACCATGAGGACCTTGCGGGGCGGCCCTTCGTTGGTCCGGCAGGGCAGATCCTGGATCAGGCGCTCGCAAGCGCAGGCCTGGATCGAGCGGCTATCTTCGTCACCAACGCGGTCAAGCATTTCAAATGGGAGCCTCGCGGAGGCATTCACGGCAAGGCTGCGACGCGCAAGCACGCCACACCGAAACCTGCGGAGATCCGTGCGTGTCGGGATTGGCTAACGAAAGAACTCGCGGACATCAAACCGCTGGTGCTCGTCGCGCTGGGCCGAACGGCGCTGGCCTCCATACTCGAAGTACACGACCCGCAGCGAATCCGTCTTGCCGATTACAGCGGCCGGGCATTCAAGCACGACGGTCGCTGGGTGCTGACTGCCCCGCACCCCGCAGCGATTCTGCGTAATCGGGATGAGCAACAAAGGCGGTATTTCGAAGAGCTATGCCATGCACTGACTAAGGCGGCGGAACTGATCTCCACGCTGCACTAATATCGGATATCCATTTAAATGCAGGATACCTGCGTCTCTTCGTGGGAGCGGGCCATGCCCGCGAAGGATTTTCAGACTGGCCTGGTCTGCACCTACCGGCCCGCTCCCACAGACGGGATTGCCTGCATCCACCCTGAGGTCGGAGCTGTCGGTAGGAGCGGGTCTAACGTAAATTTCGCCCGCCAGCTTCTTCGCCAGGCTCCAGGCTAAGACGATCGCTCATTCGGCGCAGGTGATCGCCGTCCGTTTCGGACTCAAGCTTGATCATCAAGCGCAGGTCGTTGGCGGAATCCGCGTGTTGCAGCGCGGCTTCATAGCTGATTTCCCCATCGTGATACAGCTTGAACAAACTCTCGTCGAACGTCTGCATGCCGGCTTCGGGGGAACGCTTCATGAGACCCTTGAGCTCATGCACCTCGCCCTTGCGGATCATGTCCGCTGCCAGCGGCGTATTGACCAACACCTCGATTGCGACACGTCGCCCATTGCCAGCGACCGTTGGAATCAACTGCTGCGCGACAATCGCCTTGAGGTTGAGCGAAAGGTCCATCCAGATTTGGTTGTGCCGATCCGCCGGGAAGAAGTTGATGATGCGATCCAGCGCCTGGTTGGCATTGTTGGCATGCAATGTCGCGAGGCACAGGTGGCCGGTTTCCGCGAAGGCCAGCGCGTAATCCATCGTTTCACGCGAGCGAATCTCGCCAATCATGATGACGTCCGGGGCTTGGCGCAGCGTGTTCTTCAACGCGACATCGAACGACTCAGTGTCCAGCCCGACCTCGCGTTGGGTGACGATGCAGCTGTGATGCTGGTGCACATATTCGATGGGGTCTTCGATGGAGATAATGTGGCCGCTGCTGTTGAGATTGCGGTGGCCAATGATCGCTGCGAGCGAGGTGGACTTGCCGGTGCCAGTCGCGCCCACCATCAGCACCAGACCGCGCTTGGCCATCGCCAGTGATTTCAAGCTCTCCGGCAGGCGCAGCTCATCGATCGTCGGGATACGCGTCTCGATCCGGCGCAGCACCATCCCGGCTAGGTTGCGTTGGAAAAACGCACTCACTCGAAAACGGCCAATACCCCGTGCGCTGATCGCAAAGTTGGATTCATGGTTTTCCGCGAACTCGCGGCGCTGCTGCTCGTTCATCACGCCGTAAACGGTTTCACGCGTCAGCTCGGGCGACATCGGTGATTTGGTGACGGGCAAGATCTTGCCGTTCACCTTGATGGATGGCGGAACGCCCGCCGTGATGAACAGGTCGGAAGCCCCTTTCTCAACCATCAACCGCAACAGCTTGTCGAATTCCATGACGCCTATCTTCCAGAAATGTGCAGCGTGGTATTAGAACCGCCTGCGTGCCGGGCTCACAGATTGGAAGCCCGATAACACGATCAGCGGGAAGAAATGATGGACAGAGCGGCAGACCTTACTGGGCCGCCGCTTCAGCGCGCGTCAGAAGTTTTCCGGCGTTTTCGCTTTCTCGCGTGCAGCGTCACGGCTAATGAGCCCACGTGCGACCAGCGCCTTGAGGCTCATGTCCAACGTCTGCATGCCGATGGAGCCGCCGGTCTGGATCGCCGAATACATCTGGGCGACCTTATCTTCGCGAATCAGGTTTCGAATGGCCGGCGTGCCGATCATGATTTCGTGCGCGGCGACGCGGCCACCTCCGACCTTCTTGATCAGCGTCTGCGAGATCACGGACTGCAGCGATTCCGACAACATCGAACGCACCATGGACTTCTCCTCCGCCGGGAACACGTCGACGACACGGTCGATGGTCTTGGCGGCCGACGTGGTGTGCAGCGTGCCGAATACGAGGTGGCCGGTTTCCGCAGCCGTCAGCGCGAGGCGAATCGTTTCCAGGTCACGCATTTCGCCGACGAGAATGATGTCCGGGTCTTCCCGCAGTGCCGAGCGCAGTGCTTCGGAGAAGCCAAGCGTATCCCGGTGTACCTCGCGCTGGTTCACCAAGCACTTCTTCGACTCGTGAACGAATTCGATAGGGTCCTCGATGGTAAGAATGTGGTGGTACTTGGTGCTGTTGAGGTAGTCCAGCATGGCCGCGAGCGTTGTGGATTTCCCCGAACCCGTCGGCCCGGTTACCAGGACCAAGCCCCGCGGCACGTCGGATATCTTGCGAAAGACATCGCTCATCCCCAGATCTTCCATGGTGAGGACCTTGGAAGGAATCGTACGGAACACCGCACCAGCGCCCCGATTCTGATTGAACGCGTTGACCCGGAAACGGGCAACGCCAGGCACTTCGAACGAAAAGTCGGTCTCGAGAAACTCCTCGAAATCCTTTCGCTGCTTGTCGTTCATGATGTCGTAGATCAGTGCGTGAACCTGCTTGTGGTCCATCGGCGGCAGGTTGATGCGCCGCACATCGCCATCCACGCGGATCATGGGCGGCAAGCCGGCGGAAAGGTGCAGGTCGGACGCGCCCTGCTTGGCGCTGAACGCCAGCAGCTCGGTAATATCCATGGGACTCCCCAATCAGAGGCAAGCGGGTAGAATGCCGCAGGTTCACGCCGGCGCGAAGGCTGCCGGCATTTGGGCGACATGCTGATAAAGGCGTGTCGAGCCGCTGCGCTACGGTCGTTTCAATGAGCGAGGCTAATGTCCACGATAGCGGAAAATATTGCAAAGGTACGCAGCCGTATTGAGGCCGCGACGAGCGCCGCCGGGCGTGACGAAAAAGCCGTCGGTCTGCTGGCCGTCAGCAAGACCAAGCCGGCGTCGGCATTACGCGACGCTTACACCTGCGGCCAGCGGCATTTCGGCGAAAACTACCTACAGGAAGCGCTCGGCAAGCAGGCCGAATTGAGCGATCTCGCGATCGATTGGCATTTCATCGGACCGATCCAATCCAACAAGACCAAAGCCATCGCCGAGCAGTTCGCTTGGGTGCATTCGGTCGACCGGCTGAAAATAGCCGAACGCCTGTCTGCACAGCGCCCGGAAGACTTGCCACCGCTCAACATTTGCCTGCAGGTAAACGTCAGCGGCGAAGCCAGCAAATCCGGGTGTTCGCTCGAAGCGCTGCCGGAGCTTGCGCTGGCTGTTTCGCAACTACCGAGGCTGCGTTTGCGCGGGCTGATGGCGATTCCCGAGCCGGAGGACGATCCACAACGACAACGCGAGCCTTTCGCGCTTCTACGTCAACAACTCACCGCGTTGAGCCTGCCACTGGATACCCTATCCATGGGCATGAGCCACGACCTCGAGGCAGCCATTACCGAAGGCGCAACCTGGGTTCGCATCGGTACTGCGCTGTTTGGCGCCCGCGACTATTCGACGTCAATTCGATAAGGAATCTGGATGAACAACCTTCGTATCGCTTTCATCGGCGCGGGCAACATGGCCGCGAGCCTGATTGGCGGACTTCGCGCCCAGGGCCTGGACGCTGCGCAACTCTGCGCAGGCGATCCGGGCGAAGACAATCGCACTCGCGTGCACACCGAGCACGGCATCGAGACGTTTGCCGATAATGCTAAAGCCGTCGAGAACGCCGATGTCGTGGTTTTGGCAGTCAAGCCGCAAGTGATGAAAGCGGTGTGTCTCGATCTTGCACCGTCGTTGTCCGAGGGGCAGCTTATCGTCTCTGTCGCCGCGGGCATTCCCTGCACCAGCCTACAGACATGGCTCGGCGGCCCCAGTGGCGCATTGCGCCCTATCGTGCGCTGCATGCCGAATACACCAGCCCTGCTTCGCGAGGGCGCGAGCGGCCTGTATGCCAATGCGCAGGTGAGCGACACCCAACGCGCTCAAGCCGAGCAGCTCCTGTCCGCCGTTGGCCTGGCCATGTGGCTGGACGACGAATCGCTTATCGATGCCGTGACGGCAGTCTCGGGAAGCGGCCCGGCTTACTTCTTTCTCCTAGTGGAAGCCATGACAGCCGCGGGCGAAAAGCTTGGGCTACCCCGCGAGGTGGCCGCGAAGCTCACGGCGCAAACCGCGCTGGGCGCCGCACGCATGGTGGCTACGAGCGATGTCGAGGCCGCCGAGCTGCGGCGCCGGGTAACCTCGCCGAATGGCACCACGGAAGCCGCCATCAACGCCTTCCAAGCCAACCATTTCGAAGACCTCGTGCAAAAGGCACTCGATGCTGCCGCCCACCGTTCGGCCGAATTGGCCGCTCAGCTTGGACAATAGGAGCGTTTCATGTCCGGACTCAACGAAGCACTGATTTACGTTATTCAAACGCTGGGCAGCTTCTACCTGCTGATCGTGCTATTGCGTTTCATCCTTCAACTCGTGCGGGCCGATTTCTACAACCCGCTGAGCCAATTCATCGTTCGCGCCACGCACCCGCTCCTCAAGCCAATGCGGCGCGTCATTCCAAGCCTTGGCAGCCTCGATCTGTCTTCGCTGGTACTGGCCATCGTCATCCAACTGCTGCTGATGATCATCGTGCTGGTGTTGATGGGCTACGGGCCTGGCGGTTACTTGCTGCAGCTACTGGTGTGGTCGATCCTGGCCGTGACATCGCTATTCCTGAAGATTTTTTTCTTCGCGTTGATCATTAGCGTGATCCTGTCCTGGGTCGCGCCTGGCAGTTTCAATCCCGCCGCGCAGTTGGTTCAGCAGATCTGCGAACCCTTCCTGGCGCCGTTCCGCCGTATTCTGCCAAACCTGGGCGGGCTGGATATCTCTCCCATCTTCGCGTTCATGGCGATCAATCTGATCGACCGTTTCGTGATCGTCAGGTTGGCGGCTGAAACCGGCATGCCGCAGATTCTCAGCCCCTTCATGTAAACCCAGCCCGGCCATCGCTAACTTGGGCGATGGCCGGTGTGCGGATAGCTGCGCAATATCCCGCGCACCCTCGCGTCGCAACCGGCCCTTATTGCCGCCCAAGGCCGGCGAAATCGTCGCTTTCAAGGGCCATGTGCAACATGTTGCCAACGCTGCGCAAAGCGTTGCTCACATGCGCGTGAGCTGCCTCACAGGGCACCTTCCCGCCCACCCGTAAAAACGTATAACTAATTGATAAATAGAGACTTATTTAAATCTGGCACGACAATCGCTCTCCCTTTGGCAACGGATCACTCGATCCCTTATCAACGCAAAGGAGCGCATCATGCCAACACCTGCTTACATGACCCTGGAAGGCACCAAACAAGGGCTCATCACCGCCGGCACCTTCACCGAAGACTCGGTCGGCAACATCTTCCAGGAAGGCCACGAAGACCAGATTCTGGTTCAGGCTTTCAACCATCAGGTCATCATTCCCCGCGATCCGCAGTCGGGTCAGCCTACCGGCCAGCGCGTGCACAAACCGCTGATGATCACCAAGGTATTCGACAAGTCCTCGCCGCTGATCTTCAACTCCCTGACCTCGGGCGAACGTCTGAACAAATGCCGCCTGGAGTGGTACCGCACGTCCGCGACCGGCACGCAAGAACACTACTTCACCATCGAACTGGAAGACGCGATCATCGTCGACGTGCAGTCGCGCATGCCGAACTGCCAAGACCCGAACATGGCGCATTTCACTCATCTGGAAGACGTGTACTTCACGTACCGCAAGATCGTCTGGACTCACGAAGTCTCCGGCACGTCCGGCTCCGATGACTGGCGCTCACCGATCGCGTCCTGATCGCCTCGATGCTCGATCCGACACAGACCCGCAATGGTCTGTGTCGGACGTCTTTCGATACCAGAGACCCTGCTCCCTCCTCCCGACGACCACGGATGCGAACGCGGCGACTTCCCAGTAGAATCCGCGCCTTACTTTTGCACGAGCAGGGTCGATGCCCATACCCTTTCCCGATGATTCCGTTGGCCTCGTCCGCCCGCGGACACAGGTATTCGAAGAGCCACTTGCGCTCGCCTGCGGCCGTAGCCTCAGCGGCTATGAACTCATCTATGAAACCTATGGCGAATTGAACGCAGCGCGATCCAACGCGGTGCTGATCTGCCACGCCCTTTCGGGCAACCATCACGCTGCGGGTTACCACGATGAAAACGATCGTAAACCCGGCTGGTGGGACAGTTGCATCGGCCCTGGCAAACCTATCGATACACGCAAGTTCTTCGTCGTCGCGCTGAACAATCTGGGTGGCTGCAATGGCAGCACGGGCCCCACGAGCGTCAACCCGGCCACCGGCACACCCTACGGCGCCGATTTCCCTGTCGTTACGGTGGAAGACTGGGTCAACAGTCAGGCACGACTGGCCGACGTGCTCGGTATCGCGCAATGGGCGGCTGTTATCGGTGGCAGCCTGGGCGGCATGCAGGCGCTGCAATGGACGATCAGCTACCCGGAACGCGTGCGTCATTGCATCGCCATTGCCTCGGCACCAAAGTTGTCCGCGCAGAACATCGCGTTCAACGAAGTTGCCCGCCAGGCCATTCTGTCGGACCCGGAGTTCCATGGCGGCGATTTCCAGGCACAGGGCGTGATTCCCAAGCGCGGCCTGATGCTGGCGCGCATGGTCGGCCACATCACCTACCTGTCGGATGATTCGATGGGCGAGAAATTTGGCCGCGAATTGAAAACCGACAAGCTCAACTACGACTTCCACAGCGTCGAATTTCAGGTGGAAAGCTACCTGCGCTACCAGGGCGAAGAATTTTCCGGCCGGTTCGATGCGAACACTTATCTGTTAATGACCAAGGCGCTCGATTACTTCGATCCTGCGCAGGCGCATGACGGCGACTTGGCGAAGACCTTCGCTAACGCGCAGGCGCGCTTCTGCCTGATGTCCTTCACCACCGACTGGCGTTTCTCGCCAGCCCGCTCGCAGGAAATCGTCGAAGCGCTCATCTCGGCCAAGAAAAGCGTCAGCTACCTCGAGATCGATGCCCCACAAGGGCACGACGCCTTCCTCATTCCAATCCCGCGATACCTGCGCGGGTTTGCGGGCTACATGAACCGGATCGAGGTGTAACCATGCGAGCCGACCTCGACATCATCAAAGATTGGATTCCTACCGGCGGCCGCGTGCTCGACCTCGGTTGCGGCGACGGCGAGCTGCTGTCCTGGCTCGCAGAGCATCGCGGCGTCAGCGGCTACGGCCTGGAGATCGACCCGGAGAAAATCGAGCGCTGCCTGGACCGTGGCGTCAATGTCATCGAGCAGAACCTGGATGACGGCCTCGGCAATTTCGGCGCCGACACCTTCGACGTGGTCGTGATGACGCAATCCCTGCAAGCATTGCGCTACCCGGACAAGGTCTTGAGCGAAATGCTCAGGGTGGGCAAGCACTGCATCATCACCTTTCCGAATTTCGGCCACTGGCGCTGCCGGGTTTACCTTGGCGGTCGCGGACGCATGCCAGTGTCGGACTTCCTGCCCTATACCTGGTACAACACGCCGAACATTCACTTTTGCACGTTCGAGGACTTCGAGCGCCTGTGTGGCAAGCTCGACGCGCGCGTCATGAATCGCCTCGCGGTCGACCGCCACCATCGCCACGGCCCTGCTAGCCGGATCTGGCCCAACCTGTTCGGTGAAATCGGGATCTACCGCATCAGCGGTGCGGGTTTCACCGATCACAATGTCGCCATCTAGGGCGCGGACGCCTTTCGTACAGAACCCAAGCACTCTGGAGTCACCCATGCTTTCCATGACCGAACTCGTTCTCGCAAGCCATAACGCCGGCAAGCTCAAGGAGTTGCAAGCGATGCTGGGCGGCTCGGTGCGTATTCGCTCGATTGGCGAGTTCAGCGAAGTTGAGCCGGAAGAAACTGGCTTGTCGTTCGTCGAGAACGCCATCCTCAAGGCGCGCAACGCTGCGCGCGTTTCCGGCCTTCCCGCGCTGGCCGATGACTCGGGGCTAGCCGTCGATGCACTGGGCGGCGCACCCGGCATTTATTCCGCCCGCTACGCCGACGGCAAAGGTGATGCAGCGAACAACGCCAAGCTGCTGGAGGCGTTGAAAGACGTGCCCGAGCGCGAGCGAACCGCCCAGTTCGTATGCTGCCTGGCATTGGTTCGCCATGCGGACGACCCTCTGCCGATCCTCTGCGAAGGCCTGTGGCAGGGGCGCATCCTCTTCGAGGCACGCGGCGCCCATGGTTTCGGCTATGACCCACTGTTCTGGGTTCCAGACGCGGACGGCTCCAGCGCCGAGCTCGCCCCGGAAGAGAAGAACCGCATCAGCCATCGTGCACGGGCAATGGCACTGCTCAAGCAACGCCTAGGCTTATGACGCGCATCTCGACCGAGTTTCAGCTTCCGCCCCTTGCGGCGTACATCCACATCCCGTGGTGCGTCCGCAAATGCCCGTACTGCGACTTCAATTCCCACGCCGCAGGGCCTGAACTGCCCGAAGACGCCTACGTCGATGCGCTATTGGCAGACCTGGATCTGGATGCCGCCGATCGCCATGGCCGGGTGCTGACATCGATCTTCTTTGGCGGCGGAACGCCGAGCCTGTTTTCCGCAAAGGCTCTGGATCGATTGCTGCAAGGTGTCGAACAGCGCTTGCCCTTTGCCGGTGACATCGAGATCACGCTCGAGGCGAACCCCGGCACCTTCGAGCAGGCGAAATTTCGGGACTATCGCGCAGCGGGTATCAATCGGCTGTCCATCGGCGTGCAAAGTTTTCAGCCCAAAAAGCTTCAGGCCCTTGGGCGTATCCATAATGGCGAGGAAGCGATCCGCGCCGCCGATATGGCCCGCGCAGCTGGCTTCGACAACTTCAACCTCGACCTCATGCACGGTTTGCCGGACCAGTCCATCGAAGACGCGCTGGATGACCTGCGCATCGCGGTGGAACAATCGCCAACTCACCTTTCGTGGTACCAACTTACGATGGAGCCCAACACGGTGTTCTGGTCGCAGCCACCCGTGCTGCCCGAAGACGACGTGTTATGGGATATCCAGGAAGCCGGGCAGGCGTACCTTGCCGCGAACGGCTATGCGCAATACGAGATTTCTGCCTACGCCCGTGCTGGGAAGCAGGCTCGGCATAATCTCAACTATTGGGCGTTCGGTGATTTCATCGGTATTGGCGCCGGAGCTCACGGCAAGCTCAGCTCGCCTGATGGCACTATTCGGCGAACCTGGAAGACTCGCCTGCCCAAGGATTACCTGAACTCTGCGAAGCCCTTCCTTGCAGGCCAGCGGATACTCAACGCTGACGAATTACCTTTCGAATTCCTGATGAACGCGTTGCGTCTAACCGAAGGCGTACCGGCGGAGCAGTTCGCCCAACGCACGGGCCTCGATCTTGCAACCATCAAGGCATCCCGCGAAGACGCCGTTCGGCGAGGCCTGCTGGCGGATCGCCCGAACCGCCTCGTGGCCTCCGAAAAAGGCCAGTTGTTCCTGAACGACCTGTTGCAGTTGTTTCTCGCGGAAGAGCGTTAGCCGCGTTAGCCGCGTTGGCCACAGCGGGCAAGCCCGCCCCTACAGCGCGCTGAGCGCTGCGCGCGAACATGCTTTTCGTGGGAGCGGGCCATGCCCGCGAAGCGTCGCCGTCTACGCCTTCAAATCTCAATCAAGCCGCCCAAATCGGCATCTTCATGCACGACTTTTCGGGTACCCTATGCGGCCTTTTTAACCCCACAACGAGAAGCCAGCGTGCTCGACCCACGCAGCATCATTTTTATCCTGTCAGCGTTGAGTCTGCTGATGTCGCTGGTGCTATTCGCCATGCCCCAATCGATTCGGGACAGGCTGGGCGGCAGTCGACATTGGAGCGCCGGCATGCTGATGCTATCGGTCGCGGCACTGCTCTATGGATTACGGGGCCTGGCGCCCAACTGGCTTTCGGTCTCGCTGGCGAACACGGCCGCGCTGACGGCGGTGGCCATGATTTACGCGGGAGGACGCGCCTTCTTCGACAAGGCGCCCGCCAACCGTCAGCTGATCTTTGCGGTGGGCCTCGCCACCCTCGCGCTCACGTATTTCACCTACTTCCAAGACACCCTGGCCGCGCGCTCCGTCATCTTCTCGTTGTTATCCGCTGCTCTGCTGTACCTGTTCGGCCGAGACGTCATGCGCTACCGACCGCGCATGGCGGAACGCGCGGTATTCCCTTACTTGTTCACCGGAATTAGCGTCTATTTCGACGTTATCGTTTCACTGCTAAGGGCGCTCAACGCCTTCTGGGCGACCAATGATGGCTTGGCGGATCTGTTCGCGCCGACACCGCTGAACGTCCTGTACTTCTCGACCCACAGCCTGCTGGTCATCTGCATTTCGGTGGGCTTCATCCTCATGTCGAACGAGCGCCTGCACTCACTGCTCGAATATCAGCTTAGCCATGATCCGCTCACCAACGCTTTTGCCAGGCCAGTGGTGATGACGCTGGCCCGCCGCGAACTGACCGGGCGCAAACCCGTGTCCATGCTGCTGCTGGATATCGATCACTTCAAAACCGTCAACGACACGCTCGGCCATCAGATCGGCGACGAAGTGCTCAAGCATATCGTTCGATCGCTAAATGCCGTCTTGCGCCCGAACGAGCCACTGGGGCGTTACGGCGGGGAAGAATTCGTACTGCTGCTGTGCGATGCGGACGAGCGCCAGGCCGGCATCGTCGCCGAGCGCCTTCGCCGTTGCGTGGAGGCCACCCCGTATCAGGACGACGCCAAACCTTATCCGATGACGGTGAGTATCGGCTGTGCCACCGCCCGACCGGGCGAAGACCTCGAGCAGATACTGAACCGGGCGGACACCGCGCTCTACCGAGCCAAGCACGCCGGTAGGAATCGCGTCGAACATGGCTGAAACAAGGAGCATACCGTGGACGTAATACTCGACCTTATCGCAACGGCATCGCGCTGGAGCCGCAGTCACCTGAGCGAAATCTCCATCGCCATTCTCGCTACCTTGCTGGTGCTGCTCGGGCCCGCCATCAATGGCTGGATACAACAGCGTATTGGCAGCCTCAATTTCGTCTTCAGAACACTGCTGTTCGTGATCATCTGCGCAGCCGGCTATGGCTTGGCAATGATTCACCTACCCGGCTGGATCACCCAGGGTTTGAGCTATTTCAATAACTACACGCTGGCGCCAGTACTGGTGCTGCTGTTCTTCGTGATCGGGGTACTGGCGGACCGAAGTTGACGGGGCTGAATCGAGCAGGGCCAGCGTAGACGCTGACACTTGTCGCGTTATTCGCTGCGGGCGAATTTCAGGTCCCATACGCCATGCCCCAGGCGTTCGCCACGTCGCTCGAACTTGGTGACGGGACGCTCTTCAGGACGCGGTATGAAGGTGCCGTCCGCGGAGAGATTGTGAAAACCCGGCGCGGCACGCATGACCTCGAGCATGTGTTCGGCGTATTGGGCCCAGTCGGTCGCCATATGCAGCACGCCACCTACCTTGAGTTTGCGGCGCACCAACTCGGCGAACGCGGGTTGGACGATACGCCTTTTGTGGTGACGGGATTTATGCCAAGGGTCCGGGAAGAACAGCAATACGCGATCCAATGACGCATCCGCTACGCAGTCACGCAGGACCTCCAGCGCATCGCAGCTGTAAACGCGAATGTTGCTGAGTTCCGCCGTGAGCATGCCGTTGAGCAATGCGCCTACACCTGGCTTGTGCACCTCAACGCCGATGAAATCCTGCTCCGGGGCGGCTGCGGCCATTTCCAGGGTCGAATGGCCCATGCCGAAACCGATCTCGAACGTGCGCGATGCCTGGCGCCCGAACAACCGATCGAAATCCTGCAAGCCATCTGCTAGCTCCAAACCATACAGCGGCCAACCGCGCTCCAACCCGCGCTCCTGCCCTTCCGTCATGCGGCCAGCGCGCATCACGAAGCTTTTGATGGTACGCATGGCGCGCGGTTGGCTTTCGGGGGTATCGGTCATGGGATTCGGTAGCAAGAGTGACAAAGAAAGTGCCCGCGCACAGGAGCACGGGGATGGATCAGCGAATGAGACCTTCCAGCGGCGAAGACGCGCTGGCGTAAAGCCTCTTGGGCATTCGCCCCGCCAGATAAGCCAAACGCCCCGCTTCGATGGCGTGTTTCATGGCTTGCGCCATGAGCACGGGATGCCCTGCATGGGCGATCGCGCTATTCATCAGTACCGCCTCACAACCCAGCTCCATTGCGATCGCCGCATCCGACGCCGTACCGACGCCCGCATCCACGAGCACGGGCACTTTCGCCTCTTCGAGAATGATGCGCAGGTTGTAGGGGTTGCAGATACCCAACCCCGTGCCGATCAAACCCGCCAATGGCATGACCGCACAGCAACCCATCTCTGCCAGCTGGCGCGCAATGATGGGGTCGTCACTGGTGTAGACCATGACATCGAAACCGTCCTTGATCAGGACTTCGGCTGCCTTCAGCGTTTCGATGACGTTTGGGAACAGGGTTTTCTGATCGGCCAGGACTTCGAGCTTCACCAGATTGTGACCGTCGAGCAATTCACGTGCGAGACGACAGGTGCGCACGGCTTCGGCCGCGTCGAAACAGCCTGCCGTGTTTGGCAGGATCGTGTAGCGATCGGGTGAGATGACGTCCAGCAAATTGGGCTCGTCCGGATTTTGCCCAATGTTGGTTCGGCGGACGGCAACGGTCACGATTTCGGCACCGCTGGCTTCGATCGCGTCACGTGTTTCGTCGAGATCGCGGTACTTCCCGGTGCCGATCAATAGGCGCGACTGATAGGTCTTGCCAGCGATGGTGAAGGGTTTGTCTTGGAAAGATGCAGTCATCGCGGGTTTCCTAGAAGGGGAACAGGCCACTGGGAAACAGCGCCGCGTCAGCGATCGCCGGGCCTGTGTTCGGCGGGCTCATACGACTGGTGGTAGGTCAGCCGCCGCCAATGGCGTGGACGACCTCGACACGGTCACCTTCGCTCAATGCTGTTTCGGCGTGCTGACTACGCGGCACGATGTCCAGGTTGAGCTCGACAGCGACGCGGCGTCCAGCGAGGTCCAGGCGACCGATCAAGTCGGCAACGGTCTCGCCAGCCGGAATTTCATAAGGGTCGCCATTCACATGAATCAACATGGTCAGGGGGCTATCGTCTAAAGGGCGTGCATTCTAGCCCGTTTGAATCCGATGACAAAGGCAACGCGTCGATCAGGCCATCCGCCACGCGGCGAGCCCCAGGCACAGCCAGCCACCCAGAAAGGCGGCGCCACCAATAGGCGTCACGATACCGAACCGGCTTATACCCACCAACGTCAGCAGATAAAGGCTCCCGGAGAACAGCAGGATCCCCAGCGCAAAGAGCGCGCCGGCCGTGTTGACGAGCTTTCCTGGCTGATAAAGCGCAAGCAGGGCCACACCAAAAAGGGCCAGCGCATGGATCAACTGGTAATGTACCCCGGTCTGAAACACCGCGAGGTAGTCGGCGGAAAGGCGAGTCTTCAAGCCGTGGGCTGCGAACGCGCCCAATGCCACGCCTGTGAAACCGGAAAACGCGGCCAGCATGAGAAAGAGTCGAATCATGGAACATTTCCCGAACGCAAGGATGCAGTCTTCATAATGGCGCGCCGAGCAAAGAAGTCCAAGCTGAACGCCCGGGGCTTTCTGCGACATGTTGTCCGAGGCCTGGTTTATGCCTTGCTCGCCAGCGTTGCACTGGTGCTGATCTTCCGCTGGGTTCCACCGCCGGGCACCGCGTTGATGGTCGAGCGCAAGGTGGCGTCCTGGACCAGCAGCGAGCCGATCGACCTGCAACGCGAGTGGCGCGCCTGGGACGGGATTTCCGACAGCCTGAAAATGGCCGTGATTGCTGGCGAGGATCAGCATTTCCCCAGCCACTGGGGATTCGATCTACCCGCCATCAGAGCGGCATTGCTGCACAACCAGGACGGTGGCTCCGTGCGGGGCGCCAGCACCATCAGCCAGCAGGTAGCGAAAAACCTGTTTCTTTGGTCCGGACGCAGTTGGTTGCGCAAGGGGCTGGAAGCCTGGTTCACGGTATTGATCGAAACGCTCTGGTCAAAGGAGCGGATTCTTGAGGTGTACCTCAACAGCGTGGAATGGGGCCCGGGCATCTTTGGCGCGGAGGCTGCCGCAAGGCATCACTTCGGTGTTGGCGCGGATCAACTGAGCGCTGCGCAGTCCGCTCGCTTGGCGGCGGTGCTGCCGAACCCTCTGCGCTGGAGCGCCAGTCGGCCAAGCGCGTATGTATTGCAGCGGAGCAGTTGGATAAGCCGGCAGATGCGGCAGTTGGGGGGAAGTGGTTTTCTGCAGCAGTTAAGGTGAGCTCAGCAGAGTGAGAGGAAGCTGAGCAACGCAAGCCGCACTGAGCAGTAGATTGCGTACCAAGATTGACGAGTCGCATGTTCGATAGGGTTTCGCCCCCTCGGGCGACTCACTTTTTTCAGACGCGGCTACGCGCCCCGGACAAAAGTAAGCAAAAACGCTTGCCCCATCATCCGGCCCTGCGCTTCGCGCAGGGTTCGTTCACTCCATCGCCGCGTACGAGGCACAGCGCGAAGGACCATCCTTGGCCCATCGCACTTCTCGCGGCATCCATGCCGCTCAACCTCGTACACGGCGATTCCGCTCACCCTCCTCAAGGGGCAGTGTCGCCGATCTTGAAACCGTATTCGGCTACTGTAGGAGCGAGCTTGCTCGCGAATGCGACATCAGCCTTCGCGACGAAATTGCGAGTCCAGCCGCTAGCAGACGCCCAACGAAAAGCCGCGCATATGCGCGGCTTTTTTCCGTACCTGTCACCCGATCAAGCCTCGATCGAACCTTTCAGCTTGTTCATCGCATTCTTTTCCAACTGGCGAATACGCTCCGCCGATACGTTGTACTTAGCTGCCAGGTCATGCAGCGTCGCCTTGTCTTCCGACAACCAGCGTTGCTGCAGGATGTCACGACTACGCTCATCCAGTGAATCCAGTGCCTCGTGCAGACTGGCTGTCGAGCTGTCGCTCCAGTCGGCATCCTCCAGCTGCTGGGCTGGATCGTAGCGATGGTCTTCCAGATAGTGCGCCGGTGACTGATAGGCACTGTCGTCGTCAGCGTCCGCGGCAGGATCGAAGGCCATGTCCTGACCCGTCAGGCGGCTTTCCATCTCACGCACTTCACGCGGCTCGACGCCCAGGGTCTCGGCCACACGGTGCACTTCATCGTTGTTCAACCAGGCCAAACGCTTCTTCTGGCTACGCAGGTTGAAGAACAGCTTGCGCTGAGCCTTCGTCGTCGCGACCTTCACGATACGCCAGTTGCGCAGGATGAACTCATGGATTTCGGCCTTGATCCAGTGCACTGCAAAGGATACGAGACGAACGCCCATTTCCGGGTTAAAGCGTTTGACGGCCTTCATCAAACCGACATTGCCTTCCTGAATCAGGTCAGCCTGTGCCAGTCCGTAGCCGGAATAGCTTTTGGCGATATGGACAACGAAGCGCAGGTGCGCCATCACCATCTGCCGAGCGGCCTCTAAGTCCTGCTGGAAATAAAGACGCTCTGCCAGATCGCGCTCCTGCTCTTGCGTCAGCAGCGGAATGCTGTTGACCGCATGCACGTAAGCCTCCAGGTTCGCACCGGGAGCCAACGCATAAACAGGTTGCAGAGATTTGGTCATTGCGAATCCTCCGATTCACGAAGCTCGCTGAGTCTAACACTGAGCATTGGGACAGGGAATTGCCCCACAAGTTCTGCCTCATCGATTGTATTGATATTACAAATCAATGAGTTACCACCGAGATTCATCGCGGGGCGAGCTCCCGCAAATGCCGCGCGACGGCCAGCCATGCGCCGACATAACCCAGCAATACGGCACCGCACACCAGTGAAAAGCCATCACCCGCCGGTACGCCGTCCAGTGCGAAGGCGCTGTCGTAAAGTCCAGCCAAACGAACGACCGCGTCGTTCAGCCAGTCGAGGCCGAACGCGAGCAGCAACCAGGCCAGAAAGCCCGCAGCCAGGCCGTAGAGCGCGCCCATGTAGAGAAACGGACGTCGCACGTATCCGTCGGTTCCACCGACCAGCTTGATGACTTCGATTTCCGCTCGGCGGTTTTCGATATGCAGGCGAATGGTATTGCCGACCACCAGCAGGAGCGCCATCACCAGCAGCACCGTCAGGCCGAAGACGAAGCGATCGCCCAAATTGAGGATTGCCGTCAGCCGCTCGACCCACAGCAGATCCAATTGCGCCTGATCGACCCCTGGCAGCCCTTCGAGCTGCTGCCGCAGAGCGTCGAGCTTGGCCTTGTCGATGACATTCGGCGTGACGATGATCACGCCGGGCAGCGGATTCTCCGGAAGTTCGCGCAGCGCCTGGCCCAGGCCCGTTTGCTGTTGGAATTCATCGAGCGCTTCTTCCCGGCTGATCCCCCGCACGTCTTCGACGTCCGGCAACTGGGCGATCTCTTCCCGTAACGACTCGCTCCGCTGCGCAGAGGCATCCAGGTCGAGGTAGACGGAAATCTGTGCCGCTCGCTGCCATGAGCCCCCTAAACGCTCGACGTTGCTCAGCAACAGCGACAGCCCCATGGGCAGCGACAGGGCAACCGCCATGACCAAACTGGTGAAAAAGCTGCCGATTGGCTGCTTGGTGAGCCGCCTCAGACTATCCACAAGGCTGGCACGATGGCTTTCCAGCCAGGCATTGAAAAAGGTCTTGAAGTCGGGGCCGTCATCCTGTTTATCCGGGCGCTGGCCAGTAGCCCCAACACGTTCGGCCGGCTTAGGCGCGGCCGGATCCTGCTTCGCACTCATCAGCCCGCCTCCCCGTCACCGATCAAACGACCACGCTGCAAGGTCAGCATTCTGTGGCGCATGCGCGCGATCAACGCCAAATCGTGACTCGCGATCAGCACGGTGGTCCCAAGTCGATTGATATCTTCGAACACGCCCATGATCTCAGCCGCGAGGCGGGGGTCGAGGTTGCCCGTGGGTTCGTCCGCCAGCAGCAACGCAGGCTTGTGCACCACCGCACGGGCGATACCCACGCGCTGCTGCTGGCCCGTGGAGAGATCAGCGGGAAATTGCAGCGCCTTGTCCTTGAGACTGACCCGCTCCAGGGCAGTCATCACGCGCTGGCCGATGTCTCGCTTGTTTAGGCCAAGGATCTGCAGTGGCAGGGCGACGTTGTCGAAGACGCTACGATCGAACAGCAACTGGTGGTTCTGAAAAACGACGCCGATCTGGCGACGAAGAAAAGGAATCTGCGCATTGGTGATCGTGGCCAAGTCCTGCCCGGCCAACAGGAGCTTACCGCCCGTGGGCCGTTCCATCGCCAACAACAGCCGCAACAACGTGCTTTTGCCCGCGCCGGAGTGCCCGGTGACGAACAGAAATTCGCCCCGCCGAACACGAAAACTCAATTCATGCAGACCCACATGACCGTTGGGATAACGCTTGGCGACCTGGTCGAAACGGATCATGCAGCCTCTTTATCCGAGAACAACGCCTGAACGAAGGGCTTGGCCTCGAAGGTGCGCAGGTCGTCGATGCCTTCACCGACGCCGATATAGCGAATCGGCAGATTGAACTGCTTGGCCAGCGCGAAGATCACGCCGCCTTTGGCAGTGCCGTCGAGTTTGGTCAAAGCCAGACCGGACAGACTTACCGCCTGGTTGAACTGCTTGGCTTGGTTGATCGCGTTCTGCCCGGTACCGGCGTCCAGCACCAACAACACTTCATGTGGCGCGCTCTCGTCGAGGCGGCCGATGACACGGCGAACCTTCTTGAGCTCTTCCATGAGGTTGTCCTTGGTGTGCAAGCGACCGGCGGTGTCCGCGATCAGCACATCGACATTACGCGCCTTGGCGGCTTGCACCGCATCAAAGATGACCGAGGCCGAATCCGCGCCAGTGTGCTGAGCGATGACCGCAATCTCATTGCGCTCGCCCCAGACCTGCAACTGCTCGACAGCCGCCGCACGAAAGGTATCGCCCGCCGCCAGCATCACCCGCTTGCCTTCGAGCTGAAGCTTCTTCGCGAGCTTGCCGATGGTCGTGGTTTTACCGACGCCATTCACGCCGACCACCAAAATCACGTAAGGGCGGTGGGCACTGTCGATGACCAGGGGTTGCTCGACCGGCAGCAACAGCGCCGCCAGTTCCTCTTGCAAAGCCCGATAAAGGGCTGAGCTGCTGGCGAGCTCCTTGCGGGCGACACGGCGTGTCAGGTTTTGCATGATCACGCCCGTTGCCTCAACGCCGACGTCGGCCATCAACAGGCGGGTCTCCAGTTCTTCGATGAGATCGTCATCGATTTCCTTTTCGCCCATGAAGATGACGGCCATGCCTTCGCCAAGGCTGGCGCTCGTTTTCGCGAGCCCCTGTCGAAGCCGGGCGAAAAAGCCTTTCTTTTCGGGTTCAGGCGTTGTCTGTGCCACCGGCGCGACCTGCAGGACCGGCGCAGACTGCGCAGCGACTACGGGCGCGGCTTGGGCGGGAGGCGGATCGACCGGCTCTTCGCGAGGTGGAACCTCACTTGGCGGCGGCTCATCGATGGGCGCAGGCGGCGGATCGATCAGCGGCGGCGGATCATTCGCGGGGGGCGGCTCGACCGGAGGCGGCTGCTGCGCATCGATCCTCAGGTTGTCATCCACCGTCCGCGGGGCTTCGGGTTCAGGTGTCGGAACAGCTTGCGGCTTTTTGCGCAGCCAGCCGAACAACCCTTTCTTTTCCGCCGACTCGAGCGGCGGCTTGTTGTCGTCGTTGGAACCAAACATAGGGTCGCGTATCTCAAGAGCGCCACGCCCGTCGCGGTCGACAGACGTGGCCGTCACTAAATTGGATGCGTATCCTAGCACCTCAGTGCTCGCCGGCGTTATGACCGGCGGACTATCCGAAAGGTCCAAATGCCCATGACTCTTTCCGCTCGCCGCAGCGTCGGCCTGCTATTCGCTTTTTTTCTGGCTCTCCCTCTTCACGCCGCAGAAACCCAACCGACCCATGAGTTCACGCTCGACAACGGCCTAAAGGTGGTCGTGCGCGAAGATCACCGCGCGCCCATCGCGGTTTCTCAGCTTTGGTACAAGGTGGGCTCCACCTATGAGGCCCCGGGCAACACGGGCCTTTCGCACGCCCTCGAACACATGATGTTCAAAGGCAGTCGCAAGCTTGGTCCCGGTGAAGCCTCACGGGTGCTGCGCGAACTCGGTGCCGAAGAAAACGCCTTTACCAGCGACGACTACACGGCCTACTACCAGGTCATCGCCCGTGATCGCCTGCCCGTCGCGTTCGAACTCGAAGCGGATCGGATGGCGAGCCTGCGCTTGCCCGCCGACGAGTTCGCGCGGGAGATCGAAGTCATCAAGGAGGAACGCCGCCTCCGCACTGATGATCAGCCCATGTCGCTGGCCTTCGAACGGTTCAAGGCCCTTGCCTACCCTGCCAGCGGCTATCACACACCAACCATCGGCTGGATGGCCGACCTTCATCGGATGAGCATCGAGGAGCTACGGGCCTGGTACGAAGCCTGGTATCGCCCGAACAACGCCACGCTGGTGGTGGTCGGGGATGTCACGGTCGATGAAATCAAGGGCCTGGCGGAGAAATACTTCGGCCCTATTCCGAATCGTCCAACGCCGGTCATCAAGCGTCCGCTCGAATTGCCCGAACCCGGCGAGCGTCGCCTGACGCTGCATGTGCGCACCCAATTGCCAGCGCTGCTGATGGGCTTCAACGTCCCAGGCATGGCCACGGCAGAAAACCCAACCGAAGCCCAGGCGCTGCGTTTGATAGGCGCACTGCTTGACGGTGGCTATAGCGCGCGCCTGGCGTCGCGTCTCGAACGCGGGCAGGAGTTGGTGAGCGGCGCCTCCGCCTGGTACAACGCGTTCACCCGAGGAGACAGCCTGTTCATGCTGACCGCGCTCCCCAACCTCCAGGGAGGCCACACCTTGGACGACGTCGAAAAGGCCCTGTGGGAACAGCTGGGTGATCTGAAGGGCGCCCCACCCTCGAATGAAGAGCTGGCCCGGGTTCGCGCGCAAGTGGTGTCCGGATTGGTGTACGAGCGCGACTCCATTACCAGCCAAGCCACGACGATGGGCCAGCTGGAAACCGTCGGCCTGAGCTGGCGGCTGATGGACGAAGAGCTCAGCGCACTGGAATCGGTCAAGCCTGAAGATATTCAAGCCGCCGCCCGTAAATTCTTCACGCCGTCCCGCGTGACCATCGCCCGTGTTTTGCCAGAGGAGACGGCCCATGATTAATCGTCCCGGCGCGCGTTATGGCCTGCTCGGCCTCCTAGTGATCGTGCTGCTCGGCATCGTGGCGTTCTTCATGAGCCGTCCCGCGCAAGCGCCTGCCACGCCACCGACGCTCGAGGAATCCACAAAACTGCAATCATTGACGGAGGTGGAAAGCAAACCGCTTTCCCGCCGCACGCTCGATATTCAATCCTGGCAGACCAAGGGTGGTGCTCGCGTACTGTTCGTCGAAGCCCACGAGCTTCCCATGTTCGATCTGCGCCTTACGTTCGCCGCCGGCAGCAGCCAGGACGACGGCCATCCCGGGGTCGCCTTGATGACCAACGCGATGCTCAACGAAGGTATTCCTGGCAAGGACGTCACCGCAATTGCGGAAGGCTTCGAAGGGCTGGGGGCGGCGTTTGGCAACGGTTCTTACCGCGACATGGCCGTGGTATCGCTGCGCAGCCTCAGCGACGAGACACTCAGCGAGCCGTCCTTGGCGTTGTTCGATCAGGTCATTGGTCAGCCGACCTTTCCTGAAGACTCCCTACAGCGCATCAAGAACCAGATTCTCGCCAGCCTGGAACAGCAAAAGCAGGACCCAGGCAAGCTGGCCAACAACGCACTGTTCCAGCATTTGTATGGCGAACATCCCTACGGGCATCCGTCCGACGGCACGCCGGAAAGCATCGCTGCATTGACCGTTGACCAATTGCGGGCTTTTCACACGCGCGCCTATAGCGCCGGCAACGCGGTCATTGCCTTGGTCGGCGACATGACGCGGGCGCAGGCCGAAGCCATGGCCGAACGCGTCTCCGGCGCGCTGCCCCAAGGGCCGGCGCTGGCGAGCCTGCCAGAGCCGCAATCGCCTGAAGCCGCGGTTCACCACATCGAATACCCATCCGCACAAACGCACCTGTTGTTTGCGCAACTCGGGATCGAACGCGGCGACCCGGACCAGGCAGCGCTTACCCTCGGCAACCAGATTCTCGGCGGCGGCGGTTTCGGCGCGCGACTCATGGAGGAGGTTCGAGAAAAGCGCGGCCTCACCTACGGGGTCTACTCCGGCTTCTCGGGCATGGCGGCGCGCGGCCCATTCACCATCTCCCTGCAAACCCGAGCCGAGCAAAGCCAGGGCACGCTGGATCTGGTCCGCGACATTGTGCGCACATTCCTCGCCGACGGTCCTACGCAGAAAGAGGTGGATGACGCCAAGCGACAGCTAGTCGGAAGCTTCCCATTATCCACCGCAAGCAACGCCGACATCGCCGCGCAATTAGGCTCCATCGGTTTCTACGACCTGCCTCTGGATTACCTCGAAGACTTCATGAACCAGGTGCAGGCGCTGACCGTCGAACAGGTTAAGAGCGCCATGAGCCAGCATCTCGACCCCGACAACTTCGTCGTGGTCACGGCGGGCCCAACCGTCGAGCAGAAGCCGCTGCCCCCGCCATCGGCAAAGCCTGCGCAGCAGCCCAGTACGGTTCCGGAACATTGAGCGTGAACGCGTCATACCTGATCGCCGCGTCGACGCGGCGGTCGATTTCGGTCGATCAGCCGGTTCTTAGCCGCACGGTGCGGCATCATCCATGAGGTACGCGACGATGCGCGGCAAAACCGTCAAACCTATTAGTCAGGCGCGCCCGAAACCTCACGGTGGCGAAGGCTCGCTGAGAATCATCGGCGGCGAGTGGCGTAGCCGCCGTTTCGCCTTCCCGAGCGCACCGGGCTTACGCCCGACACCGGACCGGGTGCGCGAGACGCTATTCAATTGGCTTCAAGGACAGATCGAAGCGGCGCGCGTCATCGACCCCTTCGTCGGCAGCGGGGCATTGTTTCTCGAAGCGCTGTCCAGAGGCGCGGGTGAATCGCTGGCGCTGGACTTGAACAGCGAAGCGTTGTCGTCACTGCGTCACCATCTCGACGCGCTGAACTGTGCTCGCGGGGAGGTCGTCCTAGGCGATGCCATACGCTACCTGGACAAACAGCCTGCCCACCCTTTCGACATTGCCTTCCTCGACCCGCCGTTTCATCAGAACCTGCTGCTCCAGGCCTGCGAGCGGTTGGAGCGCAACAACTGGTTGGCCGCCCGGGCATGGGTTTACACCGAAAGCGAAGCGTCGCCTTCCGCCCTCGGACTGCCATCGAATTGGCGACTCCACCGTGAAAAGCAGGCAGGCCAAGTCCACTACGCCCTGTGGGAAAGAACCGCTTAGCGGACGCCCATGGCGCGACCCTTCGAACCTGCCTGGTGGCTACCCGGCCCACACGCGCAAACCCTGTGGGCCCCGTTGCTGCGACGCCCACCCGTGCTGGAACGGGTCCGCGAGCGCTTGTGGCTTCAGGACAGCGACTTCATCGATCTCGATTGGCATGGACCGCACACCGCGGACGCACCCTTGGTACTCGTGCTACACGGGCTGACTGGCAGCTCCTCGTCGCATTACGTGCTCGGTGTGCAGCGGGCGCTGGCAGATCGAGGCTTAGCCAGCGTTGCACTGAACTGGCGCGGCTGCTCCGGCGAGCCCAATCTGCTGCCACGCGCATACCATTCCGGCGCCAGTGAAGACCTCGCCGAAGTCATAGGGCACCTGCAGCGCAAGCGACCACTTGCCCCGCTATATGCCGTGGGCTATTCGTTAGGCGGCAATGTACTGCTCAAGCATCTGGGCGAAACGGGTACCGCGAGCGGCATACACAAGGCTGTTGCCGTCTCCGTCCCCTTTCGCCTGGATCAATGCGCCGATCGTATGGGTCTTGGTGCCTCGCGGATGTACCAACGCTATTTCGTGCGCCGCATGATCGCCTACGTACGGGACAAACAGCGTCTGTTCGCCCACCAGGGCATGGCCGACCGGCTTTCGGCGCTGGAAAAGCTTGGCCCCCTCGATGGCATGCGAACGTTCTGGGATTTCGACGGCCGTATCACGGCGCCGCTGCACGGCTACGCGGATGCCGACGACTATTACCGACGTGCGTCGAGCGCGTTTTACCTCAAGGCTATCCGCGTACCGACACTGATCATTCAAGCCAAGGACGATCCATTCATCTTTTCGGCCTGCATACCAGGCCCTGATGACGTATCCGAAACAACGAAGCTCGAAAGCTGGGATAAAGGCGGACACGTGGGCTTTATCGATGGCCCGTTACGGCGGCCAGGCTTCTATCTAGAGCGGCGTATTCCAAGCTGGCTAAAGGGTTAACACGCGAGAGTAGCCCGCCTGTGGGAGCGGGCCATGCCCGCGAAGCGGCCTTAAGCCAAGCCCCCCCCTCGCCTGATCACTCCATTCGCGGGCATGGCCCGCTCCCACGAAAGAAAACACAACGTAGGGTGGATTAGCCGCTCGATGGCGTAATTCACCGCTCACCTCGCAGCGACGACCAGACCCGTGACCAGCCGAAAAAACGTCCAGCCAATCGCGGCATCGCTCGCTCCCAGTGGTTAACCGCGTGCTTCCGATCTCCCATGGCTTGGCCCCCGCAATTCGCTGCGTTACCATCCGGCCCTCCCCACCGACCCTGCAAGGACGTCGCGATGAACCGAGTGCTGTATCCAGGCACCTTCGACCCGATCACCCGTGGTCACGGAGGGCTCATCGAACGCGCCTCCCGCCTGTTCGAACACGTCGTCATCGCCATTGCGGCCAGCCCGAACAAGAACCCGCTATTCCCGTTGGAACAGCGCGTGGAGCTCGCCCGCGAAGTCACCAAGCACCTGCCTAACGTATCGGTCGTAGGCTTTTCCAACTTGCTGGCTCATTTCGTCCAGGAGCAACAAGCCAATATCCTGCTACGTGGCCTGCGCGCAGTATCGGACTTCGAATACGAATTCCAGCTCGCGAACATGAACCGGCAGTTGGCACCGGGAGTGGAAAGCCTGTTCCTCACGGCACCGGAAACCCACTCCTACATCTCCTCGACGCTGGTTCGCGAAATTGCCAGGCTTGGCGGCGATATCAATCAGTTTGTGCACCCAGCTGTGGCCGAAGCGCTGACGGAACGCTTCAAAAAGACCTGAAAATCGACCATCCGGCATACTTGACGTGCACCGGCCTTACCGATACGGCACAATTGCGCCCCCGGTTTTCTGATGCCTAGGCCAAGCGTGCGGCAACGCAGTTGCGTGGCCAAGTCGTCGCGCGCAACGTGCCCCGAGACGTGGCAGGAGTCGAAGTATGTCCCTGAAAATCACTGACGATTGCATCAACTGCGATGTCTGCGAACCCGAGTGCCCAAATGGCGCGATCTCGCAAGGCGAAGAGATCTACGTGATCGATCCCAACCTGTGCACCGAGTGCGTGGGCCATTACGACGAACCGCAATGCCAGCAGGTGTGCCCGGTCGACTGCATCCCCCTCGATGACGCCCACGTCGAGAGCAAGGACGACCTGATGAAGAAATACCTAATCATCACCGGCAAAGCCTAAGCGCAGACCGTTGGACAGGGTTCGGGAAATGGGCGACTGTCCGCGGACGTGACATCGGGTTAAGGTACGGCGTCCTAACCGCCAAGACCGTCCCGATGCGCCGCTATCGTCTCGCACCGCTGTTTTTCGTTTTCTTTCTCGCGTTCAACGCACATGCCGAGTCTCCTGATCAAGCCGCCGTCGCCAGTGCGCACCCGGCTGCGACAGAAGCGGGCTTGGCCATTCTGGCGGAGGGCGGCAACGCGTTCGATGCTGCGGTCGCTGTCAGCGCCGCGCTCGCGGTTGTCGAACCTTACAGTTCCGGCTTGGGCGGCGGCGGTTTCTTTTTACTGCGACAAGCGGGTGAGCCCGCCACGTATCGTTTCCTCGACGCCCGTGAACGGGCGCCTCTGTCTTCGACAGCGAATCTCTATCGTCGGCAAGGCAAAGTCGAGCGTGACCTGTCGCTGAATGGCGCCCTGGCGGCCGCCATTCCTGGACTGCCTGCCGCACTGGTGGCCGTGAGCGAGCGCTATGGCACATTACCGTTGCCGCAAACCCTGGCGCCGGCCATTCGCCTGGCACGCAACGGCTTCGCCGTCGATCGCGTGTATCGAGAACGCGCTCAATACCGACTGGCGGCGTTACGCGATGATCCCGAGAGCGCCCGGCTTTTCCTCCATGACGGCGAGGTCCCTGAAGAAGGCTTCATCGTTCGCCAACCGGATCTCGCCGATACGCTGGAGGCCATCGCCCAAAGAGGACACGATGGCTTCTATAGCGGCGAACGCGCCGCCCGGATGATCAACGCCGTACGCAACGCCGGCGGCATCTGGGAAGCGGAAGACCTCGAACTCTACCGGACCGTTGAACGCGAACCGCTTCGTTATACCTTGGATGAAGAACGGACATTGATCACCGCACCGCCGCCCTCGGCGGGCGGTATCGCCCTGGCGCAAAGCCTGGGCATGCTGCGACATCTCCCGTGGCAGCACACGAACCGCCTGCAACGTAGCCACTACATCATCGAGGCCCTGCGCCGCGCCTACCGTGATCGCGGTGTATTGGGCGATCCCGACTTCGTCGAAATCCCCACTGCAGATCTGCTGAGCGAGACCTATCTAGCAAGGCTCGCTTCGAACATCGACCCCGCCCAAGCGACGCCGAGCAAGGACCTGCCGCCAGCCCCCGGCTGGACCGAAGGTGATCACACCACCCACTTTACGGTCATCGATAAACGAGGCCGTGCGGTTGCGGCAACGCTGTCGATCAACCTGCCTTTCGGCGCCGCCTTCACGGCAGCCGGAACCGGCGTGCTGCTGAACAATGAGATGGATGACTTTGCCGCGGACGTGGAAGGCGCCAATGCCTATGGGTTGAGCGGCAGCCAGGCGAATGCGATCAGTGCCGGGAAACGCCCGCTATCGAGCATGAGCCCGACCTTCATTGAAAGCGATGAGGCCTTCGCTTCGTTCGGTACACCGGGCGGATCTCGCATCCCCAGCATGGTCTTGCTCGCGATCATGGAATACCTGCAAGGCCATCCCGTGGAGGCCTGGGTCAGCACCCCTCGCTATCACCACCAATACCTGCCGGACATCGTTGAATACGAGCCTGGCGCATTCAGCCGCGACGACGAGCGGCAAATGGAAGGCAGGGGATATCAAATGAAAGCGCTAGCACGGCCTTACGGCAATCAGCATGTGCTGCTCTGGGATAAAGAATCGAGCAAGGTTCAGGCCGCGAGCGACCCACGCGGCGTAGGCGCTGCCCAGGTCAGGGATTAGAGGATGCCGAAGCATCCTCGACGGGATCAATCCTGACGGTTGTAGCCTGAGCGGGTGCAACCGAGGCAGCGCACGAAGGCTTCTTTACCTGGATCGACGACCAAGGCCTTTCCAGCCCTGCCAATACCGCCACCCGCGGCGGTGAAAGGCAGCGACACGACGAACACGCCGGCACCGATAACGGTGGCGCCAATCAACAGCGGGCGGGCAATAAGCAAGTCACCGATCATGGCGAACGCTGGCGGCGCATCCACCGAATACATCGGGTCACCGCTGATGTTTTCCTGAACCGCGTAGTCGGCCTGCGCGGGCATCGACGCAGCGCCCATGAGCAACGCCAGCCCGGCGACGGTAGTACGAAATGCTTTCATGACGGTGATCCCTCAACTCGTTCAACGTGCGGCGACTATAGCAGTCGCCAAGGGAATATTTTTCGCTTCGTCGCGCGGTCGTGACCGATCATCGTCAACGTTGGCATTTGACACAAAAAACGCTCGCGCGCTGGCCCAGGCGGATCTCTTTCAGGGTAAAACCGCAGCCTTTACAAAACTCGCCAGCACGCCCGTAAACGAATAGCTCCTGCTTGAAATAGCCGGGCTTGCCATCGCCGCCCACAAAATCCCGTAACGTCGTACCGCCCCGTTCAATAGCATAGGCAAGGATTCGCTTGATCGCGACCGCGAGCGCCTGATACCGCGCCCGAGAAATAGACCCTGCGGCCCGCCGCGGATCGATGCCGGCCGCATAAAGCGCCTCGCTTGCGTAGATGTTACCGACACCCACCACGACCGCGTTGTCCATAATGAACGGCTTCACCGCCATGCTTCGACCGCGGGACATTTGATAGAGGCGATCCCCGTCGAACGCGTCGGTCAAGGGTTCAGGTCCAAGGCTGCGAAGCAGCTCGTGTTGCAGCGGCGTCTGACTCCAGAGCATTGCCCCGAAACGCCGTGGATCGGTATAGCGGACGGACAGGCCGGACTCGAGCACAATATCTACATGTTCGTGCTTGGCTGCCGGCAGCCCCGACTCGACGATCCGCAGGCTTCCTGACATCCCGAGATGCACGATCAACGTCCCGGACTCTGCTTCAATCAGCAGGTATTTGGCGCGGCGTTCGACTCGCTGAATAACTTGGCCAGAAAGCCTGACGTCCAGGTCTTCCGGTATTGGCCAACGCAAACGCCGTTCGCGCACAACTACACGCTCGACGCGCTGACCTTCAAGATGAGGCGCGATGCCGCGCCGCGTGGTTTCGACCTCGGGTAATTCAGGCATAGCTCAATACAGGCGTTTCCGGTAGGGCCGCCACACTAGCAGAAAGAAAGCCAATGGGCCGCTGTGGCCGATCGAGTTGTAGGGTGGCGCACGGGGCTCCGCGCACCGTTCGTAGGGGCGGCCCTGGTTGCGTCAACGCGGGGATAGCCCTTCCAACGAGTCCTGGTCATTCCAGCGCGCGAAAAGCAGCCGTAGCCCTACGCGACACCCAACTCGCGGATGCTTTCCTTCAGATTCTGGAAGTCATAGTCCGAAAGCCCGAGATAATCGAGCACCAACGGGCCCACCACTTGCCATTCATGGTCATCGGACTGGCTGCCGAGCGTTCCATACGCGCCGCAAATATGTTCCGCCATCTTCAAAATGGCGAGCAGGTTTTTCAACTGCGTATCGCGGCCCGAGTCTTCGGAGAACAACGCCAAGGCATTGTGGTGATTGGCGATCGCCTCGCACAGATGCGGCGTGAGATTCCATGAACGCGCGGTGTAGTAACCGATGACCGCATGATTGGTGTTGAGCAGCTGGTTTTCGGTATCGACGATCCGGGTATCCGCGCTGCAGCGCGCGTACGCCTCTTCCAGCACATCCATGTAGTTCGGAAAGCGCTTGAGCATCAGCGGGACGCCGCAATCATGGAAAAGCCCGAGGGCATACGCCTCATCCACGGCTTGGATGCCGACCCGCTTGGCCAGCGTCAGGCACGTCATGGCAACGTCCTGAGCACTGTCCCAAAAGCGGTTAAGCGTCACGATCGTCTGATCGCTCATCTCACCCTTGATGGACTGCGCGTTGATGATGTTGATCACGCTATTGCAGCCCAGCAAGTTCACTGCGCGCTGGATGGAACTCACCTTGTTGGCCAGACCGAAGAAGGGAGAGTTGACGATTTTCAGCAGCGCGCCAGACAACCCTGGGTCTTGGCTGATCAAGCGCGCGATCGCCTTCAGATCAGGCGTCGGCATCACCTGCTCCATTTGCAAATCCACCATGATCTGGGGCTGCGGTGGAACACTGATGCCTTGCAATGCCTTGCGGATTTGTTCCGCCGAGAGTTCCTGGGACATGACTGCGCGCTAGTGACGAGGAAGACTGCACAAGTCTATCTCGACGCCGACGCCGGCGAATACGTGCAAGCGCAAGAAAGCCGATGCACGCGCCTTCCAGAGACTTTCCCGGAACTCGGGCTTCGCCTACGGACTCTCAGCAATTGAAGAATACAAAGACGGAGTTCCACTATGCGCAAGCAACTGATTGTCGCTTCACTCGCTGTGTGCCTGCCCGTGACCTCAGCACTAGCCGCCGGATGGCGCGACTTTGCGACCAGCGCAGGCATCTCGGCCTCGCTGTACTCGACCTTCCGCGACCACAAGATGGTCTACGCCGCCAAAGACGACGCCAGCAGCTTCGTTGCCAGCAATGGCGAGATTCGCGGGCCGTACCTGGAATCGGTGCTCAACCAGGTGCGTAGCGAAAATCCTGGCTCCACCGCCGACGACATGGAAATCGCTACGGCGATCCTGACTGCTCAGGAACCGGTAGCTGAACGCTAAGGCCTGAACTGCCAGCATCCGTTTTGCTGGCAGTCACTCCCAGAAGGAACGCAGACATGCGTAAATTCGTGATATTGGGCAGCGCGCTCCTGCTGGGCAGCGCCAACGTCATGGCCGATGGCCTTGTTCGGGACATCCTGTCTTCGGGCCTCACCACTGGCTCGACCTACCTGACCTTTCGTGACCATAAGCTGGTCGCGGCAGCTCGTGATGACGCGGGCAGCTATGTCGCCACCGACGGCAACATCCGCGGCCCCTATCTAGAGGCGGCCCTGCGTCAGATAAGAACCGCTCACCCAGACCTTCAGGCGAGCGATATGGAGCTGGCCTCGGCGATTGTTACGACTGAAGTCAACTAATGGCCTGAACAAAAAAGCCGAGGATTCCTCGGCTTCTCGATCGGTCGCGGAGTGAAGCTCCGAAGGGCATTCACCTTCGAGACGGCCGTAGGGGCGACTTCAGTCGCCTTCTTTTGCATGAGGGGTCACGGGTAATCAACGCCTACCGTTAGGCGACTAAAGTCGCCCCTACAGGCGTCCAAAAAATCGCCGGTATAGTCGCCCTGGCCGCCCTCACGGTAGCGTCGCAGGTGAAATCCCGAAGAGCTTCCACCTAAACCGCAGCAATACTGTCAACCCGCTAGCTGATAAAGCGCGTCGACAGCCAGAACAGCCCAGCCGATAGCGTCATCGATGTCGGCAACGTAAGAATCCACGCCAGCAAAATCGTTCTTACCGTGCTGCCCTGCAATCCACTGCGATTGGCGACCATGGTGCCCGCCACACCGGACGACAGCACGTGCGTCGTCGAGACTGGCAGGCTAAATACGTTCGCCATCCCGATCGCTGCGGCAGCCGTAATCTGCGCGGACATACCCTGCGCGTAAGTCATGCCTTGCTTGCCGATCTTCTCACCTACGGTCAGCACGACCCGCCGCCAGCCGACCATCGTGCCGATACCTAACGCGAGGGCCACGGCGATGATTACCCACAAAGGCGCGTATTCGGTCGTGGCCGTCAAATCCTTGCGCAAGCGGCTGAGATCGGAGCGATCCTCAGCCGTCAGGCTTGGCAGGGCGGAGACTTTCTTCGCGGTGTCATCCAGGCAAAGCAGGTAACGACGAACCTCGACCCGTCGCTCCGGCGCCAGATCGTGGTAATTGGCGACACCCTCGATGCCCGTGAGCAACGCGGTCAAGGTGGGTTCCGTCTGCGCCGGGTCGCATCGAAATTCCTTGGGCAGCTCGGTGGTCCGCTCCCCTTTGCCCAAGGCCAGGAACTCACCCAACGATTCTTCGTTACGGTTATAGAACGCCTGCAGGTGGATAGCCGCATCCCGCGTCCGGTCGATTTGATAGGTCGAGCTATCCAGGTTCAGCACGAAGTAGCCCGGCACGATGCCGATCAGGACCAGCATGATCAGGCCGATGCCCTTCTGACCATCGTTCGACCCGTGAACGAAGCTGACCGCCATGGCCGATAACACCAGCACCATGCGGTTCCAGAATGGCGGATGCTTTTTCTTCGGGCGTTGCTCGGGCGTCTTGTGCATCTTCGAATATGGGCGCCACTTCTTCAGGATCAGCAGAAGCACCGCCGCGACGATGAAGCCAGCCGTCGGCGAGAACAGCAGCGACAATCCGATGTCGATCGCCTTTTGCCAGTTGATGCCCTCGCCGAGCGGAATGTCGGTGATGAGCGCATTGGCGAGACCCACCCCGAGAATCGAGCCGATCAGCGTATGGGAGCTTGAAGCAGGGATGCCGAAATACCAGGTCCCGAGGTTCCAGGCGATGGCGGCCGCCAGGAGCGAGAACACCATTGCCAACCCATGCCCGGTATTGACATTGATGAGCAGTTCCACCGGCAGCAGATGCACGATGGCATAGGCCACGCCAACGCCGCCTAATAGAACGCCGAGAAAGTTGAATATACCGGAGGCAATTACCGCGAGGCGGGGCGGCATGGCCTTGGTATAGATCACGGTAGCTACCGCGTTGGCGGTATCGTGGAAGCCATTGATGAATTCGAACGCAAGAACGAACGCCAGTGCCAGAAACAGACTCAACAGCAACCAGCCGTGGAGCCCGCTGATCATTTCAAACATGGAGGATCAGGGCCTGTAGAGGTGTGGGCGCGAATTATGACAGAAATTGGACAGCCCGCATCCAGTCGCGCGCGATGTGCCGATCGTTGACGTGATCGGGAAGCCACCGACATGGGCAACACGGTCGTTCACTCGGCCTCTCGCCTGCGGGTTTGCGGCGAAGGCTAGCTCTAGGATTAGCGAACGCAGCGCGTCATTCGCTGCTGTCGCAAAACAAAAAAGCCAGAGCGCGAACTCGCGCGTCTGGCTTCTATTGCGTGCGGTCGACGGATCAACCGTTGTTGGCAGCCTGATAGGCGGCGGCGTCCAGCAGCTTGGACAGCTCACTTTCGTCGCTCGGCTTGAGCTTGAAAAACCAACTGCCGTAAGGATCGGTATTCACCGACTCAGGCGCATCGACAATGCTCTCATTGACCGCAAGCACCTCGCCGCTTACCGGCGCATAGATGTCCGAGGCCGCCTTGACCGACTCCACCACCCCCGCTTCCTGTCCAGCCGAGAGGGTACGCCCTACTTCGGGAAGCTCTACGAAGACAACGTCACCCAGTGCTTCTTGTGCATGATCGGAGATGCCGACCGTAACGGAGCCGTCCGCCTCCAGGCGTGCCCACTCGTGGCTAGTGGCGTAACGAAGATCGGCGGGTGTTTCGCTCATGGCTTGGGTCCTCGAAATGTCAGGCATCGTTGGTTTTCGAAAATGTAACACTTGCCGAGCGCTACCGGCAGCCCCGAACTGCGCTCTCGTTCATGCACGTGTCGGTGGTGACCTGTAAGAAACCACCGCTCAGATCAAAGGCCGCCCGTGGCGCACGAAATTAGGCTTAACGATACGTACGGGATGCCAACGCCCACGAATCTCGACTTCGGCGCGTTCGCCTGCACCCGCGGGAATACGTGCGAGCGCAATGGACTTTCCAAGCGTTGGCGAAAAACTGCCGCTGGTGATTTCACCTTCGCCGTCGCATTCCACCCGAACGACTTGTCGAGGGCGAAGCACACCGCGATCTTCCAGTACCAGCCCAACGAGTTGCGGCCAGCCGCCGGCAGCCAATTGGACGGCGAGCGCTTCACGCCCAACGAAATCGCGCTCACGGGGCTCCCAAGCCACCGTGGACGCCATGTTCGCAGTCAGTGGCGTGACTTCATCATTGATATCGGAGCCGTACAGATTGAACCCCGCTTCCAGGCGTAGCGTATCGCGCGCGCCCAGCCCAACGGGCCCGATACCTGCCCCAACCAGGTCACCGAAGAAACCAGCGGCTTGCTCCGCTGGGAGCATGATTTCCAGACCATCTTCACCGGTATAGCCCATTCGCGCGATGAACCAGCCATTCTCTTCTAGCCCCTGAAACGGCATCAGCTCAGTGATCAATGCCGCGCGACTTCTATCGAGAAGATCGATCGTACGTACCCTGGCGCTGGGACCCTGAATCGCCAAAAGCGCAACATCCGTGCGCTCACGCAGCTCTACCTGGAAATCGACCGCGATCGAATGCATCCACGCCAGATCTTTCTCGCGTGTGGCGGCGTTGACGACCAGGCGGTAGCCGAAGGGCATCAGGTACGCAATCAGATCATCGATGATGTAGCCATGCTCGTTCAGCATCGCGCTATAGAGGGCACGCCCTGGACGGTCGAGACGTTCGACATCGTTAGCGAGCAAACGGCGAAGGAAGACCTTGGCATCGGCACCATGGACGTCGATAACACACATGTGCGACACATCGAACACGCCGCAGTCGTTACGCACCTGGTGGTGTTCGTCGACTTGCGAGCCGTAATGAAGCGGCATATCCCAGCCGTTGAAATCGACCATCCGCGCTCCGAGAGCGAGGTGTTGATTATAAAGAGCAGTACGCTGACCCATGGGTGTCTCCTTCCGGGCAAAGCGATGCGATCGGCACGGCGCGCTCTACGGTTCCATCGATATGCGCACGACCTGTTGCCTGCTGTGCGTTGAAAATGGACCGGAGCTTGCCTCGAATGGGCGCGCATTGTAGCCGGATGACCCTGCTCAGTCATTGTCTAAACGCGACGCCAGCGAAGAGACTGTGAGCTGCTCCCCGAATGGCGCACGCTACTCTTGCGATAGGACCCGAAGAGGCTTGCGCCAGCGAAGGTTCCGGTGCTTGGGAGTGCCTGCCAGCCTCGATACCGCTCTGTCAGCGAATGTGTTTCACGGCATGAACGGAACGGTCAGCACCTTTGCTTGGCGCATGATCTTGGGCAGCGGCGCCAAAGCCCGCCAGCCGCCGCTTATGAAAAACGTTGCCTAGAATGGCCGCGCTAACGCGGGCAGGTCTCCCGTCAAACCGAGTGCTTGGCGTACGAACGCGCCTTTGGCACCTGGCAGCCCATCGACGAATTTCAGCCCTTGGTTACGCATCCACCGCAGGGGCAACGCGTCGGCCTGGAAAAGCCGCTCGAAACCTTCCATCGCCGCCATCATGGCAAGGTTGTGCGGCATCCGCCGCCGTTCGTAACGTCCGAGCGTACGAATGTCGGCCAAGGGCTCCCTGCGCGCTTGGGCCTGCAATAGTACTTCGGCCAGCACCGCGGCATCGAGAAGCCCAAGGTTCACGCCTTGCCCCGCTAACGGGTGAATGGTGTGGGCCGCATCGCCGATAAGCACCAGCCCTGGCTCGGTGTAGCGCTTGGCATGCCGCTGCCGAAGCGGGATGGACACGCGTTTACCGATCTCAAGCACTTCTCCCAGGGTATGCTCGAACGCACGGCCCAGCGCGTGCTGAAAGTCGGCATCCGCCAGCGCCATCAACCGTGTGGCTTCCTTTGGCGTCACGGACCAGACGATTGAACACCAGTGTTCTTCGCCTTGGCTTAAAGGCAGGAATGCCAGCGGGCCTTCTTCGGTGAAGCGCTGCCACGCGGTGAATCGATGAGGCTCGGCACAGCGCACGTTGGTCACGATGGCTTCGTGCAGATAATCCCACTCTCGGGTTTCCACACCGACCAAACGCCGGACGGCTGATCGTGCGCCATCGGCGGCGACCAACAACGGTGTGCGAATTTGCCGGTCGTCCTCGAAAGTCAGCAACCAACCGTCACCGGAGCGGCGCAACTGGGACAGGCGCGCATTGCCTTCGAGACGCGTCTCGCCTTTCCCCAGCTGTTCGACAAGGGCGTCTCTTACCACGCCATTCTCGACGATGTGCCCTAACCACTCGGCGTGGACGCTGTCCGCCGAGAAATGAATCTGCCCGGTTCCGCTGCCATCCCAGACGTGCATTTCCCGATAAGGACAGGCGCGGCGAGCGGCGATGCCGGGCCAGGCCTGCAAGCGTTCGAGAATCCGCTGGCTGGCGGCAGATAATGCACTGACGCGAGGATCGAATGGCTGCGTCGCATCGAAAGGCGGCACGGTCAACGGCTCACCATCGATCAGCAGGACGTCCAATCCATGCCCTTCGAGCGCCAGCGCCAGCGCGCTGCCCACCATACCGGCGCCGACAATGACCAGATCTGCCGTTTGCATGCTCATGTGCACTCCCTCATGAACGACCACGACCTATTCGCGACCCGAGCCCCATAGCCTGACGCGCGAACCAGCTCTTCGCCGGGGGCAGGAGGTCGAGCCCCAGCAACCCAAAGTTACGCCCAGCCACGACCGCAGCCTCACGATGGGCGAACATTCGTGTTAGCTGGTGGGAGAACCCGACGGTCAGGTATTGGTCGGCCAACTGCCCCTGGTGATAACGCTGCAATGTCGCGAAATCGCCGGGCGCCGTAGCGCCGCCTAGCAACGTATCCGCCAGCGCCTGAACGTCGCGCAAGGACAGGTTGAAGCCTTGCCCGGCCACTGGATGCAAGCTGTGGGCAGCGTTACCGAGCACAACCAGATGGGGGCGGACCTGCTCGGTCGACTCGATCAGCTCGAGCGGATAATGATAGCGGCTACCTACTTGAGTGAACGCACCCAGCCGATAGCCAAAGGCCTGCTGCAATTCATCAAGGAAGGTTTTTTCATCGCAGACCAGCAATCGCTGCGCTTCGGCAGGCAGGCGCGTCCAGACCAATGCGCTGCGATTGTCCGTAAGCGGCAGCAGCGCCATCGGACCTTCATCGCTGAAACGCTCGAAGGCCTGCCCACGGTGCGGTTCGCGGGTCGATACATTCGCGATTAATGCATGTTGATCGTAGGGCGTGCGGCGCGCATGGATACCCAATTGCTCCCGCAATGAGGACCGACCGCCGTCCGCAAGGACGACGAGCGACGCATTCAATTTGCTGCCATCGCGCAGGGCCAGCGAGTAACCGCCCTCGATTGCTGTCGCGCTGGCAACTTCGCTTGCACGGCGCCAGTGGATGACGTCGTCGTCCAGGGCGTCCCAGAGACACTGGCCGATCCAGGCATTTTCGACCACGTAACCCAAGGCGGGTACGCCTTCGTCCGCAGCGTTCAGGCGCGTGGCGCCGGCACGGCCTCGGTCGGAGACATGGATATGCGTGATGGGTTGCGCATGGCGTTCGATAGCGTGCCAGACGCCCGATCGCTGGTAGATCTGCCGGGCGCCGAACGACAGTGCGGATGAGCGCGCGTCGTAGCTAGGCTGGTAACCCTCGCCTGGCGGGTACGGTTCGATCAGCGCAATACGCCAACCCCTGGCACGTGCTCCGTCCTGAAGCGCTAGTGCCAGACTGGCACCGACCAGCCCACCGCCGACAATGGCGATATCGACATGCGAGGACTCAGGCGGCATCGGTTCGCGCGGCCGCCATCAAAGCTTCGATCTCCTCGACGGTCTTCGGCACACCGCCGGTCAGGATTTCGCAGCCTTTGCGAGTGACGACGACATCGTCCTCCACCCGAATACCGATACCCCGCCACTTCTTCGGTACGTCAGTATTGTCAGGGGCGATATAGATACCCGGCTCCACCGTCATCGCCATGCCGACTTCCAGCACGCGCCACTCGCCGCCGACCTTGTAGTCGCCAACATCGTGCACGTCCATGCCCAGCCAATGCCCGGCGCGGTGCATGTAGAACGCTTTGTAGGCACCGGCTTCGATCAGCGCCTCGACGTCACCCTTCAGCAGACCCAGCTTCACCAAGCCTGACGTGATCACGCGAACGGTCGCCTCGTGGGCCTCATTCCAGTGTTTACCAGGGCCGATGTGCTTGAACGCTTCCATATTGGCTTCGAGCACGATCTCGTAGATGGCGCGCTGCTCGGGCGAAAACCGGCCGCTCACGGGAAAGGTACGTGTGATGTCGCCGGCGTAGCAGTCGATCTCACAGCCCGCGTCGATCAAGACCAGATCACCCTCCCTGAGCGCCGCATCGTTTTCCCGGTAGTGCAGGATGCATGCGTTGCGGCCTGCCGCGACGATTGACCCGTACGCGGGCATCTTCGCGCCACCCTTGCGAAACTCGTACTCCAATTCGGCTTCAAGGTGGTATTCGAACAAGCCAGCGCGGCTGGCCTGCATCGCCCGGACGTGGGCTGCCGCCGACACTTCAGCCGCGTAGCGCATGACTTTGATCTCGGCCGCGGACTTGTACAACCGCATGTCATGCAATAGGTGGTCGAGGGCGACGTATTCATTAGGCGGCTGGGCGCCTTGTCGAGCCTTGGAGCGAATCGTGTTGATCCACTCCATCAGGTGATGATCGAACTCGGGATTGGTGCCAATCGCGTAATAGACCCGTTCACGCCCTTCGATAAGCCCCGGCAGGATCTCATCGATATCCCCGATGGGAAACGCATCGTCCGCGCCGAAGTCACGAATGGCGCCGTCCTGGCCTGCGCGCAGTCCATCCCATAATTCCCGCTCCGGGTCACGTTCGCGGCAGAACAGAATGTACTCACCGTGCTCGCGCCCAGGGATGAGGACCAGCACCGCTTCGGGTTCGGGGAAACCGCTCAGGTACTGGAAATCGCTATCTTGTCGGTAGACATGTTCGACATCGCGGTTGCGGATGTAAGTGGGTGCGGCGGGCAGGATGGCAATGCTGTTGGGCTCGAGCTGCTCCATCAGCGCCTTGCGCCGGCGGGCGTATTCCGACTTGGGGATGCGGATCATGCGCGCTCCTTAGGGACGATCGATTGCGGTTGGGGCTTGGTGATCAGTGCAGCGACGGTTTTTCAGCCGTTTCGACGGGCGCCCGGTTGCACTCAGCGTAGAGCAGCAAGGGCGCGACCCGCAGGTACTCCTGCACTTCCATGTAGTCGTTCTCGCCATCTTCGGACTCTTCCAAAGCGCCCTGCACCTGGGCGATGGCTGCGAGATCTTCGAGTACTTCCATCGATTCGGCAGACAGCGCCTTGTCGCCCGCGGCGACACCGAAGCCGCCCAGAAAGCCCTGGCACCATTGGCCCAGCGCAAGGGCGCGATCCTTGAGTGAACCCTCGTCGTCCGGCAGCAACAGCGCGATAGCCATGTCGTCACCGGTCAACTCGGCCTTGACCATTTCCTGTAAACCGATGAGCGCTTGGCGCAAGGCATCCTCGACTGGCGCACCCAAGAGTTCGGCGACATCTTCGAGCCAGGGCTCGGCGTCGAAACCGGCGCCAGCACAACTGCGGCCGAGCAACATTCCGTGCAATTCTGCAGGGGACACCTTGTGCCCGTGGCTGGTAATAAGAGCGGCAAACGCGGTGTAGGCAGAATCAGGAGTGGGCATATCGACTAGTCGGCACGGATGGGGGATGGCTAGAATAGGCCTCGTATCCTAGCACCGGCGGCAACGGCAAGACCATCGAGCTCGCCCGAGCCCCCCCTGGTTACGTTTCATTCTCTGTCCTCGCCGAGCGGGAGCCCATGGAAGACGCCGATCTACAAGCGCTCACCACGAAACTGGAACAGTTGATCCAGCGTGTCGAACAGCTCAAGTTGCACAACCGCGCCCTCCTCGCCAATGAGCGCAGCTGGCGCGAAGAGCGCGCTCATCTGATCGAGAAGAACGAATTGGCCCGAAGCAAAGTCGAAGCGATGATTTTGCGCCTCAAAGCCTTGGAGCAGGACTCATGAGCCAGTCAAATACCGTTACCGTACACATCCTCGACAAGGACTACTGCATCAGCTGCCCGGCAGATGAGCGCGCGAACCTGGAAAGCGCTGCCCGCTACCTCGACGGCAAGATGCGGGAGATCCGCACCAGCGGCAAAGTGATCGGGGCGGACCGCGTCGCCGTAATGGCCGCACTGAACATCACCCACGAACTACTGCATAAGCAAGATCGCATGGACCGCGAAGCCAACAGCACGCGCGACCAGGTCCGAAACCTGCTGGATCGTGTCGATCACGCGCTCGCCACTGATCAGGACGAGCCTCAGCGCTGACCCTTGATGAGTCGATTCGGGTATACTCCGCGCAGCTCCCTGGTGTGTGCGCCAGTTGGTCACGTCCCTCTCCCGATACGCAAAACCCCGGAGACTGCGCGTGTGACCTGTGTGCATGTCCGCCTGACGGAAAGCCTGATGGTTATCCGCAGTCCCCACCTTGAACTTTCGGGTTCAAGGGTCAAGCCGACAGCGGCACTTCGGGGAGTCCTTTCTTTTCCAGATGGTCTTGTTCGCATACCGCGCTGCGAGGCCCTGTGATTGCTCCCGCCGACACCCAACCGCTCAGCCGCGCGCAACTTCGCCGGAGGCTTCGCAGTGCCCGGCGCAGTCTTTCCAGCAGTGCGCAGAAGCGCGCATCGCGGCAGCTCTATCGGCTGCTGGCCCAGCATCCGGCGTTCCGCAGGACGAAGCATGTCGCGCTGTATCTCGCCAACGATGGCGAGATCGATCTTGGGCTTGTGCTCGCCGCAGCGCAGCGACGCGGCAAGGCGACTTATCTTCCCGTCTTGAACGCGTGGCCACGCACGCACATGGTCTTCCAGCGCGTGCGGCCGGGCGAACGTCTCGTTCGCAATCGTTTTCGAATTCGCGAGCCATTGCCGCAACCTGCGCGCCAGCGCAAGACATGGGCGCTCGGTCTCGTATTGCTGCCCTTGGTGGGGTTCGATGTCGACGGCGGACGCCTGGGGATGGGAGGCGGATTCTACGATCGCAGCCTGGCGTTCAAGATGAAGCGCAAGAACTGTCGGAAACCGGCGCTATTTGGCGTCGCGCATGAATGTCAAAAGGTCGGAAAGCTGCCGATCGCGGCGTGGGATGTACCGCTGGATGGGACGATAACGGACGCGGGCTGCTATACCCGCGCCTCGAGAACATTCGCTCAGCGCTGATTCTTCAACTGTTGATAGTACTGCGCGGCGTCACGCACGCCATCGCTGCCCCGCTCCCAGAAACTCTGTGTATAACCGGTCGTTACGACGCCAAGGCCAAAGATGATGACCAACACCCACAGCAGATCTGGTTTACGTTTTTTCATCGATTGCCTCCCCCTCAAAGGCAATAGCGTGAGCCGCTCGGTTGCATCCTCATCGAGAGGCTTGCTGCTACTCGAAGCGGCGGCATTTTCAGTGAAGAACCCCTGTCTTGCAATTTGATTGGCGACCGGTCGTCGCCGTAGAGCGAGACCGGATCATCCAGCAAAAAACGGAGCAATTGTCATGCCCAATTGGCTTATGAAATCCGAGCCCGATGAATTTTCGATTCGCGACCTCGAGCGCCTCGGTCAAGCCCGCTGGGACGGCGTTCGCAACTATCAGGCGCGCAACTTCATGCGTTCTATGGCCCGCGGAGACCGGTTCTTCTTCTATCACTCCAGTTGCCCGCAACCCGGCATTGCAGGCATCGGCGAAATCGTGCGCGAAGCTTATCCGGACCCCGCCGCCGTGGATCCGCAAAGCCCGTACCATGATCCAAAAGCCAGCGCGGAACGCAACCCTTGGAGTGCGCTCGACGTGGCGTTCATCGACGCGTTTACCGATGTCATCCCGCTGGCGGCACTCAAGGCAAATCCATCACTGGCCGAGCTTTCGCTCGTGAAAAAAGGCAGTCGCCTGTCGGTCATGCCGGTATCCGACAAGGAATGGCAGGCGATTCTAAAAATGGTCCGCCCGGCGTCTCACTGAACGATCAGGTTGTTGAACAGCAGATCATCAACCAGCGGCGCCCCTTCTTCCTGCTGAAGAATGCCCTGCACCTGCTTGAGTGCCTCCTGCCGCAGTTGCTCTTTGGATTCCACCGAGCCCAGCGTCGCGGCGGTTTGCTGCGAAAAGAGCATGACCAGTTGATTACGAATAAGAGGCTGGTGGTATTCCACCTTCTTCACCGCTTCTGGATCCTTCACCTGAAGGGCGACATCCGCCTTGAAATATTGCAGCTTCGGCCCTTCGCCGTAATTGCCCACCAGGGGCGGGAACAGGTTGACGTAGCTGACCTTGGGCGCAGCGCCCTCGGCAGGGGCAGCTTCTTCACTTGCCCATGCAGGCAACACCAACAGGCTCAACAAGAGCGCGACCGTAAATTTCAATTTCCACTCTCCAGAGAAAACCGCAGCGCTTTCGCAGCGAAGGAATCGGCGGGCCGAGATTCATCCAGGAGGAATGCTCGGGATCGATGACGGATTAGATCGGCAGCGACCACTGAGACTTGAGCGGCAGCGACGTCGCCTCACGCCTTACCGACTGGACGACCACAGACAATCAACAGGCGAACCCGCTCAGGTAACCAGCTTGTTACATGGTTGGTAAACCATGTAAGAATGCGCAGCGCTGCGCGTAGCCGCATCTTTTAATGACAATCAAAACCGAGCCGTGCCGATGCCTTTCTTCCTTTTTAGACGCTCTCCTGCGGGCCTTTCGCTTGCGCTTCTACTGACGACATTTTTTCTCCCGACTACCGCTTTCGCCGCCGATGTGGACGGGGCGCAAATGAGTTTGCTCTGGGTCGTTCCCTTTGCTGGCGTCCTGCTCAGCATCGCCTTGATGCCATTGTTTGCCGCGAACGTATGGCACCACCATTTCGGCAAGATCACCCTTGGCTGGACGTTGCTGTTCCTCGTTCCGTTCGCGTTCAACTTTGGTTTCGCACCCACACTCGAGTTGGGCGTACATGTATTTCTGGCCGAGTACATCCCCTTCATCATCCTGCTCTTCACGCTGTTCACCATCTCCGGCGGCATTCTGGTGCAAGGCAACCTGCACGGCTCCGCGAAGCTGAATACCGGATTGCTCGCCCTCGGCACCGTACTGGCGTCGATCATGGGAACGACGGGCGCCGCCATGTTGCTGATCCGCCCCCTGTTGCGCGCCAACGACAACCGCAAGCACAACGTCCACGTCGTCGTGTTCTTCATCTTTCTCGTGGCTAATATCGGCGGCGGGCTGACACCACTGGGCGATCCGCCGTTGTTCCTGGGTTTCCTCAAGGGCGTCGATTTCTTCTGGACGCTGGAGCACATGGCGCTGCCGGTGCTGATATTGGCCGTGCCGCTGCTAGTGATCTTTTACGGGTTGGACCGTTACCTGCTATCCCGCGAAGATGAAGTGAACGGCGACGATCCCACGCCGGATGAACCCCTCAAATTGCTGGGCAAGGTCAACTTCCTGCTGTTGGGCGGTGTGGTCGCAGCGGTGCTGATGTCCGGCACTTGGAAGCCCGGCATCCACTTCGATGTACTTGGCACCGAAGTCGCGCTGCAAAGCATCCTGCGTGACGTGATCCTGCTGGTATTGGCCGTTATCTCCCTGGCCATCACCTCGCGCAAGGTCCGCCAGGACAATGAATTCGAATGGGGCCCGATCCAGGAAGTCGCCAAGCTCTTCTCTGGAATTTTCCTGACCATCGCCCCGGTGATCGCCATCCTCAAAGCCGGCACTCACGGACACCTGGCCGGCGTCGTCAATGCCGTCACGAACGCACAGGGCAACCCCATCGACGTCATGTACTTTTGGATGAGCGGGACACTGTCGGCCTTCCTCGATAACGCACCCACTTACCTGTTGTTCTTCAACATGGCGTCCGGCGATGCCGAGGTGATGATGAAGTCGCTGACGTCAACGCTGCTCGCGATCTCCATGGGCTCCGTGTTCATGGGCGCCATCACTTACATCGGCAACGCGCCGAACTTCATGGTGAAGGCAATCGCCGAGCAGCGCGGCGTGAAGATGCCGAGCTTCTTTGGCTACATGCTATGGTCGTGCGGGCTCCTGCTGCCTCTGCTGGTGGTGCTTATGTTAGTCATGCTTTGAGCGGGGCCACACTGAACGTTCCTTAACCTCACGTTAACGATTTCCCATCCCCTGTTATTGATGCATGCCTCCTCGACTCCTAAGGTGTCCCCACACCTGCGGAACTCGAGGAGTCACGATGACAACAATAAGTTCTCCACCGCCCGCGTGGTCGCGTCGTCGCGCTGAAAAGGCACGAAGGCTCGATCGAGTCCAAACCCTCACTGACGGACCGCTCATCCCTACCGAGCGAATCGTCGAGGCGTTCGAACTGCTGGTATCCCCCGGCGATCGCGTCGTCCTGGAAGGCAATAACCAGAAGCAGGCGGATTTTCTCTCGCGGTCCCTCGCCAAGGTCGATGCCGGTCGCGTCCACGACCTCCATATGATCATGCCCAGCGTGAGTCGCAGCGAGCACCTCGACCTGTTCGAACTCGGTATCGCCCGACGCCTGGACTTCTCGTTTGCCGGCCCACAGAGCCTGCGCATCGGGCAACTGCTCGAAGACGGCCAGATGGACGTCGGCGCAATCCATACCTACATCGAGCTGTACTCCCGCCTGCTGGTGGACCTGATTCCCAACGTCGCGCTGGTGGCCGGCTTTCAGGCCGATCGACACGGCAACATCTACACCGGGCCAAGCACCGAGGACACACCGGCATTGGTCGAGCCGACCGCGTTTTCGGATGGCATCGTCATCGTTCAGGTCAACGAGTTGGTGGACGAACTGCCGCGGGTCGACATTCCCGCGTCCTGGGTCGATTTCGTCGTGGTGGCGGACAAGCCGTTCTACATCGAACCGCTGTTCACCCGCGATCCCCGCCACATCAAGCCAGTCCACGTGCTGATGGCGATGATGGCGATCCGCGGCATCTATCAGAAGCATAACGTGCAGTCCCTCAACCATGGCATTGGCTTCAATACGGCCGCCATCGAACTGATCCTGCCTACCTACGGCGAATCACTCGGATTGAAGGGCAAGATCTGCCGCAACTGGACGCTCAACCCACACCCCACGCTCATTCCCGCCATCGAGACGGGTTGGGTAGAAAGCGTGCATTGCTTCGGCACCGAGCTCGGCATGGAAGGCTATATAGCCCAACGGCCAGATGTGTTCTTCACCGGGCGCGACGGTTCGATGCGCTCCAACCGACTCATGTGCCAGCTTGCCGGGCAATACGCTGTCGACCTGTTCATCGGTGCGACCTTGCAGGTGGACGGCGATGGCCACTCCTCCACCGTAACGCGCGGGCGTCTCGCCGGCTTCGGTGGCGCGCCGAACATGGGCCACGACCCACGCGGTCGCCGCCATGCCACGCCTGCCTGGCTCGACATGACCGAACCGGTGACGCTGCTGGAGCGCGGCAAGAAGCTCGTCGTGCAGATGGTCGAGACCTTCCAGGAAGGCGGCAAACCCACCTTCGTCGAGCAACTGGACGCGGTCGACGTGGCGAAAAAAACAGGGATGCCCCTGGCGCCGGTCATGATCTATGGCGATGACGTGACCCACCTGCTGACGGAAGAAGGCATCGCCTACCTCTATAAGGCGAAATCGCTGGAAGAACGCCAAGCGATGATCGCTGCCGTCGCCGGCGTCACCGCCATCGGTTTGCGCCACGACCCACGGGACACCGAGCGCATGCGCCGCGAAGGCCTTATCGCCCTGCCAGAAGACCTTGGGATACGCCGTACCGATGCCTCACGCGAATTGCTGGCGGCCAAAAGCATCGCCGAACTCGTGGAATGGTCAGGTGGCCTCTATAACCCGCCCGCCAAATTCAGGAGCTGGTGATGATGAGCCACGTTGCCTGCCTACCTTTACCCAAACGCTGCGAATGGCTTGCCGATCTGGCCGTGGATGCCCTGATCGAAGAAGCGAATCTTTCACCCAAACCAGGGCTGGTGGACCGTCGGGGCAGCGGCGCCCATCGCGACCTCGATCTCCCCCTGATGCAGGCATCGGCGCTGTCGCTGTGGGAGACCTTTCGCAGCATGGCCGAAGCGGCACATGAGCACGTCGATCTCGACTCGACGCTTCGCGAAACCCTTGGCGCCCTTGGCCGTCAGGGTGAGCGCACGATGCTGGCGACCACGGCTGGCGTGAACACCCATCGCGGTGCGATCTGGGCGCTGGGATTACTGGTTGCAGCCGCAGCCTGCTCGCCACGGCTCGATCCCACACGTATTGCCGAGCGCGCCGCACATATCGCGCGCATCCCGGACCGGGGCGTACCTCCCGCGGCCGCGAGCCACGGTCAATCAGTATGCGCACGCTTTGGCGTGGACGGCGCGCGGGAACAGGCGCAGCAGGGATTTCCAGCCGTCATCGAGCACGGACTACCGGTGCTGAACGCCAGTCGCGCCGGGGGCCACGCCGAACACCATGCACGCCTCGACGCCTTGCTGGCGATCATGACGCAGCTGAGCGATACCTGTGTCTTGCACCGGGGCGGCTTGCACGCACTTAGGCAGACACAAGCCGGTGCACGCGCCGTGCTCGACGCCGGCGGCAGCGCCTCCTTTGCCGGGCGCCGGGCCTTGCAGCGTCTGGATGACACCTTGCTCGCGCTCAATGCGTCGCCCGGCGGCGCTGCGGATCTGCTGGCCGCCACTCTCTTACTCGATGGGCTGCAGTTCATGCCCGCGGACATTCGGAGCGAATGAACATGGAAACACTCACGTTCCAATACCCTGCCGGCCGCCCTGGCCGCACCCGCGCGCTGGTCGGCTGCGTCGGCTCCGGAGACCTCGAAGTCCTGCTCGAGCCAGCCGACGAAGGCCAGCTCACTATCCAGGTCATCACGTCCGTGAACGGCGCCAGCCATCGCTGGCAACAGCTGTTCGAGCGCATGTTCAACAGCCAGACGCCGCCGGCCCTGCACATCGATATCCACGACTTCGGCGCGACGCCCGGCGTCGTGCGGCTGCGCCTGGAACAAGGCTTCGAGGAGGTTGGTCATGACTGATCACGCACGGCTGCTCAACCACCGCACCTTCACCGAACTCGGCGCACGCGAACGGGCTCGCGCCTTGCTCGACAGGGGCAGTTTTCGCGAATTGGTCGATCCCTTCGAACGCCTGATTTCACCGTGGCTACCCGGCCAAGGCATCGTCACCCAAGCCGACGATGGCGTGGTCATCGCCAAAGGCACACTCGAAGGTGAGCCGGCGGTCATCGCCGCCATCGAAGGCGCATTCCAGGGCGGCAGCATGGGCGAAGTCGGCGGCGCGAAGATCGCCGCTGCCTTGGAACTCGCCGCCGAAGACAACCGCAAAGGCATACCGACCCGCGCCTGCCTGCTCTTGGAAACGGGCGGTGTGCGCTTACAGGAAGCCAATCTGGGCCTCGCCGCGATTGCCGAGATCCAGGCCGCCATTGTGGACCTGCGGCGCTACCAAGCCGTCGTGGGAGTCATCGCAGGCCCTGTCGGCTGCTTCGGCGGCATGTCCATCGCGGCCGGCCTCTGCAGCCACCTCATCGTGACACGCGAAGCACGACTGGGCCTCAACGGGCCTCAAGTCATCGAACAAGAGGCGGGAATCGAGGAATTCGATTCACGGGACCGGCCCTTCATCTGGAGCCTGACGGGTGGCGAACAGCGCCATGCCACCGGGCTCGCCGATGCCTATGTGGCCGATGACCTCGAGGCCGTGCGAAACGAAGTGTTGCGCTGTATGGCTGGCGGCCCGGTCGAGCAGACACGCAGCCGCCGACACGCTCAATACCTCGCGCGGTTGGCCACCTTGGGTACCCCTTGCCCGTTGCTGACCGCCGCCGACGTCCGAGACCTGTACAAGGAGAATGACCAATGAGCCGCGGACATACCTGGCTGCACGCCTTGGCCAATGCAAGCGAACAACCGGGCTTTCCCGCCTCGGTAAGGGTTGTCGACGGCGATCTCGCCGGGCGCCGGGCGCGCTTCATTGCCGTGGTGCCCGATGCGAGCAATCCATTCCCTCGGGCACGCAACGGCGAGGTCGGGGTGCTGGAGGGTTGGACGCTGGCTCGTGCGGTAGACGAGGCGATCGAGGCCGACACGACCAGAGAAAAGCGCGCATTGATCGCAGTGGTCGACGTGCCCAGCCAAGCCTATGGCCGTCGGGAGGAAGCCCTTGGCATTCATCAGGCGCTTGCTGGGGCGGTGGATAGCTATGCCCGGGCCCGTCTTGCAGGCCATCCTGTAATCGGCTTGCTGGTAGGCAAGGCAATGTCAGGCGCCTTTCTTGCCCATGGTTACCAGGCGCAGCGTCTGGTCGCGCTTGAGGATGCCGGCGTAATGGTTCATGCCATGGGCAAAGCGGCCGCTGCTCGCATTACCCTGCGTAGCGTCGAGGAACTCGAATCCTTGGCCGCCAGCGTGCCACCAATGGCGTATGACCTCGACAATTACGCCTCACTGGGCCTGCTGTGGGAAAAACTCAGTGTCCAGCAGATCGAGTCACCGACCGCCGACGATATTGCCCGCGTCCGGGATTGCCTGGCGGGTGCCGTTGCCGATATCGACAACGATACGTCGCTCGGCAATCGATTAGGCGCCGCCAACCGCCAGGCCTCGTCCACTGTCCGACAGCGCCTGCGCGCGCAATGGGCTTGAGTAGCACGGGAGGCCACATGATCGAGTCACCTAAGCCCCACGATCTGCTTTGGGGCATGCCGCCCGAGAGGCTTCCTCAAGGGGCACCGGCCTGGGCGATAAATGCCCTGCAGGCGGGACGCCCCGTGGTCGTGCGTCGGACACTGGATACCGAAGGCCGCGTCGCCGTCGGCATCCGTGGGCGCGCACGGGAGGAACGCTTCGCCAGCTGGATGCCATTGGACGACATCCAACGCTGCGTGCGCCCGGAGCAGCTTATCGTCACGCGCTTACACACCACTCACCCTACGCTGCAAACACTTCTGGCCATCCAACCACTGCTCGACAAGAGCGGCCTAAGCTGGGGCGCGACGGGAAGTGTCGGCTATGCGTTGGCGACAGGGCTGGCGACGTTGAACGACGCGAGCGATCTGGACCTGCTGATACGCCTGCCGTCGCCCTTTTCGCGTGAGGCGGCAAGGGCGCTATTGGGTGAGTTGGAAGCCCACGCACGGTGTCGCCTCGATATCCAGCTTGAAACACCCCATGGTGGATTGGCGCTGCGTGAATGGGCGGGCGCCACAACAGGAGTCATGCTCAAGACCGACCAGGGCCCGCGCTTGAGCCGCGACCCGTGGCACTCCTCGGCGCAAGCGGCATGAGCAGCCTGCTCGCCTATCCGGGCCAGGGCTCGCAGTACGCTGGCATGCTCGCGAACCTTCCACAGGCGCCGGAGATACGCGACACCCTGCAGGAAGCGAGCGATGTACTGCAGATGCCCGTCTCCCGCCTCGATAGCGACGCCGCTTTGCGCTCGACCCGCAACGTGCAACTGAGCCTGTTGATTGCCGGGGTGGCCTGTACGCGTCTGCTGGAAACCCGGGCGCCGGCCAGTGATTATGTCGCGGGGCTGTCCATCGGCGCCTATGCTGCCGCAGTCACCGCCGAGGCGCTGACGTTCGCAGATGCGCTGCGCCTGGTATCGCTACGCGGCGAACTCATGCAGAACGCCTATCCGGAAGGCTATGGCATGACGGCGGTCATCGGCCTGGAGCAGCCGCAAGTCGAACAGCTCATTGGCCGAGTCGATCGCGACGCCCCGCTCTACATCGCCAATCTCAATGCCGACAACCAAATCGTCGTGGCGGGCGCCAACACCGCGCTGGATGCCCTCGAGGGTGCCGTTCGGCAACACGGCAACGGTGTCAGCCGCCGCGTCGCAATCACGGTGCCCTCGCATTGCCCGTTGCTCGATGAACCTGCTCGCGCACTCGCCGATGCCTTCCAACGCGTCCCGCTGAACACGCCGCGTCGTCGCTACTTGAGCGGGACGTTCGCCCGTCCGATCCAGACACCGGACGCATTGCGCGACGACTTAGCCTTCAACATGGCCAGGCCGGTACGTTGGCACGCAATGATCCTGGCAGCGCGCGAACGTGGCGTTCGCCTGCATATCGAACTGCCGCCGGGCAATGTGCTGACGGGCCTGGCCCGGCGGGTGTTCGAGCCGTCCTTTGTCATCGCCTTCCAGGGCAGCCGCCTGGATACACTCCACGCCCTGTTGCGTGAGGAGGTGAACCGGCGCGCATAAGTAAACAGGGTGGCGCCCTGAAACCGCGCCACTGGACCTGCACGAAGGACAACAACAAACAACTTCGATCCAGTAACCGAGGACAACAACAATGATTATCTACGGTGTGGCCTTCCTGGCCTTGTGTACGCTTGCAGGACTTTTCATCGGTGAAGTGCTGGGCAAGCTGATCGGCGTGCCCGCCAACGTCGGCGGTGTGGGCATCGCGATGCTGCTATTGATCTTCATCGGTAGCTATCTCAATAAACGCGGGCTGTTCGATAAGAAGAGCGAGCAAGGCGTCGAATTCTGGAGCGCCGTCTACATCCCGATCGTCGTGGCGATGGCGGCTCAACAAAACGTTGCCGGTGCCCTCAGCGGCGGACCCATGGCGATCCTTGCGGGCCTGGCCGCCGTCGGATTGGGTTTCGCGCTGGTGCCGATGCTCGATCGGCTGGGGCAGCCCAAGACTAAAACTGCCGCACCTTCGAAACCCATTCCTAGCACTCAACGGTGACCGCCATGTACGAATCGATGCTCAAGGTCATCAACGGTTATGGGCTGGTCAGCGGCTTTGCCGTTATTGGCGTCACGATGTGGGTGTCCTATTGGCTCTCCGCCAAATTGACGAAGGGCCGGCTGCATGGCTCTGCCATCGCCATCTTTCTCGGCCTGGTATTGGCTTACGTTGGTGGCGTGACGACCGGTGGCCAAAAAGGGTTGGTCGACATTTCGCTGCTCTCCGGGATCGGTCTGCTGGGTGGTGCGATGCTGCGCGATTTCGCCATTGTCGCCACCGCGTTCGGGGTGAACGTCGAAGAGCTGAAGCGGGCGGGATTGTCCGGCGTCATTTCACTGTTCGTCGGTATCGTGTCGTCCTTTGTAGCAGGCGTGGCCTTGGCGCTGGCGTTCGGCTACACGGATGCCGTGAGCTTGACGACCATCGGCGCCGGGGCGGTGACCTATATCGTCGGCCCAGTGACGGGCGCAGCCATCGGTGCGAGTTCGGAGGTCATGGCGTTGTCGATCGCGGCAGGCTTGGTCAAGTCGATCGCGGTGATGATCCTGACGCCGTTCGTGGCACCGCTGATCGGGCTCAACAACCCGCGAACCGCCGTCATCTTCGGCGGGATGATGGGAACCTCCAGCGGCGTAGCCGGCGGACTTGCAGCGACCGATCCGAAACTCGTCCCCTACGGCTGCCTGACAGCGGCCTTCTACACGGCCCTCGGTTGCCTGCTGGGGCCATCGCTGTTGTTTCTGAGCGTACGGGGTATCACAGGCTAAGGCTCGCTTCGAACAATGCGCGGCATCTCCAGGCCGCGCATCCTTTCGTCCACGCGGTGACAGACGCGAGCCCGGCTAAACGCTGGCTGCCGCGCCAGCACCGCGTAGCCCGTACATACGGCACTCCGCCAACAACGCCAGCAAATTGGGATCGCGCTCCTTGGCCTTGAGGAAGACCACGCCGATCTGTTGTACGTGTCGGTAACGTTCGCTCAACCTCACCAACCGCACACGGTTCTCGTAGACAGCGGCCACCCGCCCCGGCAGCAGCGCATAGCCCACCCCCGAACTCACCATGCTGAGCAGCGTGAAGATGTCGTTCACCTGCATGGCGACCTTCGGCTCGAAGCCTGCCTGCTGGAAGACACGTGCACCGTCGCGGTGGGTTGCAAAGCCCTGAGTCAGCGTGATGAAGGTCGATTCACGCAGTTCGGCAAGGTCCACTTCCCGGCGGTCGGCGAACGACGAATCCGCCGGCACCGCGAGAAAGATGTCGTCCGAGTACAAAGGGAGTTGCGTGCAGTCAGCGCCCGCTACGCTCTCGTCCAGCGAGACCAGGATGGCATCGAGCTCCATGTTCTTGAGCCTGAAGAACAGGTCGGCGTTGGACCCCAGCGTCAGGTCGATGTTGAGTTCGCTGCGGCGCAGCTTCAGCCCCATGATCAACTGCGGCACCGTCTTCACCGTCAGCGAATACAGTGAGCCTAGCTTGAAACGCTCCGCCGAAAACCCGGCGGCTTCGCGCGTGAGGCGTACCGTTTCTTCGAGGTCCTGCACCAGCTTGCGGGCACGCTCCTCCAACACGAAAGCGCTTTCCAGCGGGATCAGGTTGCGCCCTTCATGCTTGAACAGCGGACAACGCAGGCCATTTTCCAGCGAATGGATCGCGCGGTGCACGCTGACATGACTCGTGTCGAGCTCGGCCGCCGCGCGGCCAAGGTTCCCGCTTCGCATGAAGGCGAGAAAAATCAGCAGTTTCTTGAGTGTCAGTTCGTCATCGAAAGACATGGATCGCCTCGTTCCGGGCACGGTCACGGTCACCATGGCGCACGTGCATTCTTGTTTTGATAGGCGCAACGCAGAGCGTCCGATCGGGATGCGGATTTCTCGAGCGATGAGAGGCCCGGAATCGCTCGATGTTCTTTACCCGCGCGGTGGATGATAGTGCAACGCGCCACGGTCACGCCAAGCGGGTCAACGCGATGCTATCGACGGGGTCGCGCCTGATCCAACGCGCCGTAGATGAGGCACTCGAACGCGCTGATAGCGTCTGCTTCCCTGCTCGTTTCCTTGACTATGGTTGCGGCCAACGCTTCACCGGCGCCCACCAGGCCCACGCAGCGCAGCGTGAGGTCTGCCACGGTGAGTGAGCTATGGGGCTGCAACACGGCGAGGAACATCTGCACGCAGTTGTCGAGCAGCGCTTGGAAGACCTTGGCTTTTTCGTCGCTGCCGGCTAATGCCGCGCCGATGGCATGCACCTCCCCCTCCATATCGGCAGCGCACCGGATATAGGCGGCAGCCAAAAGGGAAACGGTTTCTTCTAGCCCATGCTCGCTGGCAGCCATTGCTTGCTGAAACGCGCTGACCTGCTCCATATCGAGCCATCGGTACAGCTCGATCAACACGCCGGAGCGCGTCCCAAAGTGGTCGTAAACCACCGGCTTGGAGACGCCTGCACACGCAGCAAGATAACTGAGGGTCAGCCGATCTGCCCCTTCATCACGCGCGATGATCCGCGCGGTTTCCAATAATTGCTGCCTACGTTCAGCCTTGGAAAGCCGTTGGCGAGCAGTTTCTTCGGGGATTTCTTTTTTGCTGCCGGTCACTTCGTCGGGCTCCTTTGAAAACCTACCAAAGGTAGTTTATAGATAATCAGGCCATTCCTACCAAAGGTAGGTTTCTTCCATTAGACCCAATAAGTCGAGGAGAAACACATGACGGCAAGACAGGTACTGTTCGTTGGCGGATCCGGTGTCGTAGGGCGGGAAGCCGTTGGCTGGTTCCGCAGGCGTTATCCGGATGTTCCCATTCTCATTGGTGGACGCAATCTCGAAAAAGCGAATGAGCTCGCGAAACAGACAGGCTTAGCCGAAGCAATAGCCGTCGATTTGGACAAGCCAAAATTGGGATTGGCGGACGACGTCGCCGTCAGTGCCGTAGCGATGTTCGCCCCCGATGACGGACTTTGGGGCTTGGGCTACGCGCAGGACCAAGGGGCAGCCTATATCAACATCGGTAACGGACTCGTCGAGGTCGGCCCGGAGGTGGCGCATTTTGCGCACAAGGCCACGGCCGCTCCGATCGTGCTCGCCAGCCAATGGTCCGCGGGCGCGGCGATGTTCCTGGCGCTGCACGCTGCCGGTGAGCTCGATCAAGTGCAAGCGATCAACATCGGCGTGCTGCTCGATGAGGAGGACCCCGCAGGTCCCTTGTCCTATGAGGACATGGAACGTACGCATGAAATGGCAGCGTCCACCCTGGTCTTCGAGAACGGCCGGCGTACCTGGATCAGCGGAGACGCGGCGAAAGGTATCGTCCACGCAATCGACGGGCGACGCCTCGATGCTGACGCCTACGCACCGTTCGACATCATCAACCTCCATGCCGCGACCCAGGCGCCGAATATCCGCTTTGACCTGGTGACCGATACCTCATCCAGCCGACGTCGAGGCGAAGAAGCCGCCGCTGAGATCGTTGCCGACGCCGAGGGAACACGTGACGGCCAGCCGACGCAAGTGCGCGCCACGTTGGAACTCAAATACGGTCAGGCTTCACTGACAGGGCTCAGCGTAGCGCTATCTCTGGGCGCAGTCCTTGGGCTGGATGACGCCGCGCCGGCAGCACCTGGCTTGTACTTCCCCGAGCTGCTTTACCAACCCGACCGATTCGTGGACGCGCTACGCCAAGTAGGTGCCGTGATTGAGCGCGAGCAACCCAAGACGTCTTGACCAGTCATCCCCGGGTAAAGGTGAAGGACGCGCGCCTGCGTTCTTCACCGATCCCGCCAAAAGGCGTGTACGAAACATCCTTGAACGTAGGTCGTGTTTCCTACAGAAACTAGCTGCGCGGCGCGTAAGCGAAGACGTCGGCGCGCATTTGATGGGCGTCCATTCCTGCTTCTACCAACGCATCGAGGGTGCCGTAGACCATTGCGGGGGAGCCGCTGGCGTAGACGTAGATCGACGACAGGTCAGTGAAGTCTTCGCAGACGGCTTCGTGCAGGAGGCCGCAACGCCCTTCCCAGCCGCAAAGGTCGCTGACGACCTTGTGCAGATGCAGGTTGGCGAGGCTTTCCCACTCGGCCCAACGCTCGATGGTGTAGAAGTCGTCGGGGGTGCGGACGCCCCAATAGAGGTGTACCGGATACGCGAAACCGCGTGAGCGGCATTCTTCGATCAGGCTGTGCATCTGGGCCATACCGGTACCGGCGGCGATGAGCACCAGCGGGCCTGCGGGCAATTCGGCAAGGTGCGCATCGCCAAAGGGAAGCTGTACGTGGGCGACACGGGTTTCACGTAGTTGCGCCAGCAGTTCGAGACTGCTGTCTTCGCGCGCCAGTACATGCAGTTCCAGGTTGCGCCCCGATTGCGGGGACGAGGCGAGCGAGAAGGCGGATTGCCGCCCGCCCGCCCGGGACACCATGAGGTACTGCCCGGCGTGATAACGTGGTGCCTTGCCTGCTGGGGCACGAAGGCTCACACGGCGCACGTCGCCGCCAACGTCGTCGATGGCCACTACCTGGCAGGCCAGTTCACGCACCGGGAGCTCACCCGGCGCGAATACGCCATCCCACTGCACGAGGCAGTCGCTCAACGGCTCTGCCACACAAACGTAGATCTCGCCGTGATCGTGTTCCTCGCCTTGCTGAAGGACGCGGCCTTCCACCAGCAACGCCACGCACAGGTGGCAATTGCCATTGCGGCAACTGTGTGGGCACTCGTAACCGAGCCGCTTGGCGGCGTCGAGAATCGTTTCACCGGGAGCGGTATCGAGCACCGCGCCCGAGGGCTGCAAGGTCACTTTCAACGGGTGTTCTCTACATTGTTCGCGATAGGTGCGGGTCTTAATCGATACCCAGCTGGTTCCAGAGTTCGTCTACGCGTTTGACCACGGCTTCGTCCTTGACGATCGCCCGGCCCCATTCGCGAGTGGTTTCGCCCGGCCATTTATGGGTGGCGTCCAGGCCCATCTTGGAACCGAGCCCAGAAATCGGCGAGGCGAAATCGAGGTAATCGATCGGCGTGTTGTCGATCATCACCGTGTCGCGCTTGGGGTCCATCCGGGTCGTGATGGCCCAGATGACATCGTTCCAATCGCGTGCATTGATGTCATCGTCGGTGACGATAACGAATTTGGTGTACATGAATTGCCGCAGGAATGACCACACACCCAGCATCACGCGCTTGGCATGCCCTGGGTACTGTTTCTTCATGGTCACCACCGCCATACGATAGGAGCAGCCTTCGGGTGGCAGGTAGAAGTCAGTGATCTCGGGGAACTGCTTTTGCAGGATCGGCACGAAGACTTCATTCAAGGCGACGCCAAGAATCGCCGGCTCGTCCGGCGGGCGCCCGGTGTAAGTGCTGTGGTAGATCGGTTTTTGCCTGCGAGTGATGCGCTCGACGGTGAACACCGGGAAGGTGTCGACCTCGTTGTAGTAACCGGTGTGATCGCCGTAAGGGCCTTCGGGTGCAACTTCGCCAGGGTGGATCACGCCTTCCAAGACGATCTCGGCACTGGCCGGGACCTGAAGGTCGTTGCCCCGGCACTTCACCAGCTCGGTGCGATGGCCACGGAGCAGCCCTGCGAAGGCATATTCTGACAATGTGTCGGGCACCGGCGTGACCGCGCCTAGAATGGTCGCCGGGTCCGCACCTAGCGCTACGGCAACCGGATAGGGCGTGTTTGGGTGCTTCTGGCACCACTCGCGAAAATCCAGGGCGCCGCCGCGATGGCTGAGCCAGCGCATGATGACCTTGTTGCGACCAATCACTTGCTGCCGGTAGATGCCGAGGTTCTGGCGCTCTTTGTTCGGTCCACGCGTAACGGTCAGGCCCCAAGTGATCAGCGGCGCCACGTCGCCCGGCCAGCAGTGTTGGATGGGCAGTTTGCTGAGGTCGACGTCGTCGCCCTCCTCGACCACTTCATGGCACGGTGCATCCTTCAATACCTTGGGCGCCATGCTGATGACTTTCTTATAGATCGGCAGCTTCGACCAGGCGTCTTTCAGGCCCTTGGGCGGCTCGGGTTCTTTGAGAAACGCGAGCAGTTTGCCGATTTCACGTAGTTCGGAAACGTCTTCCGCGCCCATGCCCAAGGCAACCCGCTCAGGGGTGCCAAAGAGGTTGCCAAGGACCGGCATGTCGAACCCGGTGGGGCGCTCGAACAACAGTGCGGGCCCTTTCTTGCGCAAGGTCCGATCGCACACTTCGGTCATTTCTAGAATGGGCGAAACGGGGACCTGGATACGCTTGAGTTCGCCACGCTGCTCTAGTGCCGTGATGAATTCGCGTAGATCGCGATATTGCATTCGAGGTCCTCGTTCATGTCCTGCCAATGAGCCGGCGAGTTTAGCCCGCATTGGCGGCAGTGTCCCTATGCCTATCTAGCGCGTTCAACTAGAGACCCATTGTAGGAGCTCACTTGTGGGCGATCATGGTTATGAAGCTCACTTCGATGTAGACGCTGCATGACGCTACTCGATCGCCCACAGCTGATCGCAGCCCAGTGGGCTCTTACAGCTGGGGCAACGCATGCAAACGGTCAGCTCGTAGGGTGGAATCTCCAGCGGGGCTTCCACCAGAACCGCGCCCAATTTTCAGTTCGCGAGCCTATGTCATAGATGCGAGGCGAACGGCGGATTACGCCGCAAGTGGCTAATCGGCCCTATGAATCATAGTCGCCAGAAACGACAAAGCCGGGTTTCCCCGGCCTCGCGTTGACTCAAACCACCCGCAATTACTTGCTTCGACGCATCGACTGGAAGAATTCGTCGTTGGTCTTGGTGTCCTTGAGCTTGTCTAGCAGGAACTCGATCGCGGCAATTTCTTCCATCGGATGGAGAATCTTGCGCAGAATCCAGATGCGCTGCAGCTCTTCTTCACCGGTCAGCAACTCTTCACGGCGAGTGCCGGAGCGGTTGATGTTGATAGCGGGGAAGACGCGCTTTTCAGCGACACGGCGATCGAGCTGGAGCTCGAGGTTACCAGTACCCTTGAATTCCTCGTAGATCACTTCGTCCATCTTCGAGCCGGTTTCAACCAGCGCGGTGGCGATGATGGTGAGGCTGCCGCCCTCTTCGATGTTGCGCGCCGCACCGAAGAAACGCTTGGGCTTCTCCAGGGCATGGGCGTCGACACCACCGGTGAGCACCTTGCCGGAGCTCGGGATCACGGTGTTGTAGGCACGGGCCAGACGGGTGATCGAGTCGAGCAGAATGACCACGTCCTTCTTGTGCTCGACCAGGCGCTTGGCCTTCTCGATAACCATCTCAGCGACCTGTACGTGACGTACGGGCGGCTCGTCGAAGGTCGACGCCACAACCTCGCCGCGCACGGTGCGCTGCATCTCGGTCACTTCCTCAGGACGTTCATCGATGAGCAGAACGATCAGGTAGCACTCAGGGTTGTTGCGGGTAATGTTGCTGGCGATGTTCTGCAACATGATCGTCTTGCCCGCTTTCGGCGGAGCGACGATCAGTGCACGCTGGCCTTTGCCGATCGGGGCGCAAAGGTCGATCACGCGCCCGGTCAGGTCTTCCGTGGAGCCATTACCGGCTTCCATGGTCAGGCGTTTGTTGGGGAACAGCGGCGTCAGGTTTTCGAACAGAATCTTGCTCTTGGCGTTCTCGGGACGATCGAAGTTGATCGTGTCGACCTTGAGCAACGCGAAGTAGCGTTCGCCCTCTTTCGGCGGCCGGATCTTGCCGACGATGGTGTCGCCGGTCCGCAGGTTGAAGCGGCGGATCTGACTCGGCGAAACGTAGATGTCATCAGGACCGGCCAAATAGGAAGAGTCGGCGGAACGGAGGAAGCCAAAGCCGTCCTGGAGAATCTCCAGCACGCCGTCACCCGAAATTTCCTCACCACTTTTCGCATGTTTTTTCAGAAGGGAGAAAATCACGTCCTGCTTGCGTGAGCGGGCCATGTTCTCGAGGCCCATTTGCTCCGCCATGTCCAGCAGTTCGGCGATCGGCTTTTGCTTGAGTTCAGTCAAATTCATAGGAATGGACGTAATTAGAGAAGGTATGGAAGCGTGTTTACGCTTGGATGGCCGCGCCGCAGAGATGCGACAGATGCGCTGATTCTTTGAATAGAGAGGGCGGCGTCGGTACGGAAAGGCTGCCGCGAGAGCAGCAGGAGCCCGAATGTAACACCGGGATTTGGGAACGTCTAGCATTCAGGCATAAAAAACCCCGCAATGTGCGGGGTCTAGCGACAGCAGTTCGATCAGATGTTGCTATCGAGGAACGCCATCAACTGGGACTTGGACAGTGCGCCCACTTTCGTGGCTTCGACGTTACCGCCCTTGAACAGCATCAAGGTCGGGATACCACGCACGCCGTACTTCGGCGGGGTCTCGGCGTTTTCGTCGATGTTCAGTTTGCAGATTTTCAGCTTGCCCTGGTAATCCTTCGCGATCTCGTCCAGCACCGGCGCGATCATCTTGCACGGACCGCACCATTCGGCCCAGTAGTCGACCAACACGGGACCGTCCGCCTGAAGAACGTCCTTATCGAAGCTCGCATCGCTGACTTGGGTAATGAATTCGCTCATTGAGTTTCTCCGGAAGCGGAAACAAAAGTGGCGCCATCATAGCCCGGACCTGGGCATACCGAAAGCTACCGTCGGCGATTGCCCTCATTGACGCGGTCAATGGACAGCGTTGCGCACGCACCTTTCTGCCTATGGAGGCAGAAGCCCGTACGGTGAGCTCGCCCCAACGCGAAGGAACGGTAAGGCCCTATATAAAGAGCCGCGATGACCTCGGCTAACCCGCCGCTCCACTCAGGCAGCTTTCCGTCACTTACCTAACGTGGCACGATGGCGACGTTTTTCCGTCGAGAATGCCATTCATGTCCCTCCCTCTGACCGAGACCTTCCCGCTGATCGCCGCCATCGATCTGGGCTCGAACAGCTTCCACATGGTGCTCGCCAAAGCGGATCATGGCGAGGTGCGCATTCTCGAACGGCTAGGTGAGAAGGTTCAGTTAGCCGCCGGGTTGAACGACGAGCGCAGGCTTAGTGAAGAAGCGATGCAGCGTGGGCTCGATTGCCTGAGCCGCTTTGCACCACTGGTGGCAGGGCTGCCGCAAGGCGCAGTGCGTATCGTGGCGACCAACGCCTTGCGTGAGGCGCGCAACCGCGCGGAATTCATCCGCCGCGCTGAGACGCTGCTCGGCCATCCGATCGACGTCATTTCTGGACGTGAAGAAGCCCGCCTAATCTACCTTGGCGTTTCTCATACGCTGCCGACGACGCAAGGGCGTCGCCTCGTTGCGGACATCGGCGGCGGCAGCACCGAATTCATCGTGGGTCAGCTGTTCGAACCGCTTCTGCGCGAAAGCCTGCAGATGGGCTGCGTCAGCTATACGCAGCGTTTCTTTCAGGATGGCAAGATCACGCAGTCACGCTACGCACAGGCCTATACCGCTGCCCGACTCGAACTCATGGGCATCGAAAATGGCATTCGTCGCCTGGGCTGGGATGAAGCGATCGGCTCGTCCGGCACCATTCGCGCGATCGGCCTTGCGCTCAAGGGTGCCAAGCGCGGCAGTGGCGAGGTAAATGCCGAGGGGCTGGTCTGGCTCAAGCGCAAACTGTTCAAACTGAGCGACATTGGGAACATCGACTTCGAAGGCGTCAAACCTGATCGCAGAAGCATCTTCCCCGCCGGCGTGGCGATTCTGGAAGCGATCTTCGACGCATTCGAAGTCAAGCAGATGCACCACTGTGATGGCGCGTTGCGCGAAGGCGTTCTTTACGACCTGCTTGGCCGCCATCAGCACGAGGATGTGCGCGAACGCACCCTCAGCGCATTGATGGAGCGTTATCACGCGGATGCCGAACAGGCGGCGCGGGTCGAAGCTAAAGCGGTTTCAGCGCTCTCTAAAGTTGCCGCCGACTGGGGCCTCCAAGACGACTGGTACCGCGAACTGCTCATTTGGGCGGCCCGTGTACATGAAATCGGTCTCGACATCGCGCACTACCACTACCACAAGCATGGCGCGTACCTGATAGAGCATTCGGACCTGCCCGGCTTTTCCCGGCAAGACCAGCAAATGCTCGCCCTGCTCGTGCGCGGCCATCGCCGCAACATTCCGCTCGACAAGTTCACGGAGTTCAGTGAAGAAGAGAGCGAGCGGCTGGTCCGACTATGCATCCTCCTGCGCTTCGCGATCCTGTTCCATCACATCCGTGGTGCGCAGGACATGCCCAGCGTGCAGCTCAAGGCAGGCAAGCGCAGTCTCGAGCTGATATTCCCCGAAGGCTGGCTGGAGGCGAACCCGCTGACCAAAGCCGATTTCGAGCAGGAAGCCGAATGGCTCAAGCGCGTTGGGTACGAATTGAAGCAGCGTTGACTCCCGCCCGCCCGCAGATTGCCGCTCAATCCTGCCGAAGCGCCGCGTCCAGACGTTCCAGCATCTGCGTAGCCGCCTCCAGCTGGTCTTCGTTGAACACCTTTACTCCGGCATGCCGAAGCGCAGCGGCCGTCACACCTTCACCGGGGACACGCGTCCCCGTGAAGGTACCGTCATAGTTCTCTTCATTCCCGCAGGATGGGCTGCGCGCCTTCAGCACGGCGATCCGAATGCCATGCAGCTGGGCTAAACGCAGCGCTTCTTGTGCGCCGGCAACGAACGCGACCGTGACATCTGCCCCAGTGTCGGTCACCACCTGAACAGCGCCCTCGAGAACACCAGACCCCTGCCCGCCGGGAATCTCCGCAGGCGGGCGTGGCGTCGGCAGACCGCCGAAGACCTCCGGACACAACGGCACGATGCGGCCTTGCGCCTGCCAGAGCGCCAGTCGATCGAAAGGGCCGTGCGCGCCGCCGTCATAACGTACGCGCTGCCCCAACAAGCAACGGCTGACCAGCACTTTCGCGCGTCGATATTCGGTCACAGCGGCAATACCGCACGCCGGCGAAACCATCCGGTCAGGGACATACGCTCGCGCGTCGCTGGCAGCACTTCATGCAGCATGCCCGCCGACAAAAACACCATGAGCGTCCCCCCTATGGGCGGCACGTCGTGCCAGCCGGCATCGAGATGCAAGCGCAGCTCACCGCCATCCGCAGTCTGCCAATCCTGGTTCAGATAGAACACCGTGGATACCGTCCGGCGATCATCATCGTGAAACCGATCCAGATGCCGCGCATAGAACGCACCCGGTGGGTACATTGCGAAATGCCCTTCGAAGTCCTCCAGACCTAGAAAAAGTGTCTGATTGAGCACCAGCCGCAACTCTTCCAGCGTGGCCAGATAGCGGTCGCACGCTACGCTCTGTCCAGGCTCTATCCATTGAATGCGGTCACCCCGCACGCCTTCACGCACCTGCTGCCCAGTGCCGCGGCCGATGGCAGCCGGCGCCAGCTCGCCTAGAGAGGCGCGCTGGCGGCACTCGGTCGCAAGCTCGAGCGTCGGGATGTACGGCAGAAACAGCGGTTGCTGGGACCAGCCGTGCTCGGCAAGGTCATCCGCAATCCGTTGCAGCGGAGAGACTTCAGAGACAAGCGACATATGCGAGAGCCCGTACGTTCGAAGGCAGCCAGTATGGCTGCCGGTAGACCGTCAAAGACCCGCAGCATACCCAATGCGGCGGTAGAGTGAACCGGGTAATTTCCGACGGTTAAAGCCTCGACAGTCCAACCCTTGCCATCGACAATAGCGCCTTTGCCGGCACCGCCCTCCGTGCCGCCCCCGCCCCCAAACGGAGTAACCGATGCGCCTGTTGTTGGTCCTGCTCTTGCTGCTGCCCCTGCCCACCTTGGCCGATGATTACACGGCGCTTTACCAGGCGGCGGGCTGGCCGGTGCAACGGGAACACTTCAGCGCAGCGCTCGTTGCCGCTCAAAAGCGCTATCAGAGCACTCTCCCCCCGGCCGTTTATCAATCGCTGGTGCAGAACAGCAATCGGCGCTTTGCACCGGAGGCCATGGACCAGCGGGCGCAAGCCGTGCTGCGCACGCAATTGGTAGACGCCCGGGCGCCGTTGGCATTCTTCCAGACCGACGTGGGTCGCAAGGTCATCAGCGCCGAGACGGTCGCCACCTCTCCCGCCGAACTGCAGAAATACGAAAACGGTCTGCCTCGTACGGAGGCCGAAGCCACGCGGCGATTGCTCATAAGGCGTCTTGCCGGGGCCGTACCCGCCGGGCAGGCAGGCGCTGAAATCAGCCTCGCACTGGCCGGCGTCGCCGCTGACAGCTTGAGCTCGATGCTGCCCGGCCTGTTCGGCGAAGCGAACCCTGCGCTGGGCCTGATCGATGGTCAGCGGCAACGCATCGTCGAGCAAATCAACGGCGACCTGGATAACACCCTGCTGCACGTGTATCGCCAACTCTCGGACGCCGAGCTGGAAGAATTCGTCGAGTTCGTGCAGTCTGAATCCGGCGCGGCCTATTACAAGGCAGCGCTAGCGGCCCTGCGCGCCGCGCTCAACCCGTCGTCCCGTGCCTCGGGTACCGCGACCTGACGTTACAGCCCCAATTGCTGTTTCAGAAAGCCGAGATAATGTGTGCGATAACGCACCTGCTCATTAGCCAGGTGGTGGCGCGCGCCAGGCAGTAGCAGTACGTCCGGACGATCGAATTTCTGCCCCAGGATTTTCAGGTTATAACGCCAGTCGACCGTAAGGTCAGCATCCCCCTGCACGATCAGCGGACGCTGCGCCGACGGCATTGCGGATTCGATCATGGGAATCCAGCGTGCCAAGGCGCCCACCCAATCGGTCGGCAATATCTGCGCCTGCAAGGGGTCTCGCCGATGGACGAAATCGATGAATGCCGAGTCTGTGGAATTCACGGTAAACCGTCGGGGCAGTTGTCGCAGGAACGGGCGGACCGCCTGATAGCTGAAGCGCGAACGCAGCCAGGCGCGCGGACGCACCAACGGGGCCAGCAATATCGCGCGGCCGACTTCGCGACGCACTGGCGCATTCAATAGATGATCGATCAGGATCGCCGCACCTGTGCTTTGTCCGCACAGGTGCCACGGCGCCGGCAGCGAGAGACGAGCCCCCTCAACCTGCAGGCCAGATAACACCGCCTGATACTCGGAAAAGCTCGCGATGCTGGCAGGTGAACCACTAGACAGGCCATGCCCAGGCAGATCGCATACGATCACGGCTAGCCCGAGCTGCAGGCTCCATTCGATCAGATGCCGATAGAGCCCCATGTGGTCGTAGTAGCCATGCAGCAAAAGCAGGCTTCCCTTTGGTGAAGGGGGAATCCAGGCTTGAGCCGCGATCCGATAACCCGCCGCCTCGAAGCAGAAAAACGTACTGTCCGATTGCAAGCCGTCCAGACCGTAGTACCCGCGATAGGCCGCCAGCATTGGCCCCTCTGGAGTCTTGCCCGCGTGCAGCAGTTGGCGCAGGGGAACAGGGTCGAACGACGAAAGCATGAATGGGCTCTGCGGGAAATGATTTGAACGGAGGCGGACTATCGATCAGCGTGTATGAGGGGCGCCATTGACCGTAAGCGGACGCGCTCACGCGAGTATTTACGCATGATACGAACCCCTTCGCTGCGGCGATAGCGCATACGGGCAGAACCAACACGCGTAGCCGAGACCCAAAGGTATATCCACTGCTCGAGGGGACCACCATGAACCATGCACGTTGGTTGACTGCCATCCTGTTGAGCCTGACCCTGCTCTCCTCGGTGCACGCACAGGGCACTGGCCCTACGGTGCCCGATACGCCGCCGACACCCCTCGATAGCGAGCAGCGCACGCCCGATCGCGAGCACTCCAGCGAGGCAAACTCACCGCCGGTCGATCGCCACACCCAACAGCGTGATGACCCACGGCCACGTAGCGAACGCTTGCCGAAGGAAATCGTACCGTCCAACGAATCCGGCACGCCGCCAAACGCGAAGCCCTGAGGCGATGATTGCCACACCGTCGCAGGGCGGGTGCCAACCCGCGACGCTTAGGAAGCCACGCGAGTTTCCACGCCCTAAGAACATGTTCATGATCTTCAGGCGATAGCTCGAATGTGATGGCTGCTAATTTGGCGAAAGACGCGATCTCTCAATCCTGTGGGAGCGGGCCATGCCCGCGATTTTTTCGCGGGCGTGGCCCGCTCCCACAATGGGTTGCCGTAGGTCTGATGCTGCCTATGTTGCCGCCCAGACGTCCGTGAAGATCGTGAGCAGTCTCTAAGAAGGCTCGCTCCCACTCGACGTTAGGCTACCTGCGCTTGCGCCTTACCCGTCGTTTCTTCCATGGCTTGGCGCATCGCGTGTACGCGGCGCTTTTCCGCGCGGGCGGTGAAGAACCATGCGAAGAAGGTGAACAATGAAACCGCCAGCAGGATAAGGCTGGCCACGGCGTTGATCTCGGGTTTCACACCCAAGCGAACCGCCGAGAAGATCTCCATCGGCAAGGTCGTCGAACCAGGGCCGGAGACGAAGCTTGCGAGCACCAGATCGTCCAGCGACAACGCAAACGACATCATCGCCCCCGCCATCAAAGAAGGCGCAATCATCGGAATGGTGATCAGGACGAATACCTTCCACGGTCGTGCACCCAGATCCATGGCGGCTTCCTCGATGGAAAGATCCAACTCACGCAAGCGCGAGGACACCACCACCGCCACATAGGACGCACAGAAGCTCGTGTGCGCGATCCAGATGGTGGTCATACCGCGCTCGGCCGGCCAGCCGATCATCTGCGCCATGGCTACGAAGAGCAGCAACAACGACAGACCGGTGATGACTTCCGGCATGACCAGCGGCGCCGTCACCAATCCACCGAACATCGTCCGCCCACGGAAACGGGGGATGCGGGTCAGCACGAACGCGGCCAGCGTGCCTAGAAACACCGAGCTGATGGCGGTGTAGAACGCGATCGTCAGCGAGCGAAAGACCGCGCTCATGAGCTGCGTGTTGTCCCACAGACCGGCATACCAGTGCGTGGACCAGCCACCCCAGACCGTCACCAGACGCGACGCGTTGAACGAATAGATGACCAGAATGACCATCGGCAGGTAGATGAAGATCAAGCCCAGGCAGAGCATGACCTCGGCAAAACCGATGCGCTTCATGCTTTGCCCTCCAACTCTTTCGCCTGGTTCTTGTTGAACAGGATGATCGGGACGATAAGGATCAGCAGCATGATCACCGCCAGCGCCGAGGCTATCGGCCAGTCACGGTTGCTGAAGAACTCCTGCCAGAGCACGCGGCCAATCATCAATGTCTCAGGGCCACCCAGCAGTTCGGGGATGACGAACTCACCAACGGCCGGAATGAACACGAGCATGCAGCCGGCGATGATACCGTTCTTCGACAGCGGCACTGTGATGCGCCAGAAACTTGTGAAACGGCTCGCGCCCAGATCCGACGCCGCCTCTAGCAGGCTGTTGTCGTGCTTCACCAGATTGGCGAACAGCGGCAGGATCATGAACGGCAGATACGAATAAACGATGCCGACGTACACCGCAAAATCAGTGTTCAGCATGCGCAATGGCGAGCTGATCACACCAATGCCCATCAGGAACTGGTTGATCAGGCCACTGCTGCTCAATAGGCCCATCCAGGCATAAACGCGGATCAGGATCGCTGTCCACGTCGGCATCATGATCAACAGCAACAGCACCGTTTGCGCCTGTCGGCCCGAGCGCGCGATGGCGTAGGCCATCGGGTAACCGATGACGAGGCAGAGCAGCGTGCTGATGAAGGCGATCTTCAACGAGCCCAGATAGGCGTAGAGGTACAGCTCGTCTTCCGTCAGGAACAGGTAATTACCAAGGTTCAGCACGACCGTGAGCTGGTCGTTCGCCCAGGTGAAAATGTCCGTGTACGGCGGAATGGCGACAGCGGCTTCCGAAAAGCTGATCTTCAGAACGATGAAGAACGGCAGCAGGAAGAACAGGAACAGCCAGACGAAGGGAATGCCGATGACCAGCCGACGGCCATCGAGCATGCGCTTGATGAGGCCCGGTTGCGCACTCATGACTGGAGCACCACGCCACTGTCGTCGTACCAGCTGACGAACACCGTCTGATCCCAGGTTGGGCGTTTTACGTGGCGCTCGGCATTGGCCATGAACGCCTGTACCACGAAGCCGGACGCCAGCTTGATGTAATAGACCGAGTGACCGCCTAGGTAGGCGATGTCATAAACAATGCCTTGCTCCCAGTTATAGGCCGGATGCTCGTGATCTTCCGGCTGGCTGAGGCTTACCTGCACTTTTTCCGGACGCAGTGCGTACGTGACGCGCTTGTCTTCAGCGCGGGTACTGATGCCATGCCCGATGTAAATGGGACGCTCCAGCTTCGGGCAGGTGATGATCGCGTGATCCGAATCGTCCTTGGTCAGCTCGCCATCGAACAGATTGGTATTACCGATGAATTCGCAGACCAGGCGGCTAGCGGGCGTTTCGTAGATATCCATCGGGCTGCCGACCTGAGCGATCCAGCCAAGGTGCATGATGGCGATGCGCTGGGCCATCGTCATGGCCTCTTCCTGGTCGTGGGTGACCATGACGCAGGTCACACCGACCCGTTCGATGATCTCAACCAGCTCGAGCTGCATCTGCGAGCGCAGTTTCTTGTCCAGTGCACCCATGGGTTCGTCGAGCAGCAGCAGCTTCGGCCGTTTGGCCAGCGACCGTGCCAGCGCCACCCGCTGACGCTGACCGCCGGAAAGCTGATGCGGCTTGCGCTTGGCATATTGCGCCATGTGCACGAGCTTGAGCATCTCGTTCACGCGCTCGTCGAGCTCGGCCTTCGCCATCTTGTCCTGCTTGAGACCGAACGCGATGTTCTGCTCCACCGTCATGTGCGGGAACAGCGCGTAGGACTGGAACATCATGTTGATCGGCCGCTCGTAGGGCGGCATGTGGGTGATGTCCTGCCCGTCGAGGAAGATACGGCCTTCGGTGGGCCGCTCGAACCCGGCCAGCATGCGCAGCAGGGTGGACTTACCGGAACCCGAGCCGCCAAGCAGCGCGAAGATTTCGCCTTTGTTGATGCTCAGCGAGACATCGTCCACCGCCACCGTTTCATCGAACTTCTTGGTTACCCGGTCGATCCTGACCAATGTTTCCTTGGGTTGCTGGCTGCCTTCGACGGCCTTCTTGAAGGCGCTGGTAGCGACTGCCATAGGCGGGGACTCTCCTGAATAGGGCCTGCATGGCAGGCCCTTTTAAAGTGTTTACTTGCCGGACTTGATCTTGGTCCAGCTACGAGTGGCGATCCGCTGGATGTTGGGCGGCAACTCCGCCTGTACATACAAATTGTCGAGTACGGCTTGCGGCGGGTAGATGGACGTGTCCTCACGCACCTCCGGATCCAAATACTCGTCGGATGCCGGGTTCGGATTGGCGTAGCCGACATAGTCGCTGACCTCGGCAATGACCTCGGGCTGCAACAAGTAATCGATAAAGGCATGCGCCTCTTTCGAGTTCTTGGCATCGGCCGGGATCGCGAGCATGTCAAACCAGAGGTTCGCGCCCTCCTTCGGGATGGCATAAGCGATTTCGACGCCCTTTCCGGCCTCTTCGGCACGGTCGGCCGCTTGAAATACATCGCCGGAGTAACCGAAGGCCACGCAAATGTTGCCGTTGGCCAAATCCGAGACGTACTTGGACGAGTGAAAATAGGTCACGTAAGGCCGCACCGCCATCAGCTTTTCTTCAGCTTTCTTGAAGTCGTCGGGGTTGGTGCTGTTCGGGTCGAGCCCCAGATAACGGAGCGCGGCGGGAATGACTTCGTCTGGCGAATCCATGAACGAGACGCCGCACTTGGTCAGCTTCTTCATGTTTTCCGGCTCGAACAACACCGCCCACGAGTCGATGGTGTCGACGCCCAACACTTCCTTCACCTTCTCGACGTTGTAACCGATACCGTTGGTTCCCCACAGGTACGGCACGGCGTACTGGTTACCCGGATCGTTTCGCTCCAATTGCTTGAGCAATGCCGGGTCCAGGTTCTTCCAATTGGGCAATTGCGAGCGGTCGAGTTTCTGGAACGCGCCTGCTTTGATCTGCTTAGACAGGAAATTATTGGACGGTACTACGACGTCATAGCCCGAACGACCCGCCAGCAGCTTTCCTTCGAGCGTCTCGTTGGAATCGAAGACGTCGTAGATAGGTTTGATGTCGGTGGCGTTCTGGAAATCCTCCAGGGTGTTCTCGCCGATGTAGTCCGTCCAGTTGTAGATATGCACCACGCCTTCAGCGTGAACCGCACCAGTGAACGCCAGACCGATTGCGGCGGCCATCAGGGTGTGACGGGTAGACGATCGCACTCGTTAATCTCCTTCTTGTTGAACGTGAGCTTTCGACATGAGTGCACACCGCCCCTCATGTCGAAATCCCGGGCTCCTTGCCCGGGGAGGTCGCTTACTTGCCAGACTTGATGCGGGTCCAGCTGCGGGTCATCGTACGCTGGGTCTTCGGATCCAGGTCCGGGAAGGTGTAGATCTTCTCCATGACCTCGTCCGATGGGTAGACACCCGGATCGTTACGGATCGCGTCGTCCACCAACGGCGTCGCGGCCTTGTTCCCGTTCGGGAATTGCACGTAGTTGGTGATCTCCGCCATGACCTGCGGCTCCATCAAATAATTGAGGAACGCATGGGCAGCCTCGACGTTCTTGGCATCGGCAGGCACCGCCAACATGTCGAAGAACGCACCGGCGCCCTCCTTCGGAATGTTGTACGCGACTTCGACGCCATTCTTCGCTTCTTCAGCGCGCGACTTGGCCTGGTAGATGTCGCCGGAATAGCCAATGGCTACGCAAGTATTCCCGTTGGCCAGGTCCGAGATGTACTTCGAGGAATGGAAGTAGGCGACATCCGGACGAATCGACATGAACAGCTCTTCGGCCTTCTTGATGTCATCCGCGTTGCCGCTGTCGGGCGGCAAGCCTAAGTAATGCAGCGCGGCGGGCAGGATTTCAGTTGGCGAGTCGAGGAACGAGACGCCGCACGACTTCAGCTTTTCCATGTTCTCCGGCTTGAAGACCAGATCCCAGCTGTCGACGGGGGCATCGGTACCCAGCGCAGCCTTGACCTTCTCGACGTTGTAGCCGATGCCGATCGTGCCCCACATGTACGGGATGGAATACTGGTTACCCGGGTCGCTGGAATCCAGCGCTTTGAGCAGTGCGGGATCGAGATTCTTCCAGTTCGGCAGCTTGGACTTGTCCAGCTTCTGGAACACGCCAGCCTTGATCTGCTTCGCCAGGAAGGGGTTGGACGGTACGACGATGTCGTAGCCGGAATTACCGGACAGGAGCTTGGCCTCCAGCGTCTCGTTACTGTCGAAGACGTCATAGACCACTTTGATGCCGCTCTCTTTCTGGAAATTCGCCAGGGTGTCCTCGGCGATGTAATCCGACCAGTTGTAGACGTGCAGCACTTTTTCCTGTGCTTGTGCGACGCCACCGATGGCACTTGTCAGGGCCATGGCAAGCAAAGTCTTACCGAAAATCTTCATGCGTACAGCTCCTGTGATTCTCATTGGTCCGGCGGTGACCGCCACGCGTTCCGTTTCCCTTCTTATCGGGACAGCGCAAAGTCTGGAAGGTCGAACGCCCATTTTCAACATCGGCGTTCGCCATTTATCACGACCGCAATGAGCGTCGTTGTCAGGAGCGCACAGCTTTCGCGGTGAGATCGAGGCAACGCCGCGCCTTGTCGATCAATTCGTCGATCTCCGTGGTGCTGATTACCAGCGGTGGCGAGATGATCATGGTGTCGCCGACGGCGCGCATAATCAGGCCATTCTGGAAGCAGTGTTCACGGCAGAGCATGCCGATTCCGCCCTCGAAACGCGCCCGCGTCCGCTTATCCTTGACCAGTTCGAGTGCACCGACCATGCCGACACCGCGCGCTTCGCCCACCAGCGGGTGATCGGCAAGCTCTTGCCAACGTTTTTGCAAATACGGTGCCGCTTCGTTTTTCACCCGCTGGACGATGCCTTCCTGCTTCAGGATGCGAATGTTCTCGAGCGCCACCGCTGCCGCCACCGGATGCCCGGAATACGTGAAGCCGTGGTAGAACTCGCCGCCTTCGTTCAGCGTAGCAACGATTTCGTCCCGTACGATGACGCCGCCCATGGGGATGTAGCCAGAGGTCAGGCCCTTGGCGATGGGCATGAGGTCCGGCGCGTTACCGTAATGCTGGCTGCCGAACCATTCACCCGTACGGCCGAAGCCGCAGATGACCTCGTCGGCGATGAACAGAATGTCGTAGCGCGCCAGGACCTCGCGAATCTTGGGCCAATAGGTCTCCGGCGGGACGATCACACCGCCCGCCCCCTGAATGGGTTCGGCAATGAAGGCCGCGACCTTGTCTTCGCCGACCTCGAGGATTTTCTTTTCCAGCTGCTCCGCGGCCCAGACGCCGAATTCATCAGGCGCCATGTCGCCGCCCTCGCCATACCAATAGGGCTGCGGGATGTGTTCGATGCCCGGAATCGGCAAATCGCCCTGCTCATGGAGCGCCTTCATGCCACCCAGACTCACGCCCGCTACGGTGGAACCGTGATAGCCATTCCAGCGCCCAATCACGGTTTTCTTCTGCGGCTTGCCTTTGACTGCCCAATAATGGCGCACCATGCGCAGTACGGTGTCATTCGCCTCCGAACCCGAGCCCGTGAAGAAGACATGATTCATGCCCTCCGGCGCGACCTCGGCGATCGCCTTCGCCAGTTCGATCGCGGGCGGATGCGCCGTCTGGAAGAACAGGTTGTAGTACGGCAATTCCTGCATTTGCCGATAGGCCGCATCGGCGAGCTCCTTGCGACCGTAGCCGACATTCACGCACCACAGCCCAGCCATCCCGTCGAGGATCTTGTTGCCTTCGCTGTCCCACAGATACACGCCCTCAGCGCGCGTGATGATGCGGGCGCCTTTGGCATTGAGCTGCTTGTAGTCGGTGAAGGGTGGCAGGTGATGTTCGCGGTTGAGCGCTTGCCACTCGAGAGTCTGGTTGTTCATGTCTGGCTTCCTGTTTCGTCAGGCGAAAATCGCCCCCTCGAGGGGCGCCTGAAAAGGCATGGGCGGCCATGCACCGCCCATGGTTTTACACGGAGAACAGCAGGAACTCGCGCTCCCAGGAACTGATCACCCGGTTGTAGTTCTCGTGCTCCGCACGCTTCACCGCAACGTATCCGCGAATGAATTTCTCGCCGAGGTACTTCTCGATCGCCTTGCAGTTTTCGAGACGCTCCAACGCGGCCTGAATCGTCAACGGCAAGCGCAGGTTGCGGCGCTCGTAACCGCGCCCTCTTACCTGCGCGCTTGGGCGAATGCCCTCGACCATGCCGATGTAGCCACAGAGCAGGCTGGCGGCGATGGCCAGGTAGGGATTCGCATCCGCACCCGCCAGGCGATTCTCGACGCGGCGATTTTGCGGCGCGGCATCCGGTACACGTAGCCCAACGGTGCGGTTTTCTTCACCCCACTCCACGTTCACCGGCGCCGAGGTGTCGGGCAGGAACCGGCGGAATGAATTCACGTTGGGCGCGAACAGCGGCAGGACTTCCGGAATGAATTTCTGCAAGCCGCCGACATGGTGCAAGAACAGCTCGCTCATGGAGCCGTCTTCGTTGGAGAAGATGTTCTTGCCGGTGTCGATGTCGACGACGCTCTGGTGCAGGTGCATCGCACTGCCCGGCTCGTCGGTGATCGGCTTTGCCATGAAGGTCGCCGCGACGTTGTGCTTGAGCGCGGCCTCGCGCATGGTGCGTTTGAACACGGTGATCTGATCCGCCAGATGCAGCGCGTCGCCATGCCGGAAGTTAATCTCCATCTGCGCCGGGCCTTCCTCATGAATGAGGGTATCGAGGTCCAGCTCCTGCATTTCGCACCAGTCGTACATGTCCTCGAACAGCGGATCGAACTCGTTCGCTGCGTCGATGGAAAACGACTGGCGCCCCGTTTCCGGGCGACCCGAGCGGCCCAGCGGCACCTGCAGCGGTAGATCCGGATCCTCACAGCGCTTGGTGAGATAGAACTCCATTTCCGGCGCGACGATAGGCCGCCAGCCGTGGTCGGCGTACATCTTCAAGACTTTCTTGAGGATGTTGCGCGGCGACAACTCGATGGGGTTGCCCATCTTGTCGAAGGTGTCGTGGATGACCATGGCGGTCGGCTCGATCGCCCAGGGCACAAGGAAAATTGCGCTCGCGTCTGGCCGGCAAAACATGTCGATATCGGCCGGGTCCAGCAGGTCGTAGTAGATGTCGTCCTCGACGTAATCCCCGGTGACGGTCTGCAAGAGCACGCTCTCAGGCAGACGCATGCCTTTTTCATCGAGGAATTTGTTGGTCGGGGAAATCTTGCCGCGGGCGATGCCGGTCAAGTCGCTGATCAGGCATTCCACTTCAGTGATCTTGTGTTCTTTCAGCCAACTCGTGAGCTGGTCCAGCGTGGTAGTCATAAAGACCTCTAGTTTCTGGAGCTCGCGAGACATACCGGCCCGTGCCGGGCGGCAGATATACGAAGGACTCCGGGTACCGGCGCTCGGCGCCGGCTCAGCGCGACCTTGCCCGCTCTCTGCACGCCTCACCGAAGGCTTGGAAGATCGCAAGGTACTGCGGATTTGAACGTACTTCCCATTCAGGGTGCCACTGCACGCCAAGTGCGAAAGACGAAGCCCCTTCGATAGATACCGCCTCGATCAACCCATCGGGCGCGACGCCTTCGATCCGCAGCCCCTGGGCCAAGGTCTGAATGCCCTGGGAATGGATCGAGTTCACCTGGAACGTCGCAGGAAGTCCAAGGGACTCGAACACGCCACCAGGCTCCACATGCAGCGCATGGCGCGGCGCGTACTGCACAGCAAGCGGCTCGTCTTCCGGCTCGCGGTGATCCATGAAACACCCGACTTCATGAACCTTTTGATACAAAGAGCCCCCGAACGCCACATTCATTTCCTGAAAGCCGCGGCAAACGCCGAGTACGGGTATGCCGGCAGCGACCGCCTGCTGCAATAGCGGCAATGTCGTGTCGTCTCGCTGGGGATCGTGCAACGTGCCGGGCGCGCTTTCTGGGCCTTGATAGAGGTAGGGCTGCACGTTGGAAGGCGAGCCGGTGAACAGCAGGCCGTCCAGGCTCTCGAGCAAAGCCGGAATGTCCAGCAGCTCACCTAAAGCGGGTATGATCAGCGGCATTCCGCCGGCACCGAGGGAGACTGCCCGGACATATTTGTCGCCGGCAATGTGAAACGGGTGCGGACCGAGTTGCTTGCTGCAAGCGGTCACGCCAACGATGGGCGGGCGAGACATGAGGCACCGATCTGTGCTGTTGTGGAACTGAATCGAGCTTAGCCTCGTTCATTTTTTTCTACAACACGCGCATGAATCGGTCGTGAGCTCGACCGTCAGCGCCGCGTAATTGGCGGCCTGACTCCGGAGAATGCTCGGTATCCGTCGCTCCAAAAACGGCCATCGAGGGTCCTTTTTGGGGCAGTCGGACCTGCTATTGACAGCCATTGGGGTTTCGGATTGACTCCATAACCAGTGACTCGAATGATTGAAATTTTTAACAACACAGGTGTTGCATCATGTCGGTACCCCCGCGTGCCGTTCAGCTGGAAGAAGCGAACGCGTTCCTTGAGGAACATCCCGAGGTGCAGTTCGTAGACCTCCTCATTGCAGATATGAATGGGGTGGTTCGTGGCAAGCGTATCGAGCGTGCCAGTCTCACCAAGGTCTACGAAAAAGGCATCAACCTCCCCGCTTCACTCTTTGCCCTCGACATCAATGGCTCCACCGTCGAAAGCACAGGCCTCGGCCTGGATATCGGTGACGCCGACCGAATTTGCTACCCCATCCCCGGCACGCTGAGCGCCGAACCCTGGCAAAAGCGCCCAACTGCGCAGTTGCTGATGACCATGCACGAACTTGATGGCCAGCCGTTCTTCGCCGACCCTCGGGAAGTGCTGCGGGGTGTCGTCGAGAAGTTCGATGAGCTGGGCCTGACGATCTGCGCCGCGTTCGAACTCGAGTTCTACCTGATCGATCAGGAAAACGTGAACGGCCGCCCGCAGCCGCCACGTTCACCGATTTCGGGCAAACGTCCGCACTCCACCCAGGTCTATCTGATCGATGACCTCGACGAATATGCCGACTGCCTGCAAGACATGCTCGAAGGCGCGAAAGTGCAGGGTCTACCCGCAGACGCCATCGTCAAGGAAAGCGCGCCCGCACAGTTCGAGGTGAACCTCCACTACACCGAAGACGCGATCAAAGCCTGCGACCATGCCGTGTTGCTCAAGCGCCTGATCAAGAACATCGCGTATGACCATGAGATGGACACCACCTTCATGGCCAAGCCCTACCCTGGGCAGGCGGGCAACGGCTTGCATGTGCATATTTCGTTGCTGGACAAAACGACCGGCAAGAACATTTTCGCCAGTGATGATCCCGAGCAGAACGCCGCGTTGCGCCACGCGGTCGGCGGTGTGCTCGAGACCATGCCGGCTTCGATGGCCTTTCTCTGCCCGAACGTGAACTCCTATCGGCGGTTCGGCGCACAGTTCTACGTCCCGAATGCACCAAGTTGGGGACTCGACAACCGCACAGTCGCTTTGCGCGTACCGACCGGCGCTGCTGAAGCCGTTCGCTTGGAACAACGCGTAGCGGGCGCTGATGCGAACCCGTATCTGATGATGGCGGCCATCCTGGCTGGTATTCACCATGGCCTGACCAATGAAGTCGAACCGGGCGCGCCCGTGGTTGGTAACGCGTACGAGCAGATGGAACCCAGCCTGCCGAACAACTTGCGCGACGCATTACGCCAGCTCGACGATAGCGAAGTCATCAACCGCTACATCAGTCCCGAATACATCGACATTTTCGTCGCGTGTAAGGAAAGCGAACTGGCTGAGTTCGAGCACTCCATTTCGGACCTGGAATACAACTGGTACCTGCATACGGTTTGATCGAATGCCGCAGCAGGCCACGGTGGATTACGCGGTGGCGCCGCTAATTCACCTTACATCCCTGCATACGCCTCAATTCCAAGCTCGCTGCAAGCTATTCGAGGATCGGCAGGGACTGCATCGCGGGCACGGCCCGCTCCCACACCGGATGATCCACCGCGCCCTTGTGGGAGCGGGCCATGCCCGCGATGAGCTTACCCGACAAACACTGTTCGCGAGCAACAACGCTCCTGCCCCTGCCACCCCGCAGTGCGTTTTCGTTATGCTCACCGCCCGCCTACTCCCCAATAACCCTTGCATGCCACGACCACCGAGCAACCGCAAACCCCGCGCCAGCAGCCTGACCCGCATCGCCACGATTCTTGGGGCAGCACGTTCGCTGCTAGGCGAACAAGGCATAGACGGGTTGTCCATCTATTCGGTAGCGGAGCGGGCGGACATCCCACCGTCCTCGGTCTACCACTTCTACGCAAGCGTGCCGGCACTCTTAGAGGCGTTGGCAGCAGACATCCACGCCGCGTTCCGCGACGCGCTTCATGCGCCGATCGATGAGGCAAGCATTACGACGTGGCGGGATCTATCACGGACCCTGGAGCTGCGGATGCTGGCCGTTTACGCGAGCGACGCGGCCGCACGCCAATTGATCCTGACGCAGCACGGGCTGACAGAGCTCAATCAGGCTGACAGCCTGCATGATCTCGAGCTTGGCCGATCAATGCAGGCGTTGTTCGAACGCTATTTCTATCTGCCAGTGTTACCGGACGACATCGATGTGTTCGCCCTAGCGATGGAGCTAGGCGATCGCGTCTATGCCCGCTCGGTCCAGCAACATGGTGTGATCACACCTCGCCTGGCCCAAGAGGGCATGCGTGTGTTCGATGCCTACCTCGGCCTTTATCTGCCGCCTTATCTGCGTCGTCGCGAAGGCACCGACTGAGACCCAAGGTCCGCGCACGCGCATACTTTACTTCCAGGGTTCATACCACCCGAGTCCGTCTTCGGTCCGCCCCCGCGGTACATATTCACAGCCGACCCAGCCGTCGTAACCGCTTTCGTCGAGCATGCGAAACAGATAGGCGTAGTCCACCTCGCCCTCATCAGGCTCATGGCGATCCGGCACCCCGGCGATCTGCACATGCCCCACACTCGACTGGTAACGGCGAAACCCCGCGGCGAGGTTACCGTCCATGATCTGAGCATGAAAGAAATCGAGCTGAACCCGTAGGTTCGGCTCGGCCAGCTCAGCCACGATGTCATGTGCCTGGGCCTGATGATTAAGGAAATAGCCCGGCATGCTGCGGGTGTTGATCGGTTCGATCAGCAGCGTCATACCAAGCGGCGCCATCCGACGCGCCGCGTACTGCAGATTCCTCAGGTAGCAGTCGCGCATAGCCGGCTTGCTACCCTCATCGGCAACGATGCCCGCCATCGCGTGCAGGTTTGCGCAGCGGAGCACCTGCGCATATTCCAACGCCCGCTCGAGCCCTTCCCGGAATTCGGATTCGCGCCCAGGGAGCGCCGCCAAACCGCGCTCTCCTGCACCAAAATTACCGGGCGGGAGGTTGAATAGCACCTGTATCAAATCGTGCTGCTCTAAACGTTGCGCCAGATCAGCTGCCGACTCCCCGTAGGGAAACAGGTACTCGACGCCCTTGAAGCCCGCTCGGGCAGCGCGATCGAATCGATCAAGGAAAGGCGCATCGGCAAACATCAGGCTGAGGTTGGCAGCGAATCGTGGCATGAGTCACCTTCGGTATGAAGACAGTTATAAGCCCGTCGGCTTGGTCTGGAAGGTTTAATAGTATTCCGATGATAGGGCTGCGCTGCTGACAGCGCATCTCACGCCATTACGCACTACAGATTTGTTGCTCCTTCGTCCGTATGACGAAAGTAATCAACGGCAAGTTATGCATCACATGACCAACGCTATTCGCTCGGTGACCCGAATGGGATATCGATTTTTATCGATTCAATAAGCTTCATATACTTCATGCCTGAGGTTTTTAACCTTTAAATACAGATAATAATCGCCTATAAGATGACATCCGTCGCGCTTGTCGAGACTCCCTAGAACGGGGTGGTCCAATCGATACGTCCTAGCTTATTTCCAACGTTCAAGAGGTTCATGCCATGACTCGCATCGTCACCGTCGCCGCCACTCAGATGGCCTGTTCCTGGGACCGATCGGCGAATATCGCCAATGCTGAAAAGCTCGTTCGCGAGGCAGCGGCAAAGGGCGCGCAAGTCATCTTGATCCAGGAACTGTTTGAAACGCCCTATTTCTGCCAGAAGCCCAATCCCGAATACCTGCAACTAGCGACCTCGATCGAGGAAAACCCAGCAATTCAGCACTTCCAGAAAATCGCGGCTGAGTTGCAAGTCGTGCTTCCCATCAGTTTCTTCGAGCTGCGTGGACGGGCGCGTTTCAACAGCATCGCCATCATCGATGCCGATGGGCGCAATCTCGGGATCTACCGCAAGAGCCACATTCCGGATGGCCCCGGCTATCACGAGAAGTACTACTTCAACCCGGGTGATACGGGCTTCAAGGTCTGGCAAACGCGCTACGCCAAAATCGGAGTCGCGATTTGCTGGGACCAGTGGTTCCCTGAGACAGCACGCAGCATGGCGTTGATGGGGGCGGAATTGCTGTTCTACCCGACCGCGATCGGCAGCGAACCTCATGATCCCAACATCACCTCGCGCGATCACTGGCAGCGCGTGCAACAAGGCCATGCGGGCGCGAACCTGATGCCATTGATTGCCAGCAATCGCGTCGGTACCGAAGAGCAGGATGGGTACGACATCACGTTCTATGGCTCGTCGTTCATTGCCGATCAATTTGGTGCCAAGGTCGAGGAAGCCAACGAAACTGAAGAAACCGTGCTCGTGCATCAGTTCGACCTAGACCAACTGGAGCACATCCGTTCGGCCTGGGGCGTGTTTCGCGATCGCCGCCCGAACCTCTATGCACCGATCAAGACCCTGGATGGCTCACTCGAGTCATGAGCCAGCGCGCCGAAATGAGCGAGACCGACATGACTTTAATGAGCACCCCACGCGGTGACGGATTCCGCATGCCGGCGGAATGGGAACCGCACAGGCAGACGTGGATGGTCTGGCCGGAGCGGCCCGACAATTGGCGTTTGGGCGGCAAACCGGCGCAAGCGGCATTTACGGTGGTGGCGAAAGCGATCGCACGCTTCGAACCCGTGACCGTCTGTGCAAGCGCTGCGCAGTTCGAGAATGCCCGTGCACAGCTCGACCATGACGCCATTCGTGTTATCGAAATGAGCACTGACGACGCCTGGGTACGGGACACCGGCCCCACCTTCGTGACCCATGCGAACGGAGAAGTGCGCGGCGTGGATTGGGCCTTCAATGCCTGGGGTGGTCTTGACGGCGGCCTCTACTTTCCTTGGCAGCGGGACGACCAAGTCGCCCGCAAGATTCTCGAGATCGAAGGGTGCAAAGGCTATCGCACGGAGGGATTTGTTCTTGAAGGCGGTTCAATCCATGTAGACGGCGAAGGTACGCTGATCACGACGGAAGAATGCCTACTGAATCGCAACAGGAACCCACACCTGTCCCGCGAGGAAATCGAACAGGTATTGGCCGATCACCTGGCGATCGATCGGGTGATCTGGCTACCGTTTGGTCTTTATAACGACGAAACCGACGGGCATGTGGACAACTTCTGCTGTTTCGTACGCCCAGGCGAAGTTCTGCTGGCCTGGACGGATGATCCACAGGATCCCAACTATTCGCGCTGCCAAGCGGCGAAGAAGGCGTTGTCCGCCGTCAAAGACGCCAAGGGTCGATCATTGACGGTTCACACGGTTCCGATACCCGGGCCGCTGTACGCCAGTGAGAATGAATGCGCGGGCGTCGACAAAGCCGTCGGATCACAGCCACGCGACCCGTCCGTTCGACTGGCCGGCTCTTATGTGAATTTTTTGATCGTCAACGGTGGCGTAATCGCTCCTTCATTTGGCGATCCGAAGGACTATGAAGCGGAGGCGATATTGCGACGGATATTTCCCGAACACGAAATCGTGCTGGTGCCGGGACGGGAAATCCTGTTGGGCGGCGGAAACATTCATTGCATCACGCAGCAGCAACCGTGCCCGTAGCGAGTTGCTCTAAACGAAAAACCCGCCGCAGCATTCGCTGGGCGGGTTTTTTATTACGGTGTAACGATTACAGCAGGGACAGCGTGTAGCTGACGATCACACGGTTCTGGTCGATGTCGCGCTGACCTTCGACATCGGAACGCAGCGAAGCGTTACGCCAGGCGAAGCCGAGACCCTTCGCAGCACCGTTCTGGATAACGTACTCGACAGCGAAGTCACGCTCCCACTCATCGCCACGGTTGCCGTTAGTTGCGCGGCCATCAACACCTTTGAGGTATGCGAGTGTGGTTTTCAGACCAGGCACGCCCAGCGACGAGAAGTCATAGACGTATTGACCGAACGTAGTGTTTTCACCGGCACGGGTGAACGCGGTGATCTGACGGTCAGTCAGCAGGTAGACGCTCGCCCCGCCGTTGCCTTCTCCGGTGCTGCCTTGGTTCAGCTGTGCGAAGCCGCTGTCGTCCGAAACACGCTGGTGACCCAGAGTGAAGGCATGCCCAGCCAAGCTGTACGTGAATGCAGCACTCCAGGTGTTGTTGTCGATTTCACCGCTATTGTTTTTCGTATAGCCGGCGAAACGGTGGCCCGCAGTACCGTTGCTATTGGCACCGGTCGAGTCGGTTTTGAAATAGCGAAGGTCGGTCTTGAACGATTGCTTATCACCGAGCGGCAGCACATGGGTCAGCCCCACGAAGTGCTGCTTGTAGTACTCGTCCAGCTTGGCGAAGTAGTACTGCGCAGTCAGATCCTTGGTCGCTTTCCAATCACCGCCGGCGAACCAGAATTCGTTGCTATCCTCAGCACCACCATTCACGGAGAGACCGCTGCGGTTGGTAGAGGCACGGCCTACCGCATGCTCAAGGCGACCACCAGTCAGGGTAAGACCGTCGATCTCGTTCGACGTGATCATTCCGCCTTCGAATGTTTGCGGCAACAGACGACCATCGTTAGCTACGAGGATCGGCAGCTTCGGCATCAGCGCACTACCGTAGGTTGCAGTGGTCTTGGAGAAACGAACCTTAGCGTTCGCACCCAGGCGGCTCCACTCATGACGGGCAGAACCATCTTCATCCGGGCTGACGGTGGTGCCATTGTGGCGACCTGCACCGCTATCCAAACGCAGGCCTACTAGAGCCAACGCATCAATACCGAAACCGACGGTGCCTTCGGTGAAGCCGGATTTGTAGTCGAACATGAAGCCCTGCGCCCACTCTTCCGAGTAAGACGGATCGGCATCACCGCTACGGTTGTCGTTGTTGAAGTAGAAATTACGCAGTCCAACGGTGGCCTTGCTGTCCCCGATGAAATCGGCAGAAGCGGTCTGGCTCAAGGCCATCCCCAGCGTCGCAGCCGAGATGGCAAATCCCAGTTTTGTCTTGAGCATTTCTTGTTGTCTCCAGTGGTGTGTTTTTGCAGCGTTAATGGCACCGGCTATTGCCAGGTAAACATTGGGCTGTTGCGCAACATAACGACTTCGTGAGACAGCGTAGACCATTCAATTCGGTAGGCAGCAGTAAGGCAGCACCCACTTCAATCCTGTCACGCTCGACCGCATCTCAACCGTCGACGCTGCGCTTATTATCAACTTTCGCAGGTCTCGACAACCGTGTCGGACCTGCAGCGGCCCAAGAATGCCATTTCTGGAGAAAAAAAGAAGCCTTGATGAACTTATGGGGACAGCTGGCGTCATCCTTCGCCTAAGCTGTCGTCCTCCGCGAGCATGATCTGGTTCTTGCCCATTCGCTTGGCGCGATACATCGCGGCATCGGCGCGACCAAACATCGCATCTAGCGACGTATCCACCGCCCTCAGACTGGTAAGACCCTGGCTGAGCGTGACGCCGAAGCTTCCCGCTTCGGACGAGAAGTGCAAGCGCTGCACTTCTCGTTGAAGTCGCTCCGCGATCTGCAGCGCCAGATCAGGAGTGCACCCTGGCAGCAGTGCTGCGAATTCCTCGCCGCCGATACGCCCGAAGAGATCACCTCGGCGGAGTACGTTCGCGCCTGCCTGAGCGATACGCTGCAGTACCTGATCACCCATCTGGTGGCCATGGCGGTCGTTAATCTTCTTGAAGTCATCGATATCTAGTAACAGGAATGCCAGCGGGCTACCGAACTCTTTAGCTAACTCGAATTCACGCAGGGCGCAATCGAAGAAGTGACGGCGGTTGCTGCTTTGAGTCAGCACATCGGTCGTCGCTAGGCGATGCAGTTCGCCTTCGAGCTGTTTCTTCTCGGTAATGTCTTCGGCGATCCCGACGATAACGACATGATCGTCTTGTTCGCGGCGACTGACGAAACATTTGTCACTCAGCCAACGAACCTGCCCATCGCCACGAATGATGCGGTATTCACGCCCTTCCATGGCGTCCTTTACCAGCACCTCTGCAAGGCTTTGCTCCGCGTACTCCAGGTCATCCGGGTAGATGCTGTTACGCCATTCGCCGAAGTCGGCGAGCAATAGCGCCGCCGAGCGTCCGAAAACGCGCTCGTACGCAGGGCTGACATAGAGGTAGTTCTGCGCGCTCCAGTCGAACGCCCAAAGCACAGCATTGACGCTACCGAGGAGGCTACTGAACATCTGTTCGCGCTCACGCAGTCGCTCGACTTCTCCTCGGCTGTGCAACAGCGCGAGGGTCAACTGCTCAAGCTCAGTAGAATGACCGGGTGCATCTTCCATGGTGCGACTCTCTACGACTGATCGAATGGTGCTCTGACAGCGAATACATAAAAAAAAACCGCAATCGCGGTTTTTTTTTAATAAGCGGTCAACATCACTTTATAAGTGTGACCTGCGCCTCATTTCATACGGCAGGCACGGGCTGGGCCGGACGCAGCGAATACGTCTTCAATTGATCCGCGAACTCCGTAAGCGCTTTGATACCGCTCGCCTCGGCTTCCTGTATCCATTCTTTGATTGCGGCCAGCATCTCATGCCCATTGCTGCTGGTCTTCGCCCAGATGGCCTGCAACGCGAGACGCTTTTCGTAGACGGTTTTCAGGGCCTGACTGTGGTCGAGCATCGCCTGCAAATGGGTATGGTGCTTATCCTGTAGCAAGCTCGTTTCCCGCGACAGCAGGAGCTTCGCCCGACGGAACAGATGCTGCGCCGACTTATCCGCCAGGGAGAGCTCCTGCTTCACCTGTGGGGCGATGACCAATTTCCGGTACTGCGCCATGATTTGGAACCGATTGTTCAGGATGGCCATGGCCGTATCCATATCAAGCTGCGCCTTGCCCTGGATGCGGTGTGCGATGGGCGCTACGCGTTGAACCTTGGCCAGACGAAGCAAGCAGAACAGGCGTATCCACGCCCAGCCGATGTCGAACTCCCACTTACGCACGGAGAGCTTCGCCGAATTCGGATAGGTGTGGTGATTGTTGTGCAGCTCTTCGCCACCGATGATGATGCCCCAGGGAACCAAATTGGTCGCCGCATCCCGGCACTCAAAGTTACGGTAGCCAATGGCATGGCCAAGACCGTTCACCACGCCGGCAGCCCAGAAGGGAATCCAGACCATCTGCACTGCCCACACCGTCAGGCCAAGCGCACCGAACAATGCCACGTCGATGGCCAGCATGAGCACGATGCCTACATTTGGCCAGCGGCTATAGACCTTCCGCTCGATCCAGTCATCCGGGCAGTTCTTGCCGTAGATACGCAGTGTGTCCTCGTTCTTGGCCTCGGCCTTGTACAGTTCGGCGCCTTTGCGCACAACCGTTGTGAGCCCTTTGATGACAGGGCTGTGGGGATCGTCTTCGGTTTCGCATTTGGCATGGTGCTTACGGTGAATGGCCGTCCACTCCCGCGTGTTCATCGCGGTCGTCAGCCATAACCAGAAGCGAAAGAAATGCTTGAGCGCAGGGTGTAGATCGAGCGAACGATGCGCCGAATACCGATGCAGATAGACCGTCACGCTGACGATGGTGATATGCGTCATCACTAACGTGACGCCAATCAACTGCCATACGGACAGATCGAGAAAACCGTTGTACCACATGTGCGGGATGACCCTCGGTGGTTGGAACATGGCCTGAAAACAGGCTGTCCGGCATTATCACCAACGCCTCGCGGAAAACCATCCCGGGTTACCGATGAGATTGTTTCGGGCGTTGTATCCGCACATACGCATCTGCTTTCGCGACGTCCCGGCAACCTCGTCGACCCACCGCAATGCGCCGCCTCACCGTATCCGTTGCATTGGTAGCGCGCCGACCTCCATGCCGATAGCCGACTTGGCGCTCGTTTCAGTTTCCGACGAGCTGCATGACAGCTGCCATCCTTATCCAGCCTTCGGTACCACGGCTTGCCTATCCGGGGTCTGCTATCATTTCGCTCTTTTCGTCTGACACAGCAAGAGCCGTCTTTCATGAGCACCGACAAGACCAATCAGTCCTGGGGAGGCCGCTTCAGCGAGCCCGTCGACGCCTTCGTCGCCCGTTTCACCGCCTCGGTCGATTTCGACAAGCGCCTGTATCGCCACGACATCATGGGCTCGATGGCGCACGCCAGCATGCTGGCCGACGTCGGTGTTCTGACCGCGCAGGAGCGCGACGCCATCCATGAAGGCCTGCGTGACATTCAGTCCGAGATCGAAGCAGGCCAATTCGATTGGCGGGTCGATCTAGAAGACGTGCACATGAACATCGAGGCGCGCCTCACCGATCGCATCGGCGTTACGGGCAAGAAGTTGCACACAGGACGCAGCCGTAATGACCAGGTCGCGACGGACATTCGACTGTGGCTGCGCGACGAAATCGACGTCATCCTGGCAGAGATCACTCGCCTGCAAGAGGGCTTGCTCGGTCTTGCCGACGCACACGCCGACACGATCATGCCCGGATTTACGCACCTGCAGACCGCACAACCCGTGACATTTGGCCACCACTTGCTGGCTTGGTTCGAGATGCTTTCACGCGACCATGAGCGCCTGGTGGATTGCCGTAAGCGCACCAATCGCATGCCGCTCGGCTCCGCAGCGCTGGCAGGCACTACCTACCCGATCGACCGAGAAATCACCTGCCGCCTACTGGGTTTCGAGGCCATCGGCGGCAATTCATTGGATAGCGTGTCCGACCGCGACTTCGCGATCGAATTCTGCGCCGCTGCGTCGGTCGCCATGATGCACCTGTCGCGGTTTTCCGAGGAGTTGGTGCTCTGGACCAGCGCGCAATTTCAATTCATCGACCTGCCCGACCGTTTCTGCACGGGGAGTTCGATCATGCCGCAAAAGAAAAACCCGGACGTTCCCGAGTTGGTTCGTGGCAAATCCGGTCGTGTATTCGGCGCGCTCACTGGGCTTTTGACGCTGATGAAGGGCCAGCCGCTGGCGTACAACAAGGACAACCAGGAAGACAAGGAACCGCTGTTCGATGCAGCCGATACCTTGCGCGATTCCCTACGCGCCTTCGCCGACATGGTGCCGGCGATCAAGCCCAAGCAGGCCATCATGCGGGAAGCAGCGTTGCGCGGCTTTTCGACGGCCACGGACCTCGCCGACTACCTCGTACGCAAGGGTTTGCCCTTCCGCGATTGCCACGAAATCGTCGGGCACGCGGTGAAATACGGCGTGGACTCAGGCAAGGACCTTGCCGAAATGAGCCTGGACGAACTGCGCCAGTTCAGCGACCAGATCGAGCAGGATGTCTTCGCCGTGCTGACCCTCGAAGGCTCGGTCAATGCTCGCGACCATATTGGCGGTACCGCACCGAATCAGGTTCGTGCAGCCGTCGCGCGCGGCCGTGCGTTGATCGCCAACCGCTGATCTCTCGCGAGAAAGCCGGCCTTCCGATAATGGGGCCGGCTCGCATTTACGCCTCGATCCCGCCTTTCCAACCCGCTTCAAGAAGCTATTCGATGTCATTCAAAATCAGACCTGCGACCCATGAGGATGCCACCCTCATCCTGCGCTTCATCACGGAACTTGCTATCTATGAAAAGGCCGAGCATGAAGTAAAGACGGATGCCGAAGGCATACGCCGCAGTCTGTTCGCGCCGGAAAGCACCGCCTATGCGCTGATTGCCGAAGACGACGGCCAGCCGGTCGGGTTTGCGGTGTATTTCTTCAACTATTCCACCTGGCTCGGCTGCAACGGCCTGTATTTGGAGGACCTTTACGTCAGTCCGGCTACGCGAGGGAAGGGCTTTGGCAAGGCGCTACTCAAATACCTTGCGCGTATCGCGGTAAGCAAAGGCTGCGGACGGATGGAGTGGTCGGTGCTCGACTGGAATACCCCGGCGATCGACTTTTACCGTGCAGTGGGCGCGAAACCGCAGGATGAATGGACCACGTTCCGACTCACGGGAGATGCATTGATAGCGGCGGCGGAGTAAATCAGCACCGCACCGCGCGCAGGGCTGGTGACTACGATGAGAAGCACGCCCAGGTAACGGCTTCTTTTTCAGAGCCAACCTTTAAATCTGAACAGCGCCATGGATAGCGCCGCAGACAGCACCATCAGCCCAAGCGCCAGTGGGTATCCGTACACCCAATCCAGCTCGGGCATGTCCTTGAAGTTCATGCCGTACACGGTGCCGACCAGTGTTGGTGGCAGGAAGATGACGGCCGCAATCGAAAACACCTTGATGATGCTGTTCTGCTCGATGTTGATGAGCCCAAGCGTGACGTCGAGCAAAAACGATATCTCGTTCGACATACGCGCCTGATACCCGGTCAACACGCGCAGGTCGCGCTCCACCGCCTTGATGCCCGCGCGCGCTGGCTCCGCCAGCCAGCTTTTCTTGCCTAGTCGGGTAAAGCTGATCAGCCGCCCAAAGGTCAGCATGCTCTCACTGAACATCGACAAGAGCGCATTGTGTCGCCCCAGGTGCTTGATCACCCGTTGCAAGTCTGCCTTTTCCTCCTCACCGCCTGGCTCGTTGAAAATTCGCGCAGAGAGCCGAGTCAGCTGGTTTTGCATGTCCTCGAGCGTATCGGCGATGCGGTCGACGAACGCATCGACGAGCGACGCGAAGATCGCATCGGCCGTGCGATGCCGCTCTGGCTGCCGGGCAGCCTTCGCCAGAAGCCCCCGCATGGCGGTCATTTCTGCGTAACGCACCGTCACCAGGCGATCCTGCCCGATGACGAAGAACACCTCCTCGCTCGCCGGCTTGCCACTGCTGATACCGCTGATGACCGTAGGGGTTAGGTACAGCGTGCCGTTGTCTTCGTAGAAACGGGAGGAATCCTCGATCTCGCCCATCTCTTCCCGGGTAGGAATATTCACCCCAAGCGCGGACTCGACGAAGCGCTCTTCCTCGACGCTCGGGCGCAACAGGTCGATCCATAGCACCCCATCGGGTATGACAGAAAGGCTCTCGGCTTCGTGGGATTCCAATAGGCCGTCATGCAAGGCGTAATAAGTGATCATGCGTTCGCGTCTTCCAGTCCGTTCGCGGCGCTATCGCCGTAATGTCTCAACAAGTTTCAGACCGGCGTGGCAGACTGTTTGCTCATAGGAGAGACAAGCATGCATGAAAACGATGATGAAGCCTTTGCGGAAGAACAGTTGGTACGGGCGATCGAAAACCAGCTCGAAAGTGGCGAGCCGGCAGCGACGCAAGCCGTCTATAACAAGCTGACGCTGGTGGGGTACGAGCGCGAGGAGATCATTCGCCTGATGGCACTCGTCTTGGCTTGGGAGATACGCGACATGCTGGCGGGAGATCGTGGTTTCGATGTCGAACGTTACGAAGCGGCGCTGCGGGCGCTGCCCGAATTACCCGAAGAGGATTGAGCGCATCCCTGCGCCCACGAATCGACTCAGCCGGCGCGCGCCGCATCGGCTTCCGGCTGATATTCGATATCCAACAGGGTGAGCTTGAGTTGCTTGCCATTGGGCGTCGGCCAATCGATGTGTTGACCGACCGATAGACCGAGGAGCGCACTCCCCATCGGGGCCAGGACCGACACGTTGCCTTCCTGCCGAGCATCCTGCGGATAAACCAGGGTGAGGTGATAGTCCTTGCCGGTGCCCTCCTCACGGCAATGCACACGGGAATTCATCGTCACGACCTGGGACGAGATCTCTTCACGCGGGACGATTCGTGCACGCGCCAACTCGTCGTCGAGCGCCTCGGCGGCAGGGCCAAAGTCATCCAGGCTATCGAGCAGATGCTCCAGACGTTCTAGATCCTGATGGGTCACGGTGATGGCGGGTGCGGTAGTCATGGCGAGAACACGCTCCTTGGCGAAGAAAAAGCGAGACCTCGCCCGACGGAGCCCACACCCTGGCAAACAGGGGTGCCGGGTCAAAGGACGTCCGCAGGAAGCGAGGTCAATGCGTTTTACAGAGTGGTGATTGGCTCGAGGCCGATACCTGGACCGTAACACAGCACATTGAATTCGCAAGGCCGGATGACCGCTGGCAGGAACAGGGCAATGCCCCGCAGGGCTTCCACCGTTCACCGCAAAACACCTCTTCCCAAGTGAACCTATGTGGGAGCGGGCCATGCCCGCGATGACGTTTGCCCGTCCAATGCCCGGCACTCTCGCGGGCATGGCCCGCGCCCACAATTAGAAACGATCTGCGGCCAATCGACCCTGCGCCCTGATTAAACGCCAGGGAATTCCAGGTCCGCACCGCCCTGCTCGAGTGTCGCCCGATTGAGCAACGCGCCAAGCGGCTCGTCCGCGCCCTGGCATATCCACAGTCCGGCGGCCTCGTCATAGTCGAAATGAAAACCACCGGAGCGTGCCGCCACCCAAAGCTGCCGCAACGCGGGCTGCCGACTAAGGATGAGTTGGCTACGGTTTTCAAAGCGGATCGTCAGCACGCCATCGGAATTTTCCAGGTCCACATCGAGATCACTGTCATCGAAGGCATCCTCTACGGCGCTCTGGGTCTCGTCGATCAGAGCATGAAAGCGTGCTTCGGTAAGGCTCATGGCATTCTCCATAACGTATGAAATTAGGCCGCCAGGATTGCTGGCGAACGCTCGGGCATCGGCCCTTGGCATGCTGCTAAACGGACCAGTGCCGGCTGTCTACGCGTGCACACTCGATGGGCCGGCATACGGCGCATGGGCCGCCCGTCAATAGGCAAGGCGTTAGGCGCTCGGTATACTCCGGGCATTATTGCTTTCGACAAAGGATTCCCCCATGAAGCGCGTGCTGCTTCCTTTCCTTGCCCTCGTCGTCCTTTGTGGCGCCCTCGCCGGCTGCGGCCAGAAGGGCCCATTGTACCTGCCAGACGATGAAAAGGCCGGTAACAGCAAAGACCGGTTCGAACTGTAACAAGGAGCGCGTCATGGAAGCTTTCAACTACCGCGACGGTACGCTGTTCGCGGAAGGCGTGGCCTTGTCTGCAATCGCCGATCGTTTCGGGACCCCGACCTACGTCTACTCACGCCAGCACATCGAAGCACAGTATGCGAGCTATGCCGATGCCTTGCAGGGCGTGCCCCACCTGATCTGCTATGCAGTCAAAGCCAACTCGAACATCGGCGTGCTCAATGTGCTCGCAAGGCTGGGTGCCGGCTTCGACATCGTGTCGGCCGGGGAGCTAGAGCGTGTCATCGCGGCAGGCGGCGATCCCGCGAAAGTGGTGTTCTCCGGCGTTGGCAAATCGCGCGACGAGATGCGCCGCGCGCTCGAAGCCGGTGTGCACTGCTTCAATGTCGAGTCCACAGCCGAGCTCGAACGGCTGCAACTGGTGGCCGAGGAAATGGGCGTCAAGGCGCCCATCTCGCTGCGCGTGAACCCGGACGTAGACGCAGGCACCCACCCGTACATTTCCACCGGACTGAAAGAGAACAAGTTCGGCATCGATATCGCCAACGCCGAAAGCGTCTACGCGCACGCGTCGAGCCTGGCGAACATCGAGGTGCTTGGCGTCGACTGCCACATCGGCTCGCAGTTGACCTCGCTGCCACCGTTCCTTGACGCGCTCGATCGCCTGCTGAATCTCATCGATCGCCTTGCTGCGCGCGGCATCGTGATTCGCCATTTGGATCTGGGCGGCGGTCTAGGCGTTCGTTATCGCGACGAAACGCCCCCTTCCGCGGCCGAATACATCCAAGCCGTCCGGGCGCGCATCGAAGGACGCGGCTTGACCGTGATGTTCGAGCCGGGCCGCTATCTCGTCGCGAACGCCGGCGTTCTGCTGACCGGGGTCGAATACATCAAGCACACCGAGCACAAGCATTTCGCCATCGTCGATGCTGCCATGAACGACCTTATCCGCCCGGCCCTTTACCAGGCTTGGATGGATGTCGTGCCCGTTTCGCCACGCTTGGGCGAAGGCCAGCGCTACGACCTCGTCGGCCCGATTTGCGAAACCGGTGACTTCCTGGCCAAGGATCGCGAGCTGACCCTGGAAGAAGGCGACGTGCTTGCCATCCGTTCGGCTGGCGCTTACGGTTTCGTCATGAGTTCGAACTACAACACCCGGGGACGGGCTGCAGAAGTCATGGTGGACGGCGAGCAAGCTTTCGAAATTCGCCGCCGTGAAACGGCCGAGGAATTGTACGCAGGCGAGAGCCTGTTGCCGGCCTGAGGTCAAACCATGCTATTGCGCTTTACCAAAATGCACGGGCTGGGCAACGACTTCATGGTCATCGACCTTGTTAGCCAGCACGCGCACATCCAGGCTAAACATGCACGGCAGTGGGGCGATCGCAACACAGGCATCGGCTTCGACCAGCTCCTGATCGTCGAAGCGCCCAGCAATCCCGACGTGGATTTCCGCTACCGCATCTTCAATGCCGACGGCTCGGAAGTGGAGCAGTGCGGCAATGGTGCGCGCTGCTTCGCACGCTTCGTGCTGGATAAGCGTCTTACCGCCAAGCGCGTCATTCGCGTGGAAACCAAAGGCGGCATCATCGAGCTCAATGTACGCAATGACGGGCAGATAACGGTCGATATGGGGCCGCCACGCTTCACACCCGAAGAGATTCCGTTCAACGCGGCTGAACAAGCGCCACTTTACGAAATCGATGTCGAAGGCCAGGCGGTGAAATTATCGGCGTTGTCGATGGGCAATCCCCATGCGGTCATTCGTGTCGACGATGCCGAACATGCCCCCGTTCGGACGCTCGGGCCAAAAGTCGAGCACCACCCACGCTTCCCACAGCGCGTGAACGTCGGCTTTCTGCAAGTGCTCGATCGTCGCCAGGGTCGGCTGCGCGTTTGGGAACGCGGCGCTGGGGAAACACAAGCCTGTGGTACCGGTGCGTGCGCCGCGGCCGTGACGGCAATTTCGCACGGCTGGATGGATTCTCCCGTCCAGCTGGAACTCAACGGCGGGCGCCTCACCATTGAATGGGCCGGCCCTGGCACTCCCGTCATGATGACGGGCCCTGCCGCCCGCGTGTTCGAAGGGCAAATCCGCTTATGACCGATACATCGATCCCAACTGCGCTGGATGCCGCCACTGTGGCCGAGTACCTGCGCCAGCATCCGGAATTCTTCGTCGATCAGGACGAGTTGATCCCGGAACTGCGCATCCCGCACCAACGCGGTACCTCGGTTTCGTTGGTCGAACGCCAGGTCAAGCTGCTGCGCGAGCGTAATATCGAAATGCGCCATCGGCTCACGGAACTGATGGACGTGGCACGTGACAACGACCGTCTGTTCGAGAAAACCCGTCGACTGGTGCTCGATCTGCTCGATGCCGGCTCGATCGAGGAAGTCGTCAGCGCCGTCGAGGACAACCTTCGCCACGAGTTCAAGGTGCCCTTCGTCAGCTTCATCCTCTACAGCGAATCGCCAACGTCGGTGGGCCGCTCGGTTGCCCAGACCGAAGCCCAGCAAGCCATTGGCAACTTGCTCGCCAGCAGCAAGCCGATCTGCGGCGCGCTGCGCCCGCATGAGCTGGAATTCCTGTTCGGCGAGCAGGGCAAGCAAGTGGGATCGACGGCGCTCGTCACGCTCAAACAGCATGGGCTTATCGCGGTGGGCAGCAGCGATCCGCAGCATTACAAAAGCACCGTTGGGACGCTGTTCCTGAATTACATTGCCGAAGTGCTACTGCGGGTCCTACCCGGTTTTTCGACGCCCCTTCGCTCGGTACGCTGAGCGCAATCAACAGGAGACGCCTCGTGCAAGCGGATATCGATAGCTACCTCGATCATCTGCGCCACGAACAGCAGTGCTCGCCGCATACGCTGAATGCGTATGCGCGGGACCTGGAAAAGCTCCGTGCACTGTGTGAAACCCAGGCCATAAGCCGCTGGCAAGACCTTCGCAGCGCAGATTTGCGGCAGTTGCTGGCCAGGCTTCATCACCAGGGGTTGTCAGGAAAAAGCATCGGCCGGCTCCTCTCCGCGGCGCGCGGCCTCTACCGTCACCTCGTTCGCCATCGGCACTGCGACCAGGACCCCACGACCGGTCTGCGTCCCCCTCGTGGCGAAAAGCGTTTGCCCAAGACGCTCGATGTCGACCTGGCGACGCAGTTGCTTGATGGTGGCGTAGAAGACGATTTTCTGGCCCGGCGTGATCACGCCATCATGGAATTGTTCTACTCGTCAGGGCTGCGGCTGTCGGAGCTGGTGAGCACGAATACGGACGACCTGGATCTAGGCGAAGGGTTGCTGCGGGTAACCGGCAAGGGCATGCGCGTCCGGGTCGTCCCTGTCGGAACAAAGGCCCGCGAAGCCATCGTGCAGTGGCTCCCGTTGCGGCAGCCCGTTGCGAAGGATTCGGCGCTCTTCGTCAGCGAACGCGGCACGCGACTCGGCGCTCGCGCGGTGCAGCTCCGGCTTCGGCAGGCCGGCGTTCGGGAAATGGGTCGGCACCTGCATCCCCACATGCTTCGTCACAGCTTCGCCAGCCATATGCTGGAGTCCTCCCAGGACCTGCGCGGTGTGCAAGAACTGTTAGGCCATGCTGATATCTCGACCACGCAAATCTATACCCATCTGGATTTCCAGCATCTGGCCAAGGTGTACGACGCCGCCCACCCTCGCGCGCGCCGGCGCGCCACCTCATCGGATACCGCTGAAGAATGACGCTGGAATTGATTACGTTCGATCTGGACGACACGCTGTGGGACATCGCGCCGGTCATTCTCAACGCCGAAGCGGCGCTGCGGGCTTGGCTGGCGCGGGAAACACCACGGCTGGCCACACTTCCGGTAGAGCATCTTGCAGAAATTCGCAGCCGCTTGGTGGCAGCCGATCCCGCCTTGAAACACCGCATCAGCGAACTCAGACGTCGCGTGTTGTATACCGCGCTGATTGAGGCGGGCTATTCGGCCCACGATGCGAGCACCCTTGCCGAAGCAGCGTTCGAGGTGTTTCTAGCCGCGCGACACAACATCGAACTGTATCCCGAAGCCCAGCCAGCGCTGGAGCAATTGGCGAATCGCTTTCGTCTTGCAGTGCTTACCAACGGCAACGCCGATGTGCGCCGCTTGGGTCTGGCAGATTATTTCGAATTTGCGCTCTGTGCGGAGGATGTCGGCATCGGCAAACCGGACCCGCACCCGTTCCAGGAGCTACTGCGCCGCGCCAACGTTCGCCCGGAAAACGCAGTCCACGTCGGCGACAATCCGGTAGACGACGTTGCCGGGGCCCAGGCTGCCGGCATGGGAACGGTCTGGTTCAACCCAGCTGGCAATGCTTGGGGTAGTGGCCCACCGCCCGACGCGGTCATCGGTAGCCTTGCCGACCTGCCCAACGCCCTGAAGCGTTGGGCCTGACCGCGACGTCAGATGGGGCGGCTGCCGTACTTGCCTTCAGGCTTCTTCGGCGGATCGGCGACGACGTTGTCTTCGATCTCCTGAACACGACCACCACGCGAGAGAAACTCTTCCATCGCCTTGGACAACGCGTCGCGCTCACGCTGCTTGGCTTCTACCGAAGGTAGCTCTTCAGGTTCTGCAGCGGCCTTGGCTTTCTTGCCGTTCTTGGCCGGCGTTTGCTCGCTGTCGTCATCGCTATCGTCCGCAGCATCGGCAGCCAGCCCCTCATCGTCCTCTTCTTCAGACTCCAGATCGTCCTGTTCGAGTTCTTCTTCGCTCATGCTCTTCCCCTTACATCTCTTGCCATGCAGCTGGTGTTGTAGTTCAAAACCAACGTGTGATCGTTGGCGTACTCAATCGACTTCACCTTGCAAGGTAGCCAATACCGTCCGGCTGCCCCCGTGATCCCGGTGTTCCCCGAGATAGATCCCTTGCCAGGTTCCTAGCGCCAGACGCCCCTCAGCGATCGGCAATACCAGGCTGCAACCCAATAGGCTGGATTTGAAATGCGCGGGCAAATCGTCCGGCCCTTCGTAGTCATGTTCGTAGCCCGGCTCCCCTTGCGGCACAAGCCGGTCGAAGAAGCGGGCGAAATCCCGCCGCACGGAAGGGTCGGCGTTTTCGTTGATGGTCAGTGATGCCGACGTGTGCTGCAGCCAGAGATGCAACAGACCGACCTGGTATCGGGACAGTTCCGGCAGGTAGCCGAGCAGCTCATCCGTGATGAGATGGAAACCTCGGGCACGTGCGGCCAATTGGATTCGGGTCTGCTGCCACATGGCGTTCTTCTATCCCGTCAGCGATTCGGGTGGACTAATTGTTGCCTCGGCGAGCGCATTCTAGTGGGCTTTGCCGCGAATTCAAGCCGTGTCAAAAACGACCACCGGTGCGCATCGAGCGTTCCGTTCGGGGTCGGACCTGGGCGAGAAAAGTCGACGAATTGCGCTTCGTCCGAGCAGGGGATTCGAGCGGGTGGGCAATGGGCATAAACAAAAGCGCCTCGACGGGATCGAGGCGCTGGAGATGCGAGCCGGATAAGGGTCGCACGTTGAAACAAGATGTCGGTCTTACACGCCCCTTGCGGGCGTTACCCAGGCAGGCATGCCTGGCTTAGCCAAACACACCGTGCCCGCACTCATGTTTAGAGGTTGTAACCGCGCTCGTTGTGCAGCGCCAGATCGAGGCCTACCGACTCTTCTTCTTCGGTGACACGCAGGCCCATGACGACATCGATCACCTTGAGAATGATGTACGTCACAACTGCGGTGTAGACGATGGTGAACAGCACGCTTTCGGTCTGGATCCACAGTTGCAGCGCGATGTTCTCGACTTCACCGAAACCGCCCAGCGCGGGTGCAGCAAAAGCACCGGTCAGGATGGCGCCAACGATACCGCCGACTGCGTGCACGCCGAAGACGTCCAGCGAATCGTCGTATCCCAGCTTGCGCTTGAGCGAGGTCGCGCAGAAGAAGCAGATGACGCCAGAAGCAAGACCGATCACCAGAGCGCCGACAGGGCCGACGGTTCCAGCGGCTGGCGTGATCGCTACGAGGCCTGCAACCACACCGGATGCGATACCCAGGGCGCTTGGCTTACCGTGGGCAACCCACTCGGCAAACATCCACGCCAAAGCGGCAGCGGCGGTCGCAATCTGCGTGACCAGCATGGCCATACCAGCGGTGTCGTCGGCTGCTGCTGCAGAACCGGCGTTGAAACCGAACCAGCCGACCCAGAGCATCGCCGCGCCCACCAGGGTGTAACCCAAGTTGTGTGGCGCCATGGGCGTAGTCGGGTAGCCTTTACGCTTGCCCAACACGATGCACGCGACCAGGCCTGCGATACCTGCGTTGATGTGCACCACGGTGCCACCGGCGAAGTCCAACACGCCCCAATCCCACATCAGCGCGCCGTCGCCGCTCCATACCATGTGTGCGATCGGTGCATAGACGATGGTGAACCAGATACCGCTGAAGATCAGCATCGCAGAGAACTTCATGCGCTCGGCGAACGCACCGACGATGAGGGCCGGCGTGATGATCGCGAAGGTCATCTGGAAGGTGACGAACACGCTCTCGGGGAACGCGCCAATCAGGCTGTCCTTACCGACGTTCGCCAGGAAGGCGTTGGACAGTCCACCAACGAAGGAATTGAAGTTGATGACGCCTGCTTCCATACCTGTCGTATCGAAGGTGAGGCTATAGCCGTATACCATCCACAGGATGCTGATCAGGCCGGTAATCGCGAAGCACTGCATGAGCACGGACAGGATGTTCTTCGAACGCACCATGCCGCCGTAAAACAGCGCAAGACCGGGAATGGTCATGAACAACACCAGTGCAGTGGATATCATCATCCACGCGGTGTCACCGCTATTGAGGGTCGCCTCTTCCTGTGCCAGCGCAAGGCTTGGGACAAACAGAGACAAAAGGGCTCCTAGCCCCGCGATTTTTCGCAGAGTCATGAATGTTGCTCCTGGGCGAGAGTAGAAAAGGGTTAGATCGCGTCTGTACCGGTTTCGCCGGTACGAATACGGATCGCCTGTTCCAAGCTGACTACGAAGATTTTGCCGTCACCGATCTTGCCGGTGTTGGCCGCTTTGGTGATCGCCTCGATAACGCGATCCAGTTGGTCATCGGCGATGGCTACGTCGATTTTCACCTTGGGCAGGAAATCCACGACATATTCCGCACCGCGATAAAGCTCGGTGTGACCCTTCTGCCGCCCAAAGCCTTTGACTTCAGTGACAGTGATGCCTTGAACCCCAATTTCAGACAGTGACTCGCGAACATCGTCGAGCTTGAACGGCTTGATGATGGCAGTGACTAGTTTCATAACGATCTCCCGTGAAGGTGGACTCGCCCAGGATACGAACCCGGGACCAGTCTAAGCGCAGTGTCTGGCTTTGTAACGTTCGAGCCGCACAACGGCGGTGCGGACGACCGCAGAAACGCGCCTTTGATTTGCTCGACGCTGCTCATGCCAGCGCCATTCCCTACAGGGCTAAAGCAGAAACCTTGCCATATGTCACAAAGCGCCGGTTTATCAAGGCAGCGCCCTGCTTTTGCGCAATGGCAAGGGCAATTGCCAGCAGCATTTGCACCAATAGAGAGCATTACGCTCGACACCTAAGCACTAAAACCGAGCATCACCGCATCAGGAGTGCGCATGTTCACGATACGGCGCAGCAGTGGAGCGCTAACCCTGGCCTAGAAGGGTCGTATATCCTGGCCATGCTAAGATGCGGCGCATTCCCTTCTTACGGACGCCTTCATGCTAGCTCCCAAATCCCTGTTCGAAACGGTCAATGCGCAGGTATCGCGCTTGTTAAGCGACGCACCCGGCCTGCCACGCGCTGAGGTGGAGTCACAAGTGAAAGCGCTGTTGCAGAGCGCATTCAACCGGCTGGACCTGGTCAGCCGTGAGGAATTCGACAGTCAGATGCTGGTGCTTGAACGCACCCGAATGAGGCTCGAGATGCTTGAGCGCAAACTCGCCGAACTCGAAGCCCAAACCCCCTTGGAGCCAACCCCAACCCGCGAATGACTCGCGGGACGTGCGTGATCAAGGAGTGATCCCATGTCGTTAGCCATCATCTATAGTCGCGCCCAGATCGGCGTCGACGCCCCTGCGGTCATGGTCGAGGCGCACCTCGCAAACGGCCTACCTTCCCTAACCCTTGTCGGATTGCCAGAGACCGCCGTCAAGGAAAGCAAGGACCGCGTTCGCAGTGCCATTCTCAGCTCGGGCTTCGAATTTCCAACTCGACGTATCACCCTCAATCTTGCACCCGCAGATCTACCGAAAGACGGCGGCCGCTTCGATATAGCGATTGCGCTGGGCCTATTAGCGGCCAGCGGGCAGGTGCCGATCGATGCGCTCAAAGATGTCGAGTGTCTGGGCGAGTTGGCACTTTCTGGAGCAATACGCTCCGTGCAAGGCGTACTGCCGGCAGCGCTGGCGGCACGCGACGCCGGGCGCGCGCTGATCGTTCCCTTGGAGAATGCCGAAGAAGCGAGCCTTGCCAGCGGTTTGAAGGTATTCGCCGCCAGTCACCTGCTGGAACTGGCCGCACATTTCAATGGCCATACTCCGCTGGCGCCTTACGAAGCCAAAGGCCTCTTGCGGCAATGCCGCCCGTATCCCGACCTCATTGATGTGCACGGACAGCTAGCCGCCAAACGTGCACTGTTGGTGGCCGCTGCGGGTCGGCATAACGTACTGTTGAGCGGTCCGCCAGGAACGGGCAAGACATTGTTAGCCAGTCGCCTGCCTGGCCTGCTGCCTCCGCTGAATGAAACGGAAGCGATGGAAGTCGCAGCCATTTCTTCCGTAGCCAGTCACGCGCCGCTGCAAGCGTGGCCGCAACGCCCTTTTCGCCATCCACACCACAGCGCTTCCGGCCCAGCGCTGGTAGGTGGCGGAAGCCGGCCGCGTCCTGGTGAAATCACCCTGGCCCACCAGGGCATTTTGTTTCTGGATGAGCTTCCCGAATTTGACCGGCGCGTGCTCGAGGTGCTTCGTGAGCCGTTAGAAAGTGGTGAGATCGTAATCGCCCGGGCGCGGGACAAAGTCAGGTTTCCGGCGCGCTTCCAGTTGGTCGCGGCGATGAACCCCTGCCCCTGTGGCTATTTGGGTGACAGCGCGAACCGCTGTCGATGCACGCCCGATCAAATTCAACGCTACCGCAGCAAGCTGTCCGGCCCGTTGCTGGATCGAATCGATCTGCACCTCACCGTGGCCCGTGAAGGCACTATCCTGCAGCGCCCCTCCAATGAAGGCATGACGACCGCAGAAGCCGCCGCAGTCGTAGCCGCTGCGCAGGAGCGACAGGAAAGCCGCCAAGGCTGTGCAAATGCGTTTCTCGACCCTGCGAAGCTGCACCAACATTGCGCACTCCAGGACGCAGACCGACGCTGGCTCGAAACCGCCTGCGAGCGGCTCGGCCTCTCGCTCCGCTCGGCGCACCGGATCATGAAAGTCGCCCGGACGTTGGCGGACCTGGAAGGGGCCCCCTCGATCGAGCGTCCTCACCTGGCAGAAGCGCTGCAATATCGAGGCGTACAAGGTTAGGCGGGGTCGTGGACGGGCGCTTATTCAGCGCTGCGCACGAGAAGGTTTACGCGACGGCATCACCGCCGCGTAAACCGAACGGCATCCATGCAGGCTGTTAAGCCTTGGAGACGGACCGACGCCGCTGCATCCAAACCACCAGCGCCAACAGGATGAGTCCTGGGAACCACATGATCTCCTTCGGCGCCCGTTCCGTAGGCGCTCGCGCGGCGACGATCTCCTGGTCGAAAGCCAAGCCTGCGGCTTCCGCCGGGCTACCGAAGCCTACAACGTCGATCAATGTTTTCCCCTCTTGCTCGTAGAGGGTCAGTCCCAATGCTTCCAGACGCTCTTGTCCCGTTCCTTTTTCTGGAACAGGTAGCAGGACGCTGAACGTCTTCATATCGCCGACCGCATCCTCGCCGCTGACCCGCAGCCGTAACTCGCTGTTCTCGTCGAGATTCTCCAGTGCCTGGGCCATCTGCGCCGGTGGAATATCACGGTACGGATCGACCGCCATGTCCATCCAGAAACCGGGGCGGAACAACGTGAAGGCGATCAGCAGCAGAAGCACGCTTTCGTACCAGCGGCTTCTGGTCAGGAAATAGCCCTGCGTTCCTGCCGCGAACAACAGCATCGCGATCGTGGAAATAATGAAAATCAGCACGCCATGCCAGAAGTCGACATCGATCAGCAGCAAGTCCGTGTTGAAGATGAACAGGAACGGTAGCGCCGCCGTGCGCAGGCTGTAGTAGAACGCCGTGATGCCGGTACGGATCGGATCGCCTTTCGATACAGCCGCCGCGGCGAACGAGGCCAGCCCAACGGGTGGCGTGACGTCAGCCATGATGCCGAAGTAGAAGACAAACAGGTGCACGGCAATGAGCGGCACGATTAGTCCGTTCTGTTGACCGAGCGAAACGATGACCGGCGCAAGCAGGCTGGACACAACGATGTAGTTCGCTGTCGTCGGCAGGCCCATTCCCAGGATCAGGCTCAGCACGGCAGTCAGCAACAACATCAGCAGCAGATTGCCCATCGACAGCAATTCCACGACATCCGCCAATACCAGCCCGACACCGGTTTGCGACACCGCACCCACGATGATGCCTGCCGCCGCTGTAGCGATCCCGATACCGATCATGTTGCGTGCGCCCGCGATGAGGCCCTCGCGCAAGTCGATCAAACCGTCGCGAAACGTACCGTGGGTGTGGTTTTCGCTCCCGCGCAGCATGTTCAGCAGAGGACGTTGCGTGAGCAGAATGAAGACTAGGATCATCGAGCCCCAAAAGGCTGAGAGCCCAGGGGAAAGCCGCTCGACCATCAGGCACCAGACCAGCACGACCACGGGCAACAGAAAGTGCAGGCCAGAAAGCAGCACCCTCCGCGTATCCGGCAAGCGTTCGAGGGGCGTATCGGGATCTTCCGGCGCCAGCGGTGGATTGGACGCTGCGATTTTCAACAGCAATACGTACGCGACCAGCAGCAACCCGCCGATCACCCACGAAGCGCTATCGCCCAGGGCTGGCTTGAGCCATCCCAACCCGTAGTAGACCGCTAGGGACAGTCCGCTGATCAACGTTGCACCGAAGGCAAGACCCAGTAGTCGACGCAGCCAGGGGTGAGCGACGCCATTTCGGGGCAATGCCTTCAAGCCGAGCTTCAGCGACTCGAGGTGGACGATGTAGAACAGCGCGATGTAGGAGATCAGCGCCGGTAGAAAGGCATGCTTGACCACTTCGGTATAAGGCATCCCGATGTACTCGACCATCAGGAACGCCGCCGCACCCATGACGGGCGGCATGATTTGGCCGTTCACCGAAGACGCGACTTCCACGGCGCCTGCCTTCTCCGAACTGAAGCCGGTACGCTTCATCATCGGAATCGTGAAGGTGCCGGTGGTCACGACGTTGGCGATCGACGATCCCGAGATCAAGCCGGTCAGCCCCGAAGCCACCACAGCCGCCTTCGCGGGGCCGCCACGCAGATGGCCAAGCAGGCTGAAGGCCAACTGGATGAAGTAATGCCCCGCACCCGCGCGCTCCAACAGCGCACCGAACAACACGAACAGGAACACGAAGCTCGTGGAAACGCCCAGCGCGATGCCGAATACGCCTTCGGTCGTGATCCATTGGTGATTGGCCAAGGCATGCAGGCTCACGCCACGGTGGGCCAGCATTGCCGGCATCCACGGCCCCGCCAGGCTGTAGATCAGAAAGATGAGCGCAATCACAGCGAGGGCCGGGCCAAGCGCCCTCCGTGTGGCCTCAAGCAACAGCGGCAACCCGATACAGGCCGTCACCAGGTCCATCGTTGTCAAATTGCCAGGACGTTGCGCCAACTGCTCGTAAAAAATGAAGAGATACGCAGCGGTGGCAGCCGCGACCAAGGCCAGGACGATGTCTACGGCCGGCACCCGATCACGGGGCGATCGCTTAAAAGCCGGATAGGCAAGAAAGGCCAGCAGCAATGCGAAGGCCAGGTGAATAGACCGGGCTTCGGTGTCGTTGAACACACCGACACCGATCATGAAGGGCAGAGGCGAGGCTATCCACACCTGAAATAACGACCAGGCCAATGCAAGGCCTGCGATCAAGCTCGCCATGAACCCAAGCGGGTTCCGCGCGCCGACTTCCTGAGCCACCAGCTCTTCGGAAGACAAGGTTTTATCGGTCATGAGAGTGCCTGATGTTCAACCGTCGAATGACGACAAAACCCGTGCCCTTTCGGTGCACGGGTTTGGAGAGCGATACCTGATTACGACTACTTCAGCCAGCCACGCTCTTTGTAGTAGCGCGCAGCGCCTTCATGCAACGGCGCGGTAAGACCAACCTTGATCATGTCTTCTTCTTTCAGGTCCGCAAAAGAAGGATGAAGTTTGCGGAAGCGATCCAGATTTTCGAACACGGACTTAACGACCTGATACACGACGTCCGGATCGGTCTTGGCGCTTACCGAAAGAACGGCCTTGCCGCCGATGGATTGCGTGGGCTTGTCGTTGCCCTTGTAGAGCCCGCCAGGAATTTCCGCCTTGGTGTAGTAGCTCTTCTCGCTCAGAAGCTTGTCGATTTGAGGCCCCGTAATAGGCACCAGAACCGCATCGACCGTGGTCGTGGCTTCCTGGATGGCGCCATTGGGATGACCGACGAAGTAGCTCATGGCGTCGATATTGTTGTCGCTCAAGGCACTGGCCTGCTCGGCGGGCTTGAGTTCCGAGGCCAGTTTGAAGACCGACTTATCCCAGCCCTGCAGACGCATGACCTCGTCGAACGTATCGCGCTGACCCGAGCCCGGGTTGCCGATGTTCACACGCTTGCCTTTGAGGTCGTCCAAGCCGTTGATGCCTGCATCACGACGGGCAAGCACCGTGAACACTTCGCTTTGCAGCGACATTACGGCTCTCAAATCATCCATCGCACCCTGTTGCTCAAAAGGAGGCAAACCCTTCATCGCTTTGAACTGGTGATCGGACTGCATGATGCCGAAGTTGAATTCGCCCGAACGCAGACCATTCACGTTCGCTACACCACCACCGCTAGCAGGCGCGTTGCAACGGATACCGGATTTTGCGCTGTCGCGATTGACGAAACGGCAAATCGACTGCCCCGCCACGTAGTAGACCCCGGTCTGGCCACCTGTTCCGATTGTCACGTACTTCTCTTGGGCCTGGGCAACGCCGCCAATCGTGCTGAGCGCGAGACCCGCAGAAAGCGTCCACGCGAGAGATAGGCATTTCATCCTGGTATTCCTTATTCATTGTCGTGGGGGGGAAGCAGCGCTTCTAGAACGCGGCGAGGGTCTTTTATACGTGACACCTGCCAGCGTCAACCACTGAGGGACGGAGCGGCACAAAGCAGGCACACCGTAAAAACTTAGTACAAAAAAAGGGTACTGACGCGCAGTACCCTTTTCTAAGACGAGAGGTGCCGAGGACAGGCGACGCCGCAGCCCTCTTATCGGAAGCGTTTCACCTCATCAATCAAATTGCTCGCCAGTTTCTCCAGCTCGTTGGCCGTGCGGTCCAGATCCACGAAACGCCCGCGCTGCTGGCGGTTGCTGGAATCCACGCCCTGCAAGTTGCCGCTCAATACCGTCGACGTCGTGCTCTGCTCATGTGCAGCCTGCGTGATGGCGGTGAACTGCTCGCCAGCTTCCATCGTCTGGCGCGTGATCTGCGAAAGTGCTTCAGCGACTTGCGCGTTGAGCTGAAGCCCCTCTTCCATCATCTGGTTGCCACGGCGCATGGTGTCGATGGCGGTGCCCGTCTCGCTCTGAATGGTACCGATCATTTCGGAAATTTCTGTTGTTGCTTCACGTGTGCGCGCAGCCAGGCTACGCACTTCGTCTGCGACCACTGCAAACCCACGTCCCTGTTCGCCTGCTCGCGCAGCTTCGATCGCAGCGTTCAGCGCCAGCAAGTTAGTCTGTTCGGCAATCGAGGTAATCACCCCGACGATGCCCCCGATCTGCTGAGAGCGCTGACCGAGTGTGCCCAGCATGTCATTGGTCGCTGCCAGCGATTCGGCGATCTGTTGCAGTGCCGACGAGGCCTCACTCATGGATTCCTGACCGTCCTGTGCCTTCTCGGCGTTCTGGCTCGCCAGGCTCTGCGTAGTGCGCATGTTCTCAGCGATGTTCTGCGACGTCGCGCTGAACTGCTCCACTGCACCCGCCATGCTCGTCAGCTCACCTGCCTGCTGCTCGATACCGGCCAGCGCATCACCCGAAAGGGCGGCCAATTCACGGGACCGCTCGCTGACCTGACTCGAGGCATCGCGGATACGCTCCACCATCGTCATCAGCGCTTCGCCCATCTGGTTGAAGCTCGTTGCCAGATCACCTACCTCGTCGCGACTGGTGATTGCAGAGCGGGCATGCAAGTTACCCGCGCCGAGGGCTTGTGCTTGCGCGACCAGCAACCCCAGCGGACGCAGGCGACGGCGCAGGTACCAACCAACGGCACCGACCGCAATCAGCATAGCGAGCAGATTGCCGCCCACCAGCTGCCAACCAACGGAGCGGGTCAGCTCGTTGACTTCGTCCATCGGCAGGCTCGCAAACACAGTCCAGGGGCCTTCGCTGAAGGTTGCCGCAGCACCGACGAAATCCTTGCCGCCGACGGAGTACTGTATATCGGAGGGATTAGCGCGGGCGCCCTCGACCAACGTATTGGTCGACTGTGCGTCCAGGCTCACACCCGCTTGAGGGATCAACCACTGGTTTTTTTCGTCGAGGATCGCAATAGTGCCGCCACTGCCAATACGGAAGCTGCCAAGCTTTGCGAACTGCTGATTTTGTGCATCGGTATAGTCGAATCCGACGTAGAGCACAGCGATCACTTTGCCTGCCGCGTCGCGTACCGGCGTGTACTGGGTCATATAGTTACGACCGAACAGCACTGCGCGTCCGACATACGCCTCGCCCTTGAGAAGCAGCGCATAGGCCGGATGAGCACGATCGAGCTGAGTACCGATGGCGCGGGAACCGTCCTGTTTCGTCAGCGACGTCGTAATGCGGGTGAAATCGTCACCACTGCGCACGAAGACGGTCGCGGTGCCGCCGGTCAACTCACGGAATTCGTCGACCAACGCGAAATCGTTGTTAAGAACCGTGTAGCTGCCCAGATACAGCGTCGGCGTATCGGTTCCAGCGACATTTACCGTCTCATTAGCGCTGACGCGCAGCCCTTCGGTAAACCGGTTCTCGAACAGCGAAGCGAGCTTCTGGGTGTTAGCCCGCAGTTCACCGTGGAAGATCGAAAGTTGCTCGACGATGAGCCGAGCTTCACTGTGGAGGTGCTCCTCGCGCGTGCTGATCGAGGCTTTCCCGAGGGAATGCAAGGCAAACAGGGTACTGGCACTGATGAGGAGCAACAGTACGAGCGCGAGCACTGCGGCAAGCTGCAGGGATATACGTGAACGCGTCATGGCAATCCTTTAACGTTTTTCCAGGGGCAGCTTTCGCTACCGGCACGAAGGCGGCTGCTCTCTCGTCAGCCTCTGGTGCCTGATATCGGCCACGGGATAAAGGAGCCGATCTCCAACCGCCAGGCGGTCGTTTAGCGCGAACGAACGGCTAGGAAAGCCTACTTTGTCGTAAGAAGACTGTGCGATAGAAACACTTTGAAATGAGCAGGTTACCGTTGCGGACTCGATACCGAGCCCGCAGCAGTGAGCTAGGATATCTGCGCGCCTAGCCGCCCGCTGATTCATCCGCAAGGAGATTGCCGCGGCGTGCGCCAAATACCAAAAAGCGCGCCAGCTCAGCCAGCGGCAATGGCTTGCTGATGAGGTAGCCCTGCGCCTGATCGCAACCAAATTGACGCAGCAGCGCTAACTCATCGCGGGTTTCCACGCCTTCGGCAACGACGGTCAGATCAAGATTGTGAGCCAGATTGATCATCGCTCGAACCAAGCGGCGGTTTTCGGGATGGGACGCCATTCCTCCCACGAAGCTGCGGTCAACCTTCAGCAACGCAATCGGTAGCGCACTTAGGTGAACAAATGACGAGTAGCCCGTACCGAAATCGTCCAGCGAGAACCGAACGCCCAAGCCGCGCAATGCCTTCATGGTCTTGATCACCTGTTCGGTGCGGCGCATGACGGCGGTTTCGGTGAGTTCGAACTCGATCCAGCGGGGGTCGATGCCACGCTCATCGATTAAGCGGCCAAGCGTAGGCAGCAGCTTGCTGTCCTGGAATTGCCGGAACGACAGATTGATCGCCATATGCAACGGCGCGACGTCTCGATCCAGAAGCCAACGCAAGTCGCGCAATGCTCGATCGATGACCCAATACCCCAGCGGGATGATCAAACCGGTGTCTTCAGCTAGCGGGATGAACTCATTCGGCCCGAGCAACCCACGCTCGGCATGCCGCCAGCGCACCAGCGCTTCAAGACCAACCACCTGGCCCGTCTGCATGCACAGCCGCGGCTGGTAATGCAGTTCGAGTTCGTCACGACGTAGCGCGCGCCGCAGTTCGGTTTCGAGATCCGCCAGATTGCGCTCGCTGCGGTTCAGCCATTCATCGTAGATATGAAAGGTGCAGCCCGACTGGGTTTTGGCCCGGCGCATGGCGATGTGCGCATGCCACATGAGCGGGTCAGCTTCGATATCGTGTTCCGCGCGCGCCAAGCCCAGGCTGCAACCGAGCAGCAGGCTTTCGCCGTCAACGCGAAATGGCTCCGCTAGGGCGTCGACGATGCGGGTGGCCATACGGCCTGCGCGCGCCGGGTCTTCCTGGGTGTCCAGCAACAGGGCGAACTCGTCGCTGCCTAGCCGCGCGAGCGTATCGCCCGGATCGAGCAGCTCCTTCACCCGCACGGCAACCTGGTTGATCAGTTGGTCGCCATGCTGATAACCAAGCGAATCATTTACGTGGCGGAAATTATCAAGATCCAGATGCCCAAGCACCAAGCCTTCGGCCTCTTCTTCGAGGCGCGCCTTGAGCACGCCAAGAAAACCGTAGCGATTGGCAATGCCCGTGAGCGGATCCTGTACCGCCAGCCCTTCCAGCAAAAGCCGTTGATGACGGCGCTCGTCCACATAGCGCAAGCAGCGTTGCAGGCCATCAGGGGACAGCTGGTCACGCGCCAACCAGTCGTTTCCATCTGACACCGGCTGTTCGGGCGAAGCCTCGAGCAGATACACCACCGGGACGGATAGTCCAGGCTCGGATGGCAATAGATGAGGCTGAATCAACAAGCAATGGGCGCCGCGCCGGGCGCACTGCTCCTGACTGCTCTCCCAGTCACTGGATTCCACGAGTTCGAAACGACCATCACCGGGCAAATGCTCGCGCAGCAGCGCAGCCCACCCATTGGCCTCACATTGCAGAATCAGACGCGTTGACTTTCCTGGCACGCGACTCCCCATTCAAATCGGCTATACAGCGCCTACAAATGATCTCGACCTCCAGCCCTTGAGTTGAGATGCCACATCCAATACGACGTAGCGCAACCAACTCGAGCTTTTTTAGATAGTTTTCGAGATCTGCTTCTCTTAGCTGACGAGCGAAGCGTACCGTATTCCATCAAATAACCAAGACTGGCACATCGCCGTCATCTCGCCATTCTCGAATGCATCGCCGCAGTCGATCGCTCCCGCGAGTCGGGCGCGCGTTGGACTGGTAGACTGTCGCGCCCGCCAGCCCTCTTCAGCACGCCAAGCATGTCGCGACTCAATCCCCGCCAGCAGGAAGCCGTCAATTACGTAAGCGGCCCCCTGCTCGTTCTCGCTGGCGCCGGTTCCGGCAAGACCAGCGTGATCACCCGCAAAATCGCCTACCTCATCCAGCAATGCGGCATCCGCGCGCAATACATCTGCGCCGTGACCTTCACCAACAAGGCTGCCCGCGAGATGAAAGAGCGCGTCAGCACCCTTCTGCGCCCCGGCGAGGGTAAGGGGCTGACCGTCTCGACATTCCACAACCTGGGCCTGAACATCATCCGCCGCGAATACGCGCACCTGGGCTACAAACCCGGCTTCTCCATTTTTGACGAGGGCGACATCAAGGCGCTGCTCACCGACATCATGCAGAAGGAATACGCGGGGGACGATGGCGCCGATGAGATCAAGGGCTACATCGGCAACTGGAAGAACGATCTGATCCTGCCCGAAGAGGCCCTGGCCAATGCCCGTGGGCCCAAGGAGCAGATGGCGGCGATCGTCTACATGCACTATCAGCGCACGCTCAAAGCCTACAACGCGGTGGACTTCGACGACCTAATCCTGCAACCGGTGAAGCTGTTTCAGAACCATCCCGAAGTGCTTGAGAAGTGGCGTAACCGGATCCGCTACATGCTGGTGGACGAGTATCAGGACACCAACGCCAGTCAGTATTTGCTCGTGAAGCTCCTCGTGAAGGAACGCGCGCAATTCACCGTGGTGGGCGATGACGACCAGTCGATCTATGCCTGGCGCGGCGCGCGACCGGAAAACCTGATGCAGCTCAAGGAGGACTTCCCCTCCCTGAAGCTGGTGATGCTGGAGCAGAATTACCGCTCCACCAGCCGTATCCTCAAATGCGCCAACATCCTCATCGCCAACAATCCACACGTGTTCGAAAAACAGCTGTGGAGCGAAATGGGTGTCGGCGATCCGATTCGTGTCATCCGCTGCAAGAACGAAGACGCCGAATGCGAGCGTATCGCGACGGAAATCCTGACCCTGCACTTGCGCACCGGTCGGCCCTATAGCGAATTCGCGATTCTCTACCGAGGGAATCACCAGGCGAAGCTGATGGAGCTCAAGCTCCAGCACCACCAGGTGCCCTATCGTCTGTCCGGCGGCACGAGCTTTTTCGGGCGTCAGGAAGTGAAGGACATCATGTCCTACTTCCGCCTCCTGGTTAACCCGGACGATGACAACGCCTTTTTGCGCGTCATCAACGTCCCCCGGCGTGAGATCGGCTCGACCACACTGGAAAAGCTCGGCAACTACGCCACCGAGCGCAAGCTCAGCATGTACGCGGCGAGCGATGAAATCGGCCTGGGCGAACACATGGACGCCCGCTACACCGAGCGGTTATCACGCTTCAAAAGCTATATGGACAAGCTGCGTATGCAATGTGCGGGCGATGACCCGATCTCGGCACTACGCAGCATGGTCATGGATATCGACTACGAGACCTGGGTGCGCAGTAACGTCGCCAGCGAAAAGGCGGGTGACTTCCGCATGAGCAACGTCTGGTTCCTCATCGACGCGCTGAAAAACACGCTGGAGCGCGACGAAGACGGCGACATGACCATCGAACAGGCCATCGCCAAACTCGTCCTGCGCGACATGCTCGAACGCCAGCAGGAGGAAGAAGAAGGCGCCGAAGGCGTGCAGATGATGACGCTGCATGCCTCGAAGGGGCTGGAGTTCCCGTACGTATTCATCATGGGCGTCGAGGAAGAGATCCTGCCTCACCGTTCCAGCATCGAAGCAGACACCATCGAGGAAGAACGTCGCCTCGCGTATGTCGGCATCACCCGCGCCCGCCAGAACCTGGCAATGACCTACGCCAGTAAGCGCAAGCAGTACGGTGAGATCATCGAATGCATGCCTAGCCGCTTCCTCGACGAGCTCCCACAGGAAGACCTCGAGTGGGAAAACGTCGAAGACGCCCCCGTCGAACAAAAAGCCGCCCGCGGCAACGACGCCCTGGCGGCAATGCGGGCAATGTTGAAGAAGGGTTGAGGTGATCGTCGGCAGGCGCACCAACGGTGCCGCCCTGCTACCGCTTTCGCGGCCAAGGCCGCCCATACAGGAGCCGCATACCGGCAACCTCTAACTGACTCAGCACTGCTTTTGTAGGGGCGGCTTTAGCCGCGAATGCGCCGGCCCGGCGCACCAACAATACCGAGGCTGATACCGCTTTCGCGGCCAAGGCGGATGGCCGCCCCGCGGATCGCCGCCCGGCCGCTCCTACAGGAACCACGTACCGGCAGCCTCTAGCGAACTCACCACTGCTTCTGTAGGGGCGGTTTTAACCGCCAATGCGCCGGCACGGCGCACCAGCGACACCAAAATCAATACCGCCCTTGCAGCCCTACCCCAAAATCACATCGATCCTCGTGCACAGCGTTTCCATGGCGAAAGGCTTCGTCAGCACCTGCATCCCAGGGGCAAGGCTGTTGCCGCCGATTGCGGATGCCTCGGCGTATCCCGTGATGAAGAGCACCTTCAAATCAGGTCGGAATTGACGCCCTGCGTCTGCCATCTGGCGACCGTTCATGCCGCCGGTCAAACCGACATCCGAGATGAGCAAATCGATATGCATGTCCGACCGCAGTAGGCGCAGCCCGCTTTCCCCGTCATGCGCCTCGAGAACGGTGTAGCCCTGCTCTTCAAGCACCTCGCTCACCAGGTCGCGAATGCTGCTTTCGTCATCCACGATCAGAACGGTACGTGCATGCTTCGCGGAGACCGACGGCGCCGCGGCCAACGCCGGCCTGGCCGATGCGGGCGGTCCCAGGTAACGCGGCAGATAGAGCCGCACGCAGGTCCCGCTTCCCGGCGTCGATTCGATACGGGCGTGGCCACCCGATTGCCGCGCGAACCCGTAGATCATGGAAAGCCCTAACCCCGTGCCAAGGCCGATGGGTTTGGTCGTGTAGAACGGATCGAACGCGCGACTGACGACGTCAGGCGTCATACCAACGCCGTTATCCCGCACGGAGATGCACACGTAGTCATTGGCGGAAAGGTTCGCCGAAGCCGCCACGTCCCCCTCCAACCGTAGGTTTTGCGTCTCGATCGTGAGCTGGCCGCCATGAGGCATCGCGTCGCGGGCGTTCAGGCACAGGTTGAGCAAGGCATTCTCGAGCTGGTTGGGATCACAAAGCGTGGTCCATAGCATCAGGTCCAGATGCGTTTCCGTCTCCACCGCAGGCCCGACGCTACGCTCGATGAGCTCGAGCATCCCCGTAATGAGATGGTTGGCGTCGGTCATCGACGGATCGAGCGTCTGCCGGCGCGAAAACGCCAGCAAGCGGTGTGTCAACGCAGCGGCGCGGCGGGTTGCGCCTTGGGCGGTATCGAAATACCGCGGCAGGTCCGCGTAGCGCCCCTGCTCCATGCGGATTTTCATCAGATCCAGGCTGCCCGTGATGCTGGTCAGCAGGTTATTGAAATCATGGGCAAGGCCGCCGGTAAGTTGCCCGACGGCCTCCATCTTCTGACTTTGCCGGAGCTGACCCTCCGCCAACGCCAGCGCCTCGGCCTGGCGCTTGGTTTCGCTGACGTCACGCACGTTGCAGTAGATCAACTCACCGCGCAGTACCGCGTTCCAGGACAGCCAGCAGTACTCGCCATTGCGGCATCGGTAGCGGTTTTCGAATCCCATCAACGTATGTCCGTCGATTAGCGTGCGTAGCGCATCGCCGGTGCGCTGGGCATCATCGGGATGGACGAACCCGAGATACGGCGTTTCCTTCAACTCGCGCTCGCTCCAGCCCAGCGTGTTCATCCAGGCGTCGTTGATGCTTATCAAGTAGCCGTCGTGCGAGGCGGTACACAACAAGTCCGGCGCCGCTTCCCAGATGAGGTCGCGTTCGCGCGTTCGGACTTCGGCTTGCTGCTCGCGCTCGTGCGCCACCTCTTGGAGCCGGGTATAGATCACCCGCAAGGCGAAGCAAGTCCCCACGATCGCGGCATTGACGAGCACGAACAGCAACGCCGCCAACCACTGGTCCGTCGTTACGACACCGCCGTTTTCCGGGCGAATGAAGAGAAACACGGCGGCTCCCGCCGCCAATACGGTCGACCATAGCCCGGGGCCCAACCCAAGGAAAAAGCCGATGGCCATAAGCGCCGGGATAAATAGCAGGTACGGCAGGCCGAGTAGCGGCAAGGCCTGGCGCGCGAACGCCCCGGCCAACACGACAGCAATCGCCATGGTGTATCGCATCCACGCGGGCAAACCCAGCAAAGGAAGCAAGGCGCGACCGATACGGATCAGGATAGAGCGGACATAGCGCACAAGAAGTTCCAGGTGAAAACGTGGGGCGGGGAAAGAGATGAACAGCGAGCTTATTACCGCCAACGGCGGTAGCCGTCCATCGCCGCGATGTACAAAAACTATGAGCTATCGGCGCTGGGCCCTTGTCCCAATCATAGGCGTCATGAAAACACGCTGTTTTTTTCTATCACGTGAAGGAGGCTGAAATGGCAATCGCAAATGCCAAGCAAGAACTCAAGAGCGTACAGAACGTTGCAAATCAGGCAAGGGCTGGGAAAGACGCGGGCATTAGCAATCACGCGGAAATCGGCAAAGCGTTGTCCGTGCTGCTCTCGGATGCTTTTGCGCTGTACGTGAAGACCAAAAATTACCACTGGCACGTCGCCGGTCCGCATTTTCGGGATTACCACCTGCTGCTCGAACAGCAAGCGGATCAAATCTTCGAGATTACCGACGACATCGCCGAACGCGCCCGTAAGATCGGCGAGCCTACCATCCGCTCGCTGGAGCAGATGGTCGCGCAAAAGCGCATCGCCAGCAGCGAGGTCGAGGATCTTTCAGCGCATCAAATGCTGAAGGAGCTACAGGCCGATAACGAGGCATTCGCCGCGTTCATGCGTACCACCCATACGCTGACCAGCGATAACAACGACCTCGCCACCACCAGCATGCTGGAAGAGTGGATCGACCAGGCTGAGCGTCGTGCATGGTTCCTGCGTCAAAGCGTCATGGATCGCTAGATCTTATCGCTGAGCGAAGCCCCGTCCATCGCGGGGCTTTCTTTTGCCATATGAAAAATCGTACCGCCTAGCGCTAAACCGCATTTCCAGAGCCTGACACGGTCTGAAACAGGTACGTGCCGATTGCTCGATCTCGATCGATGCGTTATCACCTTACCGGTACAGCTACGGGGGACGATCGTCATGACGCTATTAACCATTGATCTCGACCGCCTTGCCGAAGCGTTTGATGCCCAGGATCGGCTAGACCGCATTCTGGATCTGGAAACAGGCGAGATCCGGGCGTTTCGTGCGGAAAGTCTCCCGTTCGAAGAACAGGAGGCCTTGGAAAGTCGACCGGATCGCTACGTCGCTATTCCCCGCCTCAACCTCGAAGATCGCATTGCGCTGCGCGAAGCCTTTCTTCAGGAATTGCGTGAGCCCCATGCACACCCGCTACTGACGCTGGCGCTCAGCGGCCGCAAGCCATTGCGTACCTTCGATTACGAGCTGGAACAATTTCCAGCGGCGCAAACCGCTTGGTCGCGTTTCCAAACGACTCGCTTAAGGGAAGACGTGCTGGCGTGGCTGGCCGAACAAGGCGTAGAACCTGGTGCGGGGCACCCGGCGCAAACGCCGGACAGGCACGATATTCCGAAAGACATCCTGCGCCGCCTAAAGGGCGCGTCTCTCTAAAAGGCACGCGCTGTAGGTGCGGCCAAGAGTCGCGAATGCGTGCCCACCACATCACCAACGGATATTCCATGCCCGCGCACCGGTCTCATGTACATCACTCTCCAAGGAGGCAACATGAAGACCATCAAACCGCTTACCGCTCTACTGGGCGCACTCGTCATCGCCGGAACCGTTCACGCACAAGATGCGAAAGACAAGCAGCAGGAGCCCTCGCGCGAGGAGTATCAGGAACAGGTACTCAAGCAGGCGCCGAACCAAAGCGATGACGCGGTTGCCCGGGACCCAATGCACATCGGCGACCTGAAAGTCGGTGCGCCTGCGCCACACAAATACTGGCGCGACGATTACGCGATCAAGGATCTGCAGAAGCACAACCTGTCCAAGCCGGAAAACGAAAAGCAGCATTGGGTGAAGATCGGTACCGACTACGTATTGCTGAACAACGATACCGGTACGATCCAAAAGATCATCAAGGCGGAGTGATCGTCGGATAGGACGTGAATACCTGTAGGAGCCCATTTATGGGCGATCGCATTTGCTCGGACAGAGCAGCGTCGTTGGTTAGATCGGATCGCCCATGAATGGGCTCCTACAGGTAATGATTACAGCCGTAGGGTGGATTAGCGACGCGGTCGCGTAATCCACCGTTCACCTCGTTGCGGATATGCACCGCCTCCGGGCCATGCCAACGGTACGGCCTGTAGGAGCCAGCTTGCTGGCGATCAAGCGATCTAACAGCGATCGCCAGCAAGCTGGCTCCTACGGTCCTTCCTATTTCTTCGACTTCGGCAACACCGAGCTCAGCACCTGTTTCGCGGTTTCTTTCAGGATGCCGCCCTGGTTGGGATCACCCTGCAACAACGTCGATGCGAATTGCTTGACCTGGTCCAGCGTAAGGTGTGGCGGCAGCGGCGGCACGTTCGGATCGGTCTTGAATTCGATCACCACTGGGCGATCGGAGCTCATCGCTTCATCCCAGGCCGCCGCAACGGACGCATCACGCTCTACCAATATGCCGCGCAGGCCTATGGACTCGGCAAAACGCGCGTAGGGCACGTCCGGGATATCCTGCGATGCCTCGAACTTGGGGTCGCCCTCCATCACACGCTGTTCCCAAGTCACCTGGTTGAGATCCTGGTTATTGAACACCGCACAGATCCACTTCGGGTTGTCCCACGTTTGCCAATACTTAGCGACGGTGATGAGTTCGGCCATGTTGCTCATCTGCATCGCGCCGTCGCCCACCATTGCAATCACCGGCCGGTCGGGGTGCGCGAACTTGGCCGCGATTGCATAGGGCACTGCCGCCCCCATCGATGCCAGCCCGCCCGACAACGACCCCATCATGCCGCTACGCAGTTTCACGTCGCGCGCATACCAATTGGCACAGGAGCCAGAGTCGCTGGTCACAATTGCGCGATCCGGCAGGCGGGGCGAAAGCTCGTAGGCGACACGCTGTGGATTGATCGGATTGGCTTCGACCATCGCACGTTTTTCGATGACGTCATCCCACGCGACCCGCCACCCCTCGATGCGGTCGCGCCATGCCGTGTCCGTTTTGTCTTCCAGCAGCGGGATCAGCGCCTTGAGTGTATCGGCGGCATCGCCCTGAAGATTCACTTCCATGGGGTAACGCAGGCTGAGCATGTCGGGCTGAATGTCGATCTGCACGCCACGCGCTTGCCCGGCAGCCGGCAAAAACTCCGCATAGGGGAAGCCGGAGCCGATCATCAGCAGCGTGTCGCACTCTTGCATCATCTTGGAACTGGGCTCCGTACCCAACAGGCCGATCGATCCAGTCACCCATGGCAACGCGTCGGGTAATACGGCTTTGCCCAGCAACGCCTTCGCCACGCCAGCACCTAACGTTTCGGCGATCTGCAGAACCTGATCGGATGCACCCAGCGCACCGGCGCCCACCAGAATTGCCACCTTCTTACCGGCATTGAGCACCTCCGCGGCGCGGTGCAAATCGTCTTCGTATGGCACGACTTTGGGCCGCTGGTAGCCAACGCCCGAGTGCACGGTGCCGTGCTTGCTGGGTGGGTCCTGGTACTCCAGTTCCTGGATGTCGTTGGGCAGGATCAACGCGGTGACGCGGCGCTCGCCCAACGCGGTGCGGATCGCGCGGTCCACAAGATGGCGGACCTGGGACGGTGCAGCAGCCTGCTGCACGAACGCGCCTGCCACGTCCTTGAACATGGACACCAGGTCGAGCTCCTGTTGATAGTGCCCACCCAATGCCGTGCGCGCTTGCTGGCCGGCGATGGCAAGCACCGGCATGTGGTCCATGCGGGCGTCGTACAAACCGGTTAGCAGATGAGAGGCGCCGGGGCCGGACGTTGCGATGCAGACCCCGAGCCCGCCCGTGAATTTCGCATCGGCCGCGGCCATGAACGCCGCCATTTCCTCGTGCCGCGCCTGGATGAAACGAATCTTGCCATCCGCTCGATTCAGCGCCCCGAATACACCGTTGATGCCATCCCCCGGATAGCCGTAGATGCGGCGTACGCCCCATGCATAAAGACGTTCAACCAGAAAATCACCGACGGTCATGGACATGGAAACCTCGCTTACAGATTGCAGAAGGGGTGCGCTGAACGCTTATCTTCTGGACTGACAGCGGCAAGCGGAGGTTTCGTTCGCCAAACGAATGGCCGGCGAGGCAGGCATTGATCGTCTACCGTCGAGCAGCCCAGGCAGGAGAAGCCAAATTAAAACAGCAGGACGCGGCAAAAGCGCGTATGGTGCGTGCACTGCTTGCTTTTGTTTCGCGATGCCAGACGTGATGCTTGATTCGTCGTTCATCTCCCCCGGTTCGTACCACTTCTGCACTCAGTTACTTGCACTCTGGATGGTCTAGAGTGCGCATCAAATCTCCAGGGAGATACACCATGTCTACACGTCAAACCGGTACCGTTAAGTGGTTCAACGATGAGAAAGGCTTCGGCTTCATCACGCCGACCGAAGGTCCTGATGTATTCGTTCACTACCGTTCGATCGAAAGCACCGGCTTCAAGAGCCTGGCCGAAGGTCAGCAGGTTTCTTTCCTGGTCGTCAAAGGCCAGAAAGGTCTGCAAGCTGATCAGGTTCAGGTCATCTAAGCACTGATCTGTATCGAAAAAGGCCCTGTGATCACAGGGCCTTTTTTGTTTCCGTCGTATTTGCCAGCGCCCACCTTCTCGCCGAAGGATACCGTCGCCCACGCGCCCCTCTGTGCGAGACGATCGTCGGCCTTCGTCTCGCTGGACTTTTTCCCGAAGCCTGAATGACGCAGAATGCGCCCTCGCTGACGTAGAGGGTTTTTCGAAGTGGAATTATTGAAGCAACGCATTCGTGAGCAAGGCGTTGTGCTATCGGACAAGGTGTTGAAGGTCGACGCCTTTCTCAATCACCAGATCGATCCCGCCTTGATGCGCGAGCTTGGCCACGAATTCGCCGAACGCTTCCGCACAGAGGGCATCACCAAGATCGTCACCCTCGAGGCCTCGGGCATCGCGCCGGCGGTGATGGCAGGTTTAGAGCTGGACGTGCCGGTGATCTTCGCACGCAAGCACCAGTCGCTAACCCTAACCGAAGACCTGCTGACGGCGTCGGTGTATTCGTTCACCAAACAGGTGGAGAACACGATTGTCGTGTCGACCAAACACCTGTCTTCCAGTGACCGCGTATTGATCATCGACGATTTCCTAGCCAACGGCGAAGCGGCAAAAGGCCTGATCTCGATCATCAATCAGGCAGGCGCAAGCATCGCCGGCGTGGGAATCGTGATCGAGAAATCCTTTCAGAACGGTCGCCGCGATCTGGAGAGGCTGGGTCACCGCGTCGAATCGCTGGCACGCGTTCAGCGGCTGCACGATGGGCAGGTCAGTTTTATCGAGTGAGTGCCTCGAAAACGGGCGACTGAAGTCGCCCCTACAGAGGGCTCTGGTAAGGCGGGTGAACCCCGCATAGCGTTGTACGAGAGCCGCGGGTTGCACCCGCCCTTGTATGTCGACTCCCGTCTCCAAAGAGGCGATAGTCCCCGACTGATCATCGGGGGAGGACCGCAAGCCGCACCCGCCCTTAAGCCTCGAGCTTGTTGTGTAGAT
>NZ_BMPO01000008.1 GCF_014647635.1 Pseudomonas matsuisoli
CAGCCGAGTCGTACTCAACGTGGGACGTGTTGATGGTGATACCACGCGCCTTCTCTTCAGGTGCGTTGTCGATCTGCGAGAAATCACGCGCAGAACCGCCCCAGGTCTCAGCGCAAACCTTGGTCAGCGCTGCGGTCAGAGTGGTTTTACCGTGGTCAACGTGACCGATAGTGCCTACGTTGACGTGCGGTTTGTTACGTTCGAATTTCTCTTTTGCCATCTTTTCGGCCCCCATCAATGTACTGAACGAGTTCGCGACCATTAAAACAAAGGCAGATATCTACATATCTGCCTTGCTCGAGAATGGAGCTCATGAGCGGATTTGAACCGCTGACCTCACCCTTACCAAGGGTGTGCTCTACCAACTGAGCTACATGAGCCAAACGTAATGCCAGAACAACATCAAAGCTGGAGCGGGTAGCGGGAATCGAACCCGCATCATCAGCTTGGAAGGCTGAGGTTCTACCACTGAACTATACCCGCGGAGCCCGGTAGCTCTCGCTAGAAACTGGTGGAGGGATCCCTCCAAAAGGAGGCGGCATTCTCATTTCATGCCACCCTACTGTCAAGCGTTTTCTTAATTAAAACTTAAGGTTAGCTATGTCGACAGTGCTTCTTCCTGGTCACGCATCGCGCACCCTGTCTGAAAGCGGGCGCCATCTTATTCGAAGGTTTAGGGAGATGCAAGGCTCTCGCACGCTTCGAGTCGGTGCTGAAGGCCGGGGAAGTCTTTGCTCAACTGCTCCAGGACCTGAGGCCCGATTAGACGACGCTCATCCGGCAGGATTCTGACCCAGTAAGACGTGCGCGCCCGCGGTAGCTCGCGCATCGCAGGGTCATACCCCGCCGCACGTATCTTGTCTCGCGCCGCCTGCGCGACGCTTTCGCGCGCGAACATACCCAGGGAAATGCCATTGGTAAGATCCCCCTCGCCAATGAGATACCCTTCGATCTGACGCGCCTGCAGCTCTCGCAGTTGACGCAACGAGGCCTCCCGCGACGCCAATGGCGGTAGATAAAGCCAAAAATCGGTGTCGGATGCGACGGACTCTTCCCGTATATCGCCTTGGGCACCCAGACTTAGTACACGCTGACGCAGCTGGTCAGCCAAGTCCTGCTGTGCGGCGCCGCCAATGAACAGGCAGGTTTCCGGCTCTGCCCTGGAAGCTCCCGCCACCGCAGGTGCAAGCCGCTCGGACGCTTCACTCAACAATTGTATGTTGTGCTTTTCGGCCGCTTTCAGCGCCGAGTACTCCGCAGGCCTTGGCTCAGAAGCGACGCCCTGCAAATGCCAGACGTAATAGAAAAGGTTGAGCACCACCAGCAGCATGAATAGCCAGCGCATTAGGAACGACCAGGCTGGGGGCAGGCGATTGCCAGCCCTTGGAAGACCAGGTCCGGCACGATATGAGCGTTGTTGATGGCTTCGCTCGCAAGCACTGCGTCACCGCCGGTCAAGAACACATCCATCTCCATCCCTATGAACTCCGCCGCCATGGCGACCTGCGTTGCGACGAAGCTACGCATCATCAATGCGCACCCCCGCTCGACGGCTTCCACGGTAGATCGCCCGGGTTCGAGAAGTGTTAGAGCCTTCTCTGCGGACGCCATGTCATAGCGAATTCTTCGGGTGTGCGTCCGCAACTGATCACGCATCAGCGGCACGCCTGGGCAGATATACCCCCCCAGATGCCGGCCCTCGCGAGAGACGAGGTCGCACGTGACAGCGGTCCCTAGGTCCAGGACGATGCACGCCCTTTTGGACAGAGAATACGCCGCAACGATGGCCATCCAGCGATCCAGACCCAGCCGTTGATAGTCATCGTACCCGTTGGTTACACCCGCCAAGGACGTAGACGGTTTGGCGACGGCCACAGGAATAGCGAAATCGTTACCGATCGACATCGATAACTGTTGGGTTTCCTCTTCGCTGCGCACGCTGACGAATCGGCAAAACGATAGCTGGAGCGATTCCATCGCATGCAGCTCTTCCAACAAGCGATCAGGCGTATCGACCGCTCCGCCGCCCATGCTCGCGCACGTCTTCTCGCAAAGCACACGCCATTTGATCAGGCTGTTACCGCAGTCCATTTCCAGGATCATGAATCGAGCCTCAAGCTAAGCTCACCGCCACTGTAGCTGCGTTCGCCATCGGGCCCCATCAAACGCAGCGCACCGCGATCGTCGACGCCAAGGGCGACGCCAGACATTTTCGAATTTCCTGCCAATAACGCCACAGCCTCGCCGCGCCAGGCGTGCGCGTTTTCCCAGCGAGACCTCAACGCACGGAAACCACCCTGGCGATGCTCGGCAACGCACGCATGCAGCGATTCGGTCAGTCGAAGCACAAGCTCGGTCCGATCGAAGTCGCGGTGACAGGCATTGCTCAAGGACGTCCACGGCTGGTCGATCACATCCGCAGCCCGCATATTCACGTTGATGCCCACTCCAATGACGGCGCGACACACGTCCGCCGGGTCGCCGTGCAATTCGATCAGGATGCCGGCGACTTTGCGATTGGCGATCAAAAGATCGTTTGGCCATTTGAGCCCGAGCCCTTCGACGCCAAGCGATTGCAGCGCTTCGAGCACAGCCACACCGACCGTCAGGCTCAACCCATCAAGCGCTTCGAGCCCGGAGGTGAACTCCATCACGACGCTGTAATAGATGTTCTGCCCAAACGGGCTTATCCACTGGCGTCCACGCCGTCCTTTACCGGCAGATTGTTGCTCGGCGATAACGGCAAATGGAGGGCGCGCGCCCGCAACCAGCCGGCGATAGACCTCGGTACTGGTGGAGTCCACGACATCCAGAACGTCGATGGGCCAGGCGCTTCTGCCCTGGCTCGCGGCCAATTGGTCACGATCGAGCAACCGCAGCGGCTGCGCTAGACGATAACCCTTGCCGGGGACAGCATGTACATCGAGACCGAAATCCGTCTTAAGTTGCTGCAACCGCTTCCAGACACCGCTGCGGCTAAGCCCGACATGCTCACCAAGCGCTTCGCCGGAGTGAAAGGCGCCGTCGCTGAGCCGCGTCAAAAGTCTATTCATACGAAGGGGGGTCGCCGTACATGAACGGCGCATCATATCGGCGCCCCGATCAGAAGCAAAGCCAGCTAACCTCGTCACCCACGATACGGTGAGCGAGCGGCCGTACGGTAACGGTCAGGACGACGACAGCTTCATCAAGACTAAACCACTGATAATCAACACCGCGGCCGCGATCCGCATTGGATTAGCAGCTTCCCCCAGCACTGCAATGCCGACGACGAAGGCGCCTACCGCACCGATACCGGTCCAAATCGTATAGGCGGTCCCAAGTGGCAGCGACTTCATCGAGATCGAGAGCAATGCGAAGCTTGCGATCATCACGAAGATCGTTATCACGGTCGGCCACAGCCGCGTGAACCCCTCTGACTGTTTCATCGAAAACGCCCAAACGACTTCCAACACGCCTGCACAAATCAAATACACCCACGCCATTGCGGCTATCTCCAAAAACAAACGGGCCGTCCCGTACGTGTTTGCCTTTTATGGCCGAGGTCGTCCTCGAAACGTCGTCACGCCTCAGGGCAGCGACCAGAAGCAGACGTTCTGCGCTCCAACAGCCGCACCCGCAGAAGGTCATACCCCCAATTGAAGGCTAGCGTATACGGCAAGAAGAACAGGATCAGCCCGATATCCAACACCAGTGCCGCCAGCAGGCTAATGGAAAGCCACCAAGCCGCCAGCGGGACGAGCAGGAAGATCAATCCAAGCTCGAACAGCACGGCATGCACCAGCCGCATCCCAAGCCCCCGCTGAAACTTGAGGCGTTGCTGAGCCGCGTCGAAGCCTGCATTGAATGCCATGTTCCAGAGCATCGCGATCACGGAAAACATGAGCGTAAGCAATCCAGCGTGAGCCAATGATTTTTCGGTAAACCACGCCAGTGCGGGCGCGCAGATCAAGACGGCGATGAGTTCGAACAGCGCCGCGTGGATCAGCCGCTCAGTAAAGGATCGTTGGATGACAGACAGCATCGTTTGCGTTCCAGCTCAGGAGTCGCGCTATATTCATCGGCATTCCCCTTGTTTACTAATTAGCTGCTATCGGAATAACCGATGAATGCATCCACCGAATCATTGAAAGCGTTCGCCCATGCCGCGTCCTCGGGTTCCTTCAGCGAGGCGGCACGAAAGCTGGGCAAAAGCCAGTCCACTATTAGCGAAGCCATCGCCCGCCTGGAACTCGATACCGGTGTCGAGCTTTTCCAGCGCCATACTCGGCGCTTGGTGCTGACCGACGCCGGCGCCAGCCTGCTTGACCATGCCGAAGCCATTCTTGCAGCCGTGGATCGCTTTAGCCGACAGGCCAACACCCTTTCGCGGGGCGAGGAAGCCCGACTCACCCTCGCCCTGTCGGACGCTTATCAACAAAACCAATACGAAGCGCGGCTAACGGAACTCGACGAGCGCTATCCACAGCTGGAGTTCGAATGCCTGATTGCCGAGCGGGTCGATGTCCTTGACCTGGTTCGCCAGGGTCGCGCGCACCTGGGGTTATTGGCAGCGCAGCACCGCTATCCTCCCGATATCGCCCATGCGCGCACACGTGAAAGTACCGAATTTGGCTTGTTCGTCAGCCGAACCCATGCCCTGACCGAAACACCTCGGGTCGACGACGCGACGCTCCAACGCTGGCGAGCGCTCCGACTCTCGAGCGTCGCCGCGAGCGAAGGTGGACATGACGATATGCCTGCAAGCGGAACGCAGTGCTGGGCCGCGCCAGATTATCTACTGCTACTTGAAATGGCTGCCCTTGGGTTCGGCTGGGCAGCGTTACCCAAACCACTGGTAAACGCCTATGGGCAAAACCGCCTTGCAGAGCTGACGGCCAATGGCTGGCCACGGCACGTGGCCGTGGATGTCGTCTGGTCTCGCCAGCGCGACCTGGGCCCCGCCGCCGCATGGCTGCTCGACCGTTTGCTGGCCTGAGCCGGCGAAGCTGCCTGGCAGACCGTCATGTGTGTGTGTCCAGTGCGCCACGCAAGCTTTACGACCGCCGGGTCACTCCGGATCGCGTATAGAACAAACCAATCCCGCTAATTCGCATACCTGGCGCGCCCCATGGAAAGGACATTCGATTGACTCATTCATGTCAAAAGATGTCAGTGTTCAGGGTTGGTCGGTTTTTACCGCCGTCCACTGCCCGTATCTTCTCGCCGCGTTTCTCAAGGAGCCCCACGTTGCTGGACCTTATCAGCACCCCGGAATTCTGGCTTGGCGTTGCCCAGATCATCGCGATCGACCTACTGCTGGGTGGCGACAATGCCGTTGTCATCGCGCTCGCCTGCCGACGCCTTCCCGACCATCAGCGCAACCGCGCCATCGTCATTGGTGCGCTTGGCGCTATCGTGCTGCGGCTGGCACTGATCTTCTTCGCCCTCGAACTGCTGGACTTGCCTTACCTCAGGCTCGTAGGGGGCGCCCTGTTGCTGTGGATCGGCATCAAACTCGTTCGTGACGATGGAGACGACAACGAAGACCTGAAGGCCAGTACCCACCTTTGGGGGGCGGTCAGAACCATCATCATCGCCGACGCGGTCATGAGCCTGGATAACGTGCTGGCGGTTGCCGCGGCCTCCCACGGTGAAATCGTGCTCGTCGCGATTGGCATCCTCATCAGTATCCCGCTCATCGTCTGGGGGAGTCGCCTGGTGCTGTGGCTGATGGATCGCTTCCCCATCATCGTCACGTTTGGCGGCGCACTGCTTGGCTGGATCGCGGGAGAGATGGCCGCGCACGACTTGGCGCTTCCAGAGATGCCGGGATGGATCCCCTATGCAGCCGGCACTACCGGCGCGGCGGTCGTCTTGCTGGCAGGGTTACTACTCAATGCGGCAGCACGAAAGCGCGCCGCGCGCTCGGCCTAGCGGGTGAACACGCGGGCGCCCGCTAGACGGGGATGCGCTGACGGGTTGCCGACATGCAACTCATCTCGCGCCCCCATCAGCGCCGTGACACCTTTATAGCGACGTCACGCCGCCTGCCGGAACTGCAACCGCATGCACGGCGATACCGTTACGCAACGGCTCACCGAGCGCGTCGAGCGACACCTCGAACGTATCGCCAGGCTCGGCTTTGATCCCATCGGCGAAAGACAGCGTCGCCGTGCCGAAGAAGTGCACGTGTACATCGCCCGGTCGCAAGAACTGCGCGTACTTGAAGTGGTGGTACTCGAGGTTCTCCAGCGTGTGACACATGTTGCTCTCGCCAGAAAGGAATTCTTTCTCCCAGAGCACCTCGCCATTACGAAGGATACGACTGGTGCCTGCCAGGTGCGCCGGCAATTCACCGATCAACAGTTCAGGCCCGAACGAGCAATAACGCAGCTTGGAATGAGCGAGGTAGAGGTAATTCTTGCGCTCGGTCACGTGGTCGGAAAACTCGTTTCCGAGGGCGAAACCTACCCGGTACGGTTTGCCGTCGTAGCCGATGACATAAAGCCCCGTCAGCTCCGGTTCCTCGCCAAAGTCTTCGGCGAAATCAGGGACCGGAAAGTCCTGACCCGGGCGGACGACGATGCTGCCGTCGCCCTTATAGAACCATTCTGGCTGCGCACCGGGCGTACCTGAAGACGGGCGACCGCCCTCCAGGCCCCAGCGGAAGATCTGCATGGTGTCGGTGACCTTTTCCTCGACCGCGACTTGCTGATGCATCTTGTCGCGCGTGGAAGCGCTGCCCAGATGGGTCAGCCCCGTGCCACTGACCAGGCAATGCGCCGCATCGTCGTGATCCAACGGCGCCAGCACGCGGTTGCTTTCGAGCAACTCGCGATAGACCGGGCCGGATTCGAGCCCCTGGGCGTCGATCTGCGCCAGTAGCCCCTTACCGCCGCGAATGGCGCTTAGCGCGAGTTCGCGCGTACTGGTCACGCCCTTCACTACCTGTACACGGTCGCCATCGACTACGCCCACGTGGCGCTGGCCATTTTCGTTCTCGAATTGAATCAGCCGCATGACATCGATCCTTATTGTTGTAAGTCGCGGGCTCCGCGAATCACAGCACTTTAAAAATCGTCCCGCCTGCTGCCTAATGAAAGCTTCTGATCTAGCGATAACCGTTACTTATCCCCATGGTCTCGCCACTCAACGCCATCGTTTCGCGACTCCGCCTGAAACACCTGCGCCTGCTGATTGCGCTCGATGAGCAGGGCTCGCTGCATCGCGCCGCTCAACAGATCGCCATCAGCCAGCCGGGCGCGACTAAAGCCCTGCACGACATCGAGACGGCGTTCGGTGCCAGCCTGTTCATCCGCAGCAGCCAAGGCCTGCAGGCCAACGACCTGGGTCGCTGCGTCATCCGTTATGCACGGTTGATCCACAGCGACCTGGCGCACCTGCGCGAAGAAATGGTCGGCATTCTCGAAGGCCAAGGAGGCCGGCTGTCCGTTGGCGTGATCATGGGTGCGGTACCGCTACTGATGCGCGCACTGACTCGCTTGCGTGACGTGCAACCGGCGTTGTCGGTGGAGGTCATCGAAGACACCAGCGCACGCCTGCTGACCCTGCTGGACGAGGGCCGGCTGGATCTTGCGATCTGCCGTAGCAGCGTCAGCCGCCGTCCCGACGCCTACGACTGCCTGACCTTGCACGATGAAACGGTGGATGTGGTGGCGCATCCCACGCATCCACTGGCCGGGAAAGACCAGGTCGATCTCGCTGAATTGGCCAGGCACCGCTGGGTGATCTACCCGACCAACATGCCGATGCGCCTGCTGCTGGAGCGCGAGCTTGCCGCCGCCGGCCTCGAATTCCCACGCTACCCCGTGGAAACGGCCTCCACCTTCGCCATGTTCAGCCTGTTGCAGGAAGACCCGTCATTGGTGGCGCTGATGCCAGCGGACGCCGCCGCCTTTGGTGAACGGTTCGGCATGCTCTCGCGTTTGCCACTGACGCTCGCCAGCCGTAACGAGCCCTATGGCGTGATCGTGCGCCATGGCATGGCCTTGTCCCCGCCCGCGCAGATGCTGTTGGACGAACTACGGCGGTGATGCCGGCCGTGGCATCACCACCTCTTGCGTTTCAGCGCGGGTTTAGCAAACCCCGCTCCGCCAGATTGCTCATCAACGCCCCGACGCCGAACGTCCACGGAGACACCGCACTGCTGTGGTTCACGCGGTTGCGCAAACTGCCCAACCACCGGTTGGAAATCCGCACCTCGTCATGAAGCTTGTGAGTGAACCCGCCACCGGGATGATCGCGGTCCTCCGTGGGTGCGAACAGCGTGCCCATGAACAGCAGGAACCCGTCGGGATATTGGTGGTTGGCGTTGATCGTTTGTGCGACGAGGTCCAACGGGTCGCGGCTGATCTGACTCATCGAGCTGCGCCCGGAAAGCACGAATCCCTCCTCACCCTCGACACGCAAGTCGACCTCGGCCTGGCGAACGTCGTCCAGAGTGAATCCCTCATCGAATAGCCGGATGAACGGGCCAAGGGCGCAAGAGCCATTATTGTCCTTGGCCTTGCTCAGCAGTAGTGCACTGCGCCCCTCGAAGTCGCGCAGGTTAACGTCGTTGCCAAGGGTGGCGCCAAGCACGTCGCCCTGCCCATTCACGACCAACACCACCTCAGGTTCTGGATTGTTCCATTCCGACTTGGGATGAATGCCAATCTCCATGCCAGTGCCGACGGCGGCGAGCACCGGCGCCTTGGTGAAGATCTCGGCATCCGGCCCGATACCGACCTCCAGATACTGGGACCAAAGGCCCTGCTCGATCAGCAACTGCTTCAGCCGTTCGGCACGCTCTGACCCAGGGCGCACGTCGCGCAGGTTATCACCGATGAGATCACGGACTTTCGCGCGTACGGCCTCTGCGCGTTGTGGATCGCCGCCCGATCGCTCCTCGATGACCCGCTCCACCATGCTCGATGCGAACGTCACACCTGCTGCCTTGATCACTTGTAGATCAGCCGGCGCCAGCGCACATGGCCGCGAGGGATCGCGCGTGCTACCACTGTTTTCCAGCAATGCCTCGACAGTGCATATCGGTTGCCCCGAATACGCGTTCAAACGCTGGACCAGCTCCGGTAGATCGAACAACGCGGCCAGCGTCGGTGCTAGCGGGGAAAGATCGACCACACCCTCTTCACGGAGCAGCACGGGCGAAGGGCCGCCTGGCGTACCGGGAATCCAGGCGCGTCCAACGAGAAGCCCGGCCAGGCCGTCTTCGGGAAGCGTGTTCTCCGGCGTCAACACAAGAGGTTTGGGCATCGTTTCTTATCCTTGTAATGATTTGTACGGCACAGGCGACATCTGCCGATGGAAGCGCAGCGGCCGTGGAGCGCATATTGAGGCTGTGCGACCATAGCCAGCCGCCACCGGCGCTTCCAATGACTATTCCTCAAGGGTTGATATGGATCCGTTATCGGACGAAGGACAGGATGTCGACGGTGGGCACCCACGCCGACCAGCACTGCACAATTGGTTGCGCCTGCGTCACCTATTGCTGATCGAGACGCTCGGTCGCACTGCGAACATGCACGCGGCCGCGCAGAGCATGGGCCTTAGCCAGCCGGCGGTGAGCAAGATGCTGCGGGACATCGAAGACTTGCTTGGCGTGGTGCTGTTCGAGCGCCGGCCGCGCGAATTAGCGCCCACCGAACTGGGTCGCGCGGTTATCGAATACGCCCAGCGCACCCTCAACGATAGCCAGCGCTTCGAGCGCGAGTTAGCGAACCTGCGCCGCGGCGGCTATGGCCAGCTGCGGGTCGGGGCAATCTTCGCCGCCACCGCCAATGCACTGCCCGAAGCCATTTTGCGGATCAAGCGCGAGCGGCCGTTGCTGGCGGTCGAGCTCGTCGAGCAGACCAGCGATCACCTGCTGGCGATGCTCGAACGCAAGGAACTTGACCTCGTGGTGGGCCGCTACACCGAGCCGGACCAGCAGCGCCGCTTCAGTTTCGAGCCGCTTTACCATGAGCCGTTTGTGCTGACCGCAGGTGCCGGCCATCCACTGGCCGAGCAACGCGCCGTGTCCGGCGATGCGCTACTGCGCTGGCCGTGGGTGTTGTACCCGAGCAATACCCCGCTGCGACGCATGCTCGAACACGCGTTCGCCGAAGCCGATATGGGCGTGCCGACCAATAGCCTGGAAACGACGTCGGTGCAGACGACGCTCAAGTTGCTCGAATGCAGCCAGGCCATCGCGCTGCTTCCGGAATCGATCATCCGAACCCACCTTGCCGAGGGTCGACTGTGCAAGCTGGATACGGCCCTCAACACGCCTACGCTGGGCTACGGGCTGCTGCTGCGCATTGGCGAGCCCACCTCTGCCAATGCACAGGCATTCGCTCGCATCCTGCGCGACGTGGCCCGGCTAGAAACGAGCAGCTAAAGAGCGCTTGTTCTTATTTGGCCCCCACTCGCGCAGCGTGCGGCCAGCACGCCTTCGCGCCTATGGCCCGCTCCTACAGCAGGAAGGGCTTCACTCACGCCAACCGCTGAAGCCAATAACCGCGCGTTATAGTCCGATGAGAAAGGCTCATTAGACACGCGCCTCGCCGTAGCCCATAAGTTCGACCACGCGCCCGGCCTCGTATGCCGACGTGACGGATCACTAACAATAATTTCAATAGGTGAAAACGATGAAGAATGACGACCGCAATGGCCGGCCTTTCCTCCTGCGCCCGTTCCGGGCCCTGCTACTCTCCGCGCTCTTCACCTCTCCCTTGGCACTGGCCGATTATCCCGAACGCCCCATTCAGCTGATCGTTCCCTGGGCTGCAGGCGGCGGGAGCGATGCAGCCGCGCGCGGTATCGCCACTGCGCTGGAGAAAGAACTGGGCACCACGGTAAACGTCGTCAACCGTCCTGGCGGCGGTGGCGTCGTCGGCCACACGGCCATGGCCAGCGCGCGTCCTGACGGCTATACGCTCGGCTTCATCACTGGTGAGCTGAACATGCTGCATTGGCAGGGCCTCACCAAGATCTCCCGCGAGGACTTCACGCCCCTCGCCATGACCAACTACGACTACCCTGGCGTGCAGATCGCCGCGGACGCGCCCTACAACGACGTGCAGTCGCTGCTGGCGGCCATCAAGGAAAAACCCAAAGGCACCTTCAGCGCATCTGGCACTGGCCTTGGCGGTATCTGGCACGTGGCGTTCGCCGGGCTGCTGCTGGACCAAGACATTCCGCCCGATCAGGTCCGCTGGATTCCCAGTCAAGGTGCAGCACCTGCCATGGTCGAGCTCGCTGCCGGCAACCTGGAGATCGTGCCGTCCTCCGTGCCCGAAGCACGCTCGATGATCGATGCCGGCAAAGCCAAGGGTCTGGCGGTCGTTTCGCCAGAACGCAATCCCGCGTTCCCGAACATTCCGACCATCAAGGAAACCATCGGCAGCGATTACTCGCTTGGGGAATGGCGCGGCGTCGCCGGACCCAAGGGCATGGACCCTGCTGTCGTCGAAAAACTCGGCAAGGCGCTCGAAGCGGCCTACAAAAGCGACACGTACCAGGACTTCATGAAGAAGCAGGGCTTCGGTGTTGAGTGGCGTAATCCCACCGAGTTCAAGACGTTCCTCGCGGAAAACGACGAGTACATGGGCGGCATCATCGAGAAGATCGGCCTGAAGAAGTAACGCATGGGGCGCCGTGCTGCCACCGGCCAAATGCCGCTGCAGGACGGCGTCTTTGCACCCTTCAACCGAGGGTCTGTTGATGCTTTGTCGCGCGTGTGGCTGCGAACGAGACGTCATCAGCCCCTAAGGAGCTTCGTCATGAAGGACCTGATCCTCGGACTACTCTTCGCCGTGCTGGGCATCGCCGTCATCGTCATGGCGCGTTCGTTCAGCACCATCGACGGCCTGCAATATGGCGCCGACCTTTTTCCGACCTTAATCGGCACCGGCATGCTCGCGGGCGGCGTATTGCTCGCCTTGAGTGGCGTACGCCAAATGAATAGAGCCCGCGCTGCGGGCGAAATAGCGGCCCAATTGCCAAGGCCTAGCTGGACCGTTGTGCTCCCTGTCGTCGCCGTGATCGGCTACATCCTTTTGGCCGACACGCTCGGCACGGGACTGACGCTCGCGTTAGCCATGTTCATGCTGTTCTGCTCGCGCGGTGTTCGCTTGCTGCCGGCCATCCTGACCTCCGTCATCGCAGCTGCCATCGTCACCTTCGCGTTCACCCGACTCCTGTCCGTGCCGCTACCACTCGGCCCATGGGGCTTCTGAGGAATTAGCCATGTCCGAACTCATCGATGGCATGTTGCTGGTGTTCAACTTGCAGACGATGCTCGTCATTGTCGTAGCCGCACTGTTCGGCGTTTTCGTCGGCGCGATCCCCGGGCTCTCCGCGACCATGGCTGTCGCCCTGCTCGTGCCCGTCACCTTCTACATGGAACCGACCGCCGCCATCGCCGCGATCATTACCACGGCCGCCATGGCCATCTTCGCCGGCGACATCCCCGGGGCCTACCTGAACATTCCAGGCACACCTGCGTCAGCGGCGTACGTCTCGGATGCCAGTGCGCTCGGTCGCATGGGCCGCGTGCGTGAATGCTTGGGCACCAACCTCATCTGTTCGGTCATCGGCGGCCTGGCCGGCACCTTGGTGCTGATCATGGTCGCCCCCTCGCTGGCGGAGTTCGCTCTGAACTTCAGCTCCTTCGAATACTTTTGGCTTGCCGTTCTCGGCCTAAGCAGCGCGGTGTTCATTGCGCCCGGCTCCCCGGTAAAAGGCTTCCTTTCCTTGATGGTAGGCCTGTTGCTGGCGACCGTGGGCCTGGACATGGTGACCGGCAGCCCACGTTTCACCTTCGACGTGCCCGACCTCATGGGCGGCATCAACTTCATTCCGGTGATGATCGGCTGCTTTGCCCTCAACGAAGTAATGAAACTGTACGCCAGCCGCGAATCCGCCTCTGCGGCAGCCAAGGGCGACAGCGCCGAACGCCATCCGCAAACCGGGACGGTCTTCGGCAAGGTCCCAGGCAACCTACGCAAGCATTGGCGTAACGTCACGCGAGGCAGTGTGCTGGGTACCCTGATCGGCGCACTTCCCGGCGCCGGTGCGGACATTGCAGCCTGGATCTCCTACGCGGTCAGCAAGAAGCGCTCGAAGACGCCTGAGGCCTATGGCAAGGGCCACCTCGAAGGCATCGTCGATGCGAGTTCGGCCAACAACGCCGGCATTTGCGGCGCTTGGGTCCCAGCCCTGGTGTTCGGCATTCCGGGGGACTCGATCACCGCGATCGTCATCGGCGTGCTATACATGAAGGGCATGAACCCCGGGCCGACGATCTTCATAGACAACGCCGAAATGGCCTACGGCCTGTTCACGGCGTTCTTCGTTGCCAACCTGATCCTGATCCCCATCGGTTACCTGGCGATCCGCAGCGCCCATATCTTCGCCGTTACCCCGGCCAAGGTCCTGATGCCAATCATCCTGGCGTTCTGCATCGTCGGCGCGTTCGCCATCAACAACTCGCTGACCGACGTGTGGATCATGCTGGCCTGTGGCGTGGCGGCGTACCTGTTGGCCAGCTCCGACTTTCCGATCGCCCCCGCGATCCTGGGGCTCGTGCTGGGCAACATCCTGGAAAACAACTTCATGACCTCGATGATCAAGTCCAACGGCAACTTGCTTGCGTTCTTCGAGCGCCCCATTAGTGCGGGCCTGGGCGCGCTGGTCGCCTTGATCGTGCTGTTCCCCCTGTTCACCAAAGCCTGGCTCAAATACCGCAAGCGGCCGGCCCTGCAATCCGCGCCTCAAGGAGGTCGATAATGTCCGCCGTCGATGCAAAGGCCCTTCACGGCCTGATCCAGCAATTGTTTGAAAGGCACGGAGCCAGCGATAAGGTCGCCTCGACCGTCGCCCGCGTGCTACTCGAAGGCGACCTGCTCGGTCATCACACCCATGGCGTGAAACTGGCGCAGGGCTATCTCAAGGACATTCGCGCCGGGCATGCGCGGGTCGATCCAGCGGCGCTGGAAACAGTTCGGCAGACGCCAGTGGCCGCGCAATACGATGCGAACTACCTGCTAGGGCCGTACTGCGTCGAGCATGCTCTGGCATTCGCGGCTAATGCGGCAAAGACGTTCGGCATTGGTATCGCCAACATCCGCCGCTCGCATCACATTGCGTGTCTCGCCGCTTATCTGCAGCCAGTGACCAAGCATGGCCTCATGCCGATCATCTACACCTCCGACCCCGCGGTTGCGTCAGTCGCGCCATTCGGCGGGCTGGACCCGGTGTACACACCCAACCCACTGGCGATCGGCATTCCAACCAGCCAACAGCCCATCCTTATCGACGTGAGCATGTCCAACATCACCAATGGCCTGGTGAACAAGACACGCGCCGCAGGCGAGCAGTTGGAACATGCCACTCTGCTCGATAACAAAGGCCAGCTCAGCCGTGACCCGGAAGCCTTCTTCACCGACCCTCCGGGCAGCATCCTGCCTCTGGGCGGCTTGGAGTTTGGCCACAAAGGGTTTGCCCTCGGCACCATGGTCGAGGCGTTGACGGCCGGGCTCGGTGGCTTTGGCCGCCGGGATCAGCCAGAAGGCTGGGGGGCGGCCGTCTGCGTCATGGTGCTCGACCCCGAGCATTTCGGCGGTCTGCAAGCATTCGAAGGCGAAATGGATCACTTCGTCTCTCGGTGCCGCTCAAGCCGGGAACGCATCTCAGGGCAACCGGTACGCTTACCCGGACACGCCGGTCTGGCACGACGAGAGCGCTATCTGACCGAAGGGATTCCACTGCCGGCGGACGTACTCGCGGCAGTACGGAGCGCAGCGGCGGACGGTGGACTGGATTGCCCGTTCTAGAGGCTGCTTGATGGTTAGCGTCCCTTCCGATCGTGTCGGACCGGGCTTTGCTCAGCGGTAGTCTCGTAGGGCAGGTGAAACCCGCGTGGCCGCAGAAAGCCGCGGGTTGCACCCGCCCTACAAAATTATATGCAGGACACCGTATTGGTAGCTTTTTGGAACGCCCTTTAGAAGCTGATCGAGCGGTGCTCAGTCGTAGCCACCAGCAGCGGAACAGTAAAACGACACTGCCCTTGGGACTGCTTCGCGGGCATGGCCCGCTCCCACAGCGGTGAAATGCTGAAGCAGATGGCAGCTTCACCCCAAGGCTTGCTGCGCGCGTGCCCGCCAGAGCGGATCATGGATCAGTTCTGGCCGTAGTTCGTCGAGACCAGAGCAACCCAACAGGCCAACGGTACGGTCCAGCTCGACGCGCAAGATGTCGATCGCATGGCTCGCGCCGGGGCCTTTACCAGCGGCGAGACCGTAGAGCCCGGCTCGGCCAATGGATACGCCATCAGCGCCAAGCAACAAGGCCTTGGCAATGTCGCTGCCGCGGCGGAAGCCGCCATCGAGGAATACCTGCATATGCCCGCGCGCACGCTGCACGACCTCTGGCAGGGTGTCCATCGCGGAAACGGCACCATCGAGCTGGCGCCCGCCATGGTTCGATAACACGAGCCCGTCGACGCCGTACTTGAGCGCGATCTCTGCATCTGCGGGATGCATCAGCCCTTTGACGATCAGCTTGCCCTTCCAGATATCCCGAAGCCAGGCGATGTCGGCCCAAGCGAGGGTCGGATCGAGCTCGGCCGCCAAGGCGCTGGCCGCGCCCTTCACACTGTCCTGCCCGGGCGGGAGCAGATCACCCATGTTCTTGAAACGGGGCACGCCATGGGGCACCAGCACGTCCCACATCCACTCGGGATGCAGCGCGGTATCGAGCCGGTTTCGCCAGTCCAGTTTCAGGGGCCGCACGTAATTGCGGCGGTCCCATTCCCGATTGCCGAAGATCGCGCTGTCGGTGGTCACCATGATGGCTTCCAGCCCCAGCCGACTGACGCGCTCGACAAGCTTCGCCACATGCTCACGGGTGCGATAGAGGTAGATCTGCATCCATGCCCGCACGCCTTCGACGGCGGCGATGTCCTCGATGGACACGGTGGATGCGTTGCTCAATACGAACGGAATACCGGCTTGCGCGGCCGCCTCCGCCAGGTGCAAATCCCCTTGATGCGTCAGCAGTCCGTTGAACCCGGTGGGCCCGATCATGAACGGCAGCTTCGATTCGACACCCAGAAAATCGCGCCTCAGATCCCGCGCGCCGACTGCACGCAGCGTGCGCGGCTGCAAGGTGATGGACTCGAAAACACTGCGATTGCGGCGCAATGTGACTTCATCATCAGCGCCACCCTCGACGTACTCGAAGGAGAAATTGGGCAGCCTGCGCCGGGCCATTTCGCGTAGCTCGTCTATATTCTGCGCGCGCCGGTAGTCGCGACCGGGGTACAGCCGTCTCTTCATGTTTTTTCGCTCGAAAGAAGCGGCGGCCGAAAGCCGCCGCCGAATCAGTCCTGACGCGCCCAGGCGACGACGCGCTGACGCTGCTCACCGAGGCCGGCGATAGACAGGCGCATCTCGTCACCCGCCGCCAGAAAACGCGGTGGTTGCATGCCGGCGCCTACGCCTGGAGGCGTGCCCGTACAAATCAGATCGCCCGGCTCCAGCGTAATGAAACCGCTGATGTAGCTGACGATCTCCTCCACGCCGAAGATCATGGTGCGGGTGCTTCCCTGCTGGCAGGTCTCACCGTTCACCGACAGGTTGAGCGCCAAATCACGCAGGTCACTGATCTCATCGGGTGTCACCAACCAGGGGCCGATCGGTGCGAAGGTATCGCACCCCTTACCCTTGTCCCAGGTGCCGCCACGTTCGAGTTGGAAGGCACGTTCGGACACATCGTTGACGATGCAGTAACCCGCCACATGCTCCAGTGCATGCGCCTGCTCGACATAGCGCGCCCGCTTGCCGATCACGATGCCCAGCTCCACTTCCCAATCGGTTTTCTCCGAGCCGCGTGGCAGCATCACATCATCGAAGGGGCCGTTGATCGCACTGATCGCCTTGGTGAACAGCACTGGCTCGGTCGGTACGGGTAGGCCGGACTCCTTGGCATGGTCGGCATAGTTCAGACCAACGCAGATGATCTTGCCGATACCGCCCCATGGCGTGCCCAACCGCGGCTCGCCGTCCACCCTTGGCAGGCGCTCGACATCCAGCGCCGCCAGCTCAGCCAAACGATTCGCGGACAGGGTGTCGCCGGTGATGTCCGCCAGGTGTGCGGACAGATCGCGCATCCCACCGCCTGCATCGACGAGCCCTGGTTTCTCTTGCCCCTTGGGGCCGTAGCGCAGCAGCTTCATGGTTTTTTCTCCGCCGCGCGAACACGCACACCGTTGATCTCACCAAGCACATCGAACAGATGCGGCACGTATTTCTCGCCGTGCCCCAGGCTTTTCGCCAGGAGGAAGGTCTGGTAGACCGACTCGGCCACGATGCCAGTGGACGGTGAGCTTTTCGCCAATTGCGTGTAGTAGCGCATGTCTTTCTCACAGTTCGCGATGGCGAAGCGCTGCCCTGAGTCGTCACCCGACAACACGAACGGAATGATCCGATCGAAGGTGCGGCTATGGCCGCCGCTTAAACTGCAAATGTCGGCGAATGCAGCCAGGTCGATGCCGTTCTTCGCCGCCGCCGTGAAGGCTTCGGCCAGGACCGCCGCGTTGCCCTGGGCGATGAAATTGTGGATGACCTTGGCTTTATGGCCCGAGCCGACCGGCCCTAGGTGATGCAGGGTTTCAGAAAAGCTTTCGAGCAGCGGACGCACTTTTTCCAACAGCGCGGCATCTCCGCCCGCCAAGACGTTCAGACGCCCTTCCGCGGCTTCCTTCGGGCGTGCGATTGACCGGCGTATCGAGGTAGCCCGCACCGGTCGATACCACTGCAGCGGCAATCCCTTCGGTCAAACTCGGGTCGCCCGTGCTGCAATCCACCACGATCTTGCCCGCACCAAGCCCGGCGAGCAGTCCCGCCTCGCCCGCCATGACCTGCTGCACTTCCTTGGAACCTGGCAAGCACAGCAGTACGACGTCCACCTCACGCGCCAGTGCGGCGGCCGACGTCGACTCGTGGGCGCCCTCGCCCACCAGCGCATCGACGGGTTCACGGTTGCGGTTGGCCACGACATGCAAGCGATATCCCTTGCGCAGGATATGCCCAGCCATGGCCCGCCCCATCAAGCCCAAACCAATGAAACCGACATTCAAATCAGACATGGAATCCTCCTGGCTGTCGGGGTGCGGCTGACGCTTGCCAACCGCACCGTCGCATCACTGTGCATCGCGCACTTTCTTGATTTCAGCCATCACTTCGCCAACGAGCTCGGCGCCGTATTCCTGGGTGAAGCGCTCGGTGACAGGCTTCAGGTGCTCACGCATGCGTTCGATTTCTTCCGGCGCAACCTCGTTGACCTGCATCCCGGCATCCGTCAGCGCCTTACGCGAGGTCACGTCCATTTCGCGGGAGACCTTGCGCTCGTACGCCTGTGCTTCGAGCGACGCCTTACGCACGATGTCGCGCTCGGTCTCGTTCAGACCGTCCCAGACTTTCTTGCTGAAAATGGCCACCAGCGGATCATAGAAGTGCCCGGTCAGCGACTCGTACTTCTGCACTTCGTAGAACTTGGAGGTTTCGACCGCTGCCAGCGGGTTTTCCTGGCCGTCCACGGTGCCGGTTTCGAGCGCCGTATAGAGTTCGGTAAAGGACATCGGTACTGGATTCGCGCCCAGCGCCTTGAAGGTCTCAATGGCCGTCGGAATCTGCTGTACGCGGATCTTCAGGCCTTTGAGATCCTCGAGCTTGGTGATGGGCCGTGCGTTGTTGGAAACATGACGGAAGCCATGGTCCCAGTAGCCAAGACCGATCAGCCCATGCGGCGGCAAACGCTCGAGCAGTTTCTGCCCTACTTCGCCATCGAGCACGGCGTCCACTTCCTTGGCGTTCTGGAACAGGAACGGCATGCCGTAGAGGCCGAATCCTTTTTCGATACCGGTGAGCAGGCCTGGCGTGACCAGCGTCATGTCGACCGTCCCGCCCTGGAGCGAGGAGATGACCTGAGTGTCCCCGCCGAGCGTGCCGCTGGCGAACACCATCACTTTCATCTTGCCGTCGCTCTTCTCCTTGATGAGCTCGGCGAACTTCTGCGCCCCCAACCCGTGGGGGTGGTTCTTGGCCTGAACGAAGGCGATCTTGAAGCTGTGGCGACCCACCTCTTCGGCATGACTCGCGGCGGAGAACATCAGGGCCGAGCACAGCAATGCGGTCAAGGCTTTTGGAATTATTTTCATGACGGTTTTCCTCTTCTTATGTACGCCTTTCGGCTTCGTTCGGAAGGCCACTGCGACCTCCTTGTCCGCTCGCGCTGCGGCGCGCGAGCACGGTTTCGGGTCAACCTGAGATCCAGCGGGCCGGCACCAGCAGCAGGTCCGGGAAGATCAGCAAGAGCGCGATGATTAGCAACTCAGCGAGCAGGAAGGGCAGCACGCCTTTCACGGTCGACATGAAGTCGATACGGGTCACCCCGGCCACGACGTTGAGCACGAGCCCCACGGGGGGCGTGATCAAGCCAATGGCGCAGGTCATCACGAAGATCACGCCGAAGTAGATAGGATCGATACCGGCCTCTACCGCCACAGGAAGCATGACGGGCGCCAGGATCAGGATGATCGGCGACATGTCCATGGCCATGCCGATGAGCACGATGATCACCACGATCAACAGCATCAAGAGTCGCGGGCTGTCCATCAGTGGCTCAAGCAGCGCGATGACTTCACTAGGCAGGTCGGCCACGGTGATGACCCAGGCCGCGACCATCGCCGACGCCACCAGAAACATCACCATGGCCGTGGTGGTTACCGCATTGAGCAACACGCCATAAAGATCGCGGATGCGCAGTTCGCGGTAGACGAACAACGACACCAGCAACGCGTAGACCGCGGCGATCACGCCCGCCTCGGTCGGCGTGAACACACCAGCCTTGAGCCCGACAAGAATGATGATCGGCAGGATCAACGCCCAGATGCCATCCAGCAGCGCCCGCGCGACTTCCCGCTTCGAGGCGCGCGGTTTGATCTGGATCGTTTCCCGTCTGGATACCAGGTACCAGGCGACGCACAGCGAAACGCCCATGAGCAGGCCCGGTACGATGCCGGCCAGAAACAGCTTGGTGATCGACACGTTACCCGCGACGCCGAACAGAATCAGGCCGATCGAAGGCGGAATCACCGGGGCTATGATCCCCGCGGAAGCCACAAGGCCCGCTGACGTGGCTCGATCGTGACCGACCTTGACCATCATCGGGACCAACAGCGCTGCCAACGCGGCTGCATCCGCGGCAGCCGATCCAGAAAGACTCGCCAGCAGGCATGCGGCCAGAATGGTGACGTAACCCAGACCGCCCTTGATATGGCCGACCAGCGCAACCGCTAGATTGACGATGCGTTTAGAGAGCCCACCGGCGTTCATCAGCTCGCCCGCGAGCATGAAGAACGGCACCGCCATCAGCGGGAAGCTGTCGGCGCCATTGATCAGGTTTTGCGCAATGATTTGGGCGTCGAACAAATCGAGGTAGTACATCATCGCGATCCCGCAAAGGATCAGCGAAAAGGCGATCGGCACACCGATGGCCATCGCACCGATCAGCGAGCACACGAATATGGCGAGGATAGCCATCGTTTCACTCCGTTCTTTCTTTTTGTTTTGTGCGGTATGGCGCGCGTATCAGAGATGCGTTTCGAGGTGCCGCGAATGCTCATGGATATCGCGGCAAACCATCAGACGGCCGATCTCGTAGAGCTGAATCAGCGCCGCAGAGGCGCCAAACACGACGCCCGAGCCGTAGAACCAGCCCATGGAAAACCCGGTGACGGGTGAGGGGAAACTGAGGTTGATCTGCATCTGCACCCAGCTGCCCTTGAGGAACAGCAGCGAGCAGCCAAGCATCAGAATCTGCGCCGCGATCAGACAGATGCGCTCCCCAAGAACGGGCAGTTTTTTCAGCATCAGATCGACGCCCATGTGCCCGCGCTCGCGCAGCACCACCAAGCCGCCGAGAAACGTCAGCCAGACGAACGCCCAGCGCGACAGCTCTTCGGACACGGTGATGCCCTGGTTGAAGCCATACCGCAGCACCACGTTGCCGAACACCAGCACGACCATTGTCGCCAGGCACAGCACCGCGAGGACTTTCAGGAGGGTGAAATAGCCATCGATGATCCGCCGCATCAGCGAGCCCCCCGGAACAGGGTGCCGATCACGGTTCGGACGCGAGCGATACGCGCTTTGCGAGCAGCGCAGGAAGTGACATCAGACATGTGAGGTGACCTTCGCCTGTTGTTTTTATGGGACTGGCGGTCAGCGCCATTGGCAATGACCATAGCACCAGCAAACATTGCACGCAATGTTCATTTTGAACCATACTCGCCCCGTGCAAGCCCCCATAACAACAAGACGCAGGTTCCCGAATGCAGCTCATTACCCGCAACCAGACCGTGGTCGTGCTCAGTGAAAACGATTCTGTCGCCGTCGCGCGGCGGGCCATCGCCAAATCCAGCCCTATCGACGAAATCGGCCTGACGGCCTTGGACGAAATTCCCAGCGGACACAAGATCGCGCGGCGAGATCTTGCCGTCGGCGATCCCGTGCTCAAGTACGGTCAGGTCATTGGCGTCGCGAGCCGGCCTATCACGGCGGGCCAGCACGTCCATGTCCATAACGTCGACATGCCGGCCAGCCACACCACGGACGCGCTACCGCCGCCGGTTGCACGAACGCCGGTCCTCCCGCCCGAAGAACGTCGCCGCTTCATGGGCTACCGCCGACCCGATGGGCGCGTGGGAACACGCAACTACATCGGCATTCTCTCCACCGTGAACTGCTCGGCCACGGTATCGCGCGCAGTTGCCACGCATTTCAACGATTCGCCCCTGCTGCGCTCACTCAATATCGACGGCGTGGTCGCCCTCACCCATGGAGGCGGCTGCGCCGTCAACACCGATTCCGAAGGCTTCAAGTTTCTGGAGCGCAGCATCTGGGGCTATGCCCGTAACCCGAACATCGCCGGCGCCCTCATCATCGGGCTGGGCTGCGAGACCAATCAGATTTCGTCGCTGATGAAAAAGCACGCGCTGGTGGAAAGCGACACCTTCCGCGTCTTCAACATCCAGAACGCCGGTGGCACCCGCAAGAGCATCGAGAAAGCGATCGAACAGGTCGAGACCGTCGCCCGCGCGATCGGCCGGCTGGAGCGCACCGAGGAAAGCGTCGAGCACCTCATGGTAGGGCTGGAATGCGGCGGTTCGGATGGCTATTCCGGCATCACTGCCAACCCTGCGTTGGGCTACGCGGCTGACCTGCTGGTGCGTAACGGCGGCACGGCGATCCTCAGCGAAACACCGGAAATCTACGGCGCCGAGCACCTGTTGATCCAGCGCGCCATCAGCCACGATGTCGCCAGGAAACTCCTCGAGCGCCTGCGCTGGTGGGAGCACTACACCGCCATCAACGGCGCTGAACTGAACAACAACCCTTCCCCCGGCAACAAGGCCGGCGGATTGACGACCATTCTTGAAAAGTCCCTCGGCGCCGCGGCTAAGGGCGGCTCGACGTCGCTCAACGCGGTCTACGAATACGGCGAGCCGATCACCGAAAAAGGCTTCGTGTTCATGGACAGTCCCGGCTACGACCCGGTCTCCGTTACCGGTCAAATTGCCTCTGGCGCCACCGTGATCTGCTTCACGACAGGCCGCGGCTCGGTTTCGGGCTTCAAACCGGCTCCCTGTATCAAGCTGTCGACGAATACCGAGATGTACCAACGCATGCAGGACGACATGGACATCAACTGCGGTGGCATCGTGGATGGTCAGGAAAACATCGTACAGGCGGGTGAGCGAATCTTCGAAACGATCATCGAGATCGCATCGGGTTCTCCCTCGAAGAGTGAAGGTTACAACTACGGCGATAACGAGTTCGTGCCCTGGCCGGTAGGCGCGGTGACCTGATGCTGGCAAGGCTCGGCTGAGGTTTTGCTGCGCCGCGCAAAACCTCAGCCGACCCGTTCAAGAAAGGGCACGTCCTCCACGGTGTTCTGCATTTTGAACTGGGTCAGACGCTGGCTTACCTTGCGCTCAGCGATCAGCAGATGCTCTTCCATGTACGCGCACGCCTGGTCGACTCGGTGCTCACGTAGGCTCTCGAACACCGCAAGGTGCTCCTGAAAGAACGGTTCTTCCTCCGGGAAATAGCTCTTGTCGAGCAGAATGTGTTTACCGGAGAGCAGCAGCGAGTGCGTGCGCTGCAACAGCGTCAGCATTTGCCGGTTCGGGCAGTAGCCTAACGTGCGGATATGCAGATCACTTTCCAGATCGTCGAAGTGCCGGCTTTCCATCTCCGGGTACTGCTCCACTGCCTCTTGTAGCCGATCGATGAAGCGCACCACGCGCGCCTTCGGCAAGTGCTCGGCCGCGCGTGAAAGCACGTAAGGTTCGAGGCGTCGGCGGATTTCGTAGAGGTCCGCCAGACGTTGCTCATCCCACTCGGGAACGAGCCAGCGCGAGCGTTCGTCTTTCTCCAAAAGCCCCATCAATTGCAACCGCGTAAGCACCTGGTTGGAAACGGTACGGCTGATGGAAAAGTGCCGCGATAATTCCAGTTCATTGATACGGTGCGAACCGAACAAGGAATGCTGCAGCAGCTCGCGCTCGATCGCGTCGTAAACCCCTTGCCAGGATTCGGTGCGCTTGGGACGGCGTGCCGGTGCGATGGCGAAATCGTCGGCGCAGAGCGGGCGCCGCTGAGGGGTAGCGGGCTCGGTGCCCACAAGATAACCGCGTCCTTCGAAGGTCTGGATGAGGCCGTTTTCAGACAGGCGTGCCAGGGCCTGACGAACCGGCGAGCGGCTGACGCCAAAAATGTCGGCCAGCGGACCTTCCAGCAAGAGCGTGCCTGGCTGCAAACGTCCCGCCTGGATACTGGCGAGGATCAGCTCGAAAAGCTGATTGTTGAGGTGTTTCTTGTTCATAGTCCCTAGGCGCGGCCCAATCTGCGGCGTCCGGCGGCTCATCCACCAAGCGCAGATGATAGCCGAGCGGCGCGGCGAGTAGCCAAAGTCCAGCGGACCGCAAGGACATTCGGAGGGGAAGAAACGATGTAGAGCACCGGACGAAGCGACGGCCTGGATTGCGGGCGACTAAAGTCGCCCCTACAGGGACCGCAGATATCTTCTGTAGGGGCGACTTTAGTCGCGTATGACGCAACCGAAGCGCACTCGCCGCATCAATTCACGCCGGGATAGGCGCCACCGTCGAGCAGTAGATTCTGCCCGGTGTAATAGCCCGCATGGCGGCTGCATAAAAGGGCGCAGAAGGCGCCGAATTCTTCCGGCGAACCGAAGCGCCCTGCGGGAATTCCTGCCTGACGCTCCACTGCGATCTCATCTGGAGAACGTCCGCTTTTAATAGCGGCTGCCGCCAACGTCTTATGCAAGCGCTCGGTCTCGAAGGCCCCCGGCAGCAGGTTGTTGATCGTGACATTGCGCCCCGCCAACCTCGGCTGACGCGCAAGGCCCGCGACGAATCCGGTCAGGCCACTGCGTGCACCATTGGAAAGCCCCAGGATGTCGATCGGCGCCTTGACCGCGCCCGAGGTGATGTTCACCACTCGCCCAAAGCCGCGCTCGGCCATGGCATCGACGCAGGCCTTGATCAGCTCGATCGGCGTGAGCATGTTGGCATCCAACGCTTGTAGCCAGTCATCGCGGGTCCAGTCGCGGAAATCACCCGGCGGCGGTCCCCCTGCATTGGTGACGAGAATGTCGATGCGCGGCGCTACGGCTAATGCACGCTCGCGGACGGAGGAGTCGCTGATGTCGCCAGGAGCGCCGCGCACCTCGATATCCGGGTGGGCCTCACGGAGCGCACGCACGGTGCTTTCCAGTGCCTCGGCGCCCCTCGCGTTGAGCACTAAATTGACGCCCTCTGCCGCCAACGCCTGCGCGCAGCCCCGGCCTAAGCCTTTGCTGGAACCGCAGACCAGCGCCCAGCAGCCCGAAATGCCCAGATCCATACCGCCACTCCTCGTTGTGCCTCGCCACGAATGTGTATCGACCGACCGGGCTCCGCTTAAAGCGAGGCGTCCAGCATCTGCCGATAGTCCTCGGCGCTCGCCTCGCGCGGATTGGTCTTGTGGCTGTGGTCGGCCAATGCGCCTTCGACGATCCGCGGGAACAGCGCAGGGTCTACATCCAACTTCGCCAGGCCCAGCGGCAAGCCGAGCCGTACATTCATCTCGCGCAGTGCCGGAATGATCGCATTCGGACCGTCGAGATCCATCGCCTGGGCCATGCGCGCCAGTTTGTTGTCCTGCCGCATGCCCGGTGCGTCGGCATTGAACGCAACGACCTGCGGCAGGAAGATCGCGTTGAGCGTGCCGTGATGCAACCGCGGATTGATACCACCCAGTGAATGACTGAGGCTGTGCACACAGCCCAATCCTTTCTGAAACGCCATGGCGCCTTGCATCGACGCGCTCATCATGTTGAGGCGCGCCTCGCGATTATCGGGTTCACGGGTCGCACGTTCGATGTAGGCCCAGCCTCGGCGCAGGCCATCCAACGCGATACCGTCCGCCGGCGGATTGAAGAGCGGCGACATGAAGGTTTCCATGCAATGGGCGATGGCGTCCATGCCCGTGGCGGCCGTCAGCATCGGTGGCAAGCCGAACGTCAGTTCGGGATCGCAGATCGCGGAGCGCGGTATCAGATAAGGCGACAGCACGCCAACTTTGCGCCCATCGTCAAGGATCAGGATCGCGCCCCGACCAACCTCGCTACCGGTGCCAGCGGTGGTCGGTATGGCAATGACCGGCGCCACGGCGCTGGTGATGCGCCCCATTCCCCCTTCTATGACCGCGAACTGCTTGAGCGGCCCTTCATGGGTACCGCACACCGCCACACCCTTGGCCAAGTCGATGGACGAGCCGCCACCGACGGCGATGATCCCGTCGCAATCGCTGTCGCGGTACAGCGCCGCCGCCACACGCACGGCGCCTTCATTCGGGTTTGGTGGGGTCTGGTCGAAAATCGGCACCGCGCCGCTGTCGGCGAGTTGCTTCAGAACCTGATCGACGATGCCAACTGCGCGTACGCCGGCATCCGTTACCAAAAGGGGTCGGCGAATGTTCAGACGTTCGCATTCGGCCTGCAGCTGGCTGATGGCCCCGAAGTCGAACTGGACCTGGGTGAGGTAATTGATGAGCGCCATGGAAAACTCCTGTTGTTCTTGTAATAGCTGGGCCGTCCGCACTTGGATAGGATGCGAGAGTGGCATCGCGTCCAAACGCCGTCGTGACCGAACACTATGCCGCGCGATTCGCCATGGCTAATGAGAGCGCCTGATACAAATATAACCAAAGGCTATAGCGATGCTTCCGTCGATCAATTCCATCCTTTCCCGCCTACGCCTGAAGCAATTGCGTCTGCTTATCGCACTGGGCGAGCAAGGGTCTCTGATCAAGGCAGCGGAGCAGGTTGCTATCAGCCAGCCCGGCGCTACGAAAGCGCTGCAGGAGATCGAAGCCACCTTCGGTACCACGCTGTTCGTACGCACACACCGGGGGCTGGAGCCAAATGATCTGGGCCATTGCGCCATTCGTTATGCGAAGTTGATCCAGACCGACCTCGGCCATTTGCGCGACGAAATGATCGGCATCCTGCAAGGCCATGGCGGGCGTTTGGCGGTCGGCACTATCATGGGCGCGGTCCCCTTCCTGAGCGAAGCGCTGAGCGCCCTGCTCGAACGTCGCCCAACGCTGTCGGTCGAGATCGTCGAGGACACCAGCGCGCGCTTGCTCAAGTTGCTCGACCAGGGCCGACTGGACGTCGCGGTCTGCCGAACGAGCATCAGTCGCCAGCCAGAACTCTATGACAGCCTGCCGATCCGTCAGGAGACGCTCGCGGTGGTTGCGAGCCGCGCACACCCATTGGCCAGTCGCGAAACGCTGGAACTGGCCGACCTCGCTGAATCACGCTGGGTGGTGTATTCCGCCAATATGCCCATGCGCGTAACGCTGGAGCGTGAGTTCCACGACGCCGGTATCCATTTCCCCACGCAGTTGCTGGAAACGACGTCCGCGTTCACCACGCTGACGCTGCTGCAGAAGAACCCGAACCTGGTCGCACTACTGTCGATCGACGTGGCGCGCTTTTGTACCGCTTTTGGCATGACGACCATCCTGCCCCTACGTCTGCGCAATACCAGCGAGCCCTACGAGTTGATTACGCGCCGCGGCGCCACTGTCTCACCCGTAGCGCGCCTCTTGATCGATCAGCTCACCTCATCACCATCGTTCGAGCAAGGCACGGACGGCACCTCATCAGCTGATCGGGATGTTGGTCACGACCCGTAGCGCCAGCGCTTCGTAGCCGTCGAGTTCGATGCGGAAATCACCTTCCGGCGTGAGGTCGCCTTCCAGCCGTTCACTGATGATGTCCACCACTGGCCCAGGCTCGATATCCGGGAAGTGCAGCGTTTCGCTGAGGGGCTCGGGCCCGAAGTTCAGGGCGGTGACCTGAATACCACGCCCTGCCGGCAGTTCGTGCACCATCACCAATAGCGAGGGATGTTCGGTGACCGGCACCAGCAATTGCCGCGCCGATGCCACACCGTAGGAGCGCCGCACCGCCAGGATACGTTTGACCTGCGAGGCGAAGGACTCCGGATCCTTCAACTGCTCGACCACGCTCCCGTACAGGGCGCGGGTTTTCGGGATGCCCTCGGCGGACACCTCGGCGTCGGGGTTTAGATCGCCCAGGTCATAACCACCACGGTTGATCCAGCGCGTATCGCCGTCCTGCATCAACGCTTCCACCTCTTCTGCCGGTAACGGCAACGCACCGACCAGGTCCCAACCGGAGATGGCAAACACCCCCGGCTGCATAGCGTTGTACATGACGAGAAGCAGGTGTAACTGCTGGATATTCTTCGCGTCGATAGCCGTGATTGTGTCCAGGTCGCGGATACCCAGCGTAGCCGTGATGATGCTCGTCGTGGTGCAAGCGACGCCATTGGTGACGAACTTGAGGTTATAGGGCGCGTGCTCGCCGGTCAGCCGCTCGTACATTTCCGTGCGGACGTGCTCGCGCAGGATATTGCCGGGCAGGCTCTGGCCCTTGTAGTGATAGGTGTCGTTGGCGTGCAGCGTCCAAAAATGCACCAGCTCCAACGTCAGCTCGTCATGGTTTTGCATGGCGTGGATCAACGACGCTGGGTCGATGCCGAACGCATGCATCTGGTGCAGCATCAGCCGCAGGAATTCCACTTCTCCGGTCACCAACGCGTGCTGATACGCCGGACGGGTGACGAAGTCGTAAGTGAGATCCGCGCCGCCGTGGGACATGGCAGCGATGTCGTCCAGCGTCAGGTTGAGTTCCTGGAAGCTGAAACCACCGGCTTTGCGAATGGTGCCACCCAGCAACTGGTTGCCGGTGACTGATAAGGGATGGCTTTCCGACCAGGCATGCTGGCCATGAGGGCGCTTTTCCACACCCAGGAAACCGTTGGCGTCGAGACGCACACCCCGCGCGCCAAGCACATCGATGGAATGCAACGCATCCCCGATCACCATACGTTGCGCGGCAAACGTCGGGTCCAGCCAGTTGAGGGACGGTTGCCCTTCCTTGAAGTAATGCAGATAGACCCAACGACGCGTCTTGCCGTCGACACCGATGATGGGCGGCGTCGCGCTCCAGTCGGTCTCCTTCACTCCCGGTTCGAAGAAGATCACCCGTTGCAACTGACCGACGATGTAGTGCTTTTCGCTCAGCGCATCGACCACGTCCGGCATGAGGTTCACCGCATCGCGGCCTTCCGGCACGTCCGGCAGCATTCCCCAGTCGGGTTCATGGATTTCCACCATGTGGTAGAGGCCCGGGTAGTCCTCGTAGGCCATCTCCGCCAAACGGAAATCAGCGCCCTTGCCAGTGTGGGACGGAATTGTGTCGTCGATGACCACCGCATTGTGCGCGGCCGCCATTCGGCTCAGGCGAACGAACTCCTCCTCGGTGCCAAAACGCTCATCGATGCCGAGACCGATGCGATCGAAATTGCCATCGATCGTGGGTGTATACCGGCGCCCAGTGAGCCCGCCGGACTGCTTCATCGGGCCGGTGTGAATGCCTTGCACGCCCAACTCGGAGAGTGCGGACCACACACTGTCATCCCCCAGGGCATCGAGCACCGAGCCCCCCTCTCGCGTAATCATCGACGGGGGGTAGGCGGTGAACCAGACCGACGCCACGGCAGTCACGGCCCGCGGCCGCGCCTGGGCATAGGCATGTTGCCAAAGCCGCCCTTGACCAGCATAGAGACGGGAACGTTGCTTTGCGGTTTCGAGCATGGACTGCTCGATCAGCCATTGGAGGTAGTCCGGATCAGGTTTCGCCATGGCGACAATGGACCTCGTTCAGTGTGCGGTCGGCGGGTGTGCTAATTCAGAGCGGGCACGAGGCCCCAACGTTCACTCGATGGGCGTTCGCCCATCCGCGCTGGTAGGATGAGCCGAAACAGCGAACACGAAGTACCCATGTCGGACAAACCTAATAGCCGCAAGGGCAGAGCCTCCGGCGGCGTCACCTTATCGGACGTGGCGAAAGCCGCCGGCGTCGCGCCAATGACCGTGTCCCGTGCACTCAATCAGCCGGGTCAGGTGAAGGAAGAAACGCTGCTCAAGGTGCGCGAAGCGATCGAGAAAACCGGCTATGTCCGCAATCTCGTCGCGGGCCAGTTGGCGAGTAATCGCAGCCATTTGGTCGCGGTGGTGGTGCCCATCCTCACTAACCCGATCTTCTCCGACACGTTCCAGGCGATCACTGAGCGCCTCGGTAAATCCGGCTACCAGGTGCTCTTGGGGATATCCGGCTACGAGCCCGACAAAGAGCAGGAGCTCCTGGAGGTGATTCTCAGTCGACGCCCGGACGGCATCATTCTGACCGGTACGCTGCACACCGAAGCCAGTCGCCAGCGGCTGCGAGCCACCGGGGTGCCGGTGGTGGAGACCTGGGATTTGAGCGTCGATCCGATCGACATGCTCGTGGGGTTCTCTCACGAATCCGTCGGTAGAGACATCGCTCGCCACCTGTACGGCAAAGGCTATCGCGCCTTCGCCACCCTGACGGTGGGCGATCCTCGGGGTCAGCGGCGCATGGCCGCATTTCGCGAAGAACTTCGTGCACACGGAATCACGGACGTGCCCGAAGCGTGTTTCCCCGGCGTACCGACGCTCGAGCACGGCCGCCTCGGACTGCGCGAGCTGCTGAAAAAGGCGCCGGGGCTCCGTGCAGTCGTGTGTACCTCCGATACGCTGGCGCATGGCGTCCTGACCGAAGCACTGGCGCAAGGGCTGCGGGTACCGGAGGACCTCTCCGTGCTGGGCTTTGGCGATATGAATTTCGCCGCGCATACCCTGCCTCCGCTCTCAACGGTGAAGATCGATGGCCGCGCGATGGGCGACGTTGCTGCGGCGGCTCTACTCAAGCGATTGCTCGAAAACGAAGACGCGACCGTCCAGCACGATATCGGCTACACAATCCTGGAGCGGGAAAGCACGCGGTAAGGCTTCAGCCTTTAAGCTTCGGCATCTGGGTTAAGCCCACGCAGGTCTTACAGATGCCCGCTCCTACAGGCTCCGAGTCGGCTACGCTACGCCTAATCAATCACCTAGGTGCTGATTGGAAGCGCTCTGCACTTCTATTCCCCGGCACTGACATACCTCGCCTTTCATCCCAGCCTTGCCAGCTCCACCAGGAATCGATAGCGTACAGCGTCAAATGGTAGCGATACCATTCCGCATCGAATTACAAATCCAACAAGATCAGCAGGCCCGCTGCCGGGAGATCAACCATGAAAATCGTAATGATTGGAGAAGCCGCGACTCACCGCGACGAAATTGCCGCCGAGCTTGGCTTCGAGGCCGAATATGTCGCGCTGCCACGTGAAGCGCACGAATCCCCAGAATGGGATGAGCAGATTGACGGCGCAGACGTGCTCGTCGCCATGCGATTCAAGCGTCCGAACAAAGCCGAAGTCCCGCGTTTTCGCCTGCTGCACGTTCCGGGCGCGGGCCTCGACGGTATCGACTTTTCGATCATGCCGGCTGGCAGCGTCGCCTGTAACGTCTTCGAACACGAGATCCCCATGGCCGAGTACGCCATGGCGACAATGCTCGAACACGAAATCGACCTCGGTAAAGCGCGTGCAACGTTCGATACCGAGCGTTTCTCCGCCGCCTACCTCGCCCGCAAACCGCGCGGCGAGCTGTTTGGCAAGACGGTCATCATCGTCGGTTTCGGGCGCATCGGTCAGGCGGTCGCTACGCGTGCGCAGGCGTTCGGCATGAAGGTCATCGCGATCTCCGGTCGTGCCGAGAACGGACACGTCGAGGGCCCCTGTAGTGAAGCCTACCGCGCAGAGCAGATCGACGAGATCCTGCCGCGCGCTGATTACGTGGTTCTGAGCTGCCCGTTAAATGACGGGACACGCGGCTCGTTCGGCTGCACCCAATTCGATGCCATGCGCGAGGATGCGGTGCTCATCAACATCGCGCGCGCCGCAGTCGTCGACGAGGATGCGCTTCACGCGGCCCTGACCGAGCAGAAGATCGCCAAGGCGTTTCTTGATGTCTGGTACCAGTACCCCGCTGGCAGCAGCGACACCGTCGCGCCGGCCAAGCACCGCTTCGAAGACCTGCCCAATGCGTTCTGCACGCCGCACATCTCCGGCTGGACTCACGGGCTATTCGAGCGCCGCTATTCGTTCATCGCGGCCAATATCGCGCGTCTGAAATCCGGCGAAAAACTACAAAACGTCGTTTACGGAGAGGCGTGAACCATGAAGATCACTCGCATCGAAACCACCCGCCTGAAAAGCCTGCCGAATCTGCTTTGGGTCGAAGTCCATACCGATGACGGCCAGATCGGTCTTGGCGAAACCTTCCGCGGCTCCGAAGCGGTGGAAGCCTACATTCACTCCTTGTCGGCCGGGATGTTGCTGGGCAAGGACCCTCTCCAGATCGAACGTCACAGCAAGGCGATGCTGCGTGGTTACCTTGGCTTCAACGGCTCCGGCGTCGAAACCCGGGCGGCATCGGCGCTGGATATCGCCCTGTGGGACATCTTCGGTCAGGCGGTGAACCAGCCGCTCTACCAGTTATTGGGCGGCCTGGCGCACGACAGCATGCGTGCCTACAACACCTGCGCAGGCGGCAACTTCAACACCGGAGGTGAACAACGGCGCATCGTCTCGAAGGGCGATACCCAGGTGACAGGCCGCTACGACGATCAGGTGGCCTTTGTCGAATGCCCCGATGAACTGGCGCAGAGCCTGATCGAGGAAGGCTTCAGTGCCATGAAGATCTGGCCGTTCGACAGCTTCGCGCTGCAGACCGGCGGCCAGTACATCAGCTCGGTGGACATCAAGAAGGGCCTGGAACCGTTTGAGAAGATTCGCAAGGCAGTCGGCGATCGCATCGAAGTGATGTGCGAGTTCCATTCGCTGTGGAACACCACCACCGCATTGGCCATCGCCCGCGAGCTAAAGGACTACAACATTTTCTGGTCAGAAGATCCGATCAAAATGGACTCCGTCGGCGCCCTCGCCGACTACCGTCGTCACGCCGGCATTCCGGTATGTGGCAGTGAGACGCTTGCGACCCGCAGCGCTTTCCGCGACTTGCTCGCAGCCGATGCAGTCGACTACGTGATGCTCGATCTGTCGTGGTGCGGCGGGATCAGCGAAGCGAAGAAAATTGCCACCATGGCCGAGGCGTACCAGAAGCCGATCGCGCCGCACGACTGCACCGGTCCGGTGGTGCTGATGGCATCGCTGCACCTGGGCCTGTCCAGTCCCAATGCGATCTTCCAGGAAGTCGTGCGTGCGTATCTGGCCGGGTTCTACCAGGAACTCGTCACGACGCTGCCGAACGTGCAAAACGGCTTCCTGCTGCCACCCACTGGCTCAGGACTGGGGACTCAGCTGAACCCGGCTTTGAAGCAGAAAGCAGATGCGGTGGTGCGGGTTTCCGCGCTTTAACGTTCCATACCCCCAAACTGCGGGGGCGGGCCTAACCAGACCCGCCCTGCCGACTCCAAAATCGCTTCGCGGCATGGCCCGCTCCCACAAAAGTCCAGCGCGCATCCATGCGTTTTTTGTAGGAGCGGCCTTGGCCGCGAAAGCGGTCTTTCATGCGACCGATAAGCAACCGACACACCACGCCTCCACATACGACTGTGGGAGCGGGCCATGCCCGCGATAGGCCTAACCAGGTCTACCCTGCCAACTCCAAAATCGCTTCGCGGGCATGGCCCGCCCCCACGAAAGTCCAGCGCGCATCCACGCGCTTCTGTAGGAGCGGCCTTGACCGCGAAAGCGGTCTTTCATGCGACCGAAAACCAAATGGTGCCGCCGCAGCATCCAGCCTCACAAGGACGGCGAGCGTCGTTCACCTGGAAAGCTTCGTCGTGCCTGAGTCTGCTTTCGCGGCCAAGGCCGCTCCTACGAAAAGCGTCCCTCACCGCTTCCACATAGCTAAATCGAATCCCTTCCTGCCACCGCCGGTCTACTGAAAAGACACCCGACCCTGGCCGCCTGCAATGAGCACCCTGTCTCAAACGATCTCGCAAACCGCCCTCGACGAACTGTCCGGCTTCAGCGATCCGGAACAGATCACCCGAACCCTCATGCGTCTCGTGATCGCCGCATTACTCGGCGGACTGTTGGGCTACCAGCGTGAGCAAAGCGGCAAGGCCGCGGGTGTGCGTACGCATATGCTAGTCGCCGTCGGTGCCGCCCTGCTGGTCATCGCCCCCGAACAGCTAGGGCACGGAGGCGATGCGTTGAGCCGAGTGATCCAAGGCATCGTCACCGGCATCGGCTTCCTGGGGGCCGGCACCATCATCAAAGGCAGCAGCGTCGGTGACGTGAAAGGCCTTACCACCGCCGCCGGCATCTGGCTCACCGCGGCAATCGGTGTTGCCGCCGGGCTAGGTCATGCGTTTTCGGCGACCGCCTGCACCCTACTGACCTTGAGCATCTTCTTTTTCATTCCCCGTCTATTGAAACAAGGCGGCACGCGCAACGAGGAATGAATCTCAAGCTGAACGAACACGACAAAAGACTTTCACCGTTATAGCTTTGAAGATATAACGGTAGCCCTTCGCCAGTCTGCAAATCCATTTCATGCCATCTCACCTCTCTGCTCGTCTTTCCTTGCTCAATGCCCTCGGCACCGAATTGACCGAGGCGCGTATCCGTCTGCTGGAAGCCATCGAAAGAGACGGATCGATCAGCCAAGCCGCGAAAGCGGTACCGCTGTCATACAAAGCAGCGTGGGACGCGGTCGACCAGATCAATAACTTGTCCGAGCGACCGCTCGTTGCCCGTGCGACAGGAGGTGCAGGCGGTGGCGGCACACGGCTTACGCCCTACGGCAAACAGGTCGTTGCGCTCTATCGAGCACTTGAGGCGGATTACCAATCCACGGTTGCTCGCATCACCGCAGCCCTCGACCAAGGAGAGGCCTCGGACATCGAAGGTTTTCGCCGGTTGGTGCAGCGCCTGCAATGGCGCAGCAGCGCACGCAATCAATTTCACGGCCGTATCGAACGTATCGCCGGAGACGGTGTGGAAAGCGAAGTACAAGTGCGGCTCGACGATGCCACTGTGTTGGCCGCGGTCATCACCGGTGAAAGCGTGGAAAACCTGGAGCTCGCCGAGGGCGTAGAGGTCTTGGCGCTGATCAAGGCGTCGTCCGTGATGATCGCGCGCGAAGACGGCCTGAGGATTTCCGCACGTAATCAGCTGTGGGGCGAAGTCAGCCGTGTCCACGAGGGGCCGGTCAACGACGAAATTACCGTAGCACTGCCATCGGGTCGCAGCATCGCCGCTGTCATTACCCGCGCCAGCAGCGAAGCGCTGGAGCTCAGTCCTGGTGTTCGGGCATGCGCCTTTTTCAAAGCGTCCAGCGTGTTGCTGGCACGGCCGTCATGACCATTCGAAAATGGAGTCGGGAGGACTCGAAGATGATCAAGAAAGCACTCGGTTTCACCTTTGCATTGGCCGCACTGCCCTTCATGGCGAACGCAGACGATATTCAGGTTGCGGTGGCATCGAACTTCACGGCCCCGGTTCAGGCGCTGGCGCCCGGGTTCGAAAAAGCCACCGGTCACACGTTGGTTGCCTCCTTTGGCGCCACGGGCCAGTTCTACGCACAGATCAAGAACGGCGCGCCGTTCCAGGTCTTTCTTGCCGCAGATGACAGCACACCCGCCAAACTTGAAAGCGAAGGTGAGATAGCGCCCGGCTCACGCTTCACCTACGCCATCGGCAAGCTGGCGCTGTGGTCGCCGAAGGACGACTACGTCGACGAGAAAGGTGACGTGCTCAAACAAAACACGTTCGCACATCTTTCCATCGCCAATCCGAAAACCGCGCCCTACGGCCTCGCGGCGACGCAAACGCTGGAAAAACTCGGCCTGACGGAAATGCTCAAGGGCAAGATCGTCGAGGGGACCAACATCACCCAAGCGTTTCAGTTCGTCTCGAGCGGTAACGCCGAACTTGGCTTTGTTGCGCTATCGCAGATATTCAAGGACGGCCAGGTGACCGAAGGCGCGGCCTGGATGGTGCCGGAAGACATGTATGACCCCATCCGCCAGGATGCTGTGATTCTCAAGGGCGCGGCCAACGATGCGGCCGCCAAGGCGTTCGTCGATTACCTAAAAACGCCGGAAGCGGCGAAGATCATCGAATCCTTCGGCTACACGCTTGAATAACGCATGCCACTGACGAGCGCTGATTTTGCGGCGATCCGCCTGACGCTGGAACTCGCCACCGTCACGACGCTTATCCTCCTGGTGATCGGTACGCCGATCGCCTGGTGGTTGTCGCGCACGCAGTCCTGGTTCAAGGGGCCAGTGGGTGCCATCGTCGCCCTGCCGCTGGTGCTGCCACCGACCGTCATCGGCTTCTACCTGCTCGTTGCAATGGGGCCGAATGGCTTCGTTGGGCAATTCACTGAATCCCTTGGCCTTGGTCGTCTGCCGTTCAGCTTTGCCGGCCTCGTGGTCGGCTCGGTGATCTATTCACTACCGTTCGTGGTGCAACCGTTGCAGAACGCGTTCGATGCCATCGGCCCGCGCCCTTTGGAAGCTGCTGCCACGCTGCGCGCCAGCCCGCTCGACTGTTTCTTCACGGTCGTCCTGCCGTTGGCCAAGCCGGGCTTCATCACCGCATCGATCCTGGGTTTCGCCCATACCGTCGGCGAGTTCGGCGTGGTGCTCATGATCGGCGGCAATATTCCCGAGAAAACACGTGTGGTCTCCGTACAGATTTTCGATCATGTCGAGGCGATGGAGTACGCCCAAGCCCACTGGCTGGCTGGCGGCATGGTCGTGTTCTCGTTTGTCGTGTTGCTTGCGCTCTATGCCAGCCGACGCCGGACGACGTGGAGCTGACGATGATCGAAGCGAACTTCTTCTTGGGCTGGGATGCGTTCGATCTCGCTGTCGAATTGCGATTACCGGGCTCGGGCGTAACGGCGTTGTTCGGCCCTTCCGGTTCCGGCAAGACGACATTGCTGCGCTGCATTGCCGGTCTCGAAGCCCGCAGCCAGGGACAGCTGACAGTGAACGGCGAGCGCTGGCAGGACAGCGCCTCCGGCCTATTTGTCCCGCCGCACAAGCGCCCTATCGGCTATGTTTTTCAGGACGCCAATCTTTTTCCGCATTTGACCGTGGCGAAGAACCTCGCCTACGGCCAAAAACGCGTCGACGCGCGCGAGCGGCGCATCGCGCAGGACCACGCCATCGAACTGCTGGGCATCACCCATCTACTCGAACGCATGCCCAATCGTCTGTCCGGTGGCGAACGCCAGCGCGTCGGCATCGCCCGTGCACTGCTGACCAGCCCGCGCCTGTTGCTGATGGACGAGCCCCTTGCCGCCCTCGACTACAAGCGCAAGATGGAAATCCTGCCTTACCTCGAACGGCTGCATGACGAGCTGGACATTCCCATCCTGTACGTCAGTCATGCGCCGGACGAGGTTGTTCGCCTTGCCGACCACCTCGTGCTGATGGAAAGCGGCCGCGCAATCGCCAGCGGCGAGACGAGTGAAACCCTGGCGCGTACCGACCTGCCACTTGCGCTGAGCGAGGATGCAGGCGTATTGATCAAGGGGCGCGTAACCGGCCATGACGCGGCCTACGGCCTGCTGTCGGTCGCCTTCGATCACGGGCAGACGCTACGCCTGGCGCATCCGCCGCGCGCCATTGGTGAGCCCTTACGTATTCGCGTCCAGGCCCGTGACGTCAGCTTGAGCCTGGAACGCCCTACCGGCAGCAGTGTGCTCAACATCATTCCCGCACGGGTCATGACAGTCGCCGAAACCGACAACCCTGCGCACCGGCTCGTCAGGCTCGACGTGGCAGGCACCGCGTTGCTTGCGCGCATCACCCGTTATTCGCTCGAACAGCTGGGCCTGTGCCGCGATATGCAGGTCTGGGCTCAGATCAAATCAGTGGCGCTGCTGGGCTGATCGCTCGCCGGCGGCTCCAGGGGCGAGCAATGCCAGCAGGCCGACGGAGGGCGGCCAAGCCACGCTCGCGAGCGTCGTGGTCCGCCGAGCGAGCAGGCATAATGGCCGCCGGTTTTCATTCGTCTCACCTCAATGTCCCTTGATATCGACCCTTCCGAGCTTTCCTCGCGACCACGCTGGCGTCACCTGCTTCTGCTGGCGCTGATGCTCGCGCTCCTGCTGTTTCCGCTGCAGCGGCTGGCCGAGCAGTATTACCGCGGTGAGTTGGCGCAACAGAACAGCCAGACGCTGGACCTTTACGTGGCCAACCTTCTTGGCATTCTCAAGCGCTATGAGGTACTGCCGCAGACCTTGGGTGACCTGCCGGCCCTACGCCATGTTCTGGAAGACAAACGCAATCCGAACCATGTGGACGAGGCCAATCGCCTGCTTTCTCGAATGCGTGAGTTGACGGGGGCGGATGCGATCTATTTGATGGCGCCCGACGGCGAAACACTGGCGGCGTCCAATTGGGCGAGCGCGGACAGTTTCGTTGGACGCAACTTTTCGTTCCGACCGTACTTCCAGGATGCGGTCGCCGGGCGGCTCGGCCGGTTCTTCGGCCTGGGCACGACATCGAGCAAACGCGGCTATTACTTCGCGGCCCCCGTACGAGAAGGCGCAAGCGTCATTGGCGAGCTGGTTGTGAAAGTGGACCTGGACCATACCGAAACGCTGTGGGGCAACACGCCCGAGCAGCTGGTCGTGACGGATAGCTACGGCGTCGTCATCCTGACCTCACGCCCGGAATGGCGTTTTCGCGCCACCCGCCCGCTGAGTGAACAGGAACGTCGCGAGATTCAGTCCATCCAACCCTACCCAACCTTGGACCCACAACCCATCGACCTGATCGAGCGCGCCTGGTTGACGCAGGAACGGCACCTCGACGAAATGGGCTGGACCGTCAGTATCAAGGCCCCTATCACGCTGATCGAGCGTCCCGTGAATACGGTGCTGCTGGTTGGCACTGCGGTGTTGCTGGTCCTGATCTTGCTCATTGGTTTGACGATGCTGCGCCGGCGCCACTACCTCGAGCGTATCGCTCATGATGCGCAGGCGCGCCGCGAATTGGAGCACCGGGTCGCGGAGCGCACCCGTGACCTGGAACGCCTGAACGCCCGGCTCAAGGACGAAGTACTGGAGCGTGAGCACGCGCAGCAGGAGTTGTTTCGCGCCCAGGACGAACTCGTGCAGGCCGGTAAGCTGTCCGCCCTGGGCACCATGTCGGCGAGCATCAGCCATGAACTCAATCAGCCGCTGGCAGCGATTCGCAGTTATGCCGACAACGCTGTGGTGCTGCTCGACCACAAGCGTGCCGACGATGCCCGCGGCAACCTGCAACAGATCAGCGAAATCACCGGGCGCATGGCGTCGATCATCGCCCACCTGCGGGCCTTCGCGCGGCGCGATCGCCATGCGCCAGAAAGCGTTGCATTGCAACCGGCACTCGAAGACGCGCTGGCGCTGCTCGCCAAACGTCGCCGCGGCTTGGACGTCGAGTTGATCCGGGACCTGCCCGACGCACCGCTCTGGGTTCAGGCCGGTGAAACCCGCCTGCGCCAGGTGCTCGGTAATTTGTTGGCAAACGCACTGGACGCGTTGACCGAAAAAGCCGTGCCGAGAAAGCTCTGGTTGAGCACCGAAGAAGCTGCGGACAGCGTCACCCTGCTCATTCGCGACAACGGTCCGGGCTTTACCGAGGATGCGCTGGCGCGTGCCATCGAGCCATTTTTCACCACTAAGACCAGTGCCCAGGGCTTAGGGCTGGGCCTCGCCATCTGCGATACCCTGACCCGCGCACTGGGCGGCGAATTGCATTTCGCCAATCACGAACAGGGCGGCGCCTTGATCCGGCTGCGCTTGTGCCGCTCTGCGCCTGGCGTCGTTCCACATGCCCCAGAGGACCCATCGAATTGAGCAAGGCCAACATCATCGACTCGTCCATACAGGTCCTGCTGATCGACGACGACGCGCACCTGCGTAACGCCCTGAGCCAGACGCTGGACCTCGCCGGCCTGAAGGTCATGGCCCTCACAGATGCCCAAGGCCTTGCCCCTCGCATCGAGCGCGACTGGCCGGGCGTGGTCGTCAGTGACATCCGCATGCCGGGCGTGGATGGCTTGACGCTGCTCAAGCAACTGCACGAGCAGGATGCCGAGCTGCCGGTGCTGCTCATCACGGGCCACGGCGATGTCCCGCTGGCCGTGCAGGCGATGCGCGAAGGGGCCTACGATTTCTTGGAAAAACCCTTCCCGAGCGAGGCGCTACTCGATGGCGTGCGCCGGGCGCTGGATCGCCGCAACCTGGTATTGGAAAACCGCAGCCTGCGCTTGGCCTTGACTGAACGTCGCGCATTGGATGCCCGCCTGCTTGGGCAGTCCGGCGCCATGCAGCGGCTTCGCCAACAGGTCGGCGCCTTGGCCGCGATTCAGGCGGATGTACTTATCCTTGGCGAAACCGGCGCGGGAAAAGAGGTCGTCGCCCGTGCCTTGCACGACCTTTCGGCCCGGCGCAATGGCCCCTTCGTTGCGATCAATACCGGTGCACTGGCTGAATCCGTGGTTGAGAGCGAGCTGTTCGGCCACGAAGCCGGAGCGTTCACGGGCGCCCAGAAGCGCCGCATCGGTAAGTTCGAGTACGCCAACGGGGGCACCGTGTTTCTTGACGAAATCGAGAGCATGAACCTGGATGTTCAAGTCAAGTTATTACGGCTGCTGCAAGAGCGCGTGGTCGAGCGGATGGGGTCCAACCAGCTGATCCCGCTGGATATTCGCGTCATTGCCGCGACCAAGGAGGACTTGCGTCAAGCGTCCGATCAAGGGCGCTTCCGTGCTGACCTCTATTACCGGCTCAACGTTGCGCCGCTGAAAATCCCGGCGCTGCGTGAGCGCGACGAAGATCCACTGGTGCTGTTCGAGCATTTCGCCAGCGCGGCGGCATCACGCCACGGGCTTCCCGTTCGCGCCCTGACCCCGGCGCAAAGGGCGCTGCTACTCCGGCACGATTGGCCGGGAAACATCCGGGAACTGCAAAACGCCGCCGAACGTTTTGCCATCGGTCTGGATCTGGGTCTCGACACGCCAGTGGAGCAACTCGCGGAGTCCTCGGCCGACGGGCTCAACGAGCAAGTGGAGGCGTTCGAAAAGGCCCTGATCGCCGCCGAACTAAGCCGCCCACATACGTCACTACGGAGCCTTGCCGAAAGTTTGGGCCTGCCCAGGAAAACCCTGCATGACAAGCTGAAGAAACATGGTCTCCAACTCCAGCAAGGCGGAAACCCGCCAGCAGAAGGCGAATAAACGGCGGATACCCGCCATAGTTACGGTCAGCCGATAGATAAGACCATTGAGCTAGAGCGTCTGGCGCGATAGGCATCTTTTTTGCTCAGATGCCCGAGCCAACAAAAACAAGCAAGGCGTTTATTTCTCTCGAGCTCCGAGCTCGTTGTTGTTGGCGTTGCTGTGCGCATCGGAATGCGCATTGACCAATAACAATGAGGAAGCCCAATGCTGAAGTTCACCGCCAAGGCGCTCGTGTGCGCACTCTCTATCGGACTTGCCGGAATCACCCAGGCCGCCGATCCGATCACCATCAAGCTTTCCCACGTCGTTGCCGAGCACACCCCTAAAGGCCAAGGTGCCATGCTGTTCAAGAAGCTGGCGGAAGAGCGCCTGCCCGGCAAGGTGAAAGTCGAGGTGTATCCGAACTCGTCGCTGTTCGGTGACGGCAAGGAAATGGAAGCGCTGTTGCTGGGCGACGTCCAGATCATCGCTCCGTCCCTGGCGAAGTTCGAGCACTACACCAAGCAACTTCAGATCTTCGACCTGCCCTTCCTGTTTGATGACATGGCTGCCGTCGACCGCTTCCAGCACAGCCCGCAAGGCCAGGAACTGCTGACCTCCATGCAAGGCAAAGGCATCACCGGCCTCGCTTACTGGCACAACGGTCTCAAGCAGCTTTCTGCCAACAAGCCGCTGCGTGAGCCTAAAGATGCCCGCGGCCTGAAATTCCGCGTCCAGGCGTCTGCCGTGCTCGAAGAGCAGTTCAAAGCCGTCCGCGCCAACCCACGCAAGATGAGCTTTGCCGAGGTGTATCAGGGCTTGCAGACTGGGGTAGTCAACGGTGCCGAGAACCCGTACTCCAACATCTACTCGCAGAAGATGCATGAAGTACAGAAGTACATCACCGAGTCCAACCATGGTCTGTTGGATTACATGCTCATCACCAACACCAAGTTCTGGGAAGGTTTACCTGAAGACGTTCGCACCGAGCTGACCAAAATCATCGGCGAAGTGACGGCCGAGGTGAACAAGCAGGCCAACGAACTGAACGAAGGCGACAAGCAGCGCATCGTGGACGCCAAGACCACCGAAATCATCAGCCTGACGCCGGAAGAGCGCGAAGAATGGCGTGAAGCGATGAAGCCGGTTTGGCAGAAATTCGAAGGTGAGATCGGGGCTGACCTGATCAAGGCCGCCGAGGCGTCCAACCAGCAGTAAGTGTTACCCGGCGCCGCTGGCGCCTCCTGCCTTGTCGGCGAGCCCCGTCGACAAGGCGCTCCCCGTTCCAACAATACCAATGCAACTCGACGGGAGATGCCCCGATGGACGCTTTACGGCGCTTCTGGGACTGCTTCGAGGAAGCGTTTATCGCATTCCTCCTGGCGGCCATGACCCTCATCACGTTCGTCTACGTGATGCTTAACAACCTCTACACCGTGTTCTATTCGCTGGGTGATTCCTTCGAAGGCGCCAGTGATTTCTTCTATGCGATCGGCGATTTCATCCTCGATCACGCCCAGGCCATGACCTGGAGCAGCGCGATGACCAAAGCGCTGTTTGCCTGGCTCATTTTTTTCGGGATTTCCTACGGCGTGCGCACCGGCGGGCACATTGGCGTAGATGCGCTGGTGAAGCTTGCGCCGCGCCATGTGCAGAAGATCATTTCAGTGCTCGCCGTGCTCTGCTGCCTCGGTTACGCCGGGCTGCTCAGCGTCGCCAGCTTCGACTGGATGAAGGTGCTGTTCAACGCCGGCATCGGCGCCGAAGACCTCGGCCATTTTGGCATCCAGCAATGGCACATCGGGATGATCGTGCCGATCGGTTTCGCGTTGGCGTTCATTCGCTTCTTCGAAATCCTCGTACGCATTCTGCGTGACCAGCAAACGGGACTCGGCCTGGCCGACGAAGCCGCTGATGCCCTGAAACTTGCGGACGAGGAGAAGTGACATGACCATTGCATTCCTCTTTGCGGTGCTTTTCGCGCTGATGCTGATCGGTGTGCCCATTGCCGTATCCCTCGGGTTGGCCGGCTCGCTGACCATCATGCTGTTCAGCCAGGACTCGGTCCGCTCGCTGGCCATCAAGCTGTTCGAAACGTCCGAGCACTACACGCTGTTAGCGATTCCGTTCTTCCTCGTGGCCGGGGCGTTCATGACCACCGGGGGTGTGGCCCGTCGTTTGATCGACTTCGCCAATGCCACGGTCGGCCACATTCGCGGTGGTTTGGCCATTGGTGCGGTGCTGGCGTGCATGCTGTTCGCGGCCCTGTCGGGTTCGTCGCCTGCCACGGTAGCCGCCGTGGGTTCGATCGCCATTGCCGGGATGGTCCGTTCGGGCTATCCGCAAGCCTTCGGCGCCGGCATCGTCTGTAACGCCGGCACGCTGGGCATCCTCATTCCGCCGTCGATCGTGATGGTGGTCTACGCTGCGGCCACCGAGCAGTCGGTGGGCAAGCTGTTCATGGCCGGCGTAGTCCCAGGCATCCTGCTTGGCGTGGTGCTGATGGTCGCGATCTATATCGTCGCCGTGAAAAAGAACCTGCCCGCGCTGCCACGCGCAACGGTGCGTGAGTGGCTGACCGCCGCGCGCAAGGCCGTCTGGGGTCTGCTGCTGATGGTGATCATCCTCGGCGGTATCTACTCCGGGATGTTCACCCCGACCGAGGCGGCTGCCGTGGCGGCGGTGTACTCGGCGTTCATCGCCCTGTTCGTCTACAAGGACATGCGCATCCGGGATTGCCCGAAAGTGCTGATCGAGTCGGGCAAGCTGTCGATCATGCTGATGTTCATCATCGCCAACGCGATGCTGTTCGCCCACGTGTTGACCACCGAGCAGCTGCCGCAACAAATCACCGCCATGGTGCTCGAAGCGGGCCTGCAACCCTGGATGTTCCTCTTGGTGGTGAACATTGTGCTGCTGATTGCGGGTGCGTTCATGGAGCCGTCGGCGGTGATCCTGATCCTCGCGCCGATTCTGTTCCCGATCGCCATGGAGCTGGGCATCGATCCGATCCACCTGGGCATCATCATGGTGGTGAACATGGAAATCGGCCTGATCACGCCACCGGTGGGCCTGAACCTGTTCGTGACCTCGGCGGTGACGGGCATGCCGGTGACGTCGGTCATCCGCGCGGCTATGCCGTGGTTGATGCTGCTGCTGTCGTTCCTGGTGCTCATCACCTACGTGCCATGGATCTCGACGGCGCTGCCGAATTGGTTGGGGATGCCGTAACAGCGGTTCGTTTTGAAAGAACCCGGCCTCGCGCCGGGTTTTTTCTTTCATGCGCGGAGATGCGCCCTGCCTACGTGCGGCTTCGAATCGCGTTTTGTCCCTAACGTGGGTGTGACTGGTGCATCACAGGCGGCTAAAGCCGCCCCTACATTGATGCGAGGTTGCCGTTGCCGCTCAAGCGTGGCTCAAACCCTGTAGGGGCGACTTTAGTCGCCTGCTTTTGGGTCGCATGCGCTGAGCTTTGGTTCGACCTTGACGGGGTATTGCCCAAGATATCGCACGCAGCTGAAGCCGATGCCCCTATCAGGCTCCCGCGAAAGCGGCTGTCCTGCTTTATGACGAATCGCCCGGACACCAAAACATGCATTGCCGCCCCCATACCAACGTAGACGCCGGCAGGCCGAATACTTCGCAGGCCATTCGCCCCCGCACCAACTTCGGACCTGACTAAATTCGGCAGGCCCGTCATACTTGTAAAAAACCGTGACCCGGCGCCATTCAACCACGTCAGGTCAGGTATCCCTGTTCGAGCCACGCTCGCTATCCATCCCGGAAGACGAGCAGGCTGGGCACACATCCGATCCGTGCGGCGTGCCCTACTGTTTGAGGAGTTTTCGAAAAGCATGTCTCGATTGCCCGTTATCGTTGGGTTCGGCGGTTACAACGCCGCTGGCCGCAGCTCCTTCCACCACGGCTTTCGCCGCACCGTAATCGAGACGCTAGACAGCCAAGCGCGCCAGGAAACCCTCGCCGGGCTGGCCGTCATGACCAAACTTGTCGAAGGCCGCGACGAAGGCTTTTTCCATCAAGGCGAGCCCATCACGGCAGCAGAGATAGAGCGTCGCCTGGGCCAGCAAATTCTCGACTCGACTCTCGTGCGCCGCATCGAGACGAGCTATCTGGACGTCGACGCCGCTCACTGGCACAAGAACCTATCGGTCGATATGGCGCCGGACCAGCCGCTGGCCTTCACCACACAGCAAAAACTCCTACCCGAGCCCTTGCCCGCAAACTGGAGCGTCGAACCGCTGGAAGGCAGTGACGTTCGCGTCACGGTGCACGGCAGCTGTGAGTTCAAGGTCGATAGTTACCGGCCATTGCCGGTCAAGTCCGCCGGCCAGCTCCCCACGGGCTTCGATCCCTCCGAACTCTACAACTCGCGCTTCCACCCGCGCGCGCTGCAACTGACCATCGCGGGTGTCACCGATGCATTGCGCTCGATCGGTATCGACTGGCAGACCATCGCGGACAGCGTCGCGCCGGATGAGGTCGCGGTGTTCGCCGGCAACATCATGAGTCAGATCGACGAGTACGGCTTCGGCGGTTTGCTGCAATCGCGCCTGCGCGGCAGCCGGGTCAGCGCCAAGCAGCTGCCACTAGGCCTGAACACGATGCCCGCTGACTTCATCAATGCCTATGTGCTGGGTAGCGTCGGCGCCACGGGCAGCGTCACCGGCGCTTGCGCGACCTTCCTCTATAACCTGCAGAAAGGCATCGAGGTCATTTCCTCAGGCCGCGCGCGCGTGGTGATCGTCGGCAACGCCGAGGCGCCAATCACCCTCGAGTGCATCGAAGGCTACGGCGCCATGGGTGCCCTGGCGACCGAAGAGGGTTTGCGCTCGATCGAAGGCAAGGATGAGGTCGACTTCCGCCGCGCCAGCCGTCCTTTCGGCGATAACTGCGGATTCACCCTGGCCGAAGCCGCGCAATTCGTCGTACTGATGGATGACGAGCTCGCCCTGCAACTGGGCGCCGATATCCACGGCGCCGTCACCGACGTATTCGTCAATGCGGATGGCTTCAAGAAGTCCATTTCCGCGCCAGGCCCAGGCAATTACCTGAGCATGGCCAGCGCCGTTGCCAGCGCCGCCCATCTTGTCGGTATCGACGCGGTGCGCACCCGCAGCTTCGTGCATGCCCACGGCTCCAGTACGCCAGCGAACCGTGTCACCGAGTCCGAATTGCTGGGCCGTGTCGCAGCGGCGTTCGATATCCCGCAATGGCCGGTCACGGCGGTCAAGGCATTCGTTGGCCACTCACTGGCGCCGGCCAGCGGTGATCAGCTGATTTCTGCCCTCGGCACATTCCGGTACGGCGTCATTCCGGGGATCAAAACCATCGACAAGGTCGCGGATGATGTTCATCAGTCGCACCTGGGTATCGTCACCAAGGACCGCGAATACGCGCCCGAATCGCTGGATGTGTGCTTCATCAACTCCAAGGGGTTCGGCGGCAACAATGCCAGCGGTTATGTGCTTGCCCCGCACGTGGTCGAACGCATGCTGACCAAGCGGCATGGTGAAGCGAAGCTAAACGCGTGGCGCGAGCGCCGTGACGAGACTCGCACCGCCGCAGCGGCATACGATGAAAAGGCGCTGAAGGGGCAGCTCGATGTGATCTACAACTTCGGCGAAGGCCTGATCGACGACAGCGAGCTTGCGTTGAATGAACGACAGGTCAACGTGCCAGGCTTTGCCCATCCGTTGGTGTACAAAGCGGACACGCGTTTCGACGACATGATTTGAGTGATGGCTTTCGCGCGGTAAGCGGTGGACTACCCCTGGGGCTAGTCCACCCTGCTGGCTAGGCGCCCCTAATCCTCCTGTGGGAGCGGGCCATGCCCGCGAAGGGATCAAGGCACGCAACCGGTGGTGGGCTCAATGCTGCTTCGCGGGCATGGCGGATCGCCGCCCGACCCGCTCCCACAGAGATAGCTTTGTAGCGTGGATAAGGCTGCGCCGTTATCCACCCTACGCCCCTCTCTTACTCGTTAACCTGCCGCAAATACGGCGCGGGCTCGGCTCCGAGGTTCGCGAGCATGCGCTCGCTGTACCAATCGATGAAATTCACCACGCCGAATTCGTAGGTCTTCGAATACGGCCCTGGCTGGTAAGCCGTGGAGTTGATACCGCGCTGATTTTCCTCGGCCAAGCGCCGGTCCTGATCGTTGGTCGCATCCCAGACCTTTCGCAGGTTCTCCACGTCGTAATCGACGCCTTCCACCGCATCCTTGTGCACCAGCCATTTGGTGGTGACCAACGTTTCCTGCGCGCTGATCGGCCACACGGTGAACACGATGATGTGGTCGCCCATGCAGTGGTTCCAGGAATGCGGCAGGTGCAGGATACGCATTGAGCCCAAGTCGGGATCGGTGATGCGCCCCATCAACTTCTTCACCCCCGGCTTGCCATCCATGGTCATGGAGACGGTGCCCTTGAGTAGCGGCATGCGCACGATACGGTTACGCAGGCCGAAGCTGGCGTGTGCATACGGAATGTTGTCGCGGTCCCAGCGCGTCGTGCATTCGGACACCTGATCCTTGAAGGCCTGCGTCGCGCGCGGATCGGTCACGTCGTCCCATTCCAGCAAGGTATTCAGCAGCTCCGGGTGCGAACCGTTGCAGTGGTAGCACTCACGGTTGTTCTCCAGCACCAGCTTCCAGTTGGCCTTTTCCAACAGGTTGGTCTGGACCGCGACCTTGGTGTTGGCCATGTCGTACGGCTCCATGTAGTGCTCGAGCGTACGCAGGAAATCGTCGATCGCCGGCGGATTCTCCGCCAACGAAATGAAGATATAGCCACCCGCTGTCTTCACGTGGATCGGCTTGAGACTGTAGTCCGCAAGGTTGAAGTCCGCGCCCATTTCGGTCCCGGCGAACAACAGGCGACCGTCCAGTTCGTAGGTCCACTGGTGATAGGGGCAAACGAGCTTGGCCACCTTGCCCTTCTCGCTCACGCACAGGCGCGAGCCGCGATGGCGGCAGACGTTGTGAAAGGCGTGAATCTTGTTCTCGGCGCCACGCACCACCATGACAGGGTTGTCACCGAGTTGCAGCGTCAGGTAGTTGCCCTTGGCCGGGATCTCGCAGGTCATGCCTGCGATCAGCCACTCCTTGTGAAAGATTTCCTGCATGTCGATCTTGAACAGGCGTTCGTCGCTGTAGAACGGCTGCGGCAGGGAGAACGTGCGCTCACGGTTCTGCAACATCTCGGCGGTGGCCTTGCGTGCGGGCTCCAGCGGATCGCCCAGGCTCAAAGCGGTGACATCCATCGGTAACTCCTCATACCGGACGATTTCGCATCCGGAGCAAAAGTGGCTTTTACGGTAGACGCAAGACGGCGAACCTGGCCCTCTCCTTGGCTGAACGACAGCCCGCCCACGTGCCGATTCGCGGACTTTGAGGTTGCTGGACGCTCTGTGATCGCGACTGCGTAGCAGGCACGATCCTCGGGAAATACTTCGGTTTTCGGCTGGCGCCAGTGTGTTCTTGGCAAAAACCCGAACCTTATCCATGGACGACATGGCCGAATCCGTTTCCGACGCGCAAAGCCCCATGGTTAGGGGCCGGTCGCGATAAGCATGCCGATGTCGCTGGCAGGTAAATGGCGTCGCTTGCCGTTGTTCCACAATCCGCCGCAAGAACCAGAGCCCCCGGACGCATCCGGATGCCGATGAGCACGCGCACAGAGGTCGCCATGAGCAACAACTTCCTCAACCCGGTTACGACCCAGACCTGGACCAACGGCCGCCATGTGGTGCGCTGCGTGAAGGTCATCCAGGAGACCTGGGACGTGCGCACCTTCTGCTTCATGGCGGATGTCCCGGTGTTGTTCTTCTTCAAGCCTGGCCAGTTCGTGACCTTGGAACTGGAGATCGACGGCCAGCCCGTCATGCGCTCGTACACCATCTCGAGCTCACCCTCGGTGCCCTATAGCTTCTCCATCACCATCAAGCGCATCCCCGGCGGTAAGGTCTCCAACTGGCTGCACGACAACCTGTCCGAAGGTGACCAGCTCCCCGTGCATGGCCCGGTGGGCCTCTTCAACATCATCGACAACCCGTCGGACAAGATCTTGTTCCTATCCGGAGGGGTAGGCATCACCCCGGTCATGTCCATGGCCCGTTGGTTGTTCGACACCAACGCCAACGTCGACATGACGTTCGTCCACAGCGCCCGTACACCGCGTGACGTGATCTACCATCGCGAGCTCGAGCACATGGCCTCGCGCATTCATAACTTCAGCCTGCACCTGATCTGCGAACGCGTGGACCTGGGCTGGAGTTGGTCCGGCTATCGCGGCTACCTTAACCAGCACATGCTCGAGCTGATGGCGCCGGATTATCTGGAGCGGGAGATCTTCTGCTGTGGCCCGACGCCCTACATGTCGGCGGTAAAGAAGTTGCTTCAAGCCAACGGCTTCGACATGAACCGCTACCACGAGGAAGCGTTTGGGCCAGTCCCAGCCGAAATCCGCGAGGACGTGAAGGAACTCGCCGAACAGGCAGCCGAAGCACCGGATATCCCGGCCGCCGAACTGCATCAGGTCGAATTTTCATCCACAGGCAAGAGCATCCGCATCGCATCCGGCGAGACGGTGCATGCTGCTGCCGCGCAACTTGGCTTACACATTCCCAAAGCATGCGGGATGGGCATCTGCGGCACGTGCAAGGTGATGAAGCTGTCTGGCGAAGTGGTAATGGACCACAACGGCGGAATCACCGAGGAAGACGAGGCCGAAGGGTACATCCTGTCCTGCTGCAGCACGCCGAAGGGCGACGTCGTTATCGAGTACTGATGTATCGAACGCATTCGGATGCATCGTCAGCGTAGGGGCAACCGGGCGGCGCTTTCTTACCGCCTTGGCGACTTATAGTCGCCCCTACATTGTTCGTATCGCTGATCGCCAGTCGTCTCTGTTCAAAATACGACCAACACCCGTCGAGCCCTTAACTTGCGGGGCCTCCAGGCTTACTCGCACAGGTTATGCACAGGTCGCCACACAGATATTGTGTGCAACCTCGATGCTAACCCTCTGATAGTGCTCATTTTTTAATCATGTCTCCGCAAGCCGTGCCTAGCGCGGTATGCAAGCGATCGCCTACAGGTTATCCACAGCTCCATCCACGTCTCATGAGGATTAAAGCAATTTGCCCCTAAAACCGTAACGACTCATGACCCGATTGAACGATCGCGAGCCTGTTGCGGCCAAAACACAGGTAAGGCCATAAAACATTCCAGGAGATGTACATATGAAAAGCAAAACGACAACCGCCCTGCTGTTGACTTCTCTGATGGGCCTTTTCGGCACTGCCTACGCAGCTGACGGCACGCACGACAAAGACCACAGCAAAGCGACCCCGGAAGCCTCCATGGGTACTGACGACGGCACTGCAGGCGGCTCGGGCGCAGGCGTCAACACTGGCCCAGGTGCTTCCACCGCGACCGGCATGCCGGATGACGACCGTGCGAACGAAGGCACCGAAGACGCTGGCGCCAGCAAAGAAAAGAAAAACTGATTGCGACAGGTCCTGGCCCTCGGCCAGGACCCGTTTCATCGTCCAGCGGGTAGACCGATAACCCGACCGCAATAAGCAGGCTTTTCCATACCGCACTGCGTCTTCATCAACGCCTCGACGCTCTTTTCAACCGTCTCTTCAAAAACCGCCGAGCGCCCGGTCGCTGTGTCGATGTTCATCAACATCTGTTCACTGGCAGCCGCTAACGTCTCTCCCCGATACAACGCGTGGTAAACGTGCAGCCGTTTACGGTCGCGGCCTACCAGCTGCGTCATGACGCACACCGTTTCACTCACTTTCACTTCAGCCAGATAGTTGAGATGTACCTCCAGCGTGTACAGCGTATGCCCCGTACGAGCACGACCGGCAGCGTCCAGACCAAGATGATCCATCAGCGCATCCGTGGCGAAACTGAATAGCAGCAAATAATGCGCATCGCGCAGATGGCCGTTGTAATCGGTCCACTCGGGCAGGACGTCCGTACGATAGGTCTCCAGCATGGCTATTCCTCGAAAGCGAAACCGTGACGAACCTTGGTCTCGCGAATGGCGGCGGTTACCGCGAGCAGGCAGTCGTCACGATAGCGTTCGAGATCAGCCAGGCTGCGTTGCCCCTGCTGAGCGGATGTTCCTTCGACGACTGCGTCGATCAACGAATCGGTCAGCTCCGGCGCTTCCAGATAGGTCCAGGGCAGCTTCAACGCAGGGCCGAACTGCGCCATGAAATGCCGCATGCCCGCCTCACCGCCTGCCAGCGTGTAGGTGAGAAAGGTGCCCATGAACGACCAGCGCAGCCCGGCGCCAAAGCGAATCGCATCATCGATTTCACCCGTTGTGGCCACACCGTCGTTCACCAGGTGCAACGCTTCACGCCACAGCGCCTCGAGCAGTCGATCGGCAATGAAACCCGGCACTTCCTTACGCACGTGCAACGGGCGCATGCCGAGCGATGAATAGACGCTCATCGCTGCGCTTAGCGCTTCAGGCGCCGTTCGCTCCCCGCCTACGACCTCCACCAACGGCAGGAGGTAGACCGGATTGAACGGATGGCCTACCACACAACGCTCGGGATGCACGGCGTCCCCATAGAACTCACTGGGCAGCAAGCCTGACGTGCTGGAGCCGATCATCACGTCGGGCCGCGCAGCAGCACTTGCCGTTGCGTGGAGCGAGCGCTTGAGATCGAGCCGCTCGGGGGCGCTTTCCTGGATGAAATCCGCGTGCTCGACACAGGCCTCGATGGTGTCGAAAAACCGCAGGCGCTCCAGCGATGCGCCAGGGGCCAACCCTTGCTTCTGCAGCGCCGGCCAGGCATTCGCCAGCCGCGTACGCAATGTCTGCTCGGCGCCGGGAGCCGGGTCCCAGGCGTGCACATCCAGGCCATGCGCAAGCGCGCGGGCTATCCATCCCGCGCCGATGACGCCCGTGCCCAGGGCGGCGAATGTCTTGATATCGGTGACGTAAGCCATGACGGAGCTTCCTGATGGCGAATAGAGACGACCGACCGCATATACGGCCGGCAACAATGACAAGAGGTTGTGGGCTAGCGGCGCGGAGCGAGCCCCATCTTCACGCGACCTTCGGCCGGGGTGAGTACACGCCCCCCCAGACGGCCGATGATTTCCCCCGCGCGCTCGACGAGACTGCCATTGGTGGCGGGAACGCCCTTGTCGAGCCAGATGTTGTCTTCCAACCCCACGCGCACGTGGCCGCCGAGCAGCACAGCTTGTGCCAGCATCGGCATCTGCATGCGGCCGATACCAAAGCCGGCCCAGGTGGCGTCAGCCGGAAGATTGTCCACCATTGCCTTCATGGTCGCGGTATCGGCTGGCGCTCCCCACGGGATACCGAGGCAGAGTTGAAACAGCGGGTCCTTGAGCAAGCCTTCCTTGAGCATCTGCTTGGCAAACCAGAGGTGGCCGGTGTCGAAAATCTCCAGCTCGGCCTTCACGCCCAGTTCGGTGATGCGCTTTGCACCGGCACGCAGTTGTGCCGGCGTCGAGACGTAGATGTAGTCGCCATCGCCGAAGTTGAGCGTGCCGCAATCCAAGGTGCAGATTTCCGGGCGTAGCGCCTCGATGTGCTTGAGACGCTCCAGCGGCCCAACGAGGTCGCTGCCGGGTCCGAACGCAGTCGGCGATTCTCCCGCGCCGATCTCGAGATCGCCGCCCATGCCCGCGGTGAGATTGAGGATGACGTCAACCTCACTGTCGCGGATGCGCTCGACCACTTCGCGGTAAAGCTCGACATCACGGCTGGGCTTGCCCGTTTCAGGGTCACGCACATGGCAATGCGCGACGGTCGCACCGGCCCGCGCCGCCTCAATTGCGGCATCGGCGATTTGTTTCGGGGTCACGGGAACATGGGGATTACGGCCCACGGTATCGCCCGCGCCCGTAACGGCGCAGGTCACAATGACGTCGTAGTTCACGGTGTTTGGTTCCTGAGTGAAAAAGATGAGTGTGGTGCGCGAATGCTTTTGTAGGAGCGGGCTTGCCCGCGAATGCGGCGGCAAGGTCAACACGATCTTCGCGGCAGGAATTGTTTTCGCGGGCAAGCCCGCTCCTACAAGAGCTAGTAATGGCTCACTTCGCGAGATGCGCCTTCACTGCGGCCGCACCATCCTTGCCATCGAAGGTGGTCACGCCGGACAGCCATTTGCCGAGATCGTCCGGATGCTCTTTGAGCCACTGGGTCGCCACCGCTTTAGGGTTCTTGCGATCCATGATCGGCTGCATCAAGCGGCTTTCCTGCTCGATGGTGAAGGTCAGGTTGTTCAGCAACTGCCCTACATTCGGGCATTGATCGGTGTAGCCTTTGGCAACCACCGTCTCGACCGTCGCCGCGCCATCATTAGCGCCCAGCGCGTCTTCGCTACCCGTCAGGTATTCCATGTCCATCTGAACGTTCATCGGATGCGGCGCCCAACCGAAGAATACGACCCATTCCCCACGGCGATCCGCGCGGTTGACCGCTGCCAGCATGCCGGCTTCACTGGACTCCATGAGCTTGAAGTCGCCCAGACCGAACTGGTTCGAGTCGATCATTTTCTGGATGCCGGTATTGGCGCCCGTGCCAGGCTCGATACCGTAGATCTTGCCGTCCAGCTTATCTTTGAACTGGGCGATGTCCGCGAAGGTTTTCAGACCTGCGTCATAGGCCTTGCGTGGCACAGCGAGCGTCGCGACAGCGCCGTCCAGGTTCACCTTCAGTACCTCCAGATCACCCGACTTCAGGAACGGGGTGATGGTCTCGGTCATGATCGGGTTCCAATAGCCGAGGAAGAAATCGAGCTGTTTCTTCTGCATTCCGGCAAATACGATTTGTTGGGAAGCGACCGTCTGCTTCGGGGCATATCCCAGGCCCTCCAGCAGTACTTCGCTGATGGCAGTCGTGGCGACGACATCGGTCCAGCCCACTACACCAATGCGCGGCTTCTGACATGCAGCAGGTTCGGCCGCGATCGCATTACCCGCGACCAGCAGAGAAAGCGCGCAACTCGTCATCATTTTTTTCATCAGGCTCCATCCTCAAGGCGGTTTGTTCTGTTTTTCGATCACACGCTCTCGTGCAATCCGCTTGTGGTTCGCCTTTCAGACTACGGGCTCACCGATATGATCGTGCGCACTCCAGCGACCCTCACTTGAACTCAGGCGACCTGCGGTACAGTGAGCCCATCTGCCTTCTCGACGACGAGTGCGCGTAATGCCCCGTGATATCTGGTTTCTGCTGATTCCGAAGTTTTCGATGATGGGATTCCTGTCAGCCATCGAACCGCTGCGCGTGGCGAATCGATTCCGTCCGGATACCTATCGATGGCGGGTGATGGGACTCGACGGCGGGCCCGTCTCTGCCAGCAACGGCATGTCGCTGAACGTCGACCATGGCTTGCAGGCACCCGGACATGAAGACTGGGTCTTTATCGTGGCGGGGTTCGAGCCCCTGGCGCATTACGACGCGGTGCTGGCGAACTGGCTACGGCGCGCCAGTGAGGCAGCCATGCTCGGCGGCATCGATACGGGCAGCTATTTGCTGGCCGAAGCAGGGCTATTGAACGGCTACCGCGCCACGCTGCATTGGGAGGCCATTGCTTCGTTTCAGGAACGCTACCCTGGCTTGGAAGTGACCCAGGAACTGTTCGAGATCGACCGCAAACGCATCACCTCTGCCGGCGGAACGGCGTCCATCGACCTGATGCTCGACCTCATCGCCGAGGCCCACGGTACCGAATTGGCCGTCGAGGTCTCCGAACAGTTCGTCTACGGCCGCATCCGTTCGCCCCAGGATCACCAGCGCCTGCGCATTGGCCAGCGTTATGGGTTGCAGAATCGCAAGCTTATCCACGTCATCGGTGTGATGGAGCAACATACCGAATCGCCCTTCAGCACAGCGGAGCTCGCGCGCGGAGTCGATATAACCGCCCGCCAACTGGAGCGGCTTTTCCGGCTTCACCTTGACGAGACACCTTCAGCGTTCTACCTCGGCCTGCGCCTGGAAAAAGCCCGCCAGCTGCTTCGTCAGACCGACATGAGCGTGCTGGAAATCAGCCTTGCGTGTGGCTTCGAGTCCTCATCCTATTTTTCGCGTTGTTACCGAAACCGATACGACTGCAGCCCGAGCGGCGATCGCCTGGATCAGGCCTGATCAAAAAACGAACAGCGCGCTGTAAGCCTTGCTGCTTATAGGCCTGCCAGGTATCCACACATGTTATGCACAGCAGCATGCACAGCCATTGTGAGTAACTCGCTGCGGCAAGGCCAAAGCAATCCAAAAAACTGCTTTCGTTGCAGCGACTTACGTCATGAGTAGTGCATAAAGGTCAGCTGGTCAATATTTAAACAGTACGTTTAAAGCGCCGCGCTGCCTGGCAACCCAGCGTGTCTGCACACGTTATCCACAACCGCGTGCACAGCAACTGTGGGTAAACAGGCCGTTTTTCTTTCGTATCAGATACATGCCCCGTGATCAGTAACGTTCCAGGACTCACGAACTACCGATGGTATAAATCGCTCAAAAAGTGAGCGGCCTGTCGAACGGCCCGCCGCGCCTAGCGCCTGACGTTGTTCACACACCTTATCCACAGCTCGCCTCACAGCCTCTGTGGGAAACATAAACAGTCCACAACATGAGCTGATCAAAATTTGATCAGAACACTGAAAGCCTTGCAGCGCTTGGGCTGCAGCGAACGCCCGACAGGTTGTCCACATCCTCATGCACGTCCATAGGGGACAACTTCGCGATAGCCACGGTGACCCCACGCGGAGATGTAAAAAACGATGCACCGACTCGCGTTTTCTCTTGGCATGAGCATGCTGGCGCTCGCGGTAGGGAGCGCTGCCTTCGCAGCGGATCGTCGCCCTGCCGAAATCGATATTCGGCAGCCAACCGCGCCGCACGACCTACGGGTCGTACCCGGCCAGAATCGCCTGCCCCCTGGCATGCAACGGCCTCCTCCGGAACACCGGCTTCCACGCAGTCCAGAGCCCTATCGGCGACCGGATGACCCACGACCCGGTCAAACCGATCCATTACCGATCCGACCGGACCCGTCATCCGGGGGAAGACCCTGAGACATGCGCGCCATCGGCATCCGTACACCGTCCGCCATACGATGCTCACGTTCGTATTGGCGCTGCATTAAGCTTCCGTCGCACACTTTCGTACCTTGTTGGAGACTCGCCATGCGATACCTGCTGCCCGCCCTGCTGCTGTGCCTGGCCCTGCCCGTCTCCGCGCAGATCTACAAATACACCGATGCCGCTGGCAACGTGGTGTTCAGCGATCAGTCCCCGGAGGGCGTCAAAGCTGAGCAAGTCGAGCTGCCGCCCGCCAATACCGTATCCGTCCCAGAAGTGCCGCCATCGCCGCCCCCTACAGCCGGCGTGAAAACCGCGCAGCCGCCCTACAGCCGCATCGAACTCACGGGGCTGCCGGAAAACGGCGGCGCGTTGCGCGCGAATGCGGGCAACTTTTCAGTCGGTGTGACGCTGCAACCGCCGCTGTTCCCAGGACACGGATTGCGACTCCTGGTCGATGGCCAGGTCTACGCGGAAACCCCGGACGCCTCGGGCTTCACCCTCACGGAGATGGATCGTGGGGAACACACCTTGGCAGTGGAGGTAACCCAGAACGGGAACGTCGTGCAGCGTAGCGACGAACATCGGTTCACGGTGCAACGCACCAGCGTAAACAGTCCTGCGCGAGGGGCGCCGTGACGCGTTTGATCGTCGCGCTGGCCCTCCTGGTCACCAGCGCCCTGGCCACGGCGGAGGTCTACAGCTACGTGGACAAAGAGGGCAATCGCGTCTTTACCGATCGTCCCACGGCTGGCAACGCCAAAGCGGTGGATATCAAGCCCGGTAACGTATTGCCCACGCCGACCGTCCCGCAGACAGCGCCGCCCTCGCCTCCGGCGCAAGTCAGGCGCGTCTTCTACACCTCGTTGAACATTGACAGCCCAGCGCCAGAGGCAACTGTCCGGGGCGGTGGAGATGTCACCGTCACGGTCTCCAGTGAGCCGGCAATCCTTCCCGGCCATGCTTATCGTGTACTGCTCGACGGCTCACCCGCCGGGCAGCCCAACGCCGTGGCCAGCATCGCCTTGACCAACATCGACCGCGGCACGCACCAGCTCGCGGTGGAGATCATCAATCAAGCCGGCGAGGTCATGCTGCAGAGCAAGGCGCAGCCCCTGTTCGTGCATCGTACCTCGCTTAGCCAAAAGCGGCGTATTCACCCATGCCAGAAGGATGACTACGGCGTGCGCCCCGAATGTCCGCTCGCAGATAAGCCGCCCGAGCCGCGAAAGCGCATTCTCGGCGTATTCTGATCCGCAGCGTATCTCTCCCCGCTCGACAGCTGCCGCAGAGTGCACTACAACGGTGCACCAATGCGCGACAAAGGCGCCGATATCCCCAAAACAGCGCACGACACTCAGCGTAGCGTCCCAGAGCGCCGCCGCACGCGGCACTAGCGCTGCGCGATCGTTTTCGGGGCATTGGTTTGCTTCTTGCATTTTCATGCCCAATTGCGGCTCATCCCGGCTATCGAAGCCTGTAGTCGCCACGCTATCCAGCAGCACGCACGCATCGATACAGGTCCAGATCAATTGCCATGACCCTTCAAGACGCACTGCACAGACTGCTACTCGACAACCTCACCACGGCAACCATCCTGCTCGACGCGGAACTCCGTCTGCAGTACATGAATCCGGCCGCGGAAATGCTCCTTGCGGTCAGCGGCCAACGCAGTCACGGCCAGTTCATCAGCGAATTGTTCACCGAGTCGCCTGAAGCCCTGAATGCGTTGAAGCAAGCCGTGGAGCAGGCTCACCCTTTTACCAAGCGCGAAGCGCAGCTCACGTCGCTGGCGGGACAGAGCATGACGGTGGATTACGCCGTGACGCCCATCATCAACCGGGGCACGACGCTCCTGCTGCTGGAAGTATTGCCACGGGATCGCCTGCTGCGGATCACCAAGGAAGAAGCGCAGCTGACGAATCAGGAAACCACCCGCCTGCTGGTTCGCGGCCTGGCCCACGAGATCAAGAATCCCCTGGGCGGTCTCCGCGGCGCCGCGCAATTACTCGAACGCGAACTGCCGGACGAAAGCCTCAAGGACTACACCAACGTCATCATCGAGGAAGCCGACCGTCTGCGTAACCTCGTCGACCGCATGCTTGGTTCGAACAAGCTGCCGTCGCTGTCGATGACCAACGTGCACGAAGTCCTTGAGCGCGTCTGCAACCTCATCGAGGCGGAGAGCCAGGGGAGCATCACATTGGTGCGCGATTACGACCCCAGCATCCCGGACGTGCTCATCGACCGTGAGCAAATGATCCAAGCCGTGCTCAACATCATGCGTAACGCGATGCAGGCAATGACCAGCCTCGCCGAGCACCGCATGGGCCGCATCACCCTACGCTCGCGCACGGTGCGCCAGTTCACCATCGGCTACGTGCGCCACCGCCTCGTCGCCAAGCTCGACATCATCGACAACGGCCCCGGTATCCCCGCGGAGCTGCTCGACACGATTTTCTACCCCATGGTCAGTGGACGCCCGGACGGTACCGGTCTGGGACTGTCCATCGCCCAGCAAATCATTACCCAGCACCAGGGCATGATCGAGTGCGAGAGCCAACCCGGCCAGACCGCGTTCACGATCTACCTGCCGCTGGAACAAGGAGCGACTTCGCATGAGTCAAAGTGAAACCGTCTGGATCGTCGACGACGATCGCTCGATCCGCTGGGTGCTGGAAAAGGCCCTGCAGCAAGAAGGCGTGACCACGCAAAGTTTCGATAACGCCGACAGCGTGCTGCACCGCCTCTCGCGCCAGCAACCAGACGTGATCATCTCCGACATTCGCATGCCCGGCTCCAGCGGTCTCGACCTCTTGGCACAGATCCGCGAAATGCTGCCGCGGCTCCCCGTCATCATCATGACTGCCCATTCCGACCTGGAGAGCGCGGTCGCTTCCTATCAGGGCGGCGCGTTCGAATACCTGCCCAAGCCGTTCGACGTCGACGAAGCCGTGTCCTTGGTCAAACGCGCGTACCAGCATGCGAAGGAACAGCAAAGCCTGAGCGAGCCGGAGCAGGCGGCGCCGACGCCCGAAATCATCGGCGAAGCGCCGGCGATGCAGGAGGTCTTCCGCGCCATCGGCCGCCTGTCTCATTCCAACATCACCGTGCTCATCAACGGCGAATCCGGTACCGGTAAAGAGCTCGTTGCCCATGCGCTGCATCGCCACAGCCCGCGCGCGTCCGAGCCCTTCATTGCGCTGAACATGGCGGCAATTCCGAAGGATTTGATGGAGTCAGAACTCTTCGGCCATGAGAAAGGCGCCTTCACCGGCGCCGCCTCGCAACGCCGGGGTCGGTTCGAGCAGGCCGATGGTGGCACCCTCTTTCTTGACGAAATCGGCGATATGCCCGCCGACACGCAGACGCGACTATTGCGCGTCCTGGCCGATGGCGAGTTCTACCGCGTCGGCGGTCATACGCCGGTCAAGGTCGACGTACGCATCATCGCGGCCACGCACCAGAACCTCGAAGGACTGGTGCAGGCCGGTAAATTCCGTGAGGACTTGTTCCACCGACTGAACGTTATCCGCATTCACATTCCACGCCTGTCGGATCGTCGCGAAGATGTACCGGCATTGGCGCGCCATTTCCTCGCGCGGGCGGCGCAGGAGCTGTCCGTCGAGCCCAAACTGCTCAAGCCGGAGACCGAGGAATACATCAAGCACCTCGCTTGGCCCGGCAACGTGCGTCAGCTGGAAAACACCTGCCGCTGGATCACCGTCATGGCGTCCGGCCGCGAAGTGCATGTCGACGATCTGCCCCCTGAATTGCTGACCCAACCTCAGGAAGCACAGCCCGCGGCCAACTGGGAACAAGCGCTACGTCAGTGGGCTGACCAGGCCCTCGGCCGTGGTCAGTCGAGCTTGCTGGACAGCGCCGTGCCCACCTTCGAACGCATCATGATCGAGACGGCCCTCAAGCACACCGCCGGCCGCCGCCGCGATGCTGCCGTCCTGCTGGGCTGGGGACGGAACACCCTGACACGCAAGATCAAAGAGCTGGGCATGAACGTCGGCAACGGCGATGACGACGACAGCGACGACTGATGCCTCGTCATGCTGAACGAACCCGCCTCTGATGGCGGGTTTCTTTTTTGGGATGAGGCACTTCTCCATTACAGCGCCTGGCTGAGACCGAGCTACACGGGTTCTACCCGCCCTACGATGCCCACTCGGATTTGCGCTCCTACCACAGCTCTTGTAGGAGCCCACCGGGCTGCGCTCAGCTTGTGGGCGATCGCTTTTTTCGTCAGCTCGTAGACCGGGTGACAACCCGGCTGCACGAACCGGGGGACTTGCGCTACCACGCGGGTTTCCACCCGCCCTACGAAGCCCACCACATTTACGTTCCCGGCACTGCTTTTTGTAGGAGCCCACTTGTGGGCGATCGTTTTGGTACTGATCGCCCACAAGTGGGCTCCTACAAAAGCATAGGCAGAACGCCATCGACCGGGTGTACTCGGCGGCGAATCCCGCCTCCTCCGCCGTCCTTCCTAACGACTGCTATCCTCAACTCAGGCATCACGCAGTTCCTACGAATCCGGAGTTACCACCATCTGAAACCTGAGGAGCCTCCATGCTCGTTCGTCCCCTGTCGTTCGTTACCGCAGCTGCATTGCTTTCACTGACGGCTAACGCGTTTGCCGATGTTCCGCCCCCAGAGCAGCTCTTAAAAAGCGCCGAGACCGAACAGAAAAGCTACCTGGCGACGGTAGAGCAACTGGTGAACATCGACACCGGCACGGGCCTCGCGCCGGGCTTGAAGACAGTTGGCGACATGCTGGTCGAGCGGCTGGAGGCACTCGGTGCCGAAGTGAAGCGCACGCCTGCCAAACCTTCGGAAGGTGACAACATCGTCGGCACGCTCAAGGGCAATGGCGATAAATCATTCCTGCTGATGATCCATTACGACACCGTGTTCGGCGAAGGCACCGCAGCCAAAAGACCCTTCCGCATCGAGGGTGAGCGCGCCTTTGGCCCAGGCGTGGCAGACGCCAAAGGCGGCGTCGCCATGGTCCTGCATTCGCTCAAGCTGCTTCAGGACCAGGCATTCAAAGATTTCGGCCAGATCACCGTGCTGTTCAATCCGGATGAGGAAAAAGGGTCGGCAGGCTCGAAGGCGCTCATTGGAGAACTGGCACGCAAGCACGACTACGTCTTCTCCTATGAACCGCCAGACACCAATGCCGTAGCCGTCGCCACCAACGGCATCAACTACGTATTCCTGGACGTCAAAGGCAAGTCGTCCCATGCGGGTTCAGCACCCGAACAAGGCCGCAACGCCCTCATCGAACTGTCCCAACAACTGATACGCCTCAACAGCCTCGGCAACCTGGACAAGGGCACGACGGTCAATTGGACCCTCGCCAAGGCCGGTGAGAAACGCAACATCATTCCAGCCAACGCTTCCGCCGAAGGCGACATGCGCTACTCCGACCTCAGCGAAACCGACCGCGTGATCGCTGATGCCGAAGGCATCGTGAAAAAAGCCAGTATCGATGGCACAACCACGACCTTCCGCCTGGAGAAAGGCCGGCCGCCACTGGCGAAAAATGCACAATCCGAGGCACTCGCAACGACCGCGCAATCGCTCTACAAGAAAGTCGGTCTGGACCTGAAACCCGTTGCCATGGCCTTCGGCACCGATGCCGGTTACGCGTATGTGCAGGGCAGCGACAAACCAGCAGTATTGGAAACGATGGGCGTCGTCGGCGCGGGTCTCCATGGCGACGACGAATACATGGAGCTCGCAAGCATCGCGCCACGCCTGTACCTAACGGCGTCGATGATCATGGAGCTGTCCAGCGCCAAGCCCTGATATCGCCATAGCCCGTCTCGCAGGGCTTGTGGCTTAAGCCCCGCGTATCGTTAACGGTGGATTACGCCGCAAGCGGCTAATCCACCCTAGGTCTCGTACCGCACGCGCTCAGTGCTGCGGTTGTAGGAGACAGCTCGCTGGCGATCACGATCTAAATGCGATCGCCCATAAGCTGAGCGCAGCCCAATGGGCTCCTACAGAAAGCGGAATTCGGTAATGTCCGGACCAATGCGTAAGGTCCGCCATGTTGGAATGGTAGGCCGGAGTTCTGGGGCGCTTGGGCCTTGGGTCATGCGCATCGTCAATGGCGGATTACGGTCTTGGCGATCCGGATCCAACTGGCGATGCCGAGCGCCCTGCTAACCATGATCGCCAGCAAGCTAGCTCCTACAAGAGCGCGGCGCTCCTGCGGGAAATCGCATTTGGTTTCAAATCTGTGCGCGACGCACCACTTTGGGGCCACACACCAGCGCGTGCGTATTACGAATATTTTGCCCGCTCGATACGCACTCAGCCCACCCAATCATAAACAACTGAAATTAAAGACAATTTTTAGTTATCTAAGGAAAAGTTAAAAGTTGGTACGCCGCCTGCAATGTATTAAGCAATCCAGTTTCAGGGACCTTGGTACAGGCAGGCCGAGACTCCCTTCTTTTATCCCCAAAGCAGAAGGCCGCTCCTCGGAGCGGCCTTTTTGCTTTCTGGCCAAAGCCAGCCTACCTCAACGGTAGACCTCGCGGCGGAAGATCAGAGGCTCCGATCCCTTATAAATGCCGAAGAATGCCGTAGCGCTCGGCGCTTGAAAGCCCTGACCGGTACCGAGCCAATCGAACTTGAGAAATTCCGATACCGACGGCACTACGCGCACGGTCCCGTAGTTGCCCGAACCAGGGGCGCTCAAGGTCACCCGTCCGGCCCCGTTGGAAGGTGCGGCGACCGTAGCGGTTGTTTTTCCAGCGCTCAGCCTATCGGTGTAGGTATCCAAGGAGACTGCGCCAATAACGGAGCAGCTATCGTCCGAGGACAACGTCCATCCGTTACCGGTATAGGTTTCCAAGTGTAGAGGCAACGCGAGCGGGGATAGCTCGGATCCGGACGCATTATCAATACGTACCCGGCCTAGCCGAACGACGCTCTTGGCGTTCCCGCTCCCTATGAACGAGATGTTGGCCACCCTGTACGAGGCGCACGCCGCGCCGACGTCATTGTTCCCGCCCGTATAACACGCACCATCGCTGTCCTTGGTTGCAGCGGGATCGATGCTCATGGTCACGTAGGGTTCGAATGGGGCATCCGTACCGACCGGGGAGTAATTCCGCTGGACGTAACGGATCTTGTCCTTGGCAAACGCGTACTGCCGAGCGCCATCACCGTCGCTGGCGCCGCTTTCCACGAAGGAGGGCTCGTCATTCGGGCTCGCCCCGCCACTCAGGCGCGCGTTGTCGTGGACCCCCTTATCGTCCGTGCCAAATCCGTAGCTTCTTACCCATTGGCTAGAAAGTCGCCAGAAGGCGCCGCGATCATAATTTCGCGTCACGAAGCCATCACGATTGACGCCAGTGACGGTGATGGCCGGGCTACGTGAGGTGGACCAGCCAATGTCTTGCCCCTGATAGCTGAACCCGAAACCTGTGGCGCTATTGACCACGCAGCTCGGCGCCAGTTTGGGAGAGTTGTCCTCCACCCGTAGCATCGCCGGAATGAAACGCCCGACATAGCCACTGGTTCCACCGCTCACCGTTTGACCGAAATAGCCGGCAGTGGGCGCTGCCGTAATAGTGAAAACGCCTACTTCGGACTGCTTACTGCTGACGACGTTTTGTGCACCAGCGGCATGATCATAGGTAGCTGGAGTCAAGACGCCAGGCACGCCATTCGCGGGTGCTACCAACGTGCTCTTGAGCTCAACGGCGGGCAGAACGAAATTCGGCGTGACGATGTTGTCGCACAATGCGCCGGCTGTTAGCGCCTCGCCATCCGCCTCCCAGCCCACGGCCTGGATCGTCAAAGGGAAGGCGTCACCCGCGCGGATGCCGTCTGGAAATACAGCGCAGTTGCCCACGCTGCCGTCTCGGCAGGACTGCGCCTCGGGTTTCGCAACCGGCACACTGGAAGGGGCCGTAACGCACAGGCCGTAGGGCTTGCTGACGAACAGGGCGTCGCCCGTGCCGCTCTTCATCGATAGGTACGCGTCATTATTGTTGCCACCTGAATAGGTCGCACTGACCTTCATCTGCCCGGCGTCGGTGTAACGCACGGTCAGCGGGGCTGATCCATTGCGGTCGAATGCCAGGCTGATCCCTTTCGCCGCAGGGGTTGCTCCCGAAGCTGCAGGAATCAGATCGACTGAATTGATAGAGATAGGCCGGATGGCGCCTGAAGAGGAAGGACCGGTAGGGTCACTGTAAGTCGCGGAGAAATTAATCGTGCGCGTTACATCGGCAAACCCCGGAGCGCAGATACCGGCTTTGTCGGAGGCACGGACGGCGCGGATGCTGCCGGTAACCGGCTTGTTCGCCGTCATGTTCGGGATGTCGATCAAAAATCCGCTTTCCGCGAAGGTCAGTTTGCACCCCGCTGTCGAGCAGGTCGGTGTACTGAGCGGTTTGGCTGCCGGCGTGGACGCGCCGTAGCCGAGCGTGACGTCTTCGGCCACGGTATGCCGTAGCTGGACGACTGCCGACCCGCCAGAAAAGGTAAGTGTGGTCCCGTTCATCCTGGCAGGAGCCGTGGCGCTCCAATAGTTCGCAGCCGGGCCAGTGCCCGAAAGCACCACTGACGTTTCGCCGGTGTAGAGGCTACTGCAGCTCGCGTTAGCGCAGGCGCGGACGGTCATCTCTTGCGCGGTGCAGGTCAGACCCGGGCTGGTATAGCTGAAATCGAAATGATCGATGGGTGTGCTGCTGGACGAGATTTGCGTCGCGCAAATCTGCATGTCGTCCAGCTCATGGTAGTTATTCGAGCCGCCAGTGGAGCCAGTGAACGACAGGTAAAAATTCGCCGGCACGGCCGTTTGACCTTGCGCTGACTGGGCATCGAACGCAGAGATCAACGGTTTGAAACCCGAGCCCGTATCGCGGTCCACCGACACCAGCGTTTTGCCACTGGTCATGCTATCGACCGTTATGCGGTAGGTATGTCCAGGGCCAGGTGTACTGCCTGAAACGTCGACGCCGGGGTCCAGGTTGGCGCTCGTACCGGCCAGCCACCGGAAGCTGTTGTTGTTAGGCCCGGCGGCGCCGCGTATCGCTACCGAGTCGGGCCTGAAACCAACGCTGCCCACGCCACCCTCGTTCGAGAAGTTGCCGTATTCATCGATACCGATGCCCAGCCAGCCACCCGCGAAATACTGGTTTCCCCGCAATCCGTAGCCCAGTGGGCCACCGAAAGCGCCGGGCTGCGGAGTGACGCTGCCGTCGGAGAGCACAACCGCCACCCCGTCCGCGCCATTCCCGCCATAGCCGTAGTATTTGAACTGCAATTGAACAAAGTTGCCCTTGGCAGGGAACAGGCGATTCAAGGTTGCTGCGGTAGAGACGTTCCCACCGTTGTCGGTCAGGCGCAGCCGAGAGGCGTTGTTCGCCGCAACGATACGAGGCGTACCGAAGTTGCCATTGCGGCTCGTCACGGCCCAGTCATCGCCCAGCGTGCTCCGGTCGAAGTTGTCCACGTAGCAACTGGTGATCGCCGTGGAATTACACAGGTTTGAGGGCGATGTCGCGGTCGGCGCACAGTTACCATAGACCTTGCTGGCGCTATCCCCCGAGATCGTGCTCCAGCTCGCGGCTTGCGCGCCGCCGTAGACGGTCGTATTAGTCAGCGTAATCTTCTGATTGGTCGTCAGATTACCGTTCACGGTAGACGTTGCGATTTCGATATCGCCGCTGTTGGTGGAGACGTTACCGGTAAGCGTCGCGCCGCTTAGACCAACTTTGCAGCAGTTGCCACTGATGTTGCCGTTCAACGTGCCGCCAGTGATGGAAATGATGCCACTGCCCGCCGTCACATTGCCGGAGACGTTGGTGTTATTGGTCGTCAGGGCACCGTAGGTCGAGGTCAGCGTGCCCGCGACGGACCCTCCGGTCAGGTTCACGGCGCCCCCGGATACGCTGCTTGAGAAAGTGACACCGCCTGTCGCGGTAACCACGCCGCCAGCGGAGACCGCGCCCGCTACCGAGCCTCCAGCCAGGGTGACGTCGCCGCCCGCAGACGTGGTGATGCTGCTGCCGAATGTGACGCCGTTCGAGGCAGTAACACCGCCTGGGACGGTAACCGCCCCGGCGACCGACCCGCCCGAGAATGTAGCCTTGCCCCCATCCGATGTCGTAACAGCCCCCGTTACCGTGGTCCCGGTAAGCGAAATCACACCGGAACCGCTGGTTACCGAGCCATTGATCCGCGAGGTCGCCGTTACAGTAATCGCAGAACTGCCGGTAGCAACGATGCTCACCCCGACGCTGTTCGAGCCAAGCGTACTGCCGGCGATCTGATACCCCTCACCCGCCCTGATCGTCGCGGCAGCCGAACTGCTGACAACATCGCCAGAGGCAAGCGTCACCTTACCGCTGCAGGTATAAGTCGACCCCGAGGCCGCCCAGGTCCCCGAACAAAAGGCGGGCTTCGTCGCGCTTAATGTGTAATTGGCGGCTTGCGCCACAGCCGAGAACGCCAGGAGCGTCAGCCCCAACAGCAGGCGGCTTCTCATGGCTTTTCCCCCACCGATGTCAGGCTGCGATAGGCGTAATCCGGGTCGCCTACCGCACCGTATTGAGCGACAACGTCGATACGGTAGAACTGCACCGATTTATTCTCCTCGGGGACCGCTACGGTACTGCTCAAGGTGCAACCCACCGATACTGAGAAGCCGTTCAGCGCCGAAAGACCGCCGCAGCTCTGCCCCTTCAATGCCCGGGCTATGCCCCATTCCATCCCTGCTCGTGCGGTTTGGTAGGCGCGTGCTTGCTGAAGCCCCAAAGACACCGAACTGTTGGTCGTCATCGTCAAGCGCGCCATCGCGGCGATCGCACCAGCGACGACGATAATGAGGAACAGCGCGGCCACCAGACCGAAGCCTCGTTCACGGCGCATTGTCGACATGGACCTGTTTCATCAAGGTGATCTGTTCGCCGCCTTTAGCCAAGGTCAGTTGCAGGGTGATCAAGCCGTTCCGGCGAGCGGTACCGGGGTCGTAGCGAAAGACACAGGCGCTTACGCCACTCGCCAATGGCGCAGCGGCGGAATAGTTGTAATCGCCGGTCGCGGCAAGGCTGGTGAACTCCTGGCGCCGCAATGCTCCGCCGGCGCAGTCGTATCCGACCACCTTATCGGCCAGATAGAAGCGATGTTGAGGCGACGCGTATTTGAATGAGAATCCGGCCACACCGCTGCCGGACAGGCTGAGTGCGTTCGACGACGTAAGCGTCACCGCCACCTTCGGGGATACGACTGCCGGACCGGTGGCCGAACCATTTGGCCACACGTTGCTTCCCGCTTCACTGCCGCCGACGTTGTAGATCACCATCCAATTGATGGTACTCATCAGCGCTTGGTCAGTACCGTTGAACGGGCTGAGCACTTCGACCGTGCAGGGGCTGGCCGCGCAGGTTGGCGGGTCACGCCTGACGTTGGATGCGTCAGGCGAAGCACGGTAGCGCCCGCCAATCTGCGCGCGCAGCAGCTCGACACGACAGTTGGCTCCGCCCGATACACAGGCACCGCTTAGACGTAGCGAATTGGGGACGGCCAGGCGGATGTCCCTCGCCATTCGGTCCAGGGCAACGGTCGCCATATCGACCAGAGCGGAGCGCCGGCTTTGATCGACGAGCCCCTGCATTGGCCGGGACAGTATCGTACTGATCATGATCGCCACGACGCTGGACACCGCGATCACGATGATCAGCTCTACGAGCGTAAAAGCCCGGCTATGTTTCATGGACAAACGCTCGCGCCGGCCGCATCGGTTTCGCCGTAACACGCGCGATAGCCCGTCAGCGCGAGCAGTTGCCCGGCAGGGTCCGTTACCGTCACGCCGATAACGAGCATGGGCACGCCCGACAGAGCGGTCGGGCCGGTCACACTGACGGCTACGCGGTAATCCGACAGGCCATTGATGAGCGCGCCATTGGCATCCGTGGGCGCCTCCCACACGCCGTTGTAGTCACGCGCATCGTTGTAGCAGGAACGTATGGGCGTACAGGCCGGATTGGCGATTGGCATGAAGGCGGCGAGCCCAATTTCTTCCAGATACGCATCCGCGATCATCAGGCTTTGCTGGCGAAGCATCGGATCGGCGGAGCGCGCCGTGATGGACGCCATCGCCGTGTACAGCGCTACTGCGGCAATGCTCACGATGACGATGGTGAGGACGAGCTCGATGAGCGTCATGCCACGCTGGGGTCCACGGGTCGGCCGGCGCGCGTTCATTGGATGAGCCCGGTGTCGGCGGTCACGGAAAAAACCTGACCACTGCCGACCTTCACGGATGCGCCGCTGCTAGGCCGCCCGAGCGAATCGAACGCTATGGGAAAGCCGACCACGGTCAGTGTCACGCCCGAGGGAACGCTGGCATTGGCGAATGGCGTTTGCCCATCCGGTCCGCGCACATCGGTGGCATAGCTGCCCGACACACAGCCGGTCGCACGCTGGACGCGATATCCGCCGTTCTGTGTCAAGGAAACCTGGGTCAGACAACCACTGGAGATCGCCAGCTTTTGCGCATAGCGCACGGCGCTGACCACGTCTTCGTAGAACATCCGCTCATCGAAGACCCGACGATCAAAAAAACGCGGCCCCACCACAGCGGCGAGAATGCCGATGATCACCATGACCATGACCAGCTCGACGAGGGTGAAACCGCGCATGTTCATACTCAACAACCGCTGGTAGTGACGAGGACTACCGGAGGCGTATTGGCATTCATGGCTTTGGTGTATTCCACCTTGCAGGCATCCGCGTCCGGTGCGTTTCTGGATTTCACCATCGTCACGCCGTCCTTGTGGGACACCGCAAAATCGTTGGTTGAGATCCCCGCCGCTGCGATGATCCCGTCGCCATAGGCGTCGGGATAACCGTATTGGGTGTTGATCTGCGCACCCTCGACTCCGGTCGGGACGTTGTTGACGCTGCCATTGACCAGGTAAGCCGAATGCACGATCGCGGCTGCAGACCTCATCGAACCCGCTACGCCTTGGAGGGCAGCCACGCGAGCGTCCGTACCAAAGTTGGCGAAACGCGGAATCGCGACGGCGGCGAGGATGCCGACAAGTGCGATAGCCACGATGAGTTCGATGAGGGTGAAGCCGCGCATTTATCAGCCGCCGCAACCACCCGTAGTCACGACGACAGTAGGAGGCGTGACGGTTGTAACGTTTGCAGTGGTGGTGGTAGTAGCTGCGTTGTAGACCACCTGGCAATTGCTGCCCGTAAAGCCCGTCGGAACATACGTAATCAAGTTAGTACCAACCGTGCCCGTGTAGCCCTCAGCCTGAACTGCACGAGAAATACCACTAGCAGTTGCAGCTGGGTAGCCATTTACCAAATCGACTGAGGTACCTTCCATCGCTACTGTTGCGGTGCTGTTGTTTCCACCTGCTGCGAGCAATGCAGCGTGCGCAATAGCTGAGGCCGACCGCAGTGAACCAGCCATACCATTTACGGATGCAGCTCTAGCTTGACCGCCAAAATCCACAAACCGCGGCAAAGCCACCGCCGCCAAAATCCCCAGAATCACGATCACCATGATCAATTCGATCAGCGTAAAACCCGCTTGTTGCTTCTTCATCAGTACTACTCCCCTCTGACGCTTGGTTGGAAACGGCGAGTCATTCGCCGGTATTGCGGTTATGCCCGGTGACGTCATCGTCATCGAACGTTTGAACAAACCTGTTTTTCTACCGACACCTGCTCACGTGGCCGCCCCTTAACAACCACTCACCGTCGTTACGATCGTCGGTGGTGTGTTGGCATCCTTCGCGGCGGTGTAAACCACTTGGCAGGTAGCTGCGTCGGCAGCGCCTTTTGCCTTGAACGTCGTGATGTCATTGGCATCGGTAATGTCGAAATCGTCATTGGAGACACCGGCGGCATCGACGATGCCCCAGCCGAAACTCTTCGGATAACCAAACTCCAGATCGATCGTTTTGCCTTCCATCACGATCGAATTCGTACTCGGCGAGCCCGCCGCGACGTAGGCTGCGTGCGCGATGGATGAAGCCGAGCGCAGTGACGCCGCCAAGCCCTTGATCGTCGCCACGCGAGCATCGCTACCCAGGTTGACGAACCGTGGCAACGCAACGGCAGCCAGAACACCCAGCATGACGATCACAACGATCAATTCGATCAGGGTAAAACCGTCTTGCTGCTTGCTCATGGGAAAGGTTTCCTGCCCAAAATCAATTGAAATTGACGAACACTTCGCCGGTATTGCTGTTGTATTCGATGACGTCATCGCCGCCATCGAGGGTGTAGGTGTAAAGGCAACGCGGACCGTTGGACGAGGACGTGAACGTCGCGGTGTCGCCGGCTACGGTCGGTGCCGAGGCCTGTAGCAAGTTGGCCCAGAGGCGGCGGCATTCGTCGGCGCTCATGCTGGTGTTGATCGTGGGGGTACCGGTGCGCTCGGTACCAACCGGCCAACCGGCGGCGTTCACGTCGACCGTGTTGTTACCGTAGCCGAGCACGTTGATCTGGCAGTTACCCGCCTGGCAGCCGTTCGCACCACCCGCGCGGTTGAGTTCGTATTGCCCGCGTACCAACGTCACCGCCGAGGTGAAGGCGCCGGCAGCGTTGCGTACGGTGACGCGGTGAGCATCCTTGGTGGTGTTCATGAAATGCGGCAACGCGACGGCGGCAAGAATGCCGAGTACGGCGATCACCACCACCAGTTCGATAAGCGTAAAGCCGCGTTGATTCTTCATAAGGTTCGCCCGAAATCCGTTGGATATTATTTTGCCATCACTGCAAAACACTTTGATGTCTTTCCACTGCGAAACCACCGAAATGGTTATCGGCGGTACTCGAAAAAACATGACTTGTTTAACCGCGCCCTTGAGCGGCTGCACCCAGCTCCCACATGGGCAGGAACACACCGAGCGCCAGCACCAGCACCATGCCGCCCATCGCGACGATGAGGATGGGCTCGATGGCACTGGCCAGCTGCTTGAGGTCGTAGTCGACTTCCTGCTCGTAGAATTCGGCGACTTCGACGAAAAGGTCGTCCAGTGCACCGGTCTCTTCACCGACAGCCATCATCTGCAGGACCAGCGGTGTGAACAGGCCGCTGGCCGACGCGGTGCGGGTCAATGCCTCGCCACGTTCGATACCGTCGCGCATTTTCAGGATGGCGTTGCCGATATGGCGGTTACCCACCGAGGCGCTGTTGATCGAGAGCGTCTGCAATAGCGGCACGCCAGCGCGGTACATCATTGCGAAGGTGCGGGTGAAACGCGCCAGGGCGATGCGCTCGAAGATGCCGCCGACAATGGGCAGGCGCAGCTTGATCCTGTCCCAGGTCACTTCACCGGTATCGGTCTTTTTCCAGCGGAAGAAGGCCACGAGCCCGCCGACGATGAGGATCAGCACCAGCCACCAGTAGTGCTGGAAGAAGTTCGAGGTGCCGATCAGGATGCGGGTCGGCAGCGGCAGTTGCGCGTGGAACTGTTGAAAGACCTTGGAGAAGGCCGGGATCACGAACAGGTTGATGATCGCCAGCGCCACCGCCATGGCGACGAGTACGAATGTGGGGTAACGCGTCGCCTGCTTGATGCGCTTGCGTGTCTCGCGCTCCAGCTCCAGGTAATTCGACAGCTGCCGGAAAGCCTGGTCGATCTGGCCGGTGTTCTCGCCCACGCTGATCATGCTGATGAACAAGCGATTGAAAACCTTGGGATGCGTATTCATCGCCGTGGCCATCGACTGGCCGCTTTCGAGGCTGCTGCGGACGTCCTGCAAGACTTCGCGGAAATAGGCGTTGCGATGGGACTCGGCGAGACCGCTGATGGCGCGAATGATCGGCACGCCAGCCTTGGCCAGGCTGTGCATTTGCCGGGTGAAGATGATCAGCTCGTCGAGTTCGACGCGCTTGCGGCGCAGGCGCGACTTGAGCTCACCCAGGACGTCGACTTGCGCGCTTTCGACCTGCTCGACGATGGTCAGCGGCGTGATGCGTTGGGCCATGAGCTCGCTGGCGACGGCGTCGGCACTGGAGGACTGTACTTTGCCAGAAACCTTGGCACCTCCGGCGTCGCGGCCTTGGTAGAGGAAGGTGGCCATTAGTGCATGCCTCCGATGCGATGCCGCACCGAAATCCATCGCGGGCATGACAGATCGCCGCCCGACCCGCTCCCACAGGTATTTGTGTCTCGTCGTGGGAGCGGGCCATGCCCGCGAGGGGCAACGCAAAATGTCTGGAGGATCTCCATACCTGTAGGAGCGGGCTTGCCCGCGAATGGGGTTTCTGCCGCGACGAATTCGTGATGCCTGACACCGCATTCGCGGGCAAGCCCGCTCCTACAAAAGCCCGCACGGTGCTCGCCGCTACGCTTTTGCGCCGCCACGATTCGCCCCCTCACACCCCGACCTCATCACCCAAGGTCGCGCACACCCGCAGGACTTCCTCGACGCTGGTCACGCCCGCGAGGGCGTAATCCAGGGCGCAGGCGGCGAGTGGGCGGTAGCTCGGTTGTTTGGCGGCGGCTTCGGCAAAGGCTTGTGGATCGCTGCGGCGCAGGGCGGCGATCATCGGCTCGTTCAGTTCCAGCAATTCGTAGACGCCGATCCGGCCGCGATACCCGCTGTTGTGGCAATGATGGCAACCGCCGCCGCGTTTGAAGTGGCGTCCTTCGAGGCTGCAACCATGCAGGTTTTCCAACCACACGCGCTCGCGGGGCGAGGCATCGTGGTCTTCCATGCAGTTCTCGCAGACGCGGCGCACCAGGCGCTGAGCGAGAATGCCGTGCAGGGCGCTGGCAACGAGGAACGGCTCCGCGCCCATGTCCACCAGACGCATCGCGGTACTCACGGCATCGTTGGTGTGCAGGGTCGACAACACCAGGTGACCGGTGAGCGCGGCGCGCAGGCCAATCTCAGCGGTTTCCTGATCCCGCATCTCACCGATGAGCACGACGTCCGGGTCCTGACGCAGAGCAGCGCGCAGCACGCGGGCGAAGGTCAGGTCGATCTTCGGATTGACCTGCACCTGATTGACGCGCGGCATGCGGTATTCGACCGGGTCCTCCACGGTGATGATCTTGTTCTCGGGGCTGTTCAGTTCCGCAAGGCCAGCGTATAGCGTCGTGGTCTTACCTGAACCAGTCGGGCCGGTGACGAGGATCATCCCGTGCGGGCGCGACAAGAGCAGGCGGAAGCGCTGGAGAATGTCCGGCGGCATCCCGCTTGAATCGAGGTTGGACACGCCCGCCGTTTGGTCCAGCAGACGCATCACGACGGACTCGCCATGCTGCACAGGCATGGTCGAGACCCGCACGTCGAGGCTACGGTTCTTCACCCGGATATTGAAGCGACCGTCCTGCGGCAAACGCTTCTCGGAGATGTCCAGGCCGGACATGATCTTCAGGCGCATGACCAACGCCGAGGCGACACGCGCCTCCTTCATCACCTGCTCGTTGAGCACCCCGTCGATCCGCTGACGAATGCGCACGACACCTTCGTCCGGCTCGATGTGGATGTCCGACGCACTGACCTGCACCGCGTCCTCGAACAGCGTCTGCAACAGGCGCACGACCGGGGCATCGGTGACATTGCTCTCGGCGCCAAGGCGAGCCAGATCGAAATCGCTGTCCTGCAGCTCGCCTTCCAGCTCACCGGCGATGGATGCAATTTCACTGGTCCGCCGGTAGACGACGTCGAGGGTCGGCAGCAACTCGCTCTCGCGCACAACGGCGGGATAAACCGGGCTTTTCAGAATCCGCCCGACTTCGTCGAGGGCGAACAGATCGAGCGGGTCGGACATGCCCAGCAGCACGCCACCGCCCTCGCGGGACAGCGGCATGACACGGAAGCGCCGAGCGACCGCTTCGGGCAACGACTGGATCAGGGCGTTATCGAACTTGAAATGACGCAGCTCGATGAACGGAATCTTGAGCTGTTCGGACAGCGCGGTGAGCAATCGCGCCTCGGCCACGAAGCCCAGGTCGATGACCATGCGCCCAAGCTTGAAGCCGGTGCGCTTCTGTTCCTGAAGCGCAATCTGCAACTGCGCATCGCTGATCAGCCCGGCCTGAACCAACAGGTCGCCGAGACGTAGTTTGCGCTGGGGCGCGTCACTCATGATTGGCCTCCGAGAATCCGTGCCCGTTCGGCGGCGAAACGCCGGCTGTTATCGTCCAACCCTGGGTTCTGTTGCGCCTGCGCATAGAAGCCGGCGGCCTGCGTAGCCTGACCAAGCTGCTCCAGCGCGATCGCCATACCCAGTTGCCAGGCGCCTTCGCGTGGGCGCAGCGCCAGCAGCATGCCGTAGCGCGTAGCGCTCTCACGCCACTGGCCGGTCTGCTGAAACGCCGCCGCGAGCAGTGCGTGATACGAGGGATCCTTCGCCAGCGGCGGCGGGTTGGTTTGTAGCGTCGTGACGGCCGTCTGGCTGTCGCCGCCTTGCAATTGCGCGCGGGCCAGCAGCACGCGGAGTTCGGAGTCATTCGGGAAGCGCTGGAGTTGAGCGGGCGCCCAGGCCAGCAGGCGCATCTGATCGCCTGCCGCCAGATAGGCACGCGCAAGCCAACGGGCCGTCTCGCTGTCTTCCGGACGCGCCGTGTTCAGAGCTTCCAGCTGGCCGATCGCACGGGAGTAATCACCGTTTAACAGCGCCTGGCGAGCCTCGGTCAGCGGGTCGGCGCGATGGGGCGCAATCATTATCTGTGGTGCAGTGACCGGTACCGGCGGAGCAGCAGCGGGCAGCGACACCGTGGCGGCACGTGGCGGCGCAGTATCGATAGCGGAATCATTGCGTGCGCGCCAATCCGGCAGCGCTTCTTCACGCGGAGCGGAGGCCGGGATATTCGCCAGGTCGTCCGCGTCACTGGAAGCGGCATCCGCCTCGCTCACCAACGGCACTTCCAGCCAGAGCTGCCAGCGATCGCCCGCACGTTCGAGCCTGTCTATCAGCGAGACATCGCCAGCCAGGCCAACGAACAACACCTGAACGTCATCGCCCTTCTGCTCGACGCGCCAGGACAGACTCGCGCCATCACGCTGCACCCGGCCACTCTCGGCATCGGGTGTGCTCAAGTGCGTACCACGAAGTAGAAGGCGTACGGCGCCGTTCTCCTCGATGCGCTGATAGCCCACCGACTGATCCAGCAACAACTGCAGCACGAAACGTTTGCCATCGTTCTGCGGCAACACATCGAGCAGCTGATTGGCTGGCGTTGCCGGTGCGACGGCAACGACTGGCGCGACCTCGGGTGCGACGACCTCGCTGCCGCGGGTGAAATAGTGAGCACAGGCAAGCCCCACGGCGACGCAGAGCACAACCAACGGTACCAGCCAGAACGCTGTGCGCTTATTGGTGCCCTGACGCGAAGAAGATTCGTCGGCCGCCCGCAGGTTCGCCAACGATGCCCGCTCTTCGCCACCGGCACGGCGCGCGTCGAGATCACGAAGCATGTCATTGACCAGACTCATGGCAGCAGCGCTCCGGCGGGTGTCCAGGCCCAGACGCCGGCGAATACGCCGACCGACAGCACACAGGCGGCGACGCCCCACTGCCAGATCGCCAGCGAGCGACGCAGAAAGGGTCGGGCGCCCTCGGTGTCGGCGATGGCGCGACGCACGTGGCGGGCCGAAACTTGCCGGCGTCCTTCCCCGAACACCACCATCAACGACTTGTTGGCGAGGATGTTTATCAACCGAGGAATACCACCGCTCCCCCGCGCCAGGGCGCGCACGGCCGAGGCGCCGAATAGCGGTTCGCCGCGGTAGCCCGCTACGGACAGACGCTCGAGCAGGTAACGCCGCACGTCTTCGACAGACAACGGATGCAGCTTGTAGGAAAAGGTGATGCGCTGGCGCAACTGGCGGAAGGCGGTGCTTTCCAGCAAGGCATCGAGTTCGGGCTGACCGAACAGAACGACTTGCAGCAACTTGGCCTGCTCGGTTTCCAGGTTGGTCAGCAAGCGCAGCGCTTCCAGCGTTTCCGGCGGCAGCGCCTGGGCTTCGTCGATCAGCAGGATAGTGCTGCGACCCTCCGCTGCGATCTCGATCAGCCGATGGTTGATGGCCGCGAGTACCGCGTGATCGCCGAGGGTTTCGGCCAGCGATAGCCCCAGTTCATCCGCCAGCACGCGGTGCAGCATTTCCGGGGTCAGCCCTGGATTAGGCAGGTAGGCGACCTGGAAGCGCTCGGCGTCCAGCTCGTTGAGCAATGCCCGACACAGCAGCGTCTTGCCGGTACCGACCTCCCCCGTCACCTTGATGAAACCTTCGCCTTCGCCGAGCGCCACGCGCAGCAGATTCAGGCAGGCCTGATACGGCGCGAGCTGCACCAGGAACTCGGTATTCGGGGTCAGGGCGAAGGGCTTGTCGCGCAAGCCGAAGTAGGCGCGGTACATCGCGGTTACCTCAGCTCCGAGTAGGATTCGGCGCTTTTGCGCAGCTCATTTATCCACACCTGGTCATCGACCACCTGCGGACGCATCAGGATCACCAGCTCGCTCTTCTGCGTGTTACGGCGCTGCTGTTTGAAGGCTGCGCCTACGAACGGCAGCTTCGAGGCCCACGGAACGTTGGCGTCGGTGTTGTCGGAGATGTTCTGGATCAGGCCGCCGATCACAACGACCTGACCGCTGTGCGCACGCACGATGGAGTCAGACTGCCGCGTGGTGGACAGCGCCAGCGGAAGATTGAAGACGTTGTCGCTGCTGCCGAGCTGGATGCTCTTGTTCTGGTCAGTCACTTCGCTCACCGTCGGGCGAACGTGCAGGGTGACTTCTTCGTTCTCGTCTATCTGCGGCGTGACGTCGAGTGAGATGCCGGAGAAGAACGGCGTCAGGGTGACATCCAGATCCGGCGCAGTGGTGCCACCGGCAAGCGACGTCGTCGTGGTGGACACGTCGGTGACGAAGAACTCGTCGCTGCCGACCTTGATTACGGCTTTCTGGTTGTTCAGCGTCGACACGCGCGGGCTGGACAGCACGCGGACGTTGCCTTGGGTTTCCAGCAGCTGCAGCACGCCTTCGAAGTTGCCGAAGTCGAAGGTGGCGCCGAACACGCCGCCAATGCCTTGCGGCCCAGTGATGGGCACCGTAGGTACGTTCACGCCGTTGGCCAGCGTCGAGAATCCACCCAGGCCGATGCCCTTCTGGCCCTGCAGGAAGCTCCAGTTGATACCGGCCTGGAACTGGTCCGAAAGCTGGACTTCGAGAATCTTGGTTTCCAGGATCACCTGGCGTTGCAGGTTGCGCTGCGCCTTCTTGAGGAACTGCTCGACGTTCTGCTGATCCGCCACCGAAGCGCGTACCACGAGGATGCCGGCCTGCGGGTTGACCACGACGTTATTGCCTTCCTCACCGCCGATGATCATCTCTACCACCGACTTCACCTCCGACCAGAAGTCGGCGTTGCTGGTGGTCACCAATTGGCTGGCATTCACGGTCGTAGCGCTGCTGCTTGTGGTGGTGCCGACGGCAGTCGCACCGGTGTCCTGACTGGTGTTGACCTGGCCGGAGCTGACACGGGTATCGGTCGTGCCCTGGCGTTGGATATTCAGGTAGTTGAGGTCGTAGCTACGGGTCACCGCCAGGTTCGGCAGGATCTGGTAACCGTAGGTGGTGCGGCGGTAATCGTAACCGTAGGCATCGCGAACCGCGGCCAGCACTTCTTCGAGCGTGACGTTGCGCAGGCTGAACGTGATGGTGCCAGTCACCTGCGGATGCACGACGAGGTTCTGCCCCGCACCGTCCATCAGGCTCAGGAAGAATTCCTGGGCAGGCATGTCCTTCACCGCTACGTCGAAACGCGGCCCGCTGGACACCGTGGGCGCGTCGAGCCCCAAGGGCGGAATCAGCGCGGCCTGCACGGAAGCCGGCGGCGTCACGCGACGGGTGTTCTGTTCGATGCTTTCCTGCAGCATTCGATTGCCTTGCTCGTGCAGCTCCTTGTTGCCATCCGGAAAGGTTTGGCAGGCGCCGAGCAGCGTGCTCAAGCCCAGCGCAATGAAGGCAGGTAAACGGTTGGAGGTCATGACTATCGACTCAACTGCAGGATGGTGGGCGCCAGGCGCAGCCATTCGCGCTGACCTTGACGCTCTACGAGAACGGTATTGGAACGGATGCTGATGACACGGGCGCCGGCGACTTCCTTGCCAACGGGCACCGAGACACCGTTGATAACGGCGCGTGGTGTACGCCCGCCGAGCACGCCCTGCAAAGTGAGCGGTTCGGTGGCAACGGTAGCCGTCGCGGAGGCGGTGCGCAGTTCGACTGGCGGCATCGTCGGGTCGACGACGGCATGCGCCGACGCGACATAAAGTGCCGCGAACGCGGCCATGATGAACTTAAACACCGATCCACCCCGCGGTCCGACTCAACGTGTAGAGCTCCAGGGAAATCCGCGCCTTTGCCGGGCCAGACTCGCCGACCTCGTAATTCAGGCTTTCCCAATGCAATCGCCAGCCGCTTTTCTGTACGGCGACGAGATAGCCCAGCAGGTCGAAGTAGCCGCCTTCGAGGGTGAGCCGCACGCCATGGCGATACAGCGCGACCGGTGTTTGCGGGACGCTTCTCTCCGTCGCATCCGGCGTATTCGAGGCCACCGGCTCATTCCCAGGAATCACCAGCGGCTGGCTGAAACTCTGTACACCGAGCAAGCGCAGTTGGGGCTGTTCCTGCAGCAGGTCCTGCAGCACACGGCGCATCGTTTCGGGTGTCACCAATCCGGCGGTGCTGCGGTCGATACCGTCGAGCAGTAGCTGACGCTCGGCGAGCGCAGCTTGCAGGGCATCCCGGTAAGGTTTGTTCGGATCGGCCGCGCGCTGTGCCTCGATCGCGTTGAGCGCTTGCCGGGCGGCCTCGGTTCTGGACTCGGCCATGCCCCTGGCGCGTTCGAGTTCGTCTTGGCGCGCGGCCAACGGGTCGGACACGAGCACCACGTACAGCATGCAGATGCTCGCGAATGCGACCGCCAACGCCATCCACTGCTCACGCGGCGCGAACGCCTGCCAGCGAGCGATCAGTGCCTTCATGGCTTATTCTCCGCGGCGCGAGAATCTAGGCTGAAACCAAACAGACCCGACGGGTCCCGCTCCACGGCGAACTGAGCGAACTGCCGGCCGGCGAGGATTGGGTTACGTCCCAGGCTATCCAGATAGACCGGCAATAGCGTTTGCGTCTGACTAAGCCCTTGCAGGCGCATGTCGACACCGCCCTGCTGCAGCGAAATGGCGGTCAACCACAACCCGCTGGAAGGATGCTGGTCCGCCAGCGCCTTGAGCACGCCAGCGAAGCCGGCGATGCGCTGGTCTTCGAGGCCTACCAGGTAATGCTCGAGGCGTGAAAGCTGGGCATTCGCCGCCTGACGTTCGGCCACTTGCGGCGGCAAGCCCGCATCCAGTACGGGAGCGACGAAATTCGCACTCACCGCCGCGAGCTCCGTCTCGGCCATTTGCGCAGCGGCGTTCGCATTCGCCAAGCGCGTTTCAAGGGCGCTGGCCTGCCAAAGCTGTATCCCCGCGTGCACCACCAGCGCCACGAACATCAGCGCGAACGCTGCGATCACGTGGGGCAACTGCGGGCCGCGCTGGGTGACGCGCTCACCGGGTTGATAAAGATTGAGGTTCTGCATCATGCCGCCTCTTGTCTCAGCGCGGCGCCGATCGCGGCGAAACCGTTATCCAACACGACAGGGGCCTCGTCGTTCGCCAACAGCGTGGACAGATCGAGACGTTGCAGGTTGACGGCAAGCCCCGCCGACAGCGCTTCATGGATAGCGCCGGTGGCATCGCCAGCAGGCGCCAGCAACAGGCGGTTGAGGTAACCCTTGCCGAGCTGGCTTTCGAAGTAGTCGAGGGACCGCTGGATTTCCAGGGTGATGCCCGAGTAATCGCCGGCGGCGCGTTGCAAGCCCTGTTCGATACGCCGTGCCATGTACAGGTCCGGACCGTGCTGAACGGTGATCAGGCCGTCATTGGCATTGAGCCGCAGCACAGCGATGTTCAACGCGTCCGCACCGGCCAGTAGCCCCAGATTGCGGAACGCCATTTCGCGAATGTCGATGCTATCCAGTTGCAAACCTGCGCCGTTGATCAGCGCCTCCAACGCCTGCATGCGGGCCTTGGAAAGCACGGCGCAATACGCCATTCGGCTGCGCCCGCGGTAGGCATCGGCAGGCAGCGTAAAGGCATCGACGACGACGTTCTCGAGCGGTTCGGTAATAAGATCGCGCACCCGCCAACGCATGGCGTCACGGAGTTCGTCATCGCTGACGTCCGGGCAATCCAGCAGCAGGAGTTGATAGGCGGAAGGCGGAAGGACGGCGTTGACGCGGCTTCCTGCCAGGCCATGGGTATCGACCCAGCCTTTCAACAAAGCCGCGTGCGCTGCAACCGGTGCGGCAGTATGAAGGCAGCGACGCAGGACGGCCGCACCCGCTTCGCTTTGGACGTGCGCAAGTGCCAGACCGTCGTCGGCACTTTCAATGCCGACGAGCCCTGCGGTCGTCGAAACTTTTTTTCGCGTCCAGTTGAACAAACTCATGTCCCTTGCTGCCCTATCCTTGCGGATGCCTCTGGCACCTCGCGAAATCCCGCCTCTCATGCCACGCCGATTCTCTGGCGCCGCATGTCGATCACACGCGCATACGCAATCGCCGGGCCAACATAGAGCGCACGCGAATGCTGACAATGTGCCATCACCTTGTGTCAACTGTATCACAGCCGGAAAGTGATGCCGTTCGCTGTCCCGATCCTGCATATCGGCGGGCATTGCGCGAGCTTGACCGCGGGGAAGTGTTTTTCGTCGAGCGGTTGTCGGGGCAGGCTGACCGGATGAAAATGGACGCTTTTGTGACGCTGCATAGGCGACTGAAGCGGACGGCCGCCGCGTCGCCTCAACACGTGCGGCGTGCAACGTGTGGCCTGCGGGAATGAGCCTTACTGGTCCGAGGGCGCGGACCATATGCGGCACGAAAAGCAGAAAAGAAAAAACCCCGCCTAAGCGGGGTTTTGCAGACTGTAATCCTGACGTCCTTCGTCTATCGCCGTCCTGGCGAAAATCCATCGTCTCCCTGTGTTACTTGGCGCTTCCTGCGCTACGTCCTTGGTGGGCAAGACTACGGAGCGAGCTCAGAGCTGAATAGAAGCGATTGGCAGCACGCATTGTAAGTAAATGCTTACGTCGCCCGAAAAGCGTCATCCTCCAACAAATACAACGTTTCGCTGCCCGCCCTCACAATGGCCTCCAGTGAATGGATACGTGGGAGGAGGCGCGCGAAGAAGAACCGAGCGGTGGCCAGTTTGTTCTGGTGGAATTCGTCTTGGTGACTGCTCGCCGTGGCCGCCATCCTCGCCCATAAATAGGCATACGCGGTATAGCCGAAAACATGCAGGTACTCGACCGAGGCCGCCCCGATTTCGCGCGGGTCGGACTCAGCTCGTCGAACGACCCATTGGGTCAGGTCTTCGAGGGTTTCGAGCGCTTTCGCCAGCGGCGCGACGAACTCGCCCTGCTCCGCTGGAGCCCCTTCGATGAACGCCCGGATCTCTGCCGCGAAGGGCCGAAAATAAGCACCGCCGTTAGCTACGATCTTCCGCCCGACTAGGTCGAGCGCCTGTATTCCGTTCGTGCCTTCGTAGATCTGCGTGATGCGCGTATCACGCACCAGTTGCTCCTGTCCCCACTCCCTGACATACCCATGCCCGCCGAACACTTGCTGGCCGTGCACGGTACATTCGAGCCCCACGTCGGTAAGAAACGCCTTCGACACGGGGGTCAGCAGCGCCACCATCCCAGCCGCTCGAGTGCGCTCGGTTTCATCCGGGCTGTATTTGGCAGTATCCAGCTGGAGGGCAACATAGCTGGAAAACGCGCGACCGCCTTCATTGAGTGCCTTCATGGTCAACAGCATGCGCCGTACATCTGGATGGACGATGATCGGGTCCGCCATCTTTTCGGGTGCCTGTGGGCCGGACGGAGCGCGGCTCTGCAAGCGCTCGCAGGCGTATTCACGCGCGCTTTGCCAGGAGCGCTCTGCCGCAGCGAGCCCTTGGATGCCGACGCCGAGGCGCTCGTAATTCATCATCGTGAACATCGCGTTCAAGCCGCGCCCAAGCTCACCGACCAACCACCCTTGCGCCCCATCGAAATTCACCACGCAGGTGGGCGATCCATGGATACCCATCTTGTGCTCGATCGAACCACAGCTCACCCCATTGCGCTCCCCGATAGAGCCGTCTTCTCCAATCAGGAATTTCGGTACCAGGAACAACGAAATGCCCTTCGGCCCCGGCGGGGCGTCGGGCAATTTCGCCAGCACGAGATGGATGATGTTTTCGGTCAGATCATGTTCGCCACCGGTGATGAAAATCTTGCTTCCGGAGAGACGGTAGGACGCATCGCCCTGCGGTTCCGCCTTGGTTCGAATCAGGCCCAAGTCGGTCCCCGCATGGGCTTCGGTCAGGCACATAGTCCCGGTCCATACCCCGGAATACAGGTTTGGCAGGTACTGCTCCTTCAGGGCTTGGCTGGCATGTGCGGACAACGCAAGGCAGGCACCGGCCGTCAGTATGGGATACAAGCCGAACGCCAGGCTCGCCGAGTTGATCATCTCCTCGACCTGTGCGCTGATCACCTTCGGCATGCCCATCCCACCAAATGCAGGATCGCCGCCGACACCCACCCATCCGCCTTCTGCGTACACCGAGTAGGCGTCCTTGAATCCCTTTGGCGTCTTCACCGCGCCGTCGTGCCAGACACAGCCTTCTTCATCGCCCGTTCGATTGAGCGGTGCCACGGTGCCCGACGCCAACTTGCCGGCCTCTTCCAGCACCGCCCAGGCGGTGTCGATGTCGACCTGATCGACCAATTCGGGCCACTTTTGCCAATGCGCGGCGACGTCGAGGACATCGTTCAGGATGAATCGCATGTCGCGCAGGGGCGCTTTGTAGTCCGCCATATCATTCTTCCTCTGTCGCTGAAATTCAGGGTGCCGGCGCATGCTGATCCGAGCCTGATTCGTAGTGCCTGCAGGAACATTGCCGCCCTAGACGGTCCGAACAGAGGCGCGCCCTTGAAAACGGCCCGCGCCGACCAAATGTGCGATGGAGCGGCCCAAGTGTTTACCTGCGTTGTAGGGTCAGTGTAGATCGCAGTGCCCCGATTCAAACGAACGTTCGACACTCGGTTTTTTTCCGCTGAGCGCAGCGTCTACCAATCGCCATGAATCTTCTAGAGAATAGGGTTATTGAGCGAGGCAATCGATCTGATGGCTTCAATCAATTTTTGAAAATGATCCACTGCCATTAACCTTCTTTCCGACTTTTAAACCGATCCAAACAAGGAGTGCTCATGTCTCTGGTCAACACCCCGATCAAGCCTTTCACCGCTCAAGCATTCAAGAACGGCAAGTTCATCGAAGTCAGCGATACCGACCTGAAAGGCAAGTGGTCCGTATTCTTCTTCTACCCAGCCGACTTCACCTTCGTTTGCCCGACCGAACTGGGCGACGTAGCTGATAACTACGCTGAGTTCCAGAAGCTGGGTGTAGAAATCTACTCCGTCTCCACCGACACTCACTTCACTCACAAAGCCTGGCACGACAGCTCCGAGACCATCGGCAAGATCCAGTACACCATGATCGGTGACCCGACGCTGACCATCAGCCGTAACTTCGAAGTCCTGCGCGAAGCTCAGGGCCTGGCTGACCGCGGTACTTTCATCGTCGACCCGGATGGCATCATCCAGGCTGTTGAAATCACTGCTGAAGGTATCGGCCGTGACGCCTCCAACCTGCTGAGCAAAGTCAAAGCCGCTCAGTACGTTGCCGCTCACCCAGGCGAAGTTTGCCCGGCCAAGTGGAAAGAAGGCGAAGCGACTCTGTCGCCATCGCTGGACCTGGTCGGCAAGATCTAAGGATCTGTTCCGGCGCTGCAGCAGTAAGCGGCGCCTGACTTTGCCAACCCGCATTACTGGATCACTGATTTAGTTGTGCCGGAGCGCCCGGGCGCGATCCGCCCGGGCGTTTTCGTTTCTGAATTTCGTATTTGAGAGGACCTCGCCCATGTTGGACGCCAATCTTAAAACCCAGTTGAAGGCCTACCTCGAGAAGGTCACCCAGCCGTTCGAGATCGTCGCGTCCCTCGATGACGGCGACAAATCCAAAGAGCTCCTGGGCCTGCTCCAGGACATCGTCGGCCTGACCGACAAAATCACCCTGAAGACCGATGGCAACGATGCCCGTCGCCCATCGTTCTCCCTGAACCGCCCCGGCGCGGACATCAGCCTGCGCTTCGCCGGCATCCCTATGGGCCACGAGTTCACCTCGCTGGTACTGGCGTTGCTGCAGGTTGGCGGTCACCCGTCCAAGCTGGAAGCCGACAAGATCGAGCAGATCAAGGCCATCGAAGGTGAGTACAACTTCGAGACCTACTTCTCGCTGTCCTGCCAGAATTGCCCGGATGTCGTTCAGGCACTGAACCTGATGGCCGTTTTGAATCCGAACATCCGTCACGTCGCCATCGACGGCGCCTTGTTCCAGGATGAAGTCGAGAAACGTGAGGTCATGGCCGTCCCAAGCCTGTACCTGAATGGCGAACTGTTCGGCCAGGGCCGCATGGACGTCGATCAGATTCTCGCCAAGCTGGACACCAACTCCAGTGCCCGTGATGCCGAGAAGCTCAACGCGAAAGAAGCGTTCGATGTGCTTGTCGTGGGTGGTGGGCCGGCCGGCGCTGCAGCAGCTATCTACGCTGCACGCAAAGGCATCCGCACCGGTGTGGCAGCCGAGCGTTTCGGCGGCCAGGTGCTCGATACCATGGCGATCGAAAACTTCATTTCCGTGAAGGAAACCGAAGGTCCGAAGCTCGCCCGTGCGCTCGAAGAGCACACCAAGGAATACGATGTCGACATCATGAACCTGCAACGCGCGGCCAAGCTGATTCCGGCCAGCGAGGCAGGCAAGCTGCACGAAGTCGAATTCGCCAGTGGCGCGACGCTCAAGGCCAAGACCATCATCCTCGCGACCGGCGCGCGCTGGCGCGAAATGAACGTCCCAGGTGAGCAGGAATACCGCAACAAGGGCGTGGCGTACTGCCCGCACTGCGATGGCCCGCTGTTCAAGGGCAAGCGCGTCGCTGTGATCGGTGGCGGCAACTCCGGTGTCGAGGCGGCGATCGACCTCGCCGGCATCGTGAGCCATGTCACGCTGATCGAGTACGACAGCCAACTCCGTGCAGACGAAGTCCTGCAACGCAAACTGCGCAGCCTGCCGAACGTGAACGTCATCACCAGCGCGCTGACCAGTGAAGTGAAGGGCGATGGCAAGAAAGTCACCGGCCTGACCTACAAGGATCGCAACTCGGACGAATTCCACTCCGTGGAACTGGAAGGCATCTTCGTCCAGATCGGCCTGTTGCCTAACAGCGAATGGCTCAAGGGCAGCGTCGAGCTCAGCCCACGTGGCGAGATCGTCGTCGACGCAAAAGGCCAGACCTCGCTGCCGGGTGTGTTCGCGGCAGGCGATGTGACGACCGTGCCGTACAAGCAAATCGTCATCGCCATGGGCGAAGGTTCGAAAGCCTCCCTGGCGGCCTTCGACCACCTGATCCGCACCAGCGCCCCGGCCTGACCCGCGGTCTAGCAATACAAAAAACCGGCTTCGGCCGGTTTTTTGTTGGCTGCGATTTACCCAAAAAAGCAGAGCGATCGCCAGCAAGCTGATCGCAGCCCGGCTGGCTCCTACAAAAGCCCGGACCTGTAGGAGCCAGCTTGCTGGCGATCACCGTCTAATCATTCGACGGAGACGCCGCCTGGAAGCACCCTGCCCTATCAACCGACTGCCCCTTCATAAATAAGAACTATTTTCGAAAACCTTTTTTAAGATATATCTTAAGACATATCTTAATAACGGTTAATCCCATGATTCGCCCCACCTTCACCGAAGACACCGCCCTACGAGGTGGCCGAGAACGCGGCCCGCGCGTATTCGCTCCCGGCGATCTGAAGCTTCTATTGATGGAACTCATCGCCATCGAACCTCGACACGGCTACGACCTGATTCGGCATATCGAATCCATGTTCGAAGGTGCCTATTCACCCAGCCCCGGTGTGATCTACCCCACGCTGACCTTTCTCGAAGAGAGCGAATGGATCACGGGAGAAAGCCACGGCGGCAAAAAGCGCTACGAAGCGACCGCTGCCGGACATGCTTGGCTGGCGGATCAGGCCGTGGCCCTGGAAGGCATGCGCACCCGTATCGATCTCAGCCGCCGCGCGTTAGCCGGGCATAGCCGCCCTCCCGAAATCCACGAAGCGGTTGGCAATCTCCGCCACGCCTTGCGCCTGCACCACGGCCGCTGGACCGCAGCCGAGATCGAACGGGTCAGCCGCCTGCTTAACGAAACCGCTCGCGCCATTGCGGCCGAGCCGACCTTATCGAATTCCGAGGAGCCATCCCTATGACGACCGAATCACAGGAAATCCATCGCGTCAGCCATCCCATCGTGCGCCGCAAACTAGAGGTCGCGCGCGTGCTCGACATCACGCCTCGCATGCGTCGCATCACGCTGGTTGGCGAGCAATTGGAAGGCTTCATCAGCGCCGCGCCCGACGACCACGTGAAGCTGGTATTCGCCACCAACGAAACCGAGCAGACAGCCCTCGAATCGTTCATGTCGGCTACCGGCGTCCCTGCTGGAGACGCCCCGAAGCCTGTGATGCGCGACTACACACCCCGCTATTACGACGCAGAAAAAGGCGAGCTGGAAATCGACTTCGTGCTGCATGGCGACGGCCCTGCAGCCACCTGGGCGAACCAGGCCGAGCCCGGCCAGCACCTGCATCTAGCGGGGCCTCGTGGCTCATTGATCGTGCCGGACATCTTCGAGAACTACCTGCTCATCGGCGACGAAACCGCCTTGCCCGCCATGGCACGACGGTTGGAAGAATTGCCGGCGAGCCGCAACGTTCAGGCGTTGATCGAGATCGAAAATGACCAAGAGAAGCAGCCATTGGCGACGGCGACGACGTTGGCTTGCCGCTGGATCAAGCGTGGGCAGGGCGAGCGATTGCTCGAAGCTGCACGCCAGGTGGAGTTGCCGCAAGGCTCGCTCTACGTCTGGATTGCGTGCGAAGCCAAACTTTCAAGACAAATACGCGCGATGTTGATCAATGAACGCGGCATCGACGAAAGCCAGGTCAAGGCTGCGGGTTACTGGCGGCTAGATCCGAACGAGGAGTAACCCGGATTTCCCTGCTTCACACACCGCCAGAACGCGTGGACAAGGCTTTGCCGTTACGCACCCCACAGACTGGGCGCCTACCTTTTTCACCCTTGATTGCATCGTAGGTCAGGTGCAGTCCACGCGGAAACGCTTCAAACGTCTGTAGGGGCGACTTCAGTCGCCCGCGATCTGAAGTCCCCTAGAAGAAGCTAGACCCTGAACTCATTTTCGATATGCCTTCATCGCGGCACTGATCCAGTTCGGCGGTGAATCGACCATCGTGGGCGACTGAAGTCGCCCCTACAGCTTTTGGTGAACGCCGTTAATACCGCCGTAGGGTGGATGGACAAAGCCATCCACCGTTCAACACCCCGCCACGGCACGTGGATAAGGTGTTGCCGTTATCCACCTTACGAACCGGAGCGCATCGCCCATACCGGGCCACCTCAATCCCCAATCAAAAACTCACGCTCATCCATCGACATAAGGTTGTCTGCGCCGGACAACATAGTCGCAACGTGCGTGCGAGTCCGCGGCAGGATGCGATCGTAATAGAACCGCGCCGTTTTCAGCTTGGCCTCATAGAACGCCTTGTCGCCCTCAGCGCTGGCGAGCTTCTCACTGGCGACGCGCGCCATGTCGGCCCAGAAATAAGCCAGGCAGGCGTAGCCGGAGTACATGAGGTAGTCGACCGACGCCGCGCCGACTTCTTCCCGATCCTTCATCGCCGCCATGCCGATCTTCAGGGTGATCTCACCCCATTCCTTGTTGAGCGCCGCTAGGGGTTCAACGAACGCTTTGATGGACCCATTATCAGCTTGTGCCTGGCAGAATTTGTGGACGATCTTGGTAAAGCTCTTCAGCGACTCACCTTGCGTCATCAGAACCTTGCGACCCAGCAGATCGAGAGCCTGCACACCCGTCGTGCCCTCATACATCATGGCAATACGGGCATCGCGCAGATTCTGCTCCATGCCCCATTCGCTGATATAGCCGTGGCCGCCATAGATCTGCATGCCGTGCGAGGCCGACTCGAAGCCCACTTCAGTCATGAACGCCTTCGCGATTGGCGTAAGGAACGCCAGTAGCGCGTCTGCCGCATTGCGCTCTGCCTCATCGGTGGAGCGCTGGACGATATCCACCTGCTTCGACGCGAAGTACAACAACGCCCGGTTGCCCTCGGCGAACGCCTTCATGGTCAGCAGCATGCGCCGCACATCGGGGTGCACAATGATGGGGTCGGCGGGCTTGTCCGGCGCCTTAGGGCCGGCGAGCGAACGCATTTGCAGGCGCTCGCGGGCGTAACGGATACCGCCCTGGAAGGCGACTTCCGCATGCGCCAATCCTTGCAAGGCCGTACCGAGGCGCGCGGTATTCATGAAGGTGAACATACAGTTCAAACCTTTGTTCGGCGGACCAATGAGGTAACCCGTAGCACCGTCGAAGTTGAGCACACAGGTCGCATTTCCGTGGATGCCCATCTTGTGCTCGATGGAGCCACAGTTCATCGCATTGCGCTCGCCGTTGTTGCCTTCCGCGTCTGGCAGAAATTTCGGCACGATGAACAAGGAAATACCCTTGGTGCCGGCAGGCGCATCGGGCAGCCGCGCGAGGACGATATGTACGATGTTATCCGCAAGGTCGTGTTCGCCAGCGGAAATGAAAATCTTGGTACCGCTGATGCGATAGCTGCCATCCGCCTGTGGCTCGGCGCGTGTACGCAACATGCCGAGGTCAGTCCCACAGTGGGCCTCCGTCAAGCACATGGTGCCGGTCCATTCACCCGAAACCAGCTTGGTCAGATAGGTCGCTTGTTGCTCAGGCGTTCCGTGCGCGTGCAAGGTGTTCATCGCCCCATGGGACAAGCCCGGATACATGCCCCACGCCCAGTTGGCCTGACCGATCATTTCACTCACGACCATGCCTAGCGATTCCGGCAAACCCTGCCCGCCATGTTCGACATCGTGCGCAAGGCTCGGCCAGCCGCCTTCCACGTATTGCTGGTACGCCTCACGGAAGCCCGTTGGGGTCTTCACCCCAGATTCGCTCCACGTGCAACCTTCCTGGTCCCCCACCCGGTTCAACGGCGCCAGCACTTGTTCGCAGAACTTCGCGCCCTCTTCAAGAATGGCGTCGACCATGTCAGCAGAGGCCTCTTCACCGCCAGGCAGGCGCTGATAATGAGCGTCGTAGTCCAGCAATTCGTTACGGACGAAACGGATGTCGCGCAGGGGAACCTTGTACTCGGGCATGACGGAGACCTCTGTGAGTATCTGGCCGCGGAAAAGCGCCGCAGGCTTCTAGTTTGTTATTGGTAACTCGGAGGTGGAACAGTGGTTATCAAACAGACGTTTGAAACCTACGTTTGCCGTATTGCAGTGTCAATAGCTCGTCCGACGGGCGCCATCACCAGCCCGGGCTTCATAACGAGTAGCGGCCATCTGCGTGCGGAGAAGCGTCATTTACTGCAGACAATAGGCGCGCAGGCGTCTATCGCAAGCGACGCATCCTGTGACGATTAGGATAGGAAGGAGTAGGTGAGCGCAGATTGACCGCTTGTTTCGAAGGGGGAGACAGCAGGCTAGACACCCACTGGCTGGGTGATAGCCGTTAAGCGCGGATATCAATCAACGTGCCGAGCACCTCATCGGCGGTCTTCACGACTTTCGCGCCAATCTCGGCCTGGTACTGACCCTGCTTGAGTTCAACCATATTCTTCGCGGTATCTACCGCGTCACTCCGGCCTTCGACGCGTGAAGGTGCATCGACGGTAGCGGACGCGATGTTTCCGGCGGCACGCTCGACACGCTGCTGCCCGGACTGAAACGTGCTGATGCCTGCGGTGAAGGCGCTTCCGGAAATTTGCATGGTCATCTTCCCAACCAGGATGGCTTTACGCCATTAGAACAAAATTCCAACGCCAGAAGAATGACTCTTCTGCTATGACAAGCGCGCTGCTTATTCCAACGCAGTCAGGTCAAGATAAGAAGCCACGTTTTCTGCCTGCGCATTGGACAGACGCGGAATGCGCCCAAGGCAAGGCGCAGTCAACAACTGGGTCAAGGTCGAAAGGCTTTCTTCCAACCGAGCCATATTTGGGTCCAGCACGTTCGCGACCCACCCGACCACGGTCAAGCCATCCTTCGCGATTGCTTCCGCCGTCAGCACGGCGTGGTTGATGCAGCCCAGTCGAACGCCGACCACAAGCACCACACCAAGCCCCATCGAAACCGGCAGCGCCGACAACATTTCAGTGCGATTCACCGGAACGCGCCAACCGCCTGCACCCTCGACGACCGTTAAGTCTGCACCGCGATCGAGCACCTTTTGGGTCGCTCGGACCAGCGCGTTCACGCTCAACTCGACACCCACCTCGGCTGCGGCAACATGCGGCGCAATCGCTGGCTCGAAGGCATACGGGTTCACCTCGCGATACGTCAGCGGCACCGAACATTCCGCCCAGAGCGCCAGTGCATCGCTGTTTCGCAACCCCTCAGGCGAATACGAAGAGCCGGAAGCGACCGGCTTTACCGCAGCGGTTGTCAGCCCTCGTCGCCGTGCGGCATGAAGTAGCCCCGTCGCAACGGTGGTCTTGCCCGCGTCGGTGTCCGTACCCGTGACGAAATAGGCGCGTGTCATCAATTTCCCTTCCGCAAAACGCCGTAGATGACCTGATAGGTCGCCGGCAGCCCCTCGGAGCTTCGATATGCCTCGTAGGCCTCGCCTAACGCGGTGATTCGCTGACGCCCCCCTAACCCGGTAGGGCGACCTTCGTTGAGGTTGTGAGCGCCGATTGCCTTGAGCTCGCGCATGAGGCCGGCTATCTCTGCGAAATGCAGGACATGTGGTCGCAGCTCGAGATCACACGTGCCCCAAGCGCCCGCTGCGCAATCGGCCCGATAAGCCGCATACGGCCGGAAACGGTTGACATGAACCAGGCCGTCCACGGTCTCCCAGCTTTCCCGCAACTCCTGCAGGGTACCGATGCAAAGACTGCTGAATGCGAAGACACCGCCCGGACGCAACGCACGCTGGACGCCGGCCAGTACGCGGGCGAAATCGTCGCACCACTGTACCGCCAGGTTGGAAAACACCAGGTCCAGCGAATGGTCCGCGAACGGCAAGCGTTCGGCATCGGCGGCGATCCAATGGTCTGCGCCTCCGCGCTCGAACGCATGAGCCAGCATGCCTTCGGATAGGTCCAGCGCGATCCCTTCACCATCGAATCGCCGCGCCAGGACGCGTGTGAAATGCCCAGTACCGCAACCAAGGTCCAGCCAACGCGATGTCTCTATCAGCGGCAAACGCGCCAGCAACTGTTCGCCGACGTCACGCTGAAATGCCGCCGCATCATCGTATGTCGCGGCGGCGCGGGAAAAGGACTGGGCCACGCGGCGTTTGTCCGGTTGTAGCGCCTGCTCAGCCTGCATGGTGAGCCTCCATTCGGCCGACGATCAGCTCTGCCAGTTCATCCGCCTGCTCGAACACGAAAGCGTGAGACGCGGCCTCCATCAGGACGGTGGCGCCCTCCCCTGACAGATGCTCGAGCGCCGGTAATGCATCGGCGGGCACCAGCGCATCCCGTTCAGCCATGACATGCAGACGCGGTCCCGTATAGACGCGCAACGCGTGGCGCAGGTCGAGATGTGCCAGCACATCCAAACCAGCACGAAGCGACTCGGGGTCAGAACCGGCATCGACAGATAGCGCCCTGGAAAGCGTTCGCGGTTGTTTAGCCCCCTGACTACAGAGCAACGCAAAACGCTTCAGGGTCGTGGCGGGGTCCACGAGGCAGCTGCTGCGAAACGCTTCGAACGTGTCTGCCGCCATGGCCCTCGGCCATCCTGGCTCGGCAACGAACCGTGCGTTACTGCCAAGCGTCACGAGGCCTTGGCACTGAACATCCTGCCGCGCCGCCAGCATTGCGGCCAGCATGCCACCCAGCGACCACCCCATCAGCCAGCAATCTGCCGGTAACTCAGCCGCCAACGCGTCCAAATGGTGTGCAAGCGTCCCATGGGCAAATGCCGGCAACGGTTGCAGGTGCACCTCGACGCCATATCCACGCAACGCGTCGGCCAGCGGTAACAAAGGTGCGAGGCCGAGTCCCCAGCCCGGCAGGAGAACCACACGCCTAGTCATGGGGGATGACCTCGGATATTGCGTCTGCCAGGGCATCGAGCAAGCGATCGACCTGGGCCTCAGTGTGCGCGGCAGTTAAGGTGACACGCAGCCGCGCCGACCCCACAGGCACGGTCGGCGGCCGTATCGCCCCCACCATCACACCCAGGTCGCGCAGCCGGTCGGCGACCCGCAACGCGCGGTCACTGCTCCCAATTAGAATGGGCTGGATCGGTGTTGGACTGTCCATCAGTGCCAAGCCCAATCGCGCCGCGCCTGCTCTGAACCGAGCGATGAGGACGCGCAGATGCGTACGTCGCCAGGCGTCCTCCTGGACCAACCGAAGACTTTCGAGGGTCGCACAGGCGATCGCGGGTGATTGGCTGGTGGTGTAGATGTAGGGCCTGGCGAACTGGATCAAGGTTTCAATCAGCGCTTCACTGCCCGCGACGAAGGCGCCTGCGGTGCCAAACGCTTTGCCAAGCGTCCCCATCAACACGGGCACCTCGTCCATGCCGAGTCCAAAATGCTCGACGATGCCGGCCCCGGTCGCGCCGAGCACGCCGAAGCCATGGGCGTCATCCACCATCGTCCAGGCTTCCCGGGCACAAGCCGTTGTACACAACGCAGGAAGGTCGGCGAGATCACCGTCCATGCTGAACACGCCGTCGGTCACGACCAGCGTGTTGCCTTCGGCTTTCTCCAGGCGGTTGGCCAGGCTCGCGGGATCGTTGTGCAGGTAGCGTGAAAAGCGGGCGCCACTCAACAGGCCTGAGTCCAACAGCGACGCGTGATTCAGGCGGTCCTGCAACACGCTGTCGCCCTTGCTGACCAAAGCGGTGATAGCGCCAAGGTTCGCCATGTAGCCGGTGCTGAACAACAATGCGCGCGGGCGGCCGGTAAACGCCGCCAGCGCCTCTTCCAGCGCGTGATGAGCGCCGCTGTGCCCGACAACCAAATGCGACGCGCCACCTCCGACGCCCCAGCGATCGGCACCTTCTTTCAGCGCCGCAACGACCCTCGGATGATTCGCCAAGCCGAGGTAGTCGTTGGAGCAGAACGCGATGAGCTCACGACCGTCTACGTTGACGACGGGGCCTTGGGGCGTTTCCAAGAGCGGGCGGTGCCGGTAAAGACTTGCCGTGTGTCGTTCGGCTAAGCGAGAGGAAAGATTGAAACTCATGGGGTATTACCGTTGGGAGGCCGCTTTTGCGCGCCCTTTTCGTACGAGATCGCCAGCACGCGTTATTGCGTTCTGTAGGAGCGGGTTTGCTGTAGGAGCGGGGCGGACGACGAATCCTTGCCCGCGAAAGCGATTTCAGCCGCGGAAAAATGTGCCGGTCGTGCCACCACATTCGCGGGCAAGCGGATCGCCGCCCGGCCTGCTCCTACGATGGATCGCTGGAGGTCTAGCTCATGGTGTGAACTGACCAACCAGATCGCCCGCATGTGGGCTCCTACAAAAGCCGTGTCAGGCTGAGGCTGCGTCGTAGAACAAGCTCGCATCGCGCTGCTCGATCAGCGCCTGTTCGATGGCAGCTTGATGCACCTCGTCCGCATGCTCTTCACGCTCTTCCGGCTTGATCCCGAGGCGGGCGAACAGCTTCATGTCACGGTCTGCCTGCGGATTGCCCGTCGTAAGAAGCTTCTCGCCATAGAAAATCGAATTGGCACCGGCCATGAAGGCCAGTGCCTGCATCTGCTCGTTCATCTGTTCACGACCGGCCGAAAGCCGGACATGAGACTTCGGCATCATGATTCGCGCGACGGCCAGCGTGCGAATGAAGTCGAACGGATCGACATCTTTCTCCTCCGCCAGCGGCGTGCCTTTGACCTTGACCAGCATGTTGATCGGCACGGACTCTGGATGCTCCGGCAGATTGGCCAGCTGAATGAGCAGGCCCGCCCGGTCATCCACCGATTCACCCATGCCCAGGATGCCGCCGGAGCAAATCTTCATCCCGGCTTCGCGCACGTACGCAAGCGTTTGCAACCGTTCGGAATAGGTACGCGTGGTGATGATGTTGCCGTAGAACTCCGGAGAGGTATCCAGATTATGGTTGTAGTAGTCCAACCCGGCATCGGCGAGCGCCTGGGTCTGCTCCTGGCTGAGCTTCCCCAACGTCATGCAGGTCTCCAGGCCAAGCTTTTTGACGCCCTTCACCATTTCCAACACGTAGGGCATGTCCTTCGCGCTTGGGTGCTTCCAGGCCGCCCCCATGCAGAACCGGGTCGAGCCGATGGCTTTTGCGTCAGCAGCAGCGTCGAGCACCTTTTGCACGGCCATCAACTTTTCTTTGTCGAGCCCGGTGTTGTAGTGGCCGGATTGCGGACAGTACTTGCAGTCTTCCGGGCAGGCGCCGGTCTTGATCGAAAGCAACGTCGAAACCTGGACCCGGTTCGGATCGAAATGCTGGCGATGAACGCTTTGGGCCTGGAACAGCAAGTCGTTGAAAGGCAGCTCGAACAGTGCACGCACATCGTGGAGCGTCCAGTTATGGCGAGTTACGGAGGCAATCATTCGGTTGGTCCTGTTACAGGCGACCCGGCATAGGGGCCGTATTCGAGATTGCCGTCGACCTTAGATCATTACGCAGGAAACATCTGATCATTTTATGATCATCACTGGTAATCTCTAGACGAGAAATGCTGCGCGGATGGAACGCATATCTACGCCTAAAATGTCGCTTCTCAACACTCCCGTAGGACTCTTGCGGCATCGCCACGGGCCACTGAGTGATATGCAATCAACACGCCGCGTGCAAGGACGCACCATGCTTCGCTTACTAACCGCCCATTTGCCGTGGCTTCGTCCGCGCACTCAATGCCTGCTCTGCAAGGGCCCGACGGAGGGCAGCGTTCCCTTGTGCCACGATTGCGAGGCTGATCTGCCCTGGCTAACGCAGCAATGCTGCATCTGCGCGCTGCCGCTACTGACCGAGGGTCTACCCTGTGGCGGATGTCTCAAACAGCCGCCTCCATTCGATCAGGTAGTCGCCGCTTGGCGTTACGACTTCCCGGTGGACACGCTCATCACCCGGTTCAAGCACCAATCACGCTGGCCCTTCGGTCGGCTGCTGGCCGAAAAGCTCGCCACACACGTTCGGCATGCCGTCGACGGCGGCCTACCCAAGCCGGACGTACTGCTACCCGTCCCCTTGGCGGCAAAGCGCTTGCGTCAGCGCGGATTCAACCAGGCGCACATGATTGCTGACTGCCTGGGTAAAGCGTTGCAACTGCCCGTCGAACCGCAATGGCTGCTCCGCATACACGATGACCCCGCCCAACAAGGCCTCGACGCCGCCGCCCGCAAGAAGAACCTGCGCCGCTCGTTCACGCTGTCGCCGAAGGCTAGCGTGCAGGGCAAGCATGTCGCCGTGGTGGACGACGTACTCACGACTGGCAGCACCGCCGAGACCCTTGCACGCTTGCTCAAGCGTGCAGGTGCGCAACGGGTGGATGTCTATTGTCTGGCGCGCACTCCCAAACCTGGCCGCTGACACCGAAGGCGAACGCATATTCGCGCCACAGGCGATAGACTGCCGCCTTCGCTTCTGGAGTGACCCCATGGCCCATCCCTTCGATACCCTCACGCCTGACCTTGTCATCGACGCCGTGGAGAGCCTTGGCTATCTCAGTGACGCACGCATCCTGGCCTTGAACAGCTATGAAAACCGCGTCTACCAAGTGGGTATCGACGAACAGGCGCCGCTGATCGCCAAGTTCTACCGACCGGGACGCTGGAGCAATGATGCCATCCGCGAAGAACATGGGTTCAGCCAGGAACTCGTCGACGGAGAAATCCCCGTTGTCGCGCCACTGATACGTGACGGGGAGTCGCTGTTCGAGCATGGCGGCTTCCGCTTCGCGTTGTTCCCCAGACGCGGGGGTCACGCGCCCGAGCCGGGCAATCTCGACCAGCTTTATCGCCTCGGGCAACTGCTGGGGCGCATGCACCTGATAAGCAGCAGCCAACCCTTCCTCCATCGTGAAGCGCTGACCCCGCAGGGGTTTGGCCATGCCTCATTGCAGATCCTGCTGGATGGAGATTATGTACCCAAGAGCCTGTTGCCGGCGTACAGCTCGGTGGCCAAGGACCTCATGGCCAAAGTCGATGCGGTTTATGCGAAGGTTCGCTACCAACCGATTCGCCTGCATGGCGACAGCCACCCCGGCAACCTTTTGTACCGCGATGAGGCCTACCACGTCGTCGATCTGGACGACTGCCGCACCGGCCCGGCCGTGCAAGACCTATGGATGATGCTTGCGGGCGATCGCCACGAGCGTATGAGTCAGATTGCAGAACTCGTCGAGGGCTACAACGAATTCCACGATTTCGATCCGCGCGAGTTGCCCCTGATCGAAGCCCTGCGTGCGTTGCGATTGATCCACCACACCGCCTGGATCGCCCAGCGCTGGGATGATCCTGCATTCCCCAAAGCGTTCCCGTGGTTCGCGAACGAGCGCTATTGGGGCGATCAGGTATTGGCGTTGCGCGAACAGTTGTCGGCGTTGGATGAAGAGCCTTTGAAGTTGTTTTGATGGGTCATCGGGTTGCGCACAGTCCTGTAGGAGCCCACTTGTGGGCGATCGCGCCCAGCCAGGCGATACCGTGCTGTCGATCAGATCGGATCGCCCACAAGCTGATCGCAGCCCGGTGGGCTCCTACAAAATCGCGTACACCTACCCCGCAAACGCCTGCGTCAGCGCGTGCAGCAACAAACCCACCAATCCGCCCACCAACGTGCCGTTGATGCGGATGAATTGCAGGTCCTTGCCAACACTCTGTTCCATCTGCGCTACCAGCTCACGACTCTCCCATTGCTCGACTCGGTCCGAGATGTAGTGGCCGATCTGAGTCCGATAACGCTCGACCAGCGCCGGCGCCGCGGCCATCAGTTGCTCGTTAATCCAATCATGCATGGCGCGGTCGGCGGCAAGCGATTCACCGAAATTCTGCACGAGCTCGGTGATACGCCGGCGGATCGTCGACGCGTCACTTTCCAGATCCGTTTGCAGCCAGTCGATCAAATCGCGCCACAGCGTGCGCAGATAGGCCGAGGTCGCTGGATGATCCAGGAGCTGGGAGAAGATGCGTTCGATCTCCAGCCGGTAGTGATCGTCGTACTTCAAACGATTAACGAACTCGGCGACATAGACATCGAAACGTTCGCGCAAGGGGTGGTTGGGGTCTGCCGCGACTTCGGCGATCAACGCGCAAATGCCCCCCACGACTTTTTTCGCAGACCACCCACCGACCATGCTGCCCAGCCCCAGGTAACGCAGCGTCCGCACTTCCGCCGTGATCGCCCGTGCGACCATGGCCTGGGTCTCCTCGTTCTGCATCATGCGGTCGAGTTCGATTAGCACTTCATCGAGCATCGCCTGATGACGTCCCTGGCTCGTCAGCACTTCGAGTGCCTGGCCACACAACGGCGCCAGATCGACTTTACGCAGCCGTCGCGTGACCGTGGACTGGATGAACGCCTGCACGCGTTCGTCACGCAGCGCCGACACCCCGAAACGAGCGATGCCACCGGCATGCTGCCCCACAGCCTTGGCGTTGTCTGGATGACGCAACCAGTCTGCAATTCGACCACCCGGGTCAAGTGCCTGAATTTTCGCCAGCACCTGCGGCGTCGCAAGAAAGTGGGTGACGATGAAGTCGGACAGTTTGCGCCCGATGCGCGCCTTGTTACGCGGAATGATGGCCGTATGCGGGATCGGCAGACCCAACGGATGGCGGAACAGCGCGGTGACCGCGAACCAGTCCGCGATGGCCCCAACCATCGCCGCTTCGGCGAACGAAGCGACGTATCCCCAAGCAGGGTGTCGTGCTTCCAGCGCGGTGGCGATGGCGTAGAGCACCGCGGCCAATACGAGCAACCCGGTGGCGATCGCCTTCATGCGAAAGACCGGGGTTTGCCATTTTGATGTCGGCGGCATGCCTGTCCTCGGTTGTTCCATGTCTGTACAGGGTAGACCGAAAGACCGAAGTCGAGTGCCCAACGCGCCGCCGAGACAGGGGCGTAACCCCTCGAGCGCTGGCGCACCGCGCAATCGGGAGAGCCTGAATATCCCCGGAAAGATTCCGCCAGTTACACCGACTGCGCACTATACTGCCTACCGTCTTCTCCGCGCCCCGCGGCGCTTTTCACTCTGCAAGGCCATTCGATGTCATCCGCCACGCTGCAACGCGGTTATCTGCTCGGGCTCACCGCGTATACCCTCTGGGGGCTGTTCCCCATCTACCTTAAATTACTCAGCGACGTTCCTGCCCTGGAGGTGATCGTCCATCGGGTGCTCTGGTCTGCATTGCTGGGCAGTTTTCTGCTGCTCGTCTGGAAACACCCGGGCTGGTGGCGTGAGTTGCTTGCCCGTCCGCGCCTCTTCGGGCTCCTGGCGTTCACGGGCTTACTCATCGCTGGCAACTGGCTGATCTACATCTGGGCGGTGAACCACAATCGAATGATCGAAGCCAGCCTGGGCTATTACATCAACCCGCTCATGAACGTACTGCTCGGCATGGTTGTGCTGGGCGAACGGTTGCGCAGACTGCAATGGGTTGCGGTCATCCTCGCCGCACTTGGCGTACTGCAACAGCTACTGATGCTCGGTACGCTGCCGTGGATTTCGCTGGCACTGGCGATGAGCTTTAGCGTTTATGGACTGGTACGCAAAAAGGCCCCCGTTGCGGCGCTACCTGGTCTCGTCGTGGAAACCTGGATGCTCGTGCCGGTGGTGATCGCCATGTTGCTGTCGCATCCGGAAATGAACAGCTATCAACCCGAATACTGGCTGACCAGCGATGTGCTTTTCCTATCACTGTCCGGGCCGGTGACGCTGATCCCGCTGCTTTGCTTCAACGCCGCCGCCCGCTACCTGCCTTATGCCACCCTTGGTTTTCTTCAATACATCGGGCCGACACTGGTGTTGGGGCTGGCGGTGTTCGTCTACGGAGAGCCGTTCGATAGCAGCCGCCTGTTTTCCTTCATATGCATCTGGATAGGGCTGGCCATCTACAGTCTCGATGCGGTACGAACGCTGCGGCGCGCCCGCGTTCGATTGCCCCCGCCGAGCAGCTGATCAAAATTCGTACAGCACGTCGCGGCGGGCGCTGAGCGGGGCGTGGACTAAACGATGCAGAGGTTATCCACAGCCCCATCCACGTTCTTTGTGAACAAACGGTTACGCCCGCCCCCCTTCGTGCAGCCCAAGTTCGACCATCAGCTCGTCCGCCAACGTCTCCAAGGCTTCCTGCAGCGTTCCCAGCGACAACGATGCCGGCACTGCAAGCAATGCCTGGCATTGAAACAGCGGCTCGCCACTCATCGGCGCCGGAACGACTTCAGTGTCCAGTGACTCCAGATTCACGCCCTGTTCGGCCAGCAATCGCGTGATATCCCGGACGATTCCTGGCCGGTCATTGCCGACCAGCTCGAGCGCAACGGACTTCCACTCGCCCATGGGCTCTTGCCCGCCAGGCGTCACCAATACTCGAATGCCTTCGAGAGATTGCAGATCGACCACCAGCGCGTGGCTGCCGGCGGGGTCCACCGCCACTTCCAAAATTCCAGCGAACTGCCCGGCCATCCGCGCCATGCGGCTCTCCAGCCAATTGCCGCCGTTACGCGCGATACAGGCAGCGAGACGCTCGACGAGCCCAGGTCGATCCTGCGCGATGACGGTCAGTACGAGGTGGTCCATGGTGTGCGCTCCAGGCAGTGATGACGTTGTTCAAAAGGGAGTAGCGGCGACGCCGACAGTTCAAGCGTAGTCGCGCCTCGCAACGAAATCGCACGGCAGCGTAGTCGTTATTGCTTCGCTTTCTCCAACCGCCGCATGCATCATGACGCCCCCTTTGCACCTCATCTCCTGCCACTCATGAACTTGCGTTTCTGCCTCATCGCCATGACTGCGCTCGCGGTCATCACCGATAACTTGATCATCCCGTTCTTCCCGCAGTACTTCGCCGAGCGGTTCGGTAATCCTCCGCCGTCGCACGTTGGGCTCTATCTTGCGGCAATCAGTCTCGTCGTCATGACCGCGTTTCCGTTCTGGGCGCGATTGGCCAAGCGCGTGCATCCCGTGCGCATTCTTGTCGGCGCCCAATTCATGGCCGGCAGCCTGACCGTGGCCTGCGCGTTCATTTATTCCCTGCCGCTGTTTTGGGTGGTTTCTTTGGTGATGGTCGCGTTCAAGGGCAGCTACTTGCTGATGTACCCGTACGTGATGAGCCTGCAGGCCAACGAGAACCACACCCAAACCATCGGCACGCTTTCGGTGGTCGTGCATTTCGGCGCGATCCTCGGGGCTGCGCTGGGCGGGCTGATCCTGCAGTTCATGGCGATTGGGGATGTCTTTCTCGTCATGGGCGCTGCCGATTTCATCCAGATGGCGATCTGCATGAGCCTGCTCCGAGGCGCATTGCCAAAACCCGGTGAGGCGAGCGACGGCACCGAAACCGCCGAGGAGAAAAGCGCCGACACCCGAAGCCGCAGCCTGCTGGCCATCTACAAGCTCTGCGTCGTGATGCTGTTGTTCTACTGCGTGGGCTACATCACTCGACCGTTCTTCGCCGTGTACTGGCAGGAAGTGGCGCTATGGAACAGCGAACTGATGGCGGGCTTCGTCTACTCGCTCCCCGGCGCCGTCGCCGTGTTCGCACTGTGGTGGGCACGCCGCGCCACGAAGAAAGGCTCAACACGCGATGGCATTCTCGCCGGGTTGCTACTGGGCGCGGCGGCGACGCTAATCCAGGGCTTCGAAAACCAGTGGCTGATCATCCTTGGTCGGGTGCTGTTTGGCTGGGCGTTGTATCAGGTGACCGTGCGGCTCGATGCGCTGTTATTCGAGTTGAGTACGCCGGAAAACTATGCGGTGGACTTCAGCAAGGTGAATATCTTCCAGTGCCTGGGCACGATGGGCGCCTCCTATGGGGCGGGGTTGCTGGTGAGCCATTATGGGCAGGCGATGCCGTTTTGGGCGGGGGCGATTGGGTTGGTTGTAACGGCGGCGGCTTTTCCGTTGCTCGTGCGGAAGCCTCGTCAGGCGTAGGGCGGGTGGAACCCGCGGCGCTTTGGTTTTTTTCGACGGTGGTGTGCTTGAGATTGGTGCAAAACCGATTAATGAGCCGTCTCTGCGTTTGGGTTTCGCCCCCTCGGGCGAGTTACTTTCTTGTTGCTTGTCCAACAAGAAAGTAACCAAAGAAGAAAGACATCCGGGTCTGGCCGATGGCCAGACTTCCCTCACTCCGACCCCCTACCCAACGCCTGCATTCGGCCTCTTGAACGGGACCCGAAAAGCGCGCCTGTGAGACCGAGTAGGGAGATGGATTGGAATGTGGCTGTTTGCTTGGCTTTTCATGCTTCGGCCGTCGCTACGACTTCTGGTCATGCGAACTAAAGTCTCGAATTCACCACGATCATTGTAGGAGCGGGCTTGCCCGCGAAAGCGATATCTGCCATGACGACGATGTTGACCCCATCACCCCATTCGCGGGCAAGTCCGCTCCTACAGGGGACCGAATCTGTCGTGCGATAGCACTGCCCATGACGCAAAAGGGATCTGAGCAAAAGCGCGTTATCGCACTGCCCGCCCTACCGATCATGAAGAACTTAAAAGACGTTGGTTCTCAAGAAATCAAAGCGCGCACTCAATCGCATAGGCGCCACGCAGGGGTCCCCTTCAGAAGGCCTCGCTCCATCGTTGTTTCGAGGGTTGAGCGGCATGGATGCCGCGAAAGGCGCGATGGGCCAAGGATGGCCCTTCGCGACGGGCCTTCGAAACAACGATGGAGCGAGGGAACCTCATACGAAGCTCGCTTCGTATGAGGCCGGATGTCGGGGTGGCCTTCTTTTTGGTTACTTTTTCTTGGCCAGGCAAGAAAAAGTGACTCGCCCGAGGGGGCGAAACCAAAGCGATAGACAACTCGATAATTCCTAGAAAGCGCGCCTAAAGTCGCCACCATAAAAGCCGCGGGTTCCACCCGCCCTACCTCCGAGCCAACACCTCATCCGCCGGTATCTTCAACAACGCCTCGGTAATGTGCTCCGCCAAATACTCCACCGAAAACACCCCTCCATATGTCCACGTCGAAGGCAGCGCCCCAAAGTGCCCGCTCTTCACGAAGGGCATCGCCCGCCACAGCGGCGTCTCGAACAACTGATCCCCTTGGGCAAACGGCTCGATGTGCAAAACGATGCCCTCCTTGATCGCGCCTAGCGTCGTCACGGAGGTTTGCGTAATGCCCCAAGCACTCGCCGGCTGTGGATAGGCAGGTTCCAGATGAAGCAGGTCCATCGCTCGCTGCACCATGGAGTTGCGGCTGTTGATGAACACGACCGTCGGCGAGGAGAAGCGCACGACCGTGACCTTCGGCGGATTACCGGCGAAGTGTTCGAACAACCGCTGACGCATATCGAGGATATGGGCGTCCATTTCCGCCAGCCGCTCTTGAGCCAGCGCCTCGCGATCGATGCGCTTGGCGAGCGCTTCATACCCCTCACGTTGAACTGCGTAGTTGTCCGCCTCGGTCATGAAGCTGTCGTAGGCCACGACCGGCGCGATGCGCTTCAAGGTCGGACGCATATCCTCCAGCAACGGCGGAATCACGATCAGCTCTGGCTTCAGCTGCGCGAGCAACTCGAGGTTCGGCTCGGTACGCGATCCAACGTCGATGACCGATTCCGGCAGCGTCGGGCGGACGACCCAGGCGCGGTAATCCTTCGCATCGGCGATACCCAGCGGGGTGATGTCCAGCTTCAGCAGGTGCTCGGCGGACTCCCAGCCCAAGGCGACGACACGTGAATCTGCCGCCATTGCCTGGCCCATCGACAGAGCCACCAGCAGCGGCAACAACCAGCTCCACCTCATGCGAGCCTCCGGCGTACCAGCAGATAAACGAAGTAGGTGCCGCAGATGACGGAAGCGACGATGCCCACAGGTATCTGCAAAGGAAAGATCAGCATGCGCCCCAGCCAATCGGCGAGCAGCATCAGCATCGCCCCCAAGGCGGAAGCAAGCAGGATTTGCGGCAGTACGCGACGGGCGCCGAGAATTGCCGCCATGTGGGGCGCAAGCAGACCGAGAAATGCCACAGGTCCCATCAGGCTGGTCACCACCGCACACAACAACGACACCAGAACCAAAAGGCCGACCCGCGTGTAGGTCACATTCAGCCCACGGCTACGGGCCACGCCATCACCGATGGAAATCAGCGTCAACGCGCGGTGGAACGTGAGGCTCAGCCCACCCAAGACCAGCACACCGAGCGTCAACCCCAATGCCTGCCCAGGCGATGCGCGATAGGTCGAACCGGCCAACCAGCCCAGCAGCGCGAAGGAATCCGCCGTCCCTTTGGCCAAGCCAAACTGCAGGGCGGCATTGAGCAACGCGGTGAGGGAGATGCCCACAAGCGCCATCAACGCGGGCGAATACGCATGCTTGCGCCCCAGCAGCAGAAGGATGGCAAGCACCGTAAGGCTACCCGCGAATGCCGCGATCGGCGCGGTAAAGCCCAACAGCGAGCCGCCGAACACCATCAGCGCGATCATCACCGCCAGGGTCGCGCCCGCCGACAACCCCAGAATGTCCGGGCTCGCCAACGGGTTGCGCAACAGACGTTGCAGCATCATGCCCGCGATGGCGAGACCGCAGCCCGCCGCCGCAGCGGTAAGCATACGTGGCCAGCGCAGTGACAGGATCAGATCATCCGGCCAGGCCAATTCCCAGCCGTTCGCACCGCGAAACACACAAAAACTCAGCACCAGCGAAACGCACCCGAACAGGGCGATCAGAACGCCGCTACGGCGCCTGAAACGCTCCGCGCCATCGGGCAACTGCAAGCCGCGCGGGTCGTCCGCGGATAATTGACGACGCGACAACCATAGCAACGCCGGTGCACCAATCAATGCAGCCGCAGCACCGCTCGGAACGAGGTCGGAGGTCCAGTGATTCATCCCGAGCGCGATGGCGTCCGTTGCCAAAAGCAGCAACGATCCGAGCAAGGCGCTGAAGACCAGTTCATCGCGCGAGGTCCGGGCGCCGAACAGACGGGCGAGATTTGGTGTCAGCAGGCCAATGAAGCCGATCAGTCCTACCGCCGTGATCGAAACCGATGTCAGCCAGATGGACACCATGAACAGCACCAGCATCACCGGCCAGAGACTCAAACCGCGCGCACGCGCCCCATCCCCGCCCAACTGGAGCAATGTCAGGACGCGAGGTGCCAGGGCAATGACCGCGAGGCCAACGAGTAGCTTCGGCCAGAGCCAACTCACCCAGTGCCAGTCGATTTGCGCGAGATCGCCTGCGCCCCATACGAATAACCCGCGGGTGTACTGGTTGTTCACCAGCGTGATACCCGACGCCAACGCGCCCAATAGCAGGTTCATGGCCATGCCGGCCAGCACGATCGGCAGCCCGTTGATGCCGTTGCGCCCTGCGATCAGCGCCACGAGGCCGACCGCCACGATCGCGCCCGTCAGCGCCGCCCACTCGCCATGGCCCGAGGCGATCGAGGGTAGCCACAAGGTTGCACAAACCAACCCCAACCACGCGCCAGAGCTGGCCCCAATTGTCATCGGCGAGACCAACCGGTTCCCGGTCATCTGCTGCAAGACACTTCCGGAAAGGCCCATCGCCGCGCCTACCAACAGCGCCATGACCAACCGCGGCAGCACCGACAGACTGAACTCGAGGGCATCGAAGCCGCCGGCCGTTCCGGTAATGATTGCCCATTGCTGGGCCATGGGCAGAGCGCTGCCTAATTGGAGATGAAGCATCGCCATCGCCGGCAAGGCCGCGACGATCAGCACGTACCGCCAAATGCCTCCCCGCCACCCCAACACCGGCATCGTCGCCGTAGCCTGCGTCACGGCGCGACCACGGCCACGGGGCGAGCGGCACCTGGCTGCTGGATGAGCTGGATGTCGATCTCATACAGGCCGCTCAACAACGACCCCGAAAGCAGTTCGTCCGGCGTGCCATCGAAATACACGCGGCCTTGCTTCAGGGCGATGATGCGGTCGGCGTAGCGTGTCGTCAGGTTGACGTCATGCAGGATCGCGACGATACCGAGCCGCGCTGTCTGATTGAGCCCGCGCAACAGGTGCATCAGGTCGTACTGATGCGAGAGGTCCAGTGCTGACGTCGGCTCGTCCAACAGGATCAGCGGTGAAGCTTGGGCCAGCAGCATGGCAATCCAGGCGCGCTGACGCTCGCCGCCCGACAGAGTATCCGCAAGGTGATCGGCGTATTGCAGCACGTCAGTCTCGCGCATGGCCTTCTCGACGGCGTCGAGGTCTTCAGGGCGCCAACGGCCAAGCAGCCCCCGCCAGGGGAAACGTCCCAAGCGGACCAGTTCGCGCACCGTCAGCCCCGCCACTTCCGGCAAACGCTGCGGGAGGAAGGCCACTCGCTGAGCAAAATCTCGCGAGCTGTAGGCGTCCAGCGGGCGATCGTCGAGCTGCAAGGCTCCCGTGGCTGGCTCCGTTTGACGGGCGATCAGGTTCATCAAAGTCGATTTGCCCGAACCGTTGTGACCGAGAATCACCGTGAACTGGTCGCCGGCGATCTCCAGGTGATCGATGTCCAACGTGGTGCGCCCATCGTGGCGCACCTTGATGTCATGCAGCTTCAGCATTCGGCGGCCAACTCCTGGCGCAAACGTTCGATCCTTTCCGCTTCGCGGATTTTCGGACAGGTGCTGCACAGCGCACCGTCGGCACGACGAAAATGCTGGCAGCAGACTTTTCTTCCCAAGGCGAGGCGCTCGCGTCCGTCATCCAGATGCACGTCGATCAGCGAACTCTCGTCCTGCAAACTCAGCGCGTCGAGCCATTGGCATTCCAGGGCATGGGCGCGCCCGTTGCAGAATCCCTGCTGACGTTGGATGAAGAGCAAGGCCGCGAGGACGTAGTCCGCGGCCAGTCGGTTGGCCATCTTCGCCTTGATACCAACCACGCCCTGGAATTCCACCAATTGATGCGCCAGCTGCTCACGCAGTTGCTCGGCCGCCAGTTCAATCAAGCGTTGTGGCGCCGCTTGACGCGGGCAGTGCTCGGGCAGGCAGAAGCCGGACACGAATCCCTCGTTCACCGACTGCCCCATTTGCGCAAGGCAGGGCGCACGCTGCGCCAGGTGCACGCCGAGTAGGCAAAGGTAAATGGGTTGCCAGATCAACAAGGTCCAACTGCGCGTCGACCAGTAATGCGGGCCTGCCTCCGGATGTGCCAAGCGCCAGTGCTCATGCAAGGCCGCAATGTGATCGCGATTGTAGGCGGCGCCTAGGCGAAACTCTTCACGGTGCGCATCACCGACACGACCGTTCAACCCGGGCAGGCTGCGGGACGTGACATCGAGCAAATGAAGAAGATCAGGGTTGGCCTGGGGCATGGTCGTGTGACTAAGAACGGCACATGAAGTCGGCGGGAAGCCGACGGAATGGGTCGAAGTTTAATCGCCGAAACGAGATTGCATCAAATTATCATTTGCAAGGCGATATTTGGATGCCCGGGCGTCGAATTCAGAACGTTTACCTGTAGGCGCCAGCCGGGCTGCGATTAGCTTGCTGGCGATCCGGATCCAGTCGACAACGCGGTATTGCCTGACCAGGCGCGATCGCCGGCAAGCTGGCTCCTACAAAATGCGACTTGGACAGGACCGAATACCGATGAAATCCGGAAACCGCCACGCGGGTTGCACCCGCCCTACCAAAGCCCGTATAGAAACCCGATCCGGCGGATCATCCGTCTCCCTGTAGGAGCCCACTTGTGGGCGATCTCGGCCTTTCAGGCAACTCCGTGTCGTCGGTTTAATTCAGATCGCCCACAAGCTGATCGCAGCCCGGTGGGCTCCTACAGAATGTGGCCAGAACCGAAGCCCGGACGAACCCGAGGAAACATTACAGAGGCACACCCTATACTTACGTCCAATAGGCGCCGGGCCGGGCGCCCTGCGAGCGTGTCAGCGCTGTACAACAAGACCAATAACGAGGCGCCCCATGAGCAAAGCAGACGCCATCGTCGAAGCGGGCAAGACCGCAGTGATGCAGAACATCCAGGGCACGCTTGAGCTGCTGCGCAAGTACCCGCCCTTCAATCAGATGGAGCAAGGCCATCTCGCCTTTCTCGTCGAGCACTGCAAGCTGCGCTTCTATTCCAAGGGCGACTCCATCATCAAACCGGCCGACGGTCCGGTTCGATACTTCTATATCGTCAAGCAGGGCCAGGTCGTCGGTGAGCGGCCGCATTCCGCCAAACGCGGCACTGAGACGACGTTCGAGATCGAGGCGGGTGAGTGTTTTCCGCTGGCGGCGCTGCTCGGCGAACGGGCGACCCGCACCGAACACCTGGCGGGACAGGACACCTTCTGCTTCCTTCTGAGCAAGGATGCCTTCGTCCAGCTCATGGCGCGCTCAACGCCCTTCCGAGACTTCGCGCTACGTGGCGTGAGCAGCCTGTTAGATCTGGTCAACCAACAAGCGCAACGCCGCGCGGTGGAAACACTGGGCGCGGGCCATTCGCTGGATATGCCACTGCGCGGCCTGGCGATGCGCAAGCCGGTCAGCTGCCTTCCCGCCACGCCGTTGCGCGCGGCCGTGAAACACATGCACGAAGCGCAGGTGGGCAGCATCGTCATCGTTGACGAGCAAAGCCGCCCAAAAGGCATCTTCACCTTGCGCGACCTACGCGAAATCGTTGCCGATACGTCGGCGGACCTCGACCAGCCGATCGCGGCATTGATGACCCAGGCGCCCTTCTATCTTGCCCCGGACGCCAGTGCATTCGATGCCGCGATCGCCATGACCGAGCGGCACATCGCGCATGTCTGCCTGGTGGAAAGCGAACGGCTGATCGGCGTCGTCTCGGAGCGCGACCTGTTTTCCCTGCAGCGGGTCGACCTTGTGCACCTGGCACGCACCATTCGCCATGCTGGACGACTGGAAACCCTGATCGCACTGCGCGACGACATCCGCCGGCTGGTCGATCACATGCTTGCGCAAGGCGCGAGTTCGACGCAGATCACCCACATCATCACGCTACTCAACGATCACACGGTCTGTCGCGTCATCGAACTGACGATCGAGGCCCACGGCGATCCGGGCATTCCCTTTACCTGGCTCTGCTTTGGCAGCGAGGGGCGCCGAGAGCAAACGCTGCACACCGACCAAGACAACGGCATCCTGTTCGACGCACAGGACGCGGAGGAAGCCCAGCGCATCCGCACGCAGCTACTGCCACTGGCGCATCACATCAACGAAGCGCTGGCACGCTGTGGGTTCAGCCTGTGCAAAGGCAACATCATGGCGTGCAATCCCGAGCTATGCCTGTCGACCACGGAATGGCGCAAGCGCTTTGCCGGATTCATCCGCGAAGCGACGCCGGAAAATCTGCTTGGCTCCAGCATTTACTTCGACCTTCGCGCAGTGTGGGGCCCCACCGAAGGTTGCGAGCGGTTACGTGCCGACCTGCTCGCCTGGGTGGCGGACAACGCGCTGTTCCAGCGATTGATGGCTGCGGATTCGCTGCGCCATCGTCCACCGTTAGGCCGCTTTCGCGATTTCGTCGTGGCACGCCGCGGGGCGGAGAAGGATACGCTCGACCTCAAGACCGAAGGGCTCACGCCATTCGTGGACGGTGCGCGGTTGTTGGCGCTGGCTAATGGCATCAGTGAAGTCGGCACGCTCCCACGTTTGCGCGCTTTGGTCGGCAAAGGTGTAGTCGACGCGCTCGACGGAGCCGCTTACGAGGAGGCCTATCAATTGATCCAGCAAACCCGCCTGCAACTGCATCAAACCCTCGCCCGCGCTGATCAAGCGTTTTCAAACCGCATCGACCCAGACACGCTGAATCATTTGGACCGACGCATCCTGCGCGAATCCTTCCGCCAGGCACAACGCCTGCAAACCAGCCTGACATTGCGCTATCAGCTATGAGGTTCTTTCCCTGGGGCAACCGTTCGGTAACGCCTGAACTAACCCTCGAACAGGGCCGGCGTTTGGATTCGTTGCGGGCGCTCAGGCCCAGAGAAGACCTGGATATACGCGAAGGGCGAATGGTCGTCGTGGACGTGGAAACCACCGGACTCAATATGCAAAAAGACCGTGTGCTGTCCATTGGGGCCGTGACCATCGAGCACGGCGCGATCGATCTTGGCCAATGTTTCGAATGCACGCTACGCCGCGAAGCGTTGCCCGGTGCCAGTACGTTGATTCATGGGCTCGGCCCGGAAGCGCTGGCCGACGGTGACGAACCGTCGGACGCCTTGCTGGCCTTTCTCGACTACCTCGGCGAAAGCCCGCTGCTGGCCTTTCACGCCGACTTCGACCAGCGCATGCTGACGCGTGCATTCAAAGAAGATCTCGGCTATTCCTTTCAACACCCATTTCTCGACATTGCCGAATTGGCGCCGCTCCTTCATCCGGACGCGTTACCACCACGCGCCGGTCTGGATGACTGGATCGCGTACTTCGGTCTTGGCGTAGGGCAGCGCCATCATGCCAGTGCGGATGCCCTGGTGAGTGCGGAGTTGGTGTTGATGTTGTTCAACCATGCCCGACGGTGGGGAACACAGCGGTATGCAGAGCTCGGAGATCAATGTCGACATTGGCGACGCTCCTGTTCGGCACCAGGCTTCTAGATGACGCCCCTCATATAACTAGCCAGCCACGTTAGGCCGCAAGTAAAAGCGCATCTGGCCTAGCGCTTTTCTGTAGGGGCGACTTTAGTCGCTATCGGTATCGACGCCGCCTAATCTCGTAAAGAGAGCAACGTCCGAGTTTGGTAACAGAGCGCTCTGCGACTGCCAGGAGATCAACGCGGTCCGATAAGCCCACCCGGCTAAAGCCGCCCCTACAGAAAGCATGGCAAACACGGAGCCTCTATCAATCCGTATCACATGAAACGCCATGAACCGGGTGGTAGCAGTCGCCGAAATCAACTAAGAGTAGACACGAGCCTAACAATGCGAATAATTATCGCTGGCTCCTGCATTGGCAATTGACGTCAACGCCTATGGACGGCGCCGACCTCTCTCACCACTCCTGCAGGCCAAACCATGTTCAGCTCTTTGATTTCGCGAAAGACCGGGATTGCCCCCGCACTACTACCGCTGTGTATTGCTGCCGGAATCTACGCCGGTCCTACGTTCGCGCAATCCGTGATTCTTGAGCCCGAAGGCGTCAGCGCTGAGGAATCCGGGACGCTAGAACTAAACGAGACCGCGATCAATGCAAGCGCAGACGCTTCGGCCGACGGACTGGTCGAGCCTTACGCGGGTGATCAGGTCGCGCGCGGCGGACGTGTCGGCATCCTGGGTAACCGCGATTACATGGAGACGCCTTTCACCTCCACCAACTACACCTCGCAGTTAATCCAGGATCAGCAAGCTCGCAGCGTAGCCGACGTGCTGCAGAACGATCCTTCCGTACGCATCGCCCGTGGATTCGGAAACATGCAGGAACTGTATGTCGTGCGCGGCTTCCCGCTGTATTCAGACGACATCTCCTATAACGGTTTATACGGTTTGCTGCCGCGTCAATACGTGGCATCCGAATTTATTGAGCGGGTGGAGGTGTTTCGTGGCGCAAGCGCCTTTCTGAATGGAGCCGCGCCAGGAGGCACCGGCATCGGCGGTGCCGTTAACATCTTGCCCAAACGCGCGCCGAATGAGCCGCTGACACGGCTCACCGTAGGCGCAGACAGCGGAGGTCAAGGAACGGTCGCGGCCGACCTAGGCCGCCGTTTCGGCGCTGAAAATCAGTTCGGGGTTCGACTTAATGCAGCTAAACGCGACGGCGAGACTGGCGTCGAAGACGAAGATCAAACACTGGATATGTTCGTCTTGGGGCTGGACTACCAAGGCGATCGGCTGCGTTTGTCCGCAGACATCGGCCATCAATATCACTTCCTCGACAATCCTCGCCCTAGCGTTACACCGAACGGCGGTATCCCCAGCGCGCCGGATTCCGACGACAACTTCGCTCAGCCATGGACCTATTCAAAGGAGAAACAAACCTTTGGAACCTTCCGCGCCGAATATGACTTCGCTGACTCAGTGACCGGCTGGCTAGCTGCCGGCGTCAGGGATGGAGAGGAGAAGAATCGCCTATCCAACCCATCAGCAGCGCCGGACGGAACGACTTCAGGCTCGCGTTTCGACAACCACCGTGAAGACGACGTATTCACCGGCGAAATAGGCCTACGCGCCCGTGCGCAAACCGGGTCCGTATCGCACGAACTCGTAACATCCGCTGCGATTTACGATTCGAAGGAAAAGAACGCCAACCAATTTTATTCGGCCGTAGCAGGCAACCTGTATGACCCGTTCGATGCGGCCCTTCCTACCACCGTCACGTTTGACGGGGGTGACCTGTCAAACCCGAAAGTTACCGAGCGCATTCACACCAAGAGCTTTGCGTTAGCCGACACGCTGGGCTTCATGGATGATCGACTTCTGGTAACGCTTGGCGCTCGCTGGCAGGGCATCGAGACCAAAAGCTACGCATCCACGACCGGTAATCGCAGCGCTCAATACGATGACTCCGAAATCACTCCGGTCGCCGGAGTGGTGTACAAGCTAAATGACGAATTGTCGGTCTACGCCAACTACATCGAAGGCCTGACAAAAGGAGATAGCGCTCCGTCGCAAACCAGTGGAAACCTTCCTGTACTGAATGCTGGCACAAGTTTAGCCCCCTATGTCGCCAAACAAACTGAAGTTGGCCTCAAATACGATGGCGGCGCACTCGGTGGCAGCATCGCGGTATTTAGCACAGAGCGGCCGTTCGGAGTCCTCGAAGGACAGACCTTCCGTGAAGGCGGGGAACAGCGCAACCGCGGTATCGAGCTGTCGGCATTCGGGGAACCGGTATTTGGCGTGCGCGTGCTCGGCGGCGTGACACTACTCGATGCTAAACAAAAGAAAACGCTGAACGGTGTCAACGATGGAAACTATGCCATTGGTGTACCTAAGGTGCAGGCCAACATTGGTGGCGAATGGGATGTCCCAGGCATCTCAGGCCTGACACTGACCAGCTTAGTGGTACATACCGGCAAGCAATACGCCAGCGCCAGCAACGATCTGAGATTGCCATCGTGGACACGATTGGACCTAGGCGCCCGCTACAAGGTGAAACTTGATGATCGCGACGTCACCTTCCGCGCGCGCTTGGACAACGCTACCGGGCGTGACTATTGGGCATCGACCGGCGGCTACCCAGGCGCTAATTACATGGTTCTTGGCGCACCACGCACGCTCGCATTGAGCGCCACCGTCGACTTCTGATTCAAATGACAACCGGCGGCCCAGCCGCCGGCTTCACACTTCAACACTCCGGCCGCCCAGCGACATTTTTCTTCGCGGGGTCGACCGCGACATCGAAGGCGCGCAGCGCCTTGGCCCCGATCAGCAGTGGGTAGGAAAAGTGACTGCGGTCGGTCAAGTTGACCTCCACGGTCTTGCGCACATTGCCCAGGCACATTTCCAGCTCGATGACGGGCCGTTCGCTGGCACCGGGCGCTTCGTCCTCTTCGCCTTGCTCGTCAGCGCGATTCTTGATTTTGCTTACCCGCGCCACTGGATATTCGTAGAGCGTGTTATCTGCCTTCGCTATCGCCAGGCGAAAGCGTACCCAAGTTTCGCCCTTACGCCGAAAACGCTCGATGTCCTTTGCCGAGAGCGATGCGGTTACGGCTCCCGTATCCATCTTCGCCGGCAAGGTCTTGCCCAGTTGTGACAGGTGGATTTGCTCGTAGCGCCCGAGCACCTGGACCTCAGCCATCGCGTTGAAAGCGCTGGCGGCGAGCACCATGGCAACGGCGGCAATAACGGTTTTCACATCGAACTCCTGAACCTAGGTTTAGTGCTGAATCAACGGCAGCGGCATGATGGTGTTCGTGTCCTGGTAGAGCAAGTGCGAAGCGCACAGGCGTGCCGATTCGTAGAGCGGATGAAACCCGCGTAGCAGGCCCATGACTCGGCGGGGATCATCCGCCCTACGAAAAGCCCGCCGGTATCGCGTGCAGCTACGGTGACGAGGCGTAACAGCGCACATCTGGGCGAGCCTCGGGTCAATCGCTATCATCGCCCCTCACTTTCGCCCTGGAGTCCTCGATGCGGCCGTTTCTGACCGCTGCCAGCGTCCTGCTGCTGGCCATCGCCAATACAGTGATCATGATCATCCCGTTGATGGCGATCGCGTTGCTCAAGCTAATCCTGCCGAGCCAATCCCTGCGTCGCGCGTGTTCAATCGGCGTGATGCGCATCGCTGAGGCCTGGGCCGAGGTCACCAAGGCCATCTTCGGCTGGCTGACCCCGACGCGTTGGGACATTCGCGGGCTGGAGAAATTACGGCGCGACACGTCGTACCTGATCATCAGCAATCACCAGAGCTGGGTCGACATTCCGGCGCTGCTACAGACATTCAACCGCCGCACGCCCTACTTCAAATTCTTCCTCAAGAGCGAGTTGATTTGGATTCCCCTGCTCGGCCTGGCCTTCTGGGCGCTCGACTACCCGTTCATGAAGCGTTACAGCAAGGCCAAGCTGGACAAGTACCCGCACCTCAAGGGCAAGGACCTGGAAATCACCAAGGCTGCGTGCGAAAAATTCAAGGATTTGCCCGTCGCGATCATCAACTACCTGGAAGGCACCCGCTTCACGCCGGCCAAACACGCCGAGCAGGCGTCGCCCTATCGCTATCTGCTCAAGCCAAAAGCAGGCGGCGTTGCGTTCGTGATGGCGGCCATCGGGCACGGGCTCGATGCCATTCTTGATGTGACGATCGTTTATCCCGGTGAACGCGCGCCGGGATTCTGGGCGCTCATCAGCGGGCAGTTACCCGAGGTGATCATCGATGTGAGGGTGCGCCCGCTCGACCCGAGTCTGTGCGACGGCGACTATCAGAACGACCCTGCCTTCCGGGCGCGGGTTCAGGCTTGGGTGAGCGACCTCTGGGCAGAAAAAGACGCGCTCATCGCGTCGATCAAAGGCGAAGGGGTAACGCGCCTCCAATCCACATCACCTCGCACCTAGGCATCACCACCAGCCTCGTCAACGCGGGGCTGATCAGCCAGCGCAGCGTTGTCCCCGCCATAGCGACGTGCCACCTAAACGAGCACCGCCCACCTTCGAAATCGTCCCTCACTGCGCACGTTCCCGATAGCGACAGGACATGTCTTTCGGCGTCCTTCCATTCTTTATTGATTGATCGTTCAACTTAAATAACCTAGACTTTTTGTCATTCCCTTCCGACTGCCCCCTCTCTTTATAGAGGCGCGTTGCTGTCGGTGCAGACAAGACAAGAGGACAGGTGATGCCCCGTTTTGAGACCCAGCGGCTGTACATCCATGGCGAATATGTCGATGCCAGCAGCGGTGATACCTTTCAGACCATCAACCCTGCCAACGGCGAGGTACTGGCGGACGCGCAGATCGCCAGCCCTGCGGACGTCGACCGCGCGGTGAGCAGTGCCACCGAAGGGCAGAAAGTTTGGGCGTCGATGACGGCGATGCAGCGCTCGCGCATCCTGCGTAAAGCGGTAGACCTGCTGCGCATGCGCAACGACGAGTTGGCCGCATTGGAAACGCTGGACACCGGCAAGCCGCTGTCCGAAACGCAAGGTGTCGACATCGTTACGGGTGCCGATGTGCTCGAGTACTACGCCGGCTTGATCCCGGCGATCGAAGGCGAGCAGATTCCGCTGCGCGACACGAGCTTCGTCTATACCCGCCGCGAGCCGCTGGGTGTCGTCGCAGGCATCGGTGCTTGGAACTACCCGATTCAGATCGCCCTTTGGAAGTCGGCACCGGCCTTGGCGGCGGGCAACGCCATGATCTTCAAGGCGAGTGAAACGACGCCGCTAACCACCTTGAAACTGGCCGAGATTTATACCGAGGCGGGCGTTCCCCCCGGCGTCTTCAACGTCATCAGCGGCCCCGGCAGCGTTGGACAGCTGATCACCGAACACCCGGCTATCGAGAAGGTCTCGTTCACCGGCGGCACCGTCACCGGCAAGAAAGTCATGGCCAGCGCCTCAGGCTCGTCGCTCAAGGACGTCACCATGGAGCTCGGCGGCAAGTCACCACTGATCATTTTCGAGGACGCCGACCTCGACCGCGCCGCAGACATCGCGGTCATGGCCAACTTTTTCAGTTCGGGCCAGGTGTGCACCAACGGCACCCGTGTGTTCGTCCCAAATGCATTGAAAGAAGCCTTCGAGGCGAAGGTCCTGGAGCGCGTGAAGCGCATTCGCCTCGGCGATCCGACCCGCGACGAAACCAACTTCGGCCCGCTGGTGAGCTTCGCGCACATGGAGAAGGTGCTTGGCTACATCCAAAGCGGCCGCGACGAAGGCGCCCGTGTGTTGATCGGCGGCGAGCGTGTGACCGACGGCGCGTACGCTAACGGCGCCTATGTCGCACCCACTGTATTCACTGACTGCCGCGACCACATGCGCATCGTGCAGGATGAAATCTTCGGCCCAGTGATGAGCATCCTCGCTTACGAAACCGAAGACGAGGTCGTCCGCCGCGCCAATGCCACCACCTACGGCCTGGCCGCGGGCCTGGTGACGGCTGATCTGACGCGCGCGCATCGCGTGATCCACCGGCTCGAAGCGGGTATCTGCTGGATCAACACCTGGGGCGAGTCCGCCGCGGAAATGCCCGTAGGTGGCTACAAGCAGTCCGGCGTCGGCCGTGAAAACGGGCTTGCCGCGCTCAACCACTACACCCGCATCAAGTCGGTACAGATCGAACTCGGCGAATTCGCTTCGGTTTTCTGAACACGCGGAACCGTAGGGTGGATGGGCCGCAAGGCGGCGTAATCCACCGTTCAAACCCACATCGTCCGGTGGATCGCAGGCTTGCCATCCACTGAGCCAGGAGGGACAGGATGAACATCGAATACGACTACATCATCATCGGCGCCGGCTCGGCAGGTAACGTCCTGGCGACGCGCCTTACCGAGGATGCGGATGTCAGCGTCCTGCTGCTCGAAGCGGGTGGCCCGGACTACCGCATGGACTTTCGTACCCAGATGCCAGCAGCGCTAGCGTTCCCCCTGCAGGGTCGCCGCTACAACTGGGCATACGAAACCGACCCCGAACCTCATATGAACAACCGCCGCATGGAATGCGGCCGCGGTAAGGGCCTGGGCGGTTCCTCGCTGATCAACGGCATGTGCTACATCCGTGGCAACGCGATGGACTTCGACAATTGGGCCAAGGCCCCTGGCCTGGAAGACTGGACGTACAGCGATTGCCTGCCTTATTTCCGTAAAGCTGAAACCCGCGACATTGGCCCAAACGACTATCACGGCGGCGATGGTCCGGTAAGCGTCACCACGCCGAAGGCCGACAACAACGTGCTGTTCCACGCGATGATCGACGCCGGTGTGCAGGCCGGTTATCCCCGGACGGACGATCTGAATGGCTACCAGCAGGAAGGCTTCGGCCCGATGGATCGGACGGTCACGCCAGAAGGACGGCGCGCCAGCACCGCGCGCGGCTACCTGGACCAGGCCCGCGAGCGCCCGAATCTGACGATCATCACTCACGCCACGACTGACCGCATTCTGTTCAGCGGCAAGCGTGCGAGCGGCGTAGCCTTTCTCGAAGGCAACAGCAATCAGGCAAAATCCGCCCATGCGCGGCGCGAAGTACTGCTGTGCGCCGGCGCGATCGCCTCGCCGCAGATCCTGCAGCGCTCCGGCGTGGGCCCCAGCGACCTGCTTCGTGATCTCGACGTTCCGCTGGTCCACGACCTGCCCGGCGTGGGTGCCAACCTGCAGGACCATCTAGAGATGTACCTGCAGTACGCATGCACCCAACCCGTGTCGCTGTATCCGGCCTTGAAGATGCTCAATCAGCCGGGTATCGGTGCCAAATGGCTGTTCTCGGGTGAAGGCATCGGCGCCAGCAACCAATTCGAAGCGGGCGGTTTCATCCGTACACGCCCGGAGTTCGAGTGGCCGAACATCCAATTCCACTTCCTGCCGGTGGCGATCAACTACAACGGAAGCAACGCGGTACACGAGCACGGCTTCCAGGCACATGTCGGCTCGATGCGATCGCTAAGCCGCGGTCGGGTTCACCTGAAATCGAGGGACCCGCGCCAACATCCGAGCATCCTATTCAACTACATGTCCCACGAGCAGGATTGGCAGGAGTTTCGCGACGCGATCCGCATCACCCGCGAGATCATGCAGCAGCCCGCGCTCGATCCTTATCGGGGGCGCGAGCTCAGCCCAGGGTTGGACTGCGTCACCGACGCCCAGCTGGATGCGTTCGTCCGCGAGCATGCGGAGACCGCGTTCCATCCATCCTGCTCGTGCAAGATGGGCAACGATGAGATGGCGGTCGTCGATGGACAAGGCCGAGTGCATGGCGTAGATGGACTGCGCGTGGTGGACGCGTCGATCATGCCGGAGATCATTACCGGTAATCTCAACGCGACCACCATCATGATCGCCGAGAAGATCGCTGACCGTATCCATGGCCAGGCACCGCTGCCACGCAGTACTGCGCCGTATTACCAGGCGAACGGTGCACCTGTTCGCGGCCTGCCCACGCGGCATGAGATGCAGCGGTCGGCGTAGCGCGGGTAAAGCGAGCGCGTAGTAGTCGGGGGCGCTACCGTACGTGGGTTGCACCCACCCTATAGGCTATCGCCACCGCTTCAATGTAGGAGCCCGCCGGGCTGCTACATATACGCAACGCGTTCTGAGTACGTACACGAGCTCTGGTACTAGGTTTTCTCCCAAAACCGCCGCGACAATCCGTCGCAAAAAGAGTCCAACGCATTCCGCAAGCTAAAGAATTCCGACACCGATGCCTGTCGCATTAGACCCTCGCACTGCCCGCCTCCTGCCCTGGCTGGTCGCGATTGCTTTCTTCATGCAGTCGCTCGATGCCACCATCCTCAACACTGCGCTGCCCGCCATGGCGACCGATCTCGGCGAGAACCCGTTACGCATGCAGGCCGTGATCATTGCCTACATGCTCACCGTGGCGCTGCTAATCCCGGCATCCGGCTGGATTGCAGATCGCTTTGGCACGCGGAACGTGTTCTTTGGCGCCATCGTCGCGTTTTCGCTTGGCTCGCTCTTTTGTGCGATCGCGCAGAACTTCGAGATGCTCATTGCCGGTCGGATCATCCAAGGATTGGGCGGCGCGCTGATGATGCCGGTGGGCCGGCTGGTGGTATTGCGGACATACCCTAGAGAAGACTTGGTCCGCATCATGAGTTTCATCACCATGCCTGGGCTGGTAGGGCCGCTGGTCGGCCCTTCGTTGGGGGGATGGCTGGTGGAGTACGCGTCGTGGCATTGGATCTTCTTGATCAACCTGCCGGTTGGCGTCATTGGCTGTATCGCCGTACGGCGTCATCTGCCGGACCTGCGCGGCATCGATACCTCACGGTTCGATGGCTTCGGCTTCATTCTATTCAGTACGGCCATGGCAATGATCAGCCTTGCCCTGGAAGGGCTCGGCCACCAGACGATGTCGCCGGTACGCATGACGCTTTTGCTGCTAGCTGGAATGGGTTGCATGGCGGCTTACTGGTTACGCGCCGCACGTTTCGATCGCCCGCTGTTCAGTCCCACGCTGTTCCATACCCGTACGTTCGCCGTGGGCTTGCTCGGTAATCTCTTCGCACGCCTGGGCAGCGGCGCCCTACCCTTTCTTGTTCCCTTGCTGCTCCAACTGGGCCTTGGGCATTCACCGGCCAGCGCCGGCATGAGCATGATTCCCCTCGCCCTGGCGGCAATGGCCATGAAACCGTTCGCCAAACCGCTGATCGACCGCCTGGGATATCGCCGCGTGCTGGGCGGTAATACTGTCGCCCTCGGCGTGTTGATCGCGAGCCTCGCGCTGCTCGGCTATGGCTTACCCACCTGGATGCTGTGGGCCTTGCTGGCCCTACTGGGCGCGGTCAATTCGCTGCAGTTCACCGCCATGAACACGGTCACGCTGATCGATCTGCGCGACACCAACGCGAGCAGCGGCAACAGCTTATTGGCGGTTGTCGTTCAGGTCGCGATGAGCTTTGGTGTTGCAACCGCGGCTGCCTTGCTGGGTGGGTTTGGCGAAGACCCGGGCCGTCCTGTCATCGAGGCTTTCCAGCTGACGTTGTTGTGCATCGGCGGCCTGACGATCCTATCTTCCGGTATCTTCCTGCAGTTGCATCCGGTCGACGGAGGCCCCACCAGCCGTATCGACAAGCGCAACGAGGTCGAGGGGTGATTGCACGGCCAAGAAAAACGCGTCGCCAGCCAGACGGCACCAGCCGGTTTGGGTATGCTGCCTCCGTTGCATCGATAGACGGCCACGCATGAGCAAGAAAGCAGCACTTGGCAAAACCTTCCGCGACCTATGGGCGCGGGAGAAATTCGCCTATGGCCTCAGGGTTCTGCTGGCGCTATCCGGGGCCATGGCGCTGGGTTGGTACCTGGATCAGCTGGCGCTGGTGATCTCACTGTTTCTCGGCATCATCGCCTGCGCCCTTGCGGAAACGGACGACAATTGGCGCGGCCGGTTGCAGGCCCTAACCGTCACCCTTGTGTGCTTCGCCATCGCCTCATTCTCGGTTCAACTGCTCTTCCCCTATCCCTGGTTATTCGTTACCGGGCTTGCGCTCGCCACGTTCGGCTTGACGATGCTCGGCGCCGTTGGAGAGCGCTATAACACCATCGCCTACGGGACCCTGATCCTCTCCGTCTACACCATGATTGGCGTCGAAGCCCGTGCCATTACCGGCGGGCATTTCTGGCGGGAACCATTGTTACTGCTCGGTGGCGCGGCTTGGTACGGGCTGCTGTCGGTTATCTGGAGCGCGGTGTTCGCCCACAAGCCCATTCAGCACGCGCTCGCGCAGCTCTTCGTCGAGCTCGGGACCTACCTTCGACTGAAATCCGACTTGTTCGAGCCGCTGCGCCAGGTCGATATCGAAAGCCGCCGCCTGGCGCTCGCCCGACAGAACGGCAAAGTCGTCAGCGCCTTGAACAAGACCAAGGAAATCATCTTGAACCGGCTGGGCAACAGCCGCGATGGCACCAAGGTTAAACGCTACCTGCGCCTGTATTTCATCGCCCAAGACATTCACGAGCGCGCGAGCTCATCGCACTACAACTACCAACAGCTCGCCGAAACCTTCTTCCACAGTGACATCCTATTTCGTGCGCAGCGCTTACTCGCCCAGCAAGGACGCGCGTGCCGGATGCTGGCGGAGGCGATCCAGAGGCGCCAGCCATTCGAGCACAACCAGAGCGGCCAGGCATTGGTCGACCTTCAGGCATCGCTTGCGTATTTAAGAGAACAAAACAACCCAACTTGGCGACGCCTGCTGCGCTCGTTGGACGCATTGGCGAACAACTTAAACACGCTGGATCAGAACCTTGCGAACGCGAGCAACCCGGACGCGCTTTCGGATGAGCAGGACAACAGCCTGCTGGATCGCTCACCGCAATCCTTCAAGGAAGCGTTCGATCGCATCCGCCTGAACCTGACGCCAACCTCCCTGGTATTTCGCCACGGCATTCGTTTGACCGTCGCGCTGACCGCCGGATACGGCGTGCTGCATTGGATCCACCCTACACACGGCTATTGGATATTGCTGACGACCCTGTTCGTCTGCCGACCCAATTACGGGGCGACGCGCGTACGCCTGAAGCAGCGCATCATCGGCACCATCATTGGCTTGGTGGTCGGCTGGGCGCTGATCACGCTCTTCCCCGCGCCGATCCTGCAGTGCCTGTTCGCCGTGGCTGCGGGCGTAGTGTTCTTCGTCAACCGCGTCGATCGTTACACCTTGGCAACTGCAGCGATCACCTTGATGGTGCTGCTGTGCTTCAACCAGATTAGCGACGGCTTTGGCCTGATCTGGCCGCGTCTGGTGGATACCGTGCTGGGGACGGTCATCGCTGGGCTTGCGGTCTTCCTGATCCTCCCTGATTGGCAGGGTCGCCGCCTCACCGTAATGCTGGCGAATACGTTGAGCTCCAATGCGCGCTACCTGCAGGCGGTCATGGCGCAATACGACTCTGGCAAACGCGATGACCTGAACTATCGCCTGGCCCGGCGTAACGCGCATAACGCCGACGCAGCCCTGTCGAACTCCTTGTCCAATATGTTGATGGAGCCAGGGCATTTTCGGCGCGATGCCGACGCCGGCTTTCGCTTCCTCGTGTTGTCCCACACGCTGCTCGGCTACCTGTCGGCCCTGGGTGCACACCGTGATGCACTGCCGGACGACGCAACCAGCGACGAGCTCATCGACCGGGCCAGCGCGTTCATCCAGAAGACGCTAGAGGAAGTGGCCAGCGGCCTGCGCAATGAATCCACCATCGCCGTGCACAGCGATACCGAAGAAACGCTCACGAACGAACTCGAACAGATGCCAGACGATCTGCCCGAAAGCCATCGTCTGGTGAGAACTCAATTGGCGCTGATCTTGCGCCAACTCGGCCCGCTACGTACGCTTGGCGTCCTGCTACAGAAGAAGCAGCCGAGCATCCGCGTGCCGAAGAATCTTCCATCGCCGTGATGGAAAGCTCGTCGCGGTGGAACGATCGGTGGCCGTCTACACTAGGTTAAAGCCGTGTGCTGGATGCCGCTGTAAACACCCGTAGCCAGACACACGCTTGCCGCGCTCGCACCTAGTTCGAGGCGTCAGATGGAGCCAACCGTAGTGCGACATATCCTGGTAGTGGAAGACAGTCCGCTCGTATTGAAGATACTTGGCCATCTGTTTCGTCAGCAGCCAGGACTGGAGCCTGTGTTCTGCGCCTCCTACGCGGAAGCGCAACTCATGCTGGAAACCTCAGCCGCCTCGTTTTCGGCCAGCATCGTCGATCTGCACCTGCCCGATGCGCCACGCGGCGAAATCGTCGATCTCATTTTGAGTTATTCGCTGCCGTGCGTAGTGCTTTCGGGCTCGTACGACGAAACGCGGCGAAACGAGCTGCTGGCAAAGGGCATCGTCGATTACGTTCTGAAGGAGAGCCAGTACTCCTACGACTACGCCTTCAGGCTGCTTCACCGTCTGGAAAGCAATCGGAACGTAAAGATACTGGTTGCCGACGACTCGGAAGCGACCCGCAACCTGATACGGCGAGTACTGGCACCGCAACGGTTCCAGATTATCGAGGCACGGGATGGCAACGAAGCACTTGCCGTGCTGCAGGCGCAAACGGATATCGATCTTTTCCTGGTCGACCACAGCATGCCGGGCACTAGCGGATTCGAGCTGGTGAAGATTCTTCGGCAGAAGATGCGCCGCAGCGAGCTCATCATCCTGGGGTTGTCCGCCGATGATAAAGGCACGCTGAGCGCGCAGTTCATCAAGCACGGTGCAGACGACTTCCTGCGTAAGCCGTTCTGCCCGGAAGAGCTGAACTGTCGCGTGATTTCCAGTCTGGAACGGCGGGACCTAATGCGCGCATTAAGGCGAGCAGCCCAATACGACTCGCTGACGAATCTTCTTAACCGACGCGCTTTTTACGAACAGGCTACCCAGCGGCTGCATGACGCGAAGCGCGAGGAAAAGCAGGTGTGCATGACCATGATCGACATGGATTATTTCAAGTCGATCAATGATCAGTTCGGGCACGCGAGCGGTGATTCGGCGCTTTCGACCTTCTCCAAAGCGTTCCGAAGGTTTTTCCCGGATGACGTGCTGGGTCGATTAGGCGGGGAAGAGTTCGCGCTGTTAAGCGTCCGCCCAGGCAGCGAAGTGGTTGCAACGCTCGATGCACTCAGGCAGCGATGCGCGAAACTCGACTACGCCGCCGGCGCTCCACCTCTCTCTTTTAGCGCGGGCGCTTATGAGAGTAAGGCAAGCGATCTGGAGAACCTGCTCCACCAGGCCGATCGCAATCTCTACCGCGCTAAGCATCAAGGCCGTGGAGTCACGGTATTGGGCACTTCTCATAGCGACTCCAACGGGTAGAGACCCGTCAGAGTCGACTCACCCTCACTGTGTGTTCTGAGTACCAGTACCGCTATTGGTACCTGTCCCAGTGCCGGTTGCGGGTGGGGGCGTTTCGCCAGGCATAGCATTACCTTCGCCTGCCCCGGAGCCTTCTGGAGCGTTAGGCGCTGGGGTTGCGGGCTCGGTCGGCGCAGCTGGCTGTTCACCACTTGGCGCTGGTGGCGTAGGAGCCGGCTGTGCAGGCTGCTCACTGGCGCTGTTCGCCGGTGGCGCTTTTGGCTCGTCCGGCCCACCGCACGCGGCGAGCGACAGCGCTAGAACAGGTGGCAGCAGTAAGGCGTAGATACGCATGGAAATCTCCTTCATTTATGTTGACCGCGTTTGTCGGCGACAGCGGATCAAACCAACGCACTGGTCTATTGGGTAATGACGGCTTCTATCAAGCGGATCAGCTGAAGGCTCGAGGCCGCTCTTCGTCATGAGCACTCCCTCGACAGTCGAACCCGAAATCTATTGGCTCGGCCGCTCACCCTCACTGCCGGACGGCGGCGTTTCTGCAGGCAGGGAATCGCCTACGTTTGGTGCGGTTCCCGTTTTGGTGTCAACACCTTCCGAAGCAGTCGGCTCGTTATCCGACGCCGACGACGGCTCGCTTTTCTCAGGTGCTGGCGCTGGAGAGGGCGTGGACTGAGCAGGCTGCTCGTCAGTCCCCTGAGGCTTCTCCGGTTCGTCCGCACCCCCACAAGCGGTGAGGGTTAACGCCATAAACGGTGGCAGTAGTAAGGCGTGCAAACGCATGGTTTTCTTCTCCTCGGTTCACTGTCGGGCCTTCGCCCACTAGCGGTTGACCAAGCCCCAACCGGGAAAGTGCCCAATAGTGGAAATGCACTAATGACGTTATGTATCCGGAGGTTTGCTGAAATAGCGCGTCTCAAAGCTGCGCAGAACAGTGAGAGCCGGCTACAGACGTCGACTATGGGAAACGAAAAAACCCGCCGAAGCGGGTTTTTCTGGAACCGACTGTGATCAGTTCACTTTTGGATCGAGCTCACCATTGGCATAACGCTGGAACATCGCTTCCAGAGAGATCGGCTTAATCTTGGAGGCATTGCCGGCGGTGCCAAACGCTTCGTAACGTGCAATACAGACATCACGCATGGCAGTTACTGTCTTGGCGAGGTATTTGCGCGGGTCGAACTCGCTACGGTTCTTCGCCATGAATTCACGGATCGCACCGGTAGAAGCCAGACGGAGGTCGGTATCGATATTGACCTTGCGAACACCGTACTTGATACCTTCGACGATTTCCTCGACCGGCACGCCGTAGGTTTCCTTGATGTCGCCACCGTACTCGTTGATGATTTTCAGCCACTCTTGCGGGACGCTGGAGGAGCCGTGCATCACCAGGTGGGTATCAGGAATACGCTGGTGGATTTCCTTGATGCGCTGGATGGACAGCGTGTCACCTGTAGGTGGCTTGGTGAACTTGTAGGCACCGTGGCTGGTACCGATGGCGATCGCCAGGGCATCGACCTTGGTGGCCTTGACGAACTCGGCGGCCTCTTCCGGATCGGTCAGCAGCTGGCTGTGATCCAGCGTGCCCTCTGCGCCAACACCGTCTTCTTCACCGGCCATGCCGGTTTCCAGGCTGCCCAGGCAACCCAGCTCACCCTCGACGGACACGCCACAGGCGTGAGCGAAAGCGACGGTCTGCTGCGTTACGCGAACGTTGTAATCGTAGTCAGAAGGCGTTTTGCCGTCTTCTTTCAGCGAGCCGTCCATCATCACCGAGCTGAATCCCAACTGGATGGAGCGCTGGCAGATATCCGGGCTGGTGCCATGATCCTGGTGCATGACGACCGGGATGTGCGGGAATTCTTCGACCGCCGCCAGAATCAGGTGGCGCAGGAACGGCGCACCCGCATATTTACGGGCACCGGCAGAAGCCTGGACGATGACCGGCGAATCGGTCTTGTCCGCCGCTTCCATGATGGCGCGCATCTGCTCAAGGTTGTTGACGTTGAAAGCCGGCACGCCGTAGCCGAATTCGGCGGCGTGGTCGAGCATCTGGCGCATGCTGATGAGTGCCATGGGGTCTCCTCTCCCGATTGGAGTCGTTAATCGTGAAAGCCTGCCGGGTGGGCAGGCCGTATTCAAGTCTTTCAGCGGAAAACCGCTGCATTAATACTAATCGCGCGTCTTCAAGGCGCTTCGCAGCCCTGTCCTATGGGCGCCTGGTTCGCGACCCAGTACACCAGCCCCTGATCACCTTGGGTCTGGAACGCGAGCATGCCGTCGCTATAGAAAACACCATCGGCGGCAGGTTCCTGTTGCAGGCGATAGATATCGTCGCGCCCCTCAAAGCGGACCTCCACGATATCTCGGCTGTCGTCGGCGAATCGCCAAAACACTTCACTTTGGCCGTCGCACACCCAACGGACCCAGGGTCCGCTGGTGGACCGAGCCTCATCACGCCCTGCACAGCCTGCCAATATGGCCAGGGCCAGCAGGGCGATCACCGTTTTCATCACATCTCCAACTTTACAGGGACCACATTACGTTTACGGTCTGACTCAGCAATCCTGAGCACCTCTGACCTCGCCGCGGTTTCCAGTACTCAGCGATTCGACACGCTCGGAGTTCTGCGCGCCCGGATCCATGGGCGGGGGCGGCGAAAACACTTCGCACGCACTTCCGGAACCGCCACCAGCACAACCAGACAGAACGAGAGCCAACAGTACGAGAGCAAACGGGCGCATGTGCAGATCCTCCAGACGGGTTTATCCGGTTGGACCTTCATGACCTGCACGTGGTGCCGCTGACCTAGCGACCGCGCTCCTCGAGGATTTCTACCGCTGGGAGCACTTTGCCTTCGACGAATTCGAGAAACGCACCACCACCGGTGGAGATATAGGACACCTTCTCCGACACGCCATACTTGTCGATGGCCGCCAGGGTGTCGCCGCCACCTGCGATCGAAAACGCCGGGCTTTCCGCGATGGCAAGAGCCAGCGCTTTGGTGCCCTCACCGAACTGATCGAACTCGAACACGCCCACTGGACCGTTCCACAGAATGGTCTTGGAAGACTTCAGCAACTCGGCGAACTGTTTCGCCGTCTGCGGACCGATGTCCAGAATCATATCGTCGTCGGCGACATCGCCGACCGCCTTGACAGTGGCCTCGGCATCCTCTGCAAATGCTTTGGCGACCACCACGTCGACCGGGAGCGGCACGTTGACCTTGGCCGCGATGGCCTTGGCGGTATCGACCAGATCTGCTTCGTACAGCGACTTACCTACCTTGTAACCTGCGGCAGCGAGGAAAGTGTTGGCAATGCCACCGCCCACGATGAGTTGGTCGCAAAGGCTGCTCAGACTGTTCAGCACATCCAGCTTGGTGGACACCTTCGAGCCCGCGACGATAGCGGCCAGCGGACGTGCTGGACTGTTAAGTGCCTTGCCAAGCGCGTCCAGTTCAGCCGCGAGCAGTGGACCGGCGGCGGCGACCTTCGCAAACTTGGCGGCGCCGTGGGTCGAACCCTGGGCGCGGTGCGCAGTACCGAAAGCGTCCATCACGAAAACATCGCACAACGCGGCGTATTTCTGCGCCAACTCATCGGTGTTTTTCTTCTCGCCCTTGTTGAAGCGCACATTTTCCAGCAATACGACCTGACCAGGCTGAACCTCGACGCCGTCCAGGTAATCCTTGACCAGCGGGACGTCGCGTCCCAGTGCCTTGGACAAATAATCGGCGACTGGCTTGAGACTGTCCTCTTCGCTATAGACGCCTTCTTCAGGGCGTCCAAGGTGCGAGCACACCAGTACGGCAGCACCTTTCTCCAGCGCCAGCTTGATCGTGGGCAGGGAGGCGACGATACGGGCATCGCTTTTGACCTTGCCATCCTTCACCGGCACGTTGAGATCCTCGCGAATCAGTACGCGTTTTCCGGTGAGGTCGAGATCAGTCATTTTCAAAACGGTCATGCGATCAGTCCTTTGCAATGGAATTGCTATGTGAGTGAGCGACGTCGAGGAAATGGCTCGCAACGTCGAGCATGCGGTTGGCGAACCCCCATTCATTGTCGAACCAGGCCAACAGGTTCACCAGCCTAGGGCCGGATACCCGGGTCTGACTGCCGTCGACGATCGCCGAATGCGGGTCATGGTTGAAATCGCAACTGGCGTGCGGCAGTTCGGTGTAGGCCAGCAAACCCTGCAAGGGGCCTTGTTCGGAGGCTTCGCGCAGCATCCGGTTGATCGCGTCGGCCGTCACATCGGTCGCCGTTTGCAGAGTGATATCGAGGCAGGACACGTTCACTGTCGGCACACGAATCGCTTTGGCCTGTATTCGACCGCTTAGTTCCGGAAGCAGGCGCTCGATCCCGCGCGGCAAACCTGTGGATACCGGAATCATCGACTGAAACGCCGAACGAGTACGGCGCAGGTCTGCGTCGTGGAAGGCGTCGATCACCGGCTGATCGTTCATGGCCGAATGGATGGTGGTGATGGAGACGTATTCGAGGCCAACGCGCTCGTTCAGCAAGCGCAGCAGCGGAACGCTGCAATTGGTAGTGCAGGACGCAGCGGAAACGAGCCTTTCCTTGCCCGTAAGGGTCGCCTGATTCACGCCCTGAACGATGGTGGCATCGACATCCGCCTCGCTCGCCATGGGCTGCGAGAACAGCACTCGCGGCGCGCCTGCCTGAAGGAATCGTTCTCCAGCAGTTCGCGTTGGATACACGCCAGAGCATTCGAGGACAAGATCGACATCCAGTCCCCGCCAATTCACAGCTTCCGGCTCACCCTCGCGAAACACCTGCACCCGGCTTCCATTCACGTCCAGGCAATCGGCTCCGGCATGAACCGAACCGGGAAAGCGGCCATGGGTAGAGTCGAAGCGGGTGAGATATTCGATGGAAGCAGCGTCGGCGAGATCATTGAGGGCGACGATCTCGAAGTTCGGCGAGGGCGACCGCTCATGCCAGGCGCGCAGTACACAACGGCCGATGCGGCCGTAGCCGTTGAGGGCGACTCGGTAAGGGCGTGAAGCCATGAAATGCCAGGTTCCCGTCGAATCGTTTGAAGCCGTATAAGGCCAGCGGAAACTTAACGCTGTTCAATAAGAACTTTTCTGCTTGTGGGGACGTGTCAGGCAGCGATAGACCATGCCCATAAATCGCGGGCATGGCCCGCTCCCACGAACTAGAAAGCTACAGATCCGACTTATGTGAACAGCATCAAGCTACGAAGGCCGGCATTATGCGGTGAAGCGACTGGAATTGGGAGCCGCGGCCCGGCTCCCACTTAAAGACCTCTAACGCTCAATAGTCCTATTCCACCTTGAATTCCATTCCGGGCGCGCCTGGTTGATCTGATCCCAATCAATGACGAGCGCGGTTTTCTGATACTCCGCCATGGCTTCGACCTGGCCGCGGGTCTTGTCAGTCGTCGGTGTATTGGGATTCGACGGGATCTGATCACCGAACTCCAGCGCAGCGGCCTGCGCCTCAGGTGTCAGCAAAAATGCGGCAAGCTTCTGCGCCAACGCCGAATTTGAATTGTTGGCGATCACGCACTCAGCCACGTTGAGTACCACCGCACCTTCTTTCGGCTGGGCATATTCGACCGGTACACCGCGCATTTTCAGTGCGGTGACCTGCGTCGGGGTCAGTGGGAACAGCGCCGCTTCGTTGGTCTGCACCATTTCCGAAATCTTGGCCGAACTCGGAATGTACTCGAGCACGTTCGGCCCGACCTCATCCGGCCAGGCCTTGAATGCGGGCTCGACGTCCGCCTCGGTGCCACCCTTGATGCGGTTGTAGGCCAGGAAGCCGTGCAGACCGAAACTGGAAGACGGCATCGACTGGAAGACCAGTTTCTCCTCGAACTTCGGATCGGCCATATCCATCCAGGAGGTCGGTGCTTCCCAGCCTTCTTCTTTGAACATCCGCGTGTTGTAGGCCAGGCCGGTGACGCCAATGCTCACCGCAGCGGCCTGATCCTTGATCAACGCTTTTTCAGGAATCTGCGATAGCGATTCGCTCTTTTCCAGTGGAGAACAGAGACCCATGGAAATGGCGCGATACATCACGCCGTCGTCGAGGAACATCACGTGCATCTGCGGCTTGTCCTTTGCCGCCTGAACCTTGGCCAGGATATCGGCGGACGTTCCGGGCACGATCACTACCTTGACGTCATTGGCCTTTTCGAACGCAGGCAGGACCTTATCCGCATAGAGGCGCTCCATGGTGCCGCCGTTCATGCCCAGGTAGAGGGTTTCCGCGGCAAAGGTGGCGCCGCTTCCTGCGGCGATGGCTAGACCGAGCAGACCGGTCAGTGCGGTGCGTTTTGTGACGTTCCTCATGTAGCGACCTTCCTTTTTGGCTGGATGAATAGGCCGCACTAGGCGGCCACGTGTTGGAAACGCTGAATGGAAAAGGGCTCGATTGGCGTGCGACTCGCGCCCTCGCAGACCAGCTCCGCCAAGACATCGCCTACGGCCGGGCCGATCTGAAATCCTCCTCCGGCAAAACCGAAACCATGCACGAGCCCTCGCCGCATACGACTGAAACCGATCACAGGCTGGCGATCAGGCAGGTAGCCCTCGGTACCGCTCCAGGTCCGAATGACATGGGCACCATGGAGCGACGGAAACAACGTAGTGGCCTGACGGAGTAGCGTGACGACCGCCTGCTGATCCACCCGGGCACGGCGATCGTCCAATGCAAACCCCTGACCGCCGCCGATCACGCAGTTACCGCGAGCGACTTGCCGGGCGTAGATACCGCCACCCTCGACCCCTGTACTGCACGTCATGAACACCGGCAAGGGCTCGGTCACGAGCATGGCTGGATGGCCGGCGCGCATCGGCACGGGTTCGCCATATTGCAGGGCCAAGCCAGCGGCCCAAGCGCCCGCGCAGTTCAGAAGCCAAGGAGCGCGAAAGCGGAGCCCATCACCTGCGGTAACCAGAAAATCATCCCCCGCATCCTCGACGCGCACGACCGGTGTCTGCTCGTACACGTGCGCACCGAGGCGCTTCGCTGCAACGGCGAACGCCGGTGAAATCAGCCGAGGATTGGCGTGACCATCCGCCGGACACAGCGAGGCACCCACGGCACTCTTTCCAACCCACGGGTAACGTCGCCGTATGTCATCCTCTCCGAGCAATTCGAGCCCCATGTCGAAGCCCCGCGTCTCGGCCTCATAACGTTCGAGCGAACGCATGTCTTCGTCACTGCGAGCCAGTTTGAGATGACCAGAGCGAACCAGCTCGCCATCGATACCGATATGGCCCGGCAAATCGTTCCAGATCGCATGCGCCCGCTGGGCGAGCGGCAGCTGGATCAAAGGGCGCCCCTGCCGACGTACACCGCCGAAATTCACACCACTGGAACGCGAGCCGCAGTAATCGCGCTCGATAAGTGCGACCTCCATGCCGCGACGGCGCAGAAACAAGGCCGCCGAAGCACCGACGATCCCGCCACCGATAATCACCACATCGGTCTCGACTAAAGCGCTCATGCGTCGGGCCCCACAGCGAACGGCAACGGCTTGATCGGCGCCTGGCCGCGCAAGCGTCCGACCGAATCGATCGTCAGGCCGCTTTCGCAAGCGATGATCTCCATCGCCGCCGCACCGCACATGCGCCCCTGGCAGCGACCCATGCCAACGCGGCAAAGCGCCTTGGCGCGATTGATGTCTACCGCCCCCGCGCGCACGACATCGCGCAGCTGGCCGACACGAATTTCCTCGCAACGACATAGCATCAAGGCGTCATCGGCTTTCGCCGCCCAGCCTTCGGGGAAGGGAAATGCATGCTCCAATCCGTCTCGGAAGCGTTCGATCTGAGCCAGTCCGCGCTCCAGCTTTTCGGCTCGCGCGCCATCGACAGCGATACCCATGTCCTGCAATACCGCCAATGCGGCTCGCTCGCCCGCCATTTCCGCGGCATCGGCGCCCATGATCCCGGCACCATCGCCGGCCAGATAAACGTGTTCGAGGCTACTTCGCCCAGAAGCATCTCGCCGAGGCAACCAGGCCCGATTCAAGGGGCTCCAGACGAATTCACACCCGAGGAGATCCGCCAATTGCGTCTCGCTGCGCAGGGCATAGCTAAACCCCACAGCCGAGCACGGCAAACTGTGCTCGACTCCACCCTGCTGCCAGGCCACCGAGGCCACGCGCTTTTCACCGTCGATCCGGACCAGGCTCGCGCCTTGCTCCACACGCACACCATTCGCCAGCAACCAGGCTCGGTAATACAGCCCCTTTGCCAGCGTGCTCGGTTGACGCAACAGCCCGGGAAGGGCGCGACATTGGTCGGAGAAACCGGCCTCGTCCAGCACAGCCGTGACCTTCGCGCCCGCCTTGGCGTACTGATAGGCAACGAGATAGAGCAGCGGTCCGGTCCCGGCGAACACAACGGGATCACCGATCGCACAGCCCTGAAACTTCAAGGCGATCTGCGCGGCTCCTAGTGTGTAAACGCCAGGCAACGTCCACCCGGGTACGGGCAACACACGGTCGGTGGCGCCCGTCGCGACGATGAGGCGGTCATAGCCGAGCTGCTCGAATCGGTCGTCACACAGCAGATCGAGGGTGTCGGCATTGGCATTCCAGACCAGCGTTTTCGGCCGGTAATCGATCTGACTGGCCAGGTCTTCGGCGCACACGTGAATAGCATTCGCCTTGGAAGCCTCGAAGCCATAGAGCGCTTTGGCTGGACGGGAGAAACCCTGCGGCTGCTGGCGATAGATCTGCCCGCCGGCGCGCATTCCTTCATCTATGAGCACCGGTGCCACACCTTTGCGTACCAGTGTTTCTGCCGCGCGAACACCTGCCGGCCCCGCCCCCACGATCACCACATGAGTGCTATTCATGGCTGACGTCCCGGCTCACGCGTGACCTGCATACCTGGCTCGATGAGGGTCGAACAGGCGCGAACACGGCGCCCATCCTCCAGGCGAACCCAACAATCCTGACAGGCACCCATGAGGCAGAAGCCCGCCCGCGGCTCTGCACTGAAATCACTCCCCTTCAAGGCATCCACGGAACAGAGCAGCGCCGTCAGCAGCGTATCGCCTTGCAACGCGATAGCGGGCTGACCATCGAGCACAAAGTCGACCTGGGGACGATCCAGCTCGGCCAGACGTTTCAACAATGCCATGGCACCCTCACTGCTTACCGACCAGCACACGGTCGAGGCCGTACACACGATCGAGCACGACCATGGTCACCACTGTCAGTGCGATGACGAGGGCCGACACGGCGGCCATCATCGGGTCGATGGACTCGGTCGCGTAGACATACATGCGTACCGGCAGCGTCTGGGTCGCCGGGGACGTGACGAAAATGGAAAGCGTCACCTCGTCGAAACTGTTGATGAACGCCAGCAGCCACCCACCGGCCACACCCGGCAGGATCATCGGCAGGGTGATGCGGCAGAACAGCGAGACCCGACCTGCACCAAGCGACTCCGCCGCCTGCTCGGCGCTGCGATCCATCCCGACTGCGGCCGCGAGTACCAGACGCAGCACATACGGCGTGATCACGACGACATGCGCGAGGATCAACCAGCTGAAGCTGCCACTCACGCCCATCAGCGCGAACAATCTGAGCATCGCCACACCGAGCACCAGATGCGGAATGATGATGGGCGACAGGAACAGCGCGTTGAGGAAGTCCCGCCCGGGGAAATGCAGCCGCGTAATGGCCAATGCTGCCGGCACCGCGATCAACGTCGCCAGCGTGGCCGACGAGAAGGCGAGTATCAGGCTGTTGTGGAAGGCATCGAGAAAGTCGGCGCGTTCGAATACAGCCTCGAACCAGCGAAGCGAGAATCCGCTGGTCGGCAGGCTCAACGTGTTTTCCGGCGTGAATGCGACGAGGCACACCACCACCAGCGGCGCGAGCATGAAGATCACGACAAGGGCGTGAAAAGACAATGCGAGAGGACCGTTTCTGGACATCGGATTACCCCAGGGCCTTTTTGTAGCGGCGTTCGATGATGCGGTTCCAAGTCAGCATCACCACCAGATTCAGTACCAGCAGCAGCACCGCTACGGTGGCGCCCAGGGGCCAGTTCAACTCGGCGAGGTACTGGTCGTAGATCAACGTGGCCACCATCTTCAGGCGGCGCCCGCCCAACAGGCCGGGAATCGCGAAGGAGCTGGCGGCCAACCCGAAGACGATGAGGCTGCCCGAAAGCACACCCGGCAGGATCTGCGGCAGAACCACCTTGCGCATGACGGTCGCCTGGCTCGCCCCCAGCGAAAGCGCGGCCTGCTCCGCGAGTGGGTCAAGCCGCTGCAGCGACGTCCAGACCGGGATCACCATGAACGGCAGCATCACGTGGACCAGCGCGATCACCACGGCGAACGGCGTATAGAGCAGCTTTACAGGATTGCCACCCAGCGCCTGGATCGCCTGGTTTACCAGGCCGTCAGCGCCCAGCAGCAGACTCCAGCCGAATGCGCGTACCACGACGGAAATGAGCAGCGGAGTCAGGATCAGAATGAGGAAGACCGATCGCCATGGCGCCTTCATGCGACTTAGGATGTACGCCTCGGGTACGCCGATCAGCACACAGAGCAAGGTCGTCAGCGCACTGATCCACAGCGTCCGGAAGAACACTTCGTAGAAGTAGGAATCGCCGAAGACCTCGGCGTAGTGGTCCAGCGTGTAGGCGTCGGCATCGACACCGGTGTTGTAGTCGAACACGTTGAACGACAGCACCAGCGTCAGCCCCAGCGGCAGTATGAGCAGGCCGGCGAACAACGCGAACGCGGGCCCGGTCAGCAGGTAGCCCCGCAAGGCCTTCATGCGCGTACATCCTCTTCAAGAGGCCGCAGCAGCTCGGTCGACCAGACAAGCCCGACCCGTGTGCCGTCTTCAAGTGGAAGCGAACCTTCGTTAGGCCTGACGACCGTCAGCTCACCCAGCGGCGTTTCAACGCGATACAACCACTGGCTGCCAAGAAAGAACCGTGTACGGATCTCGCCGTCCAACAGCCCTTGGCCCACCTCGGTCAGGCGAATCTTCTCGGGGCGCAGACTGAGTTGGAAGTCGCCCTCGCCCACCTTGCAGACTTCTTGTTGACCGGCTGAACCCGCGCGCCCACCCACCAGATTCGCCTTGCCGACGAAGTCGGAGATGAAGCGTGTACGGGGGTGTTCATAGAGACGGTAAGGCGCGTCGATCTGGGTAATACGCCCGGCTTCCATGACCACGACGCGATCGCTGATGGAAAGTGCTTCGGATTGGTCATGGGTGACCATCAGCGTGGTGATGCCCACTTCACGCTGGATGCGGCGGATCTCGTACTGCATCTCCTCGCGCAGGTTTGCGTCGAGGTTGGACAGGGGCTCGTCCAGCAACAAAACCGGCGGTGTGATGACCAACGCGCGCGCCAGTGCCACACGCTGACGCTGACCACCTGACAACTCACGTGGATAACGCTCGGCATGAGCGTCGAGGCGAACCAGCGAAAGCGCTTTCCTGACGCGCTCATCCCGCTCGGACTTGGCCACCTTGCGCATCAAGAGGCCGAAGGCAACGTTATCCGCAACGGTCATGTGCGGGAACAGCGCATAGCTCTGGAAAACGACGCCCAGCCCGCGCGAGCTTGGTTTGGCGTGGGTGACGTCGCGTCCATCGAGAACGATCCGTCCCTCGGTGACGTCGACGAATCCCGCGATCATCTGCAACGTGGTGGTCTTGCCACACCCTGAGGGACCCAGCAGGGAAACGAATTCGCCTTTCTCGATCGTGAGGTTCGTATCGGCCACAGCGGCGACATCCGCGTAGCGCTTGGTCAACCCTTCCAGGGACAGGAAAGCCATTCTGAATCTACCTCCTCACATCAGGCGTACCAAGGGCACGACGGTTCTGGGCAGATTCGAAGGGCGAAAGCCGAATGACTTTTATGGTTGGTACAGCAAGAAAACGGTGGGCTTTGTTATTCGAATGACCCGATGGACGCAGAGTAGGCCGCGATTTAGGATGGACTCAACACGATATTCCATATATCGAAGGTTATTTCTTATTTATTCCGTTTAGTGAAATTACTAATGGTTGATTCTGAAAATAATTCCACTGATAAGAATTCTTCGACAGGATCGGTCTCAAGAACCTTTCTGATCATGCGTGCGCTCTCTGATACGACGGATGGCGAAAAGGTGTCGCGCCTGGCTGAGCGGGTCGGCCTGTCTCAACCCACGGTGCACCGACTCCTACAGCAACTGGTGGATGAGGGCATGGTCGAGCAGGACGGTCGCAGCAAACGCTATCGATTGAGCCTCGAGCTGTTCGCGCTGGCAGCCAAGGCCGGCAACATCACCAACCTGCGCGACTTGGTGCGCCCGACGCTGCTGCGCCTCTCAGCATCGATCAACGACTCCCTGTTCCTGCTGGCACGTAGCGGATTCGATGCGATCTGCCTGGATCGAAGCGAAGGCCCCTTCCCGATTCGAACCTTTACAGGAGATATCGGGGGGCGCGTCGCGCTGGGGATCGGCCAAGGCAGCTTCGCGATTCTGGCCTTCCTGCCAGAGGAGGAACGTGAAGCGGTGATCCGCTACAACCTGCCTCGGCTACAGGAGATGCATCTCTATGACGAAGTGATGCTGCGCGCCGAGATCGAGCGCGTGCGGGCCCAGGGTTTCGCGAACCGTAATACGGGGTTGCTTCAAGGAATGGCGGGGGTAGCAGTGCCCATTCTGGATCGCAACGGGCATTCAGTTGCGGCATTGAGCGTGGCAACCATCAGCGACCGCCTGGGGCCAGACCGGATGCCGACGGTGATCGAGCTGCTCAAGCGGGAGGCGAACGCGATTACGCCACGGATCAATCCGTTCGATCCGCTGCTGCGCAGGCCGTCGCGTATTTTTGGGGGCGGGGAATAACAAATCGTTTGTCGTGCAAATGACGCTTCCTGTAGGAGCCCACCGGGCTGCGATCAGCTTGTGGGCGTCCGGATCTAGTCGACGACTCTGTGCCGGCTGAATTGGCGTGATCGCCCACAAGTGGGCTCCTACAAAAAAAACCGGCGCCGTTTGAAGACGGCGCCTTACGACAATCAGTCCTCCAGCAACTCCTCAGCCACCGAGAGAATGTTCTCCACGGTAAAGCCGAAATGCTCGAACAACTGTCCAGCAGGCGCCGACTCACCGTAAGTGGTCATGCCAATCACGCGGCCTTCGAGGCCGACGTACTTGTACCAGAAGTCCGCATGGCCGGCCTCGATGGCGATACGAGCGGAGACTTCCACCGGTAGAACCTTCTGCTTGTACGCGGCATCCTGCTGATCGAAGACGCTGGTGGATGGCATGGAGACCACGCGGACGTTCACACCCTTCGCGATCAGCTGGTCGTATGCCTGCATCGCCAGGCCAACTTCGGAACCGGTCGAAATCAAGATCAGCTCCGGCTCGCCGATGCAGTCTTTCAGGATATAGCCGCCGTGCGCGATCGCCGACTCGGTTTCGTGGTCACGCAGGTTGTGCGGAAGGTTCTGGCGTGAGAAGACCAATGCACTCGGGCCGTCCTTGCGCTCGACCGCATACTTCCAGGCCACAGCGGCTTCGACCGCATCGGCCGGGCGCCAGGTGTCCAGGTTTGGCGTGTAACGCAGGCTGGCAAGTTGCTCGACAGGCTGGTGCGTCGGGCCGTCTTCACCCAGACCGATGGAGTCGTGGGTGTAGACGTGCAGAACGCGCAACTTCATCAGCGCGGACATGCGCACGGCGTTACGGGCGTATTCCATGAACATCAGGAAGGTCGCGCCATAAGGAACGAGACCGCCGTGCAAGGCGATACCGTTCATCATGGCAGTCATGCCGAACTCGCGCACGCCGTAATACATGTAGTTGCCGGAGGCGTCTTCTTCAACGACCGGCTTGCAGCCTTTCCATAGGGTCAGGTTCGATCCGGCAAGGTCGGCCGAGCCGCCCAGCAGTTCAGGCAGGAGAGGGCCGAACGCGTTCAGGCAGTTCTGGCTCGCCTTGCGGCTGGCGATGGTTTCGCCCTTTTCAGCCACGGCGCGAATGAACTCGGAAGCCTTGGCGGAAAAATCATCCGGCAATTCGCCAGCCATGCGGCGGGTGAATTCAGCCGCGAGGCCCGGGTGATCCGCTTCATAGGCCGCAAAACGCTTGACCCATTCGTTCTCGGCCGCAGCCCCCTTGTCACGCGCGTCCCACTCGGCATAGATGTCTGCCGGAATTTCGAACGGACCGTGCGCCCAGTTCAGCTGCTTGCGCGTAGCCGTGACTTCGTCGTTGCCCAGCGCCGCGCCATGGCTTTCTTCCTTGCCCTGCTTGTTCGGCGAACCGTAGCCGATGATCGTCTTACAGCAGATCAGCGTCGGCTGTTCGCTCTTGCGAGCGGTGTCGATCGCCATGTGGATTTCGTCGGCGTCGTGGCCGTCGACGTTGCGGATCACCTGCCAACCATAGGATTCGAAGCGCGCTGGCGTATCGTCGGTGAACCAGCCGTGCACCTCACCATCGATGGAAATGCCGTTGTCGTCGTAGAAGGCAATGAGCTTGCCCAGGCCCAGCGTTCCGGCCAGCGAGCAGACTTCATGGCTAATGCCTTCCATCATGCAGCCATCACCCAGGAACACGTAGGTGAAGTGATCGACGATCGTATGGCCATCGCGATTGAATTGAGCAGCCATGACTTTTTCCGCGACCGCCATGCCGACCGCGTTGGCAATGCCCTGCCCTAACGGGCCCGTCGTGGTCTCAACGCCTGGTGCGTAACCGTATTCGGGATGGCCCGGGGTCTTGCTGTGCAGCTGCCGGAAATTCTTCAGGTCATCGATGGACAGGTCATAACCTGTCAGGTGCAGGAGCGAATAGATCAGCATCGAACCATGGCCGTTCGACAGGACGAAACGGTCGCGGTCGAACCACTGTGGGTTGGTCGGGCTATGTTTCAGATAGTCGCGCCAGAGCACTTCCGCGATGTCGGCCATGCCCATGGGGGCGCCGGGGTGGCCGCTGTTGGCTTTCTGCACAGCATCCATGCTGAGGGCGCGGATGGCATTGGCGCGTTCGCGACGGCTGGGCATCGATGGTTCTCCTGCGGGGCATTGCGTCGAAAAAGGACGTGCATTTTCGCCCAGCCAGAGGTCGCTAGCAAATACTGAATTACCGGCGGTGCCACTATTGGATGGCATCGGGTCGAGATACACCAAAACCAATATCAAAACTTTTTGATATTGAGATTGCTCCAAGCACTATCGCCGACTAGACTTCGCTCCCTATGAACATGCGCGTTTCGGTTGCTCCCGACGATACCTGCGAGTTGCTTGCCGCCGTCTGCAAAGCCGCCGGTGATGCGTTGCGCCTGCGCGTGCTTCGGGTGTTGGCGCATGACTCCTTCGGCGTCCTGGAGCTCGCCCAGATCTTCGCGATCGGGCAGTCGGGCATGAGTCATCACTTAAAAGTGCTGGCCCAAGCGGGCCTCGTCGCGACACGGCGCGAAGGCAATGCGATCTTCTACCGTCGTGCGCTACCGCAACCCGATCGAACGGGTGGAGCGTTGCATATCGCCCTGCTCGACGAAGTCGATAGGCTCGAGTTGCCAGCGCCCGTGCAAGACGGCGTATGCCGTGTCCATGAACAGCGTGCCGCCGCCAGCCATGAGTTCTTCGTCCGGATGGCCGAGAAATTCCAGGCACAGCAGGATCTCATCGCAGGATTGCCGCAGTACGGCGATAGCGTCCTGGCGCTGCTGGACACCCTATCGTGGCCGGAAAAGGCTACGGCGCTGGAGATTGGCCCTGGCGACGGCTCGTTTCTTCCGGAGCTGGCAAGGCGCTTTCGCCACGTAACGGCCGTCGACAACAACCCTGCCATGCTGGAACAAGCGAACCAGCGCTGCGTTGAACATCAGCTGCAAAACGTGACACTTAAGCTGGCAGACGCGCTTGCGGAAAGCGAAGCTGCCGCGGACTGCGTGATCGTGAATATGGTGCTGCACCACTTCGAGCAACCCGAAACCGCGATCGGGCGACTGGCGCGCCTGGTCAATCCAGGTGGCGGCCTCTTGCTGACTGAGTTATGCAACCATGACCAGAAATGGGCCAGGGAGGCCTGCGGCGATCTCTGGCTTGGGTTCGAACAGGACGACCTGGCCCGCTGGGCCGAAGCCGCCGGCCTCCTCTCTGGGGAGAGCCTTTACATTGGTTTACGCAACGGTTTTCAGATCCAGGTACGGCATTTTGCCAAGCCGGTAGAAGACCGCCTCACCCACCGGTAATTAGGAACCGATAGATGAGCGAATATTCCCTGTTTACGTCCGAGTCCGTTTCCGAGGGGCATCCAGACAAGATTGCCGATCAGATCTCCGACGCCGTGCTCGATGCCATCATCACTCAGGACAAGCATGCCCGCGTCGCCGTGGAAACATTGGTCAAGACGGGTGTGGCGATCATCGCCGGTGAAGTCACCACCAGCGCCTGGGTCGACCTCGAGCAAATCGTCCGCGATGTGATCTGCGATATCGGCTACACGAGCTCCGACGTCGGCTTCGACGGTGCGACATGCGGCGTGATGAACATCATCGGCAAGCAATCTCCGGACATCAACCAGGGCGTCGATCGTGCCAAGCCGGAAGACCAGGGCGCCGGCGACCAAGGGCTGATGTTCGGCTACGCGAGCAATGAAACCGACGTGCTCATGCCCGCGCCGATTCGCTTCTCGCATGCGCTGGTCGAGCGCCAGGCGGAAGCCCGCAAATCCGGCCTCCTCCCATGGCTGCGCCCGGATGCCAAATCCCAGGTTACCTGCCGTTACGACGGCGGGAAGGTCGTCGGTATCGACGCCATCGTGCTTTCGACCCAGCACAACCCGGAAGTGAAAAACAGCGACCTGCGCGAAGCGATCATGGAATTGATCGTCAAGCACGTGATCCCGGCGGATCTCTTGCACAAGGACACCCAGTTCCACATCAACCCGACGGGTCAATTCATCATTGGCGGCCCGGTGGGCGACTGCGGCTTGACCGGTCGCAAGATCATCGTCGACAGCTACGGCGGCATGGCCCGACATGGCGGTGGCGCATTCTCCGGCAAGGACCCGTCCAAGGTCGACCGCTCCGCCGCCTACGCGGGTCGCTACGTGGCGAAAAACATCGTAGCTGCGGGCCTTGCGGACCGCTGCGAAATCCAGGTGTCCTACGCCATCGGTGTCGCGCAACCGACCTCGATCTCCATCAATACCTTCGGCACGGGCAAGGTGGGTGACGAGCGCATCGTGCAACTTGTCCGCGAGCACTTCGACCTTCGTCCGTACGCCATCACTACGATGCTCGATTTGCTCCATCCGATGTACCGCGCCACTGCGGCCTATGGCCATTTCGGCCGCGAGCCAGGGCAACTGACCGTTGGCGATGACTCCTTCACCACGTTCACCTGGGAACGTACCGATAAGGCCGAAGCCTTGCGTAACGCGGCAGGGATCTAACCGTTTCGACTGGCTGAAAAAAGCGTGAACGCCGCCCGGAAAGATTTTTCCGGTGGCGGCATCATGCGGGCCACGCAAAATGAATCCGGAGCAAGGATGCTCAGCCTCATTCGACGCCTTCCACTTTTGTTCTTCCTGACCTGCGCACACCTGCATGCGGAAGAGTGCCCGCATAGCGATGTCGCGCAAGCGGAACTTGCCACCCTCACCGAACAATTGATCCTTTGGGACGATGCCTACCATCGCCAAGGTGAGTCCCTGGTCGATGACCAGATCTACGACCAGGCCAAGATTCATCTCGAGCACCTGCAGAACTGCCTGGACATCAGTCATTCGGAAAGCGATGCGCTTGCCAGCGCTTCCGGCCCCCGGCGACACCCTATCCCGCAAACCGGCTTGAATAAGGCCAAGAATCGTGCGGCGGTTGCGGCCTGGATGGGCGATAAACGTGATCTGTGGATACAGCCAAAAGTCGACGGCGTCGCGGTCACGCTCGAATATCGCAACGGCTGTTTGTTTCAAGTCATCAGCCGTGGCGACGGGGTAACGGGCCAGGACTGGACAGCGCACGCACAGCGTATTCCGGCCATTCCTAGTGAACTGACCGACACATCACCACGACTGGTCCTTCAAGGCGAGCTTTACTGGAGGCTCGCCGATCACATCCAGGCCCAAGTGGGCGGCCAAAACGCTCGGTCTCGGGCCGCTGGATTGATGGCACAGAAAGCGCCTTCCGACGCCGACCTCGCCGGCTTGGGCCTCTTCGTATGGGACTGGCCAAACGGCCCGGATGCCATGCGCGATCGATTGACCGGGCTGGCAGCATTGGGTTTCGCAGAAAGCGCGGCGCTGACTCAACCTATCGAGACCATCACCGACGCATCTCGCTGGCGCCAGACCTGGTACGAAGCGCCTTTGCCGTTCGCTACCGACGGAGTCGTCCTGCGACGAGGCGTACGGCCAGATGCGGCGCGGTGGCGCGCCGAACCACCGCACTGGGCGATTGCCTGGAAATACCCGTACTCCCGCGTGCTGGCGGACGTCGCCGCGATCGAGTTCACCATCGGTCGTAGTGGAAAAATCACGCCAATCCTTAAAATCATTCCTGTCGCCCTCGATGACCGCCAGATCGAAAACGTGAGCCTTGGTTCGCTACGACGCTGGCAGGAGCTCGACATCCGACCTGGAGACAAAGTCTCCATTGCGCTTGCGGGCCTCACCATTCCGCAGCTGGAAAGCGTCGTATTCAGAAACCCCGAACGCGCCCCCGTTAAAAGCCCCGAACCGAACGACTACAACGAACTCAGCTGTTGGCACCGCTCTATCGCGTGCGAAAGCCAGTTCATGGCGCGGCTGGAATGGCTAAGCGGCAAACGTGGCCTTGCCTTGGACGGTATAGGGCCAGGAACGTGGAAAATCCTGTCCGACCACGGCAAGGTGACCGGCCTGCTGGACTGGCTGGAACTGGACGGGCAAGAACTCTCGTCACTGCCGGGATTCGGCGAGCGGAAGTCGACGGCGTTTCTGAGTCAGATAGAGCGCGCTCGGTCGCAGCCGTTTCAGACATGGCTACGCGCCCTCGGCCTTCCTCCAAGTGGTAGCACGGAGCTGCCCAACGATTGGAATACCATCGCCTCGTGGACTGTGGACGATTGGAGCGCTCATCCCGGCATCGGACCAAAACGCGCGCAAAACCTCGTCGAGTTCTTCCAGCATCCGGATGTCGTGGCGCTGCGTGAGCGCCTGGCGGCAGCCGGCATAGAAGGTTTCAGCCAACCGGTACGTTCGCCTATTGCCAGCGTTTTACAGTGAATGCAGTGGGCGTCTCGTACACGAGGGAAAGAAATCTGCGGCGATATCTCGCTACAGTTGGTCCTTGATATAGGTAATTTCGGTCTTGCCATGCGCAACCGGCGTACCGTTCTCGCCCATGTTCACGAACACCATCTTGTCGATGGTCAGAATGCTTTTGCGCGTGATCTTGTTGCGCACCTCACAACGCATGGTGAGAGAAGTACGCCCAAATTCGGTTGCCGTGATGCCGAGCTCGATGATGTCTCCCTGACGTGCCGAACTGACAAAGTTGATCTCAGAGATCAATTTGGTCACGACACTCTGGCTGCCGAGCTGGACGATGGCATAGATAGCTGCCTCCTCGTCGATCCACTTCAACAGACTTCCACCGAACAGCGTGCCGTTCGGATTGAGGTCTTCAGGCTTTACCCATTTGCGTGTGTGGAAATTCATAAATTCTCCCTGTTCTGTTGTCTTGATCGTTGCGTTCGTCACGGATGCTGCCGATGCACCGCTTGATTGTCGCGTCATTCGTCTTAATAGCGTCGATAGCCGGTCCGCGCGGTGACGGAATATCTTTGGTGACTCGTTGGACCAAGCTATACTTCGACCCGTTTCACATGGTCGGCACCGCCCGCCCATGCCCGCCACCCGAGCGAGGGGCGCTGCAGCAGGCCAATGACCTGTCAGGCTCGATCGGGGCGTTTTCCCAGAACGCATCAACGGCGCCCATTCGCACATAACGAATGGAGACTCACCGCATGAGCGCTGTACTCACGCCTGCCGGTTTTAATGATTTCAAGGTTGCCGACATTTCCTTGGCCGAATGGGGTCGCCGCGAGATCATCATCGCCGAATCGGAAATGCCTGCACTGATGGGCCTGCGCCGTAAATACGCCGGCGAGCAGCCACTGAAAGGTGCGAAGATTCTTGGCTGCATCCACATGACCATTCAGACGGCCGTGCTCATCGAGACACTGGTTGCGCTGGGTGCAGAAGTGCGCTGGTCCAGCTGCAACATCTTCTCGACCCAGGATCAGGCGGCTGCCGCCATCGCCGCTGCCGGTATTCCCGTCTTCGCCTGGAAGGGTGAGACCGAGCCGGAATACGAGTGGTGCATCGAGCAGACCATCCTCAAGGATGGCCAGCCGTGGGATGCCAACATGATCCTCGACGACGGCGGCGACTTGACGCAGATCGTCCACGACAAATACCCGCAGATGCTGGAAAAAATCCACGGCATCACCGAGGAGACCACCACTGGCGTCCACCGTCTGTTGGACATGCTCAAGGGCGGTACGCTCAAGGTACCAGCGATCAACGTCAACGACGCCGTCACCAAGAGCAAGAACGACAACAAGTACGGCTGCCGTCACAGCCTCAACGATGCCATCAAGCGCGCCACCGACCACTTGCTGTCAGGCAAGCAGGCACTGGTCATCGGCTACGGTGACGTAGGCAAGGGTTCCGCGGCCTCCCTGCGCCAGGAAGGCATGATCGTGAAGGTTTCGGAAGTCGATCCGATCTGCGCGATGCAGGCCTGCATGGATGGCTACGAGCTGGTTTCGCCGTACAAGAACGGTCTTAACGACGGTACCGAAGCCAGCATCGACAGCCTACTGCTGGGCAAGATCGATCTGATCGTCACCACCACCGGCAACGTCAACGTGTGCGACGCGAACATGCTCAAGGCGCTGAAGAAGCGCGCCGTGGTCTGCAACATCGGCCACTTCGATAATGAGATCGATACCGCCTTCACTCGCAAACACTGGCACTGGGAAGAAGTTAAGCCGCAGGTGCACAAGATTCACCGCACCGGCAAGGACAACTTCGACCCAGCCAACGATGACTACCTGATCCTCTTGGCCGAAGGCCGTCTGGTGAACCTGGGCAACGCCACTGGCCACCCGAGCCGGATCATGGATGGCTCCTTCGCCAACCAGGTACTCGCGCAGATTCACCTGTATCAGGAGAAATTCGCTGACCTGCCGGTCACCGAGAAGACCGCGAACGTGACCGTCATGGTGCTCCCGAAGAAGCTGGATGAAGAAGTCGCCGCAGAAATGGTGAAAGGTTTCGGTGGCGTACTGACCCGTATGACGGACGCCCAGGCGCGCTATATCGGCGTCGAGGTCGAAGGCCCGTTCAAGCCGGACACCTATCGGTACTAATCATGGCCGTCGCGGGGACTGGCAGCCAAGCTGCCGTCTCTGCGACGATGTCGAACATCCGTGGTAAAGCATATGAAATCCAACCGACTTCCCATCAGCTTCGAGTTCTTTCCGACCAAAACCGAGGCCGGACACGAAAAGCTGATCAATGTGGCCCGGCAGCTTGCCGAACTCGGCCCCGAGTTTTTTTCCTGCACTTACGGCGCGGGCGGTTCGACACGCGATCGAACGCTCAGTACCGTTCTGCAACTGGACAGCGAAGTAAAAATCCCGACCGCGCCCCATCTCTCCTGTGTAGGTGACAGCAAGGCCGAATTGCGTGAACTGCTGACGCTCTATCGCAGCAAGGGTATCCGGCGGATAGTCGCGCTTCGTGGCGACCTGCCCTCCGGCATGGGGCTTTCCAGCGGCGAGTTGCGTTACGCGAACGACCTGGTGTCGTTCATTCGCGAAGAGACCGGCGACCACTTTCATATCGAAGTCGCGGCGTACCCTGAGACACATCCCCAGGCACGCAGCTTCGAGCATGACCTGATGAATTTCGTGCGCAAGGCCAAGGCCGGTGCGGACAGCGCCATCACCCAGTACTTCTTCAATACGGATGCCTACTTCTACTTCGTCGAACGCGTACGCAAGGCGGGCGTGGAGATCCCGATCATCCCCGGCATCATGCCAATCACCAACTACAGCAAGCTGGCGCGCTTCTCCGACGCTTGCGGCGCAGAACTGCCACGCTGGTTGCGCAAACAGCTCGAAGCCTACGGTGACGACACAGCCAGCATCCAGGCGTTCGGCGAAGAGGTCATGACACGTTTGAGTGAACAGTTGATCGAGGGCGGCGCACCGAGCCTCCACTTCTATACCCTCAACCAGGCCGAACCGTGTCTGGCGATATGGAAGAACCTCAACGGCATTTGATTGTTCTCCACGCATTCAAGGACGAAGGCGATGCTTCTTTGAACACCAGGCACAGCGCTCTGCCGGGTGTTCATTGGAGATCAGGAGCACGCTTGCCGGAACCTATTTACCGCATCGCTGTCCATGAATCCGTAGCAATTAAGCCGGCCGGTGCCCTGCGCCGCCTCGCTCGTTTTCTTTTGTAACGCTACTGAATATACTGCGAACGCTTCCGCCAGACTTGCGCCCGGATGCTTGGCTTCTTCAGCCAGCAGGACCGGACGGGATCACGCCACCAACGCGCGATTCAAGCCAGGCTTCTATCCCTACCGGGCCTCGCCCATACATATGACAGGATTGCCCATGTCCTTCGCATCCCTCGGTCTCTCCGAGGCTTTAGTCCGCGCCGTCGAGGCAGCGGGCTACACCGAACCTACGCCGGTGCAACAGCGGGCTGTTCCCGCCGTGTTGCAAGGTCGCGACCTGATGGTCGCCGCCCAGACAGGCACAGGAAAAACCGGCGGTTTCGCTCTCCCCGTACTGGAATTGCTATTCCCAGGCGGCCAGGCGGACCCTGCGTGCAGCCGTACCGAAAAACAACCTCGCGTGCTGGTGTTGACCCCCACGCGCGAACTAGCCGCTCAGGTGCACGACAGCTTCAAGCTGTACGCACGTGACCTGGCTCTACACAGCGCCTGCATATTTGGCGGCGTTGGCATGAATCCACAAATTAAGGCACTGGCGAAAGGACTCGACGTTCTTGTCGCCTGCCCAGGCCGCCTGTTGGATCTGGTCGGCCAGAAAGCGGTCGATCTCTCCGCTGTCGAGATACTGGTACTGGACGAAGCCGACCGCATGCTCGACATGGGCTTCATCCACGACGTCAAGAAGGTATTGGCAAAACTGCCGACCAAGCGCCAGAACCTGTTGTTCTCCGCGACCTTCTCCAAAGACATCACGGACCTCGCTACCAAGCTCCTGCATGACCCGGAGCGCATCGAGGTCACTCCGCCTAACACAACGGTGGAGCGTATCGAACAACGTATCTTCCGCCTCGCTGCCAACCAGAAGCGTGCCTTGTTGGCGCATTTGGTCACCATGGGTGCGTGGGAACAGGTCCTGGTGTTTACGCGCACCAAGCATGGCGCGAATCGCCTTGCCGAATACCTGAACAAGCAGAACTTGCCTGCTGCGGCGATCCACGGCAACAAGAGTCAGAACGCACGCACCAAGGCGTTGGCTGATTTCAAAGCAAACAGCATCCGTATCCTCGTCGCGACCGATATCGCTGCACGCGGCTTGGACATCGACCAACTGCCTCATGTCGTCAACTTCGAGCTGCCTAACGTCGAAGAGGATTACGTACACCGTATCGGCCGTACGGGTCGCGCTGGCCGTAGCGGCGAGGCGATCTCGCTCGTAGCGCCTGATGAAGAGAAGCTGCTCAAGGCAATCGAACGCCTGACGAAGCAGCGTATCCCGGATGGTGACATGCAGGGTTTCGACCCCAGCACGCTGGAAGTCGAGAAGCCTGAGGTCCGCGCACCGCGTGAGGCACGTGAACCTCGCCAGCCACGCCAACCACGCGGCGAGCGCAAGCGTCCGGCAGCCGCCAAGGATTCCGAGGCGACAACTTCCGCCGCGAGCGGCTCCGCAGAGCAAGGCGAAAACCGCCCGGAACGTACCAAGCGCCGCCGTAATCGCAGACGCGGAAAAGGTCCTGAAGGCACTGGAGAATCGACGGTAGCGAAGAGCCAACCGGCTACCGTGGCAGCGCCCGCGGATCGCGACCCGGAAGAGTTCCTAGACGACGACTTCGACAACTTTGGCAATCGGGCGGATTACGTCAGCCCGAACCAGAACAACAACCGTCGTGGTCGCAACGGTGGTCAGAAGCCAGCTCGCAATCAGCAGGGCGGCAGGCCAGCGGGGCGTGGCGACACGGCCAATCAAGCGAATGCCAACAATCGCGGTGGCGGCAAGCCCAAGGGCCGCAATGGTGCCCCTCGTAACAATGGTGCAGGCGCCAATGGCCAACGGGGACAACGCCGAGCGGATACGCATAACCGCGACAACTTCTCGCGAGGCGAGCCACAACCCCAAGAACGTCAACAGCGGCAACCGCTGATCGTACGGAAGGGCGAACGGCTACCGTCACTCGAGCAGCTGGAAAGCCTCAGCGATGAGCGCAAGCGTACTGAGAAGCCAGCACTGCTGACGCGTAATCGCTAAGAGGCTGCGCTACGCAAAGGCCCGCACTCTATGTGAGTACGGGCCTTTTTATTTGCCGCTCAGACTCAGACACGTAAAAAAGCCCGGCACTAGGCCGGGCTCTGATACGAAGACAATCATTCAGGCATCAGGTATCTGTTTTGCCTGCACCTGGCTCTGTGCGTCCCATCCACCACCTAACGCTCTGAAAAGATCGATTTCGCTAGTCAACTGGCTGAGTCGGTCCGTGATCAGCTGCTGTTGCGCGGTAAACAGTTCACGCTGCGCATCGAGCAATGTCAGGTAGCTGTCCACACCGGTACGGTAGCGGCGATCAGCCAAGTCGTAGTAGCCCTGCGTGCTTTCCACCAAATCACGCTGTGCCTGGACCTGGTCCACATAGGTACGGCGCGCTGCGAGACCATCGGCCACTTCCTGGAAAGCCCCTTGTACCGCTTGCTCGTACTCGGCGACCCGAACATCCTTTTGCAGCGTCGCGTAGTCGACCTCGGCGCGCAGGCGACCCGCACTGAAGATCGGTACGGAAATCTGCGGCGCGAAGTTCCAGTAGCCCGACCCAGCATCGAACAGACCCGATAGCTGACTGCTCGCCGTGCCGGCCGAGCCGGTGAGGCTGACGTTCGGGAACAACGCTGCGCGCAACGCGCCGATATTGGCGTTTGCCGCTTTCAGTTGGTACTCGGCCTGGAGAAGGTCGGGGCGCTGATTGAGCAGGCTTGAAGGCAACCCAACTGGAAGCTGTGCCAGTTGCTGGCTTCCTAGGTCACGCTGCTGCAGCAACCCGGCAGGCGCCGCGCCCCCCAGCAACACGTTCAAGCTGTTTTGGTCCTGAGCAACCTGCCGGGTATAGCGCGCGACGGAAGCCCGTGCGCTGTTGACCGCCGTCTGCGCCTGACGAAGTTCAAGCGATGTCGCCACGCCCACGTCGAAGCTGCGCTGCGTGATACGCAGACTGTTGTCATAGGTGCCCAACGTATCGCGACTCAACTGCAGCAGCGCCTGATCGGCCTGCCAGGTCAGGTAAGCCGTCGCGACGCTGGAAATGAGGCTAATCTGCGTCGCACGCCGACCCGCCTCGGTCGCGAAGTACTGCTGCAGCGCCTGTTCGTTGAGGCTGCGCAAACGGCCGAACAGGTCGATCTCCCACGAAACGCCGAGCGTCGCGCTGTACTGTCCGCCGGTAGTCGACTGGCCCGAGTAACTCAGGTCAGACGGCGTACGCGTGCGAGTTCCCGCCGCATCGCCGGTAAATGAAGGGAACAGCTGTGCGCGTTGAATCCGGTACAACGCTTCGTACGACTGTACGTTCAGCGCCGCGGCACGGAGGTCACGGTTGTTCTCGAGCGCGATACCGACCAATTGCTTCAGCGCAGGGTCCTGGAAAAACTCCTCCCATCCCAACAACCGAACGTCGCTATTCGCCGCATCAGCCGCGTAGGCCTCACCCTGCGGCCATGCATTGTCGATGGGTGCGTTCGGCCGTTCGTATTCCGGGATGAGCGTGCAGCCGCTGATCACGACACTGAGGCTGACGGCAATGAGTGACTTCCTCACGATACTTTCTCCTCATCACCCTGGCTGGTTTCGCGCTTACGGGTAAATAGCGAACCAATCACAACGTAGAACAATGGAATCCAGAAAATAGCGAGTACCAGGGCCGACAGCATGCCACCGATCACACCCGTACCAATGGCATGCTTGCTACCCGCGCCAGCGCCACTCGAAATCGCCAATGGGACGACACCGAGAATGAACGCCAACGACGTCATCACGATCGGGCGTAGACGCATCCGGCACGCTTCAAGCGCGGCGTCGACGTAGGACATGCCGGACTCGTATTGCGCCTTGGCGAATTCGACGATCAGGATCGCGTTCCGCGCCGACAGCCCGATGGTGGTCAATAGTCCCACCTGGAAGAACACGTCGTTAGATAGGCCGCGTCCCAAGGTCGCGATGACAGCTCCAAGAATGCCCAACGGCACGACCAACATGACTGAGAACGGGATGGACCAGCTCTCGTACAGTGCAGCTAGGCACAGGAATACGATCAACAACGAGATCGCATAGAGCGCGGGTGCCTGTGAGCCTGACAAACGCTCTTCGTAGGACAGGCCTGTCCAGGAGAAGCTGACCCCGTCAGGAAGCTCCGAAGCGATCCTTTCGACTTCCGCCATGGCCTCACCCGAGCTGTAACCAGGCGCGGCCTGACCGAGGATCTCCTGAGCGCCGACACCGTTGTAACGCGCAAGCTTCGGCGAACCGTAGCTCCATTCGCCGGTGGCGAATGCATTCATCGGCACCATTTCGCCTGAACTGTTCCGCACGTACCACTTGCCGAGGTCTTCTGGGTTCATCCGAGCCGAGGACTCGCCCTGCACGTAGACCCGCTTGACCCGGCCCCGATCGATGAAGTCGTTCACATAGGAACCACCCCACGCGATGGACAGCGTGCTGTTGACTTCACTCAAGGACACGCCATGCGCCTGCGCTTTCTCGTCATCGATGACGAGCTGGAACTGCGGCTCGTCGTTAAGGCCGTTCGGACGCGTCCCGGCAAGCACCGAGCTTTTGCCCGCCAACCCCAGGAACTGGTTACGCGCCTGCATCATGACGTCGTGACCGACACCCGCGCGGTCCTCGAGGAACAAGTTGAAGCCAGTCGCATTGCCGAGCTCCATCACCGCCGGTGGCGCGAACGCGAAGACCATCGCATCACGGAAGGTGAAGAAGTGTTGCTGAGCGCGCTGCGCCAATGCGAACACACCCTGCTCTTCGGTCGTGCGGTCACCCCACGGCTTGAGCATTATGAACGCCATACCCGAACTCTGCCCCCGACCGGCAAAGTTGAAGCCGGTAACGGTGAATACAGAATTGACAGTGTCTTTCTCATCAGTGAGCAGATACTCGCGCATCTGATCCACGACCTGCTGCGTGCGGTTGGCTGAAGAGCCGGCCGGCGTCTGTACCTGAGCAAAGAGAACGCCCTGGTCCTCTTCAGGCAAGAACGACGTTGGGATACGCGTGAACAGGAAGACCATGATGCCGACGATCACGACGTACATCAGGATGAAGGACACCCGGCGCCCGAGCACGACTTTCACGCCCCCCAGATATCGCTGCGAGAGGTTATCGAAGAAGCGGTTGAACCAGCCGAAGAAGCCTTTCTTTTCGTGGTGATCGGCGTCGATCGGCTTCAGCAGCGTAGCGCACAGCGCCGGGGTGAAGATCAGCGCCACCAATACAGACAGCACCATGGCCGAAACGATGGTGATGGAGAACTGACGGTAGATTACGCCGACCGACCCACCGAAGAACGCCATTGGCAGCAGTACCGCCGAGAGCACTACACCAATGCCCACCAGCGCACCCTGGATCTGGCCCATGGATTTACGCGTGGCTTCTCTAGCGTTCAAGCCCTCCTCACGCATGACCCGTTCGACGTTTTCCACCACGACGATCGCATCGTCTACCAACAGACCAATGGCGAGAATCATCGCGAACATGGTCAGGGTGTTGATGCTGTAGCCAAACATCAGCAGGATGCCGAATGTTCCTAACAGCACGACTGGAACGGCAATCGTCGGAATGATCGTCGCCCGCAGATTCTGCAGGAACAGGAACATCACCAGGAACACGAGTACGAACGCTTCGATAAGTGTGTGTACCACACCCTCGATCGAGGCCGAAATGACTGGCGTGGTGTCATACGGGAAAACCGCCTCGACACCGGGTGGGAAGAACGGCTCAAGCTCCGCAACCGTCGCCCGCACGGCCTCAGCGGTATCCAGCGCATTCGCACCGGTCGCCAAGCGAACCGCGATACCTGACGCCGGGTTGCCGTTGTATTGCGCACTGATGCTGTAGTTCTCAGCGCCGAGCTCGACGCGCGCGACGTCACTGAGATAGACCCGCGAACCATCCGCGTTCACCCGAAGCTGAATCTTGCGGAACTGCTCGGGCGTCTGCAGACGCGTCTTGCCGATGATGGTGGCATTCAATTGCTGGCCTTTGACGGCGGGCAAGCCGCCCAACTGGCCGGACGAAACCTGGACGTTTTGCGCCTGGATAGCGGCTGTCACGTCGGTGGGCGTCATCTGGAAGTTGTTCAGCTTGTCCGGATCGAGCCATATGCGCATCGAGTACTGCGCACCGAACACCTGGAAATCACCCACGCCCTGCGTACGTGAAATCGGATCCTGCATGTTCGACACGATGTAGTTGGACAGGTCGAAGTTGGACATCGTCCCGTCTGTATTGACGAGGCCGACGACCATCAGGAAGTTCTGCTGGAACTTGTTCACGCGCAAGCCCTGCTGCTGCACTTCCTGCGGCAACATGGACATGGCGGCCTGCAGCTTGTTCTGCACCTGGACCTGAGCGATATCGGGGTTTGCCGCCTGATCGAAGGTCACGATGATCCGCATACTGCCGTCGGAGTTACTTTCCGAGGAGATATAGCGCAGGTGGTCGATACCGTTGAGCTGCTGCTCGATGACCTGAACGACCGTATCCTGAACGGTCTGAGCCGACGCACCAGGATAGTTGACCTGAATGGAAACGGCCGGGGGCGCGATGTTCGGGTACTGGTTGACCGGGAGCTTGAGGATGGCCAGGCCGCCCGCAAGCATAATGATCAGCGCGAGAACCCACGCGAAGATCGGTCGATCAATGAAGAAATTCGACATGTTCGTTTATTCCTCAACCTTCCGTGTTAGCCGCGCCAGGCTGATCGACGTTGGTGGCTTCTGATGCATCGACTTTGGCGCCAGGCTGCACGTACTGCAGGCCTTCAGTGATAACGCGGTCGCCCGGCTGCAGGCCCTCACTGACCAACCAGCGATTGCCGACAGCACGGTCCGTCTTCACATCGCGAAGCTCGACTTCGTTGCTTGCATTCACGACCATTGCCGTCGGCTGGCCACGCTGGTTGCGCGTGATGCCCTGCTGCGGCACGAGCAACGCCTCCTGACGAACGCCAGCCTGTAGTTCCGCGCGGACGAACATGCCGGGCAGCAGGACACGATCAGGGTTAGGGAAGACCGCGCGAAGAATGACCGAGCCAGTGCCTTCGTCCACGGATACTTCCGAGAACTCCAGCGTGCCTTCCTGTCCGTAGGTCGAGCCGTCGGACAGCAACAACTTCACCTTTGCGCTGTTATCGCCGGCACGCTGCAAGCGACCCGCATCCAGGTCACGGCGCAGGGACAGGAGATCGGTAACGGACTGGCTAACATCGACGTAGATGGGGTCGAGCTGCTGGATGGTCGCCATCGCATTGGTCTGGCCATTGCTGACCAAAGCGCCCTCAGTCACGGCGGAGCGACCGATCCGACCGGCGATCGGTGCCATCACCTTGGTGTAGCGTACGTTGATCTGGGCTTGATCGAGGTCGGCCTTAGCTTGCAGATAAGCCGCCTGCGCTTCGTCGTACTGCTGCTGGCTCACCGCACGATCCGACACCAGCTGCTTGTAGCGCTGCGCCAGAGACTGCGCCGACGCAAGGGTCGCCTTCGCGCTACCGAGCGTTGCCTGATAGACAGAATCGTCGATCTGATAGAGCTGCTGACCCACCTTAACTTCGGTGCCTTCCTTGAACAGGCGCTTCTCGATAATGCCGTTGACCTGCGGCCGGACTTCCGCCATGCGGAACGCAGCGGTGCGACCAGGCAGTTCGGATGTCAGTGAAAAGGGCTGGGCTTGAAGCGTAACCACACCAACTTTTGGCGCTGGCGCTGCACCTTCCTGTTGTGGAGCATCGCTCTGCTGCCCGCATCCGGCGAGCGATATAGCAATTACGAGAGCGGAAACCAGAGCTGTGGAAGCTGGCTTGATCGACATGGAAGACCTCATGAAAACGGGCTGAGCTGGACGAAAAGACAGGCGTTTATGGACTGACCAGCGGACGGGATCGCGACATTGACGCGAAAATATACTTACATGCATGATTGTTTGTAAACGTAGCAACGTTGCAAATATAGAACGACGTGTTACCTCAATTCCTGGGTGTTACCACTCGACACGCGCCGAGAACTGCCATGGCCCGCCGTACCAAAGAAGAAGCCCTCGAGACCCGCTCGCACATCATTGACGCCGCGGAACACTGCTTTTACGTCAAAGGCGTTTCGCGCACCACGATGGCGGACATTGCGAATGCGGCAGGGGTTACGCGTGGCGCTATCTATTGGCACTTCGAGAACAAGACCGACGTCTTCGACGCGATGCTGAATCGCGTTACTCAACCACTGGAACCTTTGAGCGAAGCTACCCGTAACGAGAACGAGCCAGATCCTCTCGGCCGCACGCGCGAGTTGCTGATCAAAGTCCTTCATGACGTCGTCCACGACCGCAGAAACCGACGCATCCACGAGATCATGTTCCATAAATGTGAATATACGGATGAACTCGGTGACTTGCGGGGGCGCATGGAAGAAGAGCGACGCGAATGCGACCTCGAAATCGAAGCATCGTTGCGTAATTCGATCAGCAAAGGGCAGCTTCCGGATGATCTGGACGTCACCCTCGCGGCGTTCTGCATGCACAGTTATATCGCGGGCCTGCTGGACCAGTGGTTACTGATTCCAGATGCGTTCGACCTCGACCGCTACAGCGCGCAGATCGTGGATAGCTGCTTGGACATGCTGCGACTGAGCCCGGCACTTCGCATCAAGCGCAACGAGTCGTGACAATCATCCAGGCATGAAAAAGCCGGTCACTCGACCGGCCTTTCCGTCATAGCCAGAAACATTTCCAGCCGTTATTTACGTACGCCTTCGAAGGAAATGATCAACTCGACTTCCTGAGATGCTGGGCCGAGGTCCTTCTCGATATCGAAGTCTTTCAGCTTCAGCATTGTGGTGCCTTCGAAGCCGGCACGGTGGCCGCCCCATGGATCGCTGCCCTCGCCGAGCAGCTTCGCCTTGATCACGACCGGCTTGGTCACGCCGTTCAAGGTCAGGTTGCCGGTCACGTCTGCCGTGCCTTCCCCGGTAGATTTAACCGCAGTGGATTCGAAGGTCGCGGTCGGGTTCTTGTCGACGTTCAGGAAGTCCGCACTGCGAATGTGCTTGTCGCGCTCGGCATGATTGGTATCGACGCTTGCAGTCTTCAGCGAGACCGAAATCTTGCTGGCCTCAGGGCTCTTCTCATCAAAGCTGAACGTGCCGTCAAAGTCCTTGAAGGTACCGTATAGCCAGCTGTAGCCCAGGTGGCTGATCTTGAAGTTGACGAAGGCGTGCTGGCCTTCCTTGTCGATCACGTAATCGGCCGCCATGGCATTACCTGCCAACAGCGCAGAACCCAGTGCCAATGCAGCGAGGGATTTCTTCAGCATCTCTTTCTCCTTTAGTGACGTCGGAAGCTGCGCTTCCCCGTTTGAATCAGCGACCCAGCATCCGCACCAATGTACGGTCACGATCGATGAAATGATGTTTTAGCGCCGCCAAGCCATGTAGAACCGCAAAGATGACCAGCGACCAGGCCGCGTATTTATGGATCACGCCCCCTACGTCAGCTTGCGTCGAACCGCCAGTGATCGATGCCGGGACGGTGAACCAGCCGAAGACCGATACTCCGACACCGTCCGCCGTGGAAATCAGGTAGCCCGCGATCATCACGGCGAACAGGCCGAAGTAAAGCAGAAGGTGACCCGCCTTGGACGCCCTGCGCGTGACCAGGCCGTGCGTCGGCAGCGGCGGCGGCACTGGACTGACGTGTCGCCAGATGAGGCGCATCACCATCAGGGCGAGCAACAGCATACCGATGCTTTTGTGAATGTCGGGCGCGCGGTGGTACCACGTATCGTAATAACCCAGCCCTACCATCCAGTAACCCAGCGCGAACAGCCCGAAGACCGTCAGTGCAGCGACCCAGTGCAGCATGATCGAAACGAAACCGTATCGATGTTGGTTGTTGCGCCATTGCATGGGAGCAAGCTCTCAATGAATAAAAACTCGGCTAAGCGTAGCGTCAAACCCATCGAAATCTAGAACAAAAATTCGCTTTGAAATATCGTCTTTGTCGATAGATCAACAGTATTGTGACTCGGTTTTGCTCGTACCAGTGTTTCTGCTTCTCTGACACAGTGCTGTCCTTCAGCGAACGAGACTTTCTGGGCGGTACAACTGCATGACGGCTCCCAGGTCCGTCCGTTCTCCCGATCCTACTCAAGCCAGTTTTTTTGTAGGAGCCAGCTTGCTGGCGATCGCGCTCGACCTGCCGAAAATGTGCTATCGGTTGGATCTGGATCGCCAGCAAGCTGGCTCCTACAAAATCGATCTAACGCTGGCTTCACGAGGCTTCAGGAAATACCTCGGCCCCGGAACGCCCAGTAACGCCGCTCCCCTCAACACCATCTGCTACCCTACCGCGCCGAGCTCCCGGAGAACGCCGATGACACTTAACGCCGACTGGATGAAGCGGGACCTGGCCGTCCTCTGGCATCCCTGCACTCAGATGAAGGATCACGAGCGCTTGCCGCTGATCCCGATTAAACGCGGCGAAGGCGTCTGGCTCGAAGACTTCGAGGGCAAGCGCTACCTCGACGCGGTGAGCTCCTGGTGGGTCAACGTGTTCGGCCATGCGAACGCGTTCATCAATGGGCGCATCCGCGACCAGCTGGATCAGCTCGAGCACGTCATGCTCGCCGGCTTCAGCCACGCGCCTGTGGTGGAATTGTCCGAGCGCCTGGTCGCCCTGACACCCAAGGGGCTCGATCGTGTCTTTTATGCGGACAACGGTTCGTCGGGCATCGAAGTCGCGCTCAAGATGAGCCACCACTACTGGATCAATCACGGCCAACCCGGCAAACGCCGCTTCATCACGCTCACCAACAGCTACCACGGCGAAACGGTCGCCGCGATGTCCGTAGGGGACGTCTCGTTGTTCACCGAGACTTACCGCGCGTTGCTGCTGGATTGCATCAAGGTCCCCACGCCCGACTGCTACCTGCGTCCCGAAGGTGAAACGTGGGAAGCCCACTCTCGGCGCATGTTCGAGCACATGGAAAGAGCCCTAGCCGAACATGCTCACGAGACCGCCGCTGTCATCGTCGAACCCCTGATTCAGGGCGCAGGCGGCATGCGCATGTATCACCCGGTCTACCTCACGCTCCTGCGTGAAGCATGCGACCGGTATGGCGTGCACCTGATCCATGATGAAATTGCCGTTGGGTTCGGTCGCACGGGCACGATGTTCGCCTGTGAGCAGGCAGGCATTACCCCGGACTTCCTCATCCTGTCCAAAGCCCTGACCGGCGGATATTTGCCCATGGCGGCAGTGCTCACAACAAACGACGTCTACCAGGCCTTCTACGATGAATACGAGACCTTGCGCGCGTTCCTGCATTCCCACACCTACACGGGCAATCCCCTCGCCTGTGCCGCGGCCTTGGCGACGCTCGACCTGTTCGAACAGCAGAATGTGATCGAAGCCAACAAGGGCCTAGCGCAGCGGATGGGTTCTGCCACGGCGCACCTGGCCGATCATCCGCATGTTGCCGAGGTCCGCCAAACAGGGATGGCGCTGGCGATCGAGATGGTCCAGGACAAATCCACGCGGACACCGTATGCCTGGCAGGAGCGTCGTGGACTGGCCGTCTACGGGCACGCCTTATCGCGCGGCGCGTTGCTGCGTCCGCTAGGGAACGTCGTTTACTTCCTGCCGCCCTATGTCATCACGCCCGAGCAGATCGATTTCCTGGCCGAGGTCGCTAGCGAGGGGATCGACATCGCGACTCGCAAAGGACCGAGTGTGCAGGTAAGCGCGGATTTCCATCCGGATCATCGCGACCCGGGTTGATAGCGAACGCTAAAACCGTAAGCTTGCCGCCTTCCTGATACAGGCCCATTTGCCATGCGACTTTCCCGCTTCTTCATCGACGCCCCCCTCGGTCTCGGCGAGCACGCTCTGCCTGAGGCGGCGGCTCATTACATTGCGCGCGTGCTGCGTCTCGGACCGGGGGCGGCGGTGCAGTTGTTCGACGGCAGTGGTATGGAATACCGTGGCACGCTCATCGAGGCCGGCAAGAAGCAGGTCCGTGTGGCGCTCGATGAAGCGCTGCCGGGTCTATCAGAATCACCACTGCACATCCATCTGGGCCAGGGCCTGTCCCGAGGCGAGCGTATGGATTGGGCGATCCAGAAAGCCACGGAGCTTGGCGTAGCGGAAATCACACCGGTCGTGTCCGAACGCTGCGAGGTTCGCCTGAAAGACGAGCGCGCCGAAAAGCGCCTCCTTCATTGGCGCCAGATCGCGATCAGCGCCTGCGAACAATGCGGTCGCTCTCGCCTGCCGGTCATCCATGCGCCGGCCACGCTGGACGAATGGACACACACGATCGAGGCGGACCTCAAACTTGTCCTGCACCCGGTGGCGACACCGCTCAGCGACCATTCCAGGCCCACCCGCCTCGCCTTTCTCATTGGCCCTGAAGGCGGTTTGACGGATGACGAAGTGGAGCGCGCCCACGCGGAAGGCTTCCACCCGGCGCGACTAGGCCCTCGCGTATTGCGCACGGAAACCGCCCCCGTGGTTGCACTTAGCCTTGCCCAGCACCTGTGGGGCGATTTCTAGCCCTCCATTCGCGTAGGGCAGAAGGCTGTCCGCCAGCCCGTCCGCGCGCCATAATCGCCCTTACCGTACGTACGCCGGAAGAGAACGTCGCTTGGAACCCAGCAACCACGAAGTCGAGCGCATCAAGCTGCTGCACGCCCTCAACTTGCTCGACACCGACCCGGAGCCGGTCTTCGACCGCATTACCCGGACCTTGTCCAAGAGCCTGGATGTGCCGGTCGCGTTGCTCAGTCTGGTGGACATCGACCGGCAATGGTTCAAATCGCGCATCGGCATGCCAATCACCGAAACGAGTCGCGACATTGCCTTCTGCGACACAGCGATCCGCCAGCCGGAGATCCTGCTCGTGCCCGATGCGCACGAGGACACGCGCTTCGCGGACAATCCCCTGGTAACCGGAGAAGAGCAGTTTCGCTTCTACGCGGGCATTCCCCTGCGCTCCATCGACGGCTATGCGGTTGGGACGCTATGCGCGCTAGACCGCCGCCCGCGCCAGCTGACCGAACAACAGCTGCAAACCCTGCAGGACCTGGCGGACATGGCGACCCGCGAGATCCAGATTCGCGAGGCGGCCGTGCGCTCGCGCAGCCAGCTGGAAGACTCGGATGCCCGCATCGAAGCGAGCGAATCGCGCTTCAGGACGATCTTCGAACGTGCAGGCGTCGGTATCGCGCTGGTTGCACCGGATGGCCACTTCATCCGCGTCAACCAAGCGCTCTGCGAGATCACCGGCTACGACGCGGCCGGCCTGCTGGAATGCACCTTTCAAGACATCACCTACCCCGATGACCTGGACAGCGACCTGCAATTGCTGCAACACCTGATCAGTGACGACCTCGACCGCTATCAATTGGAAAAACGCTATATCCAGTCGAACGGCGAAATCATCTGGGTCAATCTGCTGGTGACCAAGCACGTCAAGCGTCAGGGCGAAATCGACTACTTCATCGCCATCATCGAAGACATCAATGCGCGCAAGGTCGCCGAAAACGAACTGCAGGCGCTGCGCGATGATCTGGAGCATCAGGTCACCTCACGGACACAAGACTTGCGCCGCGTGAATCGCGCACTCTCCGACGCCATGCTGCAGCAGATCGAAGCTCAGAACACGTTGGCGAGGCGCGAGGCGGAGCTCTCTGCCGTGCTGGAAAACGCAAGCGATGCGTTCGTGAGCGTCAACGCGAATGGCTGCATTCGCGCCTGGAACAAACAAGCAGAAGAAACGTTCGGCTGGTCGCCGGACGAGGCAATGGGCAATCACATCGAGACGCTACTGATTCCACCTGCACGGCGTCCAGAATACCGCGCCGACTGGCACGAGCAGGCGGCCCAGGGTGCCGGCTCGTTCGGCAAGCGCCTCGAACTCGAAGCCCTGCGCAAGGATGGCCAGACGGTGCCCGTCGAGGTGCGCATCAGCACCGTCACCCTGCCCGACCAGAAGATCTTCAACGCCTTCCTCCACGACATCAGTGAGCGCAAGCTCACCGAGCAACGGCGCGAGCAAGAGGCCCTGCATGATGCACTCACCGGCCTGCCAAATCGCCGCGCCATGTACGAACGGATTCCCGCAGCCCTTGGCCGTGCCAAACGCCATGGGACAGGAACCGCCCTGCTCTTCATCGATCTGGACGGCTTCAAACAGGTGAACGATCAATTCGGTCACGATGCAGGCGACCAACTCCTCTGCACCGTCGCCGAACGTCTGCGGGCCAACGTGCGGGTCAGCGATGGCGTATTTCGTCTTGCAGGCGATGAATTCACGGTGCTGCTGGAAGATGTCTCTGGTGGCCAGGACAGCGCTGCGCGAATCGCGGAAAAACTGTTGGCGGCGATCGCTGAACCGGTGCCCCTAAGTGAGGGCGAAGCCAGCGTCGGCGCTAGCATCGGCGTTGCTATCAGCGATCCGGATGACACCCTGGTCCCTGAGGAATGGGTTAAAGCGGCCGATACGGCCATGTATGACGCTAAACGCACAGGCAAAGGCCGAATCGTTTTCGTTTGAGCCCCGCACACTGGGAATTGCCAATTGAAGGCTACTTGGCAAGCCTCTTTGATAATACTTATCATTACCGGACATTGACGCTGGCATGACAGGGCCAGTACACCCCGACTCACACCTTCGGTGCGGCTCATGTCCAGTAACGCGGTCCTTCACCATCACGCGCTCCGCACCGTCTACATCGATCACCACGGCTGGCTGAGTGCCTGGTTACGCCGTCAGCTTGGATGCCAAGATCAGGCAGCGGACCTGGCGCACGACACCTTTCTTCGTCTGCTCGCTCGGGATCGCGACCTGAGTGCCATTCGCGAGCCCCGCGCCTATCTTCATACGATCGCCAAAGGGTTGCTGGTCAACCACTGGAAGCGGCGCGACATTGAGCAGGCGTACCTGCAGGCGCTCGCTGCGCAGCCCGACGCCCTGGCGCCTTCACCCGAAACCCGGGCATTGATCATCGAGACGCTGACAGAAATCGATCGACTGCTCGCCAGCCTTCCGCAGAACGTGCGCACCGCGTTCCTCCTGTCGCAACTCGATGGCCTGACCTACTCCGTCATCGCCGTGCGGCTGGGGGTTTCCGAGCGCATGGTCAAGAAGTACATGGCACGCGCGATGTTCGAATGCCTGGCCTTGATGGACACTGACGTATGACGCCTGACCGCAGGGTCCTGCAAGAGGCGGCGGACTGGTTCGCCCTGTTCGCCTCCGAGCGACACAGCGACGCCGATCACCGCGCCTGGAAAGTCTGGCTAGACGAGCCCGCACACGCCTCGGCCTGGCAAAAAGTGGAACGAATCAGCGGGCAAATGCGGCAGTTGCAGTCCACCAATGCCACCGCCTCTAGCCAGACCTTACGTGGCCGAACGAATCGGCGCCAAGCGCTCAAGACGCTCGCGGTCGTGATGGGCGGCGGAGCCCTCACCTGGCAGGCCGGTGCCGACCGGTTGTGGCAACACTGGCAGGCGGATGCCGCCACCGGCGTGGGACAGGTTCGACAGATCGCCTTAGCCGATGGCGCCGCGTTATGGCTCAATTCCGACTCCGCCGTGGACCTGGCAGGGCCGGACCACATTCGCTTCTTGCGGGGCGAAGTGCTCGCACAGGCCGGCACGCACGGTCATCTCCACCTCGACTGCGTTGCAGCGCGTATCACGCTTTCGCGACACGGCCGCTGCTCGCTACGGGAGACAGACAGTGGTGCGCTTTGGCTGACAGTGTTCGCTGGAGACGCCATGTTGCGCACCTTCGACGATCGAGTCGAACACGTGGCTGCTGGTCAAACAATTCGCTTCGACAGCAACGGCATCAGCGCCCGAAACGCCGCCGACGAGGCGCGTCGGGCTTGGGCGACGGGCATCTTGTTGGCTAATGATCGCCGTCTAGGTGACGTTCTCGACGACCTCGCCCGCTATCGCCATGGATACCTGGGCTACGCCCCTGCAATCGCGGAAATTCGTGTTGTCGGCGCATTTCCTCTGGCGGATACCGACCGCGTTCTAGACGCGCTGGCCGCGACGCTACCCGTCCGCATTCATCGCACGCTGCCCTGGTGGGTCACGGTCGAAGCATTTTCCGCCTAGCCGTACAGCGTGATTTTTCCGCTAGCATGACGGCATGCCTCGTACTGGAAGAGTCCCATGCCGAACGACCGTAAGCTTCACACCGATACCCGCATCGTACACGCCGGCCGTGACTTCGACAGCGGCATCGGCCGCCCCTTCAACCCGCCAGTGGTTCGCTGGAGCAGCGTGCTCTTCGACAATCTGAAGCGTATGCGCGAAACCGAATCCCGTGGGCAACTCAGCTATGGCGCCAATGGCAACCCGACCGCGCAGGCACTGGAGGCCTTCGTCACGGAGCTCGAAGGCGGGCATGGCACACGCTTGTACGCCACGGGGCTCGCGGCCATTGCGCAGATGTTCCAGTCCTACCTGCGCCCCGGCGATCACGTACTGATCACCGACGCCGTCTACGGCCCGGTCCGCCGTCTGGCCAATAACTTCCTGGCGCCCTTTGGCATCGAGTTCGAGTACTTCGCCGCGGACGGGTGCGACATCGAATCCCTTATCCGCCCGAATACCGCCATGGTCTATGCCGAAGTGCCCGGCTCGCTGGCCTTCGAAATGTGCGACCTGCCCGCGCTATCAACGCTGTGCAAGCGACACGACATCCTGCTCGCGGTGGACAACACTTGGGGTTCCGGGGTGCTATATCGCCCCTTGCAACTCGGTGCGGACATCTCTGTCATGGCCCTCACCAAATACATCGCCGGGCATTCGGACGTGATGATGGGCAGCGTGACGACGACCGAAGCGTGCTGGGAAACCCTGACCCGCATGAACACTGCCGTCGGTAACACGGTCAGCCCAGACGATGCCTACCTCGTGCTGCGCGGCGCCCGCACCGTGCGTGCACGGCTGGCGATGCACCAGCAACACGCGTTGCAGGTCGCAGAGTGGCTGCAAGCGCGCCCCGAGGTCGCCCGCGTGCTTCACCCCGCCCTGCCGGACGATCCGAGTCATGCCTTATGGCAGCGCGACTTCAGCGGTGCGAACGGCCTGCTCAGCTTCGAGTTTAAACAACGCGATCCCGAGGTGATCGACCGTTTCGTCGCCGCCCTGAAGCTGTTCGGCATCGGTTATTCCTGGGGCGGTTTCGAGAGTCTGGTCAGCGTCGTCACCACGCGTGGAACTCGCTCGGTTGCAGACTGGAGCACCCACGGCCCGATGCTGCGTCTGCATGTCGGCCTGGAAAACCCGGACGACCTCATTCGCGACCTGGAAGCGGGATTCGCCGCGATTGGCTGATACGCCCTCAACCGTTGCGCGGGCCGGCACCCGCCCGACCAAAACTACGTAGCCCGGGTGAAACGCGGGAACGGAAAAAAGTTTAGCGCTCCGGTTCCCCTTTTCGATTCTCGCTTGGCAAACGAACAATCCAGCTCGATTGCCAAGGAATCCCATGCGCCGCTCCTCCTGCTCATTCAACACTCGTCGCTCATTGCGCCTCGCCATTCGAAGCGCTTGCCTTGCGCTGCCCTTACTGACCAGCGCTCCCGCGTTCGCACAAACGCCTACCCCCGAGTCATCGGGTGTGCAGCATTACTCGATTTCATCAGGCCCGCTGTCCAGCGCGCTCGCACAGTTCGCAGCGGAATCCGGCGTCATGCTGTCGAGCCCGGCGACGCTCACCGCCAACCGGCAAAGCGGCGGCCTGGACGGTGAATACGGCGTGACTGAAGGCTTCGCACGCGTACTCGGCAATAGCGGACTACGGGCTGTTCAAAATGGCGAGGGCACCTGGACGATCGTCGAGTCGACCAGCGCCGAGAGCACAGCGGTAGAGCTGAACCCACTCTACGTGCAAGGCAGCTTGGGCAACGCGCTCGGCTCGATGGAGGGCTACAACGTCACCCACAGCAGCGTTGCCACCAAGACCAGCAAGGAAATCGCCAAGACAACGCAAAGCGTCTCCGTCGTCACCCGCGACCAGATCGAAAACCAAGGCTCCATCACCGTTGCCGAAGCACTCCGGTACACCCCAGGCGTCTTGACCAACCCCTACGGGCATACCCAGCGCTACGACTACCTTGCCCTGCGCGGTATCAACGATGGCTCGGTGGACAACATCATCATCGATGGCTTGAAAGCCATGGGCGACCCCGGCTCATTCACCACGCTGCAGATCGACCCATTCTTCCTGGAACGCATCGACGTGCTCAAAGGGCCATCCTCCGTTCTGTACGGCCGCAGCAATCCAGGCGGGCTGGCTGCACTGACCACCAAACGCCCATCCTTCGAAACATCGGGTCGAATCGAGGCGTCCTACGGCAGTAACGCGACCCGCAGCCTTGGCCTCGACTACACCGCGCCGCTGAATGAGAACATCGCCTACCGGCTGGTGGGCGTGGCCGAAGACGGTGACAGCCAAACGGACGGCGTAAAACAGACGCGCTACGCGCTGATGCCCAGCATCACCTTCAACCTGGGCGACGACACGTTGCTCGATCTCTACGCCTACCTGCAGCACGATCCTAACGGCGGCTACCACGGCAGTCTGCCCGCTTCCGGTACGATCGATAAACGCAACGGCAAGCGCCTTTCGAGCAATTTCTTCGAAGGCGAGGAAAGCATCGAGAATTTCAGCCGCACCCAGCAGATGGTCGGTTACGAATTCGAGCACCGCTTCGATGACGTCTGGAGTGCGCGGCAGAACTTCCGCTATCTGGACGCCGAAACCGAGCTCGATCAGATCTGGCAGAGCGGCTATACCAGCGCTAGCGGTAACGCGCTCAACCGCGGCTACAGCGGGGGCGATGAGAAGCTGCATGCCTGGATCGTCGATAACATGCTGCAAGCCGAGTTCGATACTGGTGCGGCATCCCACACGGTCGTACTGGGGCTGGATTACCAGTACTCGAAGAACCGCATCCACAACAATGCGGACTACGCGACCATTGCCGACCTGGATATCGTCAACCCTGTCTATGGGAATGTCGACCTGTCCAACGTAGCCCCCACCGCCGACGCGCTGCGCCGCCAGAAGCAGACGGGCATTTACCTGCAGGACCTCATCGAAGTGGGCCGCTGGAATCTTTCCGCTGGCCTGCGGCAGGACTGGTACGACGTATCCATCGACGACAACCTCGTCGGCAAGGATGCGAACCGCGGCGAAAAACTCAGCGGCCACCTCGGCGCGCTATATACCTTCGACAACGGCATCGCGCCCTACCTGAGCTATTCCACCTCGTTCAACCCCACGTCGAACTACTCCAGCGGCGCGCAGATTCTCGACCCGACGACCGGCGAGCAATGGGAAGCCGGCGTGAAATTCCAACCGAACGGCACCGACGATCTCTACACGATCTCGGTGTTCGACATGACGTTGGAAAACCTCTATGCCAAGGAAAACGACCTCGAATCGAGCGCGTTCTACAAAGGTGTCGGCGAGGTGCAATCGCGTGGTGTCGAGCTCGAGGCGCGCGTGAACGTAACGGACAACCTGCGCGTACTCGGCAGCTATACCTGGAACGACGTGGAATACAGCAAAAGCTATTTTGCCTATGACGCGGCAGGTGAGTTGATCGACGCGAAAGGCAACACGCCCTATCAGACGCCGGAACACATGGGCAGCGTCTGGGCGGACTACCGTTTCGATCAGGGAGCATTTGCAGGCGTCGGCATCGGTGCGGGTGCCCGCTACGTTGGCAGCAGTTGGGGCAATGACGCGCACGACTTCAAGGTGCCGTCTTACACGCTATTCGACGCCTCGGTCAGCTATGACCTGCAACGAGTCGGCCTCAAAGGCACGACCGTACGCGTTAACGCCAATAACTTGACCGACAAGTACTACGTCGCCTCCTGCTACTCCGCGAATGCATGCTACCTCGGCGCCGAGCGCAACATCACAGCGACGGTCAGTCATTCGTTCTGACGGTTTGCGATCGGTCACGCGGGCTCCACCCGCCCTACGTCCAAGCCACGGTTTGCCGTAGGGCGGGTGCAACCCGCGACGCTCAATTATGAAACCGGATTCGATTCCTGCGGTCCGAACGCTGCGGAGGGCGCCAGCCTTGCCCACAGGACGTCCGAATCGAAGGTTGAACACCATGCTTCCCAACTATTCGATGCCCGCCAGGAGGCGACGCGTCAGCTATCTACTGTTGCCCCTGTTTCTGCTTATCGCGCTGGGCGGCTGCTCGCGCAATCAGGACCATGCCTCCATCAGCGGCAACCGCAGCTTCGCCAACCCAGGTGAACTGTTCCAGACCCACTCGGACCGGCTAGCCACGCTGGCAATGCGCAACAATCTGCACAGCCTCTACCGCCTGCTCGACAAACTGTATCGCCGCAATCCAGCCGAATGGCACAAGACCGGGCTGCCGACGCTGGAAGCCGCCGAGAAGGCCGTCCAACTTTCCATCGAGCAAAACCGTCCTCCGGCGTCCTTGGCTGGCCGCAAAGACATTGCCGCCCTGAGCTATTCGCTAAGTGACGACTTCCAAGGCGATCGCGTCGGCGCCTTCATTTATGCCCTGGGCAGCATGATCATCACCGCCCACGGTGGGCATACCAGCTTCTACATCACCGACGTACTCGACGCCCGTTTCATCCACAACGCGGCACGCAATATCGAGAAAGCCACCTGGATGCTTGCCAACCGCCAGGACCTCGACGGCAACCCATGGCTGCTGTCGAACGAGATCACCGAGAACGGCCGCAATCTGAGTTTCGCGGTCGAATTCGCCAAGATCGTCGCGCGGCTGGACCTGGTGACGGACATCCTCGACGAGCGCTACCGGCGCATCGGCGTCAATTACGCGCACGGATTGCTCTTCCTGAATTTCCTGCCGGTGCAATGATCCGCCTCGCGAGCGCTTGCCTCGATGCGGGGAACCGTCAGCATAAATGCGAATCGAAATTTGTCTCCGGCGGCTGCTCACCCGGCAACCGCCCTCAACGGACTGAATGTTTCCCGGCCCTGGCACACCGCTGGACGGGATTGCCAGCGAAGGCGCGGTCACGAACCCAGCCACCGACATTCACCTGGAGACCTTTCCTCGCATGAGCACCTCAAAAATTCCGCCGCTGCTTCTCATGGTCTTGTTCGCCATCGCGATGCTGCTGGCGACGATGCTGCCACCTGGCTCAACGCGATTCGCGCTGCAGATTCCCCTGGCACTGACCCTACTTGCGCTTTCTGCGTTGCTGATTGCCAGCGCGCTTACCGGTTTTCTCCGAGCCCGCACGAGCGTCAGCCCTCGCCGGCCGGGGCGTGCCTCGGCGATCGTCACCTCGGGCATCTACCGTCTTAGCCGCAACCCGATGTACTTAGGCTTCATCCTGTTGCTCGCCGCGTGGGCCGTCATTCTCGCGCATCCGCTTTCGGCGATTCTCGTACCGATCTTTGGCGGATGCCTGCACCACTGGCAGATCCTGCCGGAGGAGCGCGTCCTCGAACAAAAATTCGGCGAGACCTTTCTGGATTACAAATCCCGCGTCAGACGTTGGGTCTGACAATTTCCACGCCATTCGACGGCCGCTGCCTATAGGCAGCAGGCCCGTCGTTACTGCGCCACTCGACTCGCCTCCCGCCTGTCATCCAAACGTCATTTACTTCATCTAGCGTCCGCCGAACAAGATCGCGGAGCCGACACCATGCTTGATGAAACCCCCACCGATTTCGAACGCATCACAGGACTATCACGTCGCCGTTTCATCGGCATGGGCGCCTTAGGTGGAGCCGCGCTATTCCTGGGCGGTGGCCTGCTGGGCAGGTCTGCCCTGGCCCAAGCCGTAAGTAACGGCAGCGACTCAGCCCTCATGGGCTTTGCGAACCTCGCCGCCTCCACCGCCGACGCCATTACCCTGCCGCCCGGCTATGTGTCCCGTGTACTGATCAGCTGGGGGCAGCCGCTTGCAGCGGACGGCCCCGCGTTCAAGCCCAAGGGCGGCAACACGGCTGCCGAGCAGTTGCTCCAGTTCGGCGATAACAACGACGGCATGAGCTTTTTCCCGTGGCCCGGTGACGCCAATCGCGCGCTCATGGCGATCAACAACGAATACGTCAATTACCCCTATCTGCTGGCGCACGGCGGCCTGCCGCAATCGGCTGAAGACGTGCTCAAGGCCCAGTCCGCAGAGGGCGTCACGGTGATCGAAGTCCAGCAGAAGAATGGCCAATGGGCCTTCCAGCCAGGGTCGAGCTACAACCGTCGCGTCCACGGCAACACGCCCATCGACGTCAGCGGACCCGCGCGAGGGCACGACGCGCTCAAGACCTCGGCAGATCCACTTGGGATACAGGTCCTCGGTACCTTCCAGAACTGCTCCAGCGGGCAGACCCCGTGGGGCACCTACCTGACCTGCGAAGAAAACTTCAGTGATTGCTTCGGCAGCACCGACGCGGACCTGACCTTCACGCCAGACCAGAAGCGCTTTAGCGTGAAACACGCGAGCGCCGACAACGACTGGCATAAACACGACGCGCGTTTCGATCTGTCGAAAAACCCGAACGAACTCAATCGTCACGGCTGGATCGTGGAAATCGACCCGTTCGATCCGCAGTCCACGCCGATCAAACGAACGGCGCTCGGGCGCTTCAAGCATGAGAATGCAGCGCTGACCACCACCAAGGATGGCCGGGTCGTGGTGTACATGGGCGATGACGAACGCGGTGAGTTCATCTACAAATTCATCACCCGGGACCGGCTGGATACTGTGGATGCGAAAGCCAATCGCCACATCCTCGACCACGGCACCCTCTATGTGGCGCGCTTCGATGATGGCGACGGCAATCCGGACCACCCCAAAGGACGTGGCCGATGGATCGCGCTCGTGCATGGCAGCGGCGACCTGACGGAAACCAACGGTTTCGCCAGCCAGGCGGACGTGGTGATTCGTGCGCGCCAGGCCGGCACCCAGGTCGGTGCTACGCGCATGGACCGTCCGGAATGGATCGCGGTCAGCCCCGAAGACGGGCAGGTCTACTGCACGCTGACCAACAACACCAAGCGCGGCGAGGATGGCCAGCCGGTGGGCGGCCCTAACCCGCGCGAGAACAACCTCTACGGCCAGATCCTGCGCTGGCGCGAGACCGGTGACGACGCGGCTGCCAGCACGTTCGAGTGGGACCTATTCATCGTCGCCGGCAACCCAGTCGCCCATCCGGGCAGCCCGAATGCCGGCTCGCACCAGATCGATGCGAACAACATGTTCAACAGCCCAGACGGCCTTGGTTTCGACAATGGCGGCCGGCTCTGGGTATTGACCGACGGCAAGTACAGCAACAAGGGCGATTACGCTGGCATGGGCAATAACCAGATGCTCTGCGCCGACCCGAAGACCGGAGAGATCCGCCGCTTCATGGTTGGCCCCGTGGGTTGTGAAGTGACCGGCCTCGCGTTCTCCCCGGATTACCGAACGATGTTCGTCGGCATCCAGCATCCTGGGGAAGAAGGCGGCTCGACGTTCCCAGATCACCAACGTGACGGCACACCACGCTCGTCGGTCATGGTCATCACGCGGGAAGATGGTGGTGTGATCGGGGCGTGAACCCCACGCCCTGCGACTCGAGCGAAACCAGCCGCCGTACCACTGTAGGGGCGACTTCAGTCGCCCGCGATAGATCTAAAACGCCTCGGGCCTACGGCGCCCGTTAATCTCCCAGGCGCGCTTTCGGGTCTCGTTCAGCAGGCCGAACGCAGGCGTTGCATAGGGGGCTGCGAGGTAGGATGCCGAGCAAGGAGCGATGGGACAGGGACGTCCCGTCGTCAGGGAAGTCTGGCCAAGGGCTAGACCCGAATGCTTGGGTGTCCTTCTTTTGGGTTACGTCTTCTTGGGTCGGGAGGCGATCCGCAAGCAAGAAAAGGTAACTCGGCCGTAAGGGCCGAAACGTAGCCGGGTAAACAGCGTGGTAATACGCCGAGCGCAAACACGCCTTCAGCACAGAGCGACAAAACCGCGGGTTTCACCCAGCCTACGGATAATCGTTTTGGCGAACTTGGCGACTGAAGTCGCCCCTACGCGGTTGCCATCCAGCAATGACCACAGACGACAATTGCGTTCTGTAGGGGCGACTTTAGTCGCCTTCGCAGCAAATGCGGATGGCCGCCCACCGCCCCTACAACAATCACCATCCGGCCAATACCTAAATAAGACTCGCGTCCTGTAGGGCGCCTATACCCGCTCCGCCCCGCGACGAGCCTTACGCTCCGAGCGCACGGCTGGCGCCAGCACGAACACGCACGCCACGAGCACCATCACCACCAGCATGGCTGAACGCAGGCCATACGCCTCGCCCAGGAATCCCAAGGACGGCGGCCCGACCAGGAATGCTAGATAGCCGAGGGTTGCGACTGCCGCCACCCGGCGCGCGCCATGCCGTTCGGAGTCGCCTGCGGCAGAGATGCCCACCGGAAAACCGAGCGATGCACCCAGGCCCCAGAGGACTACAGCAAAGGCGGCAAGCGTAGGGCTTTCCGAAAAGATCACCAACGCAAGCCCAGTGGCTCCAAACAAGGCACTACCGCGAATCACCGCTTCCCGGCTTACGCGATGGAGCACGTAGTTACCGCAGAACCGCCCCACCGTCATGGCCCCGGCGAACCCGGCATAGATGAGCGCGCTGGACGCCGGGTCGAAGCCATGGCCGTCCACCATCAACAGCGGCAACCAGTCGGTGGCCGAGCCCTCCGCCATGGCGAGCGCCAGTACGATCAGGCCTATCATGATCAATTTCCGGTCAGGCCAAACGGCAGCGCGGTCTTCAGCCTTCTCCGGATCATCGGAGGTCGACATCGCATTCTCACGGCCGACGCCATGCGGAACTTGCAGGCACGCCCATACCGCGGCAGGCGCGCACAGCAGTGAAATCAGCGTCAGATGCACGACAACCGAGAGTCCAAGGTGCGCGAGCATCATGCTCAACAATGCACCGCACAACGTGCCAAGGCTGAAACAACCGTGAAGGGCCGGAAGCAAAGGCTTTTCGGTCAGACGCTCGACATCCGCACCTTCGATATTGATGGCGATTTCCGCCAGCCCCATACCGGCACCGACACAGAACAGCCCAACGAAAACACCCGCACTCAACGCGCTGGCAGCCGCGACAGCGACAACTAGCGTTCCTGCGAACACCAGCGCAGTGCCAACCATGCTGATCGGCCGCGTGCCCCTTGCCATTACCAGCCTTCCGGAACTCAAGACCCCGCACATCGCGCCTGACGACAAGCCGAACAGTATGAGCCCCATCTCGCTGGTGGAAGCGCTTAACAGGTCGCGGATATCGGGAGTACGCGTCACCCACGACGCGAGCAACAGGCCGGGGAGGAGAAACAGAAGAAAAAGGGCGATACGGCGACGGCGAACGTTATCCAAGCGAACCTCGGGCAGAGCTAAACGCCGAAGTGTATAGGGCTAATCATTCACCGGGGTGACAACCGACAAGAAACGCACCAGCGTGGAGCAATTGTCAGTACGGGATACGGGCTTTGGTTCGTGGGTGAGGCAGGGATGCGCGCAGCCCTGCCTCAATCATCGCGGGCACGGCCCGCTCTCATCAAATAAAAAACACCTCTTTGATTCAGAAGCAAAAAATGAGTGGATTGTGAACCCTTGTGGGAGCGAGCCATGCTCGCGATTGGCAATGGCGCATAACTCCATCGCGGGCATGGCGGATGGCCGCCCCGCAAATCGCCGCCCGACCCGCTCCCACAAGGTCTGCACTCACTGCCATGCCCCCTGTTTGTCGCGCGACAGCGCGGCGCCTCGGCGGTGGGTAACTCACACATGCGAGGTGTGACTCTTGGGTTACACCTTGAATCGCCGGACGATCGAGGCCAGCTGGCCGTTGGACGACGCGAGCGAAGTGGTGCTCTTCTCAACCTGCACACCATTGCCCACCAACTCGTCGACCATTTGCCGAACCGCGACCATGTTCTGGTTGATCTCTTCGCTCACCGCGCTCTGCTCTTCGGCGGCGGTTGCGATTTGCGCACTCAGGTCGTGGATACGGCCCATCGAGCCGGCCATTTCATCCAGGCCCGTATTGACGTCGGTGGTCTTCTCCGCAGCACCCTGGCAGCTCTTGCGCGTTCTTTCCATTGCCGCGACAGCCGAGCCGACACCATCTTCGAGGCGCTTGAGCATATCGTTGATTTCCGACGTGCTCTGTTGAGTGCGACCCGCCAATGCACGCACCTCATCGGCCACAACTGCGAACCCACGGCCTTGCTCGCCCGCACGGGCGGCCTCGATGGCCGCATTGAGTGCCAGCAGGTTGGTTTGATCAGCAATGCCACCAATCACGCCAAGAATGTCATTGATACGACGGGCGTCCTGTTGCATTTCAACAACTTTCGTCGTGGCGGCATCCACGTCGTCCACCAGCGACAACACGCCGCTCGACGCCTCGCTGACCACCTGCCGCGAGCGCATGGCATTTTCGTTGGCGCGCTCGGTGAAGGACGCCGTTTCGCTCGCGCTTTGGGCAACCGAATCCGCGGTAGAGCTCATTTCGGTGATTGCTGTAACCGCCTGATCGGTCTCGCTCGCATGACGCGCAAGGATCAAATTGTTCTGGGTCGACTGCTGCTTGAGGCTCTCGATCTCATCGCCGATACGGCGTGATGCGGTAGTCAGCTCGGCAATCATCGCCTGCAAATACGCAATGAATCGGTTGACCGACTCCCCGATCGCGTCCACCTCGTCTTCGCCCTTGACCGGCACCCGACGTGTCAGATCAGCATCGCCCGCGGAAAGCGAACGGATGTTGGAAGCCAGTAGGCCAAGCCGGCGGCTCAAGGCCCGAACCGACAGAATCATCACACCCAACAATAGCAACACCAGCGGCAACTGGATGGCGGCCAGGGTGCCAAGCACATCGTTGCTCGTTTGGGTCAGCAGGCGCGTCGGCACTGCTGCGGCAAGGTACCAGGGCGTGCCCTCGATACGCTGCAGGAAGAAGCTCTGATCCTCAGAATCGACGAACTCCGACTGCATCCGTTCGTGGTTCGCCGACGCGAGGGCGCTTTGAATCTCACGAACGAACGGGGAACGGCTCGCGAGCTCCGACACATTCTTCAAGACGATTTCGCCACCGAGCTGCGGCAGGTTGCTGAGAATCTTGCCGTCGGCCTCGACGATCATGACCTGCCCTTCCAGCTCCTTCTGCTTCTCGGCCACGAGACCGTTGAAGAAGCCCAGCGTGAGGTCGATGGTGGATACCCCAAATGCCTGGCTGCCACGGTAGATGCCCATTGCGCAGTTGGTACGTGGCTCGGCACTGGCGCCGTCCTTGTAGGCGGCAGCCCAGACGCACTCACCGCGCGGTGCCTGTGCACCCGCCTTGTGCCAGGGTTGCTCCCAATAATTAGGCGCTTCGGCACTGTTCCAATAGGTGTTTTCCGTCATCTTCCCCGAGGCATCACGGTGGAAGAACGTGCTGAATTTGTCGCGCCCCAGCTCACGGGCATTGGGGAACGGCCAAATCCCACCGCCAAATACCTTGGCGTCGCCGTACTGGTTCACCAACGCAGGTTGCAGCCGGTCGATATCCGCGCTGTCGAGCACGGCAACGGTTTCGGTGATGCTGCGCGACTGGCTCTGGATCTTCGCCAGGTCCTTCTGAATGAAGTCGGCGATGTCGGTCAGCTCGGCACTGATTCGCCCCGCTTCAACCGCTTTGAGTTGCGGCGTGACCAAGAGGCGGATGGCAGCAACGGTGAGCAATACAGCGATGACGATGAATGCGATGAATACGGTCGCATATCGTCCTTGAATCGTTCTGAGCGCACGCATGTGCAGATACTCGGCGAGGGGCAGGTATCAGGTCATCGGCCGAGCGCTGAGAAACATGAAGGGATGTCGACGAAGGTCATGAAAGGCGCGCGAATGCGCGCCTGTGCTACCTCAATGGGTAGGACGAATAACGATAGATGTCGCGACGTCGCCGGTCTCGTCTGGAGAGGGCTGGATGTCGAGCCCTTCCGAACCCCGTGAGATGCGATACGCCCGACCATCCTGGTCGATTGCCTTGACGGTGGCGTGGAGCGTCAGCAGTGCAGAAAAGCGCCGACGTCCATCAACCACTTCGAATCCCCTGTCTTCCAGCATTTTTGGATAGCTCATCACTGACACTCCCATTCTTGTTGGTGCAGATACAGGTAGATCAGGCGCGTCTTCATTCCAGTGATCGATCGAGCCTGCGGGCGGGGAACCGGCCGCCCCTGACGGTCACATATTCGTCACCGTTACATAAATGGACCGGCCGTCTCGCCTAATGCTCATTTGTCCTGCTAAACGGCACTCACGAGGCCTGTGCGTCGAACGCCGCGTGAATGTCTGCTTCCGGCAAATTGTCCCCGATAAACACGATTACGCTTTCCCGCGTCTCATGCTCGCGCCATTCGCTATCCCAATCGAAGCCATACAGCCGCAGGACGCCTTGGAAGACCATGCGCCTCGGCTCGTTAGCGATGTTGAGCACGCCCTTGTAGCGAAGCAGCGAATTACCATGTTCTTCGAGCAGGTTCTCCATAAATGCGCTGAGACGGTCGAGGTCCAGTGGCGCAGCCGTCCGCAGTACGAGCGTGCGGATACGGTCTACGGAGGACGCGGCTTGTACGGGACGAAACGTCAGTGCCGGGCCAAAATCGGCATTGAGGTTAAAGCCACGGATGTCCAGCAGATGGGACAGATCCGTGCGCCCGTGCTCGACGACATGTATCGGCGCCCGGCGGTTGATACGCTGCAAGCGCTGACGCAGGTGGTCGACGGATTCGGTTGCGACGAGATCGGTTTTACTCAGCAGAATCCGATCGGCAAATCCCACCTGCGCCTGAGCGATCGATTCCTGCAGGTGGCGCTCGGCATTCGCCGCGTCCACGAGCGTGACGATCCCGTCGAGTACGTAGCGCTCGCACAATTCCTCGTCCGCAAAGAAGGTTTGTGCCACGGGTGCAGGGTCGGCCAGGCCGGTGCATTCGATCACCAGGCGGTCGAAGGCGATGGCACCGCTATCCCTGCGCTCCAACAGGAACATCAGCCCTTTCGCCAGATCGCTGTTGATGGAGCAGCAGACACAGCCGTTGGCCAATGTGAGGACTTCGGCTGGGGCGTCACCGAGCAGTGTCGTGTCGATCTGCGTTTCAGCGAATTCGTTCTCGATGATGGCGAGCTTCAGGCCGTGCTCTGCTTGCAGAAGATATTTGAGCAGCGTGGTCTTGCCAGTGCCGAGAAATCCGGTCAGTACCGTGACCGGGATTGGCGTGTGAGACATGGGTACCTCTGAAATGAAATGCGCCACGACAGGCGTGGCGCATGGGGTTTTTTCGTGACGCAATGAGCGGCTTTTTGTAGGAGCCCACCGGGCTGCGATCAGCTTGTGGGCGATCAGCGTCAGGCCAGACAGCTCCTAGCCGTCGGTTGGATCTGGATCGCCCACAAGTGGGCTCCTACACGTTAACCGTTAGTGTTCAACGTCTAACAACACCGAATCGCCCCCGACTTGCCTCCACCGTAACGCGCCTCCTGACGCTCACGGAAGAACTCATCGTAGGTCATCACCGGTTTGTCCGGATGCTTGTTCTTCATGTGTTCGACGTAGGTGTCGTAGTCCGGCATGCCCACCAACATCTTGGCGGCCTGCCCGAGATACTTACCCATTCGACCCAGATCATTGAACATCAGCGAATCCTCTTAGGCGTCCGGTATCGGCTGGAACGGCGCTTCTTTATCCGTACGCTCGGTTTTACCCAATGCGGCCCGACCGACCTTGATGGCGAAGAACAGGATGCTCATCACCACGAACAGGAACAGCACCGTCAGCGTGGTATTGGTCCAGGCGTTGAACACGATGTGCTGCATCTGCTCCATGCTCTTGGCCGGGGCGATCACTTGTCCCTGTGCCATTGCAGCGCTGTACTTGTTAGCCAAGGCGACGAAGCCGACAGCCGGGTTCGGATCGAGCAGCTTGATCAGACCCGCCGTGGTGGTGCAGATCAGCAACCACGTTGCGGGCACCAACGTGACCCAGACGTAGCGCTGCCGCTTCATCTTGATCAGCACCACGCAGCCCAGCATCAGCGCGATACCTGCCAGCATCTGGTTGGAGATACCGAACAGCGGCCACAAGGTGTTGATGCCGCCCAGCGGATCGACGACGCCCTGATACAGCAACCAGCCCCACAGCGCGACGCAACCGGCCGTGGCCAGCATGTTGGCGCCCCAGGATTCGGTGCGCTTCAGCGCCGGGACGAAGTTACCGAGCAGGTCCTGCAGCATGAAGCGACCGGCTCGGGTCCCGGCGTCTACCGCGGTGAGGATGAACAGTGCCTCGAACAGGATCGCGAAGTGGTACCAGAACGCCATGGTGTTCTCGCCCGGCAGCACGTTGTGCAAGATCTGGGCGATACCCACTGCAAGGGTCGGCGCCCCGCCGGCACGGGCCAGGATCGTGTTCTCACCAATATCACGCGCCGTGGCTTCCAACTGCTCCGGCGTGACGGTGAAGCCCCAATTGCTGACAGCCGCAGCGACGGACGCCACGTCCCCGCCCACCACGGCAGCCGGGCTGTTCATGGCGAAGTACACACCCGGCTCGATGACGGATGCTGCAACCATCGCCATGATGGCGACGAAGGATTCCATCAGCATGCCTCCGTAGCCGATGTAGCGGGCGTGGCTCTCGTTGGCCAGCAGCTTCGGCGTGGTCCCCGAAGAAATCAGCGCATGGAAGCCAGAGACCGCACCACAGGCAATCGTGATGAACAGGAACGGGAACAGCGTACCCTTCCAGACCGGACCGGTACCGTCGGTGAACTGCGTCAGCGCCGGCATTTTCAGTTCCGGCATGGTGATCAGAATGCCGATCGCCAGGGCGATGATGGTGCCGATCTTAAGGAAGGTGGACAGGTAATCCCGTGGCGCCAGCACTAGCCAGACCGGCAGTACGGCAGCAACGAAGCCATAGCCGATCAGCATCCAGGTGATCTGCACACCGGTGAAGGTGAAGGCCGGCCCCCAGACCGGGTCTGCGGCGACAGCGCCACCCGCCCAGATGGACACGAGCAGCAGCACCACCCCAATCAGCGAAATTTCACCGATGCGGCCCGGACGGATGTAGCGCATGTAGATGCCCATGAACATCGCGATCGGGATGGTGGCCATCACCGTGAACATGCCCCATGGGCTCTCGGCCAGGGCCTTCACGACGATCAGCGCCAGCACCGCAAGGATGATGATCATGATCAGGAAGCAGCCGAACAGGGCGATAGTCCCTGGGATTCGGCCCATCTCCTCGCGCACCATGTCACCCAGAGAGCGACCGTTGCGGCGAGTGGACATGAACAGGACCATGAAGTCCTGCACCGCACCGGCGAGCACCACGCCGGCTATCAGCCACAGCGTGCCGGGCAAGTATCCCATCTGCGCGGCAAGCACCGGGCCCACAAGCGGCCCTGCGCCGGCGATAGCGGCAAAGTGGTGTCCGAAGAGGATGTGTTTGTTGGTCGGGACGTAGTCCAGACCGTCATTGTTGAGTACAGCAGGGGTTGCGCGTGAAGAATCCAGCTGCATCACTTTGGTGGCGATGAACAGGCTGTAGTAACGGTAAGCGACCAGATAGAGCGCGACGGCGGCGACCACGATCCACAAGGCGTTGATCGCTTCGCCCCTTCTGAGGGCGACGACACCGAGCGCACAGGCGCCGAGCACGGCCAGCGCTGCCCAGGGCAGATGGCGTGCGATGCTGTTGTTATTGTTCATGTTTTACTCCGGCTCCGGGGCAGCAGGGGAACTGCCCGTCAAAGTGTAGACGGCATGTGAGGAACATCCACAGGAGGCGCGGAAAGGCTCGTCCTTGGCTGTTTCTGCCAGGATTTGATAACACTGGCGGAGAGTTGTGACAAGGGTCACGACAAACCGTTCTGCGCCTGCACGAATAACGGCAGCGGCCAGCCTCGTCAAGGCCGGGACGGCAGCCCCAACGGTAGGACGACTCGCACCTCCAGCCCTCCTCCGCGGCGGTTCCGAAGGGTGAGTGTCCCGCCGTGCTCGAGCACCGTGGCGCGTGCGACCGAAAGCCCCAGCCCAACCCCGCCGGTGCTCTTGTTGCGCGAGCCTTCGAGGCGAAAGAACGGCGCGAAGACAGCGTCGTGGTGCTCCTCGGGAATGCCCGGCCCACGATCCTGCACGCGAATCTCCACCTGCTCCGAAGTACGCCGCAGGCGTACGCCCGGCTCCCGTCCGTACTTGATCGCGTTCTCCACCAGATTCACTAGCATCCGCTTGATACCCACCGGGCGCCCAACATAAACCAGGCGTCCCGGCCCGCTGAACGCGACCGTCGCTCCAGCATCCTTGAAGTCATCCACCACCGTGTGCAGCAATTGGGCGAGATCGAAGGCAGTGGCCGGCTCGAACCGGGCATCGTCACGGAAGAAGTCCAAGGCGGACGTCACCATGGTCTGCATCTCATCCACGTCCCGGAACAATCTCGACTGCTGCTCGACGTCGTCGATGAACTCGCCGCGCAACCGCATGCGGGTCAGCGGGGCACGTAGGTCGTGGGAAATCGCCGCGAGCATTTGCGTGCGATCGAGCAGGAAGTTTCGCAATTGCGCCTGCATGCCATTGAACGCGAGTATCGCCTGACGGAGCTCTTGCGGCCCTTCCACTGGAATGGGCGGTGCCTTGAAATCCGTGCCGAAACGCCGCGCGCCCTGCGCGAAACGCTCCAGCGGACGCGCCAGATGCCGCGTTGCGACCAGCGCGACAACGGCCGTCGACAGCACTACCAGCCCCAGCACGATCAGGTTACGCAGCCACTCCTCCAGCCCCCAGCTACGGGTTGGCACAGAGAACATGGCCCAGGAGCCATCGCTTAGGCTGATCAGCAGGGCATAGCGCCGATCATTTCGGTGGGCAGGCCAATCGGCGGGTTCGTAGGCTTCGATACGCGCCGTCGGGCGTTGCAGCAAGCGATGAAGGATCGGCGCACCGTCGCGGAAGTCCGGGTCGTCCAACACGGGCAGATCAGCCTCTTCATGGTGCGCCAGCCACCGCGCGGAGAATGTTTCATCGCTGGCCGCTATGGCGAGTGACTGCCGCTGCGACACCGGCGCGGCATCAAGCATCCGCGTGATGGTCGCAAGCCGCTCCATCAAACCGGTTTCCACCAGTGGCGGGCGTGCCCAGACGCCCGCAAGCGTGTTGAACAAGCCATTTAGCAGCAAAGCGGTGAGCATCGCGGCCATGATGGTCAGCGCGATCCAGCGTGCAACCGTATCGCGCGGACGGCGCAGCCCCACCCACGTCTGCTGCAACAGCCTCACCGCCGCATGACCACGCTTGGTGTAAACAAATAGCCCCCGTTGCGGATGGTCCGGATCATGGGCGTGCCACTCGGATCGCTCTCCAGCTTGCGCCGCAAGCGACTGACCTGAACGTCCACGCTACGATCGAAGGCCTCATGGCCATCACCTCGCGCTTTATCAAGCAGCTGCTGGCGCGTCAGCACCCGCTGGGGATGCTCGGCAAACACCAGCAGCAGCTCGAACTCGCCTGCCGAGAGGGGAATCAATACCGCGTCTGGCGAACGCAGCTCCCGGCGCGTGACATCCAGCTGCCAGCCGGCGAATTCCAGGGTGGGACGCGGCTTCTCGTTCAATACGTTGCGCGTTTCACCCGTCCGTCGAAGCACCGCTCGAACCCGAGCGAGCAGCTCACGCGCATCGAACGGTTTGGTGAGGTAATCGTCAGCACCGAGCTCCAGGCCCACCACGCGATCACTAAGCTCGCTCATGGCCGTGAGCATCACGATTCCAATCGCATGCTCAGTGCGCAGCTTCTGGCACAGCACCAGCCCGCTGTCCCCCGGCAGCATGACATCGAGAATGACGAGGTCCGGCATCTGTCGGGCAACGGCCTCCCACAGCGCGGGTCCGTCGGTCGCGATCGCCACGCTGTAGCCGTGTTGTTCGAGGAATTTCTTCAAAAGGGCGAGGACTTCGATGTCATCGTCCACCAGCAATAAATGGGTCACGACGTGTGCCGTCCGGCTGGATACAGGAGCGGATATCTAAAACCATTGAGCCGGGCACGTCATATATTTCAATCGGGTAACGAAGCGACCTTTTCGAAACCCGATGGACATTCCCAGGCAAGAAAGCACGCGCAGCATCGCCGGCATTTCCCGACGAGACCGCTCCGTATGCCAACGCTCAAAACCGCTTCCTATGCCGTGCAGTGTGCGTCCCTTGGATTTCTCGTGCTGCTGGGCAGCGGCTGTGCCGGCACGTCCAATATGCACGCCTCGGTGTGCAGCACGCCCGCACTGGCGCCCTATGACCCTGCGGAGCCCGTCAACCGTGGCATCTTTGCCTTCAACCGAACGGTCGACGATTACGCCCTGGCGCCGATCGCCCGTGGCTACCGGCGGCTGCCAGACACCGTCCAGAGCGGTGTCCATAACTTTGTCGCCAACTTCGGAGAACCCAAGGTTTTCATCAATGACCTGCTCCAAGGCAACGCACGACGCTCGGTGAACACCCTAGGTCGCTTTGCCCTCAACTCGACCGTCGGCCTGCTCGGATTAATCGATGTCTCGGGAAGACTGGGCATCGAGCGGCACCGGGCGGACTTCGGTCAAACGTTCGGTGTCTGGAACATCGCGAATGGCCCGATCGTCGAGCTGCCGCTGCTAGGCACCTCGAACCTGCGCGACGCCACGGGCAAGGTGTTGAGTTTTGCCGTATCGCCGTTCGGCAGCAATAGCGACACCCTGGAAACGCTGAGCACCGTCAGTACCGTTGGTGGCACCGTCGATGGCCGGGCCAAGGCGCTTCCTGTAACCGAGGAACTGCGTACAGGGCCCGACTACTACGAGGCACTGCGTGACGACGTTGCCGAGCGCCGCGCGCGCTTCGTCGTCGAAGGCAAGGCTGGGCAACCGATGACACCCGAATGCGGCCAGGAGGCGAACAACCATGAGCGATAGCGTCACGCTAACGTTGCACCGCCGGACGCGGGCGCCCACCCCCGACTCACTGCACCTGCGGGAACTCGAACTTCATCTGAGCGAGGATGGGCGCGACCCTGTGCTCCGTCGCTATGCGGAGCGATACCACGAGGACCGTGTCGGCTGGAAAGCCGCTCACGAACATCGCGTATCACTTGCCGAGGTCGTGCGCTGGATGGTCGACAAGGGCCGCGAGGCTCGCGCGCCCTCGACTTGACGTCACTGTATTTCGCTTCGAATCTGCGCGTGGCTGATGAGGGCGAAGATGAGGCTGCCGCCAACAATGTTACCGATCAAGGTCGGTAACGCGAACGGCCACCAGAACTCGCTCCAGGTCAGTTCGCCGGCGAACACCAGATAGCTCACTTCCGCCGTGCCCACGACGATGTGGGTGAAACTGCCCAAGGCCATGCAGTAGGTGATGATGCCGATCACCCAGATCTTGGCACCTTCCGCGGCGGGGATCAGCCACACCATGGTCGCAATCATCCACCCCGAAACGATCGCCTTGGCGAACATCGGGAACGCCTCCTGCTTCATGACTTCCCGGCCGATTTCCAGGAAGGCTTCGTCCGCCTTTGGCTCGAAAATCGGCAGCTCCAGCGCGGCGAACGCAAACAGCGATGCACCCACCATGTTTCCTGCCAGCACCACGATCCACAGTTTCATCAGCTTGCCGAACATGGCAGCAGTCGGTTCGCTCATGACCGGCAAGACGGCAGTGATCGTGTTTTCGGTGAACAGCTGCTGCCGCGCGAGGATGATCGCCAGGAATCCCACCGGATAGCCGAAGGCATAGATGGCAGTGGACATCGGATGGTCCCCGGCAATGCTGCGCAGCAGCCCCATCGCCATCATCGAGAGCCCAATGGAAAGCCCAGCTGCCAGCGCGGACCACCAGAGCGCCGCCACCCCACGTTCAAGTTCGTGGTCACCTTGCAGCCGGATGACTTCGTGCAGGACCTGGGCGCGTGGCGGCTGGCTTTCGACGACCTCGTCCTTTTCCTCTTCGGTCAGGTCACTTTCCGGGTCCACATCGTCCTTGTCGGGTCCGCCCTCGTCATGTGGCAGATGCGTGGCGCTGGCCTTCTGCTCCTCGTCCTTGTCTTTATCCTTGTCTGCCATGGTCACCGCTCCGCTGGATGGATGCGATATAGGCAGCGGCGGCTCGAGCGCGGTTCCGTGGCCGCGTGCGATGTTCCGCTCCCGCAGTAGCAATGCGGTCCACTTCCGTAGAAGCCCATCGGACTGCGATCAGCTCATAGGCGATCATTAGTACGGTCAGGCGATACCGCGTTGTCAGCCAGATCGTGATCGCCCACAAGTGGGCTCCTACAAAGAGCGCGTCCGGCATACATCACCCTTAAAAGCGTGATGACCACGAGCAAGGTGCTGACGGCGGCGACGCCTACATCGACATATAAGCAGCAAAGAGTAATGTCGATCAGCTGTTCCAAGGCTCCGGTACGCCCAGGCGCTCGCCCGTTGCACCGGCAATGTTCATTTCACGAAGGACATCGAGCTCACCCTGGGTTTCCACGCGCTCGGCGATCACCGGCAAATTGATGCTGCTGGCGGCTTGCTGGACGGCCTCGACGAACAGACGCTTGTCCGCCTCCACATCAATGTGCCGGATATAGCTGCCATCGAGCTTGAGATAGTCCAACCCCAGGCGTGCCAGGTTGCCGATCAAGCTGAAGCGGCCCCCGAAGTGCTGGATGGCCAGGCCCGTTCCCGTCAACGAACGCAGCGTCATCGCTAACGCTTCAAGACCGGCCTGGTCGGGCAAATGCTGCTCGTCCAACTCGAGGGTCAGCCGCCGCGACACCTCCGGGTGCTCGCTCAGCTGCTGGATCAGCGTTTCGCGCGCGCGCTCATCGGCCACCGCTGCCCGCGACAGACTCAGCGACATCCGCGCGTCGTGTCCCTTCATCTGCTCCAGCAACAGGTCGAGCATGACCGTATCCAACCGCTCGCTCCAGCCGAAACGTTCGATCCAGGGCAGGAAGCGGCCCGCGTTCACGACGTCGCCGTTTTCATTCAGCAGCCGGGCCAGCGCCTTGTACTGCAGCGTCCCACCCGGCGCCGTCAGGCTTTTCACGGGCTGGAAATAGAGGATGAAGCGGCGCTCCCGCAGGGCAGTGTCCAGCCGTGTACGCCACGTGTCCTGTTCATTGGTGACGCGCCCCGCGCTACCGTCACCGGTGCTCGACCAGACGAAATCACCCTGCCACGCGGCAGCGGCCAAGGCGTCATCGACACGAACGAGCAGCGCCTTGGGACTGTCGCCGATGCGGTAGAGCGTCACTCCGACATGGATACGAATGGTGCTCAGACACTCATCACCCTGCGCCATCTTCTGCAGGTCCGCGACGAGCGCCGCAGCCAGTCGCTCGGCTTCCTCGCCAAGCAACCCCGGCGCAAGAATGGCGAACTGCCCTCCGCGGCTGCGGGCAACCAGCCCTTCACTGCCCAACGCAGGCCGGCTATGCCGACGCAGAGCATCGGCGATCCGGCGCAACAGATCATCCGTCGCATGACCGCCTAAACGCCCATTGACCCCGGCGAGGTCGTCCAGCCTGACCATGAGGAAGGCGCCGTGAGACGCCTGCTCGTCGCTGCTCAGGCTTTGCTCCATCTGTAGATCGAGGCGCCGGCGATTGGCCAGACCGGTAAGGCTGTCGAGATAAGCTTCGTCACGCAGCTGCTCGCTGCGCTCGGCCTGCTCCTGGAAGACCGCCTTGAGCTTTTCCACCATCAGGTTCATTGCCCCGACGACCCGACGCAACTCAGGTGTGCGCGGCAGCTCCGGCACGCTCAGGAACTGTCGAATCGCAATGGCTTCGGACTGGCGCACGAGGTAATCCAACGGCCGCAGCTGCGCACGCAACAGGAGACCGCCAAGAACGGCTGCCACGACCCCACAACCCAGCAGCCATGCCAGGCTACCCATTGCCGAATCCCACAGCCGGGTGATCGCGAACCGAGGGTGACTCGACACCTGTACCCGCGCGGCCTGGTCCCAGCCGCGCATCACGACCGCTTCCGCCGGTTGTGCGTCGATACGCACGAGCCTTTCGAACCAAGCGGGCACGTCCGACGTTTCGTTAGCGCTGGTCCGCTCGGTGATGACGCGGTCGCCGTTCTGGACGTCCAGCACACGGATTCGGTCGTAGTAGCCGCTGTCGAAGATCGAACTGACCAGCAGGTCCACCATCGCCGGATCGTCGATGTTCGGCGTCAACGTCATCGCCAGGGCGGTCGCCGCATCCTGCGCGTGCGACTGCAACTGTTCGATGGATTGGTCGCGAGAACTTTCCAGGCTCGCCAGAAAGCTTCCAGTAAACGCAATCACCAGAAACAGGCAGATGCCGAGGAAGAGCTGCTTGAAGAGGGACATTCCGTCTCCTTACTAAGGGTCCGTTGACGTTTGGTTCGCGGCCAGATGGCGTTTTAGGGTGCGCCGGCCAGCAGGCCTTCCGCGCGCATTTTTCCGAGCAGATCCTGCCAGCGCGACAGTCGCTTGCTGTCGCCGACCTTTTCGTTACCCGGACGGCCGGGCAACCATAGCCCACCACCGTTAAAGGAATACACCGGCAGCAAATCGCGCCGCTCGGCTGCGGGGCGAATATCCCCGATGATGTTGTCGAGCACCAGCGGTGCCGCCGTTGGCGTGGCGTAGTACGTCAGCACCATATGGGCCTGATTCAGGCGCAACGCCTTGACGTAGGTGATCCGCAGCTTATCGTCCGGGATGCCCAGTTCGCGCAGGCTCACGTACTTGGCAATCGCATAGTCCTCGCAGTCACCGGCGCCTTTGATCAGCGCTTCGACCGGCGTCGCCCAATAGTCGGCGGTATGCCAGACGATCTCATCGTCGCGCCAAGCCACGACACGGTTGAAAAAGGCATTCACGGCGATGAGCTTTTCCGCCTCATCCAGCGAACGGCTGGTCTGCAGCATCTCCCGCCAGGCGGTAATGCGCTGGCGGCCGTCCCCCAGCGGACCATAGAGCTGCTCGGCACGCTGCAATAGCTCGCCGAGCAAGATATCCGCGCGCAGCCCACCGCCCAGTAAAAGAACCAGCAACCATAGCCAACAAAACCGTTTGAACGGTCGCTGCAAAAGACTCATCCGTTCGCCCCCGGCCTGAAACCGGCAAGGGCGCCAAGCCGCCCATTGACGGCACTGCAGGTAGGACGGTTCAGGATGGCAATCCTCGATACAGCCGTTTAAGGAAGCGTTCACGACACCGGATAGCAGCGCATGCAGGCCGGCGCTCAACGGCGCTGCAACTCCCCTTTCGGGTAAGGCTACGAATGAAAGACGTGATAGTGCGCGAGCCGCGTGTGAAAGCGCCAGTGCAAATGTGCACGAACGCCACGGCCAACGCGGGAACGTCTATCTATGGATGGCTATCGGCGCCGACGCACCGATCTTTACGGGCGTCGGACGGACGCGCCTGCGGCCTGAATCAACGCTGTGCGCCAGCTGACGCCCTTGGGCAGAGCCAGGAAATAAGGATTCAGGTAACTCTCACGCATGGCGTACGCCAGCGGCGACCCCTCCACATCGAGCACTTCGCCCCCCGCGCCCTCCAATACACCTTGCGCAGCGGCCGTGTCCCATTGTGAGGTTGGGGCCAGGCGCGGATAACAGTCGGCTTCCCCTTCGGCGAGCAGGCAGAACTTCAAGGAGCTGCCGACATTGACGCGGTCCAACGGACCGACTTCTGCTGCCAGGGCGTCGAGCAACCGTGCCTGCTCCGCGCTGCCATGGCGACGACTCGCCACGACTTCGAAGGTCGTTCTCGGGGCAGTCCGAACCTGGATAGGCACATCCTGCAAACCTTTGGCGTCCTGACTCCAGGCGCCCAGGGCGGCGCCGCCGAAGAAACACCGTCCACTCACCGGAACACCCACGACCCCGAACACCACACGGTCGTTTTCGATCAGCGCGACATTGACCGTGAATTCATCGGTACCTGCGATGAACTCCTTGGTGCCATCGAGGGGATCGACCAGCCACCAACGGGTCCAGCCCGCGCGCGTGGCCAGGGGGATGTCGCAATCCTCCTCAGACAACACGGGGATCTCGGGGGCAAGCGCTTTCAAGCCGTCGGCCAACACGCGATGTGCCGCGTAATCCGCGGCGGTCACGGGTGACGCATCGGCCTTTTCGATCACTTCCGTGCCGCTGCGCCAAAAAGGCAGGATGGCCTCGCCCGCTTGCCGAACGAGCGCGATCACGCCTTGCATCAGCTCGTTCATAGGCTCAACTCCCCGCGCTGCACAAGTAGGTCGCGTACGAGATACAGCGCGGCCAGTGCACGGCCTTCGCTGAATTGCGGATGTTGGACGAGGCTTGCGAGTTCGCGCAGGTTCACCTGATCCACGCGCATGGGTTCGGGCTCATCGCCCGGCAAGCGTTCGGGATAGAGGTCGCGTGCGAGCACCACTTGGATCTTCTGGCTCATGTAACCGGGGGAAAGGCTGAGTTCGGTGAGGTATTCGAGCCTTTTCGCGCCGAACCCGGCTTCCTCCTTCAGCTCCCGATCGGCCGCGACCAGGACATCCTCGCCTGGCTCAATCAAGCCTTTGGGCAAAGACAGCTGGTAGTCGTCCGTCCCGCCGCAGTATTCCTCGATCAGCAGCGCGTGTTCGGCATCGGCCAACGCCACGATCATCACTGCGCCATGCCCCGTCCCCCGACCGACCAATCGTTCGTACGTGCGCTCCTCACCATTGGAAAACTTCAGCTGTACCTGCTCGACAGTGAACAAACGGCTGGTGGCTACGATGGCGCGGTCAAGTACAGTCGGTTTCTGGCGCATGGGCGGCTCCGTCGGACGAGTGCCGGTATCATACCTGCCTTTATCGCCCTCGCGGACCGCACGCCCCATGACGACCCTGCCGTGGAACCGGATCGACACCGTACTGCTGGACATGGACGGCACGTTGCTCGACCTGCATTTCGACAACCACTTCTGGCTCGAATACATGCCGCAGCGTTATGCCGACGTCCATGGCATCAGCCGCGCGATGGCGGACCTGGAGCTTGCTCCACTGTTTCGCGATCACGCCGGTACGCTGAACTGGTACTGCCTGGACTTCTGGACGCGTGAGCTGCGGCTGCCCATCGTCGCGATGAAACGCGAGATCGCCGACCTTATTGCCCTGCGCCCGGATGCCGATGGGTTCCTGCAGGCGTTACGCGACGCGGGCAAAGACGTGGTGATGATTACCAACGCTCATCGCGATTCGCTCAGTTTGAAAATGGAGCGTGTTGAGCTTTCGCCGTATTTCGACCGGATGATCAGCTCACACGATTACGGCTTTCCCAAGGAGGCGCCCGCGTTCTGGGATGCGTTACACGCCGACCTTGCGTTCGATCCTGCACGCGCGCTGTTCATCGACGATAGCCTGCCGGTGCTGCGCGCCGCGCAGCGCTATGGTATCGCCCACCTGCTCGCCGTCAGCGAGCCCGACAGCCGCGGAGTCCCCAAGGACACAGAAGAGTTCGACGCGGTGAGGGATTATCGGGCGCTGATCCACGGCCTTTCCGTGACCGGCGCCAAGCACCGGTAGACGACGTAGCGCGCAAGAGATTGGGTCAAAGGTGGAAATGCTCGGCGAAGCTCCATTCGAGTGGGCGGCGTTTGCCGCCTTCGCGACTAAAGCGGAACGCCGCCCGGCCGCCCCCAACAGGGTTCGGTGGGTTGGCGATGAGCTGCGCAATTCTATCGAATGGCATTCCTGCTCACCGGTCATGCCTTTGCCTACACCGGCGCCACAACCTCTGTAGGGACGGCCGGGCGGCGATCCGCTTTAGCCGCGAAGGCGACTGCAAGTCGCCCAATGCAGCGTCGACATAACCACACGTAAGTCCGGCGAACGTCGCCTATGACGTGGCGCGCAAGAAATCCGGTCAAAGGCGGAAATGCTCGGCGTAGCGCTATTCGTAAGGGCGGCGCGTGCCGCCTTCGCGGCTGAAGCCGCCCCTACAGGGTTCGGCGGCTTGACGGCGAGCGCAACCACCTTCTTGCGACCCAGAAGAGCGTTGCCGCGGGTCAATTCGTTATTGCGGGTAAGCGCACCCACCAACATTGTCACCGACCATCTAGACGCCGAAATGGACCTTGGGTCCTTCCCGCTTGAAGCAAATGGTACGTACGCTGTAGCTTTCCCCGTCATGGACATCAAACAGCTAAAGTTCCTTATTGCCCTCGACGAGACTCGCCACTTTGGCCAAGCGGCGGCGCGTTGTCATGTGACGCAACCAACGCTTTCCATGCGACTGCGTAATCTGGAAGACGAGCTAGGCCTCGAACTCGTGATTCGCGGGCAGCGCTTCGAAGGCTTCACCGAACCCGGCCAACGCATCCTCGCCTGGGCACGTAGCGTACTGGCCGCGCATGACGGGTTATTGGCTGAAGCGGCAATCACGCGAGGCAACCTGAGCGGCACCCTGAGGATGGGCGTCGTGCCGTTATCGGCGTTTGATCTAGTCCCCCTTTTGAAACGCCTGCACGCGCGCCATCCTCACTTGCGCTTCGAGCTGTCCGCACTGAGTTCGGACGATATTCTCGAAGGACTTGCGAGCAACCGGCTCGACATGGGTATTTCCTATCTCGACCGACTGGACGCCGCGCATTTCGAATCGTTGGCCCTCGCCGATACCCGCATGGCCCTGCTCTATGACCACCGCCACTTCAGCTTCGAGGAAGAGGCGCTGGTCTGGGAGCAACTGGCCGAGCTCCCCCTGGGGGTGCTGTCCGCTGGTATGCATTTTCGCCAATCCATCGACCATGGGTTCCGCTCCCGCGGTTTGACGCTGGCACCGCTTCTGGAAACCGACGCGGTGCATCAACTCCTTCAGGCGGTACATGGCGGTTTCTGCTGCGCGATCATGCCACTGGAAAGTGGGCTCGACGCTATGACCGAACACCTGCGCCTGCACCCGATCAGCAATGCCAACACCATTTCTCCAGTGGGCCTGATCATGCGCCGTCATGCCCCCCGTTCGCCTTTGGCGGATGTCTGCTTTCATGAAATGCGGGACTTGTTAGGCCTCGACGGCGCTTGATCAAGCATTTCTATCGGGACCTTTTACCTACCGCACATCCGCCTTTTCGCCTTTTTTGTCTGTAGCCGCCGTCCCACCCGCCACGCCGCAGGCCAGGCGCGGCGATATGTCGCGGCATCATGATCGATGGAACTTATCGCCGAATCGGCAGCACCGATTGGACGACCGAACGTCCGATGCCTAACCTGCTCAAATAACGATCAATCTATAGATCGGTGCCTGACATGACTGCCTCGCGTCGTACTCACGCTCCTCTCAAGGCCGTGGACGCTCCTGTATCCACCGCTAGCCGCCAATATCACTATCAGCCTATGGCTGTCGGCTCGCCCGTGCCCGTAGAGCTGGCGGAAGAGTGCGCGCTAGCGATTGCCTACAACGGCATCAGCCAAGCGGTGATGATGGTCACGCCGACGGACCTCGAGGACTTCGTGGTCGGCTTCAGTCTCGGCAATGGGACCGTGGAATCGATCGACGAGATCTACGATCTCACGCTTAGCGGCGAAGGCGAATCGCGCAATGCCGACGTGCAGATCGCCAACCGGGCGTTCTGGGAATTGAAACAACAGCGGCGCCAACTGGCCGGCACCAGTGGCTGCGGCTTGTGTGGTGTCGAGGCGCTGGACCAAGCGCTGCCGGAATTGCCGGTGCTGACACCAGCGCCCTTGCCGCCGGCAGAGTGGCTTGAAGGCCTGCGCGACCGCATCGCCGAATTCCAGCCGCTGGGGCAGCACTGCGGCGCCGTGCACGCGGCGGTGTTCATGGATGCGAACGGTACCTTGTTGTTCGGCCGCGAAGACATCGGCCGCCACAATGCGCTTGACAAGCTCATCGGCGCCTTGTTGCGCCAGGGTCGCTCCCCAGCCGAAGGCGTAGCAGTGGTGACCAGCCGCTGCAGCCTGGAATTGATCCACAAGGCGTTGCGTGCGGGCATCCGCACACTCGTCAGCTTTTCCGCACCCACCGGCCTTGCCGTGCAGTGGGCGCAGCGTCATCACCTGAATCTGATCCACCTCACTCATCACAGCGCGCCCCGGGTCTACAGCCCGGCGCCCAGCGAAGAAGAAGTACAGCCGACATGAGCCTGCAACAGATCAACCCTCGCTATAAACCCTATAAAGGCGCTGCCGCCGGTTGGGGCGCCCTCAAGGCCGTCACCCATTTCTGGCTCGACAGCAAGCAGCCGTTCAAGAACCTGCGCGCGCTGTTGAAGACCAACCAGAATGGCGGCTTCGATTGCCCGGGCTGCGCCTGGGGCGACTCACCCGAAGACGGCCGGATCAAGTTCTGCGAGAACGGCGCGAAAGCCGTGAACTGGGAAGCGACCAAGCGTCGTGTCGACGCAGCGTTCTTCGCCAAATACAGCGTTAGCCAGCTGCGCGAGCAGAGCGACTATTGGCTCGAATACCAAGGTCGTCTGACCCAGCCGATGCGTTATGACGCCAAAAGCGATCACTACGTGCCCATCGAGTGGAACGATGCGTTCGCGCTCATTGGCGGCTACCTCAAAGGCTTGAGCAACCCGGATCAGGCAGAGTTCTATACCTCCGGCCGCGCAAGTAACGAAGCCGCCTTCCTGTATCAATTGTTCGTCCGCGCCTACGGCACCAACAACTTCCCCGACTGCTCGAACATGTGCCACGAAGCCAGTGGTGTCGCGCTTGGGCAAAGCGTCGGCGTTGGCAAGGGCAGCGTTACCTTCGCGGACTTCGAACACGCCGATGCCATTTTCGTCGTCGGCCAGAACCCTGGGACCAACCACCCGCGCATGCTCGAACCCCTGCGCGAGGCGGTGAAGCGCGGCGCTCAGGTCGTCTGCTTCAACCCTCTGAAGGAGCGCGGTCTCGAGCGTTTCCAGCATCCGCAACATGCATTGGAAATGCTAACCAACGGCTCTGCGCCGCTGAACACGGCGTTCTTCCGCCCAGCGCTGGGTGGCGACATGGCCGCTTTCCGTGGCATGGCCAAATTCCTGCTCCAGTGGGAGCGAGAGGCCGTTGCGAATGGCGAAGCACCGTTGTTCGACCACGCCTTCATCGCCGAACACACCGATGGTATGGACGCTTACCTCGCGGAAGTGGACGCCACCTCCTGGACGTTGATCGAGTCCCAGTCTGGGCTGACCTTGGCCGAGATCGAGCAGTCCGCACGCATGTACCGCCGTGCGAAGAACGTGATCATCTGCTGGGCCATGGGTGTCACCCAGCACCGCCATTCGGTGCCGACCATCCAGGAAATCGTCAACCTACAGCTGCTGTTTGGCAATGTCGGCCGCCCCGGTGCTGGCCTATGCCCCGTTCGCGGCCACAGCAACGTCCAGGGTGACCGCACCATGGGCATCAACGACAAGCCCCCGGCTGCGTTGCTGGACTCCATCGAGCGCCGTTTTGGATTCAAGGTTCCACGTCACAATGGCCACAACACAGTCGAAGCCATCGAGGCGATGGTTGCCGGCCAGGCCAAGGTGTTCATCGGCCTCGGTGGCAACTTTGCTCAGGCAACGCCTGACAGCCCGCGCACCCACCAGGCACTGAAAAGCTGCGACCTCACGGTGCAGATCAGCACAAAGCTCAACCGCAGCCACCTTACGGTGGGCACTGATGCGTTGATCCTGCCTTGCCTGGGCCGCACCGATATCGATCGCCAGGCCGATGGCCCACAGGCGGTTACCGTGGAAGACTCGTTCAGCATGGTGCATGCGTCGTTCGGCCAGCTCGAACCGATCCATGGCTCACAGATGAAGTCGGAGCCAGCAATCGTCGCCGGTATCGCCAAGGCGACGCTGGGCGACTTCCCAGTAAATTGGGACAGTTTGATCGCCGACTACGACCGTATCCGCGACCTGATCGCCGATACCATTCCGGGCTTCAAGGACTTCAACCAGCGCGTGGCCCATCCGGGTGGCTTCTACCTGGGTAACGCTGCCAATTCGCGCAAATGGCCGACGGCGAGCGGCAAGGCCAACTTCAAGGCCAACCCGCTACCTGCCGATCTGATCTCCGAGCGCATGCGCAAGAGCGGCCAGACGCATGATCTGATCCTGCAGACCATGCGTTCTCACGATCAGTACAACACCACGATCTACGGCCTGGATGACCGCTACCGTGGCGTTTGGGGTCAACGTGACGTGATCTTCGCCAACGAAGACGATATTCGCCGTCTTGGCTATGAATCCGGCCAGAAAGTGGACGTCAGCTCGCTGTGGGATGACGGCGTCGAGCGCAAGGTAAAGGGCTTTACGATTCTTGCTTACGACATGCCCAAAGGTCAGGCCGCGGCCTACTATCCAGAAACCAACCCGTTGGTCCCGCTGGACAGCTACGGGGTCGGCAGTTTCACCCCGACCTCGAAGTTCATCGCCATCAAGATCGAGCCCGCGCAGCAAAGCAAGCGAATCGCGTAAGCAGTGCGAAGCAAGCGGTGGATTACCCCACGTCGGGGCTAATCCACCCTACTTCGCCGGCACGCACGATCTCTGTAGGGGCGACCGGGCGGCGATCCGCTTTAGTCGCGAAGGCGACCGGAGGTCGCCCCTACAAAATTGAAGATCATCCTCCTCCCCCGCATAGGCACAGGGCGAAATCCCCAAATGGGCTTCCAGCGACGCCATGTAGCTACGCCCGAGTCTCTGCATACGAGTTCAAGGTAAACGGTGGATTACGCCACGTCGTGGCTAACCCACCCTACTTGCTATAGCCCAGGCGACTGAAGTCGCCCCTGCAAGGGGTGTTTGTATACGCTCACCCTAACGCTGCTCACTCTGTGGCGTGACCCGTAACACTTCCTCGATCGTGGTCTGCCCTGCCGCGACCTTCTGCGCGCCTGACAAACGCAGGCTGCGCATGCCTTCCTTGAAGGCCGCGCGGCGAAGGCTGATCAAGTCAGTATCCGCCGTAATGGCCGGCTTCAAACCGTCATTCAGCAACATGATTTCATACACCCCAGCACGCCCTCGGTATCCCGTGTCGCGGCATTCCTGGCAACCCACCGCCCGATGTGCGCCGGTAGGCACCGCGGAACTCCACGGCCGAGTCAGCGCCTGCCAGTCTTCCTGTGAGATCTCCACCGGCGCCTTGCAATGCGGGCAAAGCGTTCGCACCAAGCGTTGCGCCATGACGCCAAGCAGCGTCGCCCGCAGCAGGTAATGAGGGACGCCCAACTCCATCAGACGCGTAAGCGCGCTGGGCGCATCGTTGGTGTGCAGCGTGGAAAGTACCAAGTGCCCCGTCAACGCCGCCTGGATCGCCATCTCCGCCGTTTCCAGATCGCGGATCTCGCCAATCATGATGATGTCCGGGTCTTGCCGCATCAGCGCGCGCACACCGCTGGCAAACGTCAGGTCGATGTTGTGCTGCACCTGCATCTGGTTGAACGCCGGCTCGATCATCTCGATTGGGTCTTCGATGGTGCAGACGTTCACCTCGCTGGTCGCCAGTTGCTTCAGCGTGGTGTAGAGCGTAGTGGTTTTCCCTGACCCCGTAGGCCCGGTGACGAGAATGATGCCATTGGGCTGATTGGTCATGCTTTGCCAACGCCGCAGGTCATCGGTGGAAAACCCGAGGGCGTCGAAGCTCTTCAGCAAGACGTCCGGGTCGAAGATCCGCATGACCATCTTTTCGCCGAACGCGGTCGGCAGCGTCGATAAGCGCAACTCCACCTCGCCGCCATCGGGAGTCCGGGTCTTGATCCGGCCATCCTGGGGCTTGCGCTTTTCGGCGACGTTCATCCGCCCGAGGCTTTTCAAGCGGCTGATGACCGCCATCGTCACCTGTGCGGGGAATTGATAGACATTGTGCAGTACGCCGTCGATACGAAACCGCACGGTGCCGACATCCCGACGGGGCTCGATGTGAATATCACTGGCCCGCTGCTGGTACGCGTATTGGAACAACCAGTCGACGATGTTGACGATGTGCGCATCGTTCGCGTCCGGCTCCGAATCCTGGGCACCCAGGCTAAGCAACTGTTCGAAGTTACCGACGCCGCTGATTTTTTGATCGGTCGTTGACGCGCCGCTCACCGAGCGTGCCAGCCGGTAGAACTCGTTGGTGAAGCGTTCCAGATCGATTGGATTGACCACCACGCGCCTGATCGGTCGCTTCAACACGTGCATCAAATCCGGCTCCCAGCTGCTGACGAACGGCTGGGCGCTGGCAACGGTGACCGACTCGGCATCCACCGCGACGGCGAGGATCTTGTGCCGCTGGGCAAAGGCATGCGACATGAGCGGCGTCACTTTCGCCGCCTCGATCTTCAATGGATCGATGCGCAGGTAGGGCTGATCAGAATATTCCGCCAGCCATAGCGTCAGCGCCTCGATATCAAGCTTGCGTCCCGGGCGGCTGATGTCATCCACCTGTTGCGCGGCTAGAAACTCCAACGGATGCTGTTGCGTATTGAAGGAGCTGCGGCGGATGGCCAGGCACTGCTCGGCCGTGTCCTGCGCAACGCGTCCCTGCGCCACGAGCTCGCGCAGTACCTCGTTAAGATCGAGCCAACGATCCTTTGCGGCGGACGAAGGAACTGCCATGGGAACTCCTGAAAGGCCGGTATTAGACGCTAGCATGCCGTATCCGGCAGACCACTTATACCGGGCTGGCCTCTTATTGCGGACAACGTTCACGATAGACCCTAAAGGTCGCCCGCGGTGATAAACAGACCAGACGACTGGCGAGAAAGGGCAGCCTTCTGCCGTTGTGGGGACAAACGAACCGAGCATGAATCACACAAGGCGTAACCTAATCGGATGCGTTCGCCCCGGTGGAAGCCCTTCGAGATTCCACCCTACGTTCGTCCGTCGCGCGAGCGCATCCCGCAAACGAACCGTAGGGTGGATCACGCGAAGCGTAATCCACCGCTCGCCACCCAATACCCGAAGCCCTGCACCTCGCCCCTTCCGTCCATCTTTTTTACCGATCTCGCTCGCTGTAAAGGCCTGCTGACACTAGAGCCGTCCGCAGCCTTTGCCTACAATCACGCCCCTTTGCCCTGGAGCCCACTATGTCCCTGCCCGCCCTGCGCCTGAAAGCCAATGCCGACCGACGCCTGCGCGCCGGCCATCTGTGGGTCTACAGCAACGAAATCGACGTCGCTGCCACACCGCTGAACGCCTTCCAGCCTGGCGACCAGGCGGTACTGGAGACCACCAGCGGCAAGCCGTTGGGTATCGTCGCGGTCTCGCCGAACAATCTCATCTGTGCGCGCCTGCTGTCCCGTGACCTCAAGCACCCGCTGGACAAGTCGCTGCTCGTCCACCGACTGAAAGTTGCACTAAGCCTGCGCGATCGCCTGTTCGACACCCCGCACTACCGTCTGGTCTACGGCGACTCGGACCTGTTGCCGGGCCTCGTCGTCGATCGTTTTGGTGACTACGTCGTCGCGCAGATCGCCTCGCCCACCATGGAGCGCCACCGCGACGATATCCTCGCGGCGCTGCTACAAGTCCTCAAGCCTGCTGGAGTTCTCTGGAAGAACGACTCCAGCGCGCGCGATGCCGAGGGCCTGGAGCGCTATGTCGACAACGCCTACGGCGAGGTGCCGGATTGGGTGCCGTTGATCGAGAACGGCGTGCAGTTCGAAGCCCCCGTGCGAGAAGGCCAGAAGACCGGCTGGTTCTACGACCACCGCATGAATCGCGCGCGCCTCGCACCCTATGTGGCCGGCAAGCGCGTACTGGACCTGTTCAGCTACATCGGTGGCTGGGGCGTGCAAGCCGCCGCGTTCGGTGCAAGCGAAGTATTCTGCGTGGACGCATCGGCATTCGCACTGGATGGCGTCGAGCGTAACGCCGCGTTGAATGGCCTGGCCGAGAAAATGACCTGCGTAGAGGGCGACGTATTCGAAGCCCTAAAAGAGCTGAAGAACGCCGAAGAGCGTTTCGACGTCGTCATCGCTGATCCGCCCGCCTTCATCAAGCGTAAGAAGGACCTGAAGAACGGCGAAGCTGCCTATCGCCGCCTGAACGAACAGGCCATGCGTTTGCTGAACAAGGACGGCATCCTCGTTAGCGCCTCCTGCTCGATGCATTTGCCGGAAGACGACTTGCAAAACATCCTGCTGGGCAGCGCGCGCCATCTGGATCGCAACATCCAACTTCTCGAGCGCGGCTCGCAGGGCCCGGATCATCCCGTCCACCCGGCGATTGCCGAGACGCGCTACATCAAGAGTATGACCGTGCGGTTACTGCCGAACGCGTAATGCAAGCGCGCTTCGGTACCGTAGGGCGGGTGCAACCCGCGGCTTTGTGGCGTGTCCATGCGGGTTTCACCCGCGCTACAAGAGCGCGAAGCGCGACTATCGAGACTTGATCAGTTTGTCCGCCTCGCTGATGTAGGCCGTTTTGCTGCGTCGATCATAGATACATAGCTCGCGGCCGCGCTGCTCCTTCATATGCGGCTGCGGATACTGCCCATTGATCACCAGGGCCGAGACGGCCAGGCGATCGTCGAACATGACGGGCTCACCCGCAATTCGGGCGTTTTTCAGCTGGCTTGCCCCTAGGCAGCGCTCCCGCATATCGCGCTCGTACGCTCGCCAGGCGTCGTCTGATGACGCCTGGACATGCCCTGTCAGGAACAGGGGAATCAAGGAACAAAGCATCAGCCGTTTCATAAACGGTCCTTTGGGGAGAACGTGCGCGTTGGACCGCTCCTCGCCGGAAGGGTGCATTGGAAACCCTCCGTCCCCCGCCCTTTCCCCCGGCAGACGCACGAGCGTAGAATCCTAGCTCTTTCTGCCATTCATCTTCGGCGGAACCAGAGCCCGGCCTTGTCAGCGGAGATCCCGCATTCTCCAGGCCTGTCGCCCATCGCGTAAAACGAACGCGAGTCGATCTTCACACGACCCAAGCGATGCTCGCTGAACGAACCATAAGAGGGTGTTTACAAGAACGCCGTATGGCACACGCACTTTGTAGAACCCCGCTCACGACCTGATCAGCCGCAGGAAACCGTCATGCCTGACTACCGCTCGAAAACCTCCACCTTTGGCCGCAACATGGCCGGCGCCCGTGCCCTGTGGCGTGCCACTGGGATGAAAGACGAAGACTTCAAGAAGCCGATCATCGCCATCGCCAACTCCTTCACCCAGTTCGTGCCCGGCCACGTGCACCTGAAGGATCTCGGTCAACTGGTGGCCCGCGAGATCGAGAAAGCCGGCGGCGTGGCCAAGGAATTCAACACCATCGCAGTCGACGACGGCATCGCCATGGGCCACGACGGCATGCTCTATTCGCTGCCGAGCCGCGAGATCATTGCTGACTCCGTGGAGTACATGGTCAACGCCCACTGCGCCGACGCCATCGTCTGTATCAGCAACTGCGACAAGATCACCCCCGGCATGCTGATGGCCGCGCTGCGTCTGAACATCCCGGTCGTCTTCGTTTCCGGTGGGCCAATGGAAGCCGGCAAGACCAAACTGGCTAGCCACGGCCTGGACCTGGTCGATGCCATGGTCATCGCCGCCGACAGCTCGGCCAGTGACGAGAAAGTCGCGGAATACGAGCGTAGCGCCTGCCCAACCTGCGGTTCTTGCTCCGGCATGTTCACCGCCAACTCGATGAACTGCCTGACCGAAGCCTTGGGCCTGTCCCTGCCAGGCAATGGTTCGACCCTAGCGACCCACAGCGACCGCGAGCAGCTGTTCCTGCGCGCCGGCCGCCTGGCCGTCGAACTTTGCCAGCGCTACTACGGCGAAGGCGACGAGTCGGTTCTGCCGCGCAACATCGCCAACTTCAATGCGTTCGAGAACGCCATGATGCTCGACATCGCCATGGGCGGCTCGACCAACACGATCCTCCACCTGCTGGCGGCCGCCCAGGAAGCGGAAATCGAGTTCGACCTGCGCGATATCGATCGCCTGTCACGCAAAGTGCCGCAGCTGTGCAAGGTGGCGCCGAACATCCAGAAGTACCACATGGAAGACGTGCACCGCGCCGGCGGTATCTTCTCCATTCTCGGCGAGCTGGCCCGTGGTGGCCTGCTGCACACCGATGTGCACACCGTGCACAGCCCGAACATGGCCGAAGCCATCGCCCAGTGGGACATCACCCAGACCAAGGACGAAGCCGTTCACCACTTCTTCAAGGCAGGCCCGGCAGGTATCCCTAGTCAGACCGCGTTCAGCCAGTCGACCCGTTGGGACACCCTGGACGACGACCGTGCGAACGGCTGCATCCGCAGCGTCGAGCATGCCTATTCCCAACAGGGTGGCCTCGCGGTGCTCTACGGCAACATCGCCCTGGATGGATGCGTGGTGAAAACCGCGGGTGTGGACGAATCCATCCACGTATTCGAAGGCAACGCCAAAGTCTTCGAAAGCCAGGACAGCGCGGTGAAAGGCATCCTCGGCGATGAAGTGAAGGAAGGCGACATCGTCATCATTCGCTACGAAGGCCCGAAAGGCGGCCCGGGCATGCAGGAAATGCTCTACCCAACGAGCTACCTGAAGTCCAAAGGCCTTGGCAAAGCCTGCGCCCTGCTCACCGACGGCCGCTTCTCCGGCGGTACCAGCGGTCTGTCCATCGGCCACGCCTCGCCGGAAGCCGCCTCGGGCGGTGCCATCGGCCTGGTACAGGACGGCGACAAAGTGCTTATCGACATCCCCAACCGCAGCATCAACCTGCTGGTCTCGGATGAAGAACTGGCCCACCGCCGCATTGAGCAAGACAAGAAAGGCTGGAAGCCCGCCGCCCCGCGCACGCGCAAGGTAACGACGGCGCTCAAAGCCTATGCCCTGCTCGCCACTAGTGCCGATAAAGGCGCGGTGCGCAACAAGGCGATGCTGGACGACTGATCGCCCTGTAACGAAAAAGCCCGGCCCTGTGCCGGGCTTTTTTATAGCCGGTGTGCGACACGATCGCCTACAAGTAGGCTCCTACAGGATCGAAGCCTCCCTGTAGGAGCTAGCTTGCTAGCGATCAGATCCATGCCCACGCTCAAATCTCGAACCCGAGCCCATAAAAATCGTAGGGCGGGTACAACCCGCGGCTTTTAACGTCCATCTACTCTGATCGGCCCCCAGGCGACAAAACCTTCACCGCCCCTATCGCGCTACCGGTAGAATCCGCGCTTTTTTCAAGACCTCGCCCTCATGTCCCAGGAAAACCCTGTTGCCCCGCCTCGCTCCGAGCTGCTCTACGCCCTCGAAGCCAAACCGCGCCCCATGATTGCCGTGCTCGCGGCCATCCAGCATCTGCTGGCGATCATCGTTCCCATCGTCACGCCGGGGTTGCTGATTTGTCAGGCGCTGGGCGTTTCGGCGCGGGACACCAACCTGATCGTCTCCATGTCGCTGGTGATCTCCGGCATCGCCACCTTCGTGCAATGTCGTCGTTTCGGCCCACTGGGTACTGGCCTGCTGATCATTCAGGGCACCAGCTTCAACTTCGTCGGCCCGCTGATTGCGGGGGGCGCATTGATGGTGAAGAACGGAACGCCCGTAGAAAGCGTGATGGCCGCCATCTTCGGTGTGGTCATGGCAGGTTCGTTCGTGGAGATGGGCGTCTCGCGCATCTTGCCGTTCGTGAAGCGTCTCATCACGCCGCTGGTGACGGGTATCGTGGTGCTGATGATCGGCCTGACGCTAATCAAGGTCGGGCTCATCAGCATGGGCGGCGGCTTTTCCGCCATGGCCAACGGCACCTTCGCCAACGGTGAGAACCTGTTGCTGTCGGGCGTAGTGCTCGCAACAATCGTGTTCCTCAACCGAATTCCCGTCGTATGGATGCGTAGCGGCGCCATCGTTATCGCCCTCGGGCTCGGTTATGCGTTGGCCGCCTACCTGGGCCGGCTGGATTTTAGCGGCATGCATCAGGCCGAACTGTTCCAGGTGCCGACGCCTTTCCACTTCGGCATCGGCTTTTCCTGGTCGCTGTTCGTGCCGATGTTGGTGATCTACCTCGTCACCTCGCTGGAAGCCATCGGCGACATCACCGCGACGAGCAAAGTCTCCCGCCAACCGGTCGAGGGCCCGCTCTGGATGCAGCGGATCAAGGGCGGTGTGCTGGTGAACGGTGCCAACTCCTTCCTGGCCGGTATCTTCAACACGTTCCCCAGCTCGATCTTCGCGCAGAACAATGGCGTGATTCAGTTGACCGGGATCGCCAGCCGTCATGTCGGGCTGTGGATAGCGGTCATTCTCGTACTCCTCGGGCTGTTCCCCGCCGTGGCGGGTGTCATCCAGGCGGTGCCGGAACCGGTGCTCGGGGGCGCGGCATTGGTCATGTTCGGCGCCGTGGCGGCGTCAGGCATCAATATCCTGGCCGGCATCGATCTAGACCGCCGCGCGTTGCTCATCATTGCTGTCTCGTTGGCCCTCGGACTCGGCGTATCGCAGGTGCCTGAGTTTCTCGCACACATGCCAACAGCATTGCGCAGCGTCTTGGAGTCCGGCGTCGCGACCGGCGGCATCTGCGCATTGGTGATGAACTGGTTTCTGCCGGAGCCTGCGTCTTCGAACGAGGTTTGATGTTCCATGAAAACAAGGCGCGGGTTCTACCCGCGCTATGGCGTCGATGGACTAAGCCTTCAACGCCTGTTCCGCTGCGGCCTGCGCGTGGATGAAGGTCGTGTCGAACACCGGCACGGGTGAATCCTGTGGGCCCACCAGTAGCGAAATCTCAGTGCAACCCAGGATGATCGCCTCGGCGCCCCCTGCATGCAGCGCCCGGATGATCCGCAGGTACTCGGCGCGTGACGCGTCCCGAATCTCACCAACGCACAACTCTTCGTAGATGACCCGGTGAATGAGCGCTCGATCCGCCTCCTCCGGCGTCAGCACGCGCAGGTCGTGATGCGTTTCCAGACGCTCCCGATAGAACGCCTGCTCCATCGTGAACCGCGTCCCCAACAGGCCGACCACGGAATGCCCCGCTTGCTTGATGGCCAGGGCCGTTGGGTCGGCGATGTGCAGCAGCGGTAACGTCACGGCGGCTTCGATGGCCGGCGCGACCTTGTGCATCGTGTTCGTACAAAGCACGAGGAAGTCAGCACCCGCTGCCTCCAACGCAACCGCTGCTTGTGCCAACTCGCGTCCTGCGCCCTCCCAGTCACCGGCGTGCTGCAGCCGTTCGATATCGTGAAAATCGACGCTGTACAACACGATTCGCGCGGAGTGCAGACCGCCAAGCGCGGCTTTCACCGCTTCGTTGATGTGGCGGTAATAGGGCACCGTGGACTCCCAACTCATGCCGCCGATCAGGCCAATCGTGTTCATCTTCACGTCCACCCCTGACGCCAGCGCGTGGCGTCCTTCAAGTCATGCCAATCGATGGCAGCGATCCGTTTCGTCATGACGGCTTCGATAGCGCATTCAATGACGATGCCTTCCTCATCGAACTCCACATCGATTACCAAGAAGTGCTTTTCCTTCCGCTCCGGCGCCACCGCCGTCCACTTACTGTGCAGCAACTTACGGGGGTTGATCTGATTCGCTGCCCGCTTCTCATTCATGGCGACGCACCAGCGCCTGCACCGCCTCGCGCACCGGCCTGTCACCGTCAGTGAGCTCGATGATCTCGCGGCGTATCGCGGGTGTATCGATGAGCGCAGCCAGTACCGCAGCGACGTTACCCCGAGCGACCGAGCCATAGGGCAATGCGAGGTTAGCACTCACTCGCCCATTACCGTCCTCGGACACCAAGGTACCCGGTCGCAGGATGACCCAGTCGAGACCAGAGGCAACCAGCGCGTTATCAGATGCGCGCTTCACGCTCATGTAATGCTCGAAGCCGGGCTTGCGCTCTCCGCCCCGCGCCGCGTCCATGAAGGCCGATACGAGATAGACGCGCTTGATACCTGCGCTTTTAGCAGCGGCAATGGTGTGAGTGACGCCCTCTCCGTCGATCGCCGTCGTGCGCTCGAGACCGCTGCCGGCGGCCCCTGCTGAAAAGACGATGACGTCGTGCCCCTTGAGGGCCGCGGCGAGATCCTCGGCGGTCATCGTCATCAAGTCGCCCAGATAAGGACGAACACCCGCCCGTGACAATGCTTCGGCCTGCTCCGGTGAACGATGCAGTCCACTCACCGAATGTCCGTTACCGACCAACAGCGGCCCCAGCCGTGAGCCCACGCCGCCCGTTGCGCCGATGATGAAGACCTTGCTCATGGGACACCTCCGCAGTGAATTCACCGCTAACGCTAGCGAATTGCACCAGGCATTGCGAATCGGTGAATCATCCCAACGGGGCAACGCCCAAACCGTTCACAAGCGTTTCCAATGCGCGCAGCCCAGCCACGGAGTTGCCATAGGTGTCCAACCGCGGCGACCAGACGCAGATGCTCATTTGCCCCGGCACGATGGCGACGATGCCGCCGCCCACACCGCTCTTGCCGGGCAGACCTACACGCCAAGCGAAGTCACCCGCCGCGTCGTACAGCCCGCAGGTCAGCAGCAGCGCATTGAGCTGGCGGTTCTTGTGGGGCGCTAGTACGACGCTGCCATCGAGCGGGCTGACGCCACGGTTGGCAAGAAACGCGAATGCCCGGGCAACATCGACGCAACTCATCGCCAAGGCACAGCCATGGAAGTACAGGTCCAGTACCTCATCCACGTTGCCCTGCAGGTTGCCGTAGGCCTTCATCAGATAGGCCAATGAGGCGTTGCGGGCCTTGTGATCCATTTCCGAACGCGCCACGCGGGCGTCGAAATTGATGTCTGGATTACCCGCGAGGCGCCGCGCCTGCTCACGTAGCACCCAGTGGATCGACATGATCCGCGACACCAGAATGTCGGTAATCAACACCGCACCGGCATTGATGAACGGGTTACGCGGCACGCCCTTTTCCACTTCCAATTGGACGATGGAATTGAACGCTTGCCCTGAAGGTTCGCGCCCCACCCGCGTCCAGATGTCGTCCTCCTCAAGCCGCTGCATGGCGATAACCAAGTTGATCACCTTGGAAATGGACTGGATCGAAAACGCCTTTCCGCCGTCACCGGCGCTATACACATTGCCTTGAACATCACAGATGGCGATGCCGAAGCCATCGGGCGGGACTTCAGCGAGGGCAGGAATATAGTCCGCTACTTTTCCCTCACCGAAATGGCTCGGCGCATCCGCCGCGACCTGGTCCAACAGACGTTGCAAGGCAATGGGATCGAGCGGCGAAAGCATGAGGCAGTCCGATACGGCAGTGGAGCGCGCAGTGTAGCGGGGCCCGCAGTGCAGAGCAGGAGACTTTGTTCGCCAGCTGCGCGCAGGGTAGCCAGACGCGAGGCTATCGATTTTTGCAGGCGGTAAGGGCGACCCGTCCATGGAACTCACGAATGATAAAAATTATCATTTTTATAAACGCGTATCAGAGGATGATCTGGATCAAGGGAGTTTCAGTCCACTGCGCCTAACGTGGGCCCTTTCTGGATGGAGCGACACATGAATCATGCGGACGTCGTCATCGTCGGCGCCGGCCCGATCGGGCTTTGCTTCGCGCGAGCCTTGGCGACCAGCGGGCTTACGATCGCGCTGGTGGATCGCCAGCCTAGTGAGCACCTTGCAACGCCAGTCTTTGACGGTCGAGAAATCGCCCTGACACATGCTTCACGAGCGCTGCTCGAAGCGCTGGGTATCTGGCCGCTGATTCCGGGGCGCGATATCCATCCGTTGCGCGAAGCCAAAGTATTGAATGGTCCATCGGCGTTTTCCCTCGACTTCGCCGCCCGTCCGCGCCAAGCGACCGAACTGGGCTGGCTCGTGCCCAACCAGCAGATACGCCGGGCTGCCTGGACCGCAGCCGACGGGCAAGAGCGATTGCGGCTTATCGATGGGGTCTCTGTGAATGCAATCGAAACGCGGGTCGATGACATGCAGGTCACCTTAAGCGACGGTCGGCTCATTACCACGCAGCTGGTCGTCGCGGCGGACAATCGCTTCTCCGCCATTCGTCGCCTGTTAGGGATAGGCGCGTCGGTGCGCGACTTTGGCCGCAGCATGCTCGTCTGTCGGATGCGCCACGAGCGGGACCACGCCCACACAGCGGTGGAATGGTTTGGGTATGGCAAGACGTTGGCACTGTTGCCGCTCGACGAAAAACGATCGAGCGCTGTGGTGACGCTGCCGCCACACCGGATCGAAGCCTTGATGGCGATGGCTAAGGCTGACTTCGATGCGTCCATCAGCGCGCTGTTCGAGCATCGCTTCGGCGCCATGCAAGCTGACGGCGAACGGCATGCTTATCCCCTCGTGAGCGTATACGCCAACCGCTTCGTGGGCCCACGAAGCGCGCTGATCGGCGACGCGGCAGTTGGCATGCACCCGGTCACCGCACACGGTTTCAATTTGGGCCTGCAAAGTGTCGAGCGCCTGTCCAGCGCACTGCGGGGTGCCGCGCAGGGCGGTGGCGACATCGGCGAGGCGACGTTGCTGGCTGCTTACGAGCGCGATCACCGCCTTGTCAGCCGCCCCCTGTACGAGGCGACCAATGCCATCGTCTCGCTCTACACGGATGATCGCCTGCCCCTGCGCTTGCTCCGTAATGCCGCCCTGCGCGTCGCCCAGCATCTGCCGCCGTTCAAGGGGGCGGTGACCGCGCATCTCACGCGCACGCGCTAACCGTGCACAAACGTTCCAGACATCCGCCCCGCAACGGACTAGAGTCGGGTTACGTTTCCATACGGCTACGCCGCCCGATGCACCACCTGCGATGCCAAAGATCTCATGAACCACGACGATCGCCGCTGGATCTCCCTTCATCTGGACGCTGAAACAGGCATCGAAGCCCTGCGCGCGCATTTCGAAGGGCACGCATACGATCCGCATTGGCACGACAGTTACCTGATCGGTTTCACCGAGCAGGGCGTGCAGCAATTCAACTGCCGGCGCACCCTGTACCGCAGCACACCTGGCCAGATATTCCTCTTGGAGCCGGGCGAGATTCACGATGGAGATGCCCCTGCCGAAGGCGGATTCACGTATTCCATGCTGTACCTGGACCCGACCTGGCTCGTGCGTGCGCTTCGCGCGCTCGACGACGGGGCACTGACGTGCAGCGAGCCAGGTTTCGCGACGACGCTGACCGAACGCCCGGATTTGCTGGTCGCGATCGCCAATGCCGTCCATGCACTGGCGCATTCGGAACTGCGCATCGTCCGGCAAACGGCATTGGACGAACTGTTGGCCCGCTTGAGTACCCACTTGCGCTGGCGCTTGCCGCGTGATCGCGATCCACGTCTGCCGGGCGTCGCCCTTCGCACACGTGATTACCTGCATGCCCATCTGGACCAGGACACCGGCCTGGACGAGCTCGCAGCCTCCGCGGGCGTCAGTCGCTTTCGCCTGTCCCGGGCGTTCAAAGCCGCCTTCGGCATCGCTCCGCACGCTTATCTGATTCAGCTACGGCTTACCAAGGCAAGGCAACTTCTCGCACGGGGTCATGCTCCCGCGGAAGTCGCCACGGCCCTGGGTTTCGCCGACCAAAGCCACATGGGCCGCTGGTTTCGCCGGGCCTATGGCTTGACTCCGGCCCGCTACCGCGCAGGGGTGAACCGCTAGAAAGAATGGCCGAACCGGCTCTTCAGGATGTACTGCTCAGACCTTCCAGACGACCGATGCCTGCCTTCGCACACTGGGCGCCCGTCTCCTGGAGAACCCAGACATGCTCACGATCGACTTCCCCCGCCGCATACCCTCCACGCCTGCAGGAGGGTCGCCATGTTGGATCTGATTCCGTTCACCCTCTTCGCCACGGTGGCATCCATCACCCCTGGGCCGACGAACATCCTGATCCTGGGCCATAGCCTGCGACATGGATTGCGCGGTGCCATGCCCCTCGTGATCGGAGCCTGCATGAGTGCTGCCGCGATCGTTTGGGCCGTGGGTGCCGGTATCGGCGACGTACTGATGGCCCATGCGTCGCTGCAAATTGCCATGAAATGGATGGGTATCGCTTGGCTGACGTATCTTGCCTGGCAAATCTTTCGCAGCGCGCCGACGCTTGCGCCTAACGGCGATGAGGCTCGACTGGGCTTCTCGACCGCGGCTGGTTTGCAGTTGGTCAATCCAAAAGTCTGGATGATGGCGCTGGCGGTGGTCAGCGTATTCGCGCGGCCTGATGCTGATGAAACCCAGCATGTTGCGATCCTCGCCGCGATTTTCTTCTGCGTTTCGCTGCCATGCCTGGCGCTCTGGGCGGTGCTCGGGCGCAGCGCCGCACGGCTTCTGACGTCTTCGCGGCACATTCAGCGATTCAATCGAGGCCTGGCCATCTTACTGCTCGTTTCGGCCTGGGCGGCGCTGCTGCCCTAAGGCCGGTTCCACGTTCTCGGCCCGTCGATCCGCAGGAGATGATTGGCGGGCGCTTTCCCTGTAGCCTATCGCGCCCTTTTGCACCCCCATTCCTACGGGCCATTCGGAAAGCGAATATGACTACCCCCCGCCCCTCACTCTTTCGCATGCTCGACCGCGTCAGCCTGGTCGTGCAGATCGCTATCGGCCTCGTGGCCGGCATCGCCCTTGCCCTTATCGCACCGGGCGCCGCCTCGACGGTAAGCTTTCTTGGCGACCTGTTCATCTCCGCGCTCAAGGCTGTCGCACCGGTACTGGTGCTGATCCTGGTGATGGCTTCTATCGCCAACCATCAGCAGGGACAGCAAACCCATATCCGCCCCATTCTGCTGCTCTACATCCTGGGGACATTCAGTGCAGCCGTAGTCGCCGTCATCGCCAGTACGCTTTTCCCATCGAGTTTGGTACTAACGGCTGAAGTCACTGAGCTTTCGCCGCCCGAGGGTATTACCGAGGTGCTCAGCGGCGTCGTCCTGAGTGCCGTCGACAATCCAGTTAGCGCGGTGCTGGATGCGAACTTCATCGGCATCCTGGCCTGGGCCAGCGGCCTGGGTCTTGCGTTTCGACAGGCCTCAGAGGGCAGCAAGCGGATGCTGGCGGATCTTTCGGACGCGGTGACAAGCATTGTCAAACGCGTCATTCGCTGCGCCTCGCTGGGTATTTTCGGCCTCGTGGCCGGCACCCTCGCGACCTCCGGATTCGACGCATTGGCCGACTACGCGCACCTGCTTTGCGTGCTGCTCGGTTGCATGCTGTTCGTGGCGCTCGTGATGAACCCATTGCTCGTCTGGTGGAAGATCCGCCGCAACCCGTATCCGTTGGTGCTGACCTGCCTGCGCGAGAGCGGCGTTACCGCGTTCTTCACCCGCAGTTCGGCCGCGAACATTCCCGTCAACCTGCAGCTTTGTAAGCGTTTGGGTTTGCATGAGGAAACCTATTCAGTCGCGATTCCGCTCGGGGCGACCATCAACATGGCCGGTGCCGCCGTGACCGTCACGGTGCTGACACTCGCTGCCGTGCACACGCTGGGCATCCAGATCGACATCGCCAGCGCGATTCTATTGAGCGTCATCGCCGCGGTATGCGCTTGCGGCGCGTCGGGCGTCGCCGGTGGCTCGTTGCTGCTGATCCCCCTCGCCTGCGCCATGTTCGGCATCCCCAATGAAGTGGCGATGCAGGTGGTCGGTATCGGTTTCATCATCGGTATCCTGCAGGACTCCGCGGAAACCGCACTGAACTCGTCCACCGATATCATCTTCGTTGCCGCCGCCTGCGAGGCGAAGGGCGACGTGCCGGAGCCGGTGGTTTGATTTAGAGCGCTTCTAAAGCGATCGCCCACAAGTGGGCTCCTACGAGAAGACTGCTTGTGTAGGAGCCCACTTGTGGGCGATCGCTTTTTGCGTCGGATTTGTTTCGTCCTCATACGTCCTCTTGTCAGGTAAACCTTACACGACTAGGATGTAAGGTAAACCTGACACGAAGGCTTCCCCCGATGACACTTGCAACCCGCCATCTGCTCTATTCGATGTTCTTCACTCTGCTTTACGTCGCTATTCATCTACTGGCGATCGTCGGCGTGTTCGACGCCATCATTGGACACGCTGCCGGTTGGTTCCTGGCGATCGCGGCGGCGCTGCCGGTGGCGGGATGGCTTTGGGTCACGCTGCGCATCATGGACAGCAGTGATGAATACCTGCGCGCATTAATGGGGCGTCGGCTGCTGCTCGCGGTAGGCCTAACCATGACCGTTCTGAGCGTTTGGGGCTTTGGCGAAAGCTACGCCAATGCGCCGCATCTGCCGGTATTCCTGGCCTGCCCGCTGCTTTTTCTTGCATTCGCGGTCGTGTCGCCCTTCGTTCGACAAACGCGCGCATGAACAACCGACTGCGCACATTGCGGACGGAGAAAGGCTGGACCCAAGCCGACCTCGGCAGCGCACTCGACGTCTCGCGTCAGGCGGTGAATGCGTTGGAAACCGGTAAACACCTGCCGTCCCTCGATCTCGCTTTTCGTATCGCGGTGACGTTTGGCTTGAAGGTCGAGGACATATTCGAGAACCCCTATCGCCAGAACCCGTGAGCGCCCAACGCGTGGATAAGGCTCCGCCGTTATCCACCCTACGGTTACTGAGGTGAGATGTTGGGCAATCAACCCTGTAGGGTGGATGGCCGAAGCCATCCACGCGAGCGCCCCAACACCACGCCACCAATCAAGTAGACCGGGTGCAACCCGGGAGCTTCAGGGCACGGGATACCGCCACTGATTAAGGAATCATCAAAATCTTGTGCTGCTGCAGGCCCAGCCGCCATTGGGGATTGGCCTTGCAATACTCGATCGCCATCGTGGTATTGCGCGACGCCTCTGGACCATCCATTGGCTGAAGGTAGAAATGCGCGAAATCAAGGCCGACGAAACGCTCTGGCATTGCATCGCGCTGCGGGTACACGAGCTTGAGCTCGTCGCCGCGGGTCAATACGACCTCGGCGATGGATTTAGGACTGACACAAATCCAGTCGATCCCCGGCGGGGGCTCGACCGTACCGTTGGTTTCCACTGCAATCGTGAACCGTCGCGCGTGCAGTGCAGCGACTAACGCTTCGTCCACCTGAAGCAACGGTTCGCCACCGGTGAGCACGACATACCGATACGCGGCATCACCTTCAGGCCACGTCCTTTCGATCGCCTCCGCCAGTGCATCCGCCGTTTTGAACTTGCCCCCACCCTCGCCGTCCGTGCCAACGAAATCGGTATCGCAGAATTGGCAGATCGCTTTTTGCCGGTCGTCTTCGCGCCCTGACCATAGATTGCACCCGGCGAACCGGCAAAACACCGCCGGCCGGCCGGCCTGATTGCCCTCGCCCTGCAGGGTGTAGAACATCTCTTTGACGCTGTAGGTCATGACAACTCGACTCCAGGCATGGGGTAGCGCGACGCGGCACCTGCCTCGATGAAAAAACGGGCGCGGATTGTAGCAACCTTCAGCGGGCGGGAACGCCCTGAGCGACGGACGAGGCGTCGTTGCGGTGCCCGGACGCAGCCGTCAGAATGGCGCCCCTTCGCGGCTCGCCGAGCAGCCTCTTCGTCCTACCGCTTACGCAAGGCCATCCATGGAAATCTTCAAGGAATTCACCTTCGAATCCGCGCACCGTTTGCCCTATGTGCCAGAGGGCCACAAGTGCGGCCGCCTGCATGGGCATTCCTTCAAGGTCGCACTCTACATCGAAGGCGAACCCGATCCCCATACCGGATGGATTCGTGATTTTTCCGAGATCAAGGCGCTGTTCAAGCCGCTTTACGAGCGCTTGGATCACAACTACTTGAATGACATCCCCGGCCTGGAAAACCCCACCAGCGAAGTCTTGGCCAGGTGGATCTGGAACGAGATGAAGCCCATCCTGCCGGAGCTTTCCCGCATCCGTATCCACGAGACCTGCACCAGCGGCTGCGAATACCGCGGTGATTGATCGCTTGCGCGGCGCCCACTCGGAAAGGCGCCGCGCCTTTGCGTTAACGCCCGCGGCCTGGCGGGATGTCGCTCAGCGGGCTGTCGTCCTGATCCTCGCGTTCATCCGTGGACGACGTATTGCCTGAATCGGGTACGTCGCCGTACTCGTCATAGTCGGGTGCGGTTTGCGGTTCGGTTTCTCGGTTCATGGTCGATCTCCTCGTCTCACTCATTTGGCACACGTGGGCGCCGAGGGTTCGCCGCCGCTCCAGTTGTCGAGAAAGTCGAACGCGGTCATGGTCCCGCCTTCGAACACAGGTATCTGTGCTCAAGAAGGCCTACCCATGCGATCCCGTCCCCTGCAGCTGCTTCGACTCAGCCCATGGCTTGGCCTCTGTACGGCCCTGACCGCCTGTGCCGGTGGCAACACCCAATCCCCGGTGAGCGAGCCGGGTACGGGTACATCCACGTCGACGAAGGTGTTGGAATCCGGTGCCGCCATGCTGCAACAGAAGCCCCCCATCGAAGCACTCAATGCGTACCTCGACGGTTTTCACTTCTACAACGGCAACATGCAGGCACAAATGGAGGCGCATCACTACTGCTCGGTGCTCAACGAAGAAGTCATCCAATGCGTGATCTACGACGGCAATGTCGCCGACGCCAAGATCATGGGTGTGGAATACATCATCAGCGAGCGGCTGTTCAAAGGGCTGCCCGAGGGCGAAAAAGCGCTCTGGCACAGCCACGGCCACGAGGTGAAATCTGGCCAGTTGGTCGCGCCTGGCATTCCGGAGGTGGCCGAACATGCACTGATGAACAAGCTCGCTACCACTTACGGTAAGACGTGGCACACCTGGCATACCGATCAGGACAAGGCCCTGCCGCTTGGCGTGCCGCAACTCATGATGGGCTTCACCGCCGACGGGCAGGCCGATCCGCAAATGGTCGATCAACGGGACAAGCGCATGGGCATCGACTTCCGTAAAAAACGCAAACAGCGCGCGGATATTCCCATGCCCGCCGTAGCACCCGGTGCCGATGCCTGGCAGCAGGGCAAGGTCATTCAGATCGAGGATCCGACGGGGGCCAAGCATCATCAAAACCATACCGCGCCACCTACGAGCCGCGGGCAAAACGCCAGCTCGGGCGAATAGCGAGCAACGCCCCTTACCCGTGGTCGCCAAGCATCGATATCGTCCGAGGATCGGGCTCGCCGGCAAAAAACGCATCCAGCGCCTGCTGGAAGATCGTTTCGTTCGGCTCGGCCTCGCGGAACAACGTCATGCTCGAGCGGAATTTAAGGTCGTCCGGCGCCCCGAACACCTGCCGCGCGCCGCGACCGGCGTAGGGCAAGACGGCCTCAATGCATTCTCGCAAGTGCGCGCCCAGTAGGGCGTGCCGCCAATAAGCTTGCGCTTCCTTAACGTCGGAAACGCCGTAACGCCACGCCATTTCGCTTTGGCCAAGGCCAGCGAGCTGGGGAAAGATGAACCACATCCAGTGGGTGCTTTTGTGTCCGGCACGGAGCTCTTCGAGCGCGCGCTCGAGCGTGTCGCGCTGCGCATCGACGAAGCGTTCGAGGTCATAGGGTTCGGGCATGCGGCCTCCTCGATGATCTTCTTTCGACACACGGTTCTTCGCGTGTCGAGGCCCAAGCGTTAGATCCTGTCATTGGATCGTCAGCGGCATCGTCGGCTCGTGCGGTCCGACGTGTGACGTAAATCCTCGAAGTTTCCGCAGCGAATCCTTATCCGAGCCTTACCTTGCAGCCTTTCTTTATCTTGCAGAGTGCCATCGCGGGCATGGCTGATCGCAGCCCGGCCCGCTCCCACGAATACAAAGGCTGTTAAGGGACGCCATTCGGCTAATCTTCGGCCCACCTCACTTATCGATTGTGTAAACCGGCGGTTTTTCAATGTGGGAGCGGGCCATGCCCGCGATGCTTAGTCACGGCACGCTCTCACATGAGGAGTACGCTGCTAGATTTCCACACAAGAGTCGGGACCAGCCCGACCTAGCGTTTCAGCGCGCAAGCGCCGCTTCCGGCATCGGGTGCCGGCACGCCATCACCACTACGCCAATTGCACCGAGTGCCATCAGCATCGGCAGCGCATGCCCGCTTATCCATTGACTGGCCGCGCCGGTTATGACCGGTCCGATGAGGCAGCCGATACCCCAGAGTTGAGCGACATGAGCGTTCGCTTTGACCAACGCGTCATCGCGGAAACGCTCGCCGATCAAGATCAGCGATAGCGTGAAAAGCCCACCTGCGCTGGCACCGAACAGCACCCAAAGTGGCCAGATGGCGAGGGTGTGCACAAACACGGGTATCGCCACGCTGGACATCGCCAGCACGACCCCGCAGGCAAGAAACAAGCGCTGGCGTGGCAAGCGATCCGCCAGCCAGCCGACGGGCAACTGCAGTAGCGCGTCGCCGACGACCACGACGCTGACCATGGCCAGCGCTATTTCCTGCGTATATCCCTGGCGCACGCCGTAGACCGGTAGCAAGGTCAGCACCATGGATTCGAACACCGCGAACAGCACGACGGCGGACGCGATCGCAGGCATCCCCTGGCAGAAACGCAACAGGCCGCGCCCGCCCGTTTGCGGGTCGACCGTAGGCGCGCCCTGGCGTCCGATCAGCACCAGCGAGCCACCCAGCATGAGGCACATGCCCAACCAGAACCCGTTGTCATCCGCCGTACCGATCACACTCAACAGCAGTGGGCCGGACAGCTGGCTCAGTGCGTAACCGCTGCCGTAGAGCGCCACCAGACGACCACGCAGGTGTTCGACGGCCAGCTGGTTGATCCAGCTTTCACCGAGGATGAAGATCAGCGTGAGCACCATCCCGAGCCAAAGCCGCAACAACAGCCAGAGCAGGTAGCTGGGGAATATCGCCAGCAGCGCAACGGAGAACGCACCGACGACCAGGCACAGCTGCATGACATTGCGGGTTCCCAGCCACGCGGCCATGCGCGTCGCCGCGCTGGCCCCCAGCAGAATGCCCACCGCAGGCATCGCGGCCATCACGCCAATCGCGAATTGCCCATAGCCCCAACTCTCCAGTCGGAACGAGACCAGCGGCATGCTGACGCCCAGCGCAAGCCCCACGGAGATGACTGCCGCGCAAACCGAGAAATAGCTGGACCAACGCATAACATCGCCTCGGGACGGACCCGAGCCTCGAGAAGGGTTTGAATGGGGTAACGCGAGGAAGCCGGATGCCCTTGTAGGCATCCGGCGTTAGAGCAGAACAAGGGTCAAAGCTTGATCCAGGTCGCCTTCAATTCCGTGTACTTATCGAACGCATGGATCGACTTGTCGCGACCATTACCCGACTGCTTGAATCCTCCGAATGGCGCGGTCATGTCGCCGCCATCGTACTGATTCACCCACACGCTGCCGGCGCGCAACGCTTTGGCGGTGAGATGCGCCTTCGAGATATCCCGCGTCCAGACCGCAGCCGCAAGGCCATATTGCGTGTCGTTGGCGATGCGCACCGCTTCCTCGGCATCGGCGAATGTGATAACCGACAGCACGGGCCCGAAAATTTCTTCCTGGGCGATCTTCATCGCGTTGGTTACGCCGTCGAAGATCGTCGGCTCGACGTAGGTACCGCCGGACTCTTCCAGAACGCGCTTGCCTCCGGTTACCAGCTTGGCACCGCCCGACTGGCCCGACTCGATATACGAGAGCACCGTGCTCATCTGCTGCGTGTCGACCAGCGCGCCGACGTTGGTCGCAGGATCCAGCGGATTGCCTGCTGTCCAGCCTTTCAGGGCATCGACCACCATTGGCAGGAATGTGTTCTTGATGGATCCCTCGACGAGCAGGCGCGAACCCGCGGTACACACTTCGCCCTGGTTGAAGGCGATGGCACTCGCGGCCGCCTCTGCGGCGGCCTTGAGATCCGGCGCATCGGCAAAGACGATGTTCGGGCTCTTGCCGCCCGCTTCCAGCCAAACACGCTTCATGTTCGACTCGCCCGCGTAGATCATCAATTGCTTCGCGGTACGTGTCGAACCGGTGAATACGACCGTATCGACATCCATGTGCAAACCAAGCGCCTTACCGATGGTATGGCCATAGCCAGGCACGACATTGAGGACGCCGGCAGGTAGCCCAGCGTCCAGCGCCAGCTGCGCCACGCGAATCGCGGTCAGTGGGGACTTCTCGGAAGGCTTGAGGACGATGGAATTGCCGGTTGCCAATGCCGGGCCCAACTTCCAGCTCGCCATCATCAGCGGGAAATTCCAGGGAACGATCGCAGCAACCACACCGACCGCTTCGCGCGTGACCAACCCAAGCTGATCATGCGGCGTCGGCGCGACTTCGTCGTACACCTTGTCGATCGCCTCGGCGCTCCAGCGGATAGCATTGGCGGAACCGGCGACATCGATATTGAGCGAATCACTGATCGGCTTGCCCATGTCGAGGGTTTCGAGCAGGGCGAGCTCTTCACGGTGCTCCAGGAGCAATTCGGAAAAGCGGATCAGGACTTTCTTACGTTGCGCCGGTGCCTTGCGCGACCAGTCGCCCGCTTCGAAGACCCGACGGGCGGCAGCCACGGCAAGGTCTGCGTCCGCGCTGTCACAGCTAGAGACGTGTGCCAATACACGGCCATCAACTGGACTGATGCACTCAAAACGCTGCGAGCAGACGGCTTCGCAGTACTTGCCGTCGATGAACGCTCGGCTTTCGATCTTCAGGGACTCGGCACGCTGCTGCCATTGGGCAAGGGTGAGATCGGTCATCGGAAAAGTCCTCCAAAGCAACGCCGCAAGGGGCATGCTGATCGACAGGTTAAAGATGAATCGTGCGAGCCACCCTAAAGAGCGGTCTACGCATTTTCAATATTTTTTACGAAAGCGGCCTATGGAGAATTGTATTGTGCATTTTCTCAAACATAGACTTTCTGCCACGTCCTACTGTGTGGTCATCTCTGATGAATATCGTCGACTTCAATCAAATCCAATCCATCGCAGAATCCTTCCGCCCAGCGCCCGAAAAGATCCTTTCCGGGGCTCCGGATCAGACCATCCACAATCACTATTCCAGTCCGTGTGGACAGTTCAGCGCGGGAATATGGGAAGGCGCAGTGGGCCAGTGGAAGGTGAATTACACCGAGCACGAATACTGCGAAATTCTAGAAGGCGCTTCGCGGCTGCGTGACGAGGCTGGTGAATCAAAGACCGTACGCAAGGGCGATCGGTTCGTGATACCCGCGGGATTCACGGGCACTTGGGAAGTGCTTGAGCCGTGCCGGAAGGTGTACGTAGTTTTCGAACAAGCATGAAAAAGCCCGCCAATTGGCGGGCTTTTCCGAGAAGCCAGATCAATTACTTGATCTTGGCTTCCTTGTAGATCACGTGCTTACGAACCACAGGATCAAATTTCTTGATTTCGATCTTGTCAGGGGTGGTGCGCTTGTTCTTGTCGGTGGTGTAGAAGTGGCCGGTACCGGCGCTGGACACCAAACGGATCAAATCACGCATGTTTGCCTCTCCTTAGAACTTTTCGCCGCGGGCACGCATTTCGGCCAAAACGACCTCGATGCCACGCTTGTCAATGATGCGCATGCCCTTGGCGGATACACGCAGACGCACGAAACGCTTTTCAGCTTCAACCCAGAAACGGTGATGCTGCAGGTTCGGCAGGAAACGACGACGGGTTTTGTTGTTTGCGTGGGAAATATTATTCCCGGTTACCGGACCCTTACCGGTAACTTGACAGACTCTCGACATGCCTCAGCCCTCTGTTACCACATGCCCAACCCGGCATGGGTTGGCTGCTATGACTCTTGAACGTTTATCTTGCCGGGGATCAGACCGCGAAACGGCCATGGCGTCCGGCTCTTGGCGTGATTCACACCTTGGCTAGGCCATCGCTCGACACGTCTTCCAACGACCCGTACGCGATGCAGCCTGAGCGGCCCGGATAGCTGGCCCCAGAAAAGAGCGCGCCTTTATAGCAGAAAGGTCCACGCGCGACAATATATGGATAAATCGAGGAATGGGCGTAGATGCCGCGTGCGCCAAGGGATCCGCCCTTGAACGGGAGTAGCCGCTCGTCGGCACGCAACGTTGTGGCGCTACGCGGCATGGTCTAGGGTAGACGCTTCGAGGTGCTCTCACCGCACCTTGCATGGCCTCACCCAATCATCGGATGGGTCGGTTTCCATTTGCCGGAGTCTCGTCATGCGCATTGCCGCTCTCGCTCTTTTGCTTGCCCCACTTTATAGCCAAGCTGCTGCCCTGACGGTCTGCACCGAGGCCAGTCCCGACGGCTTCGACGTCGTGCAATACAACGCGCTGACCACGACCAATGCATCGGCCGATGTGCTGATGAACCGCCTGGTGGATTACGACGCGACGAAGCAGTCCCTGGTGCCGAGCCTAGCTGATCGCTGGGAGGTCTCTGATGACGGGCTGACCTACCGCTTCCACCTGCGCGAAAACGTTGCTTTTCATAGCACCGATTATTTCAAACCCACTCGCGCGCTCGATGCTGACGACGTGATCTTCAGCTTCGAGCGGATGCTGAACAAGGACCACCCCTGGTACAAGACCGCCTCGAGCGGCTACCCCCACGCCCAGTCGATGCAGTGGCCGGCGCTGGTAAAAAAGGTCGAAGCGGTCGATCCCTCGACCGTGAGCATTACGCTCACGCATCCCGATGCCACATTCCTCGCCACACTGAGCATGGGTTTCGCGTCCATCTACTCGAAGGAATACGCGGATCAACTGATGGCAGCCGGAACGCCTGAAAAGCTCAACGCCCAACCCATCGGCACGGGACCGTTCGTGTTCCGCCGCTACCAGAAGGACGCGGTTATCCGTTACACCGCCAATGCCGATTATTTCGGAGGAAAGCCCACCGTCGATCCACTGCTGTTCGCGATCACGCCTGATACGAGCGTGCGCTTGCAAAAGTTGCGTCGAGACGAGTGCCAGGTAGCGCTTTCGCCCAAGCCGCAGGACGTTGCCGAGGCGCGCGATGATGGCAAGTTGGCCGTTTCGGAAACGCCCGCCTTCATGACCGCGTTCGTCGGGATAAACACCAGTCATCCGCCCCTGGATAAGCCGGAAGTCCGTCAGGCCATCAACTACGCGTTCGACCGCAAGAACTACCTCAAGGCCGTGTTCGAGGGCAGCGCGAGTCCGGCGGAAGGCATCTACCCGCCGAACACCTGGAGCTACGAGAAGAGCTTGCCGAGCTACACCCACGATGTGGGCAAGGCCAAGGAATTGCTCGAGAAAGCCGGTCTAGCGGACGGCTTCAAGACCACGATCTGGACCCGCCCCACGGGAAGCGTACTCAATCCGAACCCCAACCTCGGCGCACAAATGCTGCAGGCAGATCTAGCGAAGATCGGCGTGCAAGCCGAAATCCGCGTGATCGAATGGGGCGAGTTAATCCGCCGCGCCAAAGTCGGCGAACACGACCTGTTGTTCATGGGCTGGGCCGGCGATAACGGCGACCCTGACAACTTCCTGACCCCACAATTTGCGTGTGCGTCGGTGCAGTCGGGCCTAAATTTCGCCCGTTATTGTGATGAAGCGTTGGACAAACTCATTACCGAAGGCAAGCAACAGGGCAACCAGGAGAAACGCTCAGCGCTGTACGAGAAGGCGCAGCGCATCATTCACCAGCAGGCGCTGTGGTTGCCGCTTGCCCACCCCACCGCCGCGACGCTGTTGCGTGACAACGTGAAGGGCTACACGACCAGCCCATTCGGTCGAGTGGATTTCTCGAAAGTGAAGGTCGGATCTTAAACGCACTGCTGCCGTAGGGCGGGTACCACCCGCGGCTTTTGATGTAGCCACACGCGGGTTGCACCCGTCCTACTGAACTGCTCTCTCCCTCACTTCCGCGGGCTTTCCATACCAGCGGACAGCACAGAGAGGACGCGTCTGCGCCTTAGACAGCCAAACGCACAACCTCACATCCAACCCAACTCCGCCATCGACAACGGCTCGCCGTCGCCGACGATGAAATGATCCAGCACGCGCACGTCGATCAATCCCAACGCCTCCTTCAAACGATGAGTCAACACGCGATCGGATTGGCTAGGCTCTGAAACGCCCGAAGGATGATTGTGGGTGAGAATGAGCGCGGCGGCGTTGTGGTTCAACGCGCGTTTGACGACCTGGCGCGGGTACACCGATGCACTGTCGATCGTGCCGCGAAAGAGCACTTCGAACGCCAGCACCCGATGTTTGGAATCGAGAAACAGGCAGGCGAACACCTCGTGCGGCTCGTGCCGGAGCTGCGCCTTTAGGTAATCGCGCACCGCTTGCGGGCTCTCCAGCGCAGAATCGCGCCGCAGCCCCTCGGCCAGATGACGCTTGCCCATTTCCAGAACGGCTTGTAGCTGCGCGAACTTGGCCGGCCCTAACCCGAGATGCCGGCTGAAATGCTCTAGGTCAGCTTCGAGCAGCGTGCGCAGGCTACCAAAGTCATTCAGTAGCCGCCGTGCCAGGTCTACGGCGCTGCACCCTGCTACGCCAGTACGCAGGAAAATTGCCAGGAGCTCTGCGTCGGTCAGTACCGCAGCACCCTGCTCCAATAGCTTTTCCCTCGGCCGCTCCGCAGCCGGCCAATTTCGAATGCTCATGCGACGCTCCTTGTCCGCTCCGGCTACCTGCCGTGCGCCTATCCGCTACAGGCGCTGTGCTATCTTAGCCAACTCGCGCGCCCCGCCTGGGCGAACATGCCCGTAGCGAGACGTGACTCTCAATTCAACAAGGCAGGCCTATGCAACGGCTGTATCGCAAACGCGTCATTCTGGGTGTTGGCGGTGGCATTGCCGCCTACAAAAGCGCCGAACTCGTCCGCCGTCTTCGCGACCAAGGTGCGGACGTTCGCGTAGTGATGACCAAGGGCGGGCGTGAATTCATCACGCCACTGACCCTGCAGGCCCTTTCCGGCAACCCGGTTCACCTCGATTTGCTGGATCCGGCCGCTGAAGCGGCAATGGGTCACATTGAGCTGGCGCGCTGGGCCGACCTCGTATTGATCGCGCCCGCGACCGCCGACCTCATGGCGCGACTGGTGCAAGGGGTCGCCGATGACCTGCTGACGACCCTGGTGCTTGCAACCGATGCACCCGTCGCTGTCGCGCCAGCGATGAACCAAGCCATGTGGGGCGACGCCGCGACGCAAGCCAATGCAATCGCCCTGCAAAAACGCGGAATCCGCTTGTTCGGGCCTGCGGCCGGCAGCCAGGCCTGCGGCGATGTCGGCATGGGCCGAATGCTCGAAGCGGAGGAGCTAGCGCAACGCGCTGCTGACTGCTTCGAAAGTCGCGCCCTCGACGGCGTACGCATGCTCATTACCGCGGGCCCAACCCAGGAAAACATCGACCCCGTCCGCTACATCACCAATCACAGCTCCGGGAAGATGGGCTTCGCGCTTGCCGAGGCGGCAGCCGAAGCCGGCGCCCAAGTCACCCTGGTGACCGGGCCGGTGCATCTGCCTACGCCCGATCGTGTCAACCGCATCGATGTCGTCAGCGCGCGCGACATGCTCGCCGCCTGCGAAGCGTCCATGCCCTGCGACGTGCTGATCGCATCGGCCGCCGTTGCGGACTACCGCCCGGAAGTGATCGCACCGCACAAGCTCAAGAAGGACCCCACCAGCGGCGACGGTTTGCTCCTGCAGCTGGTGCGCAACCCCGACATTCTCGCGACGCTGGCGCAACGGCCAGACCGCCCCTTCAGCGTGGGCTTCGCCGCAGAAACGGAAAACCTCATCGAATATGCCGCGCGCAAATTGCAGAGCAAAAACCTCGATTTGATCGTGGCCAACGATGTCGCCAACCCTAACATCGGCTTCAATAGTGAAGACAATGCCTGCAGCGTGATTGACCGCGAATTGCATGAGACGCGCTTCCCGCAGACCAGCAAAGCGAAGATCGCCCGCCAGCTCATCGACTTCATCCGCGAACGCCTGACACGACACCAGGACTGAACATGCACAGCCTTCAAGCGAAGATTCTCGACCCTCGACTTGGCCGCGACTTCCCGCTGCCGTCCTACGCGACACCTGGATCCGCGGGTCTCGACTTGCGCGCCATGCTCGAACAGGACGCCACCCTCGAGCCAGGACAGACCCTCCTGATTCCCACGGGCCTCTCGATTCATATCGCGGATCCCTCCCTGGCGGCCCTGGTGCTGCCGCGTTCGGGCCTTGGGCACAAACATGGGATCGTGCTTGGCAATCTCGTCGGCTTGATCGACTCCGACTACCAGGGCGAACTCATGGTGTCTTGCTGGAACCGCGGCGTGACCTCGTTCACGATTACGGTTGGCGAGCGCATCGCTCAGTTGATGCTGGTCCCCGTCGTGCAGGCTAATTTCGAGATCGTCGAGCAGTTCGACGAAAGTCAGCGCGGTGCCGGCGGTTTCGGCCACTCGGGAACCCGCTGAACGCACACCTGCACCGGATCGAGGGAACGCCGTGTATCCATCTAAGCGCAAAGCAAAGGATAAGCCTGCTTCGGCCAATGGGCAGAACGCTGCCAGTCCTAGCAATCCCCTAGGTCTAGGCAGCGTTGCGGCCCTGCTCGGCGTGCTCGCCGCCGCTGCTGTTCTCTGGTCATTCGAGATCGCGCCTGCGCGCGAAGCGCAGCGTCAGGCCGTCGCCACTGCCTGGGCCGAGGGCCAGGCAGGCGCGCTACGCCAGGCGCTGGCAATTGCGCGCGGCGACCTGCAAAGCATGGCGCAGGCCGATGACACCGTAGCGATCGCTCGCGAGGGTGTCGGGGAAGAAATCGCCCGTCTGGAACAGGACCTTTCGCGCCAGCCTGGCATGGTCGCCGTACGCCTGTTTCCAAAAGGCGCCGCGACAATCGACGACAACCTAACGGCGCCCATCAACTATGCCGCGTTAGACCTGGTCCGCCGCGCGGAAAATGGCGCTCAGCCCACCGCCGAAGCCTATCGCGTAGGGGACCGCTGGCTCATCTACAGCGCCGCCGCCGTCCGCGCCAACGCCGAGGCTCCGATTCTCGGCACCCTGCTGCGTGTAACCGACGCACGTACGCTTTTACGGGGTCTTCCCCCGCTGCCCGCAGGCGTCGGCGGTATCCGTCTCGATCAACGCTTCGCCAATGCGCCGACCCAAACGCTGTTGAGCGCGGGAGCGTTGGATGAAAGCGAAACCATGGAACTCGCTACCGGCAATCCGAACTGGCAACTGACATTCAGTCCCGCGCCGGGCCTTGCGCCTGCCATCAATCCGACTTGGCTCGCGATTGCCGGCTTGCTTGCCTTGGGTGGCGCCCTATTAGGGCTAAAACTGTCCCTGCGCGCCTATGCACGAAGGGTCGAAGTCGATGCCGAGCTTCTTGATCGGGCCGTGCTGGAACTCTCTGCCGGAAGGACCATCAAACGGCCGGGTCTGAGCCTGCCGGCGCTGGATACGGTGGCACAGAACCTGGCAGGCCTATCGCGTATCACGCTTCAGAAACCGCCTGAAGCGGATCCGGAAACGCCCGCCCAGAACCCGCAGCAGCAGCCGGAATCGACCCACATGTCGGTGCCGCGCCAAAGCCAGCGTGTTGGGGACGTCGACCCCTTGGACGTCGATTTCCTCGACATGGATTTTCTCGAAGAGGACCAGGATATGCTTGGCCTCGATACTCAGGAGCGAGACCCCGCAATGAGCACCGTTCAAGCACCCGCCTTGCCAGCCAGTATCTTCCGTGCGTACGACATCCGCGGCGTAGTCGGCGAAAGCCTGACCGCCGAGACCGCCTACTGGATCGGCCGCGCCATCGGCTCCGAAAGCCTTGCCAAGAACGAACCGAACGTATCGGTAGGCCGTGACGGACGACTCTCTGGTCCGGAACTGGTACAGGGCCTCATCCAAGGCATCGCCGATACTGGCTGTACGGTCAGCGACGTCGGCATGGTTCCAACCCCCGTGCTCTATTACGCAGCCAACATCCTCGCCGGTAAGTCCGGTGTAATGTTGACCGGCAGCCACAATCCACCGGACTACAACGGTTTCAAGATCGTCATTGCGGGCGACACCCTCGCCAACGAGCAGATCCAGGTCCTGCGCGAGCGCATCGAAACCGGCAACCTTGCCAGCGGCGCCGGCAGCGTCGAGCAAGTCGATGTGCTGCAGCGCTACTTCGAGCAGATCCGTGGCGATATCGTCCTGGCGAAGAAGCTCAAGGTGGTCGTCGATTGCGGTAATGGCGTTGCAGGTGTGATCGCCCCGCAACTGATCGAGGCGCTGGGCTGTGAAGTCGTCCCGCTGTTCTGTGACGTGGACGGCAACTTCCCGAACCACCACCCAGATCCCGGCAAACCTGAAAACCTGGAAGACCTGATCGCAAAAGTCAAAGAAACCGGCGCCGATCTGGGCTTGGCTTTCGACGGCGACGGCGACCGCGTGGGCGTGGTGACCAACAAAGGCACCATCATCTATCCAGACCGTCTGTTGATGCTTTTTGCCAAGGACGTGGTATCCCGCAACCCGGGCTCAGACATCATCTATGACGTGAAATGCTCTCGCCGTCTGACCGCCCTCATCAGCGGCTACGGTGGCCGTCCGGTCATGTACAAGACCGGACATTCGCTGATCAAGAAGAAGATGAAGGAAACCGGTGCGCTTCTGGCTGGCGAAATGAGTGGCCATGTATTCTTCAAGGAGCGCTGGTACGGCTTCGATGACGGCATCTATAGCGCCGCACGCCTGCTGGAAATTCTCAGCCAGGAAAGTGGTAGCGCAGAAGAGGTGTTCTCCACCTATCCAAACGATGTCGCTACACCGGAGATCAACATCAAGGTCACGGAAGAGAGCAAGTTCAGCATCATCGAAGCCCTCGAGCGCGACGCGCAATGGGGCGATGCGAACCTGGTGACGATCGATGGCGTGCGTGTCGATTATCCGAAGGGTTGGGGGCTGGTTCGTGCGTCGAACACCACGCCGGTACTGGTACTGCGCTTCGAAGCAGAAACCGAAGCCGAACTCGAGCGAATCAAGGACGTCTTCCGCAAGCAGCTTTATACTGTCGCACCTGACCTGAACATTCCGTTCTGATCCAGCGACGGCCGTGCCCGGCACTGCCGGGCATGTCACATTTCGATCGCGGGCCGGCGGCTGATCTCAGCTTTCCGGCCCGCCGTCTTTCCAGATGGAGCCCCGCATGACCCTTAGCCGTGACGCCGCTTCCCAGGTTGCCCTCGTATTGTCGGAGGCGCTGCCCTACATTCGCCGCTTCGTCGGCAAGACCTTGGTCGTCAAGTACGGCGGCAACGCCATGGAGAGCGAAGAGCTCAAGGCGGGCTTCGCCCGTGACATGGTGCTGATGAAGGCTGTTGGCATCAATCCCGTCGTCGTGCATGGCGGCGGTCCGCAAATCGGCGATCTGTTGAAGCGCCTGAGCATCGAAAGTCATTTCATCGACGGCATGCGCGTCACCGATGCGCAGACCATGGACGTCGTCGAGATGGTCCTTGGCGGCCAAGTCAATAAGGACATCGTCAACCTGATCAACCGCCACGGCGGTAGCGCCATCGGCCTGACCGGGAAAGACGCCGACCTGATCCGCGCGCGCAAGCTCACCGTATCCCGCCAGACGCCCGAAATGACCAAACCCGAGATAATCGACATCGGTCATGTAGGCGAAGTGACGAGCGTGAACGTCGAGCTACTGAACATGCTGGTACGCGGCAACTTTATCCCCGTCATCGCGCCGATCGGCGTGGGCCCGGATGGCGAGTCCTACAACATCAACGCCGACCTCGTTGCGGGCAAAGTGGCCGAGGCACTCCAGGCCGAGAAGCTGATGCTGCTGACGAATATCGCCGGCCTGATGGACAAACAAGGTCAGGTAATGACGGGCCTTTCCACGGAGCAGGTTAACAGCCTGATTGCTGACGGTACGATCTATGGCGGCATGCTGCCAAAGATCCGCTGCGCACTTGAAGCGGTCCAGGGCGGCGTGAACAGCGCACACATCATCGATGGGCGCGTGCCTAATGCCGTGTTGCTGGAAATCTTCACGGACGTGGGTGTGGGTACACTGATCACAAACCGCACCAAGCGCGTTTGATCCGCATGACGGGGCGGCGGTAACCGCCCCCTCGGGCGATCACATCAAGATGGCTGGGATTTGAAGAGCGTTACGACGTGCTAGGCGCCCGTTCGCGCGTCAGGGTTTGTCGTCACCACCCACCAGGGTTTGGACACGCACTCGATCAGCGGCGAAGCTGCGTTGCGCTTGCTCACGAGCTTTCTGGTACCGATCTATATCCTTGCCCAGACGCGCCTGCTCATCCTTTAAATCGCTGATTTGGGCAAGGATCTGATCCGGCACCACCTGCCCGCTTCGTTCAAGTTCAGCGGCTTGCGACAGCACATTGCCTTGCTGAATCCGGATCGATTGCAGGTTGCTGTTCGCGACACCGATCAGGCTATCCAGCTCGGCCAGCTTACGGTCACGAGCACGGTCGACATCCTTTACGTTCGCATAGAGGCGCATGAGCTGGCGGTCGGCCTGCGTCTGCAACGCGCGAGCCTCGCGCTGCTTACGCTCTTCTGCGGTAGGCGCAGGCGGTACGACTCTCAACACGCGGCCCTGCTCGTTGATGACCTCGAACCCTTTACCGACAAACTCCGGTGGCACGCCCTGACGGGTCAAGACAGTCACGCCGCGATCATCCACGTAACGATAGAGATCGGCACAGGCCAGGCCTGGAAGCAGGACTCCGATGGCAAGCAGACAACCCGTCAGACGCAAATGCATCATGCTGCGGTCCTTTTCAGACACCGTATTGTTGGCGATAGGCCTCGACTGCAGGTAGGTGGGCGCGCAAGCTCGCGTCATTGGCTAAGAACTCGAGCACCTGATCCAGCGAAACGATGCTGATCACGGATAGACCAAAATCACGCTCGACTTCCTGGATCGCGGACAGCTCACCCTTCCCCCTCTCCTGACGGTTCAAAGCAATAAGCACGCCAGCCGCTCGCGCCTGTTGTTGTTCGAGAATCTGCATGACTTCACGTATAGCAGTTCCTGCAGTAATCACATCGTCCACGATCAGCACATTGCCCTGAACCGGCGCGCCTACGAGCGAACCGCCTTCTCCGTGGGTTTTGGCTTCTTTGCGATTGAAGGCCCAGGGCACGTCGCGACCATGCTGCTCTGCCAGCGCAACCGCCGTGGCAGAAGCCAGGGGAATGCCTTTGTAAGCCGGGCCGAACAACACGTCGAACGATACGCCGCTGTCGACGATCGCAGATGCGTAGAACTGACCGAGTTTCGCCAGCGCAAGACCGCTGTTGAAAAGGCCGGCATTGAAAAAGTACGGGCTGACGCGTCCCGACTTGAGGGTGAACTCACCGAACCGCAGCACACCGCGATCGATAGCAAAACGAAGGAAGTCGCGCTGGTAGTCCTGCATGAAAAAACTCTCGGGTGGCACGGATTTAGCTAATTGGGACGAGCTCAGTTATCATACACGCACGTGTTTTTCGGGGCCATTTATGCGGATCATCAGTGTAAACGTGAATGGCATTCAGTCTGCAGTCGAGCGAGGTCTTCTCAGCTGGCTTCAGGCGCAGAATGCCGACGTGATCTGCCTGCAGGACACCCGCGCCTCCATCGTCGAAATGGAAGAGCAAGCCCTCCAGCTGGACGGCTACTTCCAGTACTCCATTGATGCCGAGTCACCCACCCAAGGAGGAGTCGCGTTGTATTCGCGCCTGCAACCCAAGGCGGTGATCTACGGTCTCGGGTTCGAGATGGCGGATCGCTACGGGCGCTACCTGCAGGCGGATTTCGACAAAGTTAGTATCGCCACCCTACTGCTGCCATCTGGACAGGGCGGGGACGAGAACCTGAATCAGAAATTCAAGTTCATCGACGACTTCAGTGCGTACCTGAACAAGCAGCGCCGTAAGCGCCGCGAGTATATTTATTGCGGCTCGCTTTACGTCGCGCACCAGAAACTGGACGTCAAGAACTGGCGCGAATGCCAGCAGACGCCCGGCTTCCTCGGACCAGAACGCAGTTGGCTGGACGAAGTATTCGGCAACATGGGTTACGTGGACGCACTACGCGAGGTCAGCCGTGAAGGTGACCAGTACAGCTGGTGGGCGGACAGCGAACAAGCCGAGTTGCTGAATCTCGGCTATCGCTTCGACTACCACATCCTCACGCCCGGCATGCGCCGCTCGGTGCGTAATGCCAAGCTGCCACGTCAGCCACGTTTCTCGCAGCACGCGCCGCTGATTGTCGACTACGACTGGACGCTCAGCCTTTAAGGCCACGTCCAAACCACCCCGCGCAGGCCATCAGGCCGCCGCGGGGATACCCTCAAGCATTTCCAGCGTCACGCCTAACATCCGCGCCGCCTTGCCTTCCAGCAGCGCAGCCATGGGCGGCTTTGGGCTGATCGCCGCGGCGATCAGCCGTGCCGTGATCTGTGGACCGGCACAAAACAGCCGCTCGACCTCCGACAAGCCACTTTCGCGACTGATCAAGAGGCTCGCCGCCTGAGGAATATTCGCTCGGAGCAGAAGCGAGAGAGGGCGTGAGAAGGGATACAGCGTTAAACGAAGCGGGAGTCGATAATCCGTTCGCCGCTTCTGGAATATCGCTCCAATACCCTAAGAAACGCGCCGGAAGGCTCGCTCTAGAGCGGCGCGCCTGCGAGGACGCGCCGCGAGGGAGGTCACGCCAGTTCGTCGAAGCACTCGGCGAGAATGGCAATACCCTTGTCCAACTGAGCGTCGGGAATGGTGACCGGCATGAGGAAGCGGATCACGTTGTAGTACGTGCCGCACGACAACAGGATCAACCCTTTCTCGCGGGCACGCGCAACGATCTTGCCCACAAGCTCCGCCGCTGGCTTGTGCACGTCACCGCCTTCGAACAGTTCGATGGCGATCATCGAGCCCAGGCCGCGGACATCACCGATGACCTTGTGCTTGGCCTGAATCTCACGCAGCGAACCCTTTAGACGCTCGCCCAGCGCGTTGCTGCGCTCCAGCAGCTTCTCTTCGTCAAAGACTTTGAGCACCGCCAACGCAGCCGCGCACGCGATCGGGCTGCCGGCATAGGTGCCGCCCAGGCCACCGGGGGCAATCGCATCCATCAGTTCCGCCTTGCCGCTGACACCCGAAATCGGGAAGCCACCGCCGACCGACTTGGCGAATGTGGTCAGATCAGGAACGATGCCCAGCTGTTCGGTCGCGAAGAACGTACCGGTACGACCCGCGCCGGTTTGTACTTCATCGGCAATCAGCAGAATGCCGTGCTCATCGCACAGCGCGCGCAGGCGCTTCATGAAAGCAGGCGAGTTGACGTAAAAACCACCTTCACCCTGCACAGGCTCGATGATGATCGCGGCGATATCCTGAGGCTGTGCGTCGTTCTTGAAGATGCGCTCGATGCTGGCGATCGAATCGTCTTCGCTCACACCGTGCAACTCGCACGGCGCCTCGGCGCGGTAAACACCTGCCGGCATCAGGCCCATGCCTGCCGAATAAGGCGCAACCTTGCCTGTCAAGGAAAGCGTCATCATCGTGCGGCCATGATAGGCACCGGTGAACGCGATGACGCCTGCACGACGCGTCGCCGCACGGGCAATCTTCACGGCATTTTCGACCGCTTCCGAACCGCTGGTGACCAGCAGCGTCTTCTTCGCAAAATCGCCCGGTACACGCTTGGCAATTTCTTCGGCCAACTCGACATAAGGCTCGTAGGCCAACACCTGGAAGCAGGTGTGGCTGAGCTTGGTCAGCTGCTCCTGGACGGCCGCGATCACCTTCGGATGCAAGTGGCCGGTGTTCAACACCGCGATACCACCGGCGAAATCGATGAACTCGCGTCCTTCGACGTCCGTAACGGTGGCGTTCTCGGCCTTCTCGGCAAAGATCGGATGGATCTGGCCGACACCGCGTGGGACAGCAGCCATACGACGCTGCATCAGGGATTCGTTAGTCTTGCTCATAGCTCCTCTTCGGCCGTTCATCGCCGGCCCTGTTCAAGGATGAAAATACGCCCGTAGCGCACTGACGGCATACGATGATCGACCGTCAATGCGCATCCGGGCGCGGTGGAATATGTCCCGTCCACGTTCACGCTCAGCAAGTGTTAGCGGCTGAACGTGAGGCGCAGACTCAAATGCTCAGGCAGAGGTACTTGATTTCCAGGTAATCCTCGATGCCGTACTTCGAACCTTCGCGACCTAAGCCGGAGGCTTTGACGCCACCGAACGGAGCCACTTCGTTCGAGATCAGACCGGTGTTGATGCCGACCATGCCGTACTCCAGCGCCTCAGCGACACGGAACACACGGCTCAGGTCCTTGGCGTAGAAATACGATGCCAAGCCGAACTCGGTGTCGTTGGCCGCCGCGATCACTTCAGCATCGTCCTTGAAGCGGAACAGCGGCGCCAGCGGGCCGAAGGTTTCGTCTTTGGAAACCAGGGCATTGGCCGGCACGTCAGTCAGGATCGTGGGCTCGAAGAAGGTACCGCCCAGGGCGTGCTCCTTACCACCGAATGCTACCTTGGCGCCCTTGCTCACGGCGTCCTCGATGTGTTCCTTGACCTTGGCGACGGCTTTCTCGTCGATCAACGGGCCAGTCGTCACACCGTCGTCCAGACCGTTACCGATCTTCAGCTTGGCAACAGCGGCCTTCAGCTTCTCGGTAAAGGCTTCGTAGACACCGTCCTGCACATAAATGCGGTTGGCGCAGACACAGGTCTGGCCGTTGTTGCGGTACTTGGAAACGATGGCGCCATCGACTGCTGCATCCAAGTCCGCGTCATCGAACACGATGAACGGGGCATTGCCACCCAGCTCCAGCGACACCTTCTTGATGTCCTGCGCGCATTCAGCCATCAACTGGCGGCCGATCTCCGTCGAACCGGTGAACGACAGCTTGCGCACGATCGGGTTGCTGGTCAGTTCGCCGCCCACTTCGCCGGCAGAACCCGTAATGACACTGAACACACCTTTTGGAATGCCAGCACGCTCGGCCAACTCAGCCAGTGCCAGCGCCGAATAAGGGGTTTGCGAAGCGGGCTTGAGCACCATGGTGCAGCCGGCTGCCAGTGCTGGACCGGCTTTACGGGTGATCATCGCCGCAGGGAAGTTCCACGGTGTGATGGCCGCCGTTACACCGATCGGCTGTTTGATGACGATGATGCGCTTGTCCGCCTGGTGTCCCGGAATCGTGTCGCCATAAACACGCTTGGCTTCTTCAGCGAACCACTCCAAAAAGGACGCCGCGTAAGCGATCTCGCCCTTGGCCTCGGCGAAGGCCTTGCCCTGCTCCAGCGTCATCAGGCGACCCAGGTCCTCCTGGTTTTCCAACATCAATTCGTACCAGCGACGCAGCTTCGCCGCGCGCTCTTTGGCGGTCAGCGCACGCCAGGCGGGTAGCGCCTTGTCAGCGGCTTCGATAGCACGACGGGTTTCCGCGCGGCCCATCTTGGGCACTGTGCCGAGCACTTCATTAGTAGCCGGATTGTTGACCTTGATCGTCTGACCGTTGTCCGCATCGACCCAGGCTCCATCGACGTAAGCCTGTTGGCGGAAAAGCGAAGCGTCTTTCAATTGCATGGCGATCTCCTGGCGGCTGCGCCGAGCGGCGCAGGACATATTCATGATGAGCGTGCGGGCATGACCTTCCGCCTGTGGAAGGCCCACCCTCACAGTCGGCTGAGCGAGCGGAACGGTACGCCTGACCACAAAAATAGCGGACGGCCAGGCGTTCTGAATATCGAACGAATGCTAGGGCTTGCGCCCTCTCAACACAATATGTTGTTCGAAAAAATAAACACTCGATTTCACACTCGGCTAATCGGCGCCGCCGTCGCGAACGCCGTTCCAATTCGAGGACGCACACAACATTTTGTTCAGCCCGCACCGCCAGCATGGACGCCCGCCAGCCAGATGAGTATCATGCGCCCCGCGCAACGCACTCGTAGCTCAGCTGGATAGAGTACTGCCCTCCGAAGGCAGGGGTCGTGGGTTCGAATCCCGCCGAGTGCGCCATATACGAAGAAAAGCCCACGTAAAAACGTGGGTTTTTTTTTGGACTTCGATTTATCAGGTTGAACCGTTCAGCGTCGCGATACATAGTCCCGATCTGCCCCGGTCGATTGAAGCTGAGCGATTTGCGTGCTTCAGCCGAGGGGGCCTGCCCTAACGGATTTCAGTGCTACGCCCGCATGAAGCGGACCAGGGGTTCTTGGGCCTTTTCCAAGCGTCTTGGGCCAACTCGTCGGCGCACGCCGTATCAGATGTCGAATTACGATCGGCAGATCGCTGTGTCGAAGTGCGCGCGATGACCAGGACGGCGGTACAGAAGCGACAATCCATCGCTGGGCAAAGGGATGGTCACTACCCGGTGATTGAGCGTCGTACGCTCGCCGCGACACGGCGAAATAGTGAAACTGGATGTAAGGGAAATCGCGCGATTGCACGAGCAATCATATGGGGTAGCTCTGTCGATGAACCCCCGAAATTCGCCTGGCACCGCGGCATTGAGCTCATTCTCACGGCGGACATACCGGCTCGGCTCGCCTTGATGAGAATCGCCACCTATCCAAACACGCCAGGATTGTCACTTAACTGTCATATTTAGCTTGAAAGCTGGGCGCAAAGAACCCAGCAACGAAGGCAATGACGATGAGCGTCGAGACACACCCGCTCCTGAAGGGGCAGCACGAGCCGGCTACCCGATCCTGGTTATCCTGGCTGATGGTCGTGGGCTTGATCTATCTGTTGCTGGCAGCTGTGGGTGCCATTGGTGATGGATTCAAGGCGGCGGCGGGGGACAATGCGAAAGCACTGTTCGCGTTCGCGAGCAACCCCTTCATCGGACTGATGATCGGCCTCACGGCGACCGCACTGATCCAGAGTTCGAGCACCGTCACATCGATCATCGTCGGCATGGTGGCTGGGGGCCTACCCATCGAGATCGCCATCCCGTTGGTGATGGGCGCCAACATTGGCACCTCGCTCACCAGCACCATCGTCAGCCTCGGCCATCTGCGTAATGGCGAGGAGTTCCGTCGGGCGTTTTCCGCGGCTACGGTGCACGATGCGTTCAACCTGACCGCCGTCGCCCTGTTGCTGCCTCTTGAACTGCTTTTCCATCCGCTGCAGCACATCGCCGAAGCGATCGCCGGCCTGCTGGTTCATGACGCGAGCCTGGACATGAAAGGCGTGAACTTCACGAGTGCCCTGCTCGCGCCCGCCAGCGCGGTTTTGGAGGCCAGCGTTAGTTGGCTGCCGAGCGAAATGTGGTCGGGCGTCGCGCTGATCCTGATCGGCGTGGCACTCATCTTGTTCGTGGTAACAGCGATTGGCCGCGTGTTGCGACGGGTGATGGTGGGACGCGCCAAGGAGATCCTGCATGCGAGCGTCGGGCGCGGTCCGATTTCGGGCATCGGCTCGGGAATGCTCATCACGGTACTGGTTCAGTCATCGTCGACGACCACCGCTTTGATCGTGCCATTGGCCGGGAGCGGCACGTTCACGCTAAAGCAGGTTTACCCCTTCACGCTGGGCACAAACATTGGCACCTGCGTCACCGCGCTGCTTGCCGCGACGGCCATCACTGGGCCGACCGCCGAGCTCGCGATGCAGATCGCCATCGTGCATCTGATGTTCAACGTGCTGGGCATCGTGCTGATCTACGGGTTGCCCTTCCTGCGGCCGATACCGCCAATGATCGCCACCAGCCTCGCGCGGCTGGCCGAGCGTAGCAAGCTCTACGTGCTTGGCTACATCGGCGGGGTGTTCTTCGCGATGCCCCTTGGGCTGATTACCATCAGTCAAATGTGATCGGGAGACCGTTAACCATGAAAACGCCGCATAGCGCAGACACTCGCGCACGTATTCGTGAGCTCCGCATCTTGGTTGACGATCTGCAGATCAAACTTGCCGATCTGGAGGCGGACGAACAGGCGCAGCACGAAGAGATCGACCAGCTCGACGACTATATCCATGCGGTGGATACCCAGTTCACGAGCTTGCAGCTGTTCTGGATCACGTTAAAAGCCGAATGGCTGAAATCTAAGCGTTAGCGTGGATTGGCCTTGCGATACCACGGTCCATTTCCTTTGTAGGGCCGCGCCAGAGGCACTCACGGAAAGCGGTGGAAGCCCTTCGGGACTCCATCCTACGTCCGCGCTAACGATCCAAACGCCATTGTGGGAGCGGGCCATGCCCGCGATTTATGTACAGTTGGCGAGGTAAATCAAGGTTCCACCCCGCAACGAACAGGCGCAGAGGTTGAAACCAACATTCCCTATCGCTCGTTACCCGAAGCGCCTTTATCCAGAGCGTCGATGACCACCTCGCGAAGCGCTTGCTCAGCCCTAGGCGCACCTTGTTCGCGCCCAATCCACTCCCCATGCTGCGCGTCGCCGGCGCGCGAAATCCGCGCGACCAGTTCGACCTTTTCGAACGCCGATAGGGTGAGCTCCGGCATCATTGCGTCGGTGTCGGACAGGCTTACCTCGGCCGGCAGATCAGCCACGCGCAGGCGCTTCACCGCAAGCGGCATGGGAGGGCCATCCACTGCTCGAGCGAACACGAAGACAGCATCATTGGGCCGCACCTGCTGCTGTAGCGCATCCGCAAGCGCGACCCGTAGCCGGATGCCCTTCGCTGGCGTAGGAGCATCCTGGGCGTTGCTCCGCTGATCCATTTGCGCCTTGGCCATGGCGATACTTCGCTCGATGCCCTGCCGCGAGGGCTCACCCGCAGGCATGATCGCGAGCAATTTTTCCCAAAAACCTATCGCGTCGGCATAACGCCGCTCGTCGAAGGCATGGATACCAAGCAAGCCGAGGGTGGACGCTTCGCTGGGGTCAGCCGCCAACGCCTCGTCGGTCAATGCATCGAGCTGCGGCGACCACTGTTTATCTCCCGCGAAATACAGCGCCTGCGCCCAGAGACCGAGCACCGCCGGCGCACGACCTCCGGTCTCGGCAGCGCGCTGGAATGCCTTGGCAGCATCCGCAGCACGCCCTTCGGCGATCAACGTCCTGCCCAGGAAATACCACCCCTGCGAAGATTCCGGACGCTCGCGAACCGCGCGCTCCAGACGTGCCGTTATCTGTTCGATCGTTCCCGGCGCTTCGGCCGCCGTGCGCGCCTGCTCGACAGCACCGATCGCGCCAAACTTCGCATACAGCAGCAGCCCGAGGACCGGCACGCACACTGCCGCGAGCATCGGCACGACACGGCCCCGTACGCGCTGACGACCCGCATCGCCGTCGGTATCCGCCAACAACTCACGGGCGGCTTCGTCCTGGGCGGTCTGCAAACCTGGCTCATCGAGTACGCCCGCCTGATGCTGCTCTTCAAGCGCCTGCACGCGCTCTTCATAGAGTGCGACGTTCACCGCCGTGCGGTCCTCCTCTGCGCGCGCTCTATTGCGGCGTAACGAAGGCAACAGCAGGAAGCCCATGGCGATCAGGCACAACAACCCGGCGGAAATCCAAAATTCAATCATTGCGTGTTCTTTTCGCAGAGGTGCGCGCCAGCAACTGCGCTAATCGCTGCTGCTCGTCAGCTGTCAGACCGTTGGGGACGCGCCGAACCCGACGCCGGCGCCGCACGATGATCCCCAGCACCACGAACCCACCCGCGAGCAGCACTGCCGGTCCGCACCAGAGCAGCAGCGTGCGCCCGGTCAGCGGCGGCTTGTACATGACGAAGTCGCCGTAGCGCAGGACGAGGTAATCGACAATTTGCGCGTCGCTCTCACCCGCGCTGAGCATGCGATAGATTTCCGCGCGCAAATCCTTGGCGATGGGTGCATTGGAGTCGGCAATGTTCTGGTTCTGGCACTTGGGGCAGCGCAGCTCTTCGGTGAGGTGCCGATAGCGGGCGCGCTCCGCATCACTGGCGAAGGTGTAGGTATCGATGGCCGCGTGTGCTACGCCGCACAGCAACAAGAGCAGCGCCAGCACCTTGAACAGATGCTTCATGGTGCGCTCGCCTCGTCGACCAATTGCTGGTAACGCGGGGCAAGCTGCTCGCGCCACACGCGCTCGTCGACGATGCCGACATGCTTGTAGCGAATGATGCCGCGCGCATCGACCAGGAAGGTTTCCGGCGCGCCGTAGACGCCGAGATCAAGCCCCAGCGTGCCCTGTGGATCGCTGATGTTGAGCGTGTACGGATCGTGGAAATCGCTCAGCCATTTGCGTGCAGCGGCAATGTCATCCTTGTAGTTCACCCCGTGAATGTTTACACCGCTGGCCGCGATCTTGTTCAGCACCGGGTGCTCGGTACGGCACGCCACACACCAGGTGCCCCAGATGTTCACCAATGACGGCTTGCCCCGCAGATCGAGCTGCGTGATCGGGCGTTCGTCCGCCACGCCCGACAGCGAAAAAGCGGGGAAGGGTTTATCAATCAGGGCCGAGGGCAGCTCCGCCGGATCGAGAAACAGCCCGCGATAGAGAAAGGCGGCAATGCCGAGAAACACCAGCAACGGCACCGCGAATATCAGCCGTCTCATGTCCTCGCCTCCTCTCCAACGAGCGCGCCCACGACCCGCGCTTTCATTTTCATGCGGTAGCGTTTGTCCGCAGCCGCCAGGAAACCGCCCAGCCCCATCATCAAAGCGCCCAGCCAGATCCAGCGCACGAAGGGTTTGATCTGGATGCGCACGGCCCAGGCGCCTTGCTCCAAGGGCTCGCCAAGTGCCACGAACAAATCACGCGTCAGCCCGGCGTCGATGCCCGCTTCGGTCATCACCGAGCCTTGCACGGTGTACAGGCGTTTTTCAGGGTGCAGCACAGCGATCTGTCGCTGCGCCTCGAATATCCTTACCGTGCCGCGATCGGACACGAAGTTCGGCCCTTCATGGTGAGCGGCGCCCTCGAAGACGAATCGATAGCCACCCAGCTCCACATCAGCGCCCGGCGCCATCCGCAGGTCGCGCTCGATGCCACCCAGGCTGGTCAAGACCACGCCAAGCGCACAAACCGCCAGCCCCAGATGCGCCAGTTGCATGCCCCAGTAGCTACGCCCCAGGCTCCTCAGGCCGGTGAAAAAGCCCCTATGCCGCGTCTTATCCGCGATATCGCGTACGCCGGCGAGCACGACCCACGCCGCCAACAGGCAGACACTCAAGGCGGCCCAATGGAAATCACCCAGCAGCCAACCCGCGACAAGCGCCACGGCGACACTCGCGAGCAGCACCGGCGTGAGCATCCCGAGGAGCCAGCGCGTCGGCGTGTCCTTCCAGCGCACCAAGACGCCGATAGCCAGCATTGCCATCAACAAACCCATCAGCGGAACGAACAGCGCATTGAAGTACGGCGGCCCTACCGAAAGCTTGGCGCCGCTCATGGCGTCCAGCACCAGCGGATACAGCGTCCCCAGGAGAATCATCGACGCGGCGACCACCAGGATCAGGTTGTTGACCAGGAGCAGCGTCTCCCGCGACCACAGCCCGAACCCGACCTGGCTACGCACGACCGGCGCACGTATGGCGAACAGCGTCAGCGAGCCACCCACGACCAGCAACAGGAACGCCAGAATGAAGACGCCACGCGTGGGGTCCGTCGCGAACGCATGCACTGAGGTCAAGACCCCGGAACGTACGAGAAAGGTGCCCAGCAGGCTCAGCGAAAACGCTGCGATGGCGAGCAGTACCGTCCAGCTCTTGAATACGCCACGCTTCTCGGTCACTGCCAGTGAGTGGATGAGTGCGGTACCGACCAACCAAGGCATGAAGGACGCGTTCTCGACCGGGTCCCAGAACCACCAGCCGCCCCACCCCAGTTCGTAGTACGCCCACCAGGAACCCAGGGCGATGCCAACACCGAGAAAGGCCCAAGCGACGATCGTCCAAGGCCTAGACCAACGCGCCCAGGCCGCATCCAACTTGCCCCCCAGCAACGCGGCAATGGCGAAGGAGAACGCGACCGAAAACCCGACGTAGCCCATGTACAGCATTGGCGGATGCACGATCAGGCCGAAATCCTGCAACAACGGATTGAGGTCGCGGCCATCGAGCGGCGCGTTGGGTAGCAGGCGCGAGAACGGGTTGGAGGTGGCGATCAGAAAGAGCAGAAACCCCACGCTGATGACGCCCATGACGCCAAGCACGCGCGCCAGCATCTCCAGCGGCAACTGCCGGGAGAAAAGCGCGACGGCGAACGTCCAGCCGCCCAAGATCAGCGCCCAGAGCAACAGCGAGCCTTCATGCGCGCCCCATACTGCGCTGAACTTGTAGTACCAGGGCAACGCACTGTTGGAGTTCTCCGCCACATACGTCACGGAGAAGTCGTCGCAGAGGAACGCGTAGGTCAGGCAGCCAAACGCCAACAAGAGAAAGACGAATTGCCCCCAGGCTGCTGGACGTGCGAGGTTCATCCAGTCGACCTGGCCGCGCCAGGCACCCAGCAGCGGCATGCTGGCCTGCACGAGCGCCAGGCACAGCGCGAGGATCAGCGCCAGATGCCCCAGTTCAGGGATCATTGCGCGAGCTCCCTGCCGGCCGTCTTGAGTCGCTCGCCTTTTTCCAGCGCCTGTTTGACCTCCGGTGGCGTGTAGTTTTCATCGTGCTTGGCTAGCACTTCATCCGCCAGCAACAAGCCGCTGCTATCCAACGCCCCTAGCGCAACGATGCCCTGCCCTTCGCGGAACAGGTCCGGCAGGATGCCGTGATAGCGAATCGTGACCTCCGCGGCGCCATCGGTCACCACGAAATCCGTCTGCAACGAGTCCGCCGAACGCTTGACCGAGCCTTTCTCTACCAGCCCGCCCGCGCGAATGCGCGCGTTCAAGGGCGCCTCGCCCGCGACGATCTGGCTCGGCGTGTAGAAGAGGTTGATGTTCTGCTGCAAGGCGCTGAGCGCCAGTGCAACGGCGACGCCGACACCCGCAAGGATGGCTAGTACGACGAACAGACGCCGCTTACGAACGGCGTTCACCGTGATTCCTCCCGGCGCAAACGGCGCGCTTGTTCTTGCCAATACCGACGCCGTGCGCGCAGCGGCAATGCCACATTCAGCGCCAGCACTGCCACACAGATGCCATAGGCGGACCAGACGTAAACGCCGTGCGGCCCCATCGCGAGAAATTCCGAGAACGACGCGAAGCTCATCGCCCCTCCCCCACGCGCGCGGCGACCAGCGCCTTCACCCAGCTGCTGCGTGCCTCGCGATGCAGTACGTCCAGTCGCATGCGCACCAACAACACCGCGGCAAAGAAGCAATAGAAGCCAAGCACCATGACCAGCAGCGGCAGCCACATCTCGGCCGGCATGGCGGGCTTTTCGACGATGCTGAACGTGGCGGGCTGGTGCAGCGTGTTCCACCAGTCCACCGAGTATTTGATGATCGGAATATTCACGACGCCCACGATGGCGAGCACGGCGCACGCCTTGGCCGCGCTGTCCCGGTTGCTGATGGCCTGACCCAGCGCGATCACGCCGAAATAGAGGAACAGCAGGATCAACATGGACGTCAGGCGCGCATCCCAGACCCAATAGGTGCCCCAGGTCGGTCGGCCCCAGATCGATCCGGTGATCAGTGCGATGGCCGTCATCCAGGCGCCAATGGGCGCGGCCTGCTGCAGTGCGACGTCGGCAAGCTTCATCTTCCACACGAGCCCGACGATGCCGGTCGCGGCAAGCATCACGTAGATGGATTGCGCAAGGAATGCGGCGGGCACGTGGATATAGATGATGCGAAAGCTATTGCCCTGCTGGTAGTCAGGCGGCGCGAATGCCAGCCCCCACAGCGTGCCGACCACCAGCAGCACAGCCGCCGCGATGCTCAAGCCCGGCAACAGGCGCCCGCTGATCTCGTAGAACCACTTGGGCGAGCCCAGCTTGTGAAACCATGTCCAGTTCATCAGTACTCGTTCAGTTGCAAACCGTTTTCTAAAAACGCGAAGTCGTCCGAGCTCGCTGCAGGAGCGAGCCGGGCTGCGATCAGCTCGCTCGCGAGAGCGCCCGTAAGGCTAACCCGTTCAGCGCACCAGGAGGCTCAATCACTCACCCACGCTAATCCGCAGCCCCGCCGCAATGGCAAAGGGCGTCAACGTCACCGCCAGCACCGCAAGGCTCGCCAGCCATAAGAGGTGTCCCGCCACCGGCAACCCTTGAAGGTTCGCTTGCAGGGCGCCACTGCCCAGAATCAACACCGGGATGTACAGCGGCAGGATCAACAACGCCAGCAACACCCCGCCGCGTTTGAGCCCCACCGTGAGCGCAGCACCAACCGCGCCCAATAGGCTCAGCACGGGCGTGCCCAGCAGCAACGATCCGAGTAGCACCGGCAGACAACGCCCGGGCAACCCGAGCATCAACGCCAGCACCGGAGCGATCACGACCAGTGCCAGCCCGGAGAACAACCAATGTGCGGCGACCTTGGCCAACGCCAACACCGATAACGGATGACACGAAAGCACCCATTGCTCCAATGAACCGTCCTCAAAATCACTGCGAAACAGGTCGTCGAGGGACAACAGCACTGCCAACAAGGCGGCCATCCAGATCAATCCCGGCGACAGGCTTTGCAGGAGTGACGTCTGCGGTCCGATCGCCAGGGGAAACAACGCAATGACGATGGCGAAGAACACCAGCGGATTAGCCAGTTCTGCCGGGCGTCGACACAACAGTCGCGCCTCACGAACGATCAACGACACAAACACGCGCCCCATCACGTCGGCGTCCCCAGCGGTAGATCCTGATAGCGCTCGGGGGTAACGGTCAGCGCGTGATGGGTTGTCAGCACCACCGCGCCGCTTTGCCGGCAATGCTCGGCCAAATGCGCTTCCAATCCGTCCACGGCTTGCCGGTCCAACGCCGTGAAGGGCTCGTCCAGTATCCAAAGCGCCGGGGCGTCCAGATAAAGCCGCGCCAGCGCGACCCGGCGCTGCTGACCCGCGGACAACGTATGGCAGGGCACGTCCTCGTAACCGCGCAACCCCACCGCAGCCAGCGCGCGCCAAACGGAGTCGCGGTCGGCAGGACGATGCAACGCACATAGCCAGGCAAGGTTTTCTTCAGGGGTCAGCAAGGCTTTGATGCCCGCTGCGTGACCGATCCAAAGTAGCCCTTCAGCACCGCCCCTTACGCGCACCTCACCCGATGCTGCCGGCATCAATCCCGCCAGAATGCGCAACAGGCTCGTCTTGCCGCTGCCATTCGGGCCGGTCACTTGAAGCATCTCTCCTGCACCCACGCAGAGATTCAGATCCTCGAACAACACACGGCCGTCCCGCTCGCAGGTCACTGCTACGGCTTCGAGAAACGGACTACTCACGACATGGTTACCGGAATTGGCTCTGGACGATGGACGACAGGACAGGTGGGCGCATTCGGAAGGCGCTGGATTATACATCCCTTGATCAGACGCAATGTTTCGCCCGTCGCGGCGCTGGCCGGATCGATGCGGCGGAACATGCTCAATGAGAAATCAATGCTCGAAAAGGCCGTTGCGGATACCCGAGCGGGCCTTGAAAACGTGCGACAGCGTAACGCGTTGACAGCTTCCAGGAAATCATTTGTTACATCCTAGACCGATTCTGTTACGATCGAAAACCCGTGATGAACAGACGATACCGAAGTATCGCAGCCTGAAATCTGCGCTGCTAAACCCTGGTTTAGACAGCCCGCCTCGATGCAAACGAACACAAGTAGAGCGGCCCGAAGGCCCGCCAGCCGCGTTCTGGGCCACCCATGTGACCCGTAGTGGTAGCGATCGACCTGTAGTTAGCAACCGCCCTGTGCTTCATGCAAAACAGCCGGTGCAATTGGCCAGTGTCCTATCACCTGCCTGCCAGAACGTGAACGCCGACATACCCCCCTCGATGAGGGGCACTCGCTCGGCTGCCGCCATCGTTTCCCAAGAGATTCGGATCGCAGACCGGGCTCCCTGCTCGTGAGTCCTGCCTCATCCGGCGTTTCCTTGTGAGCAGTCATAGGTGGCCTCTACATGTTGTTGAACAAACAAACATCGCGAAGGAAGTTTCTGCTTTCTTCCTTGATCGCCTTGCCTGCGCTGGGCGTGACGATAAAAGGGCTGACCGCTGCGGCGGCGGCCGAAATGATTGCACCGAGCCTCGAGGGCTACAGCCCGACGTTCTTCAGCGCAGCGGAATGGGCCTTCATCACCGCAGCCTGCGACCGTTTCATCCCAGCTAATGGCCGTGGCCCTGGCGCGTTGGAAACCAACGTTCCCGTGTTCATGGACCAACAGTTGGCCGGCGATTTGGGCAGCGAGATCTACCTCGAAGGGCCATTCGACCTGAAAGCGCCCGCTGAATTGGGCTACCAGATCCCCTACACGCCGCAGGAGATCTATCGCAACGGCATCAAGGCCGTCGACGCCTGGTGCAAACAGACGCACCGCGACACGTTCGCCGCCCTCGATGCCGCCACGCAGAACGACGTCTTGAAGAAGCTGCAAGCGAGCGAAGTGAACTTCGCCGAGTTCGGTGAAGAGGTACTCAAGGCCAAGGCGTTCTTCAACGAAGCCCTGGCCCTGGCCAAGCAGGGATACCTCGCCGACCCCATCTACGGCGGCAACAAGGGCATGAAGGCCTGGATCGCCATCGGCTTCCCCGGCGCACGTGCCAGCTACCTGGAGTGGGTCGCGCAGCACAACGTCAAGTATCCACTCGGGCCGGTCAGCCTCAACGGCGACCGCGGCTGAACCCCATTCGCACGCGCAAAGCAGGCAAGGTTTCTTATGGCAAACATTACCAATGACGAAGTCGACGTCGTCGTCGTCGGCCTGGGCTGGACGGGCTCGTTGATGAGCATCGAGCTGGCGCAAGCCGGTTTGAAAGTACGCGCCCTGGAACGTGGGGAAGATCGCAACAACGCCGACTTCGCCTATCCCAAGCCGGCCGATCAGTACGCTTACGGCGTCCGCAACAAGATCATGGTCACCCCTAAAGATGGCGCGCTGACCGTTCGCCACAACATGCACAGCACCGCGCTGCCGACCCGCAAATGGGGCGCGTTCGTGCCTGGTACCGGCGTGGGTGGCTCTGGTTTGCACTGGACTGGCGTGCTGATTCGCCCAACACCCACCGACATCAAGCTCAAGACCTACGCGGACCAGGCCTATAAGCCCGGCATTCTGCAAGAGGACATGCGGATCGGCGACTTCCCCTTCACCTGGGAAGAAATGGAGCCGTACCTGGACAAGTTCGACAAGATCTGCGGACTGTCCGGCAACACGGGCAACCTTCGCGGCGAAATCCAGGAAGGCGGCGACCCGTTCGAAGGCCCGCGCTCCAATCCCTACCCGCTTCCGGCGCTGAAGGACACGCTCAACTGCTCCATGTTCGCCGAGGCGGCACGTAAGTTGGGTTATCACCCGTTCCCGAACCCGTCGGCGAACGTATCCCAAGCCTGGACCAACCCTTACGGCAACCAGATCGCCCCCTGCAATTACTGTGGCTACTGCAGCAAATACCCGTGCCTGAACTATTCCAAGGCCTCTCCGCAGACCGCGGTGATGGACGCCTTGAAACGCATGGACAACTTCGACTACCGGGTCAACGCCAACGTGTTGAAGGTCGAACTGCACCCCGATGGCAAGACCGCCCGAGGCGTCACCTATGCGGATGCTGACGGCAACATCGTCTTCCAACCGGCGAAGATCGTAGTCCTGGCGGGCTTCCAGTTCGTCAACGTGCGCCTGATGCTGCTGTCGGGTATCGGCAAACCGTACGACCCGATCACCGAGACCGGCGTCGTCGGCCGTAATTACGCCTACCTCAGCAATGGCGGCACCACGCTGTTCTTCAAGGACAAGCATTTCAATCCGTTCGCCACTGCGGGCGCCACCGGCCAGATGTTCAACGACGTATCGCCCGGCAACTATGACGGCCCTTCGCTCGGCTTCATCGGCGGCGCCAAGATCCACAGTTCGCAGGCCACCGGTACCCCCATCGGCACCGCGCTGCCCAAGGGCACACCGGACTGGGGCCAGGGCTGGAAGGAAGGCATGCAGGACTGGTACGGCCACTCCATGAAGATCAGCATTTCCACCGGCTGCATGTCCTACCGCGGACACTATGTGGATCTGGACCCGACCTACAAGGACCCGTGGGGCCAGCCGTTGCTGCGCATCACGTTCGATTGGAAGGAAAACGAGCTGAAGCTGCAGCAATACCTGCGCACGATCGTGAACAACATCGCCCAGGAGCTGAGCCCGGACAGCTACAGCGAAAGCTTCCTGTCGATGGACTCGCACTGGGACATCACCAAGTACGTGTCCACCCACAACGTGGGCGGCGCCGTCATGGGCGAATCGCCGGAAACCAGCGCCTTGAACCGCTACCTGCAGAGCTGGGACGTGCACAACGTCTTCGTTCCCGGTGGCAACGCGTTCCCGCAGAACTTCCAGGCCAACCCGACCGCACTGATTGGCGCTATCACGCTGTTCTCGGCGCAAGCCATCAAGGAGCAGTACCTCAAGAACCCCGGCCCGCTGGTGCAGGCGTAAGGAGCAGGCAGATGAGAAACAAATCCCGCTCCATTCTGCTCATCGTCGTTGTCATCGGCATCGTCTTGGCGTTGCTGGCCTGGGCGATCAGCCTGGTACTCAACCGCTCCGGCGATCCCGAGGCGAAGATGACGCAAGCCATCACCCCGGAACTCGTCAGCAAAGGTGAATACCTGGCGCGCGCCGGCGACTGCGTGGCCTGCCATACCCGTCGCGGCGGCAAGCCCTTCGCCGGTGGCCTGGGTATAGAGTCGCCCATCGGCACCCTCTATTCGACCAACATCACGCCGGACGAAAAGACCGGCATCGGTGGCTGGACGTATGGTGAGTTCGAGCGCGCCGTCCGCCGTGGCATCAACCACGATGGCAGTGCGTTGTATCCGGCCATGCCCTTCCCGTCCTACGCCCGCGTCACGGACGAAGACATGGAAGCGCTGTACGCGTACTTCATGCAGGGTGTCGCGCCGATCGAGCAGGCGAACCAGGTCAACGACGTTCCGTGGCCGCTGTCGATCCGCTGGCCACTGGCCTATTGGCGCACGTTCTTCTCGCCATCGCCCGAGTCGGCTGCTCAATCGCTGGCCGCCGCGGCCGAGGCGTCCCATGAGCAGATCGCGCGCGGCGCTTATCTGGTTCAGGGCCTGGGCCACTGTGGCTCCTGCCATACACCTCGTGCGCTGACCATGCAGGAGAAAGGGCTGGACGAAAGCAGTGCGGCGTACCTCTCCGGTAGCGAGCTCAATGGCTGGGCAGTGCCTTCCATTCGCGGCATGGCGCATTGGTCGCAAGACGAGCTCGTCGACTACCTGGGCACGGGGCGTAACGCCAAGGCGTCGGTGGCCGGCGAGATGACGGACGTGATCGCCAACAGCACGTCGCACATGTCCGACGAGGACCTGCATGCGATGGCGGCCTACTTGAAGTCGCTGTCCGCTGAACAGCCCTCCAAGGGCGGGTCCGAGCGCAGCGAAGCGACGGCGAGCAAATTGACCGCCGCCACCGACCTGAGCCTGGGCGAACGTCTGTACTTGGACAACTGCAACGCCTGCCACTTCGTTTCCGGCAAAGGCGCGCCGCGCGTGTTCCCACAACTGGATGGGGCATCGGTGATCAATGCCGCTAATCCCACGGCGCTGATCCATGTGATTCTCGCCGGCGCCCAGACGCCCTCGACGGCGCGCGCTCCGGCTGTCCTGCCGATGCCCGGCTTTGCCTACCGCATGAATGACGAAGAGGTTGCCGAACTGGCCACGTTCCTTCGCCAGGGCTGGTCCAACGACGCGGCAGCAGTAACGGCAGCGCAAGTGCACGATGTCCGCCAAAGCCTGGCCCACGGCCACGGCCAGGCAAAAACCACGATCGAGCCGTCCCAAGGGGAGCGGTAACAAGCAGGCCCTGGCCCAAAGGTCAGCCAGGGCCTTCGCATCGGGTTCCATCTCCTGTGGGAGCGGGCCGCGATAGGGTCACCGCCATCCCATCGCGGGCATGGCGCGCTCCCACAAACTGGAAAAAACAAACCTTGCACATTCAAGGGGCCGCAACACCCTCAAGGCTCACGCTGGAATTGCATCTGCCAGGCAATCCCTGAAGAGCCGGTGCGGTGGCGATTGGCGTGAGCCATAACGCGACACCAATACCAACTCCCGATGGAACGTCTGCTCGCCCAACCCAACAATGGTGACCGCCGGATCGTTGTCCACCCACAGCCCCGCCAGGGGAATGAGCGACACACCCAAGCCGCTTTCGACCATTTTCACGATGGCATCTAATTCATCCAGTTCGAGCACCTGATTCGGCTGTATCCGATGCTTGCGCAGAAATTGCGTGACCAGCCGCCCGCCGAATGAGCTGCGGTCATAACGGACAAAGGGGTTTTCCGCGAGCATGCTCAGCGGGTCTTTGATCGCTGCGTCCTTGGGCACAATCAACACGAAGGGTTCGCTACGTACCAGCTCGGCATCGAGTTCTTTCGGCAACGAAAAAGGTGGGCGAATGATGATCGCCAGATCGATCTCGCCACTGTCCACTTGATTGAGCAGGTTCAGCGAGACGCCGGGCACCAGTTTGGGTTCAATCCCCGGAGATTGCTGGCGCAAACGCAGCAGAATCGACGGCATCAGGCAGGTCTGCACCGAGCCGATCGCGCCGATACGCAACTCGCCACGGTACTCCTCCAGCCGCTCGGGCGTTCCCATCGCGGCGAACAACGCCATGATCTGCTCTGCCAGCGGAATCGCCCGGACACCCGCCGCGTTCAGTGTCGCCGTCCGACCGGTGCGATCGAAAAGCACGATGCCAAGCGATTCTTCCAGGTTTTTTATCTGCGCGCTGACGGCGGACTGCGTCAAGCCAACTTGCTTGCCAGCGGCGGCGAATGTCCCACAACGAACGACGGTGAGGAATGTTTTCAGTTCACGGATCATGGCTAGTCATTGATCGAAATTATTTGAGCTCGAAACAAAACATATTTGCTTTTCCACACAATGTACATGGGTGAATAATCGCCACAGAAAAACACCGAACCAGCAGGATGACCGCCGTGAGCCTTTCTCCTTTCCACCTCGCTATTCCCGTTTATGACTTGCCGGCCGCACGCACCTTCTACGGTGACGTGTTCGGTCTCGCCGAAGGCCGCTCTTCCGATCATTGGGTCGACTTCGACTTCTACGGGCACCAGCTCGTGATCCACGAGCATCCGAAGACCGCTTCGCAAGAGTCCGCACATACCAATGCTGTCGATGGCCATAACGTGCCGGTGCCGCATTTCGGCATCATCCTGCACTGGGATGAGTGGGAAGCGCTGGCGGATCGCCTGAAAGCCCGTGAAACCCAGTTCGTGATCGAGCCCTACGTTCGCTTCAAGGGCCAGGTTGGCGAGCAAGCCACCATGTTCCTGTTCGATCCATGCGGCAACGCACTGGAGTTCAAGGCGTTCAAGGACATGAGTCAGCTGTTCGCCAAGTAAGACCCTCATCACGACCGCCAGCTCGAAAAATGGCGGCGTTAAAAGCTTTGCGGTGTCTGGCCCGTGCATTTCAGCCTCTCTGAAGAAAAATTGATTTCGATCGATTTTCTTTATCTGTGGCTGCGTCCGCCCGGGCGGACCTGACCGTCGAGCGCTTCATTTCATCTGCCGAAGACAATGAAGACGCCCATGGGCCAGCCATTAGCCATTGAATCCCTCGTTAACGTCCCTTCCCCAGATGCGTGGCGGATCGTCCCCTCGGGCGATACCTGCCTGATCATCCAGGTGGCAGAGACCTTCAGCCTCGACGCCAATCGCCGCGCCGCCGCGATTGCGCGCCAGATCGAAGCACGCCGCGCACAAGGCGTGCTTGTCGGAATCACCGATGTCGTCCCCGGCATGATCTCGGTTGGCGTCCACTACTGGCCAGACGCTGTTCCGAGCACGAGCGGCGAACTCCCGTATCGCAGCCTGACCCGCCAACTGGACGAGGTACTGCGCACTAGCAGCAGCGATACCGCCATCGGCGCCGCGCGGGAGATCGATATCCCGGTTTGCTACGGCGGCGAATTCGGCCCCGATCTCGACGAGGTCGCTCAGGCCTGCGGGCTGACGCCGAACGAAGTCATCGCTGGGCATACGGCCTCACCCGTGGATGTCCTGATGCTCGGCTTCGCACCGGGTCATGCCTATATCGGCGAATTCGCCTCGTCGCTGACGATCCCGCGCCGCAGCACACCGCGTACGCGAGTCGCCAAAGGCAGCATCGGCCTGGCGAATCGTCAGAGCGTGATCTACCCCACGGATCTTCCCGGCGGCTGGAACCTCATTGGCCGCACGCCCTTGAGCGTGTTCGATCTGGCCGACACTTCTCCTTGCTTGCTGCAGGCGGGTGATCGCGTGCGCTTCGTGGAGATCACCCCGGATGAATTCCAGGCATTGACGGGGCAGCCAACATGACTCTTCGCGTACTCAAACCAGGGCTCGCTTGCACGTTCCAAGACCTGGGACGAAGCGGCTATCAGCACCTGGGCGTCCCCGTGAACGGTGCGATGGACGCTGACGCGCACCGGCTGGCCAACGCCCTGGTCGGCAACACGCCGGATCGGGCGACGCTCGAAATCACCTTGCAAGGGCCGGAACTGGTTTTCCAGGTCGGCGCCGTGATCGCAATAGCCGGCGCCGACCTGGGCGCGACACTCGATGGCGAACCGCTACGGCCATTGCGGGCCGCCCGCGTACGTCCCGGCGCCGTGCTCGCCTTCGGCAAACGGATCAACGGGGCGCGCGCCTACCTGGCTGTGCGCGGCGGTTACGTATTGAATGACACGCTGGGCAGTGCGAGCACCTATTCACGCGGAGCCTACGGTGGTTTCGCCGGGCGCCCGATTCGCCGCGATGACGTGATCGGCATTGCCTCCGGTTTCGCGAACCCGCCCCGTGTGATGTTGCCACGCGATACAGCTCCACATGCCGCGGATGACGCGCCTATCCGGGTCGTCGCGGGGCGCGAGTGGGCGCTGTTCGATACGGCCTCGCAAGCGCATTTCCTATCCACGCCCTACCGCATCGAGAACGAATCGGAGCGCATGGGTTATCGGCTGAGCGGCGAGAAAATCATGCTGCAAGCCCCCGCCGACATGCTCTCCGAGGCTGTTGGTTTCGGCACCATTCAGGTTCCGCCCAGCGGTCAGCCCATCATTCTCATGGCCGACCGGCAAACCACGGGCGGCTACCCAAAGATCGCCCATGTAATTTCCGTCGACCTGCCGCGCCTTGCCCAGAAGCTGCCGGGCGAGGACATCCACTTCGCATTGGTCGATCTGGACCAGGCCCAGGCGCTGAGCCTTGCCCATAGCGCGCGCTTCGCCCAGCTGGAGGACGCTCATGGCCCACATTGATTTCAACAGCGACCTGGGTGAGAGCTTCGGCCTCTATTCGGTCGGAAGTGATGCCGAGATTTTGCCGCACATTACCTCGGCGAACATCGCCTGTGGCTTCCACGCAGGCGACGCGCCGACTATGCGCAAGACGGTCGCCAGAGCCAAAGCGCTGGGCGTTGAAGTCGGCGCCCATCCGGGCCTGCCAGACCTGCAAGGCTTCGGCCGGCGCGAGATGAAGCTTTCTCCAGACGAAGCGTACGAGTTCGTCGTCTATCAGATCGGCGCACTGTTGGGCTTCACCTCCGCTGCGGGGATTTCGCTGAATCACGTCAAACCCCACGGCGCGCTCTACAACATGGCCGCAGTCGACGCGACGCTTGCCGACGCGATTTGCCAGGCGGTGAAGGATGTCGACGCCTCGCTGGTTCTCTTCGGTCTCGCGAACAGCGAACTCACCCGAGCCGGCGAAGCGCTGGGCTTGAAGGTCGCCCATGAAGTATTCGCGGACCGTTCCTACCAAGCGGACGGCACATTGACACGCAGGGGCACCCCCGGCGCGATGATTGATGACCCAGTAATCGCCACCGAACAGATCCTGACGATGCTGAGCGAGGGCAAGGTTCGTAGCCAGCGGGGCACCTGGGTGCCCGTACGCCCAGACACGGTCTGCATCCATGGCGATCAGCCCGGCGCACCGGCCTTCGCGAAAGCGATTCGCCAGGCCCTGGAAAAAGAAGGCGTCACCGTCAAAGCCCCATTACTCAACCACGCATAACGCAGACCACCTCATAAAAAACCACTGCGTCGTACCCCGAGCAACTCGTCGAACACCCGCTGGAAACGGGCCGACACCTTTTAAAACTGCCGAGATTCACCAAGCCAAAAACAAGAGGGCCGGACTCGCGCGGCATTGCCGCTGCAATACGGACGACAAGAAACAGCCAGCTCGACTGGCCAACACTGCCTCCATAAATCGACATAAAGGTGAGATATGTCTCGCGTGCTTAGCCCTGAATATGCGGCAACGGCTTCGGCTGCTCCGGAAAAAGCGTCATCGGTCGCCAAACGCGCCGCCACCGCCTCCGCCACCGGCACGGCGGTGGAGTACTACGAGTTCGGTGTGTACGGCTATATGGCCGTGATCATCGGTCCGCTGTTCTTTCCCGGCGACAACCCGACCGCCTCGCTGCTCGCCGCGCTGGCGGTCTTCGGCAGCTCCTTTCTCATCCGGCCGCTGGGCGGCGTATTGCTCGGCCGGCTCGGTGACAAGATCGGGCGCCGCAAGGTACTTCTAACAACCGTTATCGGCATGGGCATAGCGACCGCCGGAATGGGGTTGCTCCCGACCACAGCACAAGTCGGCATGCTCGCGCCAATGCTGCTCGTTCTAATGCGCCTTACCCAGGGCTTCTTCGCAGGTGCGGAAGTCATCGGTGCAGCAGCGTTCGTTGCCGAGTCCTCTCCGACCGGACGCCGTGGCTTCTTCGGTGCGTTTACGCCGGTCGGCGTCGCGCTGGGCGGCGCCACGGCAGCGATCGTCTGTGCGATTACCACCGGCGTGCTGACGGATGACCAACTGCGTGAATGGGGCTGGCGCATTCCATTCCTGCTGTCCATTCCGCTGGTGCTGATCTCCTGCAAGATGCGTCACAACGTCGAGGAAACGCCGGAATTCAAGGCGTTCCTCGAGAAAGAGCAGCCGCCCAAAGCGCCCATCAAGGAAGTGCTGAGCACGCAACTGGGTTCCGTTGGCCGCGTCATCCTGCTGACCTTCGGCCAGAATGCGGGCTACTGGATCGGCCTGGTGTTCATGAACATCTACCTCACCACTTATCTGGGCTTCGACAAGTCCAAGGTGTTCTGGGTGATCGCCTGTATCAGCCTGTGCATGGCAGCGATGATGCCGTTCTGGGGCGGCCTGTCGGACCGCCTGGGCCGCCGCAAGGTGCTGACCATCGGCTTCATCGGTTACATCGCCTTGGTCCTGCCGATGATGATGGTCATGGGCACGGGTTCGCTGTGGGTCGCCGCAATCGCCATGTTCATCGCGACGCTACCGATGCCCATCATTCAGTCCGTGGGTTATCCAACCTACGCCGAGCAGTTCCCGACTCGCGTGCGCTACACCGCGATGGCGATCAGCATCAACATTGGCGCGATCCTCGGCGGCGGCATCACGCCCTACATCGTCACGTCGATCATTGCCAAGACTGGCAACCTCCTGACGCCAGGCTTCTTCATGGCCGGCGCGGCGTTCTGCGCCCTGCTCTCGCTGTTGGCCCTGCGTGAAACCGCCCACGAGAACCTGGCCCGATGAGCATGCCCTTGCCCTCGACCCCACGTGAGCTGCGCGAGCTGATCGCAAAAGGCGAATGGACGACGCCGACGTCTGGTGTGCTGGACGATTACCAGCAGGCCAACCTGGCCGTCGTGCCACGTGCCCATGCGTACGATTTCCTGCTGTTCTGCACACGGAACCCGAAGAGCTGCCCGGTGATCGCGGTCACCGAGCCCGGCAGCCCCTTCATCGAGGGGAAAGAAGGCCAGATCGACCTCAGGACCATGCTGCCGCGCTATCGCGTCTGGGCGCATGGCGCCCTCGTCGACGAGCCGACGGACCTGACACGCCACTGGCGCGATGACGCAGTCGGCTTTCTGCTGGGTTGCAGCCACACCTTCGACGCGCCACTGCGTCGTGCAGGCATTCCCGTTTCGGGCGCCGCGCCAGCGGTGTACCGCACGTCACGACGCTGCCGCGATGCTGCCGGGCTTTCGGGCCCACTGGTAGTCAGCATGCGCCCGGTGCCGACGGACAAGGTCGCGCTCGCGGTGGAAGTCACATCGCGCTACCCGACGGGTCATGGTGCGCCGGTGCATATCGGCGACCCAGCAAAACTGGGCATCACCGATTTGTCCAAACCTGATTTCGGCGTGGTACCGCCGATGGACGAAGACAGTGTCCCGGTGTTCTGGGCCTGCGGTGTGACACCGCAACTCGTCCTGCCGGAGCTCGGCGCGCCCTACGTGTTTTCCCATTACCCGGGGCACATGCTCGTGCTCGACCAGCGTGTCGATGAAATGGCGACCGCCCTGAGCTGAGATGCCCCGATTGCATAGCGAAAGAGGAATACAGATGGACATCACTGCCATCGAGAAACTGGCCGAACTGGTCGAACGTATCGGCCTGGATGAATTGGAAGTCACTGAAGGTGAGTTCCACGTTCGGCTGACCAAGCGTGGTCCGCAGACGATCATGACAACGGCAGCGACGCCTCAGCTGCCCACCATGAATGCAAGCGCACCGGCCACCGAACCCGCTGCGGCACAAATACCAGGCAGCAACGGCCGCACCATCGGGTCGCCCATGGTCGGTACGTTCTACCGCGCGGAATCACCAGAGTCGCCCAACTTCGTCGAAGTGGGCGCCACCGTGAAGAAAGGCGACATCCTGTGCATCGTCGAAGCCATGAAGATGATGAACCATATCGAGGCTGAAGCCAGCGGCACCATCGAATCCATCCTCGTCGAAAACGGCCAGCCGGTGGAATACGATCAGCCGTTGTTCACTATTGTTTGATGGTTGTTCAGTCGCCAATGACCTATGTCATAGGGCATTTAACCGTCCTTAAAGCGCTGGTTAACGCCATACGCTGAATTGTTCGGACCGGATAAAGCGCTTTTCTGTAGGAGCCAGCTTGCTGGCGATCAGCTATTCAAAAGCATCGCCAGCAAGCTGATCGCAGCCCGGCTGGCTCCTACATAGAACGCGGATTGCCTGACAGCTGCGCTCACCAACCTTGAAAACACCCTTTAACCCCTTGGGGACTCTCCGATGTTGGAAAAAGTACTGATCGCCAACCGTGGCGAGATCGCCCTGCGCATCCTGCGCGCCTGCAAGGAGCTGGGCATCAAGACGGTAGCGGTCTATTCCACAGCCGACCGGGAGCTGATGCACCTGGGCCTGGCTGACGAGACCGTTTGCATCGGGCCTGCGCCCGCTGCCCAATCCTATCTGCACATTCCGGCAATCATCGCCGCGGCCGAAGTCACCGGCGCCACGGCGATCCACCCGGGCTATGGCTTCCTCGCGGAAAACGCCGATTTCGCCGAGCAGGTTGAAAAGTCCGGCTTCGCCTTCATCGGCCCGAAAGCCGACACCATTCGCCTGATGGGCGACAAGGTCTCGGCCAAGAACGCGATGATCAAGTCCGGTGTACCGGTTGTGCCGGGTTCCGACGGTCCGCTGCCTGAAGACGAGGCTGAAGCCCTGCGCATTGCCCGTGAAGTCGGCTACCCAGTGATCATCAAGGCCGCCGGTGGCGGTGGTGGTCGCGGCATGCGCGTGGTGCACAAGGAAGAGGACCTGATCAAGTCTGCCAAGCTGACCCGCACCGAAGCAGGCGCGGCCTTTGGCAACTCGATGGTCTATCTGGAGAAATTCCTCGGCAATCCACGTCACGTGGAAGTCCAGGTGCTCTCCGACGGCCAGGGCAATGCCGTACACCTCTACGACCGCGACTGCTCGCTGCAGCGCCGTCACCAGAAGGTTCTGGAAGAAGCCCCAGCACCACACATCGATGAAAAGGCCCGCGCCGAAGTGCTCAAGCGCTGCGTCGATGCCTGCGTCGAGATTGGCTACCGTGGCGCCGGCACCTTCGAGTTCCTCTACGAAGATGGCCGCTTCTACTTCATCGAGATGAACACCCGTGTTCAGGTGGAGCACCCGGTCACCGAGATGGTCACCGGCGTCGACATCGTCAAGGAGATGCTGAGCATCGCCGCGGGCAACAAGCTCTCGCTGAAGCAGGAAGACATCAAGGTCATGGGCCACTCGCTGGAGTGCCGGATCAACGCGGAAGACCCGGATAACTTCATGCCCAGCCCTGGCAAGGTGAAGCACTTCCACGCCCCGGGCGGCAACGGCGTTCGCGTCGACTCGCACCTGTACAGCGGGTATTCGGTTCCGCCGAATTACGACTCGCTGATCGGCAAGCTGATCGTCTACGGACGTGACCGCGATGAAGCCCTGGCGCGCATGCGCAATGCCCTGGACGAGATCATCGTCGACGGCATCAAGACCAATGTCCCGCTGCACCGCGATCTGGTGCGTGACAAAGGCTTCTGCGCGGGCGGCATCAATATCCATTACCTCGAGAAAAAACTCGGGATGGATAAGCACTGACGGCAATGCCCTGTGAATTGACCCCGCTCGGCTTCCATAGAGCGGGTGCAACCTGCGGCTTTTCCTACCTTCGGTCGCCGCCCCGTACCCCTCCATTCGCTGACTTCCTGGGTGTAAGCGCTACACGCCGAGGCACCTGCGTTTGCGCGTCATACAAACCAGATCACGCCCCGAAAATTATTTCGCACTAGTACCGATCTAATTCGGGAACTACCTGTCACATCACGAAGCCAGCACGGCTCGCTAAAGGCGGTCGGGCTATGTGCGTTGCCCTGCATCCGATCACGGAAACGCCGGGAACTATCTTGTAACAATACCTATCCATTTGAGGCGGAATTATCCACCTCAAATTTTGCGCAAGCGGCGCAGGCAAGGAGGCCCTAAATGAAGAAAATTCTTATCGTCGGCAATATGGGTTACGTAGGTCCTTCCGTCGTGAAGGAACTGGCGGAAAAGCACCCTGATGCCGTTCTCCACGGTTTCGACAACGCCTACTTCGGCCACTGCCTGACGGGCACCGGCATGCTTCCCGAGCGTCTGCTGGACGAGCAGTTCTACGGTGACGTCCGCGAGCTGACCGCAGAGCGCCTGCAAGGCTACGACGCCGTCGTCGAACTGGCGGCCGTCTCCAACGACCCAATGGGTAGCCGCTTCGCGGACGTAACCGCGGACATTAACCAAAACGCCGTCGTCTCGATCGCCAAAGCAGCAGCCGCAGCGGGCGTGAAGAACTTCGTCTTCGCATCAAGCTGCAGCGTCTACGGTGTTGCGCTCGGCGGCCCCCGCACCGAGCAAGATGACGTCGCCCCCATCACCGCTTATGCCAAATCCAAGATTGGTGCGGAAGATCAATTGGCGGATATTGATGGCGACATGGTCATCACCTGCCTGCGCTTCGCCACGGCATGCGGCATGTCCGACCGCTTGCGCCTGGACCTGGTACTGAACGACTTCGTCGCCTGCGCCCTTAGCGAAGGCAAAATCACTGTCCTCAGTGACGGCTCGCCTTGGCGTCCGCTGATCGACGTGAAAGACATGGCGCGCGCGATCGACTGGGCGGTGCAGCGCCCCGCTGAAAACGGTGGCCGCTACCTGCGTATCAACACCGGCAACAACGAGCGCAACCATCAGGTTCGTGATCTCGCCAACGCAGTGGCCGCTGCGATTCCTGGTACGACGGTTAGCATCAACACCGATGCGCCGGTGGACAGCCGCTCCTATCAGGTGGACTTCAACCTGTTCAAAGAACTCGCCCCAAATCACCAGCCAATCATGACCTTGGATGACTCCATCCAGGGCTTGATCGACGGGCTCAAGCGCATGAAGTTCTCCGATGCGCAATTCCGCACCTCACCGCTGATGCGACTGCATGTCCTGCAGGGCCACATCACCGACGGTCGCCTTTCCGAACGGCTGGCCTGGCAGTAAACGCTGCGCATTCATCCAACGGCGGGCGCCGTTTGACGGCCCCGCTCGCTCCCCCATAAATCGAAACAAGGAAGGTTAATCATGAAAGTCGCAATCTTTGCGGGTGGCTTTGGTACCCGGCTAAGTGAAGAAACCTCGATTCGCCCGAAGCCGATGGTCGAAGTAGGCGGGCGTCCGATTCTTTGGCACATCATGAAAATGTACGCCCACCACGGGTTGAAGGATTTCGTCGTACTCGGCGGCTACAAGGTCGATTACATCCGTAACTACTTCCTGAACTACCGCGGCACCCAAACCGACTACACCATCGATCTCAAGACGGGCCATATCGACTGGCTGCAAGCCACGAACGAAGATTGGCGCGTCACGGTTTTGGACACGGGCCCAGACAGCATGACCGGCGGCCGCCTCAAGCGCGCTCGTCACGTCCTCGGCAACGAACCGTTCTGCCTCACCTATGGTGACGGCGTGAGCGATGTGAACATCCCCCACCTGATCGAAAGCCACCGCGCGTCCAATAACTGGTGCACGCTGACCGCCGTTGTCCAACCTGGCCGTTACGGCTCGCTGCGCTTGAGCGAAAACACCAGGCACGTCGAAAACTTCCGTGAAAAAGGGGCAACCGACGGCGGCCTCATCAATGGCGGATTCTTCGTTTGCGAGCCAGAAGTGTTCGAGGTCATCGACGACGACCAGACCACTTGGGAAAACGAACCGATGGATCGCATGGTCGCCCAAGGCAAGCTCGGTAGCTATGTGCATGAGGGCTACTGGCAGAGCATGGACTCTCTCCGCGACAAAATGGTCCTCGAAGGGCTGTGGGAGAAAGGCACTGCTCCTTGGAAGACCTGGCAAAAATAACGGCAGCGAGCAGATGGCGGGCGTTCGAACGATCGAGCGCCCGTCCCACCGTTCACTGATACCGCTCATTGCCTTTGCGCACATTACCAACGATCCGACAGCGCACGGCCCGGCCGCTAGCGCTTATCGAAGATCCGTCGATTTGAAGTCGCACGGCGATTGGTCGGGTCGTCTATAGCACGGCCCTTTGGAGGCTTCATGATTATTGTCGATACTGCCCTGGCCCGCCGCGAGGCCGAGGGAAAGCCGATTCGCGTAGGCATGATTGGCGCTGGCTTCCAGGCCAGCGGCATCGCGCTACAAATACTGACGGCGACCAAGGGCATGACGCTCTGCGCGGTTGCCAACCGAAACATCGCACCGGCCTTCGGCGTATTCGATCAGGCCGGCATTGAGCCCGTACGCTGTGAAACCCAGGCGGAATTGGAAGCGGCCATTGCCGCCGGTCGTCCTGCCGTAACGGAAGATGCCGTCGCGCTAGCGAAGGCCGAAGGCCTGGACGCGATCATCGAGGTCACCGGCTCCATCGAGTTCGCCGCACATGCCATTCTTGCGGCGATCGAAACCGGCAAGCACGTCGTGCAGATGAATGCCGAACTCGATGGCACCATTGGCCCGATCCTCAAAGCCAAAGCCGATGCCGCAGGCGTGATCTACACGTTCTCCGACGGAGATCAGCCGGGCGTGCAAATGAACCTTTTCCGTTTTGCGGCCGGCCTCGGGGTGCGTCCCGTACTGTGCGGAAACATTAAAGGTCTCCATGACCCGTATCGCAATCCAACCACTCAAGAAGCGTTTGCCAAGCGATGGGGGCAGAAGCCCGCGATGGTGGCGTCCTTTGCGGACGGCACGAAGATTTCGTTCGAGCAGGCCATCGTCGCCAACGGTACGGGCATGCAGGTCGCTCGTCGCGGCATGATTGGCCCCGACTTCTCCGGCGGCGATCCCGGCGCTCCGCTTACGCCTATCGAGCAAACCGTCGAAGCATTCGAAAAACACATCGACCCGAACGGTCCTGGCATCGTCGATTACGTGGTCGGTGCGCGCCCAGGCCCCGGCGTATTCGTACTTGGCACCATCGAGAACGCACGCCAGCGTCACTATCTCGAGCTCTACAAGCTCGGCAAGGGTCCGTACTACTGCTTCTATACGCCCTATCACCTCTGCCATTTCGAAGTACCGAACTCGGTTGCTCGCGCGGTCCTGTTCCAGGATCCGGTATTGACCCCGGATGGCGGTCCGAAAGTCGGCGTGATCGCGGTGGCGAAGAAGGACTTGGCCCAAGGCGAAGTCATCGAGGATTTTGGTGGGTACGAAGTCTACGGCGTGGCCGAAAACATGGACGAAGTCCGCCAGGAAAACCTGCTACCCATTGGCTTGGCACTTGGCTGCACGCTCAAGCACGGCGTTCCGAAAGACAAGCCGCTTACGTTCGACGACGTGATCATACCGCCAGGTCGTCTCGTGGATGAACTCTACGCTGAACAAGAACGCATGTTCGCTCGCTAACCCAAGCGGGCCTTCCGGAGAATTCCAATGAAGTTTCACAAGACCCAACTGAACGATGCCTGGCTGATCGAACTGGAAAAACGCGGCGACGACCGTGGCTTCTTCGCACGCACGATGTGCCAGGAAGAGTTTGCCAAACACGGAATGGTTACATCCTTCGTTCAGCAGAACATGTCGGTCTCTGCACACAAGGGCACTCTGCGTGGGCTGCATTACCAGATGCGTCCTTATGCGGAAGCGAAGCTCATCCGCTGCCTACGCGGCGCGATCATCGACATCATCGTCGACATTCGTGAGGAGTCTTCAACCTACCTGCAGCATCAGGCATTCGAGCTGACCGATAGCAACATGCACCAGCTATACGTACCGCCGGGCTTTGCGCATTCGTTCCAAACCCTGACGGACGATGTCGAAGTCAGCTACCTCGTGTCCTCGCCTTACACGCCTTCTGCAGAACGCGGCTTGCGCTACAGCGATGAAAAGCTCGGTATCCAGTGGCCGCTGCCAGTGACCACCATTTCAGATAAAGATGCCGCTTGGCCTCTGATTGCGGAAAGAACCGAACCCCTTTTCTGATCAATAAACGGTAGCGGCACCTAAGGGACTTCTTCGTGAGTCCCTTATTTATTTAATAGGGTTTGAATCCATTCCTGGGCGCTGTATCTATAGATGCATTTGAAGAAAGACAGCACTCATTTCCTGCACATTATCTCGTCTTTTCGCCCATCTCTAACGGCTAGTCCTTTTTCAAGCGGCTCGTTCAAAAATTGATTCTGACGAACGTTTATACGACCTTATTTTTTTCAAAAAAAAGCCCGGATAGTCCGGGCTTTTTTGGATACGCATCATCTATTTCATTGCAACAGACTCAAGCACTTTGAAGCACGCCGACCATTTGCGGCACTTCGATCTCGCGCGGGGCAAAGTCACGCGTTTCAGGAACAGCCGGAATAAAAGGCGAACTCACCGTTATACCCAGCGTTTCCAGCGGTGCATCTGCAGCCTCAATATTAGGGTTGAAGCCAAAACTGGAAAAAAGCCCCTGCATGACTACGAATGCCTTAGTGAATTCGCCTGCGACCATCAACTTGCTGGAGAGCCTCAATTGTCGCCAGGTGAACGTCACTAGTTTTCGCGTACGGCCATACTTGCGCAGCATATAGGCCTGATTGCGGATGAAATGACGGTGATAGCGAATACGAGCAGGGTTTTCTTCAGTAAGAATACTCAGCGTCCCTCCCTTCTGACGAAGGTGCTGGACTTTGCTCGAACCCACGAGGAACCCAGGTGCCTTGCGACTGATACGGGTCGTGAACTCGGAATCTTCACCCCATATGTACATCGCGGCCATGGGTACACCGTGCTCTTGCAGAACATGCCGTGGCACGAGAATAGAAACGAACGTCGCCCGCGAAACAGGCACCATCCCGTGCTCGACAAGTGCCGGCCAACCCTCGTAACCCATCTTGTTCAAACGATGGTCGCAGTCTGGAGAGTTGGTGATTTCGCCCTCTTCCGTAAATGCAGTGGACAATACGAAAGAATGATCTACCTCTTTGCGATTTAGCAGACTTTCAGCATTGGTCAGCTGCTCGAGCGCATCCGGATCAGGAATAACATCGTCGTCCATCATCCAGACGTAGTCGGCTCCCTGCTGATAGGCCAAACGAAAGCCTGCATTGAAGCCACCCGCGGCGCCAACATTCTTAGATAGAACGAAGAATTTCAACCCAGGAAATGCCGCGCTTTGCAACATTTGCTCGGTACCATCGGTACTCGCATTATCTACGACAATAACGCCATCGCATGGGCGTGTTTGAGCGTAAACCGCTCTAAGGCAGCGCTCCAGGAGTTCCTTTCGATTATAAGTCAGGACTACAGCGTAGATTTTCTGCATGGTAACCTTCCTTGAAAAACCATTATAGAAATTGGGGCTATCAATCGATCATGCGACTTGATCACCCGCCACGGCATGACCGGCGGAGTGACAATACGGTGACACGGCATTTTAAAAACCACGAGTTTTGCGATGCACTAGCTCTCTGACCTCAGGTGCGCGCCAACCGTTTCGTTGAAAGTGCCGTCCGCTCGTCAGATTCGGAATGGGCCGCCCTTTTTGTCGCAAATAAGCGCCCAAGGAAAGCGGTAATGCATCGGACCAGGGGTATAGTTTCGGAGATGCAAAATCGATCACACGCCTGGCGTTAAGGCGGCAACACCGCCTCGGCCCCCCTTGAAAGCGTGTTACAGATTTCCCATCAGGACGTCATTAAGGGCCCGAAACGCGCCTTTTCCGTTCGCTGGATTTGTTGCAGATCAATGAACTTTCGTTTTGCCTGACGAGTCCACTACGGCATAGGCAAACATAGCCAGTGAAGTGCCATTAGACCGCTGTATTGGTGGGATACCGCAAGGAGTGCGCATGTATCAAATGACAAAGGATCGCGACCCTCATCGTTTATCGATTTGGCCTACCCGCTCTGCTACGCGCCAATCGCCTTACGCCGCCCATCTCACGACGTCTTCTCCCAGAAAATACGCTTCGTTCCATAGTGTCCACATGGCCGTCGGCGCCGCCCTGGCCCGAGCCGCGCCAGGCCGCCCTGTTTATGGCTGGAAAAGAATGGAGCTCCGGCACGATACACCTGGCCAAACGGTCCCGCGCATCGTCATGAATGCGCCCTCGCCGAGCGAACGAACGCCTCATCCCCGGCCCAGCCAACTTCAGAGCTCTCTTTAACGCCGACCTTAAGTGAAGAACTGGCGCCGAACGGTGACGCGCCTGCGGCACCTTTGCCCGACCCTGCTGTCGTACATGCGCTCCCACTGGAGCCGCGTGGAAGATGGCGAATATGGAATTCATCTTCGACAGTGCAAACCATAGGACGTTGATCATGCGCAAGACCGCAGTAGCCATCGCAATAACCATGGCATTGGTATCCGCTCCATCATTCGCTCAAACGAAGTCGTCGACGCAGTGCGAATCCACTGCACAGGCCTATGTGCCAATCAATGCAAACGACGAAGTACTCGGCAAAGCCGTGACTAATTGGATTGTTACCTGCGGTCATTCCGCCGCCGACATCGTTGGCGCTGCTGTGTCGCAGTATCCAGATCAGGCAGTTGTCATCGCAAAAGCGGCATTTGCGGCGGCGCCAGATCAACTAAACGAAATTATCGAGGTCATAGCCAGCCAAGCGCCGGATCAGGTCGAGCTGGTCGTTGCGGCATTGACCGAAGATCTTCCGACCGCCGCGGGTGCGTCGCAGTCCCAATTCGAGCGTGGCCAGGGGTTAAACCTGCCAGCGGGCGGATCGGGTGGCGGCTCGGCAATTCGTGCGACAGCCAGCGCAAGCTAGGCCGCTCGCCAGCCACACCTCCAACTCAGCAGAACGGACTCCAATAATGAAGTTACCTAAATTTCTCGCCCTCTCGGTCGCCGGCGCCGTATCGGCAAATGCCTGGGCTATCGACGAACCCCGTAGCATGAACATCTGGGGATTCGAGTTCACCCCAACGTTGGCGGTCAGCGAGTCGTATGACGACAACATTCGTGCCTTACGGGACGAAGAAAAGACGTCTTCTTGGATTACGAGCATCAACCCGACGTTCTTGCTCAGCGCAGAAGACCGAAACAGCGCCTACCAGCTCGAATATAGCTTCAACAGTGATATCTACCATTCGGATTCCGAAGCCACGAATACCGATCACCATTTGGTGTTTCGCAGCATCATGGAGTTCACCTCTCGCCACCGCCTGGCATGGAACCTCCAATACCATCGCGTCGAAGAGGTCGCTGATGTTTTCTATTGGGAGAACGACAACCCAGTCGACGGCGATAACAGCACCGAGTACGTCGTTTCCGATGACGAGAACGACAAGTTCAGCCGTTCGATCGCGGGTGCCACCTACACGTTTGGCGCGCGCGAGGCACGCAATCAGATCGAAGTCGGCGCGAACTATGAAGCGCGTCGCTACTTCAACGGCGGCGGGCTCAATGACGACCGCGAGTTCGACAGTGTTCAGTTGAATACCGTCTGGTACCACGCGCTTGGCGCTCGTACCAAGACGCTGCTCGAGGGCCGTGTCACTGACTACGACTATGTGAACGATACCTCTCGGCGCAGTAGTACGAACTATGCGTTGCTGGGTGGTGCGACTTGGGATGCGACAGCAAAGACCAAGGGCAACATCCGCCTAGGCGCCCAACGAAAGAACTTCGAAGACAGCACTCGCAGCGACTACACCACTCCGATGTGGGAAGCGAGCGTTTCCTATAGCCCTCGCACTTACTCCACGTTCACGCTTGCAAGCCGTCGGGCATTTGACGAAGGCGACGATGGCGCTAGCACTGTTCGCAACCAGACCACATCACTGGGCTGGAAGCACGAGTGGTCGCCGTTCATCCGCACCGAACTCGAGTACCGTCTTGCAGACCGGGAATACAAAAGCAGCGGGCGTAACGATGATCTAACTGGCTACGGCGCGGGCGTTATTTATTCCCCGGTTCGCTGGGTCGACGTCTCGCTTGGCTACCGCCGCCTGGATAACGATTCCAACGACGCAAGACGCGACTACACACGCAACATCTACCTGCTGGGCCTCGAGCTCAGTCTCTGACACCCGGCGGGAACGAAGGACCGTATCCACGGTCCTTCTATCCTCGCCGTAAATATCGCCGGCTCCAGTGAGAAATACCCGTCAAGGAGGGAATGTTTCCATGTCTATGAAGACTGTCATACGAGCTATATCGCTCTTGTTCATGTTGTGCGCCGCGGGCTTAAGCCATGCGAATGCGCAATACAAGCTCAGCTCCGGCGATATCCTGAAGATCAATGTGTTCGGGGAACCGGACCTGAGCTTCGAGGAAATCCGCCTGAACGATGCAGGCACATTCACCTACCCCTTCATTGGCGAAATTGACGCCAGCGGCAAGACGCCAGGGCAGATCCAGCGCCTGATCAGCGAAGAATTGCAGAAGGGCTACCTGGTAGACCCGCGCGTTTCGGTGAGCGTCATCACGTATCGCGAGTTCTATATCAGCGGTGAAGTCAAAACGCCCGGCGGTTACCCCTACCAGCCTGGCCTCACCCTGGATCGTGCCATTGCGTTGGCAGGCGGCCTGACAGAGCGAGCGTCCACCAAACGAATCAGCATCATCCGTGGCTCGGATTCCGATCGAAAGATCGAGAAGGCCACGCTTAGCAGCCAAGTTCATCCTGGCGACACGATCACCATCGAGCAGGGATTCTTTTGATGAACAGCCCCGTGCGCACTGACCTGCCCTGGCAGGTGCAATCGTCCGAAGACGATAGCGACTACATTGATTTAAAGCGTATCTGGCGGGCAATCTGGTCACGCAAGTTCAGCATCTTGTCACTCGTGGCCATCATCACGCTATTGGCCAGCCTCGTCGTCATGAGCATGGCTCCGACGTACAAAGGCACAAGCTCGATAATCATCGAGAACAAGAACAGCCAGGTCATCAATTTCCAGCCGACCTATGACAGCAGCGGCCAGATCAGCGAATACCTGCAAACCCAGCTTGGGCTCATTCAAAGCCGCGGCGTGGCAGAGCGCGTCGTACGCGAACTGAATCTGACCGAGCACCCTGATCTCGACCCGCGCCAGCAACCCGCTCCACTGATCAACTTCTCCGGCATGCTCAAATGGGCCCAGAACCTGTTCAGCTCGGACGACGAGTTCAGCGGTGACAAGCCTGCCACCGAAGCCGAGATATTCGACCAGGTCGTCAATGCACTGATGCTGCGCACCTCCGCGTACGTCGAGGGCAAGGGTCAACTGGTCTACATCACCGTCGAGATGGGCGACAGCCTGAGCGCCGCCGCCGCAGCCAATGCCTTGGCCCAGAATTACATCGACAGCCAGCTCGAGTCGCAGATGGAAATGTCCATGTCCTCCTCGAACTGGATGAACAGCCGTCTCACCGAACTCAGAAGCGAACTGCAAACCTCCGAAGATCGCCTGCAAGCCTATCGCGAAGCAGAAGGCCTGGTGGACGTCGGTGGCGTTTCGACCATTAGCGCTAACGAGCTGTCGCTGACCGGTGATCGGATGATCGACGCCGCCCGCCAGCGCGCTGAAGCCCAAAGCCAGTACGACCAAGTACGTCGCATGGAAGGCGGCGGCTGGGAGCGCCTTGCGAGCATTCCGGCGGTCCTGGGTCACCCGCTGATTCAACAGTTCAAAGCCGAGCAAGCACGTGCCCGTGCCCAGGTAGACGAAGCGTCTCGTCGTTACGGTGATCGCCACCCTGCGATGGTCGCGGCGCGTACCGAGTTGAATGCTGCAACGGCCAGCCTCAAGGCGCAGGTCGAGCAAGTGGTTGCCGGTATCGAGCGTAACTATCAGCTGGCGCAAGCCAACGAGCAGTCGCTGCGTGCCTCGTTCAACAAGAACAAGGACCAAATCCAAGACATCTCGCGCAAAGAGTTCAAGCTTCGCGAACTGCAGCGTGACGTGGACAGCAACCGTCAGCTCTACGACACCTTCATGACCCGCCTGCGTGAAACCGCAGCGACCGCAGACATGAACACCACCAACGCACGCATCGTCGACAAGGCCATTCCGCCTTCGAAGCCAAGCGCGCCGAACAAGCAGCTGATCATTGCCGTCGCGTTCGCGCTGTCCTTGATCATCGGTGTGATTGCCGCATTGGCACTGGACGTTCTGAACAACACGTTCAAGAGCACCGACGACATCGAGTCCAAGCTTAATCTTCCAGTGTTGGGCATCCTGCCGCTGGTCAGCCGGAAGCAGGCCAAGCAGGTTCAGCATCTGTTTGAGAAAGGCGAAGACAAACGCTTCTGCGAGGCGGTCCGGACCATTCGTACCAGCATTACCCTTGCCGACATGAACAGTCCGAAGCAGGTCATCGTCGTAACCTCTTCTGTTCCTGGTGAAGGCAAGAGCTCGGTTGCAGCCAACCTCGCGTTCGCTATGGGCCAGCTGCACAAGGTGCTGCTGATCGACGCGGACATGCGTCGCCCGACCATTGCCAAGAACTTCGATTTCCCAGCAGGTACGCCGGGTCTGGCGAATCTGATGGCAGGGACAGCGAAGGCCGACGATTGCATCCGAACCGTTGGCAACATCGATATCTTGCCGGCTGGGGTCGTTCCGCCAAACCCACTGGAGCTGCTGGCGTCACCACGCTTCGCCAAGTTCCTGGAAATGGCCAAGGGGCATTACGAGCGCATCATCATCGACTCCCCACCAAGCCAGGCAGTCAGCGACTCCGTGCTGCTCTCGACCGTCGCAGACTCCGTGGTCTTCGTCGTGAAGTCGGAAGCGACGTCTATCCCGCTGGTACAGCGGAGCATTGGTCAGTTGCTGCAGAACAACGCCTCGATCACCGGCGTGATTCTGAATCAGGTGGACATCAAGAAAGCCGCCAAATACGGCAAGTACGTCGGCTACTACGACCACCACGGCTACAGCGAGGCCAAGGCCTAAGAGCCTCGCTATGGTTCGCCTGCCCGCACGGCAGGCGAACCTGATTCTGCAGAGCGGGTTCCAAGGCGCACTAGCCCCAGATACGCAGACTCAATGCCCTAGCAATTCAAGATTTTCGCTTACCTGCCTTTTTGAACGACGTGACGAGCATACCCGTTCGTCGGTATCGGCGATGGCCTCGAAAAGTGGTCATTTGTTCAGGAGACTCTTGGATCGCCTGCTCTAGACGCTCGATTAGTCGGAAGCATCACTCAAAAAACACACGACATGGACGAACAGCGGGAACCAGTCATGGAGAACAGTGTCAGCGGAACACGGACCTCAGACGTGTCGAGCTCGCTACCCGCCAGATATTGGCTAGCAGGAACGACAGGTCTTCTGGTGGCACTCGTCACCGCCTGGTTCTCTTTCACGATGCTTGAGGCAGGGATCGCCAGTTACCGCGCAGAGCGGTATTTGCAGTACTGGGAAACGCTGAAGGAAGCTCCTTCAGCAAGCGCGCGAACAAAAGCCAAAGAAGCCGCGCTCGAGGCAACCGAATCATTCCCGGTTGCCAACGGGGAATATCTCGATCGCCTTGGTCGAGTTTATGCCTGGGACAAGGGCGCGGCGCCCGGCCATGACGATATGGCCGCTGCCCGTCTGTCTTTTAGCGAATCACTGGAGGCAAGGCCTAGTTGGCCCTGGACATGGGTACGTATGGTCTACGCGAAATTGCAGCTGGAAGAGGTAGACGATGAGTTCAGCAATGCGCTGCTTCGTGCCGACCAAACCGGCGGTGGCTACCAGGAAGTCGATCGAGAACTGGCGCAGATGGGCTTGCGCGCCTGGCCCCAACTAACGGTTTCGGAGCGTGCACTGGTGCTCAAGGCGGCGGGTCGTTCGATTGCCAGCAGCAAAGTGTCTGCACGCTCCATCTACGCGGTCGCTCAGCGCACGGGACAGACAGTTCCGCTCTGCTTGAGCCTTGCCGCATCCATCAAGACACGACAGCACATTTGCCAGGAGGCGCTTCAATGATTGCTCCGCGTACCAACCCTGCAGCCAATCGCCATGGCCTGACTTTCTGGGGCCAATGGTTGTGCGGCATCACACTGGTCAGTGCCGTACTTTGCTACCTCGCCTTCGATCGCTTCGGCGAAGTGCCGACCGAATACCGGCTGCTGGTTGCCTTGACGGTGCTAGGTTCGGTTCCCGCTTACATGCTTCTGCGGGTCTACCACAAGCGCTACAGCTATTTATCGGGACTGCTGCATCTGGCCGGAGGCTGGGTCACGCTGCTGGCAGGTCTTACCGTCATCATTTACGCCAGCGAAAGCGTCAATCTGTTCGCAGCCGAAATCATCGTGAAATGGGCGCTGCTTGGGTTCATTGCACAAGCCATTGCGTTCGTCCCACTCAGGTATTTCGCGATGCTGCACGCTCGCAGCCTCAACCGGGAACGTACCGCCATCATCGTCGGCAGCAGCCCACGGGCCTACGAACTGGCCGAACGCCTCCATAGCTCGAACCGTATCCCCCTTATGGGCATGGTGCCTTCCGCGCCCGATGACCACACGCGCGATGGTCGCTTCCCCGTACTGGGCAATTTGCCCAACCTGAAGGACATCACCGAGCAGTACGGCGTCCGCCGCGTTTATATCGCTGTGTCGCTGGAAGAAATGGCGCGTATCGAGCAGTTGTATCTCGGTTTGCTCGACATGAGCGTTGATGTCGTGTGGGTTCCGGATTTCGGCAGCATGCCTTTGCTTAACCAGTCCATCGCTCAAATCGATCAGTTGCCCGCTATCTATCTGAATGAAGCACCGTTGAGCTCGCACCCGGCAGCCGCCTTCAGCAAAAGCCTGATCGATCGCTCGGTTGCATTAGCTGCAATCGTTGCGCTGAGCCCGCTGCTTATTGGCACTGCCATTGCGGTGAAGCTGTCCTCTCCCGGGCCGGTCTTCTTTCGCCAGCCCCGGCATGGTTGGAACGGCGAAGTGATCCAGATTTTCAAATTCCGCTCTATGCGCGTGCACGACGATAGTGTCGTCAAGCAGGCTACACGGGATGACAATCGTGTTACGGCTGTTGGCCGCTTCATACGTCGCACGTCGATCGACGAATTGCCGCAGCTTTTCAATGTGCTTCGCGGAGAGATGTCGCTGGTAGGCCCACGGCCGCATGCCGTCACTCACAACGACTATTACAGCGACAAGATTTTGGCCTACATGGCACGCCATCGCATCAAGCCTGGCATCACCGGCCTTGCCCAGGTAACGGGCCACCGTGGCGAGACCGAAACGCTGGAAAAGATGGAACAGCGCGTCGAGCAGGACCTGGCCTACATCAACAACTGGTCGCTGTGGCTTGACATAAAAATCCTCATAAAAACGCCTTTTACGCTGTTTTCGCGAAACATCTACTGATCTCACCGGTCGGATACGCCTGCTCACTACCAACCGCTGTCATGAGCGACCGCTCATGACAGCCGACGCAATGCTTACGCTTCAAGAGAGGACCTCTTCATGGACATCACAGTTATCGGAACCGGCTATGTCGGGCTTGTCACCGGCGCATGCATCGCGGAGATGGGCAACACCGTCTATTGCGTCGATGTCGATCCCAAAAAGATCGAGAACCTCAAGAAAGGCATTCTGCCGATCTATGAGCCGGGTCTCGAAACCGTCGTCAGCGATAACTTCGAAGCCAAGCGCCTGCATTTCTCCACGTCGCTCGCCGAAGCCATGAAGCACTCGGACGTACTGTTCATTGCCGTAGGCACGCCTCCGGGCGAGGACGGCTCTGCCGATCTGCGCTACGTCGTGGAAGTTGCCCGTCAGATCGGCAGCCTGATGGAGCGCCCAACCATCGTGGTGAACAAATCCACCGTACCGATCGGCACGGGCGATATGGTTCGCGCGACCATCAACGAACAACTGCAACAACGCGGTGCCGATATCGAGTTCGATGTCGTTTCGAACCCTGAATTCCTCAAGGAAGGCGCAGCGGTCGACGACTTCATGCACCCTGATCGCATCGTTGTTGGTACCGAAAGCGAGTGGGCTCGCAAGACGATGACGGAGCTGTACGCACCGTTCACTCGCAATCACCCGCGCATGATGATGATGGGCATCCGCGATGCCGAGATGACGAAATACGCCGCAAACGCCATGTTGGCGACCAAGATCTCGTTCATGAACGAAATCGCCAGCCTCTGCGATCGCCTGGATGTCGACGTCGAAAACGTTCGTCTGGGGATCGGCTCCGACCAGCGCATCGGATACCACTTCATCTATGCCGGCTGCGGCTACGGCGGCTCATGCTTCCCGAAAGACGTGAAAGCGCTCATCAATATCGCTCATAAGACTGACTTCGAGCCTAAGTTGCTGGCAGCGGTCGAAGCGCGGAACGAGCTGCAAAAGCAGTCGATGTTCGACAAGATCACCACGCACTTCAACGGTGATCTTGCTGGCCGTACTTTCTGTGTCTGGGGCCTGGCATTCAAGCCCGGTACCGACGACATGCGCGAAGCGCCTAGCGTTGTGTTGATCAACAGCCTGATCAAAGCGGGCGCCAAGGTACGTGCGTTCGATCCCGTTGCCACGGAAACCGCGCCACGTGAATTTCCAGAGTCGTATTTCAAAGACGGCGTTCTGGAAATCACCGAAGGTCAGTATGAAGCGGCCATCGATGCAGACGCATTGCTGCTGGTGACGGAGTGGAAACCTTTCCGTCGTCCTGACTTCAAGGCACTGAAAAAGCTATTGAAGCAACCGCTGGTCTTCGATGGCCGCAATCAATATGACCCGACGCAGATCAAGCGTGACGGTTTCGACTATTACGGCATGGGCCGTAAGTCGATCAATGCCTGATCCGGGATAGAAGATGCGGATTGCTGAAGAAGTAACCGACGTTACGGAAAGTCGCGGACGATTTAGCCGGATGCTGGCAGATGCCTCCCGCAACCGGCTACTGCGAAACATTCTGACCGTGGTAACGGGTACCGCGGGCGCGCAGGCAGTGACCATGGCATTGATGCCAGTGATCACCCGCCTGTACGGGCCGGAAGCATACGGGGTTCTGGGGGTTTTCCTCAGCCTCGTCATGATGACGGTGCCCGTGGCCGCGCTTACCTATCCAATGGCGATCGTCTTGCCACGCAGGGATGTCGATGCGCACAGCTTGATCCGCCTTTCCCTACTGACAGGGGCTCTCTTCGCCGGCATTTCCGCATTATTGCTGGCGGTGTGGGGAACGCAACTGGCGAACATGCTCGACATGCAACCCGTCGAGCCGTATTTAATGTTGCTTCCCTTCACCATGTTCAGCGCCGCTGCGCTGGAGATCATTCAGCAGTGGCTTTACCGAAAACAACGTTTCCGCCTTACCGCAAGCACCGGCATCCTGCATTCGCTCGTATTCAATGGCGGCCGATGCCTCGCAGGTTTGATTCATCCCACGGTTGTCGTCCTCCTTTGCACGACCGCCTTCAGCCAAGCGCTTCAGGCGTTGATGCTGTTAGTCGGTTTCAAACGGACGGCCCACAAACAAGCGCCCGCTTCGGTACCTGCGGAACACGCGGATACCGAGCCCCCGGCGACAATGCGCGAGATGGCTCTGCGCCACAGCGACTTTCCACTTTTTCGATTTCCACAGCTGCTCATCAACACACTGTCACAGAACTTGCCGACGCTGGTACTCGCGGCCCATTTCGGGGTCGCGGCAGCAGGATTTTTCGCGCTGTGCAAGCAAACGTTGAGCATGCCGACCAACCTCATTGGCAAGTCGGTAGCCGATGTTTACTACCCGCGCCTTAGCAAGGCGGCGCACAACAAGGAGCCGATTGCCGGGCTACTGATGAAAGCCACCTGTGCGCTCGGGCTAGTGGGCTTGGTGCCCTTTGGCCTGGTGTTCGCAGCAGGTCCTTGGTTGTTCGCCTTCGTTTTTGGTAGCGAGTGGCATGTTGCGGGTGAGTTTGCCCGCTGGCTTGCGCTCGGCGAGTACATGATCTTGGTGAGTCGACCCTGCACCGTGGCGGTGCCTGTACTGAACCTTCAGGGACGCTTCCTGATATTCGAAATCGTCAGCACCGCACTGCGGATAGGCTCGCTGGCGGTAGGCGTCCTTCTTTTGGACGAAGCGCTGTCCACCGTTATGTCGTTCGTCGGTGCAACCATCCTTATATACACAGCCATGATTCTTATCGTGCTGTTCGAAGCGCGTCGCGCCACTCACCACACAACGGCTTAGGTCAACCATGCCTTTAGCTCTCTAGACACGGATTTCAGAACAGGCACTCCTATGAGATCGAACCCAACCCTTATCGTTATCGGCTACAACCGTCCCAAAAGCCTGACCCGTTTGCTGGAGTCGCTCAGCAAGGCGCACTACCCGGCAGAAGGCGGGGTGCAGCTGGTCATCAGCCTCGATAACAGTGGGAATCCTGAGCCGGGCCATGTGGCTCAGGCATTCGATTGGCCTCACGGGGAGAAGCGCGTCATTCTCCGAGAAACCCGGCTCGGGCTTCGTCAACACGTACTCAGCTGCGGAGACCTTACCGAAGAATACGGTGACGTCATCGTTCTCGAAGACGACTTGTTCGTGTCGCCCTTCTTTTATGAATATGCAAAACATGCCCTGGCTGCCTATGAAAACAGCCCCAAGGTCGCGGGCATCAGCCTCTACAGCATGCAGTTCAACCAAACGGCCAGCCTGCCGTTCATGCCGATCGACAATGGGAACTCCGAGACCTATTTCCTGCAGCTCGCGGCGTCCTGGGGTCAGGTATGGTCGCGCGAGAACTGGCGCGGCTTCCGCCAGTGGTTGAGCGAGCACGGCACCGATATCAGTAACGTCAAAGGAATCCCCCCGGATATCCGGGCCTGGCCCGAGTCGTCCTGGCTGAAGTTGCACACCACCTATCTGATCACGCACGACCTCTATTTCGCTTACCCCTACTCCTCCCTGACGACCAACTTCGGGGATCCGGGGCAACACATGAACATCTCGTCTTCGCGCTATCAGGTACCTATTCGCCAGCAGGCCACCGACTACCAGATGGGCAATTTCGATGACAGCCTAGCGATCTACGACGCGTACTTCGAGTTGGCGCCCGAAAGCCTGAAGCGGCTGAATCCGCGGCTGAGAAACTACGACTTCGAGGTCAACCTATACGGCACGAAGGAATGCGGGAACGCGCTACAGCTCACACGCACGCAATCACGTGGCGAGCTGAATTTCGCGCTCTCGATGAAACCGATGGAGTTGAGCATTGCGCACAACATAGAGGGCGAAGGCATTGGACTCGTGCGACAGCCCGTCCACGCGCCGCAGACGGCTGAGTCCGAATACGAACTCTATCGGTTCTTCTATAAGTTTCCGACGCTCAAGCTCATCCTGTTCGCGGTCCGAGAACGCCTTCAAGGCCTCTTGGAAAGCAAGCTCAAAGGCATGAAACAAAAAAAGGCCGGGCCTTCGAATAACACCCCGAAGCGACCTGACTCAGCCGCTCTGGAAAGCGGGAATTCACGGGCCGTTTCCAACAAATAAGACCCCAAGGAAACAAATGGTCTTTTCGCTGTCTGAGCTGCGGACGCTTTTGCCGCCCGGCTCAGAGGGCGCACGGACCGTGCCGACTGCCAGGCAAAACAGCTACCCATCTTTATATTTTCGGACGCAGGTAAAGACATGGAAAAGAAACGCGCACTCATCACCGGGATCACGGGACAGGATGGCTCCTACCTGGCCGAATTGCTGCTCGAGAAGGGCTATGAAGTACATGGCATCAAGCGCCGGGCCTCGCTGTTCAACACTCAACGTGTGGACCACATCTATCAGGACCCGCACGTCGAGAACCAGAACTTCGCCCTGCACTACGGCGACCTTTCCGACTCGTCTAACCTGACCCGCATCATCCAGGAAGTGCAGCCACACGAGGTCTATAACCTCGGTGCCCAATCGCACGTGGCCGTAAGCTTCGAAGCGCCCGAGTACACCGCCGATGTCGATGCCATGGGTACCCTGCGCATCCTCGAGGCCATTCGCCTGCTCGGCCTGGAAAAGAAAACGCGCTTCTACCAGGCCTCGACCTCCGAGCTGTACGGCCTGGTGCAAGAGATTCCGCAAAAGGAAACTACGCCGTTCTACCCGCGCTCTCCCTATGCCGTCGCTAAGCTGTACGCCTACTGGATCACGGTGAACTACCGTGAATCCTATGGCATGTACGCGTGCAACGGCGTGCTGTTCAACCACGAGTCGCCACGCCGTGGTGAAACCTTCGTGACCCGCAAGATCACCCGCGGCCTGGCCAACATCGCCCAAGGCCTGGAACCTTGCCTGTACATGGGCAACATGGACGCGCTGCGTGACTGGGGCCATGCCAAAGACTACGTGCGCATGCAGTGGATGATGATGCAGCAGGAAACCCCTGAGGACTTCGTCATCGCCACCGGTGTGCAGTACTCGGTACGCGAATTCATCACCTGGTCGGCGAAAGAACTGGGCATCACTTTGCGCTTCGAAGGCTCGGGCGAAAGCGAGAAAGCGGTCGTCGAAGCGGTTACGGGCGACAACGCCCCCGCCGTCAAAGTCGGTGACGTCATCGTTCGCGTTGATCCACGCTACTTCCGTCCGGCCGAAGTGGAGACCTTGCTGGGTGATCCTGCCAAAGCCAAGGAAAAGCTGGGCTGGGTGCCGGAAATCACCGTTCAGGAAATGTGCGCGGAGATGGTTCAGGAAGACCTGAAAACCGCCAAGCGCCATGCCTTGCTCAAAGAGCTGGGCCACGAGATTCCGGTAAGCCTGGAGAACTGATCATGAGTGCGCTCGACCAACGTATCTTTGTAGCCGGCCATCGTGGGATGGTCGGATCGGCGATCGTGCGCAAGCTGGAAGCGCTCGGTCACCGCGATATCGTTACCGCTGGGCGCGATACGCTGAACCTACTCGATCAAGCGGCCGTGCGCCGCTTTTTCGAGGAGCAGCGCATCGATCAGGTCTATCTTGCAGCGGCCAAAGTTGGCGGGATTCACGCGAATAACGTGTACCCGGCGGAGTTCATCTACGAAAAC
>NZ_BMPO01000009.1 GCF_014647635.1 Pseudomonas matsuisoli
GCACTAAGGCCGCTGCCTCTCGCTTGAACTCTGCGGAAAATGTACGTCGTTGCTTGCTCATCAGACACCTCTTTCACGGCGAGGATTCTCACCTAAATCGGTGTCCGGAATCAGTAGACCACTACAATCGGTGCCGCTCCGTATCAACATGAATTCCCGCTGACCCTACAACGAAGCGCGCGTAAACGCCCGACGAAGGCGGACACCTTATCGAAGCCCTGAGAATCCCCATGAGGACCTCAGGGCTTTGCTTTGGAATAGCTGACTATTTTAATCAGGTATTCGAATCATCTCCCTGCGCTCCGTATCTCTAAGCGACTCGACCATTGGCAAGATGCAACGCCTGTCAGCACCTAAGTGGACTAAGCTGAGGATGTTTTCCGAAGTGAAGAACCTACGACCTGCTTCAATAACCGCGCGCGCCTCTATCAACTTTTGAGGCACCTCTCCGATCCATTTGGCAAGGGCTGCGACTTGACGGGAGGACATGCTTTCAATATCCGAAAGCCTCGACATACTTAGCTCCCGGACGGGTATGACAAGTGTTGTCAGAATGAGAGCCTTCACATCAGCCTTGAAGAAATCCAAGCCACGTAATGTCCCGAGGATTACCGCTTTGGTGGGCCATTCTTTGCTATCGGACCGGGTCCTATTGTTCGTTTCGAAGAACGCCTCAGCTTCAGAGACACTCATACGCACGTACTCCTGCATTATGGCGTTATCTCTTTTCGCCCTTTCCCGGATATCTTGGTAGACCTCACGCCCTACAGCACCGTGCAGGCGCTCCCTTTGTTCCTGTAGATGCCGATAGTCCCGCTCAAATGCTTCCAGCGAGTTGAGCAGAGCGGGCAGACCGTTCAGGAATAACTTGATCGACTCAAGGCGTTTTTGTCGGGCCACTTCGGCATCTACGCGCTTCCGCTCCTTCTGGAAGCTAACACCAAAATATTTCCTTCCGCATAGGCTTCCTATAGCGGTTTCTAAACCATCACTGGTCGTGATTAGGTAGCCAGAAAGATGGGGTGTATGGCATGACTCGATGCCACAGGGGATTCGTTCAAGAAACGTATACGGTGCGATAACTGAGCCGAATTGGCGCGGAGCCTTCGGATGGAACGCTAAAGATCCCTCAAACGCCGGGCGGCGAAGTAGGTCTTCGTACGAGTCTACAGATATAACCTCTTGATGCATGGGCAAGCCTCACCGGTTGATACCTCTTAGCCATCACTGTATGTATTTCCAGATGAAGGTCAAGAAAACCGGTGCACATCCGAGCAAAGCGACGCCCTAACAATGGAACTCAGATGAACACTCTCAAGCTCACCTATTGGGTCGCTGTGGTCGGGTATGTGACCGTATGGTGTGCCTTAAGAATTTGGGCCAAAAATTCGAGACCCCACTTCAATAAGAGAACCAAGCAGTTTCCCCCGTATGGGGTCCCTGGCGAGTCCTCTGAGAAGCCCAAGTGACGGGCCTTTGGTGTCACAAACGTGTTAGAGCTGTGTCACAAATTCTTCTGGACAAGCGAAACGGGAGGTTCCTATGATGGCGCCTCCTGACCTCCTCCAGGTTACTCGGTAAGCATAGGTTCAAGGGTAGGCCACACGTTTTCTAAGATCGTCGGCTGAGCTTGAGCGTTAGGGTGGATACCATCGGCTTGCATCATAGAAGCCACGCCACCCGCGCCCTCCAGGAGAAAAGGCACCACTGGGACTTCGAACTCCTGGGCCACTTTGGGGAACACACCCGCGAAAGCAGTCGTGTACCGCTGACCGTAATTGGGCGGCAGTCTGATCCCCAAAATGAGCACCTTTGAGTTCGCCTCCAGCGAGAGCCTGACCATCCTCGAAAGGTTCTGTTTCAATTGGGCAATGGGCATTCCGCGCAGCCCGTCATTACCACCAAGCTCTATCACAACCACTTCCGGCGTGTGCTTCGTGAGCAACGTAGGGAGGCGCGACAAGCCGCCTGCCGAGGTATCTCCGCTGATCGACGCGTTGACCACTGCATACGTGGACTTCTCAGCCGTCAAACGATCTTTGAGCAATGTGACCCAGCCTTGATCGGTATTCAGCCCGAATCCCGCGCTGATACTATCCCCCACCACCAATACGGTGCCTGCAATGGCGCTCTGCGCCTGAAGCCACAACACCATTACGCAAGCGCACCATCCGTACGGACGCATTCGGATCCCTCATGAGTTCAAGCATTTTGATTGCGCGGAACCTTAGCAAAGTGGTTCCCGGCACGGAAAGCGACCTAACCATCCTAGACGACGTCTCCTTCACGCTGGAAAAAGGCGCCAGCCTCGCAATCGTCGGCAGCTCCGGCTCTGGCAAATCGACGCTGCTTGGCCTTTTGGCAGGCTTGGATATTGCGACGCGGGGTGAAGTCGAGCTTGCTGGCCAGAACCTCGGCACGCTCGATGAGGATGGACGTGCGCGGGTACGTGCCCAACACGTCGGATTCGTCTTCCAATCCTTTCAGCTATTGGAAAGCCTCAACGCACTGGAAAACGTCATGCTGCCTCTCGAGCTGCATGGGCGAGACGATGCCCGAGCCCGCGCCACGGAGCTTCTCGAACGCGTCGGCCTTGGTCACCGCCTAAAACATTACCCACGGCTCCTTTCCGGTGGAGAACAGCAGCGTGTGGCAATCGCCAGAGCATTCGCTGCAGAGCCGGACATCCTCTTCGCCGACGAACCCACCGGCAACCTCGATACCCAGACCGGGCAACACGTTACGGACCTGCTTTTCGCCATGAACCTCGAACGAGGTACCACACTCGTGCTGGTCACCCACGACGGACGCTTAGCTGCACGTTGCAAGCAATCGATTCAGCTCGAGACCGGCCGCATGGTCGAGCTCGGGACACACGAATGAGTCGGCTTAGCTACCAGCGCCTCGCCAAACTTTCGTTCTCCTATACGCTACGCGAAGCCCGCGCAGGTGAAGTCAAGACGCTCTTTTTTGCTGTCCTGATCGCAGTATTGGTGAGCACGGCCATCGGTTATTTCGGCGCACGGCTCAATGCTTCGATGGAACTGCGCGCAACCGAGTTCTTGGGTGCTGATCTCGTCTTGCGCGGCAGTGCGCCTGCACAACCGGCGCAGATCGAGCTCGGACGCGCACAGGGCTTGAGCCACTCGAGCGTGGTTGAGTTCAGCAGCGTCGTGGCCACGGACGAGCGCATTCAGCTTGCAGCGATCAAAGCCGTCGACAACGCCTACCCGCTAAGGGGCGAATTACGTAGCACAGCGTCACTGAATGGGCTCGACCAGGCCGGCGGTGTTCCTGGCCCCGGCGAGGCCTGGGCAGAAGCCCGACTGCTTGCGGCGCTCGCGCTCGAGGTGGGTGCAGAAATCGAGATCGGTGCTCAGCGTTTTCGTTTGACCCGCATTCTCACCGAGGAGCCCGACCGTGGCCGTGACCTGTACAGCCTCAATCCACATGTAATCATCAATTTGATGGATCTCGAGTCCACGGCGGTCGTGCAGCCAGGCAGCCGGGTCCGATACCGCGACTTATGGCGAGGCGACGCAAGCAGTCTCAATGCATATCGCGCTCAGGCCACCCCAGATTTGCGGGCCAACCAGCGATTGGAAGACGTCCGCGATGGCAATCGACAACTCGGCGGTGCACTGGGGCGCGCCGAACGCTACTTGAATCTAGCAAGCCTTGCCGCAGTGTTGCTGGCCGGTATCGCGACCGCCTTGTCCGCGTCTCGCTTTGCGTCTCGAAGACTGGATAACAGCGCCCTGCTCCGCTGCCTTGGGTTATCACGCCGCGAAACTGCACTCTTCTACGCCGCGCAACTCGTGACAATTGGTGCTCTTGCCAGCGTGCTTGGGGCACTGCTGGGTTGGCTCGGTCAACACGCGCTTTTCGCTCTGCTAAAGGGACTGGTGCCAAACGACGTGCCTTCGGGAGGACTTCTTCCAGCATTGACCGGCATGGCAACGGGTTTGGTTGCGCTCATCGGGTTCGCGCTTCCGCCGCTTGTAGCGCTGTGTCGCGTTCCTCCGTTACGGGTTCTCCGACGTGACGTACTGCCGACACCGCCGGGGCTTCTATTCGTCTATGGCGTTGCCTTGCTCGCGCTCGGTCTCATCATGTGGCGTCTCAGCCTGGATATCCAACTAACCGTCAGCCTGCTCGGTGCCGGTGCATTGGCGGCACTGTCGCTCGGCGTCGTACTGCTGATCGCGCTGAGAACACTGCGCAAAGCTCTTACCAATGGGCCGCTGGCATGGCGGCTGGGTGTCGGTCAGCTATTGCGCAAGCCGGGCCTTGCGATAGGACAGATACTCGCGTTCGGTTTAATCTTCCTCGCCATGGCGCTGGTTGGATTGCTGCGCGGCGAGTTACTACAGACTTGGCAAGCGCAACTTCCAGAAAACGCACCCAATCATTTTGTGATCAACGTCATGCCGCATGAGCGTGACGCGTTTACCAGTGAAGTACACCGGCTTTCCCCTTCAGCGTCACCGCTTTACCCCGTCGTTGCCGGTCGCCTCACGGCGATCAATGGGAAGCCTGCGCGAGCCAACCTCGAAGACGACTCGCAAGGTGAGCGCGCGACTCGCCGCGATTTGAACCTCACTTGGTCCGAGACACTACCGCCAGACAATCAGTTGGTCGCGGGCTCGTGGTGGTCGAGCGATCAAGGCAACGGTGTATCCGTCGAAGAGAACCTGGCCGCCAGTCTCCGGTTGGAGATTGGTGACCGCATTACGTTCGACATTGGGGGCGCCACCTATGAGGTGCCGGTAACCAGTATCAGGACGGTGGAGTGGAACAACTTCCAGCCCAACTTTTTCATGATTTTCAAACCCGGCACGCTACAGGATGTGCCGGTCACCTATATGACAAGCTTTTATCTTCCTTCGAGTGACGAGAGTGGCGCATTGGCGCTGGTGAAGCAGTTCCCGACCGTCTCCATTCTGCCGGTGGAAGCCCTGCTGGACCAACTCAGGGAAATCCTCGCCCAAGTGACCTTAGCCATCGAATTCGTGCTGCTGTTCGTGCTGGCGGCCGGATTGTCGGTTCTCTTCGCCGCACTTCAAGCGACCATCGATGAGCGCTTACACCAAGATGCTCTGCTCCGTGCGCTGGGTGCCCGGAAGCAACTGCTGATCACCGCTCGGCGAAGCGAGTTCCTTGTGGTAGGCGCAATCAGCGGTCTACTGGCTGCGCTGGGCTGCGAACTCGCCACCTACTTCCTGTACCGCCACACCTTTGGGCTCGAGTGGAGTCCGCACCCATGGCTCTGGCTACTTCCAATCGTCTCTGCTCTGATCATCGGCGGCGCGGGACTGGTCGGAACACGTAAGGCACTGACCACCAGCCCGCTAACAGTGCTGCGAGAAACCTGAAGAGGACCAGCCGAGCGCTATTTTTCGTAGGTAATTCCGACTACCCACCACGTCACTTCGCCGGTGGGCGTGCGCACTATGGCTTCGTCGTCCACCGACTTCTTCAACAGCGCGCGGGCCATCGGCGAATCGATCGAAATGTAGTCCTTGCGGCCATATATCTCGTCGTACCCCACGATACGAAACTTCATGGCCTCGCCCTCTTCGTTCTCGATCTCCACCCATGCGCCGAAGAAGATACGGCCCTCCTGCTCGCGCGAGTACGCGACAACCTTAACGTCCTCCAAGCGCTTACGCAGATAGCGGACGCGGCGGTCAATTTCCCTCAATAACTTTTTGTTGTACTGGTAGTCGGCGTTCTCGCTCCGGTCACCTAACGATGCTGCCCAGGCCACCTTCTGGGTAATATCTGGTCGCTTGACGCGCCAAAGATGATCGAGTTCTTCCTTGAGGGCGACGTGCCCTGCTTCGGTGATGATATTCGTAGACAAGAAGGCCCCTTGAGTAAACCGCCGCTAGCGTTCAAATGCATAGTACCCGTTGGCGATCGAAACGCGGACTGCCTCTTTGCGAAGGAGCACCAGCGAAACCGCATGCCAGCACACCCCAGAGCAGCTAAACAGCAGACTGGCCGGCCGCAATCAGCGAAGGTGTCGATACATGATGCGGACCATGCGATACGCGTCCATTGCGTAACGTTTTACCAAGCGGCGCGGCTCCATCAGCATGCGGTGCAGCCACTCCAGCGACAGACGCTGCATCCAGAGAGGTGCTCGTCGGACCTTTCCTGATAAAAAGTTGATGGATGCCCCCACGCAGATGCCGACCCCCGTGGAGCGTCCGTCGTCATAAATCATTTGCGCAAGAACTTCCTGACGGGGACAGCCAACTGCTAGTACCACTAATTCAGCGGGATTATCGGCGACGTGCTCGAGACATTTCTCGACTTCGGCGGGCCGATCGATGAACCCCATGGGCGGGTTGTGGTGGAAGAACTCGACATTAGGGTAGCGCTCGCCCATCTCCTGCATCTCTTGGGCGTTGTTGCCAATGACGCTTACTCGCCATTTTTTGTCATCGGCCATATCCATGAGGTCTCCCGTAAGGTCGCTGCCGGGAATGACCTCCTTCACCTGAACTCGCTTCATGCGCAGTAGCTTGCTAAGTACTTTGCTGTCGCATAAGTGGTAGCGAGCCTTGTCATACGCACGCCGCAGCTGTTCGCTGCGCTCCAACTGAACGACATGGCTCACATTCGGCGTCACGATATAGCTGAAAGCCTTCTGACTCGAATCCACAATTTCGGAAATAAGCTCTGATTTGGAGCCATTGTAGAAATCGATGTCGAAGGCACTTACTGTGCACGTCCTGTGCTGACGTGGATTCGCTTCCTTTGATCCTAGGCTATTGGGCTGCAACTGATAAGGCAAAACAGTCCTCCTCTATAGGCAGTGGTGATGGATAGGGGTCGGTCGAAACCGTCGAGCAAAGCGCCGTGTTGACGCACGGCCAGATCGGCCGCAAGCAGCGAATCGCTTCGCCGCGTCAATTGGCAATGCGCCCAGAGCGGTCCACTGTCACGCTCCGATTCACATCCATTCGTTATTGGGTGAATGGCCTGGACAGTTCCTTGTGCCTAACAAGGCAGCCTTGGAAACGAGACGGCGATCAAGTTTTTAAGCGGCCCTCTGCCTGGTTGAACGCCAGCGGCGGCGATACCGCAATGAATGCAAGAGGAAACGCATGCACATAATCGACATAGGCGTGAACCTGACGCACGCACAATTCGATGACGATAGACAGGCAGTGATCGAGAACGCTTACGCGCAAGGTGTGAGTCAAATGATACTCACAGGTACCGATCTCATAACCAGCACGCGCGCATGCGAACTTTGCGATGTACTAGACCCCCGCGGTACACGACTCTTTTCTACCGCAGGAGTTCACCCACACGATGCAAAAAGTTGGAACTTGTATGAAGCCGAGCAACTGCATCAACTGGCGTCCGCTGCACGAGTACGCGCGATTGGCGAATGCGGCCTGGATTTCAATCGCAACTACTCAACGCCCGCCGACCAAGAGCGCGCCTTCGAAGCACAGTTGGCTATCGCCATCGAGCACCGTCTGCCCGTGTTCGCCCATGAGCGAGACGCTGCAAAGCGCATGCTTGTAATACTCAAGGCGCATCGCGATTCGCTTTCAAACCTCGTCATCCACTGCTTTACCGGGGATCAGGCATCGCTGCATGCGTACCTCGATCTCGATCTGCATATTGGAATAACGGGATGGATCTGCGACGAACGACGTGGGGGGCATTTGCATACGCTGGTCAGAGATATTCCTGCGGGCCGACTGATGCTGGAGACCGACGCACCCTTTTTGCTACCGCGCACGCTGAAGCCCCGCCCTCGCCGCAATCGAAACGAGCCTTCGTATCTGCGGCACATCCTGGAACAGGTTGCCCTGCTTCGAGGAGAGCCGATCGACGAACTCGCCAAACACACGACGGACTGCGCTCAACGGTTCTTCGATTTACCTGACGTCAATTGATTCTGTTCTAAAGGCTGGCGCAACGCGGCCGCTAACCTAAGGCTGGCCCACTTCTGCTCATCACAGAAGCGTCAGCGCATGGGGGACGTGCCTGCATTGCGACAGATGCCATACGTCCGCCCACCTAACGACAACTCGAACAGTGACTGGCAGGCAGGATGCAGGATCTATCCTTGAGGTACAAATTCTGGGCGGTGAACGCGGTTGCGTTCATCACAACATTGCTTCTGGTGGTCAGCGCCCTGATTCATGAACAGCAGGGGCGATCGGATACCGCCCGGGACATCGCGATTGCTGATGCGCAGATGTTGTCGAGCTGGCCTGCGGACATGCCGCTTCCTTCAAGCAGCCGGCTGATCGACTTGTCGCACGCGGATGCAATACCGAAAGAGGCGCTCGCCAAACTTGCTACAGCGCGGGGCTGGGTTGCGCTTGGGGAGGATTACTTCTGGGGAACGCAACCACTCATGGGGGCAGCCGTCGCGCAGCTCGCGGACGGTCGTCGGGTCGCCGTGTTAGCGCGGGCTCCGAGCGTCGTTCAATTGTTCCAGCAGCGTGCATTCGACTATGCCCTGGTCGTGTGCGTCCTTATGGTCGTGCTGCTGGCCGCGTCCCAGCTGCTCATCCGTTTCATCCTGACTCACCTCGACACGCTGAAAAACGTGATGCTGAACGTAGAACGAACGGGCGATCTGTCGGCGCGCGTACCGCTGAGCAGCGGGGATGAAGTCGGGCAAATGGCCCGGGCGTTCAACGGTTTGCAAGCCGGTTACCAACGTATCGTACACACCGTGGCGGAATCCGCAGCGAAGCTGGATCAAAGCGCTGCGCAGCTTGCAGGCAGCATGAAAGACGTACAGCAAGGAATGCTCGGTCAACAGAGCGAAACGGATCAGGCGGCTACGGCCATTAACGAGATGTCCGCCACCGTGCATGAGATTGCGCGACATGCGGCAGACACACGGGATCAGTCTCAGTCGGCGGATCAACTTGCCAGCGAAGGTCAGCAAGTCGTCGTGCGCGTTGGCCAGTCGATAAGCGTCCTGTCGCAAGGCGTGCAGCAGACCGCAGAGATGATCAGCCGGTTGGCCGAGGACAGCCGTAGCATCAGCAGCGTGGTAGGGGTGATTCATAGCATCGCCGAGCAGACCAACCTACTTGCGCTCAACGCTGCAATCGAGGCTGCGCGTGCCGGCGAAATGGGGCGCGGATTCGCGGTTGTCGCTGACGAAGTCAGAAGCCTTGCGAAACGTGTTCAGGAATCGACGGACGAAATCACGCGCATGATCGAAGCGCTTCAGGCAGGTACGCGCGACGCAGTGGAGTTCATGCAGGAAAGCTCGCTACGCGCCGATGAATGCGTGCGCCAAGCAAGCGATGCCAGCACCGCATTGACGAGCATCACTACTGCGGTCGCTCAGATGCGCGACAGCAACATGCAAATCGCCGTAGCGGCTGAACAGCAGACCCAGGTGGCGGAAGAAATGACCCGCTCGGTGACAGGCATCCGTGACGTAACCGAACGCACCGTGCAACAGACCTTGAATTCGGCCTCTACCAGTAGCGAACTGGCCCTGCTTGCCGGTGACTTGAATCGTTCTATCGGTCAACTAAAGCTCTAGATCACACATCGATCCAGGAAGCGCTTCGGCATTACACGCTGCCAGCTGAAGCGCTTCGTCCAGCATCTATACAACGCATTACCTTGTTGCGCCTTTACCCAACGATCGCCGTAATGCACGCAACGCGTCCGACAAAGGCTGCGTATGTGCGTCGTCCGTCTCATAACACTGCTGCTCGTACGCACGGGAAAAGCCCCTTATTTCATTGGCTGCCGCCGGCAACGCTTGAGCCGCACGCGCCGCATACGTACGCGGGCCTTCCGCGGGAAGGCGCTGGACGCCCTCTTTCTGCAGCAAACGCTCGAATTGTGAAAACGCGCGGTCCAACGGTGCCAGCCGTCGACGCCACGGCTTGATGATCCAAATGGCCAAGGCCCCGAGAACGACCAAACCGCCCAACAATACAATGCCAATCAACGTCGTCTTGTCGCTGTGGCCCATGATGCGCTGCAGGAAGCTGCCCTGCTGCTCTGCTTGGTAATCCAGGACCCAGCGCTGCCAACCGTAGTTGAGTTCGTCCCACTGCAGACGCAGCGTATTGATCCAGCCCAGATGCCGGTACCGTAGCGGTGAGAACGGATCGCCCTCCAGAAAACTTTGTTCACCGGAAACAGCTTCCTCCAGCCCACGCTCGATTCGATCCGGCGCGACCTGGAACGTCGGATCAGCCCTGACCCATCCAGCCCCTTCGATCCAGTACTCGACCCAGGCATGAGCGTCGAACTGACGTACCTGCAAGTAATTGCCCGCCGTGTTCAGCTCGCCGCCCTGGTAGCCCGTCACAACGCGCGCCGGTATGTTTGCGGCGCGGAGCACGAACGTCATCGCCCCGGCGTAGTGTTCGCAGAATCCTCGGCGGGTATCGAACAGAAACGCGTCGATAGCATCGCCCTCGAGCGTCGGTGGTCGCAACGTGTATACATAGGGTTGCTCTCGAAACTGGCGCAGTACCGCTTCGGCCAAGGCACGGTCATCCGAGTATTGCCGGCGGAGTTCTTGAGCCCATCCCCGTGCCCGCGGCTCCCCTGTCGCGGGTAATTGAAGCGCTCGACGAACGGCTGCGCTGGGCGACTCAGGCTCCAAACGAGCGTCGATCCAGGACGTCGCGCGGTAGAAAAAGGTGCGCTCTACCGGCCGTGTCCGCTCGAGGCGAAAATCGCTTTTGCGGCGTATGGCATCGTCGTCGGATTGCGCCACGTCGAGCGCGAACAACCAGGGCTTGGCGCTGCGTTCCATGATCACGCTGTAGCGCACAGGGTCGCCTACCGCCTGCCAATCCGGCGATGCTGCGGCAAACCCCTGAGGCGTCTGCGTCCATCGACGCCCATCGAAACGGTCGAAGGTCAATGCACGCCAATACAACTGATTTCGCGCTGGGACGGGATCGTCGAAGCTGGCGCGAAACGCCAATCCGCCCGAGCGGCTCAACTCAGCGATCTCGCCAGGTGCCATGCTGTCCGAAAGCCCGGTGACGCCTCGCTCACTGGGTTGCGGCAGTGACCAGAGCGGCCCAAGACGCGGGAAGAACAAGAACAGGACGAGCATGAGCGGAACGGCCTGCAGCATCAGGGTCATGGCAAGCTTCAGCGTCGACCAAGGTCGCACAACGACACCGCTATGCTGTAGGCCAACGAGCGCGGAAAGCAGCCCAGCCACGGGTAGCAGGCTGAACGCCGCCGTTAGAATCTCGCTGTCGAACAGGTAGCGCGTCAATACCGTGAAGAATCCAAGGTAAATCAGTACCAAGGCATCGCGGCGTGTGCGCACCTCGACAAGCTTCAGAATGAATGCCGCGACGAGAAGTACCACCGCCGCATCGAGCCCCACCAGCCCGCCTCGGGATAGATAAACACCGGCGATCGTACCCACCATCAGCGCCGCTTTCACAAGTGCACTGGGGAATCGGGCACGCATTCGGTACACCTGAATACGCCAATACGCACAGGCAATCCAAAGTGCGGATATCCAGAGCGGCAGATGTCCCAGGTGCGGAAGAATGACGAGAAACTGCGCAACGAGCAGCCAAGTCAGGCTGGCGCGCGGGATCGCCTGTTCCATCGCGGGCTTCTTGCTCATGCCTGCACTCCATGCAGCGCCAGCACGCGCAGGCAACGGTCTCGGTGCGCATCACCGACGTCTGCAGCAATGTATTCGCCCGGCAAACGCAGCGCGAACGTCTGTTGGCGGCCGGAGAGCTCGAGAACCCAGTAACAGAGCAAGGACAGACGCGGTTCAATCGCGCCGGCCAATGCATCGAAATCGAGTATGACGTCCTGCCCGCCTGCCGCGGCGAAGTCTTTCACCAGCAAACCCTGCCCGCGCGAATAGGCTTTCCAATGAAGCCGGCGCTTGGAGTCCCCCGGCTGATAGCGGCGAAGGCCTTGGAAATCATCGACCCCCATGCTGAGCACCGGCGACTGAGCGCCGGCCTCTTTCTCGCTTCCCGTGTGGACATCCAGTGGCAGATCGCCCTCCACTGGCCGCGGGTAAACGAGCGTTGCCAAATCCAGATCGACCCAGCTCCAGGCTTTGATCAACCCTAGGGGAAAGCGGCTTTCGACCCTGAGCCGGCCAGGCCTGAAACGGCCGCGCGTTAACGCTTCGCGGCTTAGATCGGCAGGCACCAATGCGTCATGCTCAACATCCACGGTGTGTGACGATGCTGGAGCCGTCTGCGTAGGGGCTGCCTGCCAGCCGGTAACGATTGCGCGCCGAGCACGCCCCGCCCCGTCGAGGTGTATTCGAAACGATGCAACATCACCGGCGAACACCGGAGGTGAGTTCGCCGCGCTGAGCACCAGGCCCACCATATTTCGATAGGTGTGCAGGACAGAGATGAACAGCACGGCCGCGAGCAGGAACGTAAGCCCATACGCAAGACTGTTTTGATAGTTGATGGCGGCCAGCAGCATGACCACGAGCACGCAACCGAACGCCACCCCCTCGAGGGTCGGCAGTATGTAGATGCGTTGCTGAGTCAGGCGCGTAGGATTCTCGGGCCGAATGCGACTGGCGAGCCAGCGGTCCCAACGGCTGCTTCGACCAGGCGTGGCCATCAAATGGCGGGAACTTCGGTCAACAACCAGCGAACCAGTGCACCGCTGCCGTTCCCGGCGCCCTGATCCGTTCGCTCGCGCAGCCGATGTGCGACTACTGCCGGCAGCACCGCCTGGACATCTTCGGGTATCACGTAATCCCTCCCCTCAAGCAACGCCCAAGCGCGTGACGCGCCCAGTAGCGCGAGGCTTGCCCGCGGCGATAGCCCTAATGCGAACTGGGGTTGCGTACGGGTGGCCTCTACGAGTCGCAAGACATAGTCCACCAACGCATCGCTGACGCGCACGTGCGCAACCTGGTCTTGGAGCAGCGAAAGTGCTTCGCGATCCAGCACCGTGCTCATACGCGGAAGGATGTCTCGGCGTGACTCGCCCAGCAGAAGAGCGCGCTCTGCCGCCTTCGCTGGATAGCCCAACGAGAGGCGCATCAGGAAGCGATCCAGTTGCGAATCGGGAAGAATGAATGTGCCGCCGGATGAGATCGGGTTTTGCGTGGCAATGACGAAGAAAGGATCGGGCAATGGCCGCGTCGCACCTTCGATGGTGACCTGCCCCTCCTCCATCGCCTCGAGCAACGCACTCTGGCTCTTCGGCGTTGCCCGGTTAATTTCATCGGCCAACACGAGCTCAGAAAATATGGGGCCTGGGTGAAAAACGAACTGCCCTGAGTTCTTATCAAAAACCGAGGTTCCGAGGATATCCCCGGGCAACAAATCCGATGTGAATTGGATGCGCTGGAATCCCAACCCGAGGACTTTGGCCAAGGCATGGCTGAGCGTTGTCTTGCCCATACCGGGTAAGTCCTCGATCAGCAAATGCCCTTTGGCCAGTACGCACGTCAATGCCAGCCGGACCTGCTGATCCTTGCCCAGCAGCACATCGTTGACCGCCTGTAGGCAGTCGCTCAGCTTGGTCCTCATCCAACGTTCCTTATTGCCGGAGACCCGGATGCTAAAGCCGTTCTATTAAAGGAAAAAGCATCGGAAATCTTTCGAGATCATTGAGTGGCGGCGCAGGTCGCATCAGCGACCCGCACGAGACTCGCGTAGATAAAAGTGAGCACGTTCCGCTTTGTTCACGCACCCATCGAATGCCTCGAACTGCTGCTGCGTTTTCGCTGCGCTAAGCAAGGTGATCGCCTTCGAGTAGCTAACCGTCCCGGCAAAACCCTCTGCTTCCGCCAGGCTTTGCTCTTTCCATCCCGTTTCGAGCATCGACGCGCACCGATCGCGATACGCCGTTTTTCCCGCACAACCGGTGACGAGAACCGCTGCTACCAATACATAAACTACCTTCATCACGCATCCCTCCAAGGTCTTGATCACTACCTCATTGGACTTTCGACGCGGAGCCGAGTTGCCGCACGGCAGGTGTGTCAGCGGATGACTTTGATTTCCAACGCCATTTCCGAGCGAAGCGCGTCGTCGACTTCGATGCGATTCTGGCGAATGTTCTGCTCGATCAACACCTCACGCCAACGTATTGCGTCTCGACCGTCAAGTGCGATTCGCAACGTACTGTCCATGCGTAGCGTCCTCGTCAGCAGCGCCTGCCAGTCTGGATCCTCCACCGAGATGTCAGGTATCACCAGCTCGCCATCGTGGCGCAGTTGCCGCAGCAGTGTCGATGAGGTCGGCCGTATCAAGCCGAGGGCTTCGTCCGGCGTGAACTGATCCACTTGCAGATAGGCACGTCGGTTGCCTCGGGTAATTGCGTAGAGCGCGAACAGCGTGTCGGCATCGCCTTGCGTAAAGCGCATCAAGGCATACGACTGCCCCTCATCAGGCCCATAAAGCGACGCGCGGCCAAAAACCGCGTTTGCCCACAAACTACTGGAGCCGCAATCGCGCGCCACACACCAGTACAACAGATGAGCCCCTTGATCGAGCAAGGCGTTACGGGTCGCTTCGAAAGCATCGGTTGCCTGATACTCCGAAGGAATCTGATAGGTAAGGCTCCGTAGCGCTCCATGCGCCAGGACTTCACCCTCAAAACGCAGATCGCCGCCGATGCGTCGTATCGCACCAAGCGGATAACGCCGTTCCTCGCTTTCGGCATTGCGGAAATCGACGATTTCGGCGTTATGAAAGCGCGGTACGAGTTCCAGGTCAGCGCTGCCCGGTTTATCTGCTGCAAACGTCGTAAGACTTGCCAACAGCAATGGCAATGCCATCAACGATCGCATGGGCGTACTCCAAGAAAAGCTGAATCGCACGTGAGCGGGTTTTCTCCAGCACAAGCAAAACCCAAACGCCGTATCGGCAGCATGGTGCAATCGGCACCGGACATATCGATCTCCCTTATGACTAGGGGCAAGAGTCGGCAGCCCTGCCAAGCAAGTCAAGGATTCGAAAAAAGTCCTTTGAAACAGTGTGCTACCGCACTGGCACCAGCTTCGTCATCCAAATGTAGATGATGGCCTCCTGGCGCTCGCGCTACATGCAGGGGTAGCGTCTGGCACAATGCTTCCAGCTCATCGTGATCTTGGCGTATGCCATCATCCGCGAGCACCAGTACGCCGGGACGTTGGATACTGCGCGCAAACGCGAGGCTTTGTTCGAGCGTCATCAATACCCCGGTCGGTACGGTAAGCGCGACATCGCTGCGCCAGGTAAAGCCATCAGCCACAGGCATCAATCCCCGCTGCACGAGAATCTCGGCTGCCTCTCGGCTGACCGGACGCATGCCATTCATTCTGGCGAGCACGGCACTCTCGGTGTCGGCGTAGACGGGCTTGCGCCGGGTAGCGCTGGACAGCCGGCGTGTCAGCGCTTTGCGCAAACGCGCAGGTCCATCCTCGGGCTCCCCCACCAGGGGTAGTCCGCCATCCACCAACGCCAACCGCTCGACCCGCTCGGGAAACGAAGATGTCAACAATACTGAGACAATCGCACCCAACGAGTGCCCCAGCAGCGAAAAACGCTCCCAACCGAGCACTGCGGCGGCGTCGAGCGTATCCTGAACGTAATCGATCAAGTGATAGCCGCAGCCCTTGGGACGGTGTCCGGAAAGGCCGTGTCCCGCAAGATCGAGCGCAACGATGCGCAATCCCGGTAGCTTGGGTATCAGACGGGTAAACGTCGCAGCGTTATCCAGCCAACCGTGTAATGCCAAGACTTTTGGCGCATCTTTCGGGCCATAGGCAAGCCCAGCGAGCTCGATATGCGGAAGTTGCAGCGTTATCGGTTCGGGAGACCCCATGTATCGCCTCACGTAATCTGGCACGGCATCGAGCGCCTATTCGCCTGACGCGTTTGCCCTTGAAACCGGATTAATGAATGCCGTTGAGGCGCATTCCACCGGCCAGGATAGCGTCTCCTTCCAACTCGACCAGTGCCGCCGTCGACAATGCGAACGGACGAGAGGATTCGCCGTGAACCAGTAACGCCGACAAAGCACCCAGCAAGGGTTGGTGAGCGACATACAAGACATCGCCGTCGTCTGCAGGCTGCATCTGTGAAAAAGTCGATGTCGGCGATGTGTCCGGCGTGAGCCAGGCTACTGTTATGAGCTCTGCATCGAAACCCGTGACATGCTTGACGATGTCAGCGGACTCTTGGGCCCTGGCATAGGGGCTCACATAGATTGCGCGTAACGGCCGCCCCAACAGTTGCCTCGCTGCCGCGTGCACTTCGGCCTGCCCGCTTGGCGTCAAACGTCGGTCCGCATCGCGGCTCGCCTGCGGTTCCGCCTCGCCGTGGCGCAGCAGCCAAACCCTCATGGCTGTGGCTTCGTGAGATCGTGAGACACAATCGGCGCGGCATCGTCTACCGGCCAATCAGCGAAAGGCCAAGGCTTGTCGTCCGTCTGGAAGGTCGCGAAGCGACCAACCTGCGCGAGGAAACGCGACAGATTTCCGCCAAAGGCCTTCAGCGCATCGTTCGGCGCACCACGTACGATGCGAATGATCAACTGCGCCAGCGCAATCCCAAGCAACAACAGCTCGGCCAGTTGCCACACGAAAAAATAGATCAGCATCCATACCACGCGCAGCAATAAGCTTTCCTGCGCGCATTTATCGCTCTTCGACATTTGCTTCTCCAGCAGATCGTCAACTATTCAATGGGTGCGGCGACGGCCACACCGGTAAGCTCAGGGTAGGAAGTCCACATCGGTCTTGGGCTCGGCCGCCATCAGGCGTTCGATGACCTGACCAAGCGTGCGCCCTTCGAATATGACCGCATGCAGGCCCGCGACCAACGGCATGTAGACCTGCATTTCATCGGCCTTGGCTTTCAATACGCGCAAGGTATTCACGCCTTCGGCAACCTCGCCCAGGCGGCCCACCGCCTCGTCGAGCGACAGGCCTTCCCCAAGCGCGTAGCCCACTTGATAGTTGCGGCTTTTCGACGACGAGCACGTCACGATCAGATCGCCTACGCCCGCCAGCCCGAGAAAGGTTGATGGATTGGCGCCCAGGGCGACCGCGAACCGCGTCATTTCCGCAAGCGCCCGGGTGATCAACATGGCGCGGGTGTTTTCCCCCATACCCATGGCGGACGCCATCCCGGCCATGATCGCGTAGACGTTCTTCAACGCCCCCCCGAGTTCGGCACCAAAGCGGTCATTGCTTGCGTACACGCGAAACGTTCGCCCGTGCAGTACCGCCTGTACCCGTTCGCACAGCGCGTCGTCAGCACTGGCCACGACGGTCGCCGTGAGTGCTTTCAACGCGATTTCGCGCGCAAGGTTCGGCCCCGAAATCACACCGATCCGAGCGTCGGGCGCGATTTCTTCGATGATCTGGCTCATCAGCATGAAGGTTTCGGCTTCGATGCCTTTGGTCGTGCTGACAAGGAACTTGCCTGCAAGCAAATGTGCAACAGGGGCAAGCACTTTGCGCAGCGCGCTCGACGGCAACACAACGAAGATCAGTTCGCTGCTCGCTACGGTGGCTTCAAGGTCGCAGGTCGCCTCAACGGCGACGTTGACGTCGACATCTTTCAAATAGCGCGGGTTGCGGCGCTGACTTCGTATGGTTTCGGCTTGCGCGGGGTCCCGCATCCAGAGGCGAACCTGCTGGCCGTTCTCGGCTAGAAGATTGGCAAGGGCGGTTCCGAAGCTGCCGCCGCCGAGCACCGCGATAGGACGTTGTGATGTCATGCGTCATCCATTGGCTGTAATCGAGCGTTCCGGGCATTATACGGCCCGCCTGCGTGCTAACCACCCTCAGGCACGCATTGAAATGGAACACGCGCCGGGCAGATACCGCAGCTGATTCGTATTCGATACAACGAAAAGTGCCAGTTAAGCCCCGTTTGCGGCTATCCTGACGCCTTTTTTCGCGCCCTCACCGCTCGAAAGAGACGAACATGGGTGATGGGGGTTGGAAATAAGCGTCGGGATGTCCATCATTCCGCGCCACTGAAAGCGTCGCCTCACGTCCTTGCGAAAGGCGGAGAGGTGCTGCAGCGAGGTAAATCCTCGCTGTGACTTAAATCACTATAAAGCAGTCTATGACTAGGCTGGCGGCGCCTGACTCGAAACGAGCTGCGCTGAATGATATAGGTTCCCTGCCAAGGGTTACTGAGGAGCACGCATGACCAAACAGAACGCCTTTTCTCGGGAAGACCTGCTGCGCTGCAGTCGCGGCGAGCTATTCGGCCCGGGTAATGCGCAACTACCTGCCCCCAACATGCTGATGATCGATCGAATCGTTCATATCAGTGAGACCGGCGGGAAGTATGGCAAGGGCGAAATCGTGGCTGAACTCGATATCCATCCGGATCTCTGGTTCTTTGGCTGCCACTTCGAAGGTGACCCTGTAATGCCGGGCTGCCTGGGTTTGGATGCCATGTGGCAGTTGGTAGGCTTCTATCTTGGTTGGCAAGGAAATCCCGGCCGTGGCCGCGCACTAGGCTCGGGTGAAGTGAAGTTTTTTGGTCAGGTTCTGCCCACGGCCAAGAAGGTTACCTATAACATCCACATCAAACGTACGATCAGTCGCTCGTTGATCCTCGGCATCGCTGACGGCAATGTCGCCGTGGATGGGCGTGAAATCTACAGTGCAGAAGGCCTGCGTGTCGGCCTGTTCACCTCTACAGACAGTTTCTGAAGGACTCTTCAATGCGCCGCGTCGTGATCACTGGCCTAGGCATCGTTTCTTGCCTGGGTACTGACCAAGAAGCCGTTTCCAACAGCCTGCGTACCAGCAAGCCCGGAATTCGTTTCAACCCTTCCTATGCTGAAGTAGGAATGCGTAGCCATGTCTCCGGCTCCGTGGACCTGAATCTCGAAGAGCTGATCGACCGCAAGCTGTATCGCTTCATGGGCGATGCGGCGGCTTATGCCTATCTTTCGATGCAGCAGGCGATCGCGGATTCCGGCCTCACGCCAGAGCAGGTTTCGAACCCGAGAACCGGCCTGATCGCAGGTTCGGGGGGAGCGTCCACGCTGAACCAGATGGAAGCCATCGACACGCTACGCGAAAAAGGCGTCAAACGCGTCGGGCCGTACCGAGTGACGCGCACCATGGGCAGCACGGTGTCTGCGTGCCTGGCCACGCCCTTCCAGATCAAAGGCATCAACTACTCCATCTCGTCCGCATGCGCAACGAGCGCCCACTGCATTGGCAGTGCCATGGAGCAGATTCAGCTGGGCAAACAGGATGTTGTTTTCGCCGGTGGCGGCGAAGAAGAACACTGGAGCCAGAGCTGCCTGTTCGACGCCATGGGTGCGTTGTCCACTCAATACAACGAGACACCAGAAAAAGCCTCCCGCGCCTACGACGCCAAACGCGATGGATTCGTCATCGCAGGTGGTGGTGGCATGGTAGTAGTCGAAGAGCTCGAGCACGCACTCAAGCGTGGCGCGAAGATCTACGCCGAGATCGTCGGCTACGGCGCGACGTCCGACGGTTACGACATGGTCGCCCCAAGTGGTGAAGGTGCGCTGCGCTGCATGCAGCAAGCGATGGCGACGGTCGATTCGCCTATCGACTATCTCAACACCCATGGCACTTCGACGCCGGTTGGCGACGTTGCGGAAGTAAAAGCGGTCCGCAACATGTTTGGCGACAAGGCCCCCGCTATCAGCTCTACGAAGAGCCTTTCGGGCCACTCGCTGGGCGCGGCAGGCGTTCAGGAAGCAATCTACTGCCTGCTGATGATGCAGGGAGACTTCATGGCCGGTTCGGCGAACATCGACGAACTGGATCCCGAAGTTGCGGATCTTCCGATCCTGCGCGAGACCCGTGAGAACGCTGGAATCACTACCGTCATGAGCAACAGCTTCGGGTTTGGTGGCACCAACGCCACGCTGGTGCTCAAGCGATTTAGCAGCTGACACTGACGTGGTCACAAAAAAGGCGCCTTCTGGGCGCCTTTTTTTAAGCTACAGAAATGCCATCTTGCGGGTCTGACTCGGTATCGGGCCACCGCGCGCGAATCTCCCTAATTGCCGGCAGTTGCTGCAGAAACAAGTCTACCAGCCGGGGATCGAAATGCTTCCCACGTTCGCGGATCAGCAAATCGACAGCCTCAATCTCCGGCCACGCAGCCTTGTAAGGCCGGATGCTGGTCAGTGCATCGAACACATCGGCGATTGCCACGATGCGCCCCTCCAAAGGTATCTCTTCGCCCTTGAGGCCATTTGGGTAGCCTGTTCCGTCCCATTTTTCGTGATGAGTCAAGGCGACGACCCGCGCCGTCTTTAGCAGCCCGCGCTCATGAGTCCCGATGATCTCGGCGCCAATTTCGACGTGGCGGCGCATGATCGCCCACTCCTGGTCATCGAGCTTGCCGTGCTTTTGTAACACCCGATCAGGAATGCCAATCTTGCCAATATCATGCATTGGCGCCGCATGAAGCAGATCGTCCGCGTCCGCTTCGCTAAAACCCGCCGCCAACGCGAGGATCTTCGAATAGTGGCTCATACGTAATACATGAAGCCCGGTTTCGTTGTCTTTGTACTCGGCCGCAATGCCTAGACATTGCACAATTTGCAAACGACTTTCCCGGAGCTCTTCGGCCCTGACCAACGAAAGGTGGGCCCTGACGCGCGCGCGCACGACCGGCGCGCTGACGGGCTTGGCGATGTAGTCGACCGCACCGGCATCAAAGCCTTTGGTTTCATCGTCCACATCGCTCAACGCCGTGACGAAGATCACTGGAATGGCCGCCGTGATCCGGGTGTGCTTCAACCGAACACAGGCCTCATAACCCGTCATACCGGGCATCATGACGTCCATCAGGATCAAGTCAGGCTGTTCCCGCTCCGCAAGTTCCAACGCGCGAGCGCCGTCCTTGGCAAAGAACAGGCGATATGAATCCTGCAAAATCTGCCGTAAAACCTGGAGGTTCAGCGGTTCATCGTCCACCAGCAGCAGTTTGGGACGGTTATCAGCAGGACTCATCGAACGGCCTCTTCAGTTTGGCTGCGCAGCTCATCGATCAATGTTCCCAACAACACCTCTGCCTGCGAAAAATCGAACTCATTGATGGCCCGGTCCAGCTCATCCACCATGTCGCGGCGCCCCTGCCCCATCATCTGTTCGATAAACGATTCAAACAGCTGCTCATCCAATTCGCCTCGCTGGAAATGAGCGCGCAACTGTTGAGCAATGGTGATAAGAGAGGCCTTATCCAATGACGTGGCTGGCTTGGAAGACACTTCGGTCGCATTGAAATCTTCCAGCTCCCGCCCTAGCGATAGAAATGCGTTTTCCAATTCCCGGATAAGCACGTCGGTTGGCCGCGCTTTCGGCTTACCGCGAAACGCGTGCTCGAGCTGTCCGGCAAGTTTGCAAATCTGCACGAGTGAAAGATTGCCAGACGTCCCGCGAATACGATGAATGGATTCGGACGCCTCCACGAACAGGCCCTTACCATTCATGTCGGCAATAGCGGCAGCTGCATCACGGTTGTCGTTGTAAAACCGCTGAACCGCTGTAAGCAGTTTTTCGCGGGTACCCCATAGCTGCAGCCCCTGCCCCCAATCAATGATGGCATGCGGATCCTCGGCTTCCGCGGTAGCGAGCACGCCTGGGAAATCCAGGCCACGCTGGATGACACGACTGATCTCCCACATCAGCTTATCGACTTCGAGGGGTTTCGAAGCGAAGCCATCCATCCCAGCCTCTCGAGCTGCAATTCGGTCCTCTTCGAGCACGCTTGCGGTCAAGGCAATGATCGGCACTCTAGGCATTTGCGCTGAAGCTTCGGCCAGGCGGATGCGCCGAGAGGCCTCCAGCCCATCCGTCGTCGGCATCTGGACATCCAGCAATAGCACGTCGAACGTCTCCCGATGGAACGCTTCAAGCACCTCGTCACCGTTGCGCGCTGTGACGACCGTGTGGCCTCGTCGGCCCAGACTCAAACTCAGCAGCTGTAAGTTTTGCGGCACATCGTCCGCAGCAAGAATATGCAACGGCGAAAGATGCTCAGCTGTACCGTTCGAACGCTCTGGGGTTCCGGACGCGGTAGCAAGCGGAAGATAGACATGAAAAACACTCCCCTCGCCCAGCGTACTCTCGACGTTCATTCGCCCCTTCATGAGGTCAATCAATTGCTGCGCGATCGTCGTCCCCAGGCCGGTTCCACCAAAGCGCCGACTCATCGACGCGTCCGCCTGGGCAAATGGCGCGAAGATGCGCTCCATGCGATCCTCGGCGATGCCTATGCCGGTGTCACGCACTGCGATATGAACCTCGTGCCCATCGGACGAAACCTCCAGGCGCACGCCGCCTTGCTCGGTAAATTTCACTGCGTTGCCGACGAGGTTGGTCAGCACCTGCTGTATGCGCAAGGGATCGCCATTGAAATAGCGGGCAAGACCGGGCTGATAGTCCAGCGTCAACACCAAGCCCTTCGCTTTAGCACCCAAGCGAAGCGAGGTGCAGATATGCTGGCACAGGTCGTACAGTGAAAAATCGATCTGCTCCAGTTCCAGCGCACCCTTCTCGAGTTTGGCGGTATCGAGAATATCGTTCAGCAAGCCGAGCAACGAACGCGCCGAATAGCGAACGGTGTTCAGGTGACCACGCTGGGCCTGATCCAGCGGGCTCTCCAGCAGCAGCTCCGTGAAGCCAATGATCGCGTTCATCGGGGTGCGGATCTCGTGACTCATGTTGGCCAGGAAGGTCGTTTTGGCCGCAGCTGCGTGTTCAGCGCTTTCCTTCGCCTCGCGAAGCGCCGTTTCCATATCCCGGCGCAGGCTGATATCCGTTGCGAACTTAACGACCTTGAACGGATTACCGTCGCTATCGAAGATCGGATTGTAGGTCGCCTGGATCCAACGGCTGCGACCATCCTTACCGAGGCGGCGGTATTCGCCTGCATCCAATTCGCCAGCCGTCAGGCTTCGCCAAAACTCCGCATAAGCGGGGCTTTTCACATAGTCGGGATCGCAGAATATTTCATGGTGCTTGCCAAGAATCTCTTCGAGCCTGTAGCCCATCAAATCCAGAAAATTCTGGTTCGCGGTCAGAATCGTCCCGCTCATGTCGAACTCGATCACATTGAGGGCCCGGCTGATCGCTCGAACGGTTCCCTCGAACTCGGCGTTCCGGCGCTTGGTGTCGGTGATATCCAGCATCACCCCATCGATCCAACGCGGCTTCCCGCTGTCGTCGAGTACCACGGTGCCGCTTTCCCAGACCCAATGTTCGCGACCGCGACTGTCGTGGAGACGGAATTCGACGGTGTAATCACCGCCGTCGGCCTTGGCGTTGGCAACTTTCGCTCTAACCGAACCATAGTCATCGGCATGGTAGATCGACGGGAATGAACGCCTTCCCTGCCGGAAATCCTCGGCAGGCCAGCCGGTAAGACGCTCGATCCCATCGCTGATGAAGATTACCGTGAACGCATCGTTTGCGAGACAGCGAAACGACACCCCGGGGATGTTGCGAATGAGTGAACGATGTTGCTGCTCGCTCTCGCGCAGCGCCCGCTCGATCTCATTGCGATCGCTCAAATCAGTGATGAACCCGATATAAAGTGTTTGTGTAGGCAAACGGGCCACACCGAGCGCCAACCGCACAGGAACTGCGTGCCCCCCGAGCGTAATTGCTTGAACCTCTCGCCCCGTCCCGACCCCTCGCCCCCCGTCTATATCACCGATGTTTCGATGAGCAGTTCCTAGCCCAAGACTCGGTAAGAACTGGCTGATGTTCGAGCCAGCGACGTCGGCAAGCTTGCAGTGGAACAGACGTTCGAACGACGGGTTACCGGACTGGATGACCCCGTCTTCATTGAAGGTCACAACACCGTCCACTGCGGTTTCGAGGATGGCACGCAAGCGCGCCTCATGCTCGCGGAGTCTCAAATACAACTGGCGAAAGCGAAGCATGCCGTTGGCGGTTGCGACAAGAACCGCAAGGGCCAACGCGATCGCTGTGACCGCAGTGGCGAGAAATGCGGCCTCGGAGCTCGATGGATTAACCTCCTCTACCCCAACGAATCGCGCAGCAGCCATTCCGGTGTAATGCATGCCGCTGATGGCGAGCCCCATGACCACGCCGCCGCATACCAGGGATTTGTTCGACGACAGCCATCGCCGCAAACCATAACGAATCCACAAGGCGAGAATGGCTAACCCTACGGCTACCGCGATGGAAAGTGCGAACCCAAAAGGGTCATAACGCAGCAGCGGGGCCATGCGCATCGCCGCCATGCCGCTGTAATGCATCGCGCCAATTCCGGCCCCCACGAGTACACCGCCGATGACCAGTTGCGCAGCGGTCACCCGGCGCCGGGTCAATATGTGCAGCGCGACCCATGACGCGGCAAGGCTGGGTAGCAGCGACAGAAGCGTTAGGCCAGGGGAATAAGACACGCTGGCGCAAAAACTAAACGCCAGCATGCCAATGAAGTGCATCGACCAAATGCCGCCGGCCAGCGCGATCGATCCGCTGATAAGCGAGAAATGCCGATGAGATGCACTTTGTGTGGCCTTCGCGATGCCGGCGACTTGCAGCGCCATCATCGACGACAGTACTGCAACTACGAGTGACGTGAAGACCAGCCAAGGATCATAGCTGCCGTAAAGCAGCAGGCCCTGGGTTTCAGAAGAATAGAAGAACTTATCCAGATACTGCATTACTGCTCCGAGGCCTTCTCTGCGCAGTGACAACACGTGTGGAGTAACATCGGCGACCTTCTAGGAGCGCTTACGCACCAAACATTTGCTTAGGTTCTGCGCGGCGCGCAATTAAATAGCCATAACCCGGAAAGCTCAAGCCCGCCGCATGGCACCCTGCGGGCTGGGGGCATCATCGTTTTATCGGCAGCCAGGGGTAGATGCTTAGCCAATCCGACGAAGCGGCCCGGCACATGATCAAGCGAGCCCGATGTGAGGACGTGGCCCCTGCCGTTTCCCCTTCGCCCAAAGCCGACTTTTGCGAAATCGATTATCCAAACATTAGCGTGCCATAACGAAAAAAGCCCACCGACATCGCATCGGTGGGCTTTCTACGTCACTCCCCAGTAATCAGGCGGAGAGTTCGACCAGCAGCTTGTTCAATCGGCGAACGTAGCTCGCAGGATCTTTCAAGCCGTCCCCTGCCGCCAATGCGGCCTGATCGAACAGCACGAACGAAAGGTCCGCGAAGCGATCCTCGTCAGGCTCGGCATCAAGTTTCTCGATCAGCGGGTGCGCTGGATTGATTTCGAAGATCGGCTTGGAGTCAGGCACCTTCTGCCCGCTGGCTTCGAGAATCTGGCGCATCTGCAAGCCAAGATCCTGCTCGCCAATCGCCAGAATCGCTGGGGAATCGGTCAGGCGGTGCGATACGCGCACTTCGGCCACCTGCTCGCCCAAGACGCCTTTCAGGCGCTCGACCAGGCTTTCCTTCGATTTCGCGACTTCTTCCTGGGCCTTCTTGTCCTCTTCGCTATCAAGCTTGCCAAGGTCAAGATCGCCACGAGCGACATCCGCCAGCTGCTTGCCGTCGAACTCGGTGAGATAGCTCATCAACCATTCATCGATACGATCGGTCAGCAGCAACACTTCGATGCCCTTCTTGCGGAAGACTTCGAGGTGCGGACTGTTACGGACCTGCGCGTAGGATTCGCCGGTGAGGTAGTAGACCTTGTCCTGCCCTTCCTTCATGCGGCCAATGTAGTCGGCGAGCGATACGGATTGTTCGCCTGACTCGTCGCTGGTGGAGGAGAACCGCAGCAGACCCGCGATCTTCTCCTTGTTGGCGAAATCTTCCGCAGGGCCTTCTTTCAATACCTGGCCGAATGCCTTCCAGAACGCCGTGTATTGCTCTGGCTCGTTCTTCGCCAGCTTCTCGAGCATGTCCAGCACGCGCTTGGTCAACGCGGACTTCATGGAATCTACGACCGGCCCGGTTTGCAGGATTTCCCGCGAGACGTTGAGCGACAGGTCATTCGAGTCGACCACACCCTTGATGAAGCGCAGGTAAAGCGGCAGGAATTGGTCTGCCTGATCCATGATGAATACGCGCTGCACGTAGAGCTTCAGGCCCTTCGGCGCCTCGCGCTGATAGAGATCGAACGGCGCGCGTCCTGGGACGTAAAGCAGCGAGGTGTATTCGAGCTTGCCTTCGACCTTGTTGTGGCTCCAGGCCAGCGGGTCTTCGAAATCATGGCCGACGTGCTTGTAGAACTCCTTGTATTCCTCGTCCTTGATATCGGTGCGCGGGCGAGTCCACAGCGCGCTGGCGCGGTTGACCGTTTCCCACTCGGGTTCGGCCGGTTTGTCCGCTTCCTCGCCGTGGTGCTCTTTTGGCAGCTCGATCGGCAGAGCGATGTGATCGGAGTACTTTTTGACGATGTTGCGCAGGCGCCAGCCATCGGCAAACTCGTCCTCGCCACTCTTGAGGTGCAGAACGATACGGGTGCCGCGCTCGGCCTTCTCGATATTGGCGACATCGAACTCGCCCTCACCCTTCGAGGCCCAGTGCACACCCTCGCTTGCCGCATCTCCAGCACGACGAGAATAGACATCGACCTGATCCGCCACGATGAACGCGGAATAGAAGCCCACGCCGAACTGCCCGATCAGGTGCGAATCCTTCTTCTGATCGCCCGACAGGTTCTTGAGGAAGTCAGCCGTGCCGGATTTGGCGATCGTTCCGAGGTGAGCGATCACCTCTTCGCGGTTCATGCCGATGCCGTTGTCTTCGAGGGTGACGGTCTTGGCGTCCTTGTCGAACGACAGACGAATCTTCAGCTCAGCGCCACCTTCCAGCAGTTCGGGCTTGGCCAGAGCTTCGAAGCGAAGTTTGTCGACTGCATCCGAAGCGTTGGAAATCAACTCCCGCAGGAAGATCTCCTTGTTGGAGTACAGCGAATGGATCATGAGGTGAAGCAGCTGCTTCACCTCTGTTTGGAAGCCGAGAGTTTCTTTTTGAGTTTCCGCGCTCATCGTCATCGAACTCCATTGGGATATGGTTGAAGCCGCTTACGCATTAAGCGGCGCATGGACCCAAGGTGGGGGCTTCGCTCTACATTTCAAGTGTTTAGGTCCACGGACTCACACTCGAAAGGAACTCCGAATCAGGGGAAAAATCCAAGTGACATGAATTAGGAAAGCCACCAAGGAGAGCTTCCATGCAAAAACCCCTACTGTATTCTCTGCTTCTCGCTGCCACACTCGGAATTGCCGCGTGCAATGACTCCCCCGAAGACAAGATGGAGAAGGCTCAAGATCACGCTGAGAATGCTCAGGAGCAGATGGAAGACGCTGCTGAAGAGCAGAACAAAGCGGTAGAAGCGACGAAAGACGCTAACGAAGATGCGGCGCAACAGGCTGAGGAAAACAACGAGCCAACGCCACCACCCGCAGAAGCGCCATCGGCCGAAACGCCAAAGGGCAGCCAGCTCTAAATAAAAAGCCCGCATGTTCGAATGCGGGCTTTTTCGTTCTAACGCGACAAGCGTGCAACCGTAGGATGGAATCCCGAAGGGCTCCCACCGTTTTCCACGGCTAGCCCACAAGGCGGCGGGGTCAACGGTAGATAACGCAGCTGCGCGACCAACGTTTTGTAGTCAACGAAGCAACGGGCTCAACATCAGCAATAGGCAGCAGAAGATCCCGACCAACCAGACGACCGTCCGCTGCCAAGCCAGGTTAGCCAAATACAGTGCCAAATAGGCTATCCGGCTCACCAGAAAGACGATCGCAAGCGTGTCGATCAACCATCCCTGCGTCTGGGTAACGTGTGCAATCAGCACCCCAGCGACGAACAGCGGGAAAACTTCGAAGCTATTTTGATGGGCCGCAACGGCCCTGGCGCCCATTCCGGTCAACTGCGATTGTTGGGCCCGCGGGTGATGATTGTCGTAACCGCCCTTATCCCGGCCCATCGCTGCCGCAGCCGGCAGTTTCGCAACGTAGATCAACAGCGCGCTGAAAAACACACACCAGAACGGAATCGTCATCACCTGCCCCTCAGAGACCGATCACTCGGCCAACCGCCAAGTCGTGCCGCCCTTCCCGTCTTCCAACACAACGCCCATGGCAGTGAGCTCATCCCTCAAACGGTCGGATTCAGCCCAGTTTTTCTCGCTACGCGCCCGTAGGCGCGCCTCGATCAGCGACTCCACCTTGGTGGCATCGACACGCGCCCCAGCGCCAGACTGCAAGAACGTTTCGGACGACAACTGCAAGATACCCAGTACAGACGCTAGTGACCTCAACCGCGCGCCAAGTGCAGCAGCTGCGGGCAGGTCCGAATCACGCAGACGGTTGATTTCGCGCGCCATCTCGAACAGCACGGCGCAGGCTTCCGGCGTATTGAAATCATCGTCCATTGCCGCAGCGAAACGCTCGGCGAATCCATCACCGGTAATAGGCTCCGCCTCCGGCAACCCCTTCAATGCGTGATAGAAGCGCTCGAGCGCACCCTTGGCTTCTCGCAGACTGTCCTCGGAGTAGTTGATAGGGCTGCGATAGTGGCTGGAGACGAGCAGGTACCGGACCACTTCCGCCGAATACTTCTCGAGCACTTCACGAATGGTGAAGAAGTTACCCAATGACTTGGACATCTTCTCGCCATCCACGCGAACCGCGCCTGCGTGCATCCAGGCATTGGCGTAGAGCTTGCCGGTCGCCGCCTCGCTTTGCGCGATTTCGTTTTCATGGTGAGGAAACACCAGATCCGGGCCACCGCCATGGATGTCGAAGGTATCACCCAGGCAGCAGGTGGACATCACGGAGCACTCGATATGCCAACCGGGACGTCCATCGCCCCACGGTGACGGCCAGCTCGGCTCGCCAGGCTTGGCACCCTTCCAGAGAACGAAGTCGAGCGGATCCTCTTTGGCCTCATCGACCTCGATACGGGCACCGATCCGCAGGTCTTCGATCTTCTTACGGGACAACTTTCCATAACCGACGAATTTGCCGACACGGTAATAGACGTCACCGTTGCCCGGCGCGTAGGCAAAACCCTTATCGATAAGCGTCTGGATCATCGCGTGCATGCCCGGGATATGCCCGGTCGCACGCGGCTCTTCGTCCGGGCGCAGCACGTTCAGGCGACCTTCGTCCTCATGCATCGCGGCGATCATACGGTCGACTAGTGTCTCGAACGATTCACCGTTGTCACGGGCACGCTTGATGATCTTGTCGTCCACATCGGTGATATTGCGGACGTAGGTAAGCTCATAGCCACTCGCCCGCAGCCAGCGCGCAATCACGTCGAAGGCAACCATCACGCGGGCATGGCCGATGTGGCAAAAGTCATAGACCGTCATGCCGCAGACGTACATCCGCACATGATTGCCTTCCAGCGGCGTGAATGGCTCCTTGACCTTGCTCAGCGTGTTGTAGAGCGATAACGCCATTATTGGCCACCCCATGAATCACGCAGGGTCACGGTACGATTGAAGACCAGCGCACCGGCACGTGAGTCCTTCGCATCCGCGCAGAAGTAGCCTTCGCGTTCGAACTGGAAACGGTCTTCGGCAGCCGCGCTCGCCAACGAAGGCTCGGCTCGGCACCCTTTGAGCACGACGAGAGAGTCGGGGTTGATGTTGTCCAGGTAACTGCCACCCTCTTCCGACTTCTCTGGGTTGGCAGCCCGGAACAAACGATCATAGAGACGAACTTCGCATTCCACGCTTTCAGCGGCTGGAACCCAGTGGATCACCCCTTTGACCTTGCGGCCTTCCGGGTTCTTGCCGAGCGTGTTCTCGTCGTAGCTGCAACGCAGCTCGATGATGTTACCGTCGGCATCCTTGATCGCTTCGTCCGCACGGATAACATAACTGCCGCGCAGGCGCACTTCGCCGCCCGGGATCAAGCGCTTGTAGCCGGCGGGTGGGACTTCTTCGAAGTCGCTCGCGTCGATGAACAACTCGCGGCTGAATGGCAGCTCACGCACACCCATGTCCTGCTTCGGATGACGCGGCAATTGCAGGTTCTCGACCTGACCTTCCGGGTAGTTGGTAATGACCACCTTCAACGGCTTGAGCACGCACATGGCACGCGCTGCATTAGCATCCAGATCCTCGCGGATAGCGAACTCCAGCATCCCGATATCCACGACGCCGCCCGCACGGTTCACACCTACCATGTCGCAGAAGGTACGGATCGATGCCGCCGTATAGCCACGACGGCGATAGCCGGACAGGGTCGACATGCGCGGGTCGTCCCAGCCAACAACGTGCTTTTCGTCTACCAGCTGCTTGAGTTTGCGCTTGCTGGTAATGGTGTAGTTCAGGTTGAGGCGCGCGAATTCGTACTGACGTGGCTGCGCGGGCACCGGCAAGTTCGCCAGGAACCATTCATACAGCGGGCGGTGGTCTTCGAATTCCAGGGTGCAGATCGAGTGCGTCACGCCTTCGATGGCGTCGGATTGGCCATGGGTGAAGTCGTAGCTCGGGTAGATGCACCACTTGTCACCAGTCTGGTGGTGGTGTGCGTGGCGGATGCGATACAGGAACGGATCACGCAGATTGATATTCGGCGACGCCATGTCGATCTTCGCGCGTAGCGAACGGGCCCCGTCGGAAAACTCGCCGGCTTTCATCCGCGCGAACAGGTCCAGGTTCTCCTCTACCGAACGGTCGCGGAATGGGCTGTTGCGTCCCGCCTCAGTCAGGCTGCCGCGATACGCACGCACATCTTCAGGCGACAGGTCACAGACGTAGGCATTGCCGGTCTTGATCAGATGCACCGCCCAGTCGTGCAACTGGTCGAAATAGTTCGACGCATAGCGCTCCTCGCCCGCCCATTCGAACCCCAACCAGCGAACATCGGCCTTGATGGCATCGATGTATTCCTGGTCTTCCTTGGCCGGGTTGGTGTCATCGAAGCGAAGGTTGCAGGCGCCACCGAATTCTTTCGCCAGCCCGAAGTTCAGGCAGATCGACTTGGCGTGGCCGATGTGCAGGTAGCCATTGGGCTCCGGCGGAAAGCGGGTGACAATCTTCGCGTGCTTGCCGCTTTCCAGGTCAGCCTGGACGATCGGGCGAAGAAAGTTGGCGGCAACGGCAGTCTCGGGCTTGGTGCTCATGGGGTCCTTGCTTTTAGAAGAGGCGTAAACGGCACTGTAGACGACGCGGGAGCTTCGGATCGGAAAATCCGTGGTCCGGTAGGCTGGTCTTGTCAAAGTCCGTATCATACCCAACCGGTCAACCCCCTGACACCCGGCAAGCGCAACGCTTTCGACTGTCGATGGCCAATGCGCTCAGCCCCTATGGAGAACGGTTCCCCAATGATCAAGTTGCATACTAATCACGGCGTCATCACGCTCAATCTCTTCGACGACAAAGCGCCCGAGACTGCCGCGAACTTCAAGGAATACGTCAAGGCCGGTCACTACGACGGTACGATCTTCCACCGCGTCATCGGCAACTTCATGATCCAGGGCGGTGGTTTCGAGCCTGGCATGAAGCAGAAGCCTACTAACGCACCGATCAAGAACGAAGCCAACAACGGCGTCTCCAACAAGGTCGGCACCGTGGCAATGGCCCGCACCATGGACCCGCACTCGGCATCCGCCCAGTTCTTCATCAACGTTTCGGACAATAGCTTTCTGAACCACACCGCACAGACCACTCAAGGCTGGGGCTATGCGGTATTCGGTGAAGTCGTCGAAGGCATGGATGTTGTCGAAAAGATCAAGGCAGTCGCCACTGGCTCGAAGGCAGGCCATCAGGACGTACCGCTGGAAGACGTCGTGATCGAGAAGGCCGAGATCGTCGAGTGATCCTGTGATCCTGCTGATCTCAGACCTGCACCTGCAGGAAGAACGCCCGGATCTTACCCGGGCGTTTCTGCGTTTTCTGAACGAGAAAGCCGCACACGCAACGGCGCTCTACATCCTGGGCGACTTCTTCGAAGCCTGGATAGGCGATGACGGAATGACGCCGTATCAGGAAGGAATCGCCCGAGCGTTGAAACAGCTGAGCGACCGCGGCACTCGTATCTATTTCATGCATGGCAACCGTGACTTTCTAATCGGCAAGGCCTTTTGCCGCATCGCTGGCTGCGAATTGCTGCCAGATCCCAGCCGCGTCGTGCTCAACGGAACGCCTGTCGTGTTGATGCATGGCGACAGTCTTTGTACTCGAGATATTGGCTACATGCGGCTGCGCCGCTGGCTGCGTAACCCGATCGTGCTCTGGATACTGACCCACCTGCCACTGCAAACCCGTCGCAAGCTTGCGCGAAAACTACGCAGCGAGAGCAAAGAGCAGACGAAGATGAAGTCGTCAGCAATCGTCGATGTGACTCCCGAAGAGATTCCACCTCTGCTCGATCGCTTAAACGCCAGCATTCTCATCCATGGCCATACCCATCGGCCGGCCATCCACGAGCTAACGCTCGCTGGTGGACGAAGCGCCAAGCGCATCGTGCTTGGCGACTGGGAGCGTCAGGGTTGGGCTTTGGAATGCGACGAGAATGGCGAGCTGGCGCTCGAAGCGTTCGATATCGAGCCGGTGGGCTGACGGAGACCGGCAGCGAATCACCTTATGCCGGGATACCGCTGTGGAAGCGCAGCATGTCATCTTCGCTTTCGATGAGCTCACGCTCTGCTTCGCGAATCAGCTCGACACGCCGCTCGACGTCCGCCTGTTCACCATAGCGGTAAGCCAGTGAGAGATAGCCCTGGAAATGGCGCGCTTCGCTATTCAGCAGGCCGAAGTAGAATTTGCCCAGTACATCGTCCAGGTGAGGAACCAGCGCCGCGAACCGTTCGCATGAGCGCGCCTCGATGAACGCGCCCACCACCAGCGTATCCACCAAACGATAGGGCTCGGAGGTGCGTACGCACTTACGCAGCCCGGATGCGTAACGGCTCGCCGATACCGAACGCGGACCGATGCCACGTTTCTTCATGATCCCTAGAACCTGCTCGTGATGGCGTAGCTCCTCCCTGGCGAGGCGCGACATCGCGTTCACCAGATCGAGGTGGCTGTTATAGCGGGCGATCAATGACAACGCGGTCGACGCGGCCTTGAATTCGCAGTTCTTATGATCGATGAGCAGCGTCTCCTGATCCTCCAGCGCATGAGCGATCCAGCGTTCAGGCGTGGCGCAGCCAAGAAAGGCATACAACTCGGGAAAGGAAGAAGACAGGTGAGTGGACGTCGTAAGTTCGGCTGGAGGCATAAGATCGTGATTGACGAAAAAGGAAAGGATCATAGGGGGCGAACGCCCTATACGCGAATTTCCATGCCCTCCCTCAGGAAACGCGGAGCGATATATCGCTCGTAATGCGCCTCCGAGAGAATGAAAAACTCTCGATCGATCGCGTCTCTGATATCTGGCAATGGCCAGTCGCGGAATTCGGGCATCAGGGCTAGGCCATAGGCTTCGAGCTGATTGATCACGCGCGCGCCCTTGGCGATCAGCTGATAGGCCCAGCAATACGTCGATTGCGCAGTATTGAAGCGGATCTTGCGCTGTTCCAATTGCTGCTGAAGCAGTGCCGGATCGAAAACGCTGATCTTGCCTTCCATCACTTGTACGAGAAGCACCTCGAGCCGCTCCCAAACGGCGCGCTTTTCGTCGTCGCTGTAGAGGTTCCAATTGACGATTTCGTGGTGGAAACGCTTACAACCTCGGCAGACCTGATCCCCAAAAACGGTGGAACAGAGGCCGACGCAGGGCGTCTTGATGCGTTGATCGGGCATGGTGAGGTTCGATGACACGGTGCTGTTTCAGCGGCATGTTAGACCTTTGTCGGAAGCGGGTCACGCCAGCTGGAATGTCGTTTAGCTTAACTTGAGCGTCGCTTTGGATTAGAATTGCCGGGCCGTTTACGGCACCAACGCCCACTTGAAGCTGTTTTCAAAGCGTCACGAGCACAGTTAGATCCAGCCGGACGATCGGAGCGCAGCCCGCGACACCTTGTCGCAGCTGCCTCCGCCCTCATCAAGCCCTTCGTTCCGCTGGCGTAAAACTTTGAAAACAGCTTCTGGATGGCAGCCACGGACGAGCTGGCAGACACGCTCAAGAAGCGACCACGCGCAGCCGTCGTGGCACCAGGAAAAGCGTCCCGGACGTTTTCCGGGACCACTGATGAGGGTATTACTGTGCTTGAAGCCTACCGTAAACACGTAGAAGAGCGTGCTGCGCAGGGGATCGTCCCCCAACCGCTGAACGCCGAACAGACCGCCGGCCTAGTAGAACTATTGAAAAACCCGCCTGCCGGTGAAGAAGAATTCCTCCTCGACCTGATCACCAATCGCGTTCCGCCAGGCGTGGATGAAGCAGCCTATGTGAAGGCCGGCTTCCTCTCTGCAATCGCCAAGGGCGAAACCACTTCGCCACTGCTCGATAAGAAACGCGCGGTCGAATTGCTCGGTACGATGCAAGGTGGCTACAACATCGCCACGATGGTCGAACTGCTGGACGATAGCGAGCTGGCCAGCATTGCTGCCGAACAGTTGAAATTTACTCTACTAATGTTCGATGCCTTCCACGACGTGGCAGACAAAGCCAAGGCTGGCAACGCTCATGCCAAGGCGGTTCTGGAGTCCTGGGCCGACGGTGAGTGGTTCAAGAAGCGCCCGACACTGGCAGACAAGATCAGCCTGCGCGTATTCAAGGTCACTGGCGAAACCAATACCGATGACCTTTCCCCTGCTCCTGATGCCTGGTCGCGCCCGGATATTCCACTGCACGCCCTAGCCATGCTGAAAATGGCGCGCGAAGGCATCGTGCCTGACGAGCAAGGTTCCATCGGCCCAATGAAGCAGATTGCCCAGATGTACGGCGATGGCTTTCCGGTTGCCTATGTTGGCGACGTAGTGGGTACTGGATCTTCGCGTAAGTCCGCCACCAACTCGGTGCTGTGGTTCTTTGGCGACGACATTCCGTACGTACCGAACAAGCGTGCTGGCGGTTTCTGCTTCGGCTCCAAGATCGCACCGATCTTCTACAACACCATGGAAGATGCCGGCGCCCTGCCGATCGAGTTCGACGTCTCGAACATGAACATGGGTGACGTGATTGACCTCTACCCACATCAGGGCAAGGTCTGCAAGCACGACAGCGACGAGGTGATCACCACTTTCGAACTGAAAACCCCGGTTCTGCTGGACGAAGTCCGCGCAGGTGGCCGTATTCCCTTGATCGTTGGCCGTGGTCTGACCGACAAGGCACGCGCCGAACTAGGCCTGGGGCCAACCGATCTGTTCAAGCTGCCTGAAGCCCCGGTCGATACTGGCAAAGGCTTCACCCTTGCGCAAAAGATGGTCGGCAAGGCTTGCGGTCTGGCTGAAGGCCAAGGCGTTCGTCCCGGCACCTACTGCGAACCGAAGATGACCACCGTCGGCTCTCAGGACACTACTGGCCCGATGACACGTGACGAGCTGAAGGACCTGGCTTGCCTGGGCTTCTCGGCAGATCTCGTGATGCAGTCCTTCTGTCACACCGCGGCCTACCCGAAGCCCATCGACGTCACGACCCACCACACCCTGCCGGATTTCATCCGCACTCGTGGCGGTGTATCCCTGCGTCCTGGCGACGGCATCATCCATAGCTGGCTGAACCGCATGCTGCTGCCTGATACCGTGGGCACCGGCGGCGATTCGCACACCCGCTTCCCGATCGGCATTTCCTTCCCAGCGGGTTCCGGCTTGGTTGCGTTCGCTGCTGCTACCGGCGTCATGCCGCTGGACATGCCTGAGTCTGTATTGGTTCGCTTCAAGGGCAAGATGAAGCCCGGGATCACATTGCGCGATCTTGTACACGCGATCCCTTATTACGGTATCCAGAAAGGCCTGCTGACCGTCGAGAAAAAAGGCAAGAAGAACGCCTTCTCTGGCCGCATTCTCGAGATCGAAGGTCTTGAAGACCTAACGGTCGAGCAGGCATTCGAGCTGTCCGACGCATCCGCCGAACGTTCGGCAGCTGGCTGCACCATCAAGCTATCCAAGGAGTCGATCTCCGAATACCTGTCGTCCAACATCACGCTACTGCGCTGGATGATCGGCGAGGGTTACGGTGACCCGCGCACTCTGGAGCGTCGCGCTCAGGCGATGGAAGCCTGGCAAGCGAACCCGCAGCTGATGGAAGCAGACTCTGATGCCGAGTATGCGGAAATCATCGAGATCGATCTGGCCGAAGTGACCGAGCCGGTTCTCTGCGCACCGAACGATCCGGACGACGCTCGCCTCCTGTCCCAAGTGGCTGGCGACAAGATCGACGAAGTGTTCATCGGCTCGTGCATGACCAATATTGGTCACTTCCGCGCCGCTGGCAAGCTGCTGGACAAGGTTAAGGGCGGCATTCCAACGCGCCTGTGGCTCTCTCCGCCGACGAAGATGGATCAACACCAGCTGACCGAAGAAGGCTACTACGGCATCTACGGCAAAGCCGGCGCACGTATGGAAATGCCGGGCTGCTCGCTGTGCATGGGCAACCAGGCTCGCGTAGCGGCGAACGCAACGGTAGTTTCGACATCAACGCGTAACTTCCCGAACCGCCTTGGCGATGGCGCAAACGTCTATCTCGCCTCTGCCGAGCTTGCAGCGGTTGCCTCGATCCTTGGAAAACTGCCTACGGTCGAAGAGTACATGGAGTACGCCGCCAACCTGGATAGCATGTCCGCCGACATCTATCGCTACCTGAGCTTCGATCAGATAGCCGAGTACAAGGAAGCCGCGGCCAACGCCAATATTCCTGTCGTACAAGCCTAATCCAGGCAAGTGATAAAGAAGCCCCGCCTTAGTGCGGGGCTTCTTTTTTGGAAGGAGCAAGCAATTGGGAGCGTTGCGCTTCGGTTGCTGTCTTAACTCTTGTTCGCCGCATCGCGGCCTCTACAAGGAATCAGCACTCATGAGAAACCTACTACTCGCCACCCTTTGCGCGCTAACGCTTGCCGGTTGCGCTAGCGACTACTTCATCGCCACGACGGATGGGCGCATGCTCAACGCCGAAGGCAAGCCCCAATTCGACGAAACCACTGGAATGCTCGAATTCCAAGACAACGATGGGCGCAAACAGCAAATCCCGATGACCGACGTCAAACAGGTTATCGAACGCTGATCTTTAAAGGCGCCGCGACATCGTCGTAACGCATCTTGATGCTGAACGATTGAAGCCCTGATTGCCGGCGCCATTTCAGTCGAGCGCGAGCCATGCTGGTGATCGCGGTCACGAACCCGCTACCAACGTTCTTGAGCTTCATATAAACGAACGCTGTTGCACGATTGTCTGCGCTCAATGATGGCCCTGCAGCACCGTAAAACGGACTCGACTTATTCGAGCCGCTGAAATATCTTTCCCCCGACCGCCTCAATGCGGTCAGCGTCGCTCGGACGGTTCCGGGCGCTAACGTTACCGAGGAAAGCATGGCTGACCAAGCTTCGCGCCGCTTTGCGCGCATAGATCGTCTCCCCCCCTACGTTTTCAACATTACCGCTGAGCTCAAGATGGCTGCTCGCCGCCGTGGTGAGGACATCATCGACCTCAGCATGGGTAATCCCGATGGCGCCACCCCCGCGCATATCGTGGAAAAACTATGCACCGTCGCCCAGCGTGACGACACACACGGCTACTCCACGTCTCGAGGCATTCCGCGCTTGCGCAGGGCCATTTCACGCTGGTACGCGGATCGCTACCAAATCGACATTGATCCTGAAAGCGAAGCCATCGTTACCATTGGCTCCAAAGAAGGCCTTGCGCACTTGATGCTCGCGACGCTGGATCACGGGGACACGGTCCTCGTGCCTAATCCCAGTTATCCCATTCATATCTACGGCGCCGTGATTGCTGGCGCACAGGTGCGCTCGGTACCACTGGTTTCGGGAATAGATTTCTTCGAAGAATTGGAACGGGCAATACGTGAGTCAATCCCAAAGCCCAAGATGATGATTTTGGGATTTCCGTCGAACCCCACCGCGCAGTGCGTAGAGCTCGACTTCTTCGAACGGGTCATCGCACTTGCAAAGCGTTACGACGTGCTCGTTGTTCATGATCTTGCGTACGCTGATATCGTTTTCGATGGCTGGAAGGCGCCTTCCATAATGGAAGTGCCCGGCGCAAAAGATATTGCCGTGGAGTTCTTCACGCTTTCGAAGAGCTACAACATGGCCGGGTGGCGCATTGGTTTCATGGTGGGCAATCCACAGCTCGTTGGCGCACTCGCACGCATCAAGAGCTACCATGACTACGGTACGTTCACACCGCTACAAGTTGCCGCCATCGCCGCACTGGAAGGTGATCAAAGTTGCGTGCACGCCATCGCGGAGCAGTACCGCCAACGCCGTGACCTGCTGGTCAAAGGGCTGCACGAAATAGGCTGGATGGTAGAAAAACCCAAAGCGTCCATGTACGTCTGGGCCAGGATCCCCGAGCAATATGCTCACCTGGGCTCGCTGGAATTTGCCAAAAAGCTACTTGCCGAGGCCAAGGTTTGCGTGTCCCCTGGTATCGGATTCGGCGACTACGGAGACGACCACGTCCGATTTGCGTTGATCGAAAACCAGGATCGCATCAGGCAAGCACTTCGTGGCCTGAGAAGCATGTTCCGGCAAGATGGACTGCAGCCGGCGCTAAACAAAACAGCAAGTTCGACGTAAGAAGCCATCCATTACAGGGCGATCAAGTGATCGCCCTGTCCCTCTTTAGCTCGAGTAATCCAACGCCGTCCAAGCGATATTTTTAGCGTCGCTGATAATGCACTCGGGCTTCTCCAAGTCCGTGCTGCCGACAGGTAGGAACAAACGGGCTTCCGCGCTGAGCGCACCGCTTGCGGAGCGCGGCGACACCCACTGCAGCTCGCCGCAATTGGACGTTTTGATCAGATACGCAGCAGAAGCGTTCTGCACATCATCCGATAGCGCACGTCCGATTACCGTACCGTGCTCTTCGCGTCGCTGCGAGCCTTCTACCAATACTGCCCAGGCTTCTGAGCCATCGATGACCAAGTAGGCGCCCTTCACTAAAGGTTTTTCCGCGGGTGGCTGGGCACAACCAGCTAAAACCGTCGTTAACAAAAGCATCATGAAAATGTGGTGCATTGTCTTAACGCCTCCAGTCAGACCATCTGTGAGCGGGATGTGGATCAACTATGGACCAATACTGTTTTTTTGTACAGTATTCACATCAACCACGATCTCGATCGTTTGCCCAGGACCGATAACGGAGTGACCATGAAAGCGCTGGCTAAGTTAAAAGAAGGTGTCGAGACAATGTCTGTGGCACGTATTCAGGAGGCAGCGGACGAATTGGAACGCCATGGATTGATCAGAGAAGCTCAGCTTCCATTCAACCGCGCGCACTTCAATACGTGCTTTGCGGAGATCGAAGCGCTGTTTCAACGCGCTGGCTACCACAAGGCGTTGGATGTCGTTGGGTATCAGGGGGAAGCGTACGCCATGTTCGACCCCAACCGCTGGGATCCGGTGGCAGTGCTACGATGCCTACGCGACGATGTCGAATCGAGGGTAGCGAGCTAAAAGCGATCTCCACTGAAACGTCTTTTAGCCCAAGCAAAATAAAAAAGCCCGACCGCGAATGCGGTCGGGCTTTTTTAACAAGGTGACTAATCACCCAGCTGAATGGGGCAGGCCTCCTAAGAAGCTGCCCTGCTTCAGATTACTGCTGAACCTGAGCTTCGACTTCAGCTTCAACGCGACGGTTGATCGCGCGGCCTTCTTCGGTAGCGTTGTCAGCAACTGGACGGCTCTCGCCGTAGCCAACGGAGCTTACACGGTTGTTCTGAACGCCATACTGGTTGACCAGTACGTCACGAACGGCGTTCGCACGACGCTCGGACAGACGCTGGTTGTATGCATCGGTACCTACGGAGTCAGTGTGACCTTCGACGGTAGTCGAAGTCTGTGGGTACTGATTCATGAAGTCAGCCAGATTCTGGATGTCCGCGTAGCTTTCCTGCTTGACCTGAGCGCGGTCGAAGTCAAATTTCACGTCCAATTCAACGCGAACGACTTCTGGAGCAGGCTCGGGTTCTGGAGCAGGTGCTGGAGCAGGAGCCGGAGCAGGTTCAACAGCAGCGACCTCTTGGCCGGCATTGCCGCCGAAGTTCAGACCAACGCCGACGCCAGCAGCCCACTCGCCCTGATCGTCATCGATGTTGTACATGCCATCGAGGCCTGCACGCGCATAGAAGTTTTCAGTGAAGTAGTACTTGGCGCCGAGGCCCAGGTTACCGAACGTGGTGTGGTTACGACCGCTGCGTGGAGCAGCCTGGCCGAGGCTCTGGTGAGCGAAACCGGCGGAAACGTAAGGACGCAGACCAGCGCCTGGGGTACCGAAGTGATAAATGGCGTCCAGACCTGCAAGGCTGCCTTTGACATCATCGTTACCAACCGAGCGGTCGGTACGCAGATCATGGTACTCACCGTAAGACAGCGCGAGCTCGACATCGTCAGTCAGGAAGTAACCAACAGAAGCGCCGAACAGGTTGCCGTTGCTCATGTCACGGTTGCTATCAGTGAAGTAACGCTTCGCGAAGCCTTCCACCTCTACCGCGCCTTGGCCCTGAGCAAAAGCGCTCATGGAAGAGGCAGCTACGAGAGAGCCAATGACAACGCCTAAGGTGTTTTTCAGTTTCATTCCGTTAAATCCCCATCTTGATGGTAATCGTTGTCCGGTAACTTGTTTGTGGACAACCAGGCAGCGGAGTTCAGCGAACTTGCTGGTGTATAGAGACATGAATTCTTTGTTAAGTTTCAGCCTCTTCAGCAAATTTTTCACGCAAACGATCTAAAGCACGCTTGAAGCGCATTTTGGTAGCGCTTAGTCCCATGTGCATGATGTCTGCGATTTCCTGAAACTCCAGTTCAGCGACGAACCTTAACACCAGGATTTCCCTATCGATTGGGTTGACATGCGCCAACCAACGGTCAAGTCCGCCTTTTTCCTCGATCTTCGGCGAAATTTCCTCCGAAGCTTCTTCCTGAGGTTCGAGATCGAGCGCATCTAGAAGACGGCGCTTCCGCCGTTCCTTTCGATACTGCGTCGTACATTCGTTATAGGTGATGCTATATAGCCAGGTTTTGAATTTTGATTTTCCCTCGAAATTTTTCAACCCGTAGAGCACTTTCAACATTATTTCCTGACACACATCGTCCGCGTCTCGTTCATTACCTAGATAACGCGTACATACGTTGAACAACGTACGCTGATAACGTCGCATCAACTCTTCATAAGCCCGTGTGACGTGGAAAAGCTCGTTATGTGCACGCTCTGCCAGCTCCTCATCGCTGAGTAGGCCCGGGTCGTAGCGAGAGGACGCGTTCGATGTTTTCAAGACAGGTCGACAATCAGCGTGTCAGGCAAGCAGCAGGCGCGCATACTTTACCAGCGCTATCCTTAACGGCTGCTGACATGGCAATCCAATAGCGTCCGATTGGCGAGTGTGACGTACTCGTCGTCACCCACTAGCAATGTGGTTTTCACGGTTCCGATCTCTTCGATCTGGCCCGAGACGTCGCCAACTGATACGTCCTGGCCGACCTCGTAGAGCTCTCGTACGTAGATCCCTGCAATGATCTGGCTGACGATTTCACGACTGCCGAGGCCCAACGCAACTGCTACGGCGACACCGAACGAGATCAGCACGATAGCGATGACGGTGTTGAGCAAATCCGTCTTGATTTCCAATTGGCCGATTGCCACGGAAATGCTAATGACGATCGCCAGTGCTTGCGCAATACGGCCAAGGCCCGCCGCATAATCGAGTCCCACGCCTTCAGCCGCCCCCCGCACGACGCCATTAAAGAGCTGTGCGAGCAGCACCCCAGCTAGCAGGATCAAAGCGGCACCGAACACCTTCGGTAGATAAAGCGCCACCATGTCCAGGGTTGCAGATACCCGCTCGAGTCCGAGCGACTCCGCAGCGGACACCAGAAACACGAGCAGCACAAACCAATAAACGATCCGCCCGACCAGTTGCGAAAACGACATCTGAATGCCCGCGCGCGTGAGCACCTTGGTCGCGCCCGTACCCGCCATCAAACGATCGAGACCAAATTTAGCCAGGAGTTTCGATAGCAGCGTGTCCAGCAGCTTTGCCACCACGAGGCCGATCACTAGCACCAACAAAGCCCCGAACAAGCGCGGAATGAAGCTGGCTACGGAAGCCCAGATCGTGCTCATGGCGTTGACGAAGCTATGCGTCCACGGATCAATTTCCATACTCAGGGAGCCTTATCTTGTTCGTCTCGGATCGATTTCGTGGCGCGCGAGCGGCGCGCCGTGGTGTTCAGGGCAATCATTATCGCCTCGAACCAATGCCCTGTGAGGCTGAACAATTTGCCTGCCCCTATCTGGCGATTCGCCGTCTTGAGTACTTTGCCCAGCGCGGCGCGCTCATCGCGCCCGGCAGGCGAGTCGTTCATCAGCTCACGCAAGGATTGTTCGAAGCGATCGTGCATGGCACACCCCTGGAATCATGCGGGAGTAGACGCACCGACTTTGTAGTGCGTCACATCACAGCCAGCGCAACCAGCGAAAAACCAGCCATTGCCCAACCGCAATGAGCGCTGATAACGCGCAGGCCCACAGGAATCCTTGAGGATTATCGGCCCCAGGCATCCCGCCGACGTTGATGCCGAGTAAGCCAGTGAAGAAGCTTAGCGGCAGAAAAAACACGGTAACGATGGTCAGGAGAAACATCGTCTTGTTCGTACGCTCGCCTAGGCGGCGCTGCTCCAAGCTTTCTAATTGCGCGACGCGTTCGCGCGACATCTCGAGCTCTTCGAGGTTACGCGTAAGGCTGTTGTGCAGCTCGTTCCAATAGGCCGCATCGTCGGTCGAAAACCATTCGAAGCGCTGTCGGGCGAGCTGCGCAAAAATCTCGCGTTGCGGCGCCAGATAACGTTTCAAGCCCGCCGCGCGGCGTCTGATGAGGAGCAGTTCGCCATGATCTGGAAGTGCCTGCTCGTCCATGTCCAACCGTTCCTCAAGCGCGTCCAGTTGGATGGACAATGCATCATTGAGCTCATCGACGCGACTCGTCAGATAAAAGGCCATCTGCAAGAGAAGTTCGGAACTGTTGCGGGGACCCTCACCTCGCTCGATATCCTGGCGAATCTGATCGATCGCACGTAATGGCCGTAAGCGCAGAGAGATCACGCGCCGCGAATCACCGTGAACGCGCAGGGAGACCATGTCCTCAGGATCGGCGCCTGGATTGAGATTGACCCCACGTAGAAAGAGCAGTACGCCTTGGTCACCAGACGGCAGCAGCCGTGGGCGCGTTTCCTCCTCCAGCAGGAGGTCGCAGGTAAACTCGCTTAGGTCGGAACGCTCACGAAGCCAAGCCTGGGCTTCCGGATGACTGCGATCCCAATGCAGCCAAAGGTCTTCTTCCGGTCCCGCCTCAAGTGAGTCCAACTCAGCGCGACTAATGCGCCGCCCCCCTCCTTTGCCATCTAACAGAAAGCCAAGTACCAGGCCCTTTTCCCCGGCCTCTTCGTCAACCATACGGACTCCCAAAAACTGTTCGCCCGCTACTATACCGGTTTGGCGTGGCTCGTTCGCGAGCCACGCCAGGCGTTTTAGCGGGCGCCTAGCCGGTGCCAGAGACACGAATCAGCGTCCAGCCGGTTGCAACTCACCCGGTGCTCATTGACGTTGAGTAGGCGATGAGCCGATTGCTCGTAACGCGCGATGCGTATTTAGCCAGGCATGCTCAACGCTTCGGACGAAACGATGATGCCGTTATTGTCGGCGTATACGAATGCCCCAGGGGCGAAGGTGACGCCGGCAAACGTAACGACCACGTTGGTTTCACCGACGCCGCGCTTGTTCGATTTCAATGGATGACTAGCTAGCGCTTGAACGCCGAGGTCAACTTGGGCGAGAACGTCCACGTCGCGTACGCAGCCGTACATGATCACGCCCTCCCAGCCGCTCTTCGCAGCCTGCTCGGCTAGCATGTCCCCCAACATCGCGCAGCGCAGCGAACCGCCGGCATCAACGACGAGCACTTTGCCTTTGCCAGGCTGAGCGACCTGGTCTCTGACGTAGGAGTTATCTTCGAAACACTTCACGGTGACGATCTCGCCACCGAATGAATCTCGCCCACCAAAATTCGCGAACATGGGTTCGACGACTTGTACAAGGTCTGGATACGCATCACAGAGATCGGGTGTGACGTAGTGCATGGCGATCGCTCCTCGATTGATTGATGCGCGCGACACCGCAAGCGGCATCGCGGCGAGGCAAAGCTTAGTGGGCCACCTCTTTTTCCGCGAGGAAGAACCAGGTTTCCAGTACCGAATCAGGGTTCAGAGACACACTCTCGATGCCCTGCTCCATCAGCCACTTCGCAAGATCTGGATGATCGGAGGGGCCCTGGCCGCAAATACCGATGTACTTACCTGCGTTGTTGCACGCAGCGATTGCGCTAGCGAGCAGCTTCTTCACCGCAGGATTGCGCTCGTCGAAGAGGTGCGCGATAAGCCCCGAATCTCGGTCCAACCCAAGCGTAAGCTGAGTCATGTCGTTCGAGCCGATGGAAAATCCATCGAAGTACTCGAGAAATTCGTCAGCCAGCAGGGCATTGGACGGCAACTCGCACATCATGATGACTTTAAGCCCGTTTTCGCCCCGCTTCAGGCCGTACTGGGCAAGAATGTCGATGACCTGGGACGCTTCACCGAGCGTACGCACGAACGGAACCATCAGTTCGACATTGGTAAGCCCCATGACCTCGCGGACTTTCTTCATCGCTCGGCACTCGAGCTCGAAGCAATCGCGGAAATTCTCACTGATGTAGCGCGATGCGCCGCGGAAACCCAGCATCGGGTTCTCTTCTTCCGGCTCGTAGAGCTTGCCACCAATCAGGTTGGCGTATTCGTTGGACTTGAAGTCCGACAGGCGCACGATGACCTTTTTTGGCCAGAACGCCGCGGCCAGCGTACTAACGCCTTCAACCAACTTCTCAACGTAGAAATCCACCGGACTGGCGTATCCCGCAATACGGCGTTCGACGCTCTCTTTGACGTCCGACGGCAAGCTGTCGAAATTGAGCAGCGCCTTCGGATGCACCCCGATCATACGGTTAATGATGAATTCGAGACGAGCAAGGCCGACGCCTGCGTTCGGCAACTGGCAGAAATCGAACGCTCGATCAGGATTGCCGACGTTCATCATGATCTTGAAAGGCAATTCAGGCATCGCATCGATGGAATTGGTCCGGATGTCGAAACCCAATTCGCCTTCGAAGATGAAACCGGTATCGCCCTCGGCACAGGAAACGGTGACGCGCTGGCCATCCTGAAGCAGCTGCGTGGCATTACCGCAACCGACGACCGCTGGAATGCCCAGCTCACGAGCAATGATCGCGGCATGACAGGTCCGCCCGCCACGGTTGGTGACGATAGCGCTGGCGCGCTTCATGACCGGCTCCCAATCGGGATCGGTCATGTCTGAAACGAGCACATCGCCTGGACGGACTTTATCCATTTCGGACACATCCTTGATGATCCGTACGGTACCTGCGCCGATGCGCTGGCCGATGGCGCGCCCCTCGACCAGCACCTTGCCTTTCTCCTTAAGCAGATAGCGCTCCATGACCGTCGCGTTCGCGCGGCTCTTTACCGTTTCAGGGCGCGCCTGGACGATGTAGAGCTGGCCATCGTCCCCATCCTTCGCCCACTCGATATCCATCGGCCGACCGTAGTGCTTCTCGATGATCATCGCCTGGCGTGCGAGGTTTTCGACCTCCTCATCGCTCAATGAAAAACGGGCGCGATCAGCCTTGTCGACCTCGACAGTTCTGACGGACTTACCGGCTTTGGCCTCTTCGCCGTAGACCATCTTGATGGCTTTGCTGCCAAGGTTTCGGCGCAGGATCGCAGGTCGACCCGCTTCCAGCGTCGGCTTGTGCACGTAGAACTCGTCGGGGTTGACTGCGCCCTGTACGACGGTTTCACCCAAACCGTAGGCGCCGGTCACGAACACGACGTCGCGGAAACCGGATTCGGTGTCGAGGGTGAACATCACGCCGGCGGTGCCTGTTTCGGAACGAACCATCCGCTGCACACCCGCGGAAAGTGCTACCAGCTTGTGGTCGAAGCCTTGGTGAACGCGATAAGCGATTGCCCGGTCGTTGAACAAAGAAGCGAATACTTCCTTAGCCGCCCGAATAACGTTATCGACGCCGCGAATATTCAGGAACGTCTCTTGCTGCCCCGCGAAGGACGCGTCGGGCAGATCTTCAGCAGTCGCCGACGAGCGTACGGCGACCGCCATGTTTTGATTATCGCCAGCCATCTCGGCAAATGCGGTGCGAATGTCGGCATCGAGCCCCGCCGGGAACTGCGCGTCCATGACCCATTGACGAATCTGCGCGCCGGTCTTGGCTAGCGCATTCACGTCATCGACATCGAGGATATCCAACGCGGCATTGATGCGGTCGTTGAGCCCACTTTGTTCGAGAAAGTCGCGGTAGGCCTGCGCCGTGGTCGCAAAACCGCCCGGTACCGAGACACCCGCGCCGGCCAGATTGCCGATCATCTCGCCAAGCGAGGCGTTCTTGCCCCCTACCCGCTCGACATCGTGGTTGCCGAGCTTATCCAGGGAAATGACGTACTCTACCAAGGTGATCTCTCCAATATCGGTTGAACGGCTGTCCTTTGTTTTTGTACCGCGTCCAGTGCACCAGCCCCTTGCAGTAAGGGGAACGACCGTCTACCGGAGGTCGGGACACAAGTCGGACTCATCTTATCTGTAAATGTTCAGCATTTTGCACCTTGATGTAGTGCCTTTTTAAAAGAACTACCTGCCATGTCGTTGGGGGATGCGAGACCGTCGTGTAGCGGCATATGATGCGCGCTACCTCCAAGCAGCTGAGTGCATACATGAAGCGGACTGCGTTTTTCATTTCCGACGGTACCGGGCTCACCGCCGAAACCCTGGGGCAAAGCCTACTTGCGCAGTTCGAGAACATTACGTTCAACAAACTCACGCGTCCTTATATCGATACGGTGGACAAAGCGCGGGGGATGGTCCAACAGATCAACACGGCCGCCGAAAACGACGGCGCACGTCCGATCATTTTCGACACCATCGTTAACCAGGAGATACGTGACATCCTCGCGCAATCGAATGGTTTCATGATCGACATCTTCTCGACGTTCCTTGCCCCTCTCGAACACGAGATGTCGTCGCGCTCGTCGTATTCCGTGGGCAAATCGCATTCGAGCGCCCACAGCGCGAACTACATGCAACGCATCGAAGCCGTGAATTTCGCGCTCGACAACGACGACGGCGCCCGTACGCAGTACTACGACCGGGCGGACTTGATCCTCGTGGGCGTATCCCGTTGCGGCAAGACGCCGACCTGCCTGTACATGGCCATGCAATATGGTATCCGCGCTGCCAACTACCCGTTGACCGAAGACGACATGGAGCGGCTGCAATTGCCCGCAGCGCTCAAGACCTATCGCCACAAGCTATTTGGTTTGACGATCGACCCTGAGCGGCTCGCGGCCATCCGCCATGAGCGTCGCGCGAACAGCCGCTATGCGAGCTTCGATCAATGCGAATTCGAAGTGCGTGAAGTCGAAATGCTCTTCAAACGAGAAAACATTGCCTTTATCGACACCACGCATTTTTCGGTGGAGGAAATTTCCGCAAAGATCCTCGTGGAAAAAGGCGTGGAGCGCCGCCTCAAATAAACCGTTCCCCAACACGAAACGCCGGTGCGCGTTCGGGCACTACCGGCGTGCTCACCCGACGCGCGCGTTATAGCGTCCAGTAATCCATGAAACGATTGACCGGCATTTCCTCGAGCTGTACCCGATCGGCGAACAGACCCTCGATCTGATCGCAGCGCTGTCCGCTGAAGCGTGTGGCCAGGTTCGCCTTGAACTTGGCCCGTAGCAGCGGGATTCCATCGGCACGGCGACGTCGATGCCCGACCGGGTACTCGATTTCAATGGCGTCGGTATGGCTGCCGTCCTTGAAAAACACTTGCAACGTATTCGCGATCGAGCGTTTGTCCGCTTCGAGGTACTCGCGGCTGTAGCGTGGCTCTTCGACAACCTGCATCTTCTCGCGCAACACATCGATCAGCGGATGCGCATCGTGGAACGCGTCTTCGTAATGCTCGGCGCGCAGATCACCGATCAGCAACGGCACTGCCACCATGTACTGCAGGCAATGATCACGGTCTGCGGCATTGGCCATGGGCCCTGCCTTGGAAATGATGCGGATCGCGGACTCATGCGTCTTGATGACGATGCGGTCGATGTCGTCGATACGGTCCCGCACCTGCGGGTGTAGGATGACCGCCGCCTCACAGGCGGTCTGGGCATGGAATTCCGCAGGGAAGCTGACTTTGAACAGCACGTTTTCCATGACATAGCTGCCGAAGCCTTGAGGAAAGGTGAATCGCCGCGCGCTCTCTGGCTTGGTGGCAAGATCGCGATTGGTGTGGCTGAAGGTCGTGTCGTAGAAGCCCCACTGGGGCGCGGTCAGCACGCCAGGAATACCCATCTCTCCACGTATGGCAATATCGGCCAGGCGAACGCCGCGGCTGGCGGCATCGCCTGCCGCCCAGGACTTGCGAGAACCTGCGTTCGGTGCATGGCGATAAGTACGCAAGGCCTGACCGTCTGCGAAGACATGGGAGAGCGCCGAAAGCACTTGATCGCGATCAGCGCCCATCAACTGCGCGGACACCGCAGTCGACGCGAGCTTCACCAATACGACGTGGTCCAGCCCGACGCGATTGAACGCGTTTTCAAGGGCGAACACGCCTTGGATCTCATGCGCCATGATCATGGCGTCGAGCACGGCGCGCATGGTCAACGGGGCATCACCCGCGGCGATACGTTTCTGCGAAAGGTAATCCGCCACCGCTAGAATGCTGGCGAGATTGTCCGACGGGTGGCCCCACTCGGCGGCCAGCCATGTGTCGTTGTAATCCAGCCAACGGATGATGCAACCGATATCCCACGCGGCTTTCACCGGATCGAGACGAAACGAGGTGCCTGGCACGCGCGCGCCATGGGGCACCACGGTGCCCTCGACCAATGGTCCCAGATGCTTCGTACACTCCGGAAACCGCAACGACAACATGCCGCAACCCAGCGCATCCATCAGGCAGTAGCGGGCGGTATCCAGCGCCTCTTCGGATTCCACCCGATAGGACATGACGTAGTCCGCTATCGCCGTCAGCACGTCATCGTATTCAGGACGCTGGTTCATATCGACATTGCTGCTCATTGCCTCTCCTTCCTTTTATTCTCGGGAAAAAATCGGATCAAAACGGCTTTTGTAGTGCTGCAAAGGTGCACGCAACACGGCTACCGCCCTACTTAAAATGCGTCGCCAGGCACCCTTACCCAGCCTTCCATCAAGGTACGTGCACTGCGGCTCATGATGGCCTTGGTCACTCGCCAGGCATCACCATCGCGCACCGCTTGAGCGCCAACCCGCAACGTACCGGACGGGTGACCGAACACCACCTGTTGGCGCTCGCCACCGCCAGCCGCAACATTCACCACTGTTCCCGGAATGGCCGCTGCCGTGCCGATGGCGACTGCTGCCGTACCCATCATGGCGTGATGCAATTTGCCCATGGAAAGCGCACGCACGAGCAAATCGACATCACTGGTTTTGACGGCCTTTCCACTGGACGCGGTGTAGCCGCTTGGAGGCGCCACGAACGCCACCTTGGGCGTGTGCTGTCGTTTTCCTGCTTCTTCAGCGTGCGCGATCAAACCCATTCGAACGGCGCCATGAGCACGGATACGTTCGAACATCTCCAGCGCTTTCGCGTCGTTGTTGATGGCCCCCTGTAACTCTGTCCCGCAGTATCCGAGCTCCGCAGCGTTGACGAATATGGTCGGGATGCCGGCGTTGATGAGCGTGGCTTGCAAGGTGCCGACACCGGGGACCTCGAGCGCGTCGACGAGGTTGCCTGTTGGAAACAAGGCGCCGCCTTCGCCCTCTTCAGCCGGGTCGAGAAATTCAAGCTGCACTTCCGCGGCGGGAAACGTCACGCCATCTAGCTCGAAGTCGCCTGTTTCCTGCACCTGACCGTTGGTGATCGGTACATGGGCAATGATCGTCTTGCCGATGTTTGCCTGCCAGATCCGTACGGCGCAGGTACCGTTTTCAGGTATACGCGCCGCCTCCAGCAGGCCAGAGGCGATGGCAAAACCACCGACGGCTGCCGATAGATTGCCGCAGTTGCCGCTCCAGTCGACGAAGGCGTTTTCGATGGAGACCTGGCCGAAAAGATAATCGACGTCGTGCTCAGGACGTTCGCTCTTGGAAAGAATGACCGCTTTGCTCGTGCTCGAGGTCCCGCCTCCCATGCCGTCCGTATGCTTGCCGTAGGGGTCGGGGCTGCCGATGACGCGCAACAGCAAAGCGTCACGCGCAGGCCCCGGCGTGCGTGCTTGCGGCGGCAGATCGGCTAGCGAGAAGAAAACGCCCTTGCTAGTACCGCCGCGCATATAAGTCGCGGGAATCTTGATTTGCGGTGCATGGGACATGGTCGACCTCTCTCATTGTTATCGGGCAGTGGCACGGCTGCCGCAGGCCTTTGTTGGAGCGAGCCGAGCTGCGGCCGGCGTGTTCGCGATCAAGTGCCTAGCTGTAAAGGCGGTGCCGAGCCAACCATCGCATTCGCGAGCAAGCTCGCTCCTACAGAAAAGCAAGGCCGCGGAAAAATTGAATGGTATGACTTGGGGCATGTTTGACATCTCGCGTCGTTAGCTGGCAGGTGCAAAGCGCCATGGGTCTGGCTTTTGTAGGAGCGAGCTTGCTCGCGAATGCGGTAGCCGTTTCGATACGATCTTCGCGGCCAAACACCGATCGCGAGCAAACTGATCGCAGCTCCACCCGCTCCTACACAAACGCCCGAGCCGACCCATGTGCGGTATCACCTGTTTCCAGAAAGTCCTGGGCAAAGCGTTGCAGCACACCGCCAGCTTCATAGATCGAGACCTCCTCCGCAGTATCGAGGCGGCACGTCACTGGGACGTCTTCCTTTCTGCCGTCGCGCCGCTGGATGACCAACGTCAATGTCGCTCGTGGTCGACATGCGCCCAGCACGTCGAAGGTCTCGGTGCCATCCAAACTCAGCGTGTGCCGTGTGGTACCCGGCTCGAACTCTAGCGGTAGGACACCCATGCCGATCAAATTCGTGCGGTGAATCCGTTCGAAACCCTCCGCGACAATGGCTTCTACTCCCGCCAGACGCACCCCTTTGGCAGCCCAGTCACGGGATGAACCTTGGCCGTAATCCGCGCCCGCGATGATGATCAACGGCTGGCGGCGCGTCATGTAAGCCTCGATCGCTTCCCACATGCGCACCACAGTTCCCTCCGGTTCAAGCCGGGCTAGCGAACCCTGGCGCACCTTGCCCGCGTCATCCCGCACCATTTCGTTGAAAAGTTTCGGATTGGCGAACGTGGCCCGCTGTGCAGTCAGGTGGTCGCCGCGATGCGTGGCGTAGGAGTTGAAGTCCTCTTCAGGCACGCCCATCTTCGCGAGGTATTCACCTGCTGCGCTGTCGGCGAGGATGGCGTTGGAAGGCGACAAGTGATCGGTCGTGATGTTGTCTGGCAGTATCGCCAGCGGACGCATCCCACGAAGCGTCCGCTCGCCCGCCAGCGCGCCCTCCCAATACGGCGGCCGGCGAATGTAAGTGCTCATGGGCCGCCAGTCATACAGCGGGCCGACGGGCTCGCCGCGATCCTTGGCAGCGAACATGGGGAAATAGACCTTGTGGAATTGCTCCGGCTTGACGCTGGCCTTGACCGCCGCATCGATTTCTTCGTCCGAGGGCCAGAGGTCCTTGAGGCGAATCTCGGCCCCATCCACCACGCCCAACACATCCTTTTCGATATCGAAACGGATGGTGCCCGCAATCGCATAAGCAATCACTAGCGGAGGCGATGCGAGAAACGCCTGTTTCGCATACGGATGAATACGACCGTCGAAGTTTCGGTTGCCCGACAACACGGCTGTTGCGTAAAGATCACGCTCGACGATTTCCTGCTGGATGGCGGGATCGAGCGCGCCGCTCATGCCATTGCACGTCGTACAGGCGAAGGCGACGATTCCGAAGCCTAGCCGTTCCAGTTCTGGCAATAACCCCGCCTCTTCCAGATAGAGCTGTACCGCCTTCGAGCCCGGTGCAAGCGAGGTCTTTACCCAGGGCTTACGGGTCAAACCAAACGCGTTCGCCTTGCGCGCGAGCAAACCTGCGGCGATGACGTTCCGCGGGTTGCTGGTATTGGTGCAACTGGTGATCGCGGCAATGATGACCGCGCCGTCTGGTAGGCGTCCCGGCTCTTCGTGCCACGAACCGGCGATCCCGCGCTCTACCAGAGCCGTCGTCGGTAGGCGCTTGTGCGGATTCGAGGGGCCCGCCATGTTGCGGACGACACCCGACAGGTCAAAGGTCAGCACGCGCTCATAGTCGACCTTGGTCAACGCGCTCGCCCACAAGCCCGCTGCACGAGCGTACGTTTCGACGAGCGCGACTTGCGCATCCTCTCGACCGGTCAGACGAAGGTATTCGATCGTCTGCGCGTCGATATAGAACATGGCCGCCGTCGCACCGAATTCAGGCGTCATGTTCGAGATGGTCGCGCGATCGCCAAGCGTGAGCGCCGCGGCGCCCTCCCCGAAAAACTCCAGATACGCACCCACCACCCGCGCCTCACGTAGAAACTCGGTCAGCGCAAGCACCACATCGGTTGCCGTAATGCCCGGCCCCGGGCGCCCTGTCAGCTCGACACCGACAATATCGGGCAGGCGCATCCAGGAGGCCCGACCCAACATCACGCTTTCGGCTTCGAGCCCACCCACGCCAATCGCGATCACGCCCAGCGCATCCACGTGTGGGGTATGGCTATCCGTGCCCACGCAGGTATCTGGAAACGCAACGCCGTCGTTCACGGCGATAACCGGCGACATCTTCTCCAGATTGATCTGGTGCATGATGCCGTTGCCTGGTGGTATCACATCGACATTCTCGAACGCTTTCCGGGTCCATTCGATGAAGTGAAAACGGTCTTCGTTGCGCCGATCCTCGATCGCCCGGTTCTTGGCGAATGCATCGGGATCAAAGCCTCCGCACTCCACGGCGAGCGAGTGATCGACGATCAATTGCGTCGGCACCACCGGATTCACCTTGGCCGGATCACCGCCGCGCTCGGCGATGGCATCACGCAACCCCGCCAAGTCCACCAACGCGGTTTGTCCCAGGATGTCATGGCACACCACGCGCGCTGGGTACCACGGAAAATCCAGATCACGTCGCCGCTCGATCAACTGCCTTAGCGAATCTTCCAGGGTGGCGGGGTCGCATCGCCGCACTAGGTTTTCAGCGAGCACGCGAGACGTATAGGGCAAACCCGCGTAGGCGCCTGGCGCAATAGCGTCGACCGCCGCGCGCGCATCGAAGAAATCGAATGAAGTCCCGGGCAGCACCGTTCGGTATTGGGTATTCATGGCTGAAGGTTCACTCACGGATTCTTATGTCGGTAGCCGCCGGGCAACGCGTAGCGTGCTCGGCGGATCGATCAACGCTGATCGAGCGGGACGAAGGTACGTAGGTCCGGCCCGGTATATTCCGCGCTCGGACGGATGATTCGATTGTTCGCCCGCTGTTCGTAAACGTGTGCGGCCCAACCGGTCAGGCGTGAACACACGAAGATCGGTGTGAACAGCGACGTGGGAATGCCCATGAAGTGGTAGGCAGAGGCATGGTAGAAATCGGCGTTCGGGAATAGCTTCTTCTCTTCCGCCATCGTCTTGTCGATGATTTCCGAAACGGGGAACATCACTGTATCGCCGGTGGCTTCGGCCAATTGCTTGGCCCACCCTTTGATCACCTCGTTGCGCGGGTCAGACTCGCGGTAGACGGCGTGACCGAAGCCCATGATCTTTTCCTTACGCTCGAGCATGCCGAGCAATTCTTCGCGCGCGTCCTCGGGTGCGGCGAAGCGCTCGATCAACGCCATCGCGGCCTCGTTCGCACCGCCATGCAGTGGACCGCGCAGCGAGCCGATCGCGGCGGTGATGCAGGAATAGAGGTCGGACAGCGTCGATGCGCACACCCTGGCGGTGAACGTAGACGCATTGAACTCATGCTCGGCATAAAGAATGAGCGATACATTCATGACGCGGACATGCAAATCGCTGGGCTTTTTACCGTGGAGTAGCGCGAGGAAATGGCCACCGGTGGTGAGCTCATTACTGCGGCAATCGATACGCACGCCGTCGTGGGTGTAGCGATACCAGTAAAGCAAGATGGCCGGGAATGCCGCGAGCAGGCGATCCGTCACATCGCGCTGGTGCTCGAAATCCTTCTCCGGTTCCAACGTACCAAGCATTGAGCAGCCGGTACGCATGACGTCCATCGGATGCGTTTTCTTGGGTATCCGCTCGAGCGTTTCCTTCAGCCGTTGCGGTAGATCCCTCAACCCTTGCAAGCGCGTCTGGTACGCCGCCAGTTGCGATTTGTTCGGCAACTCGCCATGGATGAGGAGATAGGCCACTTCCTCGAAGCACGCGCCATCTGCGAGCGCCTTCACATCGTAGCCGCGATAGGTCAGTCCTGATCCCGTCTTACCGACCGTGCACAGCGCGGTCTGCCCGGCAACCTGTCCTCGGAGCCCTGCTCCGCCCAACACTTTTGCCTCTGCCATAACGCTCTCCCGTCTTGAACTTATTGTTGGATGCGAGATGTTCCGTAGATAACGCTACGGAGCTTTTTAACGCTCGCCCCGAGTCTCTCGGGCGAACAATGCATCGAGGCTTTGCTCGTATGCGTGGTAATTGATGCGGTCGTAGAGCTCGGCGCGCGTTTGCATCGTCTCCACGACATTCTGCTGCGTTCCATCGCGGCGGATCGCCGTGTACACGTTTTCCGCCGCCTTGTTCATGGCCCGAAACGCAGAGAGCGGGTACAGCACCAGCGACACATCAGCACTCGCCAGTTCCTCTACCGTGTAGAGCGGCGTCGATCCGAATTCGGTGATGTTGGCGAGCACTGGCACTTTCACTGCGCTGACGAATTCCCGGTACATTGCCAAGTCGGTCATGGCTTCCGGGAAAATCATGTCGGCGCCGGCTTCGACACAGGCACAGGCTCGATCGATTGCCGCCTGCAAGCCTTCAACGGCCAAGGCATCGGTCCGGGCCATCACGACGAAGGCACCGTCCTGGCGAGCATCCACCGCGGCCTTGATGCGGTCCACCATTTCCTGCTGGGTCACGATTTCCTTGTTGGGTCGATGGCCACAACGCTTGGCGCCGACCTGATCCTCGATGTGGATCGCCGCGGCGCCGAACTTTTCCATGGAGCGCACGGTTCGCGCGACGTTGAACGCTGATGCACCGAAACCCGTGTCCACATCGACCAATAGCGGCAGATCACACACGTCGGTGATGCGCCTGACGTCCGTCAGTACGTCATCCAAGTTTGAAATGCCCAAGTCCGGCAAGCCGAGCGACCCTGCCGCGACGCCGCCGCCGGAGAGATAGATCGCCTTGAACCCGGCGCGCTTGGCTAGCAGCGCATGATTGGCATTGATGGCGCCGACGACTTGCAGGGGGCGCTCGGCGGCGACCGCGTCGCGGAAACGTTGGCCAGCAGATAGCAGGGTCATAATCACCTCTTCTTGAACTTATATAGGTTTAGCCGATGGCTCGGCCCCATTACCAAGGTGGTGTTGCTCGATATTTCGTTTAGATGCGCTGATGTGGCGGCGCATCAGGAGTTCGGCCAGTTCGCCATCGCCTTCGGCGATGGCGTCGAGAATCCGATGATGTTCAGCGAATGCCATATGTGGTCGATTGGGTGTTGATGAGAACTGGATGCGGTACATGCGCACCAGTTGATAGAGCTCATCGCATAGCAGGCGAACCAACATCTGGTTGCCACTACCCTGGATGATCCGGTAGTGGAAATCGTAGTCCCCTTCCTGCTGGTAGTAACCCAGCCCGGCCTGGAACGTCGGGTCCTTTTCGTGTGTGTCAAGCACCCGACGTAGATCGTCGATCTCGCGTCGTGACATTCGCTCGGCGGCCAGCCGACAGGCCATGCCCTCTAGCGACTCGCGGATCTGATAGAGCTCCACCAGCTCGGCGTGATCGAGTGCCACAACGCGTGCACCTACGTGCGGCACACGCACCAGCAAACGCTGACCCTCGAGCCGATGAATGGCCTCTCTCAAGGGGCCACGGCTAATGCCGTAGGTCCGCGCGAGTTCCGGCTCGGAAATCTTGCTGCCTGGCTTGATCGCGCCCGTGACGATGGCCGATTGGATATGACGAAACACATGCTCTGCACGCGTTCCACTCGGGCTCTCGTCAAAGACCGCCTCGATCTCCATTGTCGACACCTATCGCTTAATCTGAACAGAAAATACGCCATAACGTGATCCACGGCAATCCCGCCGCCATGATTGTCGACAATCTTTTGATTGGCGCGCACGCTGCACGCCTCACAGTGATAGCCGAACGCGCGTGCTAGAATGCGCGCCGTTTTTTGCCCACGCTCCGGTTCGTGCCCCCTCCCGCGTTAAATGAGGTTCAGCGTTTTTCCATGCGTTCCCTGAATTTTCACCTCAAGGTGCTGATCACCGTTCTGGTCAGCCTCGGTATTTTCGTCACCGCCTATCAAATCTTCGTTCTGAACATCCCGGTCAAAGCCAACGAAACCGACAACCTCTGGAACATCGATGCGAAGGTCGATTTCCAGGCGGCATCGTCCGGTCCCGTGAAGGCCCAGATGTTCCTGCCTCCGCTCGGGCAAGGCTTCATCAGCCTGAATGAAAGCTTCATTTCCAATAACTATGGCGTGAACGTGAATCGCGTGAACGCCAATCGCGTCATCACTTGGTCCGCGCGGCGGGCCAGCGGCAGCCAGACGCTGTATTACCGCCTCGTGTTGAGTCAGCGATACGGCAGTCAGCAGGACGAGGAAAACGGCCCGATCTATCGCGAAAGCCTGCCCGTGGAGGGCGCAGAACGGATCGCGGCCGAAGCCTTGCTGGCGCCGATCCGACAACACTCGGCGGACGTGGAAACCTTCGTCAGCGAAACCATTCGCCGGGTCAACAATAAGAACGACGATAACGCGCGACTGTTGCTTGGCGGTGACCCGACGGCGCAGCGCAAGGCTGCGGCCGTGGAACTGCTGCTATCGATGGCGCACGTGCCGCTGGAGCGCGTACATACATTGAAGCTGGCCGAAACACCGCAAACGCCTGAACTCTGGCTGCGGAGCTACAACGGAAAACGCTGGCTATATTTCAACCCGGAAACCGGCGAACAAGGGCTGCCACGGGATCGCCTGTTATGGTGGACCGGTGCCGAACCGCTGTTGAAAGTCGACGGTGGGTCCCGGGCTAACGTGACCTTCACTATCGATCGAAGCGAGATCAATGCGATTCGCCTGGCGCAGATCGCGAACCAGAACGCCAGCGCGTCGTTTCTCGAATATTCGCTCTACGGCCTGCCGCTTTCGACGCAGCAGACGTACCAGATCATGATCATGATCCCCATCGGCGTCTTGATCATTCTCATTCTCCGCAACCTAGGCGGCCTGCAGACGCTGGGAACGTTCACACCGGTATTGATCGCCCTAGCCTTTCGTGAGACGCAGCTTGGGTTTGGCATCGTTCTGTTCACGCTCATCACGGCCCTCGGGTTATCCCTGCGTTCGTACCTCGAACATCTGAAGCTGCAGATGCTGCCTAGGCTTTCCGTGGTGCTGACCTTCGTGGTGGTGCTGATCGCGGTCATCAGCCTGTTCAGTCATAAACTCGGGTTGGAACAAGGGCTGTCGGTCGCGCTGTTCCCGATGGTCATCCTGACGATGACTATCGAACGACTGTCGATCACCTGGGAAGAACGCGGCGCCGGGCATGCCATGAAAGTGGCCGCCGGCACGCTCATCGCCGCCACGCTCGCGCACCTGGTGATGAACATCGCTGCGCTGACGTACTTCATGTTCACCTTCCCGGCCACGCTGCTGATCCTGGTTGGCTTCATGCTGGCAATGGGGCGCTACCGCGGTTATCGACTTACCGAGCTGATCCGCTTCAAAGCGTTCCTCAAGGAGTGAGCAGGCAGACATGATCGGACTCTGGAGAACCTGGAAGGCCCTTGAAGCCAAGGGCATCATGGGCATCAACCGGCGTAACGCAGACTACGTGCTGAAGTACAACCGGCGCAGCCTGTATCCCATCGTGGATGACAAGATCATTACCAAGCAGCGCGCGATCGATGCCGGCATACAAGTACCGGAACTGTACGGAATCATCGAGACCGAAAAGCAGATCGAACGCCTGCATGAAATCGTCGGCGGCCGCTCGGACTTCGTGGTGAAGCCCGCGCAGGGCGCCGGTGGTGACGGCATTCTCGTGATCGCCGATCGATTCGAGGGTCGCTACAAGACGGTCTCAGGCAAGCTGGTCAGCCATGACGATATCGAACATCAGATTTCGAGCATTCTGACGGGCCTTTATTCCCTTGGCGGGCACCGGGACCGTGCACTGATCGAATACCGCGTAACGCCGGACCCGATCTTCAAAAGCATCAGCTACGAGGGCGTGCCTGACATTCGTATCATCGTCTTGATGGGATATCCCGTCATGGCCATGCTGCGCCTGCCCACCCGCCAATCCCATGGCAAGGCCAATTTGCACCAAGGGGCCATTGGCGTCGGCGTCGATCTCGCGTCCGGCCTGACATTGCAGGGATCCTGGCTGAACGACAAGATCAGCAAGCACCCAGATACGGGCAACCCGGTCGCTGACGTACAGCTACCGGACTGGGCGGGTTTCATGCACCTGGCCGCCAGCTGCTACGAGCTCTGTGGGCTGGGTTACATTGGCGTGGATATGGTGCTGGATCAGGAACGAGGGCCGTTGATCCTTGAACTCAACGCCAGACCGGGCTTGAACATACAGATTGCCAATGACTGCGGTCTGACCCTGCGCACGCACGCGGTAGAAGCGCATCTCGGGACGCTTTCGCAGCGAGGATTGACCGAAGATGTCCCCACACGCGTAGCATTTGCTCAGGGGCTGTTCGGACGTCAGGCTTAGCGCGGTAACACCGGCGCATGGCATCCGACGATCAGGTGCCGGGGCAATCCGGCACTCATCGCCGCAAAACACTGTCTAGTTGGCGCCAGCCATTACTTCTTTCACGCCAACGCACTGCGATTCTCAGATCCGCGTTGCCATGGACATTCAACATGCCGATTTGCACCGCCCTACCGTTGCCCTACCAGTCGAACGCGGCCGCGCTTTTCGCTGCGCTTTCAGACGCACCGGGTGCGGTTTTGCTGGATTCTGGCCGGCCAGAGGCCGAGCGCGGCAGGTTCGACATTGCAAGCGCATGGCCGATCGAGCAGTTCATGCCGGAAGATCTGGAAGCGGGATCGATGTTTTTCACACGCCTGAAAGAGGCGCTTGAGCAGCTGGGGCCTGCGGCACCGCCCCTAGGCATGGACATCCCCTTCTGTGGCGGTCTGATCGGCTATCTCTCGTATGATTTTGGAACGCGGCTCGAGCGCCTTCCAGAAACAGCCAGTGATGACCTCCACCTGCCGCCTGCGCAGATGGGGCTGTATGACTGGGCGCTAGTGACCGATCACTGCACGCGCGCGACCTACGTCGTCTTTCATCCATCGGCAACCGCAGAGCGCCAGGCCGATCTATGCACCCGACTTCAAGCGTCGGCCCCGGCAAAAACCGATTTCCGTCTGCGTCGTGCCTTCTCGCGTGTCATTACCGAAGGCCAGTACCGAACCGCTATCGAGCAAATCCAGGCGTACATCACCGCGGGCGACTGCTATCAGGTCAACTACGCGCAGCGCTTCAGCAGCGAGTACGGTGGCGACCCCTGGTACGCATACCAAGCGCTACGATCAGCGTGCCCGACGCCGTTCTCGGCGTATCTGTCGCTGGGAGATGATCAAGCGATCCTTAGTTTATCGCCCGAGCGTTTCATTGCAGCGGATAGCGGCCATGTCGAAACGCGACCGATCAAGGGTACGCGGCCACGTGGCGTGACGCCGGAGGACGATCGAGCCTTCGCCGACGACCTGCTTCACAGCGAGAAGGATCGCGCGGAAAATCTGATGATCGTGGACCTGCTCCGCAATGATCTGGGCCGCAGCTGTGCACCAGGAACCGTGCGCGTGCCGGAGCTGTTTTCACTTGAAAGTTATCCCAATGTGCACCATCTGGTAAGTAGCGTTCAGGGCATGCTGGCACCGGATAAAGATGTGTTCGATCTGTTGGCCGGCAGTTTTCCAGGCGGCTCGATCACCGGCGCCCCGAAGATCCGCGCGATGGAAATCATCGATGAGCTCGAACCAACCTGTCGCGGTCCTTACTGCGGCTCGATCCTTTACCTCGATGTACGCGGGCGCATGGACAGTTCGATCAGCATCCGGACGCTACTCGCTTGGAACGGGCAAATCCATTGCTGGGGCGGCGGCGGCATCGTGGCTGACTCTGAATGGCGTAGTGAATACGAAGAATCGATCACCAAAGTGCGAGTGTTGCTGGAGACGCTCTCCCAATTCGTCGCGGAGCCGGGTGGTTCGCAAGACACCCGCGCTGCTAACATCGCGCCCCCACCGTGCAAATGACAGGAGCCTTACATGACCTTCGACCTGCAGCGCATCAATTCCGAGCTCGGCCGAGATGCCGAAAAACTCGTTGAATGGGCATTAGGCCTTGGCAAATCCGCCATCTGCACGACGAATTTCCGTCCGTTCGAGGCGGTGATCCTGCACATGGTGACCCGAGTCAAGCCGGACATTCCGGTTGTATGGATGGACAACGGCTACAACACCGAGGCCACCTATCGTTTCGCGGACGAGGTGACCAAGAAGCTCGACCTCAATCTGGATATCTATCTACCCAAGCGCACGCGTGCCCATCGTGAAGCCGTAGAAGGGTTGGTTCCGGCACTGGACGATCCAAAGCACGCTGCCTTTACCGAAGAGGTGAAACTCGAGCCGTTTGCCCGCGCGCTGCGGGAAAAGGCACCGGAAGTCTGGTTCACCGCACTGCGTGCATCCGACACCGCGGTACGGGCGCAGATGGACCCGGTCAGCCTCAATCAGGATGGCCTGATCAAAGTAGCGCCATTGCTGCATTGGTCATCGAAAGACCTGTACGAGTACTTGGTCAAGCATGATCTACCGAACAACTTCGATTACGTCGATCCCACCAAGGGCGAAGAAAACCGCGAGTGCGGTCTTCATCTAAGCCACTGATAGCCGATGGACCTGCGGCCAGCGTCCAGCCTCAATAGGTCGGCAACTCGACACCGGTGAACAGCGACTCCAATTCGGCACGGCCGTGGCATTGCACGGCCTTCGCCATCACGTCGCGAGTGAGATGAGGCGCGAACGTCTCAATGAAGTCGCACATGAAGCCCCGTAGGAACGTTCCTCTACGGAAACCGATCTTGGTAATACTCGACTCGAACAGTGCGCTGGCATCGAGTACCACGAGATCGCTGTCATTTACCTCGTCCACCGCCATTCGCGCAACGATGCCAACACCCAGGCCGAGCCGTACGTACGTCTTGATCACGTCCGCGTCTGCGGCGGTGAATACGACCTTGGGTTGCAGCCCTTTACGGTGGAAAGCCTCGTCCAGCTTCGAACGTCCGGTAAACCCGAACACGTACGTCACCAGCGGTTGCTCAGCCAGGACCTCAAGGGTCAATTTCGAAACGCTTGCGAGCGGATGGTCCTTGGGCACGATGACGCAACGGTTCCAGCGATAGCACGGCATCATGATCAAATCGCCAAATTGCTCCAACCCTTCGGTAGCGATGGCAAAGTCCGCAGACCCGTCTGCGGCCATCTCCGCGATCTGCGTCGGCGTTCCCTGCTGCATATGCAACGAAACGTCCGGGTAGCGCTTGATGAAGGCTTTTATGACCGATGGAAGCGCATAGCGTGCCTGGGTGTGCGTTGTCGCGATCGATAGCGTGCCCTTCTTTTCATTGGAGAACTCTTGGGCGATCTGCTTGATGCTTTCGCACTTACGCAGAATTTCACCCGCGGTCTGAATGATTCGCTCCCCTGCAGGCGTGACCCGCGTAAGGTGCTTGCCGCTACGGGCGAACACTTCGACGCCAAGTTCGTCTTCCAGCAACCTGATCTGTTTACTGATACCGGGCTGTGAGGTGTAGAGGCTCTGCGCGGTAGCGGATACGTTCAGATCGTGATGCGCCACTTCCCAGATGTAACGCAATTGCTGAAGCTTCATTCAGAACTCCTTGGCGGCACGATGGCGAAAAAGCGTTTATAACCAAAACAACACTATGTCGTCCAACGTTAGATCATTATTAATCTTTTAGACCATGAGTGGGCGTACGCGAACTAACGCAGATAATAGGCAGCAAATACCCGACGATGCTTTGTGTACGGTCATAGGGGTGGCAGCATCGGCACGACATGAACCGGTACGGTGCATGTTTGTACGACCCGGTGTGCAGTACGGCCGAGCGGTGTTGGGGCATCGCCACCCTGGCTGCGGGTGCCGATTACGACCAGATCCACTCCAAGCGCCTTGGCTTGAGTGGTGATCACATCAGCCGGATCGCCTTGGATCGCCTGAACGGCACGAATGAGGTCGTGCCCCTGCTGCATGCTATCGAGCTCTTCTTTGAAAGATTCCAGTACACGCGCTTCGATAGACGTAAGAACAGCATCGAGGCCCTGCGCTTGAAGATCCTGCAACTGCGCATCGCCGAGATACGTCCGCAGGACCGAATGCGCTAGAAGTCCCAACGGCTCAACCGCATGAACCACATACAGTTCTGCTTTGAAGGCTTGGGACTGTGAAAGCGCATGTTGTAATACGTACGGGGCGTAAAACCCCAAATCGGTCGCATACAGTATGGATCGAATCATTACGGCCTCCTCGACACCTGATCTGGTGCGGCCCCGCTTGGATAAGCTTAGCAGGGCCGCGGCATGGCGCATGTCAATCGATGACTTACGCTCTAGGTATGTGGGCCGTTACGCGGTTTTGGTCTGCCGCCTACGCCCAGTGACCATCAGCGGGTCGGGCGGGCATTGTACTGGCGCGCCGGAACACGTTAAGGTTCGCCTCCCCCGCTCCGACACATCGGCCTATCTTCGCTAGACGGGGGGTAGCTGGCCCGTGACCCTGACGAGAAAACGATGGCTGATTTACCGATAGACGACCTGAACGTCGCGTCCAATGAAACGCTGATCACGCCCGAACAGCTAAAGCGTGAAATTCCTCTCACAACTGCTGCCGAACGAACCGTGACTGCAGGCCGTGCAGCGGTGCGCAACATCCTGGACGGCAGCGATCACAGGCTCTTCATCGTGATCGGTCCTTGCTCGATACACGACCTGAAAGCGGCCAAGGAGTACGCACAACGTCTGAAGGCGTTAGCTGAAGAGGTCAGCGATACGCTTTTACTGGTAATGCGTGTTTATTTCGAAAAGCCCAGAACGACCGTGGGCTGGAAAGGCCTGATCAACGATCCCTATTTGGATGATTCCTTCAAGATTCAAGACGGTCTGCATATCGGACGCCAACTGCTACTCGACCTTGCAGAACTGGGCCTGCCCACTGCGACCGAAGCACTGGATCCCATTTCACCACAGTACCTTCAGGATCTGATCAGCTGGTCGGCCATCGGCGCACGTACGACCGAGTCTCAGACACACCGCGAAATGGCCTCCGGCCTCTCCTCGGCGGTGGGATTCAAGAACGGTACAGACGGGAGCCTGACTGTCGCCATCAACGCGCTGCAATCTGTCTCCCAACCTCATCGGTTCCTGGGGATCAACCAGCAAGGTGGCGTATCGATCGTCTCGACGAAAGGCAACCCTTACGGGCATGTGGTCCTGCGAGGCGGTAACGGCAAGCCGAACTACGATTCGGTTAGCGTCGCTGTCTGCGAGCAGCAACTCGCCAAGGCAAAGATTCGCCCTAACATCATGATCGATTGCAGCCACGCGAATTCGAACAAGGATCCGTCCCTGCAGCCGCTGGTGATGGAGAATGTGTCGAACCAGATTCTCGAAGGCAACCGCTCGATCGTTGGCTTGATGGTCGAAAGCCATCTGGGTTGGGGAAGCCAGTCGATCCCTGAAAACCTATGCGATCTTCAATACGGCGTTTCAATCACAGATGCGTGCATTGATTGGGACACGACTGAGAAAGCGGTGCGCAGCATGCATACGAAACTCAAGAGCGTATTGCCTACCCGCCCAAGGACCTGATTTCCCTTTTGAGATGCCCGGTGTGCCGCAGTCCAAAGGCACACCGGCTTTTCGATACGGCTAGGATGCGGCGTTATGTTCTTCGTCACGCTTTGCCAGATAGCTCTCGACATAAGAACACGAGGGTATGACCGTATACCCAATGCGATCGGCGTAAGCCAACGCCGCCGCCGCTAATGCCGCAGCAACCCCTCGTCCGCGGATTTCGTTAGGTACGAAGGTGCGGTAAAGGTCCAGCGTTTGTTTACCTAAATCCATGTAAACGAGATAGGCGCGGTGCCCATCGAGAGTCACTTCGAATTGATGACCGGCTTGGTCATGGTGAATGGGCAGCGCGTCGTTCATCATCTTTCCTAGGCGGAACACGTCCGCTCGATTCTTTTATTGTTGTTGGCAGTGCTACTGATCAGACCCGGTGGCTTTATGGCTGTTCGCCACCAATCATCGGACTGTGAGTGGTTATACTCTAGCGGTAAATTCAATTACGCGGCCATAGGCAGGACGTCCGGAAACTCCTCTCTGCGGGCATCCTTCATCAAGGCGCCTATATATTGGCAAGGAATGAGTATTCATTGCGCACCTATGTTTGCGGCAATAACACTTCTGGTTCGTTCGTTGCGATAAACCCTGTTCTCGCTGGACATATCGAGTTTACTTAATGCGGGTTATGGGTAGTATGTAACCGCCGATCTTATAACGATCGGAAACATTATTACCTCTAAGGGGAACACGATGAACAGCGCTCTGAAATTCTCTGCTTTGGCTCTGGCAGCAGTTCTGGCCGGTTGCAGCAGCGTATCCACGGAAACCGAAGCGCGCCTGACCGCGACCGAAGACGCAGCAGCCCGCGCTCAAGCCACTGCCGAAGAAGCTAGCCGCAAAGCCGATGACGCGATGGCAGCGGCTCAGAAAGCTCAGCAGACTGCTGACGAAGCAAACGAGCGCGCCCTGCGCATGCTGGAACGTGCTAGCCGCAAGTAAGCGCGCTAAGCAGCGAGAAACCGGCTCATCGAGCCGGTTTTTTTTGACCAAATTTCACGCATGAAAAAGCCACCCGGAGGTGGCTTTTTCAGAGTCGAGACGGCTTACGCCTTCTTGACTTCCCAGCCGGTCAGCTCGGCCAGAGCCTTGCCAATGTCAGCCAAAGAACGCACGGTTTTGACACCTGCGTCCTGCAGCGCTGCGAACTTCTCGTCTGCAGTACCTTTACCACCGGAAATGATCGCGCCGGCGTGGCCCATGCGCTTTCCAGGAGGTGCGGTAACACCAGCGATGTAGGAAACAACAGGCTTGGTGACGTTGGCCTTGATGTAGGCCGCTGCCTCTTCTTCAGCCGAACCGCCAATCTCACCGATCATGACGATCGCTTCGGTCTTCGGATCTTCCTGGAACAACTTCAGGATATCGATGAAGTTGGAACCTGGGATCGGGTCGCCACCGATGCCCACGCACGTGGACTGACCGAAACCAGCATCCGTGGTCTGCTTGACGGCTTCATAGGTCAGGGTACCTGAGCGGGACACGATGCCTACTTTGCCAGGCTGGTGAATGTGACCTGGCATGATGCCGATCTTGCATTCGCCGGGGGTAATCACACCTGGGCAGTTCGGGCCGATCAGGCGTACGCCCAACTCGTCGCACTTGACCTTGGCTTCCAGCATGTCGATGGTCGGGATACCTTCGGTGATGCAGACGATCAGCTTGATGCCGCCGAAGGCCGCTTCCAGGATCGAGTCCTTGCAGAAGGGTGCCGGAACGTAGATCACGGAGGCATCGGCGCCGGTGGTCTCTACTGCTTCTTTGACCGTATTGAATACGGGCAGGCCCAGATGAGTGGTGCCGCCTTTACCGGGCGTTACGCCACCGACCATTTGTGTGCCGTAGGCGATGGCCTGTTCGCTGTGAAAGGTGCCCTGCGAGCCAGTGAAGCCTTGGCAGATGACCTTGGTATCTTTATTGATCAAAACGCTCATTACTTGCCCTCCGCGGCCTTGACGACCTGCTGGGCAGCGTCGGTCAGGCTGGTTGCCGCGATGATGTTCAGGCCGCTTTCGGCCAGGACCTTGGCGCCGAGTTCGGCGTTGTTGCCTTCAAGGCGAACGACCACAGGTACCTTCACACCAACTTCCTTCACTGCACCGATGATCCCTTCGGCAATCATGTCGCAACGGACGATACCGCCGAAGATGTTCACCAGAACGGCAGCGACGTTGCTGTCGGACAGGATGATCTTGAACGCCTCAGTCACGCGCTCTTTGGTCGCGCCACCGCCTACGTCCAAGAAGTTGGCGGGCTTGCCACCGTGCAGGTTGACGATGTCCATGGTGCCCATCGCGAGACCGGCGCCGTTGACCATGCAACCGATGTTGCCTTCCAGAGCGACGTAGTTCAGCTCCCACTTCTGCGCATGCGCTTCACGAGCATCGTCCTGCGACGGATCGTGCATGGCGCGCAGCTTGGGCTGGCGGAACATTGCGTTGCTGTCGATGTTGATCTTGGCGTCCAGGCAATGCAGGTTGCCGTCTTTCTTGATCACCAGCGGGTTCACTTCCAGCAGTGCCAGGTCATAGTCCTGGAACAGCTTGGCGAGACCGACGAAGATATGGGTGAACTGCTTGACCTGGTCACCTTTCAAGCCCAGCTGGAAGGCCAGCTCGCGGCCTTGGTAAGGCTGCGCGCCAACCAGCGGGTCGATGGTGGCCTTGAGGATCTTCTCAGGGGTGTCGTGGGCAACCTTCTCGATGTCCACACCACCTTCGGTGGAGGCCATGAACACGATGCGACGGCTGGAGCGATCGACAACCGCACCTAGGTACAGCTCTTTGTCGATATCGGTGCACGACTCGACGAGAATTTTGGCGACAGGCTGACCGTTGGCATCCGTCTGGTAGGTCACCAGACGCTGGCCGAGCCACTTGGCCGCGAATTCTTTAGCTTCTTCTTTGCTCTTGACGAGCTTGACGCCACCCGCTTTACCGCGGCCACCAGCGTGGACCTGGGCCTTGACGACCCACTCGTCACCGCCGATACGGCCACAGGCCTCGTAGGCCTCCTGAGGCGTATCAACAGCGAAGCCTTTGGATACAGGCAGGCCGTACTCAGCGAACAGCTGCTTACCCTGATATTCGTGAAGATTCATGCTTATCTACCGTCTTCGTTTAGGTATTGCGCATTTCGGCGCTGCGGATATGCCGCGCCACCTGTGATCACCCGGCGTGCGGGAGATCCGGCGAGCTTTCCGCGGCACGTTGCGTGAACATGCGACGGGCACCTCGCCGTGGTTACCGCCGGAGACGTCTGCCTCCGGATACTTCAACGCTTCTTACGGTTCGCCACGTGAATGGCATGACCACTCACAGCCAGCGCCGCTTCGTGCAGCGCTTCGGACAGCGTCGGGTGCGAGAAGACCATCATGCCCAGATCCTCGGCACTTGTGCCGAACTCCATACCGATCGCGCCCTGCTGAACGAGTTCGGCCGCGCTTGGGCCAATCACGTGAACACCCAGCACGCGATCGCTTTTGGCATCGGCAATGACCTTCACGAAACCGGTGGTGTCATTGGCCGCCATTGCACGACCGCTGGCCGCGAATGGGAAGGTACCGACGTTCACTTCAACGCCTTCGGCTTTCAGCACCTGCTCGCTCTTGCCCACCCATGCAATTTCCGGATGGGTGTAGATGACCGAAGGAATCAGGTCGTAATTCATCTGCGCTTTGTGCCCAGCGATACGCTCGGCAACCATGACGCCCTCTTCCGAGGCTTTGTGCGCAAGCATGGCACCGCGTACCACGTCACCAATGGCATAAACGCCAGGGACGCTGGTTGCGCAATAATCGTCAACGAAGATGAAGCCGCGCTCATCGCTGTCGACACCCGAATCAGCAGCAAGCAAATCGGTAGTCACCGGTCGGCGCCCTACGGCGACGATCAAGCGATCGAATTCGATCTTTTGCTCGCCTTCGGCATCGGTATAGCTCACGGTAACCTGATCACCGTTGACTTCAGAGCCCGTCACGCGGGCACCGAGGCGAATCGTGAGTCCTTGCTTGGTCAGTACCTTGAAGGCTTCCTTCGCAACTTGCTCGTCGGCTGCTGGCAGGAACTTGTCCAATGCTTCGAGGACTGTTACTTCGGAACCAAGACGCGCCCACACCGAACCGAGTTCGAGGCCAATTACGCCGGCGCCGATCACACCCAAACGCTTAGGAACAGTTTGGAAATCCAATGCACCGGTAGAGTCGACAATCACCTTCTGGTCGACCGGCGCAGGTGGAATGTCAACAGGACGGGAGCCGGAAGCGAGAATGATGTTCTCGGCTTCGACGACTTCGCTGTTACCGTCTTTGCCAGTCACTTCGACACGCTTGTTCGAAAGCAGCTTGCCATGACCTTCCAGTAACGTGACGCCATTGGCCTTGAACAGCGCAGCGACACCGCCTGTGAGGTTTTTGACGATCTGGTCCTTGCGACCAACCATCGCAGGCACGTCGATAGTGACTTCGCCCGCATTGATGCCGTGGACTTTGAAGCCTTCGTGCGCTTCGTGGTACTTGTACGAGCTGTCCAGCAATGCCTTCGAAGGAATGCAGCCCACGTTCAGGCAGGTGCCGCCCAACGCGGTCTTGCCTTCCTTACCCTGGTACTTTTCGATACAGGCGGTCTTCAAGCCTAGCTGTGCTGCGCGAATCGCGGCAACGTATCCACCCGGGCCGGCGCCGACGACGACGACGTCGAATTTCTGAGACATAGCGAATCCTCTTTGTGAAGCGAAATGCGGTGAGACGTATCAGAACGGGATACGCCGAGAACGGCGCATCCCTGACCGCTTACGGCAATCAGATATCCAGCAACAGACGCGCTGGATCTTCGAGCAGGTCCTTCATGGTGACGAGGAAGGTTACCGCTTCCTTGCCATCGATGAGACGGTGATCGTAGGACAGCGCAAGATACATCATCGGAAGGATGACGACCTGACCGTTGACCGCCATCGGACGCTCTTGAATCTTGTGCATACCGAGAATCGCGGTTTGCGGCGGATTCACAATCGGCGTCGACAACAGCGAACCGAACACGCCTCCGTTCGAAATCGTGAACGTGCCGCCCTGCATCTCTTCCAGGGTCAGCTTACCGGCCTTGGCTTTCTTGCCGTAGTCCGAGATCCCGCCTTCAATTTCGGCCAAGCTCATGAACTCGGCATTACGTAGAACCGGCACGACCAGTCCACGATCACTGGAAACCGCGACACCAATATCCTGGTAGCCGTGGTAAACGATGTCGTTGCCGTCGATCGAAGCGTTCACACCCGGCTGACGCTTCAGTGCCTCTACGGCCGCTTTAACGAAGAAGGACATGAATCCCAGACGCACGCCGTTGTGAGTCTTCTCGAAGAGGTCCTTGTACTTGGAGCGCAGCTCCATGACCGGCTTCATGTTCACTTCGTTGAACGTCGTCAACATCGCCATCGACGACTGGGCTTCGACCAGGCGCGAGGCAACCTTGGCACGCAGGCGGGTCATCGGAACGCGCTTCTCGACGCGGTCCCCTGCCTGCAGTGCAGGAGCCGCACCAGCGGCGGACTGAGTCGGGGCAGCAGCAGGCGCGTTTTTCTTCGCTTCGACAGCCGCAACGACATCTTCCTTGGTGACACGACCGTCTTTGCCGGTACCGCGCAGCGAAGCGACATTGATACCGTTTTCTTCGGCGATCTTGCGTGCTGCGGGTGAAAGAATTGCATCTTCGCCAGCGGCTTCGCCGGCAGGCGCTTGAGCGGGGGCGGAAGACGAAGCAGCGGGTGCTTCGGCCGCGGGTGCAGCAGCGGGTGCAGCAGAGGCAGTCGCGCCTTCGTCCAACTTACCAAGCAGTTCGCCACTCAGGACCGTATCGCCTTCGTTTTTGACGATTTCGGAAAGGACGCCATCCGCTTCGGCTAGAACTTCCATCACCACCTTGTCGGTTTCGATGTCGACGATCAGCTCGTCACGCTTGACGGCTTCGCCGGGTTTCTTGTGCCAAGTAGCGACGGTGCCGTCGGCGACCGATTCAGGAAACGTAGGGGCTTTGATCTCAATAGCCATTATCTAATGTCCTAATTTTGTGCGGTTTCTACTTCGAAAACGGAGGGTGGCCACATGGCCACCCCATAATCTCTTGCGCAAGCGTCAAACGGTGAACGCATCCTGGAGTAGCTTCTCCTGCTGCTCAGCGTGCAGCGAGGCGTACCCTACCGCTGGCGAGGCCGAAGCAGCGCGACCGGCGTACTCAAGGAAGAGCGAGCTATCGTGTGCCGCAATGACGCGGCGCATGTGATGCTGGCTGCAATACCATGCACCCTGGTTCATCGGCTCTTCCTGGCACCATACGACGTGCTTGAGATTCGAATAAGGCGCGAGAATCTCGGTCAGGTCGTCTTCCGGGAACGGATAAAGCTGCTCGATCCGAACGATTGCAATGTCCTCACGACCCTCGTTTCGGCGCTTGTCGAGCAAGTCGTAATAGACCTTGCCACTGCACAGGATCAGGCGCTCGACCTTGGCTGCTTCGATCGCGTCGATTTCCCCGATAACCGTTTGGAACGAACCATCGGCGAGGTCTTCCAGCGTTGAAACCGCGGCCTTGTGGCGCAGTAGAGATTTTGGCGTCAATACCACCAGTGGTTTGCGCAGCGGACGGATCACCTGCCGACGAAGCATGTGGTACACCTGCGCAGGCGTGGTGGGCACGCACACCTGAATATTCTGCTCGGCACACAACTGCAGGTAACGCTCGAGACGTGCCGACGAGTGTTCAGGGCCCTGCCCTTCATAGCCATGGGGCAGCAACATCGTCAGGCCACAGAGACGGCCCCACTTGTGCTCGCCACTCGAAATGAACTGGTCCATCACGACCTGGGCGCCGTTCGCGAAATCACCGAACTGGGCTTCCCAGATAACCAGCGCATTCGGCGTCGTGGTGGCGTAGCCGTATTCGAACGCCACGACCGCTTCCTCCGAGAGGTACGAGTCGTAGATATCGAAGCGGGGCTGACCCTCGAAGAGATTTTGCAGCGGAACATACGCCGCGCCATCTTTCTGGTTGTGCAAGACCGCGTGGCGGTGCGAGAAGGTACCGCGACCGATATCCTGCCCAGTCATCCTTACAGGGTGGCCTTCGAACAGCAACGTGGCGTAGGCCATCGTTTCGGCGAAGCCCCAATTGATGGGTAGTCCGCCCGCAGCCATCTTCTGGCGGTCTTCGATGATTTTCGAAACCTGACGCTGAACGACGACACCTTCTGGCACCGCAAGTAGCTTGTTCGACAGCTCTTGCAAGGTCTTCAGATCGAAACGGGTATCGTGACGCGCCGTCCAGGCATGACCGAGGTATGGGCGCCAGTCGACGAACAACTCTTTGTTCGGCTCTTTGACCAGGCTTTTGACCACGTGCAAGCCATTGTCGAGCGCATCCCGGTATTCATCGATACGGGCCTGTACCGCGTCTTGCGCGAGCGCGCTGGTTTGCACGAGCGCATCGGCGTACTGCTCACGGGTCGTGCGCTGCTTGGCGATCTGCTGGTACATCAACGGCTGCGTACCGCTCGGCTCGTCGGCCTCGTTGTGGCCGCGACGGCGATAGCACACTAGATCGATGACGACGTCGCGTTTGAACTGCATGCGATAGTCGATCGCCAGCTGGGTGACGAACAACACCGCTTCCGGGTCATCACCATTCACGTGCAGGATCGGCGCTTGAATCATCTTCGCGACGTCCGTCGCGTATTCAGTCGACCGAGCATCGTCCTGGCGGCTGGTGGTGAAACCGACCTGGTTATTGATGACGATGTGCACCGTACCGCCAGTCTTGTAGCCGCGAGTTTGCGACATCTGGAAGGTTTCCATGACAACGCCCTGACCCGCGAAGGCCGCATCGCCGTGGATGGAAACTGGCAGCACCTTGTCACCCGACACATCACCCCGACGATCCTGGCGCGCGCGGACGGAGCCTTCGACCACAGGCGAAACGATTTCGAGGTGCGACGGATTGAAGGCAAGTGCGAGGTGGACTTCACCGCCCTGCGTCATGACATTCGACGAAAAGCCCTGGTGGTACTTCACGTCACCCGAGCTCAAGCCTTCGACTTTCTTACCTTCGAACTCGTCGAACAGATCCCGCGGGTTCTTACCGAAGGTGTTCACCAGTACGTTCAGACGACCCCGGTGCGCCATACCAATGACGACTTCCTTGGTGCCATACGAACCACTGCGCTGGATGATCTCATCCAACATCGGAATCAGGCTTTCACCGCCTTCGAGGCCGAAACGTTTGGTACCTGGGTACTTAGTACCCAAATACTTCTCGAGACCTTCTGCTGCAGTCAGGCGCTCTAAGAGATGGCCTTTGATCTCCGATGAATAATTAGGGCGACCGCGCACACTTTCGAGCCGCTGCTGAAACCATTCGCGCTGACTGGAATCGACAATGTGAGTGAACTCAGAACCGATGGTGCGACAATATGTCTCTTGTAGCGCCTGCAGGATTTCCCGCAAAGTTGCTTCTTCTTTTCCTATAGCCAACCCACCGGTGCGGAACGTGGTGTCCAGGTCCGAGTCGGTAAGAGAGTAGCTGTAGAGGGAAAGATCGGTAGGAACTGGGCGCTGTGCCAGCCCCAGCGGATCGAGCTTCGCGACCTGATGCCCTTGCAGTCGATGGGCATGGATAAGCCGAAGTACTTCGACCTGCTTTTTCTCATGCTCACTACTGACGCTGCCAGCCGAAACAGGCTGCGCACGACGCTGGTTCTTCGCTAAAAGAACGAACTGATCGCGAACGGTGGAATGAGAAACGTCGGTAGCGGCAGCGCTACCATTTGCGGGCAATTTCTGGAAATAGGTGCGCCATTCTTCGGGCACTGTATTGGGATCGTGCAGGTAAAGCTCATAGAGCTCCTCCACGTAGGCAGCGTTACCACCGGATAGGTGCGCACTGCTCCACATGCGCTGCATATCGCTTTCTTGCATGCTTCATCACCCTCGATTAGGGGATACTCACCGGCGTGAAGCGCAGCCAGCCGTTGCCGAGTCCTAGAGCATTGACTCGAAAAGCTACCACGATTCCCAACGATGTCCGGCGCCGTCCCGGATACCCCTGCTGGTCGTCATGTTCTTTTACATGAACCGCCGCGTTTTACGGCAGCGGTTCCTTTCGACCGCAACACACCAGGAATGATCCTAGAGCGCCGCGGGTATTGCTCCAAAAATCAGGTACCGCTTTGCAGCAGCATGTTGCGAACGTGACCAATTGCCTTCGTTGGGTTCAAACCCTTGGGGCAAACGTTCACGCAGTTCATGATGCCACGGCAGCGGAACACGCTGAACGGATCGTCCATTGCAGCCAGACGCTCCTCGGTTTTCGTATCGCGACTGTCAGCCAGGAAGCGATAAGCCTGCAGCAGCGCTGCCGGACCGAGGAACTTGTCCGGATTCCACCAGAACGAAGGGCAGCTGGTCGAGCAGCAGGCGCACAGGATGCACTCATACAAGCCATCGAGCTTTTCACGCTCTTCGGGCGCCTGTAGACGCTCGATCGCAGGCGCAGGCTCGTCGTTCTGCAGGAACGGCTTAACCTTCTCGTACTGCTTGTAGAAGATGCTCATATCGACGACAAGGTCGCGAATCACTGGCAAACCTGGCAGCGGTCGCAGAACGAGCTTGTCGCCTTTGACGACAGCCGAAAGCGGCGTAATGCATGCAAGGCCGTTTTTGCCATTGATGTTCATGCCATCCGAGCCGCAGACACCCTCGCGGCAAGAGCGACGATAGGAAAAGCCAACATCCTGCTCTTTGATCAGAGCGAGAACATCGAGGACCATCAGGTCTTTGCCGCCGGTATCGACCTGGAAGGTCTGCATCGCCGGTGCGGCGTCCTGATCGGGGTTATAGCGATAAACACTAACTTGCAACATAGTGGTCATCCTCAATAAGTCCGAATCTTCGGTTCAAACGCTGGAACTGTCTTCGGCGCGAAGTTGACGGAGCGCTTGGTAACGCGCTTATCCCCTGGGAAATACAAGGTGTGGCACAGCCAGTTCTCGTCGTCACGATCTTCGAAGTCTTCACGAGCATGAGCACCGCGCGACTCTTTGCGGACTTCTGCAGCGATGGCGGTAGCTTCAGCTACTTCCAACAGGTTCTGCAGCTCCAGCGCTTCGATACGCGCCGTGTTGAACGCCTGGCTCTTGTCCGCAATCTTGATTTCGCCGATGCGGCCGCGCAGTTCGGCGAGCTGGGCGATACCCTTCTGCATATATTCGCCAGTACGGAACACGCCGAAGTAGTTCTGCATGCAACTCTGCAGTTCCTTGCGCAGCGGCGCAACGTCTTCGCCACTGGTACGCTCGTTAACGCCGGAAAGACGCTTGAGGGACACCTCGAGGTCGGTTTCCGTAGCGTTGCGGTATTCGATACCTTCCTTGAGCGCTTTCTCCAGATGGATACCCGCCGCACGACCGAACACCACGAGATCAAGCAGTGAGTTACCACCCAGGCGGTTGGCACCGTGTACGGAAACGCAAGCCACTTCACCTACCGCGAACAGACCCTCGACAACCTTGTCGTTGCCATTGGCGTCTTGCGTGATCGCCTGTCCATGAATGTTAGTAGCAACGCCGCCCATCATATAGTGACAGGTTGGAATAACCGGGATCGGCGCGGTAACCGGGTCAACGTGCGCAAACGTCTTGGACAGTTCACAGATACCCGGCAGACGGCTGTGCAGTACTTCTTCGCCCAAGTGGTCCAGCTTCAGCAGTACGTGATCCTTGTCAGGACCGACGCCATTGCCTGCAATGACCTCTTTCACCATCGAGCGCGCAACGACGTCACGACCCGCCAGGTCTTTCGCGTTCGGCGCATAGCGTTCCATGAAACGTTCGCCGTGGGCGTTGATCAAGTACCCGCCTTCACCGCGGCAGCCTTCGGTAACCAGTACACCGGCACCCGCGATACCCGTTGGGTGGAACTGCCACATTTCGATGTCTTGAACCGGCACACCTGCACGCAGCGCCATCCCTACGCCATCGCCCGTATTGATCAGGGCGTTAGTCGTAGACGCGTAGATACGGCCAGCACCGCCAGTGGCCAGAACGGTGGCCTTGGAACGGATATAGACGGTTTCGCCTGTTTCGATGCAGATGGCGATGACGCCAACTACCGCGCCATCTTGGTTCTTCACCAGGTCGACCGCATACCACTCATTCAGGAAGGTGGTGTCGTTCTTAAGGTTGGCTTGATAGAGCGTATGCAGCAGCGCATGACCCGTACGGTCGGCCGCGGCGCAGGTCCGTGCCGCCTGACCACCCTTACCAAAGTCTTTCGACTGGCCACCGAAGGGGCGCTGATAGATACGGCCACTTTCGGTACGGGAGAACGGAAGTCCCATGTGCTCGAGTTCGAAGACGGCCTCGGGGCCGACCGTGCACATATACTCGATGGCGTCTTGGTCACCAATGTAGTCCGACCCCTTGACGGTGTCGTACATGTGCCAGCGCCAGTCGTCGTTTGGATCCGCTGAAGCGATAGCGCAGGTGATGCCGCCCTGAGCAGATACGGTATGGGAGCGCGTCGGGAATACTTTGGTGACGACCGCTGTTTTATAACCCGACTGCGACAGCTGCAGCGCGGCACGCATGCCAGCACCGCCGCCACCGATGATGATGGCGTCAAAAGAAAGAGTACGAATGCTGGTCATTGATCACACACCCCAGAGAATCTGCACGCCCCAGACAAAAAACGCGAACATCAGAATGCCGCAGATAGCCTGGAACAGAAAACGCACGACAGTTGCACCCTTACCTAACGCCATCGGCGTCAGATAGTCGGTGGAAATAGTCCACATGCCGACCCACGCGTGAACGCTGAGGGCGACGAGAGCGAGCAAGCTGAAGATACGCATGGCGGTGTGCGAAAACAGACCATGCCACTCGGCGAACGTCAGCCCAGGATGGGCAATGACATAGCCGAGAAGGAAGACGACGTATGCTGCGAGCACGATCGCCGAAACCCGCTGCGCCATCCAGTCATAGAGGCCCGAACGGGAAAAGTTAGTGACGTTGGTTACCATATCCACACCCCTGCCGCCAGAATCAGAACCGCCGATACGACGATCACGATTTGAGAGCCCAGCTTGCCGCCTTGCAGCGTCTCACCTACGCCCATGTCCATGATGAGGTGACGCACGCCAGCTACGAGGTGGTACAGCAACGCAGACAGCAGCGCCCAGATCACGAACTTGACCAGCGGACTGGCCAGGTACCCCTTGACCGCCTCGAAGCCTTCTTCCGAACCCAGGGACATATCGAGTGCCAGAAGCAGCACTGCTATGCCGAGGAACAGAATGACGCCAGAGATACGATGAAGGATGGACGTGTAAGCAGTGACGGGGAGTTTTATTGTCCTAAGGTCTAGGTTTACAGGTCGTTGGCTATTCACGGCTTTTTTCACACTTGAAGTGCCCTCAGGCAGCAGGGCGATTTGTCGGGGGAGCGCATTGGTCAGGTACACATCTCCCAGGAGTGACGATCACTTTTTTAATGGGTTCAGATACCCCGGGCGATCGGTCGCCGAGTATAGACAGTTAGGTTACTAATGACAATGCGACAAGACCGCGCCATGCTGTGACGAAAAGAAGCATTGACGTCGCTCAAGCCTGTCTGGGCCGTGCGGTTGCACGAAACCGCAGATGAGGCAGGCAAATTGACTTTGCGACGTATCTATCTATAGTGGGTCCGGCCCTGCGTGGGGGGCTGGCTGATGATTCCGAAGCAATAAGATAGGAGGCCTGCATGGCTGACAAAAAAGCGCAGTTAATCATCGAGGGCGCAGCCCCCGTCGAGCTGCCCATTCTTACCGGCACCGTAGGTCCTGATGTAATCGACGTTCGCGGCCTCACATCCACCGGCCGATTCACATTCGACCCTGGCTTCATGTCGACTGCCTCGTGCGAGTCGAAGATCACCTACATCGATGGTGAAAAAGGTGTACTGCTTCACCGCGGTTATCCTATCGAGCAACTAGCGGAGCAATCCGACTATCTCGAAACCTGCTACCTGCTGCTGAACGGCGAACTGCCTACCGCCGACCAGAAAGCCGCCTTCGTGAGCACCATCAAAAATCACACGATGGTTCACGAACAGCTCAAGACGTTTTTCAACGGCTTCCGTCGTGATGCGCACCCAATGGCCATTATGTGCGGTGTGGTCGGTGCTCTGTCCGCGTTCTATCACGACTCCCTTGACATCAAGAACCCGCAGCACCGCGATATCTCCGCGATGCGTCTGGTTGCCAAGATGCCGACGCTGGCCGCGATGGTCTACAAGTACTCCATGGGCCAGCCCATGATGTACCCGCGTAACGACCTGAACTATGCGGAGAACTTCCTCCACATGATGTTCAATACGCCATGCGAGATTAAACCGATCAGCCCTGTTCTGGCGAAAGCGATGGATCGGATATTCATCCTTCACGCCGACCACGAGCAGAACGCCTCTACCTCCACCGTACGTCTTGCCGGTTCCTCGGGCGCAAACCCATTCGCATGTATTGCGGCAGGTATCGCGGCGCTGTGGGGCCCTGCGCACGGGGGTGCGAACGAAGCGGTACTGGCGATGCTGGATGAAATTGGCGACGTGTCGAACATCGACAAATTCATCGCCAAGGCCAAGGACAAGGATGACCCATTCAAACTCATGGGTTTTGGACACCGCGTCTACAAGAACTTCGATCCTCGCGCGCAAGTGATGAAGCAGACCTGCGACGAAGTGCTGGCCGAACTCGGCATCAACGACCCGCAGCTCGAACTGGCGATGAAGCTGGACGAAATTGCGCGTAGCGACCCTTACTTCAAGGAGCGCAATCTGTACCCGAACGTTGACTTCTACTCCGGCATCATTCTGAAGGCGATCGGCATTCCGACCAGCATGTTCACCGTGATCTTCGCGTTGGCGCGTACCGTCGGCTGGATCGCTCACTGGAAGGAAATGCTCTCCAGCCCTTACAAGATCGGCCGCCCTCGCCAGTTGTATACCGGCGAAACCTCGCGCGAGTTCGTCGACCTGCAAAACCGCAAGTAAGCGACCCCGCAATGGGAAAAAAGGCTGCCAAATGGCGGCCTTTTTTCATGATGCTAGACATGCACTCGCGGCCGGAGGCGTCGCGGTCTCACCCTCCAACCATTTCAGCGTAGCAAGCGCTTGCGCTTGGCTCGTGCCACATATCGCCGCTTCCGCCAAAAATGCCGAACACACAGCCGGTCGCTCTGGCTGATTGAAAATCAGGCAACGTAGCTCGCTTGATAAGTGCGGACAGCGCATACCGGCCGGCTTTCCATTCGGAAGGCCCGGTATTGGCGACGAGATGGACGGCGCGATGCAGCATGCACCACAGCCGCTTCGGCATTGCATGGCGATACTCCAGAAAAAAGGGCGCAGAGCATACCCCAGCCATATAGGCATGGCAGTACCGCTTAGCCGGGCACTTCCAATCGAAAGCGCGTTCCCTCCCCCGGCGTACTGTGCACCTCGATCTTCCCACCCAAAATCCCCACGGCAAGTTGATGCGTGATATGCAACCCAAGCCCCGTACCGCCCCGCCCACGTTTGGTCGTATAAAACGGATCGAAGATCCGCGAGAGCTGATCCTTGTCCATACCGCAGCCATCGTCGCTGACATCGATGCAAATATGGCCGTGATCACCGTGCCAGGCTTTCACCTCGACCTCACCGTTCACCCCCGGCTCAAACGCATGCACCAAGGCGTTATCTATCAGGTTCTGGAGGATCTGGCTGATGGGGCCAGGAAAGCTGTTGAGAAAGAACGGCGACGGCACCTCGCGCCGAACGACATGGGGCGTGCCCTTCAACCGCGGCCCTAGCACCAGCACCACTTCGTCGAGAAGCTCCGCCAGATCGAATTCACGCCGTTCGGTGCTGGCGCGGTCGCTGGCAAGCTTCTTGAACGCGCGAGTGAATGTCGCAAGGCGCTCCAGATTTGTCTGCACGATGGCCAGACCAGGGCCGCTACGCTTGAGAAAGCGCTGCACGTCACGATCGTCTACACGCTGGATCGCTGCTAAGGCTTTTTCGGCGTCCCCACGCAAAGAACTCGCTGCCATGCTTGCGGCGCCGATCGGCGTGTTCAGCTCATGCGCAACACCGGCAACGAGCGTACCCAGCGAAGACAGCTTTTCAGCCTGCACCAGCGCTGACTGGGTGCGATGGAGCGTTTCCATCGCACGGTTCACCTCAAGATTCCGCTCCATCAATTCATCGCTGCGCGCGGCAAGCGCCCGCATGGCCTGATCACGCGCGACCTCGGCCTGCGACAGCAATACGACGACCGCCGCACCTGCAAGCAACATGAACGCTGCCAACGCGCCAACGAGCAGCCACACCTCACGCTGGATCGCAGCCAGTGTAGGCGCAGGTAATACCGAGGCGAGGTAAAGCGCTTCAGGACTGTTCTGTAGCGTTTCTTGGACGGGTAGTACCAACGCTGGATCGAACCATTCAACGGCCCAGTTCCCCGGAAGACCGTCAAAAGCGTGCTCCGGCGCATCCTTTTCGAGTAGATCTCCATCGACATCGGAAACCGGCACTGCCGCCTCGGGATAAGGACCGAAAATCCAGCGTCCCCGCCCGCTCACCAGACCAAGTGGTACACCATAATTAGCCGCAATTTCTTGTAGTCGCCCTGCGATAAGCTCGACGCGATAGCTGAATACGATCGCGCCCAGCCGTGTGCCGTCCTCATCGAAAGCCGGTATTGCCAATAGCATCTCAGGCGTCGCGGGATCGCGCGCGATACTACCTCCCAGGCTCGATAAAAACGCTTCGCCCCAGTTCAGTTCGCTTATTTCACGAATGGTATCGGCCGAAAGGGGTGCCTCTGGCATCTGTCTGCCATCCTTTTCGACTGACGCCCGAATGTTGCCCTGCCGATCGAGCAGCCAGACCGTCCGGTAGTAGTCGGCCGTCGCGATGAACTCGTGTATGAGCTCGTGCGGCGACTCCACCGGGCTGTCTCCCGACGCTAGAAACGCCCGCACCGAAGGCTGTTGGCTCAAGAATGATAGGTTGCCGCGCGCAATTGCCAAGCGCCGACTAAGAGCGATCTGCCCCTCTTCCAACGCAGCGTTTTGCGCGGTCCATAGTGGCTGTAACTTCGAATCGAGCAAGTGCTCACGTAGCAGGCCGCACATCCCCAGAACGATAATTGCCCAAGGTAGAAACAACACGACGAGGTTGCGTGATAACGCACCGGATCGCCGCGGCGTCATGGCATCACAGACCGGCCGTCATCCACCGCCCAGCGAGCCAGCCAATCCAGCAGCGCTTCCAGTGGCATTGGTTTAGCCACAAAGTAGCCCTGGACTTCAGAACAGGCGTTCGCCCGTAGCCATTCGAGCTGATGAAGGTTTTCGACACCCTCGGCAATCACCTCCATACCCACCCGAGACGCGATTTCGATCACTGCGCCGGCGATTAACTTCGCCTCCTCTACCCGCCCTATTTCGTCGATGAAGCTGCGGTCAATCTTCAGCCGATCGGCTGGCAGGTGTCGCAGGTAATTCAATGACGAGAATCCCGTACCGAAGTCATCGATGGAAACCGTGGTGCCCATCTCTCGCAGACCTTCCAGCTGCCGGCTAATGGCGTCGAACGAATTCATGGCCACCGACTCGGTAATTTCCACCTCAATCTGACTTGCCGAGACCTCGCTGCCTTGCAGGTTCGCGTTGAAGCGCTCCAGAAAATCCGGTTGCAGCATCTGCACTGACGATACGTTTACGGCTACGCGCACGTCGGGCCTTCCGGCATCCGCAAGACGCTTCGCAGCCTCCATTGCCAAGCGCATGAGCAAATCACCCAGCGGCAGGATGTAGCCGGTCGCCTCAGCCAGCGGAATGAAGCGTGCCGGTGAGATCGAGACGCCTTCGGGCGTCCGCCAGCGGGCTAACGCCTCTACCCCGACAACTCGGCGTGAAGCGAGCTCGACTTGCGGCTGGAATTCCAGCTGAATACCCCCAGCCGACGCGGCGTCCCGCAGCGCCAGTAACATGCGATAGGACTCGGCGTGATGAGCAAGCAACCGCGCATCGTGGACACTATGGCGATCCTGGCCATGCCGTTTGTTGTCCTTCAACGTCAGTTGAGCGCCTTGCAACGCGACCTTCGCATCGCCTTCGAACGATTTGAGGTCAAGGGTAACGGTGCTCAGGCTGTAGACCTGACCAAGTTCGTACGGCCGGCTTTGTCGCCGAAACAAGTGGACGACCTCCGCAGCCTTCACCTCGGAGGTCGGACCTACCACGGCAAACAGATCATCTTTGACACGTGCGACCAGCACGTTGGTAGGGAAATGGTCGCGCAAACGGCTCGCGACCAAGCCGAGAATAAAGTCCCCGTAGCCAGTACCGAATGCGGTGTTTGCACCTGAAAAGTTATCAATATCGATCAGCAGCAGTGCATGGTCGTTTTTCGCATCACTGCGCAACAGCATGTCCAGTGTGCGGATAAGTGCGTTCCGGTTCGGGATTTTCAACAAGTCGTCCTGGTACGCCATCTCCTCCAGGCGGCTGAACAGGGAAACGTTGTAGAAGCCGTGGCTGATGCTCGCGCTGAAAACCCTCAGCAGCTCCATCTCCGTATCGTCCAACGTACGGCCGGTCGCCACATAACAAGCGTAATCGGCGCCCGCCTGCAGGCTGGGGAACAACAGCACCGCGCCGTCCTCGAACCGCAGCGATTGATGCAGACGCAGGCTTTCCTTGAGGCGATCTCGCACGACCGGGTGGTCCAGCGTTTCAACATGTTCACCCACGTTGCGATAGAAACGTCCGTTCGCACTGATAATGCGCAACACGTCCTGTCCGCTGTCGCTGCCTTCCATCCTCACGCAAACGATGCCCTCGGTCTTGACCTCAAGCAGCGCGGCAATCTCCGTTAGGATCTTCGCGGACAGTTCACGGGTGTCTTTAGAGGTAAAAAGTGCGTTGCTGGACTCGACGATGGTGTGCAATCCGCGTCGCGCCCGCGACATGGAACGCAATTGTGAATAGCTGCGAAACGCTGCCGTCAGCACCGTGGACAAGCGCTCGCTGCTAAGCTCGCTCTTGGTCCAGTAATCGTTGATGTCGCATTCCTGCATCACCGCGCGGGCCGGCGCCATGCCCGGCTCCCCGGTTAGCATCACCACCCGCGCCTCGGCGTTGCCAATGACCTCCCGCAGGGTTCGCACCAAGCGGAAACCCGCATCCTCGGTTTCCATCACTACATCGAGCAATACGACTGCGATGTCATGTCGCTCACCCAGGATCATCGCGGCTTCGCGGTAACTGTAAGCCTGGGTCAACTCGATGGGTGCCCCGAGCAATTCCAAGTCAGCCAACGCGAACGCCATCGCGTTCTGGAAATCCGCGTCGTCATCAACTGCCAGGACCTGCCAGACCGCGGGCCTGGTGTCCGCCTGCTCGAACGTTACGTTCGTCTCTATTTCTTCCATGACTACCGCCCAACTATCACGATTGAAGAACTGCCGACATCCGTCGAACGCCACTGTAGATAGACTTTGAAAGCCATAGATTTGGACTCGCCAGCCGCCGAACGGCATAAGTGCATGCCGCCGAATGAACGATTCCAATTGAGTCTAGACGGCTCCAGAAAACGCGCCGTACAAATCGATGCGCTCGTGCACGTCCCGTTGCAAAAGCGCACGGCTGGGAACGGCGTGATGGCCTTACCACTCGAAAGATGACGAAACGACTCCCCTACCAGGACATTCCATGGCCCTCTGGCTCGTCATTGATCTCGAATCGACTACCGAAGAAGGCGGCTGGCCGGTCGAAGACATGGAGATCATCGAGATCGGTGTTAGCCTCGTCACACGCGATGGCGCCGAGCTCGACCGATTCCAACGCTTCGTGCGCCCTCGGCAACGACCGCTTCTAACCCTTTTCTGCCGTGAGCTCACGCACATCGAACAGGCAGACATCGATGGCGCCGCCCATCTGGACGTTGTTTGGCAGGAACTGGAGCGCTGGATCGAGCCTTATCATGGGCGCCTTCAAGCCTGGGTCAGCTGGGGCGATTACGATCGGCAGCAACTCGTCAACGACTGGCGTCGCCTTGGTATCGATAGCACGCTGTCACAGCTGCCACACATCAACCTGAAGCAGCGATTCGCAAAAATACGCCAGCTTGAAAAGCCCGTTGGGCTCAACCGCGCATTAGAGCTTGCAGGCACCTCGTTTTTCGGCGAGCAGCACCGCGCCCTAACTGACGCGCGTAACACCGCCAAGCTGCTACCGAGCGTTCTACCGTCGCTATCGTGACGCGCCCTACGCCGTTGGGCATACTTGCTTACTTCACCCAAATCCCGAGGATGTTTAATGTTCAAGGTCAACGAATACTTCGACGGCACCGTCAAATCCATCGCCTTTTCCACAGCGAACGGACCGGCGACGATCGGCGCAATGGCCGTGGGTGAATACGAATTCGGCACCAGCCAGCACGAGATCATGCATGTCGTATCGGGCGCGCTGACCGTGAAGTTGCCCGGCAGTGACGACTGGACCACCTACGACGCGGGCAGCCGTTTTGAAGTACCCGCCAATAGCAAGTTCCAGGTCAAAGTCGACATCGAAACCGCCTACCTCTGCGAATACCGCTAAGCCTCTCTCTACGCCGCGCTGTCGCTTAGGCCGCAGCGCGGCCCGCACAGATCCCGAACTCGTTTCTTGCGGTTGCTGTCCATTGAACAGGACGCGAATGCCCTCTGGGCGCTAGCGAAACCCGACCTGTTTTCATTCGGCACCGGCGCTCGCGCCTGAACACACTGGATGAGGAGTTCCCATGAACGATCCACAGCAAGATTCGGACACCTACAACTGCACCCTCACCGGCTCCGTAATCGACCGCAACGGCGAAGAGGTCCCGATTACCGAGGACATGATCCAGCAAGCCTGCGAGGAGCTCGAAGACACGAGCCTGGGCAAGGCGAACGCTGATTCGAAGCACTGACAAAGCTTTTTGTAGGAGCTCACCGGGCTGCGCTCGGCTTGTGGGCGATCAGCGTCGGTAGCAACACCTCAACCCTTGCGTCGCGGCTACTACCGGATCGCCCATTAATGGGCTCCTACGAAGGCGCAGTCTCCAAATAGCTACCGTGAGAACGCGATGCTCGTGTAGGAGCCTACTTGTGGGCGATCAGCGTCGGTAGCAACACCTCAATCCTTACGTCGCGGCTGCTACCGGATCGCCCATGAATGGCTCCTACAAAAGTGCAGTGTCTGAACAACTACCTCGGGAACACGCGGATTGCGGCTCTTACAGGTAAGACAGGGACGATCGAACTCAACCGTAAGGATGGTGCGCTGAACAACGACGCGCAGCTAATCTGCCGTCACTCCCGCCGCCAATGCACCCCCAGCGCCGACAACAGCTCGCCGAGCCCAACATCACCGGATGCATGCGCTCCCGTCAGCTCCACCTTCAGCCCTTCTAGCTCACGCCGTACACGGTAATCTCGACGCAGCCGGTCGAACGCGCGCTTGCGCTCTTCTGCTGGCAGACCAAGCGTGTTTCTGAACATCGCATCGTCGTCACGGGGATCGTAGACCGCTCGGCACGTCATACGGAGTGCGACATCGAGCGGCGTATCAGCCGCAAGTCGTAGTGACAACCATGGCCGCGGCATTACATCTTCCAGCGAAAGCGTGGCGGGTTGCCCGAGAAAGCGGCAGAACGCCGCGTAGATCTGCGCCGTTCCTCTCAACTTTCCTTCCAGGCTGTAACCTGCAATATGCGGGGTCGCGATGGCGCAACGCAGGGCGAGGGCAGGATCGATCGCTGGCTCGCTTTCCCATACGTCCAGCGCGACCTGTAGATCATCGTCCCGCTGCAGACGCGCACGCAACGCGGCGCCATCGACAACTTCTCCGCGGCTCGCGTTGATCAGCCAAGTGCCCGGCTTGAGCCCTTCGATACGCGCCGCGCTCATTAATCCATGAGTCGCGTGCTCGCCGTGGCGGATCAGAGGCGTGTGCAGACTGATGACATCGCAACGCGCCAGCAGCACATCCAGCGGCGTGTGGTCGCCTCCCAGCACATCGGCCTTGAGTGGATCGCACACAAGCACCTTCCAGCCTAGACCTTTCAACACGTGCCACAGACGCCCACCCACCTCGCCCACACCCACGATGCCATACACCTGCTCGGCGGGGTCCGTATCGGTGCGTTCGGCAAGTGTGAGCACGGTGGACAGCACGTAATCCACGACGCCTCGCGCATTGCAGCCGGGCGCGCTGGCCCAGGTAATTCCAGCATCCGCGCAGTAGTTCTTGTCGATGTGGTCCGTGCCGATGGTGCAGGTCCCGACGAAGCGCACCGTACTTTGTGCGAGCAACGCTTCATCGACGGTCGTGACCGACCGCACGAGCAACGCATCGGCCCCCTTCAGATCATCAGGCTTGATCAGCCGCCCGGGATACCGAACGATTTCCCCGAACGATCCAAAGAATGTCTCGACCAAGGGAATGTTTTCATCGGCGACGATACGCATGGCGCTAGTTCCACATACAGTTCAACGTTGAAGGCATCAACGGTCATGACAAACAGCGCAAGCGTCTTGGCTTCTGCAATGACTCGACGGCGCGTAGACTACGCCGCTTTTTCGCGCCGCGCAGGTGGATCGATGTACGTCAGCCAACGTTTTCGTCGAGCACTAGACGAACTCAAAGCCCTCCACGGTCTAGCCATCCCACTGGTGATCGCGCAGCTCGCGTCCTCGGCCATCGGCTTCGCCGATACCTTGATGGCAGGCCACTACAGCTCCACGGATCTGGCCGCGGTCGCCTTGGGCAACTCGCTGTGGATGCCGACCTACCTGTTGATGACGGGCATCTTGCTGGCAACTACGCCCAAGGTCGCGCAATACCACGGCGCCAAGCAGGATGCCCGCATCGGCCCGCTCGTGCGGCAAGCACTATGGCTCGCGTTAGCCTTGGGCTGCAGTGCAGCTGCCCTGCTCTGTTCGGCAAAACCGGTCATGCACTGGATGGAAATCGAACCTGGGCTGGCGGACCTCAGCATGCGTTATCTACGCGCGGCCGCAATGGGTTTTCCGGCCATGGCGCTCTATTACGTCCTGCGCTGTTTCAGCGACGGTATGGGTCGCACCCGACCCAGCATGCTTGTGGGTCTACTTGGGCTCGCACTCAACATCCCGCTCAACTACGTCTTCATCTATGGAAAGTTCGGACTTACCCCATTAGGGGGCGTCGGCTGTGGCGTCGCCAGTGCGCTAGTGATGTGGTGCATGCTTGCCATGATGGTGTTCTGGGTTCGGCGCGGGCCGGCTTACGGGAATGCGGGCCTTTTCGCGCGCTTCGAGTGGCCCCGCTGGACCGCTCTGCGTGAACTGATTGCGATCGGCATTCCCATCGGCATCGCCATCTTTGCCGAAGCCAGCATCTTTTCCGTTATTGCCCTACTCATCGGCAATCTCGGCGCTAACGTGGTAGCCAGCCATCAAATCGCGCTCAGCTTTTCATCCTTGGCGTTCATGATTCCCCTTTCATTGGGAATGGCGGTGACGGTCAGGGTCGGGCAAGCACTCGGCAAAGAGGCGCCTGGCGATGCGCGTTTCGCCGCTAAGACAGGAATTGCGACTGGCGTGACCTACGCAGTGGTCGTCACGCTTTCCATGCTGGTCTTCCGCGATGAAATCGCACGCTGGTACACCACCGATCCCGCCCTACTGGCGCTCGCGGCCTCCTTGATCGCCTATGCGGCGCTCTACCAGATATCAGATGCCATCCAGGTCACCGCCGCCGGTGCGCTGCGTGGCTATCAGGACACCCGGATAACGATGCTGATCACGCTTCTCGCCTATTGGGTTGTCGGGTTGCCCATGGGGTATGGGTTGGGATTGACCGAATGGATGGGGCCGCCGTCCGGGCCCGCCGGTTTCTGGCTAGGCTTGCTGGCCGGCCTGACCTGCGCCGCGACGATGCTAGGTGTCCGGCTGCATCGGGTATCGAGACGTCGCTTAAACGCCACTTCCAGCCACACGATCTTGCCCTCGTAGGCGCCCATTGGGTTGCGGTCAGCTCATGGGCGATCCGGGGCCACACCAATCCATATCTAGACACGCATTGCCTGAACGCTAATCGCCCACAAGTTGATCGCAGCCCGGTAGGCTTCTACCCGAAACCCAGGCCCAGCCAGCCTCCTACGAAACCAGCCCCTCCCTGTAGGAGCCAGCTTGCTGGCGATCAGGCCTTCAGGCAGGCCCGATGTCGTTGGATCAAGAGGATCGCCAGCAAGCTGGCTCCTACAAAAAAGCGAAATGCGTGATCGTTCAGCCGTCGCCTCTACGGCGAAGCGCGAAGGTCACCCTTCGCTCTTGCGTATCCAATACAGGTAGGTGCCGTTTTCTTCCTGCTGACCGACCAATTCGTGCCCGAGAAAGGTGCAGAATTTCGGGATGTCACGTGTCGTGGAAGGATCGGTCGCGATGACTTTCAGCAACGCGCCGCCGGACAGATCACGCACCTTGTTGTGCAGCATCATCACGGGTTCAGGGCAATTCAGGCCAGTGGCATCGAGCACGGCATCAGGGGTATTCAACTCTGGGGTCATCGGCTTTCCTCGGTTATCACAAGCGGCGCAGGTGGCAGGTCACTTCTTCTCGGTCGTGATACAGCTGCTTGCAGGCCAGGCTCCCTTTCACATTGCGGCTCTTGAGTCCGTCTCGGATACGTTGCAGCAGACGCTCGACTTCGGCGTAACGCTGCTTCATCGGGAGTTTCAGATTGACGATCGCTTCGCGACACAAGCCCTCGCCGATCCATGTTTCCAGTAATGCCGCATTGCGCGCAGGCTTCTCAACGATATCGCAAACCATCCAATCGACCGCCTGGCGCGGCCGGAAGGAGAATCCGTCCGCGCGGTAATGTTCGACCAAGCCGGAGTCCATCAGATCCACGTCCATCGGTCCGTTGTCGATCGCCATCACGCGCATCTCGCGATTCACCAACTGCCACGTCCAGCCGCCGGGCGACGCGCCGAGGTCCACTGCGCGCATGTCCGGGGCCAAGCGCTGGTCCCATTGATCCCTAGGGATGAAATGGTGCCAAGCCTCTTCCAATTTCAAGGTGGAACGGCTGGGCGCACGACGGGGAAACTTCAGCCGCGGCACACCCATTGGCCAACGCGCAGCGTTGTCAGGATCGGCAATGCCAATGAAGACCTCTCGACCACTCTTGAACGTCAGCAATAGACGTGGCGCGCGGCTATCGTCGACGAGACGCCCAGTCTTTTTCAGCGCAGTGGTGAGTGGCCGCTCGAATTTCTTGCAGAAGTTCGAAAGCGCTTTGCCGTCGTTGGTATCGAACACTTCCAGCCAGACGCTGCCCACTGGCGGGCACGCTTCGAGCGCCTCCACCAGCACGCCAACGCGATCGGTCTCCGGCAGGGCCAGGTGCATCCCGCGAGCCCACTGGCGAGGAAAGATCAAATCATCGAAACGCACTTTCGCCATGAACCGTTGCGCCTCTTCGGCCGTTTGGCAAATGAACTCGGCATAAGCACTGTCTGGTTTGCCGCGCGCATATCCAGAGACGTCCAGACGCGCCGCTAGCGAGGAGACTTCAGCGCAGACCTCACCCTCGAAACCTGGGCGGCAATGGAACAACAGCGTATTCATGGACGGCTCCAACGGGGCATCGCAAAGCCGCGCATGATAGCTGAGGCGGGAACCTGCGCGCTTCGTCATCAGTCCAGTTTATAGAGGAAAAAGTATGGGTGGCTTTGCCGTCGCGCGAGCCACACCGCGAACTGAACGGCCCGACCGTGCGGGCCACAAGGAGTAGATATGCCCTCTTTGGACAGCCTGAAAAGCCAACGGACGCTCGATGCCGGTGGCAAGACCTATCACTACTTCAGCTTGCCGGACGCCGCCAAGACGCTTGGCGACCTCGATAAGTTACCCATGTCCCTCAAAGTGCTGCTCGAGAACCTGCTGCGCTGGGAAGACGACGTCACCGTCACCCGCGACGACCTGAGCGCACTGGCCGACTGGCTGAAAGAGCGCCGCTCCGACCGTGAGATCCAGTACCGCCCTGCCCGGGTGCTGATGCAGGATTTCACTGGCGTCCCCGCTGTCGTTGACCTGGCAGCCATGCGCGCTGCCGTTGCCGAAGCCGGCGGCGACCCACAAAAGATCAATCCGTTATCCCCCGTCGACCTGGTGATCGACCATTCAGTGATGGTGGATAAATTCGCTACGCCCAGTGCATTCGAAGAAAACGTCGAAATCGAAATGGAGCGTAACGGCGAGCGCTATGCGTTCCTGCGTTGGGGCCAGAAGGCCTTCGATAACTTCCAGGTCGTGCCGCCCGGCACCGGCATTTGTCACCAGGTAAACCTCGAGTACCTCGGCCGTACCGTCTGGACCAAAGAAGAAGACGGTAAGACGTTCGCCTTCCTCGACACCCTGGTTGGCACCGACTCGCATACCACGATGATCAACGGCCTGGGCGTCTTGGGCTGGGGCGTCGGCGGCATCGAAGCGGAAGCCGCCATGCTCGGCCAGCCCGTGTCGATGCTGATCCCGGAAGTGATTGGTTTCAAACTGACCGGCAAGTTGCGCGAAGGCATCACCGCCACCGACCTCGTACTGACCGTGACGCAGATGCTGCGCAAGAAAGGCGTGGTCGGCAAATTCGTCGAATTCTACGGTGATGGTCTTGCGGATTTGCCGCTGGCCGACCGCGCCACCATCGCCAACATGGCGCCTGAATACGGCGCGACCTGCGGATTCTTTCCGGTCGACGACATTACGCTGGATTACCTGCGCCTGAGCGGCCGTCCGCAGGAAGCCATCGAGCTCGTGGAAACCTATTGCAAAGCCCAGGGCTTGTGGCGCGAACAAGGCCATGAGCCGGTCTTCACGGATAGCCTGTCGCTGGACATGAGTACCGTCGAAGCCAGCCTCGCCGGCCCGAAGCGGCCTCAGGATCGTGTCGAGTTGCCCAAAGTCCCTGCGGCCTTCAATGACTTTCTCGGCCTGCGCTTGAAGCCCGCGCCCAAGGAAGAAGGCCGATTGGAAAACGAAGGCGGTGGCGGCGTAGCAGTCGGCAATGCCGATCAGGTCGACGGTATCGATTACGAATACGAAGGCAGCACCCATCGCCTGCGTGATGGAGCGGTCGTGATCGCAGCCATTACATCCTGCACGAACACCTCCAACCCCAGCGTCATGATGGCCGCAGGCCTGGTCGCGAAAAAAGCCGTGGAAAAAGGACTGCAGCGCAAGCCATGGGTGAAGAGCTCGCTCGCACCCGGCTCCAAGGTCGTGACCGAGTACTTCCAGGCTGCGGGGCTTACGTCGTATCTGGACACGCTTGGCTTCGAGCTCGTGGGTTACGGATGTACGACTTGCATTGGCAACTCCGGCCCCCTGCCCGACCCGATCGAAAAGGCCGTGCAACAAGGTGACCTCACCGTCGCTTCCGTGCTGTCCGGTAACCGAAATTTCGAGGGACGTGTCCATCCTCTCGTTCGCACCAATTGGTTGGCGTCTCCGCCGCTGGTCGTGGCTTATGCCCTTGCTGGTACGGTGAAGGTCGATCTGTCCAGTGAATCGCTGGGCAACGATAAAGACGGCAATCCGGTGTACCTGCGCGACATCTGGCCGACCCAGAAGGAAATTGCCGACGCCGTACAGAAAGTCGATGCCACCATGTTCCGCAAGGAATACGCCGATGTCTTCGCGGGCGATGAGAAATGGCAGGCGATTTCGGTGCCCGAGGCCGAAACCTATGTTTGGCAGGACGACTCCACCTACATCCAGCACCCGCCATTCTTCGAAGGCATCGCCGGCGATCCCCCCCGCGTACAGGATATCCACGACGCCCGCATCCTCGCGTTGCTAGGGGATTCCGTTACAACGGACCACATCTCGCCCGCTGGCAACATCAAGGCGGACAGCCCAGCGGGCCGCTATCTCCGCGAACACGGCGTGGAGCCGCGGGACTTCAACTCCTACGGCTCACGGCGGGGCAACCATGAGGTGATGATGCGCGGCACCTTCGCCAATATCCGCATCCGCAACGAGATGCTGGAAGACGAAGGCGGCGTGACGATTCACGTGCCCAGCGGCGAGAAAATGGCCATCTACGATGCCGCCATGAAGTATCAGGAAGCGAACACGCCGTTAGTGATCTTCGCTGGCAAGGAGTACGGCACCGGTTCCTCGCGCGACTGGGCCGCAAAGGGCACCAACCTGCTCGGCGTGAAAGCGGTGATCGCGGAAAGCTTCGAGCGTATTCACCGTTCCAACCTGGTTGGCATGGGCGTGTTGCCGCTGCAATTCAAGGACGGTCAAGACCGCAAGAGCCTTCAGTTGACTGGTAAGGAAACGATCACCCTGACTGGTATCGACGGCGTCGAGTTACGCCCGCACATGCCGATTGGGCTGGAAATCACCCGTGAAGACGGCTCGCGCGAGCAAACCGAACTGCTCTGCCGGATCGATACGCTGAACGAAGTGGAGTACTTCAAGGCGGGCGGCATCCTGCACTACGTGCTGCGGTCATTGCTGGCGGCGTAAGTGCGTTGAAGAAAAGCCCGCGTTCCGGCAATGAGGAACGCGGGCTTTTTTTAGATCTTGAAGAGCGATCGCCCACAAGTGGGCTCCTACACAAAGCGCGCTCTACTGTAGGAGCCCACTTGTGGGCGATCGCTCTTATGCATCTTCACTTATCGCGCTCAAATCAACGGCGCACAGACGCCTCCAAATCCTCTTCCGGCACCTTGTCACCCGGATCCTTCCCGTCAGGATGGGAATGCTCGATCACCGCATTCAACTCCGCACCGAACAGCATCACCGCCGCCGAAATATAGAAATACAGCATCAGCACGATAATCGCGCCGATACTTCCGTACATGGCGTTGTAGTTCGAGAAATTCTGTACGTAATAGCCGAATCCTACGGAAGCGACGATCCAGACGAATACCGACAGCACCGACCCTGGCGTGATAAAGCGAAACTTCTGTCGCACGTCGGGCGCAGCCCAATACACCAATGCCACCGCGAACACGCTCAACCCAATCGCCGCCGGCCAGCGCAAGACCGACCACAGCAACACCGTGACCTGATCGAGGCCTACGTAGTGCGCCATCCAGTTCAACACCTGCGGCCCGATCAGCATGAAACCGGCAGAAAGCTGCAGAAGAATCGCCAGCCCGATCGTGTACGCGATCGACAGTGGCACGCGCTTCCAAACGGGACGTCCTTCCTTGACGTCATAGGCCTTGTTCATCGCGTCCATAGCCGAGCGAACCCCGGCAGACGCCGTCCACAGCGCCACCACGATGCTGATGGAGAACAATCCCGCCTGCTGCTGTTGCAGCTGGGCGAGCGTGGTATCCACCTGCTCCATGGCCTGGCCGGGCAGTAACAGCCGCGCCTGTTCACGCAGCCAGTCGAAGAAATTCTGCAGGTCGAAGTAGCCCAGCAGCGCGATCAGAAACAGCAGAAATGGGAAAAGCGAGAAGAACATCTGGTACGCCAGTGCCGCCGCGTACGTCGGCATCTCGTCATCGATGAATTCGTTGACCGTGCGTTTGATCAGGGAAAAAGGACGCTGTCCTCGTGTGAGATAGCCGAGCATGACGATCCTTGGCAAAGCGACTGTAGGTGTTGATGTTCGGACCCAGCGGCACCCGCCAAGTTCTGGCTGCGGACGCCGCCTACCCGCGCTGTCCAGTTATCCAGCGAATGGAACAGGAGCGAGCGCAGCTGGTTCGAACTTAAGTTCGGATCGAAACCATACGCGCGTAGAGACGACATTCCAAAAAAAGCATGTGGAGAGTTACGACATGAGTAAACCTGTAGATCCCAACGTTCATGGCTGGGAACGCGCCGCGTCGATTGCCGGCGGGCTGCTATTGCTCGGCAAAGGCGTTCGCAAAGGCGGCCTCGGCGGCATGCTGCAATTGGCGATGGGTGGAATGGCTGTAGCACGCGGCTTTAGCGGTAAATGCGCAGCGAAACGCGCCATTGCGGAAGCCCTGAACGAGCGAGAGGACGCGCGGCTGGCGCACAGCTCAGCGACAGCCGTCCGCGGCACGACCGTTGCCGGACACGACTCATTGGTCGTTCCGCCGCCTGGTGCAGTCAGCGACCCAAAGGCATCACTGTAAGCAGACCCTCCACGCGCCCCGCTCCGTAGGGCGCGTTCTGCCTGGCAGGTTTTAACGCACGAACATCCTCCACAACGAGTCGTGTCATGCATTGGCTTTAGCCGCTCGGCTCGGCACAATGCCGGCATGACTCCTCCCCATGACGTTCCCCCCTGGCTTAGTCCGCCGGCTCAGCAGTGGCCGTTGCCACGCGTATTGCCGAATGCCGGCTGCACCCTGGTCACCGTAGATAGCGAGCGATTCGAGCTTTCTGCATTCGATTCGTTGTCGATCCCCTGTCCGAACCCTATCCGCGGCGCGGTCAAAAAACGTCAGGCCGAGTACCTAGCAGGTCGCTTCTGCGCTGCGACGACGCTTGCAGCGCTGGGCTCGCCATCGCAAGTGCTTTCAGCCGATGACGAAAACGTACCGCAATGGCCTTCCGGTTATTGTGGATCCATCACCCACAGCAAAGGCCGCGTGGCGGCCGTGTGTGCAAGAACTAATAGCTGGCGCTCTATAGGCGCCGACCTTGAATTGATCCTGACCTCCTCTCGGGCACAGCGATTGGCGGGCGAAATATTGACGCCCACCGAGCAAGCCCGTTTTCGCACCCTTGAACCCGCCTTCCTGACGACACTGGTCTTCTCGCTCAAGGAGAGCCTTTTCAAAGCGCTCTATCCGCTTTGCAGGACACGGTTTTATTTTCAGGATGCTGAAGTGATCGACATCGACGACAGCGGCGACGTGCACCTGCAATTGCTCTGCGATCTTTCTAAAGAGTGGTCCCATGGCACCACCGTCACCGGCCAGTACGCCGTTATCGATGAGCACATGCTCAGCCTGATCGCTATACCTGCCTAGCTCGCCGCGTTTCATTAACTACGCCGCTCTGTCCGGTCCAAACCACCAAACTGTGGGAGCGGGCCATGCCCGCGATCGCGAGCACCGCTCGCGCCAACAGAAAGCCCAGGTTCGAACGAACGGCCCACCACTCCGCCCAAACAAAAAAAGCCCGTCACAAAGACGGGCTTTTCTTTACCGCTTCGCTCAGGTGCGAGCCGGTGCTTCAGTGACTGGTGTCTCCGGCGGCGTTGCAGCCGCTACCGCAGGACCTTCGGCCAGACCTTTCTGCAAGGCTTTCTCGTCCAGCTGACCGCACCACTTGGCAACCACGATGGTGGCAACGCCGTTGCCGACAAGGTTGGTCAGTGCGCGCGCTTCCGACATAAAGCGGTCGATACCCAGGATCAGCGCCAGACCAGCAACCGGCAGATGGCCAACGGCAGACAGCGTAGCCGCCAGCACGATGAAGCCGCTACCCGTGACGCCAGCAGCACCCTTGGACGCAATCAGCAGAACCAGCAGCAGTGTGATCTGGTGGGTAATGTCCATTGGCGTGTCGGTGGCCTGGGCGATGAACACCGCAGCCATCGTCAGGTAGATGGAAGTACCGTCCAGGTTGAACGAGTAGCCAGTGGGGATAACCAGACCGACGACAGACTTCTGCGCACCCAGCTTTTGCATCTTGTCGATCATGCGTGGCAGCGCGGTCTCCGAAGACGACGTACCCAGAACGATCAGCAGTTCTTCGCGGATGAACTTGATGAACTTGATGATGCTGAAGCCGTGGGCGCGCGCGATACCGCCAAGCACCACGAGCACGAACAGTACGCAGGTCACGTAGAAGCAGATCATCAGCTGGCCGAGCTGGACCAGCGAACCTACGCCGTACTTACCAATGGTAAAGGCCATCGCGCCCATCGCGCCGAGCGGAGCGACCTTCATTACGACGCCGATAATGTTGAACATCACCTGCGAAACACGCTCGATGAACTCGAACACCGGACGACCGTAGTCACCCAGGCGATGCAGCGCGTAACCGAACAGTACCGAGAAGAACAGCACCTGCAGAATGTCACCATTGGCGAAGGCGCCGACGACGGTGCCTGGAATGACGTTCATCAGGAAGTCGATGGTGCTTTGCTTCTCACCGGCAGCGGCATAGGCCGCGATGCCCGATGCATCGAGCGTGCTGGCGTCGACATGCATACCCGCACCTGGCTGGACGATGTTGACGACCACGAGCCCAATGACGAGCGCGACGGTGGAAACGATCTCGAAATACAGCAACGCATAACCGCCGGTCTTGCCGACCGCTTTCATGCTTTGCATGCCCGCGATACCGGTAACGACCGTACAGAAGATGATAGGCGCGATGACCATCTTGATCAGCTTGATGAAACCATCGCCCAGCGGTTTCAGCGCCGCGCCGGTTTCAGGGTAGAAGTGGCCGATCAGGACACCAATGACGATCGCAAAGAGAACCTGAACGTACAGGATCTTGTAGAACGGTTGGCGAATGGGGGCTTCAGCGGACATGGCAGAACCTCGATGGTGCGTGCGCTCGAATCCTTCGTACACACATGACCTGAATGCTTACACCTTCCTGCTCTGGAAGGATTTGTTTTATCCCAACGGGTGGCGTCGGTCTGAAGGTGTAGATAGCAAACGCTGTGCCCAACTTGGGAAATCGCGTCGAGAGCCCTATTTACGGGCGCCCCAGCTCATTCGCTTATGCGGTGGATACGTGACCAATGGCGATTCCCCGCCACTGCCATAAGTGCCGCTTACTCCTGGCGGCGGAAATCCGCCTTACCCATTACGCGTTGCCTATTGCCTCCTGGTGGCTGACACGGCAACGCCCGCATCCCGTACAAACGCAGCCAACAGCCCCTCTGCGTCGCATTGACGGATTGACAAACGAACACAACATATAGTGGTAGGGGCTGCGCCAAACTTTCATATTCATTCGCTAAAAAGGCACGACGAACGGCCTATCTCGGTGGATGCCAGAAAGCGCGCCCGCTACAGCGAAGTACACAAAGGTAACCCACAGACTTATCCACAAGCCGACCGGGTTTCGACACCTTGCCACTGATCGGAACAACCACTATCTTGTAGCGCCATCGGGAAACGCCAACTACATATGGTGTCTCTAGCAAAATTTCACCCATAGTGAACTTGACGCGCCATAAGCTATCAACAGGCCGTTGGGCAAGTGGTTTTGGGCATTTTTTGTATAGAAAGCCGTTATTTTCAGGCCGGTTTCGCGTCATGTGCGCGTACATGCGTAACCGGTGAGGCAATTTTACGTCGTTCTTCGTAAACACTAGGGGTTGTGTTCGACTGATCTGACGTACATAGCCATAGCAATCCATAGACGTCGATATCCGGCGTCCGCCGTACCGATTAACGCGTGTTGGCCAGACGGCAGTACGCGGCAATGAATTTTTGAAATGAACAGGGGCGTCACAAGCGCCCTGCCTCTATTTGGAACGTGGAGAACCTCCTCATGCAGACAGACACCACTCGCGAAAACCCGCAGGCCGGAGCGCCAAGGTCCGCCGACAACGGCCTCGACCTGAACGCCACCGCCCCAGGGCAGCTGCGTGTGATCAAACGCAACGGCACCGTCGTCGCCTACACCGATGACAAGATCACCGTTGCGATCACCAAGGCGTTCCTCGCAGTGGAAGGCGGCAATGCCGCCGCGTCGTCGCGTATCCACGACACCGTTCGCCGCCTGACTGAACAAGTCACCGCGACCTTCAAGCGCCGCATGCCTTCCGGCGGCACTATTCACATCGAAGAAATCCAGGATCAGGTCGAACTGGCCCTGATGCGTGCCGGCGAGCAGAAAGTCGCTCGTGACTACGTCATCTACCGTGAAGCACAGACCGCCAAGCGCAAGCAGGAAAACAGCGGCAGCGACATCGCCCAACCGCACCCGACCATTCGCGTCACCAAGGCCGACGGCAGCACCCAGCCGCTGGACATGGGCCGCCTGCAAACCATCATTTCCGAAGCCTGCGAAGGTCTGGCGGAAGTCGACGGCGCGCTGATCGAGCGTGAAACCCTGAAGAACCTGTACGACGGCGTCGCCGAGAAGGACGTCAACACCGCTCTGGTGATGACCGCCCGTACGCTCGTCGAGCGCGAGCCGAACTACAGCCAGGTGACTGCCCGCCTGCTGATGGACACCCTGCGCGCCGAAGCTCTGAGCTTCCTTGGCGTGGCCGAATCCGCCACTCACCACGAAATGGCCGATCTGTACGGTAAGGCCCTGCTCGCCTACGTCGAAAAAGGCTCCGAGTTCGAACTGATCGACTCCAAGCTCAAAGGCTACGACCTGAACCGCCTGGGCGCTGCGCTGAACCACGAGCGCGACCAGCAGTTCACCTACCTCGGCCTGCAAACCCTGTACGACCGCTACTTCATCCACAAGGATGGTGTGCGTTTCGAACTGCCGCAGATCTTCTTCATGCGCGTTGCCATGGGCCTCGCCATCGAAGAGAAGTCGGACCGCGAAGCTCGCGCGATCGAGTTCTACAACCTGCTCTCCTCGTTCGACTACATGTCGTCCACCCCGACGCTGTTCAACGCCGGCACCCTGCGTCCGCAGCTGTCCTCGTGCTACCTGACCACCGTTCCGGACGACCTGTCAGGCATCTACGGCGCGATCCACGATAACGCCATGCTTTCCAAGTTCGCCGGTGGCCTGGGCAACGACTGGACTCCAGTCCGTGCGCTCGGCTCTTACATCAAGGGCACCAACGGCAAATCCCAGGGCGTCGTCCCATTCCTGAAAGTGGTCAACGACACCGCCGTTGCCGTGAACCAGGGTGGCAAGCGCAAGGGCGCCGTTTGCGCGTACCTCGAAACCTGGCACATGGACATCGAAGAGTTCATCGAGCTGCGCAAGAACACCGGTGACGACCGTCGCCGTACCCACGACATGAACACCGCGAACTGGATTCCGGACCTGTTCATGAAGCGCGTCTTCGATGACGGCCAGTGGACCCTGTTCTCGCCTTCCGACGTACCGGATCTGCACGACCTCACCGGCCGCGCCTTCGAAGAGCGCTACGAGTACTACGAAGAGCTGACCAAGTACGGCAAGATCAAGCTGTTCAAGACCCTGCCGGCCAAAGACCTGTGGCGCAAGATGCTCTCGATGCTGTTCGAGACCGGCCACCCATGGCTGACCTTCAAGGACCCATGCAACCTGCGTAGCCCGCAGCAGCACGTGGGCGTGGTTCACAGCTCCAACCTGTGCACCGAGATCACCTTGAACACCAACAAGGACGAGATCGCGGTCTGCAACCTGGGTTCGGTGAACCTGGTGAACCACATCGTCGACGGCAAACTGGATCTGGCCAAGCTCGAGAAGACCGTCCGCACCGCTGTGCGCATGCTCGATAACGTCATCGACATCAACTACTACAGCGTGCCGCAGGCGAAGAACTCCAACTTCAAGCACCGTCCGGTCGGCCTCGGCCTGATGGGCTTCCAGGACGCCCTGTACCTGCAGCACATCGCCTACGGTTCCGATGCCGCCATCGACTTCGCCGACAAGTCCATGGAAGCCATCAGCTACTTCGCCATCCAGGCCTCCTGTGACCTGGCCGACGAGCGCGGCGCGTACTCCACGTTCGAAGGCTCCCTGTGGAGCAAAGGCATCCTGCCGCTGGATTCCCAGCAGATCCTCATCGAGGCCCGTGGCCAGAAGTACATCGATGTCGACCTCACCGAATCCCTCGACTGGGCACCGATCCGCGAACGCGTCAAAGGCGGCATCCGTAACTCGAACATCATGGCCATCGCGCCGACCGCGACCATCGCCAACATCACCGGCGTATCGCAGTCCATCGAGCCGACCTACCAGAACCTGTACGTGAAATCGAACCTCTCGGGCGAATTCACCGTGATCAATCCCTACCTCGTTCGCGACCTCAAAGCCCGCGACCTGTGGGACCCGGTCATGGTCAACGACCTCAAGTACTACGACGGTTCCGTACAGCAGATCGAGCGCATCCCGCAGGACCTCAAGGACCTCTACGCCACCGCGTTCGAAGTCGAGACCAAATGGATCGTCGATGCCGCCAGCCGCCGCCAGAAGTGGATTGACCAAGCGCAGTCGCTGAACCTCTACATCGCCGGCGCCTCGGGCAAGAAGCTCGACGTGACCTACCGCATGGCCTGGTACCGTGGCCTGAAAACCACCTACTACCTCCGTGCCCTGGCCGCGACCAGCACCGAGAAGTCCACCATCAACACCGGCAAGCTCAACGCGGTTTCCAGTGGCAGTGGCAACGAAGGCCGTCAGGCCGCACCGGCCCCGGTCGAAGCGGCCGAGCCGAAGCCGGCACCAGTGCCCCTGGCGTGCTCCATCGACAACCCCGACTGCGAAGCCTGCCAGTAAGTAGTTAGGCAGGACGCGAGAATCCGGACCGCGTTCGCGTCGTTGCCCGACGGAGCGGCCCCCATCACGTACTCAAGTACGCTCAGGGGCTCCGCTCCGCCAGGCGCCTAGCGACCACTCGCCCGGCTTCACGCTCAGTCATAGCAACCCCTGTAGGAGCCAGCTTGCTGGCGATTGCTTCGCTCTTCTGTAGGAGCCCACTTGTGGGCGATCGCTCTTGCTTCTGCCCTCGCTCCTACCACTAAAACGAAACACCCGAACCACCTAAAACGCACCACCCCGCGACCCACTGGCTCTACGCCCCGTCGCCCACATTCGAACCACCCCCGGCCGCATCACCGCCGGGCTCCGCGAAGACCGGCCAACTGCCCTCCTCGCCACCATGATTAGCTTTTTTGCGTGCAACACCAACGCAACCAACATTCACGACCGGCCACACCGCCGGCCCCGACCAGGAGACCTCACCATGCTGAGCTGGGACGAATTCGACGCACCTGAAGAAGGCACCACCCCCGTCGCGCCACAAAAAGCCGCGCCACAGGCCGCTGCCGGCAACTTCGACAAACTCGACCACGAAGCCGCCAGCGCCGTGCAGGAAGCCCGTGCCGTCGACGCCAGCGACTCCTCCGCCGTTGCTCGTGCCAAAGCCGCGTTGAACGACCTCGACATCCAGGAAGGCCTGGATGACCTTGAAGGCTCCGCCGCCCGCGTACACGTCGGCGACAAGCAGATGATCAACGCCCGCGCCGACCTCAACCAGCTCGTACCCTTCAAGTACGACTGGGCCTGGCAGAAATATCTGGATGGTTGCGCCAACCACTGGATGCCGCAGGAAGTGAACATGAACGCCGACATTGCTCTGTGGAAGAGCAAAGACGGCCTCAGCGAAGACGAGCGCCGCATCGTCATGCGCAATCTCGGCTTCTTCTCCACCGCCGACAGCCTCGTCGCCAACAACCTGGTCCTGGCCGTCTACCGCCTGATCACCAACCCCGAGTGCCGCCAGTACATCCTGCGTCAGGCGTTCGAAGAAGCGATCCACACCCACGCCTACCAGTACTGCATCGAATCGCTGGGCATGGACGAAGGCGAGATCTTCAACATGTACCACGAGATCCCGAGCGTCGCGAAGAAAGCCTCCTGGGGCCTCAAGTACACCCGCTCGATCTCCGACCCGGAATTCAAGACCGGCACCCCGGACACCGACCGCCAGTTCCTGCGCAACCTCATCGCCTACTACTGCGTACTCGAAGGCATCTTCTTCTACTGCGGCTTCACCCAGATCCTCTCCATGGGCCGCCGCAACAAGATGACCGGCACCGCCGAGCAGTTCCAATACATCCTGCGCGACGAGTCCATGCACCTGAACTTCGGCATCGACGTGATCAACCAGATCAAGATCGAAAACCCACACCTGTGGGACGCCGACATGAAAGACGAAGCGACCCAGATGATCCTCCAGGGCACGCAGCTCGAAATTGAATACGCCCGCGACACCATGCCCCGCGGCGTCCTCGGCATGAACGCCGCGATGATGGAGGACTACCTCAAATTCATCGCCAATCGCCGCCTCACCCAGATCGGCCTGAAAGAAGAATACCCAGGCACCGCCAACCCATTCCCATGGATGAGCGAAATCATGGACTTGAAGAAAGAGAAGAACTTCTTCGAGACGCGGGTTATTGAGTACCAGACTGGTGGGGCTTTGAGCTGGGATTAATAATTACGAGCCAATAATTAAGCCCCGTTTAAACGGGGCTTTTTTTGAGAGAAGTCATATGAAGTACAACGATGTTATGATTTCAAACGTTTTCATGGAAAGAAGCAAGTTTGTCGTAGTAGGCCTAACTGGGAGAACTGGCTCCGGATGCACTACAGCTGCAAGTATTTTAGAGAGCGGTGAGACCCGACTTCCCAGCCTAGATGAAATAAAATACAAAGGTAAGCCATTTTACGACTCCCTTGACCAAAATCGGTACGAGATTCTAAAAAGATACCGAGAAAAGAATAACCATAAATTCATAGCTATAAAAGTTAGCGACCTAATATCTGCATACATCTTAGATTTATCTACCGAAGAAGCTTTCGACTTTATCAAATGCGCTAGCAGAAAAGCTATTGATGAAGATAAATTAGATAAAGTCTTGACGCTTGGTGCTTTGAGTCAAAATCGACTTAATCGTCAGTTTAAGGGTTTAAGCCAAAAACTCTTAAACCACAATCTAGAGCTAAACCCTACAGAACCAGAAAAGAAAAACTTTATACGATTTCTTACGTTAATCCGAAAGTTTACCAGGGATTTCAAGAAAGAACTTCAAGAAATAAACAACGACCTATATGTATCCGCATATCAAGCAGCGGGAAACTCGATAAGGAAAGTTGGCCGAGTTTCAAAGAACGCAGAATCCGAACAAGCGAACCCAGACAGTGTTTTTCACCTACCTGAAACTATAAATAGAGTCATAAAAATCCTGCGAAAAACTCAGGATCGCACCCTTGTTGTCATTGATGCCATACGAAATCCCTACGAGGCTCGATACTTTAGAGACCGGTATTCAGCGTTTTATCTCGTATCTATAAATACACCTGACGAAGACCGAAAGACATACTTACAAGAAGTACATAAATTTTCACATCAAGAGCTGCTTGATCTGGACCGTCACGAGTCCGGAAAAGACAAATCAAAACATTCTGAATTCATCAAACAAAATGTAAAGCAGTGTATTCAGGCGTCGGACATTCATATATTCAACCCTAGGAATGAGCTGTCTAACCACAATATCCTTCGTGCACAGTTGACCTGGTATGTTGCGCTTATTATGCATCCAGGTCTTGTTACGCCGACGCCGATGGAAAGAGTCATGCAAATGGCTCATACCGCTAAGAGTAACTCTGGATGCATTTCTAGGCAGGTCGGAGCAGTAGTTACAGAAGCAGACTACTCCATCAAATCCATAGGATGGAATGATGTAGCACAAGGTCAGGTACCCTGCAATCTACGTTCACTCGACGGACTCGCACACTCGTTCGACGAGATTACTTACAGTCAGTATGAAAGAACCAATTCAGAGTTTAGAGAACATGCCAACAAGGAACTCATTAAGCTTAAAAGCTTAGAGTCAACCGCCGGGCGCCCTCTATCATATTGTTTTAAAGACATAAATAACTCGTTACCCAGCAACCAGTCAAAATCAGGAAACCAAGTTCACACTCGTGCGCTGCATGCAGAAGAAAATGCGTTTCTACAACTAGCAAAATTTGGGAGCACTGGTATTTCTGGAGGTAAATTATTTACAACCGCAAGCCCTTGCGAATTATGCGCTAAAAAAGCATACCATCTAGGGATAAAGGAAATAATTTACATTGATCCGTACCCGGGGATTGCTACCGAACATATCATCGCCGCCGGCATAAACCCTCCAAAGCTCATTCAATTCAAGGGAGCTGTAGGACGTGGATTTTATCAACTTTACGAAGCCCCTTTAGCTTATAAAGACGAACTCTACCTATTGCAGGAGGCCAACTAGCACTATTTAAACAAAACCTTACTTCTACAGCGAAGCGAGGTAGCCTGGATGAGGCGCTTGGAAAAGGCTTCGCCGTTTTCCATCCTACGTTCGGCAACACGGAATGGTCGGCGGGCACGATGGCTTAATCTCTGTAGGGTGGATAACGCTTCGCTTATCCACCGAGCGACATAAGGAGATTCGACGAGTCTCTTGACCCACCTAATCTAAGCTAAAAAGGGCATTCTTATTCTCGTAAACAACCTACCATATTTAACAACAACAGGATTGAGGAGTATCTTAATTGGCCAGCGACAGTCATTCAAACGCACTTGATCAAATCTTAAAACTAATTAGAACTCCTTTTATCCAACGATCACCAATCTTTTTTGGATTTTTAATTTTCTTTGCGTACTTCTTAAGTATTTCGTACTTCCCAGCGTTAGACCTTTTTAATTTAGCATCACTTCTAATTTCTGCATTTTTGATTGGCTCTCTATTAATTCTAACCGTTGCCTCATGTTTTTGGTTTCCAGGCTGGGCGTGGACAGACTCGACTTTTCGAGACAAAGCCTATTTAAAAGCCGCTTTATCTAAAGAACTTAAAGAAAGCCAAGAAAGTAAAATTCCTCACCAAATCGCAGCAATTTTCCTTCACCTATGTGTACCTCTTGCCCTCACGATAACTGCCACATGTCTTTTTGCCACGCAGCTAGACAGCCTATTTTATTTTTTTATTTTAGCTACATCCTTCACCCTGCTAGTAACGTTGGCGTCTTCATTTATACTTAAGCTACGCTATGGACTGAAAATTTCTTTTTTCGTTGAGCAGAGTTTTGTTTCATCTTTAATTCTCGTCTTTTCTAATTTAACCTGGCTATTAACTTCCATATCTTTACGCCAAATTCATAATCTAGAAACAAAAAGCGCTTTTATTGTCTCTGCAATAGCCATTATCGTAACCATTTCACTCTCAGCTCTTTTCTCTCGATTAGAATGGCGGATAGCGCTGATATTTCGCACCATTCTTGTAGCCATGTTATTTATTCTCTCAGGAATGCAACAAACTTTACCAGGAAAAATCGTATCTATGCTTGGGCTTGGTAACTACCAGGCCAAACAAATAGTCTTAAATTCAGACCACTGCAAATCTATCGGTGAGAGCTTACAAAAAGACAATCACTGCTCACTTGAAAAGCCATTTATAATTTGGGGCCAAGGTGATACGTGGAAAATAAAGGTTGAACATCAGCCTTATGTACTGAATGACGCTGCCCAGCGGACTGAGCGTTGTGCGGAATTTAACAAATGTATTCTTGAAGTGCTTATTCCGAAAGAAGCCATCGCATCGGTAATACTTTAGCGAGGTAGCCTGGATATCCGCACCGCGTGGAAAAGGCTTCTCCGTTTTCCACCCTACATGAGGCAGTCGGGTGGAAGCCTACGGGGATTCCACTCAACGGTTCTTAACGCTAATGGATAGTCACCCGACACCACGCATACAAACCCGTAGCCGATGCCCGTCTGGATCGAGCGCCACGAAGGTCAGCCCGAATACGGCGCGGGCCAGTGGTTGCTCGATCTCGACGCTCAACGCTTGCCAACGGGTATACAGCGCCTCGACATCGGCCTCGCTCTCGACGATGTACCCAAATTCCATACGGTGGCCAGTACCCGAAGACTTAAAATTCGCCGCCTGCTCGGACCACAGTCCCAGATGCAGGCGGTCGCCCAGTGCGAAGGATGCGAAGTTAGGAAATTCGATCGAAGGCTCCTGTTGTAAAAGCTGCTTGTAGAACGCGCAGCTGGTCGCTGGGTCGGCGACGTAGAGGATGAGCAGATTGGGATGGTTCATGGATGGCTTCCTTTGTATTGGAAAACCCACGTTAGTCGACCCTACTGTCAGTTCCTGTCAGCATGTATCGATGACACGTACTGAACGATTGTTGAAATTGCTGCAGATCTTGCGCGGCCACCGCTTGCCCGTCAGTGGTCAGGTGCTGGCGAGTGACTTGGGCGTAAGCCTAAGAACGCTGTATCGGGACATCGCTACGCTGCAGGGGCAAGGGGCAGATATCCAGGGCGAGCCAGGTTTTGGCTACGTATTAAAACCAGGCTATCTGCTGCCAACACTGATGTTCACCTCGGAGGAGCTCGAGGCATTGCTGCTCGGTTTACGCTGGGTCGAACGCAGGACCGATCCAGCACTTAGCGTGGCGGCGCAAAGCGTGCAGGGCAAGCTGAGGTCGGTACTTGGCGCTCAGGCACTGGAGCACCTAGAGAAAACACCGTTGTTCGCGGGGCCTGGGTCAATCGCCGTGGATGAAGGCGCTACCGCCCAGTCGCTACGTGAAGCCATTCGCGATGAACATAAGGTCGTGATCGACTATGTCGACGAGCGCAAATCGCTGACCCAACGTACGGTTCGTCCTGTGGCCTTGGGCTACTTCGACGGCTTTCAGGTGTTGGCCGCGTGGTGCGATCTGCGAGGAGGCTTCCGACACTTTCGCCTCGAACGAATCAATCGCTGCGTGCGCTCAACCGAACGCTTTACCGGCCAAGGGGGCTGGTTATTGGCGCAGTGGCACGCCTATAACAAAACGCGTGGCATCGTGGCCCTGCCCACGGGTTAGCCTGGCAAATCAACCTTATGAATGCGCTTTTACGCTACCTGTTGCTAGAAGTCTCTTGCTATATCGAAGGTTTAGCCGGTGCCCAACCAAACGCAAAATACCGTTTCATTTCGGACAGCAACCATTGCCTTACTACCCTTTTTAATTTTTATAGCAGGTACGCTGCTATACCGTTCGGTTTCGGAAGCTGTCGAAACACGTGAATATTGGGCCGCATTCGAAAGGCTTGAGACATATCATTATTCAAACAAGTACGGCGGCAACACTGTTTATTTTGTAAGGCTTAAAGGATCAGACGTCCTTGTATTACCTAAAAACGATCTTCCAACCATCAAACGACTAAAAAGACTTCGCCCTGGAGCAGCGCTTCGGATTAAGCAGGAAGTGTCTGAGCGGACGCACTTTTTTAGAGAGCCTAGTCGCTACTATGTAGCGAAGGCGATTTACGCAAATAATAAAATATTTGATGAATCTGAAATGCAGTAGCGCGGTATCACATGCCGCATGACATGAACGAGGTAATCCTCAGCACGCTATTCACGAACCGACTTTTGCTCAGGTATGCGCAGGAGCGGCATAGACTGGATATCCGTAGCACGTGGAAAAGGCGTTGCCGTTTTCCACCCTACTCGCTTAATAAAGCTAGAAGGTTTATCCCAGGAAGCGCAGGCTTTCATCGTCAGATATCTAAAGGAGTACACCCATGGCGTTAGCGATCAACCGTGCGGCACTGGGCGGGGCATTAACGCTGTTAGCACTTTTCGCCTCAACGCCCGCCATTGCGGACAAGCCAACCGCCGTTGCCCGGACGCTGCTGGCCAAAATGGACTATCCAGAGGGTTACACAACGTCCGTGCTACGCATCGAGATTCCGGCCAACGTCCAGATTCCAGTGCACCAGCATCCAGGTATCGAGTCGGTTTACGTATTGGAAGGCGGCGGCACTTCACTGATAGAGGGGCAGCCGGATGAAGAGGTGAAGCCGGGCATGACCACTATCGTGCCGCCGAAAACCCCGCATGGCTTCAAGAACGGTCCTCACAAGACCGTGGTTGTGTCTACCTTCGTGGTCGAGAAAGGCAAGCCTGTGATGGAAGTTCTGAAGAAATAAGCGAGGTAGCCTGGATAGCAGTACGGAGTGGAAAAGCCCTCGCCGTTTTCCACCCCTCGAGATTATTTCAGTTAGTACTGAAACCCTGTTTCCGGCAGCTATGACCCGCGCGTCAGTAAAACGGCTGTGCTGGTGAGACCAAGCACCAGGGCATTACTTGAGTTCGAAGATCGCTACCCGGCACTAGAAAGCTCTTCCAGTGCCGGGAATCTCTTACTGCTGAACGATCGACGCAATGTTGTTACTGCCCGCCTGAGCCGCGGTCGCGTAGTGCAACGCATCCACACCGCTCGTGGCAGCGCTGACGATAGACGCCTCGTTGGCATAGCCTGTTTGAACAAGGACCGCATCGCCCGACGTATCGATCGTTCCGATGTTGTAGCTGCCTGTCTGCTGAAGCGTGACGCTACCAATCTCGCTATCAATCGACGCGACGTTGTAATCGCCATCCTGACTTGCCACCACCCTGCCCCCGGTCCCCAGATTTCCTTCTATGACGTTGCCATTGCCGAGCTGACTGACCGCCAGGTCGACCGGGCCATTGCCTACTCGATAGGACACGCGGTTTTCATCACCTTGCTGCTCGATACTGGCGTTCGACACCCCGTCTCCGAAGGCATCTATTTCATATTGAATGTCATTGTTGGAGCCGATCTGACTTAACGATGCGTGCGTTGCATAACCGTTCTGGCGGGAATAGATGTTGTTCTGATCGCCTTGTTGTTCGACCAGCACGGTCCCGGTCAGCGCAAGCTGACTGGTCTCGACGCTATTGCCGTACCCTTCCGATTTGATGCGGGTGATCAGGTCATTGCCTTCCTGGTAAACCCGGGCGGTCAGCTCCGCGCCGGTCTGCTCGATATTGATGGTGTTGTTGTAACCACCATATATCGTCCCGAGCTGCGTAATGGTGGCGCTGTTATCCGCCCCGCCCTGCACGACGCTAATGGTCGTGTCGTGGGCGAAGTCCTGGTGGATATCGGTGAAGTTGAACCCACCCGACTGCGTTACGTCGGTTGTGCTGTCCATTGCTGCGGTTTGGTAGATGCTCGCGCGGTGCGCCACGTCGGACTGGGTAATGTTGGTGTCCAGGTTCGAACCGTATTGGCTGATAGCGGCGCTATGCGCCACGTTCGTCTGGGACACGGAGGCGGAGTTGTTGTCGCCTTCTTGCAACACGCTCGCGTTTTGGTAATCCGCAAAGGCGGTATAGCTGACAGTCAGAAGGACAATGCCTACAAGCGGTCGTAGCTTACTCATTTGAGTTCTCCATGCTTTGGGGACGTTTATCGATTAGCCGTGAACGTTTCGCACTCCACCGAAACGGGTCACTTCCATGACCCATCCGGCTCGAAAGCATAGGAGGCATTCTTCTCGGACTGGAATCACCCTAACGGCTGAAAATCGAGGCCATCAGTCTCGTAGGCGGATTAGTCCGTGGGTGATCCTGGCGAGGTTTGGGGGAATTTCACATCAAAGGGAAAGCCTCCGTTTTCCACCTCGCAATCGCGCATCGTGAGAGACCGGATGTCGCCACCGTAACGCTCACGAGCAAGTCCGTGGCGACAGCGAGCCATGGGCCAGGCGCTAGTGTGAGATCAGAAGGCCGACCGCCCTTTCCTTCCGCTGCTTCCATTCGTCTACTTCCGCAGACAGCCACCAGCCGAATCGATTTTGTTGGCCACTTATCTACGAGGCCGTCACCACGTGATTGAATCGTAGGAGCTGATCAATGACCCCGGTACTTGAGCTCCGCCAGCAGTTATTTGGCGCTTGGTCGCTTATTTCGTACAACGAGCTCGACGTGGAAACCCGCCAGATCGCTTACCCCTTTGGTAGCGATCCGAAGGGGCTGCTGCTCTATACACCCGACGGCTATATGTCGGCGCAGCTTCAGCTCCCGGACAGGCAACCTTTTGCGCAAGACGATCTGAACCGAGGTACGGATACCGAGTACGCGGTTGCTGGCCGCACCTACATCGCTTATTCGGGCAGATATTGGGTAGACGCTAAAACCTCCGTGTTAACCCATGAAATGGCCGTCGCGTTCTTCCCCAATTGGCAGGAACAGACGCAAACGCGCTTGGCGGTTCTTGAGGGCAATACGCTTCGTCTGTCGACGGCCAAACCTGTTCGCCGCGACGGTGCCCTTATAGCAGCCACTGCGACCTGGGCCCGAGCACGATCCAATTCTGGCATTCAGGTGTGAGTTGAAAGGTTCGAGCCAAGCCCACGTATGGGAAACGATCGGCCCTCATATTTCCTTACCGTCAGCTCCTGAATGTAGGTCCGGGACAGCCGGATGCATCAATTCCGGAAAACTGATGCGATCTAGGAACTGTTCCCGTACGCGGTCCATGACAGCAAAGGTAACGGCTGCCCCGTCGGATGCTGGATCGATATGAATGCGTAGCGGGCGTTTTCCGCAGGGTATTGCGACGAGATTTACTACTGCGCGTCCGACTTCACTGGGGTCGGCATCATCCGGTACGGTGCTGTTTAGCGCGCTCTGCATCCGATCAGCGAAGCCTATCGGCCATGCCTCCGCATATGCCGTGGCGATTGCGTCATCGTGGGGCTGACCGGCGTTAGCAAAATGATTGGTACCGCTGGTGAAGGCGCCGGGTACGACAATAGACGTCTCAATGCCGAGCGGTGCGAGCTCCTTCGCATAGCACACCGCTAACGCATCCATTCCTGCCTTAGCTGCGAAGTAAGGACCTAACAGGGGCGGTACACCGCCCGCTACGCTGCTGCTGGATACCCAGACTAGAAGACCTGACTTGGCCCTGCGCATGTGCGGAAGCACGGCTCGGTTAACCCGTTGGGTGCCCAGCACATTGATATCGTAGAGCTGAGCGAGCTGTTCAGGCGTAAACGCTTCCGCCGGACCGAAGACCATATGGCCGGCATTCTGAACCAGTACGTCGATACGGCCTTGTTCGTCTACGATTTGCTGGACCGCCGTCGCGATCGAGACTTCGTCCTGAACGTCGAGCTCGATCGAGCGCAAGTCAACGCCGTGTTCTTTCGCGAATTCCGCGTTGTCGTGCACTTTGTCGGCATTCTTTCCCTTTAAGCCCCGCATGGAGGCATATGCGACGTGGCCAGCCCGCGCGAGGTCGCGTGCGATCATTTGGCCAAAGCCGCTAGACGCGCCGGTAACAAGTGCTATCAGACTCATGATGGCCTCCTCATGGAATGCCGCCGCTTGCATAGACAACCTGGCCGTTAATCCAATCGCTGTCGGATGCTAAATCGCCGCCGTTGACAGTCGTAACCGGCAGCGCACCGCGTGGCCCCTTTCACCTGTCAGCGGTTTAGCGCGTAGAAACCAATGGGGGTTATTCTTTTAAAACCCATCTTTTCATAGATCAGCGCGCCGGCTTCTGTTGCATGCAAGGTCACATGTTGGGAGCCGGTCGCCTTGATTCCTTCCAGGATCGCTTTTCTCGTTATTGCTCCTCCATAGCCCTTGCGCTGATGTTCCGGAGCCGTTGCAACCAAGATCAAAAATAAACAACCATTCGATTCCACCGTCGCAGCAGCGGTAACCGGTACGCCGTCCCTTAACCCGAGATAGGCGTACGCTCGCTCCGTCCAGAATGTCGGACCGCTAAAGTTCAGTGATGCGCTAGAGGGAAAGTCATAGGCACGGCAGTTTAAATCTGCATAGGCCGCAACATGCTCATCCGTACTAACCCGAACAAATTCGAGTTCAGGATGGGCCGCGTTTAAGCTTGAGAGCTCTATATCCGCCGCCATTCCAAAGCCGTTAAAACCTAGATATAAGCCTGCTTCACTTACGAGGTGGGAGAGCTTTTCTCGTAAAGTGCTAGGAACGAGGTCTTCGAATAACCATAGAAATCCCGGTTCTTTATGAGACTTCATGTAGTTGCTGGCGTCTTGTAGCGACGACAGAAAACGCTGTTCGTCTTCCCCGACTTCGGCGTTAGCCAACGTATTCCAGAACGGAAAAGCATTGTCTGCCCATCTAATAAATAGGTTTTGTGCATCCCGCACTTCACCATCGCCCAAATCGTCAATCACCATCTTCCATACGCTGTTGAGTTGACGGTGTGACTCCAAAACATCGTGACTTAACCTGGTCTCAGACATCGCTTCAGCCCCCGTAATAAACACGAATGTTTGAGGTCGCTTTTCTAGACATAAAGCCGACCTTCACCGAATGCACTTACGTGCGCACGCTGGATTTTCGGTTTAGCCGATGGTCACGGCTGATGCGATCAAGGCCTTTGATTGAAGAGGTCGAGTGATGGCAACGTTCATGTTGGTTGGCCCAGCCGGACTTCGATCTCGGATAGGTGGCTCCGGCAAGTCCAACAGTTCCATCCGAACGCTTCGGTCACTACTTCAACTACGTTCGAGACAGTGTGACCTACCCGCTTTTGCTCATTGCCGATCGTATCCGCTAAGAATCCTAGACAATGAGTTGCCGCCAACAGGCCATTCATCAACTTAGCCCAGAGATCTATATCAAGTGGAAAAGGCGTCGCAGTTTTCCACCCCACTTGCTAACGGGATTAGCGGTTCTGCCGATAAGGCATTGGCTGCGAGGGAACGTCCGCTCGCAGACTTTGCTACGGAGCGCTCAAGATGAAGCTTGCCACGCTGTTCAAAACTCGATCTCTACTGCCCATGTGCACTGCAGCGCTGCTGGGTCTCGCGGCGCTTACACTTCCTCAGGACTCGCTCGCAAAAGGGTGCGGCCCAAGCGGGGCGGCACTGCAGCAGGGTCCGAAAGGCGGTTGCTATTACATCAATCGCAATGGCAACAAGACGTATGTGGACAGGGATTGCTGTCGTTAGCCCGCCAAAATCGACGGCGCCCTGACGACTGTCAAGGCGCTCTCGGCCCGCCCCTTACCCCGCTATCGACACAGCGCTCGCAATAAGCGCCCCATGAACCACCACGGACGACATTCAATGCAAAAATGGACTGACCAACCCGCGACCGATTCGGAAGATGTACTCGACTTCATCCTGGCCTTTGCCAGCACCTTTCTACGGCGACATGCCTCGCTGATCGCAAAAGTACTGCCACCGGCATTCGGGTTTGGAATCTTTCTCGCCTATTTCGCCCGGCATCACTTCTATCCGAGCTTCGATCTTTTTCAGTTTTCTTCCTTGTTATTGGCGGCGTCGTGCCTGGGATTCGCGGTGGTCGGGGCCTTTGTCGCAGTTCTGTTCATGCCTGGCGCTTGGATTTTTTATGGATTTCTCAATACGAAAACCATAAAGGAAGACATCACGTACGCCCTGCCCTATCGCGGCGATTCGCGGGTACGGAAGGTATTCTTGTTAATGGGACTTACGTTTTTTCTACCGTACTTGCTGGCAGGTACGGCGTTGGTCGCCAGCATTTTCGTGGCGCCATCCATGCTCAAGTGGATAGGGTTTCTCACTCCCGTCATGATCCTTCTCGTCGCAGGGCTGATCATTCAGTGTCTCTTCGAACTGGGGCGTTTCAGCTTTTGGAAATACCTCTGGAACGCCTACATCCCAACGGTCATCACCGGCTACTTCATCGTATGGATGTGGATCAAAGCGTACCCGGTGGTGGAGCATTGGTACTGGCCTGCTAAATGGGGTGTTGTGCTGGCTGCACCGCCGGCAATTGCGTTCATTGCAGCGCTTTGCGGAATGCTCTTCGTCGCAGGTTGGAGAGCCGTGATGCTTTTCGCCACCTTCTTCGCGCTGCTCATGGCCGGCTACAGCGGCGCGCTGACTACGCTGCCGGACACCGTTGTCAACGCCTTGGGCCTAGGCAATTACCAGGCAAAAGCCATCGTGCTGGACACGGCCTACTGCGACACCTCCTGCGGCGCCCTACTTCCGAGCTCACCCAACTGTGTACTCGAAGACGTGCACGTAGTCTGGTCGTTTGGTGATGCGCTCACCCTACGACTCGAAGATGGCGGTACGGCATGGTTGCCTGCCAATGCTGTGCGCGCGCTGATTCGGCCATGATTTCCGGGGCAAAAAGAACGTAGTTAAACGCTGCAAGCCCTTCGGGATTTCATCCTCCGACTACGCCCGCAGAGGGCAAGATCAGCCTTCCACCTAGATAATCTGGTGAGTATTTCGCGTTAGATAAGCGTCTATCTACTGATAGCAATTTGCTCCCTCCGCTTAAGTAGGCAGTGGGGGCTCCATCTATTCGCTAAGGGAACCAGACCTAAATTATGGAAGCAGACAAGAAGCTGCCAAGAGCCATCATCCTTTTTCCGGTCTTCATTCCGGCAGTAGTCATCACGCTACTGCTGGTGATCGGGACCATTAGTAATCCTGCGCTGGCTGGAGAATTGTTCGATACCACGTTGGCATTCATAACCACCAACTTCGGTTGGTTCTACATGCTTTCCGTGGCGTTCTTTCTCGTGTTCGTCGTCGGCATCGCCTTGACGCCTTGGGGTGCAATTAAACTGGGCCCGGACCATGCGGAGCCGCAATACAGCTTCCCCGCATGGTTCGCGATGCTGTTCTCAGCAGGCTACGGTGTTGCACTTCTGTTCTTCGGCGTTGCTGAGCCGGTCTTGCACTACGCATCGCCGCCCGCGGGAGCTGCGGAGACCGTGGATGCGGCCAAGCAGGCCATGCAGATTGCGTTCTTTCATTGGGGCTTTCATATCTGGGCCATCTATGGCCTAACCGGGCTGGTGCTGGCGTACTTTTCCTTCCGCCATGGTTTGCCGCTGTCGATGCGCTCTGCCCTGTATCCACTCATTGGCGAACGTATCTACGGGCCGATCGGCCACATCGTGGATGTGTTCGCCATTCTCGGCACCCTTTTCGGTATTGCCACGACGCTGGGCTTGTCGGTTACCCAGATCAACGCGGGGCTCAACTATCTGTGGCCATCGATCCCTGTCAGCACGATGGTACAGATCATCGCCATCGTGATTATCACGGCCTTGGCGATCTGCTCGGTGGTAGCCGGCCTCGACAAGGGCGTAAAGAACCTGTCGCTGTTGAACATGATTCTGGCCATCGGCTTGATGCTGTTCGTTTTCGCCGTTGGCCCAACCATCTTCATTCTGGAAACGTTCCTGCAAAACACCGGCAGCTACTTGAATAACATCATTGAGCGAACCTTTAACCTGCAGGCTTACACGCGCAGTGACTGGATCGGCAACTGGACGCTGTTCATCTTCGGCTGGACCATCGCCTGGTCGCCCTTTGTGGGCCTCTTCATCGCCAAGATCAGCCGCGGCCGTACTATTCGCCAATTTGTCTTTGGCGTGATGTTCGTACCGACCATCTTCACGTTCCTCTGGTTTTCGGTGTTTGGCGATACCGCCCTGCACCTGATCATGATGGAGGGGTACACCTCGTTAATTTCCGACGTGCAGGCCGATAACGCCATCGCCTTGTTCAAGCTCTTCGAGTTGCTGCCACTGACCTCGATAGCTTCGTTTATTGCGGTACTGCTGATCATCACCTTCTTCGTAACCTCGTCGGACTCCGGCTCACTGGTCATCGACTCGCTGGCCGCAGGCGGCGCAGCTCGCACGCCGATTTGGCAGCGTGTTTTCTGGGCGTCGATCGAAGGGGTTGTCGCAGCTGCATTGCTCTTGGCGGGCGGGCTGAGCGCCTTGCAGACCATGACTATTGCCACTGCACTGCCCTTCGCGATCATCATGCTGCTTGCAGCATTGGGCATGTGGCGGGCACTGGTTATCGAGGGCCATCATCAAACCAGCCTGCAGAATCATATGCAGGGTAGTCGGCTGGCCAGCAATGCCGGACCGGGACTCTGGAAGAAGCGCCTCGCCGGTATGGTCAGCTTCCCCGACAGAGCCCATGTCGAGGGCTTTGTGAACTCCACCGTGCTGAAGGCCATGCGGCGCGTGCAGCGTGAGCTCAGTGCCCAAGAGTGGGATGCTCAGGTACACACGGACGAAACCCATTCGCGGGTCTACCTTGAGGTCATCAAAGAAGATCAAGTCGACTTCATCTATGAGATTCGCATGGTCGGCTACGCCATGCCCGCCTTTGCATTGGCCGAAGATCCTGACATTGATGAACAGTACTATCGCGCTGAGGTTTTCCTGCGTCGCGGCGGTCAACAGTACGATATTTTCGGCTACGACCAGGCCGACATCATCAGCGACATCCTCGATCAGTTCGAGAAGTACATGCACTTCCTGCACATATCGCCGGGCAGCCTGCCGTGGAAGATGGAAGAGCATGACGAGATGCTGAGCGCCGAAACCGACCAGCCACCGAAGGCCGATCCAAGCCAGGCCTAGCACGGTCGCCTAGACATCCGATCCGCGTGGAAAAGGCTCCGCCGTTTTCCACGCTACGTCGTTTCCGGTCCAACCCACTGTAGGAGTGGAAGCTCTTCTGGACTCCCACCCTACAGCGCAAACTCGGCGTAGCAACGCTTACCAGGTTGCCACCGTTTCCTGTACGAAGTCGCGATAGCGGCGCAGCGGTCGACCCAACATGGATTCCAACCGGGCCACTGCGGCCGGCTGGGTAAACAGGCCCTCACGCTGGAAGGCCCGCAGCATCATTCGCATATCGTAGGCTTGCCAGGCGGGTACGAATTCCGACGGTTTCGTCGCAACGCTCATTGGCCGGCCACGGCCGTTCGAACACCCGCTTCGTTGAATTGGAGCGCCAACGCCGAGCGCTCACCGTGTCTGGCCGATCGCCCCGCCCCCGTAACGTTGCCTGGCGCTAGTTTCAGCGCCGTATTAATCAATCGAGCTCATAACAGCATTACCTCCCCGCCCCTGATCACCACCGATCTTTTCTGCTAAAAAATCCAAGACTTCGCGCCGCAGCCAGCAGGCCCTTAAACGCCAAAGGCTGCGCTCACATCCATTCCCAGCCGAGGATCAACAGTGAAGAAACTCATCGCGTCTGCCGTTCTTTCCGGCCTTGCGTCATCCGCTTGTGCCGAGAACATCAACATCATCCCGAACGGCTCCACAGCCGCGGTCATCGGTGCGCCGGATAACTTCACGGGCCATGCCGTGATCACGCCGATGGCAGCGGTATCGGAAGAAACCCGCGCCTCGACGGGCCTCGTAACGTTCGCACCGGGTGCGCGTACCGTCTGGCATACCCATCCAATTGGGCAGCTACTCGTGGTGACGGCAGGCCGGGGCTGGGTGCAGGAGGATGGCGTCGAGCGACGCGAGATCAATTCGGGCGATGTGGTGTGGATTCCGGCGGACGTAAAGCACTGGCACGGCGCGACTGACAAAACCGGTATGAGCCATATCGCGATCACCTACCTCAAGGACGAAAGCGCAGTGACGTGGCAGGAGCCGGTTGCCGACGCGGATTACCTTCCCAGTTAACTCTTCCTAGGTAACGCCTCCCAGGTAATTGCCGTCCTTCCGCTCACACCAAGGAACACCTGATGAATAGATCAGCCCTGACGGCGGTTTCGATGTTCATGCTCACCGCCTGTACGCAACTGGAGCACCCACGTTCGATGACTGAATCTACGCCTGTGCAACCCGACCCCACGCGTATCAGCGCCGTCTCTCCCGCGCTGGAGCGCTATACGAACCAGATGCTTCTCGAGGAACAGTGGAGCCGTCCTGAACTGTCCGCGCGGGACCGAAGCATCGTCACACTTTCCACTTTGATTGCCCGTAACCAACCCGCAGAGCTGCCGTTTTATGTGCGGCGTGCGCTCGACAGCGGCGTAACGGCTACGGAAATTTCAGAAACGGTCACTCACCTGGCGTTCTATGCGGGTTGGGGAAATGCCATGGCCGCCGTTGCGGTGATCGCGCCCGTTTTTAAGGAGCGTGGAATTGACGAGAAGGCGCTGCCAACTGCGCGGGTAACGCACCTGCCAATTGACGAAGTCACTGAGCGAGCGCGCGCCACAGGGGTAAGCAGGAACTTCGGCGACGTCGCGCCGGGTGTCGTGCAGAACACGACCGACCTCCTGTTCAGGGATCTATGGCTTCGGCCTGGTCTGGCACCCCGGGACCGTAGCCTCGTAACAGTCAGCGCGCTGATCGCTTCCGGGCAGTTGGCGCAGATTCCCTACCATCTGAATCGCGCAATGGATAACGGGCTGACACAGCCCGAAGCGTCAGAGGTGCTGACTCACATCGCGTTCTATGCCGGCTGGCCTAATGTGTTCTCAGCGATGCCCGTCGCCAAGGACGTGTTCTCGAAGCGCTAGGCGTCGTCCTGCCTTAGCGCATCGATCACCACCTGCATCACCCGAGACGTCTCGCGGCGGCTCGCGTAGTACAGGTGGTAACCCGGGAACTGCTGCCACCATGGCTCCAGCACGCCAACCAGTTTTCCGGATTCCAGGTACGGCCGAGCCAGGTCTTCGGGTATGTAGGCGAGACCATGGCCGGAAACCGCGGCGTTGACGGTCTGGTAAATCCCGTTGAACACCAGCCGTCCATTCACCCGCACATTGGTGGTGCGTTCGCCATTCTTGAGTTCCCAGCTCCAGAGATTTCCGCGCGTGGGTAGCCGCAGATTGATGCAGTCATGGACGGCAAGGTCCTGAAGCGTATCTGGCGCAGGATGCCTGGCGAGATAGGAAGGCGCGCCCACGACCATGAAGCGCAGGTCGGGCCCGATACGAACGGAGGCGATATCGTTAGCCAGCCCATCCCCCAGGCGTACACCGAAGTCGTAGCGTCCCTGGATAATGTCTGCCAACGCGTTGTCGGCATGCATTTCGATCTTGATCTGGGGATGCTCGGCAAGCACAGCCGCAAGCTTCGGCCAGAGCAGCGTATCGATGGCGTGATCGGATGCGGTGAAACGCAAGGTGCCGGACGGAGCACCGCCCTGTTCGGCAACGGAGCGCAGTTCGGACGCAATGTCGGCGAACCGCGGCGCCACTACGTTGAGCAACCGCTCCCCTGCTTCGGTCACCGAGACGCTGCGTGTCGTGCGCGTCAGCAGCCGAACGCCCAGGCGCGATTCCATTGCACGGATGGTGTGACTGAGCATCGACTGGGACATACCCAACTGCGCTGCTGCTCGCGTGAAGCTGCGCTCCCGCGCTACCGCAATGAAAACGAGGAGTTCGCTGTAGTGTTCACGTGGCATGGGCGTATCCGGTGATTCTTGACGGCATCGTACTACGCGTCGCCATCCGCCACGCGCAGGATGAAGTGCCAGCGATGACGGGATGAAAGCTGATCGGCACAGCAAACACGGTGGCGTGACGAAGAGCGATTCAATCTGAATGAGGCCCGCGAATGCAGGCCTCTGATGGCGCTTTTAGCGCAGCGTTTACCGCGCCAGTAACGGCCTGGGAGTCAGCTTGCCAGCGTCGCGTTATCGATGACGAACCGATACTTCACATCGCCTTCGAGCATGCGCTCGTAGGACGCGTTGATCTCATCGGCCCGGATCAGCTCGATGTCCGCAACAATGCCGTGCTCGGCGCAGAAATCCAGCATCTCCTGCGTCTCTGAAATACCGCCGATCATCGAGCCCGCCAGCGTGCGACGCTTGAAGATCAAGCTGAACACTTCGGGGGAAGGATGCGGGGTAGCCGGCGCACCCACCAACGTTAGCGCGCCATCACGCTTCAACAGCGCCAGGTAGGCGTCCAGGTTGTGCGGCGCGGCGACGGTATTGATGATCAGATCGAAGCTGCTCGCATGCTCTTCCATTTCTTCGGCATTGCGCGACACCACGACCTCGTCGGCTCCCAATGCCTTCGCGTCTGCCCGCTTGGATTCGGAGGTGGTGAACGCCACCACATGGGCTCCCATGGCATGGGCCAGTTTGACGCCCATATGCCCTAGACCGCCAATTCCGACGATGCCTACTTTTTTGCCTGGGCCGGCTTGCCAATGCCGCAGCGGGGAATAGGTCGTGATCCCCGCGCATAGCAAAGGCGCCACGGCAGCGAGTTGATCTTCGGGATGACGGACACGCAGCACATAGCGTTCGTGAACGACGATCTGCTGCGAATAGCCGCCCATGGTCCAGCCGGGCGCATCCGGTGTCGGGAAGTTGTAGGTGCCGATCATGCCGTCACAGTAATTCTCGAGGCCGTCATCGCAGTCCCCACAGTGCTTGCAGCTATCGACAATGCACCCTACGCCAACCAGATCACCGGCACGGTGTTCGGTCACATGCGCACCGACGGCAACGACGCGGCCGACGATCTCGTGGCCAGGCACACATGGGAACTGCGTACCGGCCCATTCGCCCCGAACCTGATGCAGATCGGAGTGGCAGATACCGCAAAATGCGATGTCGATTTGAATATCGTGAGCCCCAACCGGGCGGCGGATGATGTCGATGGACTCAAGTGGTTTGTCGCCTGCGTGGGCGCCATACGCTTTAACGGTCATGCGGTACTCCTGTTACAACGGAAAACGCCTGTAAAGGCACTACGTTTCCAAACTAAGGAGTCGACCCATTATTAAAAAGAGGGATAAAGCGTAAGGGGCTATGAACAGGATTGATCAATCTCAGGGTATGGCATTATTCAAGAAACCGGTTCTTCATAACGAAGCGCGGCGATAAGAAGCGACATCGCCCCGGAGGCCTGTCTGCGGCTGGGGTAGTAAAGGTGGTACCCGTCCCACGGCGGACACCAGTCCTCTAGCACGCTGATCAGATGCCCGCTGTTCACGTACGGCAGCGCCAACTCCTGCGGCACATAGGCAACGCCGAGCCCTGCGACCGCCGCATCGCGACAGTCATAGATGCTGTTGTACGTCAGCTGCCCGTCGACGCGTACATTGACCGTTTGCTGGTCCTTCTCGAACTCCCAGGGCCACAAGCCGCCATAAGTCGAAAGGCGGATGTTGATGCAGTTGTGCCCGGTCAATTCTTCCGGCGTCGTTGGGATCGGATGCTCGGCGAAGTAACGCTTGGTCGCGACGACGGCAAAACGGACGTCAGGGCCGATGCGCACGGCGATCATGTCCTGGGCGACAGACTCACCAAGACGTACCCCCGCGTCGAACTGGTCTGCCGCGATATCGGTGAGTTTGCTATCTCCGAACAATTCGACCTTGATGCCAGGGTATCGAGGCAAGAATCTCTTCAGCTTGGGGGCCAGCACTTCACGGATCGCATGATCGGATGCCGTGATGCGCAAGGTACCTGTCGGGCTTTCACGAAGCTCCGAAAGCGCCTCCAGTTCCGCGTCGATTTCCTCGAGCGATGGTACGACCGAACGCAAGAGACGCTCGCCCGCCGCTGTTGGCGAAACCGTACGTGAATTGCGGACGAGCAACTGAACGCCGAGTCGCTTTTCCAGCGCGCGTACGGAATGGCTGACGGCCGTTTGCGAAATGCCCAGATGGGCGCCGGCTCGCGTGAAGCTTTTCTCGCGCGCGACTGCGAAAAAGGCGATTAGCCCGTTGAACGAGCCGCGAAGTGGAGCAGTGTCTGTCATTTATGAATCCCAGTGCCCCGATCTGTCCGCGCCATCTTTTTCAATCTTCGTCGGCACTGCGCACGACCACAAGCAATTGAGCCTGCGCCTCGCCCACGGAGCGCAAACGGTGCGGCTTCTGTGCATTGAAATGGAGCGCATCACCACGGCTCAGCAGGACCCTTTCGCTCATGAAGTCCACTTCCACCTGGCCTTCATGGACGAAGAGAAACTCCTCTCCGGTGTGCTCCTTGAAGGCCCGGTCGATGAATTCCTTGGGGGGATAGATGATGAAAGGCAGCAGGTCGCGCTGGCTCGCCTGGTGAGCGAGCACGGCGTAACCGGAGTCTTGATGATCGGTCGTCAGCGATTGGCGCTCACTTACCCGTACCAGACTGTAGCTGTCGACATCAGCCTTCTCTTCCGTGAACAGTTCTTCGACCTTTACATTCAGTGCCTTCGCTAGTTTCAGCGCGGCCGCAACGGAAGGCGTACTCAGGCCTCGTTCGACTTTGGAGATATAGCTCTTGGTCAGGCCAGACGTGTCCGCCAATTGCTCAAGGGTTACTCCTAGTTTTTTTCTGAGTAATTTCAATCGGATAGACATTATTAAGCTTCTTTTCGCAAGACTACGGCGAATTGTCCTTGCTAATGACACATTGTGTCATATAGGATTATTTGTGTCATTTGTCAGCCGCTGTTGGTGAATGCACGACGCCCGGCAAATCCAGGATTTGGAGGACATTCGAGTGGCAACGACATTAGCGATACCCAAAGAGCAACTGGTCAAGCAGGCACTGACCCAGATGCAAAATACGTTGGCGGATAATACGTGGACTGATCGACAAAAGCTGGCGCTCACCTGCCGGATTCTGTTCGAAAACGGGCATGACTCGGGGCTCGCCGGGCAGATCACCGCCCGAGGCCCAGCGCCAGGCACTTACTACACGCAGCAACTCGGCTTGGGTTTCGATGAGATCACCGCGAGCAATCTGCTGCTGGTCAACGAGGACCTCGAGGTGCTCGAAGGGCACGGCATGGCCAATCCGGCCAACCGTTTTCACAGCTGGGTCTACCGTGCACGTCCCGATGTGAACTGCATCATCCACACTCACCCGACACACGTCGCGGCACTGTCGATGCTGGAGGTGCCGCTTGAAGTTTCCCACATGGACCTCTGCCCGCTCTACGACGACTGCGCGTTCTTGGGGAGCTGGCCGGGCATCCCGGTGGGCAACGAGGAAGGCGAGCTGATCGCCGGTGCGCTTGGCGACAAGCGCACCATTCTGCTTTCCCACCACGGCCAGCTTTCCACGGGCGCGACCATCGAGGAAGCCTGTGTCCTGGCGCAGTTGATCGAGCGCGCGGCAAAGCTGCAGTTACTGGCGATGTCGGCGGGCGCCATCAAACCGATCCGCCCGGAACTGGGCCGTGAAGCGCACGACTGGGTCGGCAAGCCAAAGCGCCATGCCGCCGCATTCAACTATTACGCCCGGCAAAATCTGCGTCACCACGCCGATTGCCTGAATTGATCTACCCCACCCTTATCGGAGGCATCTCATGTCGACTTCAACGATCCACGGCATCATCGGTTACACCATTACGCCCTTCTCGGCCAAGGGTCAGGACCTTGATCTGGACGCGCTGGGCCGCTCCATCGATCGCCTGATTGAAAGTGGCGTCCATGCCATCGCGCCCTTGGGCAGCACAGGCGAAGGTGCCTACCTGAGCGATGCCGAATGGGACCAAGTTGCAGAATTCAGCATCAAACAGGTGAACCGCCGGGTCCCGACCATCGTCAGCGTCTCGGACCTGACGACCGCTAAGGCCGTGCGCCGGGCACGCTTCGCCGAACGCCACGGCGCCGATGTCGTGATGGTGCTGCCGGCGTCTTACTGGAAGCTCACGGAAGACGAGATCTACGCCCACTATCGCGCCATTGGCGAGAGCGTCGGCGTCCCGATCATGCTCTACAACAACCCGGCCACGAGCGGCACGGACATGTCGGTCGACCTGATTCTGCGCATCGTCAAAGGAGTGGAAAACGTGACCATGGTCAAGGAAAGCACCGGCGACATTCAGCGTATGCACAAGCTCCACGTGTTGGGCGAAGGCCTGGTGCCGTTCTACAACGGCTGCAACCCCCTAGCGCTGGAAGCGTTCGTGGCAGGGGCCAAAGGCTGGTGTACAGCAGCGCCGAACCTGATTCCGCAATTGAATCTGGATCTCTATCAAGCGGTGCTGAACAAGGATATCGCGCAGGCACGCGACCTGTTCTACCGCCAATTGCCGCTGTTGGACTTCATGCTGAAAGGTGGCTTGCCCGCGACCATCAAGGCGGGTCTGCGCAGCACCGGTCTAGAGGTAGGCGATCCCCGGCTACCGGTCTTCCCGCTGGAGGAGGAAGCGCAGCGCACGCTGAAAGACCTGTTGGCGGCGTTGCGTTGATCCAGTCGTCCGCGCGCGGACGTCACGATGGCTGAAACAGAAGGCCCCGCGGTTGCAAGCAGCGTCACGCAATCGCAGGGCTTTCAAGTGATCACTCCGTAGGAATGTTCGGGTCGTCCTCGAACATTTCCATGTCCTCTTCGGTCACTTCCGCTTCATCCGGCGCAGCCTCTCCCGCATCGCCGTCTGTGGGTACATCGGTCTCAGGAGTGTCCAACTCGCTGTCTTGTTCGGTCTCGAGCACTTCGTCTTCGCCAGCCATCTCTCACCTCGCATCGAGCCCTGAGTGGCTCGTACGGTTTTGACCTTTCGCCGTTGCTTTCGATGGGCGCCGCCAGTCCGAATGACGCGTGCCTGCCCGTCATTTGGAACCGTTAAGAAGCAGCGATCCACAGACAGGGCAATGCACCGCGACCTCGATACCTCGGCGACTATGATCAATCCTCGTCGCAGGATCATGCCGGATAACCTTCCTCGCCTTGTGTGTATCAATAGCCTCAGACAGGAGCTCGAGCATGGCCGCACCTTCGAAGCCAGCCTCCTCTTCAACCGAAAAGCGCCGCGGCGCAGATCTGTTCTTGGACGTGCTGCGCAGCGAGCAGGTCCATTACATATTCGGTAACCCCGGCACGACCGAACTTCCACTGATGAATGCGCTGACCGCGGCGCCGGACATCGAGTACGTGCTTGGTCTGCAAGAAGCGTCTGTCGTCGCCATGGCGGACGGGTACGCGCAAGCGTCGGGAAAGCCGGGGTTCGTGAACCTCCACACGTCCGGGGGTCTAGGCAATGGCATTGCCGCGATCGTCAGTGCACAAATTGCGAACACGCCTCTCATCATTACGGCAGGCCAGCAAGATTCGCGGCACACCGTTACCGATCCCTTGCTATATGGCGACCTCGTTTCAATGGCGCGTCCGAATGTGAAATGGGTCGAGGAAATCCGCCATCCGGAGCACATTCCCATGCTGCTGCGTCGGGCACTCCAGGACTGCCAAACGCAACCGACTGGCCCCGTGTTCCTGTCGTTGCCCATCGATACGATGGAGCGTCACACCGACGTTGACGTTGGCACACCATCGCGAATCGACCGCACCCCCATCGCCAGCAATCTCGGCGAACTCGCCGAGGTGTTGGCGAACATCGAACCGGGCCGACTTGCCGTGGTGATTGGCGAAGAAGTCGGCGCGACGAACGCCGGTAGCGAATCCGTCGCGCTCGTCGAGTTGCTGGGGGCTTCGGTCCTAGGCGGCTCTTCCCTGGGCCGCACGGCGTTTCCCACCGCGCATCCACAATGGCGCGGGATTTTGCCGCCCAAAGCGGCCGCGATTCGGGACATTCTCGAACCCTTCGACGCTGTCCTACTGCTGGGCGGGCACTCGCTGGTGAGCTATCAGTACTCCGATGGGTTACCCATTCCCGCGGGGCGTCGCGTCATCCAGCTGACGAGCAACGCGCATCAGCTCGGTCGCTTCTATGACGGTACGTTTGGATGGGTCGGCGACGTGCGCTTGTCCCTGCAAACACTCCTTCCGATCCTGGCGGAAAAGTGCGCGCCGCGCGCGGACGCAATCGAGACCTTGAAGGTACGCGCGCAGCAACTACGCGACGCCCTGCGATCGGATGTTTCCGCGCGTGCCGCAGATCAATTCGATGCGCCTGAAACGTCCCCATTGGTGGCAGCGTACGAAACCCTACGGGCGGTCGGCGGAGACATACCTATCGTCGATGAGGCACCGGCCACGATCATCCATGTTCGCGATTGCCTGGACTCTTCTTCGTCCAGGCAGTACACCTTCACGCGCAGCGGCATTCTTGGCTGGGCGATGCCAGCAGCCGTTGGAATGTCGCTTGGCCTTGAGCGTCGCCCGGTGGTTTGCCTCGTAGGCGATGGCTCGGCGATGTACTCACCTCAAGCGCTTTGGACGGCCGCTCATATGGGGCTTCCGGTGACGTTCGTCGTCATGAACAATGGCGAGTACAACATTCTGAAGAACAACATTCGTGCGCAATCGCACTATCGCAGCGCCAAGGCCGAGCACTTCATTGGCATGGACATTGTCGATCCACGAATCGACTTCGTTGCGTTGGCGAAGACCTATGGCGTAGCAGCGCGGCGCGTGGAACGCGCTGCCGACATCTACGGCGCTGTGCAGGACGGGATCCGATCGGGCCGACCGAACCTGATCGATCTTCCTATTACCCGTTAGCGCGAGCGCGGACCAATACCGCGTATCCCCTCTCGTCACGAAGCGAAACGCCCAGGCTGATCATGCCTGGGCGTTCTTTTTGGCGAAGGGTGGCCGCTTACCGATAAGGCCAGCGCGAGGCCGACGTTACGCGTACTGCGCGCGAATCTGCTTGTCAGCATCCTGCAACGCGGCTTCTTTAGCGTCATCGCCATAGGCCAGCCCCTGTGCGCGAATGACCTGCACATCGGTGATGCCAAGGAAGCCCAGCAACAGCTTGAGGTAATCCTCATGAGCGATGCCCGTGGGCTGGCCGGCGTGGATGCCGCCTGCCGTCGACACGATGACCGCCTTCTTGCCCTTGCAGAGGCCTTCCGGACCCGCTTCGGTGTAACGGAACGTAGTACCGGCGACGGTGATGCGGTCGATCCATGCCTTCAGTTGCGTCGGGATGGTGAAGTTGTACATCGGGGCTCCGATGACCACGACGTCGGCAGCGAGAAACTCCTCCAACGCCTTGGCGTTGCGCGCGGCCTCCAATCGCTGTTCGTCATCCCGCGCTTCTTCAGCGGTACGACCTGCGGAGAGGCTTGCGGCAGAGAAGTGGCCCAGGCTGTCATCTGCCAGATCGTGATAGCTCACTTCAGCGTCACCATTAGCGGCTTTCAAAGCAGCAACGACTTTTTGTGTCAGCGGACGAGAAGCGGAATAGCCACCCAGGATGCTGGAATCGATATGCAGAATGTTCATGGGATGTCTCCAATTGGTTGAAAGTAGATTTGGGTCGGTAGGTGCGGATCATCCTATCGAACAAACCAATGGCCGATTAGCCCTGCAAAATGTGATAGTTCGTCCCACCCATAGGACGAAGAGCGAATGTCATGCAGGATCTGAACGATCTTTTCTACTTTGCCAAGGTGGTCGAGTCCGGCAGTTTTTCAGCCGCAGGGCGTGTGCTCGGCATCCCGAAATCACGATTGTCGCGACGTCTGGCCGAGCTGGAAGAGCGGCTTGGCGCCCGCCTGTTGCAGCGCACCACGCGCACGCTTTCATTGACGGCAATCGGTGAACGCTACCTGCGGCATTGCCAGGCAATGTTGGCAGAGGCGGAGATGGCCGACGAAGCGGTGGCCAGCATGTCAAGCGAGCCTCGCGGACCGCTACGCGTGTCGTCGCCTACCGGCCTTGCACACAATTATCTCCCAGAGATCATTTCCAGTTTTCTGCAGAAATACCCGCTGGTGCAGTTGGAGATGCTGCTGGTCAACCGGCGTGTCGATCTGGTCAACGAAGGCATCGACGTCGCGCTGCGCGTACGCGAACCGGGCGACGAAGACCCGGCCCTGATCACTCGTCGTTTGCACCATGCTCAGGGTGTGCTCGTTGCGACAGCCGGCTTTTTGCGCGATCGCCGCATCGACACCCCGGAATCGCTGATCGGGGTGCCGTTACTCGGCGCGCTGGAACTCGACCGCAAGGTTCATTTGTGCATGCTGGACAACACCGGCGCCAAGCGAGAATTGGTACTGGAGGCGCGGCTCGGCATCGACGACTTCGGCACGCGCAAGCATGCGGCGTTGGCCGGCCTTGGCTATACGACGCTGCCGCTGATGTACTGCGAGCAGGAGTTGGCGGACGGTCGGTTGCAGCAGCTCTTGCCAGACTGGTCATTGCCCGGTGGCTATCTGCAAGCCGTCTATCCTCATCGGCGCGGCATGCTGCCCGCGGTGCGCGCCTGGATCGAGCACCTTAGCGAGCACTTTCGCAATGGATTGCCCGGCCCGGTTTGATGGATACGGCTGCGATGGCATGGTTTATCGGCAATAGGTTTTAACGGCATCGCGGGCAAGGCCGCGCCTACAAAAGCGCCGGGCGTCTGTTCCGACTGCCGGTATGAGGATTAATCCCGCTCCGCTGGATATGTAGCCGGTTGATCTATTTGCCGTTGCCGGCAACCGCTCAACAATCCGGGTCCCACACATCTCCAAGGATTCAGGACATGTTCGCTCGCAGCCTCCTCGCCGCCACCCTATCTTTTGCCTTGACCGCTCACGCGCAAGAGTGGGCCTTTGAAGCGACCACCGAACAAAACGGGAACGATAATTCCGCCCAGATAGACCAGCAAGGCGGACCATACGTCTCGGCGAACGTCGTACAAACGGGTGACATCAATAAAGTCGCGATCCAACAAGTTGGCTACAACCTTATTGTCGAGGCTACGCAACTGGGTAATGCGAACACCCTGAACACGAATCAGGAGGGCTTCGGTCTCTGGGTACACTCGTATCAGGAAGGTGAACGCAACGTTCAAAACATTGCCCAGCGAACCATGGACTGGGCCGAGGCCACGATCAACCAAATCGGCACAGATAACACCGCGACCGTAAATCAGCTTGATACCGACTACAACAACGCCACCCTCAACCAACTCGGGCACGCAAACGCCCTGACGCTGGAACAGGCCGTGTTTCTGAACAGCCTCCAAGCGAATCAGGACGGCACGGGTAATCAAGCGACCGTGGGCCAATACGGTAATGCGTCTGGGCAAGTCGACCAGTACGGTCAATTCAATACCGTTGTCTCTTCGCAAAGCACGTATGGGCGTCTCAGCGGCTCGATAAGTCAAACCGGCGAAAGTAATCGTGCTGATGTGATCCAGACGGACCCTAGCTATTACGGCGGCAGCACGGCATCGTTGATGCAAAATGGGTCGAGCAATATTGCTGACCTAACCCTGTACACAACCAACGGGTCGTTCGATTTCACGCAAACCGGAAACGGCAACGAATTGATGGTCTATCAGTACGGATCATCGGCGGTCGGATATGAGGAAAACATACGCGGCGGACGTATCACCGGGCAATCGTCCGGCGACTACAACCGGGTCGACATTATCCAGGGCGGTGATAACAACTCGCTGGACCTGCTGCAAAACGGCGCTGATAACATCATCAGCGTCTCGCAAACCAGCTATGAATCGGACGGTGATAGCGGTGTCATCAATCAGGTCGGTAACGCGAACTACGCGTCGTTGGATCAACAGGTGATCAACAGCGGCGGCACGGCGAGCATCGAGCAAACCGGTATGGGCAACCGCTCGGTAATCTTCCAGCGCTAACAGGGACGGAGTGATCCACGCATCCTGCCGTCCATAGGATCACACCTACGGCTGGACCGGTTGGCTCGCGGCATGAATACGGGTCGACCGGCTTGCGACTTCGGGGGTCGGCGATCCAAGTGCATTGGTCCAGTCTTCAACATCAAGGAAACCCAGAACGCCCAATGAGCCCGGCTCGTCTACGGTTGAGAAGAACAAAGAAGCGCCGTATTCGGGCGTTTCACTGTCGTAACCCAGCGCCTCTTCGAACTCTGAAATGCAACTACTGTGGGTCACCAGCACAAGGTTCTTGCCAGGCTTCTTACGCGCAATGGCATCGCTGAGCATCGTCTCGCGGCATTGATAGAGCCAGTCCTGATCCACACCGGTGTCGTTGAAAACGATCTTTTCGGTCTGGGCGGTTCGGGTCAGCGGGCTGTTGTAGATGTCCGTGGTGCTCAGGCCCAGACGACTGAAACTTTCGGCGAGCGACTGCCCTGCGGGTACCGATCTTGCGGTGATACCATCCGTGCCCTCCAGGCAGGGATAGTCTTCTTTGTCGCACCGCTCGAGGTGGCGCACGAGGACTACCACATTACCCTGCTTCCACAGGGCCTTCAGCTTCGGCAATTCATGCCGGTTTTCATCGGACAGGTCTTCGATCTCGGGCGGTTGCAGCAGCACGGCACCCGCCGAAGCAAGCAGCGAGCCTGCAACAACGAGACTCAAGCCACATTTGCGCTGGGTAGCGGTGAGCGCGCGCCACCACTGCTGTGCCGGGCTAAACAGCGACATTCGGATTACCTATCGTCGGTTACGTAGAGATGTGTGCGGCTGCAAGCGCAACGAACGCGTTCCAAACGGACCCTCGTTCCCGGTGCGCCACCGGCATCAGCACGTAAGTCTATTGGCTACGCATGACGAACTTGCGAATCTTCACGAAAAATAGACAAACGATTGCACCGTGCCACTAGCGCTCCGGTATCGCCACTTTCCTACGGCCAACCCTTCACTGCCCGGCCTGCATGAGCAGGCCGGAACGCTTCGCCGGTTATCGACCAATAACTGCACCGTGGCGGTCGATCGATGGGCCATGCAGCACCCATAGGCTCGGTCGACTAGCACACCAGCATGCGTATTCGCTGAACGTCGACGAATGCGCGATTTTCATCCGTCCTGAAACTCAGGCACGGAACGATCAGCCTTCGAACACTAGATCAACCCTTTCCTGACCCTGCGCGGGCGGGATTCTTGGAGTACGCCATGCGTCGTATTGCCATCGTTGGCGCCGGCCAGGCCGGCCTGCAATTAGCCCTCGGGCTGCTCACCCACGGCTATCGCGTCACGCTCGTCACGGATCGCACCGCGGAACAGGTTCGCGATGGCAAGGTCATGTCCAGCCAGTGCATGTTCCACACCGCACTTCAGATCGAACGAGACCTGGGCCTGAATTTCTGGGAGGACGCTTGTCCCGTCGTGGAAGGCATCGGTCTTGCGGTGCCGAACCCCGGCCATCCAAAAGAACCTGCGTTCCATTGGAGCGCGCGCCTGGATCGCTACGCTCAGGCGGTGGACCAACGCTTGAAGATGCCGGCCTGGATGCAGGCATTCGAGCGCCGAGGTGGTGAATTGATGATCGACCGGATTGGCCTGCCCGAGCTGGAACGCCTGGCAGGCAGCCATGACCTGACCGTGCTCGCTGCCGGGAAAGGCGACGTCGTTGGATTGTTTGAACGTGACGCGAAGCGCACGGTTTTCTCGCAGCCACAACGGGCTTTGGCCCTCACTTACGTAAAGGGCATGACGCCGCGATCGCCCTACCCTCAGGTCGCGTTCAACCTCATTCCCGGCGTCGGCGAATATTTCGTGTTTCCAGCCCTGACCCTGAGCGGCCCCTGCGAAATCATGGTCTTCGAAGGCGTTCCCGGTGGGCCTATGGATTGCTGGCAGGACATCACATCGCCGGAGCAACACCTGGAACGTAGCCTGGATATCGTGCGTCGCTTCGTCCCGTGGGAAGCCGAACGCTGCCGTGACGTAGAGCTTACGGACGCCGGTGGCGTACTTGCTGGACGCTTCACGCCTACGGTGCGCCAGCCGGTACTGCGTTTGCCTTCCGGGCGCTTGGTGCTGGGCATGGCCGATGCGGTGGTGGTGAACGACCCTATTACTGGACAAGGTTCAAATAGCGCAGCCAAGTGCAGCAAGGTCTACCTGGACGCAATTCTCGCGCGAGGTGCCGCGACATTCACGCCGGACTGGATGCAAGAAACGTTTGCGCAATATTGGGACTACGCAAGGCACGTGGTGAACTGGACCAACAGCTTGCTCACCCCGCTTCCGCCGCATGTTCTCGACGTTCTCGGGACGGCCACGCACGCGCCAGGCATCGCTGCGCATATCGTGAATGCGTTCGATGATCCTAGACGCTTCGCGCCATGGTGGTTCGATGCCGAGGTGTGCCAGAGCTTCATGCACAAGCACCTGAGCCGCGCAGTCTGAAGATAGGTTCGATAAGCGAGCCGTGACGGCGTCCCGAAGGACGCCGCCGTACCGTTACGCAGACAGTTTCTGGCTGAAAATATCTTCCGGTTTGCCGATGTCGAGCCGGTCCGCGTTCATGACTTTTTCCCACGCGGCGACGAAGTCATGCACGAACTTTTCATTGCCATCGGCCATGCCGTACACCTCGGCCTGCGCCCGCAGTTCGGATTGAGAACCGAAGATCAAGTCCACACGTGTTGCCGTCCAGGTCGGCTGGCGTGTGGCACGGTCGACACCCTGAAAGCGATTCTTGTGCTCGGTCGCATTCCACTCGGTTTTCATATCCAGCAGATTCACGAAGAAGTCGTTCGACAGCGTACCGACGCGATGGGTGAAGACGCCCTCAGAGCCGCCGTCCGCGTTGGTCCCCAATACACGCATGCCACCGACCAGCACCGTCATCTCGGGTGCGCTAATACGCAGCAGATGCGCTTTGTCGACGAGTGCTTCTTCGGGCGCCATGAAGTGGGCTTCGTGATAGTAATTGCGAAAACCATCCGCCAACGGCCGCAGTGCTTCGAACGACTGCACATCGGTCCACTCTTCCTCCGCGTCCATACGGCCCGGCGTGAACGGAACGGTGACCTTGACCCCACCATCAGCCGCGGCTTTTTCGATCGCGGCGCATCCGGCCAACACGATCAAGTCAGCCATGGACACCTGCTTGCCACCGCTGGCCGAGCCGTTGAAGTCTTGCTGGATGGCGGTCAGTTTCTCCAGCACCTCGCCCACCAGCGCCGGCTTGTTGATCTCCCAATCCTTCTGCGGCGCGAAACGAATCCGCGCCCCATTGGCGCCACCGCGCTTGTCGGAACCGCGGTAGGTGGCCGCCGATGCCCAGGCGACCGACACCAAGTCCGAAACGGAGAATCCCGTGCTCAGCACCTTCTGCTTGAGGCCGGCAATGTCCGCGTCGTCGACTACAGGGTGATCGCATACTGGAATGGGGTCCTGCCAGATCAACGTTTCTGTCGGCACTAGAGGCCCCAGATAACGACCGACAGGGCCCATGTCACGGTGCGTCAGTTTGAACCAGGCGCGCGCGAAGGCATCCGCGAGCTCATCGGGGTTCTCCAGAAATTGGCGTGAAATCTTCTCGTAGATCGGATCGAAACGCAGCGCCAGGTCCGATGTCAGCATGGTCGGTCGGCGTTTCTTGCTCGGGTCGAACGGGTCCGGAATGATCTCGCCGGCGTCCTTCGCCACCCACTGATGAGCGCCTGCCGGGCTCTTGGTCAACTCCCACTCGAAATTGAAGAGGTTTTCGAAGTAATTATTCGACCATTTCGTCGGCGTTTGGCTCCAGATAACCTCGAGCCCGGACGTGATGGCGTCGGCGCCAATACCGCTCTGGAACTTGCTGCGCCAGCCCAATCCTTGGTCCTCGATCACCGCGCCTTCCGGCTCGGGCCCCATGAGCGATGGATCACCCGCGCCGTGGGTTTTACCGAAAGTATGGCCGCCGGCAATCAGCGCCACGGTTTCGTAATCGTTCATCGCCATCCGCGCGAACGTCTCCCGGATATCGACTGCGGAAGCCTTGGGATCTGGATTGCCGTTCGGCCCTTCCGGGTTCACGTAAATCAAGCCCATCTGCACGGCGCCCAATCCAGGGTGGAGCTGGCGTTCGCCGCTGTAGCGCTCATCACCCAGCCAGGTCCCTTCGGGGCCCCAAAACAATTCTTCGGGCTCCCAGGTATCCGCACGTCCGCCGGCGAAACCGAACGTCTTGAAGCCCATGGATTCCAGGGCCACGTTGCCGGTAAGCACGAACAAGTCGGCCCAGGACAACTGGCGGCCATATTTCTGTTTGATCGGCCACAGAAGCCGCCGTGCTTTATCCAGGGAAGCGTTGTCTGGCCAGCTATTCAAAGGCGCGAAGCGTTGTTGACCGCCGCCAGCGCCACCTCGGCCATCTGTGATGCGATAGGTACCAGCGCTGTGCCAGGCCAAACGAATGAACAGGCCACCGTAATGGCCGAAGTCCGCAGGCCACCAGTCTTGGGAATCTGTCATTAGCGCATGGAGGTCGGCGATGACGGCATCGAGATCGAGTTTTTCGAATTCCGCCGCGTAGTTGAAGTCCCCACCGTACGGATTAGACCGGGGTGAGTGTTGGTTAAGTGATGTAAGACTCAGTGCTTCAGGCCACCAGTCACGGTTGACCGGGCGTCCACGGGATGCGCCTGCGCCGTGACCGAACGGGCAGCCGCCAGTGGTTTTGTCACCAGATTCGGCGTTCATGTTCTTATCCTCACAAGGCTAATTGTCGAGCGCCGTCGAGCGACGCTCAGAAAACTTAGCACCGAGGTCAAGGCTCGACAACGGGGTAGCGCCGCGCCGTCCAAACGGCTGGTGGCGCCCAAAAAACCGCGTAAAGAACAGCGCGCTCTACGTGGGTAATCGGCATATTGTCGGTAAAGGGTTCCGCCGGACGCGGGCGAATCTTTATTTAGACGCTCAGCGTTTCACGCACACGAATAGCGCGTTACCGCTAGCGCCATCCCAAGGAAGGATTCGTTGGTAATCATGCTCGAACAGCTGCACCTCGAAATAGGGGTCCAGCAGCGCTTTCAATTCCGCGAACGTGACCGCCACCATGGGGTGCTCATCGGCCCATTCCTGATGCACGTCCGTGGACGATCGTTGGATACGCAGCTTCAACCACTGCCGTTCGCCATGCCCCGGGTAGGACCATCCCGACGTGAATCTGAACGAAGCATCCGCATGCTCGGCGCTGTGACTGACGGACGCCCCGCTGTCGATCCGGCCTTTATCAACCGCGTTGAAGCAAAAGAGCCCGTCTTGCGCCAAGGCGTCATGGGCCTTGCCGATGCAGCGTTTCAACCGTTCGACACTGGCGGCGTAATGGATGGAGTACAGAAAGCAGGAAATGAGGTCGACAGGCTGCTCGACCGAAAAATGACACATGTCCTGCAGGATGAACTCCGCTTCGGGGCAACGAACGCGTGCCTGGTCGAGCATAGGCTGATTGATGTCCAGCCCGCTGCTCTGATAACCCGCATCAAGGAAATGGCGAACATGTGGGCCCGTGCCGCAGGCCAGATCGAGATGCCTGAAGCCACCGTTGCCGAATAATCGCTGCAGTCGCTGCACCGCATGGCTCTGAGCGTGGTAATCGATGTCCGCGCACATCAGATCGTAATAACCCGACAGGTCGGTGTAGAGGGCATTGCCTGACATGACGACCTAGGTTTCCAGCAGCGGTGTCGAGGGCGCGCATCATAGTCCTACACGCGCAGGGAAAGTAGTGGCGACTACAGCTGCCGACACGTCCGGCGCTTCAGCCCAGCGCCTGATCCATCCACGCGTTCACTTCGTGCTCGCCAGGCGCGCCCTCGCCAAACAGGATCCGGAAAACTCCAGGAGCGATCACCCGATCGACCAGATGCTCAGCGCTGGGCGTCGCCTCACCCCGCGAAGCCGCACGTTCGAGGATCGTCTGCAATTGCCCCAGGAGAATGGTCAAACAGCGATTCGTGCAGTCGCTCGCCACCGCATCACGCAGCATCGCGCGGCCTGGCACCGAGTTGATTTCATCGAAGTACTGCTCGCTCCAGGTAAGCAAATCGCCCCGCAGGCTGCCGGTATCGACCGGGTCCGCATCAGGGTGCATGCGCGCCAGGCTGACGTCGGCCAACAGGCTCGATAGATCGCCCCATCGGCGATAGAGCGTGGACGGCGTGACGCCGGCTCGGGACGCGATCAATGGCAAGCTGATCGCATCTCGCCCCAGCTCCGCCAGCAACGCGCGGGTGGCTTGATGGACAGAATCTTGAACGCGGGCGCTGCGACCGCCGGGGCGAAGGGACGTTTTGATGGCCATGGCGGCGACGTTAACACAAAGAATTTGCGTTAGTGGTAGAAGAGGAACAGACTGCCCCGCTAACGCGACATATTTGCTTTAAGGATTTTTGCCATGCTCAATTTCACGCCGCGACTTCGCTTGACTTATCTCGCGAGCGTTCTGCTGGCGTTTCTTGCAGCATCCAGCGCGCCTACACCGCTCTACCGCCTGTACCAACAGGAATGGCATTTCTCTTCCGCAATTTTGACGGTGGTGTTCGCCGTTTATGCCTTCGGCTTACTGGCGGCCTTGCTGACGACGGGCCGACTATCCGATCACGTCGGAAGGCGCCCCGTGCTGGCGCTTGCGTTGGTGCTGGAGGCGTTGAGCATGGGGCTTTTCCTATGGGCCGATGACGTGCCTCTTTTGATCGCCGCGCGTCTGCTGCAAGGTGTGGCGACGGGTGTCGCAACCAGTGTGATCGGTGCGGCGCTCATCGACACCGACCGCGAGCGTGGCCCCCTGCTCAATAGTCTTTCGCCGTTGTTGGGCATGGCATGCGGTGCGCTTGGCTCCGGGCTATTAGCGCAATACGCGCCGCAACCGCTGCATTTGGTGTACGCCGTACTGCTTGGCGTATTCGTGCTGCAAGCCGTGTCACTGGTCTGGGTGGGAGAAACGGTTTCTCGTGAGCCCGGCGCGCTCGCGTCGTTACGTCCGCAATTGTCCATACCGTGCCAGGCCCGCAGCGCGCTGTGGCAGGTACTGCCCGTCAACACCTCCGTTTGGGCGATGGGTGGCTTCACGTTGTCGCTGGCGCCAACCGTCATGCGCGACGCGACGGGCAATGGCTCGATGCTGTTAGGCGGCGTATTGGTGGCCGCATTGACACTACCGGGCGCTACCGCGATTTATTGTCTGCGTGAAGCCCCTCCCCTCTGGACTCTGCGTCTTGGTACACGCTTCCTGCTGGGCGGGCTGCTGGTTTTTCTATCAGGCATGCACCTCTCGCGTCCCGAGATCATCGTGCTGGGTACCCTGACCGCAGGTGTTGGTTTCGGTGCAGGTTTTCTGGGGGCGGTGCGCACCGTGATGCCCCTCGCCGATTTGCACGAACGCGCGGGGTTGCTCGCGTCCTTTTATACGCTGAGCTATCTGGCGTTCTGCGTGCCCGCACTGGCAGCGGGGTTCGTCGCTCGGGAGCTTGGGGTGATTGCGACAACCGACGGCTACGGCGCAGCGATCGTCATTCTCTGCCTGTTTGCCCTCGCCCGAATGGGCCGCCTGGAATCCGCCCCCCAGGCAAGCCGCTAAATCTTCGGCCCCTGCGGGGACACCGTATACTGCCCGCTTTTTCCGGCGAGTAGATCCCCTTGAGCAGTAAGCGATACGCCTGCATCGGCCTGAGCAACCCGAAGTCCCCCTCCAATGTCGGCTCGATCATGCGTGCCGCCGGCTGCTACGGCGTCAGTTCCGTGTTCTACACCGGTACGCGTTACGACCGCGCCAAGGACTTCGTCACCGATACGAAAAAGGTGCATCAGGACATTCCACTGATCAACATCGACGACTTGCGCAAGATTCTTCCACTGGGCTGCGTTCCGGTTGCCGTCGAGCTGGTGGAAGGCGCACGGGCGTTGCCGGAGTACACGCATCCTGATCGGGCCCTCTATATCTTCGGCGCCGAAGACGGCTCGCTCAGCCAGGAAATCCGCGACTGGTGCGAGGACGTCGTCTACATCCCCACCAATGGCTGCATGAACTTAGCCGCGACGGTCAATGTGGTGCTCTACGACCGATTGGCGAAAGGCAACAATACGCGGTCTGGTCCTTTGTTTTGATCGATACGAGGTGCGTCTTGCGCGACGCACACGCTTTGCCTGAAAGCCCCATCGTCACACGTTAGGCTCCCGCTCCCTCCTATAGAAAGCCCATGGCAAGCAGGCTTCAGCTTTTCCTAAGCACTACCCTACGCAAATGTTGGTTTCGCCATGACGGCGGGCAATGTGAAGCTTGGTTCATTCCAATATTCACGAGTTGCCAAGCATGCCCACCCATACCCGCATTCGCATGTTCAACACCAAAGAGACCTATCCCAACCAATCGCTGGACAACGATCTCTGCCAGGCGGTACGCGCTGGCAATACGGTCTACGTGCGCGGTCAGGTCGGTACGGACTTCTCCGGCAATCTCGTCGGGCTGGGTGATCCACGAGCGCAGGCCGAACAGGCGATGAAGAACGTCAAGCAACTGCTGGAAGAAGCAGGCTCCGACCTTTCCCACATCGTCAAGACCACCACCTACATCATCGATCCGCGCTATCGCGAGCCGGTGTACCAGGAAGTGGGCAAATGGCTCAAAGGCGTGTTTCCGATTTCGACTGGCTTGGTGGTATCGGCCCTCGGCCAACCCCAGTGGCTCATGGAAATCGATGTCATCGCCGTCATTCCAGATGACGTGTCCGCACGCTGAAACGCCGGCCTAACTTTTTATCGGAGCCCTCATGGCGATTGCACAGATCAAGCCGTCTACGCCTGCCGTACAGCCTAGCGCTGCGGCGGATAAGCCGCGCATCAACACAGCCGTCCAGCTCGACGGCGTGCTCAAGCGCTTCGGCGACTCGATTGCGCTGCAAAAGGTGTCGTTGAAGATCCAAGAGGGTGAGTTCGTCACGCTTCTGGGACCGTCCGGGTGTGGCAAGACCACCCTGCTCAACCTCATGGCCGGTTTTGCCGACGCCGACACGGGCGAGATCTTCATTGATGGCCAGTTGGTAACGGAAACGCCGCCCTACCAACGCGAGATCGGCATCGTATTTCAGAACTACGCATTGTTCCCGCATATGACGGTCGCGAAAAACGTCGGTTACGGCCTGCGCATGCGTGGGGTGGCCAAGGCCGAGATTGAAGAACGCGTCGATCAGGCGTTGGCACTGGTGAAACTGCAAGGTTATGGCGAGCGCAAGCCGCGCGAACTCTCCGGCGGCCAGCAGCAGCGCGTCGCCCTCGCCCGCGCCCTTGTGATCCGGCCGAAAGTGTTGCTGCTGGACGAGCCCTTTTCCGCCCTGGACAAAAACCTGCGCTTGTCGATGCAGATCGAGCTCAAGGAAATCCAGCGCAAACTTGGCGTGACCACCGTCTTCGTCACGCATGACCAAAGCGAAGCGCTGAGCATGAGCGACCGCGTCGTCGTCATGTCGGCCGGCCACATCCGGCAAATCGGCACGCCCGATGCGATCTATCGGAGCCCAGAAGATCCGTTCGTTGCGAGCTTCGTCGGTGACGCCAACGTCGTTCCTGGCCGCTACCTGAGCCGGGATGATCAGGCGATGATCGAGTTGGGTGACTGCACGCTACGCCTGCCGGCCAGTCGGGTGCATGCCGACGTAGGCGCGCGCCTGGACGTGTACGTACGCCCAGAGAATATCCGCCTGGTCCCGTTAGGACCGAATTCCGCGCTCAGTGCCACGGTGGTCAATCATGTTTTTCAGGGTGATCACGTCGACATCCATCTGGACGTGCCCTCCCTCGGACAAACCCGCGTGTTCGTACGTCAGTCGGGTCTCGAGGCGTTGACGCGCTGGCCCATCGGCGCCGTCGCCGGACTTAATTTCGACGACGAGGGCGTCTGTGCCTTTCCAACACCGGTCGAAGCGCGCCATTGAACACCGCTGTTTCTTGCACGCCCCTATTCGTACTGGCGTCCGGCACCTAACCGACGCCAGTGCGCCGCTATCCCTCGACGTGGAGCTACCACCGTCATGAGCGCCCTTCCTGAAACAATGAATGCCGTCATCGCCCGCGAAGCGGGTGGTCCCGACGTATTGGTACGAATCCAGCGCCCCGTGCCCCGGCCACAAGCGGGTGAAGTCCTGATCCGTGTAGTCGCCGCAGGTATCAATCGCCCGGACCTGATGCAACGTAGTGGCATGCCAGTGCCAACCGGTGCCACCGATGTACTCGGTCTGGAAGCTGCGGGCGTGGTCGTCGCTGTTGGTGAGCAGGTCGACGGAATCGGTATTGGTGACCGGGTCATGGCGTTGCTCAATGGCGGAGGTTATGCCGAATACTGCCTAGCCAGTGCCGCGCTTTGCCTGCCCATTCCCACGGGGTTGTCCCTAGAGGACGCCGCTGGCGTACCCGAAGCAGCGTTCACGGTATGGCATAACCTGTTCGAATTGGGTCGCCTCCAAGCCGGCGACACGGTGCTGATTCACGGCGCAGCAAGTGGCGTCGGCACCTTCGCCATCGGGTGTGCGCACGCGGCGGGAGCCAAGGTCATTGCCACAGCAGGTGGCGAGGAAAAGGTCTCGGCGTTGCAGAAGCTCGGTGTCTGGCGTGCGGTAGATCGGCACAGTGACGACTTCGTTCAGGTCATCGCCGACTGCACCGAAGGTCGCGGTGTCGACGTGGTACTCGATAACGTCGGCGGCCCATACTTCGCCCGAAATCTGGCAGCGATGGCGGCCGGCGGGCGTCACGTCAGCTTGTCCTTCATGCAAGGGGCAACCGTCGAGCTGGACCTGCAATTGGTGATGCGCAAGGGCTTGCACCTCACGTCATCGACCTTGCGACCCAAAAGCCAAGAAGAGAAAGCACGGCTCGCGCTCGCCGTTCGCGAGGGGCTCCTTCCCTGGATCGCTGCGGGCAAGGTCCGTCCGATCGTGTACGCACGGCTTCTCCTGCATGAAGCAGCAGAAGCCCATCGCTTGCTGGAAGCCAATGCCAATGTCGGGAAAGTGCTGCTCAGCATCAGTGAGCCCTAGGAAGCGTTAAAAACTTACCTGTTTAGGCGCCATTGACCGCCCCGCCACCGCGACACGCCCAGGAGCGACCTTCATGTTCAGACTATATTTCGCGTCGACCTCACCCTACGTACGCAAGGTGATGGCGACCGCCCACGCGTTGGGTTTGACCGAACAGATCGAAAAACTCGATTCCGCCGCTCACCCTGTCAACCGTGACGAGCGTATCGCCGGATTCAATCCACTGGCGAAGGTACCCGCGCTACAGACAGCCGATGGTCTGACGTTGTACGACAGCCGCGTCATCTGCGAGTACCTGAACGCCTATGCCGGCGGTGCCCTTTTTCCGTCTTCAGGACAGGCGCGATGGACCAGCCTCACGCGCCAAGCCCTTGGGGACGGATTACTCGACGCGGCCTTGCTAGCGCGTTACGAAACCACGGCCCGCCCGGCGGACAAGCAGTGGGACGTGTGGATCAGCGCGCAGTTGAGCAAAGTTGACGCCGCGTTGGCCGAGATTGAAAAGCAGGCCGCCGGGTTCAGCCGGACGCCGGACGATATCGGCCTGATCACGTTAGGTTGCGGCCTCGGTTATCTGGATTTCCGCTTTCCCGATCTCTCGTGGCGCGCGCGTTATCCCGCCGCAGGTGCCTGGTTCGATACGTTCGATCAGCACCCCGCCATGCTCACCACCCGCCCTTTCGCCTGAGTGTTCGGAGCCCACCATGCCCCATACTGTCTATTTCCTGAACGGCCCCAATGCCAACCTTTACGGCCTGGACAAAAGTGGCACCTACGGCAGCGAGAGCTTTGCCAGCATCGAGCAGCGCTGCCAAACGCATGCAGCGGCACTGGGTCTGAACCTCGAATTTCGCCAGAGCAATCACGAAGGTGTGCTGGTGGACTGGATTCAGGAAGCCCGGCTGAATGCCAGCGCGATCATCATCAATGCCGCGGGGCTGACCTATAGCTCGGTGCCGATTCTCGATGCCTTGATGGCGTTCGACGGACCGATCATCGAAGCGCACATGAGCAACATCTGGAAGCGCGAAAGCTTCCGCCACCATTCCTACGTCTCCAAAGCCGCCACCGGTGTTATCGCGGGCCTCGGTGCATTGGGCTATCGCTTGGCGCTCGACGCTGTGGCGGAGTTGCTGGAGCAGCCGGCATGACTCCGATTCTGGTGTTCTACAGCCAATTCGATAGTTTCGATGAGTGGCGCGATTTGCTGGCCCCTTTACTGCCGGGTGTCCATATCTGTCAGGAGCAGGATGTCGTCGATCCGGACGACGTGCGCTACGCATTAGCCTGGAAACCACCGCAAGGTTTCTTCGCCCGTTATCGCAGCCTTGAGCTGCTGGTGAACCTCGGCGCGGGGGTGGATTCACTCGTTGGCCGCGATGATTTGCCTGACATTCCCATCACGCGTGTATCCGACCCTGACATGGGGCGGATGATGGCAAGCTACGTGCTGTTCGCGGTGTTGCGCTATGCGCGTGATATCCCGGCGCTCGAGCGCGCCCAACGCGAGCGACGTTGGCATTACCTGCATCCGCGCCTGCCAGAAAGCATACGGGTCGGGGTGCTTGGACTGGGAGAGTTGGGTACTTACGCCGCGCTGGAGTTGGCTCGGCAGGGCCTGGACGTTCGTGGCTGGTCGCGTTCGCCTAAATCGCTGGATGGCGTGAAGTGCGTCAACGGCATGGAACAGTTGGACAGCTTTATCGCCAGCAGCGACATCCTGGTGGTGATGCTGCCATTGACCCCGCAGACCCGTGGCCTGCTGGATGCGCGACGGCTAGGGCTATTACCAAATGGCGCATCGTTCATCAACGTATCGCGCGGCGCGGTCGTCGATCAGCACGCGTTGACCGCGGCACTGGCCAGCGGCCGGATCGCCGAAGCAACGCTGGATGTCTTCGATCGCGAGCCGTTGCCCCCGGAGGATCCGCTGTGGGGACTGGATAACGTGCTCATCACCCCGCACCTGGCGTCCGTCGCCATTCCTGCCTCCGCTGCCGCACAGATCGCCGACAACATCCAACGCCTGACGCGCGGCGAGGCTGTGTTGCATAGAGTCGATCCTGCCCGCGGATATTGATCAATCCGGTGGACCCCAGGTGCTGGAGGGGTATGCGGAACATCGCACGCGGGTTGGCACCCGCCCGACGACAATCGCGGGCATGGCCCGCTCCCACAGTTATCGCAATACCGGAATGGCGTACTCGTAGCACTCGTAGACCGGGTGAAACCCGGGTGCTACGGGGTTACGTTGTACACCGCACGCGGCTGAAGCCGCCCCTACAGGAGAGGCTGTTTGTGGTGATTGGGTGGCACATGAGGAACGCTGTAGGGGCGGCTTTAGCCGCGTAGCGATGGACAATTCGAAACCGGTGTTACGGATCAAACGCTCAACGACTGCGGGCTAACCCAACAGCCTGAACGGGCGCATCGGCCCTCGTCGAAATCGCTAACTTACCCCTTTGAGCATCGGCACCGAATGCGGATCGAAAAAGCTCGGTGCCGCCATGCCGGGGATGTACTGGTCGGACACGAACATTCGGCACCGTTCGGCGAACGCCCCTACGACCCGCGACAGTTGTGTGTTTCTCGCGACCGCGTAACCCAAGCGCATCGGTCGATGCTCGCCCGCCAGCCGAACCCGAATCAGGCGCTTGCCGTCTTGGGAAAGATTAGCCTTGGGGCGGACGTTGGCAATCGAGTAACCAACGCCATTACCGACCATGGCCCGCACCACTTCCAGGTTGCTCGACCGCATGACGATGTTCGGCGTGACACCGGCAGGCATGAACAAGCTGAGGAAATATTCGCGGCTCCAGGGCATATCCAGCAGCACCATCGGATGCGTCTCGAGATCATTGACCGTCACCGCGGGCAGGTTTGCGAACGGGTGGTGCTCGCCGACCATCACATACGGCGGTAGCTGCGCCAGCGGTTGGAATTCGATGTCGTCACTCGTCGCCAGGTCATAGGTCAGCGCGATGTCGATGTCCGCGCTGCGCAACTTGCTCAGCAATTGCTCGTGGTCGCCTTCGAACTGGCTGATGCGCACGCCCGGGAACGCCCGTCCGAACCCGAACACCAAATCCGGCGTGATCATTGGCGCCAGTGAGCCCAAGCAACCAACTCGCAATGGCCCGCGGACGGTATTGAGAGACTCCGACGCAATGGTATAGAGGTTGCTCACCTGTTCGAGGATCAGTTTCGCCTCTGTTAGCACCTGGCGGCCAATGGCGGTCAGCGATACGCCTTGGGCGTGGTGGCGGACGAACAACTGCACGCCCAGCTCGGACTCGATATGCGTAATTGCCGCCGATATCGAAGGTGAAGACACGTGCAGACGCTCGGATGCGCCAAGAAGGCTCCCCGCTTCACCCGAGGCGACAAAGTACTCCAGCTGCCGTTGTGTGATTCGACTGAGCATATGGGGGTCTCCAGCGATAAAGGTCAGGAGCCGAGGGCTCCAAGGGGGCGATGTCGATAGGGCAATGCACGGAACGTGCCCAGTGCCAGGGGCGAGGATCGACCTTTCCCTCTACTCCTTAAATGAGCGTTTGCCATAGCCATGGTTAGGCTTTGCCAAAGAGCGCCCCGCTCATTCGACGTACCCCGGTACGCCGCCTTCAATGCCTCCCGCGAACGCCGCGGACCGCTGCATCAGAAATTCCTACGCAGAAGCACGGCAAAGCCTGTTTTACCGCATCGCCCACAGCGCCCCATTATTGATTCACGTCAAGACGACGTTCGCTCGCCCCTAAGCGCGCTGCGGATGTGGCGGTCGATGACAGCCCCCCATAGCCCACTTCGATCCACCATTAGGAACAGAAAAATGCTGCGTAAAACCATTGCGTTGACCCTGTTGAGCGCCAGCCTACTGGCCGCTGCAAGTGCTCAGGCCGCTGACAAGTTGGTTGTCAGCACGTGGGGTGGAAGCTTCCGGGACCTGATCGACGAAGCCATTGGAAAGGAGTTCACCAAGCAGACGGGCGTCGAAGTCGAATACGTCACCGGCGGAACGATCGACCGGTTGAACAAAGCCAAACTCGCAGGCACAGCGGAAACTGACCTCACGTTCACGACCTCCCACGTCGGCTGGATGTACACGAACGACGGCCTCTTCGAAACGCTGGACATGAAGAAGATTCCGAACGCGGCGAACCTGGTTCACCAGGCCGAATTGAGCCCGAGCCATATCGGTGTATGGGGCTACGTCTACACCATCGGCTATCGTGCGGACCTCGTGCCGGAAGGGGAAACGTTCGAGAGCTGGAACGATTTGTGGAAGCCTGAACTGAAAGGCACGCTGGCCCTGCCGGACTGGGACCCAAGCCACATCATCGCCGTCTCCGCCAAGCTGGCGGGCGCTGACGCCGAGCATTGGGAAAAAGGTCAGGACAAGCTGAAAGCGCTGATTCCGAGCATCAAGTCGTACTACACCAACGATGCGAACAGCCAACAGCTTATCGCTACCGGCGAAACGCGTGTGCAGGTGATTCTCTCCATGAACGCCTACCACATGATGGAAGAAGGCGTGGATATTAAGCTCGCCATGCCTAAGGAAGGCGCGGTGCTTGGGGTGGATGCGATGGGTATCAACAAAGGCAGCAAGCATGTCGACCTTGCCTATACCTTCATGAACATCGCGCTGTCGCCCGAGGTGCAAGCCAAGATCGCCGAGATCAATCGCGGCAGCCCAGTAGTGACTAACGCGACCGTCGACCCGGAGATCGCCAAACTGCCAGGCATGCTCACCACCGCCGAACAGTGGGACGCGACCCTGGATACCGACCCCAAGCTGCGCGCCGAGAAAACCGCCGAATGGCGTAAGTGGTTCTCGGAAAACATCATGGCGCACTAAGCGAAGCGCGGGCGCGAAGGTTGCTTCGTGCCCGCTTTCGTAAACGCGCTGCCTCCGCATCAAGCCTTTCCGACCGCTTTAAACGGAAACACCCATGACTCGAAATCCCAGGTTTGTCCCGTGGTTCGTGCTGCCCTCGGTGCTCACGGCACTGGGGCTCGCGATCGCGATGCTGACGGTCTTGCAGTACAGCGTGCGCGCCTATGTTCCCGGCTCGTTGGATGTGGGTGGTTTCACCCTCGACAACTTTCAGGATCTGTTCAAAACCCTCTATGCGCAGGCGTTCTTGAACACCGTGGCGCTGAGCTTCAAGACCGCGTTGTTCGGCCTGCTGCTGAGCTATCCCCTCGCCTATGCATTGGTCCGGACCAGATCGGGCTGGCTCAAGTCGAGCATTCTCATCATTGCGATCACGCCGCTGTTTCTCGGCGAGGTCGTACGGACGTATTCGTGGATCATCGTCCTGGGCAATAGCGGTTTTCTGAATAGCGTCCTACTTGCGATCGGTCTGATCGATAAGCCTTTGCAGTTGATGTTCACCCAGACGGGCGTCGTGCTAGCGTTGGTACACGTCACCATGCCGATCATGGTGCTCATGCTTGCGACCGGCCTCTCGCACATCGACCCCGCGTACGAAAAAGCCGCTACCAGCCTCGGCGCCGGCCCCATTCGCGCATTCACCACCGTGACGCTGCCCCTCTCGCTGCCTGGGATCGTCGCGAGCCTCACTACCGCATTTGCCTGGACGTTCAGCGCATTCGCCACACCGCAACTGATCGGCGGCGGCCGCGTCAGCACCGTTGCTACCTTGGTTTACCAACTCGGGTTTTCGTCGCTGAACTTCCCCTTTGCCGCCGCCCTGAGCGTTGCTGGGCTGGTACTGACCCTGTTACTCCTCGCAGCGCTCAAGCGCATGACACGCTCCCTTCAAGGCGCCGGAGCCCATTGATATGACTCGATCCAATCGTGACAAATGGCTTGGCTATGCCGGCCGGCTCGCTGTAGCACTCATTCTGCTGTTCGTGCTGTTACCGACGGTGGTCGTGATCATCTCGTCGTTCAGTAGTACGTCGGTACTCTTCTTCCCGCCCAAGGGTTGGTCGCTACGCTGGTTCGAACGCGCCTTGAATTACGACGACTTCAGTAACGGGTTCTATGCCGGGTTGATCGTTACGGCCTGGGCATCGACCTTGGCGGTCGTGATCGGCACCACCCTGGCAATCGCCATTCAGCGTTATGAATTCCGCTTCAAGCGTTTGCTCGAAGGCGTGCTGCTGTCGCCCCTTTTCATTCCGCACTTCACCATCGGATTGGGTTTATTGATGCTGGTCGCACAACTGGATCTGAGCCGCGGTTACCCATTGGTGATCTTCTGTCACATCCTGCTGGTGCTTCCATTCGTCCTGCGCAGCCTGTACGTATCACTGCACAACCTGGAACAGCGCATCGAACTCGCCGCCGCAAGTCTTGGTGCGTCGCCGTTGCGCGTCGTGTGGACCATCACCATTCCGTTGATGATTCCCGGCTTGTTCGGCGGCTGGTTGTTCGCGGCCATCCTGTCCTTCAACGAATTCACGGCCTCGTTGTTCGTGACGACCCAAGCCACACAGACGCTCCCCGTCGCCATGTACAACTACGTGCGCGAGTTCGCCGACCCGACGCTTGCCGCACTTTCCGTCATGTACATCGCCACGACCGCGATCCTGCTGACGCTCGCCAATCGGTTCCTGGGCCTGGGTCGCATCCTCAATGTCGAAGGGGGACGCTGACCGTTCTCGCGGCGATTTGCACCACGATTGCGCACCGCGATTGCCCACTGCTCTTCCATAAGCACCAAAAACGATCACTGCCGTTGTCTTTCTCTCTGGCCACTGACGAGGAAAACGACGCCTCAGACGATAAAGGATCCTAGATATGACGTTTTCCATCGTCGGCCGTTGTGCCGAAACCGGGCAAATGGGCATCGCCATCAGTTCGTCCAGCATCGCCGTGGGTGCCCGGTGCCCCTGGTTACGACCGGGCGTTGGCGCAGTGTCGACACAGAACGTGACCCTTCCGGCGTTGGGTAACAGCGTTCTGGATCGGTTGGCGCAGGGTTTGGCGCCTGCCGAAGCGCTGGACCTTGCGCTAAAGGAAGACAACTATTCGCAATACCGGCAATTAACCGCGATTGATCACCTGGGCCGGACGGCCCATTTCAGTGGTAGTGCGACCCTGGGCTGCCATCACGCGTTGTCGGGTGAGCAATGTGTCGGTGCCGGCAACATGCTTTCGGATCAATCCGTAATCGCTGCGCTGGTGCAGGGCTTCGAAACCAGCAGTGGGCAATTGGCCGACCGCCTGATCGCGGCCATGCAAGCCGCGATAGCTGCAGGTGGGGAAGCCGGCCCCGTGCATTCTGCGGCCTTGGTGGTCGTTGGGGAGCAGGCATGGCCTATCGTGAACCTGCGGGTGGATTGGGCTGACGAACGTCCTATCGACCAGCTGGCTCGACTCTGGGCGGACTACCGACCGCAGATGCAGGATTACATTACGCGCGCGCTGGATCCGACGAAGGCGCCCAGCTATGGCGTGCCTGGAGACGAATGATGGACAGCAAAGCGCTCCTAGCCGCGTTGATTGGGTTCGATACCACCAGCCGGGAATCCAATCTGCAACTGATCGAATTCGTCCGTGACTACCTGGAGAATCTGCAGGTGCCGTCCGAACTGGTCTACAACGACGAGCGCACCAAAGCCAATCTTTTCGCCACGATCGGCCCTACGGACCGGCCGGGTATCGTGCTGTCCGGGCACACCGATGTCGTACCGGTGGACGGGCAAGCATGGTCCTTCCCGCCGTTCGTGCTGAGCGAGGCTGACGGCAAGCTATATGGGCGTGGAACCGCAGACATGAAGGGCTACATCGCCTGCGTGCTGGCGGCGGTGCCGGGCCTGCTGGCAGAGCCGCTACAAGTGCCGGTGCACATTGCGCTTTCCTATGATGAAGAAGTCGGTTGCCTGGGCGTTCGCGGCCTTCTTGCGGTACTCGAGCAGCGCCTGCACAAACCATTGCTCTGCATCATCGGCGAGCCCACCCAACTGCAACCGGTGTTGGGGCATAAGGGCAAATTGGGTATGCGCTGCGACGTTCAGGGCGCGGCTTGCCATTCGGCTTATGCGCCTCTGGGCGTCAATGCCATCGAGTACGCCGCGGATTTGATTGGCGAACTCAAGCGTATCGGTACGACGCTACGTGCAGCGCACCTGTGCGACGCACGTTTCGACCCGCCCTTCACCACGGTGCAGACCGGCGTGATCAGCGGTGGAAAGGCTTTGAATATCGTCCCCGCCGACTGCCGTTTCGACTTCGAGATCAGGGCGCTTCCGGCACAAGATCCGGCAGAGGTTGCGGCGCAACTGATGCGCTACGCCCAGCAGCACGTGCTGCCGAAAATGCGCGAAGTCGATGCGAGCAGTGACATTCGGTTTTCGGAATTATCGGCCTACCCGGGACTTGCGACCGACAGCGGAAGTCAGGCTGCCGAACTGATCGCCCGGATCTGCGGGTCCGACGCCTTCACCACAGTGGCGTTCGGCACCGAAGGCGGTTTGTTCGATGCGATTGGAATCTCGACTGTGGTCTGTGGCCCCGGCAGCATGGATCAAGGCCACAAACCAGACGAGTTCATCAGTATCGCTCAGCTTCACGCCTGCGATGCCATGCTCGGCCGTCTGACAGAGCTCCTTCGTAGAGAGTCGCCTGTTCCATCAGGGAACAGCCAGAGCGAACGCCCCGCGAGCGCCTGATCCGCCCTCGACGGCAGCACCTTCAGCCGATCGACGTACATCCATACGCGCTTACTCCAGCAACTGGAGCGGGCGCGTTCGTCCGCGCCCGCACTTCTAAACGGCTCTCTTTCTTCATGCCCCGAAAACAGGTGGTCAGATCGGCCTTGAACGACGACGGGAAGCGCTTTGTTTTTTCCGAATCTCTGCGTTCAAAAAGCGTGATTTTCAGATAGCCGAGGCTTGATCAGACTTCCCACTGTTGAGGAGCAATACGGCGTCATGCCTAGCCTCCTCCATCGTGTGGTCGACGCTCGGGCGTCGACGAATCTCTCTTCGAGTCGGCTGCCCTTAGGAAACCCAAATGTCAGTGGAAAAAATCAACACCCTGGTTGTCGGTGCCGGTCAGGCCGGAATTGCGATGAGTGAGCACCTTTCTCTCATGGGCGTTCCGCATGTCGTACTGGAACGCAGTCGGATCGCTGAGCGCTGGCGTTCGGAGCGTTGGGATTCACTGGTGGCCAACGGACCGGCTTGGCACGATCGCTTTCCGACACTGAAATTCGAGGGTATCTCGCAAGAAGCGTTTCCGCCAAAGGAGCGCATGGCCGAGTACTTCGAGGAATACGTGAAGATGCTGGGCGCACCTGTTCGCACAGGGGTCGAAGTCAAGCACGTGGAGCGCCATGTGGGGCGTCCAGGTTTCAAGGTCACCACTTCGGACGGCGTGATCGAAGCGGAAAATGTAGTCGCGGCGACCGGGCCCTTCCAGCGTCCCGCTTATCCGAGAATCGTTCCCGAAAGTAGCCCGATTCATCAATTGCACTCGTCTGCCTACAAAAACCCCGGGCAATTGCCAGATGGCGCTGTTTTAGTGGTGGGCGCGGGCGCGTCTGGCTCGCAGATTGCCGAAGAGTTGTGCAAAGCCGGCAAAAAGGTCTATCTATCCGTGGGAGAGCATTATCGTCCACCGCGTGCTTACCGTGGTCGGGACTACTGCTGGTGGCTGGGCGCGTTGGGTTTGTGGGATGAGGTCAAGATCAAGCCCAAGAAGGAGCACGTCGCCTTCGCCGTCAGCGGTTACGAAGGTGGCAAGACTGTCGATTTCCGACGTCTAGCCCATATGGGTATCACGCTGGTTGGTTTAACCCAGTCTTGGAATGACGGCGTTCTAACGTTCCAAGCGGGTTTGGCGGAAAACGTCGCGCAGGGCGATCAGGCCTACTTCGATGTACTGCGTGACGCGGATGCCTACATAGAGCGCAATGGCCTTCCATTCCCTCCCGAACCGGATGCCTGGACGCTGCTGCCAGACCCGGATTGCCTCAAAAATCCAATCCTGACGCTCGACACCGAAGCGGCGGGTGTTACCACGGTCCTTTGGGCGACCGGCTTCCAATTCGACTTCAGCTGGTTGAACGTCGATGCATTTCATGAGAATGGTCTTCCGTTCCATAAGCGTGGGATCTCGGCTGAGAGTGGAATCTACTTCGTCGGTCTGCCCAACTTGGTCAACCGAGCGTCATCGTTCATCTATGGCGTCTGGCACGACGCAAAATACATTGCGGACCATATCGCTCAGCAGAACGATTACCGGGCATACGCTAAAGCCTCGTCCGACGCCTAACCGCACATAGGCCTGATCGGCAGTCCGCCTAGCAGAAACACGTTCAAGTCAAATTCCGTCTCGCGGGCATGGCGGATGGCCGCCCCGCCCGCTCCCACAGAGGAGATAATCGCTGTGGGAGCGGGCTATGCCCGCGATGCTTTTTAAAAGCGCCAAGTCGCTCCCTACCTTTCAGCCGAACAACTGACATTTGCCTACGCGATATTTGTTCAAGGACATACAATTGGCGCCGATAAAACGACGTTAACGTTAGGCGCGCTTCCAGTTCCCGCCTCTTCCCTTACCGTAATCGCCCGGATTCATCGGTATATGGCATTCGATCCCCTCACCATGCTGACGATCACCATCGCCTTGGCGGCCGCGGCCGCGCTTTATCTGGCGGTCGAATGGCGCGTCGTCCGCGAACCGTGCTTGCTGTTTTGGAGCGCAGGCTTTGCGCTGGTCTCCGTCGGTTCGACACTGGCGCTCTTGCGTGGAAGCGGGCTGTTGCTAATTGGTATCTGGTTCGCCAATGGCCTTCTCGTCACGGCGCATTGGATGTTCATGCACGGCGTGGCGCGCTTTACCGAAACGCCGATTCGCAAGGTTTGGTATTCGGTTTTCGCCATCTGGGCAGCGCTATTGCTATTGCCGGGCGATCAGGCCTGGTCGAAAACCTTTTTAGTCGTCAATTCAGTCTTGGTCGGGGCGTTGGCGATCGGTGCCAGTTTGCTCTTACGGCCCAAGGCCAAGTCCCTGGGTGAAGGGGCCGCACAGCTGCGCGTCGTGCTGCTGGGGCATGGCATCTTCTACCTGTGCAAGACCATTCCCGCGCTGGTGCCCGGCACGCTGATCGACCTTGCGGCCTTTCGTGGCGAGATCATTCAGATTTCTTTGGTCGAGGGTGTCATGGCCTTGATGCTGATTGCCCTGTCCATGACGGGTACGGTGCGTTACCGCCGCGAGAAACGTATCGAACGATTGGCCTCTCGCGATCCTTTAACCTCGCTATACAACCGGCGCGCATTGGAATCACGAGCGCCGCACCTGCTGAGTGGCATCTCCCCGGCGAGCCCGGGGGCACTGTTGTTGATCGATATCGATAACTTCAAGCAGGTCAACGACCTCCATGGCCACGCGGCGGGCGACAAAGTACTGGTGACGCTAGGAGAGACCATCCTTTCGATCCTACCCGAGGGCGCTTTGGCCGCGCGTTTAGGGGGTGATGAGTTCATCATTTTGCTGAGCAACGCATCGAGCGAGGACATCTTGCAGTTAGGCGACGCGTTGCGCACCGAATTCCAAAGTGTCGTTGCGCTGCAAGTCGCCACCCCCGAAGCAGTTACCCTTAGTATCGGCGCGAGCGTGTTCGAACAGCCCCCCGCCGACCTGGCGGCGCTGATTGAACGCGGTGACATAGCGCTTTATGAATCCAAGCGAGGGGGCCGAAATAGCATCCGCCTCGCGGATAACGTGATATCCATGGGCGCTGCCTGAAAAGATATCCAGGCTCTGTATGAAAAGTAGTCGAGCGAAGGTCAGGCAAGGCGAAATTGCTCGAAGAAGCGCAGTTTACGTGTAGTAAATGAGCATTCTGAGAGCAATTTCAACGCAGCATTACCGAGCGCAGGCACTTTTCGTACAAAGCCAACCTCTCGGCGGGTATATGCAGAATACCGGTAGCAGCCGGGTATACTCGCGCCGCCTTGATACCTGCGAGTAGTTCGCCATGACCGTCAAACCCAACGCAACGCCGGAAAATACGCCCATGGCGAATGAATCAGAAGACACGAGCCCCGCTGTCGAACGCGCGATTCCCGCCTTTACCTTCCCGTTCTCACCCGATGCCTATGCACCAGGCAAGAAAGATGACCAGCCATGGCATCAGAAGGGGAATAAGTCGAACCACGACAAGCGCCCTGGTCCGGCCCCGCGGGGAACACGGCGGTCGATGGGCAAGCGCTGACAGCCGTCAACGCAGACACGCCTGCGCCACTCAGGAGATTTCGATCTGATAGCGGAAGGTATCCGCAGCGGCACGGGAGAAACGGTATTCCAGGGGACGGCGGTCATAACCGAGCGCCGTACGCTCGATAACCACAATCGGTGCGCCTTCCTTGATGGCGAGGGCCGCGGCAACGTCAGCGCTCGCCTCACCGACCGTCAACGTCTCCCTGGCCGACGCGATGCATTGACCGCAGCGCTTTTCGTAGAAGGGGTAGAGCAAGTCGTCGAACGTCTCGGATGAAATGTCCATCAGGGCTTCAAACCTCGCCGCCGGAAGCCAGATGTCCTCATGGAAAAACGTGCGTTTCTCGATAATCCGCAACCGCTCCATGTAGATGACGTTTTCACCCCGATCGAGACCGAGGGCAGCCGCCACGTTCGGCGAGGGTTCCTGTAGCGTTTTCACGAGAATTCGGCTCTCGGGAATCTGACTACCGCCCGCCGCATTCACTTGGCGGAAAAACCGCGCCAGGGACGCCTCGAAATTTGGGCGTCGTACGAAGGTCCCTCGACCCTGGCTGCGTAGTAGCAACCCTTCGTTGACCAGCGTATCCACGGCTTTGCGAACGGTCCCAATCGCAACGCCATAACGCTTCGTGAGCTCGGCTTCAGTCGGAATGGGTTCGCCTGGCCGCCACTCACCGGCGGCAATCCTCGCCAACAGTTCTTCACGCAATCGTTGGTAAAGCGGCAGGCGTTCGTCGAATCCGAGCGCAGGGTTGTTCATGTGTTCGTTCATCCAATTGCGGCGGCAGCGAGCCACTTTATCACCGGCGTGACAATTGACAGATACATCGCGCCAAATATATCGTCATTCATTCATATATATGACTGCATGTCTGTATAAAAATGTGGGGCAAGGATCTTCGCCGATCCTCGATGCGAATTTAATGATTCGCCTGCTGACCACGACAACAATCGACCTAGGTTATCTTCATGACCAGCACTCGCCCGTCCCCTCTCAGTGGGATCGATACGCACGCGCACGTTTTTCGCCAAGATCTGCCCATGGTCGCGAATCGTCGCTACAGCCCGGATTACGACGCCTTGGTGGATGCCTATCTGGCGCATCTAGACCGACACGGGCTTGCCCATGGTGTGCTCATCCAACCTAGCTTTCTCGGCACCGACAACAGCTTCATGCTCGATGCGCTGCGCCGTTATCCGCAGCGTTTACGGGGCGTCGCGGTCGTAGATGCCAGCATCACCGATGCCCAACTGGATCGCCTGGGAGACGCTGGCGTGGTCGGCATTCGGCTGAACCTGATCGGCAAGAACCTGCAGGACTACGCCGGGCCGGAATGGACCTCGCTGTTCAAGCGACTGGCCGAGCGCAAATGGCAGGTGGAGATTCAGCGCGGTATCGATGACCTCGCGTTGATCGTGCCGGCCATCCTGGCATGCGGTGTCGATGTCGTGATCGATCACTTCGGTCTACCCGCGGAGGGGATCGACACCAGCAAGCCCAACCACCAGACCTTCCTGCACCTGCTGGCTGAGCCCAAAGTGTGGCTGAAACTGTCAGCGGCCTACCGCAGCGGTTCCGATTTCACAAAAGCCCAAACGCTATTGGAACAGGTGCGTGAAGCGGCCGGCGACCTTAGTCATTTCCTGTGGGGCAGTGATTGGCCGCACACCCAATTCGAAGACCAGACAGGCTACGCCGATCAATTCGCCTTCATTGAAGCGTTGCTGCCAGACGCAGACGAACGCGCGCAGGTGCTGCTGGACAACCCATCGAAGCTCTTTGGCTTCCTGCCATCCCGCTAATCAAGAACAACAACAGGACACTTTCATCATGATGAGCATGCTCGTCGTCGCGGCAATCGTCGCGGCCGTTGCCCTCGGCTACAAGACCAAGATCAACATTGGTCTTTTCGCGATCGCTTTCGCCTACCTCATCGGTTGCTTCGGCATGGGTTTGAGCCCCTCCGAAATCATCAACATGTGGCCGCTAAAGATCTTCTTCGTGATCTTTTCCGTCTGCCTGTTCTATAGCTTCGCCACCGTCAACGGCACGCTTGAAAAGCTGGCCGAGCACCTGATCTACCACTGCCGGACCGTGCCACAGCTGTTGCCGTTCGCCGTCTTTTTCGCCGCGACGGTTATTTCGGCGATGGGTGCCGGCTACTACACCGTGCTGGCATTCATGGCACCCATCACCCTGCTCCTTTGCCAACGTACCGGCATGAGCCTGATCGTCGGCGGTATGGCAGTGAACTACGGCGCACTGAGCGGAGCGAACTTCGTCTCTAGTCAGAGCGGCATCATTTTCCGTGGGCTGATGACCAATGCCGGTGTCTCGGATAACGATGCGTTCATCAACGCGTTCGGTATCTTCGTCAGTACGTTGGTCATTCCTCTCATCGTGATTGCCGCCTTCGTCTTTCTCGCCGGTCATGGCAAAGCGCTGAAGGCCTCAGCGTTCGCTGCAACGCGTCCGGAATCGCTGAACAGCCAACAAAAGACGACGCTTTGGTTGACGCTGACAATGATGGCGATCGTACTTGCCGCACCGGTGGCGCACATTGCGCTGCCAGACAACGCTACGATCACGTTCATCAATTCGAAGATGGATATCGGCCTGATCGCGAGCATTTTCTCCGTCATCGCCCTGCTGCTTAAACTGGGCGATGAGCGCAAGGCCATGGCGTCAGTTCCTTGGGGCACGTTGATCATGATTTGCGGCGTTGGCATGTTGATTTCGGTCGCCATCAAGGCCGGCACCATCGACATCCTCGCGTCTTGGATCGGCAGCAGCATTCCGCCTGTACTGGTACCGGTCGTGTTCGGCATCGTGGCGGCATTCATGTCGCTGTTCTCCAGCACACTGGGTGTCGTGACTCCCGCGCTCTTCCCGATGGTATTGCCGATCTCGACGTCGCTCGGCCTGGACCCGATGATCCTGTTCATCGCGATCGTCGCCGGTGCCCAAGCCACTTCGATTTCGCCGTTCTCGTCTGGCGGTAGCTTGATCCTCGGTTCCTGCACCTCGGAGCAAAGCCGCTCGACGTTGTTCCCGCAATTGCTGTTCAAGGCCGCGCCGATCGGCTTCGTCGCCGCCTTGATATTCAACCTGCTCCTGACGTTCGTGCTGTAACGCCACAAAAAGGGTTCCCGGCCAACGGGAACCCTTTTTACGGTGATTGTTCCCCTCTCCAAATCCGATGCCGTCATCAGACAACCGCGTGATCTTAATAACCCCCACTCCTTGAAAAGCGCGTCTTCGACCTATTCCCGCGCACACACACTTTTCAAGTCGTCGTACATCTTGTAGCGTTCGTTTCCCGCTATATGAATAAAAACAACAAGAGGAAACGCAATGCACGATGAACAGCACACCCAGTCCGCATCCCGCCGCCGCTTCCTGAAGCAGTCGATGGTGTATTCCACCGCGATCGCTGCGAGCTCTCTTCTTCCTTCGTTGGCCCGCGCCGTCGAACCCATCAATACCCGCTACCCTGATCCGTCCGTAGAGATTCTCGATGACAGCTTTCTCGAGCTGCGCCTGTTCAACGCCAGCGTCGAGAAGATCGCGAGCGGTCTGCGTTGGGCCGAAGGCCCGGTATGGTTTGGTGACGGCAACTATCTATTGCTCAGCGATATTCCGAACAACCGGATCGTTCGCTGGGACGAGATCAGCCAAACGATGGGTGTGTACCGAGAACACTCCAACTTTTCGAATGGCCTGGCGCGGGATTGGCAAGGCCGCCTCATCGCGTGCGAAGGCTCGACGACTCAGGGAATGGGCAGGCGCATCACCCGAACCGAGCATGATGGGCGGATTACCGTTTTGGCGGATAATTTCGAGGGCAAGCGCTTCAATTCGCCCAACGATGTCGTGGTGAAGCGCGATGGCTCGGTGTGGTTTACCGATCCCCCCTTCCAAGCCGGCGGGCACTATGAAGGCTACAAGATCCAGACCGAACTGCCCCACGGCGTCTACCGTATCGACGGAGAAACCCTAAAGGTTTCACGCGTCATCGATAACATCGCAGGTCCAAATGGATTGTGCTTTTCGCCAGACGAGAAGACGCTGCACGTCGTCGAGGGCCGCGCCAAACCCAATCGTCTCGTATGGGCCTACGGCGTAAACGACGACGGCACGCTTGGCGAACGCAAGCAACACATCGAAGCGACCGGATTCGGTGGGCTGGACGGTATCAAGTGCGATGAGTTCGGGAATCTGTGGTGCGGATGGGGCAGCTCGGGCTCGCCCGAGGCAAAGCCTGAAGAGCTGGATGGCGTACGGATCTTCAATACCCAAGGCAAGGCGATCGGGCATATTCACCTACCGGAGCGCTGCGCGAACCTGTGCTTCGGTGGCCCGCAAGGCAACCGCCTGTTCATGGCTAGCAGTCATTCGCTCTACTCGATCTTCGTAGCGCCTCGCGGCGCTATCTTCGTGAATTGAAACTGACCTCTACGCCATGAGTGCTCTGGCGTAGAGGATTCACCTTTCGGACTCAGCACCGCGGTAACGCGCGGTGATGCTGGACCATTGGGCGTCTCCACGGCAGAACATGGGAGCCTACCTGAAGGGCAGACGCTCAGCCGATCGGCTTGATCATGATCAACAGGAACCCTACCGCGATACCCGCGGCCGCGATGGCCCAACCGATTCGGTGCGCCTGGTTCTTCTGCGCCTGGCGAACGGGGTCAACGGTTTTTTTCTTTCTCACGACGCTAGTTCCTGCTGAGCGATAGCCCACGTGCAGTGGGCGGAATTGGCCTGAAGCCAACGTCTACATCGTCGTCGGCACGAGGGGCGCAGTGTTCCACTCCCCTGTTCAAAAGCCAACAGCTACCGAACGCGTCGTACGCATAATTGCCTTCAATGCAAATATATTTTGTCGAGTGTCTTCTTTTTGCACGAATGACAGGGCGTTAGCATTGCGTCATCAAATTTGGAGGTGTCATGCAAAACATCCTACTGCTGAACGGTGCGAAAACCTTCGCCCATTCCCAAGGGCGCTTTAACCATACGCTGCACGACGAAGCCGTTGCGTTCTTCGATCGTGAGCAGTTCGAGGTGCAGACAACGGATATCGATGCAGGCTACGAACCGGCCGTAGAGGTCGAAAAGTTTCTGTGGGCCGATGCCGTCATCTATCAAATGCCAGGTTGGTGGATGGGTGCACCATGGACCGTCAAGCGCTACGTCGACGAAGTCTTCACTGAAGGGCATGGCCGTCTATACGCAAACGACGGCCGGACCCGATCTGATCCATCACGCCGTTACGGCAGTGGCGGCTTGATTCATGGCAAGCGCTACATGCTTTCATTGACCTGGAATGCCCCCGTTTCCGCCTTCGAAGATCCCGAAGATTTCTTTGAAGGCGAAGGTGTCGATGCCGTTTATTTTCCATTTCACAAGGCACACCAGTTCCTTGGTATGGAAGCGCTTCCCACTTTCCTGTGTAACGATGTAATCAAGGCGCCGAACATCGAGGCGGATATCGCCCGTTACCAAGCACACCTCAAGACTGTATTCGGCCGCTAGACATGTTGATCCATCCGGCAGGTAGCAAACGCCGTTACCTGCCGGCTTGCGCTGACAAATTCATCTCGATCTCCCTCTTCCGCTGGCGCTGCGACTTAATCTATTGGTGAACAGCGTCGTCTCCCACAGCGGCAAGCTGTTGTTGCGGACCGGACAGCGGCGCTAAGCGCGATCCTATCCGCCTCCGCGTAAGCGTGGGCACTCTTAAGTTCCCACATCACACCCGCACAGCGCTGACCCGCCCGCTCAACTATCCTCCCTCGCACGCCCCATGATGGCCAACAGCTGTTAGTCTGCGGTGCGAAACGCACGTAACACGCGCTCACTTACGGTACCGATCCCGCCATGACGCTCGGATGCCGGGGCCTATAAACGACAGGAGCCCGTAATGCTCGTCCACCCTGTGCCCGTACTGTCGACCTCGCGGCTACTGCTCAAACCGCTGGAGTTAGCAGACGCCCAGGCGCTTCAGGAAACCTTTCCACGCTGGGAGATTGTGCGATACCTGAACGCGCACGTTCCCTGGCCCTACCCGTCCGACGGGGCGCTGCGGCACCTGACAGACAGCGTACTTCCTGCCATCGACGCCGGAACGGAATGGCATTGGTCACTACGCCTTCACACCGCGCCTGCCCGTCTAATCGGCGTCGTCAGCCTGTTCGATACGCCTGGTAATAACCGCGGGCTGTGGTTAGCGCCGGAGTGGCAGAAGCGTGGTTTGATGGGCGAGGCCTGCCAGTGCATCAATCGGTACTGGTTCGAAACGCTTGGCCGTCCCGTCATGCAGGTACCCAAGGCGATCGCCAACCGTGGCTCTTGCCGTTTGTCGGTGCGTGAAGGCATGCACATTGTTGAAACGACATTCAGCGAATATGTGTCCGGCCGCCTTGAAACGCAGGTCTGGCAGCTCACGCGCGAACAGTGGATGGCGAATACGGGAATCTTGTCAGGTCCTGTGGAGGCTACGCCGTACACGCATGAGCGCCACGATGATGAGCAACGCGGACATCCAGGGCGAGTCATTGGCCGAGAGCTTTAGCGGCTGTTACCTAGATTGATGACGCAGGGGAGCGTTATGGTTTTTTCGAAGGATCCGTTCGCGGTGACTCGCGACGGACAGGTCCCGTTATACCGGCGGCTATGGTTCGTGCTTTGCACGTTACCGCTCTGCGCGCCTCTGACGATACTCATCGCGATTACGGGTGGAATCTACATGCGCAAGAATGGCGAGCTTCATCGCGTGGACGACGATACCGCCTGGTATCTGGCACTCGTCGCGTTCAGCTTGTTGATATTCCTCGCGTTGAACATGCAGGTCGGTGCGATAGAGGTGTGAGCGGGTTTTGCGTCTAGACGCTGGACCGCCGGAAAGCGGCGCATCTTGGGGATAGCCTCTCGCTACCGTCGCGGTTACGCTGCAACCCCTTGCTACCAGTGAACCGCTATGAACGGCCCCATTGCCTACCTGATCCGCTACCCTTCGGCAAACCTGCTGTTCATCCAGTTACTGGGCATCGTCCTCTACCCTTTTGTTGAACATCTCCAGCACGGGCGCGCCATCGTTGGCGCCTTCGGTATCGTGGTGCTCGCAACCGCGCTGCGCATGGTGCGGCAAAGCCCAACCATCCACTGGGCGGCCTTTATCCATGCGGCGCTGATTTTGATCCTGACCATTGCCGCCGAAACGCACCCAAGCCGGACCATCACCCTGATGCTTCACGCGCTCAGTTCGCTGTTTTACTTCTACGCAGCGGCCAGCCTGATCGCCTACATGATGGAAGACATGCGCGCGACGACTGACGAACTGTTCGCGGTCGGTGCAACCTTCACGTTATTGGCTTGGGCATTCGCGCACACCTATGCCGCCTGCCAGATCATGGTGCCGCAGAGCTTCACTGCCGCGCTGAACCCTGATCAGCCGCGCAGCTGGATGGAGCTGCTGTTCCTGAGCTTTACGACTCTCTCGGGAGTAGGTCTAAGTGACGTGATGCCATTACAGCCGGTCGCACGTTCGATCGTGATGCTCGAGGAATTTGCAGGCGTGATGTACGTGGCGCTCGTCGTCACCCGCCTAGTCACGCTCACCGCTAGACAGCGTTGAGCCGCTCTTGATCCCAATAGGGTTGGCTTCCCACCCGCTCGCGAATGTAGTCGATGAAAAGCGACACCTTCGGTGATCGCAACCGGCTGCTGGGAAAGACCAGGTGAATGGCCGTTCGTGTCGGCTCGATGCTCGCTTCCCAGTTATCGAGTACCGTACATAGGCGTCCGGCCGCCAGCTCTTCGTGCACAAGCCACGTAGGAAACAACATCAGGCCACGGTCAAGCAGGCCTACGGCCAATAACGCGTCGGCGTCATTGCAGTAGAGATCACCGGCCACTGCCAGCTCATGCCAGTCACGCTCCTGTGCTCCACGAAAGTACCAGTACTGCAACCCTCGAGCGCCGCGGTAGACGAGGCAGTTGTGGTCCTTGAGCGCGTCCGGTGACGACGGTACGCCCGCGCGCTGCAGATAGGCGGGTGTCGCACACACGACAAACCGCATCGGCGCCAACTCGCGTGCAACGAGATTCGAATCCGAAAGGCTGCCAATGCGAAAGGTCACGTCCGTCCCGCCTTGCACCGGATCACCGTAGGCATCCGATAGCGTCAGTTCCACCCGCAATGCCGGGTAAGCCGCCTGAAATTCGCTCAGCAGCGGTACGATGTGGCGCCGCCCAAACGCCACGGGGCCGTTAATTTTGAGTATCCCTGCTGGCGACGCTCCCACGCTGGTGAGCGCTTCAGTCGCCTGATCGAGCCGGTTGAGAATATCCCGCACCTGCTCATGGAACTGGCGACCATCCTCGGTCAGCGTCACGGCGCGTGTGTGTCGAAACAACAGCCGCTGGCCCATTTCCTCTTCCAGCGCTCCTATCTGCCGCGACACGGTGGAGACCGCGAGGCGAAAATGCGTCGCTGCTGCCGTGAAGCTCCCGGTGTCGGCGATGTGGTCGAACAAACGTAGTGCTAGCAGTTCCATGTTGCGCTCACGGCAATAATGTTTTGCGGGTATGCCGATTGTGACAATAAAGCGAGGCTCTTACGCTAGTCCCCACTTCTACATTTGGAGCCCTATCATGCGTAAAGGCGTTGCACTCGTCGTGGGCGCTACCGGGATCACCGGCAGCAATCTTTCCAATCAGCTCATTGCCAATGGCTGGACCGTGTACGGGTTATCACGACGGCCTGCCACCGAAGCATCGTACATTCCGGTAGCAGCGGATTTGTTCGATGCACGATCGCTGGAAAGCGCGCTTTCCGGACTGCCCGTTACGCATGTGTTCTTCTGCACGTGGACCCGACGCGACACCGAGCAGGAAAACGTGGAAGCGAACAGCACGATGATGCGCAACCTGTTTTCCGCGCTTACCGATGCGCCGCTGGTGCATGCCACCCTCGTCACGGGGACCAAGCACTATCTAGGGTCCTTCGAGAATTACGGCAGTGGCCAGGCAGAAACGCCTTTCCGTGAGAGCGAACCTCGCCAGCCGGGTGCTAACTTCTACTACAGCCTCGAAGACATTCTGTATGGGATCGCCGAGCAGCGCGGCCTGAACTGGAGCGTTCATCGCCCACATACGGTCATTGGCCACGCCCGCGGTAATGCGATGAACATCGGTGTGACGCTTGGCGTCTACGCATCGTTGTGCAAGGCCGCTGGCGAGCCGTTCGTGTTTCCCGGTTCACGGCTCCAATGGAATGCGCTGACCGACATGACCGATGCGACGTTACTTGCCCGCCAGATCGAATGGGCTGCGACCGCTCCCGGTGCTGCCAATCAGGCGTTCAATACGGTAAACGGCGACACCTTCCGCTGGCGTTGGATGTGGGACGAAATCGCTCAGTTCTTCGGCATCGAAAACGGCGGTTGCCCGGAAGAGCCTGCGCCTCTCGATGCCCGCATGACCGATGCGAAAACACGCTGGGCGAGCCTGGCGAAGGCGCACGGTCTAGTAGAGAGTGATGTCGATAAGCTGGTGTCCTGGTGGCACACCGACGCGGACCTCGGACGCGAGCTTGAGTGCGTCAATGACATGAACAAGAGCCGCGATTTCGGCTTCCAGGTCACGCAAGATACGCGAGCGGCGCTGCTCGATCTCTTTACTCGCCTGCAAGCGGAAAAGGTACTGCCCCGCTTCTGACCGGTCAGCCGGGCTGACATACACACGTGGGCACGATCACAATGACCCTGCCCACGTGATCCTTTCCATTCCGTCTCTGCCTGCCAATCTTTGCGCAGCCTTCCGGCGATAGCCGCTACTTCTTCTCTTGCCACGCAACGGCTTCCCGATGCTCCCGTGCACACTAAACGTCGTGCTGCATGCAAGAAACCGAACGCTTGTGGAATGTTTGCAGCATGCTGTCGACCTGCTCGGGCCGACATACCTGCTCGATGCAGGCATAGACGCGCATATCGAGCTCGCGCAGGCATCCGTCCAGCAGCAACTCGCGAGTCACGGTTTCCAGGAGCGATGCGCGCATTTCGCGCGGGGTCGATGCCCGAAACATAAGCTGCAGCTGCCATTGGTCACGCTGCTCCGGCATTGGGCGATAGTGAAAAGTAACGCCGATCACATCGCGGTGCCGCATCGCCAGCCGCTTCAGTTGGCGCTCGAGCTCGACAGGACGCCGAGCCCGGAGATGGAAGCGATAGCACAACACCGGTGGCATGGCCGAACCACCTTGCGGATGAAACTGGGTTCGGACACTGGGAAACGGCTTTACAAGCCGGCGATGCCTCTCATGCTGAAGTCGTAAAAGGGTCAAGCTACTCATGCATGTTCTCCCTAGCGGCTTAGGAAACGTCTTTCATCGGTCTCACGACGAGAGCACGCTTTATTTGCACATCACTAGGCTAAAACGCCGCACTGAATACCGGTTAGCCAGATACTCCTGATCGATTGCCCAAAGCTGCACTGATAAACATTCAGATTAAGATTACTTGAGACGACATGCCGCAATTCGCCACTCAATGGCCAGCGCATACTGACATGAATTGTCCCATGCCGGTCATGCGTGCAGGATCAGGCAAGTGAATGGCAGGATCAGGCTATGGCTTTTCGCTTGCCCAAAAGCACGCTTGCGACCTCTGTGCAGTGGCTTGAAACGACCAACAGGAGCGACACCCAATGTCGACTGTCCCCATGACGCAAACCGAAGCACTGAGGGCTGAATTGTCCGCGATGATTGCACGCGCCGCGCCCGTGGATGGAACCCATCAAACTGTCATCAGCTCACTTAGCGTGTCGCGCTGCACCGGCCCGAGCCTGCCTATGCCCGCCCTATACCAGCCTTGCCTGTGCTTGATGGTGCAAGGGCGCAAACAGGTATGGCTAGGGGAAGAAACCTACGTCTATGGCCCGCTCAATTACCTGGTCGCCTCCGTAACGTTGCCGGTTTCAGGCCAGGTTATCGACGCCTCTCCCGAGCATCCGTACCTTAGTCTGAAGCTGGATATCGACCCAGCGACCATCGCCAGTCTCATCGATACCTGCGGACCGATCAGCGTCCCGTCCGGAAAGGACCCCCACGGCTTATTCGTCGACGACATCAGCGAGCCATTGCTCGATGCGGTTGTTCGGTTGATGCGGTTGATCGATTCCCCGCGCGACGCACACGTACTCGCGCCGCTGGCCATCCGTGAAATCTTCTACCGAGTGCTGCGCGGCGCCTATGGCTACCTGCTGAGGAACGTCGCCATTGCCGACAGTCAGACCCATCGCATCAGCCGTGCGATCGAGTGGATCAACCGGCACTTCGATGAGCCTTTAAGCATCGATGCGCTCGCACAACGGGTGAACCTCAGCCCGTCGTCATTGCACCACCGCTTCAAGGCACTTACGGCCATGAGTCCTTTGCAATATCAAAAGCAACTGCGTTTGCAGGAAGCCCGCCGACTCATGATCAACGACGGCCTGGAAGCCGCCGCCGCGGGATACCGCGTCGGATATGAAAGCCCTTCGCAGTTTAGCCGGGAGTACGCACGGCAGTTCGGTGCGCCGCCGGCGCGAGACATCGCCCGCTGGCGGAACATCGCCTAAGAGCGGGCGCCGTACGTCGGCAACGGCGCGCATTGCCTTGGTTCATCGCGCGCCTGCCGTTTGCCTCAGTGCTGCTTGATGCGGACCGGCCGGACAAAGTTGTAGGTGGTAAAGACGCACAGCACCAAGCCGGCAAATGCCAACATACCGCCGACCAAGCCAACGTTCGCAACGCCTAGCTGGTCGCTGACGAGGCTGCCCAGAAGCGCGCCGCCGCCGATACCGATGTTGAAAATTCCCGAGTACAGCGCCATTGCGACATCGGTGGCATCCGAGGCCAAGGTCAGCACCCTCGACTGCATCATCAGGCCAAAGCACATGATCGCAGCGCCCCAGACGACGGCCAGCGTTCCCAGATAGGCGTCTTCCATCGCGGCAGGCAAGAGCAACAAAAGGCACAAGGTCAACACGCTTATCGCCGTGACGATGAAGCCCTTGGGGAAACGTCCGCTGTAGCGACCGAACAGAATCGAACCAATGATTCCGGCGCCGCCGAACAACAACAGCAGCACAGTAATCTGCCCGCCATCCAGGCCTGCGATCGACAACGCAAAAGGTTCGATATAGCTGTAGGCGGTAAAATGTGCGGTTACCAGTAGCATCGTCAGCACATAAACGGCGACGAGTGCCGGACGTTTGAATAGCATCGGCAAGCTCTTGAGCGACCCGGAGTTCAGGCTTGGCAGCCGGGGCAGCGTCTTTAGTAGACACAAGACCGTCAGGCCCGCAATCACCGCAATAAGCGTAAACGTCGTGCGCCAGCCTAGTAGTTCGCCAATGGCCCGCCCGAGGGGAATGCCCATGACCATTGCCAGCGCACTGCCCGTGGCCAAAAGCCCTAACGCCTGAGTCTGCTTACCCGCTGGCGCGACCCTCACGGCCAACGACGCGGTAATCGCCCAAAACACAGCGTGCGCCAGCGCAATTCCAATTCGGCTAATGACCAGCACGGTGAAATTCCAGGCCATGCCGGAAAGCACATGGCTGGCGATGAATACGACAAACACACAAGTGAGCAAGGTGCGTCGGTCCACGTTGCGCGTCAGCAACATCATGGGCAACGAGGCCAGCGCAACCACCCAGGCATAAATGGTCAACATCAGGCCAACCTGCGCTGCTGGCATGGCGAAACTCTTGCCGATGTCCGTCAGCAGCGCGACCGGGACGAATTCGGTCGTATTGAAGATGAAGGCGGCCAGGGCCAGTGCAATGACACTGATCCAGCGGCCTTCGGGTGATTGCGTTTGTGTGGTCATGGCGATGGCCCGCGCGTGAGAAATTTCAAAAAGCGACCGTGTGCAAGCCATCGAAACAAGAGGCCCGCGCTCTTCTTGAAATTATTGGAAGCCCCTCACTGACGAATCCAAAGCACAAATCCCTCGCGTCCTGAGCGGAGCAAGGTAGGTGTCTGAATGCGGGTAAATAGGGTTTGAGCGGTCGTGGTCGGCGCCGATTCTACGCGTGCAAAAATTCAGTTCACAACCCACACAAAAGATCTTTTTAACACGATGACGAATGGTCGAGTAGCACCGAGGATGTCGCTGCAAAAACGTCTACGATGAAATCCACTCCAGGTCTTGGAAGAAAACCAACGACCACAAAAAAGCCCGGAAAGATCCGGGCTTTTTCGACTCGATGGGACTCAGGTCCGATCGATGCCTTTCTTGACGGCGTCTTTGGCTTCGCCTTTGACCTGTTGGGCTTTGCCTTTTACTTGCTGTGCATCACCCTCGGCCTCGAGGCGCTCGTTGTCGGTTGCACGACCAAGGCCTTCTTTCGCCTTGCCGACAGCCTCATTCGCATGGCCCTTGATCTTGTCTTTTGCGCTGCTCATGAAACACCTCACTTCCAATGGGTTACGTAATTGTGATCCCGCTGGTCAGCGCGAAGTTTTAACGACCCGACGAACGTAACGGTGCGCTCGAACCTACAGAGCGACGAACAATAGGAAGGCGCCCAGCAGCAACCGATAGATCACGAATGGCAGCATGCCGATCTTGTCCAGCGCACTGAGGAACAGCTTGATGCACAGAAATGCGGACACGAACGACAGCACGATGCCCCAAAGCATGTCGCTCCAATGCGCATCTGCGCCAGTGGCGATCAGGTCGATCGTCTTCAACCCACCAGCGGCAAGAATCAGCGGTATCGAAAGCAAGAATGAAAAACGCGCCGCGTCCTGACGATTGAAGCCCAGCAGCAATGCGGCGGTCATGGTGATGCCGGAGCGCGATGTTCCTGGGATCAACGCTAACGCTTGGGCCAGACCAATTAGCAGCCCCTGTCGCCAGGTCATCGATTCCATCGGCAAGATACGGCGTCCTTTTTCGTCCGCGTACCAAAGCACTACACCGAACAGGATCGTGGTACATGCGATTACCAGCATGGAACGCGTGTATTGCTCGATTTGGTGTTCGAATACGAGGCCCACGATACAGGCCGGGATCGTCGCGAGGATGATGAGCCAACCCAAACGGGCTTCGGCATTGGGCTCGCGCCGCACTACGCTTCGCGTCCAACCTGAAACGACGGCACGCACCTCGTGGCGGAACGCATAGACCACAGCCAGCAATGTCCCAATATGAACGGCGACGTCGAACGCCTGCCCCTGATCATCCCAACCGAGTAATTGGCTGGGCAGGATGAGGTGAGCGGAGGACGAAACGGGTAAAAATTCCGTGATGCCTTGAATGATGGACAAAACGACCAGCTGTAACCAATCCATACGGGGGTACTCTCCAATGATGTTCGAGCGGATGTGACACACGCTATCGGTTTAAGTCCCTGACAACGCGTAAAAAATGTCGATTCGGACAGGCTATGTTCAGTTTATGAAGGTTCTGCGTGACGCGGACGCCCAGAAACCTGGCGTATCGAACGGTGCCATGTTTCATCTTGTAAAGATTGTGCGGAAGAGAACTGCTCTGGCACGCCTGTGCAATTAGGTCATGCCCCCAATGACCCAACTCTGTGAGTGATCACCTATATTGATGGGTAAAGCATCCGTGGACCTGCCGCCGGCAACGCGACCGGCCGCTTCTTCGCGCCGTCTTGGTTCCACTCGCAAGGCGCTTCAGGTAGGCTCGCAAGCTTTCCCGTAAAGAGGTATTCGACATGGCACGTGCCACTGCCCGCCACATCCTGGTTTCCAGCGAAGAGAAGTGCAACGAACTGAAAACCGCCATCGAAGGCGGCGCCGACTTCGCCGAGCTGGCCAAGCAACATTCGTCGTGCCCTTCCAGCCGCGATGGCGGCAACCTCGGCAGCTTCGGCCCAGGCCAGATGGTCAAGGAATTCGACACAGTCGTGTTCAGCGCGCCGGTCAATGAAGTCCAAGGGCCAGTGAAGACCCAGTTCGGTTACCACCTGCTGGAAGTGACTAGCCGCCAGGACTGATCCGATCACTGCTACGGCAGCCGATCCGGTAAGAGCCCATCGAATGATGGGCTTTTTCGTTTGTGGGCAGCGAAATGCGAGTACAAAAGGCGCATCGCGGGCATGGCCCGCTCCCACAGGGGAATACACAAACGAGGTGAACAGTGGATTACGCCACGGTGTGGCCAATCCACCCTACGCGGGCCGCACGGGCATACCGGGCTCAGGCGTCCTCGTGAATCCAGTTGCCGGTCATGGCTTCGAGCTGTTCATAAACACCCGGACAAGCGGCGAGGAACGGACCGCCTTCGAGCAAGGCGTTGCCCCTTAAGAAGTCGTTGGTGCGCCCGCCTACTTCGTTCAGCATTACGATTCCGGCTAGGCAATCCCACGCGTAGAGACGCGTTTCGTGGTAGCCCAACAGGCGGCCAGCGGCGACGTACGCCGTCATCAAGGCACCGGAGCCACTGCGAAAGAACATTCCGCCTTCTTCGAGTAGCTTCGTCAAAAACGGCAGGAAATGCGCTTTGCCAGGGCGGTGCGTCGTGCCGACACCCACCAAGCCTTCGCGTACGTGCGTCGCTTTATGAGGCTTCAGCGGTGAATCGTTCACGAAGGCGCCCTGCCCCTTCAGCGCGTGGAAAAGCTCGTGATGATTAGGGTCGGCAATCACGCCCAGGGCCGGTTCCCCATCCACCAGCAGCCCAATGGACACGCACCAATTGTGCAAACCGTTGACGAAGCACGCTGTGCCATCGATAGGGTCGATGACCCAGACACATTGCGCGTCGAGACCTTCTGACCCGCGCTCTTCACCGAGCAAACCGTCTTCGGGAAACAGCGTGGTCAGCGCTTGACGGATGAAGTCCTCGAGATCGCGATCCGCAACACTCACAACGTCAGTGGCGTCCTCGCTCTTATTGAGAACGGTCAGCTCCTCTCGACGGCGGTAGTAATCCATACCCCGATTCGCCGCCTCTTGGGCGATACACTTGGCCGCCGTGTAGCGAGCGCTCAGATCTAAAGGCGCAGCAGTAGTTGACTCATGGATCATGCAGGGCTCCTAACGAGATAGACGGGAGAGGCGTGGCCGTGAACGCGCGACGGACGAACCACTGACCATAGCAAGATCATGGATTCACGTTGCAGCATTACGTAAAGGTTGCGGAGATGTTTGAAGGCAACGGTGCCTAGCGATCCCGGCTCATTCGACCTCGACGGACGCCACCGCGTTGGAGGCAATTTCCACCACACTCAGCTTGCCGCCATCGTACCCGCAGCCAGTATCGATGTAGGTGGTATTGCCCAATTGCATGACGTCATGAACGCTACTGTGACCAACATACACCGTGCGAACGCCTTCGACCGGCGTCCGGTCCTGGCTCTGGATACGGCTACGGCTCCATAACGATTCCGTGACCGCGACCTGCTGGATCGCCCGCCCGTGCTGCCCTTCGAGTGACTCCATCACCATGGACCATGGCGCATTCTTGTTCAGAAACGGGGCCTGAGCGTGGATGACACCCACCACGCCCCCGTCAGGCAAGCCAATTTCGATCGCGATGGGGAGTTCCTGCAACCGTTCGGCAATCTCACGGCGTTGGTCCTCATGCATGCCGTAGGCCCATTCGCCGCCATTGCGTCGATGCATCTTGGGGTCTTCGTCGTGGAGCACGCTGTCGATCAGCATCTGCTCGTGATTGCCCCGAACGGGATGGAACCAGCTCTTGCCCAACCACTCGAGAACGCCCGACGAATAAGGCCCCCGATCAATCAGGTCGCCCACCGGGAAAAGTCGATCTCGCTTCGTGTTGAACCGGAGGCGACGTAGCAATGCCTCGAGCAATTCGAAATGGCCGTGGACATCTCCGACGGTGAAGTCGCGTCCATGCAAATTGGGTTCGAAACGCCTCACTAGGCCAACGGATACGTTTTCGCTCATCGAGTCTCCAGACAACCTTACTGACGCTCGGCGTGTGCCATGCCGCGTTCACCGAGAATGGGAATGACCCAGTGTTCCACGTTCGGTTCCGCTTGCTGTCGGATACCAGGGCACGAAAATAATGCGGCGATAGGCCATGATTGTAGCCTCGCTGCAATATAAATAGGCAATTAACGATAGCGCCAGCGATCAGTATGAGGGGTCGGTTTTACTGCATCGAGATAACCCAACGGTAAAAGCCGCCGATTCGGCGGCTTTTTGCATAGCGTAGGTAACTACGGCTTGTTCATGTGCAAACGTACGTTGAGCTCATCAACAACGGGCGCCCACTCCGCGTCTTCCAGGATTTCTTCTTTCAATAGCGCAGCCTGGCTTGCATTCCAGAAGGGAGCCTCCGACACCTTCACATCATCCGGCAAGGGGTAATGCTGGGCGATGAAGGCATCGATATCAGCAGGCTCCGCAGGCAGCCCTAGCTGCTCGAAAAGGGTTCCTAGGTCTTTGTTCGGTAGCTCCATGATCGGTCTCCTGCAAGCTATGGCACCAACGGTGTTCGCTGGCATTCATGGCTATAGAACGTCGGCCCGTGCCGAGGGTTCAGCACGGACCACGCCCATGGTCAGCGCGACTGGCTACGCGCGGCACGTTCACTGTTGGCGGCCTCATCGGACTGCGGCAAGCCCGCGACGCTGATCTCCGGGAAACGCCCGCCAATGAATTCGAGGCTGCGTGCCGGTCGCGCGATGTGCACATTCAACTTGCGCAAGCCATCGAGCAGCTGCAGATTGATCTCCTGCTGAATGTCCATATATGCGTTGTAATCGGAGCTCAGCACGATGTAGACGACTTCAAACGTCAGCTGGCTGTCATCGAAAGCCAGAAAATGAGCGCGGTCGAAGCGCACCTTGTCGATGCCTTCAATAATTGTGCGTACGAGCGTCGAAACTTCGCGCACCTTATCGACTGGCGTGGATTGGGTGATGCCGAACTTGAACACGATTCGGCGGGTGTCCATACGCTTGTAGTTGTGCAGCGTTTGTCGAAGAAGATCAGTATTCGAGCAAACGACTTGCTCGCCGCTGAGGCTGCGGATGCGTGTCGTCTTCAGCCCAATATGTTCGATTGTCCCCGCGACCGCACCGAAAACGACGAAGTCACCCGTCTCGAACGGCTTGTCCACACCGATCGACAGCGAGGCAATGATATCGCTGAGCAGCGTTTGCACCGCGAGCGCGACGGCAATACCGCCCACACCAAGACTTGCCACTAATGCGGTGATGTTCACGCCTAGGTTTGCAAGAATCGACAGCAGCATCACGGACCAAACCATGATCCGCGCCATGGTGGCAATGATGACCGTCGTGACGGGATTTCGTGGAATGCTCCCCTCTCCGAACACGGTGCTCGACGTCCACAGCCGGACGCCAGTGTCCAGCCAGAATGCGATCTGCAGCGCCAGAACGATGAACCACGCGTGCGCCATCGCGCCTTCCCAGCGCGGCGACAACTCAACCAGACGCAGGCCGACCATCAGTGAGAACGTCAGCAAAAGCAAACGGCTGGTATTCGCAACGACGACTGCAGCCAGTCGGTAGAAACGGCCGTGCTTACCTTCAGACCACGCGTTCAGACGTCGCTGAATGGCCCCGATAGCGGTACGCAGTATCAGGTAACAAATGACGGTAACGCCCAGCACGACGCCGACATTGACCCATAATTCTCGGTTCAGCCAGAAAGACCAATCGTAGTCCATCACTCCTCCTCTCGACGCATTGCCAAATCGACCGCACAAGCGGGCATACCCTACGTCTGTAAATAGAGGCGGATTGATAGTTCCGCAGAGTCAGGAATGCTGCCGGACACGACACGAGTGGCAGCCGCCAGCTGGGCCGAGAGAAGCAAGAACGAATGAGACTTTGGGGAGGTACTGCGTTGTCACCCTACCAAACGCGTCAGGTTCGGAAGGATGAGTACCATCGCAACGATAAATACAACCAAGCTAGCTTGTCGCCATTTAGGAATATTACGCATCGCTCCACGCCTTTTATTAGTAGTTACTGGCAGGACTCAATGAGAAAAAGCAAATGCCACGCCACTTACCGCGCTCACTCGTCGTATGGAGACGTCTCTCGGCCCAATGGATAGGCATCTGTAAAATCGAAAACAATCCATATGCGTGAGTTCAGTGGCTTACGTCCGAACACGCGTTCCCCGCGCACCCGCACTGCCCCTGCCTCCTCGCTCGCCAGCTACGCAGACACCGCCCGGACGTTGAACACCGTTTGTCTGTCCGTGAAGTACCGAGCCCTGGGCCTAACCGCCCGTCTTGATTTGGGCACCCTCGTTCTTTTCCGCCTGCCCAATAAATGACTGGCGTTTCGATCCTCACTTAGCGAACACCGAGTGTGCTACGCCTGGGCACGGTGGCTGTAGCGCATCGCTACGGGTGATTTCGAAACGCAAACGTGTGGACCTGTCACGTTTTTCGACAACAACGTCGAGCGACACAGGTTCCGACAAGACGATCCGTCCTGGAGACCCGATCATGCGCACTCGACTTTCTGCACTGACGTTATGCCTTCTCTTCACACCTGCAGTCTTCGCTGACGCGGGCAACACATTGCAGCAGCAACGGCAACAAAGCGGTGCTGAGATGGAGAGCCAGCGCCAGCAAGGCGGATCAATCATTAACTCTGATCGCAATGGCACCAACGGCACCATGCCCGGTGGCGCGGGCAACTCCTCACCAGGCGGTACTCCGCTGCCGGGAGAGCCAACCACTCCACCGCGGCCCACGACCAATGGCACCCCCGGCACGACGACGCCGGGGACATCAGGCAATGGCTCTTCTTCACCAGCGACCCCTGGTACGGGTGGGAGCACTGGATCGCCCGGTATGGGAACGCCAACCACGCCCGGCGGTGCCGGGCCGTCGGGCCAAGGTGGCGGCGGCATGGGCGGTAGCGGTGGCGGAGCGGGCGGAATGGGCGGCGGTCAGTAAGCCCGGGTTACCTGCATAAACGCATGAATCCGTTGAAAAAAGGTTTGCCTTCATGAAACTGTTCGAATACATTAGCGCGCCTCGACGGACTAGACGGTCTGTCGAGCTTTGGTGAGGTGTCCGAGCGGTTGAAGGAGCACGCCTGGAAAGTGTGTATACGGGAAACCGTATCGAGGGTTCGAATCCCTCCCTCACCGCCATTGATTGATTGAAAAAGCCCCGAAGGCCAACCAGCCTTCGGGGCTTTTTCGTTTCCGTGCCGGTAAAAGCAGAGCAACGGCGCCAGCTGTTAACGGCGAACCTTCGGCACGGGACCTGTCCATTATCGAGCGCTAACGGATGGCCACATGCACCTTGTCGGGCGGCCTTCGTTCTACCCGTTTCTTTACGTGTCGAAACGTTCCCAACCGCTTCGCATGGTGGCAGAATCCGGCCAAGACTGTGATCCGTTTCAAGGAAGAAACCATGCTCGACTTCCCCTACCCTGGCTTTGATCGATTTGGCTTTGAGAGCGCTCTCTTCCCTTTCGAGGTCCTGGCTCATCTCGGTCACATGCGTGCAATGAAGATCGACAACGAATTCGCTCTCAGCGCATGCCGCGAAGGCCATGCGCTTTTTCGCTTCTGTCCGTTTGCTAATCACCAGACTTTGCAGACTCGATAACGCCTAGACGGTGCTGTCGACGATCCGCGGATCATTGGTGCGCGTGTCAATGACATTCGGTTCGTTAAACCAGAAAGGAATCGCTCATGCCACTTCCATCGGATGAGGGCCAACTCGTAGGGATGCTGATGCTGCTTTTGCTATGCGCGACATTGAAGCTGTTCTTTCCAGGGGGCAGCCATGAGTGAGGGTCAGTTGCAGTGTGCGATTACCGCTATTGCCTTCGTTCTCCTCATCATGGGCAGCACGCTCGTGCTGCCTGAACCTAATCTTGAACAACTAACGGAAGCCAAAGATGAAAGGCCGTAATTCTGGTGGTGCAGGTGAAGCAATTATCGCGATCCTTATCGTGACCGCGATCGTCGTAGCGTTACTGGGATCGTGGCTTTCGACATTGGGCATGCACTCGAACTATCTAGGCTGATACCAGCGAGACAATCCGTTGGTGACACGTTCGAGACCTTGATAGTCATCCGCAGGCAGCGCGCTTGTCATTTGTGAGCAACGCCGTTGTCCGGCGACCACTTGGGAAACGTACCGTGGCACGTCAGTGGGATATTTTCTGTAGCGTCGTCGATAACTACGGAGATATCGGCGTCACGTGGCGCCTGGCTCGTCAACTCGTCGCCGAACACGGGCAGCGGGTACGCCTGTGGGTGGATGACTTGAGTGCGTTCGCCCGCATCTGCCCGCAGGCAGACTCCAGCGCAACTCGCCAAGAAGTACTGGGCGTACTCGTGTGCGAATGGTCAGCCACCCTCATGATCGATACGCCTATCGACATCCTTGTGGAAGCGTTCGCTTGCCAGTTGCCGGCGAGTATCGAGTCCGTGTTACGGCAGCAACCTCAAGCGCCCTGCTGGATCAACCTTGAATACCTGAGTGGCGAATCCTGGATCGAAGGCTGCCATCGCCTGCCCTCGCCGCAGGCCGGCGGGCTGTCCAAGTATTTTTTCTTCCCCGGTTTCACCGAACGCACGGGTGGCCTGCTTCGAGAGGCGGACCTGCTGCAGCGACGCGATACGTTCCAGGCCGATCGGGAAGCGCAGGATCAATTCCTCTCGCGCCTGGGTGTAACCCGGCAACCAGGTACACGGCTGATCTCTCTGTTTACCTACGAAAATGCCGCGCTAGCGCCCTGGCTCGATGCACTATGCGACGCCCCGCAGCCAATGCAGCTGCTCGTACCTGAGAGCCGAATACTGCCCGACCTGGTCCGTTGGGCAGGCGCGCCTTTGGAAATGGGCAAACCGCAGCGCCACCGGCAGATCGAAATTCACATCATCCCGTTCGTGAGCCAGCAGGACTACGACCACCTGCTTTGGTGCTGTGACCTGAATATCGTCCGGGGCGAAGACTCGTTCATACGCGCCCAGTGGGCCGGACGGCCAATGCTATGGCATATCTACCCGCAGGATGAGGATGCGCACATTGCCAAGCTGGAAGCGTTTCTCGATCACTATCAAAGTGACCTTCCACCGCCAGCCGCAGACGCACTGCGCTCGCTTTGGCTGGCCTGGAACCGAGCGCAGTTGCCACCTGAGCCATGGAATGCGTCGATGCTGGACGACCCGAGCTGGCTCAGCCATGCCCGCGCTTGGTGCGAGCATTTGAATGCACAACACGATCTGGCGACCCAATTGGTTGCGTTCGTTGATACGCATGCTCAACCGCGCCCTTAGGACCGGACAGCGGACAATCCGCAAGCGGCTGCTGTGCATTGCGAACAAATTGGCTATAGTACGCGGCCTGTTTTTCCGTCCATTCTGACAACGGATATTCGAATGAAAACCGCACAAGAGTTTCGTGCCGGCCAAGTGGCCATGATCAACGGCGAGCCCTGGGTCATCCAGAAAGCCGAATTCAACAAGTCCGGCCGCAACGCTGCCGTGGTCAAAATGAAGCTGAAGAACCTGCTCAACAGCTCGGCGACCGAGACCGTGTACAAGGCCGACGACAAATTCGAGCCTGTGATTCTTGAGCGCAAGGAAGTGACTTACTCCTACTTCGCCGACCCGATGTACGTCTTCATGGACACCGAGTACAACCAGTACGAAGTCGAAAAAGATGACCTGGGCGACGCACTGAACTACATCGAAGACGGCATGCAGGATGTCTGCGAAGCGGTTTTCTATAACGATCGCGTCATTTCCATCGAACTGCCGACCACTATCGTTCGCAAGATCGTCTACACCGAGCCTTCGGCGCGCGGCGACACCAGCGGCAAGGTCATGAAGACCGCTCGCTTGGCTAACGGTACCGAAGTCAAGGTTGCCGACTTCTGCGAAATCGATGACCACATCGAAATCGATACCCGCACCGGCGAGTACAAGTCACGCGCCAAGGTCTGATGACCTTTTCTTTAGCGTGAACGCGAAGCCCGTGTCTTGGACACGGGCTTTTTCGTTTGACCGAACGCTACAAATCGTCCGAAGTACGCCGGCGAAAGCTTGCTGGATCGTGCTGCTAACATCCGTCGTTTGAATTACCGAGCATCCCACTGTGTCCGACTCCGCATCGTTCTCCTCTCTGTCCCTATCGCCAGCCATGCAGGCGAACCTTGCGTCGCTGGGCTATACGCAAATGACGCCAATCCAGGCCGCGGCCCTGCCCTTGATGTTGGCAGGCCGGGACGTGCTAGCGCAGGCGAAGACCGGTAGCGGCAAAACGGCAGCCTTTGGGATTGCGTTATTGCATCAGGTCAATGCGCGTTATTTCGGCTGTCAGGGGTTGGTGCTCTGCCCCACTCGCGAGCTTGCCGATCAGGTCGCCAAGGAAATGCGCCGCCTGGCCCGCGCTGCCGACAATATCAAGGTGCTTACATTGTGCGGGGGGGTGCCGTTCGGGCCGCAGGTAGGCTCACTCGAGCACGGGGCGCATGTCATCGTCGGCACGCCGGGTCGGGTCGGCGAACACCTGCGTAAGGGAACGCTGAAGTTGGACGGTCTGCGGACGCTGGTACTCGATGAAGCCGATCGCATGCTCGACATGGGGTTCTACGACAGCATCGCCGAGATCATCGGGCAGACGCCGCCGCGCCGGCAGACCTTGTTGTTCTCGGCTACCTATCCGCAGGGAATCCAGCAACTCGCCGCCACGTTTCTGGACAAGCCGGAAGAAGTGCGGGTGCAATCGCTGCATGACGATCGTCAAATCGAACAACGCTTTTATGAAATCTCACCCGACCATCGCTACGATGCCGTCAAACGGCTCCTGGCAAGTGTGCGGCCGCAATCGTGCGTTGCGTTCTGCCATACCCGTCAGCAGTGCCAAGAGCTGGTCGACGTGCTTGCTGCCGCCGGAATCGAAGCGCAGGCGCTGCATGGCGATCTGGAGCAGCGCGAACGTGATCAAACGCTGGCGATGTTCGCCAATCGCAGCCTATCCGTATTGGTCGCCACTGATGTCGCGGCGCGCGGCCTGGATATCGAGGGACTCGAAGCCGTCATCAACGTCGAGCTGTCGCGCGATCCAGAAGTGCACATCCACCGTATTGGACGCAGTGGTCGCGCCGGGGAAAAAGGCTTGGCTCTGTCTCTCGTCGCCCCGGCGGAAGCAGCGCGTGCGCAGGCGATAGAAACCCTGCAAAGGAAGCCTCTTCCCTGGTTCCAGCTCGATGCGCTCCAACCCGGCAAAGGCTCGGCGTTACAGGCGCCGATGCGGACGCTGTGCATTGCCGCCGGCCGCAAGGACAAATTGCGGCCCGGCGACATACTCGGTGCATTGACGGGTGATGCCGGTATCGAAGGCGACAAGGTCGGCAAGATCGCGATCTTCGATTTCCAAGCGTTCGTCGCCATCGAGCGCAGTCGCGCGCAGGACGCGCTCAGAAGACTAAACCAAGGAAAGATCAAAGGTCGCTCGCTCAAGGTCCGCCTGATCTGAAGTCAGGGCTCCGAGGCGTTCAATGCGGCCGCCATCGCTTCGCCCGCCAGTCGATGGACGTGTGCCGTTGGATGGACGTCATCGTAGAAGTAGTGGCTGTCAGGATCGTCACATACCCCCGTCGCCTGTACCGACCGCTCGATGCAGGCCTTATCCAAAGTAGTGAATCCATAGTGCATTGGCGACCGCATCAGCGGCGCTGAGAACGCAGCGTGGTCGAAAAAGGTCGCCTTCACGCCCGCTTCTCGCCAGGCGGGAATGAAGCGGCTCAACCGCGCGTTGACGCTATCGCGGAACTCACCCGCCTGAACGGCGCGGCCGTTCTTCACAACCATGGGCACCCTTTCTAGATCGCTGGAACCTACGAGCAATACATGCTTCGCACCCGCGTCAATCAGGCGCTGAACGGCATTAATCTGATTGGCAACCACAGTGGTCACCAGCGTCTGCAGTGCATCCGGCGAAGGCGTTGTGTGCAACCCGAAAAAATCATTGGCAGACGCGAATAACACGTACAGTGCGCGCGGGTCCGCATGTGTCGCATGCTCGAGGTATTGCTCCACTTGCGCTTGCATTCCGGTATCGCCGTAGGTGTCCAGCATGGGGTTGTTGTTGAAGCGACCGCTGCGAGCACCGCCCACTGCATGATTTTCCAACGGCACGGCCAATTTTTCGGCCAGCACCTCGACCGCGGTTTTCCCATTGCTCCAGCGCCCCGCCCAATACGGCGCGGCGGGCGCTTCGATGGCACCAGGTACGTCGTCTGCGACGAGGCGTTGGCTGAGGGCAAAACTGCGCCCACTGTCGGAATAGCTGTCACCGAAGGCTTCAATACGGCTATAGGACTGAGCGTGAGCGGATAGGCAGCTGAACAAGACGGCAAACAACAGCGTGAAACGCATCGCTTGACTCCAAATCGAAGGGGTTTGCAACACACCGCTCACAGGCGACGCACTAATTGACTCGCGTTCATGATCAAGCGATGCGGAACGTTATCGTGGCGACGACGGCCCATATAAGCAAATAGGAGCACGTCATGACTTTTTCGATCATTGCTCGGTGCCCTCGCAGCGGGCAATTCGGCATAGGCGCGGCAACCGCCATGCCAGCCGTCGGCAAACTTCTCAGCCACGCGGCTGCCGGATATGGCGCAGTGGCCACCCAAGCGCAGATCAACCCATACCTTGGCCTCGATGGACTGCGCCTGCTTTGCGAAGGTCACACCGCAGAGGAGGCCCTGGCGCTGCTGCAGGGTACGGATCCCTGCATGACGCTACGCCAGGTGGCACTGATCGACGCCAACGCAAGGACCGCCTGCTGGACTGGAGACGACTGCCTACCCTGGGCAGGTTCACGTCAGGGAGAGGGATATAGCGTGCAAGGCAACCGGCTCGCGGGCAAACACGTCATCGATGCGGTAGCGAATGCATTCTTGGACAGGGCCGAACAGCCGTTGATCGAACGTCTGCTGGAGGCCGTGGCGGCAGGAGATGCCACCGGGGGCGACCGTCACGGAGAGTCGTCGGCAACGCTTTATGTGGTTGATCAGGAAGCGTATCCGCTCTGGGACATTCGGGTAGATCAACACCTTGATCCAGTGACCGAGTTACGCCGACTGCATGATGTATTCGCGCGCGAAGTCGTGCCGGAAATCTTGCGTATGCCCACGCGGGCGAACCCAGCCGGTAAGCATGGAGAGGATCAAGTGTAGCCCCACCGGGAACAGCAGCAACGCGGTGAATGCATTGGCATGGGGCATGGTTCGCGCTAGCGGCTGAGCGCCCCCCTGGACGAACACAGGGCATACGCGCCAAGCGCGTCAAATAGCGCCATTTCAAGGCATGCCGCGAAATTGCTGCCGTACGCCTACTGGCCAATCATCTTGCGAGCGTCAATTTCAATTCAGGGCGAAACGAACGAGTCCGAGCTCGAAGAAGATTATGGCAGCGTTATTTTCCTGGTTTTCCGACTACCCTGCGGGCGCCGTAATCGCGCTCATCAGTCTGGCCAATCTTGGCGTACTTCTCGCCGCGTACCGGACCGTCAAACGATTGGAGCTCAAACGCACTCGCAGAAATGCGCAGCAGACCTACCCGCCCGCTGGCGCCGAGGCCGCCTTTCTTCATCACCATCGCTAGACATAAAAAAGCCGGAAGCGTCTGTCTCCCGGCTTTTTTCATCTGCCTGCAAATAGAGAAGCAGGCCGGGATGGCCTTAACAGCCCGTTAGCTTCGCTTCACGGCGCTCGCCTGGAAAGAAGAACGGACGCAAACGCACGCCGACACTATTACCGACGAACGCAGCCACCAGCCAGAGCCACCCGTGCAGGCTTCCCGACGCGATTCCGCTGAAATAAGCGCCAATATTACAACCATAGGCCAGCCGTGAACCGTAGCCGAGCAGCAGGCCACCCACGACGGCTGCAACCAGCGAGCGCATCGGGATGTTCAAGTTAGGAGCGAAACGTCCTGCAAGCCCCGCAGCAAGCAAGGCACCAATCATGATACCGATGTCCATTACGGTAGTGACGTCCTCCCAGACGGGCGAGACCAATGCCTTGGCATTCGCCGGCTGTTGCCAGAACGCCCAACTCGCGACGTCGACACCGATAACATCGAGCGTTTTCGCGCCCCACAGCGCAAAAGCGGAAGTGATGCCCCAGGGACGACCAGCCAAGGCCAAGGTCGCGTAGTTCAACAAGGCAAGCAGCACCGCGCCCCATACAAGCGGCCAAGGGCCACGCAGAAAGCGTTGCCACCCTTGGTGCTCGCCAGCCGCGAAGCGCTGCAAGCTCCCATGGCGACGGAGCTCGAGCCGTGCCGAGAGCGAAGCGATGGCGGCGAATAGCGCCAGGCTAAATATCAATGCTGGAAACAGCCCCATGGTCGTGACGATGGACGTCGGCGGCAAGCTAGGTAGCGCCGACCACCATTCGAGGTGATGCGTTGCGAACGTACCACCTATGATGAAGAACAACAGCGTCACGAGCATCCGGGCATTGCCACCGCCCACGGTAAACAAGGTACCGGATGCGCAGCCACCGCCGAGCTGCATGCCGATGCCAAAGATGAACGCCCCGACAACGACCGACGTACCAGCCGGTGCGACCAAGCCTCTCACCGGCGTACCGAACAACGTACCCGCTGCCAGCGTCGGAAAGAACAGCACGACCGCGATCGCGAGCATGACCATTTGCGCGCGCAAACCGGCGCCACGCCGTTCATTGATGAACACCCGCCACGCCGAAGTAAAACCGAACGCAGCATGGTATAGAACGAGGCCAAGCGCCCCGCCAACAAGAAACAGCAAGGCCTGCTTGCCACTGACGACGAGCGACAGCGCAAGCGTTCCTGCAATCAGCAACCCGATCGCCACCATTGGCGAGTTAGGCCGGTTAGCCGGCGCGGCAGCCGGAAGGGAAAGGCTCATAGCAAAAGCACCTTTGGAATAACCAACTAAAACGGTCGGCGATTTTACAAGACCAAAGTGCTATTGGTCAGCCATGTAGCTATTCGCTTTAGTTCTAACGTTATATGCCGGACGTCGATTCGCTGGAGCCTGAGCTCACCTATGTGCACAATTGGCCCTACACGTTTACCTCAGGCAGCCTCATGATCTTCGATGAAATCACGCTCAAACCCTACATCCGTGCGGTTCCAGACTTCCCGAAACCCGGCGTGGTCTTTCGTGATATCACGCCCCTTTTCCAGTCGCCTCGTGCATTCCGAATGGTTGTCGATAGCCTTGTGCAGCGCTATGTCGAAACCGAAATCACGCATATTGCTGCGTTGGACGCACGCGGCTTTCTAATTGGGCCGATGCTGGCCTACGCACTGAATAAGCCGCTCGTGCTGTTTCGCAAGAAAGGAAAGCTTCCTGCGGAAGCGCTGATGGAAACGTACCAGACCGAATACGGCGACGCCGTTATCGAAGTGCACAAGGACACGCTCTGCGAAGGTGATTCGGTGCTGCTTGTGGACGATCTCATCGCCACCGGCGGGACGCTCATGGCGGCGGCCAATCTTGTCCGCCGCATGGGTGCGCACGTCTATGAGGCAGCGGCAATCGTCGACTTACCTGAGTTGGGCGGCTCGCTACGCCTGAACGATGCCGGTATCTCGACATTCAGCTTGGTTGCATTCGAGCTTTCTGAGCGCTAAATCGCGGCGGTGCCGAGTACGTGCTCGCCCGTTCTTGGGTATGAATACCGCCTGTGACGTCGGTCACTGGCAGGTTTATTGCCCTATGTAGAAGCTGAATTTTCGAGCGCGCCTGTTCAGGCGCGTTCTAATCGATTTCCTCTCCTGCCTTCAGGTTCTCATTTCGACGGATCACCATCGTAGGCGGCCCGTTGTCGACGTTTTCCACGTCTACGTTTTACTTGACCAAGGCTGCATGCTGGCCTGATAGCGAGATTGCGTATTCATTTCTTCTTAGACTCGACCGCACGTAAAGTAGACGAACAATGACCAAACGGACTTGGCACTTGAAATGCATAGTTGAAATAGCGCCACGCTGATAGACGTGGGAATGACGCAATGCGGACGACATCTGTGCGCTCTGTCTCGTCATCGCACTGTCATGAACCGCGCCTAGCATCGTTTGTGCGGCAGGGCAACCGACAGACGGAACTTAAGGTTCCCTTGTCCAGTCCGATATCCGCAACGATTACCCAATAAGTATCCATGGCCTTATCAGCCATTCTGCAAGTAGAGAGATAACCGAAACATGTCCATTCAACACCAAGCCCAAGTTGCCATGAGCGAACTCGCCGGTGCATTCGCGCCGCTGAATTGCTTGATTCAGGCGCCTGGCAGCAAAGGAAGCTTTAGCTTCACTATCGTCAACCAACACGGTGTGGTCTGCCATACGCAGCGTCTGTATCCCGACCAATATGTTGGTCAAGGCCGACTGGCACAGATCATCGACCGTACTCGGAAATCGCTGACCGCTTGAAGGCCAGCGCTTTCCGCGCTGGCTTTCGTTCTATACGCCCGACTCTCCCCGCGATGCCTGTTCCCTCTTGATTTCGCCCATTCGATAACCTCCTATCGATTAATTCAGGGCTTCTTCCAGCCGCAGTAACCTCGCTTCCAGGTCCGTGATACGCGCCTCTAGCTGTTCGATACGGTCATTATTCGTGGCACCTTTCGATCCACCTGAGCCGTCAGATCGCATCATCGCCAATGCATCGATATCGATAGGTCCGCCCAACGCGTGCATGAAGCGTTCTTCCCGTTGCCCCGACTGTCTCGGCAGCAAGGTTGCCAAACCGCGGCTTGCGAGACGCTCAAGTTGATGTCGTACGTCATCGGTACCCTCGAACGCGTGCATTCGGCTACTCCGTGTCAACAATTCACCGAGCGTTTGTGGCCCTCTGAGCAATAGCAGCCCGAGTAAGACGACCTGCGGAGCCACCAACCCTAACGTCTTCTCAGCGCGCTGCTCCCATCGGTCGGCGCGATTCCCCATGACTAAACGAACCAGTCCGCGCTCTTCCAGCTGACGCAGTGCCATACCCGCTTCGCCCTGCTGGATATTCATTACCGGCTCACGACTGGTTTTCTGGTTCGCGGCGAGGAGTACGGCGTTGAGCGTAAGCGGATAGCTTTCGGGAGTGGTCAGCTGCTTTTCGATCAGGCAGCCCAACACGCGGAGCTGTACCGCGGTCAGAGGATCTTCGTGAAAAGGCACAGCTTTTTCGTCTGTCATCGAGTGCTCCAGCAGCAAATTGACGTTGGCGAGCGGCGAGCGTGCCGCCTGTCACCTTAACGCGGTGATACGGGTATCGTGCGAGTTAGGCTAGGTGAGAACACGGTAGCCATAAGGGTGAATTCACGATCATTTCGAAGAAATCATCTGTTGTCTATGTGCCTGGTGCGCCTGCTGGCTGCTGACGTTAGGTCGCGTACCAGAGCCATCGTGACATCTGGCGCATCTCTTAGGCGGCGTAAATGCGATCGACAGCAGCCCTTCATATTGGTGCCAGACCGTTTTCGCGGGCGAGCCCGCTCCTACAGGGAGTTCCGATGCTTTTTATGGATCCGATCGAGCTGTCATCGCTCGGTCATGCAACTGTCAACTCATCGTTACCCTCCCCCCATACGATCGGCTCAGGCAGGCAAAGGGAGCCCGCGGATGCTGATCACCATCGTGACAGAGACGTATCCACCCGACGTCAATGGCGTCGCCCTCACGGTACATGGACTCGAACAGCGACTTCGCCAATTTGGGCACCAGGTGACAGTGCTCAGACCGCGTCGCAGCGGTGAAACCGACGTACCTGATACCGACTTGATGAGAAGTATCAGGCTGCCGCGCTATCCCGATTTACGACTAGGTCTCCCGGCGTACCTGCACCTGCGCAGGTCCTGGAAAAAAGCGCGACCGGATGTAATCTACGTTGCGACGGAAGGCCCGCTCGGGGCCTCGGCAGTATGGGCCGCACGCTCATTCGGCATTCCAGTCGCTACCGGCTATCACACCCGCTTCGACCAGTACATGTCCCGCTATGGGCTCGGGCTCCTGACGCGTGCGACCGAAGCCTGGATGCGCTTGCTGCACAACGCGGGTAGCGCGACGGTCGTTTCCACGCAGGCATTGGCCAACGAGTTGCAAACAGCCGGCTACCAGAACGTATTCCTTGCTCCGCGCGCGGTGGACACATCGCGCTTCGACTCATCGTTTCGAACGGCAGCGCTTCGAAAGCACTGGGGCGCTACTGCCGATACGCCGGTCTTTCTGCATGTGGGTCGGGTAGCGGCGGAAAAAAATATCGAGCTGGCCATTCGGGCGTTTCGAAAGGTTCAGCAGACGTCTCCCAAGGCGCGCATGGTGTTGGTAGGCGATGGCCCGCTACGCACGGGGTTACAAGCGGCGAATCCGGACCTACTGTTTGCCGGCACCCAGCACGGTGAAGCGCTAGCGGCCCATTACGCCTCCGCGGATATCTTCCTGTTCCCAAGCACAACCGAGACCTTCGGTAACGTCACGCTCGAAGCGATGGCGAGCGGCTTGGCCGTTGTTGCCTTCGACGATGGTGCCGCACGCGAACACATCATCGACGGCGTCAACGGCCGATTGGCACCGCCAGAGGATGAGACCGTGTTCATCGCCGCGGCCTGCGAGCTGGTGCAGGGTGCGCGCCTGCGGCGGGCCCTCGGCGAGGCGGGACGCGGAACCGTACTGAAGCTGGATCCCGTGACGGTAGCCAGGACATTCGAGCAGATGCTGATCGCTTTGACGGCCAGCAATCCAGTGGTTCGCTTTCGTTCGACAGGGGAGTCCATGCCATGAACGCTCGCGTTAGAAGCATCCGTGTACGGGAACAGGATTGGTGCCTACTGGCCAACCAATGGGGATCGCGATTAGCGATAAGACGCGCCTTCGCCGTTGCCAGCCGACTTGGCGACGGTGGTGCGTGGTATGCGCTGATGCTGGCACTGATCGTCGTCGACGGAGCGGATGGACTAACCGCCGCAACGCATATGGGGCTGACTGCTCTGGCTGCGGTGCTTCTCTATCGCTGGCTGAAACACCACACGAAGCGTCCCAGGCCATTTGCCCAAGACGTGCGCATCCAGGCCCTGGTTGCACCACTGGATGAATTCAGCTTCCCATCTGGGCATACGCTGCATGCCGTGTCCTTTACCGCCGTCGCCTTGGCCTACTATCCAGTGCTTGCACCGCTGCTCATCCCATTTGCCGCCGCTGTAGCGGCTTCGCGGGTCGTGCTCGGCCTCCACTATCCCAGCGATGTGCTGGCAGCAACTGCAATTGGCGGCCTGCTGGCAACCCTGTCACTCTGGGCCGCAACGCTCTTATAGCGTGCTACGAACTGCGACGGGAGCCGCTTTCATGTTATGAATGCCGCCCCGCTCGCATACGTAATTGACTTCGATGAACGTCAACCGACTATTGATGATTTGCTTGTTGGCGACAGCGCCGCTGCTGACGAACGCCGAGATAGCACCCGCCGAGCGCAAAGCCGCGCTCGAAGAAGCGAAACTGCTGTTACTGCCACGCTCGCGGCCAATGCCCTTAGTGGCGTTGACCGATTTCAACGGGGCACATTTCGACACCGCACGTCTTCAGGGTAAATGGACGCTGCTGTTCTTCGGATTCACCTTCTGCCCCGACGTATGCCCTACCGCGCTAAGCGACATGCGCCGGCTGTTCGCGGAGCTCCCCGCAGAGACGCGTGATCGCTCGCAGCTGATTTTCGTCACGGCGGATCCGCAGCGGGACACGCCAGAACGACTGAAGACATACCTGAATTATTTCGATCCGACCTTCATCGGACTGACGGGCCCAATGCCGGAACTGCAATCGCTATCGAAAGCGACCGGACTGCCGTTCGTTCCTCCCGACACGCGCCAAGAGGGCTACAGTGTGACGCATAGCGGCAACATGGCGCTTATTGGCCCGGATGGTGAGCTACACGGACTGATTCGAGCGCCGTTCGAGTTGGAAGCGCTGGGCCGCTGGTTGACGCGCTTGGTGGAGAGCGATTCGGCTCAATGACAGTCCAGCGTGTCGGACAGCACGTAGGCTTCGAACGCAACTTCATCGATCCAGAATTGGATATGCGCGTCCAGCTCACCCGATGTGCGCCATTCGCTTAGAAGATGACCAAGCGTTGCATTCAGCGCAGGATCGCGAGCCTCGACCGCCTGCACGAATCGATAGCCAACCACAGGCTCGATCCGCCGGTTATAACGCACCCACTCCGGCAGCGCCGCAATGTCGTCCAGCAGGCGGCTTTCTTGCGCCACCGCCTTGCACTCACCCAGCTTGAGGCCGATCAGCGCCTGGGCCGTGCTCGGATAAAAGCGCGGTACGATGCCGAAGCGTTGCATTAGTAACGAAGCGTACGGACTGCCTGACGTCAAGCACACCGGCTGCTGCTGCAACGCTTGCCAGGTAGACGGGCCGCCCTCGACCTTACTCAACGCCGAGACGGTGGACTCGAAATAAGGAATGCCCTGCTCTGCCCCCATCACCAGATTCGCGTCGGCACCTGCAGCGGGAACGATCTTCCGCTGCAAAGCCGTTCCCAGTTTATGAGCCAGCGTGTGCTCGAAAGTGTGGCCTGGAGCGGGTTGCTCCGAAGCCGAAAGCAAGGGATAAGCGCCGGGGTCGAAGGAAAGCGCTTCACTTGCACTGGCGTTGACGCTACCCCAAAGGAGCGCCAGCGCCAGCGTGCCCACCACGACGCGCGGCGGTCGCATGGTTACACGTACTGGTAACGCAGCATGCGCTGCTTGAATTTTTCCAGGACGACCTGATCGATCAGCGTCGCTAGAATCGCAATGACCAGGATGTTGGTCATGACCCCAACCATGTCCGCGATTTCCCCAGAATACGCCAGCGAACGCCCCAGTCCCTGGCCGAAGCCAATGAGCATTTCCGCCGAGATCAGCGCACGCCATGCATTGCCGAAGGCCAGCTGCGCACCCGTAATCAACTCGGGCATCACCGCTGGCAAGTAGACCCGCTTGATGAGCTGCCAGCGCGAAGCCCCCATGACCCGGGCCGCGGCCACATGTACGGGCTGAACGCTTTCGGTGGCATTCATGACGGACAGGGCCATCGGGAAGAAGGCAGCGAGCGCCACAACTACGATCATCGGCAGGTTGCCAAAGCCCATCACGATCAGGAACAACGGAACCCAAGCGATCGATGGGATCGACTGCAGAATGACGATTGCGGCGCGCAGCGTTTCCCGGAAGAAAAACAGGATGCCCCCGACTAGGCCAAAGCCAATGCCGAACAGCAGCGCGAAGCCATAGCCCGCGCCCAAGCGCGACATGCTGCCCGCGAGACCTTCACGGAATTCGGGTTGCTGAATGGAGGCGAACAGACGCTCCAATACCGTAGGAATACCAGGCATCAAAAAGGACGGCAGGCTCCAGGCAGCGGCCTGCCAGATCAGCAGAATGAAGACGACGGCCAGGAGTACCGCAAGGTATTTTTTGGGACCGGTCAGACGGCGTTGTTGGCTCATGAGTGCTCGACCTCCGTCTTGATGCCGAGTAACGCGAGAATTTCCTTACGCTCACTGGCGAATTCGGAGAGGTCGTGGCTCTTTTCGCAGTGGGTGAAATTGAACTCCTTGAGAACGCGCGCCGGTCGATTGCTGAACACGAGGATTCGATCTGCCAGGTACAGGGCTTCATCCACGTCATGGGTGACCAAAAGGACGGTTGGCTTATGCTCTTCGATAAGCTCACGCAGAACGTCTTGCAGCGCCATTCGCGTCAACGCATCGAGGGCGCCGAAGGGTTCGTCCAGCAGCAGCACTTCGGGACTGGCGATGAATGCGCGCGCCAGGGCGGTACGCTGGCGCATCCCACCCGAGACTTGATGCGGATAATACTGTTCGAAGCCCGCTAGGTTGACCCGGCCAAGCCACGTCTTCGCTTGCTCACGGGCGGACGATTTCCCGATGCCTTGCATCTCCAGCGCCATCGCGACGTTGTCGACAAGCGTCAACCAGGGGTACAGCGCGTGCTCCTGGAAAACCAGTGTGCGCTTTGGGCCAGGTTGCGTGATGGCATTTCCATCCGCGGTGACTTTTCCCGCCGTGGGTTTTTCCAATCCGGCGGCCAGGTGCAGCAGTGTGGACTTACCGCAACCGGACGGACCGACCAGGGCGACGAGCTCGCCCGAGGCCATTTCACCGCTGAACCCTTTGATCACCTCGAGCTTGCCGAAGCGCTTATCTACTTGTTCGAAAGAAAGATGCATGAGGACACTTAGACATGGCGACGCCGCAGGTGAATGCGGCGTCGAGTGACATGAACGTATAGCGCGCCTAGGTCAAAGCTCGCGCGCTTCCTGCCAGGACAGATCGACGATTGCCTTGGTATCGAATGGCTTGCCATCACGGGTTTTCAGCGAGCCCTGCTCCTGCAGGATGTCGGCCAATTCCTGGATACGCGCCAGCTCCGGCTGACCCAGTTTCGCACTGAAAGTCTGCGTTGCGATTGCGTCCTGAATGACCTGCTCGCGCGGAATCTCACCCTGTTCGCGGGTTTTGAGCGTGGGTTCGGCAATGAAGTACTGCGCGATCAACTTGGCCGCATCAGCAGGTTTCTCTTCCAACATCTGGATGGCATCACGCTGCGCGTCCAGCGACTTCCAGACGGCATCCTTACGCTTCGCCAGCGTTTCACCGGACGTAATCACGACCATGCACGGAAACGGCCAGACTTCGCCGACTTCATAGATCTGTTTGACCGGTGCGACCAGCTGCGCGATGCGGTCATAGGGCTCGAAAAGGAACGCGGCATCGACGCGACCGGACACCAGTGACTGCACGGCCACCGCGGGGCTGACGCCCAGCACGTTGACATCGCCCTTCTCCAGCCCCGCATTCTTGAAGGTCACTCCGCGCAGGACAACGTCCGCAGTGCTGCCTTCTTTCTGCGAAGCCAGGCTGTGGCCTTTGAGGTCTTCGACTTTCTCGATCCCCGTGCCGTCACGCGCCACGATGGAGTGGTAACCCAGCTGAGCCCCACTCACAACCTTGAGGTCCGCACCTTTAGACGCCCAGGCCACCGCGTTGGTGAACCCCAGGACACCGGTGTCCAACTGGCCCCCGACGATGGCCTTGATGAGGTCCGTGCCGGAACTGAACTCGACCATCTCGACGTCCAGGCCCTGCTGCTTGTAGAAACCAGCCTCGTGAGCCACGAGCGCCTGAGCGTCATCCATCACGCGGATGTAGCCGACTTTGAATGTTTCGTTCGCCTGAGCGAATGCGCTCACCAACAACAATGCCGGAAGCAGAAGAAATTTGGCCTTCACAGGGTTCTCTCTCGAAAGGACGGCGAGCGCCGCTGCAGCTGATGTCGACACCGCTGCCCCGAGCGAGGGACAGCAGCAATTGAAGGCGGCGAGCTTAGCATGAGAAGGGTTCGCGATGACGAGCGTACTCAGCCGCCCATGGGCTTACGGCCTGCGAAGGCATGCGCCAGCGTTCCACCGTCGACCAGATCCAACTCGCCGCCCAGCGGGATGCCATGCGCCAAACGCGACACGATCAGACCGCGCGGAATCAGCAACTGGGAAATATAATGCGCCGTCGCTTCGCCCTCGACGGTCGGATTCGTCGCTAGAATGACCTCGCGCAATGCCTCAGCCCCCTCCACGCGCGCCAACAAAGCCGGAATACCGATGGCTTCCGGGCCCTGCCCGTCCAAGGGTGAAAGATGTCCTTTCAGAACGAAGTAACGGCCGCGAAACCCGGTCTGGTCGACGGCGAACACATCCATCGGACTTTGCACGATGCACAGAACAGTGTCATCGCGCCGCGGGTCGGCACACTGGGGGCACAACGCGTCTTCGCTGAGCGTACGGCACTGGGTGCAATGCCCAACGCCCTCCATCGCCTGTTGCAGGGCGGATGCCAAGCGCATCCCACCGCTACGGTCACGCTCGAGCATTTGCAAGGCCATGCGCTGAGCGCTTTTCTGGCCAACGCCTGGCAGGATGCGCAGCGCATCGATCAATTGGCGAATGAGAGGGCTGAAGCTCATCGACTACCCGATAGCAGAATGTTGACGAAGTGAGGGTTGCGTTAACCGGCTGGTCATCGCGAAAAGCATAGGGGCCGAATGGCGCAGGGCGAGGCATGCGCCATTCAGCCCCTATCGATGAGCGCTGCGCTTAGAACGGCATCTTGAAGCCAGGCGGCAATTGCATACCTGCCGTCATGCCGGACATCTTGTCCTGGCTGTTCTGTTCGATCTTACGCACGGCATCGTTCACCGCGGCTGCGATCAGGTCTTCGAGAATGTCTTTCTCTTCCTGCATCAAGCTATCGTCCAGGCTGACCCGCTTGACGTCGTGACGTCCGGTCATGACCACGCTGACCAGACCAGCACCGGACTGACCGGTCACCTCGGCGTTGGCAAGCTCCTCCTGCATCTTCTGCATCTTTTCCTGCATCTGCTGCGCCTGCTTCATCAGCCCGGCCATGCCACCTTTCATCATGACGTGTTCCTCAGTTTTCCAAGGGTTCAATGGTGTCCGCGCGAACGGTCGCGGCGAACTGCTCAATCATTTTGCGTACCAGCGGATCGTCTTCGATCGATCGCTCGGCATCGCGCTGGCGGGCCGCTCGTTTACGCGCGGCTGCCAATGCGGGCGTTTCGTGTCCAGGCGCCTGAATCGTTACATCGACTTTGATGCTGCGCCCGGTAAAGGCGTTCACCGCGTCGTTCAGGCGCCGCTGTTGGGTCGCGTTGTACAGCGCGCTGTGGCCCGGATCGAGGTAGAGATACCACGTATCCTCCTCCTCCCGCGCCAATGTGCAATTTGCCGCAATACTTCCCGTCAGCCCCGCCAACTTCAGTTGTGGAAACACCTCCAGCCAACGCGCGGCCAGCCCCGTTGCGGGTGGAATATCCGGCCGTAGCGCATCATCGCCAGGTGTGGGCTCTGGTTCGGGTTCTGGAGAGACCATGTCCGCCACGGCGTAGCCTTCCATGTAGGCATAGACGTCCGCGTCCACGTCGTCATCCCGATCATCGGAATAGTCGTCGCTTTCAGGGGGTACCGGGGCATCCATCAGTTGGGGATCGACCGTCGACATGGCTTCGGCCACCAGGGATTCGTCGCTCATGACCGTATCGTCAGGCTCGGATATCGCGGACTCGGCAGCGTCTACCGCATCGATCAATGCATCGCCGGTACCGCCATCATTGGCTGTGGCGTCGGCAGATGGAACGTCCCAAGGCGGACTGTCCTGAGTCGTGGGCTTCACGGGCTCCACTTCGGCAGCCGGAGCCGGACTGGGTGCTACCGGTAAAGCCGGTTGGGGGCTTGTAACGGGCGCGCTCGCAACGGACGTGATCGACGGGGAAGTCTTTTGTGTTGGCGCAGTCGTTGACGCAGGGTCGCCTGCCGCCGCCACCACCTTGGAATCAGTGGCGGCTTTGCTGATCCCCAGGTCCTTTAGTGGTCGACCAGAACCGCCGCCTTCTGCATCAGCAGGCCGGAAGGCCAGCATGCGCAACACCACCATTTCGAAACCACTGCGGGGATCGGGCGCCAGAGGAAGATCCCGCCGGCCGATCAACCCCATCTGGTAGTAGAACTGCACGTCTTCAGCAGGCAGTGCCTGCGCCAGGGCAAGTACTTTGTCTCGGTCGCCCTGGCCGTTGTCCACGGCCTCGGGCAATGCTTGGGCCACAGCAACCCGGTGGAGCACATTGAGCATCTCGCCAAGCACACCAGCCCAATCCGGCCCTTGCTCGGCCAGATGACGCACGGCGCCGAGCAGTTCGCGTGCATCGCCTTCGAGTAGCGCTTGCAGCACGCCATACACTTGCCCGTGATCGAGCGTACCGAGCATGGCGCGAACGTCTGCCGCAACCACCCGCCCTTCGCCGAACGAGATGGCTTGGTCGGTCAAGCTCATGGCATCGCGCATCGAGCCATCGGCCGCACGCCCCAACAGCCACAACGCATCGTCTTCGAAGGGCACGCTTTCGGCCGTCAGGACGTGCGTCAGGTGCTCGACCACCCGCTCGGGCGGCATGTTCTTCAGGGAGAACTGGAGGCAGCGGGACAGAATGGTGACCGGCAGCTTTTGCGGATCGGTCGTAGCCAGGAGGAATTTCACATGGGGCGGCGGCTCTTCCAACGTCTTGAGCAAGGCGTTGAAGGAATGCGTCGATAGCATGTGCACTTCGTCGATCAGGTAGACCTTGTAGCGACCACGCGTGGGCGCGTATTGCACGTTGTCGAGCAGTTCACGCGTGTCTTCGACTTTGGTACGACTCGCCGCATCGACTTCGATCAGATCGACAAAACGCCCCTCGTCAATCTCACGGCAAACGGAACACTGCCCGCACGGCGTAGAGCTGATGCCGGTTTCGCAATTCAGGCACTTGGCAAGGATGCGCGCGATGGTCGTCTTGCCGACGCCGCGAGTGCCCGTAAACAGGTAGGCGTGGTGCAGGCGCTGGTTGTCCAGCGCATTGATCAGCGCCTTGAGCACGTGCGTCTGCCCGACCATTTCGCGGAACGAGCGCGGACGCCATTTACGTGCGAGGACCTGATAACTCATGAAAACCGTCGAAGCTGTGTGGCGAAGAGGCGTAATCCTAGCGGAGCGTCCGGGAAAATGCATCCGGCACGATAGGGTCGGCGAGGCACCGTCGCGGGCATCCGCCGCTTACACAGGGCCGTAGGGTGGAATCCCGTAGGGCTTCCACCGTTTGCTACGAATTGAAGAGTTGGGTTGCCGCTTCGAGGTGAACGGTGGATTACGCGACGTCGCCGCTAATCCACCCTACGTACAGCGGGCCTGTTGGTTTAGAACACCGCCTGGACCTTCAGGCCACCAATGACCGCGTTGTCCACCTCACGCACACCGCCAGGATGACGGATGTATTGGATGTTCGGTCGTACCGTCAGCCAGTTGGTGACGTGTACGCCGTAGTAGAGCTCCGCGTCGTACTCGCTGTACTGCAACGGCGTGAAAGCGGGATCGTCATAGTCGGTGGCGCCCGCCGCTGCGTTGACCGCCCGTTGATTGTCCCGGAAGTCCTTGTTGGTCTGAATGCGGGCGATACCAATGCCGATGTCATCCTTCGGCCGCGCATCGAACGGCCCTTTGTAGGTCAAGCCGGCCTGGATCGAATTGGCGACCTGGTTGACGTCCTTATCATGCACTGTGACGTTGGCGAACACTGACAACCCGCGTGACGGATCACCGTTGTGTGCCGTGAGCTGTTGAGTCGCCACTATCCAGGCGCCCTGCTTACCAGAGTGACGGTCGTAGATCGAGCCAGTCGCCGCGGCGGAATTGCCCGCTTCGTCTTCGAAAACATCATTCGCATCGGCGGTGCTGTAGTAATAGCCGAGTCGATATTCGCCGGGCAGCCCGTTCACCTCTGGCGTCCATACCAGCTCGACCGGGATCAAGGTGCCGTCGCCGCCACTGCCGTTCAGCTTGAAGCCATTGCCCGTCTCGAGGAGGGTCGGGTTCTGCTCGAATGCACCGATCTGAACGAAGAACGTATTGCTGAAGCCGTACTTGATCCGGGTTGCCCACTGGCTGATGGGCCAGTTGTACCAATGGTTTTCCCAGTTCCCTACCTGGGAGCCGCAGAACGCAAGATTCTGGAACGCGCACTCGAATGAGTTGAAATCTTCGCCGACACCGAAGCGGCCGGCCTTGATGTCCAGCGCGCCATCAAAAAAGGCTTTGCTCAGCCACAACTGGGTGAGGCGCCAGGTCTGGCCTCGCCCCCACACTTCCTGCGCTGAGGAATAACCGCCTACCCGCGGATCGGTGATGCGGTCATTGGTGATGTTGTGTCCGTTACGCTCGGTGATCGAGACCACGAACTGCGAGTTTTCCCAGCCCAGAACCTTGTTCAGGTCCACGTCTAGGCCAACCATGAACTGGGATGTCCAACGTGCGGTAAGGTCATCGTCGTAGCCACCGTCGAAGTTGCTCGCCCCCTCTCCTACGTATTCCAGCTTGACGTCGAAGCCTCGGTCGAGCCAATCGGTGCGAAGCCCGCCCCAGTCGCCCGTCATGCCGCCGGCGTTGGGATCAAACGCATCGGCGGCCTGCGCACTTCCCAGCACACCGGCCCCAAGCAAGGAAAGAACGGGCAGCGCGGCCCTTCGTTTTGCCGCGAGGTAAGTCATGAAGTCCATTGTTGCATCCCTCTCTGGTTGTTATTTGGTCAGGGTATGCCCCTGTTGCCTCACCAAGCGCCTCCTGTGCGTCCTTCAGGGCAAAAATTCGAGGACGTTGACTGCACCGATGGTGTGGGGTCGACCGTACTGGTCTGACTGCTTTTTCCGAGTGTTCCTGATTAGCCGTACTCGGCACACGCTCCTGTACCTACCGCCCGCGATGACGACTTCGCCTTGCCAGCGTTCCGGCGAACACTGCTAACGACCGTATCCCTTAGTGGCGATATTTCCGAATATTGCGAATGGCGACCGGCGTCACGCGAGCCGTTCTCCGGACTCAGGATCGAAGTACACTGCGCGACGGGCATCGATCGTCCAAATGGATGCCGTTCCGGCAGCTGGCGCTTGGTCCGGCGCGACGCGGCAGCAGACCTTGATCCCGTTCCATTCGGCATACAGCAGCGTATCCGGCCCCGTAGGCTCGACCACCAGTACACGGGTCGGCACGCCGGCCCCGTCATGTTCCTGTCCGCTGCGCTCGCCGTGCGCGTTCAATGCGATTTGTTCAGGGCGAATCCCCAGCAACACCGTGCGACCGATCAACGCGGGGTCGAGGCCGGGTGCATCGATCACGGCAGTGCCTTCGTCACTGTTGAGCCGAACGCTGACCCTTTGCGCATTGCCCGCGACGGAGACAGGCACGAAGTTCATCGGGGGGGACCCGATGAAACTCGCCACGAAGAGGTTGCGCGGGTTCTTGTAGATGGTCTCGGGCGTACCGAATTGCTGAACCTCGCCATCCTTCATCACGGCAACGCAGTCGCCCAGGGTCATCGCCTCGACCTGATCGTGGGTCACGTAGACCGTCGTCGTCTTCAGGCGCTGATGCATGAGTTTGATTTCGGTGCGCATCTCCACCCGCAGCTTCGCGTCGAGGTTCGACAGCGGTTCATCGAACAGGTAGAGCCGAGGGCGCCTGGCCAGTGCGCGTCCCATGGCGACCCGTTGCTGCTGTCCTCCCGACAGCTGCGCCGGTTTACGCTCCAGCAACGGCTCGATCTGAAGCAACGCGGCAACGCGTGCGACCTCCTCATCGATACGCTCCACCGGCGTTTTGCGAATGCGCAACCCGAACGAGATGTTCTCCCGCACCGTCATGGTCGGGTACAGGGCGTAGGACTGGAACACCATGGCGATGTCCCGATCCTTAGGCTCCACGTCGGTCACGTCCTGCCCATCGATCAGGATCGAACCGGCGGTGATGCTCTCGAGGCCGGCGATGGCGTTCATCAATGTGGACTTACCACACCCTGACGGACCGACCAGGATGAGGAACTGTCCTTCCTCAACCTTCAGGTCGATGCCTTTGAGCGTCTCCAGGCTGGCGCTGCCATAGGTCTTGCGCACACCGCGTAATTCGAGCCCCGCCATCGTCGATCCTCCTATCCCTTGACCACGCCCGAGGTCAGGCCTCGGATGAAATACTTGCCGGCAACGACGTAGACGAGCAGCGTGGGCAAGCCGGCGATCATCGCCGCTGCCATGTCGACGTTGTATTCCTTCGCCCCGGTGCTGGTATTGACGAGGTTGTTGAGGGCGACCGTGATGGGTTGCGCTTCACCGCTGGCGAACACGATTCCAAAGAGAAAATCGTTCCAGACCTGGGTGAACTGCCAGATCAGGCTGACCATCACGATCGGTGTCGACATGGGCAGCAGGATGCGGAAGAAGATCGTGAAAAAACCGGCACCATCCAGACGCGCGGCCTTTATCAAGGCATCCGGAATACCCACGTAGTAGTTACGAAAGAACAGTGTGGTGAACGCCAGACCGTAAATAACATGCACGATCACGAGCCCGGTTGTGGTGTTGGCCAGCCCCAGTTTGCCGAGCGTGAAGGACATGGGAAGCAGGATCACCTGGAACGGAATGAAGCAGCCGAACAGCAATAGGCTGAACAGCAGATTGGAGCCGCGAAAGGCCCACTTCGATAGCACGTAGCCATTCAGGGCACCGATCAACGTGGAAATCAGCACCGCCGGGACGGTGATCATGAACGAGTTCCAGAAATACCCGCTGACCGTGTCCCAGGCTTTCAGCCAGCCGATCACGGTCCATTCCACCGGAAGGGTCATCAGGTTGCCCGCGCGTACGTCCTCGGGACTCTTGAAGCTCGTCAGCAGCATGACCAGGAGCGGCACGAGATAAACCGCACAGGCAGCCAGCAAAATCCCATGAATGGCGACTCGGTTGAGCATTCTGCGCGTGTCAGCCATGTCGCTTGCTCCGCAGTTCCGAATACAGATACGGCACGAGCACAGCGAGCACGGCCCCAAGCATCAGTACGGCACTTGCCGAACCGAGCCCCATTTGCCCGCGCGTGAAGGTGTGCTGGTACATGAACACCGCGGGCAAGTCTGACGCGTAGCCCGGTCCGCCCGCGGTCATCGCCATGACGAGGTCGAAGCTCTTGATCGCGATATGAGCGAGGATCATCACGGCGCTGAACAACACGGGCCGCAAACAGGGCAAAACGATGCGCCAGTAGATAGTCGGCAGGCTCGCGCCATCGACTTGGGCCGCGCGAATGATGGAGCCGTCCACACCGCGCAAGCCTGCCAGAAACAGCGCCATGACAAAGCCCGAGGCTTGCCAGATCGCGGCGATTACCAGGCAATAGATGGCCCGGTCGGGGTCCACCAACCAGTCGAAGCGAAACCCTTCCCACCCCCAGTCTCGCAACAGTTTGTCCAGACCCAGGCCTGGGTTCAGCAGCCACTTCCACGCAGTACCGGTGACGATCATCGACAGGGCCATGGGGTACAGGTAGATCGTGCGGATGAACCCTTCGCGACGGATGCGCTGATCGAGCAGGATCGCGAAGATCACGCCAATCAACAAACACGTGCCAACGAACAGCCCGCCGAAGATGGCCAGGTTTTGGCACGCCACCCACCAGCGGTCATTGTTCAGAAGCCGTTCGTACTGCGCGAATCCGGCAAAGTTGTACACCGGCAGAAAGCGCGAATTGGTGAATGAAATGACCGCGGTCCAGATCATGTAGCCGTACAGGCACACCAGGGTGATCACGGCTGTCGGCGCAAGGACCAACCTTGGCAACAGGCGTTGCAGCCGATCAGGCATCCCCGTTCGCGAGGCAGGCGTAGCGTGCATCATCCGCTGCATTCGATTCTCCAAGGCACCGTCCAGGCGAAAGGGCTCGGGATGCGACCGCTTCGGCGCACCCATCCCACCCGTTTTCATGGATTACTGCGCGGCCTGGATGGCGGCGACCAATTGCTCCGTGGCCTTTTTCGGATCGGCCGAGGCGTCGTTGAAGAAGTTGGTCACCACATCGAAGATGGCGCCCTGGATGTAGCTGGTGTTGGCCATGCTATGCGCCATGCTCGGCTCGGCGCGGCCCGCTTTGTCGGCAGCCTGGAAGTCCCTGGACGATTGCTTTGCGCAATCGTCGAACTTATCCAGCGCAATGTCGGTGCGAACCGGAATGGACCCTTTGTTCAGGTTGAAGACTTCCTGGAACGGCTTGTCGATTACGGTACGAACCAGATTCTCCTGGGCCTTTTGGTTCGCTTCGTTCTTGATCTTGAAAATCGTCAGCGAATCGATGTTGTAGATAAAGTCGCTTTCGGTACCGGGGAATACCACGCACTGGTAGTCAACGCCGGGTTTCTTGCCGGCAGCGGCGAACTCCGCCTTCGCCCAGTCCCCCATGATCTGCATCCCGGCTTTGCCCTCGATGACCATCGCCGTCGCCAGGTTCCAATCGCGTCCCGCTGCGTTCGGGTCGACATAGCCTTTGATGCGCTTGAAGGTCTCGAATACCTTCACCATCTCTTCACTGCGGATGGCGTCTTCATCGTTCTGCACGAAGACTTTGTCGTAGCCTTCCGGCCCCATGATCGCCATGACCAGCGTTTCGAAAATCGTACCGTCCTGCCAGTTCTGCCCCCCATGCGCGATAGGCACGACGCCTGCGGCCTTCAGCTTGTCCGCCACGGCGAAGAATTCGTCCAGGTTCGTCGGCGGTGTCGCGCCCGCCTTCTTGAAGACTTCCGGGTTGATCCACAGCCAGTTGATCCGGTGGATACCGGCTGGCACGGCGACATAGTCGCCATCGTATTGCATGGTTTCGGCCACGCGCGTGGGCAGGAAGTCATTCCAACCGCCCGCCTCGGCAATATCGTTCAGGTCGTCCAGAAACCCCATCTCCGCCCATTCCTGGATATCCGGCCCTTTGAGCTGAGCCGCGGAAGGAGGATTACCCGACACGGCGCGGGTCTTGAGGACAGTCATCGCCGCTTCGCCTGCGCCGCCGGCCACCGCGAAGTCCTTCCAGGAATCCCCCTGCTTTTGCATCATTTGCTTGAGGGTATCCACGGCACGCGCTTCGCCTCCCGATGTCCACCAGTGCAACACCTCCACCTCGCCAGCGTGCGCGAGCGGCGACGTCAACGTGGCACAGGACAGGGAAACGGCAAGCGTAAGGTGGCGTAGGGTATTCATCGGCAGTCCTTGTTGTTCTTTTCGACCTGACAGGGAGTCTAGCGGCGACGATTGCGTTTGAAGTAACGAAGGTTCGGCGATTCGTCACGGATCGGTGACATATGCCGTTACGCCCGAGGCAGGGTCAGGGTGACGCGCAGGCCGCCCTCGCGACGGTTGTGCAGCACCACTTCGCCCCCGTGCGCATGAGCCAGATTGCGGGCGATACCCAGGCCGAGGCCATAACCACGTCGATCCGATGCCAGGCGGACGTGGGGCTCGAACACCTGCTCCAGATTCTGCTCGGGAACGCCAGGCCCTTCGTCATCGACGTACAGCACGAGCTGGCGTTCATCGTCTTCAACCTGTAAATGCGCGCGGTGGCCGTACTTGATCGCATTGTCTAGCAAGTTGCCGATACAACGTTTGAGAGCCAGGGGCTTGCCCAGCAACGGTTTGTGCACGGTGCCGAGAAGCGCGGCACGTGGCGGGTCGTCGTACCGATAAGGATCAACAAGGTGCTCGAGCAGGGCTTGTATATCCACCGGCTCGACGTTCTCGTGAATGTCGGTGTCCTTCACGCATTGCAGCGCACCGCGCACCAGCAGGTCGAGTTCGTCGAGATCCCGGTTGAGTTTCACTTGTACCTGTTCGTCATCGATCAGTTCGGCGCGCAATCGCAGTCGCGTGATGGGCGTACGTAGGTCGTGGGAAATTGCGCTGAACAACTGCGCACGCTCGTCGAGGTGTCGCGCGATACGTTCGCGCATCGAATTGAACGCCCGTGTGACCTCTCGAATTTCCTGGGCGCCCTCCTCAGGAAGAGGCGGCGTATGCACGTCCAGCGACAGTTCCCGCGCGGCATTGGACAAGCGCTTCAATGGCCGACTCTGCCAACGGATCAACACGCCGATGAACAACAGCAGGAAGGCGCTGCTGAACACGATGAACAGGGCCTGCTGCACGGGAATCCAGGGCTCGTCCAAGCTGTAATACGGTGCGGGCATCAAGGTCGCGATGTAGACCCACTCGCCCTCGCCAATCCGAATCTGGGCGACCAGCACGGGAGGCTCCAGCGGCTCGAAGCTCAAGACATAGTGCGCCCAGGAACGGGGTAATTCCTTCAGGGCCAAGCCACCGTTGAACAGCCTCAATTCGCCTGGCCTGACAAACTCGACTTCCAGGGGAATGTGCGTCCCGAGCCGCTCGCGTAACACGGCTTCCACACTGTCGAGAACGGCCCGCCGATCAGCCGTCGCTGGCAGCGCCTGCATGTCCAGACGCTTTTCGTTCAGGCTTACGAGGAATCGCGTCCCGCCCATGTTGCGTAACTGCTCCAGCACCAGGGGCCGGTAGCCAGGCGGTAGAAGACTGAAATAACGCACGCTGGCAGCAATGGAATACGCCAGGTTGTGTGCGGCGCTTTGCAGCCCTTCGTTCCGACTCGAGCGCAGGCTCGACGCCCAAAAGAGCGCCGAAGCGCCCTGTGCGAGAAGGACCGCCAGAAGGGTCAACAGCAACATGCGGGCGAGTAGCGAACGCGGAACCCAGCGCGTCAGCATGCCCCTAACCCGCGCTCGCGAGCCCGGATACGTCGGCCGCCAGGAGATAGCCACTCCCACGGATCGTCCGAATCAGTCGCGGGGGTCGGGCCGTGTCATGCAAACGTTGGCGCAGTCGGCTCACAGCCATGTCGACGATACGATCGAGGGGCATGACGTCGCGTCCGCGCGTGGCATTGGCGATGGTGTCGCGGTCCAGTACGCGCTGCGGGTGATCGAGAAAGAGCTTGAGCAGGTTGAAATCAGCGCCTGACAGCAGCACTTCTTCACCGTCGCAGTGGAACAGCCGATGGCTCACCGTATCTAGACGCCATTCGCCAAACTCCAACAGCCGCGGCGCGCGGGCTTCGGCAAAGCCTGCACGCCGTAGTAGCGCCTTGATACGCGCCAGGAGTTCGCGCGGGCTGAACGGTTTGCCCAGGTAATCGTCGGCGCCGAGCTCCAGGCCGATGACGCGGTCTGCTTCGTCGGAGCTGGCGGTCAGCATGATGATGGGTGTGGCGGCTGCGCGCTGATGCTGACGCACCCATCGGCAAAGGCTGAAACCGTCCTCGTCTGGCAGCATGACGTCGAGAATCACGAGGTCCGCGTCGAAATGCTCCAAGGCCGCGCGGAAAGCCGCGCCGTCCGCAACGCTTCGTACATCGAACCCGGCACGGCTCAAGTACTGTTCGAGTAATTCGCGAATTTCCTGGTCGTCATCCACCAGGAGAATGGATCTACCAAGTTGGCTCATCCCTACCCTCTCTTATTGTTGTTTTGGCATTCGACCGTGCCGAGTATGGCTCGCTGGCGCATTGACGGCCAACCTTACCCATCACGTCTCGGTAAAAGGCGATCGCGAGTCAGACCTAGCGGGATTCGCCGGGTTCCAGGAACTCAAACGGCGGCAGGATTAGGCAAAAAGCGGAGATGGCAATGCACGTGCGCAACTAGGTGCCAGGCACTGTAGGCAATAAGCAATAGAGGGGGAGAAAGCAATTGGGTGGTGACCCTACCAGCCACACCCCGGCACACAATGTCACCGCTGCGGCTGCTCCCTTCCAGGCCTGACCGGGTTCACGGCTGATCGTTGCGGGGGGACCGGCAGGGCCACCATAACGTACCCGCCATTGCGGCGAGCGGCGCCATTGTACAGCCTGAATCTCAACTTACAAGGCGCCAGCAAAGATTGTGTTCGAGGGCTGCGTTGCGTGCGAGATACCGTGTTTACATGCCAATCGCCCCAACCGCAAAGCAGATACGCTTTTTGTAGGAGCGAGCTTGCTCGCGAACAAGAGCGCTGGGCCAGCACGAGCTTCCGTTGGGCAGATAAAACCCGCGCCCTATCACCTTAAAAGCCGCGGGTTGTACCCGCCCTACACGACCCGCGAGAGTTCACGCGCTTTTGTAGGAGCGAGCTTGCTCGCGAACAAGAGCGCTGGGCTAGCACGAGCTTCCGTTGGGCAGATAAAACCCGCGCCCTATCGCCTTAGAAAGCCGCGGGTTGTACCCGCCCTACACGACCCGCGAGAGTTCATCCGCTTTTGTAGGAGCGGGCTTGCCCGCGAACGTATACGTTCAATCAATGAAAATCACGACTGCGTACATCGAGCCCTGTCAGTAATGGCGTCAGGTCATACAGGCGGCGCGCGATCAGGTGGATCACATTGTTTTCGGATTCCAAGCGCCCTTCCACCTTCATCAAGCGTGACTCCAATAACGGTCGGCGCTGGCGTTCGCATAGATCCCGCCAGACCACGACGTTGACCATGCCGAATTCGTCCTCGAGCGTAACGAATGTGGTTCCTCCAGCCGTTCCCGGGCGCTGCCGCCCCACCACCAAACCAGCGACCGAAATGAAACGCCCATGCTCGATGTTCCTCAAATCGCGCGAGCTCCGGCAGCGTTGTGCACGCAAGGCACTGCGCAGCATCGCAATGGGATGCTGGCCGAGCGTCGTTCCTAAGGTGCTGTAATCGGCCTGCAAGTCTTCACCGGCCGTGGGCAAAGGCAACGCGACTTTGATTTCCTGGGCCGCAGGCAGCTCATCGAACAAAGGGCGTTGAGCCTCGATACCAGAAACAGCCCAGCGAGCACGGTGCCGGTGGCCTGCCAAACTACGCAAAGCGCCCGCGTCGGCCAGCTGTTCAGCGGCACGTCGCTCCAGGTCAGCGCGTCGGCTGAGGTCATCGACATCGGTAAAAGCGGCACGAGCGCGCGCCTGGCAAATGCGTTGTGCATCCGCTTCACGAAAGCCGCGAATCATCCGCATGCCCATGCGAATACTAGGCTGACCGCCTCGCTCCGGCCCTTCGAGCGTGCAATCCCAATCGCTATAACGAACATCCACAGGCAATGTGCCGATGCCGTGACGGCGCGCGTTCTGCAGCAATTGATCGGGACTGTAGAAGCCCATGGGCCAGCTGTTGATCAGCGCGGCAGTGAACGCCGCTGGCTCATGGCATTTGAGCCAGCAACTGGCGTAGGTGATCAGCGCGAAACTCGCCGCATGGGACTCGGGAAAACCGTAACTACCAAAGCCCTTGATCTGCTCGAAGATCCGCGTTGCGAACTCAGTGGTGTAGCCGTTCTTTCGCATCCGCTCCATCAGTTTCTTCTGATGCGGCTCAAGACCGCCGTGGCGCTTCCAGGCGGCCATCGAGCGGCGCAACTGATCAGCTTCACCCGGTGTGTAGTCGGCGGCCACGATGGCCAGCTCCATCACCTGCTCCTGAAAAAGCGGCACGCCCAGGGTACGTTCGAAGACTTTCTTCAACTTGTCGTTGGGATAGGTGACGTCTTCCTGTCCATTTCGCCGTCGCAGATACGGATGCACCATGTCCCCCACGATCGGCCCTGGCCGCACGATGGCGACCTCGATCACCAAGTCATAGAACTTCTCGGGCCGTAAGCGCGGCAGCATCGACATCTGAGCGCGCGACTCGATCTGGAAGACCCCCATGGTGTCGGCGCGACTGATCATTTCATACGTGCGCGCATCCTCTGCGGGGATATTCGCGATCGTCAAAGGTGGGCGCCTTCGGTATCCAGCTATCAGATCGAAACAACGCCGTAGGGCCGTCAACATGCCGAGCGCGAGAATGTCCACCTTGAGCAGGCCGACGAGATCCAGATCGTCCTTGTCCCACTGGATGACAGTACGGCCCGGCATGCTCGCGTTTTCCACAGGCACCAGTGTCGTCAACGGCTGCTCGGAAATGACGAAACCACCAGGATGCTGAGACAAATGCCTGGGGAAACCGATCAGCTCGCCCGTCAGCACCATTACTTTGTGAATGATCGGGCTTTCCGGATCGAAGCCCGCCTCGCGCAGCCTTTCGGGTGGCGGTAACTGATCCGTCCAGCGACCACAACAATCGGCGAGCGCATTGACCTGATCGGGTGGCAATCCTAATGCCTTGGCCACATCACGCACTGCGCCTGCACCATGGTAGGTGCTGGCGACTGCCGTGATCGCTGCACGATGGCGACCGTAGCGTTTGAAGACGTACTGAATCACTTCCTCACGGCGCTCATGCTCGAAATCGACGTCGATATCCGGCGGCTCGTTACGCTCGCGAGAAATGAACCGCTCGAACAACAGATTGACCCGACTGGGGTCCAACTCCGTGATGCCCAAGGCGAAGCACACCGCCGAGTTGGCGGCCGAGCCTCGCCCCTGACAGAGAATCCCTTGGCTTCGCGCGAAAACCACCACGTCCTGAACAGTGAGGAAGTAACTCTCGTACTTCAACTCCGCGATCAGGGCGAGTTCCTTCTCGATCTGCGTACGCGTATCTGGCGTGATGCCTTCTGGCCAACGATTGCGTATCCCTTGCTCCGTCAGCTGCCGCAACCAAGACGTCGGCGTATGCCCCGGACCTACGACTTCGTGCGGATATTCGTATTCCAACTGGTCGAGACCAAACTGGCAGCGTTGCGCGATCTGTAACGTTTCGGCCATGAGCTCGGCGAGATACCGCTCAACCAGCGTCTCTAGACTGCGAAGATGACGCTCGCCATTGGGAAACAAGCGAAAGCCGGCTTCGGCCACCGTGCAGTGATGTCGGATGGCAGTCATCGTGTCCTGTAGTGCCCGTCGCCCCCGTGCGTGCATGTGGACGTCACCCGAGGCCGTCATAGGGATGCCAAGCACCGCCGCCGCTGCGGACAACTGCCGCAGACGCTGACGGTCATCCGGCCCTTGGTGCAATTCGACCGCCAGCCACAGCCGATCGGCAAAAACCGACTTCAACCAATGACCGTGGGCCAATGTGCACGTCGAATCAGGCAACCACAGCGCCAGCAACCCACTCCGGCTACCTTGCAGATCTTCATGCAGTAGACGGTAAGTCCCCTTCTCTGCCCGCCCCCTTGCGGCGCTGATCATGCGGCACAAGTTCTGATATCCCTCCAGCGTTTCCACCAGCACAACCAGGCGGGGGCCGTTTTCGATTGCCATCTCGCTGCCCACGATCAATGGCAGCTCGACTTTTTTCGAGGCCTGCCAGGCCCGGACAATGCCAGCCAACGTGCACTCATCGGTAATCGCCAGCGCCTCGTAGCCCTGCTGCTTGGCACGCTGAAACAACTCCATGGCACTGGAAGCGCCGCGCTGGAAAGTGAAGTTGGACAAGCAGTGCAATTCGGCATAGCCGCTCATGACAGCCAGCCCTGGAGCAGAAGTGGCCCGCCTTCCTTCAAGGGGCGATAGACCCAGGCCCGACGCCCGCTTTGCGTCTCGACCCAGAAGTAATGCCGGCATTGATCGTTATGGTCCCACCAGCCTGACTCGATGCGCTCGGGGCCAGCCAGGATGCGCATATCCCCTTCCGTGAAAGGCTCCGGTGCGCGCAGTAACCAACCAGGCCGGCACTGGGCGCTAGGTAATGCCTCAGTCGATCCACGGAACTCACCTGCTTGCCAGGCTGATTCAGGGCGATGGTCCGCACGCGCCTTGATATCACTGACGGCTTCATCACCCAAACGCGAACGGAGCCGTTCACGCAGGCGCTCCCAGCTCAGGTTTTGCTGAGGTCGCTCGTCGAAAAGCTCACGGCGTTCCGGCAAAAACTCCGGTAAATCGCGGGCGACGAGCCGCACGGCGAGCACTGGCGCAGGAACCTCAAGCTGCTCCAGCCGCCCTCGCGTCAACTCGAACAGCACATCCGCCTCGCGCTCGATGCCCAGCAACCCAACCGGCATCTGTGTGTCCGGTAGGCTTCGATGTTCCAGTAGCAGGCTGAACCGCTGCACGCCGCAATCACGGCCAGCAAGAAACGCCGCCAAGTCGGCAATGAGGCGACGTACCGGGAAAAGCAGTGCTTGATTCGATTCCACGTCGAAGTTGAGCTCGATGCGGGCATCGAATTCATCCGGCGGTAAATAGCACTGCAATGCGATGCCACGCCTGCCGAGCAAAGTATCCAAATGCCTGAGCAGTTCCGCTGGAAAGCGTCGCGCCAAGGTATCGCGGGGCAAGCCGAGCACCTGTCGAAAGCTGCGCAGCCCCATCCGGGAAAAGGCCGTAGCCACGTCTCGAGGCAGCCCTAACCGTTCGACCGGCATGCGCCCTAACCTCTCGTGAAGTTCGCTCTGGCTGCTGATGGCCAGGCCATCGTGGGCGTTGGCCAGAATCCGTGCGGCCACAGGATTGGGTGCCAAGGTAATACGATGGCGAAACCCCAGCGCTGCCAGCTCGTCACGCAAGCGCGCCTCGAAGCGTGGCCAAGGGCCGAACAGGCCCAGACTGGATTCCACTTCGAGCACCAGCGCACGTGGGTAATGCAGGCTTACTTGGGAGCTGAAGCCGTAGGCCCAGGCCGCCAGAAAGGCCTGCCAACGCTCGATGGCCCCCAGATCGTACTCAGCCGTTTCAAAGGCGGTGCTCAAAGCCTGGGCTGCAGTCAATGACATACCGGATTTGAGGCCCAATGCGCGCGCAGCAGGATTGAGCGCATGCACGACCCGTCGCTGTGGTGTACCGCTGATGAGCGCCAGCGGCACCTCCGACTGTTCGCGGTGGCGTAGTACGCCGTCGAGCGCCAATTGTGGGAAGAGAATGCAAGCCCAACGCATAACGGCTGCTCAATGACTGGCCATAAGTGGAATCGCCGTATCCGGGGCAATGCCACCGCGGCACTTCAATACGCTGACCCGAGATGGCCGTGTCTCCAGACAAAGTCTCAGAGCCGCTGGAGACGGATTGACCGCCTCACGCAAGGGACGAAAGGCGAACCCGAGTGTCTGGCCCGTTTCCGCAGCGACTTGCAAACGACGCAACGCACGATCATCGGCATTTGCAGGCCAGCACAGGACGGCGCCGCAGCTACCCGAGCGAAGGCATTGTTCCGCCGCCCATAACGCGTCCTTGGAGCTTGCCTCGATGAGCGTCATCCAGCGCAAATCGACACCCGCGGACAACCAGGCATGAGGGAAAGGCACATGCGGTGGCGCCACCAGAACAATGCGTTCGGCTTGCTTCGTCAAACGCGCCAGAGTGGGCCACAAGAGATGCAGTTCACCGCTGCCTTCGGCATGCAGGAGCACCTCACTCAGCGCGGATTCAGGCCAGCCCCCCGTAGGCAGAATGGCATCCAACGCCTCCAGGCCCGTCGAATGTGCACCTCGAGTTTGCCGTACGGCATTACCTTTCCAAACGCGCCGCTGATCGAACAACGTGTCGAGCGCAATGACCGAGCCCATTCATACTTCCTTTGGGATAAGGTCCCATGCATGCCGTTTACCACTTGAAAACGGCACTCGCGGCGCGCTTTCACTGTTTTTATATACAGTAGTTAAGGCAAAGGGATTTGGCAATCGACGCTTGTCGAGTTGTGAGGTCCGCTTTAAAAACACGTCTCGAATATGCTGCGCAAAAGTAAAGGGCGCCCTACAGCGCCCATGACTTTTGATAGCGCCAGCAAAACCTTAGGATCGCTGGGGTCTAGCCAACCCGAGATGCTCGCGCAATGTGCTGCCCTCGTACTGCCGACGGAACAACCCGCGCTCCTGCAGGATAGGCACCACGCCGTCGACAAAATCCTCGAAGCCTTCGTGGAAGTACGGCGGCATGATGTTGAAGCCATCGGCCGCGCGGGTTTCGAACCATTCCTGCAACGTATTGGCGATGGTTTCCGGGCTGCCACAGATGACCCAATGCCCTCGGGCGGCGGCCGTCAGGCTGTAGAGATCACGCAGCGTCATCTTTTCGCGGCGCGCCTTGGAGAGCAGTACACGGGTGAACGCATGGTAGGTGTCGGGCAAGTCCATCTCAGGCACTGGCGCGTCGAGGTCGTACCCTGAGAAGTCCTGACCTAAGCGCTCGGCCAGTACCGCCATGGCCTTACCGTCGCCAATGTAGCCTTGCAGCTCGTTCAGTTTGTCGCGGGCTTCCTTGTCGGTGCGCCCCACCACCGGCATGACGCCTGGCAGCACCGTCACGTCCTCCGGGCGGCGGCCGAACGATGGCAGGCGCTTCTTGAGATCGGCGTAGCTGGCACGGGCCTCGTCGATGTCCTGCACCACCGAGAACGCCACATCGGCGCTCTTGGCCGCCATCTGCAAACCGGCCTCGGAACCGCCGGCCTGCAACACCACCGGATGTCCTTGAGGCGCACGACTGATGTTCAACGGTCCCTTCACCTTGAAGAACTCGCCTTCGTGGTCGATGGCGCGGACTTTCTGCGGATCGATGTACAAGCCTGATTTACGATCGGCCACCACGGCATCATCAGCCCAGCCATCCCACAATTGCTTCACGACATCGACGAACTCGCCAGCCATCTCATAGCGACGCGCATGGTCCGGGTGCACGGTGCCGAAGTTGGCGCCGATAACCGGATTGGACGTAGTGACTGCGTTCCAGGCCGCACGGCCGCCGCTGATGAAGTCCAGCGAGGCGAATGCCCGCGCCACGGTGAACGGATCGCTGTAAGTGGTCGACACAGTGGCTCCCAACCCGACGTGGCGAGTCGAGGTAGCCAGCGCCGCCAGCATCGTCAGCGGCTCCAGTCGCAGGGTGTAGGACGGGTGCGCCTTGGGGTCCGCATTGAGGTTGTCGCCCATGAAAATCAGGTCGAACAGGCCCCGCTCAGCGATCTGCCCGATCTTTTGAATTGCAGCAAAGTCCACGAAGGAATCCAGAGCGCCGGGGTATCGCCAGCCGGCGGTGTGGCTGCCCGTTCCCAGCAGGAACAAGCCGAGGTGCATCTGACGCGACATACAAACTCCTTTGTGCAGACGGCTTGAAACTACTGCGCTCGGCTTTCTCAGGTGCGTTCGCCTGAGCTTACCTTCACGCTACGTATCAAGCCGCCTGCAACAGCGTGTTTACTCCAGAAACTCGAACCCCATGGTCCGGGCGTGATAGTGCAAACCACCGTCCTGCACGATGAGGAACAGCGCGCGCTTATCACCACCGTTGTGGTGGGAATGCGGCGAGCCGGGAGGTGTCACCAACGTGGCCCACGGCGCCCAGGCGCAATCGTGGCCGTCCACCTTCGAGTAGCACTGCTCGCCCTGCACGATCAGCGTGAGCGCGGCCGAGTTGTGCTTGTGCCCACGTTGATGCGTGTGAGGTGGCAAGGTGTTCAGAGACAAGGTCAGAGACGGCAGGATGTTACGCGCCGCCTGCAGACGATCTGACGAGAAGATCACCGCGATGCCTGAGGTGGTTTCGTCCGGTGCGGCTTGGTAGATCAGCTCCACCTGACGGGCGATTTCCGCCGCTGGGTAATGGATCAGGTCCACCGGTGCATCGAGACCCGGCAGCGATCCATCGAGCGCCAGTTGTGGCTCGTTGCTCACCAGCCAAAGGACCGCGTCGCTCGAAGCGGACAAACGGCTGGGCATGCCACCTGGAATCAGGATGACGTCACCCGCGCCCCAACGTACTTGTTCATCGCCACGTTGTAGATCGCCGCTGCCAACGATGACGTAGGCGATGGTCCCTGTCGCCGCGAAATCGATCTCTAGCGTGTCGCCCGACGTGATCCGCGCGTAATGCGCGAGCATCAATGGCGTTGTAGCCGGAAACGGTGCACCGAGCGCTTCGGCCTGATCACAAGCGATCAAGCGGGTCTCCCCGCTCATGGCTGCTTCCGCCGGCGAGGTAAACACCTGACGCGGCACCACCGGCAGCTTGATGTTGAAAGCGTTGCCCGAATTGAAGAACCGTGAACGCTCGGCAGCTGGGCTTTCCGGAGCTGCCGGAAGCTGCGCCGGCATATCGGCCATACGTTGAACAGGACTGTTCATTTCAATCTCCGCACAAGGTCAGCAAGGTATCCAGCAACACGTCGGCACCGGCCGTGACGTGCGCGGGCTCGGCCCATTCGTGTTCGGCGTGGCTTACGCCATCGCGACAGGGGATGAAGATCATCGCGCTGGGGCAAAGCGGCGCCATGTAGCGCGCGTCGTGACCCGCGGCGGATAGAAGGTGCATCGAGGGGATGCCCCGCTGACGTGCCGACTGCTCGATGGTTGCCTGCAGGTTCGAATCGAACTCGTTGGACGGTGCGCTGACCAGCCGCTTCAACTCGACGTCACACGGTGCACAGCTTTCCTTGCAGATACGCTCGAGCGCGTCGCCCAGCCTGTCCAATACAGCATTGTCCGGATGGCGCAGGTCGATGGAGAACACCACGCGACTTGGCACCACGGACGGCGCATTCGGCTCGACTCGCAGCCGGCCGATAGTGAACTTCACCAGAGGATCATCGCCACCCACTTCCCGGTACATCCGCTGCGCGATTCGGCTAAAAGCGTCCAGCGCATCACGACGATCCGCCGTCGCGAGAGTGCCGGCGTGACCTTCTTCGCCGAGCAGGCTGATCTCCCAGGTTTTCTTACCCTGGATGCCGGTCACTACGCCGATGACCTTCTCTTCCGCTTCCAGCACCGGACCTTGCTCGATGTGGGCTTCGACGTAAGCGCCGATTGGGAAACCCAACCGCTTGCGCGGCAGTGCCGAAAATTCGGCCATCTGCGCATCGAGTGCTTCACCCACGCTGATGCCAACGGCATCGCGCACGCCTCGGATGAACTCAAGTGAACGCATACCGGCGAACGCCTCGGAGCCCATCATCCCGGGCGCGAAGCGCGAGCCTTCTTCGTTCATCCAGGCGACCACCACCAGATCGTGGCTCGGCTTCACGCCGGCTTCCGCCAGCGTGCACACCGCTTCCAGTGCCGCCGCGACGCCATAGACGCCATCGAATCGACCGCCCGTGGGCTGCGAATCGAGGTGACTGCCGGTCATCACCGGCAACGCCTCGGCATCGCTGCCCGGCAATGTCAAAAAGAGATTGCCGGCCGCATCGGTCGAGGCAGCAAGCCCCGCCGATTCGGCCCAGCCGATCACCAGGCGCCAGGCCGCGTGCTCTTCCAGGCTCAGGGCCTGGCGATTGACGCCACCCTTCGCCGTGGCGCCGCACTCGGCCAATTGCATGAGGCGTGACCAGAGACGATCACCGTCGATTGCTGGCGACTGCATGGGTGCTCCTTAGTCCGTTTTCATGACCTGACCGGGAATCGCACGCGGATCGCGCACGGCCCAGCGCCCGGCTTCCGCCATGGCGATGAACTCGGCCAGGAAACTGTTGAACAGCGCGGGCTCTTCCAGGTTGAGGGTGTGGCCGGTCTTCGGCAGCACGCAGAGTCCGCAGGCAGGAATAGTCTTCTTGAGGAAGATGCCCGGCTGCAGGCAGTGGTCGTCTTCATCGCCCACCATCACCAACGTCGGCAGCGTCATCTCCTTCAACTCGGCTTCCAGATCGTAGAACGATGGACGACGAGCCTGCACGCCACGCATGGTCATGGCGGCACCGACGTCGGAGTGAGTCGCCAGGCGAGTGGCGAAATCCTGCCAGCCGCGTGGGTCCTTGTTCTGGAACTGGACACGCGAAGAACCCAGTGAGTAGATCTTGGCGAACGCTTCCGCGCCCTGCGCTTCGAAGCGGTCGGCCACTTCCCGCGAGACACCACGGAAATACTCCTCCAGATCCTTCTCGCAACCATAACCGGCACCGGCGACAGTCAGGGACAGCGCGCGCTCGGGGTAAATCAGGCCGAAGTGAACGGTCGCGAAGCCACCCATCGACAGACCGACGATGTGCGCCTTCTCGATACCCAGGCCATCCAGCACCGCCACCGCGTCGTCGACAGCGCGACGTTGCGAATAGGCCTCCAGATCATTCGGGATATCAGACGGGCCATAGCCACGCGCCGCATAAGTTATGCAGCGATGACGGCGCGCGAAGAAGCTCATCTGCGGTTCCCACGCGAGGTGGTTGCCGCCGAACTCGTGGATGAACAGGATCGGCGTGCCTTCGCCCGCTTCCTCGACGTGCAGTTTCACGCCGTCGTCGGTGGTGATGAACATACGTTGGCTCCTCAGCATTGAAGCGTTGGTCAGAATTGAGCGCTGGAAACGTCCAGCCCGCGAGCTTCCTCGACCATCTGTGGCAGCAGCGCACAAAAGCGCTGCGCCCACTCACGTGGTACGGAGGTGCTGATCTTGACGAAACGGTCGCCGAAGCGCTGGGTGTGATAGGTGCCCTGGCGAATCATCACGCCTTGCTTCAGGTAGGCAGCGACCAGGGCTTCCGGCGCGATGCCACCGCCGATGGTTTCCACGACGAGGAAGTTGCCGTGGGATGGATACACCGGAACCGAGAAGCCAGGGATAGCGCTGATCGCGGCATGAATATCGGCCTTGTTGGCGTTGTCGATGGCACGGACTTCCTCCATCCACTCGGCCTTGATCTTCAGCCCGGCTTCCGCCGCGCGCTGGGCGATCACGCTGGCACCCAGCACACCCGTGGCCAGGCCGGCGAACTCGTCCAGCATGGCAGATGGCGCGATCAGGGCGCCGATGCGCATCCCGGCCAACCCTAGCCACTTGGAGAAGCTGACGGTGACAACCACGTTCTGGCTGCCGGTTTTCAGCGCCGGGTAGTGGCCTTCCGCAAAGTCACGGTAGGTGCAGTCATGCACCAGCAGTGCGCCGCATTCTTCTGCGATAGAGACGAAGGCTTCGATCTCCGCCTGGGTGTAACGCACGCCCAGCGGGTTGTTCGGGTCGACGAGATAGATCACCGCCGTGCGCTCGTCCACTGCATCGCGCAGCTGCTCCGGGGTCATCTTGTACTGCTGAGCCGCATCGTAGATCGGCAGCTCGATTACCTCAGCACCCTGTTGACGGGCAAACAAGCACGGCCATTTCCAGGTCGGGTCACTGGTGACGAAGGTCGTGCCCGGCTTACAACGTGCCTTGCAGATAGTGGCCAGCGCATTGACGCCGCCGTCGGTGACCATCGCCTCGGCACCTGATACGCCAAGATCGGCGATGATGGCAGCCCGCAGCGACTCGAAACCCAGCGGTGGCGCGTAGGCGTTGAACTCGCCCGCCTCGATGGACGCGATCATCGCCGCCTTGACGGACGGGTGAGTCGGGATGTGGTTGGTGTTTTGCCCCAGCCAGGCCAGATCCGGCGTGGCGCAGAGTTCGTCGAAATAGCGGTTGCGAACGAGTGCATCAGACATGGTGTGCTCCGTCAGCGGCGGGTCAGATGACCGAACCGCGTGCGGCGATACCGCCGTCGATGGTGACGATGGTGCCCGTGGTGTAGCCGGACTTCGGCGAGGCCAGGAAGGCGACCAGGTCACCCACTTCTTCCGAGGTCGCAGGACGCTTGCCAGGATAGAGGTCGAACAGTTCTTCCCAGCGGCTCTCGTCGCCCAGCATGTCGATGGCCTTGCGGCGCATGATCTTGAGCATACGGTCGGTGGCGACCGGTCCAGGGTTGACGCCGACGACGCGGATGCCATCGTTCAGGCTGGCCCCGCCAATGGCTTTGGTGAAGGACATCAGTGCCGCGTTACCGGTGCTGCCGGCAAAGTAGCTAGCGTCCCAGTTCTCGCCGGAGTTGCCGATGACGTTGATGATCACGCCGTCCTTGCCCTTCATCTTCGGGTAGAACAGCCGCGAAAGGCTGATATAGCCGAACACCTTGAGATCGAAGCCGGTGCGAATGGCTTCGTCGGTCACCACGCTGAGGGAACCAGCCGGGATGTCACCGGCGTTGTTAATGAGGATGTTGCACTCGGCGGCCTTTTCGGCCAGTTCTTCCATGGCAGCGGTGGTGGAAAGGTCCATCTCATGGACGGTCACACGCACGCCATACTCGGCTTCGAGCTGCTCTTTCGCTTCGCGCATCGGTGCGCCGTTACGAGCGGCCAGATGCAAGTGGCAACCTTCGGCAGCAAGGATATGCGCCGTTGCCATGCCAATGCCTTTGGAAGCGCCGGTGATGAGCGCGATCTTGCCTTTGAGTTTGAGATCCACGACTTGCTCCTACGAACACGGTTTCAGGTATGCAAGAAACTGCAACTTGCATACCAAGGAGCAAATAGAGGATGAAATCAGGAAAAGTGCGCGATGAAATCCACGAGGTTGTCGCCGAGGAGATTCAGATGCCCGCGCATGGCATTGTGCGCCGCGTCGCCATCGTGCCGGAAGATCGCCTGCATCACCTCATCGTGTTCGCGCAACGTGTCTGCGATGCGGCTTGGAAGGTAGGTAACCCGGCGCCTGTAAGCCCCGACGCGGTTGCGCAAAGCCCGAGTCTGAGCAGCCAGGAACTCGTTGCGCGAGGCCTCGTAGATAGCCTCGTGAAACTCCTTGTTCACCTCATAGAAGGTGTCGATGTCACTGCGATTGACTGATGCGGCCTCCAGCCGACGATGGATCGCTTCAAGATTATCGCGCTGCTCAGGCGTAATACGGCGAGCGGCAAGTCGTGCACAGAGCCCTTCCATCTCAGCCATGACCTGGAACATCTCCAGCAGCGTCGCCATGCTGATGGTCCGCACCGTCACGCCCTGTCGCCCTTTCGACTCCACCAGACCAGTTGCGCCCAATAGGCGCAAGGCCTCACGTACCGGGGTACGCGATACGCCGAAACGTTCCGCGATTTCCTTTTCATCCAGCCGGCTGCCCGGCGCCAGACGACCCTCGGCAATTTCTTTTTCCAGCACACGATGCAGCGTGTCAGCCAGCGTTTCGCCAGTAGCTGAAACCAGGGTTTGACGCTCCTTTAAGGTGCGCTCGCTCGTTTCTTGTGCACTAGAAACCATTTTAAAAATACCTGAGACAGTTTTTTGCATACATATAAAGACGCTCTATATAGCGCCTCGCCCGCGGAGTATGGCTGAAAGCGGCAATCACATCTAAATCGTCACTTTCAATTTTACTGGCATACATCCTGCAAAAACCATGCATCCCAGAACCACGGATAGGTATACAACCCGTCCATGAATAGGTGCTGCCATGAGTTTACCGCTGAAAAACGTGCCGACCGCTGACCATCAGAACACGAGCCCACAAGTCGCCCCCGCGTCGACGCTACTGGATCTAGGCGGCGTATCGAAAACCTTCGGCAACGTTCAAGCACTGAGTGGCCTGAATGCCCGTATCGGCACCGGCGAGTTCGTCACCGTGGTGGGCCCTTCCGGCTGCGGCAAAAGCACACTGTTCAATATAGTGGCCGGCCTGGAAGAACCGGACGACGGCGCAGGCATTCAATTCCGCGGCCAATCCTGCAAAGCACGCGATCTTTTGGGCAATGTGTCGTTCATGCCCCAGCAAGACCTCTTGCTGCCATGGCGTACGGTGATCGACAACGCCATCCTCGCCATCGAAATGGAGGGCATGCCGAAAGCCGAAGCCCGAGCACTGGCCCTCAAGATGCTGCCTGAATTCGGCCTGGCCGGCTTCGAGAAGCAGTATCCCAACCAGCTATCGGGCGGCATGCGCCAGCGCGTTGCACTGATGCGCACCTTTCTGTTCAAGCGCGACCTGATGCTGCTGGACGAACCCTTTGGTGCACTCGACGCCCTGACTCGCACAATGATGCAGCGCTGGCTGCTGGACGTCTGGCAGAAACACAACCGCACCATCCTCTTCATTACCCACGACGTGGACGAAGCCATCTTCCTCGGTGACCGCGTATTGGTCGTCACCGCCCGCCCCGGCAAGATCAAGTTGGAATTGCCGGTCAACCTGCCTCGCCCTCGCGGTGCCGAGTTGGTCACCTCACCGGAATTCATCAGCCTCAAGCGCACGCTGCTCGAAGCGATCGAGGAAGAGAGCATGAAGTCCTTCCAGGCTACGACGGGGCACTGAACCATGCAGAACCTCGACGCCAACCGCCCTGCTCATATCGACGCCGTCGAATGGCAGGCTCGCGTGGACCTCGCCGCCTGCTACCGACTGGTGGCCAAGTTCGGCATGGACGACCTGATCTACAACCACATATCAGCGCGCGTGCCAGGTCGTGAAGGCCAGTTCCTGATCAACCCATACGGCGTGCTGTTCGACGAGATCACCGCATCCAACCTGCTACTGATCGACCTCGAGGGCAACAAGCTCGCCGAGAGCCCGTACAAGGTGAACGTCGCCGGTTTCGTGATCCACGGTGCGATCCATAGCGCCCGCCACGATGCAGCCTGTGTCCTGCACACTCACTCCGACGCCAGCGTCGCCATCTCCGGACAGGAAGAAGGCCTGCTGCCCTGGAGCCAGTTCGCGATGCGCTTCTACCAGCGCCAGGCGTTCCATGATTACGAAGGTGTGGCCATTGACCTCGAAGAGCAGGAGCGCCTGATTGCCCACCTCGGCTCGCATCCCGTAATGGTGATGCGCAACCACGGCGTTCTCACCATCGGCCGCACGCCGGGCGAGGCGTTCATGCTGCTGTATTACTTCGAACGCGCCGCGCGCATTCAGCTTTCCATGCAGGCCGCTCAAGCGGGCGGTACCAAGCTGGTCGTGCCTCCCCACGATGTTTGTGAGAAAGCCGCACGCCAGTTCTGGGAGCAGAAAGGCGACATCCTCATCGCCGGCGAGCGCGAATGGCCTGGTTTCCTCCGTCAGCTCGACCGTCAGGACCCGAGCTACCGGAGCTGAATTTCCCGCTTCATCGATAACGACGACTCACCTCTGACCAAACCGACTTACCGAGCAGGAGCTTTTCCATGTTGAAACGACGTTTGCTACTGGCTATCGGCTGCACCCTCACCTGCGTGGGCCTGGGCTTTTCATCCATCGCCGCCGCACAGGACATGACCAAGGCCAGCCTGCGCCTGAAATGGTTGCCGCAAGCACAGTTCGCTGGTTTCTACGTGGCCCAGGCCAAGGGTTACTACAAGGATGAAGGCATCGACCTGACCATCAACCCGGGCGGCCCGAACGTGCTGACAGAGAATCTGGTCGCTGCCGGTACCGATACCTTCGGCCTCTCCGGCGGTACCGACAGCGTGTTCGCCGCGCGCGACAAGGGCTTGCCCGTCATCAGCATCGGCATCTCGCACCAGCTGACCCCATTCGTCTTCGTGGCGAAGAAGGATGGCCCGGTGAAAACGCTGAAAGACTTCGAAGGCAAGAACGTCACTACCTGGTTCACCGGCTCCAACTATGTGTTGTTCGGCATGCTGGCCGACCAGGGCATCGACCAGAAGAAAGTGAAGATCCAGCCGCAGCAAGTAAGCGTCACACCGTTCGTGGACGGCGACGTCGATGTGGTCACGGCAACTTGGTACAACGAACTCAACACCATCAAATCCCGTGTCCCCGAAGACAACCTGCGCCTGTTCGTGGCCGAGGATTACGGCATCACCTTCCCACGTGACACGCTGATCACGTCCGAGAAAGTGGCGAAGGAAAACCCTGAGCTGGTGAAGGCCTTCCTGCGCGCCACTCTGCGCGGCTGGAAAGATGCGATCAACGATCCTAAAGGTGCTGTCGACACCGTGATGGCCGTTGCGCCGACGCTGGAACGCCCGCACCAGGAAGCGATGCTGACCGAAGCTGCACGCCTGATGGAAGCCGGTTCCGCCAAGGATAACGGCCTGTTCACCATCGACATGGCGGCCGTGCAGAAGGCCCATGACTTCCTGCTCAAGTACGAAGTGGTGAAGAAGCCGGTGGACCTGAAAGCGGCCTTCCATCCCGAGTTCCTCGAAGCCATTCCGCTGTCGGACCGTAAGCTATGACATCGACCCACGCACTGTCGGACCTGCCCCGCGCCGCGCTCCGCGGCGTGCTGGGCGTCGCCATCGTCGGGCTGATCTGGGAGGCGCTGGTCTGGGCGCTTAACGTGCCGTCGCATACGATGCCGCGCCCTTCGCAGATGGCTTCGGCCGTGGCAGCCACTCCAGACGCCTATCTCAGCGGATTCCTGCGCACGTTGGTGGAAACCCTGATCGGGTTCGCTGCCGGCGCCATCGTCGGCATCGGCAACGGCGTCCTGTTTTCCAAGTTCACGCGGCTAAGGCAGATGGTATTCCCGCTGTTCGTCGTCTCGCAGACCATCCCGGTCATCGCGTTCGGCGCGCTGGTGGTGCTGTGGTTCGGCAACACCATGCTGGCCAAGTCCGTCATTGCGTTCTACCTGACCTTCTTCCCGGTGACGGTAAACACGCTGGTGGGCCTGCAGGCAGTGAATCCCAAGCAGGAAGCGTTGCTACGCAGCTTCGGCGCATCACGCTGGCAGATGTTGATCCGCCTGCAACTGCCAACTGCGCTTCCACAAATCTTCGTCGCCCTGCGCTTGGCGTCCACGTTGAGCCTGGTGGGCGCCATCGTCGGCGAATGGTTCGGTGACACGACCGGTCTCGGCGTACTCCTGCTGCAAGCGATGTACAACGAGAACATGGTTGGCCTGTGGGCAGCCATTCTCGCTTCTGCTCTGTTGGGTACGACCTTCTACGGCTTGATGGCGCTGATCGAACGGACCTGCGTTTTCTGGAGGAACGACCTATGAAATCCCGCTCCTGGCAGAGCGCTGACGTCTACTGGGGCGTTGCCGGTGCCGTATTACTCGTTGTGTTGTGGGAGGGCGCCGTCAGGGCATTCGACCTGCCGGCGTATATCCTGCCCGGCATTCTGGAAATCCTCGTCAGCATGGTGGATCTGCAATCTACGCTGATGGATGCGACCTGGATGACCGTGATGGAAGCCGTCAGCGGCTACGTGATCGGCAGCGCCTGCGGCATCTTGCTAGCGGTGATCCTGACGCTGATTCCCACACTGAAACGCTGGTGTCTGCCGGCGGCCATCGCCATCAACTCGGTACCCGTGGTGGCTTACGCACCGCTAGTACTGCTGTGGTTCGGCATGGGCGCGGAGTCGAAGATCGTGATGGTCAGCCTGGCAGTCGGCTTCACCGTGTTTCTCAGCGCCCTCACCGGCCTGGATCAGGCGAACCGCAAGTCCATCGACCTGCTGCGCAGCTTCGGCGCCAACCCATTGATGATCATCTGGCGACTGAAGTTACCGGCGGCCCTGCCGTTGATTGCTTCGGCGATGCGGGTATCGACGACCCGCAGCATGATCGTCGCGATCGTCACCGAAATGCTTGGTGCTTACGGCGGTCTCGGCTGGGTGATCTATCAAGCCACCTTGCAGATCGACTTCGTACAGGTCTGGGCTGCGATCTTTGCTGCATCACTGGTCAGCCTGATTTTCTTCGGTGCGGTCAGCATGATCGAGCGCAAGGTCATTTTCTGGCGTTAGGCACCGCCCCCGTTTCGTCTCTACCGGCGACGAAACGGGGGCTCAGCTCTTGGCCATAAGCTCGTCGAGAGCGTCCTGTATGACGTGTTTCATTGAATCCGCCTCGGTGATATGCCGGGCGGCGAAGGCACGCTCAACGGTCACGTTATGCACGGGATCGATCAAGGTCAGTAGAACGGCGTGGCCGCGTTTTTCGATCGTGTGATTGAAGGCGCGATCCAGCGATTCCAGTTGGCGTTTGAGTTCGTTCATTCAGGCCTCCGGGTGTTCGATTGCCAACCAAGGTCGAACAAGATCGGATGAAGTTCAAGCGCCGATTGGCGATCGGCCGCTCAGAACAACCGTGCATTCAAATGCTCGATGCGTTCCTGACCGACACCCGCCGCGCCGCTTACCAGCCGAAGAAGCGATCGACTCAGATGGGATCGAGCCCTATATCCGGGCGCCGCAACTCAGAAATATCGGTAGTTCCACCGAATGCGCCCCAGTCCATGGGATCGACATCGCGTACGACTATGAACAAGGGCACGCGGGCGTTAGCCTCGATGCCTAAATACCGTCCGACAATCTCCGTCATCCGTTTATACAAAGCACGTTTTTTCGCATCATCCAGGCCACCGCGAAACACGCTGATCTCTAAAGCCACGATACGCGTGCCCTGAGATTTCCCGCCGTGGTAAATCGCTCGTTCGGGGAGCTCATGAAAATAGATCCAGGCCGTGGATTTCTGGAAAGGCTCGAGCGGCAACTCCTCTGCCTCTAACAGGGTAGTGGTCAGTTCTTCAGCGAGCTGATCTTTATCATCGGATGAAAACGTATCTTGAGACACATAAACATGAATTAAGGGCATCTGAGATTCCTCCTCCGGCAACGTGTGCGTGGACTCTCATACCAATGGACCTTAATTTATTCGCGCTAAACGGGTATGGGTTCCATGCTCTCCAAGCGCTTAGAGTCATCGCGTGAGAGCCGTGGGTGGCATCGTCTAGGCCTTAACAACGTTCCTAGAACAAGCCCATCTGCCGATCCAGCAACGTCGCGAAACGCAGCCCTATGAATGGCAGGATGGCATCGGCGACCGGCTCGAGCTGCCGATGCAGATAGTGGTCGTAGTCGATGGGCGAGCGCTGTATTTCCAGGGGTTCGGGGCCGGCGACCGTCATCACGTAGCTGATAGTGCCCCGCCTCTGGTATTGGCGTGGCCGGCCCTCGCGGTCGTTGTATTCGTCGGCCAGGCGCGCCGCGTGGACATGGGGCGGTACGTTGCGCGTGTACTCGTCCAGGGCGCGGCGCAGGCGCTTGCGGTAAACCAGCAGTTCATCCAACTCCCCGGCGAGCGTGCGCTGCACGTAGTCCTGAATGTATTCCTCGCATGATTCGCCCGTGAAGATGAGTTGGTACAGCTCACGCTGAAACCGTTGCGCCAGCGGCGACCAATCGGTACGCACCGTTTCGAGCCCTTTGAACACCATCTCCTGACTGCTATCGTCGCGCTCTACCAACCCGGCATAGCGCTTCTTGCTGCCCTCCTCGGCCCCTCGAATAGTCGGCATCAGGAAGCGGCGAAAATGCGTTTCGAACTGCAGCTCCAGCGCACTCTTCAATCCCATGCCCTGCGCCAGATGCGCGCGCCACCAGGCATTCACATGCACGACGAGTTCGCGACCGATACGGGCTGCATCGCCTTCCGCATGCGCGTGGCCGAGCCACACGAAGGTGGAATCGGTATCGCCATAGATGACCGTGTAGCCCTGAGCCTCGATCAGCTCACGCGTCTGGCGCATGATCTCGTGCCCGCGCATCGTGATGGACGACGCCAGGCGCGGATCGAAGAACCGGCAACCACTGGAACCGAGAACGCCATAAAAGGCATTCATGATGATCTTCAACGCCTGGGACAGTGGCTTGTTGCCCTCGCGCTTGGCCGCTTCGCGCCCTTCCCACACCCGTTCGACGATGGCGGGCAAACAGTGCGAAGTTCGGGAAAATCGAGCACCGAGAAAGCCTTCAACGGACGCCGCATCGTCGGGTTGCCGCAACCCTTCCACCAAGCCAACCGGATCGATAAGGAAGGTTCGAATGATGGACGGATACAGGCTCTTGTAATCCAGCACCAGCACCGAGTCGTACAGCCCTGGTCGCGAATCCATGACGAAGCCGCCAGGGCTTGCGGTCGGTGGCTTTTGCCCCAGGCTGGGCGCGACGAACCCCTGCCGATGCATACGCGGCAGGTACAGATGCGAAAACGCCGCTACCGAACCGCCGCTGCGATCGGCTGCCAACCCCGTGACACTGGCGCGCTCCAACAGGAACGTCAGCAACTCGGTCTTCTCGAATATCCGCGAAACCAGCTCGCAGTCCTTGAGGTTGTATGTGGCCAGCGCCGGCTTGTCCTCGGCGAACATGCGGTTGATGGAATCCATCCGCTGATACGGGTTGTCGATCGCCTTGCCTTCGCCCAAAAGTGTCTGCGAGACGTTCTCCAGACTAAAGGATGGAAAGCTCCAGGTGGCCGAGCGCAGCGCCTCGATCCCGTCGATGATCAGCCGCCCGGCTGCAAGCGCCACGAAATGGCCGTTCTGCCCGACCTCACGCCACTCCATGAGCTCGCCGCCGCGACCCAGTTTCAGCGGCACATTGAAGCGTTGCGAATGCTCGTGAAGGATGCGCAGATCGAACTGGACCACGCTCCAGCCAATGATGCCGTCCGGGTCGTGCACCTCGAACCAGTCGTTCAAGCGCTCTAATAATTCGGCGCGGGTCTCGCAATATTCCAGAGCAAAGTCGACCGCTGACGCGTCACCGTTTTCCGGGCCTAGCATGTACACCTGCCGCTCACCACAGCCGTGCAGGCCGATGGAGTACAACTCGCCACGCGATGTCGTTTCGATGTCCAGCGAGACCAGTTTCAGTCGGGGTCGATAATCCGGCGCTGGCTTGAGCTGCGCGTCCACGAGTACACCGTCCACCATACGCCCGCTGACCGTAACCGGCGCGGTCACGAAGCGCTCCATCAGATAACGCTCCGGCGGTTTGATGTCGGCTTCGTATACATCGACGCCCGCATCGCGAAGCGTGCGCTCAAGACCGAGCAACTGCCGATAGCTACCGCAATACAGGCCCAGCACAGGGCGATGCTCGAAATCCTTCAGCTCCAGTGGCCGCAAGGTCGCACCGCGTTCACGCCCGACGATGGTCCGGGCAAGCGGTTCCTGCTCTGCGGGGATGAACGCTACATTCGGCTGTGCGGGGACGCGCGCACGAAGCGGGCCGCTCTCGGTAGCGAGCCAGAACTCGACTTCCGTACCCGCAGGCGTGTCCCGCCAATGGCGCGTGAGCACGAAGCCATTGAGCGGCGTGGATAAAGAGGAAGGATCGGAAAGGTGATTCACCGTGGCATTCTATGCCGAGCGCAGGCTGGCGAGCCACGAGAACACCGGTTGGACGTTCTTAAGGCGCGTCAACTGCATCTGTGGGAGCGGGCCGGGCGGCGATCAGTGGGGCGGCCATCCGCCATGCCCGCGATGGGATGCATAAGGAGCACCGTAGTGGTGAGCTTGAGTCCACTTCGCGGGCACGGCCCGCTCCCACACAAGCAGTGCAGTGCCTAACCACCAAGTGGTTCTAGCTAGCAAAGATCGTGAATACGCCGTTAGAAGCGAAGATCGACCTGCCGTTGCCCTTCCTTCAACAACCCCGCCGTACGCATCACTCGTCCCAACGCACTGGATGGTTCGACCGGTCCGTTCACGCGCCCCTGCCAGCGGGCCAGATCGAACTGCGCGTTCAGCTCATGAGCATTCTCCAGCCGGACATTCGCATTGAGCATCGGCGTCTTGCTGCAGCTGGATGTGACAGTGGCTGTTCCCATCGCCAGCGGATAAGGCACAAACAGTAAAGTCGAGTCTGCCTGCAAGCGCCCCTGGCTCGTTTCACAAGAGCGCCAGCTCCCGGACCATTGCAGCGTGCCATCGAACGCACCGATGAACAGTGGAACGCCTTGCCACCAGCGCGCATCTCCACCATGCGTCACCGCATTCCATGAGCCCGGCCAACCCGTCACCTGAAGCGTCCAGGGTCGGTCCTCCGTCTCGCCCAACTGCACGTCGATACGCGTCGGCGTACTCCAATGCCATTGCCAAGGCCCACTACTGAAGCTGTTGCTGCTCACACGCTCGATGCGCCCTTCATGCAACGCCCCCGAAACGCCATCGATGTGGACATGTGGCGGCAGCACCCGAGGCAGCCAATCGGCGGCAGGCCAATACAACGCTAATGCCAGCAGGAAGACGACCAGCGCCACGAGGCCTAACAGAGTGCGCAACAACAACGAGATCACGGGGTGTTCCTTACCAGAGCGGCCGATAGCGTAAGGCTGAAATGTACACGCTCCCGGGCAACGATACGGGCCTGTTGCACATACCAGCCCCGCTCGCGCGCCCATGCCCGAAAAGCGTCCACATCCGCCAACTCGGATGCCGAGCCCGTCAGGCTCCATAGCGGGTCGTCATACACCGCATCGGTGATGGCGAGATCTGGCAGGGCTCGGCGCCATGCCTCCGCCGTCATGGGCTCGGCGACGCGAAGGCGCTGCAGATCGCTCCAGATTTCGTTCCAGGTCACATCGCGATCGACACCGCGCGCTCCCGGCGCGCCAGCATTCAACGAGCGCATGACCAACACCAGCGCAAGCATGACGATGACCACCGCGCCGACTGCAAGCCGGCGATGCTCAGGGCTAAAGGCCCGCCAATGACGCATCACATCTTCTTTCATTGGACCTCTTCGGTTGTAGACGCCGTAGGGCGGGTATAACCCGCGTGGATATACCTTAAGAGCCGCGGGTTTCACCCGCCCTACGGGAAATTCATGAACTCAATCTGGGCGATCTATGGAGGTCTCCGTGGTCGGGTCGAACGTCAGCTCGATGCCATCGTCCACTTCTGTCAGGGAAATCTGTGCGATCGGTACGCCCATGTCAGCGGCGACGACATCCCGCAATTCTTCCGCCAGATCACCGGCTGCCGAGACTAGGGAAAATGTCAGCCGGGAGGCGTCCTGCGACCAGCCACGAATCGACCAGCCACGATTCTCCGCGAGCCAACCAGACAATGCCTGCGCAAATCGCTGCTGTTGGCGTTCTTCGGCATGGCGTCGCGCGTCGAACGCCAGCGCGAAATCAACGGTGCGGCGAACCCGCTGAACATCGAGGGCGGCCCCTGAAATTCCCAGACGTTCACCTATCGCCTGCTCCAGCGACGCCTCCTGCCGATTCGCCTGCCAGTAGAGCACCACGGCGAGCAGACCCGCCAATGTCACGGTGATGAGCATCACCAGCAGCAGTGCCCGGGGAAAGGAGCCGATAGGCGAACCAGCACGTGGCCGTCGTGACGTGCGACCCGGCCAAAGGTTCACCGCTTCAGGGGCACACGCCACCCCGCTCATATCGCCCTGAACCCATTCGAGTGACTTCGCCGCGAGTACGGGAGGCAGCCGTTCGAACTGATCGTGAGGCCAGCACAACCAGTGTTCCACCCCCTCGATATTGGCTCTAAGAAGCACCGTTTCCCCGTCGAGCTGGCACACGGCGTTGTCTCCGCCCGGAGCCGGAAGCCTCTGAAAGTCCACCCAGCAGGCAGCAACGTTCAACCCGCCCTCATCACAGAAGGCTCGCCAGGCTTCGATCAACTCGCGCGCCATCACCAGCAACTGCAAACGTCCGGCATGACGGCCAAGGCAGACGATGTGCAGGTCCTTCGGGTCATCGAGCGTCAGATCCTCGATCAATGTGCCCCACTCGTTCTGGCGAATGCCTTTGGGCGCAGCGATGTCGAACAACGTGCAGTCCTGGCCGTGCAGCAGGATGACGACCGAAGATGCGTCACCCTCGCCTTCACCGAAGCGCAACTGCGCAACGCTGTTGTGTTCGCCCGGCATGCCGGGATGCTGCGTCCTTAACAGTATCCCGGCATCAGCCTTTGCCGACGTGCTTGGTGAACGGCGTGACCGCTTGCCTGTAAGGTTGGGTAGAGAAAGCGCTTTCATCATCGTGTTCAAACCGTGTCAGGCAATACAAACGTGCAGACGAAAGGCTCGCCCTGCACTTGCAATGTCAAACGCACACCCGCAGTGCCATTCGCTCCCCCTGCGGGCGGATAGGCTAACCAGCGCAGACCATCGAAGAACTCCACCACCAACGCTTCGACGCGATTCAATGTCAGCGACGCCGACCATCCTGGCTCGGCCAGGGCATCGAGATCAGCACTGCTGGCAACGCCAAGTCGTTGGTTTTCCCGGTCCCAGACCAGGCTTTGCCGCCGCAGCCGCCCGGCCTGATTTCCGCCCGCGACAGGCATGCCGTCCAGCGCGACCCAATCCAGCCGCTGTTCATCGGCGCGCCAATCCAAAGGCTGTGCCGGCAGCGGCAGGCGATGCTCGTGAAGCCCGCGCAGCACCAGTGCGTCGAAACGACGTTCCAAGCCGTCGCACAGCGACAACAAGCGAGATGCCACCGGCTCGGATGTCGCCATGCGTTCTTTGGCGCCGAACCAAAGATTGAGCGACGTGGCCAACGTGATCCCCAGCAACGCAGTCAACGCTACGGCCAACAGAACCTCGATCAGCGTCATCCCACGCTCCGCGCCGATGGCGATCATGGCTTCACCTGCCCGAAATACACAGGCCACTCACCGAGTAGTTGTCTTTCATCCGTGTTGCCATGCACCTGCAAGGTCGCGCTGTCGATGCCAGCCACTTGCCTGCCATTTCCTACCAGTTGCCAGTAGCAGATGCGGCCGCCCTGAACGAGTTCGCCGCTGGTATCGCCACGCCCTTGCAGTGCAAAGCGTGCGAGCAGTTCACGCCCACACAGCGCGGCGAAGTCGCGATCCTGTACCGTGGCCGCAATGTCCACGCGCTGGCCGACGACCCCGCTGACGGTGACGGCCAGCAGCGCCACGATGAACAGCGCGACCATGACCTCCAGCAGCGTGAAGCCCGCATCTCTGGTGCTCATTGATCGTCCACCGACACGGTACCGAGCCGGCTGACCGAAACCACATAGGTGCGCGCTTCGCTACGGAACTGCAAACGTGCGCCCTCGCTTTCACCATTGGGCAACCAGACCATCTGCGGCGCTGCCGACCTCGGCCCCGCCAAAGCGAAATCCGTAGGCCATGCACCGTCGCGTAGCCCGTCATCGTTCAAGTCGCTCCAGCGCGGCCCTTGCGGCGTAGCCCGCAGTCGGAGATACCGATAGCTGTCATCCGCTAAGTACCAGCCGATCACCTGACCGGTCCGCAACGCCGTTTCTCGCGCAAGCCGGAACTCACTCGCAAGACTGCCGAGTTTCGCTCGCTGACGCTGGCCGGCGGAGTCGCCCAAAAGTGCAATACCGATGCCCGTCATCAGGCCGATGACCAGCAGCACGATCATCAATTCGAGCAAGGTAAAGCCGGCCTGCAGCCTTCGGCGTTTCACTTACAGGTTCCAGTTACCAATGTCGGCATCCTGACCCTCGCCACCTTCCACGCCATCCGCGCCGAGCGAATAAAGATCGATGCGACCGTGCTGGCCAGGCACGCGGTATTGGTACTGCCCACCCCACGGGTCGTCGGGCAATCGGCGAATGTAACCATCGGCGCGGTAGTTCTTCGGCTCCGGTGATGCACCGGGTTTAGTTACCAATGCCGCAAGGCCTTGTTCGGCGGTGGGATAGCGAAGGTTGTCGAGCCGATACATGTCCAGCGATTGTTCGAGGCTAGCGATATCGGCCTTGGCCTTCTGCTGCATCGCCTTGTCCTGGTTGTCCAGCACGTTGGGCGCAACGATGGCCACGAGCAGCCCGATGATGAAGATCACCACCATGATTTCCATCAGTGTGAAGCCACGCTGACGGGCCCGAACTGAAACGAAATGACGCATACGTGCGTGCTCCTTCATCAGAGGTTCAAGGATTGGTTGAGCTGCATGATCGGCAGCAGGATGGCGAGCACGATGCACAGCACGATGCCGCCCAGAATCAGGATCATCGCCGGCTCGAACAGCGCCAGTGCGGTGTCGACCTGCTGGTTGAAGTCGCGCTCCTGCGAATCCGCGACGCGTTCGAGCATGTGGTCCAGCGTCCCGCTCGACTCACCGCTCGCGACCATGTTCACCAGCATCGGCGGGAACACGGCGCTCTGGTCGAGCGCGCGTCCCAGGCCAATGCCGGCTTTCACCTTTTCGATCGCACCCGTGAGCGCATCGAGCATCACCTGGTTGCCAACAGTGGCGCGGCTGACGTTCAGCGCTTCGAGTACCGGAATGCCGCTGTTCACCAGAATCGCCATGCTCCGCGCCAACCGTGCACTGTTGAGCACACGCACCAGCTCACCAATACGCGTGACCCGTAACAGCGCGCCATCCCAGCGCAATCGCCAACGACGCTGACGTAGCAAGCGTGATACAGCGAAGCCGCCAGCCGCGAACAAGGCGATAAGGATCGGCCCGAGCGTCACCAGCCCATCACTGATGACTATTAGCACGCGCGTAATCAGCGGCAGCTGCATGCCGCCTTGAGTGAATTGCTCCGTCAGCTTGGGCACCACGAACGTCATCAAGCCCGCAACGACCGCGACCGAAACCACCATCAGCGCCATCGGGTAGATCAACGCCGTGCGCGCCTTGTGACGCTGGCGCTGGACGCGTTCGAGATAGTCGGCAAGCCGCTCCAGCACCGGCCCGAGCCGACCAGCCTTCTCGCCTGCCGCGACGAGCGTGCGATACAACTCATCGAAACTGCGCGGGTGTCGCTTCAGGGAATCAGCCAGCGCATAGCCCTCTCGAACTTGCGCCACAAGATCCAACAGCAAGGCACGGACCTTCGCCTGGCTGGCTTGACGCTCCAGCATTTGCAGTGCGTCCGCCAAGGGAATCGCAGCGCCAACCAGCGTCGCGAGTTGGCGAGTGAAGTCGGTGAGCTGGTTGGCATCGAGTCGTCCTCGCCCAGCGGTTGAGCGGGCTTCGTTCGCGGCTCGCAAGTCCCGAGGAAACAATCCCTTGTCGCGCAATAACTGGCGCGCGTGACGTTCGCTTTCCGCCTGGATGACATCACGAATGCGGCGCCCTTCCGGGTTCAGCGCCAGATAGCGATAGGTCGGCATCGTCCGTAGCCTCCGTTACCCATGCACTGCACGCAGCACCTCCTCCAGGCTCGTATCGCCCGCCTCCAGCGCCTGTAACGCATGCTCTCGAAGGCTCAGACGACGGCTTTCGAGATAGCGCGCCATTTCACTTTCGCTCTCGCCACGGTAGAGGCGATCCGCCAGTTCCATATCCAGGGTGATGAATTCGTAGAGCCCGAGCCGCCCCTTGTAACCCGTGTGGTTGCAGGCTTCGCACCCCGGTGCGTGGCGCAACTGAGCCAAACGTTCCAACCCAGGCAACAGATCGATTTCGGCAGGACGACGTTCGCGCCAGGTGCCGCACTCGGCGCACAACCGGCGGACCAATCGCTGCGCCATGACGCCCTTGAGGCTGGACGCCAACAGGAAGGGCTCGACGCCCATGTCACGCAACCGAGTGATGGCGCCGAGCGCGCTATTGGTGTGCAGCGTGGATAGCACGAGGTGGCCGGTGAGGCTGGCCTGCACTGCGATACCAGCCGTTTCCACATCACGAATCTCACCGATCATGATGACGTCCGGGTCCTGACGCAGGATGGCGCGAAGACCGCTGGCGAACGTCAAGCCGGCGCGAGGATTGAGTGGCGTCTGTCCAATGCCTGGGATCGCGTATTCAACCGGGTCTTCCACGGTGAGAATGTTGCGGCTGCCTTCGTTCAGCAGATTCAGGCTGGCGTAGAGCGTGGTCGTCTTGCCCGAGCCCGTCGGGCCCGTGCTGAGAATGATGCCGTTAGGTTGCGCCAGCGCGGCGCGCAGATCACGCTCGACCGCTTCCGGCATGCCCAGACGATCCAGCGCGAGCAGGTTCGCTTGCTTGTCGAGAATCCGCATGACCACCCGTTCGCCATGGATGCCGGGCAACGTCGATACGCGAATATCCACGTCACGCCCAGCGGTACGCACGGTGATGCGGCCATCCTGCGGCTGGCGTTTCTCGGCAATGTCCAAGCGCGCCATGACCTTGATCCGCGACACCAGCATTGCTGACAAAGCACGCGGCGGTCGCAGGATTTCCCGCAGCACGCCATCCACCCGGACGCGCACCAGCAGTGCCTGCTCGAAGGTTTCGATGTGGATGTCCGATGCACCCAGCCGCAGCGACTCGGCGAACAATCCATTGATGAGCCGAATGACCGGCGCCTCGTTCTCGCTTTCCAGCAGATCCTCGATGCGGGGCATGTCCTGCATCAGGCTATCGAGATCGACATGCTCACCAATCCCCTCGACCAGCGCCTCCGTGCTCGCCTGGCTGGCGGCATGCAAATGCCCCAAACGCTGATCGAACACCTCAGTTGGCAACCATTCGCAACCCAACGGCGGGCCCTGGCGGCGCTGCACTTCCTGAAGCACGGAGAGATCTACCGCTTCGCGACACACCAACCGATATCCGGCCGCTTCCCACTGGATGGCGATCCCGGCCTGGCGCGACAGGCGATAGGGCAAAGGCTGGCGCGCCGTATCGATCATGGTTGCAATCCTTCCAGGCGAGCGCGCGAGGATGGATACAGGCTACGCAGCGTGACCGGTGAGGATGGCGAAAGGGCTTCGTTCATGGCAGGTACCCGCCCCGGAAAGCTTTCGCGCATGTCCTTGTACTTTTCTTCGCTCACCTGTTGCAGCAGCATCGGATCGCGCAGGATGCGCGGGCGGATGAACACCAGCAGGTTCTGCTTGCTGCGCGAGCGAGCGTTCGCCCGGAACAAGTTGCCGAGTACGGGAACATCGCCCAGCAGCGGCACGCGCTGGGCACTGTCACGACCCTCGTCACTGATCAAACCGCCCAACACCACCAGGCCGTTATCCTCGACCATCACCGTCGTCTTGATCTCGCGCTTGTTGGTGATCACATCGCTGGCGCTGGCATCGTCGGCGATCGATGACACCTCCTGGACGATCTCCATGCGCACGGTGTTGCCTTCGTTGATCTGCGGTTTCAGCCGCAGCTTCACGCCCACTTCACGGCGCTCGATGGTCTGATATGGGTTGGCGTTGTTGCTGGTGATGGAACCGGTGAGGAACGGGACTTCCTGGCCGACCATGATCGACGCTTCGGCGTTGTCCAGCGTCAGCAGTGTCGGTGTCGATAACAGGTTGAAGCCGCTTTCGCTGCGCATGGCCTGAAGCAGCGCGATGAAGTTGATGCCGCTGCCACTGATGCGGCCGACGCCAGCCGTGATGCCTTGCGCGGCGCCAAGCAGCCCGCCCAGGGTATTGATGTCGTTCGCGGCGGCTGCCGCCGCGATACTGTTGATCGGCGTGCCCGTCGTGAAATTCACGCTCCCCGCCGGTATATTTCCGTCGCGATCCAAGAACAGCCACTGCACGCCCAGCTCGTTGGCCTTGGTGTCGGAGATCTCCGCGATGATCGCCTCGACCACCACCTGAGCACGGCGAATGTCGAGCTGTTCGATGATGCGTCGATAGGACTGGATCTCGCTCGGTGGCCCGACCATTACGATGGCGTTGGTTCCGGTATCCGCTTCCAGACGCAGACTGTCGCCCGTACGGACAGTACTCGTACGGGTCGTCTCGACGGTGGGTTCCGCAGCAACGGCACCGCCCGGCGTGGGCAGCGGGCTATCGATCGGTACTTCTGCGGAGTTATCCAGGCTTACGTCGCCAGAAAGCCCGCGCAGCACCTTGATGACCTCCTCCGCCTTGGCGTGATGCAGATACACCACTTCGGTATTACTGGCCTGTTCGCGAGAGACATCGAGCTGCGCCAGCAGCCGCCGCACTTCACGCCGAGTGGACTCATCACCACGCACGATCAGTGAGTTGCTGCGCTCGTCCGCGAGAATCTGGCCCTGCTTGCCGCCCTGCCCTCGGCTGGCCAACATTTTTTCGATCAGCCCGGAGGTTTCCTTCGCTTGGGCATAACGCAGTGGGAGCGTTTCGACGGGCTCATCGCTGACATTGTCCAGCCGCTTCACCAGTTGCCCGATGCGAGAAAGATTGCTGCGCCAGTCCGTCACGACCAGCAGGTTGCTCGACGGATACGGTGTGATGACCCCCACACGAGGGTCCACCAGCGGCTTGATGATGCCGAGCAGTTGTTCGGTGTTGCCATTGCGTACCGAGAACACGCGTGTGGCGATGGTGTCGGCCGAGGCTTGCGAATTACCTTCCCCCATCTCCACGGGCAACGGCTCCATGCGCGCGGCCTGGTCCGGCAGAACTTTCACGCGACCGTCTTCAAGTTCTACCGCGGCGTAACCATTGGCCCGCAACTGGGAGAGGAACATCGCGTACACCTCGTTTGCAGTAAGAGGCGCGGTCCCGCGAACGCTCAGAGAGCCACGGACACGAGGGTCGACGATGAAGGTACGCCCAGTGATGCGACTGACGCTGTCGATGAATTCGGTGAGTTCGGCGTTCTGGAAATTAACTTCGAAACGTGGTGACTCCTGAGCAGATGCCAGGGATAGCCAGCCAGCGAACAATCCAGCGGCCAGGGGCAAACCTCTTCTCACAGCGACAGCTCCACGGCGAGGGTCAACGGATGGCCCTCGCGTTCCAGTTCAAGAATCATCGAATCCGCTTCGCGCCATTGCGGCATGCGCTTCATGAGCGCGGTCGTATCGGCCACCGATATTTCATCGATGCGGCGCAACACGTCGCCCGGCTTCAAGCCCAGGCGTGCGAACAATGTGGGTTCCGCTCCAGGCTGCAGGCGGTAACCAATCACGCTGCCGTCATCGAGCACGGGTGTCGCCTGGATGCGCTTGAGCAGGCTGTCCAGATCCAGCCGCTCACGGGGCGTTGCGGCCACCGGCGCAGGCATCTGCTCGCTGCCAAACTCGACCAGGCCGACCATGGCCTTAGGTGCAGGCCAGAGCAGCCGTTCGCGGCGCCCTTCGTTGTCCAGCACTAGCCCTTGTTCATCGATGCCGGCAAGCACGAGTTCCGGCGCAATTTCCTGGCCGATGGTCAGGGTGTACTGACGCTTCAGGTAGCCGAGGACGACAACTGAACCGTCGACGGGCAAGGCACGAATGGCGCCGAGCCACTGAATCGGCAGCCGGGTCAGGGGCAGATCACCGCTCTGGTTCACCGACCAGTGCCGCGTGAGCCAAGGGTCGGTCGTGTCCATCGCCACCGGAGCCGATGCAAGCGTTACGGGCAACGCCAAGGTGCGCATTTCAGCGATGAGTCGCGCGCCGAGCCACGCGGCGATGAGCACCCAGATGGCGATCAACCCACGGACCGCCAAGGGGCGTGCCCAGGCGACGCTCATGCCTGCGGTGCTCCCTTTATGGAAGCTGCATCACCCGAGGCGAGCGGATGCCAGCCCGGATGCCCCTCGATGAAATTGACCTGCGGGCGCGGCAGGCTCGCGACGGACCACTGCACCGGCTGGGCCCTCAGATAACGCTCGATCCACTGCCACAGCGGCTCGCCATTACCCGAGACACCTTTGGGAGTGAAGGTACGACAGGCAAAGCTCTCCGGCTGCCCGCCCACATCGACGGCGCTGATGCGCTGCCCGGATGGCGCGCCGTAACGGCAGGACCATTGCGCATTGAGCAGGCGCGGCATGTCCTGGCTGTTGTCGAGAATCAGCGGCTCGCTGAAACGTTGATCGGCCGCCTCTTCGAGCAGGTCATGCAAGCCCTGACGACTGGTTTGCAGATCGAGCACAGCGGCATCGTAGCCTCCACTCAGGGCCAGCAGATGTTCGCGGGTAATCCATTCGCCCCGCTGCAAGGGAACGTCATAACGAAGGCCCGGCAGCAGGCTCGGGGTCTGCTTGCCTTCATTCAGCGCAGCGCCGATCAGTGCATCCCAGCTGCCACCGAATACATCCCTGCGCCACAGCGGGCCGGGGGCCTGGGCAAGGCGCTGGTCCAGCCAATTGGCATGTGCCACGCGCGCCTGACCAAGCTCGTTCACATAGGGTTGCATCGCGCCGGGTCGTGATACCGCGCTCGCCAGCGCCGGATGAAACTGCGCGGTGAATTGCCATCCGCTATCGCGGCCTTGGCAACGAATCTCGAAGAAGCCGACTCCTCGTGTGCCCGGCAGGCATACAGGAAGCTTGGTGCCGTCACGTCGTGCGACAGGAATCAGCGCTGGCCAGAGATCCTGCCCACGCGCACAGAGCAGCAAGTCCGCATTCTCCAAGCGCTCAGCGAGCCAAAGCCCGGCTCCCGTACCGACATCCGCCATGACGATGACGAGGTCCGCTTCCTGCCGGGCTTTTTGCACCGATCGGTCGAGCCGCGCGAACCATTCCGCGAGCGTGGCGGGTTGGTCGTTCGCATAGGGATCGGTAGCGCCGACCAGGGCGATGTTCAGCCCCTGCTTCTGGATGATGCGATAGGCCGTCGTGCCTAATTTTTCATGCCCCTCGGGATCCAGGGTCGCACCCAGTACCGGCCCACTGAATTGCCGATACAGCGCCGCACAATGGTCCGGCCACAGCACGCGCTCATCGCTGCTCACTCGCGCTTCGCTGCCTAACATCTGGCTGCCAGCCAGCCCGGCCTGGCCCTGGGTCAGGTAGGTAAGGCCACTGCCGTTCCAGCATTGGCCATTCTCGAGCGTGAGACTGCGCTCCCGTCCATTTGCCTGGCGCAACTCATCGAGACGTGCAGCCAGCACGGCGTACCCACCATAGCGTTGCGAGTTGACTTGCCCGGCATCAAGCAACGGGGCAACCCGGCTATCCCGTGTTCCGGACGCGGCCAAGGCATCGGTTCCCGTCATCCAGGGAGCGGCACCAATACGCCGTGCCGGACCGAGGCGAACCCGTGGCACCACCGGCCAACCGGGCTCACGTGCGTCCAACGTATCGGCAAAGTAGAACAGGCTGAGGTCGGCACCGGGCGAACTCGGACGGGACGCAGCACTGCTCGCGCAACCGGCGAGCCAAGGTGCTACCGCGCCTGCTGCCAGCCATCCCATGAGCTGGCGTCGTCCCACATTACCCATGCCGCAAACCTGCTTCTTACCTTGAAGAGGCCCGCATGCTAATGGACGAAAAGTGACAGGCTCATGACAAGCATGACCGTGCGGTTACAGAAATTTGACGCAAACTTAAGCGAGACGGAAAACCGTCATATTTCAGTCAACTTCATATAACAATCGCCCCATAAAGTCCGTGGCTTCCGTGACCACCTATAACCAAGGAAGCCAGACTGCATGAGCAAGTTCACGAGCACCGACCGTGTGGCAAACCAGAGCGGCAACGAACCGCTGGATGCCGTCATCGACCGATTCCTGTCCCGCCGGACCGTCATGAAAGGTGGCCTGGGCGCAGCGATCGCCATGATCGCGGGCGCGGGCTTAACCGGCTGTTTCGACGGCGGTAGCGATAACGATGATGACGATCGCGTAACCGAGCCTACCCCGGAGCCAAGCCTGCAACTGGGCTTCGAATCCATCCCGGGCTCGAAAATCGATGCCATCGCCATAGCCGCCGGTTACACCGCTCGTGTGCTCGCTCCTTGGGGCACGCCGCTTAACAACATGGCGAGAGCCTGGGATGAGACTGGCAACAATACGTCGGAAGACCAAGCGAACTCGGCTGGTATGCATCACGACGGCATGCATTTCTTCCCGCTGAATGACTCCAGCACCGAAGGCCTGCTCGCTATCAACTACGAGTACATCGATCAAGATGCGCTGCACCCCAACGGCGCAACCAATAACAACGGCGTTCGCCCAGCCGAAGAAGTCCGCAAGGAAATCAACGCGCACGGTGCGGGTGTATACCTGATTCGTCGTAATGCCGAAGGCGTCTGGGAAGTCGCGCTCGACAATCGTAACCGTCGTTTTACCTCGGCGACAGAAATGGCCATTGCGGGTCCGCTCGCAGGTAATGCAGCGCTCATCACGCCCTTCTCCGCCGATGGCACCCGCACTCGCGGCACTAACAACAACTGTGGCAATGGCTACACGCCTTGGGGCACTTACCTGACATGTGAAGAGAACTGGCCGGGAATCTTCCTCAATACACAGGCAGAAACCCCCGCCGATCAGGATCGTATCGGTATCGAGACGGAAGAAACCAACTACGGTTGGGAAACGGCTGCCGGGGAAGAAGCGTCGGGCACAGGCGAATTCAGCCGGTTCAATATCACGCCAACAGCAGGAGGCTCCGCTACGACCGATTACCGCAACGAAGCCAACGGTTACGGCTATATCGTCGAAATCGATCCGTACGATGAAAGCACTCTGGCGACCAAGCGCACGGCTATGGGTCGCTTCCGACACGAGGGCGCCGCGTACGGCAATCTGGTTGCTGGCGAACCCGTCGTTTACTACATGGGCGACGACGCGCAGTTCGAGTACGTATACAAGTACGTGTCGGATGCTGCGTGGGATCCAGCTGATACGAACCCGTCCGACCGTCTTGCCACGGGTGCCAAATACCTCGACAACGGCACGCTTTACGTCGCCCGCTTCAACGACGACGGCTCCGGTGATTGGCTACCGCTAGTACCGGAAACAACCGTCCAGAGCGGTGGCACCCTTGCTGATCTGTATACCGATCTCCCAGGCATCATCCTCAATACTCGTGGCGCCGCGGATGCTGTCGGGGCGACCCCGATGGACCGCCCAGAGTGGACAACCGTGCACCCCACGAATGGCGACGTATACCTAACGCTCACCAACAACAGCCGCCGCACCGAAGCCAATGCGGCCAACCCGCGTGTACCCAACGTGAACGGCCACATCATCCGCTGGACCGACGCCAGCGAGACGACCTTCAACTGGGACATCTTCGTCTTTGGTTCGGATGACGATACCGCTGCAACCAACCTTTCCGGCCTGACCGAGCTGAACCAGTTCGCAGGTCCAGACGGTCTGTCCTTCGACAGCCGCGGCATTCTCTGGATCGAAACCGACAACAGCGGTAACGCCGTTGCGGACTACACCAACGACCAGTTGTTGGCTGTAATTCCGGAGCGGATTGTCGATGCTGAAGGCAATCGTTCGGAAATAACCGCGGAGAACCAGACCGCGCTGCGTCGCATGCTGGTAGGCCCGAACGGTTGCGAAATCACGGGCATCGCCTTTACACCAGACCTGACGACGATGTTCGTCAACGTTCAGCATCCGGGTAACTGGCCGTACGATGCGCTGGATGCCACCACGGTCACGCCAACAGGGACGGAGGTACGCCCACGCGCCTCGACTGTGGTTATCCAGAAGATCGATGGCGGCCAGATTGGCGTCTGATAAGTACTGTTCGTAAGTTCAAGACTTCGCCCGGCATGTCCGGGCGAAGTTGTTTTTGAGCAGCCTGATTTGGCGTGGAACGCACGGCCTCGTCCTTCCGCGCATTGCGATGGTCCCAAAGCGATCGCCAGCAAGCTGGCTCCTACAGCAGTGCTCTCTCAGCTCACGAACGTTGGCCTACTGCCGCGAAGTAGTCGCTGTATCAGAAGGCCGACCAAACGCTGCCTACCGACAGAGCTCTCTACGAGCCAGCTTGCTGGCGATCATGTCCGCTCGGGCAACACAGTATTATCGATCGTGTTTGGGCTGTTCAAAAAGCCAAACGGCCCTGCTGGCTCCTCCAAAGCAGACAGCGGTGGACTAAAACACCACCCCTACCCCCGGCTCCCACAACGTCATGTTCTGTCGCGCGAGCATCTTCACGCGTTGTGCGGGAACGTGCGCGTTCCAGCGGCTGACGCCCTCGGCCAAGAGGTGTCGGACGTATCGATATCGCTGCCCGTCCCGCTGGATCTCGACGCCCAACAGGAACTGCGAGCCATTGAGAACCAGCCTCTGGGTCATGAGCGCGAATGCTTCCTCGCTACTGCCACTGCCAACCGCGCTACGCAATGCCTCCAGGTTTCTATAGCCATCGGATGGCCGAGCCGTGATCAGTCGTTGCAAGAGGCTTTGAGGTACACGACCGAGAAACAGCGCATCGAGCAAGGGCAGGTCCCGCAGGGTCAGTGCATTGGCATTGAGTCGCCAACCGCCCGCATCGGAGAACGCACAAAGCTCTGGGTAACGCCATATGCGTCCTGAGCGACGAGGCGGCACGAGGTCGATCTCACTGGCATCCACCATCAACTGATCGCCCACGATTGCCGGTGGCGTCAGGCGTTGTGCTTCGAGGGTTTCCATGCCCTGCTCGCGCATCTGACCATCGCTATCCACCCAGTCCGCCAATCGTTGCGCGAAAGACTGAGCGGTAAGGCCGGGCTCATCGAAACCTCCGGCGCGATGTTCAAGCAGATAAACCAGCTGCTCTATGGCGCGTTCGCTATCAGGACCGGCAAGTGCGTTGACGTTGAAGCAGCTATTCAAGTCGCGTAGCTCGACGCGAATGTCAGCCCCCTCAAGCCGATAGGCCAGCACTTCACCGCGCATCGCTTGCCAGAAAGTTCGCTGCGTTCGGGCGGCAGCGCTCATCAGTCCGGTGACGGCCACTCGCTCAGCACCTGCCAAAAGAGAGCGAGCCACATGGTCCCCTTCCTTGAGCCGGGCGCTCTGGATCTGCACCTTGCCAGCGGCAAGTAACCCTGGCAGCAGGAGCCCCACCAGTGCCAGCGCCCAGAGCGCCATCAGTAACGCTACGCCCCGCTGTCTTACCACGGCCCCGCCTCCATCGATCATCGACGGACAGTAAAACGGGAGAAGATTGCAAAGACATGGCGACGCCACACGTTCGTCATCCCACGTTAACAAAGCGCCCGCAAAATGCCGCTTTCACAGGCAGAAGGAAGCGGTAATGGGCATTTTCGATTGGAAGCACTGGGTCGTCATCCTGATCGTCGCAGCGGTGGTTTTTGGTACGAAACGGTTGCGCAACGTTGGCAGCGATCTGGGTGGCGCTATCCAGGGTTTCCGCAAGTCCATGGCCGAAACCGAAACGACACCCGCTGCACCGGAAGGCCAGATCGTCGACCAGTCCATTGCCCGTACAACCGCGTCGCAAAACGACCCAGTACGCCAGCAGAGCTGAGGAGTTCCGCGGTTTTTACCCGCCCTTGTATGTCGACTCCCGTCTCCAAAGAGGCGATAGTCCCCGACTGATCATCGGGGGAGGACCGCAAGCCGCACCCGCCCTTAAGCCTCGAGCTTGTTGTGTAGATTGCGCTGCGCTCC
>NZ_BMPO01000010.1 GCF_014647635.1 Pseudomonas matsuisoli
CGGCAGGTCATAGGGGACGGCGTGTTCCTTGTGATACAGGCAACCGGTGACCAGGGGTTGATCGGGATCGCCTTCGAGGAAAGTGACCAGTACCTCCATGCCGACCCGAGGGATCGCAATGCCGCCGTAGCGATCGCCGGCCCAACTGCTGGAGACGCGGAGCCAACAGCTGGTCTTGTCATCGGCTTGGCCGTGGCGGTCCCAGTGGAACTGGACCTTCACCCGCCCGTATTCGTCGCAATGGATTTCTTCGCCGGCTGGCCCTGTCACGACGGCGGTCTGGCTGCCGAGCACTTTGGGTTTGGGATGGTTCAGGGAAGGTCGAAAAGGGGCCTCCCAGGGGGTTGCGGTAAAACGGTTGCGATAGCCCTGGGTAAATCCGTCAGAGGCTTGGGTGTCGCTGGTGATGGATTCTTCCAGCACCTGAGGTTGCTTGCCTTCGTGATGCACCTCGGTGAGCAGCCAGAGGTCGTTCCAATCGGTACGTGGGTGATCGGCAAGTTCGAGGAAGTGGCCGGAAATCAAGCGCGGGCAATCGCTGCGGCCTTTGGCAAGACGGTAGTCGCGGCGGTGGCGTTCGAGGGCGCGTTGGCTGAGGTGTTTGCCGCGCTCACGGTCGATGAAACGACCGGGGTAGTCGTAGTCTTCCAGCAGCGGCAAATCCTCACCTTTGGCGACCGCTTCCATGAGGACGCGAGGCTTTTCGAAATCGTAGTCTCGGCGAACGACTTCGGAGGTGCGCGTTTCTAGGCGCAGCGCGAAGCGTTTGATCACCGGCTCGCTGGCGACGAGGCCGCTGTCTTGTAGGTAGGCGACGGGCTGCCCCAATTCTGGAAATACCGTCTGGTCATCACCAAACACCAGCACATGTCCCTGTTCGCTGTGCTGGAAGTGGTAGTGAATGCCTTCTTCCTCGCACAGGCGCTGGACGAAGTGCAGGTCGGTCTCGTCGTACTGCACGCAATAGTCCCGCGGCGGATAGACGACCGGACCCAGCTCGAAGCGGTGGGCGTCACCAAGAATGCCGTGATCGGCGAGCACACGTTCGATGATCTGCGGCGCGGTGAGGTGCTGAAAGATACGTTGGTTCGTGCGATGGGCGAGATACGCCAGACGCGGCACTAAGGTGACGTGATAGCGGGTCAGGCGTTTGCCGGCGTCGCCTTGGGCGATGCGGTGGATCTGACCGTGGATGCCATTGCCTTGCGGTGTAAAAGATAGAAATGCGGATTGATGCAGCAGCGGTTCGAGATCAAGGTCAGGCCGCTCGCTGACCAGCGTCAACTCGAACGTATAGGGCTGGCTGATGGCCTCGTGGCCGGTGAACTCGAGCACCTGAAAGTCGTGCTCGACTCCCGGCAAGGCAAGCGAAAAATGCCGATCATTGGCGACATCGAACATGTCCACGCCTCCCTGCGTGACCTTCGAAAGGTCGGCAGGATGGCGAAGCAAATGATCGAGCTCAACCCGGTCGGTACATAAACCGGAATCAGGTCACGCGTGAACGTTAATGCGCCTAACGCAGCTCACAAAACGGCATCAGCGCATTTGCGTAAAGGCAAGCTTGATGCCCAGTGCTACCAGAACCGCGCCCATCGCGCGGTCGAACCAATGTCCCAAGCGGGCGAAGCCCGCGCGTACCCGGGCTTGACTAAACAATAGGGCCACCATACAGAACCAAAGCCCAGTGGCCACGGCCAGGTAGAGGCCGTAACCCGCCTGCACCAGATGAGGTGTTTGCGGGCTAATGACGACGGTGAACAACGAAAGGAAGAACAGCGTCGCTTTAGGGTTGAGACCGTTAGTGACAAATCCGACCACGAATGCCGACCGCGCGCTTCGATCTGCCGAGGGTGCCGATAGTGCGTCTGCCGATACCGCCGCAGGCCGCGCTCGCAGCGCCTTGAAACCGATGTAGAGCAGATACGCAGCCGCCAGCCACTTCAACGCGTTGAAGTGCACGATGGATTGCGAAACGATCAGGCCAATACCGAGCAGTGAATAGGCAACGTGAACAAGGATGCCGGTACCGACACCGGCGGCGGTGATCAGGCCGGTACGCCGGCCTTGCATGACGCTCTCGCGGACCACCACGGCAAAGTCCGGCCCTGGACTTGCCACAGCCAGGAGGTGAATGAGCGCGACGGTAAAGAATTCAGCCCAGTACATGGCGAGTTCCAGCGAGAATTGAGGGCTGCACTTTACGCCGATGCAGTACGCGGTTGAAGTAGAGTGTGTGAGACCTGCAGACGTCGTGCTCGTCAGCAATTGGCGCTTCAGCAATCGCTGTCGCAACGCCACGCTGTGTGTCGAATGTTCGTTGCTGATCGCCCGCAAGCGGGCTCCTACAGGTGGCAGTCAGGGCAATCGCTTTTTAACGTTCCACACGCGCCATGTCCTCCGCGCGCTGGTAGCTCGCACTCCACTGCATAGCAAGACGCGACATGCGCCCGAGTGGTACGGAAGCGCTCTCGAAATCCACTAATCCAATTGTGTCAGCGTAACGCGGGCATTCGGGCAAAGGATCGAAACGGCCGTCACTGAGAAACCAAAGGAACGTTGCTTTGCCAGGCGTCTTTCGCTTAACACTCGCCAATATCCGCTCGGCCAGCGCCATCCCAGATGTGGCGGGCGATGCTCCGCCACCTTCGATCGGCCGAATCCAGCGCTCGTTGAAGGCGATCGCTTTACCAGGGTGCCGCAATACATGCGCGCGCGACCCGGAAAAACCGATCACCATCAGTTCGCCACGCTCGCGGTAGATTCGAGCGCTCCAGCGCGTTAGCAAGCCTTTGGCCAACGACAGGCTGCGCCGCTTGAGCATCGAGCCCGAGCAGTCCAGTACCACGCAGTGCAGCACTCCAGACTCGGCTTTGCGCATCTGAAAACGAAGGTGATGCTGCGCGAGCGGAGCGTGCGACTTGGCCAGCAGCGTACGCGGCCAATGGATGTGGTTGGTTTCATGAATGCCGGAGCGCCGCCTCCCGGCTTGCCCCCCGATTGCCGGAAGACGGCCGGATGAAGGCGTCCGGCTCAGCGCTTTTTTGCGGTTAGCGGGTCCGCGTGGGCCAGAGACTGGATGGGTGCCGTTTCGGGCGGCATCGCACCCCAGTCATCCGTAGCGGCGGCCGAACCACCGCCGTGGGACGTATCGCGCGGCGTCGGTTCCTGTCGAGCTTCGGGTGGTACTTGGCGGCGATGCGCGAGGACCAGCTCCGCCACTGCATCGAGATCCTCCCCCAGAACCTCGTCTCGCTGTTGCCAAGCGGCATGAGCTGCGGCGGCGCGCAGCATGACGAGGTCCGCACGCACGCCTTCCACGTGTGCAGCGTGACAACGTTCGCTGACCTGCCGATACAGGGCGTCGCTAAACGGAAGTTCTCCTGCACGCTGCCGGGCGTCCGCCAAACGCTGGGCCAGCCCCTTCTGCGTAGCATCATGGTCAGCGAGAAAACGCTGCGGATCGCGATCGAACAGAAGACGACTGCGCACGATGGCTTCGCGAGTCCCTATGTCGATGCGCTCGCCCAAGCGCACGAACAACCCAAAGCGGTCGAGCAGCTGCGGACGTAGCTCGCCCTCCTCCGGGTTCATGGTGCCGACAAGCGCCACCCGTGCCGGATGCTGATGCGAAATACCGTCACGCTCGATTCGGTTGATACCGCTGGCGCAGACGTCCAACAGCAGGTCCACCAGAGGATCGGCCAGCAGATTCACCTCATCGACATACAGCACGCCGCCATCGGCTTTTGCCAGCAGCCCTGGACGGAAGACCACATCGCCCGACTGCAACGCTGCGCCAATATCAAGCGAGCCGGCCAATTGCTCCTCGCTCGCGCCCAGGGGCAGGTTGACGAACGCGCCGCTTGGCAGCAAATCCGCCAAAGCGCGGGCACTGGTGGATTTCGCCGTACCACGCGGGCCTTCGATCAGCACGCCACCAATATGTGGATCGATCGCCACCAGCAGCAGTGCGAGCTTGAGGTCGTCCTGGCCATGCAAGGCAGCGAACGGGTATTGCGGGCGTGTGCGTTCCATCAGGTTTCCAGGTCTCGTTCGGCGTTCAACAGGTGCGCTTCGAGGCGTTCTCGATAGTCGCCGGGCTCAGCCCAGAGCCCGCGCTGCACGGCCTCCAACAGGCGCTCGGCGATATCGTGAAGCGCGTCCGGGTTGTGCCGTTGCAAAAAATCTCGGTTGATCGGGTCTTCCAGATAGGCATCGGTTACGCCGGCGTACTGGTCATCCCGCACCACACCTGTGGTGGCGTCGAAAGCAAACATCAGCTCGACCGTCGCCGCCATTTCGAAGGCGCCTTTATAGCCATGCCGGCGCATGCCCTCGATCCATTTCGGATTGGTCGCGCGAGCCCTGACGACGCGGCTTATTTCTTCATCCAGCCCGCGAATACGAGGCGCCTCGGGATTGCTGTGGTCGCCGAAAAGCAGCGCCGGGCGATCGCCCGACAGGTGATGGACCGCCGCGCTCATGCCGCCCTGGAACTGGTAGTAATCATCGGAATCCAGCAGGTCATGCTCACGATTGTCCTGGTTCTGCACCACGGCCTGAATAGTCGTCAGCTGCTGCGCGAACGTGTCCGCGCGCGCTTCGCCGTAGACCTTCGCACCGTAGGCGAACCCGCCCCAGTTCAAATAAGCACGAGCCAGGTCACCTTCATCCCGCCAGTCGCGGGAATCCATCAAGCCTTGCAAGCCGGCCCCGTAGGCACCGGGCTTAGCGCCGAAAATGCGGAAGCTGGCTCGGCGATGCGCTGCGGTTTCATCCAGACCTTCCGTTTGCAGCTGGGCGCTTTCGCGAAGGATGCGCGCGCGGATCGGGTTCGCCTCTTCCGGCTCGTCGAGCCCGGCGATCGTCTGAACCGCCGCGTCGAACATCTGCATCACGCCCGAGAACGCGTCACGAAAGAAGCCGGACACCCGCAGCGTGACATCGACACGTGGTCGTCCGAGGTTCGGGACGGGAATGATCTCGAAATCAGTCACACGATGGCTGCCTTCGGCCCATTTCGGACGGACTCCGATCAGCGCAAACGCCTGCGCGACGTCATCACCGCCAGTGCGCATGGTGGCGGTGCCCCAGACGGATAAACCGATGCTGCTGGGGTAGTCCCCGTTGTCCTGTACGTAGCGTTCGACCAGCAGCGCTGCCGACTTCTCGCCGAGCGTCCAGGCAGTTGGCGTCGGGATCATGCGAGTGTCGACGGAGAAGAAATTACGGCCTGTCGGGAGCACATCAGGGCGCCCGCGCGTGGGAGCACCGCTGGGGCCGGGAGGGACGAAGCGGCCTTCCAATCCACGGGAGAGTTGGTGGAGTTCTTGAGGACCGCAGGCGCGTAGGCGTGGACGGAGGTCGTCGGTGATGCGTTGGAGGACGGGATGGGTGTGGGGAAGAGTTTGTGGCAGATCCGCCTGATCCTGTAGGAGCGAGGTTGCTCGCGAAAGCGGTTCCGACCTTACCAATGCATCGCCAGGAATATCGCAATTCGCGAGCAAGCTCGCTCCTACAGGGGGCGTAGGCTGCTGAAGATTTGCGTCAACTGCTGGCTTTTGTAGGAGCGGGCTTGCCCGCGAATTGCGATCTGTCTGTACGTCCTGCAGTGAGGTGGAAATTGCTTTCGCGGGCAAGCGGATCGCCGCCCGGCCCGCTCCTACAGAGATCGAGGGCGCTGCGGCATCGTCGTTCGACTCCAACTCTTCCAGCAGTGCTAACGCCAACAGCTCCAGCCGCTCCCGGGTGTCGCCAAGCGTACGCCATGGGCCATCGCAAATAGCGCAAAGAATCTCAGGACGACCCCCTTCCCACGGATTCCCCCACTCCCCAGTCAACGGATCGAACTCACCACCTGGCAACAAATCATGCACCAGCGCACGAACCAGGCTGGCATTACGCCCCTGGCCATCGCCCACTCCGTGGCGAGCCAGCGCCAGCAAGGTATCCCGCTCCAGGCGGCCTTGAGGCGACTCGCCAAAGACATGCAGCCCATCGCGAATCTGGCTTTCCTTCAATTCGCAAAGATAGGTATCGGTGCGGTTGAGGAGCGTCTGCTCGTCTTCCTCGCTCGATGGCGGCGGCATGCCGAGGTCGGCATGCAGGTTGTTCTGCAAGATCATCGCGAGAATTTGCTTGCGCAAGAGCCCTGCGCGGCGCGGATCAAGTGTGAGTGCATCGTAGAACTCATCGATCAGGCGCTCGAGGTCACGGGTCGGGCCGTAGCTTTCCGCGCGTGTCAGCGGTGGCATCAGGTGGTCGATGATGACCGCCTGAGTGCGGCGCTTGGCCTGGGTACCCTCCCCCGGATCATTGACGATAAAGGGGTACAGATGAGGCATGGGCCCGAAGATGATGTCTGGCCAGCAGGTGTCGCTCAGCGCGACGCTCTTGCCCGGCAGCCATTCGAGATTACCGTGCTTGCCGACGTGGACGATGGCATCGCAGGCCCAGTGGCGGCGCAACCATGCATAGAACGCGAGGTAGTGATGCGGCGGCACGAGGTCTGGGTCGTGGTAGTTGGCCATCTCGTCGAGGTTATAGCCGCGCGCTGGCTGGATACCGACGAACACGGTGCCTAGGCGCAATCCCGCGATCATGAAGCGGTTCTGGCGCAGCAATGGATCTTGCTCGGGCGGTCCCCACCGCTCGACCACAGAGGCACGGCTGGTCTCGGGCAAACCCTCGAAAAACGACAGGTAATCCGCCATGGCCAGGCTCTGCATGGCGGGTCGCATGCCCCAGTTATCTGGATCATTGGTGATGCCGGCCTTCAGCGCAGCCATCAACGTCTCACCGTCGGCAGGCGTGCCTTCGACACGGTAACCATCCTGCTGCAGGCGGTTGAGGATATTGATGATCGACGCTGGCGTATCGAGCCCAACCCCATTGCCCAGCCGACCTTCCCGCGTCGGATAGTTAGCCAGGATCAGGGCGAGGCGCTTCTCAGCATTCGGCAAGGTGCGTAGGCGGCACCAACGGCGTGACAGTTCGGCAATGAACGCCATGCGCTCTGCCCGCCCGTGATACTCGACGACGTCGCACTGCGTGAGCTCACAGCGCCTGCCCAATCCCTTGAAGCTGAACGCGCGGCTGATGATGCGCCCGTCTACTTCCGGCAACGCCACCTGCATGGCCATGTCGCGTGGCTGCAGACCGTGCGGATCGTCCTGCCAGCCTTCCTGATTGCCGCTGGAAAGCATCACTTGCAGCACGGGAATATCGCCAACGAGCGCATGATCGCCCGGATCGTCGATCGCGGAATGGGCAAAGGCGGTACTGTTCAAGATCAGCCCGACCTCATGCTCGGTGCAGAGCTGACGTAACGTAGCCAGGCACAGTCCGTCCTTGAGCGAGAGCAACGCGATCGGCAGCGGATTCAAGCCGGCGTTGAGCAGCTCGTCGCACAGCCCGTCGAACACCCGCGTATTACCCGCCTGGAGGTGAGAACGGTAGAAAAGAACGGCGACGCATGGCGCTCCTGGCAACCAGCGCGCCTGCCAATCGGCGACTGCAGCCGGCTGCCGTTGCGGATGATGAATCGTGATTGGCGCCAGCGTCACAGGTGGCGGTACCGGGCCTGGCAGGTCGAAGTAGCGAACACCGAGATAACGGTAAAGCGCCGCCGCATTCCCTGCCCCACCTTCACGCAGATAGCGCCACAGTTGATGGCATGCCTCACCATCGGCGGTGCTGAGCGCGGTAAGGTTCGGGTCCTCACTCATGTCACCGGAAAACATCGCCAGCACGATGCCCTTACGGCGGCACAGCGAAACGAGCTGTTCAGTGCCGTAGGGCCAATAGCTTTCGCCGCCCAGGTGGTCGACGACTATTACCTTCGCGTGCTGCAGCACCTCGTCGATGTAGAGATCGATCGACGCGTGCTGGCGCAGGTGTACGAGGTTGGCGAGGCGTACTTCGGGGTAAGGCGCCTGGGGATCACGGGCTTGCGGATGCGCAGCTGCCAGCAGGGCCAGCGTCGTGTCAGCCGAACTCAGAATGACGATATCGCCGGGTGTCTGGTCGAGCCGGGTGATGATCGCGCCGCTCTCGTCGACGTAGCCACCCGGCATGGCTGACAGCATGTGCATCTGTGACGCTTCCTCAAAGCCTGTTCACGATCTCGCGAACCAGGGCAGTTCGATGGCTAGGCATATATGTGGGAGCGGACCGGGCGGCGATCCGCATGTCCGCGAGATGATCTCAAACTCACAGCAGTTATGCCTGATTACACCCTTCGCGGGCATGGCGGATCGCCGCCCGGCCCGTTCCCACAGGAGAAGGTTGATTACGAAAGATCGTAAACAAGTTTTAAACGGCCGCCGACTCGATCGCCTGCTGCAACACCGCACCGTCCAGCTCCTGACCGATCAGCACGAGATACGTGTTCGGCGTTTCATCGGCTGCCCAGCGGCGATCGAAATAGCTGTCGAACCGCTGCCCGACGCCATGCACGACGAGACGCATCGGTTTTTCCGGCAGCGCCACGAAACCCTTGATGCGATAGATCGTGTGCTCACGCACCAGTGTTTCCAACGTAGTCATCAGCCGGTCGCGGTCTACATTGCCAAGGTTCACAACCACCGAGTCGAACAGATCATGGTCGTGATCATGCTCCTCGTCGTCGCCATGATCGTGATGGCCCTTACGCAGGTGGATCGTTTCTTCGGACGCACGAGACAACCCGAGGATGAGGTCCAGATCGAGCCGACCCGCGTCGCTGGCGATGATCTTCACTTCCGGCGGCACCTCGCCACGCACGAGCGCCGTGACCTGCTCGACGGCGGCGGACTCGACAAGATCGGTCTTGCTCAGGACAACGAGATCCGCCGCGACCAGCTGGTCCTCGAACAACTCATGCAATGGCGACTCGTGATCCAGATTCGGATCCGCGCGGCGCTGCTCATCTACCGCTTGAGGGTTCGCAGCGAACTGCCCGGAAGCGGCAGCCGGCGTGTCCACAAGTGTGACCACCGCGTCCACCGTGCAAGCGTTTTTGATCTCGGGCCAGTGAAACGCCTGAACCAACGGTTTGGGCAATGCCAGGCCGCTGGTCTCGATGAGGATATGATCGATGTCGGCGCGGCGCTCGATCAGCTCGCGCATCACCGGGTAGAACTCTTCCTGCACCGTGCAGCACATGCAGCCGTTGGACAATTCGTACAGCTGGCCCGCCTGCTCGTTGCCGTCCTCGTCACAGCCGATGCCACAACCCCGCAGGATGTCGCCATCGATGCCCAATTCCCCGAACTCATTGACGATCACGGCAATGCGGCGCCCTTCGGCGTTGTCGAGGATATGGCGCAGCAGCGTGGTCTTGCCGCTGCCCAGGAAGCCGGTAACGATCGTGACGGGGATCTTGCTGGTGCTGTTCATGGGGCAGTCCTGAAAAATGAAGAGATGAAAAGATGAAAAGATGGAGAGATGAAAGTGGTCAGGTATCCAGCGCGGGAATGCGCGCGACAAATTTGCCTTTGATGCCAGCCGGCCAGGTGCGAAACGGTACCTGGCCGGTTTCTGATTCAGTGTATTTGCCGGCGTAGTCGAGCAGCGCCTCGGCAGCCGTTTCGTCCGGCGTGAAGCCGCCCAGTACATATGTGATCTTGCCGGGTGCACGTAGCACCGCCGCGCAATGGCGCTGGCAGGTCATAAGGCAGCGGGTGCGGGTGACGGTCAAAGCGGAGGCCTTGGCCTGTTGCTCGACGAGAGAGGCAAATCGCTCACCTTTGCGCTCCACACCAGACTCATCCTGCCCGCAGGTTTCGCAGACGATCAGCGTTGTGGGCTGCGTCAAAAGTCCACCCCGGCCTGGCCTTTCACACCGGCCTTGTACGCATGTTTGACGTCTTTGATCTCGCTCACGGTATCTGCCAGCTCCACCAGCTCGGGCTTGGCCGCACGGCCAGTGATGATGACCGTCTGCATGTGCGGGCGATTGCGGATCGCTTCCAGAACGGTGTCGAGGTCGAGGTAGTTGTTCTTGAACATGTAGGTCAACTCGTCCAGGACGACAAGGTTCAGGCTCTCGTCCTGCAGCATGCGCGCAGCATGGGTCCAGGCTTCGTCCGCGGCGGCCTTGTCCTTGTCCCAATCCTGGGTGTTCCAGGTGAAGCCGGTGGCCATCTGGTGGAACTGCACGCCGGGCGCCTGGCGCTGAAGGTAGACGACTTCACCGGAGGTCTGCTGCCCCTTGATGAACTGCACGACACCCGCCTGATGACCGTATCCCAGCGCTCGGTACAGAGTGCCGAACGCTGACGTGGTCTTGCCCTTGCCGTTACCGGTAATGAGGATGAAGATGCCGCGCTCGATCTGCGCCCGCTCCATGCCCGCATCTACCACGGCCTTCTTGCGCTTCATGCGCTCGGCGTGGTTCTGCTTCTTCTCTTCGTCGATCATCTGCGGCTCCGACAAAAGACCACACAGGCGTGGCCAAAAAATTCGGGCGCTCGGGGGAAACGGTTTGCACCGTCGACACGGGATGACGCCTCGCCAACGGGCGATGCGCGATTCCGGTACCCACACCCCGAGGTACGCCATGGCGATCGATCAGGCCGGTCTTCTGGCTCGCCGTCTTCCGCAGCCTGCGCCTTCCCGGGGTCACCAGTGGCGATTGCAAGCGCGTCAGGCTTTACAGCAGCGGGGGCTGCACCGGGATGGGCCTGCAGCCGTACCGGACTTCCCGTTTCACCCCTCACGGGGCACCTGTTCGAAGGCGCGAGGGTACCTGAGTCATGGTGGAGCGGCAATTGGAGAGGGCTCGGTGGTTGGGTTTTGGGGTGGGGATCGTTTGAGTATTTTGCTGCCTGTTAAGGCGCCTATCGCACCGCGGTAGATCCGGAGCGTTTGTGGAGCGGCTGCCGACGCATTCGCGGCCAAGGCCGCTCCTACACAAGCGTGCTGATTTCTCCTATTGATGTCTTTTCTTGCGCCACCCTGTAGGAGCGGCCTTGGCCGCGAATGCGCCAGCCGACTCAACACAAGGCTAGAGAATGACCGCAAAACCCTTGATCCAAACGTCCTCGGTTGGCGCACTACGCGACCGATCACCCACATAACCAAGACGATAGACCAGTTGCGCGTTCAGCCTGTCCGTGGCGTACTTCGACGGCCTGGGGACATCAATGTGGTCCTCTCCATCGAACCGATAACAATGAATCAGGAACCCGCCACATGAGCGAACAGCGCCGCGCCGTCTTTCTCGATCACGCTTCCCTTGATCTGGGTGATCTCGACATGTCTCCGCTCGAGGCAGCTTTCGACCAGTTGGATATCCATGCCGCTACCGATCCCGCTCAGGTTGTAGAGCGCATACGCGATGCGCAGGTCGTCATCTCGAACAAGGTCAAGCTGGATGCGGCGGCATTTGCCGCAGCGCCGAAGCTTAAGCTCATCATTGTCGCGGCCACGGGCACCAACAATGTCGATCTGCAAGCGGCGAAAGCTCATGGCGTGACGGTGTGCAACTGCCAGGGTTACGGCACGCCATCCGTCGCGCAGCACACGATCATGCTGCTACTGGCACTCGCCACCCGTCTGCCTGATTACCACGATGCGGTACGCGCGGGTCGCTGGCAGAAGGCGGATCAATTCTGCTTCCTCGACTACCCAATTTTCGAACTGTCCGGGAAAACGCTCGGCATCCTCGGCTATGGGGAACTCGGCAGTGCCGTCGCGCGACTGGCAGAAGCCTTCGGAATGAAAGTGCTTATCGGGCAACTGCCCGGACGTCCCGCATCACAGGATCGCCTGGCGCTCGACGACCTGCTTCCGCAGGTGGACGCCCTGTCCCTGCACTGCCCGCTTACTGACCAGACACGCAACCTGATCGGCGCCCGCGAACTCGCCCTGCTCAAGCCAGGCGCGTTCGTGATCAATGCGGGCCGCGGCGGGTTGGTTGATGAAGTGGCACTGGTCGACGCGCTACGTAGTGGCCATCTAGGCGGTGCCGGCTTCGACGTGCTGACACAAGAGCCACCGAAAGACGGTAACCCGCTACTCGCTGGCGACGTTCCCCGGCTCATCGTTACACCCCACAGCGCCTGGGGTAGCCGCGAGGCCCGTCAGCGGATCGTAGGGCAGTTGGCGGAAAGCGCCGAAGCATTCGCAAAAGGTGCTCCGGTCCGAGTCGTCGAGTAAGCTCTGCGGTTTTTTTGCAGGAGCCTCAGATGGACCCGCGAAGCGAAGTATTGCTGCGTCAGGCCGAACTCTTCACCGGTTCGGTCCTTTTGGCGGGTCTGCCGGCGGACGATCTCCTGCATAACTTGCCGGACGCCTCTGGCTGGACGTGGCATTTCGGCGACCACCGTCACCTCGGTCAACGGTTCGGTGCACGCACAACGTTTGGCGTGACGCCACCAGAAGCCGAGACAGATACAGCCGTCCTGTTCCTGCCGAAATCCCGCGAGCTGACCGACTACCTGCTAGCGACTCTGGCGTCTCGCCTTACGGGAAAATTGCTGTATCTGGTCGGCGAAAAACGCGGCGGCATCGAACGTGCCGCGCGCCAGCTCGAGGCTTTCGGCAAGCCACAGAAACTGGACAGTGCCCGTCACTGCCAGCTTTGGAAAGTCCGCATCGAGCAGCCAGTTCCCGCGCCAGACCTCACTTCGCTCGCTCAACGTTTCACCCTGGACCTTGCCGACGGCCCGCTACAGGTCGTCAGTCTGCCTGGGGTATTCGCCCACGGTCGCCTCGACCGAGGCAGCGCGCTGCTTCTCGAACATCTGGACGGTTTACCTAGCGGGCACCTTTTGGACTTCGGTTGTGGCGCAGGCGTGATCGGCTCCTGGCTCAAACGCCGCTACCCGGCTAGCCAAGTGAGCCTGATGGACGTCGACGCATTCGCCGTCGAGGCCAGTCGCCTGACATTGGCGGCCAATAATCTGGAAGGGTCAGTCTTCGCGGGCGATGGCATTGGCGATGCACCGGAAGCGCTTGTGGGCATCATCAGTAATCCGCCCTTTCACCAGGGCGTTCATACCCACTATCAGGCCAGTGAAGAACTGCTTCGCCAGGCCCATGCGCACCTCGAACGCAGCGGAGAGATACGGATCGTGGCCAACAGCTTCCTGCGCTATCCGCCACTGATCGAGCAGCATCTGGGCTCATGCCAGACGCTGGCCGAGCGTGAGGGGTTTCGTATTTATCGGGCGGGTAAGCGGTGATGTGAGACCGCGCAGATTGCAGTCCGATCTGCACATCTATGGCGCCGTAAGATTCTGATCGCCCACAAGTGGGCTCCTACAGGGTTGGCTGCTTTTGTAGGAGCCCACTTGTGGGCGATCGCTTTTAGCCACAGACCAAGGCCCCAACAAAAAAGCCACGGCGAGCTTACCGTGGCTTGATCAACACACCTTAACGCGACCTACCCTTTCTTCGCCTGCTCATACAGCGGCATCACCTTGGGAATTGCTGCCTGCAACGCTTGTGTCCTCGACTCTGACGACGGGTGCGTGCTCATGAACTCCGGCGGGGAGCTTTCGTTGGCCTGCGCCATTTTTTGCCAGAGTGTCAGCGCGGCGTTGGGGTTGTAACCACCGCGCGCAGAGAGCTCGAGCCCGATCAGATCGGCTTCATTCTCGTTGGAGCGGCTATTAGGCAGCGTCATCAGATATTGGACGCCGGTATTCGCCAATTGCAGGCCTCCTGCGCCGACACCGAACGCAGCGCCAAGCTGAGTCGCCATCTGCACACCGTACGCTTTGGACATTGCCTCGCGTCCGTGCTCGCGCAGCGCGTGAGCGATCTCATGCCCCATGACTGCGGCAATCTCGTCATCGGTGAGTTTCAGCTTCTCGACCAGACCGCTATAGAAAATGATCTTGCCGCCAGGCCCGCAGTTGGCATTGAGCTCGTCACTGTCGATGACGTTGACGTCCCACGCCCATTGCGCTGCATCGGGGCGGAATGACGTGGCTTGCGGAATGAGACGATTGGCAACGCCCTGTACGCGTTTGGCGATCGCGCTGTTCTTGTCCAGCACGCCTTTACCGGAGGCTTCCGACAGCGTCTTCTGGTAGGACTCGGCGTACATCTGGTTGACCTGATCGGTCGACAGCATGCTGAACATGTACTGCTTGCGATCGACGCCGACCGCACCGCCACTGGTCGTGTTGACCGCCTGGCACCCTGCCAGGACAACGGCCGCCACCAGGGCGGAAATGGATAGTGTTTTTTTCATGGCGCCTCTCCGCAAAAACTGCGTCGTATCCTAGGGTCAGTCGCAGCCCGGTCGCAAGCCACGCGGCGCCAACCAGAGCACGATTAGTAAAGGAGCCCTCACGCCGGGGTCAGGCACTCAGGAGCATCCAATTTAGGGTCGTTGACGAACGTCGCCAGCGCGCGCTCCCGAAGCTGGGGCCCGGCTTGCGCCAAAATCTCGCGGATTCGCGATAGCGGCGTCTCGGCGTCCAGCCACTCATTGAGCACGTTGCCATCCAGCAGAATCGGTCGCCGCAAGGTGGCGGCCGCCTGGGTGATGACTGCGGCGCTGTAGTAATCCTGCCCATAGGCGGGATAGCACTCCCAAATCGCAGCCAGATATTGGATGCTGCCTTCGCTGGTGATCCAGTAAGGGCGTTTGCGAACACCGCGCCACTCGTAGAAGCCGTTGGCCGGTATGGCACAACGTCGGAGACCAAAGGCCTCGCGGAACATCGGCTGCTCTTCCACCGTTTCGGCGCGAGCATGTGCAGGTGTTCGGGAAAAATCGGTCATCCACGCGGGCGTCAGCCCCCAGCGCGCCTGGAGCAGTTCCCGTTGCGAGCCGGCGGACTTCATAACCAGAATCTGTGCGCCAGGCGCAATGCTCCAATGCGGGTCCAGACCGACGGGAAAACCGGGAAGCGCCGCGAACGCGGCATCCCAACGAAACAGGGCGAAACGACCACACATGCAGAACAACCAGATGGGCAATGACAGTAATCAGCAGAGCAGTTCGCCTGGAAAGCTATCGGGCTCTTCGTACTGCTGAGGCTCCGCGGCATTGTACGTGTCGATCAGGATTCGCGCCCGGTCCGCGCGCTCGTCATCAACATGGATGCCCAATAAGCCGGCCACCGGTAGTTCGCCAACGGCGCCAATCAGGTGCCGACCCGACAAGTGGGCATCGATCCCCTCGGCTTCCAGCATCCCCACCAGCATTTCCGCTTCCAATAGATCCCGCGGCTCATAGACGCGGCGCATCATTCGTCTTCCCGGCGCACGTCGAGGGCCCATTCCAGACCGTCGCTACGCAAATCGAACACGATGGGCCGGCAGCAAACGGGACAATCTTCGATGTATTGCTGATCACCCCCTGACAGATCCAGGACGGCTTCCACCGGCTCACCGCAATAGGGGCACTCATAATCCTGTGTTTCGAGCATGGCGGACCTCGCGAGTCAGTTGGAATATAATCCCCGCCCCGCTCGCCAGTGGCATAGCCAAAGGCGGCTGGAAGCGACTGCAATCCTATTCATCACAGAGAGCACGATGGACGAATTCGAAGCCATCCGACCCTACGCGGACGACGAAGTTGCCGGTGTCATCGACCGACTGCTAAACGACCCTGCGTTCATCAACGTCATTACCCGGTTCCGCTTTCCCCACTATGCGGATCGCTTAGGTTGGGTGCTCAAGCCATTGGTGAAGCTTCGCCTGCGCCAGAAATTCGGCTCGACCCGTACTGTCGATGCCATGCAGCTCAAAATCGAACCTTACATCGACCGCTCCATCGATCACGCCACTGACGGCGTAACGTTCAGTGGCGTCGATCGTTTGAATCCACAGAGCCCCTATCTGTTCCTGGCGAACCACCGGGATATCGTGATGGATCCTGCGTTCGTTAACTTCGCGGTGTTCCACGGAGGCCTGCAAACGCCGCGGATCGCCATTGGCGACAACCTGCTGCAGAAGCCTTTCGTCAGCGACCTCATGCGGGTCAACAAGAGCTTCATCGTTCGCCGCTCGCTACCGAGCCGCAAGGAAAAGCTCGCGGCGTACCAGCTGCTTTCGGCCTACATCAATCACTCCCTGCGCAACGATGGCGCGTCGATATGGATTGCACAGGCCGAAGGCCGGGCGAAGGACGGCGACGATCGCACCGATTCGGCGATCCTCAAGATGTTCCACATGAGCCGCAAGGAAGAGCCGTTCGCTGATCTCGTCAGAGCGCTACGCATCGTGCCGGTGTGCATCAGCTACGAGTACGACCCGTGCGATGCCGCCAAGGCGCGTGAGCTCTACACGCGTGCAACGACCGGTGGCTACTCCAAAGCGCCGGGCGAAGACGACACCAGCATTGCGCTTGGCATCACCGGCTACAAAGGCCGTGTACACATCGCGTTTTGCGATCGCATTGATGGCGAATTTCCTGATGCGAAACTGCTGGCGCAGGAGGTGGACCGGCGGATCCTTTCGAATTATCGGCTGTTTCCGGTCAACTACCTGGCCTATGCCTTGTGGGATGCGCAGGATGCGGAAATCGAAGTACCCGTGGCAACGACACTGTTCACGGAGACTGAGCTCGATAAAGCGCGTCAGGAATGGCAGCGCCGGTTGGAGGCATGCCCGGCAGAACACCGCCCCTACCTCATCCTGCAGTACGCGATGCCGGTGCGTAACTACTACCGCGTCAAAGCCGGCCTACCGCTGTAGTGACGGTCGCGTGGCTCGACGCGCGTATTCCTACACCCAACCGTAGGGCGGATAGCCGCGCAATGGCGTAACCCCCCGCTCTCCCCGTTTCCGCTCTAGTTCGACCGAACGCGGTAACGAGTGGAAGCCCTTCGGGATTCCCCCCTACGACGCCCGATAACTAAAAAAAAACCCCGCTAGGCGAGTGTGCCAGCGGGGTTTTCCATGTCGGCGCGAGGCGGTTAGCGAGACTGGAGCATCTCGCCAATCGTTGGATCACGGAACATCCGCGTCAACGCATCGCTAAGCACATCGCTCACCAGCTTCGTGTTCGTTTCCACGTTCGGCGCCATGCCGAAGCGCTGGTTGAGAGAGGCGCCATAGCGACCGGTGTACTGACGGCCTGACGGGCTACGCAGCTCGGCACGGAGCGTGGCGCTAATGTCCGCAGACGTGACGTAATTGCTTTCCTTGGGCGACTGATACTTCGTCTCTGCCAGCACGACGGTCAGCTGTGGGACATTACCTCCGCCTTGAGTCGGTGTGAAGCCTAGCAGCCGCACCGCCGCTTCGGACTGCGCTTGCAGCTTTGGCAGGACGTTCTCGGCCGGTACGACGATGTTGCTGGTGTCGGCGTATAACCCACCACGCGTTCCCAGCACCGGCGACGAACGCCCGTCGACGACCTTGACGACCACGGGCTGGCCTTGACCGACCGCTGTAAGACTGCCGTTGAGCTTTGGGGTCGGGCTGAGCTGCTGAGGGCTGAGAGCACAACCGGACAGAGCCACGATAGATACCGCGGTAAGACCGAGCAACAGACGTTTCAGCATGCTGTCATTCTCCAAACTTGATGGGCGCAGGGAGTATACCTGCGCGAATTTAACGACCTATCACTTCTGGTACGTACCAGACAGCGACGTTAATAAGCAGACAACAACCTAAAATCAATGGACCAGATGCTTACCGCAAAGCATGTAGGCGTTTGTATGTAGGAGCCCATTTATGGGCGATCTGCGATCTAAAAGCATCGCCCATAAATGGGCTCCTACAAAGGACGCGCGCTCCACCCGACATTGGGCATAACGCACGCCTTTCAGATTCAGGCGAAGCTGACCTCGGCCTGCGGCAGCGCTGGCGTGACGCCAAGCACATTCGAAGCCTCGGTGCTGACCTTGTGATACAGGTCGCCATCGGCCTGGAGCGCTTTCTCGCGTGCAGGGAAGATCTCAGCGAGCTTGCTCGCCCAGCCTTCCGAGCGCGCTTTTTCACCGAAGCAGCGCTCGATCAGGTCGAGCATGATGGAGACCGTTACCGAGGCACCGGGTGAGGCGCCCAGAAGCGCGGCGATGGAACCGTCCCCAGCGGAGACCAGCTCGGTACCGAACTGCAACACACCGCCTTTCTTCGCATCCTTCTTGATGATCTGCACGCGCTGTCCAGCAACTTCGAGGCGCCAGTCTTCTTTGCGCAACGTCGGGTAGAACGTGCGCAGCGCCTCGAGGCGCTGATCCATGGACTGCATGACTTCCTTGATCAGGTAGCGCGTGAGGTCCATGTTGTCGCGCGCAACCGACAGCATCGGCTTGAGGTTGGCCGCGCGTACGGACTTGGGCAGATCCATGATCGAGCCATGCTTGAGGAACTTGGTGGTGAAGCCAGCGTAGGGCCCGAACAGCAGCGACTTCTTGCCGTCGACGACACGGGTATCGAGGTGCGGAACCGACATCGGCGGCGCGCCTACCGGCGCCTGTGCGTAGACCTTCGCCTGATGCTGCGAAACCACCTCCGGGTTGTCGCAACGTAGCCATTGGCCACTGACCGGAAAACCGCCGAACCCTTTACCTTCGGGGATGCCGGACATCTGCAGCAGCGGCAGTGCGCCACCACCGGCACCGAGGAATACGAACTTGGCATGGACGTTACGGGACGCGCCCGTGCGCTCGTCTTTGATGCTCACGATCCAGCCATCGCCTTCCCGGTCGAGATCGACCACGCGCTGGTTGTAGCGGACATTGGCACCGGAGCGAGAATCCAAATAGCCCAGCAGCTGATTGGTCAGCGCACCGAAGTTGACGTCGGTTCCATTCAGGCAGCGGGTCGCGGCAAGAGGCGTCGCGTCGTTATCGCGGCCCTTCATCATCAGCGGCATCCACTGCTTCATCACCTCACGATCTTCGGTGTACTCCATCTGCGCGAATGCGTGATGCTGGCTCAGCGTGGCCTGACGCTTGCGCAGGAAATCGACGTCCTTACCGTGGACGAAGCTCATATGCGGCACGCTGGCGATGAAGTTGGTCGCATCACCGAACCCTTCACGCCCGACCATGTACGCCCAGAATTGCTTCGAAACTTCGAACTGGCTGTTGATGTGAACGGCTTTCTTGATGTCGATGCTGCCATCGGACAATTGCGGCGTGTAGTTCAGCTCGCAGAGCCCTGCGTGCCCCGTGCCGGCGTTGTTCCAGGGATTGGAGCTCTCGGCAGCATTAGACTCCCTTAATTCGACGATCTCCATGCGGACCGAAGGGTCCAGTTCCTTGAGCAGTACGGCCAGCGTCGCGCTCATAATGCCGGCTCCCACCAGCAGAACATCGACCGCTTCGTGATTGTCTTGCGCCATGTAACGCTTCTCCAAGATCTGCAGTACCAGTTCGATGGCCACGACCTCTTGAGCCGTGCATCAACGTTGAATCACTGACAGCCAGGCATCGCCTGGATTACGACGACCACCTCCGGGAGCGCCCCGGACGATGACCTCGGGTGCAATGCGACCTACCGCAGAACCCATTCCTCTCCAGTCCAGACCCTCTGGAGCACGAAACGGTTCGGGGCAAGTGAACGAGCAGGATGCTTCGGGCGGCTGCTCCGTTCGATTCTGGATGCGATATCCACGCGTTGGACAACCCCTGAGCGTGGGCGACCGCATCGCCATGGCTCATCAGGCAGCGCCTACTGCCTGACGAATCGCCGCGACATAGGGTTCGGCCTGACGTTGATCCTGGATCAGCGCCACGAAGTCGTTGCCGTTGGCGTCCTTGGCTTCGAGGTCGTAGCCGGCCTCGACGAAGAAGGGAATGAAGCGCTCGAAATCATCGATCCGCAGGCCACGGTAGGCCTTGATCAATTTGTGCAGAGAAGGTGGCGTGTCGTCGCCAGGCTCGACGTCGAGAAAAAGCTTGATTTGCTCGTCACCGACGTCTTCGCCGATCACTTGCTTCTTGTCTTTGCGCATTGCGAATTGCCTTGTTATCCAATGCTACGGGGGCAAGCAGTTTACCCCTCTGCCCGTACGCTCTCAACGCAACTATTGGCTAAATACCCGCGCAATGGTGTCTCGTTCGTTCGGCGTTCGCTTACAGGCCCTTCACCGCATAGATGCCTGGGGCGTTACGCCAGTAACCCTTGTAATCCATGCCGTAGCCGAACACATAGCGGTCCTCGCACTCCAGGCCGATGTAATCAGCGTTCAGGTCCGGGCGCGCCTTACGGTCATGCTTTTTATCCAGAAGCACGGCGGTCAGGACGCGACTCGCACCCGCGTGGTGGCAAAAATCGATGATCGCGCCCAAGGTGTGGCCTTCATCCAGGATGTCATCGATGATCAGCACGTCGCGATCGATGAACGAAATTTCTGGCTTGGCCTTCCAGAACAGATCACCGCCGCTCGTCGCGTTGCGATAACGGGTGGCGTGCAGATAGGAAAGCTCTAGCGGAAAGTCCAGTTTCGGCAGCAACGCACCGGAGAACACCAGCCCGCCGTTCATCACGCAGAACACCACCGGATTTCGCTCCGCCAGATCGGCGTTGATCGCCACCGCCACGCGGTCAATGGCGCGGTCGACCTCGGTGTGGTCGTGCAGGCAATCGGCTTCAGCCATGACTTGACGGATATGGGCGAGATCGACGGACATGAAAGGCTCCGGTAGGGCAGATGAGTCGGGACAGATCGACGTGAAATCACGTGCATTGCGACACGGCAGCAGCCGTGGCTACGACCCGCAATAGTCTAGGCTTGCGCGATGCATTAACCTACGCCGAATTTTCCGCCGGCGCCCGCGCGGCGGCATCTTAACACCCGCTTTTGCCCCTGGAGTAAACGATGCCCACTCACGAGATCCGACACCCGCTGATCCGCCACAAACTTGGCTTGATGCGCCGTGCCGACATCAGCACGAAGAATTTTCGCGAGCTGGCCCAGGAAGTGGGTTCATTGCTGACCTATGAAGCGACCAAAGATCTGTTGTTGGAAACCTACGCCATCGAAGGTTGGTGCGGCGAGGTGCAGGTAGAGAAGATCGCGGGCAAGAAGATCACCGTCGTGCCAATCCTGCGGGCTGGCATTGGCATGCTCGATGGGGTGCTCAGCCTCATTCCAGGGGCGAAGGTCAGCGTTGTCGGGATCGCGCGCAATGAAGAGACGCTCCAGGCAGATACCTATCTCGAAAAGCTCGTCTCCGGCATGGACCAGCGCCTGGCCATGATCGTCGACCCCATGCTCGCCACCGGCGGCTCGATGATCGCGACGATCGACATGCTCAAGAAAGCCGGCAGCAAGGATATCCGCGCGCTGGTATTGGTCGCTGCGCCAGAGGGTATTGCCGCGGTCGAGAAAGCCCATCCTGACGTCACGATTTACACCGCCTCGATCGATAGCCACCTGAACGAGCATGGCTACATCGTTCCCGGCCTAGGCGATGCTGGCGACAAGATCTTCGGCACCAAGCAGAAGGACGCCTGACCATGGAGCCAGTGGTTCACGATCCGCTGTGGCGACAGGTGATTTCCGGGGCACAGATGCTGTTCGTCGCTTTTGGTGCGCTCGTACTGATGCCCTTGATCACCGGCATGGATCCCAACGTCGCGCTGTTCACAGCCGGTCTGGGCACCCTGCTCTTCCAACTGGTGACGCGCCGTCAGGTCCCGGTTTTCCTTGCCTCCAGTTTCGCCTTCATCTCACCCATCATCGTGGCGAAGGGCGAATTCGGGCTGCCCGCCGTGCTTGGCGGCGTCGTGGCGGCCGGTTTCGTCTACACCTTTCTGGGGATGGCGGTAAAACTCAAGGGCACCGGCTTCATCGACCGTCTGCTGCCACCGGTGGTCATCGCGCCCGTCATCATTTCCATTGGCTTGGGGCTATCACCCGTCGCCGCGAACATGGCAATGGGCAAGGCCGGAGACGGTAGCGCGCAACTGGTCCCCTATGGCACCGCCATGCTGATTTCCATGCCCGCGCTGCTCACCACCTTGCTCGTAGCCGTGTACGGCAAGGGCATTTTTCGGCTCGTGCCGATCCTTGCCGGCGTCGCCATGGGATACGGGTTGGCGTTCGTGTTCGATGTGGTGGATACCACCGGGATGGCCGCCGCACCATGGCTTGCGGTACCCGCCTTCGTCGCGCCGGAGTTTCACTGGGGTGCCATTCTGTTCATGGTGCCAGTGGCGCTGGCGCCAGCCATCGAACACATCGGTGGTGTTATCGCGGTGGGTGGCGTGACGGGCAAGAATTACCTCAAGCAGCCCGGCCTGCACCGTACCCTGCTCGGCGACGGTTTAGCGACCTCCTCCGCCGGCCTGCTCGGTGGCCCGCCCAATACGACTTACGCAGAAGTCACCGGCGCGGTCATGCTGACGAAGAACTACAACCCCAAGATCATGACGTGGGCGGCGGTCTTCGCCATTGTGCTCGCGTTCATCGGCAAGTTTGGCGCCGGCCTGCAGAGCATTCCGGTGCCCGTCATGGGCGGCATCCTGTGCCTACTGTTCGGCTCGATCGCAGTGGTGGGCTTGAATACGCTGATTCGGCATCAGGTCGATATGTCCGAGTCCCGCAACTTGGTGATCGTCTCGGTGACTCTGGTGTTCGGCATTGGCGGCTTGAGTGTGGGGAACGGTGAGATTGGTCTGCAGGGGATTTCCCTGTGCGGCATCGTGGCGATTGCGTTGAACCTGCTGCTGCCGGGGAACAGTCATTGGAAAAATCGCGAGTTGCATGAGGAGGAGTGATTCCACTTACTCTCAATCACGATCCTATCTGTAGGAGCCAGCTTGCTGGCGATCCGGACCCGGTCATGACCCGACCATTCGGATAGAGGCGTTTTCTAGATTGCTTCCGATGGGTTAATGCGTCGTCTGACTGTAGTTTGAATCTTCTGGCAAAAATGATTCGCCGGTAAGGGGCGCGCCCAGCGACCAGACGACGCATTGAATGCTCGGAAACAATCTCGAGACCACTTTAGGGGCACCCAGGTTAGCACCCGGTCTACGAGGCAACGATTCGTCGCGCGCAACTAGCGCCCCATTCACCGGCTTGCACTAATGCGGTTTACTCAAGCCGAAAGCGGCAATCGCCTGCACATATCCACCAACGCATCCGCCCATACCGCGTCGTCGTTCAGGCAAGGCACGAGCACCAGATCCTCTCCGCCCGCTTCGATGAATTGCTCCCGACCGCGCATACCAATTTCCTCCAGCGTTTCGATGCAGTCGGCGACGAATGCCGGGCACATCACCAGCAGTCGTTTGACGCCTTGCTTGGCCAGCTCGTCCAGGCGCGTCTCGGTATAGGGCTCGATCCACTTATCTCGACCGAGTCGCGACTGGAAAGACACGGACCACCGCCCGTCCTCCAATCCCGCGCGAGCAGCGAACGTCTCTGCCGTGCGCTGGCACTGGCTGCGATAGCAAAGTGCAAGGACTTCATCGCTGACACCAGCACTGCTCGGCGCGCGCAGGTCGTGATCCGGCGCGATTGGCTTGACGAGCTTGCGAATGTGCCGCTCGGGCAGCCCATGAAAGCTCAGCAATAGATGATCGTACCCCCCCGCCAATGCGGGGCGCGTGCTTTCCACCAGCGCGTCTAGATACGCCGGCTGATCGAAGAAAGGCGGCAACACGTGCATGTCTATCGACAGATTGTGCTCGGTAACCACACGTCGCGCCTCGACCATCGCGGTGGTTACCGTGCTATCGGCGAATTGCGGATACAGCGGTGCCAGCGTGACCTGACGAATCCCCTGTGCTGCCAGCCGAAGCAGTGCGACCTCGATGGAGGGCTCGCCATAGCGCATACTCAGCTCGACCGGCCCCTCAGTCCAGCGTGTCGCGACCTGCGTTTGCAGACGACGGCTCAACTCAATCAACGGCGACCCCTCGTCCCACCAAATCGATGCATACGCGTGCGCCGAAGCCGCCGGGCGGCGAACCAAGATCAGCGAAACCAGCAACCGCCGCAGCGGCCACGGCAAGTCGACGACGTAGGGATCCATCAAAAACTGATCGAGGTAACGACGAACGTCCTCGACTTCGGTCGACGCCGGAGAGCCAAGGTTGATGAGCAGTAAGGCGTGGTCGGACATACCTAATCCTTAGGGCGTTAACAGGTCGGCCAACGCCGCATCGAGTTCAGTGAAGCGAAAGGTGAATCCAGCTTCCTCCAGACGCCGGGGCCGCGCATTCTGGCCGCCCAGTAGCAATACCGACATCTCGCCCGCTGCTTTGACCGCGAACGCAGGCGCGTGCACGAAGGCAGGCCGGTGCACCGCTTTCGCCAGCGCCTGCGTAAAGTCGCGATTACGCACGGGGTTGGGAGCACACGCATTATACGAACCGGTCGCGCCTTCCTGCTTCAACAGAAAATCAATCGCCGCGATTTCGTCGTCGAGGTGAATCCACGGCATGAACTGCCGGCCATCGCCCAAGCGCCCGCCCAGACCCAGCTTGTAGAGCGGTACCAGTTTTTTCAGAAACCCGCCTTCGCGCGCAAGCACCAGCCCGGTACGCACATGCACGACGCGCACGCCGAACAGCGCTGCAGGTGAAGCCGTCGCCTCCCAGGTGGCGCACAGGCGTGTCGCAAAGTCAGCCCCCAGCTGCGGTGTCTCCTCGGTAACCAGTATCTCGCCACCGTCGCCGTACCAGCCCACCGCCGAACCCGAAATCAACAGCGCTGGCCGCTGGGGACGCCGTTCGAGCCAGGACACGAGTCGTTCGGTCAGCTCGATGCGACTCTGCCAGAGCTCCGCCTTACGGCTCTTCGTCCAGGGACGGTCGGCAATGGGCGCGCCCGCCAGATTGATGACCGCGTCCAACTGTAGATTCGTCAGCTCGTCCAGCGAGCTGACGCCTGTGACGGACGCGCCGCAGCGCTCGGCGACCCGCTGAGGGTCGCGGCTCAAGACCCAGACCTTGTGACCGTCTGCGACCCATTTCCGGCATAGATGCCGCCCGATCAAACCTGTACCGCCGGTCAACAGCAATTGCATGGCACTTTCCCCGCATAGAGTCGTCAGCTGTTAAAGGATTAGTCTTTGTAGGACGCGAATCGTGCATCGCAGGGTGAAACCATCTAACGAGTGAGGATCCCCCGAGAACCTGCTCGCCGAACACCGCCGGACAGCGCTAACGCCACCTTTGACACTTGTTCGCCGTGGATAGCGCACATAGCGTGATGACCCATACGCTTGAGTACGCACCACACGAACATTTTCCAAGCGGCAAAACGGTTCAGGAACAGACGGCGACCCTGCAGCCATAGGTAGAGGCCAATATGAACGCAACCATCGCCATCATCGGCGCCGGACTTGCAGGACTTTCAGCTGCCCAGGCGCTACAAGCAGCCGGGCAGCCCGTACAGCTGTTCGACAAAAGCCGCGGCAGCGGCGGTCGCATGGCCAGTAAGCGCAACGACTTCGTCACGCTCGACCTAGGCGCTCAGTATTTCACGGCGCGGGACCGGCGTTTTGCCGAGACCGTCCAGCAATGGCGGGAAAGCGGGTGGGTCGCTGAGTGGACCCCTACGCTTTATCAGCTCGACGACGGGGTTCTTAGCCCCTCTCCCGACGAGCAGGTACGCTGGGTCGGTACGCCACGTATGAGTGCAATCACTCGCGGACTGCTGCGCGATGTGCCGGTCAAGTTCTCTTGCCGTATCACCGAGGTATTTAAGGGTGACGAGCACTGGATGCTGCAAGACGCCGAGGGCGAGAGCTACGGGCCGTTCAGCCACGTCATCATCGCCATTCCTGCACCACAAGCCACGACGTTGCTGTCCGCGGCACCGACACTGGCCAGCACTGCAGCGGGGGTCATCATGGAGCCGACCTGGGCGGTCGCGTTAGGGTTCGATGAGCCACTCGCAACGCGCATCGAAGGCTGTTTCGTGCACGACGAACCGCTGGATTGGCTTGCTCGCGATCGCAGCAAACCTGGCCGAGATTGCAAGCTGGATACATGGGTACTGCACGCCGCGAGTGCATGGACACGCAAACATCTGGATACGCCCAAGGACCAGGTCATCGAACACCTGTACGGCGCGTTCGCGGAACTGATTGGCTGCGTGGTACCCGCACCTAGCTTCGCCATCGCACACCGCTGGCTCTACGCCCGTCCGGCGGGAGCTCACCAATGGGGCGCATTGGCGGACGCGGACCTTGGCCTGTACGCCTGTGGGGATTGGTGTCTCGCCGGTCGCGTGGAAGGCGCATGGCTCAGCGGGCAGGATGCAGCGCGGCGTTTGCTGGACCATCTGTGACGTAAGGCGTGCACAACTGTAGGGTGGATGGCCGAAGCCATCCACCGCTTGCATGCTGTCGTATGAACGCCCGCTCTCCAACCCCCCCCCCAGAAATGTTCTGATCTGGAAAACCAATGCACCACGCCATCTGTCAAACTTGTACAGCATTTAGAATCTGTACAAGTTACAGGAGGCTTCCGTGTCCCAGCCGTCAACCCTTCGCCCGAAACCGAAACTCGCCATCAGCGCCTGTCTGCTGGGAGACGAAGTGCGCTTCAATGGTGGACACAAACGGTCGCATCGCTGCCAGGATTTGGAACAATATTTCGAGTTCGTTCGGGTATGTCCCGAGGTTGCCATCGGGTTGGGCACGCCGCGAGAAGCCATTCGCTTGGTGGGAGACCCCGCGCGTCCGCGGGCGAAGAATTCCAGCGATCAAACCCACGACTACACCGATGCGCTCGCGAAGTACGGCAAGCGGATGGCGGACGAACTGGAGGACATCTGTGGCTACATCCTCATGCAGAAATCGCCGTCCTGCGGGCTGGAACGGGTAAAGGTCTATCAGGATGACGGATTGCCCGCCGAGACCAATGGACAAGGCATCTATACCCACGAGATTCAGGTGCAGCGCCCTAACTTGCCGCTGGAAGAAGACGGTCGATTGAACGACCCGGTACTGCGCGAAAACTTCATCACGCGTGTCTACGCGTATCACGAATGGCAAACGCTGCTTGCTTCCGGGCTTAGTCACAGGGCCCTTCTGGCCTATCACGCCCGTTACAAATACCAGTTGATGGCGCACAACCCTGAGCAATACCGAGAACTTGGCCGTCTACTCGGCAGCCAGTTGACGGGAGAGCAGCTTGTCAATGTCGCAACGCTGTATTTCAGCCGGCTCATGCACGCGCTGAAACGCTGCGCGACACGCGGTACGCACACCAATGTCTTGCAGCATTTGAGCGGCTACTTGAAGCGCGTGCTGGATGCAGATGAGCGTGAAGAGATGCAGGACGTGATCGCCCAATACCGCGAGGGCATCGTGCCACTCATCGTTCCTATGACGTTGCTTAAGCACCATTTTCGGCGTCATCCGGACCCATACGTTGCCAATCAGGCTTACCTACAACCCCATCCAGAACCCTTGAGCCTGCGTAACGCCATATGAGCGACACAGAACACGACGAAACCACCGACTTCACTCAAGCGTTGGCCGAAGGCTGGCTGCCGATCCGCGAGGTCGCCAAGCGCACCGGCGTAAACCCAGTCACGTTGCGCGCCTGGGAACGGCGCTACGGCCTGATCGTGCCCAAACGAACCCCGAAAGGACATCGCCTGTACTCATCTGAGCATATTGCGCGCATCCAATCGATTTTGGCTTGGCTCAATAGAGGCGTATCGGTAGGCCAGGTCAAGCGACTCCTCGACGACGGCAGTGCTGGCTCGCGAACGCTAGAAAGCGACTGGGGCACCTTGCTCTCCGAGTTCATCGCCGCCACCGAGAAACTCTCGGAACGTCGCCTCGAAGACCTGTTCAACCGTGCTACCCGGCTTTATCCGCCGGTAACCCTCTACCAACGGTTACTGTCACCACTTCTTCGCCGCTTGGATGAGCGCTGGAAGACGCAGCCCGGCGCGACGCTGGAGCGCGTATTTTTCCTGGGCTGGTTGCGAACGAAGCTTGGAAGCCGCCTATACACCCAGGACCGAGAAACGAAGAAGCCGCCCGTGCTCATTTGCAATGTGGGCAGCTTACCGATGGAACCTGGCGTTTGGCTCAGTGCGTGGCTTGCCGCGAACAACGGCCTCTCCTCCGAAATACTGGAATGGCCTATGCCTGTGACCGACTTGATGCTTGCGATCGAGCGCCTCTCCCCCAGCGCAGTCCTGCTCTATTCCAGTCAAGCATTGGACGCTGGACAGTTGGAGCGTACGTTGCCGCGCACGGCGGCCATCTGCCCGGTGCCGTTGGTATTGGCTGGCGCAGTCACCCATATCTATCGCAGTGAGCTGCTGGAGGTGCCTAAGTTGCTATTGGCATCCGATCCCGTCGAAGCGCTTGCCTGCCTCCAATCGAACGCAATTCAGAACTGAGGTCACCATGCACCAGCTGATCTGGTTCCGCACTGACCTGCGGGTCCATGACAATCACGCCCTGGCTTCCGCGATGGCGGGTGGGCCGACCCTCGCGCTGTACGTGATAACGCCGGGGCAGTGGCATGAACATGACGATGCAGCCTGCAAGGTCGATTTCTGGCTGCGCAATCTTGCTGCTCTGCGGCAGTCGCTAGAGGCGATGAACGTCCCACTGTTGATTCGCCATACGGACAAATGGGATGCCGTACCGGCGGAGTTGGAAAAACTATGCAGGCAACACGCAGTAGGCACGCTGCACTTCAATGATGAATACGGCGTCAATGAATCGAGACGAGACGACGCCGTCGAACAACGGCTGGAAAAAGCGGGTGTGAACGTACGCCGTCATGTCGATCAACTGTTCTTCCGCCCAGGAACGGTGCTGACGCAAAGCGGCGGCTACTTTAAGGTCTTCAGTCAGTTCCGCAAGGTCTGTCACGAACGGCTGCACACCGCCATGCCGACCATCGTCGCCAAGCCGCGCAAACAGACGCCCGTCGATATCCGCTCGGATGCGATTCCGAAGCACATCGAAGGATTCGATGCCCCCGGCAAGACCATTCGCGACCACTGGCCGGCGGGCGAGGACGCCGCTCGAAAATTGCTCAAGACATTCGTCGATGAACAGATGGAGGATTACGAACAAGGCCGGGACATACCGTCGCGCCCAGGGACCAGTCGCATGTCCGCGTACTTGGCTGCCGGCGTGATCTCGCCCCGCCAGTGCCTGCATGCGGCATTGGGCAGCAATCAAGGGGAATTCGACAGCGGCCAGGCCGGTACGACGACCTGGATCAATGAACTGCTATGGCGCGAGTTCTACAAGCACATCCTGGTGGGGTACCCGCGTGTTTCCATGGGCCGAGCATTCAGACCTGACACGGAACGGCTGCGCTGGGAGCACAACCCCGAACACTTGGCCGCCTGGCAGAAAGGTCGCACCGGCATCCCTATCATCGATGCAGCCATGCGCCAGCTCAAAACCTTGGGCTGGATGCATAACCGTTTGCGCATGCTCACCGCGATGTTCCTCAGCAAGAATTTGCTGATCGACTGGCGCGAGGGCGAGCGCTGGTTCATGCAGCACCTGATCGACGGCGACTTTTCGGCCAACAACGGCGGCTGGCAGTGGAGCGCGTCGACCGGCACCGACTCCGTGCCCTATTTCCGCATTTTCAATCCTGTGAGCCAGTCACAACGGTTCGACCCCAAGGGGACGTTCATTCGCGAATGGGTACCGGAATTGAAGGACCTGGATGCGAAGCGCATCCACGACGGTTTAGGCCAGAAGGACTTGTTCGAAGCCGGGGACTACCCCGCGCCTATCGTTGACCTGAAAGAAACGCGACAGCGGGCGTTGGCTGCATTCAGGGACCTGTAGGAGGTTGCGGGGGCTTGAAGAAAAAAAGGTGGGCCTAGGCCCACCTTTTCTTTATTTCCAGACTTACTTGGCGTCTGACTTCTGCACCAGGTGCACCGTACGCTGCGGATACGGAATCTCGATCCCGGCCTCGGTCAAACGCTCCTTGGCCAATTCGAGGAAATCGAAGGTAACGGGCCACAGATCACCCGTGGCGGTCCAGAAGCGAAACGCAAGATTCACGGCGTTATCGCCCAGAGCCGTAACGACAACCATAGGCTCAGCAGGCTCTTTCAGTACGCGTGGGTCCTTGGCGATGTCCAGCAGGACTTCCCGTGCTTTCTTGATATCGCTGTCGTAGCCAATCCCGATCGCAAGTTCACCGCGGCGGAAAGGCTCGCGGTTGTAATTGATCACCGTGCCGTTGGAGAGGCTTCCATTCGGCATCATGATGATCTTGGCGTCGCCACTCTTGATGGTCGTGTGAAAGATGTGGATCGACATGACCGTGCCGGAAATGCCTTGTGCCTCGATCCAATCGCCCTGCCGGAAGGGCTTGAACAGCAGGATCAATACACCACCCGCAAAGTTCGACAGGCTGCCTTGAAGGGCGAGACCCACTGCCAGACCTGCAGCACCGATTGCTGCAATGAACGAGGTCGTTTCGACACCGATCATCGACGCGACGCTGATCGCCAGCATGATCTTCAGCGCGACCCCGACGATGGCCGATGCAAAGCCGATGAGGGTCTGGTCAATCGCGCGTCCGCGCAGCAGCCCGGTGATCTTGCCCATGAGCTTGTTGATCAGCCACCAGCCGATCATCAGCGTGATGATTGCCAATGTCAGCTGACCGGCATAGTGCAATATCACCGGCAACCACGCTTCGGACGTCCGGATGATCTCGTCGTAATTAAAGTCCATTCATTCTCTCCACAGGTAAAACGTAAAACATGTCAGGCAGCCGGCGGCACCGGCGTGCTGTCTCAATCGCGGAAGTTATTGAACTGCAGCGGCATGCCTTGCTCTTTGCTGCGCAGCAGGGCAATCGCCTCCTGCAGGTCATCACGCTTCTTGCCAGTCACACGCACTTGTTCGCCCTGGATGGCGGCCTGCACCTTGAGCTTCCCTTCCTTGATCTGCGCGACGATCTTCTTCGCCAGCTCCTTGTCGATACCCTCACGCAGCTCGACGTCCTGCTTGACGACCTTGCCGGACGGATACGGGTCCTTGAGCTCCATGCACTGAATGTCGATCTTGCGCTTGATCAGGTTGCTGCGAATGATGTCCAGCATCTGCTCCAGCATGAAGTCGGCCTCGGCGGTCAGCGTGAGCGTCTTTTCCTTGTGCTCGATGCTGCATTTGCCCTTCAGGTCGAAGCGACGGTCGAGCTCCTTGATGGCATTGTCCACGGCATTGGTGACTTCGTGTTTGTCCAGCTCGGACACTACGTCGAACGAGGGCATTGGATCCTCCGGGATAAGCGATGAGAAGGCCATACGGCGATGGCACAGAGATTATTGAGTCACGCGGTCGGCCATCGGTTCGCACCTAGTGCAACGGAGGTGCGAGAGCCTGGCGTCCGCCTTGACGCTGCGAATGGTCGGTCATTATAACGAAGCGTATGAATACTGCGCCCGCCTCACCACCATCCCCACCTGCTTCCCAATCCATCTGGTACGTGCTTGGCGCGGGTAGTCTCGGCGGGCTATGGGCCGCTCGGCTGTATGGCGCCGGGCTACCGGTGTGCTTGATTCTGCGCGATCAGGTGCGGCTGGCCGCTTATCAGGAAGCGAGTGGTCTCAGCCTCACGAGCGCCGAGCGCGCCGTCAGCCTGCCCATACCCGCGTGCACGCTCGCCGACGCGCCACCGATACGCCGCCTGCTGCTTGCCTGCAAAGCCTACGACGCGGTACCTGCCGCTCTAGACTTGAAGCCATACGTTCAGACAGGTGCGGACGTCCTGCTATTGCAGAATGGTCTAGGCAGCCAGCATGCGGTGGCAAGTGTCCTGGACCACGCGCATTGCCTGGCCGTCTCCAGCACCGAGGGCGCGTTTCGTCGTTCTGCGTTTCACATCCAGGCTGCAGGTGCAGGCCAGAATTGGATAGGGGCGTTGACTCACCACGAATCTCCCCCGTCATGGCTCGAAGAGCTCGATGCTGCCAACATTCCGAACGCCTGGACGGACGACATCGCCACACGCCTATGGCGCAAGCTCGCGCTCAATTGCGCCATCAACCCGCTCACCGTACTGCACGATTGCACGAACGGACAGTTGGCGACCTCTACCGATGAGCTCGAGCCGGTGTGCGCCGAACTAAGCGTCCTTCTGAACGCCAATGGTGTGCCAGGAACGCCTGAAGACTTACTTGCTGAAACCCAACGCGTCATCACCGCCACTGCACATAACCTTAGTTCGATGCTGCAAGACGTCCGGGCAGCGCGGCGTACCGAGATCGCCTATCTGCTCGGCTATGCCTGCACGGATGCTCAACGGCGACACCTCGCGCTGCCAGCACTGCAGAATCTTCATGAGCGTTTGCGCCACCACCTCGCCGTACGCGGATTGCCCGTGGACTGACGGGCACGTTAACCTGCGCCTCCGTCTGTACCGGTAGCCCTCATGCCACTGCGCCAGCACCTCGAAAACCTGCCCGTCGGCCAAAAGCTGCTCGCGGCCATGCTGGTATTACTGGCGGCCGTACTGCTGGTGGCGAATTTCACGTTTATCAGTGCTGCCTATTGGATCTCTCAGGAGAGCGTTGCCCCGCAAGCCTTGCAGACACTGGGCCGCCTGATCGCGACGCCACCGCTCAGCAGCCAGGCGCTCGCCTCAAAGGAGCAGGCCGATGCCCTGCTTGAGCGCCTCGAGGGCTACACCCCATTACGCGCCGCCGCCATTTATGACGACCAGGGCATGATGCTGGCGCAACTGCAGAAAGGCGAAAAGCTCAGCGTCCCCGAGGAGATGGTGTTTCTGGAGCGCTGGCGACTGCGAGAGTTTCGGACCAGCCAGTTGATCGAATTGAGCGGGCCGGATGGGTTGGTCAGGGGGCATTTGCTGCTGGTGGCGTCCAGCGAATTGCCGAGTGCGTTCTATACCGGAACCTTAACGGCAAGTTTGGTCATCCTCGCGTTCAGCGTCCTGTTCTGGCTGCTCATTGCCCGGCAGATTCGCCGCCTGGTGACACGGCCGATTCGCCGGCTGGAAGAACTATCCCGGCAGGTCACGCGTGAAGAGAATTACGCTTTGCGGGCGAGGCGTGGCAATCGCGATGAAATCGGTACGCTGGCCGACGCCTTCAACACGATGCTCATGCGCATCGAGGCCCGGGAGCAGCAGCTCAAGCGCGCCCGAGATGATGCGCAGAATGCGCTGGATCAAGCGCACAACCTCACCGAAGAAACCAACCGGAGTAATCGCAAGCTCGAGCTTGAAGTGCAGGTGCGTAGCAAGATCGAGAAGAAGCTGACCGGCTTTCAGAACTACTTGAACAGCATCATCGACTCAATGCCGTCTGCGCTGATCGCCTTGGATGACGAGCTCTACGTCACGCAATGGAATAAAGAGGCGAGCTCGCTTTCCGGCACGTCCATGGACGACGCGCTCAGCCAACCGATCTTCCTAGCCTTCCCGCACCTCAAGCCCTACCTCGCGCACCTACGCAAAGCGGCGGAAAACCAGCAGGTGCAGGTCATCGAACGGGTGTCCTGGCTGCACGACAGCGAGGTGCACCACTATGCGCTGACGTTCTTCCCGCTGATGGGCAGCATCGGTCGCGGCATCGTGATTCGTATCGATGACATCACCCAGCGGCTGGCCCTCGAAGAGGTCATGGTGCAGTCCGAGAAGATGCTGTCGGTTGGCAGCCTGGCGGCGGGTATGGCGCATGAGATCAACAACCCACTTGGTGCGATTCTGCATAACGTCCAGAACATTCGTCGCCGACTGTCCACGGACCTGGCGAAAAACACCGAGCAAGCCGCCGAGGTGGGTGTCCCACTGGAGCAGGTGAACGCCTATCTCGAAATTCGCGAAGTACCTCGCTTGCTCGAAGGCATACACAGTGCAGGCCAGCGCGCGGCGAAAATCGTCACGCACATGCTCGCCTTCAGCCGCCGCAGCAATCGCACGATGAATGAATGCCTCTTGCCCAATCTCATCGATCAGGCCCTGGAGATCGCCGGCAACGATTTCGATCTGGCGGACGGTTTCGACTTCAAGGGCATGCACATCGAGCGGCAATTCGACGACCGCCTTGGCCCCATTCACGCCATTCCCAATGAGATCGAGCAGGTCCTGCTAAACCTGCTGAAGAATGCCGCCCAGGCGATCCACCTGCGTAACGATGAAGAAGAAGGCGAACAGGGCCATATTCTAATCCGTACGCGCTTGAGCCCGCCGTGGGCGGAAATCCAGATTTCCGACAACGGCATTGGCATGCCAGACGATGTTCGCAAGCGTATCTTCGAGCCCTTTTTCACCACCAAAGAGGTGGGCCAGGGCACCGGGCTTGGCTTGTCGGTGTCGTATTTCATCATCACCAACAATCACAAGGGGCAGATGGAAGTGCAATCCAAGCCCGGCCAGGGCACCTGCTTCACCCTGCGCCTGCCCCTGATGACCGCGGATACCACGCCGGAGTCGTAACTAATGGGCAATCGACTGTCGAAGATCTACACCCGCACCGGCGACGCAGGCCAGACCGGGCTTGCCGATGGGCAGCGCGTGGCGAAGGACCATCCGCGCATCGAAGCGATCGGCGAGGTGGACACCTTGAACAGCGCCCTCGGTGTGCTGCTGGCAGAGCTAGACGCGCAGCGATCCGCTTACCCTGGCCTCCAGGCGATCATCGATGCCCTGGCTCCTTGCCAACACCGCCTGTTCGACGTGGGGGGAGAACTGGCCATGCCGGACTACGCGGCGTTGCAGGGGCCGGAAATCGGCCGGCTGGAAGTGCTCATTGATCACTGGAACGACGAATTGGGCCCGCTCGAAAACTTCATCCTGCCGGCCGGATCGCGCGCAATCGCCCAGGCGCATCTTTGCCGCAGCGTCGCGCGTACCGCAGAACGGCGCTGCCAGACACTCCATCGTGACGAGCCGCTGCGGGCCGAACTCTTGGCGTACCTCAATCGCTTGTCCGATTTGTTGTTCGTGGGCGCCCGGCTGATCGCTCGCCGGCAGAGTATCGAGGAAACCTTGTGGCAAGCAGCGCCTCGCCCCGCATGAACCGCAGGACGCAGAATCCACGCGACGGGCTGCACGCCGTCTGGGAAGGCTTCATCGTCCTGCTCGTCTGCGTGAACCTCGCGTTGATTTTGTTCGACACCCTCTTCGCGCTCGGCCCCATAGGCGATCTAGTCAAAGTCATTTCTCCGACGTTCCACGCGTTCTATGCCGAGCGGGTGCACTCGAACTTCATTCTGATCGACTTGGCGTTCGTCGCCATATTCGTCTTAGACGTGTTGATCGGCTGGACCCTCGCCATCGCCGAGCGGCGCTATAGCCGCTGGTATCACTATCCGTTCGTGCATTGGTACGACGTCCTGGGGTGCATCCCACTGGGCGGATTCCGCATCCTGCGTGCGCTGCGCGTAGTGAGCCTTTTGATCCGCTTGCAGCGTCTTGGTCTCATAGATGTACGCAACTGGGCGATTTATCAATTTGTGGATCGCTACTGGCAACTGCTGCTGGAGGAGCTGTCCGATCGTGTGATGATCAAGCTGTTCTCACGCATGCAGCAGGAAATCGGCAGCAGCGACGACCTGGCACGTCGCCTCGTGAACGGTGTAATTCGCCCGCGCAAGGAACGCGTACTGAAGGATCTGGATCGACGGTTGAGCGCGATGGTGACGCAGGGATACCTCGGCAATCGTCCCGCCATCGAGCGCTATGTCGGCGACCTGATTCACCAAGCGCTCGCGGACAACGCCGAGCTACGCAACCTGCGTCGGCTTCCCCTTGGCGGCAAGGTCGCCGATACGCTCGACGCCGCACTGTCGGACATCATCGTAAAACTCGTGCACAGCGGCGTCAGTGGTATTCAAGGCGAACAATTCAGGGGGCTGGCCAACCGGCTAACCGATGAGTTCTTCGAGGCCTGGCTTTACCAAGACGACGATACCGACCTCGCGTTGGAAGCGCTGCTGGTGGACATCATCGAAGTGCTCAAACAGCAGGTCCTCGACCGGCGGTGGTCGACGTTCGTCGGGCCACCTGCGCCGGTGCATCTGGGTTAAGGCCTGTTAACACTACTTAAGCTAGCGCATCCCCCGGACGGCACGCCTGCACTGCTCGATCAACCGCATCCGCGCGCCGCTTTCAAACACACACTAAACACCTGTAAGGGCGGCGACGTGGCGGCCGTCCGCTTCAGTCGCCTAGCGATCGCAAGCAGGACATCGGACAAAACAGTCGACCGTTACGGGTCCGGCCAAAGCGCCCGAATCGCCGCGATCCCCTGCCCTCCTGCGGACCAAGCCCTTTGCACATCGTCCGCTGCCATCCCTCCGAGAAGATAGACCGGTGCATTGAATCCACGGATGAGCTCTGCGGCCTTTTCCCACCCCAAAGGCGCGGCATCGGGATGGGTCTGTGTCAGCTGTACCGGTGACAAAGTCACGAAATCCGCGCCGATCCGGATCGCCAGTTCAAGCTCCTCCGCCGTGTGGCAAGACGCGGCCAGCCAACGATCCGGCGGAAAGGGACGGCCCTTATCCGCGTACTTGCGCAATTGTTCTGCGGTGAGGTGCCAGCCCGCAGCAGGAAAGTCGCCAAGCCATTCCAGCGGCCCCTTAAGCATCAGCTGCGCTTTTCCCGCACACAACCCCTGAATATCGTTCGCCAGATCTCGGTACTGTGGATCGAACATGTTGGGCGCGCGTAGCTGGATCAGCTGGATACCGCCCGTGATCGCCCGGTGAATACCGTTGAGAAGATCACGCGGCTCCAGATCGTCAGGCGTAACCAAATAGCGATCTGGCAGGCGCGCAGCCGATACGATCGGCCCGTTCGCCGCCGGGAAGTCGTATTCCACCAGCTGCTTCGGCATCACCCAGGCCAGCGGCTGCCCTTCGAGGCCTTCGGGCTCTCCGGTGAAGGCGTCCACTGCCCAGACATCCAGCAATACTTGCTTATCCGGATAGTCATGTTGAATCTGAATCAGCGGACGCGCATCGGTCACCTGGATCGAGAGCTCTTCTGCCAGCTCTCGCGCCAGCGCGTCGCGAACCGCCTCGCCCTCTTCGACCTTCCCACCCGGAAACTCCCAAAGGCCACCCTGATGCCGATCCAACGACCGCTTGGCGATCAGAACATGGCCATCGGCTCGGCGTATAACCGCAGCGGCGACATGGATACGTTTCATGCTTCGATAACCTCTTTCTCTACCAAGGCGGCATCACGCCATTCGACGAACGCCGGCCATTCGCGGATCGTTTGAACGTAGGCACGTGCAGGGTCCGGCAACTCGACCCGATAACTCAGCAAACGACTGGCGACCGGCGCATAGAAGGCGTCCGCTGCGCTTGGCATTCCAAACAAAAACGGACCGTCTCCACCGAAGCGGTCCAGGCATTCACGCCATAACGTGCAGATGCGCTCGATATCAGCTTGCACCGACGGTTCCAAGGAGACCGGGGCGGCGTCGCGCCGCATATCCATTGGCAACGCCGAGCGCAACGCGGCAAAACCGCTGTGCATTTCCGCGCACATGGCGCGCGCGAATGCCCGCGCCGCCACATCCTCGGGCCATAATTTCGCGTCCGGATGAGTATCGGCCAGATACTCGACGATCGCGAGCGAGTCCCAAATGACGCCGTGAGGTGAGCGCAAGGCCGGCACTTTACCCGTAGGCGATGCCTGAAGGAGTCGGGCCCGGCTATCGGCCTGGTAGAGCGGGATGCGAAGCGTCTCGCAAGCGGCGCCTGAGAGTTTCATGGCGAGCCAGGCGCGCAGCGACCAGGACGAGTAGTTGCGGTTTCCGATGCAAAGTACGAGCGACATAGGCCAAACCTCCTGTTCTCCGTGTCCGCGGTATCCTCGAACAGGACTCGACTATTGGCAATTCCACGTGCTCATGTGCGTATGAGCGCGCGGAATCGCATCAGGCGGTATCAGGTACGGTACTCGGCGTTGATCTTCACGTACTCGTGAGAGAGATCCGTCGTCCAGATCGTTTCGCTGCATTGCCCGCGGCCCAGCTCGATCCGAATGCTGATCTCATCCTGCGCCATGACGGCCGCACCCTGCGCTTCGGTATAACTCGCGGAGCGGCCACCCTTGCTGGCGATACACACGTCGCCGAGGTACACATCGATCTTCGACACATCCAGGTCAGGCACACCGGCGCGGCCGACTGCGGCCAAGATGCGCCCCCAGTTTGGATCGGATGCGAACAATGCGGTCTTGATCAGTGGCGAATGGGCCACGGCATAGCCAACGTCCAGGCATTCCTGGTAGCGGCCGCCGCCATTGACTTCGACCGTGACGAACTTGGTCGCACCCTCACCGTCGCGAACGATGGCCTGGGCCAGTTCCATTGAGACGTCGAGCACCGCTTCCCGGAGCTTGGTGAACAATTCACCGCCGGCCTGATCGATGACTGGCAACTCAGCCTGGCCGGTCGCCACGAGCATGCAGCAATCGTTGGTCGAGGTATCGCCATCAATGGTGATGCGATTGAAGGACTTGTTCGCTGCGTCACCCATGAGGTCTTGCAGCACCTTTGGATCGACCTTGGCGTCAGTCGCAATGTAGCCCAGCATGGTGGCCATGTTCGGCCGGATCATCCCCGCCCCTTTACTAATGCCGGTGACCGTAACCGTCACGCCGTCATGGTCAAACTGACGGCTTGCGCCTTTGGGCAGCGTGTCCGTGGTCATGATGCCACTGGCCGCCGCGGCCCAATTGTCGAGCTTCAGGTCCGCCAGCGCGTCCGGCAACGCTGCCTCGATTTTCTCGACAGGCAGCGGTTCACCAATTACACCCGTCGAGAACGGCAAAACCGACGTTTCGGCGATTCCCGCCAGTTCTGCCAGCTTCGCGCAGGTGCGCACCGCTGCAGCTAGACCGGGTTCGCCCGTTCCAGCATTGGCATTCCCGGTGTTGGTCAGTAGATAACGCACCCCTTGGTGCACACGCTGCCGGGAGATGATGACCGGCGCCGCGCAGAATGCATTCAGCGTGAACACCCCCGCCACGGCCGAGCCTTCGGCACAGCGCATGACGACGATATCCTTGCGCCCAGGACGCTTGATCCCTGCGGAGGCGATACCAAGCTCAAAACCAGGAACAGGGTGTAGCGTAGGCAACGGACCAAGACCAACAGCCATCAGAAAACTCCTCGTGCAATTAGCGAAAACGCCGCGACGGTCACCCGTCGCGGCGTATTAACAATCGGACATTCAAAGCGTGCCAGCGGGTTACTGGACCTGCCCGTGACAATGCTTGTACTTCTTCCCGGAACCGCACGGGCAAAGCTCGTTGCGACCGATCTTCTGCTCCGTGCGAACAGGCGCGGACGCCACCGCGACGTTGTCCTCCGCCTCAGGCGTCGCCTCGGCCTGTTCGATGGAGGGCACACTTTCGTGCTTGAACTGCATCCGTTCAGCCAGTTCCTCGGCTTCGCGGCGCATGCGCGCCTCTTCCTCGGCAGGATCTTCCCGACGCACTTGGACATGCGAAAGCACCCGAATGGAATCGCGTTTGATCGAATCCAGCAATTCCTGGAACAGCGTAAACGACTCGCGCTTGTACTCCTGCTTCGGGTTCTTCTGCGCATAGCCACGCAGGTGGATCCCGTGGCGCAGGTGATCCATGGTGGACAGGTGATCCTTCCAGAGATCGTCGAGTACCCGCAGCACCATTTGCTTCTCGAACGAACGCAGTGCCTCGGCGCCAGCCTGGGTTTCCTTCTCGTCGTACGCGGCGATGAGCTGCTCGCTGATCTTCTCGCGCAGGGTTTCTTCGAACAGCTTGTCGTCCTCGTCCAGCCACTGCTGGATTGGCAACTTTAAGCCGAAGTCGCTGTAAAGCACCGCTTCGAGGCCTGCCACATCCCACTGCTCGGGCATGGACTGTGGGGGGATGTGTTGGTCGACCGCAGCCTTCAACACTTCTTCACGGAAGTCCTTGATGGTGTCGCCGATGTTATCGGCGGCCAGCAGGGTGTTACGCATGTGGTAAATAACTTTCCGCTGCTCGTTCGCAACGTCGTCGAACTCCAGCAATTGCTTACGGATGTCGAAGTTGCGTCCCTCGACCTTGCGTTGGGCTTTCTCAATCGCGTTGGTGACCATGCGATGCTCGATGGCCTCGCCGGACTGCATGCCCAACGCCTTCATGAAGTTCTTCACGCGGTCAGACGCGAAGATTCGCATCAAGCTGTCTTCGAGGGACAGGTAGAAACGGCTGGAACCCGGGTCGCCCTGACGGCCTGCACGACCGCGCAACTGGTTGTCGATACGGCGAGATTCGTGGCGCTCCGAGGCGATCACGTGCAGGCCACCCGACTCGATTACCTGCTGGTGACGTTTCTGCCACTGCGATTTGATCTCGGCGATCTGCTCATCCGTCGGAGATTCGATTGCGGCGACTTCCACCTCCCAATTACCACCGAGAAGGATGTCGGTTCCGCGACCGGCCATGTTGGTCGCCAGCGTCACTGCACCTGGCCGGCCAGCCTGAGCGATGATCTCGGCTTCTTTCTCGTGATACTTGGCGTTCAGTACCTTGTGCTCGATGCCGGCTTTGTCCAGCAACTGCGATACGTACTCCGACGTTTCGATGGAGGCCGTGCCGACCAGAATCGGACGCCCTTGCGCCTGGCAGTCCTTCACGTCAGCGATGATGGCCTGGTACTTCTCTTCCTGGGTCAGATAGACCAGATCGTTGAAGTCCTTCCGCGCCACCGGACGATGAGTCGGGATGACCACCACATCCAGGCTGTAGATCGAGTGAAACTCGAACGCTTCTGTGTCGGCCGTACCGGTCATGCCGGCAAGCTTGCTATAGAGACGGAAATAGTTCTGGAACGTGGTGGACGCAAGCGTCTGGCTTTCCGGCTGGATCGGAACGCCTTCCTTCGCTTCGATCGCCTGATGCAGGCCTTCGGAGAGGCGACGGCCCTGCATTGTACGGCCCGTATGTTCGTCGATGAGGATGACCTGGCCATCCTGCACGATGTACTCGACGTTGCGATGGAACAGCTTATGCGCGCGCAAACCGGCGTAGACGTGCGTCAGCAAACCGAGGTTGTGCGACGAGTACAGGCTCTCACCTTCAGCGAGCAAGCCCATCTGAGTGAGGATGTCTTCGATGTACTGGTGGCCCGATTCGGTGAGTTCCACCTGGCGGGTCTTCTCGTCGAGCGAGTAGTGACCTTCCTTGCCCTCGACGCCCTCTTCGGCTTCGACCTGCAACTGCAGGCGCGGAATGATCTGGTTGATCTGCATGTACAGCTTCGAGCTGTCTTCGGCTTGCCCGGAAATGATCAACGGCGTACGCGCCTCGTCAATCAGGATCGAGTCGACTTCGTCGACGACCGCGAAATTGAGCTCACGCTGAAATTTGTCTTCGATGCTGAACGCCATGTTGTCGCGCAGGTAATCGAAACCAAATTCGTTGTTCGTACCGTAGGTAATGTCGGACGCGTAGGCAGCACGCTTTTCGGCCGGCGCCTGGAACGGCATGACGATGCCAACCGACAAACCGAGGAATTCGTACAGCGGACGCATCCAGTTCGCGTCACGACGCGCCAGGTAGTCATTCACCGTGACGACATGCACGCCTTTACCCGATAGCGCATTGAGGTAGACCGCCAACGTACCCACCAGCGTCTTACCTTCACCGGTACGCATCTCGGCGATCTTGCCTTCGTGAAGCGCCATACCGCCGATCAGCTGGACATCGAAGTGACGCATGCCCATGACCCGCTTGCCCGCTTCACGCGCGACGGCAAACGCTTCCGGCAACAACTTGTCGAGTGTTTCGCCCTTCGCTACACGAGCCTTGAACTCTTCGGTCTTGGCGCGCAGCTGGTCATCGCTGAGCGCGACCATTTGCTCTTCCAGCGCGTTCACGGCTTGCACCGCTCGGGTCATCCGCTTGACCTCGCGCTCGTTCTTGCTTCCAAAGAGTTTTTTCAACAAAGGCGCAAACATAAGGGCAGTTACTTCCACTCGAAATGGATTGAGGACGACCGTACTTGGCGTCCCTGCGACCTGGTGGCCGCATGCGAAAGGGGAACATTCTACTCGGAAACGCCAAGGATAAAAGCCAAGACCGGCCATGGCAGGGTGACAACCTGCCATCACCGCTGCCGCGCCCCGTTTCATCAGGCGAATGGCACGATCTGCTACCATCGCCTGCGCAATCACCGTAGGTGGCCCCGATGACCTCACGCACCACTCCAGCCCAGACGCCGACGGCGCTACTTCGCGAGAAGAAACCGCTGCGTGCACTGGTGGACCAGGCCGGCAGGCTCGACCTTTTGCAACGTTTAGTGGAAGACCAACTTCAGCCGGCGGCACGCGAGCACTGCAAGGCCGCGGCCTACCGCGAGGGTTGTCTTCTGCTGGTCATCAGCGACGGCCATTGGGCGACTCGCCTGCGCTATCAGCAACGCCGTCTGTTACGGCAGTTGCAGCTGAACGAAGCGTTCACGGGCCTGGAGCGCATTGTGTTCAAGGTACAACCTGTTGCGCCGGTCGCAGCAGGTCTTGCGCCACCAGAGAAACTCTCGACAAACGCGGCAGACGCGCTGCGCTCTGCCGCGTCCGGCATTGAAAACCCCGCCCTGCGCTCTGCCCTTGAGCGCCTCGCCCGGCATACGCGACGGCCTTGAGGTGTCGGCGGTGTCTTGTGGCCCCCCTTCGCTGATAGCCGCTACGCTGCCGCGCATCTCCCTGACTTTGTAGGAGCGGCCTCGGCCGCGAATGCGGTGGTGAGCTCAAGAGACTTGGCGAGTCATTCACCGTTGTCGCGGCTGAAGCGGATCGCCGCCCGGCCGCCCTACAGGAAATGAGTGGCACTCCCTGAGCCTGGTAACAGCACGCTTTATTGTAGGAGCGACCTTGGTCGCAAATGCAAAATCAGGCCAGAGCACCCCGCCGCCCTACAGGTAACGGCGACACCCGAGCGCGAATATTAATGACTGACCATAAAAAAAGCCGCCCATAAGGGCGGCTTCAAGGAGAGGTTTTAATTCATGCGTGAGCAGCGGGCTGCATGTACGAGATCGGAGCGGTCGCAGCATCTTCGAAGGTGACGACTTCGTAGGCATCCGGTTCTGCGATCAGTGCACGTAGCAGGCGATTGTTGAGACCGTGGCCCGATTTGTAGCCTTGGTACTCGCCAATCAAACTATTACCCAGCAGATACAGGTCGCCGATGGCGTCCAATATCTTGTGCCGTACGAATTCGTCCTCATAACGCAGGCCGTCTTCGTTCAGCACGCCGTCTTCCGCAACGACGATGGCATTATCGACGCTGCCGCCAAGTGCCAGGTTGTTGGAGCGCATGTAATCCAAGTCACGCATGAACCCGAAGGTCCGCGCACGACTGACTTCTTTCACGAACGAGGTACTGGAGAAATCCACACTCGCGGTCTTGGTACGGTTGTGAAACACCGGATGGTCGAACTCGATCTCGAACCCTACCTTGAAGCCTTCGAACGGTAGGAACGTGGCGCTCTTGTCCCCGTCCGTCACTTTGACTTCGCGCTTAATTCGGATGAATTTCTTCGGTGCATCCTGCTCCTCGAGCCCAGCGGACTGGATGAGGAAAACAAAAGGACCTGCACTTCCGTCCATGATCGGCACTTCGGACGCGGACAGTTCGACGTAGGCGTTATCGATGCCCAGTCCAGCCATCGCCGAAAGCAGATGCTCGACCGTATCGACGCGTACATCACCCTTGATCAGGGTCGTCGACATGGTGGTCGCTCCAACATTCTCGGCGTACGCCTGAATCTCGACCGGTGGGTCGAGATCGGCGCGGCAGAACTTGATACCGCTGTCTATCGGCGCCGGTTTCAGGGTGAGATAGACCTTCTGCCCTGAGTGCAAACCGATACCGGTAGCGCGGATGGTGTTCTTTAAAGTGCGTTGTTTGATCATGTAGTGAACCGCTTCCGCTAGTTGCGAGCTGTCATCAGCAAATTGGGCGGGATCATAGCAGATGCCCTGTTTGCTTAAAACCGATCGCAACCATACGGTCGATAGCCTCTATCAATCAGCCTGACGACGCAGGAAGGCTGGAATGTCCAGATAATCCAAGTCGTCGTGCGGATTCATCTTAGCCGCGGTCGCTGCACCCGAGTAATTCTGGCGCTGTACGGTGGGACGCTCGTAATCCTTGTAGTTGACGCTTTGCTCAGCACGCTCGGATTGCTGCTGTGGGGCGGCAGCGGCAATGGGTTGAGCTTGCTGAATGGTGTTATCGACAACCTTCACAGGCTTCTCGATACGCGCGCCCAGGCCCGTCGCAACGACCGTCACGTGAAGCTCGTCACGCATATCAGGATCGATCACGGTGCCGACTTTGACAGTTGCATGCTCGGAAGCGAACTGCTCGATGATGCTACCCACGTCGGAGTACTCGCCCAGGGACAGATCTGGACCTGCGGTGATGTTCACCAGGATGCCACGCGCGCCCTGCAGGTTGACGTCCTCGAGCAGAGGATTGCGGATCGCTTCCTCGGTGGCTTCACGCGCACGGTTCGGGCCGCTCGCGCAACCCGTACCCATCATCGCCATGCCCATTTCGCTCATCACGGTCTTAACGTCCGCGAAGTCGACGTTGATCATGCCCGGACGCTTGATGATGTCGGAGATACCGCGTACGGCACCTGAGAGTACGTCGTCGGCTTTGGAGAACGCTGCCAGCAGGCTGGCGTCTTTGCCGAGGATGGTCAGCAATTTCTCGTTCGGGATGGTGATCAGCGAGTCGACGCTCTCGGCCAACGAACGGATACCTTCGTCCGCGATGACCATGCGCTTACGGCCTTCGAACGGGAACGGACGAGTAACGACAGCGACCGTCAGGATGCCCATGTCCTTCGCCACTTCGGCAATGATCGGTGCGGCGCCAGTACCCGTGCCGCCGCCCATGCCCGTGGTGATGAACACCATGTCGGTGCCCTGCAGCACTTCTGCGATGCGGTCGCGATCTTCCATCGCGGCCTGTCGGCCCACTTCTGGATTCGCGCCTGCGCCCAGACCCTTGGTAACACCCGTACCCAATTGCAACACGGTACGCGCGGTGATGTTCTTCAGCGCTTGCGCGTCGGTGTTGGCGCAAATGAACTCGACGCCTTCGATGCCGCTCTTGGCCATGTGATTGACGGCGTTGCCGCCGCCACCGCCGACGCCGATGACTTTGATGACTGCGCTCTGTGGCACGTTATCTACCAGTTCAAACATTTTCCCTCTCCTCGAATATCTTCTAGTTGGTTTCGCCTACCGCACTACTAAAAATTACCCTGCACCCAACGCTTGATGCGCTCGATCACGGGAACCTTGCTTTCCTCGCTGGAGCTGCTGTAGCTGTTGTAGCCACTCAGGCCACTACCTTCGGCCGGCTTACGCATTCCATAGAGCAGCAGGCCTACGCCTGTGGAATAGATAGGGTTGCGCACGACATCGGTCAGCCCCTTGACCGTCTGTGGCATACCCAGTCGAACGGGCATATGGAAGATTTCCTCCGCCAATTCGACCGCGCCTTCCATTTTGGAGGTACCACCGGTCAACACGATGCCGGCCGGTACCAGGTCTTCGTAGCCGCTGCGACGCAGTTCGGCTTGCACCAATGTGAAAAGCTCGTCGTACCGAGGTTCCACGACCTCAGCCAACGCCTGGCGCGACAGTTCGCGCGGCGGACGATCACCCACACTGGGCACTTTGATGGTTTCACCGGCGCCGGCCAGTTTGGCCAGGGCGCAGGCATAACGAATCTTGATTTCTTCGGCGTACTGGGTCGGCGTGCGCAAGGCCATGGCGATATCGTTGGTCACCTGATCGCCTGCGATCGGGATCACGGCCGTATGCCGGATAGCACCTTCGGTGAACACGCAGATATCGGTCGTGCCGCCGCCGATATCGACGAGGCAAACACCCAATTCCTTCTCGTCATCAGTCAGCACGGCATAGGCCGAAGCCAGCTGCTCGAGGATGATGTCATCGACTTCCAGATCGCAACGGCGAACACATTTCTCGATGTTTTGCGCCGCGTTCACTGCGCACGTCACCACATGTACCTTCGCTTCCAGGCGTACACCCGACATGCCCAGCGGCTCGCGTACGCCTTCCTGGTTGTCGATGACATAGTCCTGGGGGAGCGTATGCAACACCCGCTGGTCGGCAGGGATTGCCACTGCCTGGGCGGCATCCAACACGCGCTCCAAATCGGCGCCGCTCACTTCGCGATCGCGGATTGCAACGATACCGTGGCTGTTGAGGCTACGAATGTGATTGCCTGCTACGCCTACGAAAGCGGAGTGGATCCGGCAGCCCGCCATCAACTGTGCTTCTTCCACCGCCCGCTGGATCGACTGAACGGTGGATTCAATATTGACCACCACACCCTTCTTCAGGCCACGCGACGGGTGCGTACCGATCCCGACGATTTCCAATTGGCCGTCAGCGGAAATCTCGCCCACCAGTGCGACCACCTTTGAGGTGCCGATATCCAGCCCGACGATCATCTTGCCGCTTTGTGTGGTTGCCATAATCCGCGGAGTCTCCTGTTATTGCATCGCGACGGATTTTTCCGTCGTTCCGGGTGCTGCTGTATCTGGAGCCGGCTCGCGCCACGCGACGGCCAAGCCGTTGGCGTAACGCAAGTCGACACTTTTGACGTTGGCTATTTGTTCCTTCAGTGCCTGATCATGAATGGCAATGAAGCGACGTACTTTTTCGACGATACGATCACGCCCCAGCAACAGCTCGAAACCAGGTCCGCGCTCATTTGGCGCGGTGGTCAGGAACCAACTGCCGCGGTCGCGCAATTCCAGACCGGCGATCGAGAAACCCTGCGGTCGCAGCAACTGGCTCAGCACCTGATATTGCTGCATGACCCGCTGGTGAGCCCGCTGAGGGCCATTGAGCAGTGGCAGATTTCCGTAGTGCGAGAGGTCGCGTGGAGTGAACGCCTGGCCCTGATTGTTCAGCAGCGAGTCGCTCCCCCAGCGCGCGATGGGCATTTGCTCTTCGAGACGCACCACAACCTGATCGGGCCAAACGCGACGCACTTCCGCGTGCGCAATCCACGGCATGTCCTCCAGCTCTTCACGCATACCGGCGAGATCGACCGAGAAGAAGTTCGCAGTCACGAACGAACCAATACGCTGCTCGATCGCTTGACGGCTGATGTAGCTCATATCGCCTTCGATCGCGACGTGGGCGATCGGACGGTCGGCGTATGGCATCACACGCTGTGCCAGTTCATAGCTGCCGAAGCCCAGTCCAATCAACAGGAAAGGCCAGCTCAGGCGCTTGAAAAGCGACAAACTCGGTTTGGGCAGACGCTCGGAGAGCGGCGGCTTGACCACCATGCGGCTCGCCCCGCGCTGGGGCGCCTTACGGGGTGCCGGACGCCCAAAACCAGGCTGGGTATGACGGATGCTTGGAAACATGATCAACCCTCCGCCTCGACGCTGTCCGTAAGAATCGCCAGCACCAGCTGTGGAAACTCGATACCCGCGGCACGCGCCGCCATCGGTACCAAGCTGTGGTCGGTCATGCCAGGTGCCGTATTCACCTCTAACAACCAGAACGCCCCGTGTGCATCCTGCATCACATCGACCCGACCCCAGCCGCGGACACCCACGGCATCGCATGCACGCGTGCACAACGACTTGAGCTCGGATTCCTTGGCTTCATCAAGGCCGCAAGGAATACGGTATTGGGTATCGGATGCGAGGTACTTGGCATCGTAGTCGTAGAAAATATGGGGGGTGCCTAGCGCGATAGGGGGCAGCATTTCGCCGCGCAACATCGAGACGGTGAACTCAGGGCCCTGAATCCATTGTTCAACAAGGACCTGGGAGTCGTAACTGCGGGCGGCTTGCCAAGCGCCGATCAATTCATCGACGTCATTCACCTTGGCCATGCCGATACTTGAACCTTCATGCGCGGGTTTGACGATCAGCGGAAAGCCCAGTTCCGTTGCAGCCGACCGGCAGTCGGATTCCGTCGAAAGCACAGCGTGGCGTGGCGTCGGGATTCCCATGCTCGCCCACACCTGCTTGGTCCGCAGCTTGTCCATTGCAAGCGCCGAGGCAAGCACTCCGCTGCCGGTGTAGGGAATGCCGGCACATTCCAGCAAGCCTTGCAACGTACCGTCTTCACCGCCGCGCCCGTGGAGAACAATGAACGCGTGATCAATGCGTTCGGCGGTGAGCTGAGCGACTACATTCGTACCGACGTCGATACCAAATGCATCGACACCCGCCGCCTGCAACGATTCGAGAACCATCGCGCCCGAGTTGAGCGAGACTTCGCGCTCAGCACTCGTGCCGCCATAAAGCACCGCTACTCGGCCAAAGGCTTTCGGGTCCATGTTCGGTTTCATCATTCGGCCCTCCGGCCAACGGCGAACAGCGGGCTCTGGATGAGCTGCGGGGCAATTCCCCCGACATCACCGGCGCCCTGGCAAAGCAGGATGTCACCTGCGCGTAAAAGCGGTTTCAACAACGGCGCCAATTCCTTGCCCCGCTCTACATAGATGGGATCAAGACGGCCGCGCTGGCGAATGCTGTGGCACAGGTTGCGACTGTCGGCACCAGGAATAGGCTCTTCGCCCGCCGGATAGACTTCCAGCAGGAAAAGCACATTGGCGTCTGCCAACACCTGTACGAAATCTTCGTAGAGATCGCGCGTACGACTGAAGCGGTGGGGTTGATAGACCATCACCAAGCGGCGCTCGGGCCAACCACCCCGGACGGCCTTGATCACCGCCGCGACTTCACGCGGGTGATGGCCATAGTCGTCCACCAGCATCACGTTGCCGCCGTCGACCGGCAGCTCGCCGTAGACCTGGAAGCGGCGCCCAACACCTTGAAAGCCCGACAGCCCCTGCAGGATAGCGTCGTCTTCGATGCCTTCGTCCGTGGCGATGGCGATGGTAGCCAGCGCGTTGAGGACATTGTGATTGCCCGGCATGTTGACGGAAACCGCCAGCGGCTCCATGCCTTTACGCAGCACGGTGAAATGCGTGCGCATGCCTTCCTGACGCACGTCGACTGCACGAACATCCGCGCTATCACTGAACCCGTAGGTCAGCACCGGGCGACTGACCTGAGGCAGGATTTCAGCCACGACCGGGTCGTCGATACACATCACCGCCAAGCCGTAGAACGGCAGGTTATGCAGGAACTCCAGGAACGTCTTCTTCAGCTTGCTGAAGTCGCCGCCGTAAGTGCTCATGTGGTCGGCGTCGATGTTGGTCACGACTGCAACCATGGGCTGAAGATGCAGGAAGCTGGCGTCACTTTCGTCCGCTTCGGCGATAAGAAAGCGACTTCCGCCCAATTGTGCGTTCGTACCGGCAGCGTTCAACCGACCGCCAATTACAAATGTCGGATCGAGGCCAGCAGCGGCAAAAACCGACGCTAGCAGGCTCGTGGTCGTGGTCTTGCCATGCGTGCCGGCAACCGCGATACCGTGGCGATAGCGCATCAGCTCAGCGAGCATTTCCGCGCGACGCACGACCGGGATGCGGTTTTCCAGAGCGAAGGCGACTTCCGGATTCGATGTATTGACGGCGCTGGAGACGACTAGAACGTCGGTTCCATGCGCATTTTCGGCCCGATGGCCAATCGCGACGTTGGCACCGAAGCTCACTAGGCGCTCGGTCACCGGGGACGATTTGAGGTCCGACCCCGTGACTTCGTAGCCGAGATTGAGCAATACCTCGGCGATGCCGCACATGCCGGCCCCGCCAATGCCGACGAAGTGGATACGACGAATCTGCCGCATGCGGCGAACCTCTGCCTGAACCGCCGCTGGAGACTTAACCATGGGCAACCTCCAGGCAGATGTCGACGACGTGGCGGGTCGCCGCAGGTTTGGCGAGGCCGCGCGCAATGGCGCCCATGGCCTCTAATTTTTCGGGATGCATCAAAACCTCTTTCAACCGCGACGCCAGCATGGCGGCATCGGTACTTGCTTGTGGCAACAGAACGGCAGCGCCTTCCTTCGCCAGGAACTCAGCATTCAATCGCTGGTGGTCGTCGATCGCATGCGGCAGCGGAACTAGGAAAGCCGGGAGACCCGCCGCAGCCAACTCGCTGACGGTAAGCGCACCGGAACGACAAACCACGAGATCCGCCCAGGCATAAGCCGCCGCCATGTCACTAATGAACGGTTCCACGCGGGCCTCTACGCTTGCCTCTGCATAGCGCTCCCGCGTGATATCCGCGTGAGCCTTGCCTGCCTGATGGAATACTTCGGGCCGGAACTCGACGTCGATCGCAGCCAATGCACTCGGCACGAGTTTGTTCAAAGGCTCGGCGCCCAAGCTTCCGCCCATGATCAACAAGCGCGGCCGACGAGCGGCAAGTGGTGCGCGAGCGTCCTGCTGGAACAATTCTTCACGCACGGGGTTTCCCGTCGTACGGCGTTTTTTCGAGTCTGGGAAGGTATCTGGGAACGCTTCGCAGACCCGCGCGGCAAGCGGAGCCAAGCTACGGTTCGCCGTGCCCGCGACTGCATTTTGTTCGTGAATGATCAACGGCACTCCGGCGAGACGCGCGGCCAATCCACCCGGGCCGGTCACATAGCCGCCCATACCCAGTACACAGCTTGGTTTGAGCTGCCGAACCACCTTCCGCGCTTGGAACAACGATTTAACGAGCTGGAAAGGCGCCTTGAGTAACGACAGCTTACTCTTTCCGCGCAGGCCGCTTACCTGGATAAGGTGCAGGGGTAGACCGGCGTTGGGAACCAGCTCGTTCTCGATGCCACGCGGGGTTCCAAGCCAATGCACCGAGTAGCCGCGCGCCTGGAATTCACGCGCGCAGGCCAACGCCGGGAACACGTGTCCGCCTGTGCCGCCTGCCATGATGAGCACGTTACCGGGCATGCTGGACACCCTCCACGCGCTCGTCAGGGAAGTCGTCTTCGGCGAACTCAAAATCTTCGCTACCTAACTGATAGCGCGTTTCCCACTCGATCCGCAGCAGCAGCGCCATGCTGACGCAGCAGATGACCAAAGAGCTGCCGCCGTAGCTCAGGAACGGCAGGGTCAGACCCTTGGTTGGCAGCAAGCCTACATTCACACCGATGTTGATCAGGAACTGCCCAATCCAGAGGAACGACAAGCCATACGCCGCATAAGCCGCGTAAAACTGCTTGGCCCGTTCCGCTTTCAGCCCAATGAACAAGCCGCGTATACAAACGAATGCAAACAGCGCGACCGTGGCCAGCGAACCTATTGCGCCCAGCTCCTCGGCCAAGACTGAAAACACGAAGTCAGTATGTGCTTCGGGAAGGTAGAACTGCTTCTGAATGCTGTTACCCAGGCCGACGCCAAACCACTCGCCGCGACCGAACGCGATCAGCGCCTGGGTTAGCTGATAGCCCGAGCCATACTGATCTGCCCAAGGATCGGTGAAGGTGATCAAGCGTTGCAGCCGGTACTGCTGCGTCTGTACCAGAACGAACACCGCACCCACGGCAAGAATCACCATCAGCCCGAAGCGGAAGATCCCGACCCCGCCGAGGAACAGCATCGCCGCCGCCGCACCCATCATGACGACCGTCGCGCCGAAGTCGGGCTCGAGCAGCAGCAGAAAAGCCATGGGCATCAGTACGATGAACGGCTTGAAGAAACCGGCCCAGCTTTCGCGCACTTCGGCCTGACGGCGAACGAGATACCCGGCTAGATAGAGCACGACGAACACTTTCGCGATCTCGGATGGCTGCACGTTGAACAGGCCAAAGCCCATCCAGCGCATCGATCCATTCACTTCACGGCCGATCCCAGGAATCAAAACCGCCGCCAGCAGAACGAACGACGCGATCAACAACCATCCGCCGAGGCGCTGCCATGTTGCGAGCGGGACAAGTAGCGCGCAAACAAAACCGACCATGCCAATGGCGATGTAAACCAGATGGCGAATCATGTGATAAAGCGGATTGCCGGTATTGACCGCTGCGACTTCCGAGGAGGCCGACGCAATCATGACCAGTCCAAGTCCCAGCAGGGCGAGACAACCGGCCAGGAACGGGAAATCGAAATCGATTCCACGACGGCTGAACAGCGGTGATGGCGCGGAACGCAGGGCCTGTAACATCAGTGCAATGCCTCCACTGCGGCCGCAAACATGCGCCCGCGCTCTTCAAAGTTTTTGAACATGTCGAAGCTCGCGCAGGCGGGAGACAGCAACACCGCATCGCCGGCTCTAGCCAACTTTGCGGCGCAGGCTACGGCCTCGTCCATGTTGCTCGCCCGCACTGCCGGGGTGGCCGGATCCAGCGCAGCGGCCAAATGTTCCGCATCACGCCCCATCAACACGACCGCCCGGCAATGCTCGGTAACCGGCGCACGAAGCGAACCGAAGTCGGCGCCCTTGCCGTCGCCACCGGCGATGAGCACGAGCTCACCTGCGATGTCAGCCCCGAGACCGTTGATTGCTGCCAGCGCCGCGCCGACGTTGGTGGCCTTGGAATCGTTGTAATAAGTGACGCCGAGATGTTCGCGTACCCATTCGCAGCGATGAGGAAGCCCGTTGAATGTCTTCAATGCTTCACACATAGCGTCCATTGGCAGTCCCACCGCATGACCTAATGCCAGCGCGGCCAGCGCATTTGCCTGGTTGTGCGCGCCACGCGTTTTTAATGCGGTGACTGGCAGTAACGGCTCGAACTGAAACGCGAGATGCGCTTCGCCAGCGACATCCATAAGCCCGAAGCCTTTGAAATCCGGCTTGTTCAGCCCAAATGTCCAACACGGCACGTCGTCCGCGACCAAGGGCCGGGACAGCGCATCCTGGCGATTCACGACGACCTGACGCGCACCCATGAAAATACGGTGTTTCGCGAGGTGATATGCCTGCAGATTGGCATAACGATCCATGTGGTCTTCGCTAATGTTCAGCACGGTAGCGACTTCGGCATTGAGCCGACCGGTCGTTTCGAGTTGGAAGCTGGACAGCTCGATCACGTAAAGCTCGACATCGTCGGCCAATAGATCCAATGCCGGGGTTCCGAGGTTTCCGCCAACTGCGACGCGTTTGCCAGCCAACCGCGCCATCTCGCCCACGAGCGTCGTCACAGTACTTTTCGCATTGGAGCCGGTGATGGCAACGATGGGCGCCTTGGCGACCCGGGCGAACAACTCGATGTCTCCAGACAGCGTTACGCCTCGCGAGGCGGCTTCTTGCAGCGCTGGTGTCGCGAGCGCGATGCCAGGGCTGACCAGCAACTCTCCGGCGCGGCACAGGTAATCCGCGTCGAGTTCTCCGCAGCGAACGTCCACCGTGGGATACGCTTCACGCAAGGCAGCCAGTTCCGGCGGATTCTCGCGCGTATCGACCACAGCAAACGGAACGCCCAGGCGCGCTAGATAGCGAACCAGGGACATGCCGCTCTTGCCGAGGCCGACAACGATGCGGAATTGGTCGGAAGCGATCAGGCTCATGAGTTCCTCAACGCAGCTTTAACGTAGCAAGGCCAACCAACACGAGGATCACCGTGATGATCCAGAAACGCACGATCACGCGCGGTTCGGGCCAGCCTTTGAGTTCGAAATGGTGGTGGATCGGCGCCATGCGGAACACGCGCTTACCCGTCAGCTTGAACGACGCGACTTGAATGATCACCGACAGGGTCTCAACGACGAAGATGCCACCCATGATGAACAGCACGACCTCCTGACGAACGATGACCGCAATGGTCCCCAACGCGGCGCCAAGTGCCAGCGCACCCACATCGCCCATGAAGACTTGCGCGGGATAGGTGTTGAACCAGAGAAAGCCAAGGCCTGCCCCGATAAGCGCGCCACAGAAAATAATGAGCTCACCGGCACCCGGTACATAGGGAATCAGCAGGTATTGCGAGAAATTGGCGTTACCGGAGAGGTAGCAGAAGATGCCTAGCCCGCCGCCCACCATGACCGTCGGCATAATGGCCAAGCCATCCAGGCCATCCGTCAGGTTGACCGCGTTGCTCGAGCCCACGATGACAAAGTAGGTCAGCACGATGAAGCCGATGCCCAGCGGAATCTCGATCGTCTTGATCAAGGGCAGGATCAACGTCGTCTCCACCGGCGTCTTGGCCGTGGCAAACAAGAAGATCGCCGCGCCCAGCCCGAATACCGATTGCCAGAAGTACTTCCAACGGCTTGGCAGGCCCCGCGAATTCTTCTCGATCACTTTGCGATAGTCGTCTACCCAGCCGATGGCGCCGAAAAGCAAGGTGACGAGCAACACGACCCAGACGTAGCGGTTGGAGAGGTCCGCCCACAACAAAGTTGCGATCGCGATGGAGGTCAGGATCAGCGCGCCGCCCATAGTCGGCGTGCCTTTCTTGGACAGGTGAGATTGCGGGCCATCGTTACGAACCGATTGGCCAATCTGGCGCATCTGCAGGGTCCGGATCATCCAAGGGCCAAGCCAGAGCGACAGCGATAGTGCGGTGAGGACACCGAGAATTCCGCGCAGCGTCAGGTACTGGAAAACTCCGAATCCGGTATGAAAGCGTTGCAGGAATTCCGCCAGCAGCAGCAGCATCTTAGTGTTTCTCCTCGGCGGTACCGCACAACGACACCACGACGTTTTCCATCGCCGCGCTGCGTGAACCCTTGATCAATATTGTGGTGCTCGGCGCCTGCTCACGTAGGATGTCGGCGATCAGCGCTGCCTGGTCCGGGTAATGACGGCCGCCTTGACCGAACGCCTCTACCGCGTGAGCCATCAACGGCCCGACTGCGTAGAGCGCGTCGACCTTGCCGACGGCATAGGCGCCGACATCCTTGTGAGATTGCTGCGCCCAGCCACCCAACTCGCCCATGTCGCCCAGCGCCAGCACACGACGCCCCGCAAATCCAGCGACGATGTCGATCGCCGCGCGAACTGAAGCTGGGTTCGCGTTATAGGAATCGTCGATAACCCGCAGCCCACTTGAAGTAATGCGGGCAACGGCACGCCCTTTGACCGGTTGTAGCGCCTGAAGCCCGGCGACGATGTCCGCGAGGGACGCGCCGAGCACATGTGCCGCTGCGGCCGCCGCGAGGGCGTTGCAAACGTTGTGCGCGCCCAATAGGTTGAGCTGGACGAACGCCTCGCCAGCGGGACCTTTGAGTCGAAAGCAAGGGCAACCGCGGTCGTCACGGGTAAGGTCCGACGCGCGGAAATCAGCGGACTCGCTCAGGCCGAAGCTGACTACGTTACGCCCGCCAGCGCGCTCGACCCAAATGCCAAACGCTTTGTCGTCTTTATTCAGCACTGCCGTGCCGTTTGCCGGCAGACCATCGATGATTTCGCCCTTCGCCTTGACGATGTTATCCGGCCCGCCGAACTCACCCACATGCGCCGTACCGGCGTTGTTCAGGATGGAAACGTGCGGACGTGCCAGGCTCGCGGTGTACGCGATCTCGCCAAGTCCGCTCGCACCAAGCTCGATCACCGCGCTGGCATGTGCACTCGCAATCTCGAGCAGCGTGAGCGGCACGCCGAGCTCGTTGTTGAGGTTGCCGCGCGTGGCCAAAACGGGGCCGAAGCAGAACAGGATGCTGGCCAGCATCTCCTTGACCGTTGTCTTGCCACTCGAGCCGGTTATCGCAACAACGTGGCCGTTGAACGCCTGCCGGTTCAAAGCGCCCAACTGGCCCAATGCTTTACGTGTGTCGGCGACGACCAGCTGTGGAATAGACGCTGCCACGCTTTCCCGCTCGACAAGTGCCGCAACGGCGCCTTTGGCCGCGACGTCGGATAGGTAATCGTGACCATCGAAACGTGGCCCGGTGAGTGCTACGAAGAGATCACCCTTGGCAATACGGCGGCTGTCTATTGATACGCTGCTGAACGGCGCATCCGAACCTACGAGGCGCCCACCGAGAGCCGCAGCAACCGTTGCAAGACTCAACGCTTCAATCATGGCGAGCCTCCCATGCGTCGAGCGCAGAAGTCGCTATGTCTATATCCGAGAAGGGTTGCCGAACGCCTTGGATTTCCTGGTAGTCCTCGTGCCCTTTGCCGGCCAGCAGCAGCACATCATCGACGCCCAGCTGCGCGATGCGCGCAGCGATCGCATCCCCTCTGCCGTGCTGGAACCGAGCTCGCTCGACGTCCCTCAGCCCGCCACGAATGTCATCGAATATGGCGGACGGCTGCTCGGTACGCGGATTGTCGTCGGTCACCAACACGTGGTCGGACAGACGCTCCGCGATCGCCGCCATCAGCGGACGCTTGCCACGATCGCGATCGCCGCCACAGCCGAAAAGGCAATGCAACTGGCCGCGAACATGGGGCCGAAGGGCTTCAAGGACCTTTTCCAACGCGTCGGGCGTGTGAGCATAGTCCACAACGACCAAAGGACGCAGACCACCGCCGACCCGTTGCATCCGCCCGGCCGGCCCTTGGAGTGCGGGCATGACCTTGAGAATTTCGTCCAGCGGATAATCGAGGGCGATCAGCGCAGCGACAACGGCAAGTAAATTGCTGAGGTTGAAGCGCCCAATCAAGGCACTACGCAATAGGCCTTCGCCCTGAGGCGTAACCAGGTGAGCGCGAACCCCGGTATCGTCGAAGTCGGCGCGTGGACAGTGAACGGCCGCTGCGGAATCGGAAAGGCTATACGTGACGAGTCGCGAGTCGCGTTTCTTTGCCGCAAGCGAAGCGCCGAAGCTATCGTCGATATTGATCACGCGAGCGCGCAGGCTTGGCCAGTCGAACAGCTTCGCTTTAGCGTCACCGTACGCGTCCATCGTCTCGTGATAGTCGAGGTGGTCGCGCGAAAGATTAGTAAAGATGGCGATCTTGAAATCAAGCGCTGCCACACGCCCCTGGTCGAGCCCGTGAGAGGACACTTCCATGGCCACGGTATGCGCACCGGCCTTTTTCAAGCGCCCTAGCGATGCTTGAACGGAAAGCGCATCCGGTGTGGTGTGACGGCCGCTTTCCAGTGCACCGAAAAACCCGTGTCCGAGTGTGCCAACGATGCCGCAACGTTCGCCTAGCGCATCGAGCGCTTGGGCCAACAGGTGCGTCACACTGGTTTTTCCATTGGTACCCGTGACGCCAACCAACCGTACGCCGCGACTTGGCTCGCCGTAGAAGCGGCCTGCGATGGCCGACAACTGCTGTGAAAGGCCCACGACCGGAATCATCGGCACCGCTTGCTGCGGGCTTATCTCCGCACCACCCGCTTCATAAGCTACCGCAGCCGCACCACGGGAAATCGCGTCCGCAATATGCGCGCGCCCATCCTGACTGAAGCCCGGCACGGCGAGGAACAGGTCGCCCGGCCGAACGGTTCGGCTGTCCAGGGTGAGCTCCCGGATCAACTCGCCGCTTTGCGCTTGGGTCAGCAATTGATTCAAAGGCATCGGCATTAGCTGCGTCCCCCCTTGGCTGCTTTGCTGTCGGCGGTCTGCTGCTGAGGCTCAGGAAGGTTATCGGGTGCAACATTCAGTAAGCGCAGCGCGCCAGCCATTACCCGACCAAAGACAGGCGCAGAGACCAGGCCACCGTAATAGCCACTTTTGCTAGGCTCATCGATCACGACCGCCACGGCGATGCGCGGGTCCTTCATCGGACCAAAGCCTGCGAACAGCGAGCGATAGGAGTTTTCCGCGTAACCGCGCGAATCGGTGGAGGTCTTTCGCGCCGTACCACTTTTCCCCGCCACGTGATAGCCAGGCACCTGTGCCCGGTAGACGCCACCCGGCGCCTCGACCACCTGTTGCAACATGCCTTGCATCGTTTTGGCGATGTTTTCAGGAATGACCTGCGCGCCCTCAGGCACGTTATCCACGCGGGTCATAGACAGCGGGACGATTTTGCCGTTGTTGGCGAAAACCGAGTACGCATGCACCAGCTGCACAGCGGTCACGGAGAGTCCGTAGCCGTAGGAAAGCGTTGCGGTTTCCGCTTTGCGCCACTCGCGGTAGTTCGGCAGGTTGCCAACGCGCTCACCTGGGAAGCCGAGCCCCGTATCGCGTCCCAACCCCACTTGATGCATGACATTAAAGATGGATTGGCCGCCAATATCGAAGGCGACCTTACTCATGCCGACGTTACTCGACTTGATAAGAATGCCGGTCAGGTCCAGATCGCGACCTTCGGAGCGCGAAACGTCCTTGATGGTATAGCGTCCGATACGCAACGAACCTGGCCATACCTCTACCTTGTCCTCCGGCTTCCAGCGACCGGACTCTAGCGCGGCAGTCATCGAGAACGGCTTCATCGTCGAGCCCGGCTCGAACACGTCGATCATGGCGCGGTTGCGCATCGCGGACGGTTGCAGATTTCGCCGATTGTTCGGGTTGTAGCTCGGCTGATTGACCATGGCGAGGATTTCGCCGGTCTTTACATCAACCATCACCAGGCTGCCCGCCTTCGCGCCGAACTCAGTGATTGCGTTACGCAACTCGCGATGAGCGAGGTACTGCAAGCGCAGGTCCAGAGACAGTGCCAGCGTCTTTCCAGGCTTGGCGTTCTGTGAGACCTGAACCGCCTTGATCAGGCGTCCACGGCGATCCTTGAGGACCTGACGCTTACCTGGAACACCGGACAGCCAATCGTTGAACGCAAGCTCGAGGCCTTCACGCCCGTGATCATCGATATCGGTAAAGCCCAGGACGTGCGCGGTGACGTCCGCGGCCGGGTAAAAACGACGAAACTCCTCTTGGGAATAAACGCCAGGCACTTTGAGATCCAGTACTTGCTCGCCCTTTTCCGGAGTGAGGCCACGGACCAAATACATGAATTCGCGATCCGAGCTTTGCGCGAGACGTTCACTGAGGGCTTTGGGGTCTTGCCCCAACGCACTGGCCAACTCTCCCCAGCGATCGCGGGCGCCAGCCAGCTCCTTACCATTCGCCCACAAGGTGACGACAGGGGTGCTTACCGCGAGTGGCTCACCGTTCCTATCGCTGATCAATCCACGGTGAGCAGGAATAGGAATATGACGAACGCTTCGCGCATCGCCATGCGCTTGCAGGAAGTCGTGATCGAGCACCTGGAGCGTGACGATACGCCAGGCTATCGCCCCGACCATGATGGCCAGCAGCCCGAGCACGACCTGGAACCGCCATGGGATCAGACTGAAATTAATCTTTTTCATGGCGCCACCAACTTAATGTCAGTGGCCGCGGGTACGTGCATGTTCAGCTTTTCGTTCGCCAGCATTTCGATGCGGTTGTGCGCGGTCCAGGTACTCTGCTCGAGGACGAGACGACCCCATTCGGCCTGCACTTTGTCACGGGCGCTCATTTCGGAATAAAGGTTGTTAAGCAGTTGGCGATTCCAGTGCGCGCAGTACGAAACACCAAGCGCCGATACCAGCACGCAAAGAAAAAGCACAGCGATGAGCAGGCCGCCCTTAGGCATCGCTTTACCCTGAGCGCGACTCATCGGACTTTCTCCGCAACACGCATCACGGCGCTGCGCGCACGCGGGTTGGCGCGCACTTCGGCGTCGGAGGCATAAACAGGCTTGCCCAGCAATTTCAGCCGTGGCTCGAACGCGACGGGGCGGATAGGCAGGTCGCGCGGCAGCGTGTCCGCTTCGCCCTTGGCGTGGCGGCGCATGAACTGTTTGACGATGCGATCTTCAAGCGAATGGAAACTGATGACGACCAGACGTCCACCTACGGCAAGCACCTCGAGCGCAGCGTCCAGCCCCTGTTCCAGGTCGGCAAGCTCACTGTTCAGGTGAATGCGCATACCTTGGAAAGCACGGGTCGCCGGATTCTTGCCTTTCTCCCATGCAGGATTGGCCTCTGCCAGAACGGCGGCAAGATCGGCGGTACGCTCGAACGGGCGTTCCTGCCGGCGCGCAACGACTGCCTTCGCCATTCGCTTGGCGAAACGCTCTTCGCCATAGTCACGGAACACCCGTGCGATTTCCGCTTCAGGTGCTTCCGCGATCCATTGTGTGGCGCTCACGCCGACAGCAGGATTCATCCGCATGTCGAGGGGACCATCATGGAGAAAGCTGAAACCGCGTTCAGGGTCGTCGAGTTGTGGCGATGAAACGCCTAAATCCAACAAGACACCATTCACGCGCCCTTCCAGCCCCTGTGCAGACGCCTCCGCCCCAAGCTCGCCGAAGCTGCGCTGCACAACGACGAAGCGGCCGTCCTCGGCCGCTAGCGTTTGTCCTGTTTCGATCGCCCTCGGATCCTTGTCGAATCCGAGCAATCGGCCTGATTCTCCTAGCAACCCCAGTATCCGGCGGCTATGCCCGCCTCTACCGAAGGTCCCATCCAGATAGCGACCATCCGGACGCACATCGAGCGCCGCGACGGCTTCGTCGAGGAGCACGGTGATATGTAGGTAGTCGCTATGAGTGTTCACAGAATCAGATCACGTAGTTCTTCCGGCAAACCGCCGGGTTCTTTAATAGCTGCAAGGTCCGCTTCAGCAACGGCGTTCCATGCATCCTCGTCCCACAGTTGAAACTTGTTCAGCTGGCCCACCAGCATCGCCCGCTTTTCGAGCTTGGCGTAATCACGCAAACGTGGCGGAACCAGAAATCGACCACTGCCATCGAGCTCAAGATCGACCGCGTTGCCGATCAAGAGGCGTTGAAGGCGGCGAGACTCTTCACGTAGCGAGGGCAGCTCTCGAAGCTTGGCCTCGATGAGTTCCCATTCCGGCAGTGGATACACACATAAGCAGGGATCGACGGCATCAATGGTCACGATGAGCTGGCCACTGCAACGCGAAACGAGCTCGTCACGAAACCTGCTCGGCATCGCGAGGCGCCCTTTGGCATCGAGATTGATGGCGTTCGCTCCGCGAAACACGTGACTCCCCTGAATCGCTTAAATGTGCACTTAGAAACCCACTTTGTGCCACTTCCTACCACTTCGGCACACTATAGGAATCCCAGCCCCCCACCGTCAAGGTGGCACGAAGGCTAAAAACTCCTTGCCGGACCGAGCTTTAGCGGCATTCCAAAGATAAACAGAGGGGTATTCGCAGGTCGCGAATAGTAGAAAAGGGAGAAAAATCAAACAGGTAAGAACAGCACTTAAAGCTGTTTCTTAAGAGAAAGACTTTTTCGGTCTTAAAATCGGGGAGTTTTGCGAAAAAAGGAGGTGGAGAGTCGATCTGTAAGCCGGGTTCTGTCGAGGACAGTCATTCCTCTACGACATACATCACTGCATGCCTCTAGCAACCTACCCGGTTCCAGCGCGGGCCACGCCAGCGGAACCCTATTTGGTCTTGCTCCAGGTGGGGTTTACCTAGCCACGAACTGTTGCCAGCCGCGCGGTGCGCTCTTACCGCACCTTTTCACCCTTACCGGCACTTGCGTGCTTTGGCGGTTATTTTCTGTGGCACTTTCCGTAGGCTCACGCCTCCCAGGCATTACCTGGCACCTCGCCCTATGGAGCCCGGACTTTCCTCCCCTGACTTTGCGGAACAAAGTGCAGCGGCGACTGTCCGATCGACTCTCCGGGCGCTAGGGTACTGATGCGCTGCCGCCAGCGCAACCTCGCACGAGGTTAACGCGCCTGCTTGCTCAATGCCCGCTGGTACAGCAGGTTCTTTCGAACCCCCGTGATTTCAGCCGCCAAAACCGCTGCCTGCTTGACGGGTAGCTCGGCTAGCAAGATATCCAGCACACGTTCGGCATTTCCGTCCACGGCATCTTCACCAACCGGAGCGACCCAACCGCCGACGAGTAGCACGCATTCACCGCGCTGTTGATTAGTGTCGTTTTCTATCCATGCGCGAAGCTCCGATAGCGGCAGCGATTTGAGCGTTTCGAATGACTTCGTCAGTTCCCGCGCCAGCACCGCGGCGCGATCCCCACCGAATACATTGGCGAGATCCGCCACCGTAGCAAGCACCCGATGCGGAGCCTCGTAGAAAATAAGGGTTCTGACCTCTTCCTTTATAAGCGCCAATCGAGCCTTCCGAGCAGCCTCCTTCGCGGGCAAGAACCCTTCGAATGCGAACCTGTCAGACGGCAACCCCGCTGCGGATAGCGCCGCGATCAATGCGCAGGCACCAGGCACTGGGACGACCGTAATGCCCGCCGCTCGCGCTTGCCGCACCAGATGGAAACCGGGATCGGAGATCAGCGGAGTGCCCGCATCCGAAATCAGCGCCACGTCCTGACCTTCGAGCAACCGCGCGATGAACCGGGAACCCTGCTCACGCTCATTGTGCTCATGGCACGCGAGCAAAGGCGTCTGGATCCCGAAATGCTGCATCAAGCGGGACGAATGACGGGTGTCTTCCGCGGCGATGACACTGACCTCTCGCAAAATCCGCAAGGCTCGGGCGGTGACATCCTCCAAGTTTCCGATCGGCGTCGCCACCACGTAAAGACACCCTATCGAACCTTCTGACGCAGCCACATTTCACCCCCGGAATACAAAAGTGCCAATTGTAGCCGCTTACGTCATCGCGCACCCGCGGCTCCCTTGGGTACAATCCGGGCCACTTTGGAACGAGACTGGGACCGCTCATGCCCGTTAGATTGCGCTTGATCACCGCCCTGTGCCTCGTCGGCCTTTTCGCCGGCTGTGCCAGCCAGCCCACCAACACACTGGGCGATTTACCACGCGCACCCGCTGCCAGCATCGAGCAGATGCTGCAACAGGCTGCTCAGGCAGGGCCCGAAGAGGCCGCAGCGTTACGCCTGGCCGCCGCGGACAAAGCCATGTCCGACAAGGATTACCGTCGCGCCAATAGCATCCTCCAGGAACCCCCCAATCAGGGCCTCAAGCCGGCGCTAGCGATCTTCGCGAACACACTGCGCGCAGAATTGGCGCTGGTCGACGCCGATTTCAAAGCAGCTCTAGCGTTGCTCGACGCCCCCGAAATGGCACGTTTGGACGAGCTCCCGGTGCAGCAGCAGGTACGCACGCATATGGCGCGTGCGCGGGCACTCGAAGGTGACCAGCAAATACTGGCTGCCGCTCGCCAGCGTACGTTCATCGCCCCCTTGCTCAGCGGAGAGCATGCCACTGCGAACCATGAAAAAATTTGGACGCTCATCGCCTCATTGCCTCGCGAAGAAACCACACAATCAACCGGCGATGTAGACCTCGATGGTTGGCTTGCGCTGGCGAACGCCATTCAAAACGTCGGCACCGTCGCTCAGCAACAGAGTGCGATCGAAAACTGGCGGATGACGCATCCACAGCACCCCGCCGCATTGCAACTGCCGGAGTCGTTGCAAAAGCTGCAGCAACTGGCCAATGAACCGCTAAAGAAGATTGCCTTGCTACTGCCTCAACAAGGGCAGTTGGCGACTGTTTCACGTGCCCTGCGCGACGGTTTCCTCGCTTCACGGTTTACCGAAGCCAGTACTGGCAGCGCCGCACCGGAAGTGGTGTTCTATGACAGTAGCCGCATCGGATCACTGGATGAGTTCTATCGCCAAGCACAGACGGACGGCGTTCAGCTCGTAGTCGGCCCACTGGAAAAGCCACTGGTGCGTCAGCTTGGCGAGCGCAAGCAACTGCCGATCACGACGCTCGCGCTCAACTACAGCGACTCCGCCAGCGGCGTGCCGCCGCAACTCTTCCAGTTCGGCTTAGCAGCAGAAGACGAAGCACGGGAAGCCGCGCGCCGGGCATGGGCTGACGGCAAACGCAACGCGGTCGCAATGGTGCCAATGGGGGAATGGGGAGACCGCGTGCTGGCTGCGTTCCAGCAAGAGTGGCAAGCCCAAGGCGGAATTCTGAGCGGCAGCCAGCGCATCGGCCAGCCGGTCGAGCTTTCCCGGCAAATCGCTAGCCTTCTGCAGGTCAGCGGGAACAGCCGCCGCCAGGACGTAGACTTCATGTTCCTCGCCGCAACGCCGCAGCAAGCGCGCCAGATCAAGCCTACATTGTCCTATCAATACGCCGCCGACCTTCCGGTCTATGCCACCTCGAACCTGTATACCGGCATCGCCGCACAGGGCCAGGACAGTGATCTGGACGGCATCTATTTCTGTGATACACCGTGGCTCCTGAATCCTGATGACCCCCTGCGCCAGCAGATCACCCGTCAATGGCCTCAGGCCGCTGGCAGCATGGGCCGGCTGTATGCAATGGGCGCGGATGCCTATCGACTGGCGCCCCGACTCGCACAGCTCGAAGCGATTCCCGAGACTCGCTTAGAAGGCCTCTCCGGCACGCTAGGACTGACGCCTGATCACCGTATCGAGCGCACCTTGCCGTGGGCACAATTCCGCAACGGCCTCGCTCAGCCAGTGGACGGACTGCTTCCGAGCCCATGATCAGCACGGATCGTCGCGCCAATGGCCAGAATGCAGAGCAACGCGCGCTCGACTACTTGCAGTCGAACGGGCTCAAGCTCGTTGCGAAAAACTGGTCTTGCCGGCGCGGTGAGCTCGATCTGGTCATGCTCGATAGCGATACAGTAGTATTCGTCGAGGTCCGCTTCCGCAAACACGCCGCCTGGGGCGGTGCCGCGGCCAGCGTTGACACCCGAAAGAGGCAGCGGATCATTCTGGCAGCGCAATACTTTCTACAGCGCGAGCCGCGCCTGTCGAACCGCCCCTGCCGATTCGATGTCATTGCAATCAACGCCAACGGCGCTCTCCCCCCAAAGCTGGACTGGATCGCCAACGCATTCGAGGCCTGATACCCCAGGCGAAGGTATTTAGATGGACATGCAATCCCGTATACGCCAGCTCTTCCAAGCCAGCATAGAGACAAAACAGCAGGCGATGGATGTACTGACGCCAACCATCGAGCAAGCCAGCATGCTCATGGTCCAGACACTATTGAGTGAGGGCAAGATTCTGTCCTGCGGCAACGGCGGGTCTGCAGGTGATGCCCAGCATTTCTCGTCGGAGCTGTTGAACCGTTTTGAGCGTGAGCGCCCTAGCCTCCCCGCGCTCGCATTGACGACCGACAGTTCCACCATCACGTCGATCGCCAACGACTACAGCTACAACGAGGTGTTTTCCAAGCAGATTCGCGCGCTCGGCCAGCCGGGCGACGTGCTGCTCGCCATTTCTACGAGCGGCAATTCTGCCAACGTGATTCAAGCAATCCAGGCCGCCCACGACCGGGAAATGCTCGTCGTCGCGCTTACCGGACGCGACGGTGGCGGCATGGCCTCGTTGCTATTGCCGGAAGACGTCGAAATCCGCGTTCCATCGAAGGTGACCGCCCGCATTCAGGAAGTACACCTACTGGCAATTCATTGCCTTTGCGATTTGATCGATCGTCAATTGTTCGGGAGTGAAGAATGAGCCGTACCAAGCTGTTTTGCGCAACCCTTTGCGTTGCCTTAGTCCTTGGCGGGTGCAGCGGCCGCAGCATCGGCAACAAGATAGATGACCAGTTCGTAGCGCCGGATGTAGAGCGCGCTATCGAGAAAGCGAACAAGGACCTCACCTCGCCCAGTTCGCACATCGTCGTCAGCAGCTACAACGGCGTGATATTGCTGGCGGGACAAACCCCGCGCAACGAGCTCAAGGAAACGGCAGAGCGGGCAGCACGCACCGTTCAGGGCGTACGAAACGTGCACAACGAGCTGCACATCAGTGCACCCTCCTCGGCAGTCGCGCGTAGCAACGACGCTTTGCTCACCACACGCATCAAGACGCAGATGTTCGCTGATTCGAACGTACCAGGCAGCCGCATCAAGGTCATCACCGAAAACGGCATCGTGTACTTGCTAGGGCTCGTTACGCGAGCGGAAGCCAATGCCGCAACCAGCCTTGTACAAAGCGTTTCCGGCGTCCAGCGCATCGTTCGCCTGTTCGAGTACACAGACTAAACGCCACTCCGCGCCCCGTTATGAAAGCCCCATTACTGGGGCTTTTTCATTTCCGTAGTCCATCCGATGAAAAGCGCTTGCCGCCTCACAGCCGTAGGGCGGAGTTGTGAAAGACGCCCACCGATCGCGGCATGTGCCTGGCCTAATCCCGTAGCCCTGAAACAAAAATGCCCGATGCATCGCATCGGGCATTTTTGCACCGCACCCCCATTCGCGAACAGGAAATGCGCTACCGAACGAACAGACGTCCTGTCACGATCAGATGACGCCTCGTTCGCGCAGCAGGCTCAGGACCTGCTTCACACATTCGTCGACATCGTGCGCCTGCGTATCGAGCACAAGGTCCGCATCGAGCGGCACGTCGTAAGGGAAGGACTCCCCAGGGACGTTATCCGCTCCTGCTGCGTATAGCCCCTGAGGATCACGTTCGGCGCATATCTGTGGCGATGCCTGGACATAAACCGTCAGCGTGCGACCAGCGCCGATCAGCGCCTTCGCCTGTTCACGGCCTTCGGCGCTTGGCGCGACGAACGCAGCCAGCGAAATGATCCCCGCTTCGTTGAACTGACGGGCTACGTGCGCCGCACGGCGCCAATTCTCGGTACGACCCGCCAGATCCTGTGGCAACCCCTTGTTGAGATCATGACGCAGGTTTTGCCCATCCAGCACATAGACCGCACGCCCCATATCGAAGAGCTTGCGCTCGACCGCGTACGCAAGCGTACTTTTGCCAGCGCCAGACAGCCCTGTAAAAAGAACGGTCGCGGGCTCCTGGCCAAAACGCGCAGCGCGCTCAGCACTCGATACATGGGCGTCACGACCGCCCCGTCCCCGCACACCGGTGCCTATTGGCTCAGAGATGATCATCCCGGCACCCACGGTGCCGTTGGTAAGACGATCGATCACGATGAATGCGCCGGTGGTGCGATTCTGCGCGTATCCGTCCAGGGCAATAGGCGCATCTAGGGCGACTTTCACCCGACCAATTTCATTCAGTTTCAGGCTGCTGGCAGGTCCCCTTTCCAAAGTATTCACGTCGACCTGATGCACGATGCTTGGGATTGAGCCAGGTACATAGCTCGTTGCGCGCTTGATGTCGTATTTCTTACCGGGGAGCATCGGCTCCTCAGCCATCCATACGAGCATCGCCTCGAAGTTATCGGTGACCTGTGGACGATTGTCGGCATGGACGAGCATATCGCCACGAGACACATCTATTTCATCCTCAAGTGTCAGCGTGACAGCTTGCCCAGGGCCGGCCTGCTCCAATTCGCCCTCGAACGTGACGATGGATTTGACGCGACTGGACTTGCCCGACGGCAACGCCGTCAGTTCATCACCCTTGCGTACGATGCCACTGGCCAGCGTGCCGGCGAAGCCACGGAAATTCAGGTTCGGCCGATTGACGTACTGGATCGGGAAGCGCATGTCGTCGAAGTTGCGGTCCGCGGCGACTTCGACCGACTCCAGTATTTCCATCAACGGCTGACCCGTGTACCACGGTGTACGCTCGCTGCGATTGACGACGTTATCGCCTTTCAACGCCGACATTGGCACGAAATGCAGGGATACAGGCGACAAGCCGATACGCTCGGCGAATGTCAGGTAGTCCGCTTTGATCTGCTCGAACACCCCTTCATCGAAATCCCGCAGATCCATCTTGTTGATCGCGACCACGATGTGCCGGATACCCAGCAACGAGGCAATGTAGCTGTGGCGGCGCGTCTGGGTTTGTACTCCGTAACGCGCATCGATAAGGATGATCGCTAGGTCACAGGTCGATGCACCCGTCGCCATGTTGCGCGTGTACTGCTCGTGCCCCGGCGTATCGGCAATGATGAACTTGCGCTTGGCAGTGGAAAAATACCGGTAAGCAACATCGATCGTAATGCCCTGCTCGCGCTCGGCTTGGAGCCCGTCTACAAGCAGTGCGAGATCGACCTCTTCGCCCGTGGTGCCGCTCTTCTTGGAGTCGCGCGTAATGGCCTCAAGGTGATCTTCGTAGATCATCTTCGAATCATGCAGCAGGCGGCCGATGAGCGTACTTTTACCGTCATCGACATTGCCGCAGGTAAGGAAGCGGAGCAATTCTTTACGTTCGTGCTGGGCCAGGTACGCGAGGATGTCCTGGCTGATCAGGTCGGATTGATGAGACATGGTGCGTGATCCTCAGAAGTAGCCCTGGCGTTTCTTTTCTTCCATCGAACCGGTGGCATCGTGATCGATGACCCGGCCCTGGCGCTCGGAAGTTCGCGTCAGCAGCATTTCCTGAATGATGTCCGGCAACGTCGCGGCATCCGATTCGACTGCGCCCGTGAGCGGGTAGCAACCCAGCGTGCGGAACCGCACTTTGCGCGTTTGAATGCGGGACTTCTGCTCGTCGGTCAGATGCTCGAGGATGCGGTCATCATCGATCATGATCAACGCGCCGTTCATTTCAATGACCGGACGCTCCGCGGCGAAATAGAGCGGGACGATCGGGATGCTTTCCAGATAGATGTATTGCCAGATATCCAGCTCGGTCCAGTTCGACAGCGGGAACACGCGAATAGATTCGCCCTTCTTCACGTTGCCGTTGTAGACATTCCACAGCTCGGGCCGTTGATTTTTTGGATCCCAGCGGTGCTTGCTATCGCGAAACGAATAGACGCGCTCTTTGGCCCGCGATTTCTCTTCATCGCGGCGCGCCCCACCGAAGGCGGCATCGAAGCCATATTTATCGAGCGCCTGCTTCAGGCCCTCGGTCTTCATGATGTCCGTGTGCTTCGCGCTGCCATGCGTAAACGGATTGATATCCTGTGCAACCCCTTCAGGGTTGATGTGCGTGATCAGGTCCAGTCCGAGGTCCGTCACCATCTTTTCGCGAAAGGCGTACATGTCCTGAAACTTCCAACGGGTATCGACATGCATCACCGGGAATGGAAGCTTGCCCGGAAAAAAGGCCTTGCGGGCCAAATGCAGCATTACGGCGGAATCCTTGCCGATGGAATACAGCATCACCGGGTTATCGAACTCGGCCGCCACTTCACGAATGATGTGGATGCTTTCCGCCTCGAGTTCTTTCAAATGCGTCAGTTTGTCAAGCATGGCTACTCACGGATCGATTTTATAAAGGCCGACGGGCCGTGGACGAACGACGAACTTTAACACGCACAAATGTTTCAATCAGGACGCCACTTAGACTCAGAACGCATAACGATATAGCCGTCGGCAGGCGCATTCTCGGTTAAATCGGGTTCGGGCAATCGATGAACAAGTGCTCAATTGCGAACCGTCGGGCGAGATACTGCCCCAGCGCCTGAACGCCATAGCGCTCGGTGGCATGGTGCCCGGCCGCAATGAAACTGATGCCGTTTTCCCTGGCACTGTGAAAGGTCTGCTCGGATGCTTCACCCGTAAGATAAAGATCGACGCCGGCGGCAATGGCCTGGTCGATGTACCCCTGAGCGCCTCCTGTACACCAGGCGATCTTTCGCACCGGGTTGTCGCCCTCGACGAGTAACGGTTGCCGCCCGAGGGCAATATGCACGCGCCGGGCGACGTCTTGGGGTGATTCAGGATTATCCAGCGACCCGACCCACACCAGACACTTTGGATCCGTAGGGTCGAGCGTGCCTTCGCAGGTGATGCCTAACTCATGCGCAAGCCGTACGTTGTTGCCGACCTCAGGATGCAGGTCCAGCGGCAAGTGATAGGCAAGCAGACTGATGTCGTGGGCCAGCAATGTTTTCAGGCGACGCTGCTTCATCCCCGTGACCACGGGGCTTTCGTTCTTCCAGAAATAGCCATGGTGAACCAGCACTACATCTGCATTGGCTTCCACGGCAGCGTCTAGCAACGCCTGGCTTGCCGTCACGCCACTGACGATGCGCTGAACGTGCGGGCGTCCCTCGACTTGCAGGCCATTGGGGCAGTAATCCGCTATGCGCGAAACGTTCAGGTAGTTGTTGGCTTCCTCTACCAAGGCACTCAGGGCGATCGCCATTTCAAGACTCCATAACTAGATACCGCCATCATACCGGCCGAACCGGACAGCGCCGAGGGTGCCGCGACCATTCGGTACGCGACATCGCCTGGCCCTATGCAGTGTGCGCGATGATCGTCGACCGCGGCAGGCGCTCCTCGTTTTTGCGCAACGATAGTCCGTATAATGCGCCGCTTTCCGGCTGACCGCGCCGCGACGGATCGCCCCGCGACGGATAGCCCCTCCATCACCGGATTAACGGACGAGATCCCCGCGATGTTCAAGGCGCTGCGTTTCTTTGGCTGGCCCGCCGTGGTCGGCATTCTTCTGGCCCTCGTCGTCTTGCAACGCTACCCGGCCTGGTTCGGCTTGACGGACCGCGCGCTAGGCCTGCGTGAAGCACAAGGCACGCTGCTGGAGGCACCGGCCGTCGCACCGTATTCGTACGCCATTGCGGTGGGCAATGCCGCACCCTCGGTGGCGAACCTGTACACCACAAAAACGGTGAAGAAGAGCAACAGTCCACTGATGGAAGACCCGGCGTTCCGGCGGTTCTATGGCGATAACCTGCCAAGCCAGAAACGCATGGAGTCCAGCTTGGGCTCCGCAGTGATCATGAGCCCCGAAGGCTATTTGCTTACTAATAACCACGTCACCAAAGATGCCGAGCAGATCGTCGTGGCGCTGAAAGACGGTCGGGAAACCATCGCACGTGTGATTGGCAGCGACCCCGAAACCGATCTCGCGGTCTTGAAGATTGACCTCCCAAACCTTCCTGCCATCGCGCTGGGCAAATCCGACAACATCCAGATTGGCGACGTGGCGCTCGCCATTGGCAACCCGTTTGGTGTTGGGCAAACCGTGACCATGGGTATCGTCAGTGCGACCGGCCGCAACCAGCTCGGCCTGAACACCTATGAGGACTTCATTCAAACCGATGCGGCCATTAACCCGGGCAATTCGGGCGGCGCGCTGGTGGATGCGAATGGCAGTCTGATGGGCATCAACACGGCAATCTTTTCCCAATCGGGCGGCTCGCAGGGCATCGGCTTCGCCATACCGATCAAGCTTGCGACCGAAGTCATGAAGTCCATCATCGAGCACGGCCACGTCATCCGTGGTTGGCTTGGCGTCGAGGTTCAGCCCTTGTCAGCGGCGCTAGCCGAGTCGTTCGGCATCCAGGGGCGCTCCGGAATCGTCGTGGCGGGTGTCTACCGAGATGGCCCCGCCGACAAAGCCAAATTGCGGCCTGGCGACCTCATTCTCAGTATCGACGATGAACAGTCCAACGACGGCCGTCGTTCGATGAACCAGATCGCCCGTACACGGCCAGGCGAGAAGATTTCCATTCAAGTGCTGCGTGACGGGAAACAACTTACGCTCACGGCAGAAGTCGGCGTCCGCCCGCCGATGGAAAGCAGCCCGGAAAAATGACGCGCTAGACCGGTCGGCTCGAGCGCGTCCTCACAGCCCGCGAAGCGCCTCTATCAAAGCCGCATTCTGCTCCGGCGTGCCTACCGTGATACGCAAGTGCTGAGCAATACGCGGCTGCTTGAAGTGACGGACGATGATGCCCTGCTCGCGCAGCGACGCGGCGAGAGCACCGGCGTCCCGCTTGGGATGAGAGGCGAAAACGAAGTTGGCCGCAGAAGGCAATACGTCGAACCCCAGCGCTTCCAGCTCGCGCGTAAGCACTCCGCGGCTGTCGATTACCTTCGAACAGGACTGCTCGAAATAGTCGACATCGTCGAAGGCCGCAGCGGCACCCGCTAGGGCTACCCGGTCCAGGGGATAGGAGTTGAAGCTGTTCTTGATCCGTTCGAGCGCTTCGATGAGGTCTGGATGGCCCACCGCGAAGCCTACGCGTAATCCAGCCAGCGCCCGGGACTTCGAAAGCGTTTGCGTGACCAGCAGGTTCGGGTATCGGCGAATCAACGAAATGGCGCTCTGCCCACCGAAATCGATGTATGCCTCATCGACTAACACGACACTGTCCGGGCTTGCCGCCAAAATCTCCTCGACAACCTCCAGGGCCAGTAAGCGGCCAGTGGGGGCGTTGGGGTTCGGGAAAATGATGCCGCCGTTGGCACGCGCATAGTCAGACGCGCGAATGGCGAAGGACTCGTCCAGCGGGATGGCTTCGTAATCGATCCCATACAGGCCGCAGTAGACCGGGTAAAAACTGTAGGAAATGTCGGGAAACAGCAACGGTGCTTCGTGCTGGAACAGTCCCTGAAACGCATGTGCCAGCACCTCGTCCGAGCCGTTACCGACGAACACTTCGTTCGCTTCGATGCCGTAATAGCGTGCAACCGACTGCCGCAGCCGATCTCCACTCGGATCGGGATAAAGCCGCAGATCATCGGTCAGCTCGGCCTGCATTGCCGCGATCGCCTTAGGCGACGGGCCATATGGACTTTCGTTCGTATTAAGCTTCACAAGGCGCGCGACCTTGGGTTGCTCACCCGGAACGTAGGGCACCAGATCGTTGACGAAGCGACTCCAGAACTTACTCATGTCTCACCTTTGGCTGGGTGTATACCGCGCGGCAGATACCCGCGATCGCGCGCAACCTTACACGTCTGAACGTTGACCAGGGCGCTGCGATCCGCAGAACGCCTCACGGCTTGATACGGTATTCAGCGCTTCGCGCATGGGCAGTCAGCGACTCGCCGCGGGCCAGGATCGACGCCGTCTTGCCCAGTTCCGACGCACCGTCCGCAGAGCAATGGATGATCGACGAACGCTTCTGGAAATCGTACACACCAAGTGGCGACGAAAAACGCGCAGTACCGGACGTTGGGAGCACATGGTTGGGGCCGGCGCAGTAGTCGCCAAGCGCCTCAGCGGTGTAGCGACCCATGAAAATTGCACCCGCATGGCGGATCAGCGGCAAGTACTGTTCCGGCGCGTCGACCGAGAGTTCGAGGTGTTCTGGCGCAATCCGGTTGGCAACCTCGATCGCCTCGTTCATATCACGCACGTGAATAAGCGCGCCACGCGCCTCGATGGAGGCCTGCGCGATGGAGGCGCGCTCAAGCGTCGGCAGCAAACGAGCGACGCTTTCGTGCACACGGTCGAGGAACGCGGCGTCAGGACTGACCAAGATAGCTTGCGCATCCTCGTCGTGCTCAGCTTGGGAGAACAGGTCCATGGCAATCCAATCCGGATCAGTCCCGCCATCGCACACCACCAGGATTTCCGATGGTCCGGCGATCATGTCGATGCCGACCTTGCCAAACACATGCCGTTTGGCGGTAGCCACGTAAATGTTGCCTGGCCCGACGATCTTATCGACTGGCGGCACACTCTCGGTACCATAGGCGAGCGCCGCAACCGCTTGCGCCCCACCAATGGTGAATACCCGATCGACCCCGGCGACGGCGGCAGCCGCTAGCACTAACTCGTTGATTTCACCGCGTGGGGTTGGCACCACCATGACCACTTCCGGCACGCCAGCGACTTTCGCAGGAATGGCGTTCATGAGCACCGAAGACGGATACGACGCCTTGCCTCCCGGCACATAAAGACCCGCTCTGTCGAGCGGCACGACCTGCTGCCCCAGTACGGTCCCGTCTGCCTCAGTGTACGACCAGGAATCCTGCTTCTGCCGTTCGTGGTAACGACGAACCCGTTCTGCCGCTGTTTCCAGCGCCGAACGTTGCTCGGAGGAAATTCGCGACAATGCCTGCTCCAGGCGCTCACGTGGCAGGATCAGATCCTTCATGTCGGCAACTTCGAGGCCGTCGAAACGACGGGTGAATTCAACCACTGCCGAATCACCCCGCTCACGCACCGCTCGAATGATCTCCAGCACACGTGCGTTGACCGTATCGTCAGAGACGCTTTCCCAGCTCAGGAGATGGTCCAGGCATTCCGCGAAGTCGGAAGCGGAAGCATCCAGTCGGCGAAGGGAAACGGAAGCGCTCATGTCGAACCTCGTGAGTAGGAGCTGCCCACGGCAACTGGCCGTGGCATTGAAGGGTTATGGAATACCGCTCGATACTGCGCACGCGATCATGCGGTAGAACCACGTCTGGGAGAAACAAAAGAAGAGCGCTGCAATGCCGTCCTGACAGAACGAACCGCAGCATCGGTCGCGCGAACGGGTCAGCGCGACTCGACCGCCTCACGCAGGGTTTCGATCAACGATTGAATGCGCTCGTGCTGCATCTTCATCGAAGCCTTGTTGACGATCAACCGGGAGCTGATCGTCGCGATGATGTCCTGAGGCTCGAGGCCGTTCGCCCGCAATGTGTTACCCGTGTCGACGACATCGATGATCTTGTCCGCCAGCCCCACTAGGGGCGCCAGCTCCATGGAGCCATACAACTTGATCAATTCGACTTGCCGACCTTGTTCCGCGTAATACCGCTTGGCAACGTTGACGAACTTCGTCGCGACGCGCAGTCGTCCCTTCGGCTCAGCCGCACCGACCTTTCCGGCCGTCATCAGCTTGCAACGGGCGATGCGCAGATCGAGTGGTTCGTATAACCCTTGGCCCCCGTGCTCCATCAATACGTCCTTGCCAGCGACACCCAGGTCGGCGGCGCCCTGCTCCACGTAGGTGGGAACGTCCGTGGCACGAACGATCAGCAGCCGAACATCGTCCTGGCTCGTAGGGATGATGAGTTTGCGGCTTTTGTCAGGATTCTCGGTCGGCTCGATACCTGCCGCCGCCAACAGCGGCAACGTGTCATCAAGGATGCGTCCCTTGGACAGCGCGATCGTCAGCATCTCTATTCCTAACGTCTTATACGTTGACCTGGTGTGCGCTCGAACGAGTGCACTGAGTTGAACATCGCCAACCCGCTCTATGGATGCGCCAGCGGCACACATTGGAGCGGGTGAGGAATTCGAACCGGCTCGATCAGCCCGGAACGCGGCGAATCTTGGCACCCAGAAGCTGCAATTTTTCCTCGATGCACTCATAGCCACGGTCGATATGGTAGATGCGGTCGATCAGGGTATCGCCTTCCGCCACCAAACCCGCCAATACGAGGCTGGCCGACGCACGAAGATCCGTTGCCATGACCGGCGCGCCTTTCAGGCTTTCCACTCCGGTGACGATCGCAGCATTACCTTCGACAAGAATCTGCGCGCCCATACGGTTCATTTCATATACGTGCATGAAACGGTTTTCGAAGATCGTCTCGATGACTGTCCCTGTACCCTCTGCAACCGCGTTCATGGAAATGAACTGCGCCTGCATGTCAGTAGGGAAGGCGGGATAAGGCGCGGTACGCAGATTAACGGCACGCGGGCGATTACCCTTCATGTCGAGTTCGATCCAGTCCTTGCCAGTACTGATCTGCGCCCCTGCCTCTTCCAACTTCAGCAGTACCGCTTCCAACGTGGTTGGGTCCGTGTCCTTGACCTTCACGCGGCCGCGCGTGGCAGCGGCGGCGACGAGGTAGGTACCGGTTTCGATGCGGTCCGGCAGCACGTCATAGTGAGCACCACCCAGGCTCTTCACACCGTCGATGGTAATGGTGTCGGAGCCGGCGCCGCGTATCTGCGCACCCATCGCGATCAGGCAGTTCGCCAGGTCTACGACTTCAGGCTCGCGTGCCGCGTTCTCGAGGACCGTACGGCCATTGGCCAAACAGGCGGCCATCATGATGTTTTCGGTGCCAGTCACACTGACCGTATCGAAGAAGAAGTGCGCGCCACGCAGACCACCGGCCGGCGCGCGCGCTTTGATGTAGCCGCCCTCGACATCGATCTGCGCACCCATGGCCTCCAGGCCGCGAATGTGAAGATCCACTGGTCGCGATCCGATGGCGCATCCGCCTGGCAAGGCCACTTCAGCCTCACCGAAACGCGCCACCATCGGCCCGAGCACGAGGATCGACGCGCGCATCGTCTTCACGAGTTCATAGGGTGCCACCAGCGTCTTGATAGCGGTCGCATCCACTTCGACATTGAGCTTTTCGTCGATGACAGGCTGCACCCCCATCCGACCGAACAGCTCGATCATCGTCGTGATGTCATGCAGGTGCGGCAGGTTGCCTACTGTTACCGGCCGATCGGCCAGCAGTGTCGCGGCCAGGATCGGCAACGCGGAGTTTTTCGCGCCGGAAATTCGGATTTCGCCATCGAGACGACGGCCACCGGTAATGATCAATTTGTCCATGGGGGTACTCGGCCCGAAGGCTTAGGAACGTTCGGCCCAGGCGGCCCGACTGTAGAATTTCATCGTTACGGCATGGATGCTGCCATCGGCGATCCACGGATTGAGATGCGCGTAGATGTGCTGCTGCCGCTTCACTGGGCTGAGCGCAGCCAGTTCATCGCTGATAAGGCTTAGTTGAAAATTGCAGCCTTCGCCTTCGACCTCGATTTGAGTCTCGGGCAATTTCGTTTCCAGAAACGTTTTGACTTCAGCAGCTTGCATGTTCACCTCGACCGGCACCCAGCGCACGGGGCCGACATCATATAAAAAAAACCTAGGACTCGCGACCGTACCGACCTGCAAACGCGACCCGAGCGCGTGTACGCCTATCGGGTGGGCAAGAAATCGGATACGCCCGAGACATGGGCGATCTGTCGCAGATCACGCGGAAGATTGGACAGATACAGTGACTTTCCCGCTTGGCGTGCGTCTCGAAGATAGGCAAGGAGCAGCGCCAGCCCGACGCTGTTCGAGCGCTCGACCCCAGCACAATCGAGTTGCAGCTCCCCTCCCTCCGCGCGCCGAATGAGCTCGCGACCTTGCTCCCGCAAGCGCGGGCCAGACCGATGGTCCAGCACGCCCGCCAAGACGAGCGTAGACGTCTGCTCCCCCTGGCGAATGCTGGCTTCATTCATTACCGGTCGCCTGCTGGCCTGCTTGCGAATCCTTGGCCTTGGCAACGACCGAGCCCCATTCGGCGATAGTCTTGTCCAGGTCATTCCCGTTACGGGCCATGGTGTCCGCAAATTGGTCTCGGAACAGCTTGCCGATGTTGATGCCATTGATGATGACGTTGCGCACGAGCCAGCGACCGTCGCGTTCGACCATGGTGTAGGAAACCGGGTAAACGGCACCGTTGCGACCGGTGACTTCCATACCTACGCTGGAGCGACCGTCCCGCTCTTCCCGCGCCGGCAGCATGCGGATGTTCTGGTTGTCGTATTCGAGCAATGCATTGCCGTAGAACTGCATGAGGCTGCGCTTGAAGTTTTCTTCGAAACGCGCCATCTGCTCCGGCGTGGCGTTACGCGAATATTTGACGGTCATGATGCTGCGGGAAATGCCGTCACCATCGACCACAGGGCCCAGGATCTCATTCAATGAGTTGTAAAACGCTTCTGGGTCCTGCTTATAGCGCTCCTTGTTGGCATCAAGGTCGCTCAACAGGGCATCCACCGTGCCTTGTACCACTTGCTGCGGGGAGTTCGCGGCGAACGCGGACACCGGCAGTAGGAGCATCATCAACAGGCAGCAACGACGAAATAGAGTCAACATTATGAAATTCCTTACTTGTTGTTGACCGTGTTCAGCAGAAACTTGCCGATCAGGTCCTCAAGCACAAGAGATGACTGGGTGTCACGGATGGTTCCGTTCTCGGCGAGCAACTCCTCGTCCCCACCGACACTTATACCCACATACTTCTCGCCCAAAAGCCCAGCAGTGAGAATCGATGCGGTCGAATCGATTGGCAGATTATCGACGTCAGAATCGAGCTCCATCGTCACGCGACCGGTAAAGGTGTCGCGGTCAAGATCGATCGCCGTAACCTTGCCGATCGTAACGCCAGCCATGGTCACCCGAGCCCGCACCGACAGGCCGGCCAGATTGTCGAAATGGGCGTACACCTTGTAGGTGTCACCCTGACTGCCAGGCGTCAGCCCACTGACGCGCAACGCGAGCAGCAATGCCGCCAGGACGCCGGCCAGCAGAAACAGGCCTACGCCGATTTCCAAACTGCGGGTTTGCATTAGAAGTCTCCAAACATCAAAGCGGTAAGAATGAAATCAAGCCCCAGTACGGCAAGCGAGGCATAGACGACGGTTCGCGTAGTAGCCCGTCCAATCCCTTCGGAGGTGGGCTCACAGTCGTACCCTTGGAACACCGCGATCCATGTCACGACAAAGGCGAAAACGATACTTTTCACTACGCCGTTGAGCACATCGCCCGTGAAATCGACACTGCGCTGCATGCCGGCCCAGAACGACCCCTCGTAGACGCCGAGCCAGTCGACAGCGACCATTGCGCCACCCCATATGCCGACGACGCTGAAAATCATGGCCAGCAAAGGCATGGAAATGAAGCCTGCCCATAAACGAGGCGCGATCACGTATTTCAGCGGATCGACCCCAATCATTTCGAGACTCGACAGTTGCTCCGTCGACTTCATGTTGCCGATCTCTGCCGTCAGTGCAGAACCCGCACGACCGGCAAACAACAGGGCCGTGACGACCGGCCCCAACTCGCGGAGCAGCGTCAGCGCCACCATCTGACCGACCGCTTCCTCCGAACCATACTTACTTAGAATGCTGTAACCCTGTAGCGACAGCACCATACCGATGAACGCACCGGAGACGACGATGATCGCCAGTGAGAGAACCCCAATGGCGTACAACTGCTTCACCAATAATTGCCAGGCGCTACCCGCGCCGCCGCGACCGAACAGCGCGCGCACCAGAAAAATAGCCGAGCGCCCTAACGCGGCCACGACATCGATCCCGGCGCGACCTAGCAGCCTAACCCGGTCCTGCAGCCCCTTTTTACGCATTCAATTGCTCCCCAGCAGGGCTTCACGGTAATCCACCGCAGGGTAGTGAAAAGGCACAGGCCCGTCCGGCGCGCCTTTCATGAATTGGCGAATCCGTGGATTGTCCGACTCCATGAGCGTTTGCGGCGTGCCATGCCCAAGCACCTGGCCGTCACCGACCACATAGAGGTAATCCGCAATGCTCGCTGTTTCCGCAAGGTCGTGGGACACGACTATGCTGGTAATACCTAGCGCATCGTTGAGCAGGCGTATCAGCCTTACCAGGACACCCATCGCGATGGGGTCTTGCCCTACGAACGGCTCGTCGTAAATAAGAATCTGCGGATCGAGCGCAATAGCGCGTGCGAGCGCTACCCGTCGCTTCATACCCCCGGACAACTCATCTGGCATCAGCTCAACCGCCCCGCGGAGCCCTACGGCTTGGAGCTTCAACAGCACGATGTCGCGAATCATTTCTTCCGGCAGATCGGTATGAACCCGCAGAGGAAACGCCACATTCTCGAAAACGTCGAGATCGGTGAACAACGCCCCGCTCTGGAACAGCACACCCATCTGCTTGCGCACGTCGAACAGATCGCTCCGCGACAACGCCGGCAGGTTGCGACCCTCGACCAAGACTTCACCCCGGGAAGGACGCAACTGCGCACCGATCAAACGAAGCAAGGTGGTTTTGCCACTCCCGGAGGGCCCCATGATTCCTGTCACCTTGCCTCGAGGGATCCGGATGTCGATGCCTTCGAAAATGGCACGTGGTCCACGCCTGAAGGTGACGTCCTTCAGCTCGACCGCGTACTCGTTTACAGCGTTCATCCACTCTCCTGACAAGGGTAAAGGCAACTGGCCGCTCGACGCCCGCCGGATACCGCGGGCACTTTGTTACAGCGATAAGCGCGGCGCCCCATGGAACACGTCGATTCGTTGAAGACGCCAAACAGGGGCGGGACGGCACAAAAGAAGCCAGCGCCTAGAAACGGCGTGCACTATAACAAAGCTGCCATGCCCTCCCAACAGACCGTAATGGAATGACAATAATCAGTCGTTTCGATTGGCGGAACCGCTTCTGGTGGGCTGCACTCAACCTTTAACGCTATAATCCGTCGCTTTTAGCCGCACGACAGCTCATGAATCCAATCGTTAATCCTATCGCCTCCGCCCAGCGCACGATTCGACTCGAACTCGAAGCCGTCGATGCGCTTCTCAAACGCATTGATGACGGTTTCGTCCGTGCCTGCGAGCTCATCATGGCGCGTAGCGGTCGTGTCGTAGTGCTGGGCATGGGCAAGTCGGGGCATATTGGAAACAAGATTGCCGCGACATTGGCAAGCACGGGCACCCCGGCGTTTTTCGTGCACCCGGCGGAAGCCAGTCATGGCGACATGGGCATGATTACCGCGGACGACGTCGTGATCGCGCTTTCGAACTCGGGCAACACTGCGGAAATCGTCACCCTCCTGCCATTGATCAAACGCCTCGGCATCCCGTTGATCAGCATTACTGGAAACCCCGAGTCGGCGCTGGCCCAGGCGGCGGTCGTCAATCTGGACTCCAGCGTTCCCCAGGAAGCCTGCCCACTCAATCTGGCGCCTACGTCTTCGACCACTGTCTCGCTGGTATTGGGTGACGCCCTTGCCATCGCACTGCTGGAGCAGCGTGGGTTCACGGCCGAGGACTTCGCTTTCTCCCACCCCGGGGGCGCCTTGGGCCGCAGGCTGTTGCTGAAGGTCGAAAACGTGATGCACCACGGCGACGCCTTGCCGAAAGTTCTACGAGGCACCTCGTTGCGAGAAGCGCTCGCCGAGATGTCGCGCCAAGGGCTGGGCATGACGGTCGTACTGGAAGCGCACGGTCGATTGGCGGGTATCTTTACCGATGGCGACCTTCGTCGCGCCTTGGATCGCAACATCGATGTCCGTAATGCGATGATCGATGACGTCATGACCGTCCATGGCAAGACTATCGGGCCTGACATGCTGGCCGCGGAAGCGCTCAAGATCATGGATGATCACAAAATCAGTGCACTCGTCGTCGTCGATGGCGATGACCGCCCGATAGGCGCGCTGCATATTCATGACCTTACCCGCGCGGGAGTTTTTTGATGAACCCAGAATTAACAGCGCGCGCGCAATCGATCAAACTGGCCGTCTTCGACGTCGACGGTGTGCTGACAGACGGCCGCCTGTTTCTGTTCATGGACGGTAGCGAGGTCAAGACCTTCCACACGCTGGACGGTCAAGGCATCAAGATGCTCATCAATTCGGGCGTACGCACGGCTATCATCAGCGGCCGAAAAAGCCCCGTCGTCGAGAAACGGGCACGTGATCTCGGCATCGAATTTCTTTATCAGGGCCGGGAGGACAAGCTCGTCGTTCTCGACGAGATACGCCAGGCCATCAATATCGAATACGAACAGATCGCCTACCTTGGCGATGACTTGCCCGATCTACCAGTAATCCGCCGCGTTGGCCTAGGCATGGCCGTCGCAACCGCCAACGCCTTCGTGCGCGAGCATGCGCATGGCATTACCGAAGCCAAAGGTGGACACGGCGCCGCCCGGGAGTTTTGCGAGCTGATCATGCGCAGCCAGGGCACCCTCGAAGCCGCGCAAGCCGCGTACCTGTAGGAGCACACATGGTCGGGAAACTACGCACATGGCTACCCCTGCTGCTGATTGCTTTCGGCCTGGCTGCGCTTGGGTACTGGAATATCCGGCCGGAGAGTTTTCTACAGTCGACCGCCGCACCCGCCTCGAATGAGCGAACAATCGACTTCTACGCCGAAACCGTCCATGCCGTGCAGTTCAGGGAGGATGGCAAACGTGACTACGACATGCATTCGGACCACCTCGAACATGTGCAGAGCACGGATGTTACCTACCTGACCAAGCCACGCATGGAGTTGTACCGGGGTGAAGATATCCCTTGGCACATCCGCAGCGAACGTGGCGAAGTCGGCCCAGAAGGCGAACAGGTCGAACTCATCGACAGCGTGCGCGTGGAGCGCACCGATACCCAAGGGCGCCCTTCTATTCTCACAACATCCCGTCTCACCGTGTTTCCTGATCGGGAATATGCTCAGACCGACCAAGCCGTTAGAATCGACGCCGCCAACGGGGTGACGACCGGCCAGGGCATGAAAGCGTATTTGAACGAAGGCAGGATGATCCTGCTCTCCAACGTAAGAGGCCAGCATGAGGCTCGTTAAAAAATTCCCCTTATTGCTCGGCTTGAGCGCATCGCTGCTTGGCAGCGCCAGTGCCTGGGCATTGCCCAGCGATCGCGATCAACCCATCCGGGTTCAAGCGGACAGCGCCGAGCTCGACGACCAGAAGAAAGTGGCGGTGTATCGGGGCGATGTCGTCATCACCCAAGGCACCATGAAAATCACCGGCGATACGGTCACCATCACGCAGAACGCACGTGGCGAGGTCGATGTATTTACCTCTGTCGGCAAGCCTGCCTACTACGAACAACAACCCAAGGAAGGCGACCCAATCGTCAAGGCCTATGGGCTGACGATTCAATATTTCTCCGCCAACGAGCGCATCACCCTGACGGATCAAGCCAAAGTCGTTCAGCAGGGCAATACGTTCGAGGGCGAGAAGATCGTCTATGACACCCAGCGCCAGATCGTGAATGCTGGGCGTGCGAACGGCACGTCCATCACGACACCGCGGCCCCGGATCGACATGGTCATCCAGCCTCAGAAGAAATCCGAGCAACAGCAGTAGGATCCGTTTCGCTAATGGCCATACTCAAAGCCCAGCACCTCGCTAAGAGCTACAAAAGTCGCCAGGTGGTTCGCGATGTCAGCCTGTCCATCGAAAGCGGGCAAATCGTCGGGCTCCTAGGCCCTAACGGCGCGGGCAAGACGACCTGTTTCTACATGATCGTCGGTCTAGTTCGCGCGGATCAGGGTCGCGTTCTAATCGACGACCTCGACGTCAGCTTCCAGCCCATGCATGGCCGCGCACGATCAGGCATTGGCTACCTGCCCCAGGAAGCCTCGATATTTCGCAAGTTGACCGTGGCCAACAACATCATGGCCATCCTCGAAACCCGTAGCGATCTCGACAAGGCAGGCCGGGAACAAGCACTGGAAAACCTCCTGCAGGAATTCCATATCACACATATTCGCGACAGCCTCGGCATGAGCTTGTCGGGCGGCGAAAGACGGCGTGTCGAAATCGCGCGCGCATTGGCGACCGAACCGAAATTCATCTTGCTGGATGAGCCGTTCGCAGGGGTCGACCCCATCTCCGTGGGCGATATCAAACAAATCATTCATCACCTGCGAGACAAGGGCATTGGTGTTCTCATTACCGACCATAATGTCCGGGAGACGCTGGATATTTGCGAGATTGCCTACATCGTGAATGACGGCCAATTAATAGCCGAGGGGAGTGCCGAAACCATCCTTGCCAATGACTTGGTCAAAGAGGTGTACCTGGGGCACGAATTCCGACTGTAATCGCACCGGCTTTCGTTTATCACCCACGGATAAACGTAGCCGACCAGCGTTTTAGCTGGCCTAACGCGTCATAAACGACGAAATTGCGTCAAAACGGGGGTAGGCAAACGCCACGGAATCAGGCATATAATTTGCTTAACGCATGCGCCGCACTGGCGATCTGAAATGGACGGACGCTGAAGCGTCAGTAATCTAGGTGCGATCCTCTGTCATGAAACCATCGCTAGTCCTGAAGATGGGCCAGCAACTGACGATGACACCGCAGTTGCAACAGGCCATTCGCTTACTCCAGCTTTCCACCCTCGACCTGCAACAAGAGATTCAGGAAGCGCTCGACTCCAACCCCATGCTCGAGCGCCAGGAAGACGGCGAAGATTTCGATACGTCCGATCAGATGGCGGATGCCGCCGAGAAAGGCGACACAGCGCCTACTCACCAAGATAGTTTTCAGGAATCCTCCGTCGCTACGAACAACGAAGCAGAAAACTTCGATGAAAGTGACTGGAGCGAGCGGATTCCCAACGAGCTTCCTGTCGACACCGCTTGGGAAGATATCTACCAGACAAGCGCCAGCAACCTTCCCAGCAACGATGACGATGAATGGGATTTCTCGGCGCGAACGTCCGCAGGAGAAAGCCTGCAGAGTCACCTGCTCTGGCAACTCAACCTAGCGCCGATGTCGGACACCGATCGCCTGATCGCAGTGACGCTGATCGACTGTATCAACGACCAGGGCTATCTTGACGAAAACCTGGCCGACATCACCGCCGGGTTCGATCCTGAGCTCGAAATTGAAATGGACGAAGTGGAAGTTGTCCTGCGCCGTATCCAGTCGTTCGAACCGACCGGTGTCGGTGCGCGAGACCTTCGTGAATGTCTCGCTCTACAGTTACGGCAACTCCCTTCTCATACCCGCTGGCTTACCGAAGCACAGCGCTTGGTGAACGACCATCTCGACGTTCTGGCCAGCCGCGACTACAGCCTCCTCATGCGTCGCATGAAGCTGAAGGAAGACGAACTGCGGCAAGTCATCGAGCTCATCCAGTCGCTGAACCCGCGCCCAGGCTCGCAGATAGAGGCCAGCGAGCCTGAGTACGTGGTCCCCGACGTCATCGTTCGCAAACACAACGAGCGCTGGCTGGTGGAATTGAACCAAGAAGCGATGCCGCGCCTGAGGGTCAATCCGCAGTATGCGGGTTTCGTTCGTCGGGCAGACTCGAGCGCGGACAACACCTTCATGCGCAATCAGCTCCAAGAGGCCCGCTGGTTCATCAAAAGCCTGCAGAGCCGTAATGAGACGCTGATGAAGGTGGCCACACAGATCGTGGAACACCAACGCGGCTTTCTGGACTACGGCGACGAAGCAATGAAGCCACTGGTGCTGCACGACATTGCCGAAGCCGTAGGCATGCACGAATCGACGATTTCGCGCGTGACCACGCAGAAGTTCATGCATACACCGCGCGGCATTTACGAGCTGAAGTACTTTTTCTCGAGCCACGTCAGTACGGCCGAGGGCGGCGAATGCTCCTCCACCGCGATTCGCGCGATCATCAAGAAATTAGTGGCCGCTGAAAATGCGAAAAAGCCATTGAGCGACAGTAAGATCGCTGGTTTACTGGAAGAACAGGGTATCCAGGTAGCGCGCCGCACCGTCGCGAAATACCGCGAGTCGTTAGGGATTGCTCCTTCAAGCGAACGCAAGCGACTGATGTAACGCGTTGCCAGGCTCTTGGACTGCGACCGACATGAATAACAAACATACGTCGTCGGCCAGCCGCAAGAACCGAAAGCCGAAGTGTTTCCGCGGTGATCGAGCGATCGTTCACTGCGTCGCATAGGCAACAAGGAGAACGCGGTATGCAAGTCAATATAAGTGGGCATCAGCTGGACGTCACCGACCCCCTCCGTGAGTACATCGGGGAGAAATTAGGGCGACTGGAGCGTCACTTCGACAAGATCACTAACGTACAGGTGATCATGCAGGTAGAAAAACTCAAGCAAAAAATAGAAGCCACACTTCACATCGCTGGAGGCGAAGTCGTCGCCAACGCCGAACACACTGACATGTATGCCGCTATTGACCTGCTGGCCGACAAGCTCGACCGGCAACTCATCAAACACAAAGAGAAGCAGCTCGATCGTCAGCAAGGGCTTTATGCCCGCTGATACATCGCATTCATCATGATCCGACTTGAAAACATACTGACCCCCGGACGCGTGCTTGCCAACGCTCCGGGTGGCAGCAAGAAGCGCGTCCTCGAACAGATCGCCAAGCTCGTTGCGCAAGATGTTCCTGATATGGATGCCCAGCAGATCTTCGAGAGTCTGGTCGCGCGCGAGAAGCTCGGTTCGACCGGCTTCGGCAACGGTATCGCAATCCCTCACTGCCGCCTGAACGCCTGCCGTACCCCTATCGCGGCGGTATTGAAGTTACAGACAGCCGTCGATTTCGATGCCCTCGATGGCGCCCCCGTGGATCTGTTGTTCGTTCTGCTGGTTCCAGACTCGGCCACTGAGGAGCACTTGCAGTTGCTACGACAAATCGCAAGCCTGCTCGACCGCGCCAGCGTGCGCGAACAACTTCGTAAAGCCCCGGACAGCGAAGCGCTGTACGAGAAAGTCATCGAGATTCAACGCGAGCAGTAACGTGGAAGACGATCGCCCATGACGCAACAGCCCTCGCATCAACTCTCCACCGGAAGCAGGATGGTGTCATGCGACTGATTATCGTCAGTGGTCGATCGGGATCGGGCAAGAGCACGGCACTCGATGTACTCGAGGACAACGGTTTTTACTGCATCGACAATCTGCCAGCCGGGCTGCTCCCGGAGCTCGCTGAGCGCGCCCTGCTCCATACCGAGCTGCTGCACCCCCAAGTCGCGGTATCCATTGACGCGCGGAATCTACCGAGCCAGCTCAAACGCTTCCCTGAACTGCTCGCGGAAGTAAAAGCCCGTTATATTCAGTGCGACCTGCTATTCCTCGACGCCGAGGACGAGACGCTGTTCAAGCGTTTTTCGGAAACCCGGCGCCGCCATCCATTGACCAGCGAAACGCGCTCGCTGGCAGAGGCCATCGATGACGAACGCAAACTGCTCGCGCCCATCATCGAGCTGGCCGACCTGAAGGTCGATACGACGCAACTCAACCTGTATCAACTGCGCGACCTCATCAAGGTCCGACTGCTGAACACGCCGGAACCTGGTACGGCCTTCTTAATCGAGTCCTTCGGCTTCAAACGCGGTATGCCCGTCGATGCGGACTTAGTGTTCGATGTCCGCTGCCTTCCCAATCCATACTGGAAACCCGAGCTACGCGATTACTCCGGCCTCGATCAACCGGTTGTGGATTACCTTCAGGCGCAACCGGACGTCGAAGAGATGTACCAGGACATCCAGGCCTACTTGTCGAAATGGTTGCCTCGCTTCGCTGCGAGTAATCGCGCATACGCGACCGTTGCAATCGGATGCACGGGCGGACACCACCGATCCGTATACCTTGCGGAGCGCCTGGGCGCCGTATTGAAAGATACTTTGAAAAACGTGCAGATCCGCCATCGAGATCTGACTTAAGGAATTGGCAATGCCGGCTCGCGAAATCACCATCATCAACAAGCTTGGCCTGCATGCACGCGCCGCCGCCAAATTCGTGGGCGTCGCCAGCTGCTATTCCTGCGATATCGGCTTAGGCCGGTCCGCCGATCAAACCGTCGACGGCAAGAGCATCATGGCCGTCATGATGCTTGCCGCAGGCCAGGGCACGACATTGCATCTAAAAACTGAAGGCCAGGATGCGGAGAAAGCAATGGACGCGCTTGTGGCACTGATCGAAAACCGCTTCGACGAAGGCGAGTGATTCGCCACTACGCCAGGGCGGTATCGAGCACCATCATCAGGCAAAAACCCGCAACGAGTCCCAGGCTTGCAACCATGTCATGGCCATTGCGCTGCGATCGCGGAATGATTTCGTGAATGACCGCAAACAACATCGCGCCTGCAGCCAGTGACAATCCCCAGGGCAATACCACGGTCGAGACTCCGACCAGCCACGCGCAGATCACTGCGAACACTGGCTCTACCAGGCCTGAGGCTGCACCAATCAATACCGCTTTGGAACGGCTGACACCGGCACCGAACAATACCAACGCGACGATCATGCCTTCAGGTGCGTCCTGTAGCGCGATGCCCAGCGCTAAGCTATCAGACCCCTGCAGCCCGCCGCCGGTGGCAACGCCAACGGCCATGCCTTCGGGGATGTTGTGCAGCACGATTGCCGTCACAAAAAGAATGACACTTCGATCCAGCACGCCGCGTTCGGATACTGAGCGTGGCGCCGGAGACGCGTTAGGAAGAATACGGTCGTAGCACAGCAAACCGACCATGCCCAAGACGACACCGGTCGCCGTTAGGAGGCTGGCGCTCCAGTCGCCGTAACCCTGCTCTTGAGCCGCGCCGATGGCGGGTGTTAGAAGAGAAAACACAGTGGCAGCGAGCATCACACCGCCTCCGAAACCCATCATCAGGTCTTCGGTGCGCTGCGAGATGCTACGGATGAAAAGAACCGGCAACGCCCCCAGAGCAGTGCCCAGGGCACACAGCAAGCCGTCCCGGAGTGCATGTCTGATTGCCGGCGGCCAATCCGTTGCCATCGAAGTGGGCAACCACTCGAAGGCAACGACAGCGCCAACCAGCAACCCAAACAGACTGACTAAACTGAAAATACGCAGCTGGGAATGGGTTGTGGTCAGCATGGGCACCTAGGGGAAACGTTGTCCTGTTTCGACTACGGTGTGATGCGGTCCGTTCAGCCGGCAATAGCGGCCTTGTAGCGGCGCTCGACTTCAGGCCAATTGATGACGTTGTAGAACGCACCGATGTACTCAGGCCGACGGTTCTGATAGCGCAGGTAGTACGCGTGCTCCCAGACATCGAGGCCCAAGATCGGCGTATTCCCGTTCATCAGCGGGCTGTCCTGGTTGCCGGTGCTTTCAACGACCAGCTTTTTCTCCGGCGTCACGCTCAGCCAGGCCCAGCCGCTGCCGAAACGGGTTAGCGCCGCTTTGGTGAATGCTTCTTTGAACGCCTCATAACCACCCAGTTGCTCGCTGATTGCCTTGCCAACGTCACCCTGAGGATCACCACCGCCGTTAGGCGTCATCACCGTCCAGAACAGCGAGTGGTTCGCATGGCCACCACCGTTGTTGGTCACCGCATCGCGCTTGGATTCGGGGACGTCCTTGATGCGGCGCATCAACTGCTCGACTGGTAGGTCAGCCAACGCGTCACCTTCCAGTGCGGCGTTAAGGTTATTGACGTAGGTCTGATGATGCTTGGTGTAGTGGATTTCCATCGTTTGCGCATCGATGTGCGGCTCGAGTGCGTCATAGGCGTAAGGCAAATCAGGCAGTTGGTAAGCCATTTTCTTCTCCTTTCAGTGATACGAATGTCCAGAATCCTGCACGAAATCTAACCCCTCGTGAGCGATCCTCCTATTCAAGAGACGCTCTATGGGCGGATAGGTGCCCCAATCTCTGACGAATTCCAACAATGCAGCATAGCTTCGATTGGAATGACGCAGGGCTGCCTGGTGCTGCGCAGGCGATAACACAGGGCTGCAACAATGCTGAGTCAGTTCGGCATGGCAGGCACATAGATATTCGGACGCTTTTTCAGGCTGCTCTAGACTGATATGCAGGTCGGCCAGATTGTGATGCGTGATGACGAACGCCGCGAAGGCGCCGTCCTGATCTCTCCACTCCAGTAACGAAGACTGGACCCAGGCAAGCGCACCGAGATACACCTCACAGGCCTCTTCTAGGCGCTGGTCCCGGAAAAGCCGGTTACCCTGCTCGATCAGGGTGATCCAACGTTGCGCCGAGGAATCAAGGGCAGCTGCGCTCATGTCAGGGGCGCCACTGGCGGTGGTGACGCGCCTCATGGCGCGAATAGAGCGGTAAGGATTGCTCCAACTGCGTCATTGCGAGACGCCGGCTCAGCGCTGAGACACGCTGGCGATGCGCAGCATCGCGCGCCAGCTGTTCCAGCACATCGATCGGCCTGCACGCGCGGCTTAGGCACTGCTGACGCCAAGCGAAAGGCAAAGCGAGATCCAACGCGGTCTCATGAAGCAGTCTGAAATTCGCCTCATGCGCAAACCACGCATCAAGCTGCCCGCAATGGACCATGGCTTCGGTTTCGACGTTCAAGCGCGCAAAGATCAGATCTTCGCCATGGGAAAAAGGCAGCGCGCATCTGACGCGGGTTCTCAACCAATGCCAATGGTCCAGTGATGGCTTCTTGCGCTGGCTGTCCATGAGACCTCCGCTATCGAATTGATAATCGATATTATTCGCGAAAGAGAACCAGCACAAGATTGCATCCTGCCCATTTCAGTCTGTCGATGGATTACCGGAGGACGAGACGCTACATCGCTTCGCTATGCTCACGTTCGCGGCAGTCCCGCAAGGCACGCCGCGTTCAGGAACCAGCCACGGTCATGCGATCGATCAGCACCGAGCCTGTACGGATATTCCCTCGCGTATCCACGTCACGGCCCACCGCTACGATGCCGCCGAGCATGTCTCGGAGATTGCCAGCAATAGTGACTTCCTGAACGGGGAATTGAATCTCACCGTTCTCAATCCAGTAGCCACCCGCCCCGCGAGAATAATCGCCCGTCACCAGGTTGAGCCCCTGCCCCATCAGTTCAGTGACGAGCAGTCCGCGCCCCATCCGTCGAATCAGCGCCTGCTGGTCTTCCTCTCCGTGACTGACGAACAGGTTATGCACGCCGCCTGCGTTTGCCGTGCTGGGCATGCCCAACTTACGCCCCGAATACGTGCTGAGCACGTAGGAAACGATGTCCCCACCTTCCACGAACGGCTTGGCATAGGTCGCTAGGCCATCGCCATCGAACGTCGCGCTCCCGAGCGCGTGTGGAATATGGGGACGTTCGTCCAGATTCAACCAGGCAGGAAAGAGTCGCTGACCCAGTGAGTCCTGAAGAAACGACGATTGCCGATAAAGGCTGCCGCCGGAGATGGCCGCCAGGAAATGACCAAAAAGTCCGCTGGCAAGCTCCGGCGCATAAAGCACGGGTACGTCGCAGGTCGGGACCGGACGCGCACCGAGACGGCTCAAGGTGCGCTCTGCCGCGCGGCGCCCAATCGACTCCGGCGTTGCCAGCGAGGATGCGCTGCGACTCACGTCATACCAGTAATCGCGCTGCATCTGGCCTTCCCGCTCGCCAATCATCACGCAGCTCAAACTGTGCCGAGTGGACGCCCAGCCACCCACGAACCCATGACTGTTGCCGTAGATGCGGCAGCCCTGATGCGTGCTCAGGCTGGTTCCGTCAGCTCGAAGCGCTTGTGGATTAACCTCGAACGCCGCCGCTTCGCATCGCAGCGCCTGTTCGATAGCGCTCTCTGGCGAAATTGCCCATGGATGGTAGGCGTCCAGATCCGGTAGTGCGTCGGCCTTCGCCATGAGCGCTGCGTCGGCAAGCCCCGCGCAATCGTCTTCCGAAGCATGTTTGGCGATCGCCAATGCGGCCGCGACCGTTTCCTGTATCGCCGCGTCACCGCTTGCCGAAGTGCTTGCCGAGCCCTTGCGCTGGCCGACATACAACGTGATGCCAAAACCCTGGTCGCGGTTGAACTCGACCGTCTCGACCTCCCGTTGGCGAACGGTCGTCGACAACCCTTGCTCCACGGACACAGACACCTCGCAGGCCGTTGCCCCCTGGCGCTTGGCCTCAGCGAGAATGCGCTCGACGCGTTCCTTCAGTGCCGGCAAGGCCTGCGGGCCCACGACTTCATCTGTAGCACTCATATGCTCTCCTATACCTTGTTTGACGTCCGCGCCGCTTCGCGTTGCGCTGGACAGCCGTCGCTGCCGGGCGGACCGGACAAGCGAGGTTCGACTGGTTATCATGGCGGCGTTTTTCAACCCGGAACGCCCCATGGCTGAATCTTTCGACGACTTCTCCGAAGAGAAGAGTAAATCCCAGATCAAACGCGAGCTTCATGCCCTGCAGGCTTTGGGCGAACGTCTCACCACGCTCAAACCTGAGATGCAGGAACGCTTGCCGCTCAGCGACGACATGCGCCGCGCCCTGGAAGCGGCCCCGAAGCACAAGACGCACATTGCCCGTAAGCGTCATATCCAATACCTGGGCAAGCTCATGCGGGATCAGGACGTCGAGGGTATTCTCGCCATCGTCGATCAGCTTGACAGCTCGACTCGCGAGTACAACGAGCGCTTTCATGCCCTCGAGCGCTGGCGCGATCGTTTGGTCGCGGGCGACGACGAGACGCTCGAAGCGTTCGTCGCCCAGTACCCAGAAACCGATCGACAACATCTGCGCGGGCTCATCCGCCACGCCCAACACGAAACCGCACACAATCGCCCGCCGACCGCCACGCGTAAGATCTTCAAATACATTCGCGAGGTCGATGAGCGCCAACGCGGGCTGCTCTGAGCGATCCCACTGCTTGAAGGGCGCAGCGCTCTCGGCGGCGCGCGCCTCACTCGCGCATATCACGCGCCAGTGCCACCCACGGTAATCGCGTCAATTTTCAGCGTCGGCTGACCGACACCTACCGGCACTGATTGGCCGTCCTTGCCACAAGTGCCCACGCCGCCATCCAGTTGCAGATCGTTGCCAACCATCGAGACACGGCTCATTGCCTCCGGGCCATTGCCGATCAGGGTCGCCCCCTTCACCGGCGCCGTGATACGCCCGTCCTCGATAAGGTAGGCCTCGCTCGTGGAAAAGACGAATTTGCCGCTGGTGATATCCACTTGGCCGCCACCGAGATTGGAGCAGTAGATACCTTTCTTGACCGAACGAATGATCTCTTCAGGATCGCTTTCACCGGCCAGCATGTAGGTGTTCGTCATGCGCGGCATCGTCAGGTGGGCGTAGGACTCACGTCGACCATTCCCCGTCGCGGGGACGCCCATCAATCGGGCGTTCAGCTTGTCCTGCATATAACCCTTGAGAACGCCGTTCTCTATCAGGGTCGTGCACTGCGTCGGCGTACCTTCGTCGTCCACACTGAGCGAACCGCGACGGTCCTGCAATGTTCCATCGTCCACAATCGTACACAGCGAGGACGCGACCTTTTCGCCCACGCGCCCGCTGTAGGCCGAACTGCCCTTGCGATTGAAGTCCCCCTCCAGCCCATGCCCGACCGCCTCGTGCAGCAACACGCCGGACCAGCCGGGCCCCAATACCACCGGCAACGTTCCAGCCGGCGCAGCCTTGGCTTCGAGGTTCACCAGCGCCTGGCGCAATGCCTCACGCGCATAGCTGACCGCGCGGGTTTCGCCATTGGCGAGCGGCTCCAGGAAGTAACGGTAGTCGGTGCGCCCGCCGCCGCCGTGCCCGCCACGCTCACGGCGACCGTTCTGCTCGACGATCACGCTGACATTGAAACGGACCAGCGGGCGGATATCCGACGCTAGCCCACCGTCAGTGGAGGCGACTAGGATGCGCTCCCATACGCCAGCCAAGCTCACTGTGACTTGCTTGATACGCGGATCCAGAGCACGGGTGGCCTTGTCCACGTTTTGTAGCAGGCTGACTTTTTCGGCACGACTCAAGACATCCAGCGGATTGCCAGCAATGTACAAAGGCGCAGTTTCGGCCCGGGCGAACGCCTGTACCGACCCTTGCTGACCAGATTGCGCGATGGAGCGTGCCGCACGCGCCGCCTGATGCAGGGCCTCGGCAGTAATGGCATTGCTGTAGGCAAAGCCGGTTTTCTCCCCCGCTAGCGCGCGCACCCCGACCCCTTGGTCGAGATTGAAACTGCCATCCTTGACGATGCCATCCTCAAGCAACCAGGACTCCGATATCTGCCCTTGGAAATACAGATCGCCCGCATCGATACCAGGACCGACCAGCGTTCCTAAGAATGACGGCAGACTATCGATATCCAGTCCACCAGGTGCCAGCAGGTGATCGCTGACCGATTGCAGCATGTCGCTCATGTTTTCTCCGATTCGATGACATATCGCGACGCTAACGTCGCCTTGAAACGTTGGTGGCATACGACAGGCATGCGCGCGCGAATGGATTGCTGTTGAACCGAATCCCGGTCCGCGACCAAGATGGCTTCGCCCAGGTCATGTTCAGTGATAACCGTACCCCAGGGGTCGACGATCATGGAATGGCCATGGGTCTCGCGAGGGCCTGGATGCGTTCCGCCTTGCGCGGCTGCGAGCAGGTAGCACTGCGTCTCGACCGCACGCGCACGTACCAAGACTTCCCAATGCGCCTTGCCGGTTACCGACGTGAAGGCCGATGGCACGCTGATCAGCTCAGCTCCGGCGTTACGGAGTGCACTGTACAACTCCGGGAAGCGTAAGTCGTAGCAAACTGTCATCCCCAAGCGCCCTACCGGCGTGTCCACCACGACGATGTGATCGCCGAAGGCAAAATCGTCAGACTCCCGGTAACGCCCGCGTGCATCGGCAACATCCACATCGAACAAGTGCAGTTTGTCGTACCGCGCGACCCGCCGCCCGCGCTCGTCGAGCAGCAACGAACAGGCGCGGACCTTACCCTTGGGGTCATCATCGGGTGGTAAGGGCAGCGTGCCCCCGACCAACCATACGCCCAATGCTTGAGCGGTCTCGGCTAACCATCGCACGATAGGCCCTTCCCCCGACGCTTCGGCCTCGCCGATACGCTGAGCATCTCGCCGCCCCATTGCTGCAAAATTTTCCGGCAGGACTGCAAGCTTCACGCCTCGGCCAACGGCATCTTCAAGAAGCGCCCTGGCCGTCGCCAGATTTTTCGCCAGATCATCACCACTGACCATCTGGATGACCGCGAGCGACATGGCGCCTCCTTCGATTGGATTGGTCGCAAGCGCCGTACGCTCAAGGACGCTCGAACGTCATTTTGGGTTCCAGCAACGGGCCTTCGACTTTGTAGTGAACGCTGGCGAAACGCGCGACCCGATCCCCCAGAAGGCGATCCACAACGAACAGCGCGCCACCAATTGCCGGCGCACCGACGATCAATGCGGCCAGCGGCAGGTTATTGGTCAACGGTAAAGCGACTTGCATCTGGGCATCGATTTGCTGATTCACCATATCCAACTTACCGTCGATTTCGATATTGGTGGATGGCCCGGTCATGGTAATCGGCTTACGGGTGACGTACATCCCCCGGTCGGCAAGCAAAGTGCCCTTGACCTCGTCATAGGCCAGGCCTCGCCCGAGCAAGTCAGAAAAATCCAGGCGCAAACGCCGACCGATGGCGTTGAAATTGAGCAGTCCAAAGACACGAAGCGCCGATGCCCGTCCTTCGACTTCGACAAAAGCGCCTTTACGCAACCGGGCATCCATCTCTCCGCTGAAGGATTTCAGGCTAACCGCCGCCGGCGACCCCGGCCAATTGCCGTTTACGTCCAGCCGGAAGTCCTCGCTGGTCGCGGTAGGCGCGAACTTCCACGCCAGCAGCACTTCGCTGAGGTTTTCTCCTTCCAGACGTCCTTGGTAATGGCTACGACTGGCCCCTGCAGGCCCGGTCCAGGCGACCGAGCCTGTCAGCTTCAGGCCTTTTTTCAGGTCAAGATCAACATTGTCGAATTGCGCGCCGTTCGGGGTCGGGGTTGCTCGAAACGACCAGGCACCAAGCAACTCGTCGCCCTGGAGTAGACGGTCGATCGTTACCCTAAGGGGGGGCAAGGTCCGCGGATCTAAGTCGGCCAGCGGATCTTTGCGCGCTTCGACGGGGGCATCCGCCGCAGGAGGTGGTTCTGCAGCCGGCAAGCGTAAACGCGACAAGGCGATATCCATCGGCACGTCCTTCGCGTCAGGAATGCCCGCGGTGCCTGCCAAGGTTTCGCTGCCAAGTGTCAGATTCCACCGTCCAGTCGCGCGCTCCAGCAACAGTGAAAGCTTGGCGATATCCAGCCCTGCGCCGGTAAAACGGTCGATATTCAGATCGACACGTCGCACGCCTTGCCCTGGCGCGGGCGCCCCCACGGTATGTTCCGCAGAGGAGGCCTGCGAGGGCGACAGGTACTTCGCCTGTACGGCCTGCCACTCGGCAAGGTCGAATGCGTCCAGATGCCCCGATAACGCCAACCCCGGCGCTTTTGGCTCACTTGCCTGACCACCACCCAGCACCAGCGTACCTTGCAGCGCCTGCCAGTCGTTCCCGGGCAAGCGCAACGCCAGGTTGGCCAATCGATCGTAGTCGGCCCAAAACCGCTGCTCGGGTTGCCCCAGCGTCATCTGGAACGAGGCGGGCCGCGCTTCGGTCGGCGCTTTTCCGAAGGGTGCAGGCAGATCGACCGCCACCCCTTGGAGCGTCGAGTCGATCTTCAAGGTGTTGCCTGCCTCACCAAGATTCAGATCGAGCAGAAACGGTATACGCCCCGACACCGGCAACGGCCGATCGACGTGGAGCCACTCAGCCAATCGTTCCCAGGCCATGTTGCCCGTGGCGGTGACCCGTGAGCGGATATCACCCGCCCTGCCGATGGCGGCGGCCTGTCCTTTGACTGGCTCCCCGAGGAAAACCGCCGTAACGCCCTCTGTGCTCAGGCCTCGCTCGCTGTCGAACCGAAATTGTCCGGCGACACGCTCGAACCGCAAATCCGGCGTAGCGGTGGAGAAGGTGGCGCCCTGCGTCTCGAAGTTCACCACGACCTTTGGCAGCATGCCCTTGCGAAACGGAATATCGAGATCCAGCGTGCCCTGCAAAGGGCCGCGTCCTTGCCATTCGCCGAATCGCTCGGCAGGCGGTATCGGCGCTTCGCTCAACGTTTTCAGGGCATCGTCGACGCTACCAGACACCTCACCCTGCAGTTTCAAGTGAACGATATCGTCGTCAGCCTTCGCGATATCCACCCTCACATCCTTCACCCGGCTGCCGAGAAGCTTCCCCGTGGGCGCTTGCACCCTGACATGGGCGTTCTCGACGAACACCTCGCCGCTGGCTTCACGCAGCAGCGGCCAGCCGCGCTGATACGCCAGCTGCGCATCGCGGGCCTTGGCATACAGCATCAAACGCCGTGCCGTGGGTGGGCTGGCCTTGGACAGCGAGCCCTGATATTGAAAGTAGCCCTCGTCGACCGTTCCGCCCTGAATGGCTGTGGTCAGCCACTCGGCCAATTCCGGGCTGAGTGCCGGCGCACGCGTCGGAATGTAGTCGGCCGTAAACGCCGCGTCGCCGTTACGCAGGCCGACGCGCAGGTCCATGTAGCTTTCCTGAGCGTGGTCACGCTTCAGGCGAATCAGGAAGTCGCCAGCGGCGTTACCTACCGGCCCATCGGCCCGCAGGTAATGCCCGATGAGCGTGAACGCGTCATCATCGAATGTCCACGAGAGCCGCCCTGCCGCATGGTCGTAGCGCCAGGGCTTGGGAAAAAGCTCCGAGAGATGCAGCATGAAATCATCGCTGTCGACCTTGAGCTCGCCTTTGTTCAATCCGCCAGCGATACTTCCGCTGACATTCTCCGCGGCAGGCGCGCCGTGGTAGGCGCCGAACCCGACACGCTCCAGGTTCGCCGCGAGCTGTACCCGCGCTTCTGGGGGCGCGGAAGGGATGTAGCGCAGATCGAGATTACGTATGGCGCCATGCGGGGCGATCGCCTCCAGCGCTTCGCTGGCTTTGGCGGGCAACGGCGCCAGGGCCAGCGCCAGTGGCGTGAGCGGTGCCAGGTCGATCCGATCCGCGACCACCGACCAGGACGCAGGCTCACCATCACCACTCGGCCGCTGGGTGATCAACATGTCGGTCTCGCCCCAGCGCTTGCCTTCCAGCGTTGCCGCCAGTGCATCGAGGCGCAACCGATAGCCCGTGTCCGCATAATCCAAATATGCGGACACGCCCAGGTCGCGCACATCGACTGGGCGTTTGTCTTCGTGAACCACCGCAACCTGCGCAGCGTTCAGTCGGGCCACGGCACGCTGGACCCGCCCCTGCGCCCAATCCAGCCACACCTCTCCGCCACCGGTGAGATGCTGGAGTCGGTATTGCTGCAACAGCGTAGGCGGAATCCACTGCGCCCAATCGCTCTGCGGCAGGCTTAGATAGGCGCGCAAATCGCTTCGGAGGATATCGTTCGGGGCCAGCGCGCCCTGAACGCTAAACGCCAATGGCGCGCCGTCCGGCAACAGTGCGCGCCCGTCCAGGCGCTGCAGGTGGCCATGGGAAGACAGAGACAGATCCAGATAATTAAGCGCAAGCACATCGCCCGCCTGAGGCTGGATGGTGACCTGCGCATCCTGCAGCGCAAGTAATCCGACGTGTTGCAACATCGCCAAAAGCGGACCTGGATCGAACGGCTTCTTCTCAGCCCGGCCCGGAAACCCCTCGACACGCCAGTCGCCGCTGTCCTCTTCGCGAAGCGACAGGCGCAAACCGCTCGCAACCAACCGCGATAGTTGCAACTGACGATCGATGACACTGGCAGGCAGGTCCAGTTCGATGCTCAGGGCATCCAGCCGCAGGGGATTTTCGCCTTCGCCGATTTGCACATCCCGCGCGACCAGCCGCGGCGTCAAGCCATGCCAGCTACCTTCCAGCGCACCGACATGAGTCGGTAGCCCAAAGGCCTGCTCGATGCGTGCTTCAATCTCCGCGCGATATTCGGCAACGGCTGGAATGAGCAGGCGGCCTAGGCTAATCAGCAAAGCGAGCAGGATGATCAGTACTGCCCCAGCCGCGATCACGACACGCAACGCGCGCGAAAGAAACGCCGAGGGCTGACTCATCCTGCCTCGCCTGTGCCCGGTCGGATCAGGCACACGAACTTCACAGCAAGACCACGTCGTATTGCTCTTGCGAATACATGCTTTCGACCTGGAACTTCATCGTGCGGCCAATGAAGATTTCCAGGTCCGCAACGTTCCCCGATTCTTCATCCAGCAAGCGGTCCACGACACGCTGATTGGCCAGGACCAGATAGCCCTCGGCCTGATAGGCACGGGCTTCGCGCAAGATTTCCCGGAAGATTTCGTAGCAGACCGTCTCAGGTGTTTTCAGATTGCCACGCCCCTGACAATGACTGCATGGCTCGCAAAGCACTTGTTCCAGGCTTTCGCGCGTGCGCTTACGCGTCATCTGGACCAGCCCCAGCTCCGTGATACCGATGATGTTGGTCTTCGCATGATCGCGCTCGAGCTGCTTCTCCAGCATACGCAGCACCTGGCGCTGATGATCTTCGTCTTCCATGTCGATGAAGTCGATGATGATGATTCCGCCGAGATTGCGCAGGCGCAATTGGCGCGCGATGGCGGTTGCGGCTTCGAGGTTGGTCTTGAAGATCGTCTCTTCCAGTGTTCGATGGCCAACGAATGCACCGGTGTTGACGTCGATGGTGGTCATCGCCTCAGTTGGATCGATGATCAGATAGCCACCCGACTTCAGCAGCACCTTGCGCTCTAGCGCTTTCTGGATCTCGTCTTCAACGCCATACAGATCGAAGATCGGTCGCTCGCCGGGGTAGTGCTCCAGGCGGTCGGAAACCTCGGGCATGAGCTCGGCCACGAACCCCAAAGCCTTCTGAAACGTTTCTCGCGAATCGATGCGAATCTTCTCGATACGAGGGTTCACCAGGTCGCGCAGCGTACGCAGCGCCAAGGTCAAATCATCGTAGATCAGCGTCGGTGCATTCACGGTCTGCATTTGCGCACTGATCTGGTCCCAAAGACGGCGCAGATATCGAATATCCGCCAGGATGTCTTCCGCCCGCGCGCCGTCCGCAGCTGTTCGCAGGATGAAGCCGCCGGTCTCCTGGATGCCCTCGGCGGCGATGCAGTCGGCGACGGTCTTCTTTAGCCGCTCGCGCTCGGCTTCGTCCTCGATTTTTAGCGAAATACCGACGTGACTCGTCCGCGGCATATATACGAGGTAGCGCGAAGGCACCGACAAGTGCGTCGTCAGCCGCGCACCCTTCGTACCGATTGGGTCCTTGGTGACCTGTACGACAAGGCTCTGGCCTTCTTGAACCAGCGTACTGATGGTCTCGGCCGCGTTACCTTCACGCGTCGATATCTCCGAGGCATGAATAAACGCGGCGCGTTCCAGCCCAACATCCACGAATGCCGCCTGCATGCCCGGCAATACACGCACGACCTTACCTTTGTAGATATTGCCGACGATCCCGCGCCGTTGGGTGCGCTCGACATGGACCTCCTGTAGCACGCCGTTCTCGACGAGGGCCACACGCGACTCCATGGGCGTAATATTGATCAGAATCTCTTCGCTCATCGCGCTTCGCTCTTTGTCTGCCAACAGGAGATACCGACCTTTGCAAGCAAGCCGCTGGTCTCGAACAGTGGCAATCCCACGACCGCCGAATAGCTGCCTTGCAGGCTTTTGACGAAGACCGCACCACCGCCCTGGATCGCGTACCCCCCAGCCTTGTCGGCAGGCTCACCCGTGGCCCAGTAACGCTCGCACTCTTGAGCATCGATATGACGAAATTCGATCCCTGTGCGAACGACGCGGACTTGGGTCTGCGCTTCGAAGTAGACCGCAACGGCGGTCAAAACGTCATGTGACGTGTCTGACAATCGCGCGAGCATACGCAATCCATCCGCACGGTCGACGGGTTTTCCCAGAATCTCGCCTTCGACCACGACTGCAGTGTCCGCACCGAGGACGACCGCATCGCCCGGAACTCGACCGGCGACCGCTGCGGCTTTGGCGCTCGCAAGGCGGCTTACATACTGCTCGGGGGACTCATCGCTGAAAGGCGTCTCATCGATGTCGGCGACGACGATCTCATACGCCAACCCAATCTGATCGAGAAGCTCACGTCGGCGTGGCGAAGCGGATGCAAGGTACAGACGGCGCGACGTCATTGCGCACCCCGCGCCATGACGGGCAGGACCTGCGGCAACCATGCGTGCGCGGACAAAATGAAATGCGGTGTGCGAACGAGCCGCCGATGAACGCTTTCGCGGTCGACACGATCCCGCTGGATCTTGGTCATGCGTAGCCCTCCTTGTTATTGGCATCCGCCGAGCACGAACGACGGCATCGTAGGAAGCCACACGTACCGAGGCGGCGCAGTGATCGCTAGTTGACCCTTAATCGCTGGTGTAGGCCTCTCAGCGCCACCAATACCCACGGCCAGAGCAAGGCGCTCACCACCGCAGGAAGAATGAAGGCAAGGGTCGGCGGACGGTTCCCGGTCAAGGCGTGAAGCCAGAGCTGAACCAATTGCGCGAGCCCATAGACTACCAGCAGAACCAGGCTCTGCTGCCACATCGGAAACATCCGCAAACGCTGCTGCAAACTCAACACGAGGAAGGCGACCAGCGTCAGTATCAATGCGTTTTGCCCAAGCAGGGTCCCGTACAGCACATCTTCAGCCAGACCGAGCACCCAGGCCGTCGTCATGCCTACTCGGTCAGGAAGTGCGAGCGCCCAATAGGTCACGAACAGCGCCAACCACAGCGGACGACCGATCTGCATGAACTCGGGCAAAGGCGCGACACTGAGCAAGAGCGCGACCGCGAACGTGAGCCAAATGACCCAGACCTTTCTTGCGGGGCCAGCCATGTCAGCGATCTCCGTCGGACGGTATAGGAGCCGCGCCGCCTGGCGCAGGGTCCGTTGCAGGGCGTGATTCCAAGGCTGGGGGTGCGACCGGTGTCGCCTCCTGGGAGGGTGGTTTGCCGGCGGCGTCGGAAGAGCGCTCGGCCGCTTCACGGTCAGCCTTTTCCTGAGCGAGCGCCGCATCGTTGGCGCGTTGTTCTGGCGAGCGGGTATCCGTGAAGACCAGCAGCACATAGCGACTTCGGTTCAGCGCCGCTGTTGGCACCGCGCGCACGATCGCGAAGGGTTGGCCGGAGTCGTGAATGACCTCCTTGACCGTCGCCACCGGATAACCGGCCGGGAACCGCTGCCCCAGCCCAGAACTGACCAAAAGGTCGCCCTCACGAATGTCTGCGGTGTCGGCGACATGCCGCAGCTCGAGACTTTCCGGGTTGCCACTGCCTACCGCGATCGCCCGCAGTCCATTACGGTTCACCTGTACCGGAATGCTGTGCGTCGTATCGGTAAGGAGCAAAACCCGCGCGGTATAAGGCATCACTTCCACCACCTGCCCCATCAGGCCAGTGGCATCAAGGACAGGCTGGCCTACGGCGACGCCGTCCTTCCCGCCCTTGTCGATCAAGATGCGATGGGTGAACGGGTTTGGGTCGACACCAATGAGCTCGCCCACCAGTACGTCATCGTCCACCAGTGCCGACGAATTCAGCAGTTCACGCAAACGGACGTTCTGTTCGGTCAGCGCGGCAAGCTTCTGCAAGCGACGCTGCATGAGCAACGCTTCGGCCTTGAGCTTTTCGTTCTCGGCCAACAACTCGCTATGGCTACTGAATTGTTCGTTCGCACGATCCCAGGTTCGCGCAGGCAAGTCGGCCAACCAATAGAACGGCGTGAGCACCAAGCCCATTTGCGACCGTACGGGGCGCAGCGTATCGAAACGCGAGTCGAACACCATCAGCCCGACCGAAAGTACGGCAAGCACCAATAGGTGGATTCCAAAGGAAGGACCCTTGGCGAACAGCATCGGTTTGATGGCGGTAACCTCGCGCAGGGAGCCGAGCGTCGATGGCGGGATCGGACCGATCTGGAGCAAGGACGTCACGCCCGTCTCGTTGCCCCATTACTCGGTCACGTTCGACCTGCTGCTCGACTTACTCGGTGGAAAGCAGATCCATGGCGTGACGGTCCATCATCTCCAACGCGCGACCGCCTCCACGCGCGACGCAAGTCAGAGGGTCCTCGGCGACGATGACGGGCAATCCGGTTTCCTGGGAGAGCAACTTGTCCAGATCACGCAGCAGCGCGCCGCCGCCCGTCAACACCAGCCCGCGCTCAGCGATGTCGGATGCCAACTCCGGAGGCGACTGTTCCAGTGCGCTTTTTACCGCCTGAACGATGGTTGCCAGGGACTCTTGCAGGGCCTCGAGCACTTCACCCGAGTTCAGCGTGAAGCTACGTGGCACGCCCTCGGCCAGGTTACGACCGCGAACGTCGATCTCACGAAGCTCGGCGCCTGGGAATGCCGCACCGATCTCCTGCTTGATGCGCTCCGCGGTGGATTCCCCGATGAGACTGCCGTAGTTACGGCGAACATAGGTCACGATGGATTCGTCGAAACGATCGCCACCTACGCGAACGGATTCCGCATAGACCACGCCATTGAGCGAAATCAGCGCGATCTCCGTGGTACCGCCGCCGATATCGACGACCATTGATCCCCGTGCTTCTTCCACCGGCAAACCGGCACCGATCGCGGCCGCCATGGGCTCTTCGATCAGAAACACTTCGCGCGCGCCAGCACCCAGTGCCGATTCACGAATGGCACGGCGCTCAACCTGAGTGGACTTGCACGGCACGCAGATGAGTACGCGCGGGGAAGGTTGCAGGAAGCTGTTTTCGTGCACTTTGTTGATGAAGTACTGCAGCATCTTCTCGCAGACGCTGAAGTCGGCGATCACGCCATCTTTCATCGGACGGATAGCGTTGATGTTGCCAGGCGTACGCCCGAGCATGCGCTTGGCATCGGTACCGACTGCAACGACGCTCTTCTGGTTGCCGTGATTACGAATGGCTACTACCGAAGGTTCGTTGAGGACGATGCCGCGATCGCGCACATAAATAAGAGTGTTGGCTGTGCCCAAGTCGATCGACAGATCGCTGGAAAACATGCCACGAAGCTTTTTGAACATGGAGATGATGACCCTAGACGAAGCGCGGGGAAAACGCTGGGTAAAAAGTGCGGCAAACTCTAACAACGCCGAACCTTTTGGGCAAGGCGGCAACTGCGCTAAATTGCGCGCGTTTCTGCGCTATCCGCTTCACGAACGCCGCGAATGCGCGCCTGTTCGGTGAGGATGTCCAGGCCCATCACGGCCCTGTGGAAACGACGTTCCCGCATCGACCGTACCTAACTAGCTATATAGTTAGTTAAACTAAGCGCCACCCATGAAGCGGGGCGCGGATATTTCACTGGTTTCCCGCGGTGGCCGTCGCCTCCCTCCTTCCGCTTTTTCGCTGGAGACCCTGATGGCGATTGAACGCTCCGAAGTGGAAAAGATCGCTCACCTGGCCCGCCTCGGGCTGGATGAAGCCGACCTGCCACGCACCACCGAAACCCTGAACAACATTCTCGGCCTGATCGACGCCATGCAAGCGGTCGACACCGATGGTATCGCGCCGCTGGCTCACCCCCTGGAAACTACGCAGCGCCTGCGCGTCGATCTCGTGACCGAGGCTAACCGTCGCGAGGCTTACCAAGCTGTCGCCCCGGCCGTGGAAGACGGCCTCTACCTCGTGCCGAAAGTCATCGAATAAAGGAAAAGGGTTTCCCATGCATCAATTGACCCTGGCCGAAATCGTACGCGGCCTTCAGGACAAGCAGTTCTCCTCCGAAGAATTGACCGGTGCGCTGCTCGCCCGCATCGCCGACGTCGACACGCGTTTGAACAGCTTCATCTCCGTCACCGGGGACCTTGCCATTGCCGACGCCAAGGCCGCCGACGCCCGTCGTGCGAAAGGTGAAAGCGACCCCCTGCTCGGCGCGCCCATCGCCCACAAGGACCTGTTCTGTACCGAGGGCGTGCTGACGACGTGCGGCTCGAAGATCCTGCACAATTTCAAGGCGCCGTACGATGCGACGGTCGTTGCCAAGCTCAAAGAAGCGGGTGCGGTCAGTCTCGGCAAACTGAACATGGACGAGTTCGCCATGGGCTCGGCCAACGAATCCAGCCATTTCGGACCCGTCAAGAATCCCTGGGACACCGAACGTGTGCCAGGCGGCTCATCGGGCGGTTCGGCGGCAGCGGTTGCCGCACGCCTGATCCCTGCCGCCACCGGCACCGATACTGGCGGCTCGATCCGCCAACCCGCCGCGCTGACCAACCTGACCGGCATCAAGCCTACCTACGGCCGGGTCTCGCGCTGGGGCATGATCGCCTACGCCTCCAGTCTCGACCAGGGCGGCCCCATGGCCCGCACCGCCGAAGATTGCGCATTGCTGCTTGGTGCCATGGCAGGCTTCGATCCGAAAGATTCCACCAGCATCGACCAGCCGGTCGATGACTACCTTGCCGTACTCGCCCAGCCTCTGGCTGGGCTGCGCATTGGCCTGCCGAAGGAGTACTTCGGCGCCGGCCTCGACCCACGCATCGCAGACAAGGTCATGGCTGTCGTCGAAGAGCTGAAAAAACTCGGTGCCACCGTCAAGGACATCAGCCTGCCGAATCTGCAACACGCCATTCCCGCGTATTACGTGATCGCACCCGCAGAAGCCAGCTCCAACCTGTCGCGTTTCGACGGCGTGCGTTTCGGCTACCGCTGTGAAGACCCGAAAGACTTGATGGACCTGTACAAGCGCTCGCGCGCCGAAGGCTTCGGTGACGAAGTGAAGCGCCGCATCATGGTCGGCACCTACGCCCTGTCCGCCGGCTACTACGACGCGTACTACCTCAAGGCGCAGAAGATCCGTCGCCTGATCAAGAACGACTTCGTCAGCGCCTTCGAAGGTGTCGACGTGATCCTTGGCCCGACCACGCCGAACCTGGCCTGGAAGCTCGGCGAGAAAGGTGGCGACCCGGTTTCTGCTTATCTGGAAGACATCTACACCATCACCGCCAACCTCGCCGGTATCCCCGGCCTGTCGATGCCCGCTGGCTTCGTCGACGGCCTGCCCGTCGGCGTGCAGCTGCTCGGCAACTACTTCCAGGAAGGCCGCCTGCTCAACGTCGCCCATCAGTACCAACAGGTGACTGACTGGCATCAACAAGCACCGAGCGGATTCTGAGGACGACACACATGCAATGGGAAACCGTGATAGGGCTGGAAATACACGCTCAGCTCAGCACTCAATCGAAGATTTTCTCCGCCAGCGCCACCACCTTCGGCGCCGAGCCGAACACCCAGGCCAGCCTGGTCGACCTCGGGATGCCGGGCACCCTGCCGGTGCTCAACGAAGAAGCGGTACGCATGGCCTGCCAGTTCGGGTTGGCCATCGACGCGGATATTGCCGAGCGCAACGTCTTCGCCCGCAAGAACTACTTCTATCCGGACCTGCCGAAGGGCTACCAGACCAGCCAGATGGATCACCCCATCGTTGGTAAAGGCTTCCTCGACATCACCCTGGAAGACGGCACCGTCAAGCGCATCGGCATCACTCGCGCGCACCTGGAAGAAGATGCCGGTAAGAGCCTGCACGAAGACTTCCATGGCATGAGCGGCATCGACCTGAACCGCGCCGGCACACCGCTGCTGGAAATCGTCTCCGAGCCAGATATCCGCTCCGCCAAGGAAGCGGTGGCCTACGTCAAAGCGATCCACGCCCTGGTGCGCTATCTCGGCATTTGCGACGGCAACATGGCCGAAGGCTCGCTGCGTTGTGACTGCAACGTTTCCGTACGCCCGAAAGGTCAGGAAGCTTTCGGCACCCGAGCCGAGATCAAGAACGTCAACTCGTTCCGCTTCATCGAGAAAGCAATCAACCACGAAGTGCAGCGTCAGATTGAGCTGATCGAAGACGGCGGCAAGGTGGTGCAGGAAACCCGCCTGTACGATCCGAACAAGGATCAGACCCGCTCCATGCGCAGCAAGGAAGAAGCCAACGACTACCGTTACTTCCCCTGCCCCGACCTGCTGCCTGTGGTGATCGAGCAGAGCTTCCTCGACGACCTACGCAGTAAGCTGCCAGAGCTGCCACCGCAAAAGCGCGAGCGCTTCGAGAGCCAGTTCGGTCTTTCCACCTATGACGCCAGCGTGCTCTCGGCGAGCCGCGAGCTGGCCGACTACTTCGAGGCCGTCGAGAAGACCTGCGGCGACGCCAAGCTGTCCGCCAACTGGGTGATGGGCGAGCTGTCCAGCCTGCTCAACAAGGAAGGCCTGGAGATCGAGCAGTCCCCCGTATCCGCCGAACAACTGGGCGGCATGATCCTGCGCATCAAGGACAACACCATCAGCGGCAAGATCGCCAAGATGGTCTTCGAAGCCCTGGCCGCCGGCGAAGGCTCGAGCGCCGATGAAGTGATCGAGAAGAAGGGCCTCAAACAGGTCACCGACTCCGGTGCCATCGAGAAAATGCTCGACGAGGTCCTGGCCGCCAACGCAGAGCAGGTCGAGCAGTACCGCGCCAGCGACGAAGCCAAGCGCGGCAAGATGTTCGGCTTCTTCGTCGGCCAAGCCATGAAGGCATCCAAAGGCAAGGCCAACCCTGGCCAGGTCAACGAGCTGCTCAAGAAGAAGCTGGAAGGCTAGATGACGCGATCCCGGAACAGCGCCGCTCGAAGCCATGACGCTCTTCCCTCAGCTTGAGGTTGTGGCGCTTTTTACTCGTGGGAGCGGGCCATGCCCGCGAAAGATGGCATTCGGGTGAAGCGGTGCCGGGTTTGAGTACGCTTCGCGGGCGTGGCCCGCTCCCACAATAGGCGTTGATCCTTGCTCAAGACACTGGGGTTTAATTAATAAAAGATCTTCGACAGGTTCTTAGGCAATTACGCCCCATCTAAACGCGAACCGGCCGCTTCGCTTGCGGTCGATAAGCGACTCTCCGCCACAAGACAGATGCATATGCCCAAGTTCATCGCGCTGCTATTCATCCTCTTGCTTGCAGGTTGCGCCAGCCAACCCTCCGGCACCATCGATCCACATGGCTACAAGGCGGACGGAAAAGCCTCTTGGTACGGCAGCGCGCACCATGGCAAGCGGACCGCCAGCGGTGAACGCTTCGACCAAAACGCACTGACCGCAGCCCACCGAAACCTTCCGTTCGGGACGCTGGTTCGCGTCACCAACCTGTCGAACGACCGTAGCGTGGTATTACGTATCAATGATCGCGGCCCTTTTACGCGCAGTCGCATCATCGATGTGTCCCGTAAGGCCGCCGTAGCCCTCGACATGGTTCGAAGCGGTACGGCGAAGGTTCGCGTGGAAGCCCTTGAGCGCTGAGAACGCCTGAATGTCATCGCTGATACTGAGCATGAGCCCGTCCGTATACGTCTACCTGGGCCTCGGCTTGCTGCTCATGACCTTGGGCGCGCATGCCGTGATTCGCGGGCTTATTCGGCTGACCAGCCGTGGAGGCGGCAATGCGGTCGCTGCCGGGCTTATCGTGTTGATCGTTCTGGCAATGCCTGACACCGCTGTCAGCCTGAAAGCTACCGGAGACGGCCTGGGCGACCTGGCCATTGGTAGCGTCGTCGGTAGCGGTATCGCCAACCTCTTCCTGCTGCTGGGCGTTGCGGCAGTATTACTTCCCTTACGTGCCTCGAGTTTCGTCGTGAAACAGACGATGCCGGCATTTGCAGCCGCCATCATTCTCGTCTGGCTCCTCGCAGAGGACGGCACACTAACGGGTGTCGACGGTGGTCTGCTGTTAGCCGCATTCACGGCGTACTGCCTGTGGCTCGCGAGGTCGCACGGGCAGTTCTTTGAGGACCTACATCGCCTCACCCAGGCGCGCGTTACTCGTGGGAATTGGTCGTTTCTGCCCGTCTCGATCGAAATCACGGCCACGCTGGCGGGAATTGCGCTACTGATCGCCGGAGCCGAGGCCCTGACAAAAGGCGCTGTGGAGCTTGCCCGCGAGCTTGGCCTTTCCGACCTCGTCGTTGGCCTCACGGCCACTGCAGGTGGTACGGCACTCCCCGAACTGCTTGTCTGTATCGTCGCCGCACTCCGAGGCCGACCGCAGATTGCAATAGGCCTGCTGATCGCGAGCGGCATGATCAATCTGCTGTTTGTACTGGGTTTGTCGGTGCTGATCGCACCGGGCGAGCTATCCGTCTCACCGAACGCGCTTTCGTTCGATATCCCTACCGTTCTGTTCGCAGGCGCCGTGGTCATGCTTCTGCTGGCGGGGAACAGAATCATTGGGCGAGTGGGAGGGCTGATTCTGTTGGGGTACTACGGAATTTATGTGCTGTATCTGGCGCTGTTTTCCGCCGGGATGCCGCAGTTCGAGGCGTATCGGCATGCGGTGGTCTGGTATGTCGTGCCGGGTTCGCTGGTCGTATTGAGCGCATGGGCTGTTTGGCGTGCCCGGCGGGTTGCGTCTCTCAACGTTTAGCGTCCTTGTGGGAGCGAGCCATGCTCGCGAAAGCGATTCTAATCGCGGCGACTATGTTGATTCTGCCTGCGTAATTCGCGGGCAACCGGAGCGCCGGCCGGCCAGCTCCTACAAAAGATTGCGTCTGCCGCAAGACAGCGCCACCCCGATGGCGAGACAAAGCTATCGCGCTGAATCCATCGAGACAGTGGCTATTGATCACTGCCGCATCGGCATCTGATCGATCGTCGCAAAGATTTCTTTCGGCTCCAACGAGCCCTCCTGCCGCACCTTTACTCCGCCATCTTTACCCACCAGGAAAACCGTAGCCGGCCCTTCGGCTTTGGCGTCTAGCGCTCCCAGTAGAGCATCCGCCTGCTCCGGCGTGAGAGGCTCGTCGTTACGCGTTGCGCGACCATCCACGACACGGTACAGGACCATCTCGCGCTCGATGAATGCCTCGCGATTCTCAGGCGACTGCAACGAATCGTTGAGCGCTTTCAGGACGGGGTCTTCAGGAGAAGGAACGACGATGACCAATGGTCTTGTCTTCCAATGTTCAGCGTCGAGTGGGTTGACACTTTCGGCGTTGGCCGTCGCCGCGAAGGCCACACCTAACACGGCGAACAGGAACGACTTCATAGATAGCTCTCCGGCTGCACTCTCTTATTGAGTGACTTGCCGGATTTGCGCTTGGTTCTCGGAAATAGCCACACGGATGTTGCTTGGCGTTACCAAGCACACGCTACCCGCGTCAGATCCACTCGCCCCACTGCAGCACGATGATGCCGATGTTGGTCGTCAGCACCGCCATGAGCGTGGTGACCACGATGATCGCCGCCGCAAGTTCGTCATTCCCGTTGTAAGCACGCGTCATGACGTAACTGGCCGCGGCTGTCGGCGCACCAAAATACAGGAACAACACGCCCAAGTCCGCGCCACGAAAGCCCAACAACCAGGCGATGAACGTAAAGATGATCGGCATCCAGACCATCTTCACCAAGCTCGCTTCCAGCGCGACGCCGCTGCTCTTACGTAAGGAGGCGAGCGAAAGGGTGCCGCCAATGCAAATCAGCGCCAATGGCAGCGTGAGCTGAGCGAAATAGTGGCCAGAGGTCAGCATCCAGGCCGGAATGGGGATTTGGAACGCCGCAAATGGAATCGCGGCGACGACGCCGATGATAAGAGGATTGCTGACGATACTCTTGAGCAGACTCCATGGATCCGCCTTCGCCGTCGGGCTGTAGACCGCGAGCACGATGGCCGACAGGCTATTGTAGAAGATGATGACCGCTCCCGCCAGGATGCTCCCCAACGAGAGGCCATACGAGCCATACATGCTCGTGGCGAGGGCTAGGCCGATAATGCCGTTGTTGCCACGAAAAGACCCTTGGGCAAACACGCCACGATCCGCATAGGGGCACCGCCAGATCGCCCACGCCCAGGACAAGAAGAAGCCCAGCACCGATGCAATGGCAAAATAGATCAGAACGCCTGGCTGAAGCCCCGCATCGATGTCGACCTCAACGATGCCGAGAAACAACAGCGTCGGCATCGTCCCGTTGAAAACCAATTTCGATGCCGTATTGATGAAGGTCGTGTCGATTGCGCCAATCCGCTTGAGCAGCACGCCGATGAACAACATGGAGAATACTGGCGCGGTGATCGCTAGGGTTTGGCTAAGAATGGTGTACATGGGCGCACGATCATGAGCTGAAAGAAGTCCTGTGACGGCTCAGCCAGGAGAGCCGACACACGAAGTAACGACCACTCATCGCTTCTGGTCTCCGTCAATCAGCGACGTACGGGTCGCTTCTGCAACTTGCGCTGAAGGGTACGACGATGCATGCCCAGGGCCCGGGCCGTGGCGGAGATGTTGCCGTCATGCTCGGTCAGTACGCGCTGGATGTGCTCCCACTGCAACCGGTCCACCGACATCGGGTTATCCGGCACCAGCGTGTCCAGATCGGCATGCTCGGAAAGGAGCGCCGTCAGCACATCGTCAGCGTCGGCGGGCTTGCAGAGATAGTTACGCGCGCCACGCTTGATCGCTTCCACGGCGGTGGCGATGCTCGAATAGCCGGTAAGAATCACCACCCGCATTTCAGCATCGAGCTCGAGAAGACGCGGCAACAACACCAATCCCGAGTCCCCCTCCATCTTCAGATCGAGGACTGCATATTCCGGTAGATCCTGGCTGGCGACTGCCAAGCCTTCCTCAGCCGAACCCGCGGTGCTGACGCGAAAGCCACGCCGAGACATGGCCCGCGCCATCACCCGCGTGAAGGTCGGATCATCGTCTACCAGCAAGAGATGCGGTTGCTCCTCGCCTTCGACCAGTTGTTCTTCAGTCATAGCCCTTCTCCCGACGCCTGGCGCGGCAACCGTAGCTCGGTCAATGTTCCGCCACCCTGTTGGTTATAGAGTTTCACCGATCCGCCCGCCCGCGTCACGCTGGCCTGGCTTAGAAACAGGCCGAGGCCGAAGCCTTTGCCGTTGCTGCCCTTCGTGGTGATGAAGGGTTTACCGATCTGATCCGCGATATGCAGCGGAACGCCGCTACCGTTATCGCGAATACGGACGACCATGCCTTCCTCGCTCCAATCGATCTCGACGTCGAGATCCGTCGGGCAGGCATCGGCAGCGTTATTCAACAGATTCAACAGCGCCTGACTCAGATCCGGCGGAGGCACCAGCTGTGGCGGTTCGCCCTTGCCTTCGCACCGCTTGCGGTAGGTCACCTCCGGACGCATCAGATGCCAGCGTTCCAATACGGCGTGCACCCAATCGACCACGCTCTGCCGCTCCACAGCCTGCCGGCGCTCCGCTTCAGCCGCGCGAACCAGTTGCTGCAAGCTCTCCTTGCATTGCTTGACCTGCTCCTGGAGAACGGCCAAATCTTCCTGGAGGTGCGGGTCGGGATGATCTTCGCGAAGCTCCGCCAGCAGGACGCTCATGGTCGCCAACGGCGTACCGAGCTCATGCGCAGCGCCTGCGGCTTGCGTCGCCACGGCGAGCAATTGTTGATCCCGTAAGTCCGCTTCGCTACGCGCGGCACGCCGCAGTTCTTGGCGGCGGAGCTCTTCGGACATGCGCGCGGCGAAGAATGTGATCAGTGCAGCCGACAGCGCGAAACTCAGCCACATGCCATAGACGAACAGCGACTCGCGGCGAACGATGGTCGTGTCCAGCGGATGCGACCACATCACCAGCAGCGTGTAAGACGCCAGCGCCAATCCCGACAACGCCAACGTGAAGACCCACGGCAAGGTCGCGGCGGCGATCGTCAGCGGTACCAGGTAATAAGACACGAAGGGGTTCAGCGAACCGCCGGTGTAGTACAGCAGCACGCTGTGGATGACCAGATCGCACGCCAACTGCGCACCGTACTCCACTTCAGTGACCGGCCATGGGCCTCGCAGGCGAACGGCCGTGAGCGCACACAGCCCCAGCGATACGCAAAGTGTAATTGCCAGCGGCACCCACGGCAGATTAAGCAGGCCCGTGACATAGGCGAGCCCGACCGAGCCCGCCTGTGCCGCAAGCACGAGCAAGCGAATGAGGGTGAGCCGCCAAAGATTTTGATGGTTGGCGGACAGCAGAAGCGTAGGTGCGGCGGGCATGGCGTCTCCGTAGGGCTGCGCCAGTATAGCGAAGCCGCGGTCTGCCCTTGCCCCTTGCGGCAACCGGTCGCACTCTTCAAGCGAGCGCACACGTCCGAACAGAATGCGCTTGAGAAGGTCTTTCATGCACGCATCATCGACCGGTACCGTTTCGGCCGTCCACACGCGATGTTGTGACGTTCATAAAAGGAGAAGTCATGTCAGCCGTTACCCGTCTTTCCGCAGCTGTTGCGCTCATCGGCACCATTGCCCTGCCCCTGGCCGCCGCTGCCGATGAACCCCGCTACAACCAGATTTCGCTGCGCGCCGAGGTCAGCCAACAGGTTGCCCGCGACCGTATGGAAGTCACTCTGTACAGCGAAGCACAGGATAAGGATCCCGCCAAACTCGCAGCCCAGATTACTCAGACAATGAACGAGGCTCTGGCGACTGCGCGCAAAGCCAAGGACGTCAAAGTCAGCCTGGCGGGCCGTAGCAGCTACCCTGTCTATGAGGAAAAAGGCAAATCGATCATCGCCTGGCGCGAACGCGCTGAGCTGCGCCTGGAAGGCAGCGACTTCGCCGTATTGTCGAAACTCACGGGCGAGCTGTTGGGCGACCTGAGCATGGGCAACATGACATTCAGCGTGTCTGACCAGACCCGCAAGCAAAGCGAAGACGCACTCATCAAGCAAGCCGTGGATGCATTCAAGGCACGCGCCCAAATCACGACCGAAGCCCTTGGCGGCAAAACCTACAAGCTGGTCAGCCTGAACCTGAACAGTTCGGGATACCAACCACCGATGCGCATGCAGGCCATGGCCAAATCCGCCCGCATGGACGCGACCCCCGAAATCGAAGCGGGCACCAGCGACGTCACCGTCAATGCGGATGGCGTGATCGAAGTCGAGATGCCCTAAAGTCTCGATCGAAAGGCCGACACCGTAGCGCCCCTTGAGCATGGGCAGGATGGATCAGCGACCCAGTCGCGGAATCCACCGCTCACCTTGTCCAAGACGTCGCGTCGGCCGGTCGAACTGCCAGGTAAACGGTGGAAGCCCTTCGGGATTCCACCCGACGTCGGCAATCACACAACGCCTACCACGAACCCGCACTACGCTAAAAAGTACGAGACAACGCTCAACCCGGCACACCCCCTGCATACATCGACAAGCCACCCTGGCTCATGACTACAACGACAACCGATAAGAGGTCGAAATGCGCAAAACCCCATTGATCAACGCACTCGTCACCGCAGGTTTGCTGATCGGTACACCGCTTGCCCACGCGGCGGGAACCCTGGTGTTCTGTTCCGAGGCCAGCCCAGCGGGATTCGACCCCGCGCTTTACACCTCCGGCACTGAATTCGACGCGGCGGCAGAAACCGTCTTCAACCGTCTCACTCAGTTCAAGCGCGGCAGTACCGAAGTCGTACCGGGTCTTGCGGAGAAATGGGAGACCAGCGAAGACGGCCTCACCTACACCTTCCATCTGCGCAAAGGCGTGAAATTCCATACTACGGACTACTTCACGCCGACCCGTGACTTCAACGCTGACGACGTACTGTTCACCTTCCAGCGCATGCTGGACAAAGCACATCCCTTCCGCCAGGCGTACCCCACCGAATTCCCCTATTTCACCGGCATGAGCATGGACAAGAACATCGCCCAAGTGGAAAAGGTCGACCCGCAGACCGTGCGTTTCACCCTGCGCACGGTGGACGCAGCCTTCGTGCAGAACCTTGCCATGAGCTTCGCCTCCATCCAGTCGGCTGAGTACGCCGACAAGCTGCTGGCTGAAGGCAAAGCTGCCGACATCAACCAGAAACCCATCGGCACGGGCCCATTCGTCTTCAGCCGTTACCAGAAGGATTCCGTCATTCGCTACAAGGGCAATCCGACCTACTGGAACCCGGCGGATGTGAAGCTGGACAACCTTATCTTCTCCATCGCGACCGACCCTTCCGTACGCTTGCAGAAACTGCGCGCGGGTGAATGCCAGATCACGTTGAATCCACGACCGGCCGAGATCGAATCGCTCAAGGGTGACAGCAAGCTGCAAATGCCCGAGCAGCCCGGCTTCAACCTGGGTTACATCGCCTATAACGTCGAACACGGTCCGCTGGGCAAGCCGGAAGTGCGTAAGGCGCTGGACATGGCGGTCAACAAGGAGGCGATCGTTCAGGCGGTGTATCAGGGCGCAGGCCAGGTGGCGGTGAATGCCATGCCCCCAACGCAGTGGTCTTACGACAAGAGCGTGACCGATGCACCACGAGATCTGGACGAAGCGAAACAGCTGCTAAGCGATAACGGCGTCACCGAAGGCACTGAACTCACGCTATGGGCCATGCCCGTGCAGCGCCCGTACAACCCGAATGCGCGACTGATGGCCGAAATGCTGCAAAGCGACTGGGCAAAAATCGGCATCAAGGCGAAGATCGTCAGCTTCGAATGGGGCGAGTATCTCAAGCGCGCCAAGGCGGGCGAGCACGACATCATGCTCATCGGCTGGACCGGCGATAACGGTGACCCTGATAACTGGCTTGGCACCCTGTATGGCTGCGACGCAATCGGCGCGAACAACTACAGCCGCTGGTGCGACGAGAAATATGACAAGTCGATCAAGGAAGCCCGGACCCTCAACGATCAGGCGAAGCGTACGTCCCTGTACGAACAGGCTCAGCGTATCCTCAAGGACCAAACAGCGATCACGCCGATTGCACATTCGACGGTTTATCAGCCAATGAGCACCCGGGTGAAAGACTTCAAGATCAGCCCATTCGGGCTTAACTCGTTCTATGGGGTTAGCGTCGAGTAAGATTGGCGTGCCCTCGAGCATGGGCTCCCGCACGTCCGGGAACCCATGCTGACATGGCGCGGCGGCGAAACACGATTCGCGGGCATGGCCCGCTCCCACGAGAAAGCACCGTCAGAACATAGGTTGGATCAGCCATCCTGTGGCGCAATACACCGGTCACCAGACGCTGCTAGTCGGCCAATTCTTTCGAAGGTAGACGGTGGAAGCCCTACGGGATTCCACCGTACAATTGACGCGGTGAGCGGTGGATAACGCTTCGCGGTTATCCACCCTACGTCAGGCCTCCAACCCAAACGGATCATCGATAGAGTGGCTCGGCTGGGTGAACCAGCGTGGCCCCTGTGCATCCATGTAGAAATGGTCCTCTAGGCGGATGCCAAAGGCGCCCGGCACGCAAATCGTTGGCTCGTTACTAACGCACATGCCGGTGTCCAACTCCACCTCGTTGCCACCCACGAGATAGGGGGCTTCGTGCAGGTCCAGGCCGATACCGTGCCCCGTACGGTGCGGCAATCCTGGCAACGCATAGCCAGGCCCGAAGCCGTCGGCCTCAAGTGAACGCCGTGCCGCGGCGTCCAGGTCCCCGCAGCATGCACCCAGCCGGGCTGCTTCGAACACCGCCATCTGCGCCGTTTTCTCCGCATTCCACACGCGGCGCTGTTCAGCGGTGGGGTTGCCGAAGACATAGCTGCGCGTGATATCGGATTGATAGCCATCAAGTTGGCACCCTGTGTCGATGAGCACCATGTCGCCCGATTCCAGCGATTTGGGATTCATGACGCCGTGCGGGAAGGCCGTATCCGGACCAAAAAGCACGATGCAGAACGTCGATCCAGGAGCGCCTACCCGGCGGTGCGCCTGACGGATGAACTCCGTGACGTCCGACGTCGAGATGCCCTCTTCCAAGATGCTGGCAGTGGCCTGCTGAACGGCCAGCGTCATGGCCTTCGCGCGCTTCAACAGATCGATCTCGGCCATGGACTTACGCATACGCAGGGCGTCGATCAGCGGCCCGGCGTCGGCGTACTGGTACTCCGGATTAGCGCGGCGAATACTGTCGAACATGAAGAACGGCAAAGACGGGCACACTGCGACCGCGGCACCCCGCTGTGGTGAGGCGCCGCTGGCGCGAAGCACGTCGCCGAGCAAGTCGTAGGGGCTGGCATGCTCCTCCCACGTACTTAGCGCACCTTCGATCTGCATGAAGCTTTCCATCGTGCCAGTTTCGAACGTCGGCGCGACATAGTGCAAAGGCCCCCGAGCGGGTATGACGGCGACCACCAGCCGCTCACTCGCTTTCCAGACGATACCGGTGAAGTAGCGCAGGTTACTTCCGGCGTTGACCACCATTGCGGAAATGCCCGCTGCACGCATCGCAACCTGCAAGTGGACGATGCGTTGCTGGTATTCCGCAGCCTCGATTGGCCGTGCGCCTGCGGTCATGTCCCGCAGGGTATTCAACACCGAAACTTGAGATGCACCACCTACACCGATTGTCATAAGCTCACCTTAAATTTAAGCGTTACTTAAATTAATCGGAAATCGGCATCCCGTGAAGTGCTATTGAACGATCAAGCAGATCGATTAGAGCCGCTATACTGCTGCCACCTCCAGACAGAGCAGTTCAATGACCGTAGAGCAAATTGGCGAACGTCTCCGCCGTTATCGCCGCGCGGCTGGCAAAACCCTCAATCAGGTCGCCGCAGAAGCGGGCCTGACGGCCAGCTTCCTTTCCCAGGCAGAACGTAATCTGTGTGGCGTATCGATCTCGTCGCTCGCGAACATCGCCCGTGCCATTCAGGTGCCGCTCAACGCGTTGCTGGAGCAGCCCGAACAGCAAAAGCCGGACTCCCATACCGGGGAGCGGGTGCGGTATACGGTCGGTAGCCAGCCGTTGGTCTACGAGCGTTTGTCGAGTTCGTTCCCGGGCAATCCGCTCAACGCAGTGAAGATGAACATTCCGGTAGGCTATCAATCCGAACTCATCACCCACGATGGCGTTGAGCTGGCCTACGTTCTCTCCGGCCACGTCACCTACATCATCGAAGGCCGCGCCTATCCACTCGGCGCCGGTGACTCAGTGCACTTCGACGCATCCAAGCCCCATCGTCTTGGCAATAGCGGGACGGACATGGCCGAGATGATCAACATCACCACGATGCCGCTATTCGAGGATAAACGGGAATATTGAGCGAAGCGGCAGCTTCCGCCCCATTTATGGGCATGCCGCACGATATTAGTGCCACTTAAATTTTGATTTGACGGATATTTCAGCTTCACTTAATTTCGGGATCGCATTGACGCCGACGATTTCCATCGGCAGCCGAAGCGACCGAGCCCATAAGGCCAGTCGCTAGAATAACTAGACGAGGCTTTTCGCATGCGCAAGACCGCCCTGATTACCGCATTGCTCGCGACCGGACTGATCACCGCCAGCCCCCTGGCCAGCGCCGCCGGTACGCTGGTTTATTGCTCGGAGGGCAGCCCCGCAGGGTTCGACCCGGGGCAATACACAACTGGGACGGACTTCGATGCGAACTCAGAGACGATCTTCAACCGCCTAGCCGAATTCGAGAAAGGTGGTACCAAGGCTCAGCCTTCACTCGCGACCTCATGGGACATCAGCGAAGACGGCAAGACCTACACCTTCCATCTGCGCGAAGGGGTGAAGTTCCATACCACGGACTACTTCACGCCAACGCGCGACTTCAACGCCGATGACGTGGTATTCACCTTCCAGCGCATGCTCGACAAGGACCTTCCTTTCCGTAAGGCCTACCCAACCGAGTTCCCTTATTTCACCGATATGGGCCTGGACGCGAATATCGCCAAAGTCGAGAAGGTGGATGACAAGACCGTCCGCTTCGTCCTCAACGAAGTCGATGCCGCCTTCGTGCAGAACCTGGCCATGAATTTCGCGGCGATCCATTCCGCCGAATACGCTGACACCCTACTCAAGAACGGTAAGGCGGCCGAGATCAACCAGAAGCCTATCGGCACCGGCCCCTTCGTCTTCAGCCGCTACCAGAAAGACGCGGTCATCCGGTTCAAGGGCAACCCGAACTACTGGGATCCTGACAAGGTGAAGGTCGACAACCTGCTGTTCTCGATCAACACCGACGCCTCGGTGCGCATCCAGAAGCTCAAGGCCGGCGAATGCGATATCACGCTGAACCCTCGTCCTGCGGACCTAAAGTCGCTGCAGGCGGACAGCAAACTTAACGTACCGACCCAGCCGGGCTACAACCTCGGCTATATCGCCTACAACGTGACCCGCCCGCCGTTCGACAAGCTCGAAGTACGCCAGGCGCTGGACATGGCCATCAATAAGGACGCCATCATCGATGCCGTCTACCAAGGCGCCGGGCAGAAAGCAGTCAACGGCATGCCGCCGACGCAATGGTCCTACGACAAAGGCATCACCGACGCGCCTTACGATCCTGCCAAGGCGCGTGAGTTGCTACAAAAGGCCGGCATCAAGGAGGGTACGGAAATCACCCTGTGGGCCATGCCCGTGCAACGCCCCTACAACCCCAACGCCCGACTGATGGCAGAAATGCTGCAGAACGACTGGTCCAAAGTTGGCATCAAGGCACGCATCGTTAGCTACGAGTGGGGCGAATACATCAAGCGCGCCCATAACGGCGAGCACGACGCGATGCTCATCGGCTGGACCGGCGATAACGGTGACCCGGACAACTGGCTGGGCACGCTCTACGGCTGCGCCGCTGTAGACGGCAACAACTTCTCGAAGTGGTGCGACAAGGAATACGATGACCTGGTGGTCGCTGCAAAACGCACCACCGATCAGGCCGAGCGCACCGCGTTCTACGAAAAAGCCCAGGCCGTCCTCAAGCGTGAAGTCCCGATCACCCCGATTGCGCACTCCACGGTCTACCAGCCGATGAGCAAAACGGTGCAGGGCTTTCAGATCAGCCCCTTCGGTCGCAACAGCTTCATCGGCGTAGGCAAGGACTGACCGCGACGCCCCGCCTTCGCGGGGCGTTCTTCTTACGCCTTCCGCAACATCCGGTACGTCCGCTGCGTGAGGAATGTCTGCCCACAGACATGGTCGGACAGTTAAAGGTCTCCCTGCCATCCAACGCGCCGCCGCTGACCTGGCGCGGGCTCATCATTCGAACGTGGCGGCGCTCGCCATGCGCCGTCCTCAGGAGTCGATCACCACGATGCTCAGTTTCATTGCACGCCGATTGGCGCTGCTGATCCCTACGTTCTTCGGCATCACGCTGCTGACGTTCGCCTTGATTCGCCTGATTCCGGGCGACCCGGTGGAAGTCATGATGGGTGAGCGCCGGGTGGACCCCGAACTGCATGCCCAGGCAATGGAACGGCTCGGCCTGAACAAGCCGCTGTATCAGCAGTATTTCGACTACATCGGTCAGCTGGCGAGCGGCAATCTCGGCGAATCGCTCCGGACGCGTACCAGCGTCTGGAATGAATTCACCACGCTGTTCCCCGCCACACTGGAGCTCGCCTTCGGTGCGCTGATCTTCGCCGGCACCTTTGGCCTGCTTGCCGGCATGATCGCCGCGCTCAAGCGAGGGTCGCTGTTCGACCATGGTGTCATGGGCATCTCACTGACCGGCTATTCAATGCCGATCTTCTGGTGGGGCCTGATCCTGATCATGCTGTTTTCAGTCAACCTGGGCTGGACGCCGGTGTCCGGTCGTCTCGACCTGCTCTACGACGTTCCTCCGGTCACCGGTTTCATGCTCATCGATACGCTGCTTTCCGAAGAGGAAGGGGCATTCCTCGACGCGCTGCGCCATCTAATCCTGCCCGCCATCGTGCTGGGCACCATCCCCCTCGCGGTGATCGCCCGGATGACCCGCTCCGCTATGCTCGAGGTCTTGCGCGAGGACTACGTCCGTACGGCACGTGCCAAAGGGCTCTCACCGACCCGCGTCGTTGTCGTCCATGCGCTGCGTAATGCGCTCATTCCCGTGATCACGGTGTTTGGCCTGCAAGTTGGCACCCTGCTCGCAGGCGCCGTGCTGACCGAGACGATCTTCGCCTGGCCCGGCATCGGCAAATGGCTGATCGAGTCCATCGGCGCGCGGGACTACCCGGTGGTGCAGAACGGCATCCTGCTCGTCGCCTGCCTCGTGATCCTGGTGAATTTCACCGTGGACATTCTTTACGGATTGATCAATCCGCGTATCCGGCACCAACGGTGACGCCATGACGACAAAAGCTTCTCTCTCCACAACCGCGTCCGAACCGACGCTCTACTACCCTTCGCCACTGCGTGAATTCTGGACCGCGTTCAGCCGCAACAAAGGCGCACTTGCCGGCTTTCTGTACATGCTGGTCCTCGCCTTTTGCGCCTTGTTCGCTCCCTGGGTCGCCCCCTTCGATCCCAGCGAGCAGTTTCGCGACAACCTCCTCACGCCACCCGCGTGGCTCGAGGGCGGTACGACGCAGTTCCTACTAGGCACCGACGAAGTCGGCCGCGACATGCTGTCGCGACTCATCCACGGTGCGCGCTTGTCACTGCTTATCGGTCTGGCTTCGGTGGTGTTCTCGCTGATCCCTGGGATCCTGCTCGGCCTGCTCGCTGGCTTCTCACCGACACGCCTGGGGCCGCCCATCATGCGCATGATGGATGTCATGCTCGCCCTGCCTTCGCTGCTCCTGGCCGTGGCGATCGTCGCCATCTTGGGCCCTGGCCTGATCAACACGATTTTCGCCATCGCCATCGTCTCGCTGCCCTCCTACGTGCGCCTGACCCGCGCCGCAGTGATGACCGAATTGAACCGCGACTACGTGACCGCTTCGCGCATCGCCGGTGCCGGCACCCTGCGCCTGATGTTCATCAGCGTTCTGCCGAACTGCATGGCCCCGCTGATCGTCCAGGCGACGCTGAGCTTCTCGTCGGCCATCCTGGATGCGGCGGCGCTTGGATTTCTTGGCTTGGGTGTCCAACCGCCGACACCTGAGTGGGGCACCATGCTCGCCTCCGCACGAGACTACATCGAACGTGCATGGTGGGTTGTCTCGCTGCCTGGACTTGCGATCCTGCTGAGCGTGTTGGCCATCAACCTCATGGGCGACGGGCTGCGCGATGCGCTCGATCCACGCCTGAAGAATGCTGCGTGAGGACATAGAAATGAGCCTGCTCGATATCCACAATCTCAATGTTCGCTTCGGCGGGCGGGATGCGCCGCCCGTGGTCGAAGGGCTGGACCTGTCCATCGACGCCGGCGAAGTCTTGGCCATCGTCGGAGAATCCGGGTCCGGCAAATCCGTCACCATGATGGCGCTGATGGGCCTGATCGATCACCCTGGAATCGTCACTGCGGACCAGATGCAGTTTCTCGGCCACGACCTGCTGACCATTCGCGGGCGTAAGCGCCGGCAGTTGATTGGTAAGGACATGGCGATGGTCTTTCAGGACCCGATGACGGCGCTGAACCCGGCGTACACCGTGGGTTACCAGATCGAGGAAGTCCTGCGTCAGCATCTGAATCTGAAAGGCAGCGCCGCGCGCAAACGGGCGCTCGAATTGCTGGAGCGCGTCGAAATTCCTGCGGCTGAAAGCCGCCTGGATGCCTACCCGCACCAGCTGTCCGGCGGCATGAGCCAACGTGTCGCCATCGCCATGGCGATTGCCGGCGAACCGCGCCTGCTCATCGCAGACGAGCCGACGACCGCGCTCGACGTCACCATTCAGGCGCAGATCATGGATCTGTTGTTAGCACTGCAACGCGACCAAGGCATGGCGCTGATCCTCATTACGCACGACCTTGCCGTGGTCGCCGAGACCGCGCGCGATGTCTGCGTGATGTATGCCGGCCAGGCGGTCGAGAAGGGCCACATTCCAACGCTGTTCGATGCACCAGCGCACCCGTACACCGAAGCGTTGCTTGCGGCCATTCCCGAGCAAGGCCAAGGCGAACGCCTGGCGACCTTGCCGGGCATCGTTCCCGGTCGCTACGACCGTCCAACCGGCTGCCTGCTGGCACCCCGTTGCCCCTATGTCCAGAACCGCTGCCAGAAACGCCCCGCACTGGAACCCTATGACCGCGGTGCGGTGCGGTGTTTCTTCCCGCGCAACATGGCGCCGGGCGAGGCGCCCAGCGTGAGCGCTGAGCATCGGCTCGAAGTCGGAGGCCACCACTATGCCCACTGAACACTCTGCTGATCCCGTTCTCACGGCGCGCGATCTGACTCGCCATTACCACGTCTCCCGTGGGCTGTTCAAAGGCGACGCCGTGGTCCGCGCGTTGAACGGCGTTTCCTTCGAGTTGTACCCCGGTCAAACGTTGGCTGTGGTGGGTGAATCCGGCTGTGGTAAATCCACGCTCGCGCGCGCCCTCACGCTCATCGAGGAGCCCACGTCCGGCTCGCTGCAAATCGGCGGACGCGAGGTCGCGGGCGCGAGCCGCGCCGATCGTGCGCAACTACGACGTGACGTGCAGATGGTCTTTCAGAACCCCTATGCCTCGCTCAACCCACGGCAAAAAATCGGGGATCAGCTAGCCGAGCCGCTGATCATCAATACCTCGCTGAGCCGTAGCGAGCGACGTGAGCACGTACAAGAAATGATGCGCCAGGTGGGCCTGCGCCCCGAGCACTACCAGCGCTACCCGCACATGTTCTCCGGCGGCCAGCGCCAACGAATCGCTCTGGCGCGCGCCATGATGCTCACGCCCAAGGTACTGATCGCGGACGAGCCGACGTCGGCGCTCGACGTTTCGATCCAAGCCCAGGTGCTTAACCTGTTCAAGGACTTGCAGGAGGAGTTCGGCACGGCGTACGTGTTCATTTCCCACAACCTGGCGGTCGTACGCCATGTGGCCGATCAGGTGCTGGTGATGTATTTGGGCAAGCCTGCGGAAATGGGACCGCGCGACAAGCTGTACGAGCGGCCCTTGCATCCGTATACGCAGGCGTTGTTGTCAGCGACCCCCTCATTGCGACCCGCCCCCGACAAGCCGCGTATCAAGATTCAGGGCGAACTGCCCAACCCGCTGTCGCCGCCGTCGGGATGCGTGTTCAACACCCGCTGCCCACACGCGACCGAGCATTGCCGTCAGGAAGAACCCGCCCTGCGAGAGGTGGATGGCAGGCAAGTGGCGTGTCATTACGCAGAGCGGTTCGTGGAGGGCGGCGAAATTTCGATTGCGTCCTGAGCCATTACAGGTGACCTCTCGAACGCCGGCGACTAAAGTCGCCCCTACAGGTTCGCACCTCGTCCAAAAGCCGCCCATTCCCGCTCTTCTGTAGGGGCGGCTTTAGCTGCGGACACTACAGGCTCGGCAGATTTCACCTGTAGCCTGTCACGCGCTAATCAGCTCTGGCCTACCCAAAGAAGCGTGTGGTCTTGCGATCGTTCGCGACTAAAGTCGCCCCTACAGGCCGCACTTTGTCCAAACGCCGCACATCCCTGCTCTTCTGTAGGGGCGGCTTTAGCCGCCTGCGGTGGGCCTAACAGCGAATTTATTAGCGTTGAACGCCATCAATACACGTCCCGACGATAACGCCCCTGCTCTACCAGGTCGTCGACTATCGCATCGCCGAGCACCGCTCGCAGGACACTATCTACCCCACCCGCCATGCCATTCAGACTGCCGCATACGTAAATCGACGCACCTTCGGCGACCCAGGCACGCAATTCGTCCGCAGCGTCACGTAGTCGGTCCTGCACGTACACGCGCTCAGCCTGATCCCGAGAAAATGCCAGGTCGAGGCGCGCGAGCCCACCATCGCTTAGCCAGCCACGCACTTCGTCTTCGCAATAGAAGTCATGCGCCGCGTTTCGCTCACCAAACAGCAACCAGTTCCGCGAATGTCCGGCGGCAATGCGTGCTTTGAGCAAACTGCGTAGACCCGCGAGGCCCGTGCCGTTGCCGATCAGGATTATCGGCCGATCCCCTTCGGGAACATGGAAGCTACTGTTGCTGCGCACCCGCGCGACAAGCGCCGCATCCGGCTGTAAATGCACGGTAAGCCAACCCGAACCCAACCCGAGGCCACCGTCAGGGAAGCGCTCCTGGCGCACGATCAGCTCCAACGCACCGTCCGCCATGATGGAAGCAATGGAGTAGTCCCGCGTTCCCAAGGGGGCGAGCGCATCCAGCAAAGCCTGGGCATGCAGCCCTACGAGGTGCTCGAAAGACTGTGGCAGTTCCCTGCTCGCCAGTGCCTGGAACAGCGGCTGCTCCTGGCCATCCACGACCACTGCGGCGTCTGCGTCGAGACCATATGCCGACAGCCAACCACGCACGTGCTCGTCACCGTGCCGAGGCTGGATCTGCAAGACATCGCCCGCATTCCAGATTTCCGGGCCTTCGAGTCGAATTAGGTAGGTCGGGCCGCCCTGACTTTCAGGGTTAAGGTGAACCCGTTCGCGCAACGTCCAAAGCGAATACGCCTGCTCAAAACGAGGCACTGCAGCAGTACCGGTCAGCTGACTCAACTGTGCTTGCCAGTCAGCGATGGCTCGTGCATCGCCATTGTCGACCTCGACCGGTTCGAACAGATGGCTTGCGCCTTCGCGGGTCAACCAACGGTTCACCTTTCGAGCGAATTCGCAGAACTGCTCGTATTGCCGATCGCCCAACCCGAGCACGGAAAACTGGAGCTTATCGAGCCCTAAAGCCTGTCCCAGCAGACGTCGTTCGAACGAGCGTGCACTGTCAGGCGCCTCGCCGTCGCCAAACGTACTGATGACGAAGAGTGCTTTATCCGCCTTTCGCAGCGCGTGTTCATCCAGCTGTGCCAGCGGCCTTACCTGAACCGGAAAACCCGCCGCCTGGAGCTGGCCCGCCGTCATCCAGGCTAACTGCTCCGCAAGGCCACTCTGGCTGGCAAAACCAATCAACCAACCCTCCTTCGCCTCCTTACCTGCCAACTCGCGGTTCTCGCGAATGCCCTTTTTCTTGCGCCGGCGGTCCAGATACAGGAGCCATCCCGTGACGAAGAAGATCGGCATGGAAAGGCTGGCGAGCATCATCAACACCCGTCCGATCACGCCGAAGTACTCACCGGTGTGCAGCGCGTAGACGCTGGCCAGCATCTGCTCGCCGAAGGCTTTATCGGCATAGCGTTCGTGGCGAACCATCTCCCCTGTTTTGGCATCCAGATCGACACGATCGAAGGCCCGCGCATGCGCCGCATCTTTCAATCGATAGCTGATCGTCAGCGGCTGACCCGCTGGCGAAGGCCGAATGCTCCAGGCCGCCAGTTCAGGCCCGGCAATTTCCTGCAAACGTCGCCAGACCATGGCGTAATCCGGTGCCTCCGTCATGCCTGCTCCACGGGGTAGGCGCTGTTCCGCTGCTTCGCCACTCAACAGGCGCGTCGCGCCTTGGCGATACCAGTCATAGGACCAGAACAGTCCGGTCAGGCCGGCCAGGAGATAGAACACGAGGCACCAGGTGCCGGCGATGGCATGTAGGTCCCAGTTGAACGCGCGGCCCTTCTTCGACCAGTCGAAGGTGAGCCAGGTACGCCAGCTCAAAGCCCGGCGTGGCCAGCGCAAGTAAAGGCCCGACAAGCAGAAAAAGATCAACATCAGGGTGCAGGCCCCGGTGATCTGCCGACCGGTCTGGCCCATTGCAAGAAAGCGGTGCAGTTGCAGCACGAAGCTGAAAAAGCCCTCGCCCGCCGGCTCGCCAAGCAGCTGGCCGGTATATGGGTCGAAGTAACGCATCGGTCCGCGACGTTCGCCCGGCGGAGGCTGGAAGAATACGCGCGAGGCGCCACCTTCATGGTTGACGATCAACGAGCTGACCGTTTTGCCGAAATCATGCTCCAGCCTTCCGACGAGTACTGGCGCAGGCAGCACGCCTTCCGGCTTGGCCTCGACTTGCAATACCTGCGGGTTGATGAGTTCGAGGATTTCTTCCTGAAAGGTGTAGAGCGCGCCGGTAATGCCCATCAGCGACAGCACAAGGCCTGCGGTGATGCCGAACAACCAGTGCAGTTGGAACATGACCTTTTTGAACACGGCGCAGCACCTCGCCCAATCGGCTCGCCGATGGGTCCATGTGTTATTGGATTTCCAAGGCGCCGGATTCTAGTTGAGAACGAGTCGCACCTATAGTCCAAAATGCGTGCTTTTACCGATTATTTACGAATGGTGCCCTGCTTTTTGTAGGAGCCAGCCGGGCTGCGATCAGCTTGCTGGCGATCGCGCTCCGTCAAACGACACCGCATCGCCGGTTAGATCTGGATCGCCAGCAAGCTGGCTCCTACAGGGGGTCTTTCGTCCGCCATCACGAAAAAAGGCCCGCAAGCGGGCCTTTTCCAGAGTCAACGCGTCAGACGTAGAACGACTTCAGCGGTGGGAAACCGTTGAATTCAACCGCGCTGTAGCTCGTGGTGTAGGCGCCGGTCGAGAACCAGTACAGGCGATCGCCACTAGAGAGGTTCAGGGGCAGGCCGTACTTATAGTGTTCGTACATGATGTCAGCGCTGTCGCAGGTCGGGCCGGCGATGACAACCTCTTCCATCTCGCCCTTCTTCTCTGTCCAAATCGGGAACTTGATGGACTCGTCCATGGTTTCGATCAGGCCACTGAATTTACCCACGTCGGTGTAGACCCAACGCTCGACCGCTGTGCGGGACTTGCGCGCCACCAGTACGACTTCACTGACCAGGATGCCAGCATTGGCAATCAGCGAACGGCCCGGTTCGAGGATGATTTCCGGCATTTCATCGCCGAAGTCTTCCTGCAGGAAGCGAGTGATTTCCTCAGCGTAGGTTTTCAGATCGTTCGTACGCTGGATGTAGTTGGCAGGAAAACCGCCGCCCATGTTGATCATCTTCAGCGTGATGCCGTCCTCTTCCTTCAACCGCTGGAAGATGAACTTGACCTTGGCGATGGCCGCGTCCCAAACGTCGATGTCGCGCTGCTGCGAACCGACGTGGAACGAAATGCCATAAGGATCGAGACCGAGCTGCTTGGCGAGGATCAGCAGGTCCAGCGCCATGTCCGGGTTGCAGCCGAATTTGCGCGACAGCGGCCAGTCCGCGGAAGTGGAACCCTCGGTGAGGATACGCACGTACACCTTGGCACCCGGTGCTGCCTTGGCAATGTTGCGCAAGTCCGCTTCGGAGTCAGTGGCAAACAGACGCACGCCCTTCTCGAAGAAGTAGCGCACGTCGCGCGCCTTCTTGATGGTGTTGCCGTAACTGATGCGCTCGGGACCGACACCAGCGCTCATGACTTTGTCTAGCTCATAGATTGAGGCGATGTCGAAGTTCGAGCCTTTGTCGCGCAACAACTCGGTGATCTCGATCGCCGGGTTGGCCTTCACCGCGTAGTAGATCTTGGCGAACGGGAAGCTTGTGACCAAATCGTCGTAAGCCTGCGAGATGGTGGCGGTGTCGATAACGACGAATGGGGTTTCCTGCTCGTCAGCGAACGCTTTCAGCTTATTGAAGGTGGCGCGGGGGTAATAGTCTTCGATCTTGATCGACATGCTGGGCTCCAAATGGCGGAACGGAAAAGGTCGGCATGCAAGGCCGGTGGCAATGGGAACAGCCTGTTGGGAACGCGCGTACAGGACGCGACTCCATTTCCCACCGAACGCCCGATCAGTTTCCCCATTTTGGTTCGCCTACTTCCCAAGGCTTGTCGCCGAGCATCACTGATCGCAGTAGCAACCAGCGATCTCTCGTCGTCAGTACTTGAGCCGGATGGATCGTTGCCAGCATGGGCGTTCGGGCGCGAACTTTAGGGTTTGAGCGAGGCGAGATCAATAAAAAATCCGCCGCTACGCTTTAAGCATTACCGACCCTCATGTTTAACCGACCGGCATGACCTTTTTATGTTCCCCCAACGCGGCGGGCGTCACCCGATCAATGGTTGATCCGTTCCAGCGCTAACCCGCGGGTACGCGGCCCGAATACACCAATGGTGAACATCACCGTGAGCATGCTGATGACGATGAACACAATGACACCTGGCGTGCCGAAGCTTTCCAGGAACATGCCGATCAGAACGCTGCTGAACACCGTCGACAGTCGGCTGAACGAATAGCAGAAGCCGACCGCCCGCGCGCGGATGTGGGTCGGGAACAGCTCCGTTTGATACCCGTGATAGCTGTAGGTCAGCCAGGCATTGCTGAAGGTGATCATCACGCCGCAAAACGTGAGCCACAGCGGGTTGTCCTGGAAGGCGAAGAGCGTACCGAAGACCACCGTGCACAACGACGAACAGACGATCTGCCACTTGTTCTCGAAACGGCTGGTGAACTTCGCGCAGAACAGTGCTCCCAGCGGATAGGCCAGGGTGATGACGAAGGCATAGCCGAGGCTGTGCGTGACGCTTACGCCCTGCCCCGAGATCAATTTCGGCAACCAATTACCGAATCCAAAGAACCCGATGGCCTGAAAGATGTTGAAGACGATCAACATGAGCGTGCGTTTGCGGTAGGTATCACTCCAGATATCGGCGAAGCGGCCTCGGCTTTGCAGCTCGAAGTGTTCTGGCTCGGGGTCAGGCAAAGGCTGGCCGGTTTCTGCCGCGACTTTCGCCTCGATCGGTCGCAATATCGCATCGGCTTCCTCGAAGCGACCATGCTGCGCCAACCAGCGGGGCGACTCGGGCAAGGCCTGACGCAGCCGCCAGACGAACAACGCGAAGATCGCGCTGAAGAACACCACCCAGCGCCAGCCCGAAATACCCAAAGGTGCTTGCGGCACCAGCCACCAGGACAGCAACGCAACCGTTGGCACGGACGAGAACATGATGAAGAAGCCGAACGCGAAGGCCTTGCTGCGCATGTTCTTGGGGATGATTTCCGACATGTAGGTGTCGATTGTCACCAGCTCCACCCCCAGCCCGATACCGACCAGGAAGCGCATCGCGATCACACCGATGGCGGTGCTTTGCAAGCCCATCAGGATCGTGCAGACGGTATAGCCGATCAGCGCGAAGACGAACACGTTGCGGCGGCCAAAACGGTCGGCATACGGCGTCAGCAAGCTTGCGCCGATGAACAGGCCCAAAAAGGTGGCGGCGGCGAACGAGGCTTGATCAGAGATACCGAATACGCCATCGGAACCGTTCGCGAAGATGCCATCCGCGATCAAGCCCGGACTGATGTAGGCGGTCTGGAACAGATCGTACAGTTCGAAGAACCCGCCGATGGACAGCAGCGAGACCAATATCCAGAGCGTTCTAGAGGGCGGAAGACGGTCTATTCGGGCGGAGATTTCAGCAGCGCGGGTGCCAGCGCTTGAAGGCGTCGACGCCGAAGCGGCGTCGAGTGGTGAGGCGTGGGACATTGTTCGGACATCCTGTTTTATTTGGTTACAGGTTACCGAAAAGCAGCTTCGTCTCGATTGTTAAATACGCGGCGCAAATCGTTTTATTGAATATAAAAACTAAGAAAAGAAGGGAATTGGATTTTTATTGCTCTGTTAGCCGACCGTGCGGTCATTCGTTGCGATACGCCAAGCACAAATCTTGTAGGAGCCGGCGGCTCCTACGAAAGTCTTTACCTGCAACGTTCGCGTCAGGCCGACGGCCCACAAGCCCCTACCCTCATCCTGTATACTTCGCGACCAATTTTCGCCGCTATCAGCCAGGTTCGCGCATGACCACCCAGGCCACCGAAGTCGCCAAACGCCGCACGTTCGCTATCATTTCTCACCCGGACGCCGGTAAAACCACCATCACTGAAAAATTGCTGCTGATGGGACAGGCGATCACCGTGGCCGGTACTGTGAAGTCACGTAAATCCGACCGTCACGCCACCTCCGACTGGATGGAAATGGAGAAGCAGCGCGGCATCTCCATCACCACCTCGGTGATGCAGTTCCCCTACCGGGAAAACATGGTCAACCTGCTCGACACCCCCGGCCACGAAGACTTCTCGGAAGACACCTACCGTACGCTCACCGCAGTGGACTCAGCACTGATGGTGCTCGACGGCGGTAAGGGCGTCGAACCACGCACCATTGCCTTAATGGATGTCTGCCGGCTGCGTGACACGCCTATCGTTAGCTTCATCAACAAGCTTGACCGGGATATTCGTGACCCCATCGAGTTGCTCGACGAGATCGAGGCGGTCCTGAACATTAAAGCCGCGCCCATAACCTGGCCGATCGGCTCGTACCGCGATTTCAAAGGCGTCTACCACCTCAAGGCCGACAAGATCATCTGTTACATCCCCGGCCACGGGCATGAGCGCATCGCAGCGAAAATCATCGACAAGCTGGACTCCGACGAAGCGCGCGCGCACCTCGGCGACCTGTACGACGACTTCGTCGATCAACTCGAGCTGGTCCAGGGCGCCTGTCACGAGTTCGACGAGCAGGCCTTTCTCGACGGCCGAATGACGCCCGTCTTCTTCGGCACCGCTCTGGGCAACTTTGGCGTGGACCACGTGCTCGACGCCATCGTGGATTGGGCGCCGCGGCCGCTGAGCCGCGCCGCGAACGAGCGCGTCGTCGAGCCCGTGGAAGAAAAATTCACCGGCTTCGTGTTCAAGATCCAGGCGAACATGGACCCAAAGCACCGCGACCGCATCGCCTTCATGCGCATCTGCTCTGGCAAGTACGAAAAAGGCATGAAGATGCGCCACGTGCGCCTGAAAAAGGACCTAAAAATCGCCGATGCCCTGACCTTCTTCTCCAGCGAGCGCGAGCAGCTGGAAGAGGCCTATGCCGGCGATATCATCGGCCTGCACAACCACGGCACCATTCAGATCGGCGATACCTTCAGCGAGGGCGAAGTGCTCGGCTTCACCGGCATCCCGCACTTCGCGCCAGAATTGTTCCGCCGCGTGCGCTTGAAAGACCCGCTGAAATCCAAGCAACTGCGCCAGGGTTTGCAAGAGCTCGCGGAAGAAGGTGCAACCCAGGTGTTCTTCCCCGAGCGTAGCAACGACATCATCTTGGGCGCCGTAGGTGTGCTGCAGTTCGACGTCGTCGCCAGCCGCTTGAAAGAGGAATACAAGGTCGAGTGCGCCTACGAGGCCATCAACGTCTGGTCCGCCCGCTGGATCGAATGCAGCGATAAGAAGAAGCTCGAAGAGTTCAAGACCAAAGCCTTCGAAAACATCGCCATCGACGGCGGCGGCCACCTCACCTACCTCGCCCCCACCCGCGTGAATCTCAGCCTCATGGAAGAGCGCTGGCCCGACGTGAAATTCCGCGCGACGCGTGAGCATCACTGACGAAACGCAACGCTTTTTTGTAGGAGCCAGCTTGCTGGCGATCGCTTTTCCTCTGAAGATCGCTGATCGCCAGCAAGCTGATCGCAGCCCGGCTGGCTCCTACAAGAGCTATACGAGACACATGGAATGGATTCCAGCCGCTTCGCTCATCGCGGGCATGCGCTTCGTGTAGGGCGCATATCCGAGCCAGGTCGTCCCTACCTGCTGACCGCCGTTACGCTAGACCGAAAACCGATCTTTCAGGATTGGACGCTCGCTCGTTTGGTTGTCACTGAAATGCGGCGGCTGCATGACTCCAATGATGTTCGCTCGTTAGCGTGGATGGTGATGCCTGATCATTTGCATTGGTTGGTGCAACTGGAGTCAGCACCACTGCAACCATTAATGCAGCGTCTCAAGTCCCGAAGTGCTATCAGTATCAATAAAGTACGCGGTAACTCTGGCCGCATCTGGCAGAGAGGGTTTCATGACCGGGCACTACGACGGGAGGACGACCTGCAAGCAATGGCGCGGTATGTAGTCGCCAATCCATTGAGAGCCGGTTTGGTTCGCCATGTAGGCGACTATCCGTTGTGGGATGCGATTTGGCTATGAGTACAAAAGCGATCGCCAGCAAGCTGGCTCCTACAGGAAATCTGCGCTGTTCTGTAGGAGCCAGCTTGCTGGCGATCGCCTTTAAATGGCGCGTCATTCGGGAGGCTACGCCCCCAAATACGCATCCCGCACTTTCGGGTCGTTCAAGAGCTCATCCCCGCTGCCCTGCATCACAATCCGACCGTTCTCCAGCACATAACCACGGTCCGCGAGCTTGAGCGCCTGATTGGCGTTCTGCTCGACGAGGAACACGGTCACGCCGTCACGGCGCAGCTGCTCGATGATCTCGAATATCTGCTGGATGATGATGGGTGCAAGCCCCAATGAAGGCTCATCCAGCAACAGCAGCTTTGGCTTGCTCATCAGGGCGCGCCCGATGGCGAGCATCTGTTGCTCGCCGCCGGACATGGTTCCCGCGCGTTGGGCAAAGCGCTCTTTCAAACGCGGGAACAGATGCAGCACCTTATCGAGCTGCTCTTGGTTGTCGCGCTTGCTACCAAAGAAGCCGCCCATGGCTAGGTTCTCCTCCACGGTGAGACGCGCGAACACGCGGCGGCCTTCCGGCACGACGGCGATGCTCTTGCGCATGATCTCCGGCGTGTCCATGCCGACCAGCTCTTCACCCTGATAGCGAATGCTGCCACTGACCGCGCGCGGATTTCCGCACAGGGTCATCAGCAGTGTGGACTTACCCGCTCCATTCGCGCCGATGAGCGTGACGATCTCGCCCTGACGAACCTCGACACTGACGCCGTGCAGCGCCTGGATCTTGCCGTAGAAGGTGGAAACGTTATCGAAGTACAGCATCACGCTTCCCCCAGGTAGGCTTTGATGACGTCCGGGTTGTCGCGGACCTGTTGTGGCGTGCCGTCGGCAAGCGGCGTGCCCTGGTTGATCACGAAGATGTGGTCGGAAATGCTCATGACCAGCTTCATGTCGTGCTCGATCAGCAGCACAGTCACACCGTGCTCGTCGCGCAGCATGGCGATGAGCGCCTTGAGGTCCTCTGTCTCGCGCGGGTTCAGACCCGCAGCAGGCTCGTCGAGCATAAGAATGCTCGGTCGGGTCATCATGCAGCGAGCGATTTCCAGACGGCGTTGCTGACCGTAAGCCAGCGTGCCGGCAGAGCGGTTGGCGACATCGGTCAAGTTGACCTTGTCCAGCCAGTACGCGGCGTGCTCCATGCCTTCTCGCTCGCTGCGGCGGAACGCTGGCGTCTTGAACAAGCCTGCCAGAAAGTTCGTGTTCAGGTGGCGATGCTGGGCGACCAGAAGGTTCTCGACCGCCGTCATCTCCTTGAACAGCCGCACGTTCTGGAACGTCCGAACGACGCCCTTGCGAGCGATCTTGTGGCCGGGCAGCCCCTGGATTTCTTCGCCACCGAGCACGACTTTGCCGGCAGTTGGCTTGTAGAAACCGGTCAGGCAGTTGAACACGGTGGTCTTACCGGCACCATTCGGGCCAATCATCGACACGACCTGCTTTTCCTGCACGGTCAGGCTCACACCGTTGACGGCCAGCAGGCCACCGAAACGCATCGACAGGTCACTGACCTGCAGAATCGGACGACTCATGGCTTGAGCTCCAGGTGCGGACGCTGCATGGGGATCAACCCCTGCGGACGCCAAATCATCATCAGGATCATCGTCAAGCCGAAGATCAGCATGCGGTATTCGTTGAAGTCGCGAATTTCTTGGAGCATCACCATGACTGCCGCAGCGAAGATGATCCCAAGCTGGGACCCCATGCCGCCCAGCACGACGATCGCCAGAATCATCGCCGACTCGATGAACGTGAAGGACTCGGGCGTGACGAGGCCTTGGCGCGCCGCGAAGAAACAGCCGGCAAAACCCGCGAACGATGCGCCGATGGTGAATGCGGACAGCTTCACCGTGGTCGGGTTGAGTCCCAACGCACGGCAAGCAATTTCGTCCTCACGCAGGGCTTCCCAGGCACGACCAATAGGCATACGCATCAGGCGATTGATGACGAACAGGGCCAGCACCACCAGCAACAGCGCGATCAGATAAAGGAAGATGACCTTGTACATCGAGTTGTAGGACGTACCGAGCAGGTCATGCAGTGTCTGCACGCCTTCAGGCACCCGGCGCTCGAACGAAATACCGAACAGGGTCGGCTTGTTCTCGTTGGCAACGCTAATACCGTTCGGGCCACCCGTGTACTCGGTGAGGTTGCGCAGCATGATGCGGATGATCTCGCCGAACCCAAGGGTCACGATCGCAAGATAATCCCCGCGCAGGCGCAGGACCGGAAAGCCGAGCAGGAAACCGAAGGTCGCCGCCGTCAGGCCGGCGATAGGTAACGCGGTCCAAAAGCCGAAACCGGCGTACTCAGCCAGCATCGCGTAGGTATAGGCGCCCACGGCGTAGAAGCCGACGTAGCCCAGATCCAACAAGCCGGCGAGACCAACCACGATATTCAAGCCGACCCCGAGCATGATGTAGATCAGCATCAGCGTGGCGATGTCCACGGCCGCGCGCGTGCCGAAGAACGGCCACACCAGCGCAATGACCAGCAGCCCGAACATGATCCAGCGTTGCACGTGAGGCAGCGTCATCGAATGCTTGAAGCCTTCGGGCAAGCTTGGCAATGCGGCTTTCGCAAGGCCAGAGCCGAGCAAACGGTCACGCAGCAGAAGGTGCCACAGCAGAATCGCGAGCGCCGCGCCGCCAATGATCCACAGTGTTTCGGCGCTGGCGCCCTCCACCTGCAGACGAATCCCGACCACGCTGAGTTTGAGGCCGAGAATCGGGTACGAAATGAGCATCAGCAATACGGCACTGAAGAGCCCGGTCTTGAGATTGCGCGTCATACCTTTTCCACCTCTGGGCGACCGAGGATGCCGGTAGGTCGGAACAGCAGCACCAGAATCAACAAGCCGAAGGCCACGACGTCCTTGTACTGATCACCGACGATATCCGCACCGAACGCTTCGGCCACACCGAGTACGAGCCCGCCAAGGACCGCGCCTGGAATGCTGCCAATGCCGCCCAATACGGCAGCGGTAAACGCTTTGATACCGGCGAGAAAGCCAAGGTACGGGTTGATCACGCCGTATTGCATGCCCAGCAGCACAGCTGCAACCGCGGCGAGGGCGGCACCGATCACGAAGGTCAACGCGATGATGTTGTTGGTGTTGATGCCTAGCAGGTTGGCCATCTTCAGGTCTTCGGCGCAGGCACGACAGGCGCGCCCGAGGCGCGAACGCGAAATGAACAGCGTCAGCCCCAACATGGCGAGGAACGTGACGACGAAGATCAGAACTTGCATGTAGGAGATCACGACGCCGTTCATGGAGCTTTCGCCAAAGACGAAGCTGCCTGGCAGCGGGTTAGCGATGGCTTTTTCCTTGGAGTCCTGCGCCAGCATCACGGCGTTCTGCAGGAAGATCGACATGCCGATGGCCGAGATCAGCGGAATCAACCGGTTACCGCCGCGCAACGGTCGGTAGGCGACTCGCTCGATGCTGTAGCCGAAGGCGCTGGTGACGATCATGCTCGCGGCGAACGCGCAAACCATGATCAGCGGCAGGCTGTCGAGGCCCATCATCGCCAGCAAGGTAATGGCGATGAAGGCGATGTAAGAACCGATCATGTACACCTCGCCGTGGGCGAAGTTGATCATGCCGATGATGCCGTAGACCATCGTGTAGCCGATGGCGATCAGGGCATAGGTACTGCCGACAGTCAGGCCGTTAACCAACTGTTGCAGGTAGTGATAGAGGTCAGGCATCGATGTTTCCTGAGGTGCCGAACGGCAAGGCATGGCAAGCGTTGCAGACACATGAAACGACAGAGCCGGGAAGCCCCGGCTTTGCACTTGGGTTGTTCGAATGAGCCAATCACATCAGGCGCGCCCCGCGAACATCCAGCTCACGCAGCGTCGCCCCGATGCGTCCAATCGCAAACCTCTGCCCTGCTTACCCCGCATCGGGCGCCAAAAGGCGCTTGGCGCGTGAGCAGGACGATCGGCTCGCGCGGATCTTACTTGGCTTCGGTCTTGCTACCGTCCTTGTGCCATTCGTAGACGACGAAGTCGAAGTCCTTCAGGTCGCCCTTTTCATCGAAGGACAGTGCGCCAGTAGGCGTCTCGAAGCTGCCTTCACGCAGCGCGTCGGCGACCGCTTCCGGATCGGTGTCACCCGCTTTCTCGATGCCTTGCGCGATGACTTGTACGGCCGAGTACGCCGGCAGGACGAAGATGCCGCTCGGATCCTGTTTCTTCGCTTTCAGTGCGTCGACCAGTTCCTTGTTTTGCGGCAGCGTTTCGAACGCGCGCGGCAGTGTCGCCAGCATGCCTTCGGAGGCGTCACCGGCAATGGCGGTGATTTCGCTGTTGCCGACACCCTCAGGCCCCATGAAACGGGCTTTCAGACCCGCCTGGTTGGCCTGGCGCAGCAGCAGCCCCATTTCCGGGTGGTAGCCACCGAAATAGATGAAGTCGACGTTAGCGCGTTTGAGCTTGGAAATCAGCGAGTTGAAGTCCTTGTCGCCGGCGTTCAGGCCTTCGAAGACTGCAACTTTCGCCCCACCTGCTTCGATGGTGTTTTTTACTTCGGTGGCGATGCCCTCGCCGTACTGCTGCTTGTCGTGCAGCACCGCGATGGTGGCGTCCTTGTAGTTCGCCAGGATGAACTTGCCCGCGACCGGGCCCTGCAGGTTGTCTAAGCCGATGGTACGGAAGATCAGCTTCTTGTCATCCGACGTGATGCCCGGCGCGGTGGCCGACGGCGTGACCATCATGATGCCTTCGTCTTCGTAGATATCCGACGCCGGCTGGGTCGAGCTAGAGCACACGTGGCCGACCACGAATTTCACGCCATCGTTGACGACCTTGTTGGCCACCGCAACCGCTTGCTTGGGATCGCACGCATCGTCATAAACGACCGCTTCGAGCTTCGCACCATCGACCCCACCCGCAGCGTTGATGCGCTCGACGGCGAGATCGACACCGGCACGGACCATATCGCCGTACTGCGTCACGGGCCCTGTAACCGGGCCGGCAATACCAATACGAATGGTGTCAGCGGCAACGCTGTACGAGGCCGCACCGGCCAATGCCATGGCGGCGAAAAGTTGGGAAAAACGGTTGATGACCTTCATTGGCTCGCTCCGTGGGGCTTTCTATTTATCGGTATGCACATTCGGGCACCTGCGTGCTCCAAGCAGGCGGCATCATGATGCCCATCACTATAGTTCAGGAATGACGGGGCAATGATGGCATCCGGCCCGATGGCGGCAGGATTGTAGTGAAGTTCAGCGGAAACGGCACCGGGTAGAAGACACCGGGCGATCGAAGGCGCGTTGACGAGAGGCGCGTCGATTTGAAGCCCCGACCGCACCTTTAAAGGCGGCCGGGCAGCGCTCTGCCTTAGCGGCGTGGCACATCGCAAGCAACGCAAGCGCACCACGCATAAATTGGAGAGGCGACTAAAGTCGCCCCTACGGAGTCCAGATCTGAACGCAGGTCAGAGCAAACTCACTCTGCCACCTGCTCCGCGGGCGAAACGATGGTGGTCTTGCCCCGCGACCGGCCCGAGCTCAGGTAATCGGCGATCGATTCCTGCGTGACCTCACCCAGGAAGTCATTCTCGGCGCTGAGCACCGGCAACCACGAGCTGTTGAACTCGTACATCCGCGACAACAGGATACGTAGGTGCTCATCGTGCGCGGCGGTGGTCGCGAACGGCTTCAGGTATGGCTTCACTGGGCCGGTTTGCCCACGCAGATCACGACGGCGGATGTAACCCAGCCCTTTGTTCCCAGCGTCCGTAACGACCATATAACGGCGGTCATGCTCTTCCATCAGCTCCAGCGCGTCACCGATCAAGGTGTCTTCTTTAATGGAAGGCGCGTTGTCTGCTGCGTCTTCCGCTCTGATCAGCAGTAGCCGCTTGAGCGTGCTGTCCTGCCCAACGAAGCCGCTGACAAAATCGTCAGCCGGGTGAGCCAGCAAGGTGTCGGGATGATCGAACTGCAAGAGCTTGCCGTCCTTGAAGATGGCGATCTTGTCACCCAGCTTGATGGCCTCGTCGATGTCGTGGCTGACCATGATCACGGTCTTGTTCAGCGCCCGCTGCATCTGGAAGAACTCGTTCTGGATCGCGTCTCGGTTGACCGGGTCCACCGCGCCGAATGGCTCGTCCATCAGCAACACTGGAGCCTCGGCTGCCAGCGCGCGAATCACGCCGATACGCTGCTGCTGACCGCCCGAAAGCTCGCGCGGATAGCGCGACAGGTATTGCTTGGGCTCGAGCTGCACCATACTCATCAGCTCCACCGCCCGCTCGTGGCAACGTTTCTTGTCCCAGCCGAGCAGCTTGGGCACGACGGTGATGTTTTCCTCGATGGTCATGTTCGGGAACAGACCGATCTGCTGGATCACGTAACCGATGTTGCGGCGCAGGGTCACCTCGTCGATGCCCGTGGTGTCTTCACCATTGATGAACACGCGACCGGAAGTCGGTTCGATCAACCGGTTGATCATCTTTAGGGTGGTGCTCTTGCCGCAGCCGGATGGGCCGAGGAACACGCATATCTGGCCTTCGTCGACGGTCAGGCTGACGGAGTCGACCGCGGTAATGTCCTTGCCCTTCTGCTGGAATTTCTTGGTGAGCTTATCGAGTTGAATCATGGCGAATACCTTCGACTAATAGGTTGTGGATCAGGACTCAGCGCGTACGCAAACCGCGTGGCGTGAGGATCCGTTGCAACCGCTGCAATAAGAGATCGGCGACGATGGCCAGCAAGCTGACGAGCACGGCTCCAACAACGAGTGCCCCCGTGTCGCTGCGAGAAATGGATGTCAGGATTAGTACGCCCAGGCCACCGGCGCCGATGGTGGCGGCAATGGTCATGACGCCAATGTTCATCACCACGGCGGTACGCACGCCCGCCAGGATCACCGGTACGGCGATCGGCAGTTCGACCATGCGCAAGCGCTGCCAAAAACTCATGCCAATACCGCTGCCCGCTTCTCGGATGCCAGGCTCGATGCTGGCCAGCGCGAGGTAGGTGTTGCGCAGAATGGGCAGCAGCGAATAGAGGAACACCGCCGTAACCGCCGGCAACGGGCCGAGGCCTTGGCCGAAGATGGAATAGATGGGCAACAGCAATCCGAAGATCGCGATTGCGGGGATGGTCAATACCACGGTCGCGGCACCTTGCAATGGCCCGGCGAGCCAGGGAAAGCGTGTCATCAATATGCCCAGCGGCACACCGATGAGGATCGCCAGGCCCACGGCGATGCCGACCAGGTAGATGTGCTGCCACGTCAGAAACGCAATCTGAGCCCAGTTGATGTTGCTCAGTGACGTCCAGATATCCATATCAGCGTCCTCCTTCGATAAGGCCGCTTTCGCGCAGGTAATGCGCAGCCACCGCGGCAGGGCTCAGGCGCTCTATATCGACCTTGGCGTTAAGCCCTTGGATGGTTTCGTCATCGAGGCTTTCGGCCAACGGCTTGAGCAGCTCGGCGATTTCAGGGTTCTTCTCCAGGTAGCTTTTGTTGGCAACGGGGGCCGCGGTGTAGTCCGGGAAATAGCTCTTGTCGTCTTCCAGGATCTTCAGGCCGAACGCCTCAAGACGTCCGTCCGTGGTGTTGACCATGCCGCAAAACACCTGGCCGTTCTTGAGCGCTGTAAAGACCAGCCCGGGATCCATCGAGCGGATTTCATTACGGGTGAAGCTCATGCCGTACTGCTTGTTCAGCCCTTCCAATCCATCGGAACGGTTGGCGAATTCGATATCCATCGCGAACAGGTGCGTCTTATCTGGCTCGCTTTCCAGCACCTTGGCTAGGTCACTGATGGACTGGATCTGTGGATACTCTTCGGCGATCTCCTTAGAAATCGCCATGGCATAGGTGTTGTTCAAACGCGCAGGGGTGAGCCAGATCGCGTTGTTCTTCGCATCGAGCTCCTTCACGCGTTCGTACGTTGCCTGGGGATCGAGACGTTCGGTGATCTTGTTGTAGGCCACGAGCGAAGTCCCCGTGTACTCCCAAGTGATATCGAGCTGGCCGCTTTTCAGGCCGTTCCAGGCGATGGTACTGCCCAGCCCACCCACGATTTCCGGCCGATAACCCTTCGTAGCCAGATACTGCGCCGTCAGTTCTGAAAGCACGGCTTGCTCGGTGAATACCTTGGCGCCAATGCGGACAGGTCCGCCGGCAGCCTGCACCGTGCCTGCAAGTAGCAGCCCGGCGAACATCAACAAAATGGACTTCTTCATTACGGGTTTCCTTCGAACCGGCCAGGCCGGCATTCGCCTTAAGCGAAATCAGCGAGGTAGGCCTTTTTCCAACCATAGGCGGCTTGCCGTGGCAACGAGTCCGTCGAGCAGAAGCGCCAGCAAAGCGGTGGCAGCGGCGCCTAGTAGCAGCAACTGATGGTTATCGAGTGCGATGCCAGGGAAGATCAAGCTACCAAGGCTGTTGGCGCCGATGAGAAAGGCAAGCGGTGCAGTGCCGACGTTGAGCGCCAGCGCGATACGGACACCCCCCATGATGATCGGCACGGCATTGGGCAGCTCGACCTTCCAGAGCACCTGATTGGGCGTCATCCCAATTCCGGTCGCGGCTTCTTTCAGTGAACCTGGCACATTGCGCAAACCCTCATAGGTGTTGCGCACGATTGGCAGTAGTGAGGCAAGGAACAGTGCCAGGATGGCGGGCCCATTGCCGATCCCGATAACCGACAAAGCAATCGCCAGTACCGCAAGCGGCGGTACGGTGTTGCCGATGTTGAAAATCTGCATAAAGCGCTCGGCGCTGTGTTCACGACCTGGGCGGCTGAGCAGAATGCCCGAAGGGATACCTACGGCCAGCGCCGCCAGCATCGAGGCGGCGACCAGTAGTATGTGAGCTTGCAGATAGAACAGTAGATTTTCGCGTTGGGCGTGCAGGGTTTCGGGGGTAATCCAGTGCACGAGCGAAGCAAGTACCGCAACAAACGCAGCAGCGCTGAGCAGAACCTTGCCGTAGGTTTTGAGCATGATGTACGTCCTCATACAGGGGCGCCAGAACAGCACTGCAGCAGCCTCCCGCAAGTTTCCAGATGAGCCTCAGTAGGGCTCGATAGGCCAAGCGCGACATGGATCATGTCCGTGTGCCATCAAATTACAGACGTCACGCAAACCCTTTCGGTTCAACGAGATATGAGTAAGGTCGTGCGGCACTCACTAGCTCATAAGAAAAATGAAAGCTTTGTGAAAGAAATCTAGGCGAAGCTCCGGCCCACGAATAAAAAGCCGAACGGACTCCGGTCAACGACCGCAAGCCAATCGGACAAGGCGCTCCAAATCGCCACTCAACAATTTCAATAACGTCAGACAAAGAGCTGACAGGCAATTCACCCATGGAGCACATGCAATGCAAACAATAAGAAAGGGCGTTATAGCCGTGGCTGTTGCAGCCGCGTCACTACAAATGGCACACGCCAGTCAACAGTCTGAAGCGAAGGGCTTCGCCGAGGGCAGCAAGCTGAATGTCCTCAATCGCAATATGTTCATGCAGCGCGACTGGAAGAACGGCGACTCCAACTCGGCTGGTAAGAGCTACGTCGAGGAGTGGGGCCACAGCTTCATCACCACCTTCAACTCCGGCTTCACGCAAGGCACCGTCGGTTTCGGCCTCGATGCTTACGCGGGTGTAGCGCTCAAGCTCGATTCCAGCCAAGGCCGTAGCGGCGCGGGGATGCTGGAAGTCAAAGACAACGGCGATCCCAAGGATGAATTTTCCATCGCCGGCGCCGCCGTCAAAGCGCAGTTTTCCAGCACCGTCATCAAGTACGGCAATCAATTGCCAAACCTGCCCATCTTCGCGATCTCAGACAGCCGTTTGCTCCCCGAGACCGTCATCGGCACGCTGGTCACCAGTAACGAGATCAAGGACCTGACCCTGAATGCGGGTCGCTTCACGGCATTGCGCAACCGCAACCAGTCCATGCAGGACAGCATGCGGCTGACCAAGACCGACTTCTTCGGTGGCACTTACAAGTTCACTGAAAAGCTTTCCGGCAGTGCCTACTGGGCCGAGACCGAAGACTACTTTCGTAAGTACTATGGCAACATCAACTACGTCGCCCCGCTCTCCGATACTCAAAGCCTGATCTTCGACGTCAACATGTACGACACGAAGAGCGATGGCGAAGGTCGGTTCCGCGCCTGGGATGAGGACGAACTCGATAACCGCCTCTATTCGTTTGCTGTCGGCTACAAGTTCGGTGCTCATACGCTGACGCTGTCACACCAGCGCGTGAGCGGCGATGGCGGCTATGTGTATGACATCGATGGCGGCAGCACGATGTTCACGCCGCACTCGGTACTGATCTCCGACTTCAACCGCGAAGACGAAAAATCCTGGGGCGTCCGCTACGACCTGAACATGGCGGGCTATGGCGTACCGGGCCTGACGTTCATGGGCCGCTACATCAGAGGCACCGACTTCACGAACGACAACACCGACGATGGCGAAGAGTGGGAGCGTGACATTGAAGCCAAGTACGTGCTGCAGAATGGTCCAGCCAAGGATCTCAGCATGCGCCTGCGCTACGGTACTCGCCGCAGCAGCGATATCGACAACGGAAATCTGGAAGACCTGCGCGTGATCGTCGAGTACCCGCTCAGCATTCTCTAACTCACTGCAATTGTGAAAAAGGCGCCCGCGCGGGCGCCTTTTTCTTTGCACAAGAATGAGCTGCTGAAACCAGCAAAAACCACAAATGACCAAAGCTGCGATGAACCTGCGCGGCTTCAAGGGCGGTTCGGTACGGGCCCCGTTGCTGGACTTGGAAGGCGCTACGCTGGAAGAGCTCCAGCAAGTAATGGCCGCACTGGCAAAAGACCCGCGCACGGGCGTGACCCTGGCCTAAGACGGAACTGGCCGCCCTACTCTGGGGCAAAGGGTGGCCGAACAAGTCCACAACAGGGCTTTTGTCAAACCGCATGGCGGCGCAAGACCGCAAATTATCGCCACAACACCTGCCGCAGAGCATGGCGCGGATTTTGTATAGAGAGGTTTCAACCGAAGCGGCGACTCCTGAGAACGGATCACCAAGACCGCACGATCACGCTTCGGCATCACTAGAAACGACACGGCATCTCTTCTTCCAGAGTCTGTCCACACACCGCTTGGAGCACCCCATATGCAAGTCAAGAAGTGCAGCCTGATCGCGCTGGCTATCTCCGCAGCTGTCAGCCAAATGGCTGTCGCCAGTCAGCAATCTGAAGCCAAGGGCTTCGTTGAAGGCAGCAAGCTCAAGGTCCTGAACCGCAACATGTACATGAACCGTGATTTCAAACACGGCCAACGCAATGGCACGAAGAGCTACGGTGAAGAATGGGCCCATGGCCTTATCACCACCTACAGCTCCGGTTTCACACAAGGCACCGTCGGCTTCGGTGTGGATGCATTCGGCCTGGTGGGCATCAAGCTGGACTCGGGCGATGGCCGCAATGGTGTCGGCACTGGGCTGCTGGAAATCAACGACGCGGGCGAAGCCAAGGACGACCAGGCACTGGCCGGCGCAGCCGCCAAACTGCAGATTTCCAACACCGTGCTCAAATACGGTAACCAGATGGTATCCCTGCCGGTACTCGCGATTTCCGACAGCCGCCTGCTTCCTGAGTCGGTCACCGGTGGCTTGGTCACCAGCAACGAAATCGAAGGACTGACACTTAACGCGGGCCACTTCACGGCACTGAGCAACCGTAACCAGTCTTCAAGAGATAGCGCAGGCATGAAGTCGCTCGACCTTGCCGGCGGTACCTACAAGTTCAGCAAGGATCTTATCGGTAGCGCCTACTGGGCCGAGACCGAAGACTACTTCCGCAAGTACTACGGCAACCTGAACTACTCGATGCCGCTGTCGGACACCCAGGCGTTCATCGTTGACTTCAACATGTACGACACCAAGAGCGACGGCCTTGGCCTGTCCCGCGCATGGGATGGTGAAAAGCTCGACAACCAGATTTACAGCTTGGCTGCCGCCTTCAAAACAGGCGCGCACACTTTCACGCTGTCGCACCAGCGTGTCACCGGTGATGGCGGCTACGTGTATGGCCCAGACGGTAACAGCACCATGTACACCGCACACTCCATGCAGGTATCGGACTTCAACCAGGAGAACGAAAAATCCTGGGCAGCTCGCTACGACCTGAACATGGCGGCATTCGGCGTACCGGGCCTGACCTTCATGACTCGTTACATCAAAGGTACCGACTTCAACACCACACTTAGCAGCAACGGTAAAGAGTGGGAGCGCGACGTCGAGGCCAAGTACGTGCTGCAAGACGGTCCAGCCAAGGACCTAAGCTTCCGCGTGCGCTGGGGCACCCGTCGCACCGCCGACATCGCCACGGGCAACATGGAAGATCTGCGCGTGTTCGTCGAGTACCCGCTGAACATCCTGTAATCCCAGCGAGTACCCGAAACCAAAAACCGGAAGCCTTCGCTTCCGGTTTTTTTATGGCGGTACCTCCTGCTGCGGAAAACGATTCTGTGGGAGCGAGCCATGCTCGCGATTAGTCCGAGCAATACCCTTCTGTTCGGTGCACGAGTCCATCGCGAGCATGGCTGATGGCAGCCCCGCTCGCTCCCACGGTTTACGTGAGACCTCGTAGGACGGGTGGAGCCCGCGCAGATACGCTGAAAAGCCGCGGATTGCACCCGCCCTTGTATGTCGACTCCCGTCTCCAAAGAGGCGATAGTCCCCGACTGATCATCGGGGGAGGACCGCAAGCCGCACCCGCCCTTAAGCCTCGAGCTTGTTGTGTAGATTGCGCTGCG
>NZ_BMPO01000011.1 GCF_014647635.1 Pseudomonas matsuisoli
GCACTAAGGCCGCTGCCTCTCGCTTGAACTCTGCGGAAAATGTACGTCGTTGCTTGCTCATCAGACACCTCTTTCACGGCGAGGATTCTCACCTAAATCGGTGTCCGGAATCAGTAGACCACTACACCCATCAATAGGCTTATTGACAGCGCGATGCCGACGTCGGCTCCGGAAGAGCGTGAGCAGGTACGAGAGCGACTGCTGAAACCGTTGTTTCCCCGAACCAGCAACTCGATGTACGGGGGGGATTGGGAGGAAAAATGGGCTGAGGAGCAGCGAATCTGCTCTGCTCGATACTTTAAGCGCTATTTCGTTTATGGAGTACCCGAAGGAGATATAGCTGATAGTCATCTGGCTGCTTTGACAGAGGCTCTCGTCGCAGCTGATCCAGATGAGCAGCGTAGTCTTCTGAGTGTGTACTCCAAGCGGGCTATGCCTCAGTTGATCCAAGCGTTGCGAAATCGTGTGGATTCTTTGAATGAGGCCTTTGCTTTGCCGATCGCAATCGCCCTGGCAAGAAATGGCGATCTTCTACCGTGTGAACGAGGGCCTTACGTCTTAGGTGGGACGATGATGCAGGCTGGAATACTGATATCCCAGCTTATGAGGCGTATTCCGATGCCAGAGAGACAAGCTGCTGTTGAAACAGTTGTCCAGGCAGCGTCGCCTTTAAAAATGGGGAGTGAATGTGTTCGCTGGCTTACGCATTCGTCTGATAGACATGAACAACATCGAGTCCTTCCAAGCGAAGCAAACGAGATTATCTACAGATTGTTTGCCGACCGTATTTGTGAGGCGAACGCTGCTAAGCCGATATTTGAGCAGGCTGGAGGCGATGCACCTCACCTCTATTGGTACTGGCAAAAAGGGCGAAGCAAGGAAGAGATAGAGGCAAGTCTGCGGTTGCTATTTGATGCTGAGCCTGCACGTATGGATGATTTTTTGGGAACCTACATTGGTGAGGGATGGGAGGTAGAAAGTGGTCTACCTGTACGAGCAGATCTTCGGCGCGAAACCTATGAAGCTATATCTCTGTTGATTTCACCAAACTACATCTCCGCCAATCTGCGTTCACGCTATGGAGTCGAGCTGGATGATCCGCAGTACCATCAAGAGGGTACTCCCGCGCGAATAACTGCTCACCAGTTTGTATTCATTCACCAACGTGCTTTAGCAGAACAGCAACCCCAGCCTGACATGGAACCGGGGTCAGAGGCCCCATCAGAAACGAATGAAAGGGACTTTTAACGAGGGGGCTAGGCCCGCTTTGGCTGGTCTCCACCTGTTACCACTGGCTCGAACCGGCCAGAAGCGGCTAGTCTGCCGTCTACACTAGTTTTGCCCCGATTCCTTTGCTGTTCCTATGGTTTCACCTCGCAGTGCGTCGAAGTTAAAAGTGGTACTTGTCGAGTCGACGCTTAAAGGCTTCCTTCGACCCCTCCATGATGTCCAGCACCGCAGTGGCTGTATCAGTTCTGTCTAAACCACCCGAAGCGAGTCTCACGCCTAATCCTCGATCCACCTCCAAGGCATACACTAGGTCGGTGTCGGCATTTACGGGTAGGTTGGCGTTGTGCGTGGCCAGTATCAGCTGACGCTGGTTCTTGACTTTGCGTAATAAAGGTACGAGTTCGTGGTATATGAATTTGGAGTCCAACTCATCCTCAGGCTGGTCGATGACAATCGGCCCATCTCCTTTGGCCAGCAGTAGGTTCAAAACGGCTGTGTTGCGCTGTCCCTCCGACAGGGCCTTGCTCTGCACGCTACCAACCAATGTCCTATCGGCCCGGTACAACTCAATATCTACACGCTCCTCTACACGTGTGAGTCGAGCGTTTCGCCAAGCGTCCCTTTGGGATATGACGTAGGGTTTCAGCTCATCTCTATATTCCAGCAGGGATAGCGGAAGGCCTCGCCGCTCAGCTAGCACTTCACTAATGTGATGCCAGGGTGAGTCTGCCACCTGCGTGTACCCAGAGAAGTTCTCAAACAGCTGCTTGCCGATGTGTTCCCAGGCTCTTCCTAAGCGGCTACGACCGTCGGGCGCCATTCCGTTCCATGCCTGGATGAAGCCCGCCGCATCTGCCATTTTCTGAATGATTAGGCGTATTGAGCCTTGTGCCCTGTCATTGATCTCAAGGGCTGCTTGATGGCGAACATTAAATTGCTGCTCCCATAGAGCGTTCATTTCCTCCATCGCGGTGTTCAAACGATCGCGCAGTGGGGAAAGGTCTCCTAGGCGCTCTTCCTTCTGCTGTAGCAATTGCATTTTGGCTTGTCGGGCTCTATCGATCTCCTGAAGTCTTGCCACATCTTGGGGCTGAAGACCTCGTTCGCTACACGCAAGAAGAAACGAATCCTTTGTACCCTCCAGCTCCTGTGAGATTCGCTCCCAACCGTCACCATGCTGAAAGAGTTTGGTTGCTTCTTGCTGGAGCTGAGCAGCTAGTTCAGCTGCCTTAGCCCGATATAGCTCTCTTACCTTGCCTGCTTCCTGAGTGAACCCATTGAACCACTCTGACCTAGGCCAGACTTCAACCTGGCCGCTGTTGAGTGCGCCTTGAGAAGACAGATCGTCGGCTAGTAGGGAGAAGCGCCGGATGTCCTCATTGATCTGCGTTTGGACCTGTTCAAAGTAACGCCGGGCTGCTTCTGCATACTGGTACTGTTGCGCCTCTGCTTGAACTTCACTCCGGGCCTGCCACTGCCGATTTAACTCCTGGAGCTCTTGTTTGAGGACGTTGATCTCGTTGGTCAAAGCATCAATTTGATCGACGCCAGCAAAAAGTTGATGGATCTCCGCACGAAGCGTATTTTCCTGCCCCTTCAGACCCTGAAGCTCAGCTGAACAAGCCTCGTCGATCATTGCGAGTAAGCTGTCGCCCCCATCCACGTCGGTGAGTTCACTGAGCTGCTGTTGGCTATAGAACTGCACCGGAAGTTGCCGAAGAAAGACTTCGAGATCGTGGGCTTCTCCTTGGAGCAGTGCGTGACCTTCCTGCAGTTTGAGCGAGATGACATCTAGCTGCCCAGGAATACTTTCCCAACCGACCTGGACCTCCGAGTTTTCGGTAAAGGTTGCCCTTACGCGGTCGAATTTCGCCTTAATAGAGGCCGAGAAAGTACCTCCTTTGTCACGTCCAAATGCGAACCGAAGAAGCTCAAGAACTGTGGATTTTCCTGTACCCCGCCCGCCGATAAGGGTGTTGAGATTCGGAGAGAAAAAGATCTCTTGGTCAGATAGAAACCTGAAGCCACGGCATTTCAGGAAAACGATTCTGGGGTGTTTCTGCTGATCCGAGGGGCGGTCCGGTTGGAGTCTAAGCCGCGACTTTCCATCAAGAAAGGACTGACGCAGTGAGTTGATCGAGGGTTTGGATGATTTAACCCACGTATGGCGATAGCCCAAGGCATTCGCTAGAGGAATACCATCCGCGTCTACCTTCAGCGATTTTGCATCCGATGACTGGACGTACGCTGGCTGCCGCCCAGCTCGCGACCAGTTTCTATCTCTTCCTTCCAAGATAGAGTTGTATCTTGGGGGCATTGGGTAAGTGGTTACCTCAACGGCCAGTAGCCCAGGCAGTTTGTAGTCATCCATATTGCGGCCGACTGCAAGTAAACCATCCTCTTGGTCAGAGTGTGCTGCAATCACGATGCCGCCGTGATCTTTCTGAACGACATCAAGCAAAGTCTTGAGACTTACGGGTTCGTCTCCGCGGCGTAGGGCATTAGGCATTCCGCCCCTGAATCGCTGATTCTCGGCCAGCCCTAACTTGATCAGGATCATATTGACGCGTCGCAGGTGGCTCACCTTCGTCGCGGGCTCAAACAAGCACAACACGTGGTAGCCAAGGTCTACCTCAAAACCGGGGAAAATGGAGAGTGGCGGTCGATCAAGCTCTCTGGCAACGGTTTTGTTCTGCTCAACAAGATGCGTGAGGAACCAATCTCTAGGTTCGATCTTTTCCGAGAAATTGTGATCGGTGATCCCTATGGCCTCAAGCTCTAGCTCATGGCATCGCTGCAGAAAGCGTTTGGCTTTTCTTTGGATATCACTTTCATCGGGCTCGCCATTCTGTATAGGCCGGCGTGGGTTCTGCAGGCGCAGATTGTCGTCACTCCAGTGCCTATTGTCCTCAGGTGTCTGGACCTGAAAATCCATTTTGAACCAGCGCATGCCTTGATATCCGCCCACCTATACCTCCTTGCTTTGTAGAGTCGTAATTTTGCTCTTGAGCAACCAATCCGAATGCTTCCTGTAGTTGTATGGAATTTATTCCGATATCAAAGTGACTCTACACTTTCTTCGGATCAGCTTAATAGCGCCTGCTTTAGCTCCATCGACGACGCCTGATGCCCTAGCTGCTGCAGTGCTGATTGCGGGCCTGTTATTCGCGCCGACTGTGGTTGTGGCGATGACCTTGATCGAGCGTCTGCTTCCCGAGCAACAACTTGCAGAATGAATGACCTGGCTACTGGCTGTGCTGAATGTCGGTGTGGCCTTGGGTGATGCAGTGTCCGGTCAGATTGTTGGGCAGCAGGGCGCGCAAGCAGGTTTTTGTCTAGCGCTCGCGGCAGGAGCCGACGTCCTTCTAGTCGCGTTACATGTATGGCTACGCTGCGTGTCCAGGCCGCTCATTGAGTTGTTCTCGATCCCGTAAACGCGCTCAGGCCTCAAAGCGGAGTGTCGGTAAGCGTCCAATCTTGGCCCAGGCTGCGTAAAAACACTTCTTCTAAAAAGCAGGAGCTCGAAATGTCTTAATTTCCAACTTACTACGCGAAATCTGGTTTCTGCTAGCGAGTAGAGCGTTCTTGGATCTCACGTAGAAACGCGGATGCTAAGGAAGGTACGTGCGTTCTTACACAGCCTGGGCCAAAAGCGGCCCGTCGTGACCGGCAGTAATCAGCCAAAAACGGTCAGTGAACCAATAAATCTGTCCCTTTTTCCTGCTTTGTTGTAGCAGGCGACCAAATCGGAGGTGGCGACCTCGTTAAGGTCGGCGAAAGAGTTGATTACAGTATTGGCGATGATCACAGCTCTCATGGCAATTCTCCTTTTCTAGCGAGCCGGAAGACCGGTCAATACCGAAAAAACCTTGCCCGGCCCATTGAGTACCGACAACACAGCTAATAGGCCCTTATGGTGGCCTGCCCTTAGCGCTACGCGACCGATAGAATGCTACCGACGGAACGAGCCTGACTGAGGGACACATGAATATCCGCTCAATTGACATGATGCTGATCGAAGACCTATTCGATATGGGGAACGGGTACGTCCTCGATTTTTCAGACCGTACGATGGCGCTGTTTTTCGCGGAAGAGTTGGACATTGACATCGATGATCCAACTTATGCACGTAACGGCACCTCGAAGGCAAAGCGCTTGCGCTGCTTTCTCCAAACCGTGGATCAGGCAACAGTCGTTAAAACCCTAAACGCTCTTTGGGAATACCGAGAAGCGCGGCGACAGCGCTCATCGAAAGCCGAAACCGTCCAAAATGCTCATGGGCGATTTCTCTCCCTCATCAATAAGCTTGAGGAAAAACAACAAACGACAGTCCAGCAAGGGCAGACGGCGGCGCCAGCTTTCGGCCGTGCAAAAATAGCGCTACTCAGAGACGAGCTAGTTGCATTGTCGAATATGGCGGCACAAGCCAGGGGTTATGCGTTCGAGAGGTTTCTGAAGCACCTTTTTGACTTACACGGCTTAGCCGCACGCGAGCCGTTCCGGCTCCGAGGTGAACAGATAGATGGAAGCTTCCAATTTGGGCACGAGACCTATGTCGTTGAAGCTAAATGGCAAAACGAACCTACGGGCGTTGCTGATTTGCACGTATTTCACGGAAAAATTGAGCAGAAAGCCGCATGGACGCGCGGTCTATTTGTAAGCAACAGCGGGTTCACGGACGATGGCTTAGTGGCTTTTGGTAGGGGTAAGCGGGTTATCTGCATGGATGGGTACGATCTATATGAGGCGATAAGTCGTGCAATCCCTCTTAACCACGTTCTGGAGCAGAAAATAAGGAGAGCGGCCGAAACCGGCTCACCCTTCATACGTGTACGTGACTTATTTCCATGACAGCCTCGTCTAGCACAGTTCGTCTTGCGCGGTGCCGACCGTGTGGCGTTGGGCGATGCCCTGTCTCAGGTAGCTCGGCAAGGACTAGAGCTTCTTAATTACTATCTAAGCATTGAACCGATGCGCAGAGAGCCACCCAGCCGGTAACGATGACGCTCCGGCGTTTCTCATTGTTGGCGGGAAAAAGGGGACAGATTATTTATTGGGCTGAGTGACTGCTTTTGGCCGATTGCAGCCGGTGAAGACAGGCATCTATCGGCCAAGAGCGGCCACTTGTGTGCATCGGCTGTCGACGCACACAAGATGTGGGTTAAATCCGCAAGAACAGCATTAGAGCGTCCCTTCAACTGAGCGCGGCAGTTGGCGGCGCAATAGCTTGCAACTCTACCTCTCCCATTTTGTAAGGTATCCACTTGGCATCAGGACGACCGCCATGCTGCTGATAGAACGCTTCGGCTCGGTGGTTCCCAACCAGCACGTCCCACTTCAATCGCGCCGCGCCTTTGATCAAGGCCCAAGCCGCCACCCGGCGAAGCAGCGCTGCGCCGTACCCGTTACTTCGGTATTCGTCCGCCACGAACAACTCCTTGAGCACCACGGTCGGCCGCAGATCGTAGGTAAAATCGATGGTCAGCCCAACGGCATACCCGGCGATCCCTTTCTGCCCCTGGGCGACGAAGATCTGGCACTCAGGCTGATCACCGAAAGCACGCGCCATTAGCGTTTCCTCGTCCACCCTGAACTCATTGAGGTACCCCTCGAACGCCGCCAGCGCCCGCATCTGCTCGATCAAGCCGGGCACATCCTCGGGCCGCGCGAGCCGAACGCTGCACTCTGTACTCAACATGCGCAGGACACGCCATTATCCAGGGCCGACACATCTTCGCCGACCAACCCAAACCCTTCATCAACCCAGCCGGTAACCCCACCGATCATTTCCTTCACTGGGTAACCCAGCTCCGCTAAGCGAACCGCTGCCCGGTGTACGCCGTTGCAGTGAGGGCCCGCACAATAGACAACGAACAAGGTCTGACGGCCGTAATCGGCCATCCGCGCCGCCGTGATGGCGCGGCTCGGAATATTGATCGCTCCGGGCACATGCCCTTTTGCGAATGCCTCATTACTTCTTACATCCACCAGCACATAGTCGATATTGCCCAACTGTTGGCTGTGGTGAACGTCCGAACAATCGGTCTCGAACGCCAGGCGCCGGCTAAAGTGCAGCAGGGCTTCGGAAGAGCTGGCGGCAGTAAATTCGCTGATCAGGCTGGACATGGGCATCGCACCTCGGTTGAAAGTGCGCCGATTGTAGAAAGCCAGCCACCACCGCTACAGTGGCGCATTCGACAGTGACCGGTAGTTTTCCGCCAATGTTAAATTCCCCGGGATTAGTTGCCGTGCTGGCCTATGACGGGCTGTGCACGTTCGAGTTCAGCATCGCTCTCGAGGTGTTCGGCTTGCCGCGCCCCGAGTTTGATTTCCCCTGGTACAGCCATCGCATCGTCGCCGTGGACCCGTCTCCGATGCGCGCTTCAGGCGGTATGCAGGTGGTGGCTGACTTTGGCCTGGACGCGCTCATTGATGCCCATACCATCATCGTCCCGGGTTGGCGCAGCCGTAACGAACGCCCACCTCAGGGCCTACTGGATGCCTTGTGCGCCGCCCACCAGCGTGGGGCCCGCTTGCTCTCGATCTGTTCAGGGGTATTTGTGCTCGCAGCCACGGGCCTCCTGGACGGCAAGCGCGCCACAACCCACTGGCGGTATACGGATGAACTGGCGGCACGCTACCCCGGCATCGACGTAGATCCCGACGTGCTTTACGTGGATAACGGCCAACTGATTACTTCGGCGGGTAGTGCTGCTGGTATCGACGCCTGCTTGCACCTGGTGAGTCGCGACTTTGGCATGCATGTCGCTAACACTGTTGCCAGGCGCTTGGTGATGGCGCCCCAGCGTGCCGGTGGGCAAATGCAGTTCATCCCCGCACCCGTTGCACGCAAACCGCGAGATGACCTAGCGGCGGTACTGGAGTGGGCGATTCGGCATCTAGATAGCCAGCTTTCCGTAAAACAACTGGCGGCTAAGGCACTGATGAGCGAACGGACTTTTCTGCGACGATTTAGCGAAGCGACTGGCATGGCGCCGAAAGCCTGGCTGCTACAGGTGAGGATGAATCTGGCGCGCGACCTACTGGAAAGCAGCCAGTTGAGCCATGAGGAGATCGCCGGGTGTTGTGGGTTCGCATCGGCGGAGAGTTTCCGTGCGGCCTTTCGCAAAACCGTGGGTCTGGCCCCCATGTCCTACCGGGGGCAGTTTGGCCGGCACTGACTTTTTCATTCGCATTCATACCGCTCCGACATCTAACGGACAGGCACTTCGAGCGCTCACATGAATGGCGACTCTTGGCCGGTATCCGTCGAAGTAACTAGCGATGTTTAAACGTAGTTCATCCACAGTGACCATCGCATTGTTTCCTCGGGAAGTATCTGCTTTTCCAGACTGTATATCCTGCCGCGCCAAAGGAAGGACAAAATCTCGAGTGAGCGGTGCTAAGTCTATATCGCAAGGTTCCAGCACCGAGATCCACAGTGCTATATCAATCTCTGCGGCGGGAATTACTCGATACTCTGGCCGCGGCACTAAACGGTACAGTGCGCAATCTACGCTGTAGCCCGGCTCATTTGCTGCAGGGGCCTCATAGTTGCCCATTGACAATAAGTCGTTCGGATCGGTGACTAGACCCAGCTCCTCGTATAGCTCACGCACCAGGGCGTCCACTGGCTGCTCGCCACTGTCTATCTTCCCACCGGGCTGCATAAAAGCTGACGTACCCCGTTTGCGCACTACGAGCATCTGCTGTTTATCATCAATGATGACTGCTGCTATACGGATGATCCGTGTCAACGTGCAACTCCTACTGTCTAGAAAGACTATTAGCTTGCTCCGAAGCAGTTTCGAAGGCAATTGAAGCGATATCGGATACCGCATCTGCCTTACCTGATAATCAATGATCGCTTCTGGCCGCGAGGCGCTCGTCGCGACTAGTAGCAACTGGCCGGTTTCAGCCGGTCTTAGCACTCAAGGGCGAATAAGTGCGAGCCTAATTCCTAACGCAATAAAAACACCTCCCACAACACGATCCATTAACTTTTGAAGCGATCTGTTGCCCGTAATACTGCCGACAGCACTTCCAGCCAGTATTGCGAAGGCCACATCGGTTAAAAACGCGACTAGCGCATAAGTCAAACCCAACACTAAAAGAGAAACAGTATGATGCTCTCCTCCCGGCGTGACAAATTGCGGGAAGAATGAGACAAAAAATAAAAGGACTTTTGGATTCATTAAGGTAGTAACAAATCCTTTGGACAAAAGATCATATGGCGATGCATCTTTTTTTACATCGGCATCATTGCCCGTTTCCGACCGCGCCCTACCAAATGTTCCTAAGATTAAACTCCCACCTAGATAGATAAGGTAAAGTGCGCCGATGTACTTGACTAGGGTGAACATCAATGGTGAAGCAGCAATAAGCGCGGTCAGCCCCACGACGCTAGCCAAAGCATGAGAGAAACTTCCTAATGCAACGCCAGCAGCTGAAATGACTCCCGCGCGCCGAGCATTTGCAATACTTTGACCGACAACATAAGCCATGTCCGGGCCAGGGGTAACGGATAGCAGAAAAACAGAAAGTATAAAAAGAGAAAGGTTGTTAATGTCAAACATGAAAGCTCCTGAGTTAGAGCACGCTACAGCGTAAAGGTAATAGAGTAATCACCTAGGAAAATGCCTACGTAATTTTACACCCGCGAGCCTTATACATCGGCAATAACCTAATCCGCTTACTGTGCGCCCGCCTTCAAGCTGCCACTCGAAACCGGCACCGTATCGAGAATCCGCAGGTACATGCGCACCGTTGTGCCTTTGCCGGGGGACGTATCGATTTGGACGCCGCCGCCCGCGCCAGCGGCGAAGTCCTGGACTTGGGCCAGCCCCAAGCCCGTGCCTGCGCCCAGCGACTTTGTCGTGAAGAAAGGATCCAGCGCTTTTCGGGCGATTTGCTTACCCATGCCGGGCCCGCCGTCGGCGACACTGAGGACCAGGTACTTTCCCTCTGCCAACCTATCGTTGGAGACCTGCTCCACATGGGTCGAGACCCGGACCCATCCTACGTTCTGCATGGCCTGGCGCGCATTGCTCAATAGATTGAGAACCGCTGCCTGTAGCTGTACGTCGTCGCAATACACGCAAGCGCGGGCGTTTTGGACATCCAGGGACAGGTCGATATCGTCGCCCACGCTGCGTAGCAGTAGGTCGTGCCAGGTATGCAGCTTAGTGCAGACATCGATACCGAGCGGATCGGGATGATCGGATCGCAACCCCTGCATCAACTGATTCACCAACTGCCTGCCCTGCTCTACCGCTTTCAAGCCGGTATCGCTAAGGCGTTCCACGTCCGCCGGGCGGCGCGCCCGTAGCTGGATCATCTGCAAGCTCGCACTCAGGACTTGCAGCAGGTTGTTGAAGTCGTGGGACAGCTTTGCGGTGAGCATTCCTAGTGATGCGACGCGCTGCGCCTGCTTGAGCGATGACTCGGCCTCGAGGCTACGGTCGATCGCCTCACTAAGCGCTTGCTCCAAATCGATCGAGCGCTGCTCTCGTTCACGCTCCAAAAGCCGCAACTGCAACAGCGAGGCCGTCTGCCGCGCCAGGGCGAGCAATGCCGATTGTTGGTTTTCCGTCAGAGTACGTCGTTGGGTATCGATGACGCAGACGGTCCCGAGGCAATGACCTGTATCGGTGAGAATCGGCGCGCCTGCGTAGAAGCGGATGAAGGGTGGCCCCAGCACCAGTGGGCTTTCATGAAAACGCGGATCTTGCGTTGCGTCCTCAACGATCATCACCTTGGCCGGTTCGAGCACGGCATGAGCGCAAAACGCAAAATCGCGATGGGTCTCGCGAACGTCCAGCCCAATGCATGCCTTGAACCATTGCCGATCGTGATCCACCAGCGAAACCAGCGCAATTGGCACATCACATATGGATCTGGCGAGCAGCACGACGTCTTCGAAATTCGCCTCTGGCTCGGAATCGAGTACATCCAGATGCTCTAGAGACGAAACACGCTCTTCCTCGTTATCAGGAAAAGGTGCGGGACGGTGAACCATAGGTAATTTCTCAAGGAACGCGCTGATCGAATACAGGCGTGTAATCGGCGGCCGTACGATAGCAAAAGGAACGACGCAGTCGCTCCCGTATTTACATCGTCAGGCTGAAGCGAGACATGATGACTTGGTCACCCAACAGGTAAATCCGTTCGGCGACGCGACGATAAATATCGCAACTGCGCTCAACGTTGTCCCCACCCTACCCCATTGCGGATTGCTAACGATGTTGCCCGCGCGCTACACCGCAACAGATGCACAGCAAACGGCAGCGAAGAACGATCACAGCGGGCCATCCGTTGGTGACAGAAACCTCAGTACTTCATCCAACAACAGCGCGGGAACTTCCTCTGCGATGTAATGCCCCGACAGCAAGGCTTTTCCTTGAACATTCGTGGCGACCTTCTTCCATTCGGCAAGAGGATCGAAACAACGGCCTACGGCGCCTTGCTCTCCCCATAGCGCAAGCACGGGCATCTCTAACTTCTTCCCGGTGTGCAAGTCCGCCCTGTCGTGTTCCAGATCGATGCTGCCACTTGCCCTGTAATCTTCACACAGGCCGTGAGCGGCACCTGGCAACGACAGGCATCGTCGGTATTCGGCGAACGCCTCATCGGTGAAAGGCGCCATACCTGCGCTGCGAGCACCCATGACACTGCGTAGGTAGAGTTCGGGGTCCGCTTCGATGAGTGTCTCCGGAAAAGGTGCCGGTCGAATCAGAAAGAACCAGTGCCAGTAGGCGCGAGCGAAAGCTTCGCTGGTCTGCGCATACATCGCGAGGGTCGGCGCGATATCCAGCGTAATCAAACGTTTCACCGCATCGGGATGATCCATCGCCATACGATGAGCGACGCGGGCGCCCCGATCATGGGCCAGCACGTCGAACGTCTGGAAACCCAACTCGCGCATAAGCCCTATGCCGTCGAGCGCCATCTGACGTTTCGAGTACGCCAGATGCTCCGCGTCGCCCGGCGGTTTTTCGCTGTCGCCGTAGCCACGAAGGTCAGCGGCGACGACGGTGAAATGTTTCGCTAATGGCTCGGCGACTTTGTGCCACATGACATGGGTTTGAGGATGGCCGTGCAGCAACAGCAAAGCGCGACCGCGGCCACCCTTGCGGTAATTAACGCTCACTTCACCCACTTGGCATCGGCCCGACTCGAACGAGGCAAACATCGTCTAGCGCTCCTTATGGTTGTTGTCGCCAGTCCAGAGAAGGCCGTTTTGCCTACAAAGCAACAGCGTGGCGGCTCGTTTCACTACGGGTGTGCAAACCCATGCGGTGGCTCAAGCTGGAGACAGGTGGCGACGTCAATCTGCTAAAGACTGTACCAGTGTAGAAAATCCGCGGGGATCAAGCGAAAGGCCGGCATTAAGCCGGCCCTGTAGAGACAAGAAAGACGTTGGCAGCGTCAGAAGAAATAACGGACGGATGCACCCAACGTGGTAGACGGCTGCGGCACGATGACTAAGCCGGCGTTGGTGCCATAAGCCACTTCGGTACCGTACTTGTGCGGCTGGAACGTTCCGTAGAGGCTGAACTGGTAGTCGCTGTAGTCGTAAGTAGCGCGCAGGTCATATCGAGTATAGGCAGGCATTTCCTTCTTTTCGGTGCCTACGTAGTAGGGAATGCCAGAGAGATGGTAGGCATCAGCGTTAAGCGTCAATTGCCCTGCCATGAAGGAATCCCGGTATTGAACGCCGGCCTTGTACGTGTGCTCGGGTACGACCAATCGATCACCGGTACCAGGGCGTGGGTTATCGATCACCGCATCGATAATCCGGCCATAGCTTGCATAGGTACTGACGGTAGAGGTGGCTTGATAGTTGACGCTGGTCTCGACGCCACGACGCGTCGTGTCGCTCACTTGCTCATACACGCCGGGCGCGGTGGACAACGTCTCGCTGTCATTCTGGATGTAGTAGAACTCGGTGGTGTTGGAGAACGCGTCGGTTGGGCGCACCGTAAAGCCAATGTCGTAGGACGTGACCTTACTAGGGCGAACATTACCGTTGACGCGACCACCGCTGTCGCTAGGCACCAACGCACTGCCACTGCCGGCACTGATGTATTCCGCGGCGGGCGAACGGAAGCCTTGCGCAGCGTTGGTGAAGATTTCCAATTGCTCGATCGGCGTCCATACCAAACCAAGCTTTGGCGTGGTAACGGACTTCTGATAGCCCGTGGAGGCATCACGGAATTTGCGGTTCTCGATGTCGTAGTCGAAGCGGTCATAGCGGATGCCAGCCAATAGTTTCAACGAATCGACGGGTTTGTACTGACCTTGGGCGAAAGCTCCGTAGGTGATCAAGTCTTGATCGAAGTCGAAATAGAAGCGCGGCGTCGGCTCGAAGTTTTGATATTGCTGGCGATACGCGATGCCATCGTCGCGGCGCACTTCCGCACCCACCATCAACGACGCCGTGTCTTCATAGACGAAGTTGTAGGCCATGCGTCCGCCGTAAATATCGCGGTCGTCCCTGCCAAAGTTGTGCGTGTCCGCGCCATTGGAAATGGCTCGCGTACGTTTGAAGTTTTCGTAGTACGCCGTGTAGTACAGGCCCTCTTCGCCTTCGGCTGGCGCCCGGTTGATCACGTAGGTATTACGGTTGGCATCGCCGAAGCCATAAAGGTTATCGGTATCGCGACGGCTGATCGTGCCTGCTCGCAGTGCCGGCAGATTTAAATAGCCATCGTTCTTGAAGTCAGAATCGTAGTGATTGAAGCGTAGGGAATACTTGGCATCGCCGAAGACCTTGGAAACTTTCCAGAAGAAGTTGTCGCGATTGGTCTCGGCGGCTTTACGGTAACCGTTCGTTCTGTAGATGTCGGCAACGAACAACGACTCGTAACCATCGTGCTCACCGCCCAGCACCAGATTGCCACGGCGACCATCGTAGCTAGCGATATCCAGCCCGATACTCGAGGCGACGTCACCACCATCCAAGGTCTCGATATTCACCGAGCCGGCGCGGTTCTGATCACCATACAGCGCCGACACCGGGCCTTTGATGACATCGACGCGCTTGATCATCTGCGGCGTCATCCATTCCATGAATACCGGACCGTGACCGGCACCACCCTGGCTGGAAGGAATGTTCTGCGGTACGCCATCGACGTACACCGCAACGTCCGCTCCATGGGTGCCGTTGGTGGCGAAGCCGCGCATGCGAAAGCCGTTGCCTGTGTCGCCCTGATCGATGTTGTTGGCGACGACGCCCGGCACTCGGCGGTAGATGTTGGAGATGTCACGGTCGACGTTGAGCGTACGAATGTCCTCGTCCGTGATCGTCGACACTGCTGCTGGCAAGCTTTCCGGCGCGTTGCTGACCTTGCTGCGTGTCAGCGGTTCGATCCGACCTGTGCTCGCATTCTGGCCCTCGCCGACGACCTGGATCGCACCTAATTCGGTAGTGCCAGCACTTGAGGCCTCCAGCTCCGCGGCAGAAACAGGCACGAAGGAAAAGACACCGCTAGTCAACGCAGCGCTCGTGAAAGCTAAAACTCTGCCTCGCCGTGCAGATTCGTACATAAACCGACCCCATGAATGCGTGTTATAACGTAACGCCTTATACATGAAACATTATTTCATAGCCATAGACTATTAAAGACCAAGGTTCGTTAGAGAAGCCTTCTTGCAGCCCCCTTTTTTGAAGCGCGGCTTTGTTTCACAACACGTCACGACATCAGGATCATCTATGAAACACGCACTTCCTTTGCTCGCGGCAATGAGCATCTTCAGTACCCAAGCGGCACTGGCCCATGGCATCTGGACGGAACAACGTTACGGCCATCTCGAGGTCGTCTACGGGCACGGCGCGGAAGACGAAGCCTATGCACCGGAGAAGGTAAAAGGCGTCTGGGCCTACGATCACAGCGGCCACCTCATACCTGTTACGGTTGAGCGCTTGGAAGACCATGCTCGCTTGAAACCTATTGCCCATCCGGCAGTGTTAACCGTTTCGTATGACAACGGCATCTGGAGCAAAAACAAGGACGGTAAGTCTTTCAACGCTCCGAGGTCAGAGGTGCCAGGGGCGGTAAGCTCCAGCCGGAGCTACAAGTACAGCCTGGCCATTCTTGAACCGCACGCGCACATTCCAGAGCACCTAAAGCTGGCCATGGTCATTCGTCCTCTTAAGGACCCGATGGAGGTTGGCGTAGGCAATCCGCTACCTGTAGAAGTCACCATCGATGGCAAACCCGCAGCGAACATCGCGCTGCTCGATGACTATCGCGGTACGGCAGACGCCAGTAGTGTCAAAACGGACGCCCAAGGCCGCGCCGATATCGTCATCCGCAACTCGGGACTCAACATCATTGCTGCCCAGGCCAGAGTACCTGCAGCCGGCGAAGAAGGAATCACGGAGCGCAGTCTGTTCACCTCATTGACGTTCGCAGGTGAGGCTCATCACCATTGAGTGAATGCACCCCGCTAAACATGCCCTTTGGGTAATCAAAGGGCACTGAAGCTTTTGGAGTAAAGGAGCCGACGTGGTTTTGATCGGGCGGTGCGTCGGCTGCATTCAGCCCATCGCTAGGGCTAAAAGCCGCCTGTCAAAGCAAGGCGCCCCGTGCAGTCAGGTGGTGCCGTGAGTTTGCGCCGCGCGTTCCCCAGGAATGACCGATCGCAGTCATTCATCTCATTGCGTTCTCTGTCATCATCGCGTTTTGGGTTGGCAGATGCGGGTAGTCGTCATGAAGTGGGCAGAGCACAGCAGAAAGCGCATGCACCGACAGGCAAATGCAGTCGGAAACCTATTGGTTGAAGGTTTTCATTATTTGGGGTTGTTCGCCATCGGAGCCGCTACCGCGTGGGCATCCGTGATGGCTTTCTGGGACATGGTGCAAGCTCGCCATGCCAGCGTCGACGACATCTTGCTTCTGTTCATTTACTTGGAACTGGGGGCGATGGTCGGCATTTACTTCAAGACCAATCACCTTCCGATTCGGTTCTTGTTGTACATCGCCATCACGGCATTGACGCGGTATTTGATCGGTGACGTTTCGCACCACAAGGCGCCGGACATTGGCCTGCTGTACCTATGCGGCGGTATTTTCTTCCTGGCGCTATCAGTCGTAGCGGTTCGTTTCGCTTCGTATCGCTTTCCGTCAAGCAAAGCGATTGATGCCTCAGGCGAGGCAGTTGGAGATAGCTACTCGGAAAAATAGATTGCAGTAGCCTTCTTTTTTTAATGGCTATTAACGTCCACCGCCCTTTATGTAGACCTAAAGGCTCCGAAGCACTTCTGCGGTACCACATCGCCCCACGTGCATCGAGTTAACTGCACACTCGATCAGAACAACAGCAGTGGTCCTTTGCGGGATAACGCATAGCCCAATTATTGAAGCCTTGGCCGGCGGCGCCAATTTGCCGGATCCAACAGCATCAGCCAGGCGTTGAGGCGGCTATTGCATTCGGCGAGCGACAGCTATTTGCGACAACCACAACCAAGAGCAGCTACCCTCGCATAGGGGACTTCCGCCTTAGGTACAACGCCTTGCGCACGTTGAAACACCCATCCTCTACCCTGCCTGAGCCAACAAAATAACGAGGCATCTCATGCAACGCGAAGCGCTTAAAGAATTGTTTGACCAACAAGCCTCCGGCTACGACAAGCAATGGGCGGGAATGGCGCCCATTCGCGAAACGCTGCACCTGCTTCTTCGCTCGAACTTTGCCTATCTACCCGACGACGCTCGGATACTTTGCGTAGGCGCGGGTACGGGCGCCGAACTCGCGTACCTTGCGGGATGCTTTCCCGAATGGAGGTTCACTGCTGTTGACCCTTCCGGAGCAATGCTCGATGTCTGTCGGCAGAAAGCGGAGCACGGTGGCTTTTTGTCTCGTTGCGACTTTCACGAGGGCTACCTCGGCACACTGTCTATCGAATCCCACTACGACGCGGCTACGTGCTTTCTGGTCTCTCAATTTTTGCTTGAAGCGCACGCGCGCATCGAGTTCTTTCAAGAGATAGCCCGAGCGCTGAAACCGGGCGGACTGCTGGCAAATGCCGATCTCGCGGCTGACACCTCCTGTCGCTCCTACGATGCGTTACTGCGTAGCTGGATGACATTGATGTCTGCAGCCGGCGTGGCGCCAGATGCGCTGGAACGTGCGCGAGCGGCGTACGCTAAGGACGTATCGATCCTTCCTTCACATCAGGTATCGGACCTGATCGAGTCAGCCGGCTTCGACAGACCGGTGCAATTCTTCCAAGCCGGATTGATGAGCGGATGGGTCTGTACGCGTCAATCAGATCCTTACTGAGAGAGAAGCATAGTCGTCTTTCGCAGCCGCCAGATGCTAAGAAGGCTCGCTCCAAAGTCTCTTGTAGACGGGCGCAATCCACGACTTGCGAATGGTATCCATGTGGCGATACCTGCCTTCGGCATCCGTCCTGCAACCTCGCGTTGTGATAAGTGCCGCGCGCGACTAATATCGCGAACACTTCTCATTAGCCGTCACGCTGGGCGGGGTCTTTCATGCCTTCCACGCACGCTCTCGATCAGTCGGTACACCGCTTGTACGCCCGGCATTCTCCATGGCTGTTGAGCTTCCTGCGTCGGCGACTTAGTAACCGGATAGATGCGCCTGACCTGCTTCACGATACCTTCGTGCGCGTATTGGCCCGCCCTCGCCTTTCCACCGATGAGGGCGGGGAACGGTCTTACCTGGCGACGCTCGCGCGCGGGCTTTGTATTGATCGCTGGCGGCGTGAAGCGCTGGAGACGGCTTATCTCGCGGCGTTGGCTAACCAGCCGATCATAGGGCAGCCTTCACCCGAGCAGACCGCGATGGTGCTAGAAACGTTGGTCGAGGTCGATGCCATGCTCGCTGGTCTCCCCCCAAACGTGCGCGAGGCGTTTCTGTTGGCTCAGCTCGATGGCCTGCCCTACCGCGAGATTGGCGAGCGCCTCGGTGTGAGCGAACGCATGGTGAAGAGATATATGGCTCAGGCCTTCGTGCACTGTGCGGTGCTCGAAGCGGAGCTCGACGGACTGCTGGTGGAGTGAACGATGGAATCACGCGCGAGCAGAATCCAGCACACGAGCTTGCAACAGGCCGCCCACTGGTACGTAACGCTGCAGGACGTGGATTGCCCCGCGGTGCTGCAAGAACAGTGGCGAGATTGGTTCGAGCAACATAGCGAGCATCGGGCGGCCTGGCACTATGTGGAGCGTGTTGGCGAACATTTCGCGCCGTTGCGTGATCAGGCGCCCCAGGCGGGCGGAGCCCTTCGGCAGACGCGCGCGAAAGGGATGTCCCGTCGGCAAGCGACCAAGACGCTCATGTGGCTGGGCGTTGGCTCCCTGGTTGGCCTAAGCGGCTGGCGAGCATCGACGCTCACGGGTTGGACAGCCGACCTAGCCACCGGGACGGGCGAGAATCGTAAGGTGCGCCTGGAGGATGGCAGCGAACTCTGGCTTGGTGCCCGCACGGCGGTCGACACCGGATTCGATACGCGCACGCGTCGACTTGACCTGCGTTTCGGTGAGCTGCTTTTGCAAACGGCGGAGCGCGATACCCGCCCGTTCATCGTTCGTACCGAGTGCGGTGAATTGGAAGTTGCCTCGGGCACCGCTCGCCTGGGTATTCGCCAACAGGAAAGCCACACGCGGCTCGATGTCTATCAGGGCGCGGTAAACGTCTGCACGACACACAACGACCGGCGCCAGCAGGTGCTTGCCGACCAGGGCATCGACTTTACGCCGTCGATCATCCATTCGCCGACGGCGGCGCAAGCGGCAGGAGAATCCTGGACCCGAGGCGTGCTGGCCGCTGAAGCCATGCCGTTGTCCGAGCTCGTCGACACGCTGAGTCGGTATCGCCATGGGCACCTTGGCTATGCACCAACGGTGGCCAAGCTGTCGGTCATGGGTACATTCCCGCTAGGCGATACCGACCAGGCGCTGCACTTGCTGGAAGCCGCCCTACCTGTGCGTGTTCGGCGGCTCACGCATTGGTGGGTCAACGTCGAAGCGGCATGAGTTTTAAATAATTCTTGGGTGGCGGGTTCCCTTTTTCGCGAGTTGTTCGGTTCACCTTGCAGCACTCACTGCCTTACAGGGATACCCATGCAGTCGTCTCGCTCTTTTGCTATTCGCGCCGCCCTTTCCGCGCCGTTATCGCTCTTCGTGCTGGCCCCGCTGGCCATCTTGCCCCTGGCCGCCCACGCGGTGGAAGCAAGCAGCGAGCAGGCATTCGATATTTCAGCGGGGCCACTGAGCCGCGTGCTCAATCAGTTCAGTAGTCAGGCAGGCATCTACCTGGTGGGTAGCAACGCCCTGGCGCAAGACCGGCAGAGCCCAGGCCTGCAAGGTCGCCACACCATTCAACAAGGGTTGCACCAATTGTTGCGCGGAACCGGACTGCAAGCCGTTCCACAAGGCGGCACAGGTTACGTACTGCAGCCTGTTTCGACCGGTGACGCGGTACAGCTTCAACCGACGTCGGTGCTGGGCGCCGGAATGCAGAGCGCCAACGGGCAGTCGGACAGCGGCTACCGCGCGGTCAATTCAGCGACCGCCAGCAAAACCAGTACCGCGTTGGCCGAGACGCCGCGTTCAGTGTCGGTCGTCACGCGGCGCCGCATGGACGACCAGAAATCGCAGACGCTAACCGAGGTTCTGGGCTACGTACCCGGCATCTTCGCGCCGCCATTTGCCGCCGGTGACGGCGCGGCCGGCGACCTGTTCTTCATTCGCGGCTTCAACGCGACCGACTACGGCTATGGCTTATTGCGCGACGGTCTTCGAGTCCAGGGCAACCGTTACGACACCACCAGTGAGCCATACGGACTCGAACGCGTGGAAGTTTTCCGAGGCCCCACGTCCATCCTGTATGGCGAGAACGCACCCGGCGGTGTGGTGAACCTCGTCAGCAAGCGTCCGACCGCAGATGCCCGCGGCCAACTTCAGCTGAGCTACGGCACCCACGAACGTCGCCAGCTGGGCGTGGACGTGTCTGGCCCATTGAACGAAAGCGGCAGCGTGTTGGGACGCATGGTCGTGCTCGGCCGCAAATCCGATACGCAGGTGGATCACCAACCGGACGACCGCCTGTACCTCGCCCCGTCATTGACGCTCAACATCGATGATGCCAATACACTCACCCTGCTGGGGACGTATCAGCGGGATCGCACACTCATGGAATTGGGGTATCCCGCGGCGGGCACGCTGCTGAACAACCCCAATGGCAAGATCGACAAGAGCACGCTGCTCGGCAATCCGGACTGGGACGACTTCGAGCGAGAAACCTGGACGCTCGGCTATGAGTTCACGCATCGCTTCAACGAAGCCTGGCAATATCGCCAGAACTCCCGCTACATGCAGTCTCGTATCGACCGCCAGGAAATCTGGCCGGGCAACCTCGACAACGGCGGCTTCGGCACCATCCTGAACAACACGGCCTACGACCGCGAGAACAAATCCATCGCCTACGCACTGGACAATCAGGTCGAAGGCAATTTCACGCTGCGCGAGGTGGAGAACACGCTGCTTTTTGGCGCCAGCCTTGATCGCACCTCGTTCAATCAAGACTGGGATGCGGGTTTTGGCGGCACCATCAATGTGTTCGATCCGGTCTATACCGGGCCCCCCGTAACCTCAACGACCGTCCAAAACGCCTTGCTCGAGCAAACACTCTACGGCGTCTATACCCAGCTCCAGAGCCGCGTTGATAACTGGGTGCTTTTGCTAGGCGGTCGTTACGATCGAGTCAACAGCACCTACCGCAACAAGGCAGGCACACTCAACGCCTCCGCCGATCTCGATTACTGGGACGGCCAATTCACCTGGCAGGCCGGGCTGATGTATCAGTTCGAAAATGGGGTATCGCCGTATGTGAGCTACTCGACGGCCTACAACCCGACCCAGCAGGTCTCCAGTTCCAATGGACCGCTCGATCCAACGACCAGCGAACAATACGAAGCCGGCGTGAAGTACGAACCCAAGGGCTGGAATACCGCCATCAGCGCCTCGGTCTACGACCTCCGCAAGAAAGACGACTCTCTATATGACAGTGTCGTCGGCGACTACCGCAACGTTGGACGCAGCCGCGCCAAAGGCGTGGAGCTGGAAGTCAGCAGCGACCTCACTGACAACGTGAACGTGACAGCGGCGTACACCTACACGGATTCACGCATCACCAAAGATGCACCGGGTTCGTTGCTGGAAGATCATCAGATCACCGGCGTACCGCGCAACCAGGCGTCCGTCTGGGCGAATTACCGTTTCCTCGACGGGGGACTGAAAGGCTTGCGTATCGGGGGTGGTGTGCGCCATTTCGACAGCACGTTCGCGTACACCAGCCCTGCGCTCTACGGAACGCTCGACACGGGTGATGTCACCCTTGTCGATGCCGCAGTGGGCTATTCCATCGACGAGCAATGGTCAGCAGAACTCAATGCGCGCAACCTGCTGGATAAGGAATACGTCGCCGGCTGCAACAATGCAGGCCGCTGCTATTGGGGCGAAGAAAGAACCCTGCTGGCGACTTTGACCTACAACTGGTGATCGGGCGCTCGAGCCGGGCCGTTGCGAATCGGGGACCGTGTCGAGCCTGATCCACCCTCACCCTATGCCTTACACATGCAGTAGCACGTGCAAGGCATAGGCGCCGGCGTTACGAATCAATCACTGAACGTTCACGTCCAAAAACTCGCGGATGACGGGCAGGATTTCCGCTGCGTGCGTTTCCAATGCGAAATGGCCGGTGTCGTAGAAACGAATGTCCGCATTGGGAATATCCCGCTTCCACGCTTCGGCCCCTGCCGGCAAAAAGAACGGGTCGTTCTTGCCCCACACCGCCAACAGCGGCGGCTGGTACTCGCGAAAGAACGCCTGAAAGTCGGGATAGAGGGCCACGTTGTTGGCGTAGTCCAGGACCAGGTCGAGCTGAATATCGGCATTGCCTGGCCGTGAAACCTGCAGTCCTTCCAACGTGTAACCGTCGGGGGATACCGAACGCTCATCCGCCACGCCCTCCAGGTATTGCCACTTGATTGAGGCGGGCGTCGGGAAGTCCTGCAATGCATCGCGATTCTGCTGGGTCGGCTCATGCCAGTAAGTTCGTATCGGCGCCCAACCGTCGCCCAGCCCTTCCTCATAAGCGTTTCCGTTCTGGGAAATGATCGCGGTCACCCGCTCGGGGTGCGCAAGCGCCAGACGCCAGGCCACGGGCGCACCGTAGTCGTGGACGACCAGCGCATAGTGATCGAGGTTGAGCTGCTCGGTGAACTGCTCGATGGTCTCCGCCAGCGCTGCGAAGGTGTACGCGTACTTGTCTCTCGCGGGCGCTTCGGTAAACCCGAACGCCGGAAGGTCAGGCGCGATCACGTGGTAGCGGTCGGCGAGCGCCGGAATGAGATCGCGGAACATGAACGATGACGCAGCGAAGCCGTGCAGGAGCAGCACCGTCGGTGCTCCGGCGCGACCGGCCTCACGGTAGAAAACCTTCACATCGCCGACTTGCTCGTACTGGTAACGAACTCCGTCACGGCGTTCGTGGTAACCATCGGCAGATTTGCTCAAGGATGTCATGGCAGCCTCCTGTAACCATCAAAATATGAATTTGAAGGTTACGAAGCATTCAAGTAACCTGTCAAACACCTTTTATCGGTTACTCACTGCTATGAACATCACACGCGTTACCCCTCCAGGTGCGGTTTTCCTGGCTGACAATCTGGCGCTCGACTTCATCAACAGCGAGTACGGGATGGGTGAGCAGCACCACGACTGCTTCAGCGACAATGAAAGCGTAATGAATTGGCTAAAGGCGGCGACGGTTCTGCCCGATGATTACGCTGCGCCTGCACCGGCAGGATTGCTCGACCTAGCACACGAATTCCGCGAGTGCGCGCGAAATCTGGTGAACGCTGCAATGATCGGCACACCGGCCGACTTCACGGTCATCAATACAGCACTGGACGCTGGCCAACCCGTCACAGCGCTGGGCTGGAGCGATGAAGAACAGGCGTTTCAGGCCGTAACGCAACGGCGCGACGACAGCCCGCCTAGCCTGTTGTGGCCGGTCGCCCAGTCGCTGGTGAACCTACTCACGAACGAGAAATTCGAGTTCGTCCGCCAATGCGAAGCCCACGACTGCGTACTTCTTTTTCATGACTTGACCAAATCCCACCGACGCCGCTGGTGCAGCATGGCCACCTGCGGCAACCGCATGAAGGTCGCCGCCTTTCGCTCACGGAACAAACGCTGAGACGCAGCGGGTAGATCGGTGCGCCAGGCAGCCGCCCGCTCGCGCCTTTCAATCAAAACTTAAGCTCCGAACCCACCATCGATGGTGTGCATGGCGCCCGTTATGCCACTGGCATAACGGCCGGCGAGGTAGTGCGTTAGGCTGGCGACATCCTGCGCCGTCCCATGGCGCTTGATCGCCATGACACTGTGCATCTGTTCGGCGAGTTCGCCATCTGCTGGGTTCATATCGGTATCGGTCGGGCCCGGCTGCACGACGTTGACGGTGATTCCTCGTGGTCCGAAATCCCGCGCCAAACCGCGCGCCATGCCCTGTAACGCTGACTTGCTCAGCGCGTACGCGGCTAAGCCAGAAAAAGGCATACGGTCGCCATTGACCGAACCGATCACGATGATCCGTCCACCCTCCGGCATTTCTCTCGCCGCCTCTACAGACGCGTGATAAGGCGCGCGAACGTTAACGTCGATCAAATGATCAATGGCGTCCGGATCAAGCGTCAGCGGATCACCCGCCACCAGCACGCCGGCATTGAATACCAGCACATCCAACGAGCCCGCCTCGCGTACGGTCGCGATGATCGCATCTCGGTCGGAGGCATCGGAATGAACCGCAGTCCCCCCCGTCTCCGCAGCCAACCGTTGCGCGTCCTCCTTGGAACCCGCGTAAGTAAACGTTACCTGTGCCCCCTCGCCGGCAAAACGCCTCACGATTGCAGCACCGATACCACGACTGCCACCAATGACCAGCACGGTTTTATTTCGCATGTCCACTTGGCTTACCTCTATTCGCTTATTGGTTAGCAACCACTATAAAATTACGCAAACCGGATTCGCAAGGATTTTTATAGTGACCACTAAAGAACTTAAACAAGTCGAGCGTAAACCGCGCGGTCGCCCACGGGCTTTCGATACGGAAACCGCTCTGGATACGGGGCAGCGCCTGTTCCATACCAGTGGCTATGAATCCGTGGGGCTGGCCGCATTGACCGATGCGCTGGGAGTGAAACCACCTAGCTTCTACAAGGCATTTGGGAGCAAGGCTGAATTCTTCTCGCTGGTGCTCGATCGCTACGCCAGGTCCGTGCTGACGTTGGACGACATCCTATTACCTGGTCGGGCGCCGGTAGATGCGATGGCAGCGTTGCTTGAAAGCGCGGCCAGCACCTATGCACGCGACCCACATCAGCGGGGTTGCCTCGTTCTCGAAGCCGTTCGAGGGCTACAAGACGACGAGAGTGTCCTCTACGCGCGCAAAATCGCCGACAGCCGTCGTGTTCAGATTCGCGAATTCATCGCGCAAACGCACCCCGAATGCGCGGCGGCCGCTACCGACTATGTGGCCAGCACCCTGTCCGGTCTGTCCGCCAGTGCGCGCGAAGGTATGAATGAAGCGCGGTTGCTTCGCGTGGCCGAAGTGGCTGTTGCAGGTCTGCGGCAACTTTTGCAGCCAGAGGGACGAGACGTTACCGACTAGAGCGCCCACATAGAGAAATGCCGGTCCCTGACAAGGGATCATGACGGCGAACTTCGGCACCTTAGTTCGCTGCGTCGGCCCGACGCTGCGTTCGAGTTGACTGACAATCTCTAAGTCACTGAAACCTTTTGCCTTTCAAGACGATCGGAAACACTAACGCTAGACCGACTTAACGACGTTTTGAAACGGATGTCCCGATGCTCCCAACCCAAGTGATAGTGATTGACGACGAACCTGCGCTGGCCGATTTGATGTCTGAATTGATCGCAGTTGCAGGCGCCCAGCCCGTGGCGTTCGAAACCGCCGATGCTGCCCTTCTCTATCTAGAAAAGCATGCAACGGAGACAAGTCTAGTCGTGACCGATGTGCGAATGCCCGGGCTGCTGGATGGGTACGACCTTGCCAAACTGATCTTCAAAACGTGGCCCGAGCTGCCCGTCATTCTGACCTCGGGCTACACCTCGCTGAATCCGGTTAATCTTCCGGACAATGCCGAATTTCTTCCAAAACCCTGGCCAGCGGACACGTTCCTCGACACCTTGAAGCGCTTTCTTAACTGAAGCAGCGGCTATCGCTGGCAACTGCGCCGGATTCACGCCCCACGGATGACCGTAGGGATTAGCCGTGTTCAAGCAGGGTTTAACACGTTCTTAATCGGGTGGCAGGACCGATGCTCGCAAGCGCCGCTTTTCGAGGTACTGCTCACCAAGCAGCACTACCAAACCGCTCAGTACGATGATCAGCGTCCCGATGCAGCTCCAGAGATTGGGTAGCTCGGCGAAGAACAAGTACCCCAACAAGCTGGCGCCGACGATCTGCAGGTAGGTGAACGGTGCCACGAACGGCGCTGGGGCCACCTCGAACGCACGTACCAGGCAGTAATGGCCGCATCCACCGAGGATGCCCATGCTGATCAGCAATCCAAGATGAACCCAGCCATCCGGCGCCTGCCACACAAAGGGCAACATCAGGCTCGTCAGTACGAACCCAGCGGCAGCCATATAGGTGTTGGATGTTTCGGGTGTGTCGTATGCGGCAAGTTTGCGCGACAGAATTTGCGTGACCGCCGAGGTGCATGCGCTAAGGAGCACCAGCAGTACAGCGGGGTGGAAGGCATCGCCGCCTGGCTGAATAACGAACAGCGCGCCGGCGAACCCACAGACCACCGCGACCGTTTTCAACGGCCCTACGCGCTCGCCCAGCATGAAGGGCGCCAGCACCAGGACCACCATGGGCGCTGTGAAACTGACCGCGGCCGCAGTCGCGACGGGCACGTATTGGAGTGCGCAAAACATCAGGAACGAGGTCAGGCAGAACAGCAGCGAACGCACGATTTGCAGCCAGGGGCGCTGAGAGCGAAAAAGCGCCGGCCCCTTGCGCGGGGCGAACACCACCAGCATGAAGGCGACATGGCCGAAGTAGCGGCACCAGAGCAGTTGAAGAACGGGATAGAACACGCCCAGGTATTTCACCTCGGCGTTCAGTAGCGGGATCAAGATCGCCGCGGCCAGCATGAACGCTACTGCCGTAACAAATGGACTGCGCTTCGCCCCCTGACCCGCCAACGACTCTTCTTCCCGTGCCGCCAACATGTGGCTCTCCCGATCAGCCTGTTTATTGTTTTGTTATTTGCCGTGTTGCCGCGTCGAAGCCAGTAAGCGTTTCGCTTACCTCATCAAGGGACTGCCATATGGCCTCGATGTTCGAACAGATCGCGAGCAAAGGGTACCGCGGCTGAGCCACGAGGCCAAAAATGTCCCTGCCAAATACCGCTAGCAGTGCCACCTGACGCAAGGCAACAGGCGAGCGAAGAGCTGGGAACCCAGCGACCACTTACACCACTCAATCGAAGCGCCGTGGCGAGCCAGCAATGCCGCAGACACCTAGTCCATTTTCGGCGCCGACAGCATCGAAGAGGCCGGTCCGGCAAGGACGGCTAATTGGCCACGCTCGAACGAAGAACGCGATCCGGATAAAAGGCGAACGTGCGGAATGGGACATTCGAGGGATGACGCCATTGCGTCTTACGACCACTGCATGAGTGCGTGGAAAACGGTGGTGCATGACCGGCCTGGCGCGGAAATAACCGAACATGCCGACCTTTATATCTACTGGGCCGACAGCGAATTTCCATTGTGGAACTCGATTTTTGTAAGGCCTGAAGTCAAAGATGCGGCCACGCTTCGTGATTCATTGGCGATCGCTAACGCCTACATGTCGACGAAAACGGGATCGGGGTCGGTTTATGTGTGTGGGGACATGTTTAGCGGTATAGGCGCCAGTGAACTGGACGATCTGAGTGTTTCCACAGGCATGGTCCGACACTCCGTGCTGACAGGTATGATCGGTAGCGTTCCTCAAACCCTCTCCACGCCCCGACTGATGGAAATCCATTGCAGACGCGTCGCCGATGAGTGCGATCTTGCACTGTACGGGCATATCCATGCTCAGGCTTACTCGATGACTGACGCTGTCGGCCGGAGCGCTTTTGCAGGTTCTCGCTTATGGACGGATGGGGCGTTCGTGTTCATTGGCTACCACGGTGATGCTGCCGTCTCGACGGCAGCGGTACTGGTCAACAAGAACACCTTGTATCTGACCCTTGTCGCAACGCTTCCCCAGGTTTGGGGAAAAGGGTTCGCCACGGCGACGGTGCGCCATGCGCTAAAGGAAGCCTCTCACTCCACGGGGATAAAAGAGGTCGTATTGCACTCGACCCGTACGGGTTGCGCGCTTTATCGGCGATTGGGTTTTCGTCGCACGACCCACATTCACCTGTACACCCGCCCACGCGAATTGGCTCTGGGCACGCCTGGCGTTAAGCGCTGTTCATAACCGCCACTGCCCATCAGCCCGTTACAAGCCAAATTGCCGAAACGCTGCGGCCGCCAGTACACCTGCCGCAATGGCGGGAAGCGGCTTCTTCAACACCAGCATCGTGACTGCGGTCGTCAATAGCGCCAAACGCGCAGCCGTGTCGCCCTCCAACGCCATGGGGGCCAGCAGTGCCACCAACACCGAACCCGACATGGCGCCAATGAATTGCTTTACGCGGTATCCGATGGGCACGAATGCCATGACATAGACGCCGCCCCAGCGGGTCGCTAACGTCACAAGGGCCATGATCGCGACGATCACCAGCGCGCCAAAGCCTGCCGTTTCAATGTTCACGTGTTTTCTCCGGACAAACCGTTCCCGCAATCCCGCCCGCCACGGCACCCGCGACGACATGGCTGTTCTCCGGCAGGTACCGGTAGGCCAGTAGCGATGCGCCAGCGGCGACCGTCCAGATCATCAGCACGCGCAGGTTCTTTTCCCCGCCGACCACCATGGCGAGAAGAAAGCAGCCCATGACCATGTCCAGACCGAGCATCCGCGGATCCTGGATCGCGCCGCCAAACAAGATGCCGATCCAGGTGCCGGCGACCCAAGCGGCCCACAGCGCAATGCCTCCGCCCAGCAACAAGCCCATGCCGGGCTGCCGATTACCGAATGCCTGCATCGAAAGCGCCCAATTGGCATCGGACGCGACCAGCATCACGCCATATCGCTTCGCCCGGGGCAAATGCTGCAGCCATTGATAAAGCGTGGCGCCCATGAGCAAATGTCGGGCGTTGATCGCGAATACCGTGACGACTAACGTCGCCAGCGGGACGTGGCTGCCCCACAACTCCAACGCAGCAAACTGTGCAGCTCCCGCGAACACCAGCCCGCTCATGGCGAGGATGATCGAATCGTCCAGCCCAGCCTGCGTCGCGGCCAACCCGAACGCAGCGCCAAAGATCACCACGAACATGGAAATGGGCACCAGCGTTCGGAAACCCGCCCATACGGTATAGCGATCGAACCGGTGTAACTCTTCATTGATGCCGTGCATTTAAGGCTCTCGTGCCGCTAGCGTGGATCGATTCTGGAGCCGTCGAAGCGCGGCTCCCGAGTTGCACTATGCCGAGTCGGAGGCCACATGAGAAACGCATAATTCGCGACGGTGCGCACGCAGATATCGATAGGAATAGGCAATACGCAAAGATAAACCGGCATAGGTTGGGGCGCTGGCCACGCTCTAGCATGACGCATTCACCTTTTGCAGGAGTTCGACGTGACCGCAGCGAAGACAATATTCATTACAGGTGTCAGCAGTGGGTTTGGCCATGCGCTGGCGCACCAGGCATTGGCGCAAGGCCATCGGGTGATCGGAACCGTCCGAAGCGTAGAAGCCCTGGCTTCTTTCGAAGCCCTATCCACCGATAGAGCGCATGGCGTCATCATGGACGTCACCCACTTCGATACCATCGACGACATCGTTGCGGACGTCGTACGCACCCATGAGCACGTCGATGTATTGGTAAATAACGCAGGCTATGGACACGAGGGCGTTTTCGAAGAGTCGCCCCTCGATGAAATGCGCAAGCAATTCGACGTCAACGTATTTGGCGTGGTAGCCGTTACCAAAGCCTTCGTGCCCCTATTTCGTCAGCGCAGAGCCGGGCACATTCTCAACATCACCTCAATGGGTGGCTATATCACCATGCCGGGCATCGCTTATTACTGCGCGAGCAAGTTCGCACTGGAAGGGCTTTCCGATACCCTCAGTCAAGAACTGAGGCCATTCAATATCCACGTCACCGCCGTGGCGCCCGGATCTTTTCGAACCGACTGGGCAGGCCGGTCGATGCGACGGACTCCGCGCAGCATCGACGACTACGACGATAGCTTCAATCCCATACGCGAAGCCCGCCAAGAAAAAAGTGGCGCGCAATTGGGGAATCCGGATAAGGCAGCACTGGCCATGCTCGAAATCATCGCCAGTCCGAACCCGCCCACTCATTTGCTGCTGGGCAGCGATGCGCTGGCGCTGGTCCGCGACAGGCTTCAGCGGACAGCGGAGCAGATCGACCGCTGGGAACACCTCACCCTTTCTACCGATGGTTGAAGGATAAACATGACGATGCGGTCGGCCGGCGATGTTCAGGACAGCTGTACTCGACGTTCAGTCCAACTGCTGGAATCGCTTGCGCCGCAGGAGGGATACAACCTGAGCGCCCTGGATGACGTGCGCTTCTTGCGATCTAATCGTCCGTTGACGCAAACGCCAGTGCTTTACGAACCCGGTATCGTCATCCTTTGCCAAGGCCGTAAACGCGGGTATCTCGGCGACGACGTCTATGTCTACGACGCCCAGCATTACCTGGTGGTATCGGTGCCGGTGCCTTTTATCATGGAGACGGAGGCCAGCGAACAAGAGCCGATGCTGGCCGTGTACATACGTTTGAATTTCGCGCTCGTCAGCGAACTCATGCAGCAGGTGGATCAGATCGACGGCTTCCAGGCAGGCATACCTATGGGCATGTATGCGTCGGCGATGGATGAACCGTTACGACAATCGACGCTTCGCTTTCTCGAAGTGATGAGCGAAGAACGGGATGCGCAGGTGCTCGGGCCTGCGATGCTTCGAGAGGTCTACTTCCGCGTATTGACGGGCGCCCAGGGAAGCACGATGCGGGCGGCCATTCGTCAGCAAGGGCACTTCGGCAAGATCAACCGCGCCATCCGCAAGATCCACGACGCGTACCCGTCGCGCCTCGACGTGGAATGCCTCGCTCAAGAAGCGCAGATGAGCGCCCCCAACTTCCACCTGCATTTCCGCAAGGTGACGGATTCAACGCCGATGCAATATTTGAAGTCCACCCGATTGCATCAGGCGCGGTTGCTGTTGCTGCGCAACGACATAACCGTCGCGCAAGCCGCTTTTCTCGTGGGCTATGAAAGCACTTCGCAGTTCAGTCGTGACTTCAAACGCCTTTTTGGGCGCACGCCACTTGTGGAAGTGGCATGGATGAAGAGAACGTACGCCTTGCCCGCGCCCTCCATCGCTTCGGAATTCGTGTCCTCCCATTGATAGGGGCATAGCACATGCCAGCAGGCGCGCCGGTACTGGTGCTGACGCAAGCGTGTCTTTGAATGAGCGGGGGTTCGCCGCCTTAGCGTTCTTCGAGCGGTTTCCTTTCGCAGGCAAGATGCTATCTTTTTGCCACCACTTGTATTACATCCATAAGCGACAAATTACGTCAGTTACGAAAAGAACACGCCTAAGCACACTTTTGATTGAAAAGACTACCGTCAATTCTTTTTCGTCAAAATTTTTGTGACGATGTTTGTAACGTAATTTTCCTCATTGAAAAATTTTCCCTGCCAAATCCATACGACGTTCGTCGAACGGCCACTATATTGATATCAAATCGTACCGCTCATCACCCTAAAATGTGAGCTGGCTCATCAATTGCAAACAAAGACTCGCAAAAGAAGAAATGTTTACGTTATGCCGTGTCTTTCTGCCAGCTAAATGAACACTAAGTTCTTGGCCAGTTAACTTAGAACTGCATTTCAAATTTTCTTCCCATATCAGTGGATAGATACGGGAAATAGACTCCTTTTTTATAGATGAGGCCGGTATGTCCTTAACTAAAACTTTTGCGCAAGGATGCGAATCAAAATGCAACGGACGCATTAAAAGCCGTATTAGCTCACTCGCCATGGCCACAGCACTCGTATGCGGCATCATGGGTTTCAATCAAGGTGAAGCTCACGCGGCGGGTGTCGAGTTGCTTGGCGTGAATCTCGCCGGCGCTGAATTTAGTTCAGGCTCCCTCCCCGGCAAGGAAGGCACTAATTACTTCTTCCCCACCGAAGCCAACTTTCAGTACTGGACGTCGAAAGGCGTCAGATTGATTCGCTTCCCTATTCTTTGGGAGCGCCTTCAACCCGTTCTGAGTGGCCCATTCGACGCTACTTACGCTGGCCACATCGACCGGATGTTCGACCTCGCGCAGAAGTACGACGCACAGATCGTGCTCGACGTGCACAACTACATGCGTTACCGCTCGGAAGTCGTGGGCACTGGCAAAGTCAGTTATGCCAGCTATAGAGACCTTATCCGCCGGATAGCGCTGCGCTGGAGCGCCGAACGCTCGCTTTACGCGTACGACATCATGAACGAGCCGCACGATTCTGATGCCCAGTGGCCGATCGCAGCGCAGCACGGTATTGATGCCATCCGGGAAATCGATCGGGTACGGCCGATCATGATCGAAGGCAACGCATGGGCCGGCGCGACGAATTGGCAGTGGTGGAACAAGTCGCTGCTCAACCTCAAAGATCCGGCGGACAACCTCATCTTCCAGGCCCACCTGTACTTCGACGGCACCGACGGCGGTACGTACAAGAAATTCGACGTAACGACTGTCTCGAAGGACTACGGTGTAGAGCGCGTGAAGCCGTTCGTGCAATGGCTCAAGGACCACAATAAAAAGGGCTTCATTGGCGAGTTCGGTGTGCCGGCTGACGACCCCCGCTGGTTCCCGATCATGGAAGGCATGCTCGCGTACTTGAAGGAAAACTGCATTCCTTCCACCTACTGGGCGGCAGGCCGCTCCTGGGGTACCTACAAGCTCGCGATCGAGCCTGTGAAAGGTGTTGAACGACCTCAGTGGGCCGTGCTGAAGAAGTACATCAACAATACGAGCTGCTCATCCATCGGGCCAAAATCGACATCGAGCAAACCGACCACGCCAGCACCGACGCCTACCCCAGCGCCGGCACCTACACCTACACCTACACCTACACCTACACCTAAACCTAAACCTAAACCAACGACACCGCCTACGTCGTCCAAGCCTTCGCTGAATCCGACGCCGGCACCGACACCAACGCCAACCCCAACCCCATCGACGCCGTCCAATCCTGCGACGGGCGAAACGACGACCACCATCAACAACTTCACCGACAAGAATTGGGAGAAAGGGGTCTATCGCACCTCCGCCGGCTTCTCTATTCCCGCGTCGTCGAACAACCTCAAGGCATTCAAGTCCGGCCAGGGTGTCGTGATGGCTGACGGTAAGGTAGCGACCATCCGCTTCACCCAAACCATCGGCAACAACATGTCAGTCTTCGTGGACGCCGGCACGCTGAACGCCGCCAAGGTGGGCCATCCAAACAAGCTTAAGCTGGCGACGGCAGCAAGCACCGGAGGCTCGGGCGGTAACGCAAGCAACGGTGGCAGCGGCAGCTCAGGCTCGGGTTCGGGTTCGGGTTCGGGTTCGGGTTCGGGTTCGGGGTCCAGTAAAGCGCTGGAAGCCGCCATCAACAACTTCACCGACAGCAACTGGAGCAAGGGCGTCGCCAAACGCGTAGCAGGATTCTCCATTCCAAAAACCGCAGCCAACGTCGCAGCCTTCAAGGTCGGCGCATCGGTAAAGATGGCCAATTCGCAGGTCTACAAGATTGGTTCTGTCTACAGCGTCGGCAACAACATGTCGGTCTATCTCAACGGCCCGGCACTGAGCGGCACCTCGGTCGGCCATCCTCGCAAAGTGACGCTGTTCACTGCAGCGCAGTGATGGCGCGAGTGCAGGTGGCCCTCTCTGGGGCCGCCTCACTCATATCTAACACGTCAGTACGTAAGGTGGATTAGCCACGACATGGCCCAATCCACCCCTCGTCTTCACGCAGCGCAAATCACCCCGTGTCACGGTAAACGCTGGAAGCCCTTGGGATTCCACCCTACGGTCGTCTCCGCCAGACCTTGCAACGAACGAGGGGATGGAACCGATTGGCCGCTATTACCACTACCTTGTACTTAGTGACAGCCACTGTAGGTGAAGGTAAAACATTGCGCACTCAAACGACTTGATATTTACCCTGCACATAAAACGGTTTTCGAATATACATTCGAGCCCGAACCTCATACTTATGGCCATCTCCGTGCGTAACTTTTGCGCGCGCCATATATTTAAGTTTTAAAACTTAACCATTAACGGTAATGCAGCAGTTCGACTCCATGACCGAGGAGCTGACTTATGCCCTACTGCCCGTCCATTAAAACGTTGTTTGCGACGTTACTGATGAGTGAGCCACTGTTCTTCCACGGCGCTTTGAATATTTCGACAGCGGTAGCGGCCGAACCCGAACTCAAAGTCGTTCAACTGTTGAAAACGACCCACTCGTGGGATGGCACGCCTTATAAGTCGTATCCCGACGCACAGCCGGAGATTTCCGTCCTCTATTACAAGATCCCGCCGCACAGCACGCTGCCATGGCATAGCCACCCGGTAATCAATGCCGGCTATGTTCTCAGCGGCCACTTAAAAGTTATCCGCAAACATGATGGGAAAAGCATGATGATCGGTCCGGGGGACGTGCTGCCTGAAATGGTAGAGGCGCCACATTGCGGCGAGAGTGGGGATGAGCCAGTGGAATTGATCGTGTTTTACGCGGGCACGCCTGGCGTTCCTCTCGTGGTTCGCTCCGACCATGAGTGAAATCCGATCGTCAGGAATCTGCCTTTTGGACGCCCACACGCAAGTACGTGTAAACCGCGCATAGGAGCGCATCGCTCCTGTGCGCGATGCTGCGATCACGCCAAGGCGTCTTTGTAGTCCTCTACATAGTCCTTGGCCAACGAGGTCTTTTGTGCGTCGGTCAATATCTTCCCGGCCTGCTGGAAAAACGTGTGCTCCTCGTCCTCCAGATGATGGAAGATTTTTTCCTTGAGCTTGCGCGCAGTCGAAATCCAGGACGAACTGGAAGGGTCGACTTCCTCCAACGTCTCCAGCATTTCGTCCATCTCGTGATGCTCCGCAACGCCATGCCGAGAGAGGCTCACGCCCGTGTCGTGCTGCATGAGCGGCGAGTAGAAAAAACGCTCCTCCGCGCGCGCATGGGCTAAAAGCTCAGCCTTCAACTGCTCATAACACTGTGCGCGTTCCGGTGAATCCCCGTGGGTTTCGATCAACGCGGCGGCCAGTTCTCGCTGCCGGTCGTGGCTTTCACGAAGCGCTTCAAAAATCTGCATGACGGTCCTTCCTCATCATTCAAAGGCCACGTTCAGAACGTGCGTGGCTTCTGACTGTTTGGACCTGAGCGAGGGAAACGCTGTTCCGCTTGCCGTGACTACGCTGAACGCGGCACTTCGACGCAGCGCGTCCTTCGCGGACACCAACCGCGTTTCTTGAATAGGTGCAGTCACTGGCGCCCGCCGTCCGGCGGATGCCACACCGCGCAGATTGAATACTCACAGCACATAATGGCACTCTAACATTGCCGCCATCGCGGTCCGATGCCTTCCGGAGTCCAGAACCATGTCTGCCCGCCCTCCTATTCCGCTAAACGAAGCCGCGCGGCAGCTCAAGGTCGACCACTACAGCTGCCTTGGGGAAACCGAGGCAGATACCGTACTCGACCAAATTGTGGCGATGGCGGCGCATTACTTCAAAGCGCCTATCGCATTGATATCGATCGTGGATCGCAACCGCCAGTGGTTCAAATCGAAGGTGGGTGTGGACGTCAGCGAAACACCCCGTGATGTATCGTTCTGCGCCCACGCGCTGCAATCGAACGCGCTTTTCGAGGTGTGCGACGCGCAGCAGGACCCACGATTCGAAGACAATATTCTGGTGACGGGATCACCCTTTATCCGCTATTACGCGGGCTCTCCCTTGATCGCCGAAGACGGCTTGATCCTGGGAAGCCTATGCATCATCGACACCGTGCCGCGCGCGCCAATGTCCGACCACGATCACTGGATGATTCAGTCCCTTGCGAGCATGGCGTTCAAGCGTCTGAAAAGCCTGCGCGAGGCAGAATTCATCGATGCGTCTACTGGCTTATTCAATCGCCAGCGGCTGCAGTATGACGCGATGGAACGTTTGAATAGCGGGGATCGCCTACTGATGGTCGCCGTCGAGCCATTGGCCACGAGCACGGCAGACGATCTGGTCAAGGCATTGGGGTTTTCGTTCGCCAATGAGTTTGGCTTGAAAGCGAAAGCCTTGATGCAGGAACTGCTGCCCGCAAGCGTTCGACTCTACAAGCTCAGCCCCTTTCGTTACGCGTTCTTTGTCGTCGATCACGGCAATTCCGTTGCGGAAAAGCTGTTCGAACGTCTGCTTGCCGCCTTCAGCGTGCCCCTGATATGCAGCGGTGTTCCTGTTCTCCCCCAACTCGCGCTTGGCGTCTTGCCGATGGGAAGGGAGGAAATCGATCAGGACTGGATACGCCACGTCGTCATCGCGGCCAACGAAGCCCGTGAGGCGGGCGGCGGCTGGTCTTTTTACGACTCAGCCATCGACGCGCAACAACAGCGCGCCACGCTACTCTTGAACGACCTACCTGCAGCCGTCCAAGCGTCCGAGCAGCTGCATCTGGTCTATCAGCCCAAGGTTGACCTGATAACAGGCCAATGCGTCTCCGTTGAAGCCCTGCTCCGTTGGACTCACCCGACCCTTGGGAATATCAGTCCCGTCGAGTTCATTCCGCTTGCCGAGCAGACAGCGTATGTCCGCAAGCTTACGTCTTGGGTGCTGCGCAGAGCCGTCAGCCAGGCCGCCCAATGGCGACGTTCAGGGATGACGCTAAAGATTTCGGTGAACATTTCAGCAACCGACCTTGTGGATGAATCACTGAGCACCGAAGTCACAGGTCTGCTGGACGAGTTCAAGGTGCCGGGCGATTGCCTCGAAGTCGAGTTCACGGAAAGCATGGTCGTGAAGGATTTCGGGAGCGCTCGCAAGCAGCTGGAGCGGCTGAAAGCGCTGGGCGTGGGTATCGCCATCGACGACTTTGGTAGCGGCTACAGCAACTGGTCCTACCTTCGAGAAATTCCGGCCAATAGCCTCAAGCTCGACCGCTCATTCATGGGCAACCTCTCGCCGGGACAGATCGACTGGAGTGTCGTACGCGGACTCATCAGCATCGCCCGCGAGCTGAACCTTCGGATCGTCGCCGAAGGCGTCGAGACGGACCTTACGTACCAGCTCATGCGCGGCTGGGGCTGCCACGAAGCGCAGGGCTACTTCATCGCCAAACCCATGACAGTGGATGCGCTGGCCGATTGGCTGAAGGCGTACAGGGCTGGCCGCTCTAGCAGTGCCGCGCCACAACGATCGGCATCGGCCAGCGTACTCGGGCCAGTGATCCCAGGCTTCAAGCGCGCAACCTGAGCTCGCATCAGGCCGGTGGTAATCGCATCGCGAACGTTGCGATTACCCGCCTTGTATGCGCCTACAACTTGAAGGTCGACACCGTGTCATTCAGGGTGATGGCCAGACGCGACAGGCCCTGGCTTGCCGCGCTGGACTGGTCGGCGCCTGCCGAAGTCTGCATGGACAGGTCGCGAATGTTCACCAGGTTTCGATCGACCTCGCGCGCCACCTGAGCCTGCTCTTCCGAAGCACTGGCGATCACCAGATTGCGCTCGTTGATCGAACCGATCGCCTGAACGATCTTTTCCAGCGCCTGCCCGGCCGCCTGAGCCACGGTCAAGGTCGATCCTGTCCGGGTGGCACTGCCTTCCATGGCCTTCACCGCGTGCTCGGTGCCCGATTGAATCGTGTCGATCATCTGCTCGATTTCCAGTGTCGATTGCTGGGTCCGATGCGCCAACGCCCTGACCTCGTCGGCGACAACCGCGAAGCCTCGGCCCTGCTCACCTGCTCGGGCGGCCTCGATCGCCGCGTTCAGCGCGAGCAAATTGGTTTGCTCGGCGATGGCCCGAATGACATTGACCACCTGACTGATGTCCCGCACGTTGCCGGCCAATCGATCGACCTCTGCAGATGTAGCGGTCACGTCCTGCGCCAACAGCCGGATCGATTCGACCGTCTGGCGCACCTGCTCCTGCCCTGTGCGCGCCGTATCGTCGGTCTCGCGGGATGCCTCGGATGTGCTGACGGCGTTCCGGGCAACCTCCTCGACCGCGGCGGTCATCTGGTTGACGGCCGTTGCCGCCTGCTCGATTTCATTGTTTTGCTGATGCAGGCCACGGGTCGCGTCCTCGGTGACCGCGTGCAGCTCTTCGGATGCCGAAGCCAATTGATTGGACGAGTCCGCGATGCGCTGAATGGTCGTTCGCAAATGGCTCTGCATTGAGCCCAGCGCACGAAGCAGCAGCGCTGGCTCATCATTGCCATCGTCGCGAAACTCATGGGTGAGATCACCCGCGGCGATCGTTTCGGCGACCTTCACGGCCTTGCCCAGCGGGGTGACGATGCTGCGTGTCAGCAATACCGCCAATGCAATCGTAAGGAGCGTGGTCACGATGACAACGGCGATCACGATAGCCTCGGCCTGTTCGTAAACCGCACCACTGCGCGCCGACGCCTCCTCCCCACCCGAGCGATTCACTTGAATCAGCCCCTGCAGTTCCTTCACGAGCTGGTCGGCATCCGTCGACAACTCACCGCTGATCATGGCGAGCGCCTCCTCACGGCGGCCGTCCAGGATGAACGCCATTACATCGGACTGCGCCTGCATGTAGCGATCTCGGACCGCACGGAAGCGTTCATAGCCCTCACGCTCCTCATCGGACGCGATCAGCGTCTGGTAGCTCTTTTCGGCGCGCTCCATATCAGCGCGCGCGGCCTGCATACGTGCTACCGAGTCACGCCGCGCGCTGTCGTCTTCGACTGCGTACAAGCGCAGGGTCAGCGCCCGGACCCGAGAAACCGCCAACCCCAACTCATTGAGCGCAATCGTGGAGGGAAACCAGTTCTCCTCGATGCTGTCGGCCATCGCATTCATGCGCGACATCTGACTCAGGCTCACAACCCCCATCACCACAACCAGCAACGCCAGCACCGCAAACGCACCACCGGCACGCAGGCCGATCTTCATTCCTCTGAACAACATCTCAATGTTCCTTATGAAGGTTATGTCTAGGCAAACAGAGTCAGGCGCTCTATGCCGGCGCCTTTTATCGGGGTAGGTAAAGGTGAACACATGCGGAGGACCCGCAGATTTTCAGGCGAAATTATCCGTGCAGTGTGGAGTACCCAATTGATCTGGATCAACTCAGGCGGACTCGCGCGGATGCTCACGACAGGCGTTCGCTACGGCGCTACATCGACGCTGGAACTTGCTACCCAACCATCAACGTTGTCGGACGCCCTGACTTGAAAAATGAAGCTCGATAAGCAAAACAGAACAGAATGTTTCCAAACGCTACAAAGCCATATTTTGTATTACGAAACAATGACTTGAAGTGATTTATAGCGATGATCCGCGTCAGCTTGACGCACCTTCTGCATCCTGCCAGGTCTACTCCCCGCTATAGTTGTTTCGTCTGCTTCGATATCTGGCGTGACCGTGGCCTGGCATGCAGAGCATGCCGCCAGTGACACAAGCCACGCTCCCCATCGACAGCGACTTGTCCAGGATTGCCCAGCCAGGGCCCTGGAACGCGTTCAGAGGCAGCTCACAATATCTATTCTTACTGCCTTCCCCCCGCAACGCCCATCGTTACTCGCGGGCGCGTCTCGCAGATCGAGTTCACAAGCATCAATCTAGGACTTTTATGATCATCAAAATCACTGCTATCGCGACGGCGCTGCTCGCTATCGCGCTCTTGTACATGGGAGGGCAGCTCGTGGCAGCCGGCGGTTCGCCGGCGTACGCGCTTGCTGCAATCGTCATGCTCGTCGTCGCCGTTTTGCTGTTCCGCAAAAAGCGCGTCGCGCTGACCCTCTACGCCTTGCTGATGTGGGCCCTGCTGGCCTGGATCATCAGCGAAGTCGGCTTCGACAAATGGCAATGGATCCCTCGTGGCGACCTATTTGCCCTGCTGGGCTTCTGGCTCGCCATGCCCTGGATCGTACGCCCCCTGTACCAAGCGTCGGGGGCTACGGGCCGTCGTTTTCATCCGCTGCTCGGCGGTACGGTCGGGATCATGATGGCGGTTGTCGTCGCCATCATGTTCTACGATCCCTACCCGACCGAGGGCGAACTGACCAACCCCGTGAGCCGTGCAACGCCCGACGCACCATCGGACGATTGGGTCGCCTACGGCGGTACGGCTGGCGGCCAGCGCTTTTCGGCGCTGGACCAGATCGACACCGAGAACGTGAAGCGCCTGACCCTGGCCTGGGAATACCACACCGGCGATGTACGGGATCCATTGCAGGACGCCAGCGAGTACACCTTCGAAGCCACGCCGCTGAAGGTGAACGATCGCGTCTACCTGTGCACGGCCCACAATGAAGTGCACGCGCTGAACCCTGAAACGGGCGAGGTGATCTGGAAGCACGTACCGGAGAAAGACCGCTCCTACCTGCAACAGCACCAGACGTGCCGGGGCGTCAGCTACTACGAAACCGCATCGGCCGAAGCCGCCGGATCGTCCTGCGCGAAACGCATCGTCCATGCGACGACCGACGCCAAGTTGATCGAACTCGACGCCGATACCGGCGAAGCCTGTACTGATTTCGGCGACAACGGTGTGATTGACCTTGCGTCGAACATGGGTGAGGTGCGTCCCCATGCATTGATGCAAACCTCGGCGCCGCTCGTGGCGGGGGATATGATCATCGTTGGCGGCTCAGTGATGGACAATGGCTACGACAGCGGCAACCCATCGGGTGTGATCCGCGCGTACAACGCCGTGACGGGGGACCTGGTCTGGAATTTCGACCCGGCTAATCCGGACGAGACCCAACCCATCGCCTCCGACGCGACCTATCCGCAAGATACGCCAGTGGCCTGGGCTACGCTTAGCGCTGACCTGAAGAACGGTTTGGTCTACGTACCGTTCGGCAATGCGTCGCCCGATGAGCTCGGGTTGCAGCGCGACCCGCAGAGCAATACCGAGAAATTCCGCGACGCATTGGTCGCCCTCGACTTGAAAACAGGGGCCTTCCGCTGGAAATTCCAGACCTCGAACAATGATTTGTGGGACCGCGACAACCCCTCGCAGCCTTCGATCATCGATCTCGGCGAGCCCGGCAGTACGCAACCCGCCCTGCTGGTTCCGACTAAGACCGGCAACATCTTCGTGCTCAACCGTCTGACCGGAGAGGCCATCCAGCCCGTCGAGCAAACGCAGGTATCGACCGAGGGCGGAGTCGAAGGTGAGACGTTCGCCGCGACGCAACCGGTATCGAAGATCAACTTCATTCCGGAAAAACTGACCGAAGCGTCCATGTGGGGCCTTACGCCTTTCGATCAGATGGCCTGCCGCATCACCTTCAACTCTTTGCGCTATGACGGCAATCCTTGGACGCCAGCGACCGAAACCGGCTCACTGATCTTCCCTGGCAACATTGGCGTATTCAATTGGGGTTCCGTAGCGGTCGATCCGCAACGCCAGTTGCTCATCGCGGCGCCAGTTCGGCTCGCGTACAAGTACACGCTGATCAAGCGTACGCCGGAAACGGCCGAGCAGCGCTTGTTCTCCGAAGACGGGCAACCCTATTGGAACGAAAACTTCCATGGTGACTATGCGATTTACATCCAGCAGTTCGCCTCAGGCTTGGGCATTCCCTGTATTGCACCGCCCTGGGGCCGTCTGGCCGGCGTCGATCTCACCACAGGTGAAACGCGTTGGGTACGGCGGATCGGCACGACCAAGAACCTGAAAACCAGCTTCTTGCCCGGGCGTTTCCCGATCGGCTTCCCGATGGGTATGGTCGCCCATGGCGGACCGCTGGTGACCGCAGGCGGCGTGGTGTTCCATGGTGCGACGGCGGATAACTTCTTCCGCGCCTACGATATCAACACGGGGGAAACGCTCTGGCAGACCGAGCTTCCAGCCGGTGGTCAGGCGACCCCGTCCACCTACATCGGTAAAGACGGCAAGCAGTACGTGATCATCGCTGCTGGTGGCCACGGCTCCCTGGGCACGACCCTTGGAGATAGCGTGATGGCGTTCCGCGTGGATTGATCGACGCGGCATGCAAAGGGGCCGATCGCAAACGCGACGGCCCCTTTTTTTGTGCCTGCGTGCGGGAGTTTGGTAGGTGGCTGATCCCCGCTGCCGTTGTCGTCTTTACTACCGCTCGCGACTGAAGCAGACCGCCGCCCGGTCGCCCCTACAGGAGTCAAGCCGTACACGGAAGCGTTGGCAAACCTCGATCCTGTAGGGGCGGCTTTAGCCGCCTGGTTCATGTAGCAGTCACGCTCTCTTAGAACGCATAGGAGAACGTCAGGCTGAGCGAATGATCCCGCGACTCGCTGGAGTACTGGCCTTGATAGCTCGCCGCCAGCCGGCTGCGCTCGCTGACGGCCATATCGACACCTGCACCAACCACCGCTGCATCGCGGGCCATTGGCGAGCCATCGACCTTGAAGCCTTCTCCGCCCTGGACGAACCGCATGGAGGCATCCGCTTCGTTCGAGCCGAAGGCGTGCTGCCAGCCTAGCGATCCGCGTACGACCACGTCGACATCCTCGCCAAAATCGAGCCCTTTCGCGACGCGCAGGCCGACGTTGGACTGCGTGCTGTTCTGCTTGCTCTTCGCGCTCAAGCTTGCCTCCCCGCCTTTCTCCGTGGCGCGGTCACTGCGGTAACGCGAATGGCTGAGGGCCGCGTAGGGCTCCAGCGCTACCGACTCGAGGTCGAACACATAGCTGAGCTCGCCGAAGAACTGCGTCGTACGCGCGTCGTAATCCGCCTTGGCGCGTTGACTGAAGTCGGCGATGTTGATGTCGCGCTTGCTTTCGATCTCATGCAAGGAATGGCTGACGCCCAGGCGCGTGTTCACGTTGCCGTACTGCCGCGACGCATAGGCCGACAGCACGTAGCTGGTGACATCGCTCTCCGATGCGCGATCGTTCGCCTTCAAGGTGCTCTCCAAATACCCGGCGGCGATCCCGACGCGCCAATCGTCATCCCACTTCCGGTCGAAACCGATCATGATCCCGGCGCTGGAACGGTCGAGCGAGGACGTATTGGAATCACCCTTCAACTTGCCCCATCCGGCGATGGTCTGGCCCCAGGCATCGTTCTGGTAATCCGGCGTTCCGGGGTTACCGATATTGAGCCCCCAGGTCGAGACGCTTTCGCTGCACGGCTCGTTGCGGTAGGTCGTCAAGCCGTTAGGCGCCAGGAGAAAGCGCGCGTCGCGCGTACTTCCGCTACCGCAGGATTGCCGCATCCGGTCGTTCACCGTGTTGCCGATGAGGTTGGCTTCACCAATCATCGCGCTCGCAGTGGAGGCATGCAGCTCACCTGTCAGGCTGTCGTACGCCGCCGGCAACTCTTCTGCGCTAAGCCCGGTGATTGCGCCAACCAACTCACCAGATGGCAAGCCGGACAGCGCACCTGCCACCGCGCGCTGATTCGGTGTGACGGCAAAGTCATCGAAGGAGGCTTCGTTACGGCTCACATTCAAGTTGACCTCGTTCGCGGTGTACTCGACGCCAACGTCCAGTAGCGGCAGATCGGGCAGGACGACCTCGTCGTAGGTGCCTTGAACCTGCTCGGCAGTCAGGATGGTGAAACTGTCGTCTCCGCTGTATCCACCCGCACTGAAGACCTCCAGATACCCCGCCAACGAGGCGGTATTGAGGACCCGAATCACTCCGGCGCCTCTGGACGACAGGCCGATCCGCGTCCAGCCTGATGCGCCCTGCGTGAAGCTGCCATTGACGTCGAGTTGCGTATCGACACCGCTGCTCAGTGCGCCGTAGTTCGTGATCGAACCCACCGTACCGGACCCCTGCAGGCGACCCCGCGGTTGAACCAGCACGGGCCCACCCAAGGCGGCTGCGCTATTGCCCGCGGTTCCGACGAACAGGCTACCTTCATTGATCACGGTATTGCCGGTGAAACCTTGCTCAGAGTTGATCACCAATGCGCCCGCCCCCTGTTTAACAAGGGTACCTGCCCCAGACAGGTTGCCCGCGAAAAGCCCATCGGAAGCCTGGTCGAAGACCAGCGTCGCCGCATTGTCGATCTGCCCGTGCAGGCTCGTGCTGTTACCGATGAGGGTACCCGCCTGCACCTGCGTGCCACCGGTGTAGCTGTTCCCGCCCTGCAGGGTAAGGCTGCCGCTGCCGTTCTTGACCAGCGACCCCGCACCGCTGTAGCTGCCGGCGAAGATGCCTTCGGCCGCTTGATCGAACACCAGCTGCGTGCCGACCGTACTGGCGATGACGCCTTGCAGACTGTCACTGGTCCCGATCAGGCTGCCGCTATTGATCAGCGTGCCACCGCTGTAGGTATTGGCGCCGCTGAGCGTCAGGCTACCGCTGCCATTCTTGACCACCCGCCCCGTACCGTCGATGGCGCCGTTGAACTGGCCATCGCTTGCCTGTGCGAACTCCAGCGTCGTTCCTGCCCCCGTCGAAATGCTGCCTTGCAGGCTGGTGCTGTCACCCCGCAGCGTGCCCTGGCCGATCAGCGTACCGCCGGTATAGGCATTGGCGCCTGTCAACGCCAATGTACCTGCGCCCAGCTTCGTTAGCGGCCCGCTACCGGTGATGGCGTTGTCGTAGACGAACGTGTTTTCCGCCGCCTGAATGCTCAGTGCGCCACCCAGCGCGCCCAGCGTCAGGGATCGGGAAGTCGTCGAGTAATCCGCGCCGGCAATCGCCAGCGTGCCGCCGTTGAGGGTCACGCCTTGAGTGGATTCGCCGAGCCCGTTGTCCGCTGACACCTGCAAGGTGCCGCCGCCGACGGTCGTACCGCCGGTGTAGTCGTTATTGCCGGACAGCACCAGGGTCCCGGCGCCGGTCTTGTTCAAGCCGCCTGCGCCAGCGATCCCCACCGCAACGCTCGCCGTGGCGCCGCTGGTGACATTGAAGACCGTCGCGCCACCGTCAGCGGACCCAGCGCTGTTCAGTGAGCCGCCACTGCCAGCGACCAGCCGATACCCATCGCTGAGGAATTGCATACCCGTCAGGGTCTGCTGCCCCTCGACCGTCACGGTACCGGCAGTGCCGTCGAAGACCGCGAATCGGCTTTGCCAAGTGCCGGAGAACTGATCGATATCTTCCCAATTGGTGCCCGTGGAGGACCACACGCCATCGCCTCCCAACGCCCCTGGCGCGGTGTTCTGACCTTTCCAGAACTGGATTTCACCGACTTCGTTCTGAACGACGAGGCTGTAGAGATTATTGGCGCCTTGGAAGCGCAGCAGCGTTGGATCATAGCCGCTCGGCAAGGATCCGAGGGTCGGCTGTCCCGACAAGGTGCCGTAGCTGAACAGACGGTAGACCCCCGTGCCGAACCCACCCGCATCGGCAATGTTCAAGGTGCCGCCGAGATCGAGCTGCCCTGTCACCTGAACCAGCGTTACCGGGGCATTAGGCGCGCCGAGCTGGAAGTCGAGCACGCTGGAGGCATCGAGCGACAGGTTTTCGAATGTCAGCGGCGTCAGGTAGGTACCGGCCACCAGCCGCGCATTTTGCGAGAGGTTCACGGTGCCCGCGACATTTCCTCCCCCGCTCAGGGACGCATTTTCGCCCACGACATTGACCACGTCGGAACCGAGCTGACCATTGACCACGAGCTGCCCGTTTTCGATGTTGGTCGTCCCGGTGAAGCCGCTGTTGTTGCCGTTCAGTGAAAGCGCGTCGCTACCGTTCTTGACCAGAGTTCCCGTACCCGTCAGCACCCCCGTGAAAAGGCCCGGATCGGCTTGATCGAACACCAGCGATGCGCCACTGGATACATCGATATTGCCCTGTAGCGAGCCGGTCGTCCCGGTAAGCGATCCTGCTTGCACCTGCGTACCGCCACTGTAGGTGTTGCCTCCGGTGAGCAGCAGGTCGGCGTCGCCCGTCTTGATCAGGCTCCCGCCGCCGCTGATGACGCTGGTGTAGCTGCCCGCCGCGATCTGGTCGAAGGTCACACTTGTGTTTGCCGCCGTTCCGATATCGCCTTGCAGGCTCGTGGTATTGCCGATCAAACCGCCGCCTATGACCTGCGTCCCGCCGGTGTAGGTATTGCTGCCGCTCAGGACGAGCGAACCGGGACCGTCTTTCGTCAGGCTGCCGGCACCCGCGATGTCACCCGCGAGCGTCAGGTTGTTCGCCCCACCGACGGTCAATGCCGCGCCCAGGTCGATCGCCTGCGCAAGCGTGACGCCGCTGGCGCTACCGCTGCTCAGCGTCGAGGTATCGGTCACCTCAAAACTTCCGGTCCCGAGCGCGTTGGCGTTACCGACCACCAGCGCGCCCGCATCGAGCGTGGTGCCGCCGCTGTAGGTGTTGTTGCCGTTCAGGGTGACGGTGTTGTTTCCCGTCATCAACAGACTGCCTGCGCCCGAAACGATCCCATTGAGCGTCAGGTCCTGATCACCGGACAAGGTCAATGTCGGCGTCGTCGTACCATTGCCGACCGCAATATCGTTCGCGAGCCCTACCGCTTCCGGCGCCAATGTCCGTGCTTGCAGGGTCGCATCCGCCGTGACGGTCAGTGGGCCGCTGCCTAACGCGGTATTGCTGCCGGCGATCACGGTGCCGCTGGTCAACGTGGTCCCGCCCGTGTAGCTGTTGCTCCCCGCCAGCACCAGACGGCCATCGCCCGTTTTCACCAAGGTACCGTCGCCACTGATCGACTCTTCAAGCACCAGCGACTGCGCGGTGTCCAGGGTCAGCTGACCGCTGATGGCAAACAGGTTGCGCAAGCGCAGCGTCCCGACATTGCGCAATGTCGTGCCATCGCTGCTGGTCAGCGTGCCGCCGCCCAGTGCGTTGTCGTTACCCGCGACCAGCGTTCCACCTTCGAGCACCGTGCCGCCGGAATAGCTATTGTTGCCGGTCAGCGTGAGTGTGCTGTCACCGGCCTTGATCAGCGCACCGGTGCCAGCGGCATCCGTGACGGCCCCGGCCAGGGTGAGATTTGCGCCGGTCAACGTAACGGTACCGCCAAGCCCTACTGCGTTTTCTAACGCCAACGTTGCGGCCGCATCGAGCGTGGTGCCGTCGCCCAAGGTCAGTGCGCCGGTACCGATGGCTTGATCGTTCGTTAACGATAAGGTGCCAGCGTTGACGCGGGTTCCGCCGGTGTAGGTATTGCTACCGGCCAGGGTCAGTTCGCCACTGCCGTCCTTGACCAGTTCACCGATGCCGCTCACGACGCCTTGCAGGGCCAGGTTGCCAGCGCCCCCAACAGTGAGTTCACGCGCGATGGTGACGTTGTTGGCCAATGCGACCGTCCCGGTAGTGGCACTGTTGCCAAGCGAGCCGGCGCCCGTCACCGTGAGATCGCCCGTGCCCAGGGACGCGCCATTGCCCACCAACAGCGTGCCGGCTTCCAGCACGGTTCCTCCGCCGTAGGTATTGGCCCCCGTCAGCACGAGTGTGCCGTCACCGGCCTTGCCCAAGACCGCGGCGGACGTACCGGTGATGGGATTGGTCATGGTGAACGTTGCGTCTTCTTCCACGATATCCAGCGTACCGCCCGCGTCCGTGAGCGTTACGTTCCGGCCTGTTCCTATGTAGCTCTCACCGGTGATTTGCAGGCGGCCGCCGTTGAACGTCAAACCGCCTCCGAGTGCGCCAAGGTTTGCATCGGACGATGCCTGAACGATACCGCCGGAGAAGGTGGTGCCGCCCGTGTACAGGTTGTCGCCACCCAGCACGAGCGTGCCACCATCGAGTTTTTCCAGACTGCCACCACTGATGGGGGCGTTGATCGTTGCGGTTGCGCCGGCGCTGACCCGAATCGGCGTATCGTTGCCAACCGTGATCCCCGCGCTTCCAGCGCTCTGCAGCACGTAGCCATCGGAGAGGAACTGCAACCCGCGAATGGTTTGCTCGTCAGCGATCGTAACTTGGTAATTGGTACCCTCAGGCGCCGAAGGGCCTGCAAAAACAGCAAAGTCGTTCGTTCTAAAACCGACGCGGCCACCGAGGTTCGTGCCTAATGACCAATTGTCAGCTGTGGTACTCCAACTCCCAGCGCCGCCCCCTGCGAGACTGCCGTCGCTGTTAATGGCGCCTCCCCAATAGCGAATCGTATTGCCGCCGACGAGAAGATTGACGGCTTTATTCGCCTCATCTTTTTGGACTGCGAGGTCGGCTGCCGTGACGGTACCGTTCCCAGCGAACTGAATCGCAGGATCGAAATTCCCCGTCACGGTCCAATCCGGCTGGCCTGGCTCCACCGGTCGGCTGCCATATTGGAACAGCTGGTAGACGCCCAGGCCGAAACCACCGGTATCGACCACGCTCAACGTGCCGCCCAGGGTTAGGTCCGAGCCGACATTGACCAGGGTTGCGCCCGCGATCGGCGAACCCAGGTTCGCCTGGAAGGTGGCGTTGGAATTGAGCGTCAGGGAACCCAGCGCAAAGATGTTGTTGCCTTGGGATGCGGACAGCGTCCCGTCCACCACGACATTGCCGCCCAATGTGCCGCTGCCGGTCAGCGTCGCCGGGCTGCGCACATTGACCTGCTGGCTCGCCAACGCGCCGTCGACCCGCAGCGTGCCTTCGTTAATGTTGAATGTGCCTGAGTGGCTACTGCTCCCCGTCAACGTCAGTTGCTCACTGCCTGTCTTGAAGAGCGTGCCGCTGCCGGTGAACCCGCCAGCGAAGACCTGATCCGCAGCGGTGTTCAAAGTCAGGCTGCCCCCGGCACCCAATTCCAGGTTGCCAAGGCCTTGAATCGCCGCCAGCGATTCGGCGCCGTTGAGTAGCAGCGTACCCGCAGTGAGGTTCACCGTACCCGCACTGCCCAGGTAGTTATCACCCGAGGTCGCCAGCGTGCCGCCAAGCACGTTCAGCGCACCGGTGAACGCCTGTGCTTGGGTCAACGTCAGTGCACTAGCGCCGCTTTTGGTGAAGTCGCCTGCGCCGTCATAAAGGCCTGCATAGGTGCCGTCCGTTGCTTGATCGAAGACGAGGGAGGCACCCGCCGCGCCGGTGACATCACCGTTGATGCTGGTACTGTTGCCGACCAACGCGCCGCCATTGAGGGTGAAGCGTCCGTTGTAGGCGCTGTTATCGGCGGTCAGGGATAGCGTGCCGGTACCGTTCTTGACCAGCTCGCCATTGCCGGTGAGCGCGCCATTCAGTGTCGCATCGTAGGTTCCGGCCAACGTGAGCGCGGCACCGAGTTCGATGGCATTGCCCAGCGTTACCGCTTGCGTCGTTGCCAGCGTGGTCGCGCCGCCCAGGCTCAAGGTACCGGTACCCAGCGCATTGTCGTTTCCGACCAGAACGCTGCCACCGTCTTGCAGCGCAAGTCCGCCGGTAAAGGTGTTGTTACCGCTAAGCACCAGTTGCCCATCGGCCCCTGTTTTCGCCAAGCCGCCCGCGCCGCTGATTGGGCCATTGAGGATCAGGTCGCTGTTGCCCGCCAGCGTCAGCAGGCCAGCACTCAAGCCGATGCCGTTCTGCACCGTAAGCGGCGCGTCATGATCCAAGGTAGCGTTTCCCGTGACGACCAGATTGCCCGCCCCCAGCGCCGCATCGTTACCTAGCGAAAGCGTGCCTTCGGCCAGCGTCGTGTCGCCGCTGTAGCGATTGTTGCCGTTAAGGACCAGCGTGCCGCTACCGGTTTTGCTTAGGCCCGCCGCACCGGCCATTTCGCCCGACAACGTCAGCGTGTCCGCGTCGGCCACCGTGACGGCGAGGCCTTGATCCAGTCGTACCCGGTTCGCCAGCGTGTGGGAGCCATCGGAGGTGAGGCTGCCGCCCTGAGCCAACAACCGACTGGTGCCGAACGCGGTATCCGAACCTACGACGAGCGAACCGGCAACGAGCCGTGTATTGCCTGTGTAGGTGTTGTTTCCGCTAAGCGTCACGGTCTGGGCGCCTGCTTTTACCAGGTCGCCGCTGCCGCTCAACACGCCACTCAAGGTGAGATCGGCCCCTTCGGACAGGGTGAGCTCGCCCGCGAGCGCAATGTTCTGTCCGACGTTCAGGTTATCGGTGGTCGTGTTCAAACGGCCAATGCCACTGACCAACAAGGAGTCGCCCAGCGCTTCGGCGACATCGACGGTCAGCCCGCCGGCCTGCAATTCGGTCTCTGCATGGGTGTTGGGACCGTTAAGCGTAAGGTTCGCCGGCCCTGCCTTCACGAGCCGGCCAGCCCCTGAAATGGTGCCGCCCAGCACCAGATCCTGCGCCCCCGCCAAGGTCAGGTCTGCGCCCAGTGCGACGCCGTTACTTAAACTAATCGACGCCGAATTGCTCAGGATCGAATCGCCGGTCACATTCAGGGTGGACGTACCTAATGCCGCGCTGCTGCCCAACGCCAGCTCGCCAGCGCCGAGGTTCACGGTGCCACCGAAGCCACTGTTGTCGCCGGCGAGTCCAAGCGTGGCATTGCCTGTCTTGATCAGGGTGCCGTTGCCGGCCAACGGTCCGGCGAGCGTCGTTGCAAAGGTACCCGGCAACGTCAGCGCGGCATTCAATGTCAGTGCGTTGGCCAGTGTTAGCGCCGACGTACTGGTCAGTTCCGCGGCACCCACCACTTGCAGCGCGCCGGTGCCGAGGGCGTTCGCATTACCAAGCTCAAGTGTCCCGGAGGATAGAGTCGTCCCACCGCTATAAGTGTTCGGCCCATTGAGCGCGAGTACGCCTGCGCCACTGACATTCAGCGCGCCGCCACCTCCAATGACGCCGTTGAGTGCCAGCCGCTGCTGATTGTTAATGCTCAGTGTGGCGCCACTGTCGAGCGCAATGGTGTTCGCCACGTTGCGCACGGCGTTCGCCGCCAATGCTGCATTGCCGCCCACTTGCAAAGTGCTGGTCCCCAGGGCCAGGTCATCGTTGACCTGAAGCGTGCCCGCACGTAGTGCCGTCACGCCGGTATGCGCATTGGCGCGCTCCAGCGTCACCACACCCGCGCCTTCTTTGATCAGTGCGCCCGTGCCACTGATGACGCCTCCCAGGACCAGGTCGCGCGCACCGGCCAGCGTTAGCTCGCCGTTCAGCACGATTCCATTGGTCAGCCGTACACCCGCCGCATTGTCGAGCCGGCCAGTGCCATCGGCGGAAAGCACGCCGGTGCCCAGCGCGGTATCGCTGCCGGCATACAGGGTTCCGCCGACCAGCGACGTCCCGCCGCCGTAGGTATTGGCGCCGGAGAGCTGCAACGTGCCGGCGCCAGCCTTGATCACACGGCCGGCATCGCCGCTCAGCGTCCCATTGAGGGCAAGCGGGCTCTCACCATCAACAGTCAGCGCCGAGCCCGCCGCGATTCGGACGTCATTGGCGAGTGCCGTGTCATTCAGCGCTGCCAAGGTGGCATTGCCATTCACCGTCAGCGCACCCGAGCCAAGCGCCGAAGAACCGCTGACAGACAGGCGGCCTGCGTTCAACGCGGTACCGCCGCTATAGCTGTTGGCGCCCGTCAGCGCGAGCGTCCCGAGCCCGCTCTTGGTCAATTGACCCGCGCCACCAATAGCCTGCGCCAGCGTGAACGTATTGGCTGCTGTCTCGATATCGAATCCGCCGCCGTTTGCGCCCAACAGAATGTTGCGCGCCGCCCCGTTGTAGCCGAGGCCGGTCACGCGCAAGGTGCCACCTTTGAAGTCGAGTGCGCCGGAGGGTGCGCCGAGCTGGCTGTCCGCCGAGACCTGCAAAATGCCTTCGCTGATCACGGTTCCGCCCGTGTAGCTGTTGTCTGCACTCAGCACCAAGGTTCCGAAGTCGCGTTTTTCCAGCGCGCCGGCCCCGGTGATGGCGACGCCGACATTGGCCGTGGCGTTAGGGTCGACACGAATGACGTGATTGCCCGTGCCGGCCAGATTCAACTGCGCCCCAGATCCGGCCGTCAGCGCATAGCCGTCGGCGAGCTGCATACCGGTAATCGTGTGGCTTCCTACCACGTTCACCGTTCCTGGGGTGCCGCCGAAAATGGCAAAACCATTGGTCCAGACGTTAGTACCAAGGCCAGTCGCGTCCGTCCAATTGGTAATGCCGCTCTGCCAGGTGCCGCTGCCACCGACGATGCTGCCGTTGCCAGTCGCCCCGTTGCCGTTCCAGAACTGCAGGTCGCTGTCTCCACTCACCACGAGGTTAATCTGACCGGCAACATTGGCTTGCACGCCCAGGTTGGCAAGGTCGAAACCCACCGGGATAGTACCCAGGGAGAGGTCGCCATTGAGCGCACCGCCATAGCGAATGATTTGATAGACACCTTGGCCAAAGCCCCCTGCATCGGCGACGTTGAGTGTGCCATTCAAGCTGACGTCTCCGGCGACGTTCAGCAGCGGTGCGGGCGCGGTCGGCGTACCCAAGGCGACGTTCAGATTGGCGCCGGCTTGCAGGTTCAGTCCGCCCAGGGTCAGGGTCTGACCACTGGCGGCCGCCAATGAGGCGCCGGCACCGACATTCAAGGTGCCGGTAAGGTTGCCGGTACCACCGACGCTGGTACCACTGCCGGCCGTGACCGTGCCGCCAAGCGCGCCATTGACCGTCAGGCTGCCGCTTTGCAGATTCAATCCGCCACCGAGATTGCTGTTGCCGGTCAGGGCGAGATTGCCAGTGCCGGTCTTGATCAGCCCACCATCTCCCAACAGCGCGCCGCCGAACAGGCTGTTGCTGTTGTCGCCACCCAGGGTGAGCGAGGCACCGCTGCCGATTTGGACGTTGCCGCCCACTTGGCCGCCGCCACTCAACGAGCCAATGGCCTCACTGGCCAGCAGTTCCAGCCGCGCGGTCGCGTTATTTGCCAGGTTGACGGCCAGCGCGTCATTCAACGCGGCCCCGCCGCTGACCTGAACGCCACCGTTCAGGATGTTCAACCCGCCGGTAAAGGTGTTGTTGCCGCTCAACAACAGGCTGCCGCTACCGTCCTTGACCACGCTTCCGATGCCGGAAATAACGTTGCCATAGGTACCACTCGCGGCCTGATCGAGAATGAGCGTGCCGCGGTTACGCACATCGCCGTTCAAGCTGATTGACCCGGCGCGCACGCTTCCGGCTTCCAGATCCAATCCACCGTTAAGCGTATTGTTGCCCGTCAGGGTCAATTGGCTATTGCCCTGCTTCACGAGACTGCCGTTGCCGGCGACGTTGCCGGCGATCGCCAGATCGTTACTGCCCCGCACATTGAGGTTGCCGCCCAAGTTGATCTGGTTGGCGATGGTCAACGGGCTGAGGCTATCGAGGCTTGCCGTCGCATTGGCACCCACGCTCAAGACCCCGGTTCCCAGCCCAGCACCATTGCCCAGCAGCAAGCTGCCGCCATTGAGCTGAACGCCCCCGGTAAAGGTATTCGCGTTATTGAGTTGCAGCGTCCCGGTCCCGGTCTTGATCAGCGAAGATGCGCCACTCAGGACGCCGCCGAGGCTCAAGGCCTCACTGCCGGCAACGGAAAGATCAGCACCGAGCCTAACGTCGTTGGCGAGCGTTCGCGTCCCGCTGGCAGCCAGCTGTGCGGCGCCCGTGACATTCAGCGTGCCGGCGCCCAACGCCGTATCGCTGCCGACCGTCAGCAATCCGCCGCCCAGCACCGTGCCGCCTTCGAAGGTATTGTTGCCGTTCAGGGTCAACGACGTCCCACCCGTTTTCAACAGCGCGCCGGTTCCGTTGATGGCCCCATTCAACGCGACGGAATTGGCGCCCCCGATGGTCAGCAGGCTCGACAGGTTGATGTCATTGCCCAGCGCGATCGCCTGCGAACCTGACAATGTGGAGGCCGCCGTTACGCCTAATGCGCCCGCGCCCAGCGCGGAAGAACTCCCCAACACGAGGGCGCCGCCAGCCAGGGTCGTCCCGCCGCTGTAGGTGTTGTTACCCGTCAGCGTCAGGGCCGCGTCGCCGGTTTTGATCACCCCCCCCTGCCCCGCGATGTTGCCGCCGAGCGTCAGCGCCTGGTTAGTAGGTACGGACAAGGCAGCGCCGGCGTTGAGCGAAACGTTGTTGCCGAGCGTTAACGCTTGCAGCGCGTTTAACGTCGAGGAGCCGGTGACCTGAAGTGACCCCGTTCCCAGCGCTGCCGAATTGCCAATTTGCAGCGTACCCGCACCCAGCGAGACGCCGCCCCCAAAGGTGTTGGCACCGGCCAGCGTGAGGGTGGAGTTTCCAGTCTTGACCAGACTGCCCGTGGCGCCGCTGAGTGTGCCGGCGAGCGTCGTGGCGTTGCTGCCCGATATCCCAAGCGCGGCATTGAGTTGCACGGCATTCGCCAGCACCAGCGGTACGCTACCGGTCAGATTGGATGCACCATTGACCGTCAGGCTGGCGCTGCCCAACGCATTGTTGCTGGCAAGGTTCAGCGTGCCGGCATTGAGCGTCAGATTGCCAAAGCTGTTGGTACCCCCCAGGGACAGTGTCCCGAGTCCATCCTTGACCAGCCGCCCAGTGCCGCTGATGGCGCCCGTCAGGCCGAGGGCGTTGTCCCCTGAAATCGTCAACGCGTTACTGCCTAGATTTACGGTGTTGGCGAGCGTGACGCTGGCCGCGCCCGACGATAACGCCGCATTACCGCCCAGCGCGAGCGAGCCGGTGCCCAGCGCCGTGTTGCTGCCTACCACGACCGTGCCAGCGGCGACGGTCGTGCCCCCGGCATAGCTGTTGTTGCCTCCCAACGAGAGGGTTCCACTTCCGGTCTTGAGCAGCGAACCGGTGCCGGAGATGACGCCGTTCAATCCCAGCGCGTCGCTGTTCGGCAGAGTAAGAGCCGCATTCAGAATGACATTGTTGGCCACGCTGGTTGCCGAGCCGCCCAAGCTGGATGCACTGTCGACGCGCAGGGTGCTCGCGCCCAATGCCTGGGCGTTGGCCAGCAGCAGGCTACCGCCGTTAAGGGCGGTGGTACCGCTATAGGTATTGGTGCCGGACAGGGTCAATGCACCAGTGCCGGACTTGGTGATGCCACCGGTGCCGCTGATGGTGCCCCCCAAGGTCAAGGCATTCGCACCCTGGACCCCGATCGTTCCGCCGAGCGTTAGGGCGTTGGCGACGTTCAAGCCGCTGGCATTCGCTTCCAGCGCGCCGCCCGTCAGGCTGACAGCGCCCGCACCAAACGCATCGGCGCTTCCCAGAACGATCGTTCCTCCGGTGATGCTGGTCGTTCCACCGTTCGCAAGCGTACCCAGTAGCGTCCAGTTACCGCTGTCGATCTGCAGGTTCTCGAAGTTTTGATAGGTACTCGCCGACGCCGTACCTGTTGTCACGCCGTTCGTCCCACTCTGCAGCACCAGCGTGTCGCGGGTACCGGCCCCACCATCGACGATCCCGAGTTGCGCGTAGCCAACGTTGATGCCGGCCAGACCGCCTACGGTAACCGCGATGCCGCCATTGCCAGTGACCTCCGACCCTGTGAGCGCAGTGAACACGTTACCGCCGGCACTGTTGCCCATCGCGACACTGCCGGTGATCAGCCCCGCGTTGGTCATTCGGTTACCTGCCGCGGAGCCCTGCATGCCGACCCGCCCGGTGATCACCCCACCCGCCCCGTTCGTGAACTGGTTCTGCGCTCCGCCGTACAACAATACCGCTGGCGCCTCCCCGGTGAGGAGCGACAGTCCTGCCAACGCATTGGCTCCGATCTGCCCGTCGTTACGGATGACCGTAGCGGTACTGGTCGCCGTGTTGTAGACATTGAGGGCCATGCCCGATGGCTCGAGCAGGCTTACGCTGAGAAGACCCGAAGTGCCCTTGAGCACCCCGCCGGTCAGGTTGGTGATCGTGACGTTGCGGGAGGCCGTCGCGGGGTTGGTGACCACGAGGCCGGCAGCCTGGATGCTGAGCAGCCCCAACAGCGACGGATCGATCGTCCCGGCGTTGTTGACCGTAGCGCCGCCTCCATTGAGAGTCACTGCGTTACCGCCAAGACCTAGCAATACACCCGCCGAGCTTCCTGGGTTGAGGTTGACTGTCAGGTTCGGCGCCGAGCTCGAGAAGCTCGGCGCGAGTACAGGAGCCGAGCCGATACAGGTAACGGTACTTCCCGACGTCGAACAGGCAGCCTCGGCAACATTGCTGCCCAACCCTGCAGCGAGACCAAAAAGAGACAGACGCACGGCGAGAGAAAGCGGGGAAATACGGGTCAAGGCAGAGTGTGGCATCGGTTGCGCTCCAGGCATGCTAGCGCGCCGTCAACTGTTCACGACGCCCTATCCCGACTTCCACACTGGGACGATTTGACCATAGCTGCCACCCGGAGTACGGCAAGAAAATCATCCTATTCGAACGACGAACGGAGCGATTTGCCATCACGGAAGTGAAATTTTCGTTAGTGCTAAAAACCCGTCGCTGACCGCTTCTTTGCGGCCCGACAAATGCGCAAAACATGACGATAAAGACAGGTTTTAGTATGACAAGCCAGCGTAAAGTCGCGCCAAACGGCTAGCGGCAAATGGCATCAAAATAATACTTAATAGCCACTACCCATTTTTAGGTCTAGCGCCTGACTGGCGCCACCGTGTTTGACGCCTCCAAGTCATTATTTCCTGCGTTCGGGAACCATTCCCCGGTCAATCACGATCTAAGGCGCAGACGTCCAACTGATATCAAAACTGGACCGTAGTGCCACGCTTACTCGCTATGTCGACTACTCGTCCATAACGGTTCTTAGCGCATATGCCAGGGCATCGACCTTCCTGTCGTTATGACGGTTAGCCGAGCCGCACAGGCCTGTAAGCCTTGCCGGTTCGAAGATTTTCGTGCGCACCAACGCCAGGAATTCGAGGTCATAGGACCACGCATCCGAGACTGTACAACCACGTTTCACGTCATTCGTATTCATCAGTCGCTCGCCGCCGAACCCACGCGCGAATACACTGCCGGACCTTTTTTGATAGCCGAGGATTTTAGATGTCCAGTACCGCCATCGCCGAACTGCTACGCAACCATGAGGCAACGCTGCTCGACGTGTGGGTCGCCGCCCAACGTAATGCCGGCATGCGCCTCGACCTCATGAACGAATCTACGATCGTCACGAACTCGGCCGAACTGCTGCGCAAGCTGACGACCGCGGCCGCACAGGGCATGGACGATCTCGACGCCGCTCACTGGCAGCCGGTGAAGACGTTGCTGGAACAGTTCTCCTTCAACCAGAGCCGTGCCGGCGTTTCCCCATCGGAAACAGCGACGTTCGTGTTCTCGCTGAAAGAGCCGCTGTTCAAGCTCATCCAGGAGCACAGCGCTGAGCCTTTGGTGGATATCTGGGCGACCACGCAGCTGCTGGACAAGCTCGGCCTCTACAGCATCGAGTGCTTCATGTCTGGCCGTGAGTCGGTCATACGCGAACAACAGGAGAGCATGCTGGAGCTCTCTACGCCGGTAGTCGAACTGTGGGATGGCATCCTGGCGATCCCACTGATTGGCGCGCTGGACAGCAACCGCACGCAGATCGTGATGGAAGCGCTGCTGGAAAAAATCGTCGAGACCGAATCCGATATCGCCATCATCGACATCACCGGCGTACCAACGGTGGACACGATGGTCGCCCAGCACCTGATCAAGACCGTGACAGCCGCCAAGCTGATGGGCGCGCAGTGCATCATCAGTGGCATTCGTCCGCAGATCGCCGCCACCATCGTGCACCTGGGTGTCGAGCTGGGCGACGTCATCACCAAGGCGTCCCTTGCCGATGCGTTCCGCGTGGCCCTGAAACAACAGGGCACCCGTTTCATCGCCGCCACCTCACGCTGAAGGCTGCACCATGGCTGACAAGATTCCAATTTTGAAAATGGGTCGCTTCCTCCTGTTGAGTATCCAGGTGGATATGCATGACCAACTCGCACTCGACCTGCAGGAAGACCTCACGCATCAAATCGTCCGGCACAAGGCCAAGGGCGTGCTCATCGACATCTCCGCACTGGAAATCGTCGACTCCTTCATCGGCCGCATGCTGTCCCATATCGCCAACGTGTCGCGCATCCTCGATGCGAAGGTCATCGTGGTCGGCATGCAGCCAGCCGTTGCCATCACGTTGGTGGAATTGGGCCTTTCCTTAGAAGGCATCGCCACAGCACTCAACACCGAGAAAGGCATGCGCCGCCTCGAAAGCATGGTTGCCGAAGACGAATCGGTTGGGGAGTTAGAGAGTGGCGAAAACGCAGACACTTCCGCTTCAGCAGGAGACTGACATCGTCCTGATTCGCCAGCAGGTACGCAAAGCGGCCGAGAGCATAAGGCTGGGTATCATCTCGCAGACGAAAATCGTGACGGCCGCCAGTGAGATCGCGCGAAACGCGTTGATCTATGGCGGCGGTGGCGAGTGCGTTCTGGAGGAGACCCAGCGCAATGGCAAACCTGCGGTCCGCCTTCTTATCAAGGACAACGGCCCCGGCATTGCGGACATCGAGCGCGCCATGGTCGACGGCTACACCTCCGGGAATGGCCTCGGCCTGGGTCTGTCCGGCTCTCGACGATTGGTGGACGAGTTTTCCATCGACAGCGCGGCTGGCCGTGGTACGGCCATCGAGCTCTGGAAATGGCGATGAGCGCGAATCCGTTACTGATGGTCGCGGAAAGTGCCCATGTGGATGCGGCGCGGCGAGCCGTCGTGCGCCTGGCTGCGACGGTGACGAGCGACGAAACAGTGCTCGGGCGTATCGCGATCGTGGTGCAGGAACTGGCGTACAACCTCGTTCGCCACGCCGGACATGGTGAGCTCTTGCATGCATTGAACGATGGCGTGCTGGACATCATTGCCCTGGACAAAGGCCCTGGCATGACGGATGTGCGGCGCTGCCTGTCCGACGACTACAGCACCGCCGGCACGATGGGCGCTGGACTTGGCGCGATCCAGCGGCAATCGGACGTGTTCGACATCTATTCGCAGCCAGGCCAGGGAACGGTCGTGTTGTCCCGCTTTCATCTCCTGCCGAAACGCAACGAGCCCTTCCTGGTCGGTGCGGCGGGCACGCCCTACCCGCAGGAAGAGGTGTCTGGGGACAGCTGGGCTGTCAAAGGTAACCGCTTCATGATCTGCGATGGGTTGGGACATGGCCCGAGCGCGGCGGTTGCCTCCGAAAAGGCGCGGGAGATCTTCCTGGCCTATGCGGATCGTTTCCCGCTGGATGAGCTGATGGAAAACCTGCATCAGGCATTGATGTCGACCCGTGGCGGCGCGTTGTCGATGGCAGAGGTCGATCCCGAGCATGGGCAAGTCAGTTTTTGCGGGATTGGCAACGTGGCGGGCCGCCTCCTGACGAACGACTCCCGCAGTATGGTTTCGAACAATGGAACGCTCGGTTACAAGATCGGCCGGATCCAGACGTTCACCTATCCATGGACGCCTGGCGCGCTGCTGGTCCTGAACTCGGACGGCCTGACCTCCAAGGTCGGTTTGAAGGACTACCCCGGCAGCCTGCTTCGTCACCCCGCACTCATCGCCGGATTGCTTCATCGGGATTTCCGTCGCCACAACGACGATGCCACCGTATTGGTAATCAAACATGCCTGACTTGCGGCACCTCATCAGCCTGCCCATCGAAACCGAACAGGACATCGTTCATTGCCGGCAATCGGCCAAGCGCCTCGCGGCTAAAATGCACTGGAACACGCTCGACCAAATTCGATTGGCCACTGCGGTTTCCGAGCTTGCTCGTAATATCTATCAGTACGCTGGCAAAGGTACGTTCAAATTTTCCCTCGCCGTCAACGCGCGCGGTCAGCTGTGCGGTATCGGCATCCGTGCCGAGGACAAGGGCCCAGGCATCGCGCAGCTCAATGCGATTCGCGCCGGGACCTACCGCTCGCCTACGGGAATGGGCGTAGGGCTGCGGGGCGCGCAGAAGTTGCTGGACGATTTCGAGATCGAGTCGTCTAGCACCGGCACCTGCATTCAGGCCTGCAAATACCAGTCACCGCACGCGTTCCCCGATGATGCCACGCTTACGCTGCTGATTGCCGAACTCTCGGGAGCCGAGAAACCCGATCCGTATCAGCAGATCCGCCAACAAAGCGCCGAGCTGCTGATCACCAACACAGAGCTGCACACAAAACAGCAAGAGCTCGAAGCGACCAACAAGGAATTGGAAAACACCAACCAAGGGGTGGTGGCGCTCTATTCCGAGCTGGAAAAAACGGCACATGACCTGCAAGAGGCGAGCACCGCCAAGAGTCGCTTCTTCTCCAACATGACCCACGAGTTCCGCACGCCGATCAACATCATTGAAAACGTGTCGAAGCTGCTGGCCAGCGGCGTGGACGGATCGCTCAACTCGGAACAATTACGGCAGGTCCGCTTCATCAGCAACGCCGCCGTCGAACTGTCTAATCTCGTCAGCGAATTGCTGGCGCTTGCTGAAGTTCAGTCGGGACGGCTGGCCATCGATCCGCAGCCATTCGAGTTGGTCGCCTTCGTGGAACGACTCGATGATTTCGCCGCAGCGATGGCGCCTCGCTACCCGAACGTCAGCTACGAAGTGGTGAAGCCCAAGGCCGAGCTCAAGCTGGAAACCGACGAGAGCCGACTCTTTCAGATACTACGTAACCTCATCTCCAATGCGTTCAAATACACCCCGGCGGGCCACGTGCGTATCCAGGTGTTCCAGACGGACGATGCCACTGTGGAATTCCTGGTCGAGGACAACGGCCTGGGCATCGCGCCAGAGAACCGCCAGAAAATTTTCGAGGAGTTCGGCCGGATCAAATCGCCGCACCTGACGCATATCGAAGGCACGGGGCTCGGTTTGCCCTTGGCGCAAAAGCTTGCGGTGCTGCTCAAGGGCGAACTGCTGCTGGAGAGCGAGGAAGGTCAAGGCAGCCGCTTCACCGCACGTATTCCGCGTCAATTCCAGCCCGCCAAAGCCGATACCGTTGCGCCGGACCTCAGCGGGACGACCATTCTGGTGATCGATGACAGCGAAGCGGATCGCTATCTCGTCCGACGCACGCTTGAGCCGTGCAACCCCGTCCTCATCGAGGCAGATAGCGCGCGTGCCAGTCTCGACCGCCTGAACGCTGTGCGTCCGGATATCATCCTGCTGGACCTGGACCTGCCGGACATTAGCGGTGAAGACCTGCTGGCCAGCATGGACTGGAGCATGCACCAGCGCGTGCTGATCAACACTGCAAACCCTTTGGATGAAACAGCATTGGCAAGGCTGCAAGGGCACTGCCGCGCGGTGCTATTCAAACATCAAGCCGATCACGCCGAGCGACTCTTGGCCGAGGTTCGCGATCTGGCCCGGAGCCTGGACCATGAGTAGGCCATCACAGCGCATCGTCATCATCGACGACACCGATGCCAATCGGTACGTCCTGCGCCGCATTCTCGAGGCGCAGACGCAGCTGCAAATCCTCGAAGCCCCCAGCGGCAGAGCCGGCTTGGAGCTGATTGACGATGACGTCGAACTGGTGATCATCGACATCAACCTGCCCGACATGACGGGCTTCGAACTTATTCAGGCGATCGAGAAGAAGCGCGGCCGTGGGCGGTTGCCCGCGATCATCAACATCTCCGCGACCTTCATCACCGGCAAGGACAAGGCGCTTGGCCTGAACACTGGCGCGCAGGCCTATCTCACGCACCCGATCAACGCTGAAGAAGTATTGGCAACGGTAGGGTCGCTGCTCAAGGCCAGCTCCCGGGTTGGTCGCATGGAGCGTCAGCGCAATTCGGCGATCGCCCGCAGTGAGAATCTCCAGGCGGAAAAGGTCATGCTTGAGCGCTTCATGCGCTCACTCAACCATGACCTGCGCTCACCGCTGACCGCCGCCACGATGATCGTCAATTTGATGCAGAAGAACCCGGCGCGCCGCTCGGAAGACATGCTGCAAACCCTGCATGACAACCTGCAACGCATGAACCAGATGATCACCAACGTACTGGATATCTCGCACATGAGCCTCGGTGGCGGCGTGCAACTCCGGGGCGAACCGCTCGTGCTAGGCGAGTTGCTTAACGAGGCGAATCACAATCTTCGTCTGCAATTTTCGAACGCACTGAACGTGCACATCGAGACGCCGGAACAAGAAGTTCACTGGGACAGAAACGCCTTCCTGCGGATCTTCGATAATGTGGTGCTCAATGCTGCCAAGCATGGCGCTGACGACACACCAATCGAAGTCAAGCAGGTCTTCGATCCCAATGGAGTGATATTGACGATCAGCAACTATGGTCGTCTTCCAGACGACGTTCTCGCCAACCTCGCGACGCCCTACTTCATCTCCAGCCGCAGCGAGAAACGCGGCTGGGGGCTTGGCTTGCCCATCGTGAAGGCGCTGTGCGAAAGCTTCGGCGGCAACGTGCGCTTTGCCAACGTGGATGATCAGGTGGTGATTACGTTGTGTTTGCCCAAGACCATCGGCGCGTAATGCGCGACGGGAGGCCATAGAACGCACCTTCCAGGCCGTTTCCATCGATCCAAACGGATGAACGGCCAGGAAAAAGTCGGAAAAGCGTGCTGGACTTCACGGTATCGGACTGGATCTGGATATCGGACGTTATAGCTATCACAAGAGCGAGCGCGCACTTCTCTCCTTTTTCCTAAGTGGCCAACACGCTGCAACGTCAATCGGGCAGACAGATGGCCACTGGTGCAAACGGTAATGTCACTAACGGCAGCGTTGACTGTACCGCTCTACCCGCCATGAGCACCCGATCGCCTAGCGATCCACCACACCACTGATCCTGTCCGCCTGAACTTCACAACCCTTGCCGCTTTCCTGATTTATAGGGGTCGATGCGGTGCGCCGCGTCCGACACGTTCAACAGCATTCGCTCAGGAGATCGCATCATGAGTAACCGTCTCGACGGCAAGAAGATTCTTATCATCACGTCCAACACCGGTATCGAGCGCGACGAACTGGTCAAACCCATGGAAACGCTCAGCGGGTTCGGCGCCTCCGTTGTCCATGCCTCATCCAAAGGCGGCACCACCCAGACGTTTTTGCAGGACACCGAGAAGGACAAGACCGTCGAATCCACCGCGCGTCTGGCGGATGTCAACGCAACGGAATTCGATGCGCTCGTCATTCCCGGCGGTACGGTCAATGCCGATACGCTGCGTCAAGATGAAAGCGCTCAGCGCCTCGTCAAGGCCTTCGTGGACGCAGGCAAACCCGTCGCCGCGATCTGCCATGGCCCTTGGGTGCTGATCAACGCGGGCGTGGTCGAGGGCAAGACGTTGACCTCTTACCCCAGCGTGAAAACTGACCTACTCAACGCTCATGCAGCGAACTGGGTAGACGAGCAAGTCAAAGAGTGCCCAGCGAACGGCTACACGCTTATCACCTCGCGCAACCCCAACGACCTGCCGGCGTTCAATGAAGCGATCGCCAAGGCGGTCGCCGCGGCATGATCCCGCACGTGTGACTGAACGGTGGATTACGCCACGGCGTGGCTGATCCACCCTACGTCTACACGATCAACGCCCTCTCCTCTCCCATCAAGAACGCCCGGTTCTGGTCGGTGGCACTCTTCAGGTAATCCACCAACACCGTAATGCGCTTGAGACGGCGCAAGTCTTCTCGGTAGTAGATCCAGAAACGCCGCGTCACATGCACATCGTCCGGCAAAACTTCAACGAGACGCGTATCCGGCGCTGCGACGAAACAGGGCAGGATGGCTAACGACCGCCCTTGCAGCGTCGCCGTGTACTGCGCGATCACGCTCGTGCTGCGAAAGGCCGTGTTGGCATTCGGCACCGTACGCTCGAGATAGAGCAATTCAGGACTGAACACCAAATCGTCGACGTAGGTGATGAAGCTGTGCTGTGCCAGATCGTCCACCGACCGTATGGGCGGATGTCGTTCCAGGTAGGCCGTCGTGGCATACAGCTTGAGTCTGTAGTCGCAGAGCTTCGAACAGACATAAGGCCCGCGTTCCGGCCGTTCGAGGGTGACGGCGATATCCGCGTCACGCCGCGACAGATTGATGAAGTGCGGCACCGGCATCAGGTCCAGCGTGATGTTCGGATAGCGTTCCTGGAAACGGCTCAGTTGTGGCGCGATAAAAAACGTCCCGAAGCCTTCGGTCGAACCGATCCGAATGTTTCCAGACAACGCCAGCCCCGTGCCCGACACCTGCTCGCAAGCCGCCTGCAAGGTGTTCTCGAGAGACTCCGCGTAGCCCAGCAGGTGCGACCCTTCGGCGGTCAGTACGAAACCGTTGGCGCGGGAGCGTTCGAACAGCAGCGCACCCAGGGCCTTTTCCAAAGCGCCAATCCGGCGCGACACCGTCGTGTAATCGACCCCGAGGCGCCGCGCAGCGCTGCTGGCCGTTCGGGTGCGGGCGACTTCGAGGAAAAACTTGAGGTCATCCCAATTCAACTCGCTGGGGCTATTCGGGGTTTTCTGCATAACCAACCGGCTTATTTGTTGTTATCGACGAGAAGTTTGCACACCTATACTCAATTCGACCCTGCCCTGCTACTAGACAAATAACCGAGTCCGCGAACCGAAAGCTTTCCTGCACCACGTCTCACCTCGACTTCCAATAACAACAAGAAGGAGGCTTCACGTGAACAGCACCTCGCACCCTTTCCTCGCCGCACGCGACTTCCTGCTGCGCCATCGTGACGACTACGACACGGCATACCGCGACTTCCAATGGCCCGCACTCGACAACTTCAACTGGGCCCTGGACTACTTCGACCCCATGGCTGCGGGCAACCAACAGCCGGCACTTTGGCTAACGGCCGAAGGGGGTGACGAAGAGCGTTACAGTTTCGAAGAGATGCGAGCGCGCTCCAACCGCGTCGCCAATTACCTGCGCGACCTGGGCGTGACGCGCGGGTCGCGGCTCCTGCTGATGCTCGGTAACGAGGTGGCGCTGTGGGAAACCATGCTTGCCTCCTTCAAGCTTGGCGCGGTGATCATTCCAGCCACGGGATTGCTGACGGGCGATGACCTGAAGGATCGCATCGAGCGCGGCCGGGTGGAACATGTCGTGATCGGCGACGGCCACACGGATAAGTTCGCGGCGGACGCGCAAGCACTGACGCGCATCTGCGTTGGCAGTGCGCCGGAGGGATGGCACGCGTATGCCGACAACGAGCGCCATCCCTCGACCTTCCAGCCCGACGGGCCAACCCTCGCCAGCGACCCCCTGCTCCTCTACTTCACCTCTGGCACGACCTCGAAGCCCAAGCTCGTGCTGCACAGCCACCAGAGCTATCCCGTCGGGCATCTGTCTACGATGTATTGGATCGGCCTGCGGCCCGGCGACGTTCACCTGAATATCTCCTCGCCAGGGTGGGCCAAGCATGCATGGAGTTGCTTTTTCGCACCCTGGAATGCGGGCGCCTGCGTATTCATCCACAACAGTCCACGCTTCAACGCGAAGGGCCTGCTGGAAAACATCACGCGGCACCCGGTAACTAGCCTGTGTGCGCCACCGACGGTTTGGCGCATGCTGATTCAGGAAGACCTGCCGATCTATCGCGAGCGGCTCAAATTACGCGAAGTGATCGGCGCCGGCGAACCGCTCAATCCCGAGATCATTGACACTATTCGCGAGGCCTGGGGCCTGACGCTGCGTGACGGTTTCGGGCAATCGGAAACCACCGCCGTGGTCGGTAATTCGCCCGGCCAAAGGCTCAAGCCAGGATCGATGGGCCGCCCCCTACCGGGCTTTCGCATCAACATGCTGGACCCGGACGGTAACGTCGCTCGTGAAGGCGAGGTGGCGCTGCAGACGTCCCCAAGGCCTCTTGGGCTGATGCTTGGGTATGAAGACAGCGCGGACAAAACCGCGGAAGTCATGCGCGGCGACCACTACCGAACCGGCGACACCGCGCAGGTGGATGAGGACGGCTACATTACGTTCGTGGGTCGAGCGGACGATGTGTTCAAGGCGTCCGACTACCGCATCAGTCCGTTCGAACTGGAAAGCGCCCTGATCGAGCATGAGGCCGTGGTGGAAGTCGCCATCGTTCCCAGCCCCGATCCCCTGCGCCTGGCGGTGCCCAAGGCGTTTCTGATCCTCGCGCAGGGCTATGCGCCGAGCCCCGCGCTCGCCGCCGAATTGCTCGGTTTCGCTCGCGCAGCACTCGCGCCATACAAACGCGTACGGCGGCTGGAGTTCGTCGCGGAGTTGCCCAAAACCTTGTCCGGCAAGATTCGCCGCGTCGAACTGCGCCTGCTCGAAGCAGAGCGTCGCAAGAGCGGTACACGCGCAACGCACGATTACTGCGAGGAGGATTTTCCCGACCTCAAAGCGGCTGGCTAGCATTCCGCCCTGCTCTTGTAGGAGCCAGCTTGCTGGCGATCTCGTACCTAAATTCAGCTTTGTATCGCCGATAAGGTCGCGATCGCCAGCGAGCTGGCTCCTACAAAAAGCACGTCGCCCCTATTCATCAAACAACTACAAAAAGGCCCGACCATGACCACCACCGTCAAACTCCTCATCAACGGCGAATTCGTCGAATCGCAAACCACCGAGTGGCGCGACATCATCAACCCGGCCACCCAGGACGTGCTGGCACGGGTGCCGTTCGCTACGACGGATGAAGTCGATCGGGCCGTCGCCAGCGCGCAGGCGGCTTTCAAAACCTGGCGCAAGACCCCCATCGGTGCCCGCTCGCGAATCTTCCTGAAATACCAGCAACTCATTCGCGAGCACATGAAGGAGTTGGCCGCGATACTCACGGCCGAACAAGGCAAGACACTGGCCGACGCCGAAGGTGATGTGTTCCGCGGCCTGGAAGTCGTCGAGCACGCGGCAGGTATCGGCAACCTGCAATTGGGCGAGCTGGCAAACAACGTTGCCAGCGGCGTCGATACTTACACCCTGCTTCAGCCCCTGGGCGTCTGCGCCGGCATTACGCCCTTCAACTTCCCCGCGATGATCCCGCTGTGGATGTTCCCGATGGCCATCGCCACCGGCAATACCTTCGTGCTCAAACCGTCCGAGCAGGATCCGATGGTCACGATGCGCCTGTGCGAACTCGCGCTGGAGGCCGGCATTCCGCCTGGCGTGCTCAACGTCGTTCATGGCGGGCCGAACGTGGTAAACGCCATTTGCGACCACCGGGACATCAAGGCCGTGTCCTTCGTGGGCTCGACGCGCGTGGGTACTCACGTCTACCACCGCGCCAGCCAGGCGGGCAAACGCGTGCAATGCATGATGGGGGCGAAGAACCACGCCATCGTGTTGCCCGATGCCAACAAGGAGCAAACGCTCAACAACCTCGCAGGCGCCGCATTCGGGGCGGCGGGTCAACGCTGCATGGCCGTATCGGTGGCGGTGCTCGTTGGCGAAGCGCACGACTGGCTACCGGACCTGGTGACCAAAGCGAAAGGGCTGAAAGTCAGCGCCGGCCATGAAAGCGGCACCGACGTCGGCCCGTTGATTTCCTGTGCGGCACTCGATCGCGTGGGCAGTCTCATCGAACGCGGTGTGAGCGAAGGCGCGACGTTGTCGCTGGATGGGCGCAACCCTTCGATCTCCGGGTATGCCAACGGCAACTTCGTCGGGCCGACCATTTTCGATGGCGTGACTCGCGAAATGAGCATCTACAAAGAAGAAATTTTCGGTCCGGTGCTCTGCGTGATGCACGCCGCCACGCTGGATGATGCGATCGAGTTGATCAACGCCAACCCCAATGGCAATGGTGTCGCCATCTTCACGCGTTCAGGCGCCGCGGCACGGCATTTCCAGGAAGAGATTGACGTGGGCCAAGTGGGCATCAACGTGCCGATCCCTGTTCCCGTTCCCATTTTTTCCTTCACGGGGTCGCGCGCCTCCAAGCTTGGCGACTTGGGCCCTTACGGCAAACAGGTCGTGCAGTTCTACACGCAAACGAAGACGGTCACCGAGCGTTGGTTCGACGAGAACGACGTTGGCACGGTGAACACCACGATCAATCTGAAGTAACGCGTATACGGACGCGAAGGGACATACCATGACATTCGAAACCATAGCGCTCGAGATCCAAGGACGCGTGGGCCTCATCACGCTGAACCGTCCGCAGGCGCTGAACGCGCTGAATCGACAGCTCATCGCCGAACTGAACGCAGCACTCGATACCCTGGAGGCCAACCCGGATATTGGCTGCATGGTCATCACCGGATCGGAAAAGGCCTTCGCCGCGGGTGCCGACATCAAGGAAATGGCCGGCCTGGGATACCCGCAGGTCTATCTCGACGACTTCTTCGATACCGCTGACCGCATCGCACGGCGGCGTAAGCCATTGATTGCGGCCGTCTCGGGCTATGCGCTCGGCGGCGGCTGCGAACTGGCGCTGATGTGCGACTTCATCTATGCCGCCGAGACCGCCAAGTTCGGCCTGCCGGAAATAACCCTCGGCGTACTCCCCGGTATCGGCGGTACCCAGCGGCTGACACGCGCGATTGGACGAGCCAAAGCCATGGAGATGTGCCTGACCGCCCACCAGATGAACGCGGACGAAGCCGAGTGCGCCGGACTGGTCGCCCGTGTGTTTCCGTATGCGGAACTGCTCGAAGAAACGCTGAAGGCGGCGAGCACCATCGCCGCACGTTCACTCCCCACCGCGATGATGGTGAAAGAGTGCATCAACCGCGTGGATGAAATCGGCCTCACCGAAGGCATTCGTTTCGAACGCCGCCTGTTCCACTCGGTATTCGCCACCGAGGACCAGAAGGAAGGCATGAACGCATTCGTGGAGAAGCGCAAGGCGGTGTTCAAGCATCGATAGCGGACATATCAACGCCCCTGTAGGAGCACACCGGGCTGCGATCAGCTTGTGGGCGATCGTGTGCGCCCACTCTAAAACGTGCTTTCTGTTGGATCTGGATCGCCCACAAGTGGGCTCCTACAGGTGTCCGCCGGACCTGCCGATCGCCTTCGATCTTGTAGGAGCCAGCTTGCTGGCGATCGCGTTATATCTGCCGCGTACATCGTTTCTGTAGAACCTCGATCGCCAGCAAGCTAGCTCCTACAAAAAGAGCAACTGCATGCCCTACAACAAAAAGAGGCAAACACCATGAACATCGGATTCATCGGCCTGGGCAACATGGGAGCGCCCATGGCGCGCAACCTCATCAGGGCTGGCCATACGCTGACCGTTTTCGACCTCTCCGCGCCCGCTGTTGCAGAACTCGTAGACGCAGGCGCGACGGGAGCGGATTCGCCTACCGATGTTGCCCATGCGAACGTCGACATCATCATCACCATGCTGCCCGCGTCGGCACACGTCAAAAGCGTTTACCTCGGCGAAAGCGGACTGCTAAGCACGGTAGATCCGCAGGTGCTGCTGATCGATTCGTCCACCATCGACCCGATCAGCGCCCGCGAGGTCGCCAGGGCCGCGAGCGCAAACGGCAATTCACTGCTCGACGCTCCCGTGTCCGGAGGCACCGGTGGCGCCGCAGCGGGTACCTTGACGTTCATGGTCGGCGGCACCGAAAACGAGTTCGAGAAAGCGCGCCCGATCCTTGCCTGCATGGGCAAGAACATCGTCCACTGCGGCGCCAGCGGCAACGGCCAGGTGGCCAAAGTCGCCAACAACATGCTGCTGGGCATCTCGATGATCGGCGTGGCGGAAGCGATGGCGTTGGGCACACGGCTGGGGATGGATGCGAAGGTGCTGGCGAGCATCATCAACACGTCCAGTGGGCGCTGCTGGAGCTCGGACACCAATAACCCCTTCCCCGGCGTGCTGGAAAACGTCCCGGCCTCACGTGGCTACAGCGGTGGGTTCGGTACGGACCTGATGCTCAAGGACCTCGGGCTTGCCACCGATGCGGCGCGGGCTATTCGCCAACCGGTCATCCTCGGTGCTCTGGCCCAGCAGCTCTACCAGCAATTCAGCAGCGGCGGGAACGGCGGACTAGACTTCTCGGCAATCATCAACAATTACCTGGAGCCCGCTAAAAATGAGTGATGCCACCGTACTGGTCGACGTCCGCAACCAGGTCGGTCATTTGGTCCTTAACCGTCCCAACGGCCTTAACGCCCTTTCCCTGGAGATGATTCGCGTCATCGAAGAACGCTTGAGGGAATGGGAGACCGATGACGGCGTACAAGTCGTCGTTTTGCGCGCCAACGGGGAGAAAGCATTCTGCGCGGGTGGCGATATCCGCGCGCTGTACGACAGCTATGCGGCCGGCGATGAGTTGCACCGGATCTATTTCGACGAGGAGTTCGCGCTCGACCGCCATCTGCACGACTATCCAAAGCCCATCGTTGCGCTCATGGATGGCTACGTGCTCGGCGGCGGCATGGGCCTTGCGCAAGGGGCCTCGATCCGCGTGATTAGCGAACGGGTGCGCATGGCGATGCCGGAAACGGCCATCGGCTACTTTCCCGACGTTGGCGCGAGCCACTTCCTTGCCCGCTTACCGCACAACGTTGGGCTGTATATGGGCCTGACCGGCAACCAGATCAACGCCGCAGATGCCCTGGCGCTCGGGCTGGCGGACTGGCATCTGCCGCGTGAACGCTTTGGCGCGTTCCTGGACGCGCTGGATGTGCTGCCCTGGCAACAGAGCGCAATCGCTGAGCTGGACGCCCTGCTAAACGAGTACGCTGCGAAATCATTGCCGGACGCTGAGCTGGAAGGGTTTTACTCCACCATCGAGCGGCATTTTACCTATGAAGGTGTTAACGCCATCCTTGCGTCGCTCCAGCGAGAGTCCGATCCCCATTACCAGGCGTGGGCGCAAGCCACCCGTAACACCCTCGAAAGCCGCTCGCCGCTGGCGGTGAATGTCGCGTTCGAGGCGTTGAAGCGCGGGCAGACGTTGAACCAGCATCAGGCATTCGATCTGGAGCTGCATCTGGTGAAGCAGTGGCTTGACCGTGGCGACCTGCTCGAAGGCGTGCGCGCACTCATCGTCGACAAAGACAAAGAGCCGCGCTGGAAACCGGCACGCTTTGAAGAGGTCGATCAAGCCAAGGTAGCGGCGTTTTTCGATGGGTTCTCGGCAGCATGAATGGGATAACACCGAACCGCGTGGAAAAGGCTCCGCCGTTTTCCACCCTACACCTCGGATTCGGACACAGGCACACGTAGGGTGGATGGCCGAAGCCATCCACCTGGACAACCTCTAACCGCGCGGAACACGACAACAAGAACAACAGGAGTCCCCATGCAAGACCTCGAATTGACCGAAGATCAGCGCCTGATTCGCGACATGGCACGTGATTTCGCCAAGGGCGAGATCGCGCCTAAATCGCGTGCATGGGAGGCGGCAGGCTGGATCGACGACACCACGATCGCGCAAATGGGCGAACTCGGCCTGCTGGGGATGATCGTTCCGGATACGTTTGGCGGCAGTTACATCGACTACGTTGCCTACGCCCTTGCGGTAGAGGAAATCTCGGCTGCGGACGGCGCGCTTGGCGCATTAATGAGCGTCCACAGCTCCGTCGGCTGCGGGCCGCTGCTCAACTACGGCACGCCCGAGCAGCAACAAACCTGGCTGCCCCGCCTCGCCAGTGGCGACGTCATCGGCTGCTTTTGCCTCACCGAACCGCAAGCCGGCTCCGAGGCACACAACCTGAAAACGCGTGCGGTGATGGAAAGCGGTGAGTGGGTACTCAACGGTGCCAAGCAGTTCGTCACCAACGGCAAACGCGCAGGCTTAGCCATCGTGTTTGCCGTGACGGATCCTGAGCTTGGCAAGAAAGGCCTTTCCGCCTTTCTCGTGCCCACCGACACGCCCGGTTTCAACGTCGAGCGGACCGAGGACAAGATGGGCATTCGTGCGTCCGACACCTGCGCCATCACCCTCTCCAATTGCCGTGTTCCGGAAGCGAATCTGCTGGGCTCGCGCGGCAAGGGACTGGCAATCGCCCTGTCCAATCTCGAGGGTGGCCGCATCGGTATCGCGGCGCAGGCGCTGGGCATTGCCCAGGCGGCCTTCGAAGCGGCGCTGGGCTACGCCCGCGAGCGGGTGCAGTTCGACAAGCCCATCATCGAGCACCAGAGCATCGCCAACCTGCTGGCCGACATGCACACTCGGCTCAACGCCGCGCGCTTGATGATCCTGCATGCGGCGCGCCTGCGCAGTGCTGGTCAACCCTGTTTGAGCGAAGCTTCCCAGGCCAAGCTGTTCGCCTCCGAAGCTGGTGAATGGATCTGCTCCAAAGCTATCCAGATCCACGGTGGCTACGGCTACCTCGAGGATTACCCAGTCGAGAAGTATTACCGCGATATCCGCATCACGCAGATATATGAGGGCTCGAGCGAGATCCAACGCCTGCTCATCGCGCGGCAGCTGGCGCATTACGATCTTTGACGGAACGCATTCCGCTTTTGTAGACCGAGTGAAACCCGGGTGCTGTAGCGGCACGCCATACACCGCACGCGGGTTCCACCCGCCCTACGGATGCACTCTCACCTGTAGGAGCGAGCCATGCTCGTGAGGGATCATCCTACTGATCAAACGCATTTCGACGAACCCGCAGCTGAACAAATGCCTCCGGCGTTGACTCTGTAGTGACTCCAAGGTCTATGGTGCTCAGGCATCCACGTCTTCAACGGAGTTCGCGCATGGGGCATGCCCACCACGATCATTCAGATCACCACGACCACACTCACCACGCCGGTCATCATGACCACGGCGCTCATGGTCACAGTCACGCGCCTTCGGTGACCGACGGGAACGAGCGCCGTATCCGTTTCGTGTTCGTCATTACAACGCTATACGCGGCCCTCCAGGCATTGGGCGGGTGGTTATCCGGCTCCCTAGCCCTGATCGCCGATTCCGGCCACATGGTCTCCGACGCGGCGGCGCTGCTGCTGGCCTTGATTGCCTACCGTTTCGCCGCTCGTGCTCCTGATCACCGCCGCACCTACGGCTTCCATCGCGTGCGGGTTCTGGCCGCACTCGCGAATGGCGCGGCCTTGCTGTTGCTCGTGGCGTGGATCGTCTGGGAGGCGTTCAGCCGCTTCTACACGCCAGTCGAAGTCATGGCGATGCCGATGCTGATCGTCGCGTCGATCGGGCTGGTCGTGAACATCGTCGGTGCGCTGGTGCTCAACGCCGGGAACAAGGGTGACAGCAATCTGCGTGGCGCCTTCCTCCACGTGATCGGCGACCTACTGGGCTCCGTGGGCGCGATCGCCGCCGCACTAGGGATCATGTACACGGGCTGGTCGATACTCGATCCTCTGCTATCGATCATCGTTGCATTGCTGGTCGTGCGTTCGGCGTGGCGCTTGGTGATCGAGTCCATCCAGGTGCTGTTGCAAGCCACGCCACGCGGTATCGACCCCGCTCGGACCGAGGCTGAAATCCGCGCGCTGCCGGGCATTGCCGAGGCGGGTCATTTTCATGCTTGGACCTTGATGGACGATCGCAACGTCGCCACGGTACACGTCACGCCGGCTCCCGAGGCCGACCCGCTGGCGCTGCCAGCCCTGGTGAGCGAGCATTTGCGGCGTAGGCATAAACTTTCGCACATCACCGTTCAGGTCGATCCACCCGGTCAATTGAACGCGCATTGAACCCTTTTCGCATTCCAACGTGGAGTACACCCTTTGCAGTACATTCTCGTCGTCGGCGCCTCGCGCGGTATTGGCCTGGCTTTGGTAGAAAACTATCTCCAGCAAGGTCACCAGGTATTCGCAACCCTTCGTAAAGCGGGCAACTCCGCGCTGGACGCCCTGTCCCGCAAACACCCAGGGAAACTGACGCAGATCCTGTGCGACCTTACCGATACGGACGCCGTGGCTACGATCGAAGCGGCACTTGGGGACATAACGTTAGACGTCGCACTGTTCAATGCCGGTATCAAGGGCCCGGATAGCCTCGACGACGCGAGCAAGGAAGAGGTTGCCTCGCTGTTCATCACCAACACCCTTGCACCGGTGCGCATGGCGCGAAGGCTGAGCCATCGTGTTTCCCCTCAGGGCGTCATTGCCTTTACCAGCTCGCAAATGGGCAGCGTGTCGCTCGCGTTGTCAGCGAGCATGCCGCTATATGGCGCCAGTAAAGCGGCGCTGAACAGCCTGCTGCAAAGCTGGAATCAGGCAGAGGACAAACCTGCCTCGACGCTCCTCGCCTTGCATCCGGGCTGGGTAAAAACGGACATGGGTGGTGAAAATGCGGCAGTGAACGTCACCGAGAGTGCGACCGGTCTTATCGAGACAATCCAAGGATTTTACGGCGTGGGCGGCTGCCATTTCGCCGATTACCGCCAGCGGCCGATGCCCTGGTGAGCTGAACGCACGCGCCCGTCAGGTACGTTCGAGTCGGCGCGACATGTGAATCGTCTGCCAGACGGGGTCGGTGTCGCGTACATCCACCTGAAATCCGTGGCGCGTCCAAAATGTCTCGGCTCCGGGTAGGTAAGGATGCGTATGCAAATAGAGCGTCTTGATGCCGTTTGCCAGCGCGTATGCCTCCAACCCGAGAAAGAGACGGTCGGCCAGGCCCTGCCGGCGTTGATCGGGCCGGACGTACAGTTTGACGACTTCGACGACGCGCGCGCCGCGGAGGTCGAGTTGCGGGAAGCGATGATCATAGGCCCGGTAGCCGATGGTACCGACGATCTCGCCCTCCCGACGTGCGATCCGCAGGTAGCCGTCACTTCCGCCATATACCGCTGGGATGTCCTTCAGGTCCGCAGGGATCGGCCCCCGCTCGAAACGGTCGCCGAACATTTCGGTACGCGCCTGCATCGCAAACGTACGGACGTCATCGAGTGCGCTGGCGTCAGGCACTTCGATGCGCCAGGTGTCGGTATCAGGTAAAGCCATGGGCTCCCTCGCGGGTGGCGGAGGTCAAGGCGTACATGGTAAATCAACGGGACCGAATCGCGCCTGGAGGCCATTGATGACGCATGCACGGTTGTTCCAACGAATCCTGCTGACCAACGATGACGGCATCGACGCGCCCGGCTTGGCGCTACTCGAATCCATTGCCTCCACGCTTGCAGAGGACGTCTGGGTCGTCGCGCCGGCCGAAGACCAGAGCGGCACGTCGCACTCACTTAGCCTGCACGCCCCCTTGCGCGCACATCCCAAAGGCCCCCAGCGTTTTGCCGTATCAGGTACGCCCGGTGACTGCGTGGCCCTGGCCATTGCCCACATTATGGACGGCCAGCTGGATGGGCAGCTTCCTGAGCTGATTCTTTCGGGTATCAATCGAGGTGCGAACCTTGGTACCGAGACGGTGTTCTCGGGCACAGTCGGCGCAGCCATGACCGGCATGTTGCTGGGCATTCCCTCCATTGCGCTGAGCCAGGCGTTCCGCGACCGCAATGATGTGCCCTGGGACATCGCCCGGGAACATGCCCCCGACGCGATTCGCCGCGTCGTCGAAGCCGGCTGGGCAAAGGATGCCTGCATCAACATCAACTTCCCTGCCGTGGCACCGGGGGATGTCAAACCGCTCAAAGCGACGCGCCAAGGCGCCGGTCTGCTACAGGGTGTGGACGTCGTCTCCGGGCGGGACCCTCGCGAGATGGCTTACCATTGGCTGAAACTGAAGCGGGCCTGGAACAATGATGCCGACGACACCGAAAGCGGCGCCTTGGAGGCTGGACATGTCACGGCAACACCGCTGAAGTTCGAGCGCACTCACGAACAGGCGCTCGATCAACTGCGAGCGCTGTTGGAGCGGGCCTGAAGCAAAGAAAGTTAGGGTTTATTCAAGTGAACCGTATTTCATCACTCAATCGCCGTAGTGATCATGTAGGTGCCCGATGAGGCTAGAGCGCACATTCAGCGAAAGTCTGCAGGGCCGTAATTTGAAGCCGGTTCAATCAGGTACGGTCACAGACAAGACAATGAAGGTCGGCTTTCTATTGCTGACGCATTTCTCGCTGCCGTCGTTTACGCAGTCGCTCGACACTCTGGTGACAGCCAACCTCATTCGTACGGGCTCGTTCGAGTTCTTTACATTCGGGTTGGAAGAAGGCGACGTGGTCAGTGATTTGGGGATTCCCATCAAACCAGGCCAGGTGCTCCGGCCCGGGGATGTCCTCGGGCTCGATCTGCTCGTCGTCTGCGGTGGCCTGCGCACGCCCTGTAACACCCGCCCTCACCTCTCTAGCATTCTGAAGAAAGCATCGGACCAGGGCGTTGCATTGAGTGGTTTGTGGAATGGCGCCTGGTTTCTTGCCGACGCGGGCCTTTTGAATGGCTATCGCTGCGCCATTCATCCTGAACAGCGTCTGGCCTTGACCGAGATCGCCCCGGCCACCCAGGTCACCAACGTCACGCATATGGTTGACCGGGACCGGCTGACAGCGGCCAGTCCCAATGGCGCGTTCTACATGATCCTCGAGTGGATTGGCCGGCTCTACGACAGCGGTCTGGTGAACGGCATCGTCGATATTCTCGCGTTCGACATGTCGCGGGTCAGAGCCGTCACCCGCTCGCGCTACCGTAACCTGGCGGCTCCGGTGCAGGAGGTGATCAGCCTGATGGAAGCCAACCTGGAAGAGCCCTTGTCCATGGACCAGATGGCGCACTACGTGAAAAAGTCGCGACGCCAGATCGAACGGTTGTTCAGTGAGCAGCTCGGCACGACACCGCAACGCTATTACCTGGAGCTCCGCGTCACCGAAGCACGCCGTTTGCTCCAGCATTCATCCAAGTCGATTATCGAAGTGAGCCTGGCGTGCGGCTTCGTATCGTCGAGCCATTTCAGCAAATGCTATACCGCCTACTTTGGGCATAGACCGTCGAAAGAGATCCGCCTGGATCGTCGGATGGATCGACAAGAACCGGCGAACACCGAAGTCGTGTCGTTTCAAATAGAAGAGGTTTAGCGAAGGGCGGGCTGGCCGTGGAGTCACGTCCCCTTGGAGTGACAGTATTTTCAGCAAACTAAGCAAACAAAAAAGGCTGCATATGCAGCCTTTTCGTTTGAAGCAGGACCGATTATTCGAGCCAGCTTTCAACCTCGGACGCACCGTGTTCCTGTTTCCAGGCTTTGAGCGTTTTATGGTTGCCGCCTTTGGTTTCAACGACTTCGCCGTTGTGCGGGTTCTTATAACGCTTCACTGCACGCTCACGGCGTGTAGTCTTCGCAACCGGCGCTGCAGATTGACGCTTGTTGCCCGACTCAGGATCGAGCATGTTGATGACATCACGAAGTGACATTCCATACTCGCCCAGCAGCGAACGCAGTTTGGTTTCGAATTCGATTTCCTGCTTGAGCGAAGTGTCGTTCTTCAACGCTTCGAGGCGCTTGCGTTGCTCTTCGATCTGCGCTTCGAGCGCCTTGTATTCAGCAAGTTTAGACATGAGAAACTCTCAAATTTGATGATGCGAAGCACTATAAGCATCGAAGGTGAATTTAGCAAACAAGCACTGCAACTTTATTTAGATTTTGTTGAGTGCCGCTGTCTTTGTTGCACCGCCAACCATGAACGCCAAAAAACTTGGGCACTGCGAGCCTGCAACATACGAAAAATACCGCGCGAAGCATCGGTGATGTACATGCTCATCAATGACTTAACTTTTAAAGGTGAATACCCTTCAAAAGGAACTGTGTGAGCTCCTTACAGCCAGCAAGACAACGCTATGCGAGGCCCGTGAGCAGCTAAACGTCGAAGGCCTGATGCCTGAACTCGACCGCCGAATGCCGCGAGAAAATAAGCCATCCGAGATTAAGCGGCCAATATTCGCTTGCGTAGCAATTACGCCCTAGCGCGTAGTTCCGTTATCGACAACAACTTGGGATCTTGTCACAGAGCACGCACCTTTGCAGGATTGCCAACGACCGTCGCACCAGCAGGCACGTCGCGAGTCACGACACTACCTGCGCCGATAATTGCGTTATTGCCAACAGTGATACCGGGAAGAATCAGAGCGCCCGCACCTATCCAGACGTCTTCGCCAATAGTGATGGGCTTTCCCGATTCGAACAGTTGCTTTCTGAGTTCAGGGTCTCTTGGATGATCTGCCGTCAGGATCTGAACACCTGGCCCGATCTGAGTACGATCGCCGATGGCGACCGGATTGACGTCCAGAATGACGCAATTGAAATTGATGAATACATTCCGACCGAGATGGATGTTGTAACCATAATCGCAATGGAAAGGGGGACGAACATTGGCGCCCTCCCCGACAGAACCAAAAAGTTCGGCCAGCATTGCGAACCGTGTTTCAAACGGGTTCGTGTAGTTCGTGTAGTTCGTGTTGTATTCCTGCATCCATACGTGCGCTTTCATACTGTCTGCCGCTAACTCCGGACAGTCCGCCACGTACAATTCTCCGGCAAGCATTCGATCTTTCTGCGTACGGTTTTTCATCGCCCTGCTCCAGTTATCACATCGGGCACTAGACGCTGGGAAACGTCAAGCGTTCAGTTCGGGGTTAGCAGCCGAAAACCGATAGCGACTCGGAGACGTTATATTTCGAAAAGTGTGAAGTTCAGTGTTCGGCTTTAGTCGCCGCCCTGATCGCATCAAGCAGCATCATGCAGGCAGGATTGTCGTTATCGGAGCGCCACACCAGATGTAGCTCGCTCTGCACACCTTCGCCCAAGTCGATGTCGCGGAAAACGACGTTCTTAAAGACAACATTCGTGGCGCACCGTGGAACCAGCGCCAAGCCCATTCCGGCATTGACCAACGAAAGCATCGTCAGCGATGACCCCAACCATTGCACATACTCTGGCTCCACACCTGCTGTGCGAAATACGCCCATGAGCAACTCATTGAATGGCGGATAGGCGGAGTGCGAGTACATGAGAAAAGGCACGTGGTCCAGATCAGCCACGGCAACCATGGTCGCCGTAGCAAGCGGATGCCCCACGGGGATCCCCAATACGAACGGTTCGCGCACGAGGCATTCGGTTTCGTACCCTGGCTGCAACAGGGGAGCTCGGGTGATCCCCAGATCGATACGACGCGCTCGCAGCGCTTCGTGTTGTTGATGGGTGTTCATTTCGGCCAGCGACACCTTCACATGCGGCTGACTGAGTCGCGCTTCCGCAAGCACCCGGGGTAGGAATTCGTACACGGCACTGCCAACGAAGCTGATCGTAACCGAGCCGATATCCCCTTGAGCAAAACGTTTGGCAGTCAACACGGCTTGCTGGGCGCGTTCCAGAACGGCTTGCGCCTCGATGAAAAAGGCGCGACCAGCGGCCGTCAAAACGACGCTTCGCGTACTACGCAGGAGCAATTCGACGCCCACCGCATGCTCTAGCAGTTGAATCTGTCGGCTAAGGGGCGGCTGGGTCATGCTCAAGCGCTCGGCCGCTCTTCGAAAGTTAAGTTCGGTCGCCACGGCGACAAAACAGCGGAGTTGGTTTAAGTCGAACACTGATCCATTTCCAGTATCAATCAAGCCGGAATATAGATTAGACGGCAACAATTACCCGGTCCATGATCGGCTCACCCACAAAAACAACATCCGGGAGCCATCCTTTGAATACCGTCCATGCTCCAGTGGATCCCGTGGTACTTGCCCGCGCGGTTTCCAAAGTTAAGCGTCATGTCCTACCGTTGTTCGTCGTGATGTTTATCGTGAACTACATCGATCGTGTGAACATCGGTTTCGTCCGTAGCCACCTGGAGACCGACCTTGGTATCGGCGCGGCGGCTTACGGCCTCGGTGCCGGGCTGTTCTTCATTGGCTACGCGCTGTTCGAAGTGCCCTCGAACATCCTGCTACAGCGGTTCGGTGCGAAAGTCTGGCTGACGCGAATCATGTTCACCTGGGGCGTCGTCGCCACTGCGATGGCGTTCGTGCCCAACGAAACCTGGTTCTACATCCTGCGCTTCCTGCTCGGCGTTGCCGAAGCCGGCTTCTTCCCGGGTGTCGTCTACTACTTCACCAAATGGTTGCCAGCAGGCGAACGTGGCAAGGCCATGGCGATCTTTCTCAGCGGCTCTGCCATTGCCTCGATCCTTTCCGGACCACTATCCGGCGCCCTGCTCAGCATCGAAGGGCTGGGCATGCGTGGCTGGCAATGGATGTTCTTCATCGAAGGCATGTTCTCGGTCGTACTCTGTGGCTTCGTCTGGTTCTGGCTGGATTCGCTGCCGAAAGATGCGAAATGGTTGAGCCAAGCGGAAAGCCAGGCGCTGACCGACTGCATCGACGAGGAGCAACGTCAGCGTGAACTGGCTGCGGGGGAGACCGGCAAGGTCAAGCACTCGGCGTTCCGTCTGTTGCGTGATCCGCAGATCATGCTGTTCTGCTTCTTGTACTTCTCCATCTCGCTGACGATCTACGGCTGCACGTTTTGGCTGCCGAGCATCATTCGCTCGATGGGTGGGCTGGGTGACTTCCAGATCGGCCTGTACAACTCGATCCCCTGGATCATCTCGGTCGTCGCGATGTACCTCTTCGCGGCCTTGGCGGCGCGCTATAAATGGCAGCAGGCCTGGGCATCGTCGGCGTTCATCATCGCGGCCATCGGTTTGTTCGCCTCCACCACCGGCGGCCCGGTCTTTGCCTTCATCGCCATCTGCTTTGCCGCGATCGGTTTCAAGGCCGCATCGTCGCTTTTCTGGCCGATCCCACAGGCGTACCTCGATGCGCGGATTTCGGCAGCCGTGATCGCGTTGATCAACTCGGTGGGTAGCCTTGGCGGCTTCGTGGCGCCTGCGACCTTCGGGATTCTCGAAGAGCGTACCGGCTCGATCGAAGGCGGTCTGATCGGGTTGGCATCCGTCTCACTCATCGCAGGGATTCTCGTCTTCATGACCAAAACGCGTAAAGGCTCTGGGAACGGTACCGGAATCAGTACTCGCGCGGCGGCCTCTCCCGCCTGATGGCCATGCCCTCGGTTGCCCGTAACGCGGGCAACCGCAACACCATTAATAGTTAGGGAGTTCTTCCGTGAAGATCAAACACGTTCGTGTCACCCCAATTGCCTTCCGCGATGCACCGCTGCTGAATGCCAGCGGCATCCACGAGCCCTATGCGTTGCGTTCGATCATCGAAGTCGAGAGTGACAACGGTTTTGTCGGGCTCGGTGAAAGCTACGGCGACGCGCCGGTCTTGAGCGTACTGAAAGCGATGAAAGACAGCCTCGTCGGGCTGGATCCCTTTGACCTCAACGGCCTACGCGCCCGCGTGAAAGCTACTGTTGCGCGCATTCAGCCGGGTAGCAACTCGGGCGCTGAGCTGGCGCCAGGGTCACATCCAAGCAAACAGGTCGCTAATGCCTATTCGGCATTCGAGGTGGCCTTTCTCGACCTGCAGGCGCGTTCATTGGGCATGCCACTGGTGGACTTGTTGGGTGGGGCGGTTCGCAACGAAGTGCCATTCAGTGCCTACCTCTTCCTGAAATACGCAGAGCATGTCGATTCGCCGTATCAGCCCGATCGTTGGGGCGAAGGCATCAGCCCCGAACAGCTCGTCGCCCAGGCCCGCAAGATGATCGACGAGAACGGCTTCCAAAGCATCAAGCTCAAGGCCGGTACCTTGCTGGGCCCTGAGCACGAAGTCGCGTGCATCAAGGCGCTCAAGCAGGCGTTTCCAAACGCTCCACTGCGCATCGACCCGAATGGCAATTGGTCCCTGGAAACCGCAATTCGCATGGCGGAACTGATGGGCGACGATCTGCAGTACTACGAAGACCCCTGCCCTGGCCTCGAAGGGATGGCCGAGCTGCACCGCCGTACTGGTATTCCGCTGGCGACCAACATGGTCGTCACCGATTTCGACGAGTTCCGCCGCAGCGTTGCCCTGAACAGCGTGCAGATCGTTCTTGCCGACCACCATTATTGGGGTGGCCTGCGCGATACGCAGATCCTGTCGCGCATGTGCGAGACGTTCGACATCGGTGTATCCATGCACTCCAATTCGCACCTGGGCATCAGCCTTATGGCCATGACACACGTGGCCGCCGCCGTCCCGAATCTTTCCTATGCCTGTGACACGCACTATCCATGGCAGGAAGAGGACGAAGAGGTCATCAAAGGGGGCAAGCTACCGATACGTAACGGTTGCGTAACGATCACCAAAGCCCCTGGGCTAGGTGTCGAACTGGATTACGATCAACTCGGCAAACTTCACGATCAGTACCTGGCGATCGATATCCGTAGCCGCGATGACGTGCGCCAGATGCAGAAATATCGACCAGATTGGAAAGCCGTGAAGCCACGCTTCTGATCCCTTCCAGCGTAAATGTCGCGTCCATTTCGGGCGCGGCGTCGACGCTGGATCCCACCCCTACGCGGCAATCGTTTTGCAATGTTCACATCAGCGCAAAAGTCGCCATAGGGCGCGACGCGCGCCGATCCCCTCCAGCCTTCGACGAACGACGAACGACGAACGACGAACGACGAATACAGGGTGTCGAGGTTTCTACGAGCGGGCTTCTCCTGTAACGTAGTGCACCAATCAGGAGGGCCATGGCGTGATTAGATCGATACTGCTCATCGAGGACGATCCCAGAGACGCGGAGCTCGCGAGCATGGCGCTTGAGAAATTCAAGATGCTGAAGAAGCTCGACCACGTCGTGGACGGCGTTGAAGCCATTGACTACCTGACCCGCTCCGGCCGCTACAGCAACCGCTCGAATCAGGTGCCGGACGTCGTCATTCTCGATTTGAAGCTGCCCCGTCTCGATGGACTCGAAGTGCTCAAGCGCGTGCGCAATACGCCCGAGCTCAAGGGCGTACCTTTCGTAGCCTTCACCTCATCCAATTTCGATGCCGACATCCAGCAGGCCTACGACCTTGGCGTAAACAGCTATGTCGTCAAACCGCACAACTTCAAGGCGTATATCGCAGCCCTGGCCGACATCGGTCACGTTTACGGATCGCTCAACGAGGTTCCGGCTGGCCGCGGTCTGGCTCGACCCGCAATTCATCGGGATTCAAATGAGAAAGATCGGACCGGTCCCGTAGTTCATTGACCGCGTCGCGCATCACCGTATAGACCAGTTCTTCGTTACTCAGATTGCGATTGCTCAGCACCCGGCTGACCTTCAGCAGGCGCGCCGGGTCGATCAACGTGATCACGACGGACTCCCCGCGAGATTCGATCAAATGCTTCAGTGGCGGATCGAGCGCCGCCAATCGTTCTTTTAGTCGCTGCACAGTGCCTCCATAAGCCGCCATTTAGTGACCGAAGCGCGTATGAGGTGGTTCAGCACAGACGCTGTTGCGCGAGCAATGACGCGCCGCCCGGCCACCCTGCGTTCGAAAAGGAAAATTACGGAACCCTTTCGAATGTGCACAGCCTAATCGACATTATCGCCGCGACCTTTCGAAGTGGTTTCCCTTCAGATCGTCGGATCGATCGTTCAAAGCGGCCACTCCGGCCAGATGGGGTAAAAGGATGTTCAATATCGTTGTCGCGGAAGACGAAGAGAATCTTCGCCTTCTCCTGTGCGAAGCACTGGAACTGCAGGGCTATCAAATCCATGCCTTCGGCAACGCTGTCGATGCCTGGAAGCATATTTGCAAAGCCGATGAACCGATCGATCTCCTGATTACCGATGTGCGCATGCCGGGCGAAATCGACGGCCTCGACCTGGCTTGGCTCGTACATCGCCATCAACCTACGCTGCCCGTCGTGCTATCCACCGGGGGCTTCGATCACACGAAGAATCCTGGGCGCCCCTACACCGAGATCCTTGCCAAACCTTGGACGCTGGATGGCCTGATCGCCACCTGCGAGCGCTTGTTGTGTCGGCCTACGGGCGCAACTCAGCCGCTGCAAGCTGCGGCATACTGCTGAGTACCAAACGAGGCAATTACTTTATCGAGCCCTCATAAAGGTGGGGAAGACCGCAGCAATACCGGCTTCAACGAAAACGCCGAGGTTACCGTCGCAACGCCGGGGATCGCGGTCAGGGTGTTGTTGACGAACTGCTGGTAAGCATTCAGGTCACGCACCACCACGCGCAGGATGTAATCGTGATCGCCGGTCATTTGGAAGCAACTCATTACCTGAGGCGCCTTGACGATTTCGCGCTCGAACGCGGCCAGATAGTCCGTGGATTGCTTCTCCAACCGCACGGATACGAACACGCTCACACTGCCTGCAAGCCGCGCCTCGTCTAGGCGCGTGAAGTAACCCTGGATGTACCCCTCATCCTCCAGCCGTTTGATCCGTCGTAGCGTAGGCGTCAGCGAGAGGCCGATTTTCTGCGCAAGATCGCGCCAGCTCACTCGCCCATCATCCGCAAGCGCGGCGAGAATCTTCAAATCGATCCGGTCCAGGTCTGCCATGGCGCATTCGTGCTCTTGTTATGGTTTGTGGCAATGCAATCCTACTCAAAGACGGCGCCAAGCGGCGTCAATTTGAGACAAAAACCCTAGCCCACCGCGCCTATACTCGAAGCCAGCACAACAACAATAAGCGTCGTGTTCGACACGGATGGCCTCACGGCGAACGCCAAACGGGCGAGCGCCGTCGAAGAGCGGCGCGACGAGCGAGGGCCAATGCATGTCTTATCGAGACGACCGCCAAGCTTCTCCGAGCGACTGTCCGCAAATGGGCAGCTCTAAGAACGTAGGCGAGGCAGTTAGCGCAGCGCGAAAATACACTGGAAAGCGACCAGCGTCGCGTTCGACTTTTCGCGTGGTCACTGAGCCTTTTGAGATGCCGCGTCCCGAAGTCTTTACCGCGGCGATGACCGTGCAGGTCGTTTTTAGCTCCGCCCAAATGAGGGCGTTCTCATGAGTGCGAGTGTCGAGCGCCTGCAACTCCATGTCCCGGAACCCAGTGGCCGACCGGGCTGCCAGACGGACTTTTCCTACCTACAGCTTTCCCCGGCCGGTTCGGTGGATAAACCGCCCATCGACGTCCTTCCCGTCGACACCGCCTCTTTGGCGTCCCAACTGATCCGCATCCTCGATGAGGAGGGCAATGCGGTTGGGCCCTGGGCCGAAGACCTGCCCGTCGACCTCATGCAAACTGGCCTCAAGGCGATGCTGAAAACCCGCATCTACGACGCCCGAATGATGACCGCGCAGCGGCAAAAGAAGCTGTCCTTCTATATGCAATGCCTCGGCGAGGAAGCCATTGCCATCGGGCAGACCCTCGCGCTACGGCCGGACGACATGCATTTTCCCACCTACCGGCAGCAGGGCATTCTCATTGCGCGCGAGGCACCGCTGGAGGAGATGATTTGCCAACTGCTTTCCAATGAGAACGATCCGCTCAAGGGCCGCCAGCTACCGGTGATGTATTCATATCGGGACCTCGGCTTCTTCTCAATTTCCGGCAACCTTGGCACGCAGTACATCCAGGCCGTCGGCTGGGCCATGGCCTCGGCGATCAAGGGCGATACGCGTATTGCTGCCGGTTGGATTGGAGATGGCGCCACCGCCGAAGGCGACTTCCACGCCGCGCTGACGTTCGCCCACGTCTACTGTGCGCCCGTGATCCTGAACATCGTCAACAACCAATGGGCTATCTCCACTTTCCAGGCGATTGCCGGCGGCGAAGGCATCACCCTGGCTAACCGTGGGCTCGGCTACGGCATTGCGTCGCTACGCGTAGATGGCAACGACTTCCTGGCCGTGCATGCCGTCTCGAAATGGGCGGCCGAGCGCGCCCGGCGGAATCTCGGCCCAACGCTCATCGAGTGGGTCAGCTACCGCGCAGGCCCTCACTCGACCTCAGACGACCCCTCCAAATACCGCCCGGCGAACGACTGGGAGCAATTTCCGCTGGGCGATCCCATCGAGCGTTTGAAACAGCATTTGATCAAATTGGGCGCTTGGTCCGAAGACCAGCATGAGCAGACCCGCAAGATCCTGGAAGCCGAAATTGCTGAGGCGCAGAAGCGCGCCGAGAGCCATGGCAACTTCACCAGCGACCATATCCCCAGCGCCGCCGATATGTTCGAAGGCGTTTACAAGGACCTCCCACCGCACCTGCGCCGCCAGCGCCAACAGCTAGGGAAATAAGCCATGAATACCCAGACCAAAACCGACACGCCGCTGGCCGATGGCGCCCGTACCACCATGACGATGATCCAGTCGTTGCGCTCGGCAATGGACGTGATGCTCGATCGCGACGAAAACGTCGTGGTATTCGGCGAGGACGTCGGCTATTTCGGCGGGGTGTTCCGCTGTACCGATGGTCTTCAGAAAAAATACGGCAGCTCGCGCGTGTTCGATGCGCCCATCTCTGAAAACGGCATTGCTGGCGCGGCAGTGGGCATGGGCGCCTACGGCTTGCGACCGGTTGCGGAAATCCAGTTCGCCGACTACGTCTATCCGGCGGTCGACCAGATCGTTTCCGAAGCGGCGCGCCTGCGCTACCGCTCGGTAGGCCAGTTCACGTCGCCCCTGGTATTTCGCATGCCCTGCGGTGGCGGTATCTACGGTGGCCAGACCCACAGCCAGAGCCCGGAGGCGATCTTTACGCAGGTCTGCGGGCTGCGCACGGTCATGCCATCCAACCCCTACGATGCCAAGGGCTTGCTGATCGCCTCCATCGAATGCGACGACCCGGTGATCTTTCTTGAGCCCAAGCGCCTCTACAACGGGCCTTTCGATGGCCATCACGACCGTCCCGTAACGCCATGGTCGAAGCATCCGCTGAGTGCGGTTCCAGAGGGTTACTACAACGTGCCGCTGGACAGTGCTGCCGTCGTTCGGCCAGGCAAGGACCTGACGGTCCTTACCTACGGTACGACGGTTTGGGTCGCCTTGGCGGCTGCCGAAGAAACCGGGATCGACGCGGAAGTGGTCGATCTGCGCAGCCTGTGGCCGCTGGACCTGGACACCCTGGTAGCGTCAGTGAAAAAGACGCGCCGCTGCGTGGTCGTCCATGAGGCCACACGCACCTGCGGATTTGGCGCGGAGCTGGTGTCGCTGATGCAGGAGCATTGCTTCCACCACCTCGAAGCACCGATCGAACGCGTTACTGGCTGGGACACACCCTACCCTCACGCCCAGGAGTGGGATTACTTCCCCGGCCCCGAACGGGTCGCCGATGCGCTAAAGCGGACGATGGCGGAGCGGTAAGCGGATGCCACACCTAGAACCTGTAGGCGCTCACCGGGCTGCGGTCAGCTCATAGGCGATTGGGAGTTCTTGATCGCCCACAAGCTGATCGCAGCCCGGTGGGCTCCTACAAAAAAGCATAAGCGCCATCATCCCGATGCGGAGCTAGAACCGAACCTGTAGGAGCCCACTTGTGGGCGATCAGGAACGAAAGACAACACGGAGCTGAATGACAGCCCTCAATCGCCCATGAGCTGACCGCAGCCCGATGGGCTCCTACAAAACGCGTAAACCTGAACATGCCACCGCTGACAGAACAACAACGAGGCACCACATGGGTACACACGTGATCAAGATGCCGGATATCGGCGAGGGCATTGCCGAGGTCGAGCTGGTGAAATGGTACGTTGCGGTTGGGGATACCGTGACTGAGGACCAGCACCTGGCTGACGTCATGACCGACAAGGCCATGGTGGAAATCCCCTGCCCCGTCGATGGTGTCGTCGCCACGCTCGGCGGTGAGCCCGGGGAAGTTATGGCGGTAGGCGCCGAATTGATCCGCCTCGAGGTCGAAGGCGCCGGCAACCTCAAAGCCTCGTCAACCACGCCAACCGGGGACCAGCGTGCAGCCGCCAGACCCTCCGCGCCAGCGGCAGATGCGGAAGCACGCGAACCCAGCAGCGCCGCCGGCGGCCAACCAGACGATGGCGGCGATCGTCATCCGGACACCTCGCCGTCCGGCGCACCGTCGCAGACCGCGCACCCCTCTTCCGCCCCAGGCACTCATACCTCACCCACAGCCAAACCCAATGAGGTCGCGACGCATCAGTCCGACCGCGCGCGCGCGCAAGAGGGCTCGACTCACGCACAACAGGCTCGATTGCCCAGCGAGCCTCCACTTGCATCGCCCGCCGTCCGGCAACACGCCTGGGACCTGGGCATCGAGCTGCGTTACGTGCACGGCACCGGGCCAAATGGGCGCATTCTTCATGAGGATCTCGACGCGTATCTCCAGCACCGCTACGCCCCGGTCGAAGACGCATCCCAGGGCTCGCCTTATCAGCGGCGCGACGACGAGCAGCAGGTCCCGATCATTGGCCTGCGCCGAAAAATTGCCGAGAAGATGCAGGAAGCCAAGCGCCGCATTCCCCACTTCACCTACGTGGAGGAACTGGACGTCACTGACTTAGAAGCACTGCGTATTCACCTGAACCACACATGGGAAGGACAACGACCGAAGCTGACCGTGTTGCCCTTTCTCATGCGGGCGTTGGTCGTTGCCCTGCGCGACTTCCCGCAGCTGAACGCACGCTACGACGACGAGAACGGCGTGGTCACCCGCTACGGCGCGGTACATCTGGGTATCGCAACCCAGAGCGAGGCAGGCCTGAGCGTGCCGGTAGTCCGGCACGCCGAAGCGCGTGATCTATGGACCAGCGCTACCGAAGTCTCCCGGCTGGCAGCGGCCGTTCGCGCGAACAAAGCCACGCGAGAAGAACTGTCTGGGTCGACGATCACCATCAGCAGTCTCGGCGCCCTGGGCGGCATTGCCAGTACGCCCGTAATCAATCATCCGGAAGTTGCCATCGTTGGGGTCAACCGTATCGTCGAGCGGCCGGTCATCAGGGGCGGTCAGGTGGCCGCCCGCAAGATGATGAACCTATCCTCGTCCTTCGATCACCGTGTTGTGGATGGCATGGACGCGGCAGCCTTTATCCAGGCCGTGCGCGCTTTGCTCGAACACCCGGCCACCCTGTTTCTGGAGTAAGCCATGATGCCTTCACGGGATACGCATGTATTGATCATCGGTGGCGGCCCTGGCGGCTACATCGCAGCCATTCGCGCCGCGCAATTGGGCCTGCACACCACGCTGGTCGAAGCTGACGCGCTCGGCGGCACCTGCCTTAACGTTGGCTGCATTCCTTCCAAGGCGCTGATCCATGTTGCCGATACGTTCGACCGCGCGCGCCAGCAGGCAGACGGGGCCGCACTCGGCATCCGCGTCATGTCGCCTTCGCTCGACGTCGATCAAGCGGTCAGCTGGAAAAACGGCATCGTTGACCGGCTCACCACGGGTGTTGCGGGGTTATTGAAGAAAAGCGGCGTAGACGTGATCAATGGCTGGGCGAAGATCATCGACGGCAAGACCGTCGAGGTTTCTGCCGACGGCCACGGCGCCACGCAGCGCATCCACTGCCAACACTTGGTGCTCGCTACCGGCTCGCAGTCAGCCGAACTCCCGAACCTGCCCTTTGGCGGCAACGTCCTCTCGGCCACCGAAGCGCTGTCCCCTCGCCATGTACCGAAACACCTAGTGATCGTCGGCGCCGGCTACATTGGTCTCGAGCTGGGCACGGCATACCGCAAGTTCGGCGCTGACGTCAGCATCGTCGAATCCCTGCCGCGCATCTTGCCGAGCTACGACAGCGAACTCACCAAGCCGGTACTCGACAATCTCAAGCGGCTGGGCATCCGGCTGTACCTCGGCCACCGCACCGAAGGCATGAGCGAAGACCGGACGGCGCTGCGTATCGCCGCCGCTGACAATGGCGAAACACTGGAACTGCCTGCGGATGCAGTGCTGGTTGCCGTCGGCCGCAAGCCGCGTACGCTGGGCTTCAACCTCGAAGAGCTGATGCTCGATATGGAGAACGGCGCGGTGAAAGTGAATGATCAATGCCGTACGTCCATGCGTAACGTTTGGGCGATCGGCGACCTGACCGGGCAACCCATGCTGGCGCACCGCGCAATGGCCCAAGGCGAGATGGTCGCTGAATTGATCGCGGGCAAGCAGCGGCATTTCACGCCCGCCGCCATCCCCGCGGTGTGTTTCACCGATCCAGAAGTCGTCGTGGTCGGGCTGACGCCGGAACAGGCGGTAGCGAGCAACCTCGAAACCAAGGTTGGCCTCTTCCCATTCGCGGCCAATGGTCGGGCCATGACGCTCGACGCGCGGGACGGCTTCGTACGCGTCGTCGCCCGCGCGGACAACCATCGCATACTGGGATGGCAAGCCGTGGGTGTTGGCGTTTCTGAACTGGCGACGGCGTTCATTCAATCGCTGGAAATGGGGGCGCAACTGGAAGACATGGCGGGAACGATCCATGCTCATCCAACGCTAGGCGAGGCCGTCCATGAAGCGGCCCTGAAGGCTCTGGGGCGTGCTTTACACGTGTGAGCTTTAGCCAGGCACCCACTGCCGTCTCAGGCAGTGGGTTCGCACCGCAGCGATCAGTAGCTTTTGTAAGGCAGGAACTTGCCCGACAGCACCACGTTGACGCGATCGCCCTTGGGATCCGGCTCGCGCTGGATGTCCATGGAAAAGTCGATGGCGCTCATGATGCCGTCGCCGAACTCCTCGTGAATCAGCTCCTTGATGGTCGTCCCGTAGACGTTGACAAGCTCGTACCAGCGATAGATCAGCGGATCGGTGGGCACAGCCGTTGGTAGCGAGCCTTTGTAGGGGACAATCTGTAGCCAGGCCACCGCTTCATCGGAAAGGTCGAACAGCTTGCCGATGGTTTCCGCCTGAACCTTGTCAAAGGTCATCTGCCCCAGGCAGCCGGCGGTCGTCCATTCCTTGCTCATGCCCACGGCCTCGGCGACCTGGCTCCATTTGATGCCCTTCGCGACCTTCGCGGCGATGATCATCTGGGTGACGTGTGAACGGTCCGAAATCATGCGTTTTCCTTATCTGATGGAGGAAATAACGACGCACGACGCTCACACGCACAAGCGCTGCGAGCGTCGACGCGGATACGTGATGTCGGGGGGCAGCACAGTAAGCCATCCGGAGGCGCTGCTGTCACGCGGCGAGTGAGGCAATACGCGCGCTCAAGTCGTCGGCGACCACGCCGATATTCCTTCATCGGTTCTACTCTCGGGAAACCGATTCCCGGCATTTCGCAATGAATGCCGATCTCGACCAGCCTTCTTGCGGGTGCGCCTCGTGAACATAAAACAGAAACTAACGTGGGCTTTTGCGGCAATCGCGTGTGCACCGGTGGTGTTGGTTGCCATCGTCGTGATCATCAATCTCCGTAGCCAGGCAGCCGAGAACTTTCTCGATAGCAGTGGGCGCGAGATTCGACAGATCAACAACGCAATGAATATGTACTTCGATGCGGTGGGGCAAAACGTCGACTTCCTGGCCCAGGCGCCTGAGATCGAGCAGGCACAGAACCTCAAGGACTACACATCTGCGGATGCGGCCAACACACCGCTTCCTCCAGGCAACCAGCAACTCTTGGAATTCTTCGATCGCTTCGCCAAGACGCATCCGAACACCGCTTATCTGTCCGTGGGTCGCCCGGACGGTACATACGCCATCTGGCCTGATGATCCCAAATTGAACACCTACGATCCGCGCTCGCGCCCTTGGTACAAGGCCGCGATGGCCGATCCAGGCAAGACGGTGCGAACCAGTGCGTACTATTGGGCCGCTGATGACGTTGTCCTGATCAACACCGTACATACCATCAAGGACGCGCAGGGCCGTAACAATGGCGTGTTTGGCGTGGACGTTTCACTCAAGCAACTCACCGATTTGGTCAAGCAGATCAAGATTGGCGACAGCGGCTACCTGATGCTCGTGGAAAAGAGCGGCGCCATCCTGGCCGATCCGAGCAACGCAGAGCACACCTTCAAGGCGATCACCGAACTGGGCGGCGGCTACGCGCACCTCGACAAGGCCAATGGGTTGGTGGAAGTGGAGCTCAATGGCAAGAATTACATGGCGAACGTCTGGTCCTCCGACTCGCTGGGCTGGCGCTTCATCGGCTTGATCGAACGTGATGAGGTCATGGCCGATGCCAATAGCTTGACCTGGCAGATCGCGTTGATTGCCGCAGTGCTTGCGGTGATCTTTGCCATTGTGGGCGCCGCCTTTGCCGGCATGATCGTGCGCCCGATTCGCAGCGTAGCCGGCGGTCTAGAAGGCATTGCGCAAGGCGAAGGGGACCTGACCCGCAGCCTCGACGTGCGCGGCAAAGATGAAACCGCCCTGCTGGCTCGCTGGTTCAACCAGTTCCTTGGCGCCATCCGCCTACTGGTGCAGCGTATTGGCAACGCGTCGGTCTCTCTGAATGAGGCGTCTACGGTCTCGACGCGCGTGGCGAACGACATGAACAACGCCGCAGGCCGCCAGCGCGAAGCCGTCGAGCTCGTGTCGACGGCGTTCAACGAGATGACCGCCACGGCCAACGAAGTTGCGCGGTCTTGCAGTGAGGCCGCAAGCTCCGCAGATGCCGGGCAGCGCCAAGTACATACCGGCCAACTGCAGATCGACGAAGCCACCGGCAGCGTCTCGCTGTTGAGCGAAAACCTGCGGCAATCCACGCAATCCATGCAGGCGTTGGAGCAGGACAGCCGTAACATTAACGCCATCCTCGACACCATTCGTTCCATCGCTGAACAAACCAACCTGCTCGCCCTCAACGCTGCGATCGAGGCGGCACGGGCAGGCGAGCAAGGTCGTGGGTTTGCGGTCGTTGCCGACGAGGTGCGAGCGCTCGCCAAGCGCACGGCCGATTCCACCGGCGAAATCGACGGCCTGCTCGGCGGCCTCGCCCGCCGGACCGAAGATGTCACCAAGCAGATGCAGAATAGCCTGGAGATGTCCAAGGCCAGTGTCGATCGCATCCAGCAAGCCCGCGACAGCTTCGAGCGCATCCGCGATTCGGTCGACCATATCCGCGACCAGAACACCCAGATCGCGACGGCTGCGGAAGAACAACACCAGGTTGCCGAAGACATTAACCGCCACATCGCACAAATCCACGAAGACGCGCTGCTCGTGGAGCAACTGGCCGGTTCGGCACAAAGCGACTCGCAGCGGCTGTCGCAGATTTCCGGCGAGCTTCATGGATTGGTCGGACGTTTCCGTACCTGAGACGGTGCATCCGCACCAGGGGGCGTTACGACCTTGGTGCGGATGCACGTATGCCCGAACAGCCCCGGACGGCCCATAGCCCGCCAGGATTTGCCGGCGGGCTATGCCGCGGCAACCCCACATTCGGCTAGACGCTGTTTGAATGCAGCGAGCGAACCTTCGTACTCCCAGACCTGCACGGTGTCATGCGGGCATTCGATGAAGATGTAGTCTTCAGTTACGGAAAGAATGCGCTCGACCTTGATGAGCTTGGTCACGAAACCGGTGGAGTCCAGCGTGTCGATGATCAAACGACGCTCACTGTCATAACCATGGTAGACCTTGGTAGCTCGGATACTGGCCGTTACGTAGCTCATTGAAAACCCTCTCTATAGCCTGCCGAACGGAGACTCGCGCTCCGCGTCGAGAGCCACTATAGATAAACGGATTTTCGTTTAGAAATTAGAAAAGCGGCGGCCGGTATGCACGGAATCGATACCGTCGGTTCAGACTGGCAGGCCGCGCAGCACGTCATCCTTGAGCCGCCACATGACCTCCAGCAACACCTTGGTTACCGGCGTACCCGGGCGCGTTTCCGGTTGCAGCAGCGAAACCCTGAAAGGCACAGCCGGCGTCAGCGCCACCAGCTTTACCTGGTCCAGCGGATGCAGCATGGCCGTGAACGGATCGATGATGGCTACACCCAGGCCACGCTTCACCATCGAAAGCGCCGATACGGAAATGTTGGTTTCGTAGACATAACGCGCCTCGATACCCGAGGAGCGGGCCACATGATCGAGCAGTTGCCGAGCGGGAGCGAAGTTGGAATATGAGATGAAATCCGTCTTGGCCAGATCTTCGAGGCTCAATGCTGCTCGTTGCGCGTAGGGATGCGCCAAGGGCACGGCCACGACATAAGGTGCCGTGCTGAAGGTATCCACCCTGAGGCCAGCCGTCTGGTAGGGCATTTCGACGAAACCGAAATCGATCTGCTGCGCCGTGGCGTACTCTTCCACACGCCCCGAATTTTGCACGCTCAGCGTCACCTTGACGTCTGGTTCGAGCCGATTGAACTCGGCGATCACATAAGGCATGAAGTCGATACCGAGCGCGGGCATCGAAGCGACGGTGACATGGGGGTCTTGTCCTTTCGCCAGCCGCATTGCGGAATGGCGCAGCGAGTCCATCGAAAGGTACGCCCTTTCGACTTCGGCCATCAGGTTGTGCGCGTTCTTCGTGGGTGTCACCAGCCCCTTGCGCCGTTCGAATAACTGCACACCCAGTTCGTGTTCCAGCTTGTCCAGAAGTCGGCTGACCGCCGGCTGGCTTCGCCCAAGGATATGGGCGGCACCGCTCACGGTACCCGCGAGCATGACGGCGCGAAATGCAGCGAAGTAGTTCAGATTCATGGCACATCCGGCTCGGCGGCGATCGAAGCCTGACAGTATCGCGTCGTCTGCAAGCACGTCATGCCGATCTTGGCGGGTTTGCCAGTGAAGAATGTTCCAGTCGCGCATTAAAGAACGAGGCGATTTCTCGAAAGGCAATCCAGGCAAGCCGTCGAAACCCAATCGCGCCCCTGCCGGGGCGCGATTGGGTCAGAGAACGCAGCTAATACGATAGGCGTCCAGAAGTGCGGTATTCACGTTGCGGCTGGAAACGGCATCGCCGATCCGGTACAGAGCCATCCCCGCCTCGCTCGCGAAGGGTTGTGCACGTGTCGCGACCAAGGCTTCGATATCGGTTACCCCCTTGTTGACCGAGTCTGACCGCAGCTCGGTGTAAAGCTCATCCATGGGAATTGTTCCTTGGTCAACGATCACATGATCGACCTCGAGATGGTGCTCGGTAGCATTTATCTCGTTGACGACCGTGGCCCTGAGACGCGTACCCACACGTTCGACGGCAACCAGCTTGGATTCGAATACCGGCGTGATACCCAATTCCAGAAAGCGCTTCTTCCAGCGATAACGTTCGGAATACGTCCCCTCTTCGGCAATTTGCCCGTCGATGGAAAAGTACACCACGTCCGCCCCCTGCTCGCGGATCTTCTCCGCCGCTAGTGGCGCGGGATGCCGCCCGGTACCGTCGAACACCAGCGCCTTGGCGCCAGCGGCCGGGGTCAGGTGACCCGAAACGACATCCCAGCTTGTCGCGCACAGCTCCGCGCCTTCGAGCAGATCCACATTGGGAAGCCCACCGGTTGCGATGATCACGACGTCTGCCTGCAGGCCGGCGAGCTCCGCGTACTCCATATAGGAGTCCGTATGGACCCTGACGCCAAGCCGCTCCAACTCTGCGACACGCCAATCGATCACGCTGATCAGATCGCGTCGCCAGGAGCCTATTGCCCCTAGAAGCACTTGCCCCCCCAGCTGCGAGGCCGCCTCATGCAGGACGACCTCATGCCCGCGCTCGGCGGCAACCCGGGCCGCTTCAAGACCTCCGGGGCCGCCACCGACAACCACAACCCGCTTGAGAGGCCCGTCGGTTTTGACGAGTTTCTGCGGCAGGCTTCCTTCCCTTCCTGTTGCCGGATTGTGCAGGCATGACGGCCGCTGGGCCGACTGGCAATAGGACGCGCCGATGCAAGGACGAATTTCCAGTTCCTTGCCGGCGATGATCTTCTCGACGAGATAGGGGTCCGCGATCTGCGCCCGCGTCATCGCAGCCATGTCGATCTTGCCCTCCGATACGGCATACCGGGCGGACGCGACATCGGCCATCCGCGCCGCGTGAAAGACGGGTAGCTTCACCTCATGCTTGAAACGACCGATGGCATCCACCCAAGGCGCGATGGGCGCGCCGATACCAGGCATGTTCTCCACGACCAGGCTACGGATGGTGTCCATGTTGCCGTACACCGCGTTGAAGAAATCCACGGCGCCTTCACGTTGGAGTATCTGCCCGATCGCTACGCAGTCCTCGAACGTCAGCCCACCGGATACGCCCTCGTCGACGCTAAGCCGGATGCCAACGAGAAAGCCATCACCTACTGCCTTGCGGATCGCTTCGTGAACTTCAAGCGCGAAGCGGCAGCGGTTTTCCAGGCTCCCGCCGAATCGATCGGTTCGGCGATTCGTCAGTGCTGAGAAGAACTGACCGATGAGGTGGCCACCCGCAAGCGTTTCGATACCATCCAGCCCACCTTCCTTGCAGCGTAGCGCGGCTGCGGCGTAGGCCTTCACCACGCGACCAATGTCGTACTCGTCCATTGCCTTGGGAATACTGCGATGGAGCGTTTCCCGCACGACCGACGGCGCGATCGTCGTCAGGCGATCGCCAGCGAACGGATCACCACGCCGCCCCAGGTGGGTGATCTGACACATGAGCGCCGCGCCCTGAGCATGCATCCGCTCGGAGAACTGCTGCAGGTGCGGGATGATCGCGTCGACCCCGACATTCAGCTGCCGAAAGATATTCGGCGAGTCGCGATCGACATTGGACGACCCCCCGAACATCGACAGCGCCAGACCGCCCTTGGCCTTCTCCGTGTGATAGAGCTGGTAGGCCTCCTTGGGCATGCCGCCCTCCTCCAGCCCACAGGCATGGCTCGTGCTCATGATGCGGTTGCGAAGGGTCAGGTGCTTGATCTGCAGGGGTTGGAGCAGAGGGTCTTTGCGAGCTGAGGACGTGGCGATTACGTTCATGTGAGCCATCCAATATGCAATAGAAGCCCGTTCCGTTCGTTTTCAGGGAACGGGCTGGTTGAACATCTCAAAAGGTGACGCGCGGTAAGGCGGTCAGATGACCTGGCTTAGGAATCGCCGGGTTCGTGGGTCCTTCGCATTGCTGAAAACCTCGGCAGGAGGCCCGTGCTCCACAATGACCCCGCCATCGGTGAAATAGATGTGATCAGCCACTTCGCGGGCGAACCCCATCTCATGGGTCACCAGGATGCAGGTCATGCCATCCGCCGCGAGTTCCCTGATCGTGGTGAGCACTTCTTTAACGGTTTCGGGATCGAGCGCCGCCGTTACTTCATCGAACAGCATGATTTCAGGACGCATCGCCAGGCTTCGGGCGATCGCAACGCGCTGTTGCTGCCCGCCGGAAAGCTCCCCGGGGTAGGCGTCTTCCTTGCCCGTAAGCCTGACCTTGGCGATAAGCGCTTTGGCACGCTGCTCGGCGGACGCCCTGCTTTCCTTCAGGACCAACCGCGGTGCGAGCATCACGTTTTCGAGCACCGTCTTGTGCGGGAAAAGGTTGTATTGCTGAAACACGATGCCAACTTTACGCCGCAGTGCGACGACATCCAGCCGGGCATCGTTCACTTCCGTTCCCGCAACACTGATGGAGCCTTGCTGGACATCACTCAAGCCGTTGATGCAACGGATCAGGGTGGACTTTCCAGACCCAGAGGGCCCGATGATGCAGACCACCTGCCCCTTGAGCACGTCTAGCGAAATGCCTTTGAGCACTTCCAGCGAGCCATAGAATTTTCGGACATCCCGAATGCTGACGATCGGTGCGTCCGCGGATACCGAAGCCGTCTCAGCACCGTAGGGTTCATGACGCTGCATGCTTTTTCTCCAGGGCTTTGGTCAGAAGGGCAATCGGGTAGATGTAAATGAAGAAGAGGCAGAGCAGGAACAGGTAGAACGGGATCAGAAAGTCCGGGCGCCCGCCCCCGGCTTCCATCGCCGCCTGCGCGCTGCCCACCGCCTCGCGAACACCGAGAATGGCCGCCATGGGCGTTGCCAGCGTCAACAGCGCGTACCAGTTCATCCAGGACGGCAGAGACCTTTTCACACATTGCGGCAGGATGATGTGGGTCATGGTCTGACGCCTCGTGAGCGCAAGCCCCTGTGCGGAATCCCATTGCCCAGTGGGCACCGAGACGATGGCGCCACGCACGATCTCGCTGATATTGCCCATGACGGGCAGCGCGAACGCCAGCGTCGCCTTGGCCCAGTCGGAGATGTCTACCCGCGTCAAGCCCAGGTCCACGGTCATGGGCATGACGTACATCACCGTGAACAGGACCACCAGCCAGGGCGTATTGCGGAACAGATGCGTGACGCCTTTCGCGACGGTCCTCACCAGATACACCCGGCTGACCTGCGCAACCCCCAACGGTACGCCGAGCAAGGTCGCCAAAAGCATCGCAAGAAAGCTCATGACGAGATTGAGCCCGAACCCTTCGAGAATGAACGGCATCCAGCGAACGAGCGTCGCGACCGGGCTTTCCGGTTCGGATTGCAGGATGAGTGTGGCCGCAAGGGCGACCACCGTCAGCACTGCTGCTCCCACGACGTGCTGCCAACGAATCCGCGTCACGTTCATGAGCAACACGCTACTGCGTGCATGTACTTTGTCCCTGATCATTGGCCAAACCCCGGAATCCGGAGCTTGCGCTCGAGCAGGCTGAACACGGCACCAATCAACGCGATGACGATCCCGTAGAACAGGAACAGCACGAAGATCATCTCGGGTACGTTCATGCTGTCCGACCATATCTGGTTGAGGACATAGGTCATTTCCGGCACCGAGATGACGTAGACCAGCGAGGTAGTCTTGGCCAGGCTGATGACATTCGCAGTCAACGACGGCAGGCTGACCCGGATAGCCAAAGGCAGGACGATATGAAGGTTGGTCTGCCACTTCGTCAGGCACAGGCTTTCGGATGCCTCGAGTGTCGATCGAGGGACCGACTCGATACCGGAGCGGAATATCTCCACGTTATAGGCCGCACCGAACACGCTGAGCCCGATAACCGCCCAGGCGAAGGACGAGATCAGCGGCTCGTTGTACCCGCCCATGTCGACCTGAGGCGTGATGCTGCCCAACCCGAAATAGAAAAAGAGCAGTTGAACCATCGGCGGCGTATTACGAAACACCTGGACGTAGGCTTCGACCAGCCCCTTGAGCGTGCGCGACCCCATGTGCTGCAGGGACGCGCCGATTACCCCTAAGACGATCGACAGGCAAATGACCCAAGCCATCAGTTCGAGTGAGGTCACCGCGCCCGCAAGGACGCGGTCGTACTCGAACTCGTCGTAGAAAATGTTGAAGTTCAGTCCTGTCTTTTCGTAAAGATCCAAAAAGAAACCGGATATGGCATCGAACATATCGACCCCGACACGTTGGAGTGGATTGAGTCTTGTCGATTACGCGAAAGATCATTCGCCGAGATAAGACGTGTCCCAGACATGCTTCGCATGCTGGTCCGCAAACCACGCAGAAGGCTGGAGGTCGTAAGCCTTCTCCAGATCCATCAACTTGCCGGACGACTGCCAGCGGTAGGCCAGGCCGGAAATGAAAACGCCCCAGGGTTTATCGCGCTCTTCGATGGCAACGGCGGCGCCCCAGGGGTTGTTGTAGAGCACCTCTACCGGCATCTCGTAGTCACTCCACTCGGGCAGTTTCAAATCCGCCTGAATGCCCACGTCGTCGTAGAGCCATGCGATGCATTTGCCCGACCGCAAGGCTTCCTTACCTTCGGAGTTACCGGCGAACGCAACGATCTTGACCTTGTAGTCCTGCTCGACTTTTTTGTTGTAGACCACGCCCTGCTTTGCGCAGACGGTTTTACCTTCGATGTCCTTCCAGTCACTGATGACGCCCTTCTTGGCCATCAGTGCAGGCCCTGACGACCAGTAGGCCGGCTCGATGATCCCCACGACCTTGCGCCGCTCGGCGGTGTCGTACATACCCGCGATCAGCAGGTCCACGCGCCCCTGCTGCAGGAACTGGATTCGATTGGCCGACGTGATCACTACCGGTTCGAGCTTCACGCCCAGTTTGTCTGCGACATCCTTCGCGAGATCGACCTCGATGCCTTCCATCGCGCCGCTGGCATTCGGGTATGACCAGGGCTTGAAAGCACCTTGCACGCCGACCCGCACGACACCGCGCTCCAGGATCTCGGATAACCGATCGGCCGCCGAAGCCGTTTCGATCGCCATCAGCGAACTTGCCACTACCGACAATGACATCAATGTGCGTGCAAACGTCGTTCGAGTGATCGTGCTCACGGTCTCTATTCCTCTCAGGTTTGGATTATTTTCAAATCTCAGCTAGGCATAGAAGTCAGGATCCGAAGACGGTCCTGTAACGCTGACTTTCTTATGCTTGTGATTCATGTCAGCCGATGGCCCGATCATGGCAGAGGCGCATATCGCCTCAAAATCAGAAGAGCGCCGACCACTATGCAAAGAACGCATAGCGGCTTTCAGGTCGAAGCCGGTGCGGCCCCTGCTAAAGCATTGGCGTTATGAAACAGGAGGTCTGGAAGGAAAAACTAGCGACAGGCGAAGTGCCCGGTGGCGTTTATGCAGATAGCGAGACCGGCACCGATCTACCCGACGTAGAGAGTCAGAGCATTTCTACTTCTACCGCCATTGCCGTTGCTTCGCCGCCACCAATGCAGATCGCGGCGATGCCTCGCTTGAGGCCGCGCGCCCGCAGGGCGTGGAGCAGTGTCACCAGGATGCGTGCGCCAGACGCACCGATCGGGTGGCCCAGGGCGCACGCACCGCCGTTCACGTTGACCTGTTCGTGGTCGAGCGCAAGCTCGGCCATCACTGCCATGGGAACGACCGCGAACGCTTCATTGATTTCGAACAGATCGACATCCGCCAGCCCCCAGCCGGTCCGCTCCAGCAACCGCTTTATGGCCCCGATAGGCGCGGTGGTGAACTCGCCGGGCGCGCGGGCATGCGCGGCGTGCCCGCGGACGATCGCCAACGGCTGCAGCCCTAAACGCATCGTAGTCGATTGTCGTGCTAACAGCAGCGCCGCCGCGCCATCTGAGATAGAACTGGAATTGGCCGCCGTTACCGTACCGTCCGAACGAAACGCCGGTTTCAACGTTGGAATCTTGGCGAGATTGGCCTTTGGTGGCTGCTCATCCCGTTCGATTTGCCGCGTTTCCTTACGGCCCACCACCTCGACCGGAACGATCTCGTCCGCAAAGGCCCCGTTTTCAATCGCCGCATTGGCCCGCGCCAGCGACGCCACGGCGTAGCCGTCCTGCTGCTCACGGGTGAAGCCGAAGCGCTCGGCGCAGTCCTCCGCGAAGGTGCCCATGAGGCGGCCTTTATCGTAAGCATCTTCCAGACCGTCAAGAAACATGTGATCCAGCACGCGCCCGTGTCCCATGCGGTAACCGGCACGCGCTTTTTCCAGTAAGTAGGGCGCGTTGCTCATACTTTCCATCCCGCCGGCAATCACGGTCTCCACACTACCCGCCAGCAGCATGTCGTGCGCCAGGATCACCGCCTGCATGCCCGACCCGCACATCTTGTTCAAGGTGGTACACGGTACAGCGTTAGGCAGACCCGCCCCTAGCGCCGCCTGCCGCGCAGGTGCCTGGCCGAGCCCCGCCGGCAACACACACCCCATCAGAACCTCGCTGACCTCTGCTGCGGCAATACCGCTACGTGCGATGGCCGCGGCAATGGCCGCTGCGCCTAGTTCAGGCGCACTCAATCCCGCGAGGTCTCCTTGGAAGCCGCCCATGGGCGTACGCGCCGCCTCGGCGATGACGATTGGATCGTTCACGTTCACCTCCTTCATTTCGCCGCCATCCGCAGCGCCCCATCCAGGCGGATGACTTCGCCGTTGAGCATGCTGTTCTCGAAGATATGCCGCACCAGCGCCGCGTATTCGCTATCGCGTCCCAGCCGCTTCGGGAAAGGAACGTCTGCCGCCAGCGCTTCGCGCACCTCCGGCGTCATGCCCGCCATCATGGGCGTTTCGAAAATCCCTGGCGCGATGGTCATGACGCGAATCCCATGGCGCGCCAGCTCGCGCGCCGCCGGCAACGTCAGCGACGCGATGGCCCCTTTCGACGCCGCATAGGCCGCCTGGCCGACCTGCCCGTCATAGGCCGCGATGGATGCGGTGTTGATGATTACGCCCCGCTCGCCTTCCGCGTCGGCCTCGCCCCGCGACATCAATTCCGCCGACAGCCGCAGCATGTTGAAGCTGCCGATCAGATTGATCCCCACGATCCGGCTGAAGCCCTCAAGACCATGCGGCCCGGTACGCCCGAGAATGCGCTCGCCACCGACCACCCCGGCGCAGTTCACAAGACCGTGCAGCCCGCCGAAGGTATGCTCGATGGTCGCCAGCGCGTGCTTCACGGCGGTTTCGTCGGTGATGTCGGCAACCAGCTGCAAAGGCTCCCCGGGCAATGTCCGCGCTTTCGCCTCGAGGGCGTCCGCATTCATATCCAGAAGCGCCACGCGGGCACCCGCATCGGCGAGTACGCTTGCCGTGGCGGCGCCAAGTCCCGAGCCGGCGCCCGTGATCAATACGTGCTTGTGTTGAATCTGCATAGGCCTGCTCTTCTTATTTGTCTGTAGGCGTTTATGAGCGGCAAGCCACAGCGGTTCCAAAAGCGCTTACTGCCTAGGCACTGTGGCTTGCGTAATTCGTCTTCACTATAGCCATCGACATCTCCAGACGCTCGATGAGCGCATATGGCTTTCCACAGCGCTGCTTATCTGACTATCGCGCGTATCAACCGTCATTAAAACGTCGCCGTCGATAGACACGCCGGGCAGTCCCGTCATTTCAACCGCCGGCCAACTCAACAGCCTGCTCCTGAAACCCCGTGGTAGAGGGGCCGCTCATTCGATTCGATCAACGGACGTGCAGCTCATCGGCCCGGGCACGCACTTTGCGACGTTCAGGAAAGACGAGCGGCGTGCACTTTGTCGGATTTCGACGTGCGTCGACTTGTGAACTGCATCACACAGTACTAATTTTTGACGTCAAAAATAAGTTCAATTTCATTGATGCGATGCCTGCGCGCAACCGATGGCTGGCTTCTAACCTTAAAGAGCCTTTACCCCTTTCGGCTGTTGCCAACGCCCTGCCTTTGCGCTGGAGATTCACATGAACGGTTCGTATAAACACAGCTCCGCCATCCGCATCGCGCTCGAAACCCGGGTGATGTTCGACGGTGCGGCAATCGCCACGGCAGATGCGGCAGTCAATGCCAGCGCGCCTGCGGCAGCGGCGGCGGAACCGGCTCATGTGCCCCTACCCACCCATGCTTCGGACGCTCCCGGGGCGGTTGCAGCTGATGCGGGCCACGCGGATGCGAACTCTGTGGGTGCGGACGGATCGAGCGATGCTGACGCTCATCATGCGTCTGCCGAGCCCCCTGCGGTCGACGCAGGGCATGACTTCACCGACCAGACCACGGCCGACATCGTCAATGCGCTGACTGCGACCGCACCACCCGAGGGGACGGCGCGGCACGAAATCTATTTCATCGATGGCAGCCTGCCCGACCAAGACATCTTGCGTAGCGCCCTGCCAACGGGTGCCGACGTCGTGTACCTCGATAACAGTCGCGACGGTCTCAGCCAAATCGCCGACGCGCTGAAAGGTCGTACCGGGCTGGACGCGATCCACATCGTCACACATGCCTCCGAGGGCCTGCTGCAGGTCGGCGGCACCCAGCTCGACGCGCAATCCATTCAAAGCCAGTACGCCGACATCCTTGGCCAGATTGGGCTGCACCTGAATCCCAACGCCGACGTGTTGTTGTATGGCTGCGACCTCGCCGCTGGCGAGCGTGGCATGGAAACGGTCAATGCGCTGGCGCAGGCACTAACGAGCGACATCGCCGCGTCGATCAACACCACCGGTCAAGGCGGTGACTGGGTGCTGGAGACGCATGTCGGGACGATCGAGACGACATCGCTGGTGGCATCGGAATGGAACCATAGCCTTCTCGCTGTCAGTAATGATTCGTACACCGTCAACCAGAACAGCGGACCTACGACGCTCAACGTCCTGAGCAACGATTTACTCGTAACAAAGATTGCTTCTTTCACCCAACCGGCCCATGGCACGGTCACCATCAACGCTGCAAGTAATGCATTGATTTATACGCCAACACCCGGATATTCCGGCCCTGACGCCTTTACTTATTCAGTTAACGATCTGCTGGGGCCTGTCACTGGGTCCGTGGCAATCACCGTCAACGCGCCACCGGTCATAGTGAAGCCGACACTCACAGGCCTTAGCGAAGACGTACCCGTTACGTTCTCCAGCGCGCTCGGTACGCAACTGCGGGTGACCGACGATGGCGCGACGGGCACGGTTACGCTTTCGGTTCCTCATGGCACGCTCGCGCTGAACGCCAACATTCTGGCCGAGCTCCTGTCCGGCTTACTTTCCGGTACCAGCCAGACCGGGAACGGCACGAACAGCATCACGCTGACGGGCCAGCTATCGATCATCAACAACGCCCTCAACGGTCTCGTCTACACCCCGACCGCCGATGCCAACGGCCCGGTCAACCTGACCGTCACCGCCAACGACGGTATCGCCTCGGCGGTGACCACGGTCGTACCCATGAATTTTGCGGCAGTCGCCGACATCGTTCCCGACACCGCCACCGCCTACCTGAACACCGCATCGAGCTTCAACGTCCTGGCGAACGACAATTTCGAGAACGCCGGCCGTGTGGTCACCGGCTTCACCCAGCCGGCCAACGGCAGCGTGACGATCGATACCCAGGGCAATGCCGTCTACACGCCCAAAACCGGCTGGACCGGCACGGACACGTTCACCTACACCGTCACCTCGGGCGGCGCGACCGAAACCGCGACCGTCACCATGACCACGGTGATTCCGAACTACGCACCCACCATTGGCGCCCCCGCCACGCAGACCTTCATCGAAGACGCCGTGCGTGTGTTCTCGACCGCCAATGGCAACGCCATCACCGTCAACGACGCCAACGGTGACAACCTCTCTGTCACGCTAAACACCGCCAACGGCACGCTCTTGCTTGCCCAAACGGCTGGACTGACCGTCAGCGGAAACGGCACGGGCAGCGTGACCCTGAGCGGCAGCATCAGCAACCTCAACAACGCCTTGAACGGCCTAGCGTTCACACCGGTCGCCGATTACAACGGCGCCGCGAGCATCTCGGTCACGGCCAGCGATGGCCAAGCAGCCGTACAAACCACCACCATCGGCATGACGATTACTCCCGTTGCCGATGGCGTCGCGGACAGCATCAGCACCGGGCCGCTGCGTCCGGTCACCTTCAATCCGCTGGCGAACGACAACTTCGAAAACGCTAACGCCACTGTGACCGCCGTCTCCCAAGGCGCGAACGGTGTCGTCCTGCTGGGTCTTGGCAACACGATCACCTATACGCCTGCGCTGGGCTTTGTCGGCAACGATACCTTCACCTACACCGTGACCTCCGGCGGCGTCACCGAGCAGGTGTCCGTCAGCGTGCTAGTCGGCAATACGACGCCAGTCAGCACCGCCTTGGGCACGCTGAACACGGTCGACAAAGGGCCCGTACTCATTCTGGCGGGCTTGTCCTTCTACGACCCGGACGGCCTACTGGACGTACTGCGGTTCTCGGCGACGGGACTGCCGGCTGGGTTGAGCATCGACCCGATCACCGGAACCATCGGCGGCATCGTTGACGGTCATGCCTCGGTGAACGGCACCAACGGCACCGGCACTTACAACGTCGTCGTCACTGCGACTGACCTCGCCGGCGCGTCGGTCAACAGCACGCTCACCGTCAATGTCAGCAACCCGCCGCCAATCCCGATTCTCGGGCTTCAGCTCACGACCGATGCAGCCGAAGACACGCTGCTGAACCTTAGCCTCAGTGCGCTCTTGATCATCGATCCCGATGGCGACGCGTTCAGCATCACGCAGGCGTCGGCGGCCAATGGAACGGTCACCATTCGCCCGGATGGCTCGCTGGATTACCAACCGAACCCCAACTTCAACGGCATTGACACCATCACCTACACCGTGCGCGATGTGGATGGCGGTCAAGCCGTCGGTACGGCGCTCGTCGTGGTACTGCCCGTTGCCGACCTGCCCATCATCAACTTGCCGGCGTTGCCACTGCTTCAGGAAGATACGCCGCTGATCTTCGCCAACATCCTTGGCCAGCAACTGTCGATCGGCAACATCGATGGCGGTCTTGTCGAGCTCGCCATCAACGTACCGATCGGCAACATATCGATCGTGGAAACCGGCGGCGTGACCATCGCCGAAAGTACCGATGCCAATGGCCAGCAGATCGTCAACCTGAGAGGCACTGTCGCTGACATTAACGTCGCGCTCGGCAGAATGATCTACACGCCTGCCGCCGACTACAACGGTCCGGTGAACATCACGCTGAACCTGGGCCAGCTCACCGGCGGTCTGCTTAACGTCAACGCGAGCCTGCCGATCATTACCATCGGCGCCGTCGCGGATATCGCCGACGACAACGTCCGCGTGGTGCTGGATACGCCCGTCCAGTTCAACGTCATGGCCAATGACACGTTCGAGAACCCGAATGCGGCCGTAACCAGCTGGACGCAGCCGGCCCACGGCACGGTGCGCTATGACGGCAACGGCCTGTTCACCTACACCCCGAACGCCGGCTGGACCGGGACGGACACGTTCACCTACACCGTGTTGGCGAACGAAAAGGCGAGCATCCCGACCGAAACCGCGACCGTCACTCTAACCACCGCCCTACCGAACTACGCCCCAACCATTGTGACTCAGGCACCGGCGCTGACCTTCGCCGAAGACACCCCGCAGGTGTTCTCCACGGCCAATGGCAACGCCATCGTGGTCGCCGACGGCAACAACGACACGCTGACCGTCACCCTCACTGCCAACCATGGCGCCCTGACATTGGCGCAAACCACCGGCCTCACGCTGATCGACGGCAACGGCGCCGATGGCACCCTGACCGTGCGCGGCAGTGCCGCCGACATCAACGCCGCCCTGAACGGCCTGCGGTTCACGCCGACTGCCGATTACAACGGTCCCGCCACTTTGAGCGTCACGGCCAGCGACAGTATCGCTACCGTGCAGAATGCGGCGGTCACGATGACCATCACGCCGGTGGCCGATGGCGTTGCGGACAGCATCGTCACCGAGCCGCTCGTACCGATTACCTTCTACCCGCTGGCCAACGACAACTTCGAAGGCAACGCGGTCATCACCAGCATTGGCGCGGCCGCCCATGGCACCGTATTGCTCTTGGGCAACGCCGTGACCTACACGCCCGTCTTGGGCTATCGCGGAGCGGACAGTTTCACCTACACCGTCACTTCCGGCGGCGTGACCGAAACCATCACAGTGAACGTGACCGTGGGCACCAACCACGCACCGGTTGGCAGCAACCTCGGCACCCTGAGCACGGTCGATGCGGGCCTCGTCACGGTCGCCGCAGGCCTGTCGTTCGCCGATGTGGACCTATTCGACAAGCTCACCTTCAGCGCCAGCAACCTGCCGGCGGGCCTGACCATTGATCCGAACACTGGGCTCATCAGCGGCATCGTCGGCGGTCACGCGTCGCAGGTGAACGGTGGCGTCTACAACGTCGTCATCACCGCCAGGGATCTTGCCGGTGCAACGGCCACCAGCACCTTGACCGTCACCGTGGCTAACCCACCACCGATCGCTGGACTGAACGTCGCGATCTCGCTCAACGAAGACACGACGTTCACTGTCCCGCGCGACAGCCTGGCCATCGTCGATCTCGATGGCGATGCGGTCACCGTCACCGGGGCCTCGGCGCAGCATGGCACCGTGGTCATCGAAGCCGATGGCTCGCTGACCTACACGCCAAAGCCGAACTTCAATGGTATCGACGCCATTACCTACACCGTGCGTGACGCCGATGGCGGAACGGATGTGGGCGTGGTCGCGGTCACCGTATTGCCCGTGCTGGATCTGCCGAAGATCGAGCTGCTACCGCTTCCAGTGTTCTACGAAGACACACCGATCCTCATGGTCAGCGCGCTTGGCCAGGCGCTGTCGGTCGGCGACATCGACGGTAAATTGCTCGACCTGACGTTGAATACGCCCGTCGGCAGCCTCAACCTCAGCCAGGACAGCAACGTCAGCATCATCGCCAATGCGAACGGTACGTTGCGCCTGCAAGGCTCGGCGGCGGACATCAACGCCGCACTGGGTGCACTCGTCTACACACCCGGCGCCGACTACAACGGCCTGGTGAACATCAGCGTGCAGCTCGCCCAGCTCACCGGCATCCTCGGCACGAGCATCGACCTGAGCAGCCTGGTGACCCTGAACCTGCCGATCACCATCGTGCCGGTGGCGGACGTCGTCAATGACGAGGCCAACGTCACGCTCGATACGCCGGTCACGCTCAACGTACTGGCGAATGACAACTTCGAGAACGCCGGCCGCGAGGTCATCAGTATTACCCAGCCGGCACACGGCAGTGCCACCTTCCAAGCCGACGGCACCGTGACCTACACGCCGAACGCCGGCTACACCGGTAACGACAGCTTTACCTACACCGTACGCTCCAACGGCACCCTGGAAACCGCCACCGTTACCCTGCACGTCGCGCTGCCCAACTACGCCCCGACCGTGAACGCACCGGCGAGCCAGACCTTCGCCGAAGACACCCCGCTGGTGTTCTCCGATGCCAACGGCAACGCACTGACCGTGGCCGACCAGAACAACGACGCGCTGACGGTCACCCTCAGCACCAACCATGGTGCCCTCGCGCTCGCGCAAACCGCCGGGCTCGAGCTTATCGATGGCAATGGTGCCGACGGCTCGCTGGTCATCCGCGGTACCGCCGCCGCGATCAATGCCGCGCTTAACGGCCTCGTGCTGACCCCCAGCGCTGACTACTACGGCCCGGCGGCGTTGAACATCAGCGCCAACGACGGCGCATTGACTCAAAGCACCAGCATCGGCCTGACCATCACGCCGGTGGCCGACGGCGTCACCGACAGTATCCAGACCAGCAGTTCCAACGTGACCGGCGTGACCTTCTATCCGCTAGCGAACGACTCCTTCGAAGCGGCTCCCGTCATCACCGGTGTGAGTGACCCAGCCCACGGCACCGTCACGCGTGTTGGGAATGCCCTCACCTATTTCCCAACGCTGGGCTACACCGGTTCGGACAGCTTCACCTACACCGTGACATCCGGCGGCGTCACTGAAGTGGTCACCGTCAACGTGACCGTGGGCAACCAGGCGCCGACCACCGTGGGTGGCCTGCTGCCCGTGCTGACCGAAGATGGCGCCATCGTCGTCAACGTCGCGACCGGGCTTGCCTTCCGCGATGCCGATTTGCTCGACGTGCTGCGTTTCTCGGCAAGCAATCTGCCGGCGGGCCTGAGCATCGACCCGCTGACCGGCATCATTGCTGGCAAGGTGGATGGCCATGCGTCGACCGTGAACGGCGGCGTCTATACCGTGACGGTGACAGCCACTGACCTTGCGGGCGCGTCCGTGTCGACCACGCTGTCCATCAGCGTCTCCAACCCCGCGCCGGTGGGGGGCATCAACATCGCCGTGACGGGTAACGAAGACACGGCGCTAACGATTCCAAACGCCACGCTAGCGATCTTCGACCGTGACAACGATGTCGTGACCGTCACCGGCGCGAGCGCCGGCAACGGCACGGTCAGCGTCGATGCCAATGGCAACCTGATTTACACGCCGCGCGCCAACTTCAACGGCATCGATACGATCACCTACACCCTGCGCGACGCCGACGGTGCGACCGGCAGTGGCACCGTGGTCGTGACCGTGTTGCCCGTGCTGGATCTGCCAACCCTGCAGATCCCGACCCTGCCGGTCTTTACCGAAGACACACCCATCCTGCTCGTCAGCGCTCTCGGGCAGAGCCTGTCGGTCGGTGATGTGGATGGCAAACTGCTGGACCTGGTGCTGACTGCGCCACGCGGCAGCTTCAGCGTGGGCCTGGACAGCAGCATCGCCGTAGTCGCCAATGCCGGTGCCAGCCTGCATCTGCAAGGCACGCCGGCGGATGTCAACGCCGCATTGGCTGCCCTCGTCTACACCCCTGGCGCCGACTACAACGGCCCCCTCAACATCACGCTGCAACTTGGCCAGCTGACCGGCATTTTGGGCAGCCAGCTCAACCTCAGCAGCCTGGTCAATCTCAGCTTGCCGATCACCATTGCGCCGGTCGCCGACATCGTCGATGACAACGTCCGCACCACCCTCGAAGCGCCGGTGAGCTTCAATGTGCTCGCCAACGATACCTTCGAGAACGCCGGGCGCATTGTTACCGCTGTGGGCACGCCCGCCCATGGGAGCGTGACCTTCGATGCGCAGGGCAACCTCGTCTACACCCCGAACGCCGGCTACCTCGGCACGGACAGCTTCACCTACACCGTCACCTCCAACGGGACGGTGGAAACGGCAACGGTCACCGTGACCACCGCGCTGCCCAACTACGCACCCGTGGTGAGCGTGCCGGGTGCAGCCGTCGTCGCGAACGAAGACAGCACCCTGGTGTTCTCCACCGCGAACGGCAATGCCATCGCTGTCGCAGACGCCAATGGCGATGTACTGACCGTTACCGTACAGACCGACCGCGGCACCTTGAGCCTTGCGCAAACCACGGGCCTGACCTTGCTCACCGGCGATGGCGTCGATGACAGCGTGCTGATCGTTCGGGGCAGCGCGACAGACATTAACGCGGCCCTCAATGGCCTGACGTTCAAACCCACTGCGGATTACAACGGTTCGGCCAGCATCCAGGTGCAGGCGTTCGATGGCGTTGCCGCGCCACAGAGCGCCACGGTCGCGATCAGCCTCACGCCCGTCGCGGACGGCCGCACCGACCTGCTGACCACCGAGCCCCTCATCCCGGCAACGCTCTACCCGCTGGCCAACGATACGTTCAGCAACCCCAACGCCACGATCACCGCGGTCACCAACGGCGCGCACGGCACCGTGGTCATCGGTCTCAATAACGCGGTCACCTACCTGCCAGGAGCAGGCTATCGCGGGGCGGACAGCTTCACCTACACCGTCACCTCTGGCGGTGTGACCGAAACGATCACCGTGAATGTCGTGGTCGGGACGAACCAACCGCCCATTGGCACAGACATGTTGCCTCGCGTGAGCCAGGACGGCGCACCGATCGCCATCGTGGCATCCGCGGCGTTCGTCGACAGCGACCTGTTCGACCGCCTGACCTACAGCGCCACCGGACTGCCTGCCGGCCTTTCGATCGACGCCACCACCGGCGTAATCAGCGGCACGCTCGATGGGCACGCTTCGCAACTGGCGCCAAACGGCAACTACACCATCGTCATCACCGCGACCGACCTTGCCGGCGCGAAGGCCACCAGCACGCTGCAAATGCACGTGGACAATCCGGCGCCCATCGCGGGTCTGAACGTCGCGGTGACGGTCAACGAAGACACGTCACTGACCATCCCCCGCGCCACGCTCAACATCGTCGACCCTGATCGCGATGTCGTGACCGTGACCGGCGCGACGGCGCTGCACGGCACTGTCAGCGTCGCCGCCGACGGGTCGTTGATCTACACGCCAAACGCGAACTACAACGGCGTGGACGTCATCACCTACCTCGTCCGGGACGCCGACGGCGCCACGGCGACCGGTGCTGTTGCCGTGACCGTGCTGCCGGTGCTGGATCTGCCGACCATCAAGATCCCGACCATCCCCGTGTTCTACGAAGACACCCCACTGGTGTTCGCCGACATCCTCGGCCAAAAGCTGTCGGTCGGCGATATCGACGGCAAGCTGCTGGACCTGACGATCAATACCCCCGTGGGCGGCTTTAGCCTGAGCCAGCCGAGCAACGTCACGATCGTCGCCAATGCCAACGGCAGCCTGCATTTGCAGGGGTCGGTCACCGACATCAACGCGGCGCTGGCGCTGCTCGTCTACACCCCCGGCCCGGACTACAACGGCCCGGTCCAGCTCAGCCTGCAACTGGGCCAACTGACCGGTCTGCTCGGCAGCACTCTCGATATCAACAGCCTCGTCACCGTCGCGCTGCCGCTCACCATCGAGCCCGTGGCAGACGTGGTGAACGACCAGGTGGCCGTCACGGCCGGCATCCCGGCCAATTTCAACGTGCTGGCAAACGACACCTTCGAGAACGCGGGCCGTCTGCTGATCACGCACAGTGAACCCGCCAACGGCACGGTCACTATCGATTCCTATGGCAATGCCCGCTACACGCCGAACGCTGGTTTCACCGGCACGGACAGCTTTACCTACACCGTCGAATCCAACGGCACCTACGAAACCGGCACCGTCACGCTCACCGTCACGTTGCCGAACTACGCGCCCACCGTCAGCGCGCCGGCCGCCTTAACCGTTGCCGAAGACACGCCGCTCGCGTTTGCCGGTGTTAATGCCATCAGCGTCGCGGATATCAATGGCGACCGCTTGACCGTCACCCTGCTGGTCAACCACGGCACCCTCACCCTCGGGCAAACCACCGGGCTTACGATCACCACGGGCGACGGCACCGCTGACGCGCTGATGGTCATCAGCGGCAGCGCCACCGACATCAACGCCGCACTGGCTGGCATGACCTTCGCGCCGACAGCCGACTACAACGGTGGCGCGACCCTGAACGTGCAGGTCAGCGACGGCATTGCCCCCGTGCAAATCACCAGCGTACTGCTGACCGTCACGCCGGTTGCCGACGGCGTGGCCGACAGCATCAGCACTGGCCCGCTGGCGCCTTACAGCTTCTATCCGCTGGCGAACGATACCTTCGAGAATGCCAACGCGGCCATCACTTCGGTCAGCGCCGCGGCGCACGGCACCGTCGTGCTGGGCCTGAACGGCCAAGTGACCTACACACCTGCCCTTGGGTATGTCGGTGCGGACAGCTTCACCTACACCGTTACCTCGGGCGGCGTGACGGAAACCGTGACGGTAAACGTCACGGTGGGCAACCAGGCGCCGACTACCACCGGCAACCTCGGTAGCCTGAACGTCAACGATGCCGACATCGTGCTTGCCGTTTCCACCGCCCAGGCCTTCCGCGATGCGGATGCCCTCGACACGCTACGCTTCAGCGCTACAGGACTGCCCGCCGGCCTTACGATCGATCCCGCCACCGGCTTCATCAGCGGCACGGTCAACGGTCACGCCTCGGTCAACGGCGCCAATGGCGGCGGCCAGTACACCGTTACGGTCACGGCCACCGACCGCGCGGGTGCGTCGGTGTCCACCACGATGGTCATCAACGTCAGCAACCCTGCACCACTCACCGGACCGACTGTTGTCATCGGCAACGAAGACACGCCGATCGCCATCAGCGCCGCGCTGTTGAACGTGCGCGATCCGGATGGCGATAGCGTCACCATTACCGGCGCCACAGCCGCGAACGGAAGCGTGACGATCAACGCCAACGGCTCGCTGACTTACACGCCCAATCCGAACTACAACGGCATCGACACCATCACCTACAGCGTGCGCGACGCCGATGGCGCCGTGGCGACCGGCACGGTAGTGGTGACCGTGCTACCGGTAGTGGACCTGCCGACCATCACCCTGCCGACCATTCCGGTCTTCGCCGAAGACACGCCACTGGTGTTCGCCGACATCCTCGGCCAAGGGCTGTCCGTCGGCGACGTGGACGGCGAAGTGCTGGACCTGAAACTCAGCGTCCCGGTCGGCAGCTTCGCGCTGAACCAAACCGCGGGCCTCAACATCACGGAAAACACGGGCGGCACCCTGCGCATCGAGGGCAGCGTAGCGGCCATCAATGCCGCACTTGGGGGCCTCGTCTATACCCCTGGCGCCGACTACAACGGCCCACTGAACATCACGGTGCAACTCGGCCAATTGATCGGTGGCGTGCTTAACGTCAGCACCGTGCTGCCCATCGAAATCGCGCCAGTGGCCGACATCGTCGACGACCAGGTTCGTGTGGTGCAGAACACCCCAACCGGCTTCAACGTCCTGACCAATGACAACTTCGAAAACCCGGCCCGTGCCGTCACCGCGCTGGGCGAAGTCACCGCGCTCGGCAATGGCAACTATCTGACCGCCAATGGCGGCACGGTAACCTTCAACGCCAACGGCCAGGTGTTCTACACCCCGGCCAACGGTTTCACTGGCACCGACCGCTTCACCTACACCGTCACCTCCAACGGCACCACGGAGACGGCCACCGTCACGCTCATCGTGGCCGAACCGAACTACGCGCCAACCGTCGTTGCACCGGCGCTCGTGGCCGGTAGCGAAGACAACCCGATCGTGCTTTCCGGCGCCAACGCCATCACCGTGGGCGATGCCAACGCCGCCGATACGCTGACCGTTACCCTGAGCGTCAACCACGGCACGCTGAACCTTGCGGGCACGGCGGGCCTTACGGTCGTGAGCGGGGCCAATGGCTCGGCCAGCGTGACTGTCAGCGGCAGCGCCGCGGCCCTCAACGCCGCGCTGAACGGGCTGACCTTCACTCCCGTGGCGGACTACAACGGCAATGCGCTGATTCAGGTGCAGGTCAGCGATGGCGTCGCGGCGCCCATCAATGCCAGCGTCGCCCTGAGCCTGGCCGCCGTGGCCGATGGCGTCGCGGACAGCATCACCACCGATCCGCTGGTGCCGGTGACGTTCTCGCCACTGGCGAACGACACCTTCAATAATGCCAATGCGACCGTTACGGCCGTCACCAATGGGGCGAACGGTAGCGTGGTGATCGGTGCGAACAACGCCCTGACCTACCTGCCGAATGTCGGCTTCCGTGGCGTGGACAGCTTTACCTACACCGTGACCTCCGGCGGTGTGACTGAAACCATCGTCGTCACGGTGAACGTCGGTACCAACCAGGCGCCGGTGGCGGGCAGCCTCCTTCCGGTCAATGCGACGGACAGCGCCGAGGTGCTCGTTCCTGCGGCGTTGGCTTTCGCCGACAGCGACCTCTACGACCGGCTCACCTACACGGCCACCAACCTGCCCGCCGGTTTGAGCATCGACCCGGCCACAGGCGTCATCACCGGTACGCTCGGCAGTAGCGCCTCGGCCGGTGGAACCAACGGCACCTATAACGTCGTCGTCACCGCCACCGACCTTGCCGGCGCTAGCGCCAGCAGCACGCTGCAGATCCACGTGACCAACCCGGCGCCTGTCGCGGGTGCCACCGTTGCCGTCGGCGTCGAAGACACGCCGCTGACCATCCCCCGCGCGGACCTTGCGATCAGTGACATCGACGGAGATGACGTCACCGTCATCGAAGCGGTTGCCGGACGTGGCAGCGTGGTCATTGGCGCCGACGGCTCGCTGACCTACACCCCGGCGGCGAACTTTAACGGCGTTGACACCATCACCTTCACCGTTCGCGATGCCGATGGCGCGACCGCGATCGGTACCGTCGTGGTCACCGTGGCACCGGTGCTGGACTTGCCTACGCTACAAATCCCGTCGATCCCGGTGTTCGCCGAGGACACGCCGCTGATCTTCGCCAACGTGCTCGGCCAAACCCTCGCGGTAGGCGATGTCGACGGCAAAGTGCTTGACCTGACCCTCAACGCACCAAACGGCAGCTTCACCTTCAGCCAAGGCACCAACGTCACCGTGGTGAGCAACGTCAACGGCGTGTTGCACCTGCAAGGCAGTGCGGCGGACATCAACGCCGCACTGGGCGTGCTCGTCTATACCCCGGGCGCCGACTACAACGGCAACCTGCAGATCAGCCTGCAACTCAATCAATTGGTCGGTGCCGTGGGCTCGGCAATCGACGGTACGACGCTCGTCAGCAGCGTGCTGCCGCTGACCATCGCGCCGGTCGCCGATATCGTCGACGACCACGTGTCCATCGTGGGCGACGTGCCGGTGGCGCTCAACGTGCTGGCCAACGACAGCTTCGAGAACGCCGGTCGGCTCGTTACGAGCATGGGCGGCGTCACGATCGACGCCAACGGCAACGGTAGTTTCACCACCGCCAACGGCGGCAGCGTGACCTTCAGCGCGAATGGCGCGCTGATCTACACCCCGCGCGCGGGCTTCATCGGGGATGACAGCTTCACCTATACCGTCACCTCGAACGGCACCACCGAAACCGCGACCGTCACTATCACCGTCAATCCGGTGCCCAACACCGACCCAGTGGCCGAGCCGATCGCCAACCAGACGGCGCGCGACGGGCAAACGATCAGCCTCGACGTGGTGCAAGCCGCGTTCAGTGATGCCGACAACGACACCTTGTCCTTCAGTGCCAGCGGCTTGCCGGCGGGCCTGACCATGGATCCGGCCACCGGGCTCATTACCGGCACGCTGGGTGGGCACGCGTCCACCGTCGTGGCAGGCGGCAGCTATACCGTGACCGTTACCGCACGGGACGGCAACGGCGGCGAAGTCAGTCAGAGCTTCACGCTGACCGTCAGCAACCCCGCGCCAATCGCCGAGGCCGACAGCTTCGAGGTGGACCGCAACACGCTGCTCAACGGCGGCAATGTGCTCACGGGTAATGTGCTGGGTAACGACCGCGATCCAGATGGCGACGCGCTGACCGTCCAGGTCACGCCGGTGCAAGGCCCGTCCCACGGCGTGCTCGCCCTGCGCGCCGATGGCTCCTTCACCTACACCCCTGCCCTGAATTACAGCGGTACCGACACCTTCACCTACCGCGTGGTTGATGCGGACGGGGGTTCGGCCATCGCCGTGGTTACCATCACCGTGAACGCGGAGAACGAAGCACCGGTTGCCCAGGGCACCATCGGTCCGCGTACCGGCACCGACAACCTGCCGTTCACCTTGAGCACTGCCGGACGCTTCACCGACATCGACGGCGACACCCTGAGTTACAGCGCCACCGGCCTGCCAGCCGGGCTGACCATCGATGCCACCACCGGCCTGATCAGCGGTACCGTAGACAGCCATGCCTCGGTCAACGGTATTGGCCGCACTGGCGTCTACAGCGTGACCGTGACGGCCGACGACGGTCGTGGCGGCCTCGCTACCCAGACCTTCACCCTGACCATCGCCAACCCGGCGCCTGTCACCGACGGCGGGCTGCCGATCGTAACGCCGGAAGACACTGCCTACGCCGGACGCCTGGTTGCGACCGACGCCGATAACGACGCGTTGACCTTCACCGTCACCCAAGCACCGGCGCACGGGACGTTGCTGCTCAACACCGACGGCACTTACACCTACACGCCGGCAGCGGACTACAACGGCCCGGACAGCTTCAGCTATCGCGTGACTGATGCCGATGGCGGCACAGCCGTGGCGACCGTCAACTTCAATGTCACGCCGGTCAACGACGCGCCCACCCCGCTTGGCGCCATTGCGAACCAGAACGGAACGGACGGCGCAGCGTTCACACTGAACACCGCCGGCAACTTCACTGATGTCGATAATCCGCAGCTGGTGTACAGCAGCTCTCCGCTGCCGGCGGGCTTGACGATCAATCCGGTCACCGGCGTGATCAGCGGCACCCTGGGCAGCAGCGCGTCGGCGCTTGGCCCGTACACCATCACCGTCTACGCCAGCGACGGGCTCGCTACCGCCAGCCAGAGTTTCGTGCTGACCGTGACCAACCCGGCGCCCACCTCCCAAGGCGGCGCCTACAGCATCGCCGAGGATGGCGTGCTGACCGGCACGCTGACCGCGACTGACACCGATGGCGATACGCTGACCTTTGCCGTGGCCACCGGGCCCGAACACGGAACACTCGTGTTGAACGCCAATGGCGCGTTCGTCTACGAACCCTTCGCGGACTACAACGGGCCAGACCGCTTCACCTACACCGTCACCGATGTGGACGGCGCGAGCGTCACCGCAACCGTGACGCTGACCGTCACGCCGGTGAACGACGGTCCGGACGCGGTTGGCAGCATTGCGCCCCAACGCAGCACCGACGGCAGCGGTTTCAGCCTCGATGTCTCGGGCAATTTCCGGGACGTGGACAACGACGCCCTGAGCTACAGCGCCAGCGGGCTGCCCGCTGGCCTGACCATCAATGCCGCGACAGGTGTGATCTCCGGCACTATCGGTGGGCATGCGTCGACGCAAGTCATCGGTGGCGTGTACACCGTAGTGGTGACCGCCAAGGACCCGAGCAACGCCACCATCACTTCCAGCTTCACTTTCGTCGTCAGCAACCCACCGCCAACGGCCAATACCGCGACCTTCGACCTCAGCGAGGACGGCACCCTCACGGCCAGCCTAACGGCGACCGACCCCGACAACGATGCCCTGACCTTCAGCACCACCGTCCCGCCACTGCATGGCACTCTGGTGCTGAACGACAACGGCACCTTCACCTACACCCCGAACGCCGATTATCACGGCCCGGACCAGTTCACCTACCAGGTGCGCGACGCCGACGGTGGCTTCTCGCTCGCCACTGTGACGCTGAACATCGCGGCGGTGAACGACGCGCCCCTGCCGAACGGCACCATCCCAACGCAAAGCGGCACGGACGGCCAACCGTTCAGCCTGAACATCGGCGGCAACTTCCGTGACCCGGACGGCGACGCGCTGATCTACACCGTCGATGAGTTACCGGCAGGCTTGACCCTGGTGAACGGCGTCATCAGCGGCTCGCTGGATCGCAATGCCTCGGTGAACGGCGATAACGGCACGGGTGTGTACACCATCACGGTGACCGCGACGGACGCCAGCGGCGCCGCCGCTACGCAAACGTTCGTCCTCATCGTCAGCAACCCGGCTCCGGTCACCCCCGGTGCCAGCCTGACCGTAATGGAAGACAACGCCTTCAACGGGCGCTTGACCGCAACCGATCCGGACGGCGACACCTTCGAGTTCGCGCTGGCGGACAACGGCGCGCCGGCCAACGGCACCGTCGTGCTGAATGCCGACGGCACCTTCACCTACAGACCGAACGCCAACTACCACGGCGCCGACAGTTTCAGTTACACCGTGACCGACAGCGATGGCGGCGTGGCCACCGCGACCGTCAACATCACCGTCACCTCCGTGAACGATGCGCCGGTCACTAATGGCAGCATCGCGGCGCAAATCGGCACCGATGGCGCAAGCTTCACCTTAAGCGTCGCCGGTCGCTTCGTGGATGCCGACAACGACGTGCTGACCTACAGCGCTGCGGGCCTGCCCTTGGGCCTGTCCATCGATCCGGCGACGGGGCTGATCAGCGGCGATGTGAACGGCCATGCCTCGGTATTGATGCCGAACGGCCGCTACACCGTGGTCGTCACCGCCAACGATGGCAACGGCGGCACCGCCACGCAGACGTTCATCCTGACTGTCGCTAACCCCGCGCCGACCACGGCAGGTGGTAGCTACAGCGTTGCCGAGGATGGTGTGCTCAGCGCGACCCTCACGGCGCAGGACGTGGACGGCGACAGCTTCGCCTTCAGTGCCGAGACCCAACCGGCCCACGGCACGGTAGTGATGTTGCCGAACGGCAGTTTCGTCTATACGCCCAGCCCCAACTACAACGGCCCAGACAGCTTTACCTACCGTGTCACCGATACCGACGGTGGCACCGTGACGGCCACCGTTCTGCTGAACGTGACACCCGTGAACGATGCCCCGACGCCGAATGGCACGATTGCCCCGCAACGCGGGACCGATGGTGTTGGCTTCAATCTGGACGTTAAAGGCAACTTCGCCGACATCGATAACGACGCGCTGACCTACACCGTCAATGGCTTGCCGGCCGGGCTCGATATCGTCAACGGCGTCATCACCGGCACGGTGGACAACCGTGCCTCCACGGGTGCCGCTGGCGGGGTCTACAACGTCACCGTCACCGCGACCGACCCCAATGGTGCGAGCACCACGCAGACCTTCACCCTGACCATTGCCAACCCGGCGCCCACCACGGCGGATCGCAGCTACACCTTCGTCGAAGACACGACCATCGGCGGCACCCTGTTGGCGACGGACCCAGACGGCGACACGCTGACCTTCAGCACCACCGTACCGCCGCTGCATGGCACGCTGGTCTTGAACGCAAGTGGCAGCTTCACCTACACGCCGAACACGGATTACAACGGCACCGACAGCTTCAGCTATCAGGTCCGTGACGCCGACGGCGGCATTGCCACGGCCACGGTCACGTTGAACATCACTGCCGTGAACGACGCACCGCAAGCGGTCGGCGCGGTCGCCGCCCAGACCGGCACCGACAATCTGCCGTTCCGTCTTGACGTGGCCGGCAACTTCACCGACGTGGACAACGCCACCCTGTCCTATCGCGCAGACGGGCTGCCGGCTGGCCTGTCGATCGATGCTGCAGGCGTCATCAGCGGCACCGTGGATCATCGTGCCTCAGTGAATGGCCTGAACGGAGGCGGCGTCTACACCGTCACCATTACCGCCACGGACACCGCGGGCGACAGCACCACCCAGGCGTTCACCCTGACCATCAATAACCCGGCGCCCATCACACTAGGCAGCGCACTCACCGCCACTGCTGGCACACCTGCCACAGGCACGCTTACCGCCATCGATCCGGATGGCGACACCTTCACCTTTGCCGCCGCCACCGGGCCAGCGCACGGCAGCGTCACGGTGAATGCTGACGGCAGCTACACCTATACGGCGGACCTCGGTTACACCGGCACGGACAGCTTCACCTACACGGTGACCGACATCGATGGCGGCGCCACCACGGCAACCGTCGCTATCCTCGTCAACCCGGCCGCCAATGACGGCCCGGTCACGACCGGACCAATCGGTGCCAGAACGGCAGACGACGGGGCGGCGTTCACCCTGGACGTTTCGGGCAACTTCACCGATCCGGACGGCCAGGCGCTGACGTACCGCGCGGACAACTTGCCCGCCGGCCTGCAGATCGACTCAAGCACTGGGATCATCAGCGGCACCCTGGATGGCCGCGCGTCGACCCAGGCCGTCGGTGGCATCTACAACGTAACGGTCACTGCGACCGATGCCAGCGGCGCGAGCGTTAGCCAGGTGTTCTTGTTCACGGCCACAAACCCGGCACCGACTACCACTGCGACGCCTTTCACCGTCGCCGAAGACGGCACCTATACCGGCACGCTCGTGGCGACCGACATCGACCGTGATGCCCTCACCTTCAGCACCGCCGTTGCCCCGTTGCACGGCACGCTGGTCTTGAACGCAAATGGCAGCTTCACCTACCAGCCAAACGCGAACTACAACGGCGCGGACAGCTTCACCTATGAGGTACGCGACGCCGACGGTGGCCTGGCGTTCGCGACTGTGAACATCACCGTGACCGCCGTGAACGATGCGCCAACACCGGCGGGCACCATTGCCACGCAGACCGGTACCGACGGCCAGCCATTCGTGCTCAACGTCGCGGGCAATTTCACCGATGTCGACAATCCCACGCTGAGCTACAGCGCGGTCGGCTTGCCCAACGGCCTGACCATCAATTCGGCCGGCGTCATTACCGGCACCGTCGACAGCCACGCATCGGTCAACGGCGAAAACCGCACCGGGACCTACACCGTCACCGTGATTGCGACGGATGCCAGCGGTGCTGCCGCGACCCAGACCTTCACCTTTACCGTCGCCAATACTACGCCAGTGGCCAGCAACGGCGTGCTGGTCACGAACGAAGACACGCCCGCCAGCGGCCAGTTGGTTGCCGTGGATGCCGACCGTGATGCGTTGAGCTACAGCCTGCAAGCCGGGCCGAGCTCTGGCAGCGTCGTGGTCAACACCGATGGCAGCTACACCTATACTCCGAGCCCGAACTACAACGGCCCAGACAGCTTCACCTACATCGTCCGTGACGGTGACGGCGGCGAAGCCATCGCCACCGTCAACATCCTCGTCACCGCCGTGAACGATGCGCCTACGCGAGTCGGCAGCATCGCCACGCAGACGGGGACCGATGGTCAGCCGTTCAGCCTGGGCGTCGCGGGTAACTTCGCCGATATCGATGGCGACCGCCTGAGCTTTTCCGCAACGGGCTTGCCGACAGGCCTCGTGATCAACCCGGCAACGGGGGCAATCACCGGTAGCTTCGGCAGCAGCGATTCGGCGCGCGCGCCCTATACCGTCGTGGTCACCGCCACCGACCCCAGCGGCGCCAGCATCACCCAGTCGTTTACGCTGAACGTGCTGAACACGCAGCCCGTCAGCGCCAACGCGAGCTACACACTCGCCGAAGACAGCACGATCACGCGCACGCTGGCCGCCACCGACGCGGACGGCGACACACTGACGTTCCGGCTCGCACCCGGAGGACAACCCGCCCATGGCCTGCTGCAACTGGGTACCGATGGCCGTTTCACCTACACGCCGAACTCCAATTACAACGGTACGGATACCTTCACCTACACCGTGACCGATGCGGACGGCGCCAGCGTCACGGCAACCGTCACATTGAACATCACGCCCGTGAACGACGGTCCGGTTGCCGTGGGCTCGGTCGCTCCACAGACGGGCAGCGATGGCGCCGCCTTCAACCTGAACGTGGCGGCCAACTTCAGCGACATCGACGGCGATACGCTGGCTTACAGCGTCAGCGGCCTGCCGCGCGGCCTGGAAATCAGCCCGCAAGGTGTGATCTCCGGCACCCTTGATGGGCATGCGTCGCAGCTGGCGGTTGGCGGGCTCTATACCGTGACGGTCACCGCGACCGACCCGAGTGGCGCCAAAGTGTCGCAAAGCTTCGTGTTAAGTGTGACCAACCCGGCGCCCACCACCGAGGGCGGCGCCTTCACGGCCGTGGAGGACGGCTCGCTCACGCGCACACTGGTCGCGACCGACGTGGACGGTGATGCCCTCACGTTCGTTCTGGTGACCGGCGCCGAGCACGGCACCTTGAGCCTCGGTGCGGACGGCACGTTCACCTACCGGCCGAACCCTGACTACACCGGCCCGGATCGCTTTACCTACGAGGTGCGTGACACCGATGGCGGCATCGTACGCGCCACCGTCGAGCTGACGGTTACCGCCGTCCCCAACGAAGTGCCCGTGCCGAGTTCGACCATCGCTACGCAGTCGGCCACCGATGGCAAGCCGTTCTCACTGAACGTAGGCGGCAGCTTCACCGACCGCGATAACGACACCCTGACCTACAGCGCAAGCAACCTGCCGAATGGCCTTTCCATCACGCCAGCTGGGGTGATCCAGGGGACCGTCGACAGTCACGCGTCCGCTGTGAACGGTGGGCGTTACGAGGTCACGGTCACGGTGGACGACGGCAAAGGCGGCACCGCCAGCCAGACCTTCGTCCTGAATGTGGTCAACACCGTGCCGGTTGCCGCCGGCGCCACGCTCACCACCGCCGAAGACCGTCCGTTCAACGGCCAGTTGGTCGCCACCGACGAAGACGGCGACTCGTTGACCTACAGCGCTGTGAGGCAGCCGGCGAACGGCAACCTGGTGATTCGCGCCGATGGCTCCTTCACCTACACGCCCGCGGCTGATTTCAATGGCTCGGACAGCTTCACCTATCGAGTCGTGGATGGCGACGGCGGCGTTTCCACGGCCACCGTGACCTTTGTCGTGACGCCGGCCAACGATGTGCCTGTCATCACGACGCCCATCGCCACGCAAAGCGGTACGGACGGTGCGACCTTCAACCTCAATGTGTCCGGCAACTTCCGGGACATCGACGGTGATCGTTTGAGCTACTCCGCCACCGGTTTGCCAGCGGGATTGTCGATCGATCGCAACACCGGACTGATCACCGGCACGCTCGGCAGCAGCGCATCGGCGACGGCGCCGTACACGATCACGGTGACTGCAACCGACCCGAGCGGTGCTTCGGTGGGCCAGACCTTCGCCCTCGATGTGAGCAACCCAGCGCCGACCACGAGCGACAGTAGCTTCAGCGTGTCCTTGAACGGGCGCTACACCGGCCTGCTGCAAGCGAGCGACGTGGACGGCGATGCGTTGAGTTTCGGGTTGATCCAGAGCGCTGGCCCGAGTCATGGCGTACTCACACTGAACGCCGATGGCACGTTCGTTTACGCGCCGTTCAATGGCTACAGCGGCGCGGACAGCTTCACCTACAGCGTGCGGGATGCGGACGGCGGCCTCGCCACGGCCATTGTGACCATCAACGTTTCGACCGTACCCAACAACGGCCCGATCGTCAGCCAGCCCATCGCCGGCCAGCGCGCAGACGATGGCGCGACTTATCGGCTCGACGTGGGCGCGGCCTTCCGCGACGCCGATGGTGATCGTTTGACCTACAGCGCCAGCAATCTGCCGGCGGGGCTGAGCATCGATCCATTCACCGGCGTGATCAGCGGTACCGTGGATACGCACGCCAGCCAAGGCGGCGTGCGTGGCGTGTACGAGGTGACCATCATCGCGAGCGACGGCCAGCAATCCGTCGGTCAGGTCGTCACCTTCACCATCGCTAACCCGGCGCCACAAACTGCCGGTGGCAACTTCGTGCTGAACGAAGACAGCGTACTCACAGGCGCGCTGCAAGCGAGCGACCCGGACGGCGATGCCCTCACCTTCAGCCTGGCCGCCAACGGCGGGCCCGCGCACGGCACGCTGGTGCTCAATGCCGACGGCACCTTCGTCTATCGCCCGGACGCCAACTACAACGGTCCGGACCGTTTCACCTACGTAGTGCGCGATGCCGATGGCGGCCTTACCCAAGCGACCGTCACGCTGAACGTGGCAGCGGTCAACGATGCGCCGGTCGCTGGGCCAAACAGCACAAGCACCAATGCCGCCACACCGGTCACGATCGACGTGCTCGCCAACGCGACCGATGCGGATGGCGACACGTTGACGGTCATCGGCGTCCGCGCCGACAACGGGACCGTGGTGATCAACACCGACGGCACGCTCACCTACACGCCGCGCCCCGGATTCACGGGCGTTGACACCATCAACTATGTATTGAGTGATGGCACAACGCAGGTAACGGCGAACGCAACGGTCACCGTACGGCCACTCGATGTACCGCCCACGGTGCCGAGCGATGCCAACGTCACGCCGACCGTATTGCAGGGGCAGCCCGGTATTCCGCCTTCAACCGATGATGGTGGTTTGGGCCAATACCTGCGCAACGCGAACTACGATCCGGTGCTGTTGGACGCCATCAATGGTGTGAAACGCCTCGATGGCGTGGCGAACTTCTCCACCAACAACCCGATGCTCAACGTCGCCAACGGCATGCAGCGTCTGAACGACGGCCAGGAGATCCTGCCCACCGACGCGCCCATGGCACGTGCGATTGGGGACCTTCAGGAGATCAATCGTCAGCCGCTCGATGCGGATCAGCTCGTACCCATGACCGAGCGTACGCCGGTCAGCCCCTCGCCTGCGGAAGTCGAGCAGAGCGTGGAAGACACGAGCATTCCTACCGAACGGCTTGAAGATGCCCCGCAGGCAACGACCACGACCAATGAAGCACCGTCACAACAGGGTGAGCGCGCACCGCTTACCTTGCAGGAACAGTTGCTGGAAGCCAGCCGCAAACGTGACGCCGACCGGGAGGCATTGGCCCGTTTGCTGAGGGATTGACGCGTTACCGCCGAGCAGCGCGCGACTTTAGTGATACCGCGCCCTCAACGGGGTGCCGCAAGGAAGAACAACAAGAACGACCGGCCGGGGTCCGCCCCGGCTTTTGAATCACGTCGTACCGGTTTCTGCTGCAGACGCCGGTTGTGATCTGGAGTGCCGCCATGCAAGTGACCGAAACCCAAGGGGCCGCGACGGTTCCTGCGCGGGAAACATCCCGCATCGTCCTGCGTTATCTCGACCCCGAACGACCATCTGTCGCCCAGCGAGCCGTTGCCGCTCCGCTTAAGCCGGATCAGGCCGATATCAGGAATAACCACACCAGTTCACACGTCCTCTACCAAGGCGTTTGTGACCGATTTCCGTCCTCGCTGACGGACCTGACGGATTCCCGACCTATGCGCCAGCGCTTTCACAAACAGCCCTCTTCGACACCCGGCGTAGCGACGCGCGGCGTGTCGACGCCCGGCATGGATAGCTTCGCTGCGCGTCCCGCTAGCCTATTCGCAAGAAAGAAGGAAAACGCCCTCCGCATGCCGAACCTGTCCTGCGCCAAGGCACGTCATCTGTTCCTCATGGCCGCCGGCGGCCTGAGCCTGACGGCGTGTACCATCACGCCGCAGCCGATTGACGTCACCGCGCTCGCACTCGACAACAAAGCCCGCATCGAGGCGGATATCGCCGCCGAAGAGCCGGTGAGCGGCCCGATATCGCTGTACGAGGCGATGGCGCGCGCCATGAAGTACAACCTCGACCAGAAGATCGAGTTGATGGACGAAGCCTTCCGGCAGAAGCAGCTGGAACTCAGCCGCGCCGGCATGCTGCCGACCATCGCTGCGTCCCTGGGTTACAACGGCCGTAACAACGAGTCCGGCTCTAGCAGCCGTTCGCTGCTGTCCGGCAATCAATCTCTGGAACCGTCCACCTCGACCGAGCGCAGCACGACCTCGGCGGACCTGACCGCCTCCTGGGACATCCTCGATTTCGGCCTTTCCTACGTGCAGGGCATGCAGGACGCCGATGAGAAGCTGATCTCCGCGGAACGTCGGCGCAAGGTCGTCAACCGTATCCAGGAAGACGTTCGCACCGCCTATTGGCGCGCCGTGAGCGCCGACCGTACCTACAAGAAACTGGTCGACCTCGAAGCCCTGGCGCAGAAAGCCCTGCTGCAGACGCAGCAGCTCGAAGAGCGCCGTCTGGTGCCGCCGTTGACCGTATTGGCCTATCAACGCGACTTGTTGCAGGTTCAAGGCGAAGTGCAGAAGCTGCAGCGTGAATTGGCACTGGCCAAGAACCAGCTCGCCGCACTGATCAACCTCAAGCCGGAAACGCGCTACACCCTGGTGTTGCCCGACCGCACGGACATCGTGCCGGAGCTGCCCGGTTCGGCGGACGAGATGATCATGGTCGGCCTGCGTTACCGTCCCGAACTGCGTGAAGGCGCCTATCGCAAACGCATCAACGAAGCTGAAGCGAAGGCCGCGTTGATCCGTGCCTTCCCAAGCCTGAAGGGGGTACTCGGCCTCAACTACGATTCCAACGACTATCTCTACCACTCGCAGTGGCTGAGCTACGGCGGCCGGGTCACCTGGAACCTGATGAGCCTGTTCCGCTACCCCATGCAAAAGGAAGCGCTGATAGCCGAAGGCGAGGTGATCGACCAGCGCCAGATGGCCCTGACCATGGCGATCATGACCCAGATCCACGTGGCTCGCGTGCGCTTCATCCGCTACGCCCAAGAGCTCGGCACGGTACGTAGCTCGCAGGAAGTGCAGGACCGCATCCTCGATCTGTCCCGTGGTGGCTTCCAGGCGCGGACCGTCAGCCAGCAGGACCTGGTTCGTGAAGAACTGAACTCGGTTCTGGCGGAAATTCGCTATGACTCAGCCTACGCCGATGTGCAGAACGCCTACGCCAACCTGTACGCCTCCATGGGCCTGGACAACTCGGACGACGCACTGGATCTGAACGCGCCTGTCGCCGACATCGCCGCGAAGCTCCACGAGCACTGGACCGAACACGCCACCATTCTCCCGCCTTTGCCTGAAGCCGCTATGACCGAGAGGGCTGCACAATGAACCGTAAACCTATCGCCCTTTTCGTTGCGGCCTGCGCGCTCGGCCTGCCATTTGCTGCCGTCTACAACAGCAGCTCCGACGCACCGGAAACGACGCTTCAGCAAGTGCTCCCGCTGAGCACGGCGAATGCCGCTGAGAGCGCTCCTGTCGCAGCAGAAACCCCGGCACCCGCCGCCGGCTCGGTCAATGGCCCCGCCGTGGCCGCACCGATCGACAGCCCTGCGGGGACTGCGCCAGCCGCCGCCGATCCCGCTGCGCCGGCAGCAGCGGCCAATAACGAACGCCAGACCGCGCGGGGCGTCGTCACCGCTGTACATGAAGCAACCCTGTCGGCAGGCCTGGCGAGCGAAATCACCAAAATGCCCTTCAGCGAAGGCCAATCCTTCAAGAAAGGCGACGTGCTGGTAGAGTTCAACTGCGAACGCACCAAGGCTGAATCCCGCGCGGCGGAAGCGGCCATGCAGGGCGAGCAAAAAACCGTCGAAACCAACGAGGAACTGGAGAAATTCAATTCCATCGGCAAATTCGACCTGCTCATCTCGGTCGCCAAGCTGAACAAGGCCAAAGCCGAGTACGACGCGCTGCAAGCGCAGATGAAGCAATGCAAGGTCACCGCACCATTCGCGGGCCGCGTGACCGAACGCATGATGCGTCAGTACGAATTCGTACAGGTTGGTGAACCCATGTTGAAGATCGTCGACACCGGCGCGCTCGAACTGGACCTCATCATTCCGTCGAAGTGGTTGCAGTGGCTCAAGCCCGGCTCGCCCTTCTCGTTCAAGGTCGACGAGACCGGCCAAGCCTTCGATGGCAAGGTGGATCGCGTGCTGCCGTCGGTCGACCCCGTCAGCAAAACGATGAAGATCATTGGCCGTTTCAGCGGCAAATCCACGGGGCGCACCATTCCCGGGATGAGCGGCACCGCGACCTTTACGCCTGAGGGGTAAACGATCATGGCGGTCAATGTTCAGATTCCCCGGCCCGCGCCGAGCGAAACCGACAAGGCTCATGCCGCTGCGTTGCAGCTGCTCACGCTGGAAGCCGAGATTCGCCAACAGAAGTCCCAGCAGGATGTGCTGTTTCATCTGGTCAACGCCATGCAGGACCTGTTGCCCTACGGCCAGGCCCTGGCCTGGCGTCGGCCGCACCGCAAAGGCGGCTGGCAGCTCAAAGTAGTGTCCGGCCTGCCGGTGGCTGACCGCCATACGCCGCTTGCCCGCGATTTGACCGCAACCTTGCAACGCGAAGAGGCGGCCGGACATCTGAGCGCGCTGTACGCGTTCGAGCTTTCCGCACCTGCGGAAGACCGGGTGCGCGTCACACCGATTGCAGAATTTCCCTTACGGCATGCGCTGTGGTTGCCGCTGGCCGGCCGGGAGAACACCACCGAAGCCGGTGCGTTGTTCCTGCGGGAGACACCGTTCACTCCACGCGACCAAGCACTGATGCAACGCCTGGGCGATACCTATGCTCATGCCTGGCGTGCATTCGCGCCCCGCCGCGCATTGTTGGATAGCCTGCCGTTTACCCGCCGCACGCTTGGCATCACCGCAGCGGCATTGGTGGGCATTGGTTTGATTCCGGTCCGCCTGAGTGTCATGGCGCCCGTGGAAGTCGTCGCGGACAAGCCGTTCGTGCTTACCGCGCCGATCAATGGCGTCATCAAGCAGATGCTGATCTCGCCGAACGCGCCGGTTCAGGCCAATCAGCCATTGGTGCAGTTCGAAGATATCCAGCCGCGTAACGAAATGATCATGGCCCAGCAGCAGCTTGCCGTTGCCGAGGCCAAGGATTCGCGCACCTCTGCCGCTGCCTTCAATGACCGAGACGCCGCGCACGAGATGGCGATCGCCGCCGCCGAACATAATCTTGCGCGCGTGGGCTACAACTACTCGCTGGAAGTCTTGCAGCGGACGACCGTCCGCACGCCGGTGGACGGTATTGCCGTGTACAGCGACCGCCGCGACTGGGAAGGCCGTGCTGTTCAGGTGGGCGAAGAAATTCTCCAAGTGGCGGATGCCACGCGCATTCGCTACCGACTCGACCTGTCCACTGGCAATGCCATTGAGCTGGCCGAAGGCAACCCCGTCAGCATTTATCTCGAAAGCGCACCGCTCGGTGGCTTGAGCGCGGACCTCGCTTCGGTGAGCTATACGCCGCACACCCTGCCTGGCGGCCAGACGAGCTACGCGCTGATCGCGCAGCCCAATGATGGCGCCACGCCTCGTATCGGCTCACGCGGCACGGCGCGGGTCTACGGCAACTACGCCCCGCTGGCCTTCCAATTGCTGCGCCGGCCGATCGCCGCCGTGCGTCAGTACATCGGAGTCTGACCATGGCCGCCACGGACGACGCCGTACTCCCGCCGCTGCGCCAGGAGCTCCGCCTGGAGCCCGCGGCTGCCAGCCAGGAAGGCATCCCCCGCTGGCGCCTGTACGATCCCTTGCAGCATCGTTTTTTCCTGATCGGCGAAGCGGATGTGGCGCTGCTGTCGCATTGGTCCTGCGGCACCGTAGGTGCATTGCGCCGGGCGCTCGGCCGACAGCAGCAGGCGCTGGATGAGTCGGCACTGGAAGGCCTGCTGCGTTTTCTTGGTGATCATCACCTGATCCAGCCACGCGGACGCGAAGCGCGCACCAAGCTGGCGGACCAGACCGCACGGCACCGTGGCCAGGGCGTAAGGGGGCTGGTGAATCGCTTCCTAGCACTGCGAATTCCCCTGTGGAACCCGCACCCGCTAATCGAGGCGTTGCTGCCTTGGGTGCAGGCCATCGGTCAACGGTCAGTTTTGGCGGTTTGGGCCGTACTGACGCTGCTCGGGCTTTACCTTACCTCCCGGCAGTGGGATCAGTTCATCGGCACCTTCGCTGACTTCTTCTCGCCTGGCGGCCTTTTGGCCTACGGCTGCGCGCTGCTCGGGCTGAAGGTCATCCACGAGCTGGGACATGCCTACATGGCAATCACGCGCGGCTGCCGGGTGGGCAGCATGGGCGTGTCGATCTTCATGGGGTTGCCGATGCTGTACACCGAGCTCGGTGACGTGGCCCGGCTCGACAACCATCGTCAGCGCATGTGGGTCGCGGCGGGCGGCGTGCTGGCGGAGATGTTCATCGCCGGCCTGGCGACGCTGGCCTGGGCCATTTTTCCAGAGGGTTCGCTGCGCAGCGCGGCGTTCGTGATCGCGACGTCCAGCCTCGCGACCACATTGCTCATCAATCTGAATCCACTGACGCGCTTCGATGGTTATTACTTCTTCGCCGACGCGTTGAAAATCGAAAACCTGCAACCCCGTGCACTGGCCTACAACCAGTGGCTTATCGGCCGCGCGCTGCTAGGCCCGGTAGAGCAGGCCCCGGAGCCCGTAACGCGTGGGCGCGCGGTGTTCTATGGCATCTACGGCTGCCTCGTCTGGCTGTACCAGATCGCCTTGAGCTGCGGTATCGCGTGGCTCGCCTACAAAACACTGTTTCGGGCAGCAGGCGTCCTCCTGCTGGTGTATGCACTGTGGCATTTCGTGGGGCGTCGGATCATGCGTTCGCTGCAACATTTCTGGGCGCTGCGCGGGAAGATGCAGAGCCGTCGTCGGCTCGTGCTGGCCGGCGTTGCTGGCGTACTGTTGATCCTGTTCGTCACGCCGCTGGACCGCCACATTACCGTGCCCGCCATGCTCGGCTGGCAGTTGGAAACGCCCATCCAGGTGCCTGAGAACGCGCGCATCGACGCGATTCTCGTCGAACCCGACAGCCTCGTACGCAAGGGCGAAGTGCTGATGCGTTTCTATTCGCCGGAGCTGGAGAACAAACGCGCCAAGGCGCAGCTGGACTTGACGATCGCCAATGAGCGTCTGGACCGCATCAGCGGCGACAGCCGAGACCGTGCTGAAGCCACCGTTTTGCAGCAACAACGCAATCAGGCCCAGGCCGACCTGGATGGCCTGGCCGCACGCGCCCGCATGCTCGAATGGCGCGCCCCGGATGATGGGATGCTCGTCGACGTCCCCGCCAACCTTCACGTGGGCATGTGGGTGCGTCCGGATACCACGCTGGGGCGCGTGCTGCATGGCAAGGAGCACGACGCGCGAGGCTTCGTGGCCGAGAAGGATTTGCGGCGGCTGGCTGGCGGCGAAACGGGTGTCTTCATCCCGGATGAGCCAAGCCTGCCCAAGCACCACGTGAAACTAATCGCCGTGGATGACAGCGCCAGCGAGTTCATCACGCCGGATAGTTTGAGTTCGCGCTTCGGCGGCCCAATCGCCGCGCAAGCCGACGACAAGAATCGCTCGGTGCCCGTCGTGGCACAGCACCGGGCAAGTTTCATCGCTGAGCGTAACGAGGGAGAAGGCGTGCCCATGCGTATTCGCGGCGAGATCCAACTGGAAGCGGCTGGGCAAAGCTTGGCTGGCCAGACCACCGAACGACTCTGGCAACTGATCATTGCCGAGTTCCGCGAGTAAGCAGGACGCGATTGCGCGAGCAGAAAAATGAAGAACAACCACCTCTTTCAGAGATACACGAAATGATCGACCGTAGACAGTTCCTCCGTGGTACCGGCGTGCTGCTTGGCGCGGCATTACTGCCTAACGCCTGGGCGCAGATGGCATCTGCGCGCCGGATGGTCTGCGGCTACCCCGCTGGCGGCTTGTGCGGGCAGTTGGCCGAAGCCATCCTCCCGATCCTGGCCAAAGGAAACGCAGAGGATTTCCAGCTCGAGTTCATCGAAGGCCGGAATACCCGTACCGCGACAGAAAAAGTGAAAGCCGCGACGCCCGATGGCAATACGGTGCTGCTGGCCAACTCGTCCTCGTTGACGACCGTGCCCAACACCTACAAGGACATTCGCTACGACGGCGTCACCGACTTCGAGCCATTGGGCATGCTGGGCGAATACACCTTCTCGCTGACGGTAGGCCCCGTGGTGCCCAAAAGCGTGAATACGCTGCAGGAATTCACGGAATGGGTCATGAACAACGGCGAATTTCGTAACGTCGGCGCCGCGATCTACGGCTCCATGGCGCATTTGGCGATCCGGATCCTGGCGCGCGACACCAATACGCCGCTGCGCGCTCAGCCCTACAAGGGAACAAGCTCGATGATCCAGGACTTGCACAACGGTACTCTAGCGGCGGCTTTCACTGCGCCGGGCAATGCCATCGGTGGGCGCTACAGCGACGCGTTGCGCACCATTGGCGTCAGCGCGAAAGAGCGTCTTTCCTACTGGCCAAACGTGCCCACGCTGATGGAGCAAGGCTCGGCCAACATGGACATCGGTGGCTGGTTCGGCCTGTTCGTGCCGGCCGCCACGCCCGTCGGCGCGTGCCAGGCGATCCGGAATGACTTGCAAGCGATGGTGGCGACTCCCGCGTTCGCGGAAGCACAACGCCTGCTGCTCATCGCCGACACCGAGTTCGACCCACAAGTCATCCGCGCGCGGATTCGTGACGAGAAGGAACGCTACGGCGCCTTGGCACGGGCATACGCCATCACACCTCTCGATTGACCCTTAAGCGCGTGGTGACGCCCCGTTTCCACGCGCTGCGCTCGGCCCAATGACGCAAGGATGCATCCGTCAGTTTTATGGACCATCCGCCCCCGGAGGCAGAAATCCGGAAGGAACGCCACATGATCACGCGCAGATCCTTGCTTCTCAGGGCCGCCTCCGCGGCGCTCGCCTCGACCCTGCCCATACGGGGCGCCCTGGCTCAACCGGGCATACCGCCGAAAGGCCAATTGTTGTTCGGCTATCCGCCCGGCGCGGTGGGCAGTTTGCTAGGCGTCGGTCTGACGAAAGTCCTCGCTGGGGTTTCCGGAGTGGACTATGCGTTGGTCAACATCGAGGGCCGGAACACCCGACTCGCCTGCGAACAGGTACGCAACGCACCCGCAGACGGCGCGACTTTGCTGCACGCGCAATCTACGGCGATGTGTCTGCTGCCAAACATCTACCGTCACCTTGGCTACGATCCGATCCGGGATTTCACGCCATTGGGCGTGGTAGGCGAATTCACGTTCTCGCTGACAGTTGGCCCACTGGTGCCCCGCAGTGTCACGAACCTGCAGCAGTACCTGGACTGGGTTAAGCAGAATCCCGACGCCCGTGATATCGGTTTTTCCATCTACGGCTCGCAAGGCCACTTGGCGGTGCTTACCTTGGCGCAGGACCTCTCCGCCTCGGTCGAGCCGCTTGCCTACAAGGGCACCGCGATGATGATCAAGGACATCGCAGCGGGCCGTCTTGCCGCAGGCTTCACTGCGGCCGGTAATGGCGATGCGGCATTGTGGGCGAATGGCATCCTGCGCTCCATTGGCGTCACCCGGGGGGCTCGGCTGCCCTATTGGCCGAACATCATGACCTTGCGTGAGCAAGGCGTGGCCGATATGGACTTAAGTGCCTGGTACGCCTGGTACGCACCCGCAGCAACGCCCGCCGCTACCGTCCAGCAGTGGCGCCAGACCGTGCGCGCCATGCAGGCATCACCGGATTTCAGCGCGCTGCATACGCGCCTGTTGCTGACGCAACCCAAGGTGACGGTCGAGGAAATACCTGAACTGATCACTCTGGAAACCCGTCGCTTCAACGATTACGTCAAGCGATTGAGGTTTAGGCCGCTGGACTGATAGACCGGCTGTCCGAAGGGTCAGGTTTCGGATGTCATGGCCTGGCGCCATCGAATTTGCCGCCTACACTTCTATTTCATCGGCAAAGCCCGTTATGCACGCTTCGCTTGCGGGGCCTGCCGATGTTATCCACCGGAATGATCGCCTGGATGGGCGGTCAAGGACTCACGAAGTAACGGCTGCAATGTGACCGCTACCGCGTGTGCGAATGCTGGACGATTCGATCGACTGCACCGAGCGCTACCACCCTGCCACAAATGGGCGTTGCGTAGACCTCGACCGCACATGAGACGACGGCACAAGCCGGAGGATGTCGACATGATCAATCGTAGAACCTTCATTGGCGCCTCGAGCGCATTGCTGGCAGCGGCATCGTTCTCGTCCCTGCTCAACGGCCAGACGCGCTACTCAGGCCGGCTGATTTCGGGTATTGCTGCCGGCGCCACCGGCGATCGTCTGGCCAAGGAATCGCTCGGCATATTGTCCGACCAGTTCAATGTCGATTACCGCCTCAATGTCATCGAGACGCGCGAGACCCGCGACGCATCGGTCGCTGTGAAAACCGCGCGCGCGGATGGCTCTACCCTGTTGCAAACCCATTCCGGCCCCATGGTGCTGTTCCCTGCGACCTACCGGAAGCTGGACTACGACCCCCTCGATGACTTCACACCACTGGCGCTGATGGGCGATTACAGTTTCGCGTTGTCGCTCGGCTCCGCTGTTCCGGAAAGCATCACGAGCCTCGATAGCTATCTGAGCTGGGTGGATGACAATCCTGATTTCCGCGACGTCGGGTTCTCGCTATACGGATCCCAGGCGCACCTCGCGTCGATGATTCTCAGCCGTAGCAAGGAGGTTGCCCTTCGCCCACAACCATACAAGTCGGTACGCTCGCTGGTGAACGACATGAACTCCGGGACGATTGCCGCAGGTGTAACCATTACCGGCAATATCGGGCTGCTGGCGGACTCGCGCGTTCGGCCGATCGCGGTAACGGGCAGACAGCGGATCGAAGCCTGGCCGCACGTGGCGACGTTTTTCGAACAAGGGGTCCAGGATATGGACATCGGCGGCTGGTTTGGCTGGTTCGCACCGGCACGCATGCCTGAGTCCACCGTGCGTGAACTGGGTGATCGCATCGCCAGCATGCAAGCCACCGCGGCCTACGCCGACCTGCAACGGCAATTGATGTTGACGCAAGTGGCCCTGCCGCCTGCGCAAATCCGCGAGCGGATGAGCAGCGAGATGTCCGACTACCGAAAATTGGTCAAGACGTACGGCATTTCGCAAATGGGCTAGCCGCGCGGTTTGCCGAGTGTAGGCGGGTGCAATCGCGGCACAGGATTTCGATTGCGTGCCCGTTGCCCCGCCGGCAACTTTTAACTTGTGGCACCCGGGTTCCACCCGCTCTACACATGCTTCCAGGGCAGGTGCCACCGCACGGCTCCAATGCTCCCGTAGATACCGTCTTCCCCCTCTACCGAGCAAGTGCCAGTTTTGCATCGAAGGGGACGCCGGATTTGAGTACGCCATAGGCGATGTTTAGCAGCTTGCGCATCGCGGCACATACGATCTGCTT
>NZ_BMPO01000012.1 GCF_014647635.1 Pseudomonas matsuisoli
GTTTTCGTAGATGAACTCCGCCGGGTACACGTTATTCGCGTGAATCCCGCCAACTTTGGCCGCTGCAAGATAGACCTGATCGATGCGCTGCTCCTCGAAAAAGCGGCGCACGGCCGCTTGATCGAGCAGGTTCAGCGTATCGCGCCCAGCGGTAACGATATCGCGGTGACCGAGCGCTTCCAGCTTGCGCACGATCGCCGATCCGACCATCCCACGATGGCCGGCTACAAAGATACGTTGGTCGAGCGCACTCATGATCAGTTCTCCAGGCTTACCGGGATCTCATGGCCCAGCTCTTTGAGCAAGGCATGGCGCTTGGCGGTTTTCAGGTCTTCCTGAACCATCTCAGCGCACATTTCCTGAACGGTGATTTCCGGCACCCAGCCCAGCTTTTCCTTGGCTTTGGCAGGATCACCCAGCAAGGTCTCCACTTCGGCCGGACGGAAGTAGCGTGGATCGACGCGAACGATGACGTCACCGACTTTGACGGCGGGGGCGTTGTCGCCGGTAACCGCTTCGACGACCGCTTTCTCGCTTTCGCCCGAGCCTTCGAAGCGCAAAGTGATGCCCAGTTCTTTCGCCGACCAGGTGATGAATTCGCGTACCGAGTACTGCACACCGGTGGCGATGACGAAGTCCTCAGGGGTTTCCTGCTGCATCATCATCCACTGCATGCGCACGTAGTCTTTGGCATGACCCCAGTCACGCAGCGCGTCCATGTTGCCCATGTACAGGCAAGGTTCCAGGCCTTGGGCGATGTTGGCCAGGCCGCGGGTGATCTTGCGGGTCACGAAGGTTTCACCACGGCGTGGTGACTCGTGGTTGAACAGCACGCCGTTGCACGCGTACATGCCATAGGATTCACGGTAGTTCACCGTGATCCAGTAGGCGTACAGCTTAGCGACAGCATAGGGAGAGCGCGGGTAGAACGGCGTAGTTTCCTTCTGCGGAATCTCTTGAACGAGACCGTAGAGTTCGGAAGTGGACGCTTGGTAGAAGCGGGTTTTCTTTTCCAGGCCCAGGAGGCGGATGGCCTCGAGAATACGCAGGGTGCCCATGGCATCGACATCGGCGGTGTACTCGGGCGCTTCGAAGCTTACGGCCACGTGCGATTGGGCACCGAGGTTATAGACCTCGTGTGGCTGCACTTCCTGGATGATGCGGGTCAGGTTAGACGAGTCGGAAAGGTCGCCGTAGTGCAAGGCGAAGTTCTGGTTCTCGACGTGCGGGTCCTGGTAGATGTGGTCCACACGTTGAGTGTTGAACAGCGAGGCCCGGCGCTTGATGCCATGTACTTCATAGCCCTTCTCGAGCAGCAATTCGGCCAGGTAGGAGCCATCCTGTCCCGTGATCCCGGTGATGAGTGCTCTTCGGCTCACAAAGCTTTTTCCTTATAAAGAGGAAAGTCAACTCCATAGCTTTTTCCCATCGAAACTATAAATGGTCTAAAAAACCAATAGAACACGAGTGGAAATAAGTAAAAATCAAAAATATTGAAAAGATAGAATATATCAAAAAAAGCACGATAAATATAAAGAACTAAAAGCAAAAAAAAGATATAGAAACCATCTACGAAAAGCAATATCAACGAAACAAGGCAGACGGCAATAACAGCAAAAACACCAAAACCGAAGTATGAGTGGAGCCGTAAGATAGCGCTATGTGGATTTCCTCCAAATTCAACTACCTTAGGGACTGAATAAAGATTAACGCCAGAAAAAAAAGTCACTGGATCAACGTGTGAAATATAGTCAGCAAAAATATCCGAGCGCTCGCTCTGCAGACCTGCGGACAAGTTCGTATTCTCCATAATCAAACCTAGTAGAAAATCCCAATTTAACACAACACCAATCGAGGCTATAAAAAAAAATAAAACCGAGGACTTCGGAAATTTGAAGACAGAACAGCCAAGAAAAATGGCGAGCGCTACGGCCAAACCGTTTCTGCTATAAAGAGGAAAACTAAGAATCAAAACAACCAAACAAAGCACAGTCGAGTACTGTTTTTTTTCAAAAATACATGACATCACATATCCGCAGAGCGTAGCGATTAGAATCCCAGAATAGACATTTCGGCTTGAGCCCTCTAGGAAACCGTTAAACTCCTTTGGCCCATACCGGAAATACAAAAAAAGCAAACCAGTTAAGAGCAACATAAGACCAAACGAGGCATTAATCAAAGAGAAAAAACGAAACTCTATGGAAAACCAAGCAACACCAAGGCAACCCAGCATAATCCAAAAAGTAAAAAAACTTCTCCATTCAGTCTCTTGAATATTTAAAAAACTCATAACAAACATAAACATTAAGAAAAAGATCAAAATCCAATATGGAGCTTTTTTTTCAACGCTACTGGAGAAAAGCACTAACATGAAAATTGTAGACCCTATGACCGCGCATAAAGAGCGCAACACAAGATCACCCAGATAAATTGACGCAAACGCAGACATGAGATAGATAAGTGAGAAAAAAACCCCTGCAGAACGAGTCGCATTGACCATTAGACCGCCCCAAGATCCGGCCTAACACCGATAATCGACGCTGAAGGCGAAATAGCACCCGCCGCGTAAAGTTCAATATCTTCCAGTTTGAGCATGCCTTTAATTTTGCTAATGACGACCCCAACTCCTATACCATTTTCACCAACTGCCGTTTTGTGAGACCGTGAGTGAATTTCTTTTATCTCGGAAGGACAAAACCCATCTACGCGCACTTTCTCTAAATCTTCGTAAAAGTGCGGACCGCTAAAATCCAGCCCGTGTACTACTATGGTCTTAAATCCAAGTCGACGGGCTAAAAATACCATGGAAATGACGCTTGAGTATGCCTGCGGCAATCGAAATTCATCTTCCATCATGTCCCGGAGAACGTGATCAAGATCCAGACCATTAAAAACTCTATAGTGCCTATCGCGAATAAATTTCGCATGACGACCATACAACATACCAACGAGCCTTACGCTGTTTTTAAACTCTGAAAGATTCTTAAAAACGAGATTTCCTTTTCCTAATACGGAGAATCTTTTTAAAAACTCATAAATAGTGACCGTGTTATCTAGAAAGTACTCGTTCTTTAACGAAGCATTCTCAATAAAATGAACATCAGCGTTCGGCCAAGCCAAAAATGAAAAATTAAACCCAATAACATAATCATCTTTATTAATCGACGACAAGGTACAATTAAGAGACCAGCCGGACGCTAGAATGTGGCATACACCACTACAATCGCTAAGCTTAGATGGTTTGTACTCCTCCATTCCGCGACTCTTGAGCGACAAAACTCTAATTTCCTGTACGGTATACTCAAAGCACCACAAAAGCTTCGTGAAAAAAAACCTAACCGATCGAGGCATCATACCTAGAACACTACGCACTCGTTTCATCACAGGTCCAAGTCACAAATTTGAACGGGACTAAAGGCTGAAACTTTTACTTTAACCTTACTTCCGACAACCTTACCAAGGTGCTTCGGCGCACATCCAAAACCAGGCCGTACGCTTCGAATTGAGTCCGCAGAGACAACATCGCCAACATTCAAATCTTTCACAAAATAAAGCGACCGCCTGAACTGTACATTACTCTGTTCACTGGACTTACGAGCATAATTAATTCGGCCCAGCGCTTGCCATGCGATTTTGGCGCTGCTGCATAAATTATTCATCTCGTACGGCTCAAGCGAGAAGCTGTCATCGGGGCCGCCGCCAGACCTATCCAGTGTGAAGTGCTTCTCGATGATCGACGCTCCCAGCGCCACACTTGTGATAGCCGTGGTGTTGTCCAGGGTATGGTCGGAAAGCCCAGTGACTAGGCCATGCCTGGCGATCATGTCGGGGATGGTACGTAGGTTGTAGTCGGCTGCGGGAGCAGGGTAGCCACTGACGCAATGCAATACGGCCAATTCCTTGCACCCGCCTTCGCGCGCCGCTTCGATGGCTTCGGCAATCTCCTCAGCGTCGGCCATACCTGTGGAAATGATCATAGGCTTGCCGGTGCCAGCCACGTACTTGATCAATGGTAGGTCGACAGCCTCGAACGAGGCGATCTTATAGGCCGGGGCATTGAGGTTTTCCAGCAGATCGACCGCCGTGTTATCGAAGGGGGAGCTGAAGATCGTGATACCTAACTTGCGCGCATAGTCAAACAACGGTTGATGCCATTCCCAAGGCATATGCGCTTCTTTGTAGAGTTGGTACAGCGTTTTTCCATCCCACAGTCCGCCACGAATCAGGAATTCCTCAGTATCGCTATTCAACGTGATGGTATCGGCTGTGTAGGTCTGCAGCTTGATGGCATCGGCACCAGCCCTCTTGGCCTCCTCTATGATACGCAACGCGGTCTCCAGCTTGCCATTATGGTTGGCGGACAGCTCGGCAATGATATAAGGCGGGTGGTCGATACCGATTCGACGGCCGGCAATACTAATGCTGGGGTAGCTCATTGATGTGTGTCTCGGTCTTTGGCTTGCCACTCATGCTGCAGCAAACCGAAATGGATGATGGTGTGGTAGGTCGTGCCATCGTAATGCTGGTCGCGCAAAGCGCCCTCTTGCACGAACCCTAGCTTTTCGTGAAAACGAATGGAGCGCTCATTGAAGGCCAAGGCTTGGCCACACACCTTGTGCAGTCCGAGCGAATCGAAAGCGAAGGCCAAGGCAGCCTCACCCAGTTGCCGCCCAGCACCGCGTGGCGCGCCAGGAGCAAGATAGAAGCCCCAATCGGCAATATGCTCAGCAACAGTCTGGGTAATGTTGACGAAGCCAAGGGGCTCTTCCTCCTGTTCGAAAATGAGCAGGCTACGAGCAGAATTAAGCTGGCTACTTTCGTACCACTTCCGATGCTCGGATGGCGTGATCGCATGCCGGGTATACATGAATTGCCGAACGTCCGGATGATTACGCCAGCTAAGCACCCGCTCAAGGTCATCCTCGCGCATCGCTCTGACAAAAGCGCTCATCGGGAGCTCTCCATTAGTTGCAGCAGACGCTCGGTACCCTGTCCATCGGTAATTCGGCTTGCTGCGATGGCCATCTGTTGGCGACGGGGACTCGCCTGTAACTGATCGAATGCGCACTGCAACTGGGCGACTAGGGACCTGGATGCATCAATCAACACAGCCGCCCCGCTGGCGGCCAACGCAGTGGCACCCGACTTCTGGTTTTCTGCCAAGATAACCATGAGTGTCGGCACACCTAAACAACAACGCTCCCATGAGGTTCCGCCAGCAGCACCGACCGCCAGATCCGCCTCCGCCATGCGCCGGGGCATATCATCAATCCCGGATAACACCTCAACCGGCCAGGGGCACGAACGAGCTGCAGCAGTCACTGCCTGCAAATGGGGGGCCGTGGCACCTAGCACAACGGTGAATCGAATGCCATCCGGTAACTCACAGGAGTTCAGTGCATCAAGGATGTTACCGGTATGGTTGTGCTGGTCCACGCCACCCAGCGCTATCAGCACGTTCTGAAGATCCCCTCTCTCGCGTCTTATCAGTGATGAATGCCGCAATAGCGAGAAGTCGGCACGCAGCAACGCATTGCCCGGGCCGACAAGCAGCGTGCAGTGGTCAGGCACTCGCTTACGATAATCGTCGATATGTCGTCCAAGATTCTGATCCAGCAGCAGATCACAAACATGACAGCGATCCGCCAGGTCATCGATCACCAGCACGCGGCAACCTGCCGGGGTTACCAGAGCCTCCCAGCGGTGATCCAGCGCATAATGGTCCACGACAAGCCAGTGAGGCCGCCAAGCGGCGATAGGAGCTTGGCTAGCCGCTGCATCCTCGGCCTGGGAAGCGCCAAGCCAGCGGGAGTGATACAGGTCGTTATCCTGCGCTCGCCCAATCGGCAGCACATGCAGGCCGAAGCCCGCGTCGCCAATCAGCGCATTGAGATTCCCGTCATGTTCCCTGCTAATAAATAAGCACGCGTGCCCTTGTTCGCGCAGGGCGCGCGCTAGGGTCAGACAGCGCATCACATGTCCGGTGCCCATAGCGAGGGAGGCATCCACACGAAAAACGATGTTCACAAGGTATTCTCGGTCGTGTGCAGGGCCTTGAACATCCACTCGGCTCGCAGCCAGTCTTCGGCGGTATCGATATCCTGAACTAGGTGCCTAGGTAGCACCACCGGTGCGGAGTTCGCGCCGAACAGCGCCGCGCTCGCCAACCAAGCGCTGGCGCGCCCCCAATAGAACTGACCGGCGTCGTGGTAGGCCTCTTCAAGGTCCTGCGAACGGGTATTGAAATGCTCGGGTTGGAACATCTCCACCCGCCCTTGCTGAGAAAGGCGTATTGCGCGCTGTATTGGGAAGGCATAGCTGGTTACGGAGAAGGCGTAATCGACGCCCTCTTCCTCTAGCACCTTCAAACCCTTTTGAATGGTGTCGGCTGACACGAACGGAGCGGTGGCATAGACACAGCAGACATAATCCGGTCGGCGACCGCAATCAACCATCCACTGAGTAGCATGCGCGACTACCGGAATCGTGCCAGTATAGTCATCCGAAAGCTGCGGGGGCCTCATGAAGGGAACCGTGGCACCGTGGGCTTTGGCTACCTTAGCAATCTCGGGATCGTCGGTGGAAACAACTACCACATCGAAGCAGCCGCTAGCCAGCGCCGCCTCAATGGACCAAGCGATCATAGGCCTTCCGCAAAACGGCTTGATGTTCTTGCGTGGAATGCGCTTACTGCCGCCCCGAGCCGGTATCACCGCCAGTCTCATATGTCTAGGGCCTCGCCCAACGCAGCGATCACCAAATCCTGTTGCTGCTCGCTCATGGTCTGGAACATCGGCAGGCTGATCGCTTCGCCGTAGTATTGCTCAGCCATAGGAAAATCACCCGCGTTGAACCCCAGCTTTTGGTAATAGGGCTGAGTATGGATAGGAATATAATGCAAGTTAACGCCTATACCCTTTTCACGCAGCAGCTCGAAAACCTGGCGATGGGTCTTATCGAGCAGTTCGAGACGCAGGCGAATCACATACAAATGTAGGCCGGAATAACTATCAGGGTGCTGCCAGGGTGTTTGCAGAGGAAGTCCGTCGAGTTTTTCTTCATAACGGTGAGCTAACTCATGGCGGCGTGCGATATAGCTATCCAGGCGAGTCATCTGGCTTATGCCCAACGCAGCTTGTAACTCCGTCATCCGGTAATTGAAGCCGAGGTCGATCTGCTGGTAGTACCAAGGGCCGTCCGCTTGGTGCGTCATCAATGACGGGTCGCGCGTGACTCCATGGCTACGCAGTAGCGCCATGCGCTCGGCCAGCTCGGCGCTGTTGGTCAGTGCCATACCGCCTTCAGCCGTAGTGATGATCTTTACGGGATGAAAGCTGAATACGGTGATATCACTGTTGCGGCCATTACCGATGAATTCGCCCCGGTATTTGCCACCAATGGCGTGGGACGCGTCTTCGATCACTTTGAATCCATAGCGCGTCGCCAGCGCATGGATAGCCTGCATATCGCAGGGCTGACCGCACAGGTGGACAGGAACAACAACCTTGGGCAGGCGTCCGACTTTCTCGGCCTGCTCGAGCTTGGCTGCCAATGCCTTCGGACACAGGTTATAAGTACGCGGATCGATATCGACGAAGTCGACCTTGGCACCACAGTAAAGCGCGCAATTGGCCGATGCCACGAAGGTAACTGGCGTAGTCCATAGCCAGTCGCCAGCGCCTACGCCAAGCGCCAAGCATGCAATGTGCAAAGCAGAGGTCGCACTATTAACAGCGAGCGCATGTTGAGCACCGACATGCTCAGCCACCATGCGCTCGAACCGGGGCACCATAGGGCCTTGGGTCAAGTAGTCCGACTGAAGTACCTGTACTACAGCGTCGATATCGGCCTGGGTGATGTCTTGGCGACCATACGGAATCATCGCTTAGATACTCCCGATTTTTTCCCGGTTGGATTCAATCCAGCCTTGCAGCGCTTCATCACTCATCCACTCGGTATTGTTATCACTGGCGTAGATGAAACCTTCGGCAACTTTTTTGCCATCCTTGATACGTTCTGCACAGGTATTCCAGTTATTAATGGCAGGCAGAATCTTGTAGTGTTCGGGATATTCGTACGTGTAGTAAGAATCTTCCTCACTGATCATCTGCTCATGCAGCTTTTCGCCTGGGCGAATGCCGACAACTTTCTGCTTTGCATCAGGGGCAATGACCCGAGCAAGGTCAGTGACCTTCATGGACGGAATCTTCTTAACGTATATCTCGCCGCCTTCCATGTCGTCGAATGCATGCCAAACCAACTCCACGCCTTCCTCCAAGGAAATCATGAAGCGTGTCATTCGTTCGTCCGTAATCGGAAGTTCACCTTTATCTTTGATCGACATGAAGAAGGGAATAACCGAGCCGCGTGAGCCCATAACGTTGCCGTAGCGCACGACTGCCATACGGGTTTCATGACCGCCAGCGTAGGAATTTCCTGCTACGAATAGCTTGTCCGAAGCCAGTTTCGTCGCACCGTATAGGTTTGCCGGGCTGCTTGCCTTATCCGTCGAAAGCGCGACGACGCGCTTGACGCCCTGATCGATGCATGCATCTATCAGATTCATCGCACCGTTGATATTGGTCTTGATGCACTCGAACGGATTGTACTCTGCAGTTGGTACGATCTTGGTAGCTGCGGCGTGTACAACATAATCGACGCCATCCAGCGCACGATACAGACGCTCCTTGTCTCGTACGTCACCGATAAAAAAGCGAACCCGGGGGTCACCCTCAAACTTCTTGGCCATATCCCACTGCTTCATCTCGTCCCTGGAGAAGATAATGATCTTCTTCGGATCGTACTTAGCGAGCGTCATCGGAACGAAGGTATTGCCGAACGAACCAGTTCCGCCGGTTACGAGAATAGTCTTGTTTTTTAGCATGCGAAGTTCAATCCATATTAAGAATAAATCGCGGAGCATTTTCCGCGCTGGCGGAGCAATGCACCGCCCTTCCAAATCGTCAATGCGGCGAAAACGACGCATAGCGAAACCGGTACAGCCAACGCCCGAAGGGGCTCGGCCAAAACGAAGACACATATACAAAATACAAAGATAGAACCAATATGGCTTCGGATGATGGGCTTGTCCTCGCCCATTGCATAGAGGCCATAATGAGGAATCATGCTAACCCCGTAGAGCACTGTGGCGGCGAGCAACCAATAGAATACCTCTTCGTACTCCAGGTAGACGGTCTTTCCAATCCAGTCGAGCAGACTTCCCAATAAAAGCACTGAGGAAAACACGAATAGCGTAACTACGACCGAAGTCTGCATCGCCATGCTTTTCATTCCAGTTAAAAAGCGGTCGTACTGACCTGCTTTCCAATCCGCGATGAGCTTCGGATACGCAAAAGCAAATACAGCGGCGTCAAGAAACGCAAGCAGTGCGCTACACATTCCAGCGAAAAGTACATAAGCGCCAAGCGCCTGTAATCCTTGTAGATACTCGAAAACGTAACGATCCGCTGTAAACAAAGCTCGGACCGCTAGCGTGGCTACCAAAAAAGGAATCACCACCTTGAGCCCTTTGCGTATCCAGCCCCAGTCAACCGAAGTATCCCAGCTACCTAAACGCATCCCGTAGACCTTCGTAAAGCCGGTCAACACAGCCAATGCTGAACCTACGGCCCACCATTGAAGGACAGTCTCAAGTGATTGCCGCTCAGGAGCCATCCACATCACGACGACAGCCAATATAGCCCAAAGACCGGATCGTAAAAAAAGGACGATGCTGGCCCAGATTTGCTCAGATGCAGCGATGAGGAGTCGATTTAGCTCCTGCGCTAGATGCTCCAACACCAAAAGAAGGAAAAACCAACCGACAACAGCCCAGGGAAGCAATCCTGAAAAGAATACCAGCATCAGAAGCGGCATAAAGATGCCATAGAGCACCAGTGAAAGCGCACACTGTGCTTTAAGAATAGCGCCCCAACTGGAACGATTGGTACCAATTAACTCTCTAGTGGTGAAGATATAAAAATCAAAGCCCAACAGGTACAGTGAATAACCAACCCCCGCTGCAAGCAAGCCGTACAGCCCTAAATCCTGCGGCTCGAGAAATCCGGCCAAGAAAAAGACCAAGGCAAACTTGCTAAGCAAAGTTAAACCGCGAAGCCCAGCATTAGTGAGGCGTACCAACAATGTATTGAGGAATATCATGTAGGATCAGCGCCCTATGCCCGATGTATTGAGGACATCTGCCCGCAAAAAATCACTGCCGTTCTGATCCTTTCTCGAAACGCTTACGACGCCACCGCTGAGAGGCCAAGCTACTCCGATCACAGCATCATCCCACGCGATAATTCGTTCCGCCGACGGCTCATAGTAATCCGTAGTTTTGTACACAAACTCAGCAACTTCCGATATTACGTAAAACCCGTGCGCAAACCCCTCCGGGATCCACAACTGCTTTTTGTTCTCCGCGCTTAAATACTCGCCGACCCACTTGCCAAAGGTCAGCGAGTCCTTACGGATGTCTACCGCCACATCGAAAACTTCGCCTCGTATCACACGGACAAGTTTCCCTTGTGGTTGCTGCACTTGATAGTGCAATCCACGCAGTACACCTTTCGTTGAACATGAGTGGTTGTCTTGCACGAAAGTCACTTTGCGGCCAACGGCTTCTTCGAAGCGCTGCTGGTGAAAGCTTTCGTAGAAGAAGCCGCGCTCGTCTCCGTGCACCGCGGGCTCGAAGAGGATGACGTCAGGAATACTGAGCGGCGTGGCTTTCATTTAGTAGATCGTCTCGTATATCAGGCGCTCAAGGTATTTACCGTAGCCACTCTTGCCAAGCTGTTTGGCGAGCGCAGTGAGTTGCGTGGTGCCAATCCAGCCATTGCGGTAGGCGATCTCTTCCGGGCAGGCCACTTTCAAGCCTTGGCGATGTTCGAGCGTGGCGATGAATTGAGAGGCTTCAAGTAAAGAGTCATGGGTGCCGGTGTCGAACCAGACATAGCCGCGGCTCATAATTTCAACGAACAGCTTACCCGCGTCGAGGTAGCGAGCGTTAACGTCAGTGATCTCCAGCTCGCCGCGCGCGGATGGCTCGATGGATTTGGCGATGTTGACGACTTGGTTGTCGTAGAAATACAAGCCCGTCACTGCGTAGCTGGATTTTGGCTCGAAGGGTTTTTCTTCAATGCTGGTGGCTCTGCCGTCGCGTCCGAAGGAAACGACGCCGTAACGCTCTGGGTCGTGTACGTGGTACGCGAAAACGCTTGCACCCGTTTCGCGGGAAGCGGCGCTTTGCAGTAGTCGCTGGAGTTCGTGGCCGTGGTAGAGGTTGTCACCCAACACCAAGGCGCACGCACTCCCATTGAGGAATGTTTCACCGATCAGGAAGGCTTGCGCTAGGCCATCGGGGGACGCTTGTATGGCATAGGAAATGTCCAGACCCCATTGGTGGCCATCTCCAAGCAGCTGCTGAAAGCGTGGTGTGTCCTGCGGGGTAGAGATAAGCAGGATCTCGCGGATGCCGGCGAGCATGAGCGTGGTCAACGGGTAGTAGACCATGGGCTTGTCGTAGACAGGCAGGAGCTGCTTCGAAATGGCGAGGGTCGCGGGGTGGAGGCGCGTGCCGGAGCCACCGGCAAGGATGATGCCTTTGCGGTGGGTCATTGATGGGTATTCCTTGGTGCAGGGGCGTTTTGGCGTGGGGTGTTCCGCCAGGTGTGTTTTCGCTCGATCATCGATCGTTGATCGCCCACAAGTGGGCTCCTACAGAAGCGAGAGGATTGCTGGCGGCTCGCGAGTTGGTCGCACACAACCTGATCGCCCATGAATGGGCTCCTACAGGAGCGGGTCACTAAAGCAGTTCCTTGAGCATGCGGTTGGCATGGGTTTGCCAAGCTGGCAAGCGCAAGCCGAAGGTGCGTTGCAGTTTGGTGGTGTCGAGCCCTGAGTTGGCGGGGCGGCGCGCCGGGGTTGGGTAGTCTGCGGAGGTGATAGCTTCGACCCGGTTAGCTGGGACGTTGAAAGCTCTGCCCTGCTGCTCCGCTCGGCCGATGATGTACTGTGCATAGGCGTGCCAAGAGACTTCGCCAGCGGCGACGAGGTGGTAGATGCCGCTCAGCTGTTTGGCGAGCGCGTCGTCGTGGCAGATTCGGTGCAGCGCTAGGGCAGTAACGTCGGCGATCAGTTCCGCACTGGTCGGCGCTCCAATTTGATCGACGACGACTTTCAGGACATCTTGCTCGCCGGCGAGGCGCAACATCGTTTTAGCGAAATTATTGCCCCGCGCCGCATAGACCCAACTGGTGCGGAAGATAACGTGGCGACATCCGCTGGCCGTGATCGCCTGCTCGCCTTCCAACTTTGTCTGCCCGTACACGCTCATCGGTTGTGTCGCATCCGTCTCCAAGTAAGGGCGATCAGCTGAGCCGTCGAATACGTAATCGGTGGAGTAATGCACCAGCCATGCATCGCGTTGCGCTGCCAAATCAGCTAGAAGCCCGACCGATAGCGCGTTGACCTGACGAGCAGCCGCTTTATCGCTTTCGGCTTTGTCCACTGCCGTGTACGCGGCAGCGTTGACAATGATATCGGGGGCGACTCGCATCACGATCTGTTCCAGCTGAGCAGGCCGCTCAAAATCAGCGTCGGCGCGCGCGCAAGCGACCAATTCGCCTAGCGGTGCTAGGCTTCGCTGCAGTTCCCAACCAACCTGCCCATTGGCGCCGAGCAACAGGATGCGGTTCATTGGTATTGCCTGTTGAGCCAATCACGATAGGCACCGCTGGTCACATTGCTTACCCAAGCTTGGTTATCCAGATACCAGCGCACCGTTTTGCGAATACCCGTCTCGAAGGTCTCTGCAGGCTTCCACCCTAATTCTCGCTCAAGCTTGCTGGCATCGATGGCGTAGCGGCGGTCGTGACCAGGCCGATCCTTGACGTAGGTAATCTGATCAGCATAGCGCTTGCCGTCAGCGCGCGGTTGCTCATCATCGAGAATGGCGCAAAGTGCATTCACTACATCGAGGTTGGCTTTCTCGTTCCAACCGCCGACATTGTAGGTTTCCCCTACTTTTCCAACTTCCAATACGCGGCGAATCGCGCTGCAGTGATCTTTTACATACAGCCAGTCGCGAATCTGTTGACCGTCGCCGTATATGGGCAAGCTCTTGCCGGCCAGCGCATTGTGGATCACCAGTGGAATGAGTTTTTCCGGGAAATGATACGGCCCGTAATTGTTGGAGCAATTGGTGGTGAGGACCGGCAGACCATACGTCTGGTGGTACGCACGAACCAGGTGATCGGAAGCCGCTTTGGTGGCAGAGTACGGACTATTGGGTTCGTAACGGTTCTGCTCGCTAAAGGCAGGATCAGCCGGCGCAAGACTGCCATAGACTTCATCCGTCGAGACGTGCAGGAAGCGGAAGGTGCTCGCTTCGTTTTCGCTCATCGAGCCGTAATAGCTGCGCACTGCTTCCAGCAAGCGGAAGGTGCCGACGACGTTGGTTTGGATGAAATCCTCGGGGCCAAGGATGGAGCGATCCACGTGGGATTCTGCCGCGAAGTTAAGGATGGCGCGAGGGCGGTGCGTGGTCAGCAGCTCGGCTACGAGCGCAGCATCACCGATATCCCCGCGCACAAAGGTATGACGCGCATCGTCTTCTAGCGACCGTAAGTTTTCCAGGTTACTGGCATAAGTAAGCTTGTCGAGACTGACAACGGGCTCATCATTCTGCGCGAGCCAGTCGAGCACGAAGTTGGCACCAATGAAGCCCGCGCTGCCGGTTACCAAAATGGTCATGTAAAGCGATGCTCCTTATCTGAGGGCGAGCCCTTATGCGCCGCATTTAAAACGTACGGATCGATAGCAATGGGCTAGCTATTTGGCAGCTTGCGGTAGCGGATTCTTGCACGTCAGCGCGCTAGGCCCAATTGTCCCAAGCGACAAAACCTGATACTTGGCGACGAACGTCTCTTAGCGCGCCGGGAGGCCCGAACGCCGCGGACGGCTGATAATAAGAACGAGAGCTGTGAAGACGCCCACCATGCCACCCAGGACGAGACTAAGCGTTACGATCAGTGCTTTTCTTGGTTTGATGGGCTGGCGGGGCTCGACCGCGCCCTGGTCGACCGAAGCGATACGTAGCTCGCTGGCATTGAAATCGATCGCTTTCAACCGAGCGGCTTCCTCACGCCAAGAGGCAAGATCCTTGAGGAACAGGTCTTCTTCTTCACGCTTGTTAAGCGTCTCGATCTGGCGGTTGTGTTTGAGCAGCTCGAGTTCGCTATTGATCTGCAGGATACGAGGTTCGGTGAAGTCGTCAGACTTGCGTGCACCGAGCGCATTTCGTTCAGCCTGTAGCGCCTCGGTTCCCATGAAATACAGCGGCAATTGCTGATTATTGATCTCGGTGCGTACCACATTTTGATTCGCGCGAGCACGCTCGCTCATGGATGAGGGCGTGCTGGGCTTATTAATCCCCAAGGCCCTGGCGATGCCGATGGCTTCGTCCAGCTTCGCTATTCGGTTTGTCCGACGCGTTTTAAGCTCTTCGCGCAACGCATTTAATTCGTCTTCGAGGTGCGCCTTTTTGAGCGCATCGGCCTCTTGCAGCTGCGCAATTTGAGCCTCTTTGCTCGCTTCATAGCTAGCGCGAGCCGCACTTATCTTTTGCTCTAAATGGGCGAGGCGGTTACCGATAAGTGTGGCCATGTCGCTATCGATCTGGGCGCGCACCGCATCCGCCGCGTAGGCAACGAACTGATTGACCACGGCTGGACCATCGATGCCTTCGGGGTACGTTAGCTGTAGCCCAACGAACGGGACGGCTGAGGCACGCTCTTTCGCGTCCGGCCACAGCATACGAATAGCGTCAGCATTGAATTGCTCGAAGCTTTGCTCCAGGGACCGACCTGGTTCTCGGAGGCTTTCGAACAGCGCGGGATTACTGCGATAAAAGCTCAGTCGCGTGTCGTAGGAGTCAAGGCTGGCCCCTAAGCGTTGCAACGCCTGCTCCGGCGTCAGGGAGTAGAGGCCGTACTGGTTCAGCAGGTCCAGTTCACGGATAGGTGCAGGCCGCAGAACACTCTGGACGCTATAGTATTTAGAGGCGGTGTAGGCGTACAGCACGCCAAGCAAGCCGATGATGAGCGTAACCGCACCAATCAGCACTTTGAGTTGCCAGAACTTGGCAACCAATTCGACAAGATCTATTTCGTTCTCAACACGAGACAGAAGTCGCTCGGGATGGGCTGCTGCGGTCATCGACATATCCTTTTGCCACCGAAAATCCTGATGAAGGCATTCGGAACTTTCCCGCCGACTCCATGTCAGACCGCGAATTTTGCCATTGGATTGTTAACGCGTCCACAAAAAGCTGCCTGATTGCCGATCACTGCGACAACGGATATGAGAAAGGCTGTGGTATCGCAGACGTCGTAGCAAAACCCGCGTGTACTTGAGACGAGAAGAACGAAAATACGAGTGTCGTCTCTCCGGCAACCCAAGAGAAACGACCATATCCCCTACCCGGCCGGGGTTGAGCGTCTGCGCGTCATCAAGACTCGAATAAGCGCGACGAATACCCCTAGCATTCCGCCCAGTATTAAGCCGAGCGCAAGCACCAATGCTTTTTTGGGCTTAATCGGTGCAAGGGGTTGCTGAGCGGCCTGGTCGAGCCGCACCAGATGCAGACTGTCGGTATTGAGCTTGATACCGCGCAGCCAGGCGGCTTCCTCACGAAGCTTGGCAAGCTCCTGCAGGTACAGGTCCTCGCCTCCTTCATCTCGGTCTCGCAAGATTTCAACCTCACGGTTGTTTTCAAGCGTTGCGAGTTCACCTTGAATCTCAGCGATACGAGGCTCCATAAAGTCATCCGACTCACGTTTCTGCAATGTCGCGCGCTCTGCTTCCAAAGCCTCGGTACCCATGAAGTACAACGGTACACTCTGGCCCACCACCTCGGTTCGTATAACCGTGCCTTGTCCGATAGAACTGTTGGTCATCCCTGACGGCGTTGTAGGTTTGCGTATATTCAGTGAACTTGCGATCGAAATGGCCTCACCCAATTCGGCGATCCTGTTCTCCCGCTTTGCTTTGGCCTGAAGGCGCAGTGCTGCCAACTCGTCGCGCAGCTGGGCTTTTTTCAGCTCGCTGTCTTCAAGTAACTGAGCAATCTTGGCGTCTTTGGTGGCCTGATAATTCGCACGACTGGCCTGAATACGCGCGTCCAGCCCTGCTAGGCGGTTCTTGATCAGGCTGTCTAGATCACTGGAGATCGATGCCCGCTCTTTTTGCAGAACGAATTCAACAAAATTATTGACGATGGATACGCCATCCATGCCTTCGGGATATGTCAGAGATAACCCAACATAAGGCGTACGGTCTGCTTCGTTGGAAGCCGGGAAGAGCATCGTGAAAGCATCTTCATTGAAGCGTGCGAACGCCTGCTCGATAGATGCGCCATTACGATCGACACCTTCGAACAGCGCCTCATTCTGCCTGAAGAATTCATAGCGGTTGTCATAGGACGACAAAGCACCGGCTGTACGTGCCAACGCCTCCTCTGGCTTAAGGGTATAGATGCCGGTTTCGTTGAGCTGGTCCAGCGTGCTGGTTGCAACCGGCCGCATGTAGGTGCGGGTTTCATACCAACGAGTTGCGAAAAATGCATACATCGCAGCGATGACAAAGACCGCCAACGCCACACCTGCGATCCACAGCTTCTGCTTCCAAAGCGCTTGAAACAGTTCAACCAGATCAATTTCTTGTTCGTTTTTTTGTGTGCGGCTTGAGTAGGTGTCCAAAGAACGTCCCTTTCACGGTTACTGCAGGATGATCGGCATGCGACAAGCGGCTATCTTATTAATTCCCGACCTTACCTGCTCCCTTCACCGCGCTCAATTGGCTGTCATATCTTTCTGATTCCGCCAGCTAGCAAATAAACGAAACTCCCGACAACGCTTTGCCGATGCGCATTCGCCTTCCGCAACAGCCTAACGCTGTGCCAAGACGACTTGCCGCGTGCCTCTTCGAACCACGCCAACCGCTCACTATTCACCGCACTGAACCGCTTGCGTGCCTGCTTGAGCGCTTCGAGATTGTGGTCGTTCCGCTCCTTCATGCTGCCGGACATGGCCGAGCGCGCACGCTTGAGGGTGTGTTTCAGGCCCACGTGGTTTTCGTCATCCGGCTCGAGCAGGCGGAGGTCGAGCGATGGTTCAGCGTCGTAAGCCACGCGACCTTCGTGGCCAGTGACAAGCAGATAGGCGAGCCAATCGACGGCGACGATGGGGGCGCTTTTCGGGACGGCGGTCAGCAGTTTGCGGGCGGCATCGTTGAAAACGAGGGTGTGCGGATTGCCCAAGCGCTGCACCAGCGCGTTGCCGAAACAGGGCGCTTTGGTGATGAGCGGAGATTTGCCTAGCGATTTGCCTTCTGCATCCACCAGATGGCTGCGCGAGCAGTACAAGCCGGGTTCTTTCGGGTGGCAGAAGATCAGGCCGCCGATGCTACGGGTGAGCTTGTCGTCATACCAAACGTCGCTTTGCCCGCAGACGGCGTAGAGGTCGGCATTGATGGTCTTGTTGCGGATCAGGGACATCAGGTTGGCGACCGGCCCCCGCTTTGGTCCCTTGAGGATGACCAGCCGCTCCTCACCCATGGTTTTCTGATAGCGCTTGAGCATGTCCAGCGTGCCGTCGGTGGAACCGTCATCGGAGGCGTAGATGACCCAGTTGGTATGGCTCTGTCGTGCGATGGAGTCCATTTGATCCGGCAGATGGGCCGCACCATTGGCCGTGCACATGAGGATGGCGACCGTGACGTTGGCGGTCGGGTCCTTGATGCTGTTGCCGAATGCGAACGAGTCCTGCGGACCGGCCGTTTCAGTTGCAGCGTCTTGAACGCTTTGGAATGGGCTGCGGTTCGCGACGCCCTGCACCGCTACGCTTTTCAGGCGCTTTTGCATTAGAGGTTCTCCTGAAGGTCGACCTTGATTCCCTCTTCTTCGTAGCACTCGCGAAGCCGCGACGCCAGTGCTTGCTTGGCCCGCGACTCCCCGTGGACTAAGCGTATTTGGCGGGGCCAGGTTTTCATTCGTGTGACGAAGTTGATGAGATCCTGCTGATCGGCGTGGGCGGAATAACCGCCAAGGCTATCTACCTTGGCGCGGATGTCGAAGCGCTCGCCGTCGAGGTCGACGTAGCCGCCTTTCGGCCCGAAGTGTTGAATGGCGCGGCCTGGCGTGCCTTGGCCTTGGTACCCTACGAAGACGACGTGGTGACGATGGTCGCCCAGCATGGCCTTGAGGTAATTGACGATCCGGCCACCGGAGCACATGCCATTGCCGGCGATCACGATGGCGGGGCGAGCTGTCTTGGTGAGGTAGTCGACGACCCGGAGATGATCCTGGTGGTTGTCGATGGTGACGAGTTGCTTGAATGCGAGCGGCTTGCGGCCATCCGCCAGCCGCTCCCGGGCTTCGTCATCCCAGAACTGTTGGAGCTCGCGGTAGGTTTTGGTGAAACGGCTGGCCAACGGCGAGTCGAGGATGACTGGTAGCCGGGGCCAATCGACTTCGCTGCCAGCCGCGTCATTCGAATCACCGTCCTGCGGGCGTTGCGGCTGCTCGTCATCGAGCGCGTCGTGAAGAATGTCTTCGAGTTCGTATAACAGCTCTTGGGTACGGCCAATGCTGAACGCAGGAATCAATACACTCCCCTCGTCGGCCAGCGCCCGCTCGATGACAGCTTTGAGCTGCGCATTGCGGTCTTGGCGATGCTCATGACGGCGATCGCCGTAGGTGCTTTCCAGCACGAGAAGATCGGCGTGCTCAGGGGGCACGAGGTCCGGAAGGATCGGTGAATGTGGTGCGCCAAGGTCACCGCTGAACACGACACGGCTGGCGTTGCCCTCGGCATTGTCGACATCGAGTTCGACGTAAGCGGAGCCCAGCACGTGCCCGGCTGGTTGCAGCCGGATGCGGCATGACTGAGTGCCCGTATCGAGCAGGGTGAACCAGGTGTCGTAGGGCAGCGCGATGATGCGTTTCTCGACCATTTGCAGGTAACGGTCCAGCTGCTTGGGGTCGCGTGTGAACCCCAGCTTGAAGGCATCCTCGAGGACGATCGGCAACAACCGGGCGGAGGGTTCGCTGCACAGAATGGGACCGGTGAAACCCGCCGCCAGCAGGTGCGGGATACGCCCGACATGGTCGATATGAACGTGGGTGACGACGAGCGCCTTGATGCCGTCGATGGGGAATTCGAGGGCAAGGTCCTCGTCATCGAGCCGTGCATCCTGGCCTTGAAACATACCGCAGTCGATCAACAGGCTGTTGTGGTCGTCCATCCAGAGTTGATGGCAGGAACCGGTCACGCTGTCTTTGGCGCCGTGGTGCGTAATGCGGGGTAGCGGCATGGGTCGCTTCCTTGAGGTCATGTCCAATGGACCACGCGCAAGCTCCGTTTGCGCGCTATTAATTTTGCGGAGGGGATATTAGCAGTGGTGAGATCGGTGTCTCGGGCGCGGCGTGCGGGTTTGCGATGGGGTTCAAAAACAGGGGATCGGCGGGGTTCTTTTAGCCGCGAAGATGGCAATCCTCGCTTCGATATTCGTGGTAGTGGGGCGAGCTGTGCTCGCCTTCGCGAATAAATTCGCCCCTACACGTAGGGCGGTGTGACTCGTATCCGTGCTCGCCGCCATGCTTTTTGTAGGGGTGGACGGGCGGCACTCCGCGGGGTGGCCATCCGCTTTATACGCCAGCTCCGTAGGGTGGATAACGCCGCGGGCTTATCCATCTTCTGCATCCGATCGAACGTGCGCGATCGCGTGGAAAAGGCTTTGCCGTTTTCCACCCTACGGGGCCGCTATATCCGTGCCTGCCCTGCTGGAATGCTGTTGCGCGCGAAGAGCCATTGGCAGGCGCCAGCGATCACGAGGGCGGGCAGCGTTGCGCCGATGTTGGGTGCGACCGCGGCCAGGGTGTGGAATACCGCTACACCGATGAGCCAGGCCGCGAGGCTTTGCAGGCGTAGGGATACGCGAGGCGCGCGGGCAGCATCACGGCGGCGAAGGATGAAGTGGTCGACGAGCACGACGCCGAACAGCGGCGCGAACACCGAGCCGATCATCAGCAGGAAGTTTTGGTATTCGGCCAACGGTGCCAGCCAGGCAATGCCTGTGCAGAGCGCGCCGATGATCAACGCGAGATGCTCGACCTTGATTTTGACCAACGTGCCGGTCGATACCGCCGCCGAGTGGATATCGGCAAAGGCGTTTTCCGACTCGTCCAGCAGGATCAGCAGCAACGGGATGCCGAGACCGGCGCCAGCCAAGGCGAGAAGCAGCGTGTTCGCGTCTTCGCCAGTCGCAAACGCCAAGGTATAGGCGACACCGAGACTCATCAGCCAGACGTTGCCGAGAAAGAAGCCGAGTACCGTACCGCCGAACACGCGCCGCGCGGCCTTGCCGTAACGGGAGTAATCGGCAATCAGGGGCAACCAGGACAGCGGCATGGCGATGGCGATATCGAAGCCCAACGCGAATGGCATGGAGCCGTCGCCCGGCTTGGCCCAAAGTGCCGCCATGTCGACCTTGTCGAAGAGGTTCCAGGTCAGCCAAACGCAGGCGCCCAGTAGCAGCCAGATGCCCCAGCGACGAAGGATGCGACGTACGAAGGTCAGCGGCCCCGTGATCGCCAGCAAGATTGCCAGGGCGCCAAAAAAGAGTGTCCACAATGCCGGTGAGGTCCAGGGCGAGCCCTCGCCAAAGACACGTCCTGCGAGTAGCGCGGCGGCATCGCGCATCACGATGATTTCGAATGAGCCCCAGCCGATCAGCTGGACGAGGTTGAGAACGGCCGGCAGCGCTGCGCCTTTCGAACCCAGGCTGAGTTTCAGGGCGGACATGGAAGACAGGCCCGTGTCGGTGCCAATCACGGCAACCGCGCCCAGCAAGATCACGCCGACAGCAGTACCCAACAAGATCGCCATGAGCGCGCCGGACATGCCAAGACCCGGCGCGAGCAAGGCGCCCAGTTGCAGCACCATGAGGCCGATGCCAAGGGAGAACCATAGGGTGAAAAGGTCGCGACCATCGAAGCGGCGTTGGTCCAGAGGGACGGGTATTCCAGGGGCGTAGCGGCTGGCGGGAAGGGCCATTTGGGTGTCTCGATGTGGGTGGTTGTTGGGTTTGTGGTAGGGCGGAAGTTTGTGGGGACGTCTTATATGCGGAGGGGCGAGCTTCGCTCACCTTCGCGGCTGAAGTCGCCCCTACAGGTATGGCATTGCGTAGGGTGGATAACGCCGCAGGCTTATCCACCTTTGGGACTCCGATCGAACAAAGGTGCGCGATGTGAGAACGACCGCGTGGAAAAGGCTTCGCCGTTTTCCACCCTACGATCCCTGCTGTGATTCCATGCGGTAATCCGGACACGTATTTTGTAGGAGCCCATTCATGGGCGATCCGGGTTTGCACAACGACACTTGTGTCGACGAGCATGACGCGATCGCCAGCAAGCTGACTCCTACAGCGTTCGACGTAGGGCGGGTGGAACCCGCGTTTTTCTCGGCACCACGCGGGTGTTGCCCGGCCTACGAAACGGCGGATCACACCTGCCGGTAAATCACAGCCCCCTCGTCCTTGAAGCGCTCGGCCTGTTCGGCAAAACCCGCTTCGATGGCTTTTTGCTCGTCGGTTAGGCCGTTTTCCTTGGCGTAGTCACGCACCTCTTGAGTGATCTTCATCGAGCAGAATTTCGGCCCGCACATTGAACAGAAATGCGCGACCTTGGCCGAATCCTTGGGCAGGGTTTCATCGTGGAAGCTGCGTGCGGTGTCCGGGTCAAGGCCGAGGTTGAATTGGTCTTCCCAACGGAACTCGAAGCGCGCCTTGCTCAGGGCGTTGTCGCGAATCTGCGCGCCAGGGTGACCTTTTGCGAGGTCGGCGGCATGGGCGGCGATCTTGTAGGTGATGATGCCGGTCTTCACGTCATCCTTGTTCGGCAGGCCCAGGTGCTCCTTGGGCGTGACGTAGCAGAGCATGGCGCAGCCGAACCAGCCGATCATCGCCGCGCCGATGCCGCTGGTGATGTGGTCGTAACCCGGGGCGATGTCGGTGGTCAGCGGGCCGAGGGTGTAGAACGGCGCCTCGTCGCAGCATTCGAGCTGCTTGTCCATGTTCTCCTTGATCAGCTGCATCGGCACGTGGCCGGGGCCTTCGATCATGCACTGCACGTCGTGCTTCCAGGCGATCTTGGTCAGCTCGCCGAGGGTTTCCAGCTCGCCGAACTGGGCCGCGTCGTTGGCATCGGCAATCGAGCCGGGACGCAGGCCATCGCCCAGGGAGAAGCTGACGTCGTAGGCCTTCATGATTTCGCAGATTTCCTCGAAGTGGGTATAGAGGAAATTCTCCTTGTGATGCGCGAGGCACCACTTAGCCATGATCGAACCGCCGCGGCTGACAATACCGGTGACGCGCTTGGCAGTGAGCGGCACATAGCGCAACAGCACACCGGCGTGGATGGTGAAGTAGTCAACGCCCTGCTCCGCCTGCTCGATCAACGTGTCGCGGAACAGCTCCCAGGTCAGGTCCTCGGCCACGCCGTTGACCTTCTCCAGAGCCTGGTAGATCGGCACGGTGCCGATGGGTACTGGTGAGTTGCGAATGATCCACTCACGGGTTTCGTGGATGTGCTTGCCGGTGGACAGGTCCATCACCGTGTCCGAGCCCCAGCGGATGCCCCAGGTCAGCTTGGCCACTTCTTCTTCAATCGAAGAGCCCAGCGCCGAGTTGCCGATGTTGCCGTTGATCTTCACCAGGAAGTTGCGGCCGATGATCATCGGTTCCAGCTCGGTGTGGTTGATGTTGGCCGGGATGATGGCGCGGCCACGGGCCACTTCGTCGCGCACGAATTCAGCGGTGATTTCCTTCGGGATGCTTGCCCCAAAACTCTGCCCGCCATGCTGCTCCTTGAGCAGGCCCGCTTCGCGCAATTCAGCGAGCTTCATGTTCTCGCGGATGGCGATGTATTCCATCTCGGGGGTGATGATGCCCTGGCGCGCGTAGTGCATCTGGCTGACATTCTTGCCGGGCTTGGCGCGGCGCGGGTTGCGCACGTGGTTGAAGCGCATCTTCGCCAAATCTGGGTCAGCCAGGCGTTCCTGGCCGAAATGCGAGGTCAGTCCTGGAAGGATTTCCGTGTCGTCACGATCGATGATCCAGGGCGAACGAACATCGGCTAAGCCTTTGCGCACGTCGATAGAGACGGTCGGGTCGGTGTAAGGGCCGGAGGTGTCGTACACGGTGACCGGGGCGTTGATCTCGCCGCCGAATGCGGTAGGCGTGACGTCGAGGCTGATCTCGCGCATCGGCACGCGGATATCCGGGCGGCTACCTTCCACGTAGATTTTTTGTGAACGCGGGAAGGGCTGGATCGACTGTCGATCGACTTGGGCGGATTCACTGAGGTTCTGTTGTTGTTTGACGCTCATCGGTTGGCTCCTCGGCTTGATGTCGGAGCGAACCTGAATGCGTGATGAAGCAACGCCGCGCTTTGGCTGTTTGAACATGCGGATTTCGTGAGAGCGCCGGCATGATCGAACAGCCAAGGCGCGGGCGCACCACGAATGCGGTGCGGGGGTTTCCGCCATGGGCGAAGACCTCTTGTTCCCTACGCAGGCCTTAACCTGATCAGGTTCAACGGGATCCGGAACTTTCCGATCTCAGCCCATGCTTCTGGGCACCCCGACAAGAACAGCGGCCAGTCTATACGTGAGCCACGCAGAAAACCAAGCTCAGCATGACTCGGCGTTGCTCCATCGGTGGATAATCGCTTCGCGAGTTATCCACCCTACGGGTGCAGAGGCTCTTTCTCGCAGCCCGCAGCGGGGATCACGTGAAGCGTAACCCACCCTACGAGTGACTCGTTACCATCGATACGCGGGTTTCAGCCGCCCTACCCCTCGCCTGCAACCGACTCGGATAAATTTTTCCGACAGCTCGCAACGCAATGTCCTGAAATGCGGTCTTTGCTCTTATGCCAACAGCCCCGACCATACGCGGCTGCCTTAGCCTTGCTTTAAACAGGACTTTTTATGCTGCGCAGCCTTTCCATGGCAATCGCCATGGCCTCGGCCGGGATGGCCTGGGCGCAAACGCCACCGCTTTCCGTTCGTACCGACCTCGTTTCCATCTACCAGGAAGCGGCTAACAACAACGCCGACCTCGCCGCCGCCCGTGCTCAATACCGAGCGCGCCAGGAACTGGTGCCGCAAGCGCGCGCCGGCCTGTTGCCCAACCTCAGCGGCAGCGCCTTTGTCGGTGATACTCGTACAAAGGTGGATACGAGCTTGGGCCAGCAACGCATCGACCGCAGCGCCCGCTCCTATCAAGCGCAATTGAGCCAACCGCTGTTCCGCGCGGATCGCTGGTTTCAACTGCAAGCCGCGCAAGCGACCAGCGAACAAGCAGCACTGCAATTTTCTGCTTCCGAGCAGGACATCATTCTGCAAAGCGCCGAGGCCTATTTCGCCGTGCTCCGCGCGCAGGACAACCTGGCTGCGACGAAAGCGGAAGAGTCAGCCTTCCAGCGCCAGCTCGACCAGGCAAATGAGCGCTTCAACGTCGGCCTATCCGACCGCACGGACACGCTTCAAGCCCAGTCCGCCTACGACACCGCGCGCGCTAATCGCCTGCTCGCTCAACGCCAGGTCGACGATGCCTTCCAGGCACTGACGACCTTGACCAACCGCGACTACAACAGCTTGGAAGGCATCAACCACGATCTGCCGATTCTCGAACCGGTCCCCAACGACGCCAGCCAATGGGTACAAACTGCGGCGCGTCAGAACCTGGATCTCCAAGCGACCAACTTTGCCGTCACAGCCGCCGAGGAAACCTTGCGTCAGCGTCGTGCGGGGCACGCGCCGACGCTCGATGCGGTGGCTTCCTACGAGCGTGGCGACAACGATGCCCTGGGACAGCCAAACGATGCACTGTCCGGCGCCAACATCGGCGGCGCGACGCTGCCCCGCTTCAATGGCGACGTGGAGCAGACGAGCATTGGTTTGCAGTTGAACATCCCGATCTACAGCGGCGGTCGCACCAGCTCGCAGGTGCGTGAGGCGTATCAGTTACTCGATCAGAGCGAGCAACAGCGCGAAAGCCAGCGCCGCCAGGTGGTGGAGAACACGCGCAACCTGCATCGCGCCGTGAACACCGACGTCGCTCAAGTTCAGGCGCGGCGGCAGACGATCATTTCCGGGCAGAGTGCGCTGGAGGCGACCGAGATCGGCTATCAGGTCGGCACCCGCAACATCGTCGATGTGCTCGACGCGCAGCGTCAGCTCTACGGCTCGGTGCGGGATTACAACAACGCGCGCTACGACTACATCCTCGACAACCTGCGCTTGAAACAGGCCGCTGGCACCCTTGCGCCGGACGACCTATCCGCCTTGGCGCAATACCTGAACCCGAACTACAACCCGGACCGGGATTTTCTGCCGAAGGATTTGAAAGAGGCTGCCCAGCGGCAATTGCAGACGCGGCAGTAGGAGCAAGGTGGATAAGCCTACGGCGTTATCCACCCTACGTCATGGCGATGTCGTAGGGCGGGTGCAACCCACGGCTTTTTATAACCACACCATGATCAATGCCGGTCGATGTGCAAGGCGACGCCATTGACCAGCCGTTGCAATGCGCCCTGGTTGGCGCGTAGCACCTGCAAGGCGCCTGCGCGCATGAGGTTGGCGTCTTCAGGTGATGCCCACAAGCCTGCAATCGCCTCGGCAAGCTCACGTTCATCACCGGTGATGCGCAGCGCACCCGCCTTTTCGAGCTGCTCGGCGATTTCCAGAAAATTGAACACGTGCGGGCCGGACAGAACCGGCTTGCCGAGCGCGGCCGGCTCCAACAGGTTGTGGCCCCCATTCGGCACGAGGCTACCGCCTACGAACGCGCAATCCGCCAGCGCGTACAGGAACAGCAATTCACCCATCGTATCGCCCACCAATACCGAGATCGCGGCGGTCACAGGGGTACCTGTGGAACGACGCTCGGTGACGAAATCGCGGGCCTGGCACAGCGTATGGACCGCCTTGAATCGCTCCGGATGCCGCGGTACCAGAATCAATAAGGCATCTGGATACTTCTCCAGCAAACGGCGATGAGCCGCCAGCAGGATCTGGTCTTCGCCTTCATGCGTGCTGGCCGCAATCCAGACCGGTCGTTCGATCGCCCCCCAAGATTCACGCAGTTGCTGCGCATCGTCGATGAGGTGTGCATCGACGGTGAGATCGAACTTGATCGACCCCGTCACCTGAACGGCGGCCTCCCGCGCGCCGAGCGACAGAAATCGCTTCGCCTCGGTATCGGTCTGCACCGCGATGAAATCCAACTCGCGCAACATCGGCGCGGTCAGCTTCGCGAACCGGGCATAGCCCCGGGCAGACCGCTCGGACAACCGGGCATTGGCCAACACCATGGGAATGCCGCGACGCGTTGCCTGGTGGATATGGTTCGGCCACAGCTCCGTTTCCATGATGATGCCGACGCGCGGCTGAACGTGGTCCAGAAAGCGCTTGGCGGCGCAGGGGAGATCGTAAGGCAGGTAGCAGTGTTGCACCTGATCGCCGAATAGCGCCTGGATGCGTTCCGAGCCCGTGGGCGTCATGCAGGTCACGGTGATCGGCAGATCCGGATAACGTGCCTGCAACGCGCGAATCATCGGCGCGGCCGCAATGCTTTCCCCGACCGAAACCGCATGCACCCAAAGCCCGCCGGGCTTGCATGCGGGCAGCCCCAGCGAAAAACGTTCGCCGATGCGTTTCGCGTAAGCCGGCGCCTTGCGTGCGCGCAAAAACAGTTTGACGAGGATGAACGGAACGGCAAGATGGAGCAGGCAGCTGTAGACGAAGCGGTTCATGTCGGGCTCGTGTTTCCACGGAAAATATCGAACAGGCGGGAAGTGTACACGTGCCGATAGGAAAGCCGCGGGTTGCACCCGCCCTACAGGAACGTGGACCGGCAAGCTTCAATGGGCCAGTAAACAGGGCTTACCGCCCAGGTATGCGGTTTCGATAGACCGCTAAAGGTGAGGTTTGAACCTCGTCGACGCTCTCGTAGGGCGGGTGAAAGCCGCAGCTTTTCGCTTCCCTAAAGGGTGCTCACACGCCGCTTTGCCGCCTGCGCGTTCACGCCCTTCACCCAATGACACTCAAGTGCTTCGCCAGCGCCGTCCCAAGGTAACGTGCCGCAGGCCCCGGCATTTCATCGCGACGGTGCACCAGTTCGACGACCAGCGACGGCGGCGTCCAATCCGTCTGTAATTCGATTAGGTGCCCGAGGTACATCGGGTATTGCGCGACGTGCTTGGGTAACCACGCCCAGCCCAGACCGCGCATCAACAACTCGGCCATGGTGTAGAAACTGTCAGTTCGCCACACGCTCGGGCTGAGTTGCTCATCCCCGGCGTAACGCACCTCGCCCGGCGTCATTAACAGTTGGCGATGGGCGCCAAGCGTACGGCGATCCAAGGTTCCCATGGGTGCGAGCGGGTGGTTGACGCTGCACACCGTGACCATCTCGATGGTGCCGAGTCGGCGACGCTCGAGCGCTGCGGGCATGTCGCCGTGGTGGAACAACAGCCCTAGATCGGCGCGGCGCTCGAGCAGCTTGCGCGCGACATCTCCTTGGGCACCGCTGGTGAGGTGCACCTCGACGTTCGGATAGGCCTGCTCAAGTCCCTCGAGACTTGCAATGACGGGTTGGTAAGGCATCGCCTCGTCCTGCGCAAGGCGCAGTACCGCTTCCTCGCCCCGTTGCAGCCCATCGGCCCGCCCCTGTAACCGGTCGCACTGCAAGAGCACGGTGCGCGCTTCCGCAAGCAAGGTTCGTCCGGCGTCGGTCAATTTCGGCGTGCGCCCGCCACTGCGTTCGAACAGCAAAAGGGCGAGATCGGCTTCGAGCATGGCGACAGACTGGCTAACCGCTGACTGCACACGCCCGAGCCGGCGCGCCGCTGCCGAAAACGAGCCTTGTTCATGAACGGCAACGAAGGCTTCCAGCTGATCGAGATTCCACCGCATGACCTATCTCCAGAAACGATAGGTTCCGACTGTAAACCATCCTGTGCCTCAGCGAGCATGGTGCAACTCCACTCCATTGCATCAGGAGGTCTGCCATGCCGGCCTATTTGCTTCTTGCGGTCGCCATATTGGCCGAAGTGATCGCCACCACGTCACTCAAAGCCGTCGAAGGGTTGAGCAAGCCACTGCCCCTTGTGCTCGCCATCGTCGGTTATGCGGTGTCTTTCTCGTTGCTGACCATCGTCGTCAAGGTCATACCGGTCGGGATCGCCTATGCGATCTGGGCAGGGCTGGGCATCGTGCTCGTCTCCATCGTCGCCGCGGTGATCTACCAGCAACGGCCCGATTTGCCCGCAATGCTGGGCATGTTGCTCATTGTCGGCGGCGTCGTGGTCATCCAACTGTTTTCACGGACGACCGGGCACTGAGCAGGGTTCCGGAATAGCGGGCGGCGGTTGCCGCCTTCGCGACTAAAGCCGCCCCTACACGTTTCGCTGACGTGCGGCTACTCGTGCTGGCGACTCAGTCACTGTAGGGGCGACTTTAGTCGCGAAGGCGACTGCAAGTCGCCTAAAGACAAAGGCGGTGTCCGGCTTGGCGCGGATGATGGCCAATACCGCTCGGCAGTTTACGCCTATAGCTAACCCACCCTACCCGTCCTACGGATGAATCACGGTCGTGGGTTTGGGTCGTTATACTGGCGGTCATTCATTTCGCGAGACGGTTTCATGTCCCAATCCATTACGACCGATGTTCTGATCGTAGGCGGCGGGGTCGCCGGGCTTTGGTTGAGCGCCCGTTTGCGCCGCGCCGGGTATTCCACGGTGCTGGTCGAGACGGCCACACTGGGCGGCGGGCAGAGCATCAAATCCCAGGGAATCATCCATGGTGGTGCGAAGTACGCGTTGCACGGCGCGCTGAGCGGCGCCTCCGAAGCCATTGCGGACATGCCGCGACGTTGGCGCGAAGCCTTGGCCGGCACCGGCGAGCTTGATCTATCCGGCGTCCGGCTGCTGTCCGAAGCTCACTATCTCTGGTCGCCCGGTACGCTGGCGGGCAATCTCACCAGCTTTTTCGCCAGCAAGGCCGTCCGCGGCCGCGTCGATGCCGTGAAGGGTGCCGACCTGCCGCCCGCACTCCAGCATCCGAAGTTCAAAGGCAAGGTCTATCGCCTCGCCGAACTCGTGCTGGATGTCCCTAGCCTGATCGCGCGCTTGGCCGAACTGTCGAGCGATGGGCTCCTGGCGGCGAAGCGGATCGAACCCTTAAAAGAGGGAGACACGCTAACGGGACTGCGCGTCGACGACTACGAGATCCGCGCCCAACGTATCGTCCTCAGCGCGGGCCAAGGCAATGCGGAACTGCTATCGGCACTCGGGTTAAAACAGCCTGCTCAACAAACCCGACCACTGCACATGGTGATGGCGAAGGGGCCGGCTTTGAAGCCGCTCTACGCGCACTGCCTCGGCGGCGGCCCTAAACCGCGGGTCACCGTGACCAGCCACCCGGCGAACGATGGCCAGTGGGTATGGTACCTCGGGGGCGATCTGGCGGAAGCGGACGGCGTGGCGCGTACGCCGGAGGCACAGATCGAAGCAGCAAAGGCCGAAATGCACGCCTTGCTCCCCTGGGTCGATCAATCGCAGACACACTGGGCGACCCTGCGCATCGAGCGGGCCGAGCCGGCACAAAGCGGGCTGGTACGGCCAGATAACGCATTTCTCGCAGACGAGGACGCACTGCTCGTTGGCTGGCCGACCAAACTTGCGCTGGCACCCGACTTTGCCGACCGCGTGCTGGCAGCGCTGGAACGCGACGCGATCACACCGGGCAACCACGAACCCCTCCCCGCGTTCCCGAAACCTGCGGTCGCGCGTCCGGCCTGGGATGACATGCCATGATCAAGACACTGCACGGGTTGGAGCGCCCACTCGGCCACACTGGCTTCAATGTGTCGCCAATCGGCCTGGGTACGGTAAAGCTTGGCCGCGACCAAGGCGTGAAATACCCCAGCGGCTTCACCATTCCAGACGATAACGATGCCCGCCAACTGCTCTCACTGGCACGCGACCTGGGCATCAACCTAATCGACACCGCACCTGCGTACGGCCAGAGTGAAGAGCGCCTGGGCAGCCTGATCAAAGGTCAGCGTGACGCCTGGGTGATCGTGAGCAAGGTCGGCGAGGAATTCGAACGGGGCGAGTCCCACTTCGACTTTTCATCCGCTCATACCCGGCGCTCGGTGGAACGCAGCCTGCAACGGCTGCAGACAGATCGCATCGACGTGGTCCTCGTGCATTCGGACGGCAACGACCTCGATATCCTGCGCCAGGGCGAGGCGTACGAAACGCTTGAGCAATTGAAGCAGGAAGGCAAGATCGGCGCGTACGGCCTGTCCGGCAAAACCGTGGAAGGCGGAATACAGGGCCTGGAACGCGGCGACTGCGGCATGGTGACCTACAACCTGGCCCAACAGGACGAACGGCCTGTCATCGATTACGCGCTGTCACATGGCAAGGGCATGCTGATCAAGAAGGCCTTCGCCAGTGGGCATGCGTGCTTGAAGCCGGGCGTCGATCCCGTACGGGCGAGCTTCGAGCTTATCTTCACGCACCCTGGGGCGACGAGCGCGATCATCGGCACCATCAACCCGCTTCATCTGACCCATAATGTCGCGACGGTCGCCAAGGTGATCCGCCCATAACGACAATACTGCCCGACTAGAGGAGCTGCCCATGCCGCGAATGCTTGTCCGTAAAAATCCCGGCACGTTCAAGACGCTACCCCTGGTTGTCGAAGCCGACGCCGAATGCCTGACCTACCAGAGCGTAGGCCGGGCACTGAATTTTTCCGAAATGCTGGAGCGGCGCAAGCCGGTGGATATCAGCGACGGCGAGCGTTTTTCCGTCGAGCTGGCGAACCTGGGCGTATCGGTACGCGTGACGCTCAAGTGGCAGAACCGGGATTACTGGGTGCTCGTTCGCCAGCGCCGGCAGGATCGCGGTGACGTCGTCCTCAAACTGGTCTCGGGCTATGTGCCGGCCCACGAACTCAATTTGCCGTTGCTGACGGCCATTCAAGAAGTGGCGGAAGAGTGCCTGATCGAAGCGCCTGACGGCTGGCTGCAAGGCCGGTTCGGCGAGACGTGGTTACCGGCGCCTTACGCCGGCTCGCTGCAGTACCAGGAAGCGCGACAGTTCCGGCTCAATCCGCTGTCGGGTGCGGCGCGCCCAGTGCGTTGTGGCAACCTGACCTTGCTGGAGCGGCCGCGGGCCTATGTGCATGCCCCGACGGCGTCGCTACAACTGGTTTACGACCTGAGCCTGGAATTGCCTAAGGCGACTGGTCCGGTCAGCCTGTTTCATGTCGATGAAAAGCTCGAAGGCGACACGCTCGTCGCCCGCCTGGATCGGGCCAGGCCGGATCTTTATCTCGTTCCGCTGTTGGACGGCAGACCGACCGATGAGCTGTTCACCTTGTCCGCAGGGGAATTGCGCCCGGCGAGCACACGCGGTCTTTGGTTGGCGGAAAGCTTTGCCGAACAAACGGGATGGCTGGTACGCGATGAACGCGTGCGCTGGAAGGATTGGATCGCGCGCGTGAACAAGGCAGCCGCGCCGGAAAACGAGCAAGGGCGCCGTTGTCGTTGAGGCCGCTTGGTGGATGGCTTCGGCCATCCACCCTACGGAATGTCGCGATCCTGGCGTAGGGTGGATAACGGCAACGCCTTATCCACGCGCCTTGCATGCCCGAGAGCACGCGTGCATGACTTCGGCCATCAATGCTACGTAACCCGCGGCTCTTGTAGACCGGGTGCAACCCGGGAAAGGGCCACTCGAGTTAATCCGTTCAATTCCGCGTACGGATCTTTTCGACGATCGCCGTGGTGGAGCTGTTTTCTACCAACCCCAACACACGCACTTCGCCGCCGTAGGCATTGACGATGTCGGCGCCGACGACCTGGTCTACACCGTAGTCCCCGCCCTTCACCAGCACATCAGGCTGAACCTGCTTGAGCAGACGCTCGGGCGTGCCCTCGCTGAAGCTGACAACCCAATCGACCGAGCTCAACCCCGCTAATACCGCCATACGCCGCTCGACCGCGTTGATGGGCCGTCCCGGACCTTTCAAGCGGCTCACGGACGCGTCGTCGTTCACCGCAACGATCAGGCGATCGCCCTGCGCCGCGGCCTGCTCCAGATAGGTCACATGCCCTGCGTGCAAGATGTCGAAGCAGCCGTTGGTGAAAACGATTTTCTCGCCATGGGCACGGGCGTCTTCGACCGCGGCGAGCAACTGCTCCAGCCCCAACACGCCGCGTTCGCTGCCCTCTTCCCGCTGCACGGCCCGACGCAATTCCGGAACGCTGATTGCCGCGGTGCCGAGCTTGCCAACCACGATACCCGCCGCAAGATTGGCCAGCGCGACCGCTTCGGGCAGCTCGACACCCGCTGCAAGGCTGGCGGCCAATGTGGAAATCACCGTGTCCCCCGCACCCGTGACGTCGAACACCTCACGCGCGCGCGCGGGCAGGTGCAAAGGGGCGTGCGCCGGGCGTAGCAGCGTCATCCCATGCTCGCCGCGCGTGACGAGTAGAGCCCCGAGGTCCAATTCACGCATCAGCGACGCGCCGCGCGCCACGAGCTCGCTTTCGTCTTCGCAACGTCCGACGATCGCTTCGAATTCACTCAGGTTCGGCGTGATCAGGCTCGCGCCCCGGTAGATCGAAAAATCCTTGCCCTTCGGGTCCGCCAGCACCGGAATGTTGTGCGCACGTGCAGCCTGAATCAGGGCCTGATGATTTTTAAGGGCACCTTTGCCGTAGTCCGACAGCACCAAAACATTAATACCCCCCAGCAGCCCGCGGACATCGTCGGCGAGCGCTTCGGCGTCGGTATCGAACGGTTCTTCGAAGTCCATTCGCAGCAACTGCTGGTGGCGGCTCATCACCCGCAACTTGACGATGGTCGGCTGCTCTTCGATCTGCTGGAAATGCGTCTTCACCCCAACGGCAGCAAGACTCGCGGCGAGGCTGTCAGCCGCCTCATCCACGCCTGTTACGCCAACAAGCGTCACGCGAGCGCCCAGCGCAGCGACATTGAGCGCGACGTTCGCGGCGCCACCGGGCCGATCCTCGATCTGGCCGACTTTCACTACCGGGACCGGCGCCTCAGGGGATATGCGACTCGTGTCGCCATGCCAATAGCGATCGAGCATGACGTCTCCGACCACAAGCACGGCTGCCTGATCGTAACGGGGCATGGACAGTTTCATGAAAGAGAGGCTCCGCGCGTGTCGAAAAGCGTAAATGATAGCAGTACGCGGCTTGGCATCAATCGTCGGCGGGTGTATCCAATCGGCGCACCCAGAACAGCTCATGACGCCGCACCGCCTTGCGGAAGAACTCATCCTCCCCCGTGATGGGCCAGCGGCGCCCCAGCAACAATGCCTGGATGAATCGGCGGATGCGCTTTTTCATAGGCAACGGCACCTGCAGGTCGTGCTGCATCGTCAACGCCATCGCCTTGTCGAGGCGCATTTCTGCACTCAACACCGGGCTCCACAGCGGCAACGATGGCAACGGTTCGATCGCGGGAGGCAATGCCACACCGTTGTCCGCAGGACCCATGGGCCAACGGTCGTTGTCGTGCAGATGGTTCGCGTACAACAATTGCAGTTCTGGCTTCCACGTGCTGCGGGTAATCGCCTCTTCTAACGCCATCGCCGCATGCACATGATCGGCATGGGGATCGAGCTGCGAGTGCGGCAGGACGATGACCTCCGGCCGAAAATGCTCCAACAGCGCAACCAGATCGCCGACCAGATTGTTCCAGGTTGGCCGTGCGTCGGCATCGCCAGGCAGGCGGAGCGTGTTGAATGCCCGGGCGCTACGGATGTTGAGTTCGCCGGACTCCTTGGAGCCGAACGGAACATCGGGTTGCTCGCGCATTTCACGCAGGCGCAAACAGAAGTAACCGAGCTGGATACAGCGCGTCATGGGCACCCCGCCCCACAAGGGCACGGCTAGGCTGTTCCACGTTCGTAAACGCCCTTTCAGACGGGCCGCCTGCTCCCGACCCAAGCCCAGACGTTCGTAATGACGGGCTTCGATTTCGCCTTGCGTCAGCGTCACGATCGAAGCCTCGTCGGCACGATGATAGAGACCAAACGCGGCCAACTCGGCGTCATCCGCATGGGGTGCGATGATCATCAGCCGCTTCGCGGCGTAGTCCGGGTTCGCGAACGCATGGAGACGCCCGGGAATCACCCGGCAAAAACGCCCGCGCACGCTGAGCCGGCCTGCACGCAAATCCTCCTCGAATCCCGATAGGTTGAGGTAGCGACGCCCAGAAACCCGGCGCTCGAAATCCTGACGGTCTTCGGTGCTGCCTGCCTTGATCAATACACGCGGATCGAGGAGATAGCCCAGCAGCGTCGCCTTGATCGTGCATTCAAGCACCAGCGTCTGCGTGCCTGGCGGCAATTCACCATCCACTAGCGTAAGCGTGTCGTCTTCCAGCGCTGTCGTCGACTGCCAGGTGCCCTCGGGGAAATCATGGCGGTATGAATCGCGCGGCGAATAAAACAAATGATCCGCGAACCACGCCTCGTGAATGATCCAGAATACGAACGCCAGCACCAACGCGATCCAGGGCGGGCCGAGATCAATGACACGCTGATCGATGAACGCGGACAGGACGAGGACGACGAATGTCAGGCCAATGCGCTTGTTGCGACGATGACGCTTGAGGAGCTTTTGTTTGCGGGATTCCATGAGGTTGCCTGTGACGCGCACGCGGGGTTTGCCAAAAGCCGTATGAAGACTTCCTGATCGCTATCGGCTACACCTGGGAGAAATCCAACGGGCGACCTGCGGGGCTAGGCACCTAGTCGCACAGGTCGACATCGCAGGAGCGCGTGCAACGCGCCAGAGCGCTCAAGCTGGAAAGCGGCTAGACCTGGAAGACCGGCACCGGTCGGCACCAACGTTCCTTATATTCACGGTCAGCTCGACCGAAGGAATAGCGCAGCGCCTTGCCTCGCGCGCGGGCGTCTTCCCAGGCGGCCTGCGTATTGGCGTAACTCAATACGCTTCCTGGGCTGAACGAACGGCTCGCAGGATCGACCCCACCATTGATGTATTCGATGCTGATCCATTCTGGCGCCTCGACCCTGTACAGCACCTGAATCGCAATAGGCATGTCGTCCAGATACACCACCGAGCCGGTCATGAAGGGATGCATGGCCTCGAATACCTGCGCGAGGTTTTCTGCACCCGGCACGGTGAACTGCCAGCGCCGCTGGAAAAGGTTGGCATAGATCACCGCAAGCTCGGCCGGCGAATGTGCCTGCACCGGCCGCAACGCGCCACCCGAATCCTCCAGCAAACGCAGCTCCCGGCGCTGGTTGTAGCGAAACTTCTTGGACAGCGCCTCGGGCTCACGCGCCATCATCAGTGACTCCTGCTGACGTCGAAGCCCAGGGAAACGCCTCGTATTCGCCTCACCCAGATAGTCAGCGCGCTGACGCAAGATCGCCCCCGCGTCCGGCCGCGCGGGAAGGATGACTTCGGCATTGCCCAGGTCGAACAGGCGCTTCTTGCCATGCTTTTTCAGCCCTTGCTTCGAAAGCGCCAAATAGCGCCCCCAACAGGGAACCGCCGCAACGCACTCACCACCCTGCTCCCAGCCGAGGTAGCGAACGGGAATACCCGCCAGCGACGCCAGACGCTCGACAACATCAGGATGAGTCACGACGCTGCCGCCGTCGCGGTGCCACAACGCGGCGTACTCATTTGCAGATATGGCGCGCCAGCCGCGCTCGCGGAATGGGCGAAACAGATCGATCACGATGTTCGCGAGTCCTTCGCCTCGGGTGACTCATCGAATTGCGTCGCATGCAGTCGTGCGTAGTACCCGTTGAGCGCAAGCAACTGCGCGTGGGTGCCGCGCTCAACGATTTCACCGTTATCCATGACCAGAATCAGGTCGGCTTTCTCGATGGTGGAAAGGCGATGAGCGATGACTAAAGTAGTACGGTCCTTGACCACTTGATCAAGTGCCGCCTGTATATGTCGCTCGGACTCGGTATCAAGCGCTGATGTCGCTTCATCGAGTATCAAAATTGGCGCATTCTTCAGCAGCGCCCGCGCTATGGCGAGCCGCTGTCTCTGCCCGCCCGACAACAGCACGCCATTCTCACCTACCTGAGTATCGTAGCCGTTAGGTAACTTCTGGATAAACTCATCAGCGTGAGCCGCTTTAGCCGCTGCTATGACTTCATCTTTAGGAGTGCCCGCTAGGTCACCGTACGCAATGTTGTTGGTGATCGTATCGTTGAACAACGTCACGCTTTGAGAGACCAGTGCAATATGTCTGCGCAAATTGACAAGGCGGTAGTTCTGGATCGCTACGCCATCCAACAGAATCTCACCGCTCGTGTGCTGATAGAAGCGAGGCACCAAACCGACAAGAGTTGACTTGCCGCTACCAGATCGGCCAACCAACGCGACCATCTGCCCTGGTTCGACCTCAAAAGAGAGATTTTCTAGAACTGGCTTATCAGTACCTGGATAGGCAAAAGTAAGATTTTGCACGTCTAAATGGCCTGTGATTCGCTCCCTTTCAATCGTCCCGCTATCGACTTCCTGAGGCTCATCGAGCTGCTCGAAAATACTCTCCGCTCCCGCGACACCTTTTTGAATTGTCGAGCTCACTTCCGATAACTGCCGAATAGGCTTGGGGAGCAGTCCAGCAAGAGCCACGTAGGCAACGAGATCGCCCGCAGAGGCATCGCCACGCAGCCATAGCACGAGAAACATGAGGGTCGCCATTGCGCTGTAGATAACAAGCTGAAGACTTGGGGTATACACAGCATTGGTCTTCACCATCCGCAACTGCTTGGCCGTGTTCGTCCGACTCGCAGAGAGGAAACGGGCTTTTTCATAGGGCTCGCCACCGAAACTACGTACGACGCGATAACCATGAATCGTTTCGGAAGCGACGTGAGTAACGTCACCCATTGCAGCCTGGATCTTTTTGCTTTGCTTTCGGAATTTCTTGCTAGCGCTGGCGACCATGACACCTATCACAGGCAGCACAGCAACCATCACTAGCGTCAGTTTCCAATTCATCCAGAGCAAAGTGGCAAAGAGCATTATCACTGTCATGCCTTCACGCACGACAACCTTGATCGCATCCGTTGCTGCACCGGTCACCATCGTCACGTTGTACGTAATGCGAGAGATCAAGTGGCCGGAGCTGTGGTGATCGAAATAGCGATTAGGCAAATTCAACAAATTGTTGAACAAAGCAACACGCAGATCATGAACCAAGCTCAGTGATACTTTCGCTAGGAAGAAATTGCCGAGGAATGACCCTAAACCTTGAAGCACTGCAATCAGGACAATCAGCAGCGGCACTGCCTGCAGGAGCTTAAGCTCGGCAAGCCACGCCTGATCTTTCAATAGCGGCACCTGCGAGAAAAAGCTCGCATTCGGATCATTCAGACCGTCAACGAAAAACTTCAACATATAGCCCAGCATGGTCTGAGTCGACGCGAACATCATGAACCCCACGATGCTGACTGCGAACAGACCCCAGTAGGGTCCTACATAACGCAGCAATCGCAAATACACTTTCATGCTCGATTGCTGGGTAGAATTGGCCATTGGCAAGCCCCATGAGACTGCTAGAGGAAAAGATGCGGATTGTAACAGCGCAAGAGTTGGAACGCTGGCTCGCGAACGGCAGGGTACTAGAAGCAGATGCCAGAGGGCCTAAGGTCGTTGCGCTCGATAACGGTGCCCTGTTGAAAATCTTTCATACACGCCGCAACAGGCTACTCGCCAAGCTACAACCGGCAGCCAAGCGGTTTTCGCTGAATGCTCGCCGCTTGCATAAGCTCGGCATACCGGCGCCTGCCGTGACTGAGGTATTTTGGCTCGATCGAAGTCAAGGATTAAGCGCCTGCATCTATCAGCCCCTACCTGGCGATTCCATAGAGCAGATGTATCTACAGGACGCGGCAGGTGTAGTGAAAATTTTGCCAGACATCAGTGCATTCATCCGGACGCTGCACAAATCAGGTATTTACTTTCGGTCACTGCATCTTGGAAACATCATCCAGCTTCCCGATGAGAGTTTCGGCCTGATAGACATATTGGACATGCAGTTCAAGAGGTCTCCGCTTAGCAGCTGGCTGATCAAAAGAAACTTCGACCATTTACGTCGTTATCTGAGTCGCAAGAATCTAAAGGACTTCCCGCTAAAAGCGCTTACGGACATATACTACCAAAGCGCGTAGCAATAGCGGATTGCATCTGAAGCCTGCCTTGAACGAATGGAAGTATAACCAAATACGCGCCTATGCCCGGCGGCAAAACTTAGCGTGCCTATACTTGCTCGTGCTTCACCCGTGCACTGCTGTACAATGCAAAGAATAGCGGTAGCCAAAAAGCAAACCATTCGATGGTAGGACGACTCAGAACCAATCGCCCGTTCGTAGCGAGACACAGCACGCCATAGATGAACCAAAATGCGAAAAAAGGATTCACTTTTCTGAGCATGCTGCCGTAAAAAATTGAAAAAACCATCAAAACGAACAATGCGAAACCAACTACGCCACCCACACGGAGAATTTCCAACAGTGATGAGTGGGAGTGAGTAGCAACAGTACCGCCATACTCGATGGCAGCCTGGTGCCCAAACCCCTGCCCCAGCAACCAGTTATCTGCAAAAAGCCTTAGCGATCCGCCCCATATCTCCATACGGTAATTAGGATCAGCGGCACGGTTTAAAAGAACTTCAGATACATTAGTAAAAGAGAAAATCACAACTGCGACCGCCAGAATAGCCGCGCAGAGGATTCCGTCCTCTATCTTTCGTCGATAAAGTGACAGCAAAATCAATGTAATGACCAAGGCCAATACGGGCCCGCGGCTTTTGGTCAACAACATAATGGCCAGACCCATCAACATGAATGAGAATAAAAATATTTGGCACCATTTTTTCTTGCCTGGCAAATAGGCCCAAGACGCCAACACCGGAAGACCAAGAATGACTGCCGAGGAAATTGGGTTATCTTCGCCCCAGCCGCTGATGGCGTGCAAAGAGCTTCGGCGCTGCAACCAATCAGTAACCCCGCCCCCCTGAGCCAGGATCATCAGACTATAAAATGCCAATGAGCAACAACCGAGCAGCACTATCATCTGGATAATCTGATCTACATCGAATCGCTCAGCTACGATCTTTACGGCAAGCATCAAACATACGAGATAAAGCGCATATTTTATAGAATCTGCTACAGCTAAAACGCCCGTTCCTGCCCAAGCAGCACTTAGTGAAAAATAGATCAGAAAACACAGCGTAAAAATTGCTGACAACGAAGACGTGAAAACCTGCCTCACTTGTGTTTTTGATAAAAGCAACGGAAGAGCGGGAATGCCCACGCAAAGATAAAAAATGGTTTTTTGCTGACTTGCATCAAGTAGAAAAAGGCTCACAAAATAGACAAAAAAACCAAACAACACGAAGCGAGCAAAGGCTAGCTCAACCGTTTCAAACTTAGCACCTTGAAAAATCATTCTACTCCGCCGACCCGCTTGAACCTTTGGGGAACTGGAGCTCCGTCAGCGCTACCAGTCGTAACAATTTCATCCAACAAGTCTACAAGCGACTTTAGAGGAGCAGTTCTATTTTCGACATGATAAGAATAGAACTGAAAGGCATTGTTTGAATACACCGACTTGTCCTTTAGCACAGCCTCTATTGCTGGCGCCAAGTGCTCCTCGAGAAGAACTCGAGGCATAAAAAATCGTTCGCTTGAAAAATAATCAGGACTATCACCAAGCAGTATAAATGGCACGCCGACACGTGTAACGTCAATTACCGCATTGGTATATCCAGTAAGCACCAAATCGCATTGAAGTGCCGCTTGACTCAAAGAAACGTCATTTCCGGATAGCACGCACACTTGAGTATTATCGTCTCTGAGCGCCTCCCAAGGCTGCCCACTTCCACGAGGATGAACTTTTACGATCAACCTCGCGGCTTTATTGCTCTCAAGCCAGCGCTTAATCCATGCACACTTTTCATGATAGCCGTATTCCTGCTCATAACTGGGTCCAGGCGCCAGAAAAAGCAGCGTTAACTCATTCTGTTCTATTGGCGAGACACTAAGCCCCTGAACGGCATCATTAAAGAAATAAGGACCCGCATACGAAACTAAGCAGTTCCCAAAGGAAAACTCCAAATTAGAAAGATATTCATATGAGCTCGGCCCGAACACCGCGTAATAGTCGTAATCATAGTAGCCGTAATTACTGGACTCCGCAGTAAGTACAGAATGAGCGAGGTGAACAACTTTTTCCTGTCGCTGACGAAACGCCTTCAAAAAAGTAGGAACGATCCAGCCGTTTCGCTCAGTGATAATGACTTTGAATTGATAGTTATCTAGCAGGTATGCCGCGTGCGAGGCATGCCAGCGAAACCGAAGAGGAATTCGACAAGGAGGAGGACTGAATAAACGGCCTCTTACAAGAAGGTCATCGTCCTCTACTATCTCTTCGATAGTCATTCCTTTGCTACGCAATGCCTCTATGAAGGATTCTTTCCTACCCTGCAGATACGACTTCCGAGAAGGATGAACCAATAGAACATCGCATACCTTTAGCCCTGCTGTTTTTTTTCTCTGAAGAAAAAAAGACAGTATCCCTTTCCAGACAAGAGCAGCGCTTTTTCTTGAAGCACTAGCCCTCCCCTTACCTCTTGTACGCAGGCGCCCAGCAAGAAACGTGTCCAACTCCCGCAGGACATCGGAAAATGGCGATTGCTCTTCGTTACGTGACAAAGCCCTACCCTTTCAAGCAAAGTCGAAGCATCTTGCGAGAGTAAGCGAACTTGAAGAGCACTTTCCAATCCTCTTTCAGCGCGGAGCGATAATAGGATTTTGCTATTTCAAATTCGCCGGCAAGGTAAGCCGTTCGAAACAGAGAAAGACAACGCTGTACGTAAAATTCACTGCGCAGCTTTAGAAAGTCGCCCGTAAGCCTACGTGCGGAGAAGACTTCATCTACCAATGCAAGCCCGCCGGCTTTTGCATGATGAAACTGATGACGAAGACTATCGGCATGCTTGTAAATCAACGCAAGTGGGTGAGGTAGCACGCTGCAAGGAAAGTAGCCAAGAGTCTGAGCGAATACCGGGATGTCCTCTGCGTTACGAAACGTCTCGGGATATGTTGCTTGGGCGAAGATCGAACGATGCATCACACAAGCACCATTCGAAATGCTTAGGGTTTTATCGAGTAAATATGCTTTGACTCGTGACATCGGATTGGAAGGCAAAGCGTCGGGTACATGGATCCGACGCCTACCGCTTTCCTCTATAGAGCAATGCCCGCCGATGACCATCCTTGTTTCGGTGTCTACCCCTAAGTGCTCGCGAATGTGTATCAGCGCGCTATCCGCCATTTCGTCGTCAGCATCCAGAAATATCAGCCAATCATTCGCCGCAATCTGAATTCCCATATTTCGTACGGATGCCAAACCACCGTTCTCTTTCCTGACGGCACGAAAGCGAGATGCGCTCTCTTGCTCCAGTTTCTCGATTACTGCCGGCGTTTCATCGGTAGAGCCATCGTCGATAACAATGAGTTCGTCTTGATCACTCAACTGTGGAAGCACCGACCGAACCGCACGGCCTAAAGTCTTCGCATAGTTGTAGGCCGGTATAATCACCGTGATTGCGGTCTGGGTATTCATATCTGGCTCACTTTCTTCGACGGAGTCAGTAGGTGTGTCGCTAGACACCACGGAAAGCAATTGCTCATTCACGTTGCGGCGTTCAGTTCTTCACCACCAACACATCCTCCATGATCAGATACTGCAGATCCGAGCCGTAGAACATGTTCAGCGCGTCGGTTGGGGAGCAGATCATTGGCTCGCCGCGACGGTTGAGGGAAGTGTTGAGGGAGACGCCATTACCGGTGAGTTTTTCCAACTCGAGCATCAGGTCGTACCAGCGCGGGTTGAAGCGGCGCTCGAGAACCTGAGCGCGGGAGGTGCCGTCTTCGTGCACGACTTCGCCGACGCGGTTCTTCCACTCGTCGTTCACTTCGAAGGTGAAGGTCATGAACGGGCTGGGGTGGTCGACCTTGAGCATCTGCGCGGCGACGGTGTCGAGCATCGAGGGGCAGAAGGGTCTCCAGCGCTCACGGAATTTGATCTGCTCGTTGATACGGTCGGCGACACCCGGAATGCTGGGGCAGCCGATGATGGAGCGGCCACCCAGAGCCCGCGGACCGAACTCCATACGGCCTTGGAACCAGGCGACGGGATTGCCGTCGACCATGATCTGCGCGATGCGGCCGGGCACGTCGTCGAGCTTTTTCCACACCGGTTTGTTCGGATGACGAGCGCAGGCGGCGATGACGTCTTCGTTGCTGTACGCCGGACCGAGGTAGACGTGTTCCATCTTCTCGACCGGTACGCCGCGCTGGTGGGAGACGTATGCGGCGGCGCCTACGGCGGTGCCGGCATCACCCGAAGCGGGCTGGACGAACAGCTCTTTCACTTCGGGGCGAGCGATGATCTTCTGGTTGAGCTTGACGTTGAGCGCACAGCCCCCGGCGAAAGCGATCTTGCCGGTTTCGCGCAGGATATCGCCGAGGTAGTAATCCATCATTTCCAGCGCGAGATTCTCGAACAGCGCTTGCATGCTCGCCGCGTAATGGATGTAGGGATCGTCGGCAATGTCGCCTTCGCGCTTCGGCCCTAGCCACTCGATGAGCTTGGGCGAGAAGTAGTAGCCCTTGCCTTTTTCCTTGTAGCGACGGAAGCCGATGACGTTGGCGTAGTCCGTGTTGACGATGAGCTCACCGTTCTCGAATTTCGCCAGGCGGGAGAAATCGTATTTCGCGGCGTCACCGTAGGGCGCCATGCCCATGACCTTGAACTCGCCGTCGAGCATTTCGAAGCCGAGATACTCGGTGACGGCGCCGTAGAGGCCACCCAAGGAATCCGGGTCGTAGAATTCCTTGATCTTGTGGATCTTGCCGTTTTCACCCCAGCCGAAGAAGGTGGTGGCGTACTCGCCCTTGCCGTCGATGCCAAGGATCGCGGTCTTCTCAGTGAAGCCAGAGCAGTGATAGGCGCTGGAGGCGTGAGCGAGGTGGTGCTCGACGGGTTCAATCTTGACCTTTTTCAGGTCGAAGCCGAGTTGCTGCAGGCACCACTGAATGCGCTTCTTGTAGCGGTAGTAGCGGCGATTGCCCATGAAAATGGCGTCGAGCGCGCGGTCTGGTGCGTACCAGTAGCGCTTGGCGTAATGCCAACGCGCTTTCTCGAAGATACTGATAGGCGCGAAAGGGATCGCGACGACGTCGACATCCGAGGGCTTGATCCCGGCTTGTTCGAGGCAGAACTTGGCCGACTCGTACGGCATGCGGTTCTTCGCGTGCTTGTCGCGGACGAACCGCTCTTCTTCAACAGCGGCGATGAGCTTGCCATCGATGTAGAGCGCCGCGGAAGGGTCGTGGCTCAGCGAGCCGGACAGACCAAGAATCGTCAATGCCAAGGGAGCACCTCTGTCGAACGGGCAGCCTATGTCGGGCTGGCGCGAATTCAAAAGGCGGGATTATAGCGTGCGTGGGTTGGCATTCCATCCCGCAGAGGCATCGCGAAACGCTTCGCTTAGTGAATCGGGAGGCGATCGAAGGGAACGGCTCCCGTAGGGCGGGTGCAACCCGCGGCTTTTGCGATGGCCCTGGGTGCGCGGGTTATCACCCGCCCTACGACAGAGCACATCGCGGGCATGGCCCGCTCCCACACAAAAAAAATAACGCCGCATAATAAAAACGCCCCGCCGGCAGAACCGACGGGGCGTTCATTGAAGCGACGTATCAGTGCTGCTGATCAGTCCTTCTTGGGCAGGGCCCAGGCAATGACGCTATCACCGGACTTGGTGTCCATACGATCGTGACCGCCAACGGCGGCAACGATGTACTGACGGCCATTGATCTCGTAGCTCAGCGGCGCAGCTTGCGGGCCGGCGGGCAGACGAACGTCCCACAAGAGCTTGCCGGTCTCGGTATCAAACGCACGGATCCACTGGTCCAGCGTCGCACCGATGAAGGTCACGCCACCGGCAGTTGCCAGCGAACCACTGTTGTTCGGCGTGCCGAGCTCCAGCTTGACCTTGGAGGGAATGCCCATGGGGCCCTGGTCGTAGCCAGTACCCAACGGACGGCGCCAGATGACTTCCTGCGTGCGCAGGTCGACACCCGAAATGTAGCCCCACGGCGGCGCAACACACGGTGTGTTCAGAGGCGACATCCAAGGCTCCTTGCGGGCGCCGTACTCCAGGCCTTCCTGAGCCATGTAGCCCTTCACCTTGCTGGTGCCGTTGAATACGGAAACGATGCCGAGGCTGTCCATCACTTCGCGCGGGTAGACGTGCTCCGTGTATGGCAGGCGGTTGCTGTTCATCACCATGATGCCGCGGTTCAGGTCGACCGAAACGCCACCCCAGTTGATTCCACCATGGTTGCCGGTGAAGGCGATGGAGCCCTGCAGGCTCGGTGGCGTGAACATACCTTCGTAGCGGAACTGCTTGAACTGCGTACGGCAGATCAGCTGATCGAACGGCGTGATACCCCAGGCATCGCTTTCTTTCAGCGTCTCGTAATCCTTGCTTGGCGCACCAACGGTGTTCGGCATGCCAGGTGAAACAGGCTGCGTCTTGGCTGTCCAGTCGCCGTGATCGGTACCTTGCGGAACCTCAAGCTGCTCGACAGGCATGATCGGCTCGCCCGTTGCGCGGTCCAGCACGAAGACCTGACCGGACTTCGTGGCCTGAATCACAGCAGGACGCGTACCGCCGCCGGCGACCGGGAAATCGACCAAGTTCGGCTGCGGGCCGAGGTCGTAGTCCCACAGGTCGTGGTTGACGGTACGGAAGTGCCAGCGCTCTTTACCGGTCTCGGCATCGACGGCGACCAGGGAGGCGGTGTATTCCTCTTCCTGCTTCGTGCGTTCCTTACCGAAGAAGTCACCGGCCGCGTTACCGGTCGGCAGGTAGACCAGGCCCAACTCGTCGTCGGCGGCCATCAGTGTCCAGACGTTCGGCGTGCTACGCGTGTAGACCTCGCCTTCCGGTGGCAGCTTTTCAGTCTCAGGACGACCCAGATCCCACGCCCAGCGCAGTTCGCCGGTCATGGCATCGAAGGCACGAACAACGCCGGACGGCGCATCGCGCTCCTGACCATCACGCACCTGACCGGTAGGCTGAATCACCACGCCACGCATGACGATCGGCGGCGAAGTCGGACCGACGTAGCCAGGCTTGGTGTTGCCAGTGTGCTCGTTCAGATCGACATAGCCGTCGTTACCGAAGCTTTTGCACAGCTCGCCGGTTTCGGCGTTCAGGGCGCCGAGGCGACCGTCGACCATCGGCCAGAAGATACGCTTCGGGCACTCGGCAGCGCTGTCCTTGGTGTCGAAGTAAGACACGCCACGGCACGTGGTCGCAGCAACGCCAGACATCGCTTTCGGATTCGTCTGTGGGTCGAAGCGCCACTTCTCGGTGCCCTTCTCCGCGTCGACCGCGATCACTTTCTGCGTCGGGGTGCATACGTACAGCGTGCCATCGACCATCAACGGGGTGTTCTGGAACGCGTAGCCCAGCTTGGAGCCCGCCGGTTTCAGGTCGCCAGTGTGGAATTCCCACGCCTGCTCCAGTTCCCCGACATTTTCCGGCGTGATCTGCGCAGACGGCGTGTAGTGGTTGGAGAGGTTGGAACCTGCATATGAGGTCCAGTTACTGGCATCGTGGTTACCCGCGATGTTGCCATCGGGCGAATTCACCTGGCCGCGGCTAAAGGCTTCGGCCGGGCGCTGCTGCGAAAGCGAAGCGTCGGCTAATTCAGTGTGCGGGGAAACGAACAGCGGATACACGATCAGCAGGCCGGCAATCACACCCAGACCAGCCGTTGCACCGAAGTAACCGATCTTGCCAACGGGCGCCAGCAGACGACGGGCCACGGGCCAGAAGGCAAAGAGGATGATGCTGATGACCGCAAGCCAGGCAAGGCGTGGGATTAGCGCCCAACCATCGAGGCCAACTTCCCATAGCGCCCAGACAATGGTGGCGATGGTGGTCAGACCGAAAATCCAGATACCGGCCGCGCGATTGCGCATGAGCAGTACGCCAGCCACGACCAGAGCGACACCGGCCAGCGCGTAATACCACGAGCCGCCCACAGCAACGAGTTTGCCGCCAGCGAACACGAGATAAGCCCCAACGAGGGCAATGATCAGAGCGAAGAGGAAGAGTAACCAGCCTCCTAGACCCCGGTTTTTATCGTTACGTGACATGTGCTATTCCAAGGACATAAAGGGGACATACGGACAAACGGCTTATCGAATTCCTGGCGGCTGAGCTTTTTTGACCCGCAAAAGCAGAGTCGGAAAGGCCAAAAACCGGAGGTTCGACGACTTCGAGGTGCGATGTTGTTCTTGGAAGACCGTGAGAAGCGGGTAAATAGCGTCGTTTTGTCGCGGCGGTATTCTAGGTGACGCGCCCGCTCATTTCACCCCACGAGATGAAAGGTTTCCCGCGAGAGAGGATCATGAGCAGGGGTGGAGGCCCGTCAGGCGGCGGGCAAGCGAGCGTCCAGCACATTGCGTAAAGCTGACCTCTCTGGCCAGTTCCGCAAGAATCGCGCGCGATCTCGTGCATAGGCAGGCGCGAACTGCGCATCGGTCCGATGCTGCCGGACCGCGTCCAGATCGATCAACGTCCAACGCCCCTCGTGCCAGAAGATATTGTGGCCCTTCAGATCACCGTGGCTGATGCGGTTCAGGCGCAAGGCCGCGAACAATACGTCCAGCGCCAGGAGCTCCGACTCGGGCGGCGCGCTGTCGAGATAGGGCGCAAAACGCGCAATGATGTCCTCGCCACTAAGATGCTCGGTGACCAGGTAGGCCCGGCGCCTCAGGCCTAGCGTTCGCTCTTCCAGCATCCCCAGCGGGCGTGCAGTGGCAATGCCAAGAAAGTCGAGACGCAGCCCTTCGATCCAGCTATGCCATGCGCGACTGGGACGCCAGAAGCGCCGCAGCCAATGCGACAGGCTCTTGATGTTGTAGCGCTTAAGCAGCACCGGCTGACCGGCGACCTCGATGCGCGCGACCGTCGCCGAACCGCCCCCCTTGTAGCGCACCCCCTGCTCGAGGGCCGCGTCGGGATCGTCGAATACCGGCTGCAGCCGATCGATCCATACCCGTTGAATCGCGCGTAGTGCGTTCGGCCCGCGCGTCACGCAGAACAGGCTACACTCCCGCCCGGCTTTCTCCAGGTAATTCTCCAGGCGGCACGCCCGGGTCCGGCGCACACGTTCGAGCAGCGCTTCCAGCGGCAGCGCATGCTCGCTGTTCACCAATAGATAGTGAACCAGCAGTTCTTCGATGAACGGATCGAGCGCGGCGGGCAGTTGCGCGAAGAACACGCCGAGATTTTCCATGGCGCGATCGTGGGACAGCGGGGTTCCCGCCTGTTCAGCCTTGACCCCGCCGCCATCGATCACGTAAAGCGCATCGCCTTGGCACAGCAGATTGTCCAGATGCAGATCGTCGTGCCAGAGCCCTTGCCCATGCAATTGCCCGACTGCCGCCAATGCGCGACCCAACACAGCGCTTTGATCCGCGGACAACGGTGCTTGTCCCGCCACGACTTGCCATTGCTGTTCCACGCTGACGGCAGACTCGATGAAGGTGAACAGCAACCAGCCGCCCTCCCCGTCACGATAGCCGTCGTCCAGCACAGCGGGCGTTTGAATGCCGCCGTCGCAAAGCAGTTGCACGCCATCACGCTCGCGCCGATAACTGCGCCCGGCCTTGGCGCCAACGAAGAGTTTGGCCAGCACCGTCTTGCCTTGCCAGATGGCCTGGGCCACGTAGCGCTGACCGGGAAGCACGCGAAGCCAGCGTTGCAACTGCAACTCACCCGACGGCAGTGTCACCGCCATGGGCAATGCCGGATTGCGTCCCGCCGCCGCAAGCACCGAGAGCGTCATGCGCGGGCTTCCTTGTTCTGTCGACGCTGGCCAAGGCTTTCATACCAGCGCGAGACCTTCGCACCTTCGGTTGGCACCCGCAGATAGGCCGAGAGAAAGTCCCGCATATCTTCCTCGCTCCACACGGGCGTACGGCGCAGCAAGGGCTCCAGGTCTTTGATTCGATCGAGACGACCGAAAAAGAGTGGGCGGGTTTTCTCGAGGTCGATCAGACAGGCTTCGAACCCGTTTGCTGTAGCACGCAGGAAGATATGCTTTGGATAAAAGCAACCATGCCGCTCCCAGGTGCCATGCAGACGATGCGCAAGCGCGCCGCATGCCTGCGTTAGCTGAGCTTTCAGCGGCTGTGCAAGACGCCCCCACTGTTCAAGCCAGCTGTCGAGATCGCGCCAGCCATCGAGCGCCCGCGTGAGTAGAATGGCGCGTCGCTCGCCCTCGACGCGCCGCTCACCATAGAACGCGGCCTTCAGCGCCGGAATTTGCCTGCGCTCGTAGCGGCGGATATTGCGGAACTCACGGGAAAACGTCGTTTCGCCCCACGGCCGCGCGAGCGTACGCGTCATGTAGTTCGACTGGCGCTTCAGGTAATAAGCGGTATCGCCAAGATCGAGCCGAAATACCTGACTCCAGCCGCCGCGCCCGGTATTCGCTTCATCGACGGGGGTGAGTTCTATCGACCATAACGCATCGAAACGCGTCAACCCATGGCGCTCGAGCACGACCCGGTCTTCTGGATGAATGAAGTCCTTCATTCCCGCCCCTCGAAATACGCCAGGACCTGTCGCAAGCGATTTTTGTCCTCGGCACCGATGCGCGACTTACCGGAGTAACGCAGGTAAAAACGCAGGCGCTGCGTCCGCGAGAGCTGGTATTTACCAATTTTGTCGAGGCACGCCAGGTCCTTGATGATCTTGCGTCGGAGCAATTGTCCCTTCCAAAACGCGCCCGAAGGGCAATCGATGAGGTAAACCACGCCCTTCTCATCCACCAGGATGTTGCGCCACTTGAGATCATTATGAGCGAAGTCGTGCTGATGCAAGGTGCGCGTCGCTGCGGCGAGCTGCCGGCTGACGCCGTCAATCCAGACCGGGTCGCGCAGTCGCGGATCGTTCGTCGTGCTCATCCGCGCCAGATCCGTCGTACCCACGAGTTCACGGGTGATCAGCGCGCCACGCACGAACAGCCCGGACAGCCGCCGCTCCAATCCCCAGCCCACCAACGGGGCAGTGGGAATACCCCACTTGGCGAACAGCTTCAAATTCTGCCATTCCGCCTTCACCCGCGGGCGGCCCAGCCAGCGACGTAGTCCCTTGCCGGCGCCCCAGTAGCGCTTGACGTAATAGGCCCGGCCATCAAGATCGACGCGCAGCACTTGCGACAGCGGGTCACTGGCGACTTTTTCGCCCTCGATCGCGAACACCTGATCCATATCAGCGAACAAGCTTCGCTCTTGTACATCTGCATCCGCGGAAAAGCGCCAAAAACTCATAGGCTCCCCGGCGCATACTTACGCTTGTAACGGTCCATCATCTTTGCCGCACGTGTCTCCATGCGAGCCAGCAGCGCGGCCTCATCCCGCAGTGTCTGCCGCAGGGGCTGCTGGAAGTAGTGTTTGAGAAAACGCAGCTTGTCCCGTGGCGTTAACCCGATCTCCAGCGCCGAGAAATACAGCCCCGCCAGGTCTTTGTTGCGCCAGCGTTTGGGGGTCGCTGCACGCGTTTGTGCGCGGTGCAGATCGATGATCGACAGGCGCAACGTGCCGGGTGCGACCGGACGATCCGTATGCAGAAGGAAATGGCAGATGTAGCAGTCGCGGTGATTCACGCCCGCGCGGTGCATGGCCCCCGTCATCCGCGCGACTTCTTCGATCAATAGCCGCTTGACGGCCGGGTCTGGCGGATTGCCCGCCCAACCCATGGTGAAGTCTTCCAGGCTGATGGTCGGCGCCAATTCTTCGGTAATGATGAACGAGTGCTGGTCGGCCGGATTGAATCCGCGCTCGCCGTAGGCCACCGCATGCATGGTGGGCACTCCGGCCTCAGTCAGTCGCTGGATTGCCCGCCACTCTTGCCCCGCCCCCAGCACCGGCGCTTTGGCGGTGGTGAGGTTCTTGATGATTTCGCCCCATCCAACCCCACGATGGATCTTGACGAAATAGCCACGGCCATCGACTTCGGTTCTCAGGGTGCGACGGGCTTCGAGTTCGCGGAAAACTTCGCCCTGGAGGGCCTCGACGGCTTCGAAGGCGTCACGGCCCTGCCAGAGGGATTTGAAGGGTTCGTCCAGGATGAGTTTCATGGGCGAGCCTTTGAAGAATTGACGGCAGCACTTAAGCACTGCTTCGACCTCAAAACCGCTTTCGCGGGCAAGCCCGCTCCTACCGGGGACCGTGTGCGGCGCAACGTTGTAGGCCGGCTTTCCGTAGGGCGGGTGAAACCCGCGATGACGGAACGGTGGCCAGACCGAAATCGGCTCATCCCCGCTCCCCCAAAATCACATCCGCCGCCCGCTGCGGCATGCTGTAAAGGTCGGCGGTGTCAGCAAAGGCAAGGCCGTTGGCGGACCAGCGTTGGCGTGCCTCGTCATCCTGCAGCATCGACGCGAGCCTCTCGTTGAGCGCTTCCTGCTGGAACGGGCTCGGGAGTACGCGCCCTGCGTCTGCATCGGCGATGAAATGCGCGTAACCACACACCTCGGTGACCAACACCGGCAGCCCCGCTACCAGCGCCTCCAGCAGGACCGTCCCTGTATTCTCGTTATAGGCAGGATGTATCAACAGATCGGCCCCCAACAAGAAGCGCGGAATATCACTGCGGCCCTTGAGTATCTGCACGTGGTCAGACAACCCCAGCGCTTTGGTCTGTAGCAGAAACGGTTTCGGATCGTCCTGCCCGATCGCGATCAAACGCGTGCGTCGCTTCAACGCCTTGGGCAAGGCCGCCATCGCCTTGAGCGAGCGATCCAGCCCCTTGGTCTTGAACCCCGACCCAATCTGCACCACCAATCGCTCATCGTCGGCCAGCCCGAACTCGCGCCGAAAATCCGCGCGTATCTCGGCGGCATTCGCGGGCGCACGGCGGTCGGCCGCGATCCCCGGAGGCAACAGGTGGAACCGCTCCGGCGGCGTCCCATAGTGTTTGATGAACAACGGCTGCTGGACCTCCGAAATCATCAAGATCTGCGTCTTCGACTCCGGCGCGAACACCGCGCGCTCGTACTCGGCGAAATGACGGTAACGTCCCCACTTGCGGTACAGCGGATTGCGCAGCGTCTGCGCCTTCTCTTCGAAACAGGCGTCCGCCGCGTAATAGAAATCCAGCCCTGGCATCTTATTGAAGCCGATCACACGATCGACCGGCCGCCGCGCAAGGTCCGCGTCGATCCAGGCGCTTAGCTTCTCGTTGCGATGATGATTGAACAGCGCTTTCACCGGCACCACCACTACCTCGAATCCTGGCGGATGCTCGCCTTCCCAGATAGGGGTATAGACGCGGATCGAATGCCCACGCGCCTGACACTCCAACGCAATGCGCAGGAAGTCTCGCTGTAGCCCACCGAATGGGAAGTACTTGTAAAGGATGAAGGCCAACTGCATCAGGGCGTCTCCGGTTGCAGCAACAGCGCCTCAAGCGCCGTGGCGACACGCTCGGGTGGCATGTCGTCGAAACAAGGTTCGTGCCGGTCTCCCCTTCCGGCATTGGGCCCGCCCGCACACAAGTGGACCTGCGACCGGCCATAGGCACCCACTCTGTCAGGCCGGGTCGGACCGTAGAGTGAAACGGTCGGCACATCCAATGCCGCAGCCAAATGACCAAGCCCGGTATCGACCGCGACACACGCCGTCGCTCCGGCGATCACTTTGGCGACGCCGGCCAGATTCAGTTTAGGCAGGACTAGCGCCAGCGGCAGACCTTCGGCAATACGTTCGGCACGCTGGCGTTCCTCGTCATTGCCCCAAGGCAGACGTATCGCCCAGCCGAGGCTGCTCATGTGCACGGCCAGCTCGCGCCAGTTCGCCTCCGGCCAATGCTTGCTCGGCCAGGTCGTACCATGCAAAAACAAGAGGTACGGCGCCTGCCCTGGGTCGGCGAGCAGCATGCGATCGAGCCCGTAATCGCCGATCTGATCCGGCACGGAATAATGCAACGCTTGGGCAAACAGCTGCCGCGTGCGCTCCAGGGCATGCTGGTCGCGTGATACCGGATACCGGCGATCGTAGAAATGACACGCCAATGGTTCACGCGCTGACGCCTTATCCAGCCCCGCCACGGGAGCTTTGGCGTAACGCGTTAAAACCGCACTCTTGAACAAGCCTTGCGCATCGATCACCAGGTCATAGCGGGCGTTACGCACACGCCCGGTAAAACGCCGCCACTCACCGCTGCGCAAGGCGTCCAGGGGATGCTTGCGCCAGCGCCTGATCGCGACCGGGATGACATCCATGACCGCAGGATGCCACGCGGGAATTTCCGCGAAGCCCTCCTCCACGACCCAGTCGAAACGAATATTCGGAATCGCACGTGCCGCGTCCGTCAACGCTGGCAGCGTATGCACGACGTCGCCCAGCGACGAGGTTTTCACCAGCAGGACGTGCATCAATGCACCTCGACCGCATGGGGCAAAAGTCTACCCAAGGCATCGGTGACCTGGCGCGGCTCGAGTTGACGCAGGCAATTGTAATGCCCGAAACGGCAGGTCCGATCGAAACAGGGGCTGCAGTCCAAGCCCAGCCGGACGGTTTCCACACGATCCGCCAGGGGCGGCGTAAAACCGGGTGATGTCGAGCCATACACGGCCACGAGCGGACGATTCAGCGCAGCAGCGACATGCATCAAGCCCGAATCATTGGCCACGACAGCCTCCGCGCAGGACAGCAGGTCGATGGCTTGCGCGAGCGATGTTTGCCCGGCCAAGTTGGTGACTTCTTCGCGCAAGCCGGGAATGAGACGGGAAGCGATATCCTCGCCCACGGGATGGTCGTTCTTCGAACCGAAGATCCACACTTGCCACCCTTCACGGATATAGGCCTCGGCTACACGGGCGTAGTGTTCGGCGGGCCATTTCTTCGCTTCACCGAATTCGGCGCCTGGGCACAGCGCAAGCACGGGACGATCCAGCGCCAGCGAGAAGGCTTCGAGCGCGGCCGTGCGGCTCGCTTCGTCGATACGCAACGACGGTTTGGGATAAGGCTGCGAGAGCGGTGTGCCAGCGGGTTGCCCCAGTGCCATGAAGCGCTCAATCATCAGCGGGTAGCGCGCCTTGTCGAGTTTGCGCATGTCATTAAGCAAGCCCACGCGCATCTCGCCGCGCCAGCCCGTCCGCTTCGGGATACCGGCGAAGAAAGGCACCAACGCGGATTTCAATGAGTTTGGCAACACGATCGATTGTTGGTAACGCCCGCGCAGCTCACGGCCGATGCGGCGACGTGTGGCAAGGTCCAGTACGCCGTGCCCTAAGGGAAAGCTCAATGCCTCACGCACTTCCGGCATGCGCTCCAGAATCGGACGACTCCACTCCGGCGCAAGTACATCGATCTGGCAGTGGGGATGGCGCTGCTTCAGTACGCTGAACAAGGTTTGCGCCATCACCATGTCGCCGACCCAACTCGGCCCAACGATCAGCACATTCATTCGGGCATCCCCACGCGGACCCATGCCACCGGTCGTAGGCGACTCAACACGCGGCCACGCGCCCTGCAAGAACGAGCTTAGGCATTACGGCAGACTCCTCAATCAGGTTCAAGCGGGCTCAGGTCAGCCCGAGTTCGCGCCAGATGCGCACGACTCCGCGGCGTTCTTCATGGAACATATCGCCCGATACCACGCCTGGTTGCTTCTGCAACGCTTGTCGGTGCAGCGCGGAACGATAGGCCTTATAGGCCTCCTGCAGCAGGTGGACATCTTCCGCACGGAAGCGGCCAGTTCGGCCAAGCTCGTCGAGAATGCGGATATTGTCGGTGAAACGCAGTAACTCCGGGGACTGGTGCGACCAGGCCAGGGCCGCGTATTGCACCATAAATTCGATATCGACGATACCTCCCGCATCTTGCTTGAGATCGAACTCGGCGGTCGCATCGAAGGCTTTTGGGTCGGTGCCGGCAGCCGTCGTGCGCGTGCCGAGGTTGTCCCGCATCTTTGCGCGCATCTCGCTGACTTCCTGTTGCAGATGCGCTTGATCGCGGACGCTGCTCAAAACGGCCGCGCGGACCTTCTCGAACATCGCCGTTACGCGCGGGCAGCCCACCAGCACACGCGCCCGCACCAGCGCCTGGTGCTCCCAAGTCCAGGCGTCCTGCTGCTGATAACGCTCGTAGGAGGCTGCCGAACTGACGAGCAGCCCAGCAGCGCCCGATGGACGCAGGCGCATGTCGACCTCGTAGAGCTGTCCGGACACCGTCTGCGCAGTGAGCAGGTGAATGATGCGCTGCCCAAGCCGGGTGAAAAACTGCGCCCCGTCGATCGGCCGCGCGCCATCGGTCTCCGCCTGCGGATCGCCATCGTGGATGAACACGAGATCCAAGTCGGAACCGTGCCCAAGCTCGATGCCACCCACTTTTCCGTAGCCGACAATGATGAAGTCGAGCTCGCACACGCTGCCATCGGCGCGCTTGGGTGCACCATAGCGGGCGGTGACTTGCCGCCACGCCAAGGCGAGGACCTGCTGCAGGATGGCTTCGGCCAACCAGGTGAGATAGTCGCTCACCTTCATCAACGGCAAGGTGCCGGCGATTTCCGAGGCGGCCACGCGAAGCCCATGCGCCAGTTTGAAGTGACGCAACGCTTCCATCTGCTGCTCGAGGTCGTCTTCGGGAATGCGCACGAGCCGCTCGTGCAACTCGGCCGCCAATTCAGGCGCCATGGGCGGGCTGAACAAACGGCCTTCATTGAGCAGCTCGTCCAGCAGAATCGGGAAGCGCGCTATTTCCGAGGCGATCCACGGGCTCGCCGCGCAGAGGGTGATCAGCCTTTGCAAGGCATCCGGATTTTCGGTCAGCAGCACCAGATACGCGGAGCGTCGAACGACCGCATCCACCAGCGGCAGCAGGCGCTCGATGACGCGATCAGGGGCTTCATGTTCCAGCGCGGCGGCAAGCAATCGCGGCATGAACGCATCCAGACGCTCACGCCCGATGCGCTGCATCGCGCGGACATTGGCGCCCTCCCGGAGTCGCGCCAGCTTCTGCATCACCTCATCGGGCTCGGCGAAACCTGCGTCCCCTAGCTGACTACTGGCCACGTCGGCATCCAGAGCGTCGTCCCAGACTGCCGCCCATTCGGCACCGGGGGCGACTTCTGGCAACTCGCCGTCTTCCTCGTCCGGATCAGCAATCACCTGCTGGAAATGCCAATCGACCCGCTCGCGCCATTGCTGCAGACGCTCATGAAACGCAGACCAGTTCGCGAACCCCATGATGAACGCCACGCGTGCGCGCGTTGCTTCGTCGGTCGGCAACATCTGGGTTTGCCGATCATCGATTGCCTGCAAAGCGTGCTCGGTGTAACGCAGGAATATGTACGCATCGCGCAGCTCTGCGACGACAGCTCCGGGCAGATACCCCTGGCCTTCGAGTGTTTCGAGCACGCGCAACAGGGGGCGCTGCTGCAAGCTCAAATCGCGGCCGCCATGAATCAACTGAAATGCCTGCGCGATGAATTCGACCTCGCGAATGCCACCGGCCCCCAGCTTGATGTTCTCGTCCATGCCCTTACGGCGAACTTCGGTCTGGATGAGCTGCTTCATGGTGCGCAGGGCATCGATCGCCGAGAAATCCAGGTAGCGCCGATAGACGAAGGGCCGCAGCATATCCAGCAGCTGCTTGCCGGCTGCGCTATCCCCCCCGACCACCCGCGCCTTGATCATCGCGTAGCGCTCCCAATCGCGGCCCTGATCCTGGTAGTACTGCTCCAGCGCATTGAAGCTGTACACCAACGGACCGGAAGACCCGTAGGGCCGCAGGCGCATGTCGGTGCGAAAAACGAATCCATCCACCGTGGTGGCATCCAGCGCACGAATGAGTTTTTGCCCGATCCGCGTGAAGAATTCCTGGTTGTCGAGCGGTCGGCGCACACCTTCGGTTTCACCGCCTTCGGGATAGCCGAAAATAAGGTCGATGTCCGAGGACAGATTCAACTCCCCCGCGCCGAGCTTCCCCATGCCCAACACGACCATCGATTGCGGCTGCCCGCCATGGCGCCCGATCGGCGTGCCCATCTGCGTGCAACCAGCGCGATAAAGCCACTGATAGGCCAAGTCGATGCACGCATCTGCCAACTCGGAAAGGTCACGACACGTCTCCGCAAGGTCGGCCTGGCGACTGATATCACGCCAGATGATGCGGACTTGCTGACGATTGCGGAAACGGCGCAACCGCTGCATCAGGTCATCTTCGGAGGTGCAGTCCTGAAGGCGTTCGGCCAAGGCCTGCCGCAGTGCGCCCTTGCCCAAGCCCGCGTCCAGATCGCCCGAAGCGGCGAGCTCGAAAAATGCATGAGTGTCCCGTTCCGCCTGCTCGAGGACGAAATCGCTGGCGGCACAAACCCGCACGAACATCTCCACCCGGGCGGGCGGCCATTGCGCAGGCGATAGCGCGTCAGCGCCACTCCATTCGCGGGACAGCGTTTCCAGCGCAGCGCGGGCACGCGCCTGGGACGACGACAAGTCAGCGGGGAGTTCGATCGAATCGGGGAGGTTCATGGTCTATCCTGAGGCGGCAAACGTCGTGGGTGACAACATAAAAGCAGGTCTCTTCGTAAGAAGACCGTGAACAGGCTCCATGACCGTACGTACTGTTTCACACGCCTTGGGCAGCCCCTTTGAGCGAGAAGCGCGGCGCATCAGATGGTGCGGCTTCCGATATCTTTCTACTGTCATCCATAACGGCTTCAATGGAACGCCATCCACGGTGGCAGGCGGTGTCTTCTAGCCTTAAACGGCCTGAGAAAGCCCTTGCTGAACGCGTTCTTCGCAATGTCGCTTCAGCTTACGGAAGGGCTGAATTCAGCGACAGGATGTAGTAAAACTACAAAAAGTCGGTACTATCCGCCGGCTGCATATCCAAGAATTAAGCCGCGCTTGTTCATAAGACAGGCGCGAACATGGCAATCGATTCTGGTTGCCTTTCCGCCCTGGAGCAAGCCATGCAAGATCTCGATCCAATCGAAACCCAGGAATGGCTGGACGCGCTGGAGTCCGTCCTAGACCGAGAAGGTGAAGAGCGCGCTCATTACCTGATGACCCGCCTGGGTGAGCTCGCCACCCGCAGCGGCACGCCGCTTCCCTACTCGATCACCACGCCTTACCGCAATACGATTCCCGTTACCAAAGAAGCACGCATGCCTGGCGACCTGTTCATGGAACGCCGCATTCGCTCGCTGGTGCGCTGGAACGCATTGGCGATGGTCATGCGCGCCAACATGCAGGACCCAGACCTGGGCGGCCACATCTCGACGTTTGCGTCGTCTGCCACGCTCTACGATATTGGCTTCAACTATTTCTGGAAGGCACCGACCGAAGAACACGGCGGCGACCTGATCTATTACCAGGGCCACGCCTCGCCGGGCATCTATTCCCGCGCGTTCCTTGAGGGCCGCATCTCCGAAGACCAGATGCTGAACTTCCGCCAGGAAGTAGACGGCAAGGGCCTGTCTTCGTACCCCCACCCGCACCTGATGCCCGACTTCTGGCAGTTCCCGACCGTGTCCATGGGCTTGGGCCCGATCACGGCGATCTACCAGGCGCGCTTCATGAAGTACCTGGAAAACCGCGGTTTCATCAAAGGCGGTCAAAAGGTCTGGTGCTTCATCGGCGACGGCGAGTGCGACGAGCCGGAAACCCTGGGCGCAATCTCACTGGCTGGCCGTGAGAACCTGGACAACCTGATCTTCGTCATCAACTGCAACCTGCAGCGCCTCGACGGCCCGGTTCGCGGCAACGGCAAGATCATCCAGGAGCTCGAAGGCGTCTTCGGTGGTGCCAACTGGAATGTCACCAAGGTCCTCTGGGGCCGCATGTGGGATCCGCTGTTCGCAGAAGACGAAGACGGTCGCATGCAGCGTCGCATGGACGAAGTCATCGACGGTGAATACCAGAACTACAAGGCCAAGAACGGCGCGTACGTCCGTAAGCACTTCTTCGGCGCCGACCCTGAGCTGCTCAAGCGTGTCGAGAAGCTGTCCGACGACGAGATCTTCAATCTCAACCGCGGCGGCCACGATCCGTACAAGGTCTATGCCGCGTACCACCAGGCGGTCAACCACAAGGGCCAGCCCACCGTCATCCTCGCCAAGACCATCAAGGGTTACGGCACGGGTGCGGGCGAAGCCAAGAACACCGCGCACAACACCAAGAAGGTCGATGTCGAGTCGCTGAAGAAATTCCGCGATCGTTTCGACATTCCGTTGAACGACTCGCAGCTCAGCGAACTGCCGTTCTACCGCCCTGCCGAAGACAGCGCGGAAATGAAGTACCTGAACAAGTGCCGCGATGCACTCGGCGGTCACCTGCCACAGCGCCGCGCCACCAGTGTCAGCATTCCGACCCCACCGCTGGAAACCCTCAAAGCCGTTCTGGATGGTTCGGGTGATCGCGAGATCTCCACGACCATGGCGTTCGGCCGCATCCTGTCCCAGATGGTCAAGGACAAGGAACTGGGCAAGCGCATCGTCCCGATCCTCGCCGACGAAGCCCGTACCTTCGGTATGGAAGGCATGTTCCGCCAGCTCGGTATCTACTCCCCGCACGGCCAGCTCTACGAGCCGGTCGACCGTGATCAGGTGATGTACTACCGCGAAGAGAAAGACGGCCAGATCCTGCAGGAAGGCCTGAACGAAGCGGGCGCGTTCTCCTCGTTCATCGCCGCCGGTACCGCTTACAGCCAGTACAACCAGCCCATGCTGCCGGTCTACATCTTCTATTCGATGTTCGGCTTCCAGCGTATTGGCGACTTGGCCTGGGCGGCGGGCGATGCCCAGACCCGTGGCTTCCTGCTGGGCGGCACCTCCGGCCGCACCACACTGAACGGCGAAGGCTTGCAGCACGAGGACGGCCATAGCCACATCCTCGCCAGCACCATCCCGAACTGCCGCAGCTACGATCCGACCTACGCGTACGAGCTGGCTGTGATCATGGACCACGGCACCCGTCAGATGATGGAGAAGCAGGAAAGCGTCTACTACTACATCACCGTGATGAACGAGAACTACCAGCAGCCGGCCATGCCGGAAGGCGTGGAAGACGGCATCATTAAGGGCATGTACCTGCTGGAAGAAGCCAAGGGCGACTTCAAGCACAAGGTCCAGCTGATGGGTTGCGGCACCATCCTGCGTGAAGTCCGCGCTGCGGTCGAACTGCTGGCAGAGTTTGGCGTTGGTGCGGACATCTGGAGCGTCACCAGCTTCAACGAACTGCGCCGCGAAGGTCTGGCCGTAGATCGCTGGAACCGCTTGCACCCCGCAGACGAGCCGCGCAAGACGTACGTCCAGCAGTGCCTGGAAGGTCGCGACGGTCCGGTCATCGCCTCTACCGACTACATGAAGCTGTTCGCGGATCAGATTCGTCAGTGGGTTCCAACCGAGTACCAGGTTCTGGGCACCGACGGCTTCGGCCGCAGCGACAGCCGCAAGAAACTGCGTGACTTCTTCGAAGTCGATCGTCGCTGGGTCGCCCTGGCCGCGCTGCAAGCTCTGGCCAACCAGGGCAAGCTCGAGCGCAAGGTGCTGGCCGAGGCTATCGCCAAGTTCGGTATCGACCCTGAGAAACGCAATCCGCTGGATTGCTGAGCGCGGACTGCGAAGGAGAATTTATTGTGAGTGAGACCATTCACGTACCGGACATTGGCAGCGAAGGCGAAGTCATCGAAGTCCTGGTCAAGGTCGGTGACACCATCGAAGCCGAGCAGAGCCTGGTAACGCTGGAATCCGACAAGGCGAGCATGGAGATCCCTGCGCCGAAGGCCGGCAAGATCACCAAGCTCCACGTCAAGATCGGCGATACGCTGAAAACCGGCGATCTGCTGCTCGACCTCGAAGTCGAGGGCGGTGCGGACGAAGGTGATGCCAAGGCGGAAAAAACCGAGGCGTCGGACAGCAAAGCCTCCGAAGCGCCGGAAGAAGCCGAGGCGCCTAGCGCTGATGGCGGAGACTCCGACAGCGATGCGTCCGACGGTGATGACGCCAGCGGCGAGCCGCAGGAAGTCAAAGTCCCGGACATCGGCACTAGCGGCAAGGCCAGCATTATCGAGATCGCGGTGAAAGCCGGCGACACGATCGAAGCCGAGCAGACGCTGATCACGCTTGAGTCCGACAAGGCCAGCATGGAGATTCCTTCACCTGCTGCTGGCGTAGTCGAGAGCGTGTCGGTGAACATCGGTGACGAAGTCGGCACCGGCGACCTGATTCTTGTGCTCAAGGGCGCAGGCGCGGGCAAATCCAAGCCGAAGCAGTCCGCCAGTGCGCCTGCCAAGCAGGAGCAGCCCAAGGAACGCCTGGAAGAAACCGCTGCTGAAGAGCCGGCAGGCGAATCCAGCGAAGAGGTGAAGGTCCCGGACATCGGCACCACTGGCGGCGCCAACGTCATCGAGGTTTCGGTGAAAGTCGGCGATACCGTCGAGGCGGAACAGTCGCTGATCACGCTGGAGTCGGATAAAGCCAGCATGGAAATCCCGTCGCCAAAAGCCGGCGTTGTGGAAAGCATTTCCATCAAAGTTGGCGACGAAGCCAAGACGGGCGACCTGATCCTCGTGCTCAAGGTTGCCGGCAGCAAGCCTGCGGCGAAGCAAGCCGCTTCCAAGCCTGCTGAATCGTCGTCGAAAGCCGATACCGCGACGCCTGAGCAGAACAAAGCCGCGAATGTCCAGGGCACCGGCCAAGCGTCGGCCAAGGAAGCACCTGCCGCTGGCGCTCCGAGCCGTGATGGCAAGAAGGTCCATGCCGGCCCAGCCGTGCGCATGACCGCGCGTGAGTTTGGCGTCGACCTGGCAGATATCGCTGGCACGGGCCCGAAAGGACGGATTCTCAAGGAAGACGTGCAGGCCTATGTGAAGTCGATGATGCAGAAGGCCAAGCAGGCTCCGGCCGGCGCAGCTGGCGCGACGGGTGGCGCGGGCATTCCGCCGATCCCAACGATCGACTTCAGCAAGTTCGGTGAAGTCGAAGAAGTGCCGATGACGCGCCTCATGCAGGTCGGCGCTGCCAACTTGCATCGCAGCTGGCTGAACGTGCCTCACGTGACCCAGTTCGAATCGGCGGACATCACCGACCTCGAAGCCTTCCGCGTTGCGCAGAAAGCCGTTGCCGAGAAGGCGGGCGTCAAGCTGACCGTGCTGCCGCTGCTGCTCAAAGCGTCGGCGCACATGCTCAAAGAGCTGCCGGACTTCAACAGTTCGCTGGCGCCGAGCGGCAAGGCGATCATCCGCAAGAAGTACGTGAACATCGGCTTCGCCGTGGACACGCCGGATGGCCTGCTGGTCCCTGTGATCAAGAACGTCGACCAGAAGAACTTGCTTCAACTTGCAGCCGAAGCGGCGGAACTCGCCGACAAGGCGCGCAAGAAGAAGCTGTCTTCAGACGACATGCAGGGTGCCTGCTTCACGATCTCCAGCCTCGGTCACATTGGCGGCACCGGCTTCACGCCGATCGTCAACGCGCCGGAAGTGGCGATCCTGGGTGTATCCAAGGCCAGCATGCAGCCGGTGTGGGATGGCAAGGCCTTCCAGCCGCGCCTGATGCTGCCGCTGTCGCTGTCCTACGATCACCGAGTGATCAACGGCGCCGCCGCCGCGCGCTTCACCAAGCGCCTGTCGGAGCTGCTAGCGGACATCCGCACGATCCTGCTGTAAGGCAACGAGCGATGAGAAATGCCCGCTTCGGCGGGCATTTTTTATGGGCGGGATTTATCGGAAAAATTAGCTCCCTGTCGGAGCCCACCGGGCTGCGGTCAGCTTGTGGGCGATCGTGTCCGCTCAGTCTAAACCGTGCTTTCGGTTAGATCTGGATCGCCCACAAGTGGGCTCCTACAGCTATCCGCCGGACCTGCGAGCATCGCCTCCAATGTTGTAGGAGCCAGCCGCCGTCACGATCACAACCTGACCTAGCCCCGCTGAACATTGCGTATCAGCAGGCTCAATGCCTTGGCGAGCTGATCAGCGCCGTCCTGGTCGCGGAGAATGACGAGGATCGGCTCGCGGCCGCCGGGCTCGGAGAAGGTGCAGGATATCCCGGACGACGGGCATTCATAGTGAACGAAAGGATCGACGCCAAATAGCGAGATACGGCGGTTACGGACGGAAAGATCCACGCCACCCTCGGAGCGCGTCTCCTCACGCACGAGCAATTCGCCAGGAGCGCCTAGTGTCACCTCGTAACGAAAGTCGCGCGGCGTTGGCTGGCCGACCTGATACCCCGCCTTGAGCATGTACGCCGCGAGTAGCGCATTGGTATGCGCCAGCAGCGCCGCACGCTCATCGTTTACCAGGTACAGCGTTTTCAATCCGTCTAGGTACCGCGCTTGCTCAGGGCTACTCAACGCTTGTTCTTGCGCGCGGCAAAGCCCGCTTAGTGCCATGGCCGCAACGCATGCTAGGGGCATTGCAAGACGATTCCGATCACTGAATTTCAACATGCGCCATCTCCATAAGCGGCCAGTGGAAAGCGCGAGCATACGTCAGGCCACGCGCAGATCAGCGAGACCGTACTACTCTTTTTGTGATGCAGCGCTCAGCGTTCGAATGGCTCTTCACGCATTTTCGGTTTTTGCACCACACAGAGCTCGGACCTGCAAATGCACCAGCCAAACGCACGGCGCCGGGACGAAAATAGGCGTGCGTTTCCGATTAGTGGAAACATTTGTAAGGCAAACTGCCATCCTTCTGCTTGTCAGTGTCTATCGCAATGATGCAACCTGCGGTGGAAGGCTTGGCGAACCGCCGTAATTGGCTTTGAACAATGGTGCAATGTGTCCGATGAAAACCCATCTTGATACCGCGCAACGCGCGGCAGCCGAGGTGCTGCAGCTTCCTGTGCCCTCGCGGCTCGGGATGCTGCGTTTCGAACGCATTAACGAGCCGGCTTGGGCACTGCTGTTCATCGATCCCGCGAGCGAGCGCCTTCTAGGCGTTCCGGCCGCCGATCTTTGCTCTTTGTTGGACGCGCCCTTCGCCAGCTTGATGGCGCCGCAGACGCGCTATCGACTGCACGACGAAATTCAACAGCAGTTGGCCGAACACAACCGCTACACCGTTCAGTACCTTTGCCACACCCCCTGTGGGACGCGCCGCTTGATCGAAACGGGCGAAGTGACTCAACAGCATGGCCGCGCCCTGCTGCACGGCTACATGGTGGTATCGCCCGAGCCTGACGTGAGTCGGGATAGCGTCGACCTGCACAGCTGTACATCGCCGCCGCCGAGCCAGCGGACCGAAACGCATCAAAAGCTCATCCTCACCCTGGCGCGACAGCGCTACGAATCCGAAGACCCGTCGCTGGAAGCGGCCGAGCTAATCGCTCGCTCCGCAGCCGATATCTATGAGACGAGCCGCTCCAGCATCTGGCGCCTCGTGGGCGATACGCTCGTACCGGTCTACTGCTACAACCGCGAGCAAAATGCGGCAGAGCAGCTCGACCCGATCGACCTGAAGCATTTTCCAGCCTATCTCCAGACGCTCAACAGCGACCGCGCCATCGCTGCTTCGGCGGCGCACCTCGACGCGCGCACCGCGGAGCTCGTGAAGCTTTGGGCACCCGAGGGCACGCCCTCCGCCCTACTCGACGCGGGCATCCGAATCGATGGGCAGATCGTCGGGGTACTGTGCCTTGAGGAGTCCAACCGAACCCGCGATTGGCAGCCAGACGAAATCGCGTTCGCAGGCGAACTTGCAGACCAATACGCCCAGGTGATGGCGAACCAGGAACGGCGCAGTGCCACGAATGCGCTCTTTCTATTCCAGCGCGCGGTAGAACAGAGCGTCAGCGCCTTCCTGCTGGTGGATCGCGACGGGTACATCGAGTACGTCAACCCCAGCTTCATGCACATCACGCAATATGCAGCAGAGGATGTGAAGGGCCGCCGCCTGTCCGAATTGCCGGCCCTAGAAAACCTCAGCGAACTCATCAGCGACGCGCAATCGGTACTGGTGGACCATAACGGGTGGCAAGGGGAATTTCGCAGCCGCCGCAAGAATCTGGAGCCTTATTGGGGGCAGCTGTCGCTGTCGAAGGTCTTCGGCGAAAGCGGTGAGCTGACGCATTACATCGGCATCTACGAAGACATCACCGAAGCCAAACTGGCCCAACAGCGGATCGAAAAGCTGGCCTATACGGACAACCTCACAGGTATCGGCAACCGACCCTTTTTCATCCGTAGCCTCGAAGAGCGATTCGAGCAGGGCGATAGCCAACCGCGAAGCCTGCTGCTCGTGGATATCGATAACTTCAAACGCATCAACGACAGTCTCGGGCACCAGACTGGCGACAAGCTGCTGTTCAGCCTCGCGCGGCGTCTGCGCGACGTCTTGAACACCGGCGACATCTTGGCGCGCTTCGCCAGTAACGAGTTCGCCCTGCTAATCGACAACGCCGACCTCGAAAGCGGTCGCCTGCTCGCGCAAAAGGTCCTGTACACGCTCGACAAGCCATTGTTCGTTGACGGCCAGCTCATCAACATCACGGGGTCGGTGGGCGTTGCCTGTACCCCCGACCACGGAACCGACCCGCAAACCGTGTTGAAACACGCGGGTCTTGCGCTGCACAAAGCCAAAGCCAATGGCAAACATCAGTTGCAGGTCTTCACCGAAGCATTGAATGCCGAAGCGAGTTACAAGCTGTTCCTGGAGAACAATCTGCGGCGTGCGCTGGACCAGAACGAGCTCGAAGTGTTCTACCAACCCAAGCTTTGCCTACGCAGCGGCCGTTTGTTGGGACTGGAGGCCCTGCTACGGTGGAATCACCCAGAGCGCGGCATGATCCGTCCGGACCAGTTCATCAGCGTCGCCGAAGAGACCGGCTTGATCGTCCCTATCGGCAAATGGGTCATCCGTGAGGCCTGCCGCATGAGCCGCCAAATGCAGGCAGCCGGCCTTGGGCGTATTCAGGTCGCGATCAACCTGTCACCGAAGCAATTTTCCGACGCGGATTTGGTGGATTCGATTTCCAGCATCCTCGACGAGGAGCAGCACGAAGCCGAGCTGCTGGAACTGGAGCTGACCGAAAGCCTGCTGCTCGATGCCACCGATGACACCCGCCAACAGCTCAACCGCTTGAAGAGTCTCGGCTTGACCCTGGCCATGGATGACTTCGGCACGGGTTACTCGTCGCTGAGCTATTTGAAGAAATTTCCCATCGACGTGATCAAGATCGATCGCACCTTCGTCAAGGACATCCCTGACAACCAGGACGACATGGAGATCACCTCCGCTGTGATTGCCATGGCCCACAATCTCAAGCTGCGCGTCGTGGCCGAAGGCATCGAGACCAGCGAACAGCTCGCCTTCCTACGGCGGCAACATTGCGACATCGGCCAGGGTTACCTGTTCGACAAACCGATTTCGCCGCTCGAGCTGCTCACCAGCCTGCGCCGCTACCCCCGCCGCGGTTGAGGCAAGCCTTTCTCACCGCATGACCGTACACCGCCTGCGGTGTACCCTCTGCCCTGGAGGGTGTCTTACCTGTTAGGGTCGGCTACATGCACCCGCAACGTTGCACACCTGCGCGTCTTCGCGCCCTTATCGACGGAGCTCCTATGGTCTTGCGCTCGCAAATTCTCGCTCACAAGCTCGAACTGCCTACAGCTGAACAGGCCCTACCGGGACGCGCTATCCCACTCGCGATACCGGATGCCCATTACGTCAACGGCAACCCGCTCAAGCCGCCGTTTCCGGAGCACTTGCAGGTCGCAATCTTCGCGATGGGCTGTTTCTGGGGCGCCGAGCGCCGCTTCTGGCAGCAGCTCGGTGTGTGGACGACCGCAGTGGGCTATGCAGGTGGCTTCACGCCGAATCCGACCTACGAAGAAACCTGCTCCGGCCTGACCGGGCACACCGAAGCGGTGCTCGTGGTGTTCGATCCACAGGTCACGTCCTACGAGGCGTTGTTGAAGGTGTTCTGGGAAGCGCATAACCCGACCCAAGGTATGCGCCAGGGCAATGACACCGGCACCCAATACCGGTCGGCAATCTACTGGCTGGATGAGAGCCAGCGCGATGCGGTCATTGCTAGCCAGCAAGCGTTTCAGTCCGAGCTGAACAGGGCCGGGCTTGGCGAGATCACGACCGAGATTGCCGAAGCGCCGACGTTTTATTACGCCGAGGCTTATCACCAGCAGTATTTGGCGAAGAATCCCAATGGGTATTGTGGGCTGGGTGGAACGGGAGTTTGTTTACCGGGGTGAATTCCCCTTACCTATTTCAGCGCGCCAAACAACAAACTGTGTGGAAGAGACAACGGTCTTGTAGGAGCGGGCTTGCCCGCGAAAGCGATGAAGAATTCAGCAGAAATTTTCGGAAGAACCCTGTTCTCCCGCGTGTCGTAGGCGGTGTGATAACTCCGCATTGGAGGGGCGTGATCTCGAGACCACCTCCAAAGAATTAACGAGTCGCCTATTCGCTGAGGTTTCGCCCCTCACGGGCGACTCACTTTTGCCAGTCGCGGCTACGCGCCCCGGACAAAAGTAAGCAAAAACGCTTGCCCCCTCATCCGGCCCTGCGCTGCGCTACGGGTTCGTTCATTCCATCGTCGTTTCAGAGGCACGTCGCGAAGGGCCATCCATGGCCCATCGCGCCTCTCGCTGCATCCATGCCGCTCAACCTCTGAAACGACGATTCCATTCACCCTTCTCAAGGGGCAGGCAGCGTCACCTCTAGACCGCGAGCATTCTGTAGCTACTGCTGTTCCCACCCTCCTCCTAACGCCAAAAACAAATTCACCTGACTCACCGCCACCTGCGTTTCCGCCGCAGCCAGCTGCGCATGAATATCCGTCAACGCGCGCGTCGCTTCCAAATCCGCGACGAACGATTCACGCCCAGCCTGATAAAACTCCCGAGTTTGCTGAGCAGCCTTTTCCGCTGACTGAGCCGCATCCGCCAGCGCATCACGGCGCTGCAGGGAGGCGTCGTATTGCGACAAACTCGTTTGCGCTTCGCGTACGGCATTGAGCACAACACCGTCGAAGTGAGCGAGGGCCGCCTGGCTCGACGCCTCGGCTTGGGCGATTCGTGCACGAGCGCCGTTGGCGGGTACGGTCCAGCTGATAAGTGGGCCAAATCCCCAGCGCCGAGTGGCTGGCTTGCCGATGTTGTCGACGATACCCACCGCGCCCACGGTCGCGCCGATACTGATGTCCGGATACAACTCACCCGTGGCAACACCGATCCGGGCGGTCGCGGCCGCGAGCTGGCGCTCAGCCTGGCGAATATCGGGCCGACGCTTGAGTAGTTCGGCTCCGTCACCCACCGGCAGCGGTTGTGTGATTTTTGGCAGCGTCGAGCATTGGTCGATGCCCGCAGGCAACTGATCGACAGGGACCGCCAACAGCATCGCCAGGCGATAAAGGCCGGTCTGACGCTCGGCCTCGTAACGCGGAAGGTCGGCGCGCAGCGATTTGAATTGCGTCTGTGAGCGGATGACCGCCGTCTCATTGCCCCGCCCGGCTTCCCGTAATCGACGAGTCAGATCAAGACTCTGCTGCTGAAGGTCCAGCGCATTCTCAGCGATGTGTAGCTCCTCGTTCGCCGCACACACCTGCACGTAAGACCGCGCAACGTCAGCCGCGATGGTAATGCGTGAGAGATCTGCCGCCGCCTGGGCCGCATCAGCCGTCGCCTCGGCCGACTCAACACCCCGTTCCAGTACGCCGAACAGATCGAACTGATACGAAGTGCTGACGCTGAGATCCGCAACATTCGCCACTGGCACCTTGTCAGTCAGCAAGAAGGCTTCCCCGGACTCCTGGAGACGCTGCCCCCCGGCCTTCGCACTATGAGTGAAGCCACCGGCATCGCGCGCTTCGTCGACTCCAGCGCGAGATCTAGCGAGATTCGCTGCCGCCACCCGCAGATCGGCGTTGGAAGCCAAAGCACGTGCGATCAGGTCATCCAGCTGAGGATCGCGGTACAGCTGCCACCAATTGGACGGCATAGGCGCAGAGACCACATTTCCGCTCCCACCCGAAAGATTGCCCTGCAAATCGGCACGCTGCACGGCCGCCCCTTCAGGCAGATGGTAATCAGGACCGACCGTCTGGCAGGCCGTGAGGAATAACGACAGGGATACCGCCAACAAGCCTTGGCTGCGACGACTCAAATGCGATCGTCGCGTCATTGCGCGTCCTCATGCTGCGCGTCGATTAGCGAAACCGTCGCCGTACGACCGGCGATCATGCGGAAGTCCTCGGGAACCTCGTCGAAGGCGATACGTACCGGGATCCGCTGCGCCAGACGCACCCAGCTGAAAGCGGGGTTCACGTTCGGTAGCAGGTTCGAGCTGCTGCTGCGATCCCGATCTTCGATGGCAGCGACGATGCTTTCGACATGACCGCGCAATTGCGCGTCGTCCCCCATCACGCGGATATCGACGGCTTGGCCCAGGCTGATGCCTGGTAACCGGGTCTCCTCGAAATAGCCATCGATGTGAAATGACTCGCCATCCACCACCGACAAGATAGGTCGCCCAGCCGTTACGAACTCGCCGGCTCGCGGCGCCCTATCGTTCACATAACCGTCTACCGGACTACGCACGACCGAACGTTCCAGGTTCAATTTCGCCGTATCGACCGCCACCTTCGCTTCGGCCAATGCCGATTGCGCACGTGCCTCGCGAGACACGCTTTCCTCGAGGATTTCCGCTGCCACCAGATTGCCGAGCTTGCGATTCCGCTGCGCTTCACGATGTGCCTGGGCATAGGTTTCCTGACGATCCGCCTGGCTTGCTTCCGCCTGGCGCAAGGCAAGCGCGAAACGCGCCTGGTCGATGGTGAACAGCACATCGCCACGGTGGACGGTCGCGTTGTCGTGAACATCGACTTTCTCGATCAGGCCGGACACATCCGGTGCGATCTGGATCACGTCCGCCCGGATATGCCCGTCCCGCGTCCAGGGCGCGAACATGTAGTAGACGACCATCCGCCAGATGAATACGACAGCGAATGCCACCATCAAGCACGTCAGGATGACGCGCCCCAGGGTCAGTACAGGTTTTTTCATTGCATCAGACTTCGGCAGAGAAAATCGACAGCGCAGAGCAGTACGGCATACAGCGCCACATTGAACAGCGCCCGGTGCCACACCAGGCGGTAAAAATGCAGATGGATCAGCAAACGGTTGAGTGGCAGGTAAAGCACGTACGTCGCGATCATCAGCACCAACAGCATCGGGAGGTAAACGCCCGCAATATCCACATCACCCATCACAACGGTGCTCCATCGATACCATAGGGGACCTCTTCAGCGTCTTCGCGGGGCGAGACCGCCTCGGTGCCAGGCATCAAGGCCAGGCGCAAGCCACTCAGCGCATGCAGGACATGCAGCGCGGCGTCTTCACCGGGCTCGCCCTGCTCCACAGCAAGACCGCGCCCGGCGCGACCCAGCGTGTTCAACAACGCGTCGGGCGGTACCAATCGCTCACCTGCGGCAACGCAACGGCGGAAATGCGCGCCGACCGCTTCGATCACCTCACGGATCTCATGCTGTGTGCCCGGCGAAAGCCGTGGCAGATAGGCCAAAAGATCGAGTAGGTTCAGCGCCACCCGCAGCTCGCGTAACGCCACGCTGCCGTCTTGCCCGGTCTGCGCAAGGCGCGGCAAGAGCTGCATTAGGCGATCGAGCATGCGGACCCCCATGCGGCGGTGCGCTGCCAACGTCGAGCGCTCACCCAAACTGGCAATGTCGCGCCAGGTCGAATGGGTCAAGCGCTTGGCGGCGAGCTCAGCGCCAAAGGGTCGCGCGATGAGCGTCCAGATGAACGCGAAGAGCAGGCCGACAGGCCCGGCCAGGTTGGCATTCGCAAAGCCTATGAAGTCGGCGTCATACGTCTGCTGGACACTGATGAATGAGGCCGTATTCACCAAGGTGAGCAATGTCGGAAGAAAGAACTTGGGCTGAGCGGTGAGCGTGCCGATGCAGATCCAAGGGACAGCGAACGCTAGCACCAGCATCGGGAAGTCGCTCAGCATCGGCAGCACCCAGAACAGGTAGACGCCCGCCAGAATCACCGACACCGCGGTCCAGAAAAAGAACCGGTAGATCTGCGGCGCGGGGTCATCCATGGCGGCGAAGAAGCTGCAGGCAACGGCCGCGAGAATCACTGCACTGGCGCCATCCGTCCACCCCAGCAGGATCCAGCCCGCGGAAGCGATGCATATCGCAACGCTCGTGGACGCGGCGGAATACAGCATCAGCCCACGGTCGAAATACGGCGACAAGCGCCGCAGTCGCCAATGCCGATACACCGCTCTCCACGGCAACGTACCACCGGCTAATAGGGAAGCGCGCAGACTCAAGCAGTCCTGCCAGAGATCGATCCATTCGCCCAGGCGATAAAGCGCATTGGCCCGTAACGCCAAGCGTGAATCCGACAGCGCGGCTGGACCTGGTTCGACACGTTTTACCGCCAGCCATAACGCATCCCACGAACCATCCGCCTCATCGAGCGGCGCATTCACCCACGCGCGGGCCTGATCCAATACGGGCTGAATGAGACGGAGCTGTTCCGGCGCCCGGCGTTCGAGCGCGGTCAATGCATCATCCAGAGCGTCAGCCGTTGGCATCAGGTGGATCATCCGCCCACGTAATTCCTGCGCGTAACGCACCGAGTGGGTGTGCGCGCCTTCATGAGGAAGCTGCCCGACCATCGGCTCAAGCGATGCGAACGTGCCGACCATCGATCCGCGCAGCGCGCCGATGGAGGCCGGGTCCGCTTCGCGCGCCAGACATCCATCGAGGTAACGGCTGGCGTCCTTGAACCAGGTGTCCGCCGCATTGATAAGAGCCGGCTCCAACCGACGCGGCCAGAAAAGGCTCCCGACCACGGCGGCGCAGACGATGCCCAGGAGGATTTCCAAGGTTCGCGAATACGCGACATCGAACACGGTTTCGGGGTGGTTCACCGTGGGTAGCGCGATCAGAGGCAGGGTGTATCCCGCCAGCATCAGCACATAGCTGTTCGCGGTGCGCAGTTGCAGTGACATGAACAGCATTGTGCCCGTCCAAAGCGCGACCGCGATGCTGAGCAGTTCGGGCGTCTGGCTGAACAGGGGCACGAGAAACACCGCGGCCGACGCGCCGAGCAGCGTACCGATGGCCCGATAAAGCGCCTTCGAACTGGTCGGTCCCACAAAGGGGCTGGCCACGATATAGACCGTCGCCATCGCCCAATACGGTCGTGGTAACTGCATCAGCAATGCGATGTACAGCGCGAGCATGGACGCGGCGAACGTACGCACGCCGAAGAACCAGTCACGTCCAGGCGGAAAGCCGTCGAGAAATCCTTTCAAGCCGGCTACCCCTGCGTCCCCGGCTCGAACAGCCGCAGCACACGCAGCGTGGCTTCCAGATCCGCCTTGGAGACGCCCGCCAGCACCTGGCGGCGCAATTCCACAAGACGCAGCTCAAGCGTGTCGGCCAGCGCTCGTCCGGTGTCGGTCAGGCTCAACGACTTGGCGCGTCGATCCAATGGATCTTCGCTACGACACACGTAGCCATTGGCGCAAAGCTGATCCAGCAAACGGACGAGTGACGGTCCTTCGATGCCAGCGGCTTGGGCCACGGTGACCTGACGCACACCATCGCCAAGCCGTCCAATGACCAACAAGGGAGCGGCGCAGGCTTCGGAGATGCCGTGATTCATCAAGGCGGATTGGCACAGGCGCTTCCAGTTGCGGCTCGAGGACAACAGCAAGCCGGTAATCTGAAACTGCACTTGCGCCAGCTCATCCAATTGCAAGGACATAAATAGTTCGCTAGCTATTGATTAATGCACGTTAGTTTATGTCCATATGTTTCGGCGTCAAGGTGGTTGCGACGACCGTCGTTCGGAATCGGCGCATTGGTGATCGATTTCCGGCCAGCGAGATCAGACCGTAAGGTGGGTTAGCCCGTTAAGGCGACGCAACTGCATTCGCTTACGCCTCGGCAATCAGCCAATCGAGTTGCCAGCTGCCTTCGCCCTGCGCAAAAGTCTGCGCCAACCACGGCAACAGGCGCCGCAGCTCGTCTTCCAGCCCCCACGGGGGATTACTGATTGCCAGGCCCGAGCCGTTGAGGCCTTCCGGGTTATCAGGCGAACGCACCATTAACTCGGCGCGCAGCAGCTTCGGTGCATTGCTTCGCGACAAGCCTTGGTAGAACCGCTTCAGTTGCCGTGGATTCTTGATCGGATACCACACAACCACGACCGCCTGGCGCATCCGGCCGATGCTTTCCTCGAGCGCGGTGACACACCGCTCCAGCTCATCGACCTGCTCGAAGGGCGGATCGATGAGCATCAGCAGCCGTTTCTCACGCGTCGGTAGCAGCGCCCGTGGCACCTGCCAGCCCTCGCCGAGATGAACGGCCACGCGGTCGTCGTGCCCCATGTTGTCTTTCAAGGCCGGCCCATCCGCCGGATGTTTCTCGTTCAGTTGCAACCGATCCTGAGGGCGCGTCAGGCACCTCGCGATCTCAGGCGAGCCGGGATAGAACCGCAACGCGCCGTCTGGATTCATTTCACGTACGGCCTCGAGATAGCCCGACAGCTCCGCGGGCGCCTGCTCTGCTTGCCACAGCCGCCCGATACCCTCACGCCACTCATCCGTGCGGCTGGCCTCGCTCCCTAGCAGGTCATACAGCCCAATGCCCGCATGCGTGTCGACATAGGCCAAGGGCGATTCCTTTCGCGACATCAACGCAATTAGCCGAGACAGCACCAGGTGCTTGAGCACATCGGCGTGGTTGCCTGCGTGAAAGGCGTGGCGGTAATTCATGAAGGCTCCGGAAAATCGGTGATCGGATGGATGAGGGGCGGCACATGCTCTGCCCGCGCGCGGGGGGAATGGCTTAGTACGCAGGGTGCGCAGTTTAGCGAGTTTCGCCCTCTGGACGCAGGGTGAAATGCAACCGTGCCACCGCATCATCCGCCGGTACCGCTTTTGTAGGCGCGGTCTTTTAGCCACCGCCGTCGCAACAGATGACGCACCGCTCGCAGGGATTCTGCTCTGTGGCTTTTAATCTCAAACCGGCGACCGACTGTTCCATCGCTATCGCGAGCATGGCTCGCTCCCACAGGAGAGTCGGCGAGTGGTGGTAGGTCACCGCGAGATTGCCCAGCACGCTAGAGAATCTTGTATGCATGCTCATCTTCGGACCCGGCCACGCTATGATCCTCACTCGCAACGCCTTGAAAACTCTCGGCAAGCGGTCATTCCAAGTCATGCGGAGCGATGCGTGGACGCCACGACTATCAACAGCCTGTTCCTGATTGCTGCCATTCTCGTTGGCGCGAGCATTCTGGTGAGTTCGGTCTCATCCCGGCTGGGCATTCCGATTCTGGTGATCATCTTGATGGTGGGCATGGTCGCGGGTATCGACGGGCCGGGCCATATCGCGTTCACCAACTACCCCCTCGCCTACCTGGTCGGCAACCTTGCACTCGCCATCATCCTACTCGACGGCGGGATGCGCACGCGGGTGTCGAGCTTCCGTGTCGCGCTGGGGCCGGCGCTGTCCATGGCCACGGTGGGTGTACTGATCACTACGGGGCTGACTGGCATTGCCGCCGCCTGGCTGTTCGACCTCAGCCTGATGCAGGGGCTACTGATCGGCGCGATTGTCGGCTCAACCGATGCCGCCGCGGTGTTCTCGCTGCTCGGCGGGAAAGGTTTGAACGAGCGGGTGAATGCCACGCTAGAGATCGAATCCGGCAGCAACGATCCCATGGCGGTGTTCCTGACGGTGACGCTGATCGACATGATCGCCACCGACCGCGGCGATTTCAGTCTTTCCTTCGTCTGGCACCTGCTTAGCGAATTTGGCATCGGCGCGCTCCTGGGCCTGGGCGCGGGTTACCTGATGCTGCGACTGGTGAATGGCATCAAGCTCGCGACCGGCCTTTATCCGCTGCTGGTCGTCAGCGGCGGACTGCTTACGTTCGCCCTTACCAACGCGGTCCACGGCAGCGGCATCCTCGCGGTCTATCTGTGTGGACTGGTAATGGGCAACAAGCCCATTCGATCCAAGCACGGCATTCTGCACATGCTGGACGGCATGGCGTGGCTGGCACAGATCGGCATGTTCCTCGTGCTTGGCTTGCTGGTCACCCCACACGACCTGCTGCCGATCGCGTTGCCGGCACTCGCGTTGGCCTTGTGGATGATCCTGTTCGCGCGACCGCTTTCGGTGTTCGTCGGCTTGCTGCCCTTCCGCGCGTTCCACGACCGGGAAAAAATCTTCATCGCCTGGGTCGGCCTGCGCGGGGCCGTTCCGATCATCTTGGCGGTGTTCCCGATGATGGCCGGGCTCGAACATTCACAGCTGTTCTTCAACGTCGCGTTCTTCATCGTGCTGGTGTCGCTATTGCTGCAAGGCACCAGCTTGCCGATCGCCGCGCGACTGCTGAAGGTCACAGTACCTCCCGATCCTGCGCCCTTCTCCCGAGCCGGGCTCGAAGTTCACCCGACCAGCGAGTGGGAGCTGTTCACCTACCGACTCGGCGAGGAAAAGTGGTGCATCGGTGCGCCGCTCCGCGATCTCAACATGCCCGCAGGTACGCGTATCGCGGCGATGTTCAGAGGCCACGAGCTGCTTCATCCGTCGGGCAGCACACGCCTCGCGGCGGGGGACATTCTGTGCGTCATCGGCCACGAACACGACCTTCCCGCGCTCGGCAAACTGTTTAGCCAAGCACCAAAACGGGGGCAGGATTTGCGCTTCTTCGGTGATTTCGTTCTGGAAGCGGATGCGGAACTGAGTGCGATCGCCGCACTCTATGGGCTCAAGCTTGGCGACGTCGATGGCACCCAGCAGCTCGGACGCTTCATCGTGCAGCGCGTCGGTGGCCAACCGGTTGTCGGTGATCAGGTCGAATGGAACGGCCTCACCTGGACGGTCGCCCTGATGGAAGCGGATCAGGTTCGCAAGATTGGGGTGAAATTCCCGGAAGGCGAACGCCCGCTCGGCTTTTTCCACTGACCCGTAGCCCGCTGATAGCGTCGCTGCGCCCACTCCTTAATCCAGAATCCCAACACCATGCGCTTGCTGTATGCCTTTTCTGCCATCCTGTTGCTCAACCTGCTGCCCATTGGCGGGGTGAATGCCGCCGCCTCCGATGCGCCCACCACCGAGCAGGTCCAGTCGAGCCTGGACAAAATCGCCGAGCGCAAGCTGCCGGAGGCGGAACAAGCCGCCGTGCAACAGACGCTTGAAGGCACGCTGGGCTTCCTGAAAAGCCAGGCGGATGCGCAGCAAGGCCTGGAAGCGCTAAAAACGCAGATTGACCAAGCCCCTCAGGAAACGGAACAAGCACACAAGGAGCTGCTGGCACTCAAAGATCAGCCGCCCACCGACATCCAGCAGCGCTACGCTAATGCATCGGTACAGGAGCTGGAAAAGCAATTGGCCGAACGCAATGCCAAGCTCGAGGCCTGGCAGAAAGCGCTCACCGAAGCCAACAGCCTGATCATCACCGGGCAGACCAGACCCGAACGCGCGCAAGCCGAAATCGGCTCCAGCCAGGCCCGCGCCCAGCAGATCAGCCAACAACTCAAAGGCGGCAAGGACGGCACGTCGAAGTCGCTGACGAGTGATCAGATCGATCAACTCAATGCCGAGCTGGCCGCTATCGACGCCCAAAATGCGTTGCGTCGCGCGCAATTGGCCGGCAACAGTGCCTTGCAGGACCTGGGCAATGCCCGACGAGAGCTGCTGAACGAACAGATCGCACGCGCCGAGAAGCAGGTGCTCGATCTTCAGGCGTTGATCAACGCACGGCGCCGCGCGCTCTCCGCAGAGACCTTCGCCGAACTCTCCAAGGAAGCGGACCAGACCGCGAGTGACGGCCTGCTCAGCGGCCAGCGCGCCATCAATCTGCGCTTCTCCGATTACCTACTGCGCGCCACTGACCGATTGAACGAGGTCACCCAAGAGAACCTTCAGGCGCAGCAGCAGCTCGACAATATCAAGCAAATCGACCAGACGCTGGATGAACAGATTTCGGTGCTCAGCGGCAGCCTGCTGCTGTCCAAAGTGCTCTACCAGCAGAAGCAGGCGCTTCCCAACGTCAAGTTCGATACCAATCTTGCCGAGCAGATCGCGGATATTCGTCTATATCAGTTCGAGCTGAATCAGGAGCGCGACCAACTCAGCGATCCGGTGGCCTTCGTCGACCAGTTGATAACGCAAAGCAGCGAGGAGCCCACCAGCGAATTGCGCGCCTCGCTGCTGGACCTGGTGAAACAGCGAATCGATTTGATGGAGCGCATGAATCGGGAGCTGAATACGCTGCTCAGCGAATCGATCACCCTGCAGCTCAACCAGACGCAACTGTCGCAGACGGTCCAACAGCTCAGCGCGACCCTCGAAGAGCAGATGTTCTGGATCCCCAGCAATTCGCCGCTCGACAGCAGCTGGTTCGCGGCCCTACCCGTGCGGCTATGGCAACAACTGCAATCGCTCCCTTGGACGGCTACCCTTGCGGAGTTGGGCCGGGGCCTGTCGGAGCGCCCACTGGTGTTTTTGCCGCTGCTGTTGGTGATCGGGGTGCTAACGCTGCGCCGCAAAGCAATTTCCAACCGCCTGACCGTCACTCACCGCGACATCGGCAACGTTAAGCGTGACAGCCAGTGGCACACGCCCCGCGCGCTGCTGTTCAACACCCTGCTGGCGATGCCAATGACCCTGTTCCTGGGGCTCTGCGGCTATGCGCTGCTGCTCGACGGTCGCGGCCAGAATGCCAATGTGGGCATGGCGCTCATCCAGATGGCCAAAGCCTGGCTGGTGTTCTACACCGCGTATCGCATCCTCAAGCATGAAGGTGTCGCCGAGCTCCATTTCCGCTGGGATGCGAAACAGGTGGCGTTCCTGCATCGCGAAATCCGCAAACTTGGCCTGGTCGTAATGGCGCTGGTGGCCGTCGTCGTGCTGGCCGAGCGTCAACCCTCGCTGCTGGCGAACGATGTTCTCGGGATTCTCGTCGTGGTCACCTGCTACGGCCTGATGAGCTGGCTACTGGTAAAAACGCTGGTACGTGGGCCGTCGAGCGAAAACGCGCCGCCGTTCCGCATCATGCTGGCGCTGCTCTTCAGCATGTTGCCGGTGGCGCTGATCATCGCCGTCGGCTTCGGCTACTACTACACCGCGCTGAAACTGACCGATCGCCTGATCGGTACGCTGTACCTGTTCATGCTATGGACCATTCTGGAAGCTGCCGTAGTTCGGGGTCTTGCGGTTGCCGCACGACGCCTGGCGTACAAACGTGCGTTGGCGAAGCGAGAGGCGCAACTCAACGAAGGCATCGACGACAAAGAGCCGATCGAAGAGCCCGTACTGGACATGGAGCAGATCAACCAGCAATCCCTTCGTTTGCTGCGGCTGGGCCTGTTCGGCCTGTTCATTGCGGGGCTCTATTGGGTGTGGTCCGACCTGCTTGGCGTGCTGACCTACCTGGATAACGTCACCTTGTACGAATACACCAGCGGCACCGGCACGACAGCGGTGCAGGTACCGATCACCTTGCTGAACGTGGTGGGCGCGCTCACGCTTCTAGGCATCACGGTCATGCTTGCCGGTAACTTGCCCGGCCTCTTGCAGGTGCTCGTGCTCTCGCGCATGCGGCTCGCGCAGGGCAGCGCCTATGCGACGACGACCCTGCTCTCCTACACCATCACCGGGGTGGGGTTGGTGTCAACGTTATCCACGCTGGGCGTGAGCTGGGACAAGCTCCAGTGGTTGGTCGCAGCGCTTTCGGTAGGCCTCGGCTTCGGCTTGCAGGAAATCTTCGCGAACTTCATTTCCGGCCTGATCATCCTGTTCGAACGTCCGGTGCGCATTGGCGACCTCGTCACCATTGGCAACTTGACGGGCACGGTCAGCAAGATCCGCATTCGTGCAACGACCATCACAGATCCGGACAACAAGGAAATCATCGTTCCGAACAAGACCTTCATCACCAGCCAGCTGATCAACTGGACACTGACGGATACGATGACCCGGGTCGTGGTGAAAGTCGGGGTCGCTCATGGTTCCGACCTGGACAAAGTGCACCAGCTGCTGCTGGATGCGGCGCATCAGAACCCCCGTGTGCTGAAAGACCCCGAGCCTGCGGTGTTCTTTACCCTTTTCGGGGAAAGCACGCTCGACCACGAACTCCGGGTTCACGTCCGCGAGCTCGTCGACCGGCTTACCGTGGCCGACGAGCTCGGCCGCTGGATCAGCCGGGAATTTCCCAAACACGACGTCAAGATCGCGTTCCGCCAAGTCGACGTGTACATCAAGAACTACCAGGGCGACGAGCGTCAAATACAGAAAGGCGTGGTGGAAGCTGCCGCAGCAGCTGCCTCAGATCAGCGTAATCCACCGCTGCCGCCTGCCACTTGATACGTAACCGGTCCTGGAGATGCTTTTGAAAACCTTGGACGACCTGGTGTTCGACAACCGCTTCGCGCGACTTGGCGATACGTTTTCCACCGAAGTGCTTCCCGATCCCCTCAATGCGCCGCGTCTGGTCGTTGTCAGCGAGTCGGCCATGGCGCTGCTGGATTTACCTGCGAGCGAACACGCGCGACCGGAGTTCATCGAGTTGTTCGCAGGACACACCTTATGGAACGACGCCGCCCCACGCGCGATGGTGTATTCCGGACATCAATTCGGCGGCTACAGCCCGCGCCTGGGTGACGGTCGCGGCCTGTTGCTGGGTGAGGTCGTGAATAGCCGTGGCGAACATTGGGATCTGCATCTCAAAGGCGCCGGGCTCACGCCCTACTCGCGCATGGGTGACGGACGCGCGGTCCTGCGCAGTTCCATTCGCGAATTCCTCGCTAGCGAACACCTTCACGCGCTGGGCATACCTACTTCGCGCGCGCTCTGCGTGACCGGCTCGGATACGCCGGTCTATCGGGAAACCCGCGAAACCGGCGCAATGCTGCTGCGCATGGCGCCCAGCCACGTTCGCTTCGGCCACTTCGAGTACTTCTATTACACGCGCCAGCACGACGCACTAAAGACTCTGGCCGATCACGTCATCGCCGAACATTTCCCCGCCTGCCGCGAGCAGTCAGCGCCATACGCGGCCCTCTTTCGTGAAGTGTTGGAGCGCACCGCAGAAATGATCGCGTATTGGCAGGCCTACGGCTTCTGTCACGGCGTGATGAACACGGACAACATGTCGATCCTCGGGATTACCTTCGACTTCGGGCCCTACGCGTTCCTGGACGACTTCGACGCCAACCATATCTGCAACCACTCGGACGACACGGGTCGCTATAGCTTCAGCAATCAGGTACCGATCGCCCACTGGAACCTAGCTGCGCTCGGCCAAGCCCTGACGCCATTGGCCGAAGCCGATGAGCTGCGCGCGACGCTAGAGCTCTTCTTACCGCTGTACCAAGCGCACTATCTCGCGTTGATGCGCCGTCGGCTGGGTTGGATAGGCGAAGAGGAGGACGATGCGGAACTCGTGCAGCGGCTGTTGCAGTTGATGCAGGGCAGCGCGATCGACTTCACCGCGTTCTTTCGCGAACTAGGTGAACGCGCGCCAGCGGATGCGGTTGCGCGTCTACGTGACGACTTCATCGACCTGACCGGCTTCGATGACTGGGCCGAGGCGTACCTGGCGCGATGCACCGAAGAAGCGCCGTCCACACGCCGAGCCCGCATGCACGCGGTCAATCCCAAGTACATCTTGCGTAATTATCTGGCCCAGGAAGTGATTACGGCAGCAGAGCGTGGCGATTACGAACCGGTTCGCACGCTGCAAGAGGTGCTGTCGCGGCCATTCGACGAACAGCCCGGACGCGAGCATTACGCGCAACGCCCACCGGACTGGGGCAAACACCTGGAGATCAGCTGCTCGTCGTGAGGCGTTCAGCAGCGCTCCATTGTCGCCGACTCGGATCGCCGGCTTCGATCCTGTAGGGGGGAACCCCTCGTTGCTGGCGGGTGGGGTATATGTGGGAGCGGGCCATGCCCGCGATGCGCTTTCCACCCACCAAGGCCTTCCCCGAGCGCACCCAATCGCGGGCACGGCCCGCTCCCACAATGTTCAAAGCCTGCTTGAGCAGCACCGTAGGGTGGAATCCCGAAGGGCTTCCACCGTTCACCGCGGGCACCCGACTCAGCTGTCGACCCAGTGATACACGTGCACGTCGGGCCCACTTTCCAAGCGCACATTCGGACTGTGCCGCAGCCGCACCAACAGTCGCTTGGTGGTCGTCGCACTGCCGGTGAGCGTATCGAGCAGCCCGGACAACGCCGGGCCATCGAGATGACCTGCTTGCCGCAGTAGATCTTGTGCGGCTTCCCAATGAGGATCATGCGCCTGTGCCGAGACGGTTGCGGGGGTTGCCGCGGCCGTGTGATCCACCTCGCTTGGCGCCGTATTCAGGGCCCTCAAGCGGCCCAACTCGTCATCGTCCAGATCCAGCGTAAGATCTACCGGCCATTGCCCGATCGTGCCGCGTATCCTCAATGGAAAGTCCTCTTGCCTCGAACGAAAGCTGCATCATGCCTGAACGAATGACTCGACGTACTGGCACCCCTCCAAAACTTGTTATAACGTAACCGCCCATCTCTAGATTTGGATGCCTGTCCATGCCACGCCTCTCTCGCACCCTTCCTTTCGCGGCCCTTACCTTGGTTATCTCCATGGCCCATGCGCACGACCATGATCACGATCATGAGCACGGTAGCCTGGGTAAACATGAGCATGGCGTGGCGACGCTCAACGTCGCATTGGAAGGCAGTGCACTGGAGATCGCGCTCGAGAGCCCGGCCATGAACATCGTGGGTTTCGAACACGCAGCATCCAGCGATGCGGACAAACAAACAGTTGCAGCGGCGCAAAAGCAGCTGGGTCAGTCCGCTGACCTGTTCGGATTGCCGGCCGGCGCGGGTTGCAAGGCCGGAGCGGTAAATCTCTCCAGCCCCTTGTTCGGCTCGTCCGAAGCCGCTCATTCCGAACACGATCACGATCACGATCACGATCACGATCACGATCACGATCACGATCACGATGAGCATGACCATGAGCACGAACATGTCCACAGCGACGTGGATGCTGAATACAGCTTCACCTGCGAAAACCCAGCCGAGCTGGAAGCGATCGACCTCAGCGGATTCTTCAAACAGTTTCCCGCCACTCAGAAAGTGAACGTTCAGGCCATCACCCCCAACGGCCAGAAAGGCGATACCTTGACCGCTCAACAGCCGAAGCTGACCTTCTGATACGTTCATGACTGTCTCTCTGATCAAACTGACTGCGCTGGGCTTCGCCTGGCCCGGTCAGCCGGAACTGCTCAATATCCCGACCTTCACGCTGGACCGCGGCGAACGGCTCTTTCTCAAAGGGCCCAGCGGCAGCGGAAAGACCACGCTACTGGGCTTGCTGGGTGGCGTGCAGACCGTCAAACGCGGCAACGTCCATCTCTTGGGTACCGATCTGGCGAAACTATCGGCCAGCAAGCGTGATCGTTTTCGCGTAGACCACACCGGCTATATCTTCCAGCAATTCAATCTACTGCCTTTCCTGTCCGTCGAAGAAAACGTGCAGCTGCCCTGCCGCTTTTCGAAAGAACGCGCACACCGGGCAGAAGCGCGGCATGGCAGCGTCGTCGAGGCGTCTCGGCACCTGCTCGCCCAACTAGGCCTTGCCCCCGACCTTGGCACGCGCCGGGCGGACAGCTTGTCCATTGGCCAGCAGCAACGCGTCGCCGCAGCGCGCGCACTGATCGGCAGCCCTGAACTGGTCATCGCCGATGAGCCCACCTCAGCGCTGGATGCCGACGCACGCGAAGGTTTTCTGAAACTGCTCTTCGCCGAATGCAGTGCGTCTGGCGCGGGGCTGTTGTTCGTCAGCCATGACCAAAGCCTGGCGCCGCTGTTCGACCGCACCTTGTCCTTGAGCGAGCTGAACCGGGCCGCACGACCGCTGGAGAATTGAGATGTATCTGCTGCGTCTGGCACTCGCCAGCCTGTCCAACCGCCGCTTCACGGCGCTCTTGACCGTATTCGCCATCGGCCTTTCCGTCTGCTTGCTGCTCGCGGTCGAGCGTGTCCGCACAGAGGCACGTGCAAGTTTCGCCAGCACCATCAGTGGTACGGACCTTATTGTCGGTGCCCGCTCCGGCTCGGTGAACTTGCTGCTCTATTCCGTATTCCGCATTGGCAACGCGACCAACAACATTCGTTGGGACAGCTTCGAAACCCTCGCTAATCACCCGCAGGTGGACTGGGCGATTCCGTTGTCACTGGGTGATTCGCACAAGGGATACCGAGTCCTTGGGACCAATGGCGACTACTTCGAGCATTATCACTACGGGCGCGGCCTGTCGCTGGAGCTGGCCGAAGGGAAACCCTTCCAGGACCTCTTCGACGTGGTGCTCGGCGCGGAAGTCGCCCAGGCGCTTGGCTACCACCTCGGCGATCACATCGTTCTCGCACACGGCGTGTCCACCGTCAGCCTGCAACAGCATGACGACAAACCCTTCGTCGTCACCGGCATTCTCGAGCGCACCGGCACACCGGTCGACCGTACGCTGCACATTTCCCTGGAGGGCATGGAAGCGCTGCACGTCGATTGGAAAAACGGTGTTCCTGCCCGCGGTGCCGGCAAGGTCTCGGCGGAACAGGCACGCGAGATGCACCTGCAACCCACGGCGATCACCGCCGTGATGCTCGGACTGAAGAGTAAGATCGCGACCTTCGCGCTGCAGCGGCAAATCAATGAATACCGCGGCGAACCATTGCTTGCCGTGTTGCCCGGCGTCGCCCTGCAGGAGCTGTGGAGTCTGATGAGCACGGCTGAAAAAGCCTTGCTCGTGGTGTCGGTGTTCGTCGTGCTCGTCGGGCTGATCGGTATGCTCACGGCCATCTTGGCCAGCCTTAACGAGCGACGCCGCGAAATGGCCATCCTCCGCTCCGTCGGCGCACGCCCGTGGCACGTGGCGGGATTGCTCGTCATGGAGGCGTTCGCGCTCGCCACTGCCGGCGTCGGGCTTGGCTTGGGTCTGCTGTATGTCGGCATCGCGGTGTCACGCGGTTTCCTGCAAGCGAATTACGGGCTGGACCTACCGCTAGCCTTGCCAAGCGCGTACGAATGGAGTCTGCTTGGCGGCATTCTCGGTACAGCGATACTGATGGGAAGCGTGCCAGCCTGGCGCGCGTACCGGCAATCACTGGCCGATGGTATGTCCGTCCGATTGTGAGCCCTTGAGACCCTTATGCTGCGTGCTTTGCTCTGTGCCGTTCTGATGTCTGTCAGCACCCTCGTGCTGGCAGACGTCCGTGAGCTTCAATGGGAAGAAATGATTCCAGCCGGCGCCCCACCCGCGCCGGAGCCCATTCCCCTTCATGAGCTGGCCGGGCAATTGTCCGAAGCAGGCCCCGCTGCCGCGCAGTCCGCGCCCGACGCCCCGGTGGAAAAGTCGCTCGATGGGCAGCAGATCAAGCTGCCGGGATATGTCGTGCCACTGGAGATCAGTGAAGAAGGATTCGTCAAAAGCTTCCTGTTCGTTCCGTACTACGGCGCCTGCATCCACGTACCGCCCCCGCCGTCGAATCAAATCGTTTACGTCACTTCGCAGACCGGCATCCGCCTGGACGCCCTTTACCAGCCGTTCTGGATCGAGGGACCAATGACCGTTGAGTCCACTTCCAGCGACCTGGCGTCGGCTGGCTACCGGATGGCCGCAGACAAGATCTATCCCTACGAACTGGAAAACTGACAAGATCGCGCCGCGCTTTTTCAAGCGTAAGTTGAGTTAAGTCAAAACCGTGAAGTACTTAGCTCGCTAACTTATAGGGAAGATCTTTCAACGTAGATGGAGCTTGTGATGCGCAAGTCGTTGTTTACCCTGTCCGCTCTCGTCCTCGCCGCCGTTGCCCCTCTGGCAAGCGCTCACCAAGCTGGCGACATTCTCATTCGAGCAGGTGCGGTAACGGTTGATCCACACGAAGACAGCAGTGATATCTGGGTTGGCGCACTGGGTACGGATGTCGCGGAAACGAAAGCCACATTGGACAGCGATACCCAGCTGGGCCTGAACTTCGCTTACATGCTCACCGACCACATTGGCGTGGAATTGCTGGCAGCGACGCCTTTCAATCACGACGTCGGTGTCAGTGGGATGCCGGGAGACTTTGCTGGCCTGAACGGCAAACTCGGTAGCCTCAAGCACCTGCCTCCAACCCTGAGCGTGCTTTATTACCCTATGAGCGGGGTGTCCAACTTTCAGCCCTATGTCGGTGCTGGTATCAACTACACCTGGTTTTTCGACACCAAGCTGAGCAGCGAAGCGGAAGCGAAGGGCTTCGACGGCCTGGATATGAAGGATTCTTGGGGGCTCGCCGGGCAAATTGGTTTGGATTACATGCTGAGCGATAACCTAATGCTCAATGCTCAGGTGCGCTACATCGATATCGACACCACCGGCACGACGAATTTCGGCGGCGAAAAAGTAAAAGTCGACGTAGATGTCGATCCGTTCGTCTACATGGTGGGCTTGGGTTATAAGTTTTAACCCTGTTTTAGAATGCGCGCGTGACCTGAGGCAATCAGCCCAGCCTGCCTCAGGTCATCCTCGAGTCGCGCGTAAAGGTACTCTACAGCGCCATAACGGCGCTTAGCCGTTCAGCAATCTGGCCAAGCCATCACGCAACGATGTCGGCTCAGCCATTCGGTAACGTGCCAATAGGCGCGAGTTATTCGCCCGCGAATGGCGGATATCGCCAGCGCGCGCTGCCGCATTAGAGATGGGCGGCAACCCACCGACCAAACTACCGATCGTTTCGAGCAACTGATTGAGGCTGGTCGAACGGCTCAATCCCACATTGACGGCACCCGCCTCGACGCGTGGCATTTCCAATGCCTGAATCAGCAGATCGATCAAATCACCGACATAGACGAAATCCCGGGTTTGCTCGCCATCGCCAAACAGCGTGATGGGCTTCGCGTCACGGGCATAGGTCGTGAAGATGCTGATCACGCCGGAGTAAGGCGAGGATGGGTCCTGGCGGGGGCCGAAAATGTTGAAGAATCGGAAGATCGCCGGTTCCAGGTCATGCTGATGCCGATAGAAGTCGAGGTATTGTTCCCCGGCGAGCTTATCTACGGCGTACGGCGTCATGGGTGCCTTGGGCGTGTCTTCGTCAATGGCCTGCCCTTCCCCGTTCGGCCCGTAGACAGCGGCACTGGAGGCATAGAGGACGCGCTTGATGCCCGCGCGGCGCATGGCCTCGCAGATATTCAAGGTGCCGATGAAATTGCTCCGGTGCGTGCTGACAGGGTCTTCCACCGACGCTTGTACGGAGGCGACCGCCGCCAAGTGCGCCACCGCGCTACATCCTTGCATGCTGCTCTCGACGACATCGACATCAGCGATATCGCCTTCGATCAGCTCTAGCCGGTCGCGTCCGGCAGGCAGGTTGCTCCACTTTCCAGTGGAGAGATTATCCAGTACGCGCACGGCATAGCCCTTCGCCAAGAGTCCATCGACCAGATGAGAACCGATGAATCCGGCGCCACCGGTGACGAGAATGGGTCCTGCTTTGCGCATGGGGATACGTCCTTAAAATTGCCGATAGTAGCGGTCGAGCAAATTGGGCAAACCCGCCCGCCATGCTCTGGGTTTGATGCCAAAGGCATGCAGAATTTTCTTGCAGGCAAGCACGCCGTTTTGCGGCTCGTAACGCGCGTCTGGAGTCGCGCCGTGGGGTTGCGGCGCCAGGTCGCCAACCGCGAGGTCCCGTCGCAGACGCGCTTCGGTCAACACCGCCTGCCCCAAGGCCAATGGCGTGGTCGCCTCGTGCCCACCGTAGTGGTAGACCCCCCACAATGGCGCCGAGCAATCCAGCTGTTTGAGTATCGCCAAAAGCACACGCGCCGCATCGTCGATCGGCGTCGGGTTGCCGCGGCGATCATCGGCCAGAAATAGCTGCTCTTGATGTTGCGCATGCTTGAGAAAACGATCGAGCACGCCGCCTACGCTGTCGTCGAGCAACCAGCCGAAACGGGTGATCACATGGCGCGGGCAAATTGCTTTGACGCTTTGCTCCATACGCCGCAAGGCTTGACCGCGCGCCTCCAAAGGGTTGGGCTCATCGGTTTCCCCGTAGGCCATCGCCCGCGCCCCATCGAAGACGCGGTAACTGGAGGGTTGCAACAAAATCGTGTCGTGATGCTGACAAAGCTCGGCGAGCCGTTCGACCGCACGCTCCTGCAAATCCAGATTGGCAGCGTCCACGTCAGCGTTCTGAAACCAGTCGAAGTAGTAGGACAGATTGATGACGACATCAGGACGCGTGTCGTCCAGCAGTTGCGTAAGTGTCGCTGCATCCCAACCAAACTCGGGGGGTTTGGGCGCGAGGAAGCCGATGTCCTCTTCTGCGCCCAAACGGATCAATGCCTGCCCAAGGGCGCTACCGCCACCCAGCAATATCAGGCGCATACGCATCGAATGATTATTCCCCGCTTTGATCAAGTGGCACGTGCCGTGCCGATAGTGTCGTCGAAACAAGCATTCTGAGGTTTTTGCCGGCGACAGTCACGCTGCCCTGCATATAAGACGGCCTTCGCAATACCCTGTATGAGTTCAGCCTGCGTCTCGAGACCTTTGATCGAACGGCAACGGGCGCTCATGGTTCGCGCGCTGACCGAAAGGAACGTCTAGCCAGGGAATTCTACGCCAAAGCTACCGCTCATCGGATTAATCCACAATAAACCGCCTTTACATATGAAAAGCGAAGCGAGCAGAGAACCTAATCGGGTTTTATTGATCCAGAGCTAGGTTTCGAATGGGGTATGCCAGACTTACCCTATCTCACTCGAAAGCGTGTCTGTCATGGTGGTTTCCTGACGATGTTGGGGTATCACGAACGCGCGCGCCCGTTCGCAGAAACGGCGCAATAACAAGAAAGGCTCAAGGTTGAGCGTGCTGATTAGCGTGTCCGTCGAATTTCAATCCAGGAAGCACCGTAAATGCCCGAATTTTTGAAAGCTGATACGAAGCTGGTACCTCGTATTGTCGAGGAGATGGAGAGCAAGGGGTACGCTGTCATTGAGGGTTTTCTATCCGAAGAACAGCTCCAGGCCGCCTGCCAACACGTCGATTTCGAAGTGAAGCGTCACGATCACGAGTATTTCGCCATGCAAGGCGTGGACGCCGTGAAGGACAGCATCTTCGAACGCATGACACTTTCCCCTCGTATCGGCGAGCTGATGCGAGACCTTTATAAAGCCGGCGTGGGTGCAGAGCCTCGCTCGACCGATATCTTTCCGGCGCTGCGTTGCCTGCAGGGCACCACAGGCAAACGCGAGTCCTACTACTTCCACTACGACGCTGCTGCGCTGACCGCACTTATTCCCTTGGTGACGCCCACTGAGGGCCGCTACTGCGGGGACTTCATTTTCTTCCCCAACCTGCGAAAAATTCGCGGCAACCTATACTTCAACATCATCGAAAAAGCGGTCATGCAAAACACGCTGACCCAAAAGATGGTGACATTCGCCGTGAAACGCGGCTGGCTCAAGCCCGTCACCATCAAGATCGTGCCAGGTAATGCCTATTTCTTTTGGGGCTACCGTTCGCTGCACGCCAACGAGCCCTGCGATCCGAAGCTGCTGCGCTCGACCGTGCTGTTGCACTACGGCGAACCCCACAGCCGCGAGAATCTGGTTTCACGACTATTCCTGGGCTGGAACTTCCGCCGAGCCCGCATCATCAACGAGCGCACGATGCGCAAAGACGTCGGATGAACCGCTGACGCGACGGACCACGCGCCACCCACAAAACAAGGCTGGCGCCCGTTCTCCCCAGCAGACGTTGCCTTGATCCGCTTTCTAAAACACCGCCGGGTTGCAGGCGTTGCCGTTACAATCGGGCCCCTTTGGCGAGCCTCCTCGCCCACGTCCGGAGATTGTCATGCCGAACCCGAGCGTCGACGCGGTGTACCGTAAGGTGACGTTGCGCCTCATCCCGTTTCTCTGTTTCTGCTATCTCGCGGCTTATCTCGACCGCATCAACATAGGCTTCGCCAAGCTGCAAATGCTCGACCAGCTGCAATTCAGCGAAGCAGCTTACGGCTTGGGCGCTGGGCTATTCTTCGTCGGTTACATCCTCTTCGAAGTACCGAGCAATCTCGTGCTCGAACGTGTCGGCGCACGGATCTGGATCGCTCGCATCATGATCACCTGGGGCCTGCTATCAGGGGCGACTCTTCTGGTCACGGAAGCCTGGCACTTCTATCTTCTGCGGTTCTTGCTGGGGGCGGCCGAAGCCGGCTTTTTGCCGGGCGTGCTCTATTACCTCACGCAATGGTTCCCCTCCCATCGGCGAGGTCGGATCATTGCGCTGTTCATGATTGGGCTCCCCCTTTCTAGCCTCATCGGCGGGCCGCTCTCGGGCTGGATCATGCGCACCTTCGACATGACCGCCGGCATGCATGGCTGGCAATGGTTGTTCCTGCTGGAAGCCATTCCAACCGTACTGCTCGGCATCGCCTGCCTGTGGTGCCTGCCCAACCGCCCTGGCGAAGCACGCTGGCTCTCCCCAGCCGAACAGGCCGTCCTGGCTGAAAGGCTCGACGCTGACGAGCGCGAAAATCCCAGTACCCAGCGCTCGTTCAAAGAGGGATTCTTCAATCTGAAGGTCTGGATGCTGGGCGGAATTGATTTCGCGATCCTATTGAGTGCCTACGTCATCGGCTTCTGGCTGCCGACGTTCATTCGTAACACCGGCGTAACGGATACATTCGAGATCGGCCTGCTCACGGCCATTCCCAGCCTGGCAGCCTTGATCAGCATGCTCGTGATCGGCGCCAGCTCAGACCGAATGCGCGAACGCCGCTGGCACATCATCGTGCCGTTCCTGATCGGTGCTGCTGCCATGTTCGCCAGCACGTTCGTCAGCCAAAGCCTGGTCGGCACTGTCGTCTGCTTTTCGATCGCGTTCGCCGCCGTCATTGGCGCAGTGCCCGTGTTTTTCAGCCTGCCAGCGACGTTCCTCAAGGGCACGGCTGCTGCGACAGGATTCGCCTTGGCCTGCTCGCTGGCCAACATCGCAGGGCTGGTGGGCAATTCGCTAATGGGTCTGGTGATGGACCTCTTTCACAGCGCCGAAATCGCGTTATGGATCTTCGGCGCCTGCCTATTGCTGAGCTCACTGCTGGTCATCGCGTTGCCGGCCAAAATCGTCAACCGCTGACCCAGAAATGCAAAAGGCCCCGCCAGGTTCTCTGTCGGGGCCTTTTGCAATGCAGCATTCCTTAGAACGGAATGTCGTCGTCGAAGCTGTCGTAGTCAGGCGCGGGCTGCTGAGCGGGTTGCTGCTGCGGACGCTCCTGTTGGCGCGGGGCGGCGGCAGGTTGCGGACGCTGCTGGCGGGGCGCGCTGTCGTTGCCGCCTTCGTTGCTATTACGGCCACCGAGCAACTGCATGGTGCCTTGCATGTCCACGACGATCTCGGTGCTGTAGCGCTTGACGCCGTCCTTTTCCCACTCCCGGGTTTGCAGCTTGCCTTCGATATAGACCTGCGAACCCTTGCGCAGGTATTCCCCGGCAATCTCGGCTACCTTGCCGAACAATACGACGCGGTGCCATTCGGTCTTTTCGACACGCTGCCCGGTCTGCTTGTCAGTCCATTGTTCGCTGGTCGCCAGACTCAGGTTCGTGACTGCGTTGCCACTTGGCAAATAGCGTGTTTCAGGATCCTGTCCGCAGGTCCCGACCAGAATGACTTTGTTAACCCCACGGGCCATGATGTTCTCCTAATCTCTCAACATGCCGCCTGGATAAGACGTTCCAGCGACATGCGATCCAGTTGTTTGGTGTCCATCTTGATATAGAGGGCAGCTTCTTCCGCTACCACGATGGCATCCGCCACTCCAGGCTCCGCCTTTAAACGCTCGGCCAGCCCGTTCACGGCAAGCGCCGCAGCAGATAGCGGCACGCGCAGGCTGGTCACGTACGGAGGTTCGCGCATAGTAACAGCAAAGCAGAACCATAAGAGCGCGAGCGCAGCACATCCGAGGTACACGCCCGACAGTCCGTTGTGTTGGTACAACCAGCCCCCCATGATGCCCCCGGCGGCGGAGCCGAGAAACTGGCTGGTGGAGTAGACACCCATGGCCGTGCCTTTACCGCCAGCCGGTGAGACTTTGCTGACCAGCGAGGGCAAGGACGCTTCCAGGAGGTTGAAGGCTGTGAAGAACACCAAGACCCCCAGGACCAGTGCGCGCAACGTGTTGCCGAACCAGAAGAAGTAGAGCTCGCAGAGCAACAACAGCACGATCGCTCCGAGCAGGACGTGCTTCATGCGCCGCTTCTTTTCGCCATAGATGATGAACGGCACCATCGCGAAAAAGCTCAGCAGCAGCGCGCCGAGATACACCCACCAATGCTCGTCCTTGGGCAGATGCCCCCGTTCGACGAGCGCCAACGGGAGTGCCAGGAAACTCGCCATCAGAATGCCGTGCAGGGCGAAGATGCCGACGTCCAGGCGCAGCAAGTCCGGATGGCGCAAGGTCCGACCGAGCGCCTGTTTGGCCACCCCGGATTCACGATGCTGCAGCATTCGGTCAGGACGTGGCACGATGAACAGGACAACGAGTATCCCTACGACCGCCATGCCTGCCGTGCTGAAGAACAGTCCGGAAAGACCAAAGGCGCCGGTCAACAGAGGGCCGATCACCATCGCCACGGCAAACGACAGGCCGATGCTCATGCCGATCATGGCCATGGCCTTGGTCCGGTGCTGTTCACGGGTGAGATCAGAAAGCAGCGCCATCACCGCCGCAGATATAGCACCAGCGCCTTGCAATACACGGCCAAAGATCACGCCCCAGATGGTGTCCGCTTGCGCCGCGACGATGCTGCCCAGCGCGAACACGAGCAACCCCACCAGGATGACGGGCAACCTGCCGATGCGATCGGAAACGACCCCCAGCGGAATTTGCAGGAACGCCTGCGTTAAACCATAGGCGCCGATCGCCAGTCCTATGAGAGCGGGCGTTGCACCGACAAGGTCTAGGCCGTAGGTCGACAGGACCGGCAAGACCATGAACATGCCCAGCATGCGAAAAGCGAAGACAAGGGCCAGCCCTCCGGCGGCGCGGGTTTCACGGGCGTCCATGCGCTCACCGTGTGGATCGTGCATCAATTAACCTCAGAAGACGGATGCCGCGAAAAAAGGCGTTTGAAGGCGGACGGAAAGACATGACAGACGGGCTAGAAACACGCTGTTTACCCCTGGCAAACGAACGCCTCGAAGCCCGCGCGAACACGGCATGAGCTCACGCAATCGTTCGCAGCCTTCAGAATGCGGCGCAATTCTACCAGCACAATTGGGGGCATTTGGTGATTCATCGCAGTGTTGACCCGCGCACGATTGTCGCAGCACGGACCAAAAAGCAGCTGAACGTCTCCCGCATGTCCCGCCGCGACCACATCGATCACGCCTCGTCGCTCGCCATCGCTGGACCGTGCGTCAGCTCGCCGGTCAGTCCACTTGGAAACAGCGATATCGACCCTCATCAAGAGAGCTACGGCGAAGGTTTCTTGTTGAAGGCAGGGCTGGCGACGCGTCTGTCAGTCAACAGTCCATCAGAGCCGGCACGCGCGAGTCTTCGCGCGTCGCACCCAAGAATATCGCCCCCAACATTTCATTTGCCCCCATGCTGCCTCATGAGCAGCCAATCCGTGCCGCCCTCTTCCACAGGAAAAGCAGGCACCGCTTTGCCCTGTACTTTCGCGCAACCTTATACTCGCGGGTTTCCCGCCAGCCACACGAGGCCGTTTTGGACAAGATCCTGATCCGTGGGGCACGCACCCACAACCTGAAGAATATCGACCTGACCCTGCCGCGCGACCAGCTGATCGTGATCACGGGCTTGTCAGGGTCGGGAAAGTCGTCGCTGGCTTTCGACACCCTCTATGCAGAGGGACAGCGCCGTTACGTGGAATCACTTTCGGCCTACGCCCGCCAATTCCTGTCGATGATGGAAAAGCCTGACGTCGACACGATCGAAGGGCTTTCCCCGGCAATCTCCATCGAGCAGAAATCCACGTCACACAACCCCCGCTCGACTGTCGGGACCATCACCGAGATCTACGACTATCTGCGCTTGCTCTACGCGCGGGTGGGCACGCCCCGCTGCCCGGATCACGACATTCCGCTGGAAGCCCAGACCGTTAGCCAGATGGTGGACCAGGTACTGGCCATGCCGGAAGGCAGCCGTCTCATGCTGCTCGCGCCGATTGTCCGCGAGCGCAAGGGCGAACACGTGTCGGTGTTCGAGGAAATGCGCGCGCAGGGTTATGTCCGGGCGCGCGTGAACGGCAAGCTCTATGAACTCGATGAGCTGCCCAAGCTGGATAAGCAGAAGAAGCACTCGATCGACGTCGTGGTAGACCGCTTCAAGGTACGCGCCGACCTGCAACAGCGTCTGGCAGAGTCCTTCGAAACTGCCCTGGGGCTGGCCGACGGCATCGCCATCGTCGTGCCCATGGAAGGCAATGATGCCGAGGAAACCATTTTCTCGGCGCGCTTCGCGTGCCCGATTTGCGGCCACTCGATTAGTGAGCTCGAGCCCAAACTCTTTTCCTTCAATAATCCAGCAGGCGCATGCCCCACTTGCGACGGACTGGGTGTGAAGCAGTTCTTCGACGCTCGACGCGTCGTCAATGGCGAACTCACGCTGGCGGAAGGCGCCATTCGTGGCTGGGACCGGCGCAATGTCTATTACTTCCAGATGCTCGGCTCGCTCGCGGCCCATTATGGTTTCAGCCTGGAAGAGCCGTTCAACACGTTGGCAGCCGATCACCAGAAGGTCATCCTCTCGGGCTCGGGCCGTGACAGCGTCGATTTCCGCTACCTGAACGACCGTGGCGATATCGTCAAACGCGCGCACCCGTTCGAAGGCATTCTGCCCAACCTGGAGCGCCGCTATCGGGAGACCGAATCGCAAAGCGTTCGTGAAGACCTTGCCAAACTGCTCAGCACGCAACCGTGCCCCGACTGCCGCGGCACCCGTTTGCGGCGTGAAGCGCGGCACGTCTGGGTCGGCGAGAAAACGCTGCCTGCCGTGACCGGCCTACCTGTGGGCGATGCCTGCGGCTATTTCGAGTCACTCAGCTTGACCGGTCGCCGAGGCGAGATCGCGGCGAAGATCCTCAAGGAAATCCGCGAGCGGTTGCAGTTCCTGGTGAACGTCGGCCTCGATTACCTGACCCTGGATCGCAGCGCAGACACCCTTTCCGGGGGCGAAGCACAACGTATTCGCTTAGCGAGCCAGATCGGTGCCGGCTTGGTGGGCGTCATGTACATCCTCGACGAGCCCAGTATCGGGCTTCACCAGCGGGACAACGAACGTCTGCTCGGTACGCTGACGCACCTGCGTAACCTGGGTAATACCGTGATCGTGGTGGAACACGACGAGGATGCAATCCGCCTTGCCGACTACGTGGTCGATATTGGCCCCGGCGCCGGCGTTCATGGCGGCCAGATCGTGGCGGAAGGTACGCCTGATCAAGTCATGAAGCATCCGGACTCGCTGACGGGAAAATACCTTTCAGGGCGCGAAAAGATTCGCTATCCGGCCGAGCGTACGCCGCGCGACAAGAAGCGTTTGTTGAAACTCAAAGGCGCGCGCGGCAATAACCTGCGCAAGGTCGACCTGGAGATTCCGGTTGGGCTACTGACCTGCATTACCGGCGTTTCGGGGTCGGGCAAGTCCACGCTCATCAACAACACGCTGTTCCCCATCACCGCGACCGCGTTGAACGGCGCCACGACGCTGGAGATCGCGCCACACGACAGCTTCGACGGGATGCAGCATCTCGACAAGGTCGTGGACATCGACCAAAGCCCCATTGGCCGCACGCCACGCTCGAACCCGGCCACCTACACCGGGCTGTTCACGCCGATCCGCGAGCTATTTTCCGGGGTGCCTGAAGCCCGCTCACGCGGTTACGGTCCTGGCCGTTTTTCCTTCAACGTCAAAGGCGGTCGCTGCGAGGCCTGCCAGGGCGATGGTGTCATCAAGGTGGAAATGCACTTCCTGCCTGACATCTACGTGCCCTGCGACGTGTGCAAAGGCAAACGCTACAACCGCGAAACCCTCGAGGTGAAATACAAAGGCAAGAGCATCACCGAAGTCCTGGACATGACCATCGAGGAAGCCCGCGAATTCTTCGATGCCGTGCCGGCAATCGCGCGCAAGCTGCAAACGTTGATGGACGTGGGACTCTCGTATATCAAGCTCGGCCAGAGCGCGACGACCCTCTCGGGCGGCGAAGCGCAGCGGGTCAAGCTGTCTCGCGAGCTTTCCAAACGGGATACGGGCAAGACCCTGTACATACTCGATGAGCCGACCACGGGCCTGCATTTCGCGGACATCCAACAGCTGCTCGACGTACTACACCGCTTGCGGGACCACGGTAATACCGTGGTAGTCATTGAACACAATCTGGACGTAATCAAGACCGCGGACTGGATCGTCGACCTCGGCCCGGAAGGTGGCTCCAAAGGTGGCCAGATCATTGCCAACGGTACTCCCGAAGAGGTTGCTGCCAACAAGAAATCCCATACCGGCCACTTCCTCAAACCGTTGCTAGAGCGAGATCGCGCTTAAAACGAACAGGCCCTGCACGAAGCAGGGCCTGTCTTTCTTCCAATGCGGATCAGCGAAGGTCGAAGCGGTCCAGATCCATCACCTTGCTCCAAGCGGCGACGAAATCGCTCAAGAACTTCTCGCCCGCATCTGCGCCGGCATACACCTCTGCATTAGCACGCAATATCGCGTTCGAGCCGAACACCAAATCTACCCGCGTACCCGTCCACCTCAAGTCACCGGTTTTCCTGTCACGTCCTTCGAACAGCTCACGTGTGTCCGAGGTCGCTTTCCAGACTGTCCCCATGTCCAGCAGGTTGACGAAGAAATCGTTGGTCAGTGCGCCGGGTCGGGACGTAAGTACGCCATGGGGTACGCCGTCGACATTGATATTGATTCCACGCAGCCCGCCTATCAACACAGTCAGCTCAGGCGCTGTAAGCGTGAGCAACTGCGCCTTGTCGATCAATAACGCCTCCCCCGGGACGTCGTAACGCGCCCGCGTGTAGTTACGGAAGCCATCCGCGACAGGCTCCAGTACGTCGAACGACGACACATCGGTCTGCGCCTGCGAAGCGTCCATTCGGCCTGGCGAAAAGGGGACCTCAACCGAATGCCCACCATTTCGCGCGGCCTGCTCGATCCCCGCTGCGCCCGCGAGTACGATCAGATCCGCTAGCGAAATCCGCTTCGCGCCAACCTGAGCACTGTTGAACGCTGCTTGAATGGCTTCAAGTACTTCAAGGACCCCAGCCAATTGCTGAGGCTGATTGACCGCCCACCCCTTCTGCGGCGCTAGGCGAACGCGCGCGCCGTTGGCTCCACCGCGCATGTCGGAGCCTCGAAACGTCGATGCAGACGCCCAGGCGGTACCGACCAGCGCTGAAACTGACAAGCCAGACGCCAAGATTTTTTCTTTGAGCACGGTGACGTCTTGCGAGTCGACCAGCACGTGATCCACCGCCGGGATCGGATCCTGCCAAAGCAATTCTTCAGTCGGCACCTCCGAACCTAAGTAACGTGCACGCGGCCCCATGTCCCGGTGCGTCAGCTTGAACCAGGCACGCGCGAACGCATCGGCGAATTCCTCGGGATACGCCAGGAAACGGCGTGATATCTGCTCGTATGACGGGTCGTGGCGTAGCGAAAGGTCCGTGGTCAACATCGTCGGGCGATGAGTCCTTGCGGGATCGTGCGCATCGGGGATGACCGCTTCGGCGTCTTTCGCGATCCACTGGTGCGCGCCGGCCGGGCTCTTGGTCGCCTCCCATTCGTATTTGAACAGGTTCTCGAAGAAGTAATGGCTCCACTGCGCAGGCGTCTGCGTCCAAGTGACTTCCAAACCGCTGGTGATGGTGTCGCCACCCTTGCCGCTACCGAAGGTACTGGCCCAGCCGAGACCTTGATGTTCGAGGTCGGACGCCTCGGGATCAGCGCCAACGTGCTCGGCGGCACCTGCCCCATGGGTTTTACCGAACGTATGGCCACCTGCAATTAGCGCGACCGTTTCTTCATCGTTCATGGCCATGCGGGCGAACGTCTCGCGAATATCATGCGCGGCGGCAACAGGGTCGGGGTGTCCTTCCGGGCCTTCGGGGTTCACGTAGATCAAACCCATCTGCACGGCCGCAAGGGGGCGTTCCAAGTCACGACCAGAAAGGCCGGTCCGATCGTGTTCATGACCATGCTGAGAGGCATCCGCCGTGACCGCGCCACGATCGCCAGGCGTTTTGCCGTATCGCTCATCGCCACCTAGCCAAGTTTTCTCGGCGCCCCAATAGACGTCCTGATCCGGTTCCCAGGTGTCCACGCGGCCGCCCGCAAAACCATAGGTTTTGAAGCCCATGGACTCGAGTGCAACGTTGCCGGTCAAAATCAGCAGGTCCGCCCAAGAAATGCGTTGACCGTACTTTTGCTTGATTGGCCAAAGAAGGCGGCGAGCCTTGTCGAGGCTCACGTTGTCGGGCCAGCTATTGAGCGGAGCGAAGCGTTGCTGGCCACGACCCGCGCCCCCACGGCCATCACCGGTACGGTAGGTCCCGGCGCTATGCCAGGCCATCCGGACGAACAACGGGCCATAGTGGCCAAAGTCCGCAGGCCACCATCCCTGTGAATCTGTCATCAACGCATGCAGATCACGCTTGAGCGACGCTAGGTCCAGCTCACGGAACGCCTTGGCATAGTCGAAATCAGTGCCAAGCGGGTTGGACTGAGCAGCATGTTGATGGAGCAGATCGACACGTAATTGGTTGGGCCACCAATCCTTGTTGGTCGTCCCTCCGGTAACCTGGCGCTTGATCGCACCGCTGGCAAACGGACATTTACTCGGAGCACTCTCGCTCATGTTCAAACTCCTCTTTTGACACATAACCGCCATTAACTGGCCATGTCGAGAAGTCTAAGCAGCACTACTTACTAGAGATAATTTATTAAACGAACGAAGCTAATAGTTTTTAGCATCTTTATGGCAATAAAAAACCGGGCTAATGCCCGGTTTTTTACTGCTAAGCAGGCTTATTCAGCCGCTTCAACCTGACCCGAAACAGGACGGTCGACAAGCTCGACAAACGCCATAGGCGCGTTGTCGCCGGCGCGGAAACCGCACTTCAGGATACGGAGATAACCGCCCTGACGGTTGGCGTAACGCTTACCGAGATCGTTGAACAGCTTGCCTACGGCAGACTTGGAGCGAGTGCGGTCGAACGCCAAACGACGGTTCGCAACACTATCTTCCTTGGCCAGAGTGATCAGCGGCTCAGCAACGCGACGCAGTTCCTTGGCTTTCGGCAGAGTAGTTTTGATCAACTCATGCTCGAACAGCGACACAGCCATGTTTTGGAACATGGCCTTGCGGTGAGCGCTGGTGCGGCTGAGATGACGGCCACTTTTACGATGACGCATGGTTCATTTCCTTACCAAACTTTCTCGTTCGGTGATGATGACGATTAGGCCGTGGCCTTATCGTCTTTCTTCAGACTTGCCGGAGGCCAGTTGTCCAGACGCATACCGAGGGACAGACCACGCGAGGCAAGAACGTCCTTGATTTCAGTCAGGGATTTCTTGCCCAGGTTCGGCGTTTTCAACAGTTCTACTTCGGTGCGCTGAATCAGGTCGCCGATGTAGTAAATGTTTTCTGCCTTGAGGCAGTTTGCCGAACGAACGGTCAGCTCCAGATCATCTACCGGACGGAGCAGGATCGGATCGATCTCGTCTTCCTGCTCGACGACTACTGGCTCGCTATCACCCTTGAGGTCGACGAACGCGGCCAACTGCTGCTGCAGAATGGTCGCGGCGCGGCGAATGGCCTCTTCCGGATCGAGTGTGCCGTTGGTTTCCAGGTCAATGACCAGCTTGTCCAGGTTGGTACGCTGCTCTACACGAGCATTCTCAACAACGTAGGCCACGCGGCGTACGGGGCTGAAGGATGCGTCCAATTGCAGGCGGCCAATGCTACGGCTTTCGTCTTCGTCGTTCTGGCGCGCATCAGCTGGCTCGTAACCACGACCACGGGCAACGGTAAGCTTCATGTTGAGCGAACCGTTGTCGGACAGGTTAGCGATGACGTGGTCGCCGTTGACGATCTCGACATCGTGATCCAGCTGAATGTCTGCTGCAGTGACAAGGCCCGGGCCTTTTTTGCTCAGGTTAAGTGTCACTTCATCACGGCCGTGAAGCTTGACCGCCAGACCTTTCATGTTGAGCAGGATTTCGATCACATCTTCCTGCACACCTTCGATCGCACTGTACTCATGAAGCACACCGTCGATCTCGACCTCGACTACAGCGCAGCCAGGCATGGAGGACAACAGGATGCGGCGCAGCGCGTTGCCCAGGGTATGGCCGAAACCACGCTCGAGCGGCTCGAGCGTGATCTTGGCGCGGGTTTGACTGACCGCTTGCACATCGATGTGGCGAGGGGTCAGGAACTCATTTACCGAACTCTGCATGGATTGCACCTATTTCTAGCCCTTACTTGGAGTAGAGCTCGACAATCAGGTTTTCGTTGATGTCGGCCGAAAGATCGCCACGAGCCGGCACGCTCTTGAACACACCGGACTTCTTCTCAGCGTCTACTTCGACCCACTCAACGCGACCGCGCTGGGCGCAAAGCTCAAGGGCCTGAGCGATACGCAGCTGGTTCTTCGACTTCTCACGAACGGCCACTACGTCGCCAGGCTGAACCCGGTACGAAGGAACGTTCACGGTCTTGCCGTTGACGCTGATGGTCTTGTGGGAAACGAGCTGACGGGATTCTGCGCGAGTCGCGCCAAAGCCCATGCGATAGACGACGTTGTCCAGACGCACTTCGAGCAGCTGCAGAAGGTTCTCGCCGGTAGCACCCTTACGACGGGCTGCTTCCTTGTAGTAACCGCTGAACTGACGCTCGAGCACACCGTACATACGACGTACTTTTTGCTTTTCACGCAACTGCGTGCCGTATTCGGACAGACGGCCACGGCGAGCGCCGTGTTGGCCAGGAGCCTGTTCGATGTTGCACTTCGATTCGAGCGCGCGCGCACCACTCTTCAGGAAGAGGTCGGTACCTTCACGACGAGACAGTTTGCACTTGGGACCAATGTAACGAGCCATTTCTCACTGTCTCCTATTACACGCGACGCTTCTTCGAAGGACGGCACCCGTTATGCGGGATAGGCGTCACATCGGTGATGCTGGCGATCTTGTAACCACATCCATTCAATGCACGTACTGCGGACTCACGACCTGGACCTGGACCCTTGACGTTGACGTCGAGGTTCTTGAGGCCGTATTCGAGTGCCGCCTGACCTGCACGCTCGGCTGCAACCTGGGCAGCGAACGGAGTGCTCTTACGGGAACCACGGAAACCAGAACCGCCGGAGGTAGCCCAGGAAAGCGCGTTGCCCTGACGGTCAGTGATGGTGACGATGGTGTTATTGAAAGACGCATGGATGTGGGCAATCCCATCAACCACTGTCTTTTTGACTTTCTTACGAGGACGAGCTGCTGGCTTAGCCATGACTTAATTCCTGTCGATTCGCGGGCGCAATTACTTGCGGATCGGCTTACGCGGGCCCTTACGGGTACGCGCGTTGGTCTTGGTACGCTGGCCATGAACAGGCAAGCCACGGCGATGACGCAGACCGCGGTAGCAGCCCAGGTCCATCAAACGCTTGATGTTCATGTTGATTTCACGACGCAGATCACCTTCGGTGGTCAGCTTCGCAACTTCGCCACGCAGTTGCTCGATCTGCTCGTCAGAGAGATCTTTGATTTTCGCAGCCGGGTTAACGCCGGTAGCGGCGCAAATGCTCTGCGCAGTTGTGCGACCAACACCATAGATGTAGGTCAGCGAGATAACAGTGTGTTTGTTATCCGGAATGTTTACGCCTGCAATACGGGCCATTCAGTGTAACTCCAAGTGACAGCTACCTACGCCCCGGAAGCCAAGAAAAGGGCGCGAGATTCTAGCGCTGTAATAAAAGACAATCAACCCGGTAGCACACTAGCTACCGGGCTCAAGTCGCGTTGACTCACACTCAGCCTTGGCGCTGCTTGTGACGCGGTTCCGCGCTGCAGATCACTCGTACGACACCGTCGCGACGGATGATTTTGCAGTTACGGCACAGCTTTTTAACCGATGCACGAACTTTCATCACCAACTCCTCGAACCTTACGGGCGGTCAGCGCAGCATGCCGCTGCCATAACCCTTCAGGTTTGCCTTCTTCATCAGGGAATCGTACTGATGCGATACGAGGTGAGATTGCACTTGGGACATAAAGTCCATGACAACCACAACCACGATCAACAACGAAGTCCCGCCAAGATAGAACGGCACATTGGCTGCGACCACCAGGAACTGGGGTAGCAGGCAAACGGCCGCCATGTACAGAGCACCGAACATAGTCAAGCGGGTCAGGACACCATCGATGTAGCGTGCCGACTGCTCGCCGGGACGGATACCCGGAATGAACGCACCGGACTTCTTCAAGTTTTCGGCTACATCTTTCGGATTGAACATCAATGCCGTGTAGAAGAAACAGAAGAAGATGATCCCTGCGCTGAACAACAAGATGTTCAGTGGCTGACCGGGTGCAATCGCCTGAGAAACATCCTGCAGCCACCCCATGCTTTCGGACTGACCGAACCACTGTCCGAGAGATGCGGGGAAAAGCAGAATGCTACTGGCGAAGATCGCCGGAATCACGCCCGCCATGTTCACCTTGAGCGGCAGATGGCTGGTCTGCGCGGCAAACACCTTGCGACCTTGCTGACGCTTCGCGTAGTGAACGGCGATACGACGCTGGCCACGCTCGATGAAGACAACGAATGCGATTATCGCTACAGCCAACACGCCGATGACGACAAGGGCGAAAATATTGATATCGCCCTGCCGCGCCGACTCGAATGACTGACCGATGGCAGCAGGAAGCCCTGCCACGATGCCGGCGAAGATCAGCATCGAAATGCCGTTCCCCACGCCCCGCTCGGTGATTTGCTCACCAAGCCACATCATGAACATCGCCCCTGCAACGAACGTCGTTACAGCAACAAAGTAGAAGCCGAAGTCCGACGCAAACGCCACACCCTGACTGGCAAGCCCAACGGACATGCCAATCGCTTGCACGAATGCGAGCGCGAGCGTCAGGTATCGGGTGTACTGGCTGATCTTGCGACGACCCGATTCACCCTCTTTCTTCAGCTGCTCCAATTGCGGACTGACAGCAGTCATGAGCTGCATGATGATCGATGCCGAAATGTACGGCATGATCCCCAGCGCAAAGATGCTCATGCGCTCCAACGCACCACCGGAGAACATGTTGAACAGGCTAAGGATGGTCCCTTCGTTCTGCCGGAACAGTTCAGCGAGACGATCGGGGTTGATTCCTGGCACCGGGATATGCGCACCAATTCGATAGACGATGATCGCCATGAACAGGAAACGCAATCGAGCCCAGAGCTCGGACAACCCGCCACCGCTCAATGCGGAGAGAGCACCTTGTTTAGCCATTTATTCCTCGAACTTGCCGCCGGCTGTTTCGATGGCCGCACGCGCACCTTTGGTGGCGGCGATGCCCTTCAACGTAACAGCACGTGCAACGTCGCCCGAAAGAACGACTTTGACACGTTGAACGTTACGGCCGATCACGTTTGCATCCTTGAGGGATTGCAGCGTGACGACGTCACCATCGACCTTGGCGAGCTCAGAGGTGCGAACCTCGGCACGATCCATGGCCTTCAGGGAAACGAAGCCAAACTTAGGCAGACGACGATGAAGGGGCTGTTGACCACCCTCGAAGCCTGGAGCAACCTTGCCGCCGGAACGGGAGGTCAGACCTTTGTGACCACGGCCACCGGTCTTGCCCAGACCGCTACCGATGCCACGGCCCGGACGCAGCTTTTCGCGACGGGCTCCCGGCGCGGAACGCAGATCGTTCAGTTGCATGGATTAACCCTCCACACGCAGCAGATAGTAAGCCTTGTTGATCATGCCGCGATTTTCAGGAGTGTCCTGAACTTCGACGCTATGACCAATACGACGCAGGCCGAGGCCTTTGACGCAGGCTTTGTGGTTGGCCAAGCGGCCATTCACACTCTTGATGAGCGTGACTTTGACGGTGTTAGCCATGATTAGAGAATCTCCTCGACGCTCTTGCCACGCTTGGCCGCAACAGAATCTGGAGACTGCATGTTCTTCAAACCCTTGAAAGTGGCGTAAACCACGTTCACAGGATTGGTAGACCCATAGCACTTAGCCAGAACGTTCTGTACGCCCGCAACTTCGAGAACGGCACGCATCGCGCCGCCGGCGATGATGCCGGTACCCTCGGAGGCAGGTTGCATGTATACCTTGGAGGCGCCGTGCGCAGACTTCACCGGGTACTGTAGCGTCGTGCCATTCAGGTCGACCTGGATCATGTTACGGCGAGCCGCTTCCATGGCCTTCTGAATAGCAGCAGGCACTTCGCGGGACTTGCCGCGACCGAAACCTACGCGGCCCTTGCCATCACCCACCACGGTCAACGCAGTGAAGGTAAAGATGCGACCACCCTTGACGGTCTTGGCAACACGATTAACTTGAACCAGTTTCTCGATGTAGCCTTCGTCGCGCTTCTGATCGTTGTTTGCCATAACTTAGAACTCCAGCCCGCCTTCACGAGCAGCGTCGGCCAGTGCCTTGACACGACCGTGGTACTTGAAGCCGGAACGGTCGAATGCCACTTGAGTGACGCCAGCCGCTTTCGCACGCTCAGCCACCAGCAGACCAACCTTCTTGGCGGACTCTACATTGCCGGAGGCGCCTTCGCGCAGCTCCTTGTCCAAGGTCGACGCACTGGCCAGAACCTTGCTGCCGTCGGCCGAAATGACCTGGGCATAAATGTGCTGGGAAGAGCGATACACGCAGAGGCGTACGGTTTCCAGCTCCCGCATCTTCAGACGTGCCTTGCGAGCACGACGCAGACGAGTTTCTTTCTTTGCGCTCATTTGCTATGCCCTACTTCTTCTTAGCTTCTTTACGGCGGACGACTTCGTCGGAGTACCGTACGCCTTTGCCCTTGTAAGGCTCCGGACGACGGAAATCACGAATTTCCGCTGCAACCTGGCCAACCAACTGCTTGTCGATACCCTTGATCAGGATGTCGGTCTGGCTGGGTGTTTCTGCCGTAATGCCTTGCGGCAATTCGTAGTCCACAGGGTGCGAGAAGCCAAGCGCGAGGGACAGAACCTGGCCTTTGGCCTGAGCCTTGTAACCGACGCCCACGAGCTGGAGCTTGCGCTCAAAGCCCTGACTGACGCCAATCACCATATTATTGACCAGCGCACGCGTCGTGCCGGCCATGGCCTTGTTCTGCTGATCGCCATTACGGGCCGCGAACCGAAGCTCGCCAGAATCCTGGGTGATTTCGACAGAAGAATGAACCTTCAGGTCGAGCGCACCTTTGGCACCTTTGATGGACAACTGCTGACCTGCCAGCTTCACTTCGACGCCAGCGGGCAACTTCACGGGGTTATTAGCTACGCGAGACATGGCTACTCCCCTTAGAAAACAGTGCAGAGCACTTCGCCACCCACGCCAGCGGCGCGTGCAGCGCGATCGGTCATCACACCTTTATTGGTGGAAACGATCGAAACACCGAGACCGCCACGAACCTTTGGCAGTTGATCGGCGGACTTGTACTGGCGCAGACCAGGACGACTGCTGCGCTTGAGCTCCTCGATGACCGGACGGCCTTCGAAGTACTTGAGCTCGATGGAAAGCTGCGGCTTGGCGTCGCTGCTAACCTGGTATCCCGAAATGTAACCTTCGTTCTTGAGAACGCTGGCAACTGCCACCTTCAGCTTGGAAGACGGCATGTTAACCACGGTCTTCTCAGCCATCTGGGCATTACGGATACGAGTTAGCATGTCCGCTAACGGGTCCTGCATACTCATGGGCTTGATGCTCCTAACTACATAAAGAACGGCCTGACGGCCTCATTTCTCGAGCCACCAGCAAAACACGGGCTCAGAAGAGCCGGTCATTCTAGTGACGCGCTATAAATGAATCAAGCCCCATAAGGGGCTTGATTCATTCAACCGACTAACGTCGCGGCGTTACCAGCTGGCCTTGACCAGACCTGGAACGTCACCACGCATAGCCGCCTGACGCAGCATGTTACGCGCCAGACCGAACTTGCGATAAACGCCGTGCGGACGACCCGTGATACGGCAGCGATTACGCAGGCGAGCGGCGCTCGCATCGCGTGGCTGCTTCTGCAGTGCAACCTGAGCTTCCCAGCGCGCTTCGGCTGTGGAGTTCGGGTTGGCGATAGTAGCTTTCAGCTCAGCACGCTTCTTGGCGTACTTCGCGACCGTTTGCTGACGCTTCAGCTCGCGGTTCTTCATGCTCTGCTTGGCCATTACCTACTCCAATCAGTTACGGAACGGGAATTTGAAAGCACGCAGCAATGCGCGACCTTCATCATCGTTACGGGCGGTCGTCGTCAACGTGATGTCCAATCCACGCAGCGCATCGATCTTGTCGTAATCGATTTCCGGGAAAATGATCTGCTCTTTGACGCCCATGCTGTAGTTACCACGACCGTCGAACGACTTAGCGTTCAGGCCACGGAAATCACGAACGCGCGGCAACGAAATTGCCAGCAGACGATCAAGGAATTCGTACATACGATCGCGACGCAGCGTCACCTTGACGCCAATCGGCCAACCTTCACGAATTTTGAAACCTGCGATCGACTTGCGAGCGTAGGTGACAATAGGCTTCTGGCCGGTGATCTTCTCAAGATCAGCAACTGCGCTTTCGATGACTTTCTTGTCGCCGACAGCTTCGCCCAACCCCATGTTCAGGGTGATTTTAGTAACGCGCGGAACTTCCATCACGTTCGCAAGCTTCAGTTCTTCCTTCAGCTTGGGCGCGAGGTCCTTCCGGTAAATCTCTTTGAGTCGTGCCATGGTCATTTACCTAGGGATGCTCAAGCATCGACCGCTTTTTGGGTCGACTTGAAGACACGAATTTTCTTGCCATCTTCAACTTTAAAGCCGACGCGATCAGCTTTGCTGGTCTCGGCGTTGAAAATAGCCACGTTGGAGACGTGCAATGGCGCCTCTTTCTCGACGATACCGCCCTGGATACCAGCCATAGGATTGGGCTTGGTGTGGCGCTTCACGAGGTTGACCCCACCGACGACCAAACGGTCGTCAGCGAGAACCTTGAGCACCTTGCCACGCTTGCCCTTATCTTTGCCGGCGATGACGATGATCTCGTCGTCACGACGAATCTTTTGCATGACGGCTTCTCCTTACAGCACTTCAGGCGCGAGCGAGACGATTTTCATGAACTTCTCAGAACGAAGTTCACGCGTCACTGGCCCGAAGATACGGGTACCGATGGGCTCCTGCTTGTTGTTCAGGAGTACGGCGGCGTTGCCGTCGAAACGAATGATGGAACCATCCGGACGACGAACGCCGTGACGGGTACGGACCACGACCGCAGTCATGACCTGACCCTTTTTCACTTTACCGCGCGGAATCGCTTCCTTGACGGTCACCTTGATGATGTCACCGATACCAGCGTAACGACGATGCGAACCACCAAGGACCTTGATGCACATAACGCGACGAGCACCGCTGTTATCAGCGACGTCGAGCATGGATTGAGTCTGAATCATATCTTTCTCCGACCCTTAGTCCTTAGACTTCCACGGCACGTTCGAGGACTTCCACCAGCGCCCAAGTTTTGGTCTTGGCCAGCGGACGGGTCTCACGAATGGTGACCTTGTCGCCGATCTTGCACTGGTTGGTTTCGTCGTGAGCATGCAGCTTGGTCGAACGCTTCACGTATTTGCCGTAGATCGGGTGCTTAACGCGACGCTCGATCAGTACGGTGATGGTCTTGTCCATCTTGTCGCTGACGACACGGCCGGTCAGCGTACGGACGGTTTTCTGGGCTTCAGCCATGATTACTTACCTGCTTGCTGGTTAAGCACAGTTTTCACGCGAGCGATGTCACGCTTAACTTGCGAGAGCAGGTGAGACTGCCCCAACTGGCCAGTTGCTTTCTGCATACGCAGATTGAACTGGTCGCGCAGCAGGCCGAGCAATTGCTCGTTCAGCTGCTCGACGGACTTTTCACGAAGTTCGTTCGCTTTCATCACATCACCGTCCGCTTAACAAAGGAGGTGGCGAGTGGCAGCTTCGCAGCTGCAAGGGCGAATGCCTCACGCGCCAACTCTTCGGATACACCCTCGATCTCGTAGAGCACCTTGCCCGGTTGAATCTGGGCTACCCAGTACTCGACGTTACCCTTACCTTTACCCATCCGGACTTCCAGAGGCTTCTTGGTAACAGGCTTGTCGGGGAAAACACGGATCCAGATCTTACCGCCACGCTTAACGTGACGAGTCAGCGCACGACGTGCCGCTTCGATCTGACGCGCAGTCAAACGACCGCGACTGGTCGACTTCAGCGCGAACTCACCGAAGCTAACCTTGCTACCGCGAGCCAGACCACGGTTGTGACCGGTCATCTGCTTGCGGAATTTTGTACGCTTTGGTTGCAACATTTGGCGTACCCCTTATTTAGCAGCTTTTTTACGAGGCGCTGGCGCTTGCGGCTTGAGCTCTTCGTGGCGGCCACCGATGACCTCGCCCTTGAAGATCCAAACCTTGACGCCGATCACACCGTAAGTGGTGTGCGCTTCGTAGGTGGCGTAATCGATATCAGCGCGCAACGTGTGCAGCGGCACACGGCCTTCGCGATACCACTCGGTCCGTGCGATTTCCGCACCACCAAGACGACCACTCACCTGGATCTTGATGCCCTTGGCACCAATACGCATAGCGTTCTGAACCGCGCGCTTCATTGCGCGGCGGAACATCACACGACGCTCCAGCTGCTGGGCAACGCTCTGAGCAACCAACATACCGTCGAGCTCCGGCTTGCGGATTTCTTCGATGTTGATGTGAACAGGCACACCCATTTTCTTGGTCAGGTCCTGACGCAGCTTCTCGACATCCTCACCTTTCTTCCCGATCACGATGCCAGGACGAGCAGTGTGGATGGTGATGCGTGCGGTTTGAGCCGGACGATGGATATCGATACGGCTAACGGACGCGCTTTTTAGTTTGTCTTGGAGATACTCACGAACCTGCAGATCTGCCAGCAGATAATCAGCGTAGTTACGCTTGTCTGCGTACCAGACGGAGGTGTGCTCCTTGACGATTCCCAGGCGAATGCCAACGGGATGTACTTTCTGACCCATCTGAGACTCCGTTACTTGTCCGCAACCTTGACAGTGATATGGCAAGACCGCTTGACGATGCGATCAGCACGGCCTTTGGCACGCGGCATGATGCGCTTCAGCGAACGCCCTTCGTTGACGAAAACAGTGGAGACCTTCAGATCATCCACGTCTGCGCCTTCGTTGTGCTCGGCGTTGGCCACGGCCGACTCCAGCACTTTCTTCATGATCTCGGCGGCCTTCTTACTGCTGAAGGCCAGGAGGTTGAGCGCTTCGCCCACCTTCTTCCCGCGGATCTGGTCGGCGACCAAGCGGGCTTTCTGAGCGGAAATTCGAGCGCCCGACAGCTTAGCGGCTACTTCCATCTTTCCTTACCCCTTAGCGCTTGGCTTTTTTGTCCGCTACGTGCCCGCGATAGGTACGGGTAGCAGCGAACTCGCCGAGTTTGTGGCCGACCATATCCTCGTTGATGAGAACAGGGACATGCTGGCGACCGTTGTGCACAGCGATGGTCAAACCGACCATCTGCGGCAGGATCATCGAACGACGCGACCAGGTTTTAACTGGCTTGCGATCATTCTTCTCCACCGCGACCTCGACCTTCTTCAACAGGTGAAGATCGATAAAAGGACCTTTTTTCAGAGAACGTGGCACAGTCGTATCCTCGATTGATTACTTGCCGCGGCGGACGATCATCTTGTCGGTACGCTTGTTGGAGCGTGTCTTCAGACCCTTGGTCTTCACACCCCACGGCGATACCGGATGACGACCACCCGAGGTACGACCCTCACCACCACCGTGCGGGTGGTCGACCGGGTTCATGGCAACACCACGAACTGTCGGACGAACGCCACGCCAGCGCGATGCACCAGCCTTACCCAGCGAGCGCAAGCTGTGCTCGCCATTGGATACTTCACCCAGCGTTGCGCGGCACTCGGAGAGCACTTTACGCATCTCGCCGGAACGCAGACGCAAGGTCACATAGGCACCTTCACGCGCAACGAGCTGAGCAGACGCACCCGCGGAGCGAGCGATTTGCGCGCCCTTGCCAGGCTTGAGCTCGATGCCATGCACAGTGCTACCAACTGGCACGTTACGCAGCGGCAGAGAATTGCCCGCCTTGATAGGAGCGCCAGCGCCGGAGATCAGCTGATCACCTGCAGACACGCCCTTCGGGGCGATGATGTAACGGCGTTCACCGTCTGCGTACTTGAGCAGCGCGATGTGGGCAGTACGGTTCGGGTCGTATTCGATACGCTCAACGACAGCAGGAATGCCATCCTTGTTACGACGAAAATCGACCAGACGGTAGTGCTGCTTGTGACCACCACCAACGTGACGAGTCGTGATGCGACCGTTGTTGTTACGGCCGCCCGACTTGGACTTCTTCTCGACCAGCGGTGCATAGGGAGCGCCTTTGTGCAGCTCCGAATTCACCACCTTCACCACGAATCGGCGGCCGGCAGAAGTCGGTTTGCATTTAACGATTGCCATGATGCTCCCCTTTACTCTGCGCTGTTAGCGAAATCGAGATCTTGGCCAGGCTGGAGTGCGATGTACGCCTTTTTCCAGTCGTTGCGCTTGCCCAAACCGCGAGCGGTGCGCTTGGTCTTGCCCTGCACGTTCAACGTAGTGACCTTAGCCACTTTCACTTCGAACAAGGACTCGACAGCCTTCTTGATTTCCAGCTTGGTTGCATCAGTGGCAACCTTGAATACGAACTGCTTATTGCTGTCCGCCAGCATGGTTGCCTTCTCGGAGACATGCGGACCAAGCAGCACTTTAAATACGCGTTCCTGGTTCATCCCAGCAGCTCCTCGAATTTCTTCACGGCGGACACGGTGACCAGCACCTTGTCGTAAGCGATCAAGCTAACCGGATCCGAACCCTGGACATCACGCACATCGACGTGTGGCAGGTTGCGAGCAGCGAGATACAGGTTCTGATCGACAGCATCGGAAACGATGAGCACGTCAGTTAGGCCCAAGCCGCTCAGCTTACCCAGCAGTGTCTTGGTTTTAGGGGCGTCGACAGCGAAATCTTCGACGACAACCAGACGCTCCTGACGTACCAGCTCAGCAAGAATCGACCGCAGCGCAGCGCGATACATCTTCTTGTTCAGCTTCTGGGAGTGATCCTGAGGCTTGGCAGCGAACGTCGTACCACCGGAACGCCAGATAGGGCTACGGATGGTGCCCGCACGCGCGCGACCAGTACCCTTTTGACGCCATGGCTTCTTACCACCGCCAGAAACTTCGGAACGAGTCTTCTGCGCACGCGTACCCTGACGACCGCCAGCCATGTAGGCGACGACTGCCTGGTGAACCAGCGTCTCGTTGAACTCGCCGCCAAATGTGTGCTCGGAGACCTCGATGGCCTGAGCGCCATTTACATTCAATTGCATCTCAGCCTCTCCTTAACCACGAGCCTTGGCAGCTGGACGAACGATAACGTCCGAACCAGTAGCACCAGGAACGGCGCCCTTGACCAGCAGCAAGTTACGCTCGGCATCAACGCGCACGACTTCCAGCGACTGAACAGTCACGCGCTCAGCACCCATGTGACCGGACATCTTCTTGCCTTTGAAGACACGACCAGGAGTCTGGCACTGGCCGATGGAGCCAGGCACACGGTGAGATACGGAGTTACCGTGGGTATTGTCCTGACCACGGAAATTCCAGCGCTTGATGGTACCGGCGTAGCCTTTACCCTTGGACTGACCGGTGACGTCCACCAGCTGACCATTCTGGAACAGCTCGACGCTCAGCTGATCGCCGGCCTTGTACTCGCCTTCTTCAAGACGAAACTCAAGAACCGCACGACCTGCAGCGACGCTGGCTTTGGAGAAGTGACCGGCCTGGGCCTTGGTCACACGAGAAGCACGACGCTCGCCGACGGTAACCTGTACCGCGCGATAGCCATCGCTTTCTTCGTTTTTGAACTGAGTAACACGGTTAGGCTCGATCTCAATAACCGTTACCGGGATAGAGACGCCTTCTTCGGTGAAAACGCGGGTCATGCCGCACTTTCGACCGACTACACCAATTTTCATGTTGTAAACCTCATGAGTGTACGGGGCTTTCACCCGCTATGGCCGCCCATTTCAGAGCGTTACACGACTAAAACCAGCAGGTTTTAGCCGAGGCTGATCTGCACTTCCACGCCCGCCGCAAGATCAAGCTTCATCAGAGCATCGACGGTTTTATCCGTCGGCTGAACGATGTCCAGCACGCGCTTATGAGTGCGGATCTCGTACTGGTCACGCGCATCCTTGTTGACATGCGGAGAAACCAGAACGGTATACCGCTCTTTACGGGTAGGGAGAGGAATCGGACCACGCACCTGAGCACCAGTACGTTTCGCGGTTTCCACGATTTCCTGGGTGGATTGATCAATCAGGCGATGGTCAAAAGCCTTCAACCGAATACGGATTTGTTGGTTTTGCATTTTGACCTCAGACTCGACGTTACCATCTTCACCAGACGCAATACGCCTGTGAAAAGGAGGCGCAATTGTACGGACGCACCCCAAGCATGTCAAACACCCGGATGCAAACAAAAAGGGCTCCCGAAGGAGCCCTTTTCACCAATCGTCGGAATTAAGCGACGATCTTGGCAACCACGCCAGCGCCGACGGTACGGCCGCCTTCGCGAATTGCGAAACGCAGACCTTCTTCCATCGCGATCGGAGCGATCAGGGTGACAACCATTTTGATGTTATCGCC
>NZ_BMPO01000013.1 GCF_014647635.1 Pseudomonas matsuisoli
GCTGTGAGGCGTTGAGCTAACCCATACTAATTGCCCGTGAGGCTTGACCATATAACACCCAAACAATCTGCCTTGTGCAGTGGGTGCTCGAACGGTCGAAGCCGATGTAAGCCGAAAGCTTGGCAGGACTTGTAAAAGACACCTAAGCCACATCACATACCCATTCGGGGAAGCGACTCAACACCGATTCCCCAACCCAATTGCTTGACGATCATAGAGCGTCGGAATCATCGTCAAGCACCTATACCTAAAACCCCCAGCCTCGAAAGAGACTGGGGGTTTTCTTTTGCGGGCGGAAAATAGCGGCATGAGAAGGGCACGAGAGCGCGTGGTTACCGCTACGGCGGCCTACGCGCTTGTGCTGGAAGCTGTTGATCCGAACGTGCTTACGCTTTACGGCGTACTGGATGCGTTGAGGGATGCCACAAACGGCGGATTTGAGCCGGCTTCCGTTGAGGCTAGGGTTTTGAGGATTTTGTGCGCCTCACAGGCAGGCGTAGGTATCGCCGCTATCGGGCTTGCGAAGTAGAGATGGTAGAAACGGCGCCTACTGCAAGCGCCGTCTCTGTAATGACGTCAGCTAACGCTGCTGCGACCGCCCCATTCCATGAATTGAATCTTGTGCAAGGCGCCAGACGTATCGCGATAGACGACTTCGGTGGGCGCCACGCCGATCTTGTCAGAATTGTCTGTGCGGTAGAGTACTTGCTCAACATCAAGCTTCATGCCGTATTGATATTTCACGGCTGGAAGGCCCTGGCCGACTTTATCGGCCGGACCTTCCGCGAAGGCAAAAGGAGCAAGGCTGGCTATGAACGCAGATACTGCTTTCGATATTTTCACGCAGACATTCCTTCTTCTTAACTGGAGGTTGGCTAGGCCATTTTCTAACGAAGGGCCTGCCGCTACGTCTTTATAAAAGCGCCTGGAAGGGCCTACTGAACAATTGAAATAATTGTTAGTAAGTATTACCTAAACACATGCTGCGACTTTTGTGAAGCGCTGAAGCTGTTCTCGGATCTCCCGACATGGGCATTGCATGCGTAACCAAGTGCGGGTGATTAGGTTGGCGCCCGTAAGCATTGGATCGAAAGGGCTTACCGCGCACTGCCTCGTACCCTTCGAGGTGCAGCGATACGTGTCTGCTCTTGATTACGCGGATCCGCCTTATTCGCCATAGACTTACGTGTCCGAATTGCTTATTTGCGCTAGCGGACGATTCACTACCCGCTTCCCATATGCGTATTGGCTGCGCTTATGCTCATCGCCTGTTGTGCACTTAGCATGTCAGCCTTGGAAGGGATTGCATTGCTGCATTTCAGGAGGCATCGATACGCTACCGCCCTGCTGCGTCCTAGCGCTTATCTAGACCGGCTGCTGCTGAAACGGAGAGGACTCGCCCATGTGATCAACGGAATAGACACGTGTAGGCGCCATCGATTTGGTTAAGAGTGTGTTTGTTTAGGCCGAAGCTAGAACGACGGAGATATTAGGACCGGTACACAGGGCTGCGAACGGCCGCTGCGGCCATGGTTGGGTCGCTGCTTACGAACATAATACGGCGGTACGTCTCACCTCTATCTCAAAATGCACCGCTGTCCATCCTTGTGTGAAAACGTACCCAACAAAAAGGCCGCCAACGCCGATGCGCTGGCGGCCTTTTTGTGCTGCGATAACGATATCAGTGTTTTATGGTGCCAAAATCGTCGCTAAGCGCGCCTGTAACGTCGTCTCCCTTAGGAGCGTAGTCTTTTGGTGCTTCCGTACCTGTCGGTGCTCTTAGCCGCTCTTTCGAGTTGGAATAGCGGTCATCTTCGTGAAGCGAGGCTAATAAACGCTGCCTTGTCATTTCGTCCAGCGCTAAGCGATTCGCCCCTTCGGACAAATGTTCCTGAACATCCTGGTAGCTCTTAGTTAATTTGCGGACCAGGTTTGCCGTCGTGTTGAAGTGGGTAACCACTTCGCTTTGATAGGCTTCGAACCTTTCCTGCATTTCGTCCAGCTGACGCTGAGTACGCGAGGGCGCCGCGCCGGGTACAGCGCGTGCGATAACGAAACCGATGCCGATACCGGCAAGTAGTGTGAGCACTGGCAATAACCAGGCCATGAGCGACTGTTCCACGAGTCCTTCCTCTATAGGGAGCTTTGCATTACGTTAACGGCTCAAGCCTGCGCTGTATACCGAGACGTTCGACCCGATCCGAGCAGCATAAATTCAGGCGCTCTTTTCAAGTCTTGGGCGGGTGCGTTGTGCAGCCGGGCCGCATTATCCAATAGGTGGGCACGGTTGTCCGCTGGTGCGTCCGCGGAGCACAAACATTCCTCACCTCGCAATGGAGTTCTATCCAGTCATGCGTGAAACACCTGTCACACTCGAGGGGCCAGTTGGCGCGCTCGAGGCGCTTTTGCTCGAAGTACCAGATGCCAAGGGGATCGCCTTGGTTTGCCACCCAAATCCTGTCCAAGGCGGAACGATGCTGAACAAGGTCGTATCAACCTTGCAGCGCACAGCGCGTGATGCTGGCTACACGACCTTGCGCTTCAACTACCGTGGAACCGGAGCAAGCGAGGGCGCACACGATATGGGGCTAGGAGAGGTGGACGACGCCGAATCGGCAACGAACTGGCTTCGGGCACGCTATCCGGATCTGCCACTTGTCATTCTGGGATTCTCATTTGGCGGGTTTGTCGCGGCAGCGCTGGCAGGGCGTCTGGAGGCACGAGACGAAACGGTAGCCAAGCTCTTCATGGTCGCGCCTGCTGTCATGCGGTTGCCAAAGGGCATGGAACTATCGACTCAGTCATCGATGACGATCATTCAGCCGGACGCGGACGAGGTCATTGCGCCGGAAGAGGTCTATGCCTGGAGTCAGGGGTACGCCGAGCGTCCACATGAATTGCTGAAAGTGGCAGAATGCGGCCACTTTTTTCACGGCAAGCTGACCGATCTGCGCGATCTGGTTCAGCCACGCCTCTGACGAGACAGACCGTTACCCATGACCACTCGCGTTCTTACTGGCATTACGACAACCGGCACGCCGCACCTGGGCAACTATGCTGGCGCTATTCGACCCGCCATCATCGCGAGTCGCGACCCAGGAACGGATTCGTTCTATTTCCTCGCGGACTATCACGCGCTCATCAAATGCGATGACCCTGCCCGTATTCAACGCTCCCGAATGGAACTGGCTGCGACCTGGCTTGCATGTGGTCTGGATCCGGACAAGACAACGTTCTATCGTCAATCCGACATTCCCGAGATCACCGAACTTACGTGGCTGCTGACATGCGTCGCCGGCAAGGGCTTGCTCAATCGCGCGCATGCGTACAAAGCCTCCGTGGACAAGAATGTCGAGCAGGGCGAAGATCCCGATGCTGGCGTCACCATGGGGTTGTTCAGCTACCCAATCCTGATGGCCGCCGACATCCTGATGTTCAATGCGCACCGTATTCCGGTAGGGCGGGATCAAATTCAACACGTCGAGATGGCGCGTGACATCGCGCAGCGATTCAACCATCTCTTCGGTAAAGGCGAGGAATTGTTCGTTCTACCCGAAGCGATCGTTGAGGAAGACGTGGCAACGCTCCCCGGGCTCGATGGCCGAAAAATGTCGAAGAGCTATGACAACACCATTCCGTTGTTCGGCTCTGCGAAGCAATTGAAGGACGTGATTGCCCGTATCGTGACGGACTCTCACTTGCCAGGCGAGCCCAAGGATCCGGACAACTCGCATCTATTTACCCTGTATCAAGCGTTTGCTTCCGCGCAGCAACTAGCCGAATTCCGGGAGCAGTTATTAGGTGGGCTCGCGTGGGGTGAAGCGAAACAGCGGCTGTTCGAATTGCTGGATGCCGAGCTCGGCGAGGCGCGCGAGCGTTATCAGCAGCTTATGGAGCGACCTGCGGATCTGGAAGATATCTTGCTTGCCGGAGCCACCAAAGCACGTCAGACGGCGACGCCGTTCCTGGAGCGCTTACGTGAGTCGGTGGGTCTGCGCTCATTCCGGGCTCAAACCGTCACACAAGAAACCCGGAAGAAAAAAGCGGAAAAGACCCTGCGCTTCGTCAGCTTCCGCGACGAGGAGGGCAAGTTCCGCTTCCGGCTGCTGGACGTGAACGGAGAGCAATTGGTGCTCTCCGTTCCCTTCGATGACGGCAAATCTGCTGGCCTCGCAAGCAAAGGGCTGCAAGGTGGTGCGGAGGTCTCTGTTCGTGTCGAGGAGACGTCTGCGGTCGTGCTTGCGGATGACTGTGTCGTCGCACGTAGCGAGCCACTCGCGAGCGCGGTTGACGCTGAAGCCTTCGCGCAACGCATCCGGCAAAGCTTGGCCAGCTGAGGGTAACCTGCGCTTGCCAGGCGCCTAGTTTCTACGCGAAGAGGCGGAGCCGTAGCAAGCCAGGGTTGCCCTGGCTTGCGAGTCATAGACCTCGCGGCTACAGTGTTTGCCCCGTTTAGCCATCTGAATCCGCTATGACTCCCCTAGAGCGCTACCAGGCCGACCTGAAACGCCCCGATTTCTTTCATGACGCGGCGCAGGAAAATGCCGTACGTCATTTGCAGCGTTTGTACGACGATTTGATCGCAGCGGGCGAGCCTAGCAAGCCAGGGTTGTTTGGGAAGTTGCTTGGAAAGAAACCACAAGGCCCCGTAAAGGGACTGTATTTCTGGGGCGGCGTCGGTCGCGGCAAGACTTACCTGGTTGACACCTTCTTCGATGCACTTCCGTTCGAGCAGAAGATGCGCACGCACTTCCATCGCTTCATGAAGCGCGTGCATGAAGAGATGCGGACCCTGAAGGGCGAAAAGAACCCGCTGACCGTCATCGCACGGCGCTTTGCCGATGAAGCGCGAGTGATCTGTTTCGACGAGTTTTTCGTCTCGGATATTACCGACGCGATGATCCTGGCAACGTTGCTCGACGAACTGTTCAAGAACGGGGTCAGCCTTGTCGCGACGTCCAACATCGTACCGGATGGCCTGTACAAGGATGGTCTACAGAGGGCGCGTTTCCTGCCCGCCATTGCGTTGCTCAAGGAACACACGGAAATCGTAAACGTCGACAGCGGCGTCGACTACCGCTTGCGTGCATTGGAGCAGGCCGAGTTGTTCCACTATCCCTTGAGCGAAGAAGTCGAAGCCCAGTTGCTCAAGAGTTTCAAAAGCCTGCTTCCCGAGGGTAGCAAGGTGGAGGAGGGCGTTTCGCTAACGGTCGAAAATCGCGCGCTGACGGCTCGCAAAGTTAGCGGCGACGTCGCGTGGTTCGAGTTTCGGGAGCTGTGCGACGGCCCTCGTAGCCAAAACGACTACATCGAGCTCGGCAAGATCTTCCATGCGGTGATCCTTGCCAATGTCGAGCAAATGGGTGTGGCATCGGACGATATTGCCCGCCGCTTCATCAACCTTGTCGACGAGTTCTACGATCGTAACGTGAAGCTCATCATCTCGGCGGAAGTCGAGCTGAAAGACCTTTATACGGGCGGGCGTCTTAGTTTCGAGTTTCAGCGCACACTCAGCCGCCTGCTGGAAATGCAGTCCCACGAATTTCTTTCTCGGCCACACCGTCCGTAGACGACGAACCTGCGCGGGCAATGAACCCTCCAACCTATTTTGGAGGGTCTATGAGCGACAGCGTACCTTTTCAGGATTGGGATGGCAGTACTGCCGGCGCCCGCGCGCTGCAAACGGAACTGGCCCGTCAAGTATGCTTGGAAGACGATTTCCCTGAGCTACGGATCATCGCGGGCGCGGATGTAGGTTTCGAAGAGGGGGGAACGATAACTCGCGCGTCCATCGTGTTGCTTGATGCGCAAACCCTGCAGCCCATTGCCGAAAGCCTCGCTCGCATCCCAACATCGATGCCGTATATCCCAGGTTTGTTATCGTTTCGCGAGCTGCCTGCCTTGTTCGAGGCGTTGAAAAGGTTGCCCCAGCGTCCAGATCTCGTATTCGTGGACGGTCAGGGTATCGCGCATCCGCGTCGGCTTGGCATCGCGGCGCATTTTGGCGTGGCGACCGGGTTGCCTGCGATCGGTGTGGCGAAGAAGATTCTTACGGGCAAGCATTCACCATTGCCCGACACCCGGGGTTCGAGTGTTCCATTGCATGATCGCGGCGAGGTCATCGGGCACGTGGTGCGCAGCAAAGAGCGCGTGCGCCCTTTGATCGTTTCGCCTGGGCATCGAGTGAGCCTTGCAACCTCCGTTGAGCTTGTATTGCGCTACGTCACCAAATATCGACTGCCCGAACCTACTCGCCTTGCGGACCGTCTGGCATCACGACGCGATCGCCAGCGGCCCGGTGATCAGCAGCAATCATTGCTCTAGCTAAGGGGCGGGATTCGGCTGACGTTTATGAAGCGCTTCGATCTTCTCGAGCAGCTCGTTACTCAGCGTCAGCTCGACGCTGGCGAGGTTGCTTTCCAACTGTTGCAGTGATGTTGCGCCAATGATGTTGCTGGTAACGAACGGGCGGGAGGTGACGAACGCGAGTGCCATTTGCGCCGGGTCCAGACCATGCTCGCGTGCGAGCGCGACATAGCGGGATGTGGCAGCAATGCTTTCAGGATTGTTGTAGCGCTGAAAACGCTCGAAAAGCGTGAGCCGCGCGTTGTTGGGCTTTGCACCATCTTCGTATTTGCCGGTTAGCATGCCGAAAGCGAGCGGCGAGTAAGCCAGTAGTCCGGCCTGCTCGCGAATGGCGATTTCCGCCAGTCCCACCTCGAAGGTGCGATTGAGTAGGCTGTAGGGGTTCTGGATCGAAGCGACGCGGGGCAATCCGCGCGATTCGGCCAGGCCCAGAAATTGGGTCAGCCCCCACGGCGTCTCGTTCGACAAGCCTATATGGCGGATCTTTCCCGCTTTGACCTGCTCTTCCAGTGCTTCGAGTGTCTCCGCAAACGAGGTAAAGCTCTCCTCATTGTGTTGATACCCGAGCTTGCCGAAAAAGTTGGTGCGACGTTCCGGCCAATGCAACTGATAGAGGTCGATCCAGTCGGTCTGTAGTCGCTGGAGGCTGGCATCCAGCGCCGCGACGATATGCGTGCGGTTGAATTTCAGCTGGGCATCCCTAATGTGACTGATGCCGTTACCGGGGCCGGCAACCTTGCTGGCGAGAATCCAGTCGGCGCGGTCGCCGCGTGCCTTGAAATAGTGGCCAATGATGGCTTCGGTACGCGCGTAGGTTTCAGGGCGCGGCGGAACAGGGTACATCTCGGCGGTATCGATAAAGTTAATGCCGGCTCGCTTGGCCCGCTCGATCTGCTCGAATGCCTCCTGCTGTGTGTTCTGCTCGCCCCAGGTCATCGTACCCAGGCAAAGTGCGCTGACGTTCAGGTCCGTACGACCTAGCTGCCGGTACTCCATCGATACAATCCTCGCTTAGTTGAAAGGCGACCATCAAATCAGGTTGCTATTTTCTGTGCAATCTGGATAATTCCGCAGCTTTCCTGGCGGGGATGCCTAGCCTGCCGGGAAGCAGAGGTAGGGGATGCCTAGCCTGCCAACTACGCCGTAATAGGACGCGATGACCCGAGCCCCCGATAGCGTCTGGATTCGGCTGCCCTGAGCTTGCCAGGGCGTGCACTATTCAGTAAGATTCGCCGTCTTATTTTCAGGGCGGCCCCTGAGGCTATAAAGAATGAAGACTTTTACTGCTAAACCGGAAACCGTTAAGCGCGATTGGTTCGTCGTCGACGCTGCGGGTCAGACTCTGGGTCGTCTGGCCACCGAAATCGCTAGCCGCCTGCGTGGCAAGCACAAGCCTGAGTACACGCCTCACGTCGATACTGGCGATTACATCGTCGTTATCAACGCTGAGCAAGTTCGTGTCACTGGTGCCAAGACCACTGACAAGATGTACTACTCTCACTCCGGTTTTCCGGGTGGCATCAAGTCGATCAACTTCGAAAAGTTGATCGCCAAGGCGCCTGAGCGTGTGATCGAGACCGCGGTCAAGGGCATGCTGCCCAAGAACCCGCTGGGTCGCGACATGTACCGCAAGCTGAAGGTGTACAAGGGTGCCGCTCACCCGCACACCGCTCAGCAGCCCCAAGAACTGAAGATTTGACGGAATAGTTCATTATGTCGGCGACTCAAAATTACGGCACTGGCCGTCGCAAGACCGCAACCGCACGCGTTTTTCTGCGTCCGGGTACTGGCAAGATCTCTATCAACAACCGCAGCCTCGAGCAGTTCTTCGGTCGTGAAACCGCTCGCATGGTTGTTCGTCAGCCGCTCGAGCTGACCGAAAACGTCGAGAAATTTGACGTCTACGTTACCGTCCTTGGCGGTGGTGTAAGCGGTCAAGCAGGTGCTATCCGTCACGGTATCACCCGCGCTCTGATCGAGTACGACGAAACCCTGCGCAGCCCGCTGCGTAAAGCCGGTTACGTTACGCGTGATGCTCGTGAAGTCGAGCGTAAGAAGGTCGGCCTGCGTAAAGCACGTAAGCGTCCTCAGTACTCCAAGCGTTAATCGCCTGGTTACGAGAAAACGCCCAGATCCCCAGGGAGCTGGGCGTTTTTTTATGCATTTTTTTTTACGGTGCAGGCTCGCTTTTGAAGAGGCCTCCCGTATGTATCCGCGTCTTGCATGGGCCCGCCCGTTATCTGTTGGCGGTAAGTGAGGACGCGTTGCACGTCGAACAAGGAGGGATGTCTTGGCTGCAGTGAACCGGCTGACCTGTTTTTCAGATCCTGCTGACCATTATTCGCACCGTGTGCGCTTCGTGCTTGCAGAGAAAGCGGTCGAAGTAGATGTCGTCGATGTGCCGCTGGGCCAATGCCCCTCGCGACTGGCAGAGCTGAATCCCTATGGCAGCGTTCCAACGCTGGTCGATCGCGATCTCTGCCTTTACGAGACCACTGTCATTCTCGAGTACCTCGAAGAACGCTATCCGCACCCTCCGCTGTTGCCTGCCTATCCAGTGGCGCGCGCGAATTCCCGTCTGCTGATGCATCGCATAGGGCGCGATTGGTGCGTATTGGTCGACCGAATACTCGATACGCGACAGAATGCGAATTTGCGTGCACAGGCGCGCAAAGAGCTGAGAGAAAGCCTGACGGGAGTATCGGCGCTGTTCGCCGAAAAGCCGTTCTTCCTCAGCGACGACATGAGCCTTGTGGATTGCTGTCTGATACCGATTCTATGGCGCTTGCCGATCCTCGAGATCGAGCTGCCGCGCCCCGCGAAGCCGTTGCTCGATTACATGGATCGCGCATTCGCGCGGGACAGTTTCATTGCAAGTTTGTCGCAAGTTGAGCGCGACATGCGCTGATCAAAGAGGAGTGTATACATGACCTCGAGTCGTCCCTATTTAATTCGTGCGCTGTATGAGTGGATCGTGGATAACGAATGCACGCCGCATTTGTTGGTTGGTGTGGAATATCCGAATGTCCAGGTGCCGGACGGGTATGCAAGTGAGGGGCAGATCGTTCTCAACGTATCGCCGAGCGCGGTACGCCATCTGAATCTAGGAAACGACGCGGTTAGCTTCGAAGGCCGTTTCGGTGGCGTTGCACACAACTTGTTCATTCCAGCGGCAGCGGTCATGGCGATTTACGCGCGGGAGAACGGCCAGGGCATGGTGTTCGAGACGGAAGCACCCACCGTCGCCGAGGATGCCGCACCGGTGGCGCCCGAGGTGGACCGTGGGCCGAAAGACGAGGGCCCTGATGACGAGCCACCGCGTCCCAGCGGCCGGCCGAGCCTCAAAGTAGTGAAATAAGTCCGACTTTCAACTGTACCCTGCATGACTTAAAACGCCCGATGCAATCCATGCATCGGGCGTTTTTGTATTGCCGATAAAGCGCGCCTTTCAGCGACGCCACGCTGGGATGAAAGCCGGAGTTCAGCCGACTTTCGCTCAGGTGGAGAGATCCGCTTCCCGTTCTTCCGCTGCCGCAGCGCGAGACACGCGGGATTTGATGTACTTCCAGTCGGCCTCGTCGATATAGATTCCGGACGGACCGCTGCCGCCTTCCAAATCGATTGCAACGTGCGCAGACACCTGGGGTTTTACCGATGCAAGGATAGGTACGAATCCAAGTTGCAGGCTTGTCTCGATGAGTGCTTGCTGGTTTCGTTCGTCGATATCGGCAGCTTCATCGAGGTAGTAGGGGAGACGTATGCGGCCTGCCTGCTCGCGGTCCATCAAGTGCAGCAGCAGATACATATTCGTAAGCGCCTTAATGGTCATGGTCGTCCCATTCGACGCTGCGCCATCGATGTCGGTGTGGATGACGGGCTGCCCATGCACCTTGGTAATCTCGAACGCCAGCTCGAAAAGGTCCTTCAAGCCCAACTGGTTTTGATTGGCCGCCACTAGACGAGCGAGATACTCCTTCGCCTCTTCGTTCTTTGCATCCTGCTCTGCCGTATGAGAAAGATCGAAGACAGACAGCGTCTCACCTTCCTCATATTGCCCGGCGCTATGGATGATCTGGTCGATGTGGCGCAAGGCGTCCTTATTCGGGGCCAGCACGATTCTGAAGCTCTGCAGGTTGGAAACTTGCCGCTTATTGATCTCCCGGTTGAACAGCGCCAGTTGATGTTCGAGATTGTCGTAATCGCTTCGGATATTGCGCAGCGTGCGTGCGATATCGGTTACCGCTGCGCGGCGTGCTTTCGCGAGCGTTAGGGCCTCATCCTGCCGGTGGGCATAGGCATTGACCAACAGTTGAAGACGACGCTCTGGATCATCTTCGCTATCGAACTTTGCGACACCTTTAAGGCGGATCTGGGCATAAAGCGCTTCTATCTGCCCATCGATCCGCTGAAGTGCGGACCAACTGTCCTGATAGTCGTTGAGCAGTGGGAGCAGGTTATCCAGCGAATCATCGACGGGTTCCATGTAGGGCGTGCCGAATGGAAGATCGGCCGGCAGCAGCTGGCGACGGCGTAGCGCGTCATCCAGCGTGCGCTCTTTGGCCTCGAGATCGGCTACCTGTCGACCAATTAATTGCAGCTTTGCCGACAGTTGTTGAACACGCTCGCTGAAGGCGTCACTGGATCGCTGCAATTCTTCCTGGCGCGCTTCGGATTCGGCCAGTGACTCCAGTTTGCTGGGCTCTTCGGCCATCAGCGTTTGGCATTTACGGAATTCCTCAACGGCTTTTTGCGCATCGAGGACCGCCTGGTAAAGCGATTCAGCCTGCGCTTTGCTGGCCGCTTTATCCGCGGCAATGGCCTGCTGCGTCTTGAGCTGCTTGAGCTCTCGCTCAAGACGATCCTTCTGGTCGCGAAGTGCTGCGCGATCAGCGAGCGCCTGCAGCGCGGGCGGGTCGATGTTCGACAGATCGATGGACAGTCCCGGTGCCTCAAACTGTTCGCCTTTGAAGCCATCGAGTATCGCCTCGATAGACTTGACCCATGCGCCCTCGCCATCGAGCACGATGCCTTTCTCACCCAGCGGCAAGCTGAACAGCTGCCCATTGAACAACCGCATGAGCCGGTCGACATCCTGCTGGGAAAACTCCTCGCGCAAACGGGAATAGCTGTTGTTGTCCGCATGGTCGAGCTGTTGCTTGACGGTGCGCAACCGTGTTTCCAAATCGCGAACACGCTCGCCCAGGTCATCGGCCGAGAACTGTCGCGCCTGAGCCAATGCGCCAGCGAGTTCGTCGTGAGCATCTTTTGCCGCCAGAAGTTGCTGCTCTAAAACCTTGACGTCATCGACCAGAGCGAACCGGTTCTTCAGAACTGAAAGCTCACCAAGCCAACGCTGCAAATCACTGATTTGGCGCTCGAGGCGCATCAGTTCCTGCGTGCTGTCCCGCTGGCCTTGCTGCAGACCATCCTGCTCCTGCTGGAAGTGTTCTGCCTGCGCCACGAGCTCCGCTTTGCGATCACCGGAATAGTCCTGCCAGGTACCCAGAAGTGAGTCGAGTAACGGCGAAAGACGATGGAGTTTGCCTCGGAGAATGTCTCGCTGACTCACACCGGATGACAGGGCCTCGACAAGCGGGCCGGCGGAGACCAGCGCGCGGTAGTCGCCCTCCATGCGCCGCACATCCCGGAATGCCTCTTCGGTCGCGGCAATGTAATCGACGCTACCGGAGCGAAGGCTGTGTTCGAAGGCGTCCAGAAACAGCTGTTTGAGCTTGGCCGCGGTGATCTCACGCATGTGCAGCAAGTTGATGAACAGTGCGCGGAACGTCTTCAGGCTTTGCTCGCTGGTGGAACGGAGGGGAATCAGCGTCAAATCGAGCGGAATCGATGTATGCCCGCCCACCAGCAAACGGCGCAGTTCGTCGGGCTTGAGTTCGTATGCATTGATTCCGTCGGTCGCCAGCGCTTTGAACAATTCCCGCTGGCGAAGGCAGGTGCCGTTCTGCTGATAGTGTTCGAGCTTCAGCTCGCCGGCATAGGCGAAGAATTGGTGCCCGAAGCCGCCCCCAGGGCCGCGCCCAGCCACCCCGATGACGTGCGGCCCGTGAGGCAGCGCGATTTCCACCAGGATGTAGCTGGTGTCGGTTGCGAAATAGAATTTGCGTGATTGTTCCAGGCTGTACTTGCCAAAGCTCATGTCCGACATGCGCGCAAGGATTGGAAACTGCAGCGCATTGATCGACGCGGACTTGCCGAGGTTGTTCGCGCCGTATACCGACAGCGGGTTTTCCAGCGGAAACAGGCCAAGGCTGTATCCAGCGGTGTTCAGTAGTGCAAAGCGGCGGATGCCATAGCGTTCCTGGGTCATGCGTCAAACTCCTGTTCTTCGGCTATGGCGCGAGCCAACGCGTCTTCCTCGGATTCCTCTGCACTTTGCTCGTCGAGCAGCACCGGCGCAGGGAGCGGAAGATCCTTGCTGTGCAGTGTCGCCGCGAGGTCGCGGTCCTGTTGGACGGAAAGGCAGACGTCGAGGAATCGATGCATCGGTGGAAGAAAGCGGTAGATACCATTGCTGTCTTCGGCGAACCCGAGCTGTGTCAGGCGCCGAATGATCTTTTCCTCGAGTTCTTCGAGGGTCGTTACCTCTGCCTGCACGAACAGGTCACGGTACTTTTCCAGCAGCGCGGGAAGCTCATCGCGCCCGACGGTTCCGCCATCAAGTACGGCGAGCGGATCACGCCCTTGATCTGCCAGGCTCTCCACGAGAATGAACGTGAACAGCGCAAGGCGTTGCGCGGTCTTGTTGACACCGACACTGACTTGCTCGGGTACGAAGTAATAAAAGCCGCGCGGGTCGCAAACCAGTTCATAACCGAGCGCCTTGAACAGCGCGCGGTATTGGTCCTGCATCGTGGATAGCTGCGCGTAGCATTCCGGCTCGCTACGCGAGAGGTGGTAGCCCTTGAACAGTTCGCGGAAGATCGGCGCCAACTGCGTCATTTCTTTCAAATCGATATTCATCGTGGCACTCACTGAGGTGTCGCGCGTAAGACAGGCATCATCCACACGCGCACGTTGTTAGCCTTGAACGGAAGGGGGTGACAGCAGCGCGAAGGAACTCAGGCTGACGTGGTGCCCGGCCGTGAGGTACTCGCGGCGCTCCAGGCGTTCGCGTTGGAATCGTGGGTCGCGGGACAGCCGGGAGAACCAATACAGCAACTCATCGGTCGCTCCTTCAGGCTCTTGTTCCAATAGCCAAGCCATGAGGTCCGGCAGAGGGAGCGCTTGTTCGCAACGATCGAGCATTTCCCGGGCGGTTTGTGGCGCGCGCGCCGTGCCGCTTTTACGGTTGCCGGTGGCCTTGGGAAAAAGCGCGGGTTTGGGCTGGAAGCGCGCCAACGCGTAGACGTAGGCTTCGACCTGGCTGGCGGCGCCCAAAAAGTTGCTTTGCGGACGGGTGAACAGCGGCATCGCGGCCTGGGGCACGGCGTCGAGACCGCGCTTGCGGATCACCGACAGCGCAAGGGCTGCGCCACGCGTTACCGCGTTATGCCGACGAGCCTCTTCGCGCAATGGCAACAGCAGCTCGCGCGCCCGGCGGAGGGTCAGCTGAGCGCTCGTTTGCATCTCGAGGATGCGCGCGTGCGTGCGCAACAGCAGATCGTCGTCCACGAGCTGGCCCAGGCGTTGCTGTTCGCCGAGTAGCCGCAGCAGGACCTGCTCGACACGCCGGACGCCCTGTTCGAAGGCCCCGTCCGCCGCCACGAGTTGGATCATGGGTTCGACATATTCGTCCCAGGTGGCCAATACCTCGGCGTAGCGCTGGCGGAGGGGGATTTGCCGGTCGCCTGTCTTGGCGCGCTCGGCGACGCCAACCAGTGCCTGCTCGTCGTTATCGAGTTTTTTCAGGACATCCCGGACGCGCATATCCAGCAGCCGTAGCTGCCGCGCCAGGTCCTGCCCATCCCGAATTTCGAACGCATCCTGGATATGCCCCGCAAGGCGTTCCAGATGGCGCAGGTACGCTTCGATTTCCAGGCACAAGCCGAGCCGGTGCTCGCGACGTAGATAAGCCAGGAAGTCGTGAATCTGTGCATTGAGTTCGAACCGGTTAGGGCTCTTGGCTACCGGCACTAGAATGTCCAGGCGTATCCACTGGTCCAGTAGCGCGGTGATCTCGGCGGGGCTGGCGTCCTGCAGCGCGGCGCCGAGTTGAAGACGCAACTCCGGAAGGCTGAGCGTGCCCGCATCGAAGCGTTCGCAGAGCGGCTCGAGCAACGTCCAGTGTTCAGCAAGGGCGCGCAGAACGCGTTTGGGATCGATCATTGGGCGAAGGGCTTCGTGAAAAAAGCGGGAATTGTACTGCAGCTGTGCCTGTGTCTCAGCCGTTCTCGACAAGAAGTGCGATGGACGAATCGATCGGCCGCGCTTTGCCTGATCGGCGTTTCCGGCGACAATCCCGCGTATCGAAAGCGCAGAACCCGCAGATTCAAGGATCGCAATGATCGAAGAAGGCCGTCGTAGGGCTTACCTGGACGCGATGCAAATCAATACCTGGTTGCCGAGATGCGAATTACCGTTCGCGGCGCCCTCGCGTCCCGAGCTGCTGCAGCCCATCGTGGTAAGGACCGATGCCGTTCCTGAGCCGGCTGTTGCGCTTGAGGTGTTGCAGGCGTCGGTCGTGCCCGCCAGCGAGCCGGTCGCGGAACGGCCCTCGGTGCGAACGATCCCGCCGGCGGCGAAGGGACTGTCGCTTGCCGAGCGAATAAAGCAGGGCATTGGCAAAGGCAATACGCCAGCCCAGCCCGCTGTCTCGGTCCAAGCGCCTGCGGCTGAAGTCGTGGAAGACGCCGCTGCAGCGCCTGCATCGGCACCGGCCGCGCCGCCTCGGTTCACGCTACAACTCGCGCGCGCGGGTAAGTGCCTGCTCCTGGTCGACTTGCCCACGGGCGAACCCTTCCAGCGCCGTGATCCGGCTTATCTTCTGCTCAAGGATATCCTGCGCGCGGCTGGGCTTACGGACAGCCCGGAGTGGATCGGCGAGCCGGTTCGATGGCCGCAATTCGCCGGAACAAACTTCGATCAGGGCCCCGCGGCGGCCCGCGACTACGTGCAGGGGTTCATTGCCGGGCGAATGGACGCAGGCGACCGATGCCACTGCCTATGGCTGGTCGGCCACGCCGCCGTCCGCTTTGCTGGAAACGGTGATCAGGACAGCTACGACACCGAAATGCAGATCGACGGCCTGGGCACCGGCTTCGCCATGCCAGGCTTGGAAGACATCATGGACGAGCCTCAACGCAAGGCGTCCCTTTGGAAGGCAATGCGATCAATACGCCAGCGCTGGTTGGAACAACAGGAATGACGGACGCCGTTAGCTTTCGCCGAATGATCGAGGCGGATTTGGATGCCGTGCTCAAGATTGAATATGCCGCGTTCAGCCATCCCTGGACGCGGGGTATCTATCTGGATGCGCTCAAGTCCTACGAGTGCTGGCTGATGTTCGAAGGCCAGCAGCAGGTAGGGCATGGCGTGATCAACGTGATCGTCGACGAGGCCCATCTACTTAACATCACGGTAAAGCCTGAAAGTCAGGGGCGCGGTCTGGGCCTGCGCCTCTTGGAACGCCTGATGGCGCGGGCGAGTGAGCTGAAAGCCAACGAGTGCTTCTTGGAGGTACGAGCCAGCAATCAGTCGGCGTACCGCCTATATGAGCGCTATGGCTTCAACGAGATCGGCCGACGGCGGGACTACTATCCCGCCGTCGACGGACGCGAAGATGCGCTTGTGATGGCCTGCACATTATTCGACTAGATCCTGTCGCGGCTCACTCGCCGAAGGAGCCGCCGTCCCGCGTGTGCTTGCGATTCGCTTCGAGGGCATCATCGCCCGCCAATTCATCGTCGATCGTAACGCCGGGCTCTGGCTCGAGCGGCTCGGTTGGATCGCCGTCCCAAGCTTTGTCATCCAGCGGATGACGACGACCGAGCTCAGCTTCATCGAGGCCATACCCGCCGCCGATGTCCCCTGCATCCACTTCGGTCAATTCCTTGTCGGCGGGATAGGCATCGCCGGGCTCCCGTGGCGAACGTGCGCCCGATTCGTCCAGTAGCGTCTCGGGGCTTACGTCGTCCATGCTGACGCCATCTTCGTGGATGCCGGTACCCAGTGTCTCCCCGCCACTCAAGCCGGCTTGTTGCACGCGCTCGTCTGGAAATTCGCGTTCCGCTTCTTCGGGCGAACGCTCATCGCCGACACGCCCCTGACGCTCATCCTGCCGTTCGCTGAAATCCAACTGATCGATGGATCCCATGCGGTCTTCCGTATCGTCGATCTCTCGTGGGGTATACGGTTTGCGCTCTGTGCTCATCGTTCTGTACCTCGTCAATACACTTGAAATAGTGACTCGAACGTTGCGGGAAAGATTCAGTACCGTCGGCGAAACCGCCGCAAGCGGACCGCTCGGTCGACGAAACACGTGAATACGAATAACCCTTGGAACGCTGAGGATTCGCCACCAGTCTGAAAGGCATGAGCGAATCAATCCCCAGCGGACGGCTGAGCCTCCGCGATACAGCGTTTTTCTTCGATGTCGACGGCACGTTGGCAGACATCCAACCTCGCCCGGAACTCGTATTCATTCCTGGCGCCACCCACCATGCGCTGTCGCGTCTTCAAGCGCTTGGGGCGGCAGTCGCGGTCGTCTCGGGGAGGCCGCTGGTCCAGCTCGATACGTTGCTGCAGCCACTGACGCTGCCCGCCGCGGGTGTTCATGGTGCTGAAAGGCGATCCGCTGACGGTGCAGAGCAAGCCCTAAAGTTGGACGATGTCATGCGCGTCGCTCTGGAGGCAGAGCTTGCCGCCGCGGTCGATCGGTACCCCGGGCTGATGGTGGAGAACAAGCGAATCGCGTTTGCCCTTCATTACCGGCAAGCGCCCGAGTTGGAAGCCGACATTCGCGCGCTGGTGCATGCGCTCATCGAGCGATATCCCACGCTGGTCGTACAGCCAGGCAAGTGCGTCTTCGAATTGAAGCCCAAAGGTGCGAGTAAAGGCGAAGTCATTCGCACTTTCCTGCAAGAGCCACCGTTCGCAGGAAAGACACCGGTCTTTCTCGGCGATGACCTGACCGACGAGGCCGGATTCGAAGTGGTCAATGCGCTTGGGGGGATATCCATAAAAGTGGGGGAAGGCGAGACCTGCGCACACTATCGGCTCGATTCCGTCGCCCACGTGGGTACTTGGCTGGACGATTTACTCGCCCATGCGGCGAGCATTAGTGAAGATCAAATAGAGAGGGGAGGCCCGAAATGAGCCGCTTGGTAGTGGTATCCAATCGTGTCGCACCAATCAAGGAAGGCAAGGTCGCGGCGGGCGGATTGGCAGTAGGTGTTTACGATGCGTTACGTGAGTCTGGCGGTATCTGGTTTGGCTGGAATGGCGAAACCTCCAGCAACCCGATGCTGGTCTGCGAAACGCAGGGCAACATAACGTACGCGACGATTGGCCTGACGAAGCGCGACTATGACAACTATTACCGCGGCTTCTCTAACGCAACGTTATGGCCGACGTTCCACTACCGCGTGGACTTATCACGCTACCTACGCAAGGAATATGAAGGTTACCGCCGGGTTAACGCGATGCTCGCCGAGCAGCTGAAACCACTCCTGCAGCCGGACGACATCATTTGGGTTCATGATTACCACCTCATTCCATTTGCGGACGAGCTGCGGCAGCTGGGCGTTCGCAACCGCATCGGCTTCTTTCTTCATATCCCATTCCCCGCACCCGAAACCCTCACCTCGATACCGCCACACAACGAGTTGTTCAGGACGCTGTGCGCTTACGACCTGCTGGGCTTCCAAACCGAAGTCGACCGTCAGGCCTTCGAGGACTACATCACGCGCGAAGTCCGTGGCGTGGTTAGCAAGAACAATACGATGACGGCCTACGGACACACCTTCAAAGCCGCGGCGTACCCTATTGGGATCATGCCCGACGAGATCCAGGAGCTGGCGGCGAGCTACAAGGGACGCCGCCACATTTCCGGTCGTGGACGCGAAGGCGAACCGCGCAAGACCATCATCAGCGTTGATCGCCTCGATTATTCCAAGGGGCTGGTGGAGCGTTTCGAAGCCTATGAGCAATTGCTGGACAACTATCCCGAGCATCACCGCGAAGTGGAGTTCGTTCAGATCGCACCGACGTCACGCTCGGACGTAAAGACGTATCAGCGTATTCGCCAGCAGTTGGAGACGCAGGCGGGCCATATCAATGGCCGCTACGCGGACCTCGACTGGATGCCCGTGCATTACCTGAACAAAAGCCACGATCGAAAAATTTTGATGGGGCTGTTCCGGACCGCATCGATTGGCCTGGTAACACCCTTGCGCGACGGCATGAACCTGGTGGCCAAGGAATACGTAGCGTCGCAAGATCCGCAAAATCCGGGAGTGCTCGTACTGTCCCGCTTCGCAGGTGCAGCTCGCGAATTGACCTCCGCACTGATCGTCAATCCTTACGACCGGATGGGGATGGCCGAGGCGCTTGACCGGGCCCTGCGCATGCCCCTGGCCGAGCGTAAGGACCGTTGGGAAAACATGATGCGCGTGCTGCGCAAGCAGAATCTGGCGACCTGGCGTGACGATTTCGTTCGCGATTTGCGAGGGTCGGCGCAGCGCGCCGCGGCAAAGGGGTGGGCAGTTCACGCCCTATAAGAGGGAGTTGAGGCAAGCCGTGCGGCGCGGGCTACGCGGCTTGAGGCATGGATCGTCACTATTGCTCGACCGGACGCTGAGCTGCCATACCTTGTTTGAATATTCGCTTCTGGAGTCTGCATCACGCATGCCATGCGTGCGCGGGACACACGACGTTCACTGCGCATGCTGTTAGGCAAATGTCAGTGCAGTTATGGCATTTCGTCGGGCAAAAGAAAGGCCCGCGCGAAGCGGGCCATAACACACACACCAAGAGGAGGCCGAATCCGTTCAGCTGTGTGGACTATGCGCCTCCCCCTGTAAAAATTCCGTGAAAAGAATATTCACTCTTCATTAGCGACCCACCAGCGATGTGAAACGCTTCGATCACGGGATATGGACCTGCAGGCTGCTGAGTGCCCACTTGGCAACCAGCGCCCAGCCAACCGCTCCGATCACGGTAAGAGCGCCGAACCCCACAATGATGCCCAAGGCAATTTGTTTCCATAGCCCGGCATGGCTGGTGGACGGTTGTTGGCGGGAAAAGGGAACGTCACGTTCCGCCCTAATGTTATCGAAATCGTCTTTCATGATGGTCCTGGACAGGGGCCTGGAATGGCGCGCTTGTGGCAAAGGGCCGACGATAGTCGGCACGCTATTCTCGGACCAGGTGATGCCGGCTTCAACTGGCACGCGGCGAAAGGATTTTCGACCCGTTGAGCCGCAATGACTCGTCGAACCTGTCGCGGACATGGCCCCCTCCGGCAGGCCGCTTCCCCATGTGTGGGAGCGGGCGGGACGGCCATCCGCGGGGCGGCCATTCGCCGGGCCCGCGACAACTGTTCCCCCGGTAATAAATGCTCGCGCTTACAGCTTGAACCGTTGCACCAACCCATTGAGGTCCACGGCCAGCCTGGACAGGTCCTGGCTGGCGGCATTCGTCTGGTTGGCGCCGGCTGCGCTCTGCATTGCAAGATCCCGAATGTTCACTAGGTTCCGGTCCACCTCACGCGCCACCTGTGCCTGCTCTTCGGACGCACTGGCAATAACTAGGTTGCGTTCGGCGATCTGGCTGATTGCGGCTGTGATTGTTTCCAGCGATTGACCCGCCGCCTGGGCGATCTCCTTCGCTGAATGAGCGCGCTCGTTGCTTGATTGCATCGCTTGAACAGCACCCGATGTATCGCCCTGGATGCCTTTCACCATGGTCTCGATTTCTCGGGTCGATTCCTGGGTGCGATGTGCCAACCCGCGAACCTCGTCCGCGACCACGGCGAAGCCGCGGCCTGCTTCCCCTGCGCGCGCCGCTTCGATGGCGGCATTCAAGGCGAGCAGGTTCGTTTGTTCGGCGATCGTACGAATAACGTCCAGCACTCGGGTGATGCCGTTAATCTTTGCCGCCAGCTCCTCGACCTGCGCTGCCGTGCCGTTGACATCTTGCGCCAAGGCATTGATGGATTCGACTGCGCGATTGACTTCCTTCTGACCGTTGCGCGCAACGTGATCCGACTCGCGAGAGGCTTCCGATGTGGCAACGGCGTTGCGGGCCACTTCGTCCACCGCGGTAGTCATCTCGTTGACCGCCGTCGCGGCCTGCTCGATTTCACCGTTCTGTAGTTGCAATCCACGGCTGGCGTCTTCGGTTACCGCGTTCAACTCTTCGGCAGCCGAGGCGAGCTGGTTGGACGAATCGGCGATGGATTGGATCGTGTCGCGCAAGCTGGCCTGCATTTCTGCGACTGCGTGCAAGAGCTCCGCAGGTTCATCCTTGCCACTAACGTGCAACGTCCGCGTCAGGTCGCCCGCCGCTATCGTTTTTGCCGCAGCAAGGGCCTCTTTCAACGGCGCGACGATGCTACGGGTCAGCAGTAGCGCCAACGCTATGGTCAGCGCGGCCGCAATGATGATGAAGGTGATGATCCCCGTCATCGAGCCGGAGTACACCTCGGTCGAATGGGCTGCAGCATCGTCGGCAGTCTTGCGATTGATGGCGATAAGCGCTTTGTAGGATTCGCCCAGCGCATCCGAAATCCGTTTGTAATCGCCTCCCAACAAGGCACGAAGAGCGTCGAGCTGCCCTTGCGTCGAGAAGTTCACGGCCTGCTGATTGATTGCGAAGTATTCGTTCAAAAGGCCATTGAAAATCTGGTACTGCTCGCGCTCTGCGTCAGAGCTCAGCAGCCGAGCGTATTGCTCGTTGGCAGTCTTGAGCTTCTGCGTGAGTTCGTCGGCGCGGGCGGTGCTTTCCTTGACCTCGTTTGGATCGCGATCCACATACAGACGAAATGCCACTACGCGTACGCGAAGAATATTTTCGTTCAGCTCACCCAGCCGCGCATAACTGGCGAGGCTGTCCTCCCGCACGCGGGATGCTTCGCTGTGCATCACGCTCAATTGCCGCAGGGCATACATACCCAGCAGTAACACGACCATCGCGATCAAGGCGAAGCAGATCGCAGCCCTGGGCGCGACCTTAATATTACGAAGAAACATAGAGCCCCTCCCGGTGGCGGCAGCCCCCGCCATGTGCGGCTTGGGACGTTCCAGATATCGGCCCGGCGGGTTGTTCCTAGATCACCGTTGGTCGGCCACCGGACGGCCTTTCTGTCAAGTGCAAAAGGCTCGGAACCTGCCGGACCGTCTGGGTCAGTGATGAGGAGCGGACGGGAGATCGCCGAGCTGCGGCCCTTCCGCGAAAACTCGACGAAAGGCGCTTCGACGGTCCTACGGCGATGGCGGGTTAAAACGTAGGGAAAGTCGTTTGACTAGTACTTTTTGCGGGCTTTACGGCGCTCTCGCGGCGGGTTAGCGTGCGCGACATGGCATATCGCCACAGAACTGATTCACCTCCGAGGTTAAAGGAATGGCCCGCCGTCACAAGACAACTCCCCTTGAAGACCTAATGTATGTCGCCGCGAAATTCCCGTGGTGGCTAACGCTCGCGCTCGCCGCATTCAGCTTTCTATGGCTGCGCGCCTATGTCGGTCAGCCCATCGTCACAGTCACCGATCCCAAATTGATGGCGAATGCACTGCCAGGGCAATCGCTTCGTACCCTCGCCAGCGTCGGCCAATACCTGCTGCCGCTGGCATTGCTGTGCGGAGCGGCGGCGTCAATTTTCGCGCGGGACAAACAGCGCAAACGCGTTGATGGCGTCGCGCGCGTTTTTGAATCAGAAAAAACACTCGACGGCGTTAGCTGGCAGGTGTTCGAGGCGCGGGTGCGGGAGGCTTTTGTCCGGAACGGCTTTTCCTTCGTTGACGTGAATGGGGAGGGCGCTCGCGAAGAGAGCCACTTCCTTTTGCTCAAAGATAGCGAAAAGCATGTCGCGCTCTACCAACACTGGCGCTCGAGCAAAGTCGGTATCGACGCTATTCACGACTGCCTTGGCGCCATGGCGGCCGAGGGCGCGGTCGGTGGGTTCATCGTTACTGACGGCGCGTTCACCCGCGGTGCTAGGTCCTTCGCCCACGAACGCGGCATTCAATTGCTGGACGCAAGCGCGTTGAAGCGTTGGAACGCTAAGCCCGCCGGAGCGGGTTCTAGTGGCACGCTTCAGCCGGTGAGCAAGGTAACAGCGGGCGATGACGTATCGATCTGCCCGGTCTGCTGCGGCCCCAAGAATGTGTGTGAGGAGAAAAGCGGCGCGTGCTGGCAACGCATCGTCGGGATGTAGGCCAAGAACGACGCTAGCCGAACGCGCAACACTCGCGCGTTCGGTGCGGATGCCTAGAAAAACGCAGGCATAAAAAAAGGGATTCAGCTTTCACTGAACCCCTTGGAAAAGGTGGTGGCTACGCAGGGACTTGAACCCCGGACCCCAGCATTATGAATGCTATGCTCTAACCAGCTGAGCTACGTAGCCAACGTGGCGCGCATTATTCTCATGAGCCGCAAGCCTGTCAACCCCGTTCAGCATCAAAATCAACCGCCTGATCAACCTCTTACGACGCACGGTGTGCGACGCCCGGCCTGAAAGGGCTGGTCCGCGTTCACGCGGAGACTGACCCCGCACCGCCAGCGAGGCAGGCCGTATCGGCCAGGGGTCGGAAGACGCTATCGGGTTGGGCCGATCGGGAGGTTGCCGACGGCCGTTCAGCCAGGCAGCCACTCCTGCAGTGTTAGCTCGATGGTGATGAAGGAGAGGTTGCGGCCTCGCGCCAGAAGGCCTGCGTAAATCTTGCCGTCGGCGTCAGCAACGACCGCTTGTAATCGACTGTCGCCGGCACGGATTTCACCCGTAATGCTCAAGATCTCCACGCCGGGACCCGTGACGGGAATGAGTTTGAGTCCCTCCCGGCTGTGATATTCGAGATTGGCATCGATCAGGCTACCTAACCCGCCCCGCACGACGGCAGCGCCGATACCGTGGGCGGCGCACAGGGCTTCGGCGCTGTCCATGATGTCCTCGTTCGGTTTGAGGCGGGCGACAACGAGCCGACCCAGGCGACCACTCTGAATTTGAGTCTCATCGAGTACGGCGGCGTTCATACGGCCTCCTGTAGCACGGGATGTAGCAGGCTGAAGTGGGTTTCGCTGTCGGGTTTGACCTGATAGGCGACGTGGTTGAACAGGCACAAACGAATGACCAGCGGTTCGCTGCCGACGACGATCCGATCCAGCACCAGATGGCCACCGTGCTGCCCACCTTCTCGGTCGATGAAGCCTGCGTGGCAGTGCAGCAACGCCTTGTCCTGTGGGTCGCGGCCGACGGTGATGGCGCCGCTGACGAAGGTGATGTAGCCGTCGAGTACCACGGGCGCGCCATAGTCGTAGGGCTTTTGCTCAGAGGTGGTCACGACCATGCGGTGGTAGGCGAGATGGGACGCGCCTCCGCTCAATAGACGACCCACCGCACTGGCGTAGCGTCGGCCTTCGAGTACTTCGAGCAGCGTCTTGCCGACATTGGTGCCGGGAGCTAGGACAATGCGCAGTTCTTCACCCTCGGCCACCTCGCAGTCCAGCAGACGAGGCTCTTGCGGTTCTCCACCGTGGATGAAGTGGCGAACGTCGCCTTGTTGTTCGAAATGGGGTTGCATCAGGCCACCTCCTTGCGCTCTTCGAGCAGTGCGCGGATCTGTTTCTTGACGATCTTGCCGTACGCGGATTTGGGCATTTCGCTCCAGCGCACGAAGCACTTGGGCCACTTGTAACGCCCAATACGTGGTTCCAGATGAGCAAAGAGTTCATCGTCGCTGACATCGCCATTGGTGACGATCACCGCCACGCCGCACTCGCCCCATTTCGGGTCTGGCACACCGAGTACGGCGACTTCGCTGACGGCGGGGTGGAGGAGGAGGGCTTCCTCGATTTCGCGTGGGTACACGTTGGAGCCACCAGATATGTACATGTCCGAGGCGCGACCGGTGATGAAGAGGAAGCCTTCTTCATCGAGATGGCCAAGGTCTCCGGTGTTGAACCAACCATGCTTGAAGGATTTCGCGTTGGCCTCCGGGTTGTCGTTGTAGCCGCTGAAGACCGCAGGGCCGCGCACGCAGATGTCACCATCCACACCCGCCGGCAAACGGTTACCGTCTTCGTCGAGGATCCCCACCTGCATGCCGGTGCGCGGATAGCCACAACTGCCGACTTTCATACCTGGGCCGTCCTCCGCGTCGTGCAACTCCGGCGGCAGCACCGTGATGTTGCCGGTGACTTCGCCAAGGCCGTAATACTGCACGAGTACCTTGCCGAGCTTGCGCAGCGCGTGCTGTTGGTCCGCGCGGTACATCGGGGCGCCCGCGTAGATCACGTAGCGCAGGCTGCTGTGATCGTATTTATCGACGGCTTCATTCTCGGTGAGCATCTTCACGATGGTGGGCACAGTGAACATGTTGTCGACCTTGTGCTCTTGCACCAGCCGCCAGGCCTCGTCGCAGTCGAGCTTGTCACCTGCCGGCAAGATGGAGGCAGCGCCGCGCGCGGCATTGATCAGCGCATGAATGCCCGCGCCGTGGGAAAGCGGCGCGACGACCAGTGAGCGTGAGCGATGCGTAAGGCCGGGCATGAGGTCGGCAATGTGGTTGGTGATGACGAACGCCATTTGCCCGTGGGTCAGTACGCCAGCCTTGGGGTGGCCGGTGGTGCCGGATGTGTAGAAGAACCACAGCGGATCGTCGTAATCGACCTCGGCCGGCTGGAAGCTGTTGCGGGTCTGTAAGCCCTCGTCCAGCAAACCCGAATAACTCAGCTCCCCTTCACGTGGTTGCCCAATGGCAATGACATGCTGCAAAGCGGGGGAGACGGCTTTCACCGCGTCGACGTAATGTCCAAACCCTTCGTCGTACAGCATGGCGACAGCGCCGCTGGAGCTGCCCAGGTAGGCGGCTTCCGGTGGGGTGATGCGTACGTTGGTCGGCACCCAGACCGCACCGAGGCGGAAGGCGACCCAGGCGCTTTCGAACAATGGAAGGTTGTTGCGTGAATGCACCAGCAATTTGTCGCCCTTACCGATGCCACGTGCACGCAAGGCAGTGGCGACGGCGTCCACGCGTTCGAGTAGCTGGCGCCAGCTCACGTGATCGTTGCCACGGATAAAGCCAGGTTCATCAGGCAGGCGGCGGGCGACTTGTTCCAGCAGCTCGCCGAGGTTCATGACGTTCTTGATACCCATGAGTCGCTCCTTCACTTCACGGTTTCTAGAATGCTGACGTAGTTGGTAACCGCCGCGCCGCCCATGTTGAAAACGCCGGCACGGCTGGCCTTGGCGAGTTGCATGTCACCGGCCTGACCACTGAGCTGCATGGCGGCCATCACGTGCATGGAGACGCCGGTGGCGCCAATCGGATGGCCCTTGGATTTCAGCCCGCCGGAGGGATTGACCGGCAACTTGCCGTCCTTGCGGGTGATGCCCTCGGTGATGACGCGCCCGCCCTGGCCGCGCTCGGCAAGGCCCATGGCTTCGTACTCGATGAGTTCGGCAATGGTGAAGCAGTCATGGGTTTCCACCAGCGACAGGTCGGACAACCCGAGTTCAGCCTCCTTCAGCGCCTGTTGCCATGCGCGAGCAGCGCCTTCGAACCAGGTCGGGTCACGACGCGAAAGCGGCAGGTAGTCGTTCACCTGAACGGCAGCGCGGAAACGCACACCTTGGCGAGCGTCGCCGATGGCATCTTCGCGGCTGATGATCAGCGCGGCGGCGCCGTCCGTGATCAAGGAGCAATCGGTACGTTTTAGTGGGCCTGCAACGAAAGGGTTTTTCTCGGACGGGTTGCGGCAGAAGTCGAAATCGAAATCGCGGCGCATGTGTGCGTAGGGGTTGAGGACACCGTTTGCGTGGTTCTTCGCCGCGATCATCGCCAGTGCATCGGACTGGTCGCCGTAGCGATCGAAGTAATCTCCGGCGATCACACCAAACACGCCAGCGAAGCCGCCTTCGATTTCGGCTTCTTCCCGGGTGTAGCAGCACTTGAGCAGTACCTTGCCGACTTCCGCTGTGGGCAGCGTATTCATCTTTTCGAAGCCCAATACCAAGGCATGCTTCGACTGACCGCTGAGCACCGATTGCAGCGCCGAATGGATAGCTGCCGAGCCGGTGGAGCATGCGTTCTCAACCCTCACTGCCGGTTTGAAGCGCAGCGCCGGAATGCTGTTGGCCAGGAGCGTGGAGGGGAAGTCCTGGTAAAGGAAGCCGGCGTTGAAGTGGCCGACGTGAACCGAGTCGATCTGCTCGGGATCGAGGCCTGCGTGCTCGATTGCGCCGATACCGGCGTCGGCAATCATCTGCTCTGGGTCGAGCCCATCGAACTTGCCGAACTGCGAGTGATACCAGCCGGTGATGACGGGTGAGTGCATGTGAGACTCCCTGTGATTGTTGTTTTGTGGGGCTTCAGCAAAACGAATGCCAGCCCGGAGAAAAACGCCGGAAGCGCGGCGGCTCAGGGGTTGGTGGCGTGAATGGCGAAAAAATGTGTCACCGCAGATGGGCGGTCAGGTGTCGCATGGACCCTGTACAGGTGATACCCCTGCGACACCTGTGACAGCGGGGCTGATTGCCTGCCCGGTTTCAAGTAGTAAGTCCAGCTCTTTGGTTTTCCCTATGGAAAACAATTAATTAGTCGGCTGTTCCAGGCCGCGGATGGCCCACTTCCCTGCGCAGGGCGCAGTGGCGAACGGCTGGCATTCGAATTGCTATGTCTCCTTCACCTCGTTCGCCACGGTCTGGCGATCAGTCAACAAGAACAACAATCAGGAGACTCGAACATGGCCGATTTCTCGCGCCGCAATTTCCTCAAGACCGCATCCTTCGCATCCGCGGCGATGGTGGCTGGTGGGCTCGGCTTGTATAGCCCGAACTCGCGTGCCGCCGACTTCCGCCTCAAGTTCGCCAACAACATGCCCATGACGCACCCGATGAACGTGCGGTCGCGGGAAATGGCCAAGGCGATCAAGGAAGAAACCGATGGCGCGGTGCAGATCCAGGTGTTCCCCAGCAGCCAGCTGGGCAGTGACACGGATACGCTGGCGCAGCTGAGGGCTGGTGCAGTGGATATGTTCGCGCTGTCTCCGGTGATCCTCGGGACGATGGTGCCGGCGGTGCAGATCAGCGCCATTGGCTTCGCCTTCAAGGATTACGATCAGGTTTGGAAGGCGATGGATGGTGAGCTCGGCACGCATGTGCGGGGCGAAATCGAGAAAACGAAGACCTTGTTCGCGTTCGACAAGATCTGGGACAACGGCTTTCGCGTCACCACCACCAGCTCCAAGCCCGTACCAACGCCGGAAGATCTGGTGGGCATGAAGCTGCGTGTGCCGCCGAGCCCGATCATCATGTCGATTTTCCGTGGCTTCGGCGCGGCGCCAGCGAGCATCAACTTCGCTGAAACCTATTCCGCCCTGCAGACGCGCATCGTCGAAGGCCAGGAAAACCCTCTGACGCTGATTTCGTCCGCCAAGCTCTACGAAGTACAGAAGTACTGCTCACTGACCAACCACGTATGGGATGGCTTCTGGATGCTCGGCAACAGCGCAGCGTTCGCCAAGCTGCCAGCGGACATGCAAGCCATCGTGCGTAAACATGTGGATGCAGCCGTCGTGGCGCAGCGTGATGACCTGGCCAAGCTGCAAGGCAGCATCCAGGACACCTTGAAGCAGCAGGACATGGAGCTGGTCGAAGCTGCTCCAGAGCCGTTCCGCGAGAAGCTGCGCGCTGCGAACTACTACAACGACTGGCATGAGAAATTCGGCGACGACGCCTGGGCCATTCTCGAGAAGTACGCCGGATCCCTGGTCTGACCGTGAACACGCACGTCGCCACGGCCTCCACTACTTCAATGCGCCTGCCGGCCCGGGCGCTCGTCTGTCTCAATCGCTGGGTGATGAACGTCGTCGGCTTTCTGGCCGTGGCGTTGCTGGTGATCGAAACCTGCGTCCTGCTTGCCGGGGTGTTCTTCCGGTATGTGCTGCACAGCCCATTGATCTGGTCGGACGAACTGGCGTCCTCGCTGTTCATCTGGCTCGCCATGTTCGGCGCCGTGCTGGCGCTGGACCGCGGTGAGCACATGCGCATGTCGGCCATCGTCAACAAGCTGCCGGAGTCCTGGAGAGGGTTCTGCGAAACGTTGTCGGCGATGATCGTCTGCCTCTTCGTGGCGATGATCATCTCGCCTGCGATGCAGCATTCCCATGAGCAGATGTGGATCACCACGCCTGCCCTCGGGATTCCGGATGGCGTACGTGCAGCGGCATTGCCCACGGGCGCGGTGCTGATGCTGCTCGCGGCTGTTGCACGGATGGCGAAGTATTCCAGCGTGCGCCAGTTCGGGTTTGGCCTTGGTGTACTGGCGGCGGTGACGGCCGTGCTTTGGGTCAGCGAGCCGCTGCTCACGGCGATGGGCAACTACAACCTCATCATCTTCTTTTTCGTTTTGCTGGGCGCGTGTGTCTTCGGCGGTATCCCGATCGCGTTCGCCTTCGGTACGGCGACCATCGCCTATCTGGGGATCGTCACGCATGCGCCGCTGATGATCGTGGTTAGCCGAATGGACGAGGGCATGTCGCACCTTGTGCTGCTGGCGGTGCCGTTGTTCGTGATGCTGGGCGTGGTGCTGCAACTGTCGGGCATGGCGCGCACCCTGATCGACTTCATGGGATCGCTCATCGGCCACGTCCGCGGCGGCCTGCAATACGTGTTGCTGGGGGCGATGTTCCTAGTGTCGGGGATTTCCGGTTCGAAGGTTGCCGACATGGCAGCCGTGGCGCCGGCACTGTTCCCAGAGATGAAGAAGCGTGGCTCCAAGCCTGAAGAGCTCGCCGCGTTGCTGTCGTCCACGGGCGCAATGACCGAGACGATTCCGCCAAGCCTGGTGCTCATCACCATCGGTGCGGTGTGCAGCGTATCCATCACCGCGCTTTTCATTGGCGGTCTGGTACCGGCGGTAGTGGCGACGATCGCCATCGCGCTCGTCTGTTGGTGGCGTTCGCGCAAGGAAGAGATGCCCAAGGTCGAGCGTGCGCCGCTGTCGGTGATCGGCAAGACCTTCGTCATCGCGTTACCTGCACTGGCGCTGCCGTTGCTGATCCGTGTGGCCGTGCTGGAAGGCGCCGCAACCGCGACCGAGGTGTCGACGATCGGTGTCGCCTACGTCGTGATGGTCGGCTTGGTGATGCACCTGTTCATGCGGCACATCGACTTCCGCAAGGTGTACCCGATGATGGTGGAGGCCGCGGCGCTGTCCGGCTCTATTCTGCTCATCATCGGCATGGCGTCAGCGATGGCCTGGGCGTTGACCCAGTCGGGCTTCTCCGCCGCGCTGGTCGACGTGATCAGCGAGATCCCCGGCGGGGCGATCGGCTTCATGATCATCACCATCCTTACCTTCATCGTGCTGGGCAGCGTTCTGGAGGGCATTCCTGCCATCGTGTTGTTCGGCCCGCTGATGTTCCCGCTGGCCGAGATGCTCGGCATTCATCCCGTGCACTACGCGATGGTCGTGATCCTGTCGATGGGTATCGGCTTGTTCGCACCGCCGCTAGGGGTGGGTTTCTACGCTGCGTGCGCGATCAGCAAGGTCTCGTCGGACGGCGTGATCCGCCGGGTTTGGGGTTACCTGGGCGCGTTGATCGTGGCACTGATCGTCGTCGCCTGCTTCCCGTGGCTCTCCATCGGCTTCCTTTGATTCTGGGATTATCTTCATGACTCAAGCAGCTAGAAAACAGGCTTCAAACAATGCGGTGGGGCGAGTGGCGCTAGTCACCGGCGCCGCGATGGGGATTGGTGCTGCGATCGCCGAGCGACTCGGGCATGACGGCCACACGGTGGTGATCGCGGATATCAATTTGAGTGCGGCGGAAGAAATGGTGGTGGCGCTGGCGGCGCAGTCGGTCGAGGCCTATGCGTTGACGGTCGATGTCAGTGATGCCCTGTCTATTCAGTCGGCGTTCGAAGAGGTCGAACGACGCTTCGGCCGCTGCGACGTGCTGGTGAACAATGCAGGAATCGCCAAGACCTTGCCGTTCACCGAGTTTCCGTTGGACAACTGGCAGCGCACGCTGGACGTGAATCTGACGGGCGCGATGTTGTGCGCGCAGCACGCCGCGCGACTGATGCGCAAACAAGGGTGGGGGCGGATCGTCAACGTCGCGTCCATCAGCGGCATGCGCGCCAGCTCCGGGCGAACCGCCTATGGAACCTCCAAGGCGGCGCTCATCGGGCTTACCCGGCAGATGGCGATCGAGTTGGCGGAGTACGGCATCACCGTCAACGGTATCGCCCCCGGCCCGGTGGACACACCGCTGACGCAACTGATGCACACCGAAGCGACCCGTGCGTCATACGCCCGCGCAGTACCGATGAAGCGTTACGGCACGCCCGCGGAGATGGCTGGAGCAGTGGCCTTCCTGGCGTCGGACGATTCGTCCTACGTCAGTGGGCATGTGATCCCGGTGGATGGCGGGTATATGGCGTCTGGGATTCTGGAAATTTGAGTTGGGGGTTGAGCTAATGCTGTTCACTCGAGCCTGGCCTGGTAGTTGCTGTGGGAGCGGGCCATGCCCGCGATTTGCAGGTATCGAGGGGATTACCTGGAGTTGAACTCGGCGTGACATCCCTTTTCGCCCTTTTCGGGCGAGTTACGTTTTCTTGCGTGGCCAAGAAAATGTAACCCAAAAGAAGGCCACCCCTGCATCCGGCCCCATACGAAGCGGGCTTCGTATGGGGTCCCCTCGTTCCATCGCCGTTTTGAGGGCACGTTGCGAAGGGCCATCCATGGCCCATCGCAACTCTCGCGACATCCATGTCGCTCAACCCTCAAAACGACGACTCCACTCGGCCTTCTGATGGGGACCCCGTGTGGCGTCTGGGACTCCGCGTAAATCTTAATGAAGATTGGTCATCTCGTAGGGCGGGTGCAACCCGCGCATGCCACCGACGCCGCGGGTTACACCCGCCCTACGATTCAACACCGCTCCTCCTCACTCCAGGCCGCCTCGACATCGCGCCAGGCCTGCTCAGCGCTCTCCACGAACGTCGCGATACAGGGGTTGTGGTTGTCGTTCTTCCACACCGCCACGACCTCGATGATTGGCGCGTTTTTCAAGGGTTTGAAGGTGGTCGTGCTCAAACGCATATTGCGCATGGAGCGCGGCACGATGGCGATGCCCATGCCTTCGCCGACGAGGTTGACGATGCTCTGCTGCATGTTGATCTCAAGCCCGACGTTCGGCGTTACCCCATGCTGCAGACAGTAGGAAACGATCATGTCGTGCAAGGCCGGAGCGATGCGTTTGGGCGTGACGATGAATATCTCGCCTGCCAGTTCGGCCGGGTCGATGACGTCGCGTCCGCGTAGTCGGTGGCCGGGCGGCAGCACCACCATCATGGGCTCACGGAAGATGGTGATCGTCTCCAGCCCGGTGCAGTCCTGCGGGCGGTACATGATGGCGACGTCTTTATTCCCGCTGTAGATGTCTTCGGCCAGATCCAGCGGAAGTGTTTCCGCAAGCTTCAGGTTCACCTGCGGATAATGCGCGGCGTAGCGACGGGTCACCGTCGGCGTGATGCTGTAGGCCGTGGACATCATGAAGCCCACTGACAGTTCACCGGCATCCCCACGCGCCGTTGCCAGCGCGTTTCGTTTCGCCTGTTCGAAGGCCGAAAACACGGCGCCCGTATCCAGATAGAACCGGCGGCCCGCTTCGGTCAGCTCTACGCGGCGGCGTGAGCGGTCGAACAGCTTTACCCCGAGCGCTTCCTCAAGCAGTGCGATCTGTCGTGAGAGCGGCGGCTGGGATATATGCAACAACTCGGCAGCCTTGCCGAAGTGAAGCGTCTCAGCGAGCACCCGGAAGTAACGGAGATGGCGTAGCTCGATCACTGATGCTCCAAAAGGTATCAATGGATGCTGAATTATGGATTGGAAAAAATAAGTCTGCCTCTCTATCGTCAGTCGGGAAAGCCAAGAGCCCGCTGCGTCACAAGCGCCGCGCCTCGCATAGTCACAAGCTATAGAACAATAAAAGGTGACCGTCTCATGCCTGCTTCGTCCGGAGTTGCCCTGCGCAACGAACAACCGCTCGACTCTGTTTCCAATCTCTCCGACTGCGATATTGCCAACGACACCGACCCTCAGGTTCGGCAGGCGTTTCGCCGTGCATTGCGTCTGCTCGAACGCGGGATTTCCGTGTTGATCCAGGGTGAGACGGGAACCGGCAAAGAAGTCCTTGCCCGTGCGCTTCACGATCACAGTGAGCGCCGTAATGCGCAGCTCGTAGCGGTCAATTGCGCGTCGATTCCTGAAAGTCTCATCGAAAGCGAGTTGTTCGGTTATGCCAAAGGCGCTTTCTCCGGTGCGTTGACCTCCGGCAAAAAGGGCAAGGTGCAACAGGCCGACGGCGGCACGCTGTTTCTCGATGAGATCGGCGACATGCCCTACGAGCAACAGACGAGATTGCTGCGAGTCATCGCCGAGCGTGAGATCACCCCGCTGGGTTCCGAGCGTAGCCTGCCGGTGAATTTCACCCTGATCTGCGCAACTCACCAGAACCTGTCCGAGCGCATCGAGACTGGCGAGTTTCGCGAAGACCTGTTCTACCGCATCGCCACGGGCGTGGTGCAGCTGCCGCCATTGCGGGAGCGTACCGACCGCGCCGAGCTGATCTGCGCCATGGTCGCGCACGAGCTACCGGGTAGCGATCCTCGTCAGTTGATTGCCAGCGATGTGTGGCAACTGTTGATGCAGCATTCGTGGCCGGGAAACCTGCGGCAGATGAGGGCGGTGATTCGTTATGCCTGCGCGGTCATGGAGGGTGATCGCATTCAATGCTGCGATCTTCCGGCGGATTTCATCGCCTCTGCGGGCGGGCCTTCGCTGCGCGCCTATCCCAACGTCACCCCTATTCGCCAATCCATGCCGACGGTAGCCATGCCGTCCGAGGCAGGGCAGGGCGAGCAACGCCAGGAAATCCTCGAGGTGCTCAACGAGTGCCGCTGGAACATGTCAGCCGCCGCACGTGAACTCGGCATTTGCCGGGCGTCGCTGTATCGGGTGCTGCGTCGACTGGAAATCCCTCCACTGCGGGATCAGGTGGCCCAGGGGGCCTACCCCTCGCTGTAAAACGGCAGGCAAAGCGCCCTGCCGAAACACGACTCGCAGGGTTACTCGCACCCTGTAGGAGCCAGCTTGCTGGCGATCCAGATCCAACCTGCAACACGGTTGCGTCTGGGCGAACGCGATCGTCAGCAAGCTGATCGCAGCCCTACTACGTGATCGACAGCTCCCCTGTGATACCTGGTTCTCGGAGGTTTTTTAGAGGTTTCTGTAGGCCCCAACACCGTATGCAACCTTGGGAGCATTGCTTCCATGCCCTCTACCCTTGTCGGAATAACAACAATGAATACCGAACCTATCTCCTTCGACCTGCATGGCCGTAACGCACTGGTAACGGGCGCCGCACGTGGTATTGGTTACGCCGTCGCGCTGGCGCTTGGGCAGCGGGGCGCGGCCGTAGCTGTGTGTGACCTCGATCTTGAGTCGGCTGAACGCGCTGCGGCTGCATTGGCGGAGCAGGGCATTCGCGCCATCGGTCTGCGCGTGGATGTCTCCAGCGAAGAGCAGGTCGCGGAAATGGTCAGGGCAACCATAGCCACGCTAGGCAGCATCGATATTCTGGTGAACAACGCAGGGATCTGCTCGACCGCACCGTTGCTCGAGGTCAGCGCGGCAGAGTGGCGCAGGGTCATGGCAATCGACCTGGACAGCGTGTTCTTCTGCGCGAAGGCCGTGTTGCCGGGAATGATGGACCAGCGCCATGGACGCATCATCAATCTCGCGTCGGCGGCAGGGAAACGGGGCGGTGGGCTACTTGGCAACAGCTGTTATGCCGCGGCCAAAGGAGGCGTGATCGCGCTGACCAAAGGGCTGGCCCGCGAGGCGGGACCGTATGGAATTACCGCCAATGCGATCTCACCAGCGCTGACGGATACCGAGATGACCAGCATTCTTGCGCCCGAAGGACGTGCCCGTGTGCTGGCGGACATGCCCCTTGGCCGCGCAGGTACACCACGGGATATCGCCGGTGCGGTCTGCTTCCTCGCCTCGGAGGCCGGCAGCTTCGTGACGGGCGAAATCATGGACGTGGATGGCGGGTTCATGCGGGATTGAGGGGCGGGCATGTGTTGCCCGAACCGTTAAGGCGACTGGGGCGGATGTCCGCCCCGTCGCCCCTAGAGTGCGATAGATCGTGTCGCCGGCGGTGCGATTGGATGCACTTGTAGGGGCGACTTTAGTCGCCTTTCCCCGTTCTATCGGTAAGCGTCGCTATCCATGCGGTACCAGCGCCAGAATGACTGACACAGTCACCAACGAGCACACCGTCGAAAACAGAATCGCCCGCGACATGGTCGTGGCTTCACGCCCATAAAGCTCTGCGAGCATGAATGGGCCATTGCCGATGGGCAGCGCGCTCAGCAGCAGGGCGCTGTAGGCCCACAGCGGCGGCAGGTCGAAGACCCAGAAAGCGAAGACCGCGGTAATCGCTGGCTGCAGGATCAGTTTCAGGAACACCAGCAGGGAAAGCGTCTGCGTCTTCACAGGCGCTGCGCCTTCGCTGCTGGGAGAGGCCAGGAACAGACCGATCGACACTAGCGCGCAAGGACCTGCGGCCGCACCCAGGTACTTGAACAGCTGCTGGATGCCGGAGGGCAGTGCGATGCCGCTCAACGAGACCAGCATGCCCAGTATCGGCGCGACCATGATCGGGTTCCTGATCAGCGCGCGGCCGACTTTCAATAGCGTTCGGCCCAGATGTTTTTCGGCCTGACGAGACATCTCGATCATCACGATGGCGATCGCGAATAGCAGGCAAGCGGTCATTAACGTCCCGATGATCGCAGGGGGCAGCGATGCTTCGCCAAAGGTCAGCAAACAAAGCGGAATACCGAGGAAACCGGAGTTGGGATAGGCCGAGCCCAGCGCATCGATGGTCGCATCGATGAAATGCGCGCCCTGACGCAGCCGCAAGAACAGGGTGATGAGGTACACACCGGCCATGCCTAGCAGGAATGCAACAACGTAGCCGACGTTGAACGCTTCAACCGATGACAGCCGTGACATCGCTTCGAAGAGCAGCGACGGCAGACCGAGGTAGATGACGAAACGGTTGAGCTCGGTCGAGGCATTTGCGCCGAGGATGTTGCGCCTCCGGCAGAAAAAGCCGACGAAGATGAGGCTGAAGACGGGGAAGGCGACGTTGAAGACGGCAAGCATGGATAGGCCTTACTGCGGGGCGTGGGAAATGGAGAGGGAGGGGTTTCGCGAGAGAGATAAGATCGGTACACGGCCGCAGTTCGCTCGGCTGTTGGTTTGAGTGCGGCAGAACGCCTGTAGGAGCGAGCTTGCTCGCGAATGCGGTCCTTCCGGCGCGTATGGGTTGTCTGGTCTGACGCATTCGCGGGCAAGCCCGCTCCTACAAAGGCTTGATAGCGCCCCATGGATTGCTGGTTAGTCTGGATCGAATTGTAGGAACGAGCCGGGCTGCGATCAGCTTGCTCGCGAATGCGGCCCTTCGAACACGCAAAGACTATCTGGTCGCAAGTGCGATCGATCAGACGCAACCTCACGCTCCCCAGCCAGTAGGCAGGGGAGAACTTCGAAACGAGGCCACGCTTTGGATCACGCATTCAGGCACATTTCAGAGTCAGGCCTCCATCGACGATGAGATTGGTGCCAGTAATGTAGCGGGCATTGTCCGAGGCGAGGAATAACGCGGCATGGGCCACGTCCCAGGCGTCGCCCATGAAGCCCATCGGGCATTGGGCGTGGCGTTTTTCCAGCATCGCATCCGTGTCGCCGCCATAAGCGCTGGTCAGTGAGGTGCGGACCATCGGGGTTTCCATGAACCCAGGTGATACGCAGTTGGCACGGATGCCTTTGGCGGCGTACTGCACGGCAATGTTCTGGGTCAACGCGATGGCGGCAGCCTTGGTCGCTGAATAGCCGACGTAAGGAAACCCGAGCCAGCGCTCAGCGGCGATCGAGGCGATGTTGACGATGACACCGTGCCCCTGACGCTCCATAACGGGCAGCGCGTACTTGCAGGTGAGAAACAGGCTGGTCTGGTTGACGGCCACCAGACGGTTCCAGCTTTCCTCGCTGGCTTCCACCGGGCCACCCGTTTCGGCAATGCCCACGTTGTTGTGCAGCACGTCGAGGCGGCCGAAATGGTCGATGGTGGCCTGGACCATGCGGCGCATATCCCCGCTATCGGAGACGTCGCCGCTGAACACCTCACATTCGCCGCCCTCTTCGCGGATCATTGCGCAGGTCTCTTCCGCAGACTGCGCATTACGATCTACCGCCAGCACGCGCGCACCTTCACGGGCATAGAGCACCGCTGCCGCGCGGCCGTTGCTCCAACCCTCGGCGATGGCTCCAGCGCCGGTGACGATAACCACCTTTTCGTTCATCAGCTTTTTCATTGTTGTTATCCAGAATCCGGAAAGAAGCGCCGGTCATTAGCCGGCGCCTATTGGTCAGGCCACAGCCTTCATCAGTTCTTCGAGACAGTTGTCATCCAGTGTCTGGATCGGCGTGAAATCGCGGTGGGCGATGTAATCCGGGCGCTGGAATTTCTGAATCGCGTTGTCCACCGAGTTAGTGGTGACATACAGCGTATTTCGGTCCCAGGGCGACAGGTTCGGCGCGGATGCATGGACCAGCGTGCTCTGGAAGATCAGCACGGTGCCAGCCTTGCCTTTAGGCGCAACGATGCCGCCGTCCTCGACCAGCGCGGCCACCTTGTCGTTGTCCAGTGTCCACAGCGGATAGCTCGTGGTCGTGCGATCATGGCCCGCTTCGATACGGCCATTCTTGTGCGAACGAGGGATGAACATCAGTGGGCCGTTGAATTCGTTCACGTCGTCGAGGAACACGGCGACGTTCATCGCCCTCGGGTTCGGCATGCCATCGTCCTCGTGCCAGGTCCCGAAGTCCTGGTGCCACTGCCACACGTCACCGTTGAAGGCCGCCTTGGCGTTGATCTTGAACTGGTGCATATAAACGTCGCTGCCCAGCAGCTCGCGAGCCGGTTCGATCAGGCGGGGGTGGCGCGCAACTCGGGCGAACACGTCGTCGAAGGTGTGCGCCGCGAACACGGTGCGCACTACGCCGCTCTTCTCCTTGATGACTTCATCGCGGTCCATGCGATACAGCGCGGGAAGGCGCGACTTCATCAACGCGGCTTCTTCACGACTGAACAGGCCGTCCAGAGTGATGTAGCCAAGGTCTTCATAAGCTTCGATTTGTTCTTGTGTCAGCTTCATGAGGCTCTCCGAGGGGAGGGTGGTTGTGCAGGGGTTAAGCCTGCTTTCGTTTAGACGCGTGCTCCTCGTCATCGAGGCGTCGCGCCAGGTTTTCCGCTGCGCTTTCGGCGTGCTGTCTTGCCCGCACACCAGCTTGTTGCTCGTCTCCGGCGAGGATCGCCAGCAGGATATTTTCGTGTTCGTCCCAGACGCCATCGAACGTCCTGACATCGCTTTGCAGGATGGCACTCATCACCCGGCGGATGTGGTGCCAATGAATCGCGGTGGTCTCACCGATCACCGGATTACCGGACATGCGATAGATGAATTGGTGGAAGGCAATGTCGGCTTGCACCCGTCGGTAATCGTTTTCTCCCACTGCGGCTTCACGGCCTTGGCGAATCAACTTCTCGCCTTCGGCGCGGTAGGGCTCCGCACCGTGCTCGCGAACGCGGCGCGCAGCCTCGCTGGCGGCTAGCGCATCCAGCGCAGCTCGCACCTGATAGAGCTGAACGAGGCGAAGCGGGTCGAGGGGCGTGACGATGACGCCCTTGCGACCGCTTTCTTCGATGAAGCCTTCGCGCTTGAGTATCTGGAACGCTTGAAGGATCGGCTGGCGTGAAACGCCCAATTGTTCAGCCAGACCTTCCTGGGTAATACGCTCGTTGGGCGGCAGTGTGCCGTCGCAGATGGCATCGAGGATGGCGACGTAGACCTGTTCGATCAGTTGGGCTGGCGTTTGCAGCTTCTTCATAATGATCACTGAATGTTGAGTTCTGTATACAGACTACGAATCCGTGATTATGCTGTCAACGCCGTCATCGCATTTCCGTATCGAGATGCGAGATGTGTGTGCACTAAAAACCAAAAAAAGCCTCTCGTACAAAAACAATAAGAGGAACATCGCATGACTGGTCTTACTCGTCGTCATTTCATCCGTAATGCATCTCTCCTGTCCGCGGCGGTCGCAGCCAGCAGCACGGGCCTCTACAGCGGCCCCGTGCGGGCTGCCGAATTCAATCTGAAGTTCGCTAATAACCTGCCCATCGGCCATCCGATGAACGTGCGCGCGCGGGAAATGGCCAAGCGTGTGAAGGAAGAGTCGGAAGGGCGTGTCAATGTGCAGGTATTCCCCAGCAGCCAGCTGGGCGGGGATACCGATATGCTGGCGCAGGCGCGCTCGGGCGCCATCGACTTCTACTGCGGCCCGCCGGTGATTCTTGGGACGCTCGCGCCAAGCGTGCAGATCAGTGCCGTGGGGTTCGCCTTCAAGGATTACGACCAGGTCTGGGCCGCGATGGATGGCGAGCTGGGTGCTCACATCCGCCAGGAGATCGAGAAGACCGGCGTGCTGTTCGGCTTCGAAAAGATCTGGGACAACGGTTTCCGTGTCACCACGACCAGTACCAGGCCGATTGCAGCCCCGACTGACCTCGTGGGAATGAAGCTACGTGTGCCGCCAAGCCCAATCATCATGTCGATGTTCCGCAGCTTCGACGCCTCGCCCGCGAGTATCAACTTTGCCGAGGTCTATTCCTCGCTCCAGACGCGCATTGTCGAAGGGCAGGAAAACCCGCTGACGTTGGTGGATTCTGCCAAGCTCTACGAGGTGCAGAAGTATTGCTCCATGACCAACCATATGTGGGATGGCTTCTGGGTACTGGGCAATCAGCAACGCTTCAAAGCACTACCGGCGGATGTACAAGCGCTAGTCACCAAGCACATCAACGAAGCGGGCGTGAGCATGCGTGCGGACCTGCGCAGCTTGCAGGCGAACGTTATCGAAGTTCTCAAAGGCAAAGGGTTGCTGCTGAGCAAGGTCACGCCCGAACCGTTCCGCGAGAAGTTGCGCGCTGCCGGCTATTACGAGCAATGGCATGAGACCTTCGGTGACGAGGCCTGGGCGCTATTGGAGAAGACCGCCGGATCATTGGCATAGGCGATACCGTTTAGTCGTAGGTCGGGTGATAACCCAAAGACCGTGCTCCCCAGGCGAAGGAGCCGCGGGTTTTACCCGCCCTACGACTACAGAGCGACTTGGGACACTTTATCCGTGCTCAGGCACTCCTGCTGTAATACAGGGCTCCAACGTTTCTATCCGTTGTGTTGGAGTCCTTCTCATGTATCGCCTTGGCTTTGCCTGCCAGTACCGTCATCCCGGCCATAGCGAATCGCTGAAAGCGCTCGAAGCCATCGAGCGCACGTTCAACCCGCGCACGACGACGTTGCGCTGGATAAACAGCGTCCAGCGAGAAGTGGCGGAAGAGAAGCTGCGCGATGTCGTCGGGCATAACCTGGATGCACAGCTGCGTCTGCTCGAATACGTCGGCAGCCTGCCGCCGCCCTTGCGCATGCTGCGCTTGAGCAGTGACCTGCTGCCGTTGTACAGCCACGCTTCGGTAAAGGACTTCTATCAGCAACCTGAAATCCAGGATTGGCTATCGAACCGCTTCGGTGAGATCGGGGCTTTGGCGCGTAATCATGGCGTGCGGGTTTCGATGCACCCGGGGCAATTCTGCGTGCTCGGGTCGGACCGGCCGGAGGTGGTGGAAAACAGCATCGCGGAGTTCGAATATCACGCGGACATGATTCGCATGATGGGCTTCGGTCGACAGTTTCAGGATTTCAAATGCAACGTGCACATTGCGGGCCGGTTGGGGGCGGAGGGCATCCGCACGATCTGGCCCCGACTTTCCCAGGAGGCGCGCAATTGCATCACCTTCGAGAACGAAGAGAAGACCTACGGCGTCGACGATTGCCTGAAGCTCGCCGACCTGGCGCCGGTGGTGCTGGACATTCACCATTGCTGGATCAACGAAGACGCTTACATCGATCCGCACGAGGAGCGCGTCGAACGAATCATCGAGAGCTGGCGTGGGGTGCGGCCGACGATGCATTACTCGCAGCCACCGGAAAAGTTGATCGAGCTGGGGTTCTGGCCGACCCGCAAGCTGGAGATGCCGACCGTGCTGGTGCGTGTGTCGAAGCGCGAGTTATACGGGCACAGCAAACGGATGTGGAATGACTGGACCAATCGTTATGCCTGCGAATTCCTGGATCGGTTCGACATGATGTTCGAGGCCAAGGATAAGAACCTAGCGACGATGGATTTCTATCAGGAGTACCTGACGGCGTAACGGAATCGATTAATAGCCGAAAAGCCGCGGGTTGCACCCGCCCTTGTATGTCGACTCCCGTCTCCAAAGAGGCGATAGTCCCCGACTGATCATCGGGGGAGGACCGCAAGCCGCACCCGCCCTTAAGCCTCGAGCTTGTTGTGTAGAT
>NZ_BMPO01000014.1 GCF_014647635.1 Pseudomonas matsuisoli
GCAAGCAGATCGTATGTGCCGCGATGCGCAAGCTGCTAAACATCGCCTATGGCGTACTCAAATCCGGCGTCCCCTTCGATGCAAAACTGGCACTTGCTCGGTAGAGGGGGAAGACGGTATCTACAAAGCGAGGCGCAAATTGATCGCAACCCGCCCTACGAAAGCGTTTTACCAAGCAGAACGAAGCGAAATAGGTACGCGTAACGGCTCACGCAGCCCCGCGGGCATTCCGCACATCTCGTCGTGTGCAGCTGCATGGACGAGGTGGAACGGCACCTCGGGAAAATCTTCCAGCAACTGCCTCGCATGTTGCGCGGAGCGAAGCCGAAGCGCGCTGCCATCCGGCGATTTCACCACCAGCCGGCGTTCACCGAGGTGCGCTTCGAGCAGATAAATCCCGCCCTCCAGCGACAAAAGATCAAGCGAATCAACCCGGCCACCTTTGGCCAGCGGGGCAAGCTCATCCAACGTCATGGAAGGTCCTCGAACCCGAATGGTTTCAGGTATGGGAACGTGAGCGCAGGGCGGGGTTCAGCGGGTTAATGCTTAGTGATCCGATCCAGATACCCCATGGCGAAGGCCGACACCACGAACGTCATGTGAATGATCACGTACCACATCAGTTTTTCGCTATCGATCCGCTGTACTTCCATGAACATCCGCAGCAAGTGGATCGACGAAATTGCCACGATGGACGCGGCCACTTTCATCTTCAGCGAAGACGAATCCATCTTGCCCAACCAATCCAGCTTTTCCTTCCCTTCGTCGATATCCAGCTGCGAAACGAAGTTTTCATAGCCTGAGAACATCACCATGACCAACAGACCGCCGACGAGCGCCATATCGATCAGCGACAGCAGCACCAGCACGAGGTCCGCTTCGGTTTTATCAAATACATGCGGCAACAGGTGATAAAGCTCCTGAAAGAACTTCAGTGCGAGCGCCAGCACCGCCAGGGACAAGCCAAGATAGATAGGCGCCAGAAGCCAGCGCGAGGCATACATCAGGTTCTCGAAAAAGCGTTCCATATCGTCTCGATTCCGCACACAAACGGGCGCGAGTATAGCCAGTACGTATGGCGAGACAACTGTCATCGCGAGCATGGATGAAAGAGCGCTTTAACGCAGGGTGGGCTCGACTAGGTATACAACCGCGAATGGTCGACGACCGTCAGCCCCACCCCATTGACCCTGCGCAACTCGGCCTGCATGGGCACCCGCCAGGTCAGCGGCTCCTCGCTGCAGACATAGCCTTGTTCGCAAAGGTTGGTGGCAATAGCGTCGAGGACCGACTGCGCCATGCGGGAACCGCGGAACGGGCCCTGGGACCTGGTGACGGTAGGAAGTTTGCCGGATACGCCCGCCGAGCAGATCAATGTCCATAGACCCTGATCGCCCGCCATTGGCCGGACGATGCACTCGATGCGGGTCTCCATTCCAATGCATTGTCGTGTGAGACATAGAGAACTGGACATATTGCGTTCCTCGCGATCGCGGTGTGTCGGCGACGACCTCAGAGCCACAAATTCCCTGGCTTGATAGGCTGAAGGTGCCGAAAAAAAACCGACGCTCCGGTGTTTTTACCGGCACCCTCCAAAGGGTAGACCTAGACGCTTCCCGCAAAGTTGCGCGGGATGATCGGCGTTAGCACAAACAAGCTACATCGCGCATCCCAGCCCTATTCGGTATGAAAAATGCCTAATGCCCTTTTTAGACAAACTCAGCCTGTCGTTCAGCGATAGCGTCGGCGCTTCGCACCTTGGCGCGGCACCTTCGGATCCGGCGCTGCCACCGCGCCACTCAGCTCCTCGGCAACCGTCTTGCCCGGCCCTTTGTCTTCGTCATCGATGCCCATTTCGGCAATCTCGCGCAGCCGCTCCAAGACCCGAGCATTGACGCTGCCTTCCGGGAAAAACCCCTTTTCGTCAAGCGCTCCGGCAGGTTCGCCTGCGAGCAGGCTCAACGCTTCATCCACCTGGCTGACTGCGTACACATGGAAGCGCCCCTCACGCACCGCATCGAGCACGCGCTCGTCCAGCATCAGGTTGACGACATTGGCCCGCGGGATGATCACGCCTTGCTCCCCGGTAAGACCGCGCGCCTCGCAAAGCCGGAAGAAGCCTTCGATCTTCTCGTTCACGCCACCCACCGCCTGGACCTCACCGAACTGGTTGATGGATCCGGTGATGGCGTAACACTGCTTCAACGGTCGACGGGACAACGCGGAAATCAACGTGCAGACCTCACCGAGCGACGCACTGTCGCCATCGACGTAGCCGTACGACTGCTCCAGCGCAATGCTGGCGGAAATTTCCAGCGGGAATTCCTGCGCATAGCGGCTACCCAGAAACCCGGTAAGGATCATGACGCCTTTGGAGTGGATGGGTTGACCGAGATTGACCTCGCGCTCGATGTCGACGATGCCGCTTCCGCCCGGGTAAACGGTCGCCGAGATGCGGGCCGGCATCCCAAAGGCCGAATCGCCAATTTCCAGCACCGTGAGCCCGTTGCACTTACCAATCGCCGCGCCATCGGTATCGATCAGGATGATCCCAGCGAGCATATCGTCCAAGACGCGCGCGGACACCCGCCCGGTGCGCGTGGCCTTGGCTCGGAGCGCGCGGTCGATATGACCAACATCGGTCACGGCTTCACCAGCGAGCTGACGAATGAAGTCGGCTTCGCTGATCAATTGAAACAAGTCGCCGATTTTCGCCGACAACCGCCGCTGATGCTCTGCCAGCCGTGCGCTGTAAGTTGCCAAGCGCGCGACTGCTGCCCGGGTCAACGGCGCCAGCCCCTCTTCCGATGTCCGGGTCTTCAGCAACTGTGCGAACTGCTCGAGGCTGTCATCGGCCAGGCTGATTTCCTCGTCGAAATCGACCAGGACGCGAAACATCTCCTGAAAGTCCGGATCGAGGTCCTGCAGCGTGTAATAGATCTGCCGCGAGCCGATAATCACGACTTTCAGGTGCAGCGGGATCACCCCGGGCGTCAATGTCACGGTCGCCAGGCGGCCCAGCTCGGCAAGCGGTGACTCCATCTTCAACTGACGGGATTGCAGCGAACGCTTCAGCGCGTCCCAAACGAACGGCTCACTCAAGAGCTTTTCCGCTTCCAGCACCAAATAGCCGCCATTGGCACGATGCAGTGCGCCTGGGCGCAGCTGTCGATAGCTAGTGAAGAGCGCGCCTTGATCCGTGCTGTATTCAATGCGTCCGAACAGGTTGTCGTAAGTCGGATGGGGTTCGAACACCACGGGTGCCCCACTGTCCGTTCCGTGCGCGACGACGAGACTTGGCGCATATTGCTCTTCCAGCAGCTCGCGACGCTGGACGTCTGGCTTCTCGTCGAGCAAAAGGTCGACCACCGTCTTGAGCAAATTGACCTGCATCGCCTGTAAATAGGCGCAGACGCCTGCGTTCTCGACGTACTTCTCTGACAGCGGCGCCAACAGGGGTTGCAGCGCGAGAGTAATCGTCTCTTCGTTGAGCTGACGCAGCTGATTGCTCGACTCACGCTTCCATTGCGGCAGGCTCGCCAACTCCTCGTTCAAGCGCTCTTCCAGGGCCGAGATATCGCCGTGGAAGCGCTCACGCTCGGCCTCGGGCAACTGCGCGAACTCCGCCTCATCCAATGCCTTGCCTTCACTCATCGGGGTGAAAGCGATGTTGGTGCTGTCCCGGTAGAGCGCAATGCCTTTTTCCAGGGCCGCGCGCTCGATGACATCCAGCGCTTTGTCGTACTGCTGGTTGAACGCCCGGTCGATGGCGCTTTTTTTCTGCTGGAACGTGGGATGCTCGAAAACGGCTGGGAAGGTCGCGAGCAGGTTATCGATGAGCTGGCCAATGTCCTCGATGAACTCGTTCGCTGTGCCTGGGGGCAATTCCAGGGAGCGCGGCTCGCGGACCTCATCGAAGTGATTGATGTAGACCCAGTCGCTCGGCGTCTTCAGGCGCTTCGCCTCGGCCTTCAGGTAGCGTTTGACGAATGAAAAGCGGCCCGTGCCCGGCTCGCCCATGACGAAAACGTTGTATCCCGGACGCGGCATCGCGACACCGAACTGCAATGCTTCGACGGCGCGTTCCTGTCCTAGCACACCGCGAAACGGCTCCAGGTCATCGGTCGTGACGAAATCGAACTGATTGGAGGCGATCGGACGGGTAAGGGCTTCCGGGGACAAGCGAAGCGAGGCAGTCACAGAATCAGGCATGAACATTCCTTGAGCTACAGCACAGGGCTGACGACGTCCCGATTCTCGCGCTGCCTCTCCGCCTCGATCAAGCTGATTCGCCCTTCGGTCTAGCAGAGGCGCTTGCTGCCCCATCGCTCAAAGGCTCGCCAAGCGGCCCTCACCCGCTAGACGAAGATCCGCCTAACGCTGCGGCTGGCCAACATCTAGCTGCCCCGAATACCACGCTAGCAATGCCGCCAGCAGCCCACAGCCGGTAATGACTGCGGCCATCGGCACGGCGGTACCGTCATGGAAAATTCCCACCAGAGAAGAAGTCAGTGCCGCAATGCAGAACTGCAAACTGCCCATCAGCGCCGAAGCGCTGCCGGCGTGGGCACCCTGTTTGGCCATGGCGCACGCAGTGGCGTTGGGCGCGATGCAGCCTAGGCTAGAGATGCAAATGAACAGCGGCACCATCAGCCATGCCAGCGACGCGGGTTTCGCCAGCGCGATCACCAGCAGCGCCAGCGCGCTCATCGCGTATACCCAAATGAACCGGCGCAGCCAGAATGCGGGGCCAGCAAAACGCATCAGCCGCGCATTGATCTGTGCAACGAGAATGAAGCCTGCGGCGTTCGCGCCGAACAGCCAACCGTAATGCTCCGCTGGCACGCCGTACAGCTGGATGAACACGAACGGCGATCCGGCGATGTAAGCGAACATCCCTGCCAGCGCGATGCCGCCAGACATGCCATACGCCATGAACTCCGAATCGCGCAGAAGATTGACGTAACGACGCGTCAACCCCTTCAGCGGCTGGCGACCCGGCCCTGGCGGTAGCGTTTCTGGCAAGCGTATCCACACCGCTCCGCCAACCAGCGCACCGAACAACGCCAGGCAGAAGAAAATCGACATCCAGCCGCCGATCTCCAGCAGTAACCCGCCCCCGACCGGCGCCAGGATCGGCGCAACGCCCATCACCAGCATCAGCTGCGAAAACGCCTTAGCGGCGCCAGACGGGTCACAGAGATCGCGAACCATGGCGCGGGACACCACCATGCCTACACACCCTCCCAGCGCTTGCACGAAACGCGCAGCGACCAGCCATTCCATGCTGGGTGCCAGGGCGCAGGCAAGCGATGCCAGGGTAAACAGGGAAACGCCGACCAGCAGCGGTATGCGACGTCCGAAACGATCAGCGAGCGGGCCGTATATCAACTGCCCGATCGCCAACCCTGCGAAATAGGACGACAAGGACAATTGCACGTGCTCGACGTCAGTGCCGAAGCTCTGGGCGATGGCGGGAAAGCTGGGCAGGTAGAAATCGATCGCCAAGGGGCCGAACGCGGTCAGCGCCCCCAGGATGAGCAACAGTTGTAACCGCATGAGTGCCCCTCGGAGCGCAGAAGCCTACGCGGGCTCAATATGTCCCACGCACGTCATCTGCGAGAAAAGCCGACGATGCTGTTACAAGACGCCCGCTTTGTAAATCGTGACCCTGCCGAACACTGCGTTCGGGGATCGCGTCGGCGCGCGCGTCGCAGGGTGAATTAGCCATGCAATGGCGTAATCCACCGAATGCCTTGGTACGGTCTCAAACTTTCGGTTTCACGGTAAACGGTGGAAGCCCTGCGGGATTCCGCCCTACGACAAGGGTTTGCCCCCGCGCTTGTAGGAGCGAGCTTGCTCGCGAAAGCGATCTCCCGCGCGGCGTTTGGGTAGGAGCCAGCTTGCTGGCGATCATCAGTCAACAAGTCACTTCGGCGTCGTCGGCCGGCCCGGATCGCCAGCAAGGTGATCGCAGCCCGGCTGGCTCCTACAAAAGTCCAGAGCCGTAGGGTGGACTGGCCGCGCCGCGGCGTAATTCACCGTTCACCTCGTCACTCTGCCACCCCCTCCCCCTAAACATGCGAGCATCACCAGCGGTCAAACCATCGCTGCCATCAGGAATCCCACCATGAGAACGTTCGTCCTGGTTCTTGCCCTCCTCACTGCGCTGCCTAGCTTGGCGCAATCGTCCGGTTATGCCATCGTGACGCTTTCCCGCGAGCGGCTCGAATTGTCCACGCCCTGTGACGTGGGCATTTACCTGCAAGACCAACTCGCTGCCCGCCTTATGCCTGGCGAGTCGTCTTCATTCAACCTGCCACCCGGCACCCACCAAATCCGTCTGAACTTGATCGGCGCCGGCGTCTGTAACCCCGGCATCGCGCAGCTCACCCGCGTTGCGGTGACCGTGCAGGCCGGCGATGTGAAGCGTTACTACATCACCCAAGGCACAGAAGGCCTGATGCTGATGGAAACCAACCCTATCTGACGGCAATCACCTTGACCTTTCCACAAGGTGAAGGTTGAGCATGGCATCGTTCACTTTAGGAGCGCTGCCATGCAAACCCGTACGTCCCTCGACCTTTCCATCGGCGGTATGAGCTGTTCGGCCTGTGCGGGCCGCGTCGAGCGTGCGTTACTGGGTGTCGAAGGTGTTCACACGGCGCAGGTCAATCCGGCGACCGAACGGGCGCACATCGAAGCCGATACCGTCGATGCACCCGCGCTGGTGGAGGCCGTCGAGAACAGCGGCTACACCGTCCAGCGCACGCATACTGACCTCCAACTCCAAGGCATGACCTGCGCCAACTGCGCGGGCCGCGTGGAGCGAGCACTGATGGCAACACCGGGCGTACTGTCTGCCACGGTCAACCTTGCCAGCGAACACGCGTACATCGTTCACACTTCCATCGATACCCACGCCCTCATTGCCGCGATCCGGAACGCAGGCTACGGCGCGACTACGCTCGAATCCGCTTCGGTCGATCGGGAATCGAATTCGGACCGCTACGAAACCTGGGCACTGATCGTCGGCGCGTTGTTAGCCGCTCCCTTGGTGCTCCCGATGCTGACAATGCCGTTCGGGTACGACACGACCCTGCCGGCCTGGCTGCAATGTCTGCTGGCGTCTCCCATTCAATTTTGGCTCGGTGCTCGCTTCTATCGAGCCTCCTGGCATGCAGTGCGTGCGCGTAGCGGCAACATGGACCTATTGGTCGCGCTCGGTACCACTGCCGCGTACGGCCTCAGCCTTTATCAATGGTTGGCGCCGTCCGGGCACGCTCCGCATCTTTACTTCGAAGCGTCGGCGCTGGTCATTCTGCTGGTACGGCTCGGCAAACGCCTCGAAGCTCGCGCCAAACGGCAGACGGGTGCGGCAATTCGCGCGCTGGAAGCACTGCAACCGGCGACGGCGCGCCTACGCAGGAACAGCCAAGAGACGTTGGTTCCGCTTGACAGTGTCGTCGTCGGTGACGCGCTGGTAGTCCTGCCTGGCGAGCGCTTCCCCACTGATGGGCACGTCATCGACGGGCAAAGCCAGGCGGATGAGTCGCTGATTTCAGGGGAAAGCCGCGCGTTGCCCAAAGCAGCGGGTGATCACGTAACTGGTGGGTCGATCAATGGCGATGGCCGGCTGATCGTCAGGGTATCGGCGGTCGGCGCCGAAACGGTGCTCGCCCGCATCATTCGCCTGGTCGACAGCGCCCAAGCGGACAAACCGCCTATCCAGCGCCTCGTCGATCGAGTCAGCGCCGTATTCGTGCCTGCCGTGATCGGTATCGCATTGCTCACCGTGGGCGGTTGGCTGCTGGCCGGCGGGCCCTTGGAACAGGCGCTACTCAATGCGGTAGCTGTACTCGTCATTGCCTGCCCCTGCGCATTGGGCCTCGCCACGCCTGCGGCAATCATGGCGGGAACCGGAGTTGCCGCCCGGCACGGCATCCTGATCAAGGACGCCGAAGCCTTGGAGCGAGCGACTGCAATCGATTGCGTCGCATTCGACAAAACCGGCACGCTCACGTCCGGGCATCCCGAGATCGTTCACCTGCACGCCGTCGAGGGCGACGCGCGATCGCTGCTCACGCTGGCCGGCGCTCTGCAACAAGGCAGCGAGCATGCGCTAGCGAAGGCGATTCTCGCTGCCTGCAAGACACAGCAGTTGGCGTTGCCGCCCGTCACGAACAGCCAGACGCTGCCTGGGCTCGGCATCCAGGGCCGCGTAGGCGACGTTGAATTGGTCCTCGGGCAACACCGATTGCTCGCGGCGCATGCACTGACCACCGGGACACAGGATGCCCTCGCCCGCCAATGGGAAGACGACGGTCACACCGTTTCATGGCTGGTCTGCACGCAACCCACACCGCATATCATCGGACTGTTCGCCTTCGGTGATGCGCTCAAACCCGGCGCATCGAACGCGATCAAGCATTTGCACGCGCAGGGCATCCGCACGCACCTCATCACCGGCGACAACCGGGGCAGCGCCCGCAAGGTCACCGAGCAGCTAGGAATAGAAGGCATGGACGCGAATGTCCTGCCCGCGGAAAAGTCCGCGGTCATCACTCGCTTGCAAGCCGGCGGCGCGCGCGTGGCGATGGTAGGCGATGGCGTGAACGATGCGCCTGCATTGGCCACCGCTGATCTTGGCATCGCTATGGGCAATGGCAGCGACGTGGCCATTCAGGCGGCAGCCGTTACGCTGATGCGCGGCGATCCAACCTTGGTACCCGCGGCGCTGGAGGTGTGCCGACAGACCTACCGTAAGATTCGCCAAAACCTGTTCTGGGCGTTCGTCTACAACCTCATTGGCCTGCCATTGGCCGCCTTCGGCCTGTTGAGCCCCATGGTGGCAGGAGCAGCCATGGCATTGTCCAGCGTCAGCGTCCTTGGCAATGCACTGCTGTTAAGCCGCTGGCGTCCGCGTGATCTTCGCGCACGACAGCACGCTTGAAGCGGACGGCGCCCGCCCCAAGATCGAACTCAACCTCATGAGATACATACCCCATGAACATTGGCCAAGCCGCGAACCATAGCGGCCTCTCCGCAAAGATGATTCGTTACTACGAGTCCATTGGATTGATCGCCCCGGCCAGCCGCAGCGGTTCCGGGTATCGCCACTACAACGCCCGCGACCTCGAGCGGCTTTCCTTCATCAAGCGCTCACGCGACATGGGGTTCTCGCTGGAAGAAGTGGGTAAGCTCCTGGCCCTTTGGCAGGACCGGGACCGAGCCAGCGCCGACGTAAAAGCCCTGGCCCTGCAGCACATCCACGCGCTGGATGTGAAAATCAGCGAGCTGCGATCCCTTCGAAAAAGCCTTCATTCACTGGTCGATTGCTGCAACGGAGATGACCGCCCCGAATGCGCAATTCTTTCGCACCTGACGGACCCAAGCACTCCGGATCAAGGTATTGAGCGCCCCGGGCGTAGGGTGGATTAGCGGCGTAGTCACGCAATCCACCGTTCACCTTGCAGTAGTTTTACCCACGTACCCCGCGGTAAACGGTAGAGATCCTGCTGGATTTCCACCCTACGGGCTAAATCTGTAGGGGCGGCTTTAGCCGCCAAGGCGACTGAAAGCCGATCGCCGCCCGGTCCCCTCGACATAAGCGCTAAACACCATTCAGACTTCAATTCGCCCAAAACAAAACACCCCGAACTATGTCGGGGTGCTTGCTAGATCACAGAAGCCTCAAATAACGATCAGAGCGACCATTTGAGCGAGAACATCAGGTTGCGAGGATCGCCGTAAACGCCCGTACCGGTGGAGCTTGGAATGCCTTGCCAGTATTTCTCATCGAAGACGTTGTTGACGTTGACGCGCGCGTCCCAATGCTCGTCAAACCGGTAACCGGCCATCAGACCAACAACCGCATAGTCGTCCTGCTCTGCATGGCCAGTGCCAACCCGCTTGTAGGTACTGCTTTGCGCCAGCACGTCCGCGCCAATTCGCCAGTTGCTGAGGTCACCCGAGAACTGATACGAGGTCGCTGCCTTGAACAGATGCTTCGGTTGCTCGGGCGCGAAGCGCTTATCTTCATAGGTGCGATCTTTGGTGTATTCACTCAGAGCGAGGAGATAAGACGCAGATGCCTGCCAGTTCGGTGTAATGGCGCCGGAAATCTCGGCATCGATGCCTCGGGTGCGCACCTCTCCGGCAGTGTCATAGCACGTCCGGTTTTGAGCCTGGCAGCTCGGAGGGTTCGGGGAGAGCGCATAGGCGCGGTTCTCCTGAATGGTTTCGAATACTGCGATCGAGCTGTTCAGCGCTCCTTCGAAGAATTCCCCCTTCAGGCCAAGCTCATAGCTCTTACCCGTCATAGGATCAAGGACCGAACCACCCACATCCTGCTGGCTCTGCGGCTTGAAGATATCCGTATAGCTCGCGTAGACCGAGTAGGTGTCATTCAGGTCATAGATGATTCCCGCGTAGGGCGTGACTTCACGGGTCGCTTTGTAATCGCCAGTGCCGGACTGGTTATCGTAGTCGTACCAGCTCACCCGACCGCCGACGATGACGTGCAGCGGATCGATAGGATTGAAACGTGCCACGGCATAAGCCGCTTCCTCAATCGTTTCATTGCGGCTGGCATAAGCGTTTCTATCTTCTATCGACGGCTTCGCAATGCTGGAAGGGCGGAAGTTGAAGATATCGGTAGGCACTGGGTTCCACCAGCCGCCACGTTGATAGAACTTATCCTGACGACGACTCACTCCAGCACTGAAATCGTGCTCACGGCCGAAGAGTTGGAACGGCCCGCCAAGCGAAGCGTCAATGTTCAGCTGGTCGGAGTCGGTCCGGTAGGTTCCTGATGCAGTTCCAAGATTAAGGGGTGTTTGAAAACTTGGAGAAATCGTTGTCAGGTAGCTCGAAAACGTATCGGAGTTCGCCCAGACCTTCTGCGCGGCGATCTTCCCCGTCCATCCATTCGAGAATCTGTGCGAGATATCGGTAAATACGGTGTGGACGTCCTGATCCCAGTAGGACCAATCGCCGCTAAAGAAGGTCGAGCGCGAAAGATGCAGATCTTCACCGTTCGGCCCACTGGGCAGGCTGCCCCAATCAGATGTTTTGTCTTCGCGCTGCTTGGAAGCACCGATGGTCCAGGTGGTGCTGTCGTTTAGATCAGCTTCCAAAATTCCGTAGAAGGTTTGGCGCTGTAACTCGCGATAATCCAGAAAACTATTGCCTTCCTCATAGGCGGCCACGACTCGCCCACGAATCGTTCCGTCCTGATTGAGCTTGTTGGAGGCATCGATTTCGGTACGGTAGCGGTCCCAGCTTCCAGCGCTGGTCGTGATGCTAACCTGAGGCTCGACAGTCGGACGCTTGCGGATCAGGTTCAAGGTGGCCGATGGATCGCCCGCGCCAGTCATCAGCCCCGTTGGGCCCCGCACGACCTCAACGCGGTCATACATCGCCATATCGGCTGGAGCATTCGTGTCCAGCGTAAACGTTCCCGCAGTCGTGGGAAGTCCGTCATACATGATGTTGTCGATACGGAAACCACGAGACAAATAGCTTTTACGATCCGTACCGATCTTGCTCAACGTTACGCCAGGTGCGAACTTGACGACGTCGTTCAGATCAGAAAGCCCCTGATCTTCGATCCGCTGGCGCGTCATTACGCTCACCGACTGCGGCGTCTCACGAATCGACAGTGGCAACTTGGTAGACGTACTCATCGAGCCGGTCGTGTATGACTGAGTTCCTTCAGTAGTGGCCGCACCAGCCATGCCTGTTTGCGCGTTGATGTTCACGTTGCCCAGCGTTAGCGCATCGGACGCGCCGCCTGCTGCCGCTTGGTAAACCTGCGCAGTGTTTCCGCTGACAGACGCCGTTAGCCCACTACCCGCCAGCAACTGCCGAAGCGCCTCAGCCGGCTCCAGATTGCCGCTCACCGCAGGTGCCTGCTTGCCAGCAACGGCTTGCGAATCAAATGCAACCCGCATACCGGTGGACTGGCTAAGTTGGGTCAATGAATTCGAAAGAGCCTGGGCGGGCAGGTCGATAGTCATCGGTGCCGCAAGTACCGATGATGAGATAGCCAACGCTATAGCGCTGGTCAATGCTGGAAAGAGGGGACGGAACATCTCTTGTTTACCTAAAGAGGTGGGGATAGGAAAGCCACTTCCATGTGCGTCGGTGCTGGGCACCGCCTATGACAGGGGCCGTGGGTTGGCGGGCAGGATCCTAACAATTTTTTCACATACGTAAAAACAATAATAATTCGCACCAACCCTCGCATTTGGGTTTAGCCGCTAGAATGCTTCGCTTACCTGCCTCCCACGCAGTGCAGGAATTTGTAACAAACGTGCGGGTTTTAGCGTCCTCGTTCGTCTCTACCATTAGGAGCCGGCCACACGGCTTCCCTGCAAACAAGGAAATCAGGATGTTCAAGAAGAGTTTGATCTGCCTCGGGCTCAGCGCTTTCGCGATGGTCGCCAACGCCCACGAACTATGGGTAGAGAAAGATGCGAGCGGCGTTGCGCGCGTGTACCTCGGTGAGCCCGAGGACGGTCCGGACAAGGGCGACCCGGTCAAGAACATGGCCGCAGGTGCCAAGGTATTCAACGATGACATGAGCAAAACGGTGCCCGTTACCGTTCGTGAGGATCATCTAGAGGCTAAACCCGCAGGCGCCGGCGATGTGCGCGTCGTCAACCATGCCGTATGGAAGCCGTGGAAAAACGACGACGGCACCTTCACCGCAGCGCTGATGCATGCCCGCTACGGTCGCGAAGAGACGAAGGCCGCGATGGACCTCGAGCTCGTACCGACGGCTGCGTCCAGCGATACGTTCACGCTGACTTTCAAAGGCAAACCTCTGGCGAATCAGGACGTCGTGCTGTTTGGCCCCGACAAGGACGCAGAGCCGAAGGAGCTCGAGACGGACGCGTCCGGGCACGTCGAAGTCCCGGCGGAAGGCAAAGGACGCTTTATCCTGGCCGCGACGCACAACGACGCTGCAAACGGCGCGGAAATCGGTGGCCAGAAAGTGGACAAGTTCTATTACGGGACGACCACGACGTTCGTCGTCGAGTGACCGAGGAAGGGATGCCCTTGCGGCATCCCTTTTTTCTTACTGCGCTTTGCTTTGCAGGTAGTTCTGCAAACCGATGCGCTCGATCAGACCCAATTGCTGCTCCAGCCAATAGGCGTGATCTTCTTCGGTGTCCTGAAGCTGAATGCGCAGCATGTCGCGCGTGACATAGTCGCCATGGGATTCAGCCAGTGAAATCCCCTGAGCCAATGCCCCCCGCACGTGATACTCCAACGCCAAGTCGCTACGCAGCATGTCAGGCACGCTCGCGCCCGGTTCGATGGTATGCGGCGTCATGTCCGGCACACCTTCGAGGAACAGAATCCGCTGCAGGAGCGCGTCTGCGTGCTGCGTCTCTTCTTCCATTTCGTGGTTGATACGCTCGTACAGGCTGGTCAGTCCCCAATCCTGATACATGCGTGAATGCAGGAAGTATTGATCGCGGGCCGCCAACTCTCCGCGTAGGAGCTCCTTCAAATAATCGACGACCGCTGCCTGCCCTTTCATTTCGCTCTCCAAACCTGCTGCTGTGAATGGCGCAAGGATCGGCCTCGGATCGCGGCGGGTCAAGCCACGATCGACGAAAAAGACCATATTTTTGCCGCAATGAGAATCGACTGAAAGCTGAGGCGAAGTCGCAATTTCAGTTCCTAAATGGCGGAGTAAGGATTTGCTTTCGTAGGAGCCCATTCATGGGCGATCGCTTTTAATCACTAATCGCCCACGAGCTGATCACAGCCCATCGGGTTCCTACACCGCGTTCAACCGTAGGGTGGATAACGGCGAAGCCTTATCCACCTCGTGCCTCCATGATCAAGCCGCGTGGATGGCTTCGGCCATCCACCTACGGTGCCGATAGTTCGGGGAATGCGTTACCGACGCCGCCGGCCAGAAGGCGCGGCGTCTTCCTCATCCTCTTCGGCGCGCGCAGCTTCGATACGTGCCTGCTCGGCCAACGCGTCCCTGATCTCACGCATGACGGCGTCCACATCCGCCGCGTCTTCGGGATCAGCGAACTCGCCCGTCAATGATGTTTCAGGGGTCAGCTTTCCTTGCTCGAACAGCGCCCACATCTCTTTCGCATAGCGCGTGTAGCGCAGCTCAGGTGCGAACTGGCCGAAATATTCGGCCATGTTGCGCACGTCCCGCTCCAGCATGCGGAACGCGTGATTGTTGGCCGCGGCATCAACCGCTTGCGGCAAATCGATGATGACCGGCCCGTCCGGCCCCAGCAGCACGTTGAATTCGGAAAGGTCGCCGTGAACCAGGCCTGCACAGAGCATTTTCACGATTTCATCAATCATGAACGCGTGAAACTCGCGTGCGTCTTCCGGCGTGAGATCGACGTCATTCAAGCGTGGCGCCGCATCACCCTCCCCGTCGTCGACCATCTCCATCAGCAAAACGCCATCGAGAAAATCGTAGGGCTTGGGCACGCGCACGCCCGCCGCTGCTAGGCGAAACAACGCCGCCACCTCCGCGTTTTGCCAGGACTCTTCACGCTCACGGCGCCCATGCTTGCTGGACTTCGCCATGGCCCGCGCGTCACGACTGTTACGCGTACTCCGCCCTTCCTGATATTCAGCGGCCTGGCGGAAGCCACGCTTGTTCGCCTCCTTGTAGACTTTCGCGCAGCGCACTTCGCTACCGCAGCGAACCACATAGACGGCCGCTTCCTTACCACTCATGAGCGGCCGCAATACCTCGTCGATGAGCCCGTCTTCAATTAGGGGCTCAAGGCGTTTTGGGGTTCTCATCGTTGCGTCGAAGGCTCCTTTTCCGTTGTCGCAATGGTCGCCACTGTTGCCCGCATTTGCAATTGCGAAACACCGCTCATGCCGGACGAATTCTCCCGGCATACACGGGCGCATTGAAAATCGGCCATTCGAAAGCGCGAAACGGCGTGGACATGATCGTCCGTCGCGGCACAATTCGCTTAGCCGTAGGAGGAACAGCCAATGCTCGACAATGACCGCTGCTGGCAAGCCATCTGTGAGCGCGATACCGATTTCGACAACCATTTCGTCTTCGCCGTGCGCACGACCGGGATCTATTGCCGGCCCAGCTGCCCTGCTCGACGTCCGAGCCGGATGAACGTCGATCTGTTCGAAAGCGCTGCCAAGGCCGAAGCGGCGGGCTTTAGGGCCTGCCTACGCTGTGCGCCCAATGGGCAAAGCCTCGTTGAGCAGATGGACACGTTGGTCGAGTCAGCTTGCCGCCTGCTCGATGTGCCGGAAAGGATCACGCTCGAGAAACTTGCAGCGCGGATCGGCGTGTCGGCCTCGCACCTGGCGCGGGCCTTCAAGACGCGCATGGGCGTAACGCCACGGCAATGGGCCGAACACCGCCGCGTACAACGCCTCCAAGCGGCCTTACCACACGCACGCAACGTGCTCGACGCAAGCCTGGAAAGCGGCTATTCGAGCACACGAGGCCTCTACGAGAAGGCCGACGCGTTGCGCCCATCGCAACGGCGCCAGCGCGGCCTGGGCGAAACCCTTCATTACACGTTGGCCGAATGCCCACTCGGCCATCTGCTCATGGCGACGAGCCCGCGCGGTGTGTGCGCCCTTCTTTTCGGTGACTCGCCCGACGCCTTGACTCGTGACCTGCTGACTCGATTCGCCGCCGCACAAATCGTGCGCGATGACGCGAACCTGCGACCATGGCTCGATCGCGTCCTCGGTCAGCTTCACGAGCCCGCGCGGGCGAGTGGCCTGCCGCTGGATTTGCGCGGTACGGCATTCCAGATCCGCGTCTGGCAAGCGCTGCAAACGATTCCGCCAGGCGAGACGCGTACCTACGCCGCCCTGGCCGCCGACCTGTCGACCCACCCCCGCGCCATTGCACGCGCGTGCGCCAGTAATGCGGTTGGGTTGTTGGTACCGTGTCATCGGGTTATCTCCTCCAGCGGCGCGATGGGCGGATACCGCTGGGGCGCGGAGCGCAAAGTACGCCTGCTGCGCGTTGAGCAAACGAGCCCGGTACGTGAACCGCAGGGGTCAACGCAGGATCAGAATTGAGGTACCGCTCTTTCCGAGCGCTTTTCCAACGAGGAAGACGATGCACGACTTGAAGCGCTACTCGATCAGCTATCGACTCAATGGCGAGCCCGACGCCCTGATCATGGAGGGTTTCGACGCGCCGACCCTGGATCAGGTTCGCCTGCAACTGCTCATCAAGCACGTCCCGGAGCCGCAGGTGGTTGAAGACGCTCCCTGGGAGGAGCACCTCCAGTCGAGCTTAGAAAGCCGCAGTGCCGAGCTTGGCCTCAGTGATATCGAGGTCGAACGAATCGACTGAGACCGCAGAGAAGCCACAGGCACCCTTCATTCGCCGGACGAAAACGAACCCGCCCCATTCGGCATATGTGCTGGCTGTTGCTGGAAGCGGCTGGATGCGCTATCAACGCAGCTCCTATCGAGCCATCATCGCCGACATTCGTATGAGCAACGCGCAGGGTTGATCCCACTAACAGGCAAATCCCCGGACGAACGCCGAGAACCCATCGCATGAACGTGCCCGCCTCACCAGCTGATAACAAGCCAAACGGCCGCATTCGCCAACGCAATGAAGAAGTGATTCTCGCCGCTGCGGCAAAGGAGTTCGCACGCCACGGCTACAAAGGCACCAGCATCAGTGCCATCGCCGTTCGTGCCAAATTGCCGAAGGCGAACCTGCACTATTACTTTACGAACAAGCTGGGCCTTTACATCGCGTTGATGGAAAACGTGCTGCTCGACTGGAATCGAACGTTCGATGCACTGAGCGTGGATGATGATCCCGCCGAAGCGCTGGCGCGCTACATCCACGCGAAGATGGAGTTTTCCCGCAAACAGCCCCTGGCGTCACGAATCTTCGCCATGGAAGTCATCAGCGGCGGCGCGTACCTCTCACAGTATTTCGGGGAAGACTACCGGGCCTGGTTCCGGGGCCGTGCGGCGGTGTTCGATGCGTGGATCGCGGCCGGCAAGATGGACGCCATCGATCCGGTGCACCTTATTTTCCTGCTCTGGGGCAGTACGCAGCATTACGCCGACTATGCCGGGCAGATCGGCCGTCTGCTCGGAACGAAGCGTCTGTCGCGTACGGACTTCGACGCCGCGACCACCACCCTTACCCACATCATCCTGAAAGGCTGTGGCTTGAAGCCGCCAGCGCAGTGAGCAATAACGAGCGGTTTTTATGGCATTTACTCTCGCAGGCCCGTGCGAATACTTCGAAGAAATCCGCAAAAGCCGCTTTTTAGCCAGGGCCGCGCCGCTCTCGACGGCCGAAGAAGCGAACGCCTTCATCGCGCAAGTGAGCGCCCCTTCGGCAACGCACAACTGCTGGGCCTGGAAAGTCGGTCAGCAGTATCGCTTCAGCGATGACGGAGAACCCGGCGGTACCGCTGGCCGCCCCATGCTGACCGCCATTGAGGGTCAGGACTGCGACAACGTCATCGTGGTGGTGACGCGCTGGTACGGTGGCATCCAACTCGGTACGGGCGGACTGGCGCGGGCTTATGGCGGAACCGCCGCCAAATGCCTGCAACGCGGTGAACAGCGGGAGCTGGTTGTTCGCGAATCGGTACGTTGTCATTGCGGCTTCTCGGAGCTGAGCACGTTCAAAGCGCGCCTGGCCGAGCATGAGGCCCAGGTAATCAATGAGTCCTTCGACGCCCATGGAGCGGCGCTGACCCTGGCCGTTCCGCCTGCGCACCTCGCGGCAATGGATGAGTTTTTGGCCAATCTGACGCGGGGGAAAAGTCGGCTGCTGCAAGATTGATCTCGATCCACCAACGCGGGTTACACCCGCCCTACCACGCTCCCGTAGGGCGGGTAAAACCCGCGCAATGCCCCGGCCGGCTCCTCGGATTAACGAGCGCAACGCCGCAGACATGACGGCTCAGGTCTCTTTCTAAGCGCAGCCCTTGAACGCGACAGGTTAAAGTGTCGTCCCAAGAGACACCTTACGGCAGGAGCCCACGATCAATGCGCGCGCCACGACTCACGCAGTTATTTCCCTGGTTCGCGCTGGTAGACCGTTTCAGTTGGCGCCACGACATGAGTGCCGGCCTACTGGGCGCTGTATTGGCTCTGCCGCAGGGCGTCGCGTTCGCCACGCTGGCCGGCCTTCCGCCGCAATACGGGGTCTATGGCGCAGTGGTGCCATGCATCATCGCCGCCCTGGCAGGTTCGAGTCGTCATGTCGTGACCGGGCCGACCAATGCCAATTCGCTCGCGCTCATGGCGGCACTTTCACCGTTGGCGCTGGTGGGCAGCGCGCATTACATTGACCTCGCGTTGGCCGTGACCATCATGGTGGGGTTGCTGCAGTTGCTGGTTGGCGGGTTTCGCCTGGGCGCGCTGGCCAATTTCATCTCCCCTTCAGTCCTGCTTGGCTTCACAAGCGGCGCCGCCGTATTGATCGCACTGTTCGCATTGAAGGATTTCTTGGGCCTCGCGCTGCCACCGGGAACCTCCGCGTTCGGCATCCTCGCGTTCATCGCCATGCACCCCGGCGAGATTCACTGGCAGGCGCTCTTGGTAGGCGCTGTGACGCTGGCCGCAACACTCGCCCTACGCCGTTGGCGGCCACGGTGGCCAACGATGCTGTTGGGGCTGCTGGCGGGATTCGCCTGCGCACAACTGTTGAGCGTGATCCAACGCGCCCATGCGGGCATCGAGATCGTCGGCCCGATCCCCTCTGCGTTGCCGCCGTTTCATGTACCTGACGTCAACATGACCGCCCTTGGCGAGCTGTCGAGCATCGCACTGGCGCTGACCCTCGTGGCACTGGGGCAATCTTTGTCGATCGCCAAAGCCGTCGCGGCGCGCTCGGGACAAACGCTGGACGTCAATCGTGAGTTCGTCGGGCAAGGTCTCGCCAATGCAATAGGCGGCCTGTTCTCCTCGTACGTGTCCTGCGGGTCGTTGAACCGGTCGATGCCGAACCTGCAGGCTGGCGCGAAAACGCCGCTGGCGGCGGTGTTCGCAGCGGTGCTCGTCGTCGTTCTCGTGGCTTTTGGCGGTGGCCTGATCGAATTGATCCCGCTAGCGGCGATTGCAGCGACGCTTTTGCTGGTGGCATACGGCCTGGTGGATGTCCAACGCTGGAAAGAAGTGCTGGCCGTGAGCCGCACCGAGAGCGTGGTCGCGGGCGTGACCTTCTTCGCGACGCTCAGTATTCCCCTGGATCGCGCGGTGCTACTCGGCACGCTGGTATCGCTGGTTGCCTACCTGTACCGCACATCGCATCCGGCCATCCGCCCGCTACTTCCCGCCACGCATACGCCGGAACGGCGCTTTACGCCGATCGAGGAACTCCCACTGCCCCATGGCGAAGAATGCCCTCAGTTGAAACTGGTGCGGGTGGAAGGGTCGGTGTATTTCGGGGCCGCGCAGCATGTCAGCGACCAACTGCAGCTGTTCCGTCGGCAGAAACCCGAGCAGCGACACGCGCTGTTCATGGTCAAGAGCATGAATTTCATCGACTTGGCCGGCAACGACCTATGGCGTCACGAGATGCAGGAACGGCGTGCATGCGGTGGCGATATCTTCTTCCACCGTCCACGGACGCCGGTAATGCAAATGTTCGCGCAGACGGGCCTGCTGGAAAAACTCGGTGACGGCCACATTTTTTCATCGAAGGATCAAGCACTACGCAGCATCTACGAACATCTGGACATCAACGTCTGCCGCACCTGCACGGCCCGCGTTTTCAAGGAATGCCAGAGCCGCGCTGAAGCATCGGATGAATTGATTGCACGGAGTGATGGTTAGAGATCGCTCTGTTAGCGTACGTTTTTGTAGGAGCGGGGGGCGACCGTTCGCCTTGGCCACGAAGCTTTTCATGCGGCCTGACAGCTCATCGCTGGCTGAGCGATCATTCGCGGCCAAGGCCGCCCCTACAGTGATGATGCGCGCCCGATATCTATGTGGGAGCCTTCGGAATTCCCCTCGACGCCTCGAGAGATTAAAGAGCGTCAGACGCGGCTTTTGTCGGAGCGGCGGGTGCACGCTCAGTACCTATGTGCGAAATCGCTGGACATCTGACGCACCATTCCCAGCGACGAACCTCGCGGTTCCGTCGCTGGAAACATCCATCAGAACCGCAGGATGTCACCCCGATTGCGCACGGGCTCGACCACGGGGATCTGCCGGGAGGATGGCTTCTCTTCCGCCGCCAGCTGGCGCTTGCGCGCTTGCTCTGCAGCCTTGGCCGCAGAGGCCAATTTCGCCGTGTCGGCCTGTACCGCTTTGGAAAGGGACGTGGCCAATTCCTGCAGAAGTTTGCTTTGGGCGCGGACCTGGTCCGCCACCGTACCGGTATGCGCTTCCTGCAACTGGACGACGCGGCTATCGCGCAACTTCCCGTTCTTGTCCAACAAGCGCCATTGCGCTTCGAGTACGGCCGGCTTTTCCGGGCCGGAGTCGAGTCGATTGATGCTGACCACCGCCTGCACATCCGGCTCCATTCCAGCCTGGTCGGAGTACAGAGCCAGGCGATTGCTTTTCAATTGCGCGGAAAGCTGGCGGAGCAACACCTGGTTGATATCGTCGGGAAGGCTGCTCGCCCAACGGGCACTGGAATCCAGACTGATGCTGTTGTCAGCTTGGCGCTGAACCAAGGTGTTGCGTTGCAAGTAGTCTGCGACATCCAGAGGCCCGACGAGCACGGCGACGCCGGAAGAACGTTGAGACAGTTCGGTCACGCCGCTGTCGAGCTGGTAATACTGCTCCGGCGAACTCAACTTGGCGCAACCACCTAATGCCAGAACGCCGGCTAATAGGGCCGCGACCGGTAGATGGATCAATTTCATCTCATCCCTCTTGATCATCCGAAGCTCGCGGCTTCGGCATGTGCTCGATATGTTCAATGAGCACCACCTGCTGGTCTCAAACCACGGCGGTACCCTGCGTCATGCGTATCGCGCTCGATGCGGGAAGGTCCGCATCCATTATCCTGCTACGCCAGAGATGGCTCGATGCGTCATCTCAGGAAGCTCTGGCCCTGTACGCCATTAACGTTGGCCAAGCGAACAATGAAGCTGGGAGCCAACCGGCGCCCGATGAATTCGATCCGCGGAAGGCGTTCGATGCCTTCGGCAAAGGCGCAATATTACTACGCCATAAAACACCTGACTGACCGATCGGCAGGTCATGCGCGCCGATCGGTACCTGTTAACTGTTCACTCACAAATGGAAACGCAGGCTCGAACACCTTATGGCAACGAACCCTGCGCGAGCGTTGGGAAGAATATCCACACTTTTCGCGTATGACTAGCCGACCTGACGACACGTTGTGACCGAACGGTAACAACGTGATTAACAGCACTCTATGACACCACGATGATGGTTGCCGGCCACGCGTACCGTGGCCGGCAACGAAATCCTACTCGACCACCAATCGCTCGACACGCTGAAAACCGCGCGGCAACTTGTTACCGCGCCGTCCGCGTTCGCCTTTGTAGTGCTCCAGATCGTCTGCTTTGAGGGACAGGGTCCGTTTACCCGCCTGCAGCACCAGCGTTGCCCCCGCTGGCAGCACTGCGAGATCAGTCAGATACTCCTCGCGGCTAGCCACGCGCTCGCCGGGAATGCCAACGATCTTGTTACCTTTGCCTTTACCCAGTTGCGGAAGGTCGCGCACCGGGAATAGCAGTAGGCGACCTTCGGTCGTCACCGCCGCTAACCAGTCTTCCTCGCGATTGTTCAACGGACGCGGTGCGACCACCTTGGCGCCCTTCGGCAGGCTGATGAGTGTCTTGCCCGCCTTGTTTTTCGCCTGTAGGTCTTCGCCCTTTACGACGAAGCCATAGCCCGCGTCGGACGCGATGACATAAAGCGCATCGTCCGCCGGCAGCAGTACGCATTCGAAACTGGCGCCTGGCGGCGGCGTGAGGCGACCGGTCAACGGCTCACCCTGACCACGCGCCGATGGCAGCGAATGTGCCGCCAGCGAATAGCTGCGCCCGGTGGAGTCGATGAACACCGCGAATTGATTCGAGCGACCCGGCGCGGCGGCTTTGAAACTGTCGCCCGCCTTGTAGGAAAGTGCGCCCGGATCGACATCATGCCCCTTCGCACAGCGCGCCCAACCTTTCTCGGAGATGACCACGGTCACCGGCTCGTTCGGCATCAAATCGGTTTCGGACAGCGCCTTGGCTTCCGCGCGCTCAACGATCGGCGAGCGCCGGTCATCGCCATATTTCTCGGCGTCTTCCAGGAGCTCCTTGCGCACCAATTTCTTCAACTTGGCTTCGCTACCCAGGAGCGCCAGCAGCTTTTCGCGCTCTTTGGCCAGTTCGTCCTGCTCGCCGCGGATCTTCATTTCTTCAAGACGGGCAAGCTGACGCAAGCGCGTATCGAGAATGTAGTCGGCCTGGATATCGGTCAGCTCGAACCGCGCCATCAACACCGACTTGGGATGGTCCTCAGTGCGGATGATGTGGATGACTTCGTCCAGATTGAGGAAGGCCACGAGCAAGCCTTCCAACAGGTGCAGGCGGCGCTCGACCTTATCCAAGCGGAATTGCAAACGACGGCGAACGGTACCGACGCGGTACTCCAGCCATTCGGTCAACAGCGTCCGGAGGTTCTTGACTTGCGGACGACCATCGAGACCGATGACATTGGTGTTGACGCGGTAACTGCTCTCCAGGTCCGTCGTGGCGAACAGGTGCTGCATCAACCCTTCGACATCGATGCGATTGGAGCGCGGAATAATGACCATCCGGCACGGGTTCTCGTGGTCGGACTCATCACGCAGGTCCGCCACCATCGGCAACTTCTTCGCCTGCATTTGGCTGGCGATCTGTTCCATCACCTTGTTGCCCGACACCTGGTGCGGCAGCGCAGTGACGACGATATCGCCGTCCTCGACGCGATACACGGCGCGCATGCGCACCGAGCCACGTCCGGTTTCGTAGATTTTCAGCAGATCCGCACGCGGCGTGATGATTTCCGCTTCAGTGGGAAAATCTGGTCCGAGAACGTGTTCGCACAGTTGTTCGACAGTGGCCTTCGGCTCGTCCAGCAAGCGCACGCAGGCGGTGGCGATCTCACGCAAATTATGCGGCGGGACGTCCGTCGCCATGCCGACGGCGATGCCAGTGGTGCCGTTGAGCAACAGGTTCGGCAAACGCGCGGGCAGCGTTGCCGGTTCGTTCATGGTGCCATCGAAGTTCGGCACCCAATCGACGGTGCCCTGGCCCAGCTCGTCCAGCAGTGTTTCGGAATAACGCGACAGTCGTGCTTCCGTGTAGCGCATGGCAGCGAAGGATTTGGGGTCGTCCGGTGCCCCCCAGTTGCCTTGGCCATCCACCAGCGGATAGCGATAGCTGAACGGCTGCGCCATCAGCACCATCGCTTCATAGCACGCAGAATCACCATGGGGATGGTACTTACCGAGCACGTCGCCGACGGTACGCGCCGATTTCTTGTGCTTGGAATCCGCATCCAGCCCCAGCTCGCTCATCGCATAAACGATGCGGCGCTGCACGGGCTTCAAGCCATCGCCGATATGCGGCAACGCCCGGTCCATGATCACGTACATGGAATAGTTGAGGTACGCCTGTTCGGTGAAGTCGGCCAGGGACCGACGCTCCACGCCATCCAGGCTCAGGTCGAGGCTTTCGCTCATGTGCGTCCTCAATTCTCTCGATAGTGGCGCAACAGCAAACGGCCGTCGCGCTGGGTAAATTCAAGTTGTCTCAATGCGCTCATGCCAAGCAGCACTTGTTCGCCATCGAAGCCGGACGCCGCGAGCGCGCGCACGTTGTGCAGCACGATATCGCCAAGCTTCACGTCGTCGAGTACGGTGCGGTAACCGTCACTCGTGCCGTTGGCGGTCCTGACGGTCACCTTGGCGCCGGGCTCGAGGCCCAGTTTTTTCGCGAGTTCGCCGGGTATCGCGACATCCGTCGCACCGGTGTCCAGCAGAAACTGGACCGGCTGCCCGTTGATCTCGCCCGAAGCGATATAGTGCCCACGGCCATCGCCAATCAACTCGACCTCGACATAGGCCTCTGTGTGGCGCGAGACCGGTTCTCGGTTCGGGTTACGACGCGCGTCTTCCCAGAGGCCGAAGTAATGAGCGGCCAGCCACAGACCGGCTGCCCAGGCGAGCACGAACATCACGCGTCCAGCGCGCTGGCCGGCCGTCTGTCCGCTCAAGGATTCGCGCTCCAACCGCCTTCAGGTGGTGCAAGGTGCCAGATGATGGGACGACTATCGCCGTCAGCGCGCACCTCTTCATTGTTATCGACGCCGACCCACGCCCCATCTTCATCGACCCAAAGCGCTTCGGGACCGGCAGGCCCGGTGTAACGGCGATGCGGTTGCAACGCGGCATTGGCGAACGACCAGCAACGTTCAGCAGCACCGGTCACCGGATCACGCCGGCAGATGCGATAGGTCAGGCGCTCGAGGGCATAGAGCTTACCGTCGTAATAGGACAAACCGGTGAAGTCCCGCGCCATCCTTACCTCTTTCCAGTTACCGGGCGGGGGCATTTCATAGCCTCTTTCCGTCATCAGGACGCAATTTTCCGCGCACTGCCAGCGCCCTGTAGTCTCGCGCTCGACGTAAACCAATCCGCGTTTGTGGGCTTCGGCCGCCAGCCACAGGTGTTTGCCGGAGGGGTCGACGGTCATCCCTTCATAGATACTGTTGAATTTCTGCAGCAAACCCTGTTCACGGGCCTTAGCCGTTAGGTCGGGCGGCAGCTCCAACCAGTGTGGTTTGCCATTCGCCGGGACCTTCAAGACGTGCGCGGTGCCCTCGCTGACCAGATAGTGGTTGCCTTCGGCGTCGCAGCCCATGCCCTCCCAATCGAGGGAACCACCACGCACGAAACTCGCCGCCTTGGCCATAACCTGCAGCTTCCAGGGCAAGCCTACCGGCGGCGGCTCCGGCACATCGATGCGCTGGGTCTCCGCTTGCCATACGTTCGGGCCGTTGGAGAGGCGGTAGATACGATCATCGTCACGATCGGACAACGTCCAGAACGTCGTACCGCAACGTGCCAGCCCGGATAAGTTGCCATTGGGCATTCCTTCGACCGGATGCTCGGCCACCAAGGTCAACTCATCGTACGGCGGTGTAAGTGTCTCGGCTTCTGTGATCAATGGCGCAAACAGCGACAGGGCAAAAAGCGAAAAACCAGCAATACGTCCCTGTGCAATCAAACCAGTACCTCCGCCAAGTTGCCCTTCGATTCCAACCACGCCTTGCGGTCACTGGCGCGCTTCTTCGCCAGCAACATGTCCATCATTTCCTGTGTGCCTTCGACGTCATCGAGGGTCAAACGCACAAGACGACGGGTGTTCGGGTCCATCGTCGTCTCGCGCAGCTGCAGTGGGTTCATTTCACCCAGGCCCTTGAAGCGCGTGACCTGCGGCTTGCCTTTCTTCTTTTCTGCGGAGAGGCGATCGAGAATGCCGTCGCGCTCAGCTTCATCGAGGGCGTAGTGTTTTTCCTTACCCAGGTCGATGCGATACAGCGGCGGCATGGCGACGTAAACGTGCCCCGCATCCACCAGCGGCCGGAAGTGCTGGACGAACAACGCGCAAAGCAGCGTCGCGATGTGCAGCCCGTCCGAGTCGGCATCGGCGAGGATGCAGATCTTGCCGTAGCGCAGTTGCGACAGATCGGCCGCGCCAGGATCGACGCCAATGGCCACCGCGATGTCATGCACTTCCTGGCTCGCGAGCACTTCGCTGCCATCCACCTCCCAGGTGTTCAGGATCTTGCCCCGCAGCGGCATGATGGCCTGGAACTCCTTGTCCCGTGCCTGCTTGGCGGAACCACCCGCAGAATCCCCTTCCACGAGGAACAGCTCAGCGCGCATCGGATCCTGACCTGCGCAGTCCGCCAGCTTGCCGGGCAATGCTGGGCCCTGGGTAATCTTCTTGCGCTCGACTTTCTTGCCGGCTTTCAGGCGGCGCCCGGCATTGCTGATGGCCAACTCGGCCAGCAACAGGCCCTGCTCGGGATGTGCGTTGAGCCAGAGGCTGAAAGCGTCCTTCACCACGCCAGAAACGAAGGCAGCCGCTTCGCGGGAGGACAGGCGTTCCTTGGTCTGCCCGGAGAATTGCGCGTCCTGCATCTTCATCGACAGAACGAACGCGATGCGCTCCCAGATATCTTCCGGCGCCAGTTTCACACCGCGCGGCAGCAGGTTGCGGAATTCGCAAAACTCGCGCATGGCATCGAGCAATCCCTGGCGCAGACCGTTCACATGCGTCCCGCCTTGCGCGGTAGGAATGAGGTTGACGTAGCTCTCCTGCACGGCGTCGCCGCCCTCCGGTAGCCACAGCAACGCCCAGTCCACCGCTTCCTTTTCACTGGCAAAGGTGCCGGTGAACGGCTCCGCGGGCAGACGCTCGAACTCGCTGACCGCATCGGCCAGGTAGGAGCGCAGCCCGTCCTGGAAATGCCATTCCAGTTTCTCGCCGCTGTTTTTGTCCTCGAAGCTGACAGACAGCCCCGGGCACAGCACCGCCTTGGCCTTGAGCACGTGCTTGAGGCGACTGACGGAAAACTTCGGTGAGTCGAAATACTTGTCATCCGGCCAGAAGCGAACGCCCGTCCCGGTGTTGCGCTTGCCAACAGTGCCAACCACGGCCAGGTCAGTCGCCTTGAAGCCGTCCGCGAAGGCCATCTGGTATTCGCTGCCCTCGCGCTTCACCCGCACCTCGACGCGCGTCGACAGTGCGTTCACCACCGAAATCCCCACGCCGTGCAAGCCGCCAGAGAACTGGTAGTTCTTGTTGGAAAACTTGCCGCCCGCATGGAGCTTGGTGAAGATCAGTTCGACACCGGGAATGCCCTCTTCCGGATGTATATCCACCGGCATGCCGCGCCCATCGTCGATCACTTCGAGCGAATTATCGGTGTGCAGCACCACCTCGATGGACTTCGCATGCCCGGCCAGCGCCTCGTCGACGCTGTTATCGATGACTTCCTGAGCCAGGTGGTTCGGGCGGGCAGTATCGGTGTACATGCCTGGGCGCTTGCGCACCGGATCGAGGCCGGACAGAACCTCGATCGCATCAGCGTTATAAGTAGCCATGGTTTACGTCTTCAAAGAGCGGAAAAGTCAAAATCGCGCCAGAGTGCCGGTGAGAACCCGGCGAAAGCCAGGAGTGCGGGCAGTTGCGCGGAGAAATGTTGGAAACTGTGATCGCCACCCGCCTGGATACGCAGTGCGCAGGCACCGTAGAACCGTTCGGCATCGCGATAGTCGAGGGTTTCATCGCCTGTCTGCAGCCAGACCTGATAACGCTCCGGGTGAACAGGCGGCGTGACGTCGAGGGCGGCAAGCGCCGCGACGTGATCGAGCGTCAACTCCCAGGTTTCGCCCGTATGGTAGTTACGTTGAGTACCTACATTGCCATCGAACAAACGATGAGGATGCACCGCGGGATTGATCAAGACCGCATTCAAGCCGTGTCGCTCAGCCAGCACCGTGGCGTAGTAGCCACCCAGAGAACTGCCTACCAACGTGGGCCGACCGAGTTCGGAAATGAGGTCTTCCAGCTGCTGCATCGCTTGATAGGGATGGTGGTGAAGCGCGGGGGTCCGCAGACGGCCCGACAAGCCGAGGCGATCGAACAGCGTAATCAGTTGCCGCGCTTTCAACGAAGCCGGCGAGCTGTTGAATCCGTGAATGTAAAGTAAAGCGGGATGATCGGCGGGCACGCGCATGCTTCCTGATGATTCGAGCCGAACTCTACCAAACGGAAGGCCTCGAGGCACGGATGGATGCGCCGAGCCTTGGCGCTGTACGCGGACAGGAACCTTTGTGAGAAATGCGCAGAATAGCTACGCGGGTTGCACCCGCCCTACGAGAGCGGCGCAAATTTGCAAAAACCGTAGGGCGGGTACAACCCGCGCTTTTCTACCAATCGCCCAAGGTTTCATCGATCAATAACCCGAAGCGTAGTCGAGCTCGAAGCTGAAATCCGCTAGGCGCGAAACATCCGTCTCGATCCGTCCGTCCGTATGCAGGCGCAACCACCGATAACCCGGCGCCTCTTTGGTGACTTCGAAGTCTTCGCTGCCCGGCGCGAACTGCACGCAGGTCGAGGGCGTTGCCAGCAAGCGAACCTTGTCGCGCCAGGTATCGACAGCCTGATGCACATGCCCCCACACCACCGCGCGGACATTCGGAAATCGTTCGACCAAATCAAACAACCGCTCCGGCTCCCGCAGGCCAATCTTGTCGATCCAAACCGACCCCATGGCGATGGGATGGTGGTGCAAACAAATCAGCACATGGCGCTCGCCCGCAGTCTTCAGCGCATCGTCCAATAGCTGAAACTGCGCCGGCGCAAGTTCGCCATGAACGGCACCAGGGACGGCGGAATGCAGCATGACGATGCGCCAACCGTCGATATCCACCACAGGGTCCAACCAACGCCCTTGCGAGCAAAACTGGGACATGCAGTCGATACCGTCGTGATTGCCCGTCGTCCAGCAAATAGGCGCGGCCAACGGCGCCGTCAGGGCGGCAAAACGTGTGTAAGCCTCGGGAGAAGCATCTTGCGCGAGATCGCCCGTCGCCAGGATCAGATCGACCTTAGGCTGTTCCCTCCGCACCTGCTCGACAACCTGCCGCAGACTGTCCTGTGTATTGACCCCCAAAAGACAACCGCCTTCGTCCGCGAACAGGTGGCTGTCCGTCAACTGAACGAGCAATAGCGAGTCGTCTTTTGATAACGGCATCTGGTGTGACACGTCTAACTCCATGACTGTCCAGCGAGAATCTCGCGGCTACGAGATAACGGCAGCTACGCCCGCAACCGAATCAGCGTGCGGGCGCATCGCGAAGTGCTTTATGCCGGAAAGTATGGTTGCCGGATGGGTATCGATCAAACCCGTAGGGCGAGAACTTCGTCACAAACGGAGCAGCTGCAAGGCTCTAGCTGTAGAACCGCGTCTTGCTATGACAAACAGATGACACCGATCAGCGCTGTAGCACCGGCTCTGCCTCGTGCCCACAGGCCAGGCAGTGGCTCAGCCATTCGCCAAGGAACAGGTTGAGCTGCTTTTTCTCGTCAGGCTGGTGCATCGCGACGTTGGGATACGGATAGATACCGCGAAAACGCCGCGCATTCTCGGCGCCGACGACCTCAGCCATACGCGCATCGTGGTACACGCGCACTTCCATTTTCGGCACGGGCAACCAGGGCAAGCTGTGCTCCTGCCGCAGTTGCAGCGTCGTCGTATACGGGCAGGCTTCGGTCACCTCGAGCGCGAGCACACCGAGCAGCCGCTCGCCCTGGCTCAAGGCGACGCGCCGCTCGACGCCAAGCTCGCGCATCTGCGGCAACAGACGCATGAGGCGCACATAGTTCGCCTCGCAAGCCGTCTGCAGCTCGACCAGATCGACGCTATAGCGCTCGCGAATCAACCTCACGCCCACATCCCCCGGACCTCGGCACGGTTAAGCGCCAGCCACTGCATAGCCATGATGCACGCAGCATTGTTGATGACGCCGTCCTTGACCAGCTGCATGGCGTCCTCGAACGGCATGACATGTACGCGAATATCTTCCCCCTCCTCCTCGAGCCCATGGACGCCACCGGCACCTTCGCTGTCGCACTGGCCAAGATAGAGATACACGAATTCATCACTGCCGCCGGGCGAAGGGAAATAGTTTGTGATAGGCCATAGCGCGCCAAGCGTCAGCCCCGCTTCCTCGACCGCCTCGCGCCGTGCGACGTCCTCGGGGTCTTCGCTGGCCTTGTCGATCAACCCGGCGACCATCTCCAGAAGCCAGGGATTTTCCGCCTTGTCCATCGCGCCAACACGGAACTGCTCGATAAGCACAACCCGGTCGGTCTTCGCATCATAGGGCAACACGCATACCGCATCGTGACGGACGAACAGTTCACGGCTGATGGTCGGCCCCATCTTCCCGGAGAACTGCCGGTGCCGCAGATGAAGCTTGTCCAGCTTGTAAAAGCCGGTGAAGCAATTCTCCCGTTCGATCACTTCGAACGCTTGCGGATCCGGTTTGAAGATTTCGCTCATTTCAACTCACTGTGAACATTTGGGTCAGCCCATGAAGGCTCTACTGTGCGCGTATCCGCAGCGTCTGCAAACCCTTCGTCGCGCTTGAATTCAGAACGCAGCCACGACGTGATACCCGCAGACGATACTGATACGCGGCAATTGCACCCATGCAGAATGGTCGCGTTGCGGCGATCGACCAGCCGTTACGGTTGAACATCCTTCGGCTGTTATCTCGCTCGATAATTCGGATAGCAAATCCACCCCACGACGCACGGTCCACGGATACGCGCGAGCCGTCATGACATGGACTCTACGTTAGGCGAAAAAATCGAGGGATGCATCCACCGAAGCGTCGGAGGCTGCATCGAGGCCGGACATACGGCACGAACTGAATTGCCGGAAAACTTATCGCCCCGCTATTGATCGAACGTCTCGGCCAGGTAGAGTCGCCTGGCCGCCTTTTTTCAATAAGGCCGCACACGCCGATTTCAACATCGCCATGACGAAAGGCATCCGCCGCGGACGCCTGCCAACGAGACATTACACATCCGCATGATTTCAAAAAAACTCGCGAAACTGATCAGCACTTCAACACTTGCGCTGGCCTTGGCCGCCTGCCAGAGCCAAACCTTACTTCCTAAGCGCGGCGCCGAGTACCAGAGCGTCAAATGGGAACACCAGCAGCCTGGTTGCGAAAGCGCCGACTGCCCCGCCGTGAACGTCGATACGCTACGGTTTCTGACCGAGCGAGAACTCAATCCCATCATCGAACAGCGTCTGCTGGAGTTCACCCGCGCGCAAGACGACGCCCCCATGGTCGATTCGCTACAAGCGTACGAGGACGCCTTCCTGCAACAGGCCGAACCGGGCTGGATGAGCTATCTGCAAGCCAAAGTGCGCGAGCAAGACGACCAAATCATCCTCATCGAACTCTCCAGCTATTTGTTCACCGGCGGCGCTCACGGCATGCCTGGTCGCGGCTTCATCAACTACGACGTGAAGGCCAAACGCGTCCTGGCCCTGGACGACATGATCATCCCCGGCATGGAAAACGCCTTCTGGGAAAAAGCCCGACAAGCACACCAGCGCTGGCTGAAACACGAAGGCCTCGAAGAGAACACCGAATACCTCGAAATGTGGCCCTTCCAGCAGACCGAAAACGTCGCCCTCGGCCAGAAGGCGGTTTACCTCAAGTACGACGTCTACGCGATCGCCCCCTACGCAGCGGGGCACCCGGAGCTGACGATTCCGTATAGCGAGCTCAAAGGTGTGTTGAGGCCAGAGTTTCTGCGCTGATCTCAACCGGTCGACGAGACCAATGTGGGAGCGGGCCATGCCCGCGATGTGATCGTATGGGCCATACCCGAACTAGGGCGGATTATTCGCGCGGTGGCGTAATCCGCCGCTTACCTCAACCGGTTCGCCATACACTCCTGCAAATGACGAAACCAATGCATCGAGAATGCCGATGCCAATAAACAGCGGGAAGCCCTTCTGATTCCATCCGCATCAACTGTAGGGGCGGATTTATCCGCGGAGGCGAGCATCGCTCGCCCAAACGCTTACACGCATATCGAACTAATAACCAAAGGTGTAATTACCGCTCCCCGCAAGTTCCTAAGACTTCCCACTCCGCCCTTGCAAGTGCGCCCAGTCCACAATCTCACCTTCCGGCACATACCCACTCACCATCTCGCGAAGCAACTGCCGGACACGGTTGTAATCATCCTGCCGGATAGCATCGAGCAACTGCTGAATGCCGACCTTCAACGGCTCCCAATGCAGGTACTCCTCGTTCGCGCGCATGATCATCGGGTGATCGGTAGGCGTCACGCCTTCATCGGCAATCAGCAGCTCTTCATACAGCTTCTCACCCGGCCGAAGCCCGCTGAACTCGATGGTAATCTCACCGTGCGGATTCTTCTCTGAGCGAATGCTCGAGCCAGACAACCGAATCAGCTTCTCCGCCAGATCGATGATCTTTACCGGCTCGCCCATATCCAGCACGAACACATCACCGCCCTGCCCCATCGAACCCGCTTGAATGACCAACTGCGCAGCCTCGGGGATGGTCATGAAATAGCGCGTGATATTCGGGTGCGTCACCGTCACCGGCCCGCCGCGGCGAATTTGCTCATAGAACCGAGGAATCACCGAACCCGATGACCCCAGCACGTTGCCGAAGCGCACCATGGTAAAGCGCGTCTTGTTCACCCGGTGAACTGAGTCATTGTCGTGCAAGAGCACCGGCGCCGACTCTTGACTCAACGCCTGCAACACCATCTCCGCAAGGCGCTTGGTGCTACCCATCACATTGGTGGGCCGTACCGCCTTGTCCGTCGAGATCAATACGAAGTTATCGACACCCGCAGCCAATGCCGCTTGTGCGGTATACAGCGAGCCCAGCACGTTATTGATCACACCTTCGGCAATGTTGTGCTCCACCATCGGAACATGCTTGTACGCGGCGGCGTGGTAGACGGTGTCTACCTTCCACGAGCGCATCACCTCTTCCATATGCTTGAAGTTGCGCACCGACCCCAGCATCGGCAACAGCGTAATCGGCAACGACTCCTGCTCGATCCGCCGCTCCAACTCCAGGTGGATCGAGTAGAGGTTGAACTCGCTGTGTTCGAAGAGAATCAGCGTGGTCGGCTCATTCGTCATGATCTGCCGGCACAGCTCGGATCCGATCGAGCCACCGGCGCCGGTCACCATTACCACTTGATGGCGGATGCAGCGCTCGAACAACTCTTGCCGCGGCGGCACGACTTCACGGCCTAAGAGGTCAGCGATATCGACCTCCTGGACGTCATCGACTTTCACTCGACCCGTGGCAAGGTCCATAAAGCCGGGCACGGAGCGTACGTGTACAGGGAAGCGCTCGAGCTTGTTAAGGATTTCACGCCGGCGTGCGCGTGAGGCCGAAGGTACCGCCAGCAGGATCTCTTGTGCCCCTGTTTCATCCAACATCTGCTGGATGTGTTTGGGGCGATAGACTTTTAAACCAGAAATGATACGGGTCGAGAGATTGCGATCGTCGTCGATGAACGCAACGGGGTTCATCGTCCGCCCCATGCGTAACGCGTTTACCAACTGATTACCGGCTTGGCCCGCTCCCCAAACTGCAACTTTCGGCAAGTTGCCCTTTTTGGACATGAAGGGCACATGGCGAAGGGCGCCATACCAATCACCGAGGAAGTACTGACGCATTGCGAGCCGCAACCCGCCAATCAGCATCAGGCTAAGCCACCAGTAATTGAAGATAGCGGAGCGAGGTATAAAGGCAGCGGTGTATTGATTCCAATACATTACCAATGTCAAAACCAACGCCGAGAGCGTTACGGCCTTTAATATCGCTACCAACGCATCGTTGCCGATATAGCGCATCACAGCCCGGTACATGCCAAATCGAACGAAGATCGGAATAGCAACTACCGGCGCAGCAACGAAGAGCCACAAGTGTTCGTCAAAGGGATCAAGACGTTCGTCGAACCCGAGCCGTAAAACAAAGCCCAACCAGAGCGCGAGCCAAACTAACAGAACGTCGGCCACGATTTGAACAAATCGCTTCTGGCGGCGTGGTAGCCGAACAAGCCATTCGCGGATTGTGAGGTCGATCCTAGACAACGCGTGCACCGTCCTTTTAATTCATATGTTTAATGCGCGCTTAGTACCATGCCAGGCGTCACTACCGCACCATCTCCAACCGCCACGCCATAGCCTGCAGAGACACCAGCTTGCAGCCAAGCGCGCCGACCAACACGGACACCACCCGCCAAGGATACACCCACACCAATGTGGGCAAGATCATCCAAGACCGCATCGTGATCGACGATTGCGCCAGCATTAAGGATAGCGGCGCGGCCAAGAACAGCATCGGTACCAACGATAGTGCCTGCCATGATCGCGCATCCCAGGCCAATAGTGGCTGAACCACTGACGAATGCTCGAGGATGTATCACCGTCACCAAAGGGATGTTTGTATCTTCTATGCTCCTGCACCAACTTTCGCGGCGTTCATTATTGCCCACTGCCGCAATCGCGCCTTGGACCTTACCGCTCAGCCTTGCAAGGCCTGCAATATCCGACACGACGTCGCAACCAAAGCAATGCTCTAGTTTCGGCCAGCGATCATCGGCAAAAACCACTCGCTGCCACAGTCCACCGAGCAGCGCTGCCTCGGCGACCGATTTGCCATGCCCGCCAGCCCCTAGAATCAGCAACGTCTTCATGAGGTCTTTTCCAATTCGCCCGCACGGTAAACAATCGCCAATACAACCAAGGGTAAGTAGCTGATGATCAAGCCTAGCACGCCATCGAGCCAGCCAAACCCGACCGCGAACGCCCAAGGCAAAAGCCACAGTATGTTGATCAGCAGCACCGCCAAGGTCACAGGCAAATGCCGACCATAGCGTCGCGACGCATACTGATAAGCATGACTACGGTGGGCTTCATACACCTTATCGCCGCGTAGCAGACGACGGCCGAGCGTAAACGTCGCATCGACGATAAAGACACCTAGCAGGATGAGCCAGCTCCAGAACCACTGCGGGTTCACCGAGGCGGCCTGCAAAGACAATGCACCAAGCATGATTCCGAGAAAGCCACTACCGGCATCACCCATGAAGATTTTTGCCGGTGGAAAATTCCAGATGAGAAAACCAGCAACCGCAGCACCTAGCGCCAAAGGCAGCAACAATGCAGTGCCATCACCCACCCAGCTCGATGCCACGAGCAGTACGCCACCGGCACATACGCAGATCGCCTCCACGCTCGCGATGCCGTCGATACCGTCCATAAAGTTGTAGAGGTTCAGCAGCCAGACCAGATACAGCGCACCGAATAGATACCCCAGCCAGCCCAACTCCACCGGTACGCCGAACAGCACCAAGGGCGGCATCCCGTCCAACCAAAACAACACCCAAAACGCTGCCGCGAAGTGCCCTAGCAAACGCCACCGCGCGGCGATATGCCCATGGTCGTCCAGAAATCCAAGCACCGCGATAGCCAGCCCGGCACCAAAGAGGGCAATGCCAACGTCCAACCAGACGTCGCCGAGGTAACTCAAGACAACGATAGCGGCTAGATAGCTTAGTACGATCGCCACCCCACCGCCGCGTGGAGTTGGCACCGAATGCGAGCTCCGTGCATTAGGAATGTCCATGAGGCTGCGGCTAAGGGCGTAGCGACGTAGGGCCCAGGTCAACACGCAAGAACCGAGGCCAATCCAGGCCATCATTAGAAAAAAATGCATTTCTATAACCCTATTGGATCAGCGTGAAGCAACGGTACGGGCATAGTCCCGCCCCGCTTTGGTCAAGGCAGCCTTGGTATCAATGACGGGCGACCAGCCAAGAATGGAGCGCGCTTTACTAGAATCAACAACGAGCGATCCACACAGTTGGGTATACATACCTTCTCGTCCCAATAGCTTCGCGCCCTGGCGCATAAGCACATCAGGGAAAGGAAACAATGTAGGCCTCTGCTCCATACCGATCGAAAGTAGCTCGACGATTTGTCGTGTGGATACATCGGTGCCATCAGACACCAAAAACACTTGGTCGGCTGCTGCAGGATGTTCGATGCAGCACACAATGAGGTCCACAAGATTGTCCAGCGCAATCATGCTGCGCTGATTCTTTACTGAAGCTAGCGGCAAAGGCAGACCACGATGAACAAGTTTTAATAGTCGCGCGAAGTTGCCCGGCGCATGCCCGGCATAGACAAGAGGCGGACGAATAATCACAAGGTCCATCCCTGTGCCTCGCACCAATACCTCTAAACCTTGCTCGGCCTCCAATTTAGAGAGCGCATAGTCTGCATGTGGTGAGGGTAAAGTTTCTTCGTTAAATGGTGCGTCTTTCGTAAACGCGCCATTGACACCGATAGAACTGATGAAAACGAAGCGTTTGACTCCAGCAGCAATAGCCTGCTCCGCCAAGCGAAGCGTGCCCAGGGTATTTACCGTTCTAAATTCGCGGAGCCGGTCAGAGGTGCCACCAAATATATGGGCAAGCCCAGCCAAATGAACCACGGTGCGACAACCTTTTAACGCTGGCGCCCAGTCAGTCGAGCTGTCAATCGACTCAATTTCAAAATAGCCGCTTTTTTGTACACTATTTTTGTCCGCTCGACGTGTAGGCAATATCAGCTCAGTCTGCTGGCGCGCCAATGCCGTGACTAGCGCAGAACCAATGAAGCCCTGGCCGCCAGTTACGCATATGCGTACCGGGCTCATTTGAGGTAACTCGCTAGCTTGAAAGGCACCTTCATCGCGATAAAACACAGGTTTGTATACAAGCCGTTAGACCGGCAGGCGCGTACAATCTCCATGTTCTGATGGATGCGCCACCAGAACCCAGTAGTACTAATGCCGCCTTCACGCATTTTAACCATTACCTGAGGATGGCGCTTTGCCTTAATACCAGCCTGAAAGAAGCGAGCCATAAGCTCGAAATCAGCAGAAACCCTATAACCTAGTTTGTACAAACCGAAGCGTTCAAAAAGCTCACGCCGAGCGTAAAACGTTGGATGCGGAACCATGAAACCGAAGCGAATTTTCCATGGCGCAAAACCTTTTGAGCTATAGCGGCGAGTCAATTTATCGGTTGCGTCGCGCTGTACGAAAACTAAGTCAGCGTAAGTTGCGTCTACATCTGGGTTCAACTGCAAAAAATTGGCAAGATCTTCAAGGACTCGTTCATGAGCGAATATGTCGTCTGAATTAAGAATTCCGATAAAATCGCCGGTAGCTGCATGAATACCTTTGTTCATCGCGTCATAAATCCCGCTATCGGTCTCGCTAACAACTGTGGCGATTCGGGATTCATAACTTCGAACCACATCCATCGTCGAATCCTTCGATGCTCCGTCTATAACTATGTACTCTACATTAGAATAAGTCTGAGCAAGTACGGACTCGATGGTATCCCGCACTGTCTCAGCGCTGTTGTAGCACACAGTAATAATGGAAATTTTTAATGGGTTAGTCTCACGCACGTCCATAGATATCTTCCAACCGCACTATATCGTCTTCACCGAGATATGACCCAGACTGAACCTCAATTAGCTCGAGTGGAATTTTCCCCGGATTTTCCAAGCAATGGACTTGTCCAATAGGAATATAGGTAGACTGATTTTCCGTTACCAAGGTAGTTTTATCGCCGATAGTTACTTGTGCTGCACCGCTAACTACGATCCAGTGTTCCGCGCGATGGTGATGCTTTTGTAGTGAGAGCTTGGCGCCTGGCTTAACAGTGATGCGCTTCACTTGGTAGCGATTGCCCTGGTCGATCGAATCGTATACGCCCCAAGGCCGGTATACCTCGCGATGGTTCAAATGCTCGTGGCGTCCATCTGTCTCCAAAGAGCGCACGACGCGCTTCAGGTCTTGAGCGCGATTTTTATGCGCCACCAATACGGCGTCTTTGGTTTCGACGATCACGAGATCCTTGACGCCCAACGCAGCAACCAGCCGACTATCAGAGCGGATGTACGAGTCGTGGCATTCCTCAGCCAGCGTATCCCCATATAAAACGTTTCCGCTTTCATCCTTATCGCTGATGTCCCACAAAGTCGACCATGACCCCACATCGCTCCAACCTGCAATGAGCGGAACAACAGCCGCAGCGGAAGTGTGTTCCATTACTGCATAGTCGACGGAATCGTCCGGGCATTCGGCAAATGCCTGCTCGCTGATCCGTATGAAATCCAAATCACGTACGCCTTCAGCTAATGCACGCTTACAGGCTTTTAGCATTCGCGGCTGAAAACGCTCCAACTCTTCCAGGTAGCGTTTCGCCGTAAAGACGAACATCCCGCTATTCCATAGATAGTGGTCGCTTTCAACATAGCTGCTCGCGGTTGCCAAATCCGGCTTCTCTACAAAACGCTGTACTGCAAAACCTAATCCGTCAATCGCTTGCCCACGCTCGATATAGCCATACCCTGTTTCGGCATGAGTCGGCACAATCCCGAAAGTCACCAACCTACCCAGCTTCGCTAGTTCACCGGCATTTCCAATCGCACTGTGAAATGCCATCTTGTCGTTGATGACATGATCAGCAGCAAGCACAAGCAGGCATGCAGCAGGGTCAGTTTCAACCAAGCTCAACGCCGCCAACGCGATGGCAGGTGCCGTATTACGCCCATAAGGTTCAAGTATGATCGATGCTTTGTCACAGCCGCTTTGGCGAAGCTGTTCCGCTGCCAGGAAACGATGCTGCTCGTTGCAAATCAGCACGGGCGACGCGGTGTTCAACCCGGCCAGGCGATTAAGTGTCGCTTGCAGCATTGTTACGCCATCTCCGCCCAACGCAAGGAACTGTTTGGGGTTCAGCTGACGCGAAAGAGGCCACAAGCGCGACCCGCTACCTCCGGCAATAATTACTGGATGAAGCATTGTTCTGTCCTTGAAAATAGTGATGGGGCGAAATCACTCAGCCCCTGATGTTCCCTAGATTATCAACGAACCAGCGATACGCATCGCGCAGGCCTTCTTCCAGGCCGATTGACGCTTGCCAGCCCAGTGCTTTCAAGCGCGAAACATCCATCAGCTTGCGCGGCGTGCCATAGGGTTTGGTCGAGTCGAAAACCAGTTTCCCGGGAAATTCGGTCACTTTTGCGATCGTTTCGGCCAGCTCGCGAATGGTGCAATCGACGCCGGTCCCCACATTGATGTGGGAAAGCATGGGTTGCGTGTTCGCCTGATACGTCGGTTCGTCCAGGTTCATGACATGAATGCTGGCAGCCGCCATGTCATCGACGTGCAGGAACTCACGCATGGGCTTGCCGCTACCCCAGATCACGACTTCATCGTCGCCGCGCAGGGTCGCTTCGTGGAAGCGGCGCAGCAAGGCGGGGATGACGTGGCTGTTTTCCGGATGGTAGTTGTCATGCGGGCCGTACAGGTTGGTCGGCATGACACTGCGGTAGTCGCGGCCGTACTGGCGGTTGTAGCTTTCGCACAGTTTGATCCCGGCAATCTTGGCAATCGCGTAGGGCTCGTTGGTCGCTTCCAGTACGCCTGTCAGCAGCGAATCTTCACGCATGGGCTGGTCGGCATGCTTGGGATAGATGCAGGAAGAGCCAAGGAACAGCAGCTTCTGCACGCCCGTGCTGTGAGCGGCATGCACGATGT
>NZ_BMPO01000015.1 GCF_014647635.1 Pseudomonas matsuisoli
GGCGATAACATCAAAATGGTTGTCACCCTGATCGCTCCGATCGCGATGGAAGAAGGTCTGCGTTTCGCAATTCGCGAAGGCGGCCGTACCGTCGGCGCTGGCGTGGTTGCCAAGATCGTCGCTTAAGCGTTGATCTTGAGTCTCCAGGCCGGCATAATGGTCGGCCTGGTTTTGTTATAGGCCAGTAGCTCAATTGGCAGAGCGGCGGTCTCCAAAACCGCAGGTTGGGGGTTCGATTCCCTCCTGGCCTGCCAGATTCCAATGTCAGTGAATCTGGCTTTTATTTCACAGGATCTTTGCAGATGAATGCCAGGGCTGAGGCCAAAGACTCTCGTCTCGATGTCTTGAAGTGGCTCGTAGTGGTTGCTTTGGTTGTCGTTGCGGTAGTTGGTAACCAGTATTTCTCCGCAGAGCCTATTCTGTATCGCGTGCTAGGTGTGCTGGTCCTCGCTGGAGCGGCTGCTGCATTGGCTCTTCAGACGACCAAGGGTCGTATGTTCGCGGGTCTGGTCAAAGAGGCGCGTGTTGAGATCCGTAAGGTCGTATGGCCTACCCGTCAGGAGACTTCTCAGACGACGCTCATCGTTGTTGTGGTCGTTCTAGTGATGGCGTTGCTTCTTTGGGGGCTAGACTCCCTCCTTGGTTGGCTTGTTTCGTTGATTGTCGGTTAAAGGAGCGTCCGTGGCTAAGCGTTGGTATGTCGTACATGCTTATTCGGGCTACGAAAAGCATGTCATGCGTTCGCTCATTGAGCGCGTCAAGCTTGCCGGGATGGAAGAAGAGTTTGGCGAGATTCTCGTGCCCACTGAAGAAGTGGTCGAGATGCGTAATGGTCAGAAGCGTAAGAGCGAGCGTAAGTTCTTTCCTGGCTACGTGCTCGTTCAGATGGATATGACTGAAGGTGCCTGGCACCTCGTGAAGGATACGCCGCGAGTCATGGGCTTCATTGGCGGGACGGCAGATCGTCCTGCGCCTATTACCGATAAAGAGGCGGACGCTATCCTGCGTCGCGTCGCCGATAGTGGTGATAAGCCCAAGCCGAAAACGCTCTTCGAGCCAGGCGAGACGGTTCGTGTGGTTGATGGTCCCTTTGCAGATTTCAATGGGGTTGTCGAAGAAGTTAATTACGAGAAAAGCCGTATTCAAGTGGCTGTTCTCATCTTTGGACGTTCTACGCCTGTCGAGCTCGAGTTCAGTCAGGTAGAGAAGGTCTGATTTAAGTCCCGATGCCCCGCAGTTATTGACTGCGGGGTTTTGTCGTCAGTGGGATAAATGTAAACCGAGTGGGGAGCCGAAAGGCGCTATTACCCGAGATGGAGTCATAAAATGGCCAAGAAGATTCAGGCTTATATCAAGCTGCAGGTGAAGGCTGCACAAGCTAACCCTTCGCCACCCGTCGGCCCTGCTTTGGGTCAGCACGGTGTAAACATCATGGAATTCTGCAAAGCGTTCAACGCGCGTACTCAGGGTTTGGAGCCAGGTCTGCCAACGCCGGTGATCATCACCGTATACAGCGATCGTAGCTTTACGTTCGAAACCAAGAGCACGCCAGCGTCCGTCCTTCTGAAGAAGGCGGCAGGTATCTCCAGCGGCTCGCCCCGTCCGAATTCGCAGAAGGTCGGTACCGTAACGCGCGCGCAGCTGGAAGAAATCGCCAAGGCGAAGCAGGCTGATCTGACTGCTGCTGATATGGATGCTGCCGTGCGTACGATTGCGGGCTCTGCTCGCAGCATGGGTCTCAACGTGGAGGGCGTGTAATGGCCAAGCTAACCAAGCGCCAGAAAGCGATTGCCGGCAAGATCGAAGCAGGCAAGCAGTACAATTTCGAAGACGCAGCCAAGATTCTGGCTGAGGTTTCCACGATCAAGTTCAAAGAGTCGATCGATATCTCGATCAACCTTGGCGTCGATCCGCGTAAATCCGATCAGGTCGTTCGTGGCGCTACCGTTCTGCCAAACGGCACCGGCAAGAGCGTTCGCGTTGCTGTATTCACTCAAGGCCCAGCGGCCGAAGCGGCGCTCGCTGCTGGCGCCGATCGCGTCGGTATGGATGAGTTGGCGGCCGAGATGAAGGGTGGCGATCTGAGCTATGACGTCGTTATCGCCTCGCCGGATGCAATGCGTGTCGTCGGTCAGTTGGGTCAGATTCTCGGTCCTCGTGGCCTGATGCCTAACCCGAAAGTGGGCACTGTAACGCCTGACGTTGCAACTGCGGTCAAGAATGCCAAGGCCGGTCAGGTACGTTTCCGTACGGACAAGAACGGCATCATCCATACCTCCGTGGGTAAGGTTGATTTCGAGCCTGCCAAGCTGAAGCAAAACGTTGAAGCGCTGCTGTCGGACCTCAAGCGTCTGAAGCCGTCCACCTCTAAGGGCGTGTACGTCAAGCGCGTAACGCTGAGCTCGACCATGGGGCCGGGCCTGCAGATCGATCAGGCTTCTCTCGAAGCGTAAGTAATACTGGGCTTGAACCTGTTCAGGCCTGCCAAATTGGGGTCCCTGCCTGGCGGGGGCTATCCAAGACCGTAGGCGGCATTGCCTCAAACCGTGGTTTGACCACGAGCCTACGCAGATGGTGCTCCCGATTCGTACCGAATCAGACACCAAAACGCCGCCGAGCTTCGGCTCGGCGTTACGGTAAAACCAGGAGTAAACCCGTGGCAATCAAACTCGAAGACAAAAAGGCCATCGTCGCTGAAGTCAACGAGGCTGCCAAAGCCGGTCTGTCCGCTGTCGTGGCTGATGCCCGTGGCGTGACTGTCGGTGCTATGACCGGACTCCGTAAAGAGGCCCGCGCTGCCGGTGTGTACGTGAAAGTCGTGCGTAACACCTTGGCTCGCCGCGCTGTCGAGGGAACTCAATTCGAGATCCTCGGTGACGTGTTCAAAGGCCCGACCTTGATCGCATTTTCCAATGAGCATCCGGGCGCTGCCGCCCGTATCTTCAAGGAATTCGCTAAGGGTCAGGACAAGTTCGAGATCAAGGCAGCTGCGTTCGAGGGTCAATTCCTCGCAGCAAACCAGATCGACGTACTGGCAACTCTGCCGACCTATGACGAAGCCGTTTCCCAGCTGATGAGCGTGATCCAAGGCGCCACCAGCAAGTTGGCTCGTACGCTGGCGGCCGTTCGCGACCAGAAAGAAGCCGCCGCTGCCTAAGGCAAGCCTTCCTTTCTCAAGCTTATTTGTTTAATTCGACGGTCGCGTAGGCTGTCACAAAACTACAGGAATTAGAGTCATGGCTCTGTCTAACGAAGAAATCATCGAAGCAATCGGCCAGAAAACCGTTCTGGAAGTGGTCGAGCTGATCAAAGCGATGGAAGAGAAGTTCGGTGTTACCGCCGCTGCTGCTGTAGCTGCTGGCCCGGCTGCTGCCGCTGCTGTTGTTGAAGAGCAGACCGAGTTCACCATCGTTCTGACCGAAGCTGGCGAAAAGAAAGTCAACGTGATCAAGGTTGTTCGCGAGCTGACTGGTCTGGGCCTGAAAGAAGCTAAAGCAGTTGTTGACGGCGCTCCTGGCACCGTTAAAGAAGGCGTTTCGAAAGAAGAAGCCGAAGCTGCCAAGAAGTCTCTGGAAGAAGCAGGCGCCAAGGTCGAGCTCAAGTAAGCGACGATCTTGCGCAAACAGCCCAAGCGTTTCGCGAAAGGCTGATGGCTGGTGGCTTTTGCCACCGGCCTTTTTCCGTTATGGACAGATCCCACGATCGACGCATTCCATGACGAACCCGCTCGCAGAGGGCGGCGCAAATCTTCGGGATTTGCAAGATTTCTGGCCTCTCCCTCCGGATGGGCCAAACAAGCAGGTGACCAAGCTGGGGAACGCTGATGGCTTACTCATACACTGAGAAAAAACGTATCCGCAAGGACTTTAGCAAGTTGCCGCACGTAATGGACGTGCCCTATCTCCTGGCCATCCAGCTGGATTCGTATCGCGAATTTCTGCAGCAGGGAGTGAGCAAAGAGCAGTTCCGCGACATTGGCCTCCATGCGGCATTCAAGTCCGTTTTCCCGATTATCAGTTATTCCGGAAATGCGGCACTGGAGTACGTAGGTTATCGCTTGGGCGAGCCTGCATTCGACGTCAAGGAGTGCGTACTCCGTGGTGTAACCTTCGCCGTACCGTTGCGCGTCAAGGTTCGCCTGATCATTTTCGACAAGGAATCGTCGAACAAGGCCATCAAAGACATCAAGGAGCAGGAAGTCTACATGGGGGAAATCCCCCTGATGACCGAAAACGGTACCTTCATCATCAATGGCACCGAGCGCGTCATCGTCTCCCAGCTGCACCGTTCGCCAGGCGTGTTCTTCGATCACGACCGCGGCAAGACGCACAGCTCCGGGAAACTGCTGTATTCCGCGCGGATCATTCCTTACCGCGGCTCCTGGCTCGACTTCGAATTCGACCCGAAAGATGCCGTCTTCGTGCGTATCGACCGCCGTCGGAAGCTGCCGGCGTCCGTCTTGCTGCGCGCGCTTGGTTATAGCACCGAAGAGATTCTCGACAATTTCTACGACACGAACGTGTTCCACGTTCGCGGCGAGACGCTGAGCCTAGAGCTGGTTGCCCAGCGCCTTCGGGGTGAAATCGCGGCGTTCGATATCAAGGACGAAAGCGGCAAGGTCATCGTTGAGCAAGGTCGCCGTATCACGGCGCGCCACATCAATCAGATCGACAAAGCCGGTCTGACTGAGCTGGAAGTTCCGCTCGACTACGTATTGGGTCGTACGACCGCTAAAGCGATCGTGCATCCTGCGACCGGCGAGATCATTGCTGAGTGCAACACCGAGCTGACGACCGACCTCCTGGTGAAAGTCGCCAAGGCGCAAGTCGTTCGGATCGAGACGTTGTACACCAACGATATCGACTGCGGTCCGTTCGTTTCGGACACGCTGAAAATCGACAACACCGGCAATCAGCTGGAAGCGCTTGTCGAAATCTACCGCATGATGCGTCCCGGCGAGCCGCCGACCAAGGAAGCAGCGGAGACCCTGTTCAATAACCTGTTCTTCAGCCCTGAGCGGTACGACCTGTCCGCCGTAGGTCGCATGAAGTTCAACCGTCGTATCGGTCGTACCGAGATCGAAGGTTCGGGCGTTCTAAGCAAGGAAGACATCGTTGCGGTCCTCAAGACCCTCGTCGATATTCGTAACGGCAAGGGTGTCGTCGATGACATCGACCACCTCGGTAACCGTCGTGTCCGTTGTGTAGGCGAGATGGCCGAGAACCAGTTCCGTGTAGGTCTGGTTCGTGTCGAGCGCGCGGTCAAAGAGCGTCTTTCCATGGCCGAAAGCGAAGGCCTGATGCCGCAAGACCTGATCAACGCCAAGCCCGTGGCGGCCGCGATCAAGGAGTTCTTCGGTTCCAGCCAGCTTTCCCAGTTCATGGACCAGAACAACCCGTTGTCCGAGATCACGCACAAGCGTCGCGTCTCTGCGCTCGGCCCAGGTGGTCTGACGCGTGAGCGCGCAGGCTTCGAAGTGCGCGACGTACACCCGACGCACTATGGTCGTGTTTGCCCGATCGAAACGCCGGAAGGTCCGAACATCGGTCTGATCAACTCGCTGGCTGCCTACGCTCGCACCAACCAGTACGGTTTCCTGGAAAGCCCGTACCGCGTGGTGAAAGAAGGCGAAGTCACCGACGAGATCGTATTCCTGTCGGCGATCGAAGAAGCTGACCACGTGATCGCTCAGGCCAGCGCCAAGCTGGAAGATCGTAAGCTGGTCGACGAGCTTGTAGCCGTTCGTTACCTGAACGAATTCACCGTCAAGGCGCCGGAAGACGTCACCTTGATGGACGTTTCGCCACGTCAGGTCGTCTCTGTTGCTGCATCGCTGATTCCGTTCCTCGAGCACGATGACGCCAACCGCGCCCTCATGGGTTCGAACATGCAGCGTCAGGCCGTTCCGACACTGCGTGCCGACAAGCCTCTCGTCGGTACCGGTATGGAGCGCAACGTTGCACGCGACTCCGGTGTTTGCGTCGTTGCGCGCCGTGGTGGTGTGATCGATACCGTCGATGCCAGCCGTATCGTCGTTCGCGTCAGCGATGACGAAGTCGAGACTGGCGAAGCGGGTGTCGACATCTACAACCTGACCAAGTACACGCGCTCCAACCAGAACACTTGCATCAACCAGCGTCCGCTGGTGCGCAAGGGTGATGTGGTTGCCCGTGGCGACATCATGGCCGACGGCCCGTCCACCGATATGGGTGAACTGGCGTTGGGGCAGAACATGCGCGTTGCGTTCATGCCTTGGAACGGCTTCAACTTCGAAGACTCCATCTGCTTGTCGGAGCGGGTCGTTCAGGAAGATCGTTTCACCACGATCCATATCCAGGAGCTGACGTGCGTTGCGCGCGACACCAAGCTCGGCCCAGAAGAAATCAGCTCCGATATCCCGAATGTGGGTGAGGCGGCGCTGAACAAGCTGGACGAAGCAGGCATCGTCTACGTTGGCGCTGAAGTGCAGGCGGGTGACATCCTCGTCGGTAAGGTCACACCGAAGGGTGAAACCCAGCTGACGCCGGAAGAGAAGCTGCTGCGTGCGATCTTCGGTGAGAAAGCTTCTGACGTTAAGGACACGTCCTTGCGAGTGCCGACCGGCACCAAAGGTACGGTCATCGACGTCCAGGTCTTCACTCGCGACGGCGTCGAGCGCGATTCTCGTGCCCTGGCCATTGAGAAAATGCAGCTCGACGAGATTCGCAAGGATCTCAACGAAGAGTTCCGCATCGTCGAAGGCGCGACGTTCGAGCGTCTGCGCTCGGCTCTCGTTGGCGCCACTGCCGAAGGCGGCGCTGGCCTGAAGAAGGGCACCGAGATCACCAACGAGTATCTCGATGGCCTGGAGCACGGTCAGTGGTTCAAGCTGCGTATGTCCGACGATGCGCTGAACGAGCAGTTGGAAAAGGCCCAGGCCTACCTGTCCGATCGCCGTCTGCTGCTCGACGACAAGTTCGAAGACAAGAAGCGCAAGCTGCAGCAGGGTGATGACCTGGCGCCAGGTGTCCTGAAAATCGTCAAGGTTTACCTCGCGATCAAGCGTCGTATCCAGCCTGGCGACAAGATGGCCGGACGTCACGGTAACAAGGGTGTGGTCTCCGTGATCATGCCGGTTGAAGACATGCCGCACGATGCCAACGGCACCCCGGTCGACATCGTTCTCAACCCGCTGGGCGTTCCGTCGCGTATGAACGTCGGTCAGATTCTCGAAAGCCACCTGGGCCTTGCAGCCAAGGGCCTTGGCGAGAAGATCAACCGCATGCTCGAAGAGCAGCGTAAAGTCGCTGAATTGCGTTCGTTCATGACCGAGCTGTACAACGAGATCGGCGGTCGCCAGGAAAATCTGGAATCCCTGAGCGATCAGGAAATTCTGGATCTGGCAGGCAACCTGCGCGGTGGCGTGCCGATGGCGACAGCGGTATTCGACGGTGCCAAAGAGTCCGAGATCAAGGCAATGCTGAAGCTGGCGGATCTGCCAGAGAGCGGCCAAATGCGCTTGTTCGACGGACGTACCGGCAACCAGTTCGAGCGCCCGACGACGGTCGGCTACATGTATATGCTGAAACTGAACCACCTGGTGGACGACAAGATGCACGCGCGTTCTACTGGTTCCTACAGCCTGGTTACCCAGCAGCCGCTGGGTGGTAAGGCGCAGTTCGGCGGACAGCGTTTCGGGGAGATGGAGGTCTGGGCGCTGGAAGCGTACGGTGCCGCCTACACCCTGCAGGAAATGCTCACCGTCAAGTCGGACGACGTGAACGGACGTACCAAGATGTACAAGAACATCGTGGACGGCGATCACCGCATGGAGGCTGGCATGCCCGAGTCCTTCAACGTGCTGATCAAGGAAATCCGCTCGCTCGGCATCGATATCGAACTGGAAACCGAATAACACGCGACGCCCATACGCTACGGCTGGTCAAGGCCGGTCGTAGCGGGTCCGTGAGGAGGAAAGGCCTTGAAAGACTTGCTGAATCTGTTGAAAAACCAGGGTCAAATCGAAGAGTTCGATGCCATCCGTATTGGTCTGGCTTCGCCCGAAATGATCCGTTCCTGGTCCTTTGGTGAAGTTAAGAAGCCAGAGACCATCAATTACCGTACGTTCAAGCCTGAGCGTGACGGCCTGTTCTGCGCCAAGATCTTTGGTCCAGTTAAGGATTACGAGTGCCTGTGCGGTAAGTACAAGCGCCTGAAGCACCGCGGTGTGATTTGCGAGAAGTGCGGCGTTGAAGTCGCGCTGGCCAAGGTTCGTCGTGAGCGCATGGGCCACATCGAGCTCGCGTCGCCCGTCGCGCACATCTGGTTCCTGAAATCGCTGCCGTCCCGTATCGGCCTGCTGCTGGACATGACGCTGCGCGATATCGAGCGCGTTCTGTATTTCGAAAGCTATGTCGTGATCGATCCAGGCATGACCACGCTCGAGAAAGGTCAGCTGCTGAACGACGAGCAATATTTCGAAGCACTGGAAGAATTCGGTGACGACTTCGATGCCCGCATGGGCGCAGAGGCCGTTCGCGAGCTGCTGAACCAGATCGATCTGGAGCACGAGATCAATCGCCTGCGTGAAGAGATCCCGCAGACGAACTCCGAAACCAAGATCAAGAAGCTGTCGAAGCGTCTGAAGCTGATGGAGGCGTTCTTCGGTTCCGGCAACCTGCCCGAGTGGATGGTGCTGACCGTTCTGCCAGTGCTGCCGCCAGATCTGCGTCCGCTCGTGCCGCTGGATGGCGGTCGTTTCGCCACGTCCGACCTGAACGATCTCTATCGCCGCGTCATCAACCGTAACAACCGTCTGAAGCGTCTGCTCGACCTCGCCGCGCCCGATATCATCGTGCGCAACGAGAAGCGCATGCTGCAGGAAGCGGTGGATGCGCTGCTGGATAACGGCCGTCGCGGCCGAGCCATCACTGGCTCGAACAAGCGTCCGCTGAAGTCCTTGGCCGACATGATCAAAGGTAAGCAAGGTCGTTTCCGTCAGAACCTGCTCGGTAAGCGCGTGGACTACTCCGGTCGTTCCGTAATTACCGTAGGCCCGACGCTGCGCCTGCATCAGTGCGGTCTGCCGAAGAAAATGGCACTCGAGCTGTTCAAGCCGTTCATTTTCGGCAAGCTCGAAGCGCGTGGCATGGCGACCACCATCAAGGCGGCCAAGAAGATGGTCGAGCGTGAGCTGCCCGAGGTTTGGGACGTTCTCGCCGAAGTCATCCGTGAACATCCGGTCCTGCTGAACCGTGCACCGACACTTCACCGTCTGGGTATCCAGGCGTTCGAGCCCGTGCTCATTGAAGGTAAAGCAATCCAGCTGCATCCGCTCGTGTGCGCGGCGTACAACGCCGACTTCGACGGTGACCAGATGGCTGTTCACGTGCCTCTGACGCTGGAAGCCCAGCTCGAAGCGCGTGCGCTGATGATGTCGACCAACAATATTCTTTCGCCAGCGAACGGTGAGCCAATCATCGTTCCGTCGCAGGACGTCGTCTTGGGTCTGTATTACATGACCCGCGAAGCGATCAATGTGAAGGGCGAAGGTCGTGTATTCGCTGATCTGCAAGAAGTCGACCGCGTATTCCGCGCGGGCGAAGCGTCTCTGCATGCTCGCGTGAAAGTCCGTATCAACGAAGTCATCAATCACCGTGATGGTTCGGTTGAGCGCAACACCCGTATCGTCGACACCACTGTCGGCCGCGCACTGCTGTTCCAAATCGTGCCGGATGGCCTGTCGTTTGACGTCGTCAACCAGTCGATGAAGAAGAAGGCGATTTCCAAGCTGATCAACCAGTGCTATCGCGTGGTAGGTCTGAAGGACACCGTCATCTTCGCCGACCAGCTGATGTACACCGGTTTCGCATACTCCACGATCTCGGGTGTTTCCATCGGCGTGAATGACTTCGTCATTCCGGATGAGAAGGCGCGCATCATTGGCGCTGCTACCGACGAAGTGAAGGAAATCGAGAGCCAGTACGCCTCGGGCCTGGTCACCCAGGGCGAGAAGTACAACAAGGTGATCGACCTTTGGTCGAAGGCCAACGATGAAGTCTCCAAAGCGATGATGGCGAACCTCTCGAAAGAGAAGGTTATCGACCGCGAAGGTAACGAAGTCGATCAGGAGTCCTTCAACTCCATGTACATGATGGCGGATTCGGGAGCGCGGGGTTCTGCAGCCCAGATTCGTCAGCTGGCCGGTATGCGTGGTCTGATGGCCAAGCCGGACGGCTCCATCATCGAGACGCCGATCACGGCGAACTTCCGTGAAGGTCTGAACGTACTCCAGTACTTCATCTCCACTCACGGTGCGCGGAAAGGTCTGGCTGATACCGCTCTGAAGACCGCGAACTCTGGTTATCTGACGCGTCGCCTAGTCGACGTAGCGCAGGATCTGGTAGTGACCGAGGTCGATTGCGGTACCGAAGAAGGTCTGTTCATGACGCCGCACATCGAAGGCGGTGACGTGGTTGAGCCGCTGGGTGAGCGCGTCCTGGGTCGCGTCATCGCGCGCGACGTATTCAAGCCGGGTACCGAAGAAATTGCGGTCCCAGCGGGCACGCTGATCGACGAGCAGTGGGTCGAGTTCATCGAGCGCAACAGCATCGACGAAGTCGTCGTGCGTTCGCCGATCAGCTGTGACACCCGCTACGGCATCTGCGCCAAGTGCTACGGCCGTGATCTGGCCCGTGGTCACCAGGTGAATATCGGTGAAGCGGTCGGTGTCATCGCTGCCCAGTCGATTGGTGAGCCGGGTACCCAGCTGACCATGCGTACGTTCCACATCGGTGGTGCGGCAAGCCGGACATCGGCTGCCGACAGCGTTCAGGTCAAGAACGGCGGCGTGATTCGCCTGCATAACCTCAAGCACGTAGAGCGTGCGGATGGTGCGTTGGTCGCGGTATCGCGTTCTGGTGAGTTGGCGGTTGCCGACGAGTTCGGTCGTGAGCGCGAGCGCTACAAGTTGCCGTACGGCGCGGTCATTTCGATCAAGGAAGGTGACAAGGTGGATGCCGGCGCAATCGTCGCCAAGTGGGATCCGCACACTCACCCAATCGTGGTCGAGATGAAGGGTATCGTGAACTTCGTCGGTATGGAGGAGAACATTACGATCAAGCGCCAGACTGACGAATTGACCGGTCTGACCAACATCGAAGTCATGGACGCCAAGGATCGCCCAGCTGCCGGCAAGGACATTCGTCCTGCAGTGAAGATGGTTGATGCCAGTGGTAAGGAGCTGCTACTGCCAGGTACCGATGTGCCAGCTCAGTACTTCCTGCCAGCGAACGCCTTGGTAGGCGTGGCTGACGGTGCCGAAGTCGGTGTGGGTGACGTTATCGCACGTATTCCGCAGGAAACGTCGAAGACACGCGACATCACCGGTGGTCTGCCGCGCGTTGCCGACCTCTTCGAGGCGCGTCGTCCGAAGGAGCCGTCCATCCTGGCCGAAATCAGCGGTACGATTTCGTTCGGCAAGGAAACCAAAGGCAAGCGTCGCCTGGTTATTACGCCAACCGATGGTAGCGATCCTTACGAAGAGCTGATTCCGAAATGGCGTCATCTCAACGTGTTCGAGGGTGAGCAGGTCAACCGCGGTGAAGTTATTTCCGACGGTCCCAGCAACCCGCACGACATCTTGCGTCTGTTGGGCGTTAGCGCGCTGGCGAAGTACATCGTCAACGAGATCCAGGACGTCTACCGTCTTCAGGGCGTGAAGATCAACGACAAGCACATCGAAACGATCCTTCGTCAGATGCTGCGTAAGGTCGAGATCGCTGAGTCGGGTGATTCCTCGTTCATCAAGGGCGACCAGATGGAACTCACTCAGGTGCTCGAAGAGAACGAGCGCTTGGCCACCGAAGATCGCTTCATCGCGAAATTCGACCGGGTTCTCCTGGGTATCACCAAGGCTTCGCTCTCGACCGAGTCGTTCATCTCCGCGGCATCCTTCCAGGAGACCACGCGCGTGTTGACCGAGGCTGCCGTTACCGGCAAGCGCGATTACCTCCGCGGCTTGAAAGAGAACGTTGTAGTCGGCCGCTTGATCCCTGCGGGTACCGGTCTGGCTTATCACAGCGAGCGCAAGCGTCAGCGTGATACCGGCAAGCCGGCTCGCGTGAGTGCAAGCGAAGTCGAAGCCGCGTTGACCGAAGCGCTCAACTTGAGCGGCAACTAATCGAGCAAGGCCCGACCTCTAGGGGCGGGCCTTCTTGACGGGGTGAAGTGCTGTCTTTAGACTCATGCACCCCAAAATTCAGCAGAGCCATGCTCTGCGATTTTGTGTTCGTAGTAAGAAAATAGCGTCGAAAGACAACAGTGGAGCTAGTAGATGGCAACGATTAACCAGCTGGTGCGTCAGCCGCGCAAGCGTATCGTCGAGAAATCCGACGTACCTGCGCTGCAAAACTGCCCCCAGCGCCGTGGCGTGTGCACCCGCGTGTACACCAGCGTTGTGCTTATCCGTGGCGGTCGTGTAAAGGACCTTCCGGGTGTGCGTTATCACACTGTTCGTGGTTCTTTGGATACCACCGGTGTGAAGGATCGTAAGCAGGGCCGTTCCAAGTACGGTACCAAGCGTCCTAAGTAATCATTTCTTTTTGTTGAGTCGATAAGAGTAAGGTCGGGTGCCGTCATGATTGGCTATCCCGAGCTAACCTGAAGACCGTTTGAGGGCTTATCAATGCCAAGACGTCGTGTAGCAGCCAAACGCGAAATTCTGGACGATCCGAAGTACGGAAGCCAGATTCTCGCCAAGTTCATGAACCACGTGATGGAAAGCGGCAAGAAAGCTGTGGCCGAGCGCATCGTTTACGGCGCTTTGGATACGGTTAAGACGCGTAAGAACAACGACCCCCTGGAAGTCTTCGAGAAAGCACTCGACGCCATCGCTCCGCTGGTCGAAGTCAAGTCCCGCCGTGTTGGCGGTGCTACCTACCAGGTTCCGGTTGAAGTTCGTCCGTCCCGTCGTAATGCACTGGCCATGCGTTGGCTGGTCGACGCTGCGCGTAAGCGTGGTGAGAAATCCATGGCACTGCGCCTTGCTGGTGAACTGCTCGATGCGTTCGAAGGTAAAGGTGCAGCCGTGAAGAAGCGTGAAGACGTGCATCGCATGGCTGAGGCCAACAAGGCGTTCTCGCACTACCGTTTCTAATTCCGGCATCACTCAACTTGCGAGGGCTCTATGGCTCGTACTACAGCAATTAATCGCTACCGCAACATCGGGATCTGCGCGCACGTTGATGCGGGCAAGACCACCACGACTGAGCGGATCCTGTTCTACACAGGTCTCAGCCACAAGATGGGTGAGGTGCATGACGGTGCTGCCACTACCGACTGGATGGTGCAGGAGCAGGAGCGTGGGATTACGATCACTTCCGCTGCTGTCACTACCTTCTGGAAAGGTTCTCGTGGTCAGTACGACAACTACCGCGTAAACGTGATCGATACTCCCGGGCACGTTGACTTCACTATTGAAGTGGAGCGCTCGTTGCGCGTACTTGACGGTGCGGTCGTTGTGTTCTGCGGTACTTCTGGTGTCGAACCTCAGTCCGAAACCGTATGGCGTCAGGCTAACAAGTACGGCGTTCCACGTATTGTCTACGTGAACAAGATGGACCGTGCGGGCGCCAACTTCCTGCGTGTCGTTGGTCAGATCAAGAACCGTCTGGGTCACACCCCGGTTCCGATTCAGATCGCTATTGGTGCGGAAGATGAGTTCCAGGGTCAGGTCGACCTGATCAAGATGAAAGCCATCTATTGGAACGATGACGACAAGGGCACCACTTACCGCGAGGAAGAGATTCCCGCCGAGTTGGTTGACCTGGCCAATGAGTGGCGCAACAACATGGTTGAGGCGGCTGCCGAGGCCAATGAAGAGTTGATGAACAAATACCTTGAGGAAGGTGATCTGTCGGTCGACGATATCAAGGCTGGTTTGCGTCTGCGTACGCTGGCTAGCGAGATCGTGCCTGCAGTCTGCGGTTCCTCGTTCAAGAACAAGGGTGTTCCTCTTGTTCTGGATGCTGTTATTGACTTCCTGCCAGCTCCGACCGAGATTCCTGCGATTCAGGGTATCCATCCTGATCTCATCGAAAAGCCGAAGGAAGAGCTGGTCGATGCGGACTACGACGAGCGTCATGCTTCTGACGATGAGCCGTTCTCCGCCTTGGCGTTCAAAATTGCCACTGACCCATTCGTGGGTACGCTGACATTTGTGCGCGTCTACTCGGGCTTCCTGAGCTCGGGCGACTCCGTGATCAACTCGGTCAAGGGCAAGAAAGAGCGCGTCGGTCGTATGGTGCAGATGCACGCCAACCAGCGTGAAGAGATCAAGGAAGTTCGTGCGGGCGACATCGCTGCGCTGATCGGTATGAAGGACGTCACCACTGGGGATACCCTGTGTAACGCCGACAAGCCAATCATTCTCGAGCGTATGGACTTCCCTGAGCCGGTTATCTCGGTAGCGGTAGAGCCGAAGACCAAGGCTGACCAGGAGAAGATGGGTATCGCGCTGGGCAAGCTGGCTCAGGAAGACCCTTCGTTCCGTGTCAAGACCGACGAAGAAACCGGCCAGACCATCATCTCCGGTATGGGCGAGCTGCACCTCGATATTCTTGTTGATCGCATGAAGCGCGAATTCAACGTAGAGGCCAATATCGGTAAGCCGCAGGTTTCCTACCGCGAAAAAATCACCAAGAACTGCGAGATCGAAGGTAAGTTCGTTCGTCAGTCGGGTGGTCGCGGTCAGTTCGGTCACTGCTGGGTTCGCTTTGCTCCGGCAGACGAGGGTCAGGAAGGTCTGGTGTTCGTCAACGAGGTTGTTGGTGGCGTGATTCCGAAGGAATACATTCCGGCCATTCAGAAGGGTATCGAAGAGCAAATGAAGAACGGCGTTGTCGCCGGTTATCCGCTCATCGGCCTGAAGGCAACCGTGTTTGACGGTTCCTACCATGACGTTGACTCCAACGAGATGGCGTTCAAGGTGGCGGCTTCCATGGCGACCAAGCAGCTGGCCCAGAAGGGTGGCGGTGTAGTGCTTGAGCCGATCATGAAAGTAGAAGTAGTAACACCTGAAGACTACATGGGTGACGTGATGGGTGACCTGAACCGTCGTCGTGGTCTGATCCAGGGTATGGAAGACACGGTTTCCGGTAAGGTTATTCGTGCCGAGGTTCCGTTGGGTGAAATGTTCGGATACGCAACCGACGTTCGCTCTATGTCCCAGGGTCGCGCAAGCTACTCTATGGAATTCTCCAAGTACTCCGAGGCTCCGTCGAACATCGTCGAAGCACTGGTTAAAAAACAAGGCTGATAAAGTCCTTTAGGCAAGAGGTTCACTGTCGTGGCTAAAGAAAAATTCGAACGTAACAAACCGCACGTCAACGTAGGCACTATCGGTCACGTTGACCACGGTAAAACCACTCTGACCGCAGCGTTGACCAAGGTTTGCGCTGAGACCTGGGGCGGTTCTGCGCGTGATTTCTCGCAGATCGACAACGCACCTGAAGAGAAGGCGCGTGGTATCACCATCAACACGTCCCACGTTGAGTACGACTCGGCTG
>NZ_BMPO01000016.1 GCF_014647635.1 Pseudomonas matsuisoli
GGCAAGCAGATCGTATGTGCCGCGATGCGCAAGCTGCTAAACATCGCCTATGGCGTACTCAAATCCGGCGTCCCCTTCGATGCAAAACTGGCACTTGCTCGGTAGAGGGGGAAGACGGTATCTACGTCGAGTGCGGCATAATCCGGGGCCTATCGATGAGGCCCTTGATGAACGTAGAAGACCTGCGCGTGTTCGTGGCGACGCTGGACGAAGGCAGTTTCACCGCTGCAGCTGAAAAGCTCGGTGTCTCCAAGCAATACGCCAGTCGCCGCACCATGGCACTTGAGGAACTGCTTGGTGTACGTCTGTTGAACCGAACGACACGCCGATTGCAGCCAACCGAGTTGGGCATGCTGTTGTACGAGCGTGCGGCTCGGATCCTTGCCGACCTGCAGGAAACCCAAGAGCTCGTCTCCGACCGGAGCCCGGTGGTACGTGGCACCTTACGCATCAGCGCACCCATGACGTTCGGCACGCTGCATATCAGCCCCTTGCTGCCGCTGTTCATGAAGCAGCATCCGCACATGGCGCTGGAGCTCGAACTCAATGATCGGGCCGTGGACCTCTTGGCCGAAGGCTACGACATGTCGATTCGCATCGGTACGCTCGAAGACTCCACGTTGGTTGCGAAACGCCTGACGGCGATGCAAATCGTGATCTGTGCAAGCCCTCACTATTTGGCGACGCATGGCACGCCAACGACGCCGGATGATTTGCAGCAACATGCCTGCCTTCTCTACGGCCACAGCCGGCTCGTCGAATGGCGTTTTCAAGAGAACGGCAAACCCGTGAGCGTGCCGGTGACGGGTAACCTGCGGGCGAACAACGGTGAGATCATTCGGGACGCGGCCGTCGGGGGCATGGGGATCGCGTATCTGCCCACGTTCATCATCGATGGTGCGTTGGAAAACGGCTCACTGGTTCCCATCCTAGGCGCATACCAACCGCCTCAGGCGGCCGTGTATGCGGTCTACCCGCATCATCGTCAATCCGCCCGCGCGGTACAGGTGTTTTCTGACTTCTTGCGCCAACAGCTCTCATCCCTCAATGATCGTCAACCTTAGAGTGACGATCATTCACTCACCTGGTCGTTAATTACGCGAATTGCGGACAGTAGAATGTCGCCATCAGCAGCGTTGGGCACTAACGCCCAGGCTCGACAGGAGATATCGCCATGCTCGCCATTCGCAAAGCTTCCGACCGCGGCGCCGCTAACCACGGCTGGCTCAAGTCATTCCATACCTTCTCGTTCGCGAGTTACCGCAATCCGAGTGAACAGGGTTTTTCGGACCTTCTGGTCATCAACGATGACACCGTCGCGCCTAGCCAAGGCTTCGGAGAGCACCCTCACCGCGACATGGAAATCTTCTCGTATGTGCTGGAGGGCGAACTCGCTCACGAAGACAGCATGGGAAACGGCTCGGTGATTCAGCCGGGTGACGTACAGCTGATGAGTGCAGGTCGCGGCGTAGCGCACAGTGAGTTCAATCACTCCGACACAGCCGCTGTGCATTTCCTGCAAATCTGGTTGGTGCCGAACGTGCGCTCCGCTGAGCCCCGCTATCAACAAGTGCATTTCAGCGCCGAGCAAAAACGCGGACGCCTGCAATTGATCATTTCACCCGACGGCGCGGAGGGGTCGCTGGAAGTGCGTCAAGACGCTCGCGTCTACGCGGGATTGTTCGATGGTGATGAGCGCGCGAAGCTAGAGGTCAAAGGCGATCGGCATGTCTACGTGCATGTCGCACGAGGTCGCGTTGAGCTCAATGGCGTCCATATGGAAGCTGGCGACGGCGCTCGCCTTCGTCACGCCAGCGCCATTGAGCTGGAGCACGGAAAAGACGCTGAAGTGCTTGTGTTTGACTTGCGACCGAATGAGTTACCGAAAATGCCGTAACGCTTCGTTGCAGCGCTTATCGCTGAACCCATTCGATGGTTTCAACCATCTGCGAGTCGGTAAGCGTTTCGGCGACGGCGCTTGGCTTCGTACATAGCGCCGTCGGCCCTGGCAAGTATCGCCTCGCTCGTCAGGTCGTTTTCACATCCAAATGCTATGCCGACACTGACGCCCACGGTAAGCGCACCTACGGGCAATGCGAAGGGCTCGGCGATGGCAGCAGTGATGTCGTCGGCGATGCGACGCGCAATGTCTTCGGTCGGCACGCTATCGGCCACCACGATGAATTCGTCCCCCGCCAGGCGGCACACGAAGTCGCCCTTTCTGACCGACTGGGACAAGCGCCGGGCAACGTGACGGAGCAGTTCATCGCCTATGTCGTGGCCGTGGACATCGTTGATAGCTTTGAATCCGTCGAGATCCATGAACAGCACCACGAACGGGGTGGGATCCTGTCGTACCCGTTGCAACGACCGCTCTAACCGATCCTGTAGCGCACGACGATTCGGCAAATCGGTTAGGGGGTCGAGCATGGCCTTGTCGTAAAGGGTACGTTCGATGCGCTTCTGTTCGGTCACATCGTTGGACATGACGAAAAAGCCGGCGACTTCGCCGTCGCGTATGTCCGGGATGTAGGTGGCGCTCCAGATCCGCTCCTCATTCGATCGGTACTGGACGGCGTCCTTGGTGACACGCTCACCCGCTAGCGCCCGCTGGAAAAAGGGCAGCAATTCATCGAGCAATTCCGGGCCCAACGTCGCAGTGACAGGCTGGCCATACAGCGCCGCGGGCTCGATGCCGAAGACTTCCAGGTAAACCCGATTGTTGAAGCGATAACGCAGCTCGCTATCCACCTGTGCGATCAATATAGGCAGGTTGTCGGCGATGGTTTGCAACGTACCCTGGCTACGCACCAACTCCTGAGTTCGTTCTTCCACCGAGCGTTCGAGCTGCTCCTGGTATTCGAGCAGTACCCGTTCACTCTTCTTGCGGTCCGTGATGTCGAGCACTACGCCGATGAAGTGATCCGGAGCGCCTGACTCGTCATGCAGCAGGGATACGCTGATCTGCACCCAGATACTCTCGCCGGATTTGCGGATGTAACGCTTCTCCATCGAAAAGCTTCGCCGGACGCCCGACTGCAATTCCGCCATCAAGACGAGATCGTCATGCAGATCATCGGGATGGGTGATTTCGCGGAATGTCTTCGTTTTCAGCTCATCCGCAGTAAAGCCGGTAATTTCGCAAAACTTTGGATTCACTTCGATGAAGCGACCCTCGAGGCCCACGATGACCTTCCCCGTAGGCGTTTCGTGGAAGATCGCCCCGAATCGAGCATCGCTGCGCACGCGGGCCTGGCGCTCCTCCTCCCAAACAACGCGGCTATGCGCGTTGACCCGGCGATTCAGCAGTTCACGCTCCACAACGCGAGCCAGGTCCATCAACGCAGCCCTTTCGCCATCGGCCAACACTCGCGGCTTCGTATCAATGGCACAAAGCGTACCCAACGTTAATCCATCCTCCGTTCGCAACGGCACGCCCGCGTAAAACCGCACGTTGGGCGGACCGGTGACCAGCGGGTTATCGTGAAAACGTGGATCGCGTAGCGCATCTTCGATGACGAGCACATCGGCGACATGTAATGCATGCGCGCAGAAAGCCATGTCTCGCGGCGTCTGCTGAGCCTCCAGCCCCACGCGAGACTTGAACCACTGACGGTTTTCATCAACGAGTGAAACCAGTGCGATGGGTACCGATAGCACCTGGGAGACGACACGCGTAATACGGTCGAACGCCTCCTCAGGGGGAGTATCGAGAATTGCGAGGTTTTGCAGGAGCGTTAAACGCGAGCGTTCATTCTCAGGTTCTGAGGCTATTAGCATGGCATCGTCAAGTGGCTGGCGCGCGCTTGCCTTACGGTCGTGATGATCGGAAAGCCGTCACGCTGACATATTCCGACCACAGAGACCACAGGGAGGTGCCCTTTTCCTGAGCGCAGCCTGAATCGCGGCGGGCGCTTTCCCCTGCTCTCAAACTGCCGGCTACGGAGTCAATCGCCCTATACATAGGCGCGTGAGGCCCCCGCCGATGCGCCCCATCAGGATAACGAGGCAAGGTTCACAGTGTCAGCTGCCTCCAAGCGAAGCTCACGGAAGCGCTCCGACGACATGGGGCGCCCGAGGTAATAGCCCTGCGCCTGATGGCAGTGCATGGCCGCGAGTTTTTCCAGTTGCTCGCGGGTTTCGACGCCCTCGGCAACGACCATCAGGGACAATGCGTTTCCCATGCTGATAATGGCCTCGACGATGGCTTGGTTGCCGTGCGCGTCGATGTCGGACACGAAACTACGGTCTATTTTCAGGCAGTCAAAAGGATAGGTGCGCAGATAACTCAAGGACGAATAGCCCGTTCCAAAATCATCCATCGACAGCCGAACGCCCAGCGCCTTCAGCGCTAACATGGTCTCCAGTGCGCTGTTGGCATCATCGAGGAGCACACTTTCGGTGATCTCCAGCTCAAGGCGTTCGGCACTAATGCCGCTGTGTTGAATCGCGACACGAATGCGGTCGACCAGATCATCACGCTGGAACTCTACCGGCGACAGGTTCACCGAAACGATCAAGTGGTCTTCCCAGCCAACGGCCTGGATACAGGCCTCCCGCAGCACCCAGTCGCTAAGCTCGAATATTAATCCGGTCTCTTCGGCGGTCTGGATGAAATACCCAGGTGATAACAAGCCGCGCGTGGGATGCTGCCAGCGAACCAACGCTTCAGCGCCTGCCAGCCGCTGCGGTTGCGCATCGAAACGGGGCTGAAACTCAAGTTTGAACTCGTGGCGTTTGAGTGCCTGCCGAAGGTCGCTCTCCACTCGACGGCGTTCCAAGATACGTTCGTTCATCGTGCGCTCGTAGAACTGGCAAATGCTACGACCTGCTGCTTTGGCTTCGTACAAGGCGATATCGGCATATCTAAGTAGGTCGTCTGCGGTGGTCCCGTCGCCAGGCGCAGTTGCTACGCCGATACTGGCACCGATGTTGATCTCTTGGTCACCGAACGTGATGGTCTGGTCCAACCGCTCCAATAACCGATCACACAGCCCTTGCGCCTGGGATCGCGTGACGCACCCCGATGTCACGATAGCAAACTCGTCCCCACCGGTACGGGCAACCAGATCTACGTCGCGGGTGCAGTTCTTCAATACGCGGGCAACTTCGCGCAAGACAAGATCACCCGCCGCGTAGCCAAGCGAATCGTTTACCGGTTTGAAGCGCTCCAAATCCAGCGTGATCAGATAGATCGGCTTTTCGGCGAATACACCTTCGTTGAAGCGCTGGGACAGGTACAGGCTAAGGTTGTGCCGGTTTGCCAAGCCCGTCAGTGCGTCGTGCTGGCTGATGTGCTCCACCCGCGCTTTCGCGTCGAAGGCTTCGGTGACGTCGCAGACCGCGCCTTGAAAGCCGGTGAGCCTATCGCCCTGCATGATTGCTTTTGCGGAAAGCTGGCAATGTTTACGCATACCGAACGGGTCGAGCATTTCACAAGACACCAGCGTGCGTGCGAGAGCGCCTCTGTCGACCTCCCGGGCGGCGGTTTCTAAGGCCGATGGCTCATAGCCCAGGAGTTCGTAAAGCGGTTTACCGAGCCAATGCTGACGGTCGAACCCTGTGACCTCGGTGAATCGATCGGACAAATACACTAGGCGCTGCTGGATATCGGTTTCCCAGATCCAATCTGAAGACGCCTCAGTGACATTGCGAAAACGCTGTTCGCTGTTGCGGAGCGCTTGCCCCGTATCGTCGATGAGGTTGGCCGCTTCGGCGATTTTACGCTGCAGGTACCAGATAATTGCGCCTGCCGCGAAGCCAAGCGTTATCAACATGGGCAGAAATCGATCGAGCAGCGTTCGACCGTAATCCTCATTTTCCCACTGCAGAACGATAGGATCGCCTGGGCTCGATTGCAGGACGATCGAAGGGCCTACCAGGCGACCATGAATGTCACCTTGAGCACCCAACGCTTGCAGGTCGAATGCATTGCCCATGGCCGCAAGTTCGCTGTCGCGCAGCACGTCGACATACAGCAAGTACGAAAGATCTGCGAAATTCTCGTAGGAACTGTCCGGACGCATGACCGCAGCAGAGACGATTGCAGGCTGCCCCTTGATAAGAAAATAGCTCTGCGCATAGCCATCTTCTTTGGATTTTGCGCGGGCGATCGCAAGCAGCTGATCGAGTCTAGGCGGAAGCCACTGACGGGCAGCCTCCTCACTGAGTTTGCCTTCGACGACGCTGTAGTGAGTCTTAAGGTCGGGACCGACAATGAAAACGCCATCAACGCCATACTTGCTGTAGAGCGATGATCCAATGTTATTGCGGTCGTAAAGCCACTCGCTGTCTATCGCGCCATGCGTGTGGTCATAGGCGTCTTTCCAGAAGGCGTAGTCCACCAAGGCCGTGCCCACTTTGTCCTGCTTGAACTCGACTGCTTTCACTGCATCTGCTCGGCTATGCAGGTCTTGCCTTTCGTCAAGCTCCGCGCACAAATAGACCAGCGCTGCGCAGGCCAGCGCGAAAACCAGGACGATGAGCGCAATGAACCCAAGCGACGCCTCTCGAGCGGCGGTCGTGAGCGTGAAATGAATCGGGCGCGTCGCCGCAGGGTTTGCGTGCGAGTCGTGGGGAAGCATGGTCAGTCCGACAGGATGATGTACTTAACCCTGTATCGACTCGATCAATATCGACTTGACGTCTCCCGCTGACTCGCCGATGAACTGCGCGTTGCACAAAAGCATTTGTCCGATGGCGCATCGACCGGAACGCGTGGGCTAAACGCGTTTCGATCGATGCACCAAGCGTGCAGGTAAGAATTGCACCGGGTGGAAGAAAAGCGCTCCAAATGACGCCGGCCAATGAGGAGTAGGCGCAATTTTGTAGCTTGCTCTTCGCTGCACGCCATCACTAGGTGATGTAGGAATGGCGCGCCAGTAACGAAGCCCTCAAACAATGAAGGGCCGAATGCGTGGAAGGCAGTCGGCCCTTTCTGGTAGATCAGTCGTCGGTCGAGGTCCCGTAACGCCAGCGGGTGAAATGATAGAGCGCGATCAAGCCGCAGATGAACACAATCGGTATCAGCAACATCCCCGACAGCAGTGAGCCCCACCAGGCAACGCTCGATTGCCAAGTTCTCCCTTTACCTTCTGCAACCATCGCCAAGCGCGTGGGTACCTCGGCAAATCGTGCGTCTGGCGTCAGTACATTCACCTGAAGGCGGTATTCACCGGGCGCCACAGGTATATGGGAAACCTCCCGGGTGATTTCATTGCTGCCGTAACTGGTGAGTTCTTTGCCGACGCTACCTTCACCTTCAGCCACGAAGTCGCCTTCACGAGTGCTTAATTTCCACTGAAGCGTCATCGGCGCGGGTGGATATTCGACCCAGATTTCGTTTTCCCAGATTTGCCCACCGGACAATTTGCGTACCGTGAAGAGCGGCAACTCCGTGGTAGAAAAAACGATCGCCAGCGTATCGAACTCCAGTGTCCTAATCTGCACCGGTAGATCCAACTCATCTTTGCTATCCAAGCGAATTGGCACATCTACGGGCAGCGTCGTTGCCCAAACTGAAAACAATCGCAAGCCGACGATAAACAGCAGAAGAATCCCACCAATGCTCGCCCACAGAAAGGTCTTGCTCTTGTAACTCACCCCACGACTCCTGCCCGTTCGGCGCATACATGAAAATGCCCGCAAGGCTAACCGATATAGGCCACGCCTCCTATCGAATTGCCGATGCGGGCATGTAGGTGCGGCAACAAGCCTCACCTACGATGAGGTAAGTTAGCCGGCTAACACGCCGTCGACGAGCGCTTTCGCCTCTTCCTGAATTCGCCTCAAGTGTTCTTCGCCTTCAAAGCTCTCGGCGTAAATCTTGTAGACATCCTCGGTGCCGGATGGCCTCGCTGCAAACCACCCGTTGTCCGTGACGACTTTGAGCCCGCCAATCGCCGCGCCATTACCGGGCGCTTCAGTAAGAATCTGAGTGATTGGCTGGCCGGCAAGCTCAGACGCGGTTACCTGGGACGCAGAGAGTTTGCCGAGACGAGCCTTTTGCTCGCGGTCCGCTGCAGCATCGATGCGCTGATATACCGGCGCCCCAAAGCGTTGCGTCAAAGCCTGATAGCGCTCACCGGGGTCTTTACCCGTCACCGCTGTCATCTCAGCTGCGAGAAGGCCAAGGATGATGCCATCTTTGTCGGTCGACCACGCACCTCCCGCTTTACGCAGGAATGATGCGCCTGCGGACTCCTCGCCACCGAAGCCGAGACTGCTGTCCATCAATCCATCCACGAACCACTTGAACCCAACAGGGACTTCAATGACCTGACGACCAATGCCCTGAGCAACCCGATCGATCATCGACGATGAAACCAACGTCTTACCAATCGCCGCATCACGACTCCAGTCGGGTCGATGAGTGAACAGGTATTCGATGGCAACCGCCAAGTAATGATTTGGGTTAAGCAGCCCCGAGGAGCGAGCGACAATGCCATGACGATCATGGTCGGTGTCGCAAGCGAACGAAACGTCGAAGCGATCTTTGTTCTCGATCAGTCCTGCCATGGCGTGTGGAGAGCTGCAATCCATACGAATCTTGCCGTCCCAGTCCAACCGCATGAAGCGGAAAGTTGGATCAACTCGGGTAGACAACACTTCCAGCGGCAAGCTGTAGCGCTCGGCTATGCGTGTCCAGTAATGCACGCCTGCTCCACCTAAGGGATCGACTCCGAACTTCAGGCCAGAACGTTGGATGGCCTGCATGTCGATAACTTGCTCCAGGCCTTTCACGTAACTGTCGATGAAATCAAAACGCTGCGTGGTTGAAGCTTTTAACGCTTGCGCGTAGCTGATTCGACTTACGCCCTTGAGACCCGCTATCAGCAAGCTATTAGCGCGCTCCTGGATCCATTTCGTTACGCCGGTATCCGCCGGCCCGCCATTTGTGGGGTTGTATTTAAAGCCACCATCTGCTGGCGGATTGTGCGATGGCGTGATCACAATGCCGTCTGCAAGGCCGCGATCACGTCCTTGGTTGTATTCAAGTATCGCATTGGAAATCGCAGGTGTCGGCGTATACCCGTGTTCACCATTGGTTTCCGAACAGCCCGCATCGATCCGAACCTCTATGCCATTTGCTGCCAGAACCTCCAACGCAGAAACGAACGCTGGCTCAGATAGCCCATGCGTGTCCATCCCGATAAATAGAGGACCATCGATACCTCGCTCACGACGGTAGTCGCAGATCGCCTGGGTAGTCGCAAGGATGTGCCACTCGTTGAAACTACCCTTCAAAGAGGAACCGCGATGACCCGACGTGCCAAACGAGACCTGCTGAACTGGATCTTGCGGATCCGGTCGTTCGCTGTAGTAGCGAGAAATCAATCGGGGCAGATCGACCAGGCTATGTTCTTCGGGAAGGCGTCCTGCGTTGGGGGCAATGCTCATAGAGGGTCCTTTGGATTGGTTGAATGCGTGCCTTAGTAGACCATGCTACCGACTCTTAAGGCATTTATACCTGATACGGCTGTTGGACCGATCTCAGTACACAAGGGTCCCTCCGGTTTAAAAAACGCAGCGTCGTTAAGCGGTTAGCTTGATTCATATCGAATCAAACATAAGCGAGCGTTATTCAGATTTGATATCTATGAACGCATATCCAAGCGCGCAAGCTTGTAATGCGTGCGCCTAGAGGAAGGCGGAGATCGCACGTTTTCTACGCCCTTCTCATGCCCCTATTTTCCGTCCGCAAAAGAAAACCCCCAGTCTCTTTCGAGGCTGGGGGTTTTCGGTATAGGTGCTTGACGATGAC
>NZ_BMPO01000017.1:2500-5264 GCF_014647635.1 Pseudomonas matsuisoli
AGTACCCTGAGGAAAAGAAATCAACCGAGATTCCCTTAGTAGTGGCGAGCGAACGGGGACCAGCCCTTAAGCTTCTTGGATTTTAGCTGAACGCTCTGGAAAGTGCGGCCATAGTGGGTGATAGCCCTGTAAGCGAAAAGATCCTTGAAGTGAAATCGAGTAGGACGGGGCACGTGAAACCTTGTCTGAATATGGGGGGACCATCCTCCAAGGCTAAATACTCCTGACTGACCGATAGTGAACCAGTACCGTGAGGGAAAGGCGAAAAGAACCCCGGAGAGGGGAGTGAAATAGAACCTGAAACCGTATGCGTACAAGCAGTGGGAGCCCACTTTGTTGGGTGACTGCGTACCTTTTGTATAATGGGTCAGCGACTTATATTCAGTGGCGAGCTTAACCGAATAGGGGAGGCGTAGCGAAAGCGAGTCTTAATAGGGCGTTTAGTCGCTGGGTATAGACCCGAAACCGGGCGATCTATCCATGGGCAGGTTGAAGGTTAGGTAACACTGACTGGAGGACCGAACCGACTACCGTTGAAAAGTTAGCGGATGACCTGTGGATCGGAGTGAAAGGCTAATCAAGCTCGGAGATAGCTGGTTCTCCTCGAAAGCTATTTAGGTAGCGCCTCATGTATCACTCTGGGGGGTAGAGCACTGTTTCGGCTAGGGGGTCATCCCGACTTACCAAACCGATGCAAACTCCGAATACCCAGAAGTGCCGAGCATGGGAGACACACGGCGGGTGCTAACGTCCGTCGTGAAAAGGGAAACAACCCAGACCGTCAGCTAAGGTCCCAAAGTCCTGGTTAAGTGGGAAACGATGTGGGAAGGCTCAGACAGCTAGGAGGTTGGCTTAGAAGCAGCCACCCTTTAAAGAAAGCGTAATAGCTCACTAGTCGAGTCGGCCTGCGCGGAAGATGTAACGGGGCTCAAACCAGGCACCGAAGCTACGGGTGTCATCTTTGATGACGCGGTAGAGGAGCGTTCTGTAAGCCTGTGAAGGTGAGTTGAGAAGCTTGCTGGAGGTATCAGAAGTGCGAATGCTGACATGAGTAACGACAATGCGAGTGAAAAACTCGCACGCCGAAAGACCAAGGGTTCCTGCGCAACGTTAATCGACGCAGGGTGAGTCGGTCCCTAAGGCGAGGCTGAAGAGCGTAGTCGATGGGAAACGGGTTAATATTCCCGTACTTCTAGTTACTGCGATGGGGGGACGGAGAAGGCTAGGCCAGCTTGGCGTTGGTTGTCCAAGTTTAAGGTTGTAGGCTGACTGCTTAGGTAAATCCGGGCGGTTAAGGCCGAGAGCTGATGACGATCCTTCTTATGAAGGAGAAGTGGTTGATGCCATGCTTCCAGGAAAAGCCTCTAAGCTTCAGGTAACTAGGAACCGTACCCCAAACCGACACAGGTGGTCGGGTAGAGAATACCAAGGCGCTTGAGAGAACTCGGGTGAAGGAACTAGGCAAAATGGCACCGTAACTTCGGGAGAAGGTGCGCCGGTGAGGGTGAAGGGTTTACCCCGTAAGCTCATGCCGGTCGAAGATACCAGGCCGCTGCGACTGTTTATTAAAAACACAGCACTCTGCAAACACGAAAGTGGACGTATAGGGTGTGACGCCTGCCCGGTGCCGGAAGGTTAATTGATGGGGTTAGCGCAAGCGAAGCTCTTGATCGAAGCCCCGGTAAACGGCGGCCGTAACTATAACGGTCCTAAGGTAGCGAAATTCCTTGTCGGGTAAGTTCCGACCTGCACGAATGGCGTAACGATGGCGGCGCTGTCTCCACCCGAGACTCAGTGAAATTGAAATCGCTGTGAAGATGCAGTGTATCCGCGGATAGACGGAAAGACCCCGTGAACCTTTACTGTAGCTTTGCACTGGACTTTGAGCCTGCTTGTGTAGGATAGGTGGGAGGCTTTGAAGCGTGGACGCCAGTCTGCGTGGAGCCATCCTTGAAATACCACCCTGGCATGCTTGAGGTTCTAACTCTGGTCCGTTATCCGGATCGAGGACAGTGTATGGTGGGCAGTTTGACTGGGGCGGTCTCCTCCTAAAGAGTAACGGAGGAGTACGAAGGTGCGCTCAGACCGGTCGGAAATCGGTCGCAGAGTATAAAGGCAAAAGCGCGCTTGACTGCGAGACAGACACGTCGAGCAGGTACGAAAGTAGGTCTTAGTGATCCGGTGGTTCTGTATGGAAGGGCCATCGCTCAACGGATAAAAGGTACTCCGGGGATAACAGGCTGATACCGCCCAAGAGTTCATATCGACGGCGGTGTTTGGCACCTCGATGTCGGCTCATCACATCCTGGGGCTGAAGCCGGTCCCAAGGGTATGGCTGTTCGCCATTTAAAGTGGTACGCGAGCTGGGTTTAGAACGTCGTGAGACAGTTCGGTCCCTATCTTCCGTGGACGTTTGAGATTTGAGAGGGGCTGCTCCTAGTACGAGAGGACCGGAGTGGACGAACCTCTGGTGTTCCGGTTGTCACGCCAGTGGCATTGCCGGGTAGCTATGTTCGGAAGAGATAACCGCTGAAAGCATCTAAGCGGGAAACTCGCCTCAAGATGAGATCTCACTGGGATCTTGAATCCCCTAAAGGGCCGTCGAAGACTACGACGTTGATAGGTGGGGTGTGTAAGCGCTGTGAGGCGTTGAGCTAACCCATACTAATTGCCCGTGAGGCTTGACCATATAACACCCAAACAATCTGCCTTGTGCAGTGGGTGCTCGAACGGTCGAAGCCGATGTAAGCCGAAAGCTTGGCAG
>NZ_BMPO01000018.1 GCF_014647635.1 Pseudomonas matsuisoli
TGTAGTGGTCAACCCATCCCGGACAGTGGGTTAAGTTTTTCTTCGGCCACCGCAGGTGGCAGTCCGTCGTTGAACTGATGTGGCCTGATCCAGTTGTAACGGTGCATCAGGTAATAACTGATATCCCGTTGAGCTTCCTGAGCGGTTAGGTATCCGGTCGTTGGAACCCATTCTGACTTCAGGCTTCGGAACAGGCGTTCCATCGGCGAGTTGTCCCAGCAATTCCCCCGACGACTCATGCTCTGCTGCATCCGGTAGCGCCAAAGTCGCTGGCGGAACAGGCGGCTGGCGTACTGGCTGCCCTGATCCGAATGGAACATTACCTGTTGTGGCTTGCCGCGTTGCTCGTAAGCCATATCCAGCGCCCTGATGACCAGCTCAGCATCCGGCTTGGCCGAGAATGCCCAGCCAACTACCCGGCGGGTATGTAGATCGAGCACTGCGGCCAAGTAATGCCAGCGACCTTGTGCCCAGACATAGGTGATGTCGCCACACCAGACTTGGTTGGGTGCTTGCGTCGCGAACTCGCGATTCAGTCGATTCGGAATATCTGGTCGCTCAACCGTGGCCTGCTTGTAGGCATGCGAGCCCGGCTGCTTGCTGACCAAGCCCAGCTCGCGCATCAGCCGGCGCACACGAAAGCGGCCAATCGTCTCGCCACTCTCGCGCAGCATACCCAAGATGCTCCGACTTCCAGCCGAACCTCGGCTCTGACTAAACAACTGATTGACCTGACTGCATAGCGCCACGCGGCGCGCATCGACACGGCGACATCGAAGACGATGCGCGTAGTAGCAAGATCGCACCACATCGAAGGCTGAACAGACCACTTCCACCGACTCCTGCTCACTCAACTGGTCTATCAGCGCGTACGATTGAACTCGTCCGACATCAAGAGAGCGGTAGCCTTTTTTAGGATTGTTTTCTCTCGTTCCAGCCGGTCTATCCTGGCTTCCAGCTCCTGGATTTTCTGCTGCTCGGGTGTCAGTGCTTTGCTTTTCGGGGTGACTCCCTGGCGCTCATCTTGGAGCTGTTTCACCCAGCGGCGCAAAGCCGAGTCCACGACGCCCAGTGAGCGACAAGCCTCAATATGGCTATAGCCTTGGTCCAGCACTAAGGCCGCTGCCTCTCGCTTGAACTCTGCGGAAAATGTACGTCGTTGCTTGCTCATCAGACACCTCTTTCACGGCGAGGATTCTCACCTAAATCGGTGTCCGGAATCAGTAGACCACTACA
>NZ_BMPO01000019.1 GCF_014647635.1 Pseudomonas matsuisoli
ACCCGCCCTTGTATGTCGACTCCCGTCTCCAAAGAGGCGATAGTCCCCGACTGATCATCGGGGGAGGACCGCAAGCCGCACCCGCCCTTAAGCCTCGAGCTTGTTGTGTAGATTGCGCTGCGCTCCTCCGCACTCATCCGAGCAGTCCGAACGGTATCTTGAGCCATCAGAGCTCGCATTGCGCAAGGTTGGATAGGATGACGTGACGATCATTTTTTGGCAGGAGGATCGACAATGACCATCGTCGTGGGCGTAGACATCGCCAAGCACACATTCGACATCGCCACGCTGCAGCCTAACGGCAAGCACCGCACCAAATCCAAGCTGTCCAACGATGCAGAAGGGTTCGCCGTCTTTGCCGGCTGGCTCAAGCTTTATGCCGAGCCCGGTGCCTGGATCGTGATGGAAGCCACGGGTATTTATCACGAAGCGCTGGCCGAGCATTGCTATCGGTTGGGCTATCGCGTTGCTGTGCTCAATCCGGCGCAGATCAAAAGCTACGCTCAAAGCCAGCTGCAGCGCAGCAAGACTGACAAGCTCGACTCCAAACTGATTGCCACTTATGGGCATCTGCATCGCGAAGGGCTTCGTCCCTGGCAGCCTGAGCCTTTGAACATCCGGCAGCTACGGGCGCTGACGCGCCGCCTGGATGACCTCAAGGAACTGCGGCAAATGGAGTTCAATCGTCTCGACGTCAGCAGGGACAACGTGCACGACTCGATCAATGCCGTTTTGCAGCGGCTCGATGAGCAGATCGCTGAGACCCAGCGGCTGATCAAGCAGCACATCGACGACGATCCGGACTTACGGAGCAAGCGCGATTTGCTCGTGACCATCAACGGTGTGGCCGACAAAACGGCTACGTTGCTCATCGCAGAACTGGGTGATCACGCGCGATTTACCAGCGCTCGCGCGGTCGTTGCTTTCGCCGGACTCGATCCTCGACTTCAAGAGTCCGGCAAACACCAAGGTCACGTGCGCATATCACGCATGGGCTCTGCGCGGATAAGAGCCGGCTTGTACATGCCGGCGGTATCGACGCTCACCCACAACCCCGCGATCAAAGCCCTAGCCGAGCGTATGGAAGCCAAAGGCAAAAAGGGCAAGCAGATCGTATGTGCCGCGATGCGCAAGCTGCTAAACATCGCCTATGGCGTACTCAAATCCGGCGTCCCCTTCGATGCAAAACTGGCACTTGCTCGGTAGAGGGGGAAGACGGTATCTAC
>NZ_BMPO01000020.1 GCF_014647635.1 Pseudomonas matsuisoli
TTAAGCGACGATCTTGGCAACCACGCCAGCGCCGACGGTACGGCCGCCTTCGCGAATTGCGAAACGCAGACCTTCTTCCATCGCGATCGGAGCGATCAGGGTGACAACCATTTTGATGTTATCGCCCGGCATGACCATTTCCACGCCTTCTGGCAGCTCGCAGTTACCGGTCACGTCCGTCGTACGGAAGTAGAACTGTGGACGGTAGCCCTTGAAGAAAGGCGTGTGACGACCACCTTCTTCTTTGGACAGAACGTACACTTCGCACTCGAACTGGGTGTGCGGCTTGATGGTGCCTGGCTTGGCCAGAACCTGACCACGCTCGACGTCATCACGCTTGGTACCACGCAGCAGCGCGCCAACGTTCTCGCCCGCACGACCTTCGTCGAGCAGCTTACGGAACATCTCAACACCGGTGCAGGTAGTCTTGGTGGTGTCTTTGATACCGACGATCTCGATTTCTTCACCAACCTTGACGATACCGCGCTCAACACGACCAGTCACAACCGTACCGCGACCCGAGATCGAGAACACGTCTTCGATCGGCATCAGGAACGGCTGGTCGATCGCACGAACAGGCTCAGGGATGTACGAATCCAGTGTTTCCACCAGCTTACGCACAGCGGTAACGCCGATTTCGTTGTCGTCTTTGCCTTCCAGCGCCATCAGCGCGGAGCCGATTACGATCGGCGTGTCATCGCCTGGGAAGTCGTAGGTGTTCAGCAGATCGCGAACTTCCATCTCGACCAGCTCGAGCAGCTCAGCATCATCAACCATGTCCGCCTTGTTCAGGAACACGACGATGTAAGGTACGCCAACCTGACGGGACAGCAGGATGTGCTCACGCGTCTGCGGCATGGGGCCGTCAGCAGCCGAGCAAACCAGGATCGCGCCGTCCATCTGCGCAGCACCGGTGATCATGTTCTTCACATAGTCAGCGTGACCTGGGCAGTCAACGTGAGCGTAGTGACGAACAGCCGAGTCGTACTCAACGTGGGACGTGTTGATGGTGATACCACGCGCCTTCTCTTCAGGTGCGTTGTCGATCTGCGAGAAATCACGCGCAGAACCGCCCCAGGTCTCAGCGCAAACCTTGGTCA